>NZ_CP159826.1:0-3715040 GCF_047729875.1 Halioglobus sp. Uisw_031 | reverse complement strand
TCATAATACCCCTGAACAGTCGAGTTATCCACATATAAACGCCAAAAACGCAAAAATATTTTATCTATAGTATTCAGTATGTTATCTGTCATATGCCGACATTATAGCCAGCTCTACCAATTTCGCACCTGAGTAACATTTTCTGTGCATAACCTGTGTGTATCTTTTTGAAAAGGTGTGTACTACTGTTCTAAACAACGACACTCAGCGTCTGTGTGGAGGGCGCCCACACACACAAAAGTCAGCCTGCCTCACGGTATCTCCTAAAACAAAACCGCTGCGCCTACGCCAATAAAATAGTTGCGCTTTTGATTGAATTAGGCAGCGCATTTACATAGAATAGCCCACCGTTTTTCTGGCCGGACACTAAACTCAAGCGTTTTGTAAGACGAATGGGTTTACCGGCTGCTCTATCAATCTGGAACACATACGATGAAAAGAACATTCCAACCTAGCGTTTTAAAGCGCGCTCGCACGCACGGCTTTCGCGCTCGTATGGCCACTAAAGGCGGCCGCAACGTAGTCGGGCGCCGCCGAGCCAAAGGCCGCAAGCGTCTGACTGCATAGAGTTACAGCTTGGCTGGCCAGAGCTCTGGGTTCGGCAAAGAAAAGCGCCTACTCAACGCCAAAGACTACAGCCGCGTGTTTGACAACCCCGATGCCCGAGCCTCACATCAGAACGTATTGCTACTGGCAAAAATTAATGACCGCACGGGTCATCGTTTGGGCTTGGTCATCGCCAAGAAGAATGTTCGACTAGCCGTTCATCGAAATCGAATAAAACGAGTGGCTCGCGAATTTTTACGTACCCGCCCAGCCGGTGAATCCGCCGTCGACGTTGTGCTCCTGGCGAGGCGCGGTATAGGTGATTTGGCTAATGCTGAACTATCCTCTATATTGCAGCAGCAGTGGAAGAAACTGATACACCAAACCACTAAAATGACACTGAACAATAGCCAGGACTCCTAATGCGCCGCCTGTTGATTTTTCTGATCACCTGCTACAAGACTTGCCTCAGCCCCTTCATGGGTAATCATTGCCGCTTTTATCCCAGCTGCTCCTCTTATGCCCAAGAGGCGATCGACGCACACGGCGTTATTAAGGGAAGCTATCTAACCCTGCTTCGGGTGGCACGATGCCATCCCTGGCATGAAGGGGGAGAAGACCCCGTCCCGCCCTGTCCACACCAACACTAGGCCACAGATACTCTATTATGGATTTGCAACGCACACTCCTCATCGGCGCCATTGCCGCACTATCGTTTATGCTGCTCACAAAATGGGTTAGCTTCACTGACGAAAAAAGTGCATCGGTGATGCAAGACACATCACGTCTTATTTCAGCCACAGACGAAGTGCCCTCAGCACTGCCCGCACCCGCAATAGATTCTGTCGCTAACGCCGAAGAAGACATTCCTGTCGCTCCAGAATACAGTTCTTCAGAGGCCAAACCGTCCACTACCGTTGACGTTAAAAGCGGGCGTATTATCCAGATTAAGACGGACGTATTACAGCTGGCAGTCGACTTACAAGGGGGCGACATCATGGAGCTTTCACTGCCAAAGTTTTTGGCAGAACTGGACGATCCCAATGACCCATTCGTATTGCTGGAAGACAATGCCGCCCTGACCTATATCGCACAAAGTGGACTCATCGGCCCCGACGGAATCGACAGTAATGGCAGAGCTCTTTTTAACGCCTCATCCGCCACCTACGTCCTTAACCCTGGAGACGATTCAGTTGTTGTTGATCTGCAATGGCAAGGCAACGCAGGCGTCCGCGTCACCAAGCGCTTCACCTTGTACCCTGGCTCCTACCTCATCGACGTGGACTATTTGATTGAAAACAATAGCGCAGAGCGCTGGCAGGGTAATCTGTTTGGACAAATCAAACGAGGGAGTGCGCCACCTCCGTCCGCGAATACTAACGCCATGGGCATGAAGCCATTCTTGGGAGTCGCGCTCACACAGCCTGACGACCGCTTTACCAAGTTCACCTTTGATGACCTTGAAGAAGAGTCCTTCAAAGCCCAGCTGCCCGGAGGATGGATAGCGGTGGTGCAGCACTACTTTCTAAGCGCCTGGATTCCAAATCCTGACCAAATCCAGACTTACAGCGCACGCGTAACCTCTACCGGCTTCAACATCGCGGGATTCACCAGCCCGGCTCTAACCCTCGATCCGGGTAAATCCGGAGAAGTCGGTGCCAAATTCTATGCTGGACCAAAGGATCAGTACCGACTTCAAGAAATTTCACCCTATTTGGACCTCACTGTAGACTACGGTTTTCTTTGGTGGATCGCCCAGCCGCTTTTCTGGTTACTGACAAACATCCACGCGTTAGTAGGTAACTGGGGTGTTGCCATTATATTGCTGACTGTTCTCATTAAGGCCGCTTTTTTCAAACTCTCTGCTGCCTCTTACCGATCGATGGCGAACATGCGGCGCGTTCAACCCAAAATGGTCGATATCAGAGAACAGTTCGCTGACGACAAACAAAAACAATCTCAAGCCATGATGGAGCTTTACAAGAAAGAAAAAATTAATCCGATGGGCGGCTGCCTTCCTATCTTAGTTCAAATGCCTGTATTTATAGGCCTTTACTGGATGTTGATGGAAAGCGTCGAGCTGCGACAAGCGCCTTTTATACTCTGGATTAAAGATCTAGCCGTAATGGACCCCTATTTCGTCCTACCTCTGATGATGGGCGCTAGCATGTTCTATATGCAGAAACTCAATCCGCCCCCGCCCGACCCAATGCAGGCGAAAATCATGCAATGGATGCCTGTTATGTTTACCTTCTTTTTCCTCTGGTTTCCGGCTGGGCTGGTTTTGTATTGGGTCGTCAATAACTTACTCTCCATGGCGCAGCAATACGTCATCACCCGTCAGATAGAAAAGGCTGCCGCTAAGGCCTAGAATGACTAACAACCGTTAACGCGCCAGGTTTTAAGTCATGCACCAGGAAACGATCGTCGCTATAGCAACAGCCTCCGGTCACGGCGGTATTGGAATTATTCGGCTGTCCGGGCCCAGCGCACGCTCTATTGGTGAAACCATTACCGCGGTCACCCTTGCGCCGCGCTACGCTCATTTTTGTCGCCTACGTGATAGTACCGGTTCCGTGTTGGATTCCGGTATAAGCCTTTTTTTCCCCGCGCCAAATTCGTTTACTGGAGAAGACGTGGTGGAGCTGCAGGCTCACGGTGGTCCGATAATATTGGATCTACTTCTGCGCGAAACCTGCAAACATGGCGCCCGACAGGCGTTACCTGGGGAATTTTCACAGCGTGCCTATCTCAATAATAAAATAGACTTAGCTCAAGCAGAAGCGATTGCTGATCTTATTAACAGCACAACAGAGCAGGCGGCGCTTAATGCTAGCCGCTCACTGCAAGGCGTCTTTTCGAAAAAAATCGAATTACTGATAAGGCATGTCACGCGGTTAAGAGTTTATGTAGAGGCTGCTATCGACTTCCCAGAAGAGGAGATCGATTTCCTTCAAAACAGCCAAGTCTCACAACAGCTACACACCATCTCCGAGCAGTTTGAAGCTGTAATGGGTGAGGCCAAACAAGGCGCTTTAGTCCAGGAGGGAATGAAGCTCGTAATAGCCGGCAGACCCAACGCCGGAAAGTCTAGCCTCCTTAACGCCCTTTCTGGACAAGATACCGCTATCGTTACAGCAATAGAAGGGACGACTCGCGATGTGTTACGACAACACATCCAAATTGATGGTCTGCCTATCCATATCGTCGACACAGCAGGTCTACGCGACAGCGACGATGTCATTGAACAGGAGGGCATTCGCCGAGCGTGGGCGGAAATTGATTCAGCGGATCGCATACTATTGGTAGTCGATGGGAGTGCCCATTCTGACGTCAGCGCTGTTCTTAGCGGCCTATGGCAAGAGGAAAACTCACCGCTACGCCGTGATATACCCGTAACCATCATAAAAAACAAATGCGATTTGACCAGTGATGGCCCAGACATAGCATTAGCTTCAGACAATACAGTCATTAATTTATCCGCCAAATCCGGCGCGGGAATAGATTTACTTAGGACACACTTGAAGACTTGTATCGGCTATACCGAGGGAGGGCAAGGAAGTTTCAGTGCCCGCCGCCGTCACCTACAGTCACTTGAAGACGCAAAAAACTTATTTTTAAATGGTCAAAAACAACTACTAGAGTCCGGTGCTGGTGAATTACTTGCTGAAGATTTACGTCTGTGTCAAAACAGCCTAGGTGACATTACCGGCGCCGTCAGCAGTGATGAACTCTTAGGCGTTATCTTTTCGAGCTTTTGTATTGGAAAATAAAACGCTGTTTCTCCATGTTACACACATGATTTTCACACCTAATACATTTTCTATTCCTTATACCTATCTTCTTCAGTTTCTATTTCCTCTTTTACACTAACGCCTTTTTTAACTAACGTGTTTGTACCTAACATCTTAGCAATCTTTGTATAAGCCGTGAGTAAGATAGACTCTTATCCACGATGGCATATCGGCTATTAAAAGTATCCACAAAAAAAGACTTTTAACACACCGCTTAAGCACGGTTTTCAACCAGCTAATACTGATTTTTTCCTAACGGTTTTCATTGCTTCAATATATTGATTTAAATCAATAAACCGCTGTTTTCCACTGAAATAATGGCCCTTAATAACAGTAGTAACAATAATACTTACCTATATACATACCTATATATCTAACTAATTATAAATGGTTTATACGGAGTAAAAAAACGCAAAATCTTTTGGATGTCATAATTTCAGCTGGGCTAAAAATAATTATAAATAGGGTTGGACGTGATCTTCAAATAAGCGCAAGCTCTTCCATCCAACGTCGATAGAAACCCCCCCAGTGAGTGGAGCAAGATGCAATGAACCTGTTTTCTTTATTGATTCCAAGGCCTGTTCTGGAGAAAGGACACGGTATTTCCCTTCCCGTTTTAATTCTTCAATATTGCCAGCAAACGATTCTGCATACGCTCGACGGTTAGGGTGTTGCCACATGGCATAAGCCTTTGCGTCATACAGTAAATGCTCACCAATATTTTTCCAATCAGCAGCAGGATCTTGACTAATAAATGTTGTAGACGGTTCACCTGGAGAGATAATAAAACCCCGCTTAACACCATACTCCCGACAGGCATCCATATATATTTTTTCTAATTTCAAGTCGTCAATTGCTGGACAGAAAAATAAACCTAGCCGTGCTGCCCTTAGAGCTGCTGCTTTACTGTTCCCACCAATCATTAACAAGCTATTAATTTTAGATACAGGAAGCGGGTTTAATCGTGTAGAAGGACCACTATTGCGACCACATTCACCTTTAAGCGTCTGTATTAAAATATCCAGTTTTTCATCAAAAACTTTTCCGCGTTGTGACCACTCAACATCAAAGGATTGATACTCTATTTCTCGGTAACCAAGACCGCAAGTCACCGAGAAACGACCTCCAGCCACCTGGTCTATTAAGCAGATGTCTTCCGCCAATCTTAAAGGGTTGTGCAGCGGCACCAGCAGAGCGCTAACACTGACACGAATCCTCTTAGTGCACGCAATCATCATGCCGGCAAGTTGTAGTGGTGCAGATAAAAAGCCATCACAAGTAGTATGATGTTCAGACAAACCCACAACATTGACCATCTGGTTATCAGCCCAGCTTGCCATGTCTAGCGCTGCCCGATAACGATCTGCAGACGTATCTTTGCACAGTGGTGAGGTTCGCATATCAAAGCGGAGAACGATGTTGCTTGTTGTTGTACGGCGAGTCATTTCGAAAGTCTTAGTAAATGCTTATTCAGCATCCAGCAGTTTTTTCGCCTTAATCCAGGCACCGATAGTAACGCCCATATTATGTGGGTTATAGGCATCTTCCTCATACTTGAATACACCATTGCCGGCATAATGCAAAATGGTTATGTTCGGTTCCTGATAAATATAGCCGTCACCTAAGTCAGTCATACGGTTCATGACTTCGGCGATAACCCAGCCTTTATCTTCATCAATGGTATACCAGGTGACAGGAAAAGCCGTCATCTCGCTAGCAGGCCATTTATTCATCGTTGCGGTAATCCAACTATGAATATTATCACGGCCCCAGAATCGTCCATAGTGGTGTTCAAAATACGTGGCGTCTTCCGTAAAACAAGCTGCCCAGTCAGTCCAGTCTTTAGTTTGTGCCCCTTTTAAAGCAGCAGCCTGATAATGATCAAAAGCGTGTTCAATTTCTAATCGCTCCCATCGTGACATAGTCGTTATCCTTTTATTTATACTAAGGGGTTAAAAAATGTGCTCTTGCAATAGCGTTAGGCTGATCAGCATGTTCTTGCCAGGCGGTAATAGTAATGTTGCTAATGAACCGGCCTTGGCGACTTAATAGGCATTTAGCATAAGTATCGCGCAGTCGTGCAGGTCGCAAATAGTCTAGAGAGAAATTAATGATTTTGGGTAAAGCAGGATTATCCATGTTAGCGATCAGGTGAAGCGTGGCCGCCTGTTCCATGAAAGAGCCGACAACACCACCGTGCAATGCAGGCAGGGAAGGATTTCCGATAAATCTTTTGTCCTCTGGAAGGATAAATAAAATATCGCCCTTGTTTAGTTCGGCCTTGATCCCAAGAAACACGGCATACGGTACCTTTTGCAACCACATTTCCAGTGCAGCTAGGTTGGGGCTGTTGCGAACGTTATCTACCAGCGCCATTTTAGACAGCGTCCTGATCGGTGGGGACGAGCCAAGACAAGTCAATGTCTGCAACTCGGACCCAGCTTCCAGTAGCCCGCGCAATAGGGTTTTCTTTCGACTCACAGTAGGCGTACCCTTCGACAAAGAGTATTTTGCGGGTGGCCTTGTATACCCGTGCTGAAGCAAATACATCCATCCCTGGCGGCGCGACACAAAGGTGATCAATGCGCAGGTCTAGCGTTGGAGTAACGGATGGTTCAGTGGTGTCACAACACACGGTGGCCATCCCTAAGGTCTGGTCTAGCAACACGGTTAATACCCCGCCATGCAACGTCCCTGCGTCGGAGTCGCCCACCAGTGCGGTCTGATAGGGTAGTTTTAACGTGAGCTCTTCCCCATCGATGCGCTCGACCTGAATCCCGAGTAATGCCGCATGGGGAATATGATCGTTCATTATTTTCACGAGGTTATATTTTTGGCTGTTGCTCAGTACAGGCATGCAAAAAACTCATGGAGCTGACGAGAGGATAATATGGACGAAGAATAAGAAAAGTGCCATTCCTGGATGAAATAATGGCGGCTTGGTTTGAATGCGCCTCGACGATGCGTCGAAGCGCAGCATTAAAGCGTTAAAGCAGGGGCGCGATCACCAGGCTAACGATGGCCATTACGTTAATTAGGATATTCATTGCAGGGCCTGAGGTGTCTTTAAAGGGGTCACCTACTGTATCACCAACGACGACGGCGGAATGAGTATCCGATCCCTTACCACCTAGATTACCTTTCTCTACATACTTCTTGGCGTTATCCCATGCGCCCCCAGCATTAGCCATCATTAAGGCCATTAGAACACACGCGAGCAACGCGCCAGCCAGCATGCCTCCGAGAGAAGCAGCACCGAGGCCAAAGCCGACGATAACCGGCGCAGACACAGCAATGACGCCAGGTAGAATCATGCGGCGTAGCGCGGCAGTGGTGGCAATGTCGACGCACTTTTCTGTATCAGGTTCAGCGGTACCTTCTAACAGACCCGGAATCTCGCGAAACTGACGGCGAATTTCATTGATCATGTCGAAAGCCGCCTCGCCCACAGCGGTCATGGTAATAGCCGCTATCAGAAACGGAATTGTTCCACCGATAAACATGCCTACCAAAACGACGGGTTCGGTAAGGACCAAGGAGAAGTCAGCGGTGTGCACCTGCACCGTCTCCACAAAAGCGGCGATGATCGCTAAAGCAGCTAGCGCTGCCGCACCAATGGCGAACCCTTTTCCAATAGCAGCAGTGGTGTTGCCTACTTCGTCTAGCCCGTCGGTGATCTTGCGAGTTTCTTCACCCATGCCGGCCATTTCAGCGATCCCGCCCGCGTTATCTGCGACTGGGCCATAGGCATCAATTGCCATTGTTATTCCCACGGTGGCCAGCATGCCGACGGCGGCAATACCGACGCCATAGAGGCCTGAGAGTTCTGTAGAGATATAAATAATAGCGGCTAAAAACAGGACCGGCAGAACAACAGATTGCATACCGACGGCCAAACCCGTGATCATAACCGTTGCTGCGCCGGTTTCTCCGGACTTAGCAATTTTCTTAACGGGTCCACCGCCGGTGTAGTACTCAGTAATCAAACCGATAAAGACACCGCCGACGGCGCCACAAATCACTGACCACCAAACGTTGGGCGGTATATCCATAGCTTCCATCATGTACCATGCCATGATGGCAAAAATAACAGGTGCTAAGAGCGTGCCAGAACGCAAAGCAGCCTCTGGGGGGGCGTTAGATCGGATACGAACAATCACTATGCCGCAAACGGATGCCAATAGGCCGATAGTGGCTAAAGCGAGAGGAAGGAACATCATTGCATCTCGTGTCGCTGCCACCGTCATTGTCGACGCGATAGCGACGCAAGCAATCATCGCGCCGCAGTATGACTCGAAAATATCCGAACCCATACCGGCAATGTCACCGACATTATCACCGACATTGTCTGCAATAACGCCTGGGTTACGAGGATCGTCTTCTGGGATGCCCGCTTCGATTTTTCCGACCAAGTCGGCTCCGACATCAGCACTCTTGGTAAAAATGCCGCCACCGACGCGCGAGAATAAAGCGACTACAGATGCCCCCATGCCAAAGCCGTGGATGGCATGCGCGGTGCCAGGGTCACCGCCGAAATACCAATAAACACCTCCAAGACCAACGAGGCCCAGTGATGCAACGCATAAGCCCATGACAGAGCCACCATAGAATGCAACAGACAGCGCCGTTTTTTGACCGTGGTTGTGGGCCGCCACCGTGGTGCGCACGTTAGCCTTCGTGGCAGCGAACATACCCAGATAGCCCGCAGTAGCAGAAGATACTGCGCCTGCTGTAAAAGCGATGGCGGTGTTAAGGCCTAGTGGCGAAACAAAGATAGCCACCAGCAGCACTACCGAAAATATAGCCAACATTTTGTATTCACGGTGCATAAACACCATCGCGCCGAGATGTATTTGATCACCGATTTTTTTAACCACGCCGTCACCGGGATCATGGCGGAGCATGATGTGGTAGATGATGAAAGCAATGGCAAGGCCAGCAAAACCAATAATAGGTGGGATGACAAAGTATTCAGTCATAGACAAACTCCAGTATTTTATTATTTATAGTATGCTCCGCATGCTACCTAAATTGTGGTAACAGTGACAAGTGAAACAATGAAATGTCTGGCCCGGGAATAAAAAGCGGTACTTGCATGCTGATAAACCAGAGTGTGTCTCACAGGCCATCAGACTAGGAGAGAACATGAAACACACAGAGGCAAGGCTGCAAGGAGCCGACCAGCGTTCAATTTATCGTCAGTGCTGGGAGCCAGAGGCGACACCCAAAGCAATCTTGTTGTTAGTCCATGGCGCTGGAGAGCACAGTGGGCGCTATACGCATGTGGCGGAGTTCTTTGTTGGGCAGGGTTTGGCTGTATCAGCGCTGGATCACCGTGGGCACGGGCATTCTGATGGCAAGCCAGGGCATATAGACATGTTTGACGATTATCTCGTTGATTTGGCAGTATTTCATAATGAGGTAGGGAGTCGGTTCCCGGGTGTGCCAATATTTCTCCTTGGCCACAGTTTGGGTGGCCTGATCGCTTGCAATTATCTTTTGCAGCAGCAGGATCGGTTTGTCGGCTGCATCCTATCCGGCGCGCTTATTAAGTCCGATTTACAGCCCGGATGGGTGCAAATGGGGGTCATTCGGCTGCTGGCGCTACTGGCGCCGCGATTGGGTGTAATGCAGCTAGATGCGAGCGGCGTCAGCCGCGACGCCGAGGAAGTGAAAAAATATGTCGATGACCCGCTGGTGCTCCATGGGAAGGCTTCGGCGCGGATGGTGCGAGAGCTATTTGCCGGCATGGCGACCTTACAAGCAGACGCAGCAGACATTACGTTGCCGATGCTGATGCTTCATGGAGACGCAGACGTATTAACCTCGCCTGATGGGTCGCGCTATTTGCACCAGCACATAAGCTCCACGGACAAAACACTCACGATGTATCCGGGTTTGTATCACGAAATTCTCAATGAACCTGAGCGCCAAGACGTTCTGGATCAAATCCTTAGCTGGTGCGAGGCGAGACTACCCGCCAACTGATCCAGCATTTAGAGTGGCGCCGAACATATTTTGAACAACAGCCATTGCCCGCGTATAATCTCTCACCCCCCAAAAGAGTGTGCACTTGGCATGCGAGGCCGGCAGTGGAATATCAGCAACAGTTTGAAGTGATCGTCATTGGCGGAGGACATGCGGGTACGGAGGCCTGTCTGGCAGCTGCCCGCATGGGTTGTCGTACCCTCTTGCTTACCCACAGCGTCGATACGCTGGGACAAATGTCCTGTAATCCTGCTATTGGCGGGATTGGAAAGAGCCACCTCGTCAAGGAGGTGGATGCCTTAGGCGGAGCTATGGCTCGTGCCACCGACCAAGCCGGGATACAGTTTCGGGTGTTGAACCGACGTAAAGGGCCGGCCGTCAGGGCCACGCGGGCCCAGGCGGACAGGGTGTTGTACAGAAATGCCATTCGCCAAATGCTCGAGTCACAACCCAACTTGTCTATATTCCAGCAACCCGTTGATGACCTGTTAATAGAGAATGGCCAAATAGCCGGTGCGATTACGCAAATGGGGCTCGTTTTTCGGGCGCCGCGAGTGATTCTTACTAGCGGCACGTTCCTCGGTGGGAAAATACACATTGGGCTTGAGAACAACTCTGCGGGCCGCGCCGGAGACCCGCCGTCCATTGCTCTTGCAGCGCGCTTGCGGGAGCTGCCATTTCGGGTAGCGCGCCTGAAAACGGGCACACCGCCGAGAATTGATGCACGCAGCGTCGATTTCGCCGGATTAGAAGAACAGTGGGGCGATCAGCCAGAGCCGGTCATGTCCTATATGGGCGGTATCGCGGAACACCCCGAGCAGCGTTGCTGCTGGATCACTCATACCAATGAGCAAACCCACGATATTATTCGAGGCGGCCTGGACCGGTCGCCCTTATATTCAGGCGTCATAGAGGGGGTCGGGCCGCGTTACTGTCCCAGTATTGAAGACAAGATTCACCGATTTGCGGATAAAAGTTCGCATCAGATTTTTATAGAGCCGGAAGGGTTAACCACGCGGGAGCTTTATCCCAATGGCATTTCCACCAGCCTGCCATTTGATGTTCAGGTCGATCTAGTGCGCTCTATCAAAGGGTTTGAGAGCGCTCACATCACCAGGCCTGGGTACGCTATCGAATACGACTTCTTCGATCCACGGGATCTTAACGCAACCCTGGAGACAAAAGCGCTCCCGGGGCTATACTTTGCTGGGCAGATCAATGGCACTACTGGGTATGAAGAGGCCGCCGCACAAGGCTTGTTGGCCGGGCTTAACGCCGCACTCGCGGTGCGCGAGAAGGAGGCCTGGACCCCGCGGCGAGACGAGGCCTATATTGGCGTGTTGGTAGACGACTTGATCACAATGGGCACTCTTGAGCCCTATCGCATGTTTACGTCTCGCGCGGAGTACCGATTACTGCTACGTGAAGACAATGCGGATCTGCGACTCACCGAGCGCGGGAGGGCATTGGGTCTTGTGGACGATGCGCGTTGGGAGCGCTTTGAAGGAAAACGCGATGAAATAGAGCGCGAAACAACCCGACTGGCGACCAGCTGGGTTCATCCCCACACCCCTCAGGCCGAAGCGCTCTCTGGAAAACTAAAAAACCCGATTGTCCGCGAGTATTCACTGGCTGAACTACTGAAAAGACCGGAGCTTGAATACGCGGACCTCGCCGCGCTGGTGGGAGAGCCGAGTGCAGACCCCCAAGCAGCAGAACAAGTTGAGATACAGGCAAAGTACGCAGGCTACATCGAAAGACAGAAAGAGGATATTGCGCGTCTGCGTCGCAATGAACATACACCGCTGCCTCCTAATTTGGATTACAACGCGGTTGACGGGCTGTCTAATGAGGTAAAGCAAAGGTTGAGTGCCGCCCGGCCCGACTCTCTGGCACGCGCCGGGCGAATACCCGGCGTTACGGCGGCCGCTATTGCACTGCTGCTGATTTACCTCAAAAAGCGCGGCGCCCTCGGCAGCGATATGCGGGAAGGCTCCGATAGCCAGCGCAAGTTGGCCTGAATTGCAGCCAGACCTGATGTATCGGTTGCAGCAGGGCTGCGACGACCTGCAGTTGTCTCTTGGCAGCGACCAGCGGGCACGGTTGATCGACTATGTAGCTCTGCTGTCAAAATGGAATACGGCATATAACTTGACCGCGGTGCGCGAAGAGGCGGACATGGTCACGCGTCACCTGCTGGATAGCCTGGCGATTGCGCCTTTTCTCGCGGGCCAGCGTGTTCTGGATGTTGGAACGGGGGCGGGCCTGCCGGGAGTCCCTATGGCAATACTTTTTCCTCAGCGAGAGTTTCATCTGCTGGACAGTAACGGCAAGAAGACTCGGTTTCTTTTTCAGGTGAAAACAGCACTGCGCTTGGATAATATGGTTGTTCATCAGGCACGGGTGCAATCATTTCGTGTTGTTGAGCCGTTTGACGCGGTGTTATCGCGGGCTTTTGCTTCTTTGCAGGATATGATGCATGGTTGCCGCCACCTGCTGGCTCCAGAGGGTCGGCTGTTGGCGATGAAGGGGGCGTATCCTGCGGAGGAGCTGGATGCAATTGGCCAAGAGGGCGCGCAGGTGGCCGTTCACCCGCTCGTCGTGCCGGGGCTCTGTGAGCATCGACATCTGGTAGAGATTGCGCTGTAACAGAGCACGTGCCGACCGTAACACTATTGCCAGGGGCAAGTTCATTGACCAAAATTATCGCAATCGCGAATCAAAAAGGTGGCGTTGGCAAGACCACGACCAGCATCAACCTTGCGGCATCGCTAGCGGCGATGAAGAAGCGCGTGTTGCTTGTGGACCTAGATCCACAAGGCAATGCCACTATGGGCAGCGGTATTGATAAACACGCTATCGAGCGCAGCATCTACGACGTTCTGGTGCACGGCGCGCCTATCCACCTCGTAACATGCCCTGCGGGCGCAAGTGGTTACGATGTTTTGCCTGCCAATAGCGACCTGACGGCGGCTGAAGTGGAACTGCTAGACGTTGAACACAAGGAGCGCCGCCTAAGGATGGCGCTCTCTCAATCCTCTAGCGAATACGACTACATACTGATTGACTGTCCTCCCTCCCTTAACATGCTGACCATCAATGCCCTGGTTGCCGCTGACGGAGTGATTATTGCCATGCAATGCGAATACTTCGCCCTGGAGGGCTTGGCAGCCCTATCACGGACTATTGAAAGCGTGGCTGAAACACTCAACGACGACCTGCGGATCGAGGGGATACTGCGCACTATGTACGACCCCCGTAACAGCCTTACGACAGACGTGTCAGCGCAGTTGCGCGCGCATTTTGGCGACAAGGTCTATCGTACGGTTGTCCCCAGAAATGTGCGCCTTGCGGAAGCCCCCAGCCACGGCCTTCCGGCCATGTACTACGATAAAAACTCTCGCGGGTCCAAGGCCTACATGGCGCTGGCGGGAGAAATCATCCGGCGAGCGGAGCAAGAGGCAAAGCAGCAGCCTAAAAATGTCGTGGCGGCCTGTAATGAGGGAGATTAGAGATGGCAGGTAAAAAACGGGGCTTGGGGCGGGGACTTGATGCGTTGCTCGGGGCAGGCAATAACATGCAATCTGTTGGCTCGGAGGCGCATGCCGGCTCAAAAGACGCCATGGGCGGCGAGGATTCAGCATTTAAAGAGCTAGCAGTAGACCTTATTCAGAGCGGCAAGTACCAACCACGCCGGGAGATTGAGCCAGAATCTCTGCGTGAACTGGCGGACAGTATTATTGCTCAGGGCCTAATGCAGCCGATCGTCGTGCGTCCTATCTCTGATCAAAAGTACGAAATCATCGCGGGCGAACGGCGATGGCGGGCCACGCAATTGGCTGGTTTGGATGTTATCCCCGCGGTTATCCGTGACGTTTCCGATCAGGCTGCGATTGCTATGGCGCTGATAGAAAATATACAGCGCGAGGATCTCAACCCGATAGAGGAAGCAGCTTCACTGCAGCGGCTGCAGCGCGAATTTGAGCTTACGCAACAGGAAGTGGCAACAGCGGTAGGTAAATCCCGATCCACAGTCGCCAATATGCTGCGCCTGATGACGTTACAGGAAGATGTGCGGCGCCTACTGGAACACGGTGATCTAGAGATGGGACATGCGCGTGCGTTGCTAGGTTTGGAGGGGTCCGATCAATCTCAGGCAGCGCGCACCGTGGTAGGCAAAGGTTTGACGGTGCGTCAAACAGAAGCTTTGGTGCGCAATTGGTCGGCGAAAAAGACACAACCCGCATCCGACGCCTCGGTTGACCCTAATATTCGCCATTTACAAGACGACCTGTCGCAGCGTCTTGGGGCAAAGGTCAAAATCCAACACAGCGCAAAAGGTAAAGGTAAGCTGGTATTGCATTACAATAGCCTGGATGAGCTGGACGGCATTTTGAGTCATATCAAATAAGACCGCAACACACGATATCGTCGCCAAGATTGGCGCCAGCACAAGGCTCTGTGCCGGCGCAGAATGTCTGCGATCATGTCTTGATCTGGGAATAGGGGGTGTAAATCAAGACCAAAAACACTCAGTTGCCCAGCCGGCGATAACTCGGTTGAACCTGTCGGACAATGCCCCTATAATGCTCGCCCGAAATGAGGAAGCTCGGTGTACCTAATGACGACGGGAGTGACGCGAGGCGCTGATGGCTGGTGCTGAAATAGCGCGCCCCCCGGTATACCGAATCACTTGGGTTCAATTGGCATTGCTTGTTGTGGCAAGCCTTTTTTTGCTGATGTCCGATAGAGTTATTGCTTACTCGGTATTCAGCGGTGGCCTCACAGCCATAGTGCCACAGGCATATTTTGCGCTGTACGCCTTTAGGTGGCGCGGCGCGCGTTCAGCCCAAGCCATAGCTCGGGCCAGCTATGTTGGCGAAGTAGGTAAGTTTGCACTCAGTGTTGCTGGCTTCGCCATAGTGTTTACTATGTTGCGGCCAATAAGTGGCCTGGCAGTTTTTGCCGGTTTTCTTGCCATGCTGGTTATTCAAATTATAGGCAGTTGGTTGCTGTTAAAAGGCGACTGGCGAAAATAGATAGATTCAAGGGTTTTGATAGATGGCAGGCTCAACCCAGACCGTTTCTGAATACATTACGCACCACCTGACAAACCTTACCTATGGCGAATTGCCGGGCGGCTTTGAGCGTGAGGACGGCGCTATTATTGGCGAAGGCGGCGCGTGGGTGATGGCGCGCGGCGCAGAAGAAGCTTCTGCAATGGGGTTTAACGCGATTCATGTGGACTCTATGTTGTGGTCGATCGGCCTTGGCATTGTTTTTTGTTGGCTGTTTCGCCGAGTGGCTAAAAAGGCAGAGACAGGTGTCCCTAGCGGCATGGTCAACATGGTAGAAATGATTGTTGAGTTTGTAGATGGCACTGTGCGTGATACCTTCCACGGACAAAATCGGATGATTGCACCGCTGGCGTTAACTATATTTGTCTGGGTGTTGCTGATGAACCTAATGGACCTTGTTCCAATTGATCTGGTTCCCAAGATTTTAGAGATCGTTGCCGGCGTTCATTTCCAGAAAATCGTGCCCTCTACGGATCCGAATATTACGATGGGTATGGCGATGGGTGTCTTTATTTTGATGCTCTATTACTCGATTAAAATTAAAGGCGTTGGCTTCCTCAAGGAGTTGAGCTTCACCCCGTTTAATCACTGGGCTTTTATCCCGGTTAACCTTTTTATGGAGGTGGTTGGTTTATTAGCCAGGCCTTTCTCTCTCGGCTTACGATTGTTTGGCAATCTGTATGCGGGGGAAATGATTTTTATCCTGATAGCGGCGCTCTTTAGTGCCGGGGTCGGCTGGATGATTCCTGCCGGTTTGTTGCAAGTTGCCTGGGGTATTTTCCATTTGCTGGTCATTCCTCTGCAGGCATTTATCTTTATGGTTTTGACAATTGTGTATCTCAGCATGGCCCATGAGGACCACTGATTCATTTTTTAATGTATGTTTTGCTTAATGTAACGATAGGAGAAAAAAATGCCTGAATTAATCTACGTAGCTGCCGCCATTATGATGGGTCTGGGTGGTCTTGGAGCCGCTATTGGCGTTGGTCTGCTGGGCGGAAAGCTTATAGAGGGTTCTGCTCGTCAGCCTGAATTGGCACCCAAACTGCAGGTTACCTTCTTTCTGGGAGCAGGCTTGGTCGATGCGATCCCAATTATTGGTGTCGGTATCGCAATGTACCTGATCTTCGTTGTCGCAGCTTAAATCAACTAGCGACGGGAATGGGGCCGCCCTGATCGCGGCCCTCAATAACCTGTGAGGAGCAAGGCGTGAATATTAATCTTACGCTTATTGGGCAGATGATCGCATTTGTCTGCTTTGTCATGTTTTGCATGAAGTATGTGTGGCCGCCTATATTGGCGGCAATGGCAGAGCGCGAGAAGAAGATGGCTGACGGGTTGGCGGCTGCAGATCGCGCTGGTCACGATCTGGAGCTAGCAAAACAAAAGGCCGTAGAGCGTCTTATCGAGGCTAAGCATGAAGCGGCGGCTATCGTCGACGCTGCCAACAAGCGCGGTATTCAGATCGTAGACGAAGCCAAAAGTACTGCCGTTGTTGAGGCCGGTCGTGTTAAGACCGCTGCCCAAGCAGAAATTGAGCAAGAGACTAATCGTGCGCGGGAGCACTTGCGTGGTCAGGTAGCCGCGTTGTCTCTCGCAGGCGCTGAAAAGATTTTGGGTGCGGCTATTGATCAGAAGGCACATGCCGGTCTGGTTGATAAGCTGGCTGCAGAGTTGTAACCCGGGGGAGCTATGGCGGAGTTAAGCACAATCGCACGTCCCTATGCTAAGGCGGCTTTCGAGTACGCTCGGGATAAGGGTCAGTTGTCACAGTGGGATAAGGAGTTAGCTGCCGTAGCGGCAGTGAGTTTGGACGACACGATGGACGGAGTGCTTCACAATCCTGCCCTGACAGCGGAGCAGCAGGCACAGACGTTAAATGGCGTGTGCGGCGAATCATTGGGAGCGGAAACGCAAAGCTTTGTCTCAATTCTCGCCTCTAACAAGCGCCTTGCCTTGTTGCCCGAGATCCATTCCTTGTTTGCTCAGTACAAGGCAAATCAGGAAAAGTCGGTTGACGTCGAGGTGATATCTGCCTTTGATCTTGCTGACGCGGCACGGGACAAATTAGCCACAGTATTAGGCAAAAAACTTGAACGCGAAGTGAAGGTGCGCACGTCAACAGACAGCAATCTTTTGGGTGGCGTTTTAATCAGAGCCGGTGATCTAGTGATCGATGGCTCCGTGCGTGGCGGGCTAAACAAGCTTGCCGAAGCAATGAATTCCTAGACTTTAAGACATAGGATTGAGGAATAGAGCATGCAGCAACTGAATCCATCTGAGATTAGCGAGATTATCAAGCAGCGCATCGACCAGCTCGATGTCACTGCGGAAGCTCGCAATGAAGGCACGATAGTATCGGTTACAGACGGTATTATTCGTATCCATGGTCTTGCCGAAGTGATGTACGGCGAGATGATTGAATTTGAAGGCGGCATCTACGGGATGGCGCTAAACCTTGAGCGCGACTCAGTGGGCGCTGTGATTCTCGGCGACTACAAGAGTATTGCAGAAGGGCAGTCTTGTCGCTGCACGGGCCGTATTCTAGAGGTGCCCGTAGGGCCGGAACTGCAGGGGCGCGTTGTAGATGCGCTGGGGTCTCCTATTGATGGCAAAGGCCCTATCAATGCGGCGATGACCGATGCCCTTGAAAAAGTGGCGCCTGGCGTTATTGCTCGGCAGTCCGTTGATCAACCGGTACAGATTGGCCTGAAAGCCATCGATGCCATGGTGCCTATCGGCCGCGGTCAGCGTGAACTGATTATTGGCGATCGCCAAATCGGAAAGACGGCTATCGCTGTTGATGCCATTATCAATCAGAAAGGTTCAGGGATTAAGTGTATTTATGTCGCCATTGGGCAAAAAGCATCCTCTGTTGCAGCGGTGGTGCGCAAGCTCGAAGAGCACGGTGCAATGGATCATACGATTATTGTTGCCGCAACCGCATCTGATCCGGCGGCAATGCAATACTTGGCGCCGTTTGCGGGCTGCACCATGGGAGAGTATTACCGAGACCGCGGTGAAGATGCTCTAATTATTTACGATGATCTGACTAAGCAGGCTTGGGCCTACCGCCAGATATCATTGCTGCTGCGTCGGCCGCCTGGCCGGGAAGCTTACCCCGGGGACGTTTTTTATCTTCATTCGCGTTTGTTGGAGCGTGCAGCTCGGGTCAACGCGAAGTACGTAGAAGACTTTACTAAAGGCGCAGTGAAAGGCAAGACCGGTTCGCTTACCGCGTTGCCGGTGATTGAGACTCAGGCTGGAGACGTCTCAGCGTTTGTTCCAACTAACGTGATTTCTATTACTGATGGCCAGATTTTTCTGGAAGCGGATATGTTCAATGCGGGGATTCGTCCTGCGATGAACGCGGGTATTTCTGTATCGCGTGTGGGTGGTGCGGCTCAAACCAAAATCATCAAGAAGCTGTCCGGCGGTATTCGTACAGCCTTGGCGCAGTATCGAGAACTTGCTGCTTTTTCTCAGTTTGCCTCGGACCTGGATGATGCCACTAGGGCGCAGCTGGATCATGGTGAACGCGTCACCGAGCTGATGAAGCAAAAGCAGTATTCGCCGCAAAGTATTGCTGAGATGGGCTTAGTACTTTTCGCCGCAGATAAAGGCTATCTGGAAGATATTGAGGTCGATAAGATCGGTGATTTTGAAGGTGCGCTGCTGTCTTATATGCATTCAGAGCACGGAGACTTGATGAGCAGTGTCGCCGCTTCGGGCAATTATAACGACGAAATCGACGCCAGCTTCAAGGCCGCGATTGAGACGTTTAAAAGCACGCAGACCTGGTAGGGCCGAGGACGCGTAAATGGCAGCTGGAAAAGAAATACGGACTAAGATCTCGAGCATTCAGAGCACGCAAAAGATCACTAGTGCGATGGAAATGGTTGCGGCAAGCAAGATGCGCAGAGCTCAGGAGCGCATGCAGCTAGGCAAGCCTTACTCGCGACGTATGCGCGCCGTTGTTGGCCATATTGCCAATGCAGCGCCAGAGTATAAGCATATGTATATGGAAACGCGTGAGGTCAAGCGCGTAGGTTACATTGTCGTATCCACCGATCGAGGCCTGTGTGGCGGCCTTAACATGAACCTGTTTAAAACTACGGTCAGGTCAATGAAGGGTTGGAACGACCAGGGCGTCGATGTAGACCTTAGTTTGATCGGCGCTAAGGCGGCGGCTTTTTTTAGTAGCCTAGGAGGTAATGTAACCGCTGCCGTTCGTGATTTGGGTGAAGAGCCATCGCTTTCCAGCTTGATTGGCGGGGTAAAGGCGATGCTGAACGCCTATGAAGAGGGCAAGATTGACCGGCTCTATCTAGTGGGCAATCAGTTTGTGAATACCATGACGCAACAACCTGAAGTGGAGCAGCTGTTACCGCTTGAGGCAGAGCAGAGCCATGAGATGAAACACCACTGGGACTATATTTATGAGCCTGACGCAAAAGAATTATTGGAAGATCTGCTGACCCGCTATATCGAGTCCCAGGTGTATCAGGCCGTGGTCGAAAACGGCGCCTGTGAACAGGCCGCACGGATGCTGGCGATGAAAAACGCCACCGAAAATGCAGGGGACTTGATTGATGACCTACAGCTTATATACAACAAGGCGCGACAGGCAGCGATTACTCAGGAGCTGTCCGAAATTGTGAGTGGGGCTGCTGCGATTAGCTAACGCCTGTCCAGCAGAATCAGTATAAATAAAGATGGGGCTTTGGACGATGGTCCGAGCCAGCCAGAATTGAACTTTGATCTAGAGGATCCGAACATGAGCAGCGGACGAATCGTACAAATTATTGGCGCCGTACTCGACGTTGAGTTCCCGCGTGACAGTGTGCCGCGGGTATACGATGCACTAAAAGTAACAGAAAAAGGTCTGACCTTAGAGGTGCAGCAGCAGTTAGGCGACGGCGTTGTTCGAACAATTGCTATGGGATCGTCCGAGGGTATTAGTCGGGGCTTGGCGGTGGAGAACACAGGCGGACCCATCTGTGTCCCAGTGGGTATTGAGACGCTGGGGCGCATTATGGACGTTCTGGGTAACCCGATCGACGAATGTGGCCCAATCGGAGCGAAAGAGACCGCCTCTATTCACCGAAAAGCGCCCAGCTATGAAGACTTAGCCGCGTCAAATGAATTGTTGGAGACGGGCATTAAGGTGATCGATCTTGTGTGTCCTTTTGCCAAGGGCGGCAAGGTCGGTCTGTTCGGCGGGGCCGGTGTGGGTAAAACCGTCAACATGATGGAGCTTATTAACAACATTGCTACTGAGCACTCCGGCTTGTCGGTATTCGCAGGTGTGGGAGAGCGCACAAGAGAAGGTAATGACTTTTACTTCGAGATGCAGGAATCCAAAGTCGTGGATGTTGAAAACTTTTCCAACTCTAAAGTTGCGATGGTGTATGGCCAGATGAACGAGCCTCCAGGTAACCGATTGCGCGTAGCGCTGACCGGTCTGACTATGGCTGAAAAATTTCGTGACGAAGGTCGAGATGTACTGCTGTTTATCGACAACATCTACCGATACACTCTGGCGGGAACTGAAGTGTCAGCGCTGTTGGGTCGTATGCCTTCTGCCGTGGGTTATCAGCCGACATTGGCAGAAGAGATGGGTGTACTTCAGGAGCGAATTACCTCCACGAAGGTGGGTTCGATCACATCAATTCAGGCGGTCTATGTGCCGGCGGACGACTTGACTGACCCATCACCAGCAACGACTTTTGCTCACCTCGATTCAACCGTGGTGCTGAGTCGAGATATTGCAGCGAAGGGCATCTATCCCGCGGTAGACCCGCTCGATTCAACCTCGCGTCAGCTTGACCCCCTTATTATCGGCCATGAGCATTACGATACCGCTCGCGGGGTGCAGAACGTGTTGCAGCGCTATAAGGAACTGAAAGATATTATTGCCATTTTGGGTATGGACGAACTGTCTGAGGAAGACAAGCAGACGGTAAACCGTGCACGTAAGATTGAGCGCTTTTTATCCCAGCCTTTCCATGTAGCGGAAATCTTCACTGGCGCACCCGGTAAGTATGTGTCTCTGAAGGAAACGATTGCTGGCTTTCAGGGCATACTGTCGGGCGAATATGACCATTTGCCGGAACAGGCGTTTTACATGGTGGGCGGTATAGAAGAAGCCGTCGAGAAAGCCAAAAACCTGTAAGCAGAAAGGCTTTAGAGAGACTATGATATGTCGATGACAATTCACTGTGATATCGTCAGTGCCGAGGAGGAAATCTTTTCTGGTTTGGTAGAGATGCTTGTGGCAACAGGCAGTGAGGGTGAGTTGGGTGTGACGTATGGTCACGCGCCTCTGTTGTCTGCGCTGGTTCCTGGTCCGGTGCGTATCGTGACCCAAAACGGGGACGAGCAGGTGTACTATGTGTCTGGTGGTTTTCTAGAAGTGCAGCCCGGCGTGGTCTCTATTCTGGCGGACACGGCTATCCGTGCCGACGATGTTGACGAAGCGGCTGCAGAAGAGGCGCGCAAGGAGGCGGAGCAGGCAATTGCGAACCAAACCGGCGACTTTGATTACGGGCGTGCATCCGCACAACTGGCGGAAGCGGCGGCTCAGCTGGCGACCCTACGAAAAATGAGGAACAGGTCGGGCCGCGGTTAGTCGCACTCTCCCCTTTTTAGTCGATTTTAAGCGGTCTTTTCTGGTCACGAAAGTCAAGGTACTATATAGGCATACTGCATTCGCGTGTGCCGGCGCTCTTTTTCTTGCAGTTCCTATCATCAATGACCGGCGGCAGCTGCAGCGACGTGCTTGACGTCCTCTTTTTACGCAACCGCCGCGACAGAAGTCATAGGCGGCGGTAGTTGGCGTTATATGCCCAGCAGCGCATAATACATCTTGGAAAAACAAGAACAGATTCTTTTGCTAGGAAGGCCAATGGATATAACGGGAAAGCAATTACCATGAAACTGGAAGTCGTGATTCTCGCCGCGGGTCAGGGAAAGCGGATGAAATCCCGGCTACCAAAGGTGCTGCATGTTGTAGGCGGTATGCCTTTGCTGGAGCATGTGATACGCACAGCACAGGGCCTTGAGCCTAGGGCTATTCATGTGGTCGTTGGACATGGCAGTGAGCAGGTGCAGGACGCTTTAGCGCATTACGATATTAATTGGGTAGTACAGGAACGGCAAGCAGGTACTGGACATGCCGTATTGCAGGCGTTGCCTGCCATCGCTGATGACAGCATTGTATTGGTTCTCTATGGCGATGTGCCATTGACCCGATTATCGACATTGCAAAACCTGGTGCAACAGGCTCGAACAGCACCCGCGCTGTTGACCGCCGAACTGCAGAACCCCCAAGGCTATGGCAGGATACTTCGAGATAAGATAGGCGCGCTTGTTGGCGTGGTCGAGGATAAAGATGCGACACCTATCCAGCGTGACATCAGGGAAATAAACACCGGCTTATTGGCCGCTCCCCAGCGCGATTTTCTTGCGTACTTGCCCCAAGTTGGCAATGACAACCAGCAGGGAGAATATTACCTTCCTGATATACTCGGCCTGGCGGTCGCTAACGGTAAAACAGTGTCTTCTTGTGCAGTGGAGTCTGAGCTGGAGATCTTCGGAGTCAATGACCGCGTTCAGCTCAATCACGTGGAGCGTGAGTACCAACATCGTCAGGCAGAGCAACTAATGCGTGAGGGTGTAAACATTGCCGACCCGGCACGCCTGGATATCCGTGGCAGTCTCTCCTGTGGCGAAGACGTTTCAATTGACATCAACGTTGTATTTGAAGGCAAAGTGACTCTGGGAAATGACGTTTCAGTGGGCGCAAATTGCGTGCTGTCTGACGTTAGTGTGGCGGACGGCTCAGTGATTCACCCTATGAGTCATTTGCAGCAAGCCGTCATTGGTAAAGACTGTAGTGTTGGACCCTATGCTCGGTTGCGCTCAGGAACTGTATTGAGTGAAGGTGCCCGCATTGGCAACTTTGTTGAAACCAAGAAAGCGAGCATAGGCCCGGGCAGCAAGGTCAATCACCTGAGCTATATTGGTGATTGTGATGTAGGCGCAGAGGTTAACATTGGCGCCGGTACCATTACCTGTAACTATGATGGTGTCAATAAACATAAGACGGACATTGGCAAGGGTGTGTTTGTTGGATCCAATAGTACTCTGGTTGCGCCTTTGCAGATTGAGGAACAGGGGTTTGTTGCTGCGGGCTCTACGATTACGGGGAGTGTTGGCAAGGGTGAATTGGCGGTTAGTCGAGCCCGACAGCGTAATATCGAGGGCTGGGTTCGTCCCGGCACGCGAGACACCAAGGACTGACTATGTGTGGCATTGTTGCCGCCGCTGCGCGGCGTGAAGTTTCTGAAATTTTGCTGGAAGGGTTGCGACGTCTGGAATACAGGGGGTATGACTCCGCCGGTATGGCGCTGATAGATCAAGAGCACGGCTTAAGGATACATAAGCGCAAAGGCAAGGTCGCAGAACTGGAAAAGGCCCAGCGAGAACAGCCTTACCATGGAACTACGGGTATTGCTCATACCCGATGGGCGACGCATGGTGAGCCTTCTGGCGTAAACGCGCATCCCCATATATCCGGTCGGCGTGTTGCGTTGGTGCATAACGGCATCATAGAAAACCATGCAACATTGCGTGCGGAACTCGTCGAAGAGGGTTACGAAATCACATCGGCCACTGACACCGAGGTTATCGTTCATCTTCTGCACCGCAGTCTTGCGATCGGTGGATCATTGCTGCAAGCCATGCAACAAACGGTGGCTAAACTCGAAGGAGCTTATGCCCTAGCGGCGATAGATACTCAAAACCCTGACACAGTTGTGGGCGCGCGAAAAGGTAGTCCGTTGGTGGTAGGTGTGGGCATAGGCGAAAACTTTCTGGCATCTGACACAATGGCGCTGCGCCAGGTAACAGATCGTTTTATTTATCTGGAAGAAGCTGACTTGGTTTGCATCACTCCGGCCAGCGTGCAGGTATACAGCGCTGATGGCAGAGAGGCTAAGCGGCCAATAGCGCGCATTGAAGAGGGGCTGGAAGCAGCCGATATGGGCGACTTTGAGCACTACATGATCAAGGAAATATTCGAACAGCCGGAGGCGCTTGAGGCAACATTCGCCGGCGCGATTAACGCGCAAAAGATCGAGGAGCGTTTCGGCCCTGCCGCGCCGGCTTTGTTCGACCAAGTCAAAAAAGTACAGATTGTAGCCTGCGGCACCAGTTTTCATGCCGGCATGGTGGCCCGTTATTGGCTGGAGGAAATTGCGGGAGTGAGTTGTGTCGTTGAAGTCGCGTCGGAGTTTCGTTACCGAAAGCGCGTGCAGCATGCGGGTACGTTGCTGGTGGTGATCTCTCAGTCAGGTGAAACCGCCGATACGTTGGCGGCTCTGCGTAACGCCAGTGCGGACGAATTCATAGGCAGCCTAGTGGTGTCCAACGTGGATAATAGTTCTCTGGTTCGAGAATGTGATCTGGTGTTTCTGACGCGAGCTGGCATTGAAATTGGGGTTGCTTCAACGAAGGCATTTACGACACAGTTGGTCGCCCTGCTAATGTTGACCCTGGCGTTGGGCCGCCGTCGCGAGCTGCCGGATAGCCGGCAGCAGGACATTATTACAGCCCTGCAGGATCTACCACAGTGTGTGCGGCAAACACTTGAGCTCAATGAGGCTATACGGCTGTTGTCGGAAGCCTTTATACCCAAACGGCACGCTCTTTTTCTCGGTCGTGGCATTCAGTATCCCATTGCCATGGAGGGTGCGCTTAAACTAAAGGAAATTTCCTACATTCACGCCGAGGCCTATCCCGCGGGGGAATTGAAACATGGCCCTCTGGCTCTGGTAGACCACGATATGCCTGTGGTGGCCGTGGCGCCTAATGATGAACTTTTGGGGAAACTGAAATCCAATCTGGAAGAGGTGCGCTCGCGCGGCGGTGAGCTGTTTGTTTTTGCTGATAAAGAAGCGGGGTTTGCCAACGAGCCCCGTGTGCAAATCTTGCCTATGCCTCATTGCCCTGAGGTTATCAGGCCAATAGTATATACGGTGGCGTTGCAGTTGTTGTCATACCACGTTGCTTTGCAAAAAGGCACCGATGTCGACAAACCGCGCAACCTGGCCAAGTCTGTCACAGTGGAGTAATTCACAACGGTGAGCGACGGGCAACAGAGCGAACGGTAGCGTATTTTTCTATAAGCGCGATACGGTTTTTTACCGTATCGTCAGGAGTAACCGTCCGGAGCGGGAAACGCTCGGACGGCCAAAGGGACTAATCGACATCAGCGGGGTTCGCTTTTTTATACGCGCGCAAAGCCTCATTAAAGTCATTAGCAACTTGCTCTTCGCTAGAGACGGATGCGTTGTAGTCCTCATTAAGCTGTGCCAGCGTATTCGTTAACTCAGGACCAGGAGAGTCACCTGCGGCAGCTACTTCGGCCGCGGTTACGAGTGGGTCTAAGCATGCTCGGTAGTCCGTGTTTACCGCCTGATAAGCTTTCACTGCTTTTTGCCCTGCCAGCATCTGCTCCATAGTCGCAGTAGCGCCATCAGGCAGTGTGGGTGACGGTGGCGCAGTGCAGTCGTCAGCAATGCTTGCCGTACTTCCTAGGACCAGGCCAATTAGCGCCAGTTTGATATAATTCATCACAAATACCTCATCTATGTAGTGTTTTTAGTGTGCTCACTGTATCCAGCAGGGAAAACAGTAACAGGACAAGCAGCTTCTGCCAAGTCAGGCCGAGACATTGTCAGCGGCCTACTCGTGGCCGACCCACAACTTATCTAGGGTTAACTCTGCCTCCAACTTACGCGCTACTTGCGCGGCCGCGCTTTTATTGGCCAGCCCGATCACCCTAACCCGATAGTATGTCTTACCCTCTCTGGTGCTTGCGGACACGATAACTTTGCCCGCGTCAGGGCGCACCTTGTCCACCCATTTTTCTGCAGCGGCGCGCGTACTGTAGGAGCTAACATTGACGAACCAAGCACCTGAAGATGCCGTCAAGGAGGCCGTGACCGCCGCAGGCTGAGGGCTGACGAATACTGGTGTAGAGGGTTTAGGTGCTACCGGGTCAGCGCTGTTCGATGCAGAACGCTGTGTTTCCGCTGAGACCGACGTGACAATCACTTTATTGCTAGCTGGCAGCAAGGCTTGGCTGGCCTCCAGTTGGATCTCAAGTTCAGCCACAGCATTCGTCAGTCGGCGGTTTTCGCGCATAAGCGCTTCTGCATTTATGGTCAGCCCGTCATACGACTGTTTAAGCGTCTGCAGGGCTTTTTGGCTAACGCCTGCATCGTCAAGGCTTGTCACTGTCGTCAGAGTCTCTCGCAACTGCCGAAGCTCTTCCACGGTTTCAGCGCGCTCCTGTATGACGCCGTAACCACCGGCAGCTAACAGCATGAGGGCTACAGCCGCAACGGCAATCAAGCCTAACGGCCAGGATTGGGTACTATCTTCAGTTTCATCATTGTCGTTATCTTCATTCTCGAGCCAGTCGTCGGGCTCCCCTGCAAGAGTCTGGTCAGACTCGTATTCTTCTTCACCCTCTTCCTCGAAGGAGAAGGCGTCTTGTTCCTCATCATCCGAACTCGCGTCGTCAAACCCCTCATCTTCGCTATCAGTACTGTAGCTCGAGCTGTAGTCAATATCCCTATCTGGTTCTTCGTATTCATACTCGTCGTTGGCGTTGAAACCCCCAAAGCCGGATTCATGACGTTGCTGTTTATTTTTGGATTCGACATCAGGGGACGTTTCACTGTCACCATCTGAGCCTTCGTGGTTGTCTTTGGACATGGCGTAACAGCACCTGCGTATCGCGACAACCCAGTTTGATCATAAAGCACCGGTAAGGCAACATCATTGTGAAGGAACTGCTGTTGGGCATTGATAAAGAATAAGGGTACGTTCCACGGTTCGAATGTAGTTAGAATAGGCATATGGACGTATCTGATATTCTCTCTCCTCTGAACGAGGCCCAACGGGATGCTGTCGCCGCAGAAAACCAGAATATGCTTGTTCTGGCCGGCGCCGGCAGCGGCAAAACGCGGGTGCTTGTGCACCGCATCGCATGGCTAATTAGAGCGGAGAACTTTTCCCCGTGGTCAATTCTGGCAGTGACCTTTACCAATAAAGCGGCCAGGGAAATGCGCAGTCGTATAGAGGAAATGCTGCAAATCCCATCCCACGGCATGTGGGTCGGCACCTTTCATGGCCTCGCTCATCGGCTGCTGAAGGCACACTGGCAGGACGCCGGTCTGCCGCAAAATTTTCAGATACTGGATAGTGACGATCAGCTCCGCCTAGTTAAGCGAGTGTGCAGGGACTTGAGCTTGGATGAGTCTCGCTGGCCCCCCAAACAAGCCATGTGGTATATCAACACACAAAAAGATGAGGGGTTGCGCAGCGCGCATATCGATGCGCCGCCAGGGGATTTATTTGTCCAGACCATGTTGCAGGTGTATCGCGCTTACGAGATTGCGTGTGACCGCGCTGGCTTGGTGGACTTTGCTGAATTGCTGCTGCGCGCGCATGAATTGTGGCTTAAAAAGCCCCAAGTATTAAAGCACTATCAAGGCCGTTTTCGACAGATTCTAGTGGATGAGTTTCAGGATACCAATACGGTTCAGTACGCATGGCTGCGGGTGTTAGCCGGCGCACACATTCCCGTGGTCGCCGTGGGAGATGACGACCAGTCTATTTACGGTTGGCGCGGGGCAAAGATTGAGAACATTCAACGTTTTACCGAAGACTTTAGCGATACCCGGACTATTCGCCTGGAGCAGAATTACCGCTCGACCCAGACAATTTTACAGGCCGCTAATGGTGTGATTGCGCAAAATTCTGGTCGGCTAGGCAAGGAGCTCTGGACCGATGGAGAGATTGGCGAAGCGATAAGCCTTTACGCAGGGTATAACGAGCATGACGAAGCTCGCTATATCGTAGAGCAGGCAGAGCAGTGGTTACTTGATGGCAACAATCGCTCTTCGGTCGCCATTTTGTATCGCTCGAACGCGCAATCACGCGTGCTGGAGGAGGCTTTGATTCGCAGTGCCATACCCTACCGTATTTATGGTGGGCAGCGTTTCTATGAGCGACTGGAAATCCGTAATGCTCTAGCCTATCTGCGCTTGCTGCTAAATCGTGGCGACGATGCGGCAGTGGAAAGAGTCATTAACACGCCGCCACGGGGTATCGGTAGCAAGACACTTGATGCTGTGCGCGGGTGTGCTCGTGACAGGGGTATACCGTTGTGGGGAGCCATTACCGCTGTGCTGGAGGAAAAACGTTTGCCTGCTAGGGCTTTGAGCGCCCTCGAAGGGTTCATTATTTTGATTAACGAGTTGGACTCCGGGACGGGCGACCTTCTTTTAGAAGGGCTGGTGGATCATACAATACAGACATCTGGGCTGCTTCAGTATCACAAGAATGAGAAAGGCGAGAAGGGTCAGGCACGAGTCGAAAACTTGGAGGAATTGGTCAGCGCCGCTAAGCAGTTTGTTGCGGAGGATGATGACCGCTCACCGCAGCAGCAATTTCTTGACCGTGCAGCTCTGGATGCAGGGGATGCTCAGGCGGAGGAACACGAGGACAGCGTCCAACTGATGACCCTTCACTCCGCTAAAGGTTTGGAGTTCCCTCTGGTTTTTCTTGCAGGCATGGAGGAAAACTTGTTTCCCCATCGAATGTCTATGGAGGAGCCGGGGCGCCTGGAAGAGGAGCGACGGCTGTGCTATGTGGGAATCACCCGAGCGATGAAAAAGCTCATCATCACCTATGCCGAATGCCGTCGCCTACACGGTAGCGAAACGTTTAATACGCCCTCGCGATTTGTTCGGGAAATTCCCGCACAGTTACTACAAGAGGTGCGAGTGCACGGCACGATCACACAGCCTGTGAGCAGCCTAAGTCAGGCCCAGGTACCTGACACCGAGCTGTCACTAGGACAGCGAGTCTATCACCAGGTTTTTGGAGAGGGTGTCGTGCTAAACTTTGAAGGGCGCGGCGCAAGTGCTCGGGTGGAAGTCAATTTTGATACTGATGGCAGCAAGTGGCTGGTGTTGCAATACGCTAACCTCCAGTTAATGTAATGCGGCAGGTGTGGAGATGAAATCGAGAATGGGAAACACCTCTAAAGAAAAGCAGTCTATGCCACTGGTTATTTTGTTGCTTGTAGCCGCGCTCGTGGCGACACTCGGCTTTTGGGCTGCAGACCGGTGGGGCACTAAGCCGGCCTCCAGCAATAACGCGTCTATCGGCGGCACCGGAGGCGAGCACTTTCAGTGGAAGATGATTACAACATGGCCCAAGAACTTCCCCGGTCTGGGCTTTGCCGCAGAAAATTTTGCACGCTCTGTCGAGGAAATGAGTAACGGTCGGCTGACGGTCCACGTGTATGGTGCCGGAGAAATAGTACCTGCACTGGGCGTGTTTGAGGCCGTTTCCGAAGGCATCGTGGATGCAGGTCATGGGGCGGCTTATTACTGGAAGGGCAAAGTCCCCGCATCGGTGTTTTTTACTGCCGTGCCTTTTGGCCTGACCGCGCAGGAGACTAACGGCTGGCTACATTACGGCGGTGGCCTCGAGTTGTGGCAGGAGGCATACGCCCCTTATAACTTGGTGCCGATGGCGGGCGGCAGCACCGGTGTGCAAATGGCGGGCTGGTTCAACAAGGAAATTAATTCAATTGCGGACCTAAAAGGGTTGAAGATGCGTATCCCAGGGCTCGCCGGAGAAGTTTTTGCGGCAGCGGGCGGTACTGCCGTAACGATTCCTGGGGGTGAACTTTACACGTCTATGCAGACCGGAGTTATCGATGCAGTCGAGTGGGTAGGCCCGTATAACGACAAGTCGCTGGGGTTTCATCAGGTGGCAAAATATTATTACTATCCCGGTTGGCATGAGCCCGGGTCTATCCTCGAATTTGTCGTTAACAAGGATTCTCTAGAGGCGCTGCCGAAGGACTTGCAAGCCATTGTCAGATTCGCGTCGCGAGCCGCTAATCAAGACATGTTAGACGAGTACACTGCGCGTAACAACGCCGCCCTGCAAAGCCTGGTCGATGAACACGGGGTGCAACTGCGCCGTCTTCCGGACGATGTACTGCTCGCCCTCTGGCACGGTACTCAAGTGGTGATGCAAGAGCTCGTTGAATCTGACCCAATGGCAGCGAAGGTCTATGCCTCCTACAGTGATTTTTATAAGGGAGTGCGCAACTACCACCACATTTCAGAGCAAGCTTATCTTAACGCTCGTGACAAGGTATTTGGCGACGAGGATTTTTAGTGCCGCATGGAGCAGATTATTGGTGAGCGTAATATACCCGCAGCCCTGCGTTAGGCTTTCCTCAGAATGACTATTGTTGAATGGTGCGCGTGCGACCATTTATATCAATGGCAACAAAGACAAACTCTCCTTCAGTGACCTTAATAGGCTCTCGGTCGTGCTGCGAGTTGATCCAGACTTCTACTATAATTCGAATAGAGCTGCGCCCCACTTCAAGCACATCACAATAACAGGACACCACGGCGCCGACATGGACAGGCGTTAGAAACGCCATACCATTGATCGCGACGGTGGCTACCCTGCCACTAGCGACCTCGCTGGCCGTAATCATTCCTGCAATATCCATCTGTGACAATAACCAGCCTCCAAAAATGTCCCCGTTGGCATTGGTGTCTTTCGGCATGGCGACCGTTTGTAGGGCAAGGTCGCCGTGCGGTGCAGGTGCGGTATCGATATCACTCATGTCAATTACCTTTTTCGAATTGGACCGCTCGGTCTATTGGGTTACCGAAGGTAACCAGGTTGCTATTCCTGGCCAAAACCACAGCGCGATTAGCAACGCTAATTGCATGAGTATAAAGGGAACTACACCTTTGTAGATAGCGCTTGTGGTCACTGATTCAGGCGCAACCCCTCGCAGATAGAAAAGCGCAAAACCGAAGGGCGGTGTGAGAAATGAGGTTTGTAGGTTTAACGCTATCATGATGCCCAGCCAGACGGGATCGAGTCCCATCGCTAGAAGAATCGGGCCGACAATAGGCACTACCACGAAGGTAATCTCGATAAAGTCGAGAATAAAGCCCAGTAGGAAAATCACTACCATTACCACCAAAGTAGCAGCCATCACGCCCCCAGGGAGGCCATAGAAAAACGTTTGTATCAGCTCTTCCCCACCAAAACCTCTGAAAACAAGTGAGAACACTGCAGCCCCTATCAGTATCATAAACACCATGCAGGTAATCTCGAGTGTCTGCCGCATGGCATCTTTGAGTCGCACGAAGCCCATTTGTCTTTTGGCGATAGCCAGTAAGAGTGCACCAATCGCGCCGATACCGGCCGCTTCGGTCGGCGTTGCGGCACCGACGAGAATCGACCCGAGGACGAGTATAATTAGCCCTAGTGGCGGTATCAGGCCGCGCACCACCACGCCGGCGGAGACGGGCTCAAGTGCGCTCGGCGGCGCCGTCTCTGGCTTTAGTCGGGCCTGGACCAGCAAATACAAAATGTACATCGCGACGAGTATCAGCCCCGGAATGAGTGCGCCCATGAACAGGTCACCCACGGATACTGTCTTGGGGTTGAGGGTGCCCGTGCTCAGCTGAGCCTGTTGGTAGGCGTTGGAGAGAATGTCTCCTAGCAGCACTAGGGCAATGGAGGGCGGAATAATTTGTCCTAGCGTGCCAGTTGCACAGATCGTTCCAGCTGCGAGAGAAGGACTGTAGCCGCTGCGCAACATGCTCGGGAGAGACAGAAGGCCCATCGTCACCACAGTGGCGCCGACAATACCGGTGCTCGCTGCGAGAAACATACCGACCACGACGACAGAAATACCGAGTCCCCCGCGCAAACTACCGAACAATCGTGCCATGCTGTCGAGCAGCTCTTCAGCCACTCGTGACTTTTCCAAGATAGTGCCCATAAGAATGAACAGTGGGACTGCGATGAGGGTGGAGTTGTTGACGGTACCGAAAATACGGGCAGGGAGGGCAGACAGGAAGCCTGCATCGAAAACCCCAGTAAGCACTCCTCCTGTAGCGAAGGCTAGTGCCGTTCCGGCGAGCGTAAATGCTACTGGGTATCCCAGCATCAGAAATAGACAAACTGCCAGGAATAGATAGAGAGAGAGGTACTCCACTATTTCTCTGCGCTCTCTGTCAGGATAAGAGCGTTACGGAATACTTCCGCGACGGCCTGCAGCGCAAGGGTTATTGCCATCAACGGGATGAGGCTTTTAAGGAGGAACACGGCCGGAATCCCGCCGGGTTCTGCGGAGGTCTCGCGCATGGCCCAAGACGTACTAACGTAATCTGTACTGCTGATGAGTATGAAGCCACACAGCGGGAGCAGGAATATAATACCGCCGAGGCTGTCAACCCAGGCACGCGCCCGCGCATTGAAGTTTCGATAAAAAATATCGACTCGAACATGAGCGCCAACCTTCAGTGCATAGGCAGCACCTAGCAGAAATAGGCTGCCATGCATGTAAATTACGGCTTCTTGTGCGGGGATCGAGCCTATACCAAAGCCATAGCGCAGAACCACGATAAACCCGGTAAGTAAAGCCATGCCAAGGGTAAGCCAGGCGAGCAGGCGGCCGCTGTAGTCGGTAAAGGTGTCGATGCTATGCACACACATGTGCATAACTGATCCAGCAGTCATGCTGTGTCTTGACGCCGCAGCGCGGTCGGCTTTTTCTTAAACACGCTGTTCCAGACTGCGACCACACCCCACGCACTCAAAAGGATGATGTAGGGGTCGACAGGAACCCGGTACCGAATTTTACCCCAGGACACCGCATAACTCAGAGCGAATGACATCACCAGCAGGACAAAAAGCGAAAGTTCTCGTCGCTTTTCCCGTCCTCGCCACATGGAAGCCATGCCCACAACGGCAAAAAGGTATAGAGGCCCTACGCTAAAAATACTGACGGCCATTACAAGATCAGACCCGAAGGGGATATAGCGGACAAAGCGCTCGGTTTTTTTTCTACGCGCGTTCTCCCTTTGTGCTTGGTTGAGGAAGCCCACTCGGGTTGGATAAAGCTCGAAAAACGACACAAATTCATGCGGATAACGCTTTGCCATCCGAGTGAGCATTTTCACCAGTTTACTATCAGCACTGGGTTGAGCTACTGGGGTGCTATCGCCTTTGGCCTGAATTAATTGCCCCTGGCCACGTTTGCCTTCAATTGTTGGAGCCGCCGCGTTTTCCGCCCAAGGGACTAGCTCGTCAAGCGATCTTGCTTCAACCGGAACGAATTTTCCATACTTTACAGCATTGTGCAGCGTCCATGGCACCAGAGACATTAATGCGGACCCTAGAAAAATAGATACGAGTAGCAAACGTAAGCGGCCTGATCTTCTTTGCGCAAAAAGCCACAACGCCACAACCACGATTGATGACAAAACCATAGGTTTTGCGAGGGTGCCTGCACCCAATAGTAGGCCGGCAAGAGCAACCCATGCAACGTATACTGGGCTATCACGCTTGGCCAAAAGGCATAACACCGCCGAGGTCATCAGGCTCGTTAGTAGAATTGCTGGATAAAGTATCCCGCTCATAAAAATACCCATCGGGTAGATGGCCCATAAAGCCCCGGCGACAATACCCACGCTTGATCCGCCGACACGTCTTCCGATAAGGGCAATCTGCAGTGCGATAATCGCGCCGAGCACTGCCTGTACAATACGGATGTAAAAGAAACTTTCGCCACCCATTTTGAACAAACCAGCGAGAAACAGCGGGAACAATGGTGAGCGATCAAAACTCTCCGGAAGCGTACCGTGCTCAACAAAATAACGGGCAATGACGGTATAGTCGAACTCGTCAGCAAAATAAAAGCCGTCCTTCAGCGTAAAAGCGAATACAACGCGAGTGAGGAGTGCAACAAGAAATATAAGAAATAAAACCTGTCGCCCACATAAAAAAACTTCGCTGTTTATTCTTCTAGACAAGAGCTGTCACTTTATATAGTTCTTAGACGCCGAGCATACAATTTTCCATTGCCCTACGCATAGTCTTTAGCGCTTAAAGTACTGAAATAATTCACAAATAGTGAACTTTGTGCCGGCAACGCATCAATGATGGGAAAATAGACGGCCCAAAGCCTCATAGCCCCTGCGGCCTAGTTTATGTATGAGCAGACGAGCGGTAACGTGGTCAAGCTAAAAAGGCCGTTAGCCCCCATAAACCGAGGCCAGGAATGGGGTAATAATCAAATACGGGGTTTAGCTCTTTTATCAACGAATCAGCATAGACTAGATCACCTTTAGAGAAATGCTCGACGAAGCCACCCACTTCGCATTTCTTCGTTGAGAAAGAAACCTGAGAAAGACCGGTTAAATGACTTCTTCTCACGTTTGCTCCTATGGAAGTACGCAGAGGCCGCAACATCTTTGGGGTCTCGGGCTAGCAGAATAATTTCTTTGTTCTTGTATTTGGCCTTGGATGAGTCAAAGTAATCCTGGCGAGCTCAGAATGTCGCCTCACCGTGGCCCATGAGAAAACTCGGAATTGATTAATAAGAAGCTGTTGCCAGTGCTTCGAGCGTGGGTAGGAGATTATTGGTACTATTTAAATTGTACTATAGCGTCTTCCCTATTATAAATGTGAGCCAAGTCCGACCACTTTTGGGGAGCGACGTGATAATAATATCGCAATCGCAGAAAACGCACTTCCTGCGTAGTTTGTTATAGATGCTTTTCCGAAGCAGCCTCGATACGTCCAGTATAGGCGATCACATTTTCCTTAGGTAAAGAGACGCGGCCGAGGCTAACAGCTGGTCTCTCGTGTGAGCACTTGAAAGCCGACGGGGAATTTATAAAGCTCGATACTGGTCTACTTTATGTTTGCATTTTATAGTCATCGGCTTTCGCGTTGATATTACTCTGACTGTAACACTTGCTTTTGGCAGCTTATTTAAAACCCTACAAAACGCCATCTATCCGGTCGGGTAAAGTCTATAAAATGAATGCAATTGCAGAAGCTCCAGCTTTTACTCGCGAGGCCGCAAGAACCCAGCTAATAGACACCAGATCGCCCATGTCTTTCCAATCTAGGGTCGCTCGAATCTCGTATGTTCTCACCCGGAGCCCCGATGGCGACGCCGAGCCAAAGATACTGACGATTCAGCGCCGTGCTTGCTCTCGAGTTATTCAAGACTCCCAGGGTAGCATTGGCAATTCGATCAGAGGCAGTGTTAACAACCCCGTTGTGTTGTCCTCTTCTCATTAGGCGCGGCGGGCCATTTAAAGGGTTTACTCCAGATAGCGAGGCGCTGACCTGCAGTGCGCTTTTAGGGTTTTCGATGCTTGGACCAAGAGATACGATAACTCGCGATTTCATTTATGATTTGACTGCACAAGCAACTAATAAGTTGATGCGATACTAGCCCCGACATTTTCTTGTTCTATAGATAGCGCGATCGCTAAAACTTATCTGAGGACGAAAGGGGTGTGCCCGGAGATTCCGATAATAGGCCTTAATTTTCTTGTTAGCCCAGCCGGCGTAGAAGATGCGGTGACATATCTTAAATTAGGAGGCTATGCCGGTGCATCATAGCGAGGCAGGTCAAAGCTAACAGATTATGACTTTTTGCATAGGGGGCCATTAGCATGCGCAGGCATCTTTAATCGTTTTCACGCGCCAATTTTCCGCATCAAAAACCCCAGTCCTCTTCTAACGATCGATCATAAGTCAAACAGGGCACCCCGATCAAAACTGCTCAGAAGCATTGATGCTGTAGACCGCTTTGGCATGACGGGCACTAACTACAGAAATATCGCCAATATCATTAGTCCGGGGTGGGCTGTAAGGGCAACACTCGATGAGCCTAGCGCTGAGGAGTTACAGATATCAATATTGAGAAAGCACATGGAATATGATTCCTATCTAGAAATCACCACAGGCCTATTTTTGGTTTGGCCATTCAGTATTTAGACGTATAAAAATAGACGCTCTAGTCTTCTTAATGTTTATTGACCCGATGAACCAAAACCCGAAAGACCATTTTTGTTGATAATGCACATCGTCCTAACAGTAATCGTGGTAGCCAAGATCCCCTTTGCCGAAGTATTCAATATGACGGGGATCAACTAATGCAATGAGACATGCTTCTTAGTAAAGAATAACCACTTTCGTCAACGTTAAAGAGAGAGCGGCACATGCGAGACCGACTATGGGGGGAGTCCCCGACTCTGCGCCTATAGCGTAAACTCTGACGCCATTGGAGCCATTATAGGGTAAGAACATAAGACGCAAAGAGGCGAAATCTGACAGTGCAAGGGCCAAACTGTGCGGGCGTTGTATTGGGCATCACACTCGGGGGGCAACGCGCTACTATTTGAAAAATACACCTATTTGGACATCGCCCCCGCAAGCACTGTGCTAAGATATCTAGCGGGTCAGAGTTAAACGTGCAGACGTAGAATGTTTTGTAGGACATATCGGCACCTCCTTGAAAAAAATTTCTAGTTTACACTGCTGAGGCTAGATGCCAGGACTTCTAAAGTTATGGACTTTATCATTAATAAATGGGGCCCGACGCGTTTAGCATGATTGACTCAGCTTTTTCGAGATGCCAGAGTGTACACAATGATACTGAAAGGGACGGTTGACGGCTCCTTTCTGTTTTTTGGATATAAATGAATAAATTTATCTACTTGCTGTTCGCCTCTGTTTTCTTTTTAGACTATCTGTCAGTTAAGTTGGATCTTATTCACACGTCTATAGCGTGGTTGCCAGACATACTGTCTATGATTGCGGTCCTAGTTGTCCTGGTTTTATCCGCCTCCAGAGACGGTGCGATATCTAAGAAGTATGTAATTCTGTTCCTATGTTTATTAGCAGTAATGCTCGTTGGGGTGGCATCGAACTCCACTACTGCGGGTTCTTTGATCGTCGGAGTTCGTAACTACTTAAAGTTCCTGCCTTTCTTCTTCCTGCCTGCAGTTTTCACGTTTAGTGAAAAGCAGATCAGCTCACAGCTCAAATTGCTACTGGCTTTCGTGTTATTACAAGGGCCTCTTGCCTTGTATCAAAAATTTATACAATTTGGCATTACTAGTTCTGGAGACCATATCTCAGGAACACTGTCTAGTGGTGGTCAGATCCCGATTTTACTTGCTGGAGCCATGGCGGTTCTGACTGCATTTTATCTGCGGCAACGGATGACGACCGCTCGCTATGTCACTTTCTTGTTTCTCATGTCCATGCCGATCATGTTATCTGAATCAAAGGCGAGTATCGGATACATCCCCTTGGCGTTTGTTGTTCCAATATTGATTAATTTTCGAACGGGGAGCAATAGGAAAAATGGCAAACAGATTCTGGGCGTGCTCACAGTGCTGGCAGTCGTGGGGGTCGGATTTGTGGCGACATATGATTATTTTGCTCAATTCGGCAGAGAAAGTCGGCGGGGCGGGATAATCGAATTTTTTACTAGCGGCACAGCTGAGAACTATCTAAATCGCGGCGCTATTGACGCTCGCAGGGTGAATAAAACAGGCTATGTTGATCTCGTGCTTCTCCCGTTGGTTCAGCTGTCTGATGAACCGTTCAAACTATTTTTTGGCTTGGGTATAGGCAGTGTTTCTGACTCTGCTATAGAGAGCCTTGCTGCTGATAGACCCGATACTGGTGACTATACCGTTCGTATCGACTCCACTGTTTCTATGTTCCTGTGGGAGATTGGTGTACTTGGTCTTATAATATATTTTATTTTCTTTTACATGCTTTACAGCGATGCTAGAAAACTTAGTAAAGGAGAGGGTATCTCAGCCCAGCTTGCGCTGGGGTGGACGGGTGTAATTGCAGTAGCAACATTGGCGTTGTTTTTTCGCGATATGTTTCGAGATAGTGCTATCGCATATACCTTCTGGTTTTATTCTGGCATGGTCGCCGCGAACGCTCTGCGAATGAAGAAAGGCGAGCGGAAAAAAATGACCGCAAACATTAGGGCCCATATGATTTCGGGAGATACTGAGGCGACAAGGGCTGGAGCTTAAAGATAACATATCTGCCTACTGTGCAAGTAGACCAGAACTGGAAGATCTCTTCACTAGAAGAGTTTTGTCGCTATTTTTCTGATTGTCTTTAGAAATATTGACTCCGAAACGGTAGCTGTCACCTCTTGGTGACCACAAACCGCTAAGGCGGCAACCCGGCGATGAACTCCCCGCAAATGATACGTGCCATCCCCGGGAATTAGCCGGACAAAATCCCAAGAATACTTCTGTCCGTGGTCTCTTACAGACCGAAACGGCTCAAATCTATAGTTCACTTTTTTATAACCCGCAAGACGAGGTCATAATTAACATTTCCAAAATCCTTTGCCAAAGAAATTCCAGTCACCTCATGCTGCACGTCTATATCCCTATGCATTGAGCCGCCTGCCATACCCCCTCTGCTTTAGGTATAAAAATGTGCCCATGGACGAGCATTCGCTGGTAATAACAACTCTGCATATCTTTTATGGCTTCTTCTTCGCTTCCACTGTGAAAAAGAGCAAAAAAGTTATAGGGGGGGAATTGGTCGATTTTTGCTCCACCCCAGCCTTCTTTGACCTGAACGGGGTTCGCAACACAACGTATATCATCGATAGAAACTCTTTTTAACAGCCGTTGTGCTGTTCTTTCGAGAGCCCCCCTCCAGCAGCACGCCTATGGGTGAAAAAACAGCCAAGTTACAATTTTTGCGTTGCGTTAACCAGCCGACGAAATTCGCGCAGGTAGACCGCATCGGTCACTGGTGTGTGGAAATTAGCTAGCGAGAAAAGCCTTGCCCTGGCGCCCATCTCAAGCCTCATTTGCTGAGACGATAGCAAAACTCTCACATCCCTCTCAAGGTTATCCGAAGTCTTGGACAAAAATCCGATATCCTGTGTTGTGTTAATATCATCTGGATCGAAGCTTAGTGAAGCCACGGGTACAGATCTTAACCAGGCTTGAACAAAGGTATTAGGGAATCCTTCACGCGGCAGCGACGTGGTAACAAATATACTAGATCTTGCAAGCCAGACATTGACCTCCTCTAGAGATAATTGCCCAACGTACTCGAGGTTCTGAACAGGGAGGATCATTTCAAGAAATTTGTTATGAAATTTTTTGTCCCTTTCTTTCCCTGTCATAACGAACTTTGCTTCGGTATCACTCATCCGTTTGGCTAAGTCTATAAAGATTTTCGGTTGTTTCCATGCCTTAATATTTGCTACCCAAAGAACCACCGGAGGGTTAGCTTTTACGCCCTGTCGCGACGGTGCAGGATGCCCGTTGGGAATCACTAGACTCTCGAGGCCAAAATTGGCCTTCAGCATATTAGCTTGTATTTTTGTTTGGGCAATCCGAAGGTCTGTATGTGCTATGCCGTAGCGTCCCAAATATTCTAAAACTAGACCGCCCAAAAAGCTCTGATCAAACGCCACGCGATTTTTTTACAGGCATAATCTGCGCTAATATGGTGTACAAATGGTATCCCATTTTGCTTTGCGATAACTGCACCTAAAGCCGTGTAACCCTGCCGAACTCGCTGATAAATGATATCGGGTTTAATTTCGGCGACCCGCCTCTTTATAACGCCGTAATTTCTCCATGAGGCACGTTTCCCGCGATCCGGGAGGCTATGGTAAGTTGCCTGCGGATCATCAATCTGGACGCTTACCTTCTCATCACACGTAAAATGGACCTCATGACCAGCCCTGAAAAACGCGTCCTTAATAAAATTGAGTTGCACTTCTGCGCTACCACGAGCGGTAAAGATGCAGCCTCGCATTAATATGAGAATTTTCATGCTAAAGAGCGAAGATAGATAAGTGGTCGATTTTACTAGAGTGTTTCATCAAGTTTCCAAGTAACCTTTAAGGTCGAGGCTGGATTTTATTACGTCACAAACGAGCCTTAGATCGTCAGGACTCATGGCGTCAGCCTTATAATTAGTACTCTTGACGGTTGAGAAGTCGAAGGTGAACTTGGCTGGGTCACACCGCATAAACCGAGCGAGCTTTTTGGACACAGCTTTTGGGTCCTCGCAGAAACTTTCATAACTCAATTCTAAAAGTTTGCCATTAGCGGTCAGCGAATACTTCGTGTTAGCCCTATCAATTTCCTTGATACAGCTATTCCAATAACCTGCAGCCCAAATTAAAAAATCATTCCTTGTCGTTAAATTTTTGTATTTGTGCAGCTCTTTCTCTATAAGCGACGTAACGACGGAAGGGCCATATCTATACAGGTGAATAAACTTCGCTTCGGGAAAGAGGCGTAACAGATGTGGGATAAGAAAGGATATCATTGCACTCTTCAGCACAAAAACATTCCCACGCTTATTGAGGCACTGGAACCCCCTTAAAGTATTGCGTATTTTAGTTTCATGACCAGCCGGCCAGGCGCCTACTGAAAGCTCCGTGTACAAGCCAGGGTCTTCCAAAATCGGTGGCGTCTTTATCTGCGCGTCACGAAAAGGATATGTCTTCGGGTAGAACAGGTTATTCGCTTCTGTAGGGTAAATAAGGATGTCCTCGTGAGACTCAAGAACTCGACTAAATAATGTACTGCCACAGCGTCCTGTTCCGATGACAAAGATGGGGTGATCCGTCGCTGCTGCTTGCCCTTGGATTGCACGCAGGCCACCGATGGTTGCCAATCCATTCTCCCATTTACAGAGAGTTTTATTTAAAGATACGCGACTCGGAAGCATTCTGGGATTACCGGCCTGAGATTAGCATAGAGATGTCAGTTAGTCTTATTGCGTTTCACGCATCATAGCCAATAAAAACGCCAGATGAAACACAAAGAACAGTCGGCCGGATCCTCTTGCTAAAATACCCTGCATCGCCTTCCTGCCCTAGCGGGCTTCGGATTCGTACCAGAAGGATCCACAGTCGGAGTTATGAATTACCGAATCAATAATATGGTCTAGGCGCTCAACCACTCTTTCAGAGTGGAAGTACTGCTTTGCAAAGCTATAGTTGTATTCGGAGATCGACTTAAGACGGGCATTGTCACTGACCAGTGCCGAGACAGCCCCTACGATTCCTTGAGTAAGATCTCCTGTCAGTTCGGCCCCCATTAAATCACCGACAAAAAAATCGTTTATCCCCCCGACTCTGGTTGTCAGGACAGCAAGCCCACATCCCATTGCCTCCAACACAGTATTGGGCATTCCTTCAGCATGCATTGATGGAAACAAGAGTACGCTTGATGATAAAAGCGCATCTGCTTTTTCAGCACCACTTATTCTCCCTAGGTACCGTAGGCCCTCATCATCATGCTCAGCAATCATCCGTTGAATATTACTGGCCTCACTTCCATCTCCTGCAATCACAAGCTCGACATTCACATTTTTGGCGCGAAGTGCTTTATATGCGGCAATCGATTCATAAATACCTTTATCTGCCTCAATGCGTGAGAGAAAAAGCATACGTATTTTCTCATTGGGATTTTTTAAGTTATAAAGTGCGTCATACCCCTGTGGCAATATACGTTCGTCAAATATCGTTGATTCAACAAAGACGCGTGATGTGTTCAAGCGAGAGGTAATGGTATCGCTGAAGCATTTCGCTAGCACTATAAATCCGTCTGTGTTTCGCAAAGGACGGAAAAAGTAGCGAAATTTCCCAGTGAATACTACTTTGGCATAGTTGTCATCCCACCCTCTAAAAAACACAATGGTTTTCTTTTTTAAAAGCTTCGCAATAAGATAAAAAATGTAGTCTCGACTGAAGCCATTAAAGTTGAGAGATGGATTGATAAGTACGAGATCGAGATCACTGCGCCATAATGTCCGAATAAATGCACAGTAGTCAGAGATCAGCCTGACGAGATGGCGAGTCCTGGTGTCTTTCTGGGCATCTCCCTCTCGCTTACCGACGATGAAAAACGCGTAGTCGAATGGAAATTTGTTCTGCAGAATGCTGTAGTAATTGGCGACTCCGCCACTGTTGTGCAGGCTGGGGGTTAGGATTAAAATATTTTTTTTTGCCATTGAAGTGACCTTTTATGTTCGGCGTCCCAACCAAGCAGACAATTTTACGTATAATGGTGGCGTGCTCGCGCAGATCATTTTCTAGCGTACGGGCAGTTTAACCTATTCGATTCGAGTATGGGCGGCTGTTTTTTTGGAGGTGAATACAAATAGCAATGAGTGCTTTCAGAAAAACTAATGAAAAATTGAGATGGTTTTGGAACCGCTTACGTTGCATGTCAGTGTCAGAATTATTACATCGCATCAGAGAAAAATGCCTTATAAATCTGCAACGCCTTGGATTTTTTAGCGCTAAGCTCGCTCCTGCTCCAGATCTCTCAATTAAGGTTAGGCCCTGGCTGCAATCCAGTACGGCGTTGCCAGCGGATGGTTATTTGGAGGAAGCCACACGTGTACTTGGTGGCGAGGTGCCTATTTTTGCATTGAGACCGGCCAGTTTGGGCTCTATTCCCTTATGGAATACTGACCCTAAATCTGGTGTTCATGCCCCTCTTATGTTTGGCAGGGCGCTAGATTATCGTAACTCCGAAGTGGTCGGGGATATCAAGTATCTTTGGGAGCCTAATCGGCATCTGCAGTGGGTTGTGTTAGCACAGGCTTATGCCTTGTCGAGAGAGCGCCGGTTCCTTGATGGTTTTGCCGAGCAGCTTTCGTCTTGGCTGGAACAGTGCCCCTATCCTCTGGGCCCTAACTGGACGAGCTCTTTGGAGTTGGGCATTCGCCTCATAAACTGGTCCATCGTGTGGCAGCTGATTGGGGGTGAGCAATCCGAACTCTTTCGGGGAAGACGAGGTGAAGCATTGCGGGAGCGTTGGCTTAATTCTATTTACCAGCATTGCCACAGCATTAACTTGTATTGGTCCCGGTATTCCTCGGCGAACAATCATCTTATCGGCGAGGCGGCCGGATTGTATATTGCTTCAGTTACATGGCCTTTCTGGCAGGCGTGGGGGCAGTGGCGGGAGGTGTCTTATCGTATTTTGCTGGAAGAGGCACTGACACAGAATACCGAGGACGGGGTGAATCGGGAGCAGGCTGTTTCCTATCAGCAATTTGTGCTCGACTTTCTATTATTTTCTGGTTTGGCGGCGAGATCTACGAATCATGATTTTCCTGCCGCCTACTGGGAACGATTGGATCAGATGATCGGGTTTGTGGCCTCGATCATGGATGTTCAGGGTAATGTACCCATGATTGGTGATGCTGACGACGGCTACGTGACCCGACTTTGTCCTGATAAGAAATTTTGTCCTTATAAGTCCTTGTTGGCGACGGGTGGATTACTGTTCGGTCGACCTGAGTATTTGCAAAAAGCAGGCGCTGTTGATGATAAGACTCAGTGGTTGCTTGGGCTTGACTACTCTCGCGAAGGTGGCGCAAGCGTGACAAAAGTCAGTTTGAATAGGAGCTACCCTACTGGCGGATACTATATTGTTGGGGGTGACTTTGACACCGAACTGGAAGTGAAATGTATTGTCGATGTAGGCCCATTGGGCTACCTCGGCATCGCGGCACACGGCCATGCAGATGCGTTGTCTATGGTGCTGTCTGTAGCCGGCTACGAGATACTGGTGGACCCTGGCACATACGCTTACCACACACAAAAAGTATGGAGGGACTATTTCAGAGGAACGTTGGCGCATAATACCGTGCGTATAGATTCTGCGGACCAATCCGAATCTGGCGGCAACTTTATGTGGATTCATAAAGCTGAAGCGGTGTGCGAGATATGGGAGAGCAGCAGGAAAAAGCAGCGCTTGCTGGCTAGCCACAACGGATACCATCGGCTGTCCGATCCTGTTACCCACCGGCGAGAGATAGAATACAACGCGGATCTGCGCCGCTTCCGTGTAACTGACTATATCGAATGTGTAGGCCAACATTTGGTAGAACGTATCTGGCACTTTGCGGAAGCCTGTGAGATAGCTGTCGAGCAAGATGCCATCTCTGTTACACGTGAAGGGCAAACTGCTGGGTTCACGTTTACTCCCCTCGCACATCGTGAAATTATTGTGAGCCGCGGCGCCGAAAACCCTGTAATTGGCTGGATATCAAAGTCCTATGATGTCAAAGCTCCGATAACTACTGTGGTGGAAAGCCTCAAGATTAGCGGGTCTACTACACTAATCGTCGACATCACTGTCTAGCGGCAACGTGATAGCAATAAAATAACACCTTACAAATTTGCGTTTATGGGATTTTACACAGTAGTATATGAGTACATTCTTTTATGTATAGTGCCCACAGTATGAACATCAGTATTTTTGGCATGGGCTATGTGGGGGCTGTCTCTGCTGCATGCCTGAGCAGCGACGGGCACACTGTGATCGGTGTCGACCCCAATCCGACAAAGGTGGACCTGATCAACCAGGGCTTGGCTCCAATTATCGAAAAGGATCTGGAAGCGCTGCTTGTAGCAGGCGTCACTAGTGGCCGATTAGAGGCGACGAGTAATGCGGAGTACGCGGTCACTAATACAACGATTTCCTTTATTTCCGTTGGTACTCCCAGTCAAGCAAATGGCAACTTGGATCTATCCTTTGTCGAGAGAGTGTGTCAAGACATTGGCTCTGTGTTGCGAAATAAGGACGATTTTCACGTCGTAGTGATACGCAGTACCATGTTGCCAGGCAGTATGCGTGACGTTGTTATCCCCACTCTCGAAAAGATTTCGGGTAAAAAGGCGGGCGTCAATTTTGGTGTTTGCAATAACCCCGAATTCTTGCGAGAAGGCACTGCGATATACGATTACTATAATCCGCCTAAAACAGTTATTGGGGAAATTGGCACAACAAGTGGAGAGTTGCTAGCAAGGCTATATAGTGACCTCAGTGCACCACTCATTCGGACCGACATCGAAACTGCGGAAATGGTGAAATACACCGATAATGTATGGCATGCGGTTAAAGTAGGTTTTGCCAATGAAATTGGCAATCTTTGCAAAGCCATCGGTATCGACGGCCACGACGTCATGGATATATTTTGTCAAGACACGAAGCTCAACCTATCACCCTACTACATGAAGCCGGGCTTCGCCTTTGGCGGTTCCTGCCTACCTAAAGACGTACGGGCACTTAATTACAAAGCGAAGTCGCTCGATCTAGAGCTCCCAATTATTGGTAGCATCCTTACTAATAACGCCAAGCAAATTGATCGCGGCGTAGCGATGATTATGGATAAGGGCAACAAAAAAGTCTCGATACTGGGCTTTAGCTTCAAGGCAGGGACCGATGACCTGCGAGAGAGTCCACTGGTTGAAGTGGTAGAGCGCCTGATCGGGAAGGGGTATGAACTGTGCCTATATGATAAAAGCGTAAACCTCGCAAGACTGACAGGCGCCAATAAAGACTATATCCTCAATGCTATCCCCCACATTTCCTCGCTGATGGTGGAAACACTCGACGAAGCAATTTCCCATGGACAGACCATTGTCATTGGTAACTGTGCGAACGAGTTTAAAAATATCATTGCCATGACCAGCGAAGAGCAGGTGATTGTTGACTTGGTCAGAATAGTCAATCATCGCAGTATTGCAGGGCGGTATGATGGCATCTGCTGGTAAGCGAATCCTTTTTATAGTTGAAAATCTTCCTTCTCCATTCGATCGCCGAGTCTGGCAGGAGGCGACAACGCTGCATCAAAATGGATACCAAGTTGCTATTATCTGCCCTACCGGCAAAGGTTATGAAGAAAAGTATGAATGCCTAGATGGGATCCATATCTACCGGCATCCGTTACCGCCGGAGGCTGAAGGTGCTCTAGGCTATGCGCTAGAATACGGTGTAGCGCTATATTGGGAGTTTTACCTGTCGTTCAAAGTGTTATTCAGCCATGGCTTTGATGCAATTCATGCTTGTAATCCACCGGACTTGATCTTTCTTGTCGGTGGATTTTTCAAATTCTTTTTTCACAAGAAATTTCTTTTCGATCACCATGACATTAACCCTGAGCTCTATGAAGCTAAGTTCGGTCGGCGCGATTTTTTTTATCGGTTAATGCTACTTTGCGAGAGACTCACGTTCAAAACAGCTGATAGATCTATCGCCACCAACGAATCTTACAAGCAGATAGCCATAGAGCGCGGTGGTATGCACCCCGACAAAGTGACAGTTGTTAGAAGCGGTCCGAAACTTAATCGATTAAAGATCATTGAACCAGTACTCGCCCTTAAAAAAGGTCGAAAACATTTAGTCGGTTATGTGGGAGTGATGGGTAAGCAAGAAGGCATCGATTACTTGTTGCGAGCTCTGCACTATATTGTAGAACAAAAAAACCGAACTGATGTGCACTTCGGGCTGGTAGGAGGCGGAACAGAGCTCACTAGCCTGCAGGCCTATGCGAAGGCGTTAGGGATAGAGGACTATGTTACGTTTACCGGACGCGTTTCAGATCAGCAGATGCTGGAAATGCTCAATACAGCAGATGTTTGTGTAAATCCTGACGTGGCCAACGAGATGAACGATAAGTCCACGATGAATAAAATCATGGAATATATGGCGTTGGCCAAGCCCATTGTGCAGTTCGATTTAAGCGAAGGGCGCTTTTCAGCTCAGGAGGCATCTCTCTATGCACGCAGGAATGATACGAAAGACTTAGCGGAGAAAATACTCTTGTTACTTGACGATCAGGTAAAGCGAAAGGCTATGGGTGATTTTGGTCGAAATCGCATTATTACTGAATTAGAATGGAAATACGAGGAGCCGAAATTGCTCGAGGCTTATCGGCTGTTGTTTTTATAGCCATTAAGAAGACTGTGGACATAGCTGAGCAGTCTAGTCGAGCCCCGCCTATATCAATTATTAATGCCAGCTAGCCAGTAATTAATCCAGCGTCAAGGTTTAAAGTTTCTTTACTAATTCAGACGCCTCATCAGAGCCCACAAATTTCGCATCGTTAGCAAGAGATTTTTCTAGTTCTATTTTGGCAGATGTATTATCCCCGAGCCTGTAATACGCCATTCCCAAATGGAATCGAAATATACTTTCGTCACCATCTGCTGCAACAGCTCGTTTTAGCACTCGCTTAGCACTAACGTAATCTTCCATGTGGTAGTACAGCCAGCCGCGAGTATCCAACAGGACAGCTATATTGGTATCTTCGAACTTACTGGTTAACTGAAACGCTCGAGCAAAGCTTTCCTCACTGGGAAAGTAATCTATTAGAAGCATGGCCAGGTTGTTAGATGCAATCACTTCATCTTCGTTGATGGCCAACACTGCGTTGTAGCCATCTACGGCGTCTTGGTGTCGCTTCAGAGCCTCGAGTAATCCAGCTTTGAGAGTCAACAGGTCGACATTCTTCGGCCACAATTGCAGGCCATCGTCATACGCTTTAAGCGCAGCGAGTAAGTCACCTTTTGCTTGAAGTGCTCTACCCAGCGCGACTTGAGCGGACCCGCGTTGAGGGTCGATTAAAAGTGCCGCTCGATAGCTCTCGATGGCGGCGTCAAAATCTCCGGAGCTCAGATAGACAGAGCCCTGTAGTTCGAGGGGATGTACTTGCTGTGGGTAAGCTTCTATATGCTTCAACAAGTACGCTTCTGCGCCACTGACCTCTCCTGTTACGAGCATTGTATTGACGAGATATGAAAGCGCTTCGACTGCACTTGGCTCAAGCTGGAGGACTTCCTCAAATGCTGTTATTGCAGCGGGATATTCCTTGCTCGCGTATAGCACACGACCCCTTAGGTAAACACCTCGTGCCAGCTGCTGGTCTTGCTTCTCTAGTTCTCTTGTGACGGTTAATGCGTCATTCCAGCGTTGCTGCAAAATATAAGATTCGATTAATAAAACATGAGCATCTGCATTTGCCGGAAATTGTTCCAGATGGCTTATCAGTATCGATTCTGCGGCAGTGTAGTTGCCCTGGTTGATCAACAGCTGAGAGATTTTTTGCACCCCAGTGCCGTCGTTAGGCGACAACTCAAGTGCACTGCGATAAGCATCAAGGGCAAGATCCATAGAATTATTTGCCGTATGTGCTTCGCCCAGCATGAGAAGTGAAGCAACCGACGTTGGATTAGATTTCAAGACAGCGCGTAGATCGGAGATGGCACCTATATTATTGTTGTCTAAGAGTCTGAAGATCGCTCTTAACTGCAACGCATGGTGATTGCCCTCTTCGATTACCAACATCTCATTTGCCATCGCCTCTGCAGTAGCTCGATCGTTGTCTAACATCCACGCGAAAGCAGCAATAGCACCGCGAGCCGATTGTGCATCAGCACCATCCACATCAAGTGCGATAATTTCTCGCAAAACGTTGTTGGACGCCGTCCGGTCCGATGTCATATATATTCGCGATAGTGCAAAACGCAGTTCATACTCTTCTGGGTAATCGATAATAAAGCCTTTAACCGTATTTTCTGCAATATCTAGTAGATTCTTCCGATTCAGCGCTTGGGCTAGCCAGATCTTGAAATCGATACTGTCACGAGGCGATATGGCGAGACTACTTAGTAGTGCATCCGCCTCGTCGTCACGATCTTTCTCGCTAAGATACGCCAACAAGCGAACGTAATACACGATGTTTTCTGGGTCGTCAGCAATAAGCTCGTTGTACAAAGCGATGGCCGCAGCAGTTTCGTCCTGTCTATTCAATAGGGCCAGTTTCACCTCTTTGGCAACACTATCGGAAGGGTTTATTTCAATGCTTGTGTCAATGTACGCAAGCGCCAGCTCAGCATCTTGATCTGTGTAAACTTTCACCATCACGGAACTGGCGCCGACGTGCCCAGGCACGCTATCTAACGCGAGCTGTGCCTCGCTGATCGCGTCTGCCTCTTCTCCTTGGCGTTGAAATACAACAGCGCGGAGTGCGCGGGCATCTGCATTGTCAGGATCTAGAGCCAGTACAGCATCCGCTTGCTCTAAGGTTTTCTCATCAGCGCTGGGCCCATAGCGGAATAGGAGACCCCCCATTTTTATGCGCGGATCTATAAAATCAGGGGCGTACTCGATCGCTAGGCTCAGATTTTTCGAAACCTCACGCCAGTTAGCATCTTGCGCATGGATAAGCGCTAACAGGTAGCGAGCTTGGGGGTTGTAGGGGTTGATCTGCAAAACATTACGTAGTTCTAGGCGAGCTTTTTTAGAATCATCGGCGTCATACTGTTCTTGCGCACGATTTAGATAGTTCGCTTGCTGCTCCTCGCTTGAAGAGCATGCCCCAAGAAGGGTTATAAGCATCAGCTGTGTCAGAACAGTAATGACGAAGGATTTATACTGCATTAATACGGCCTCTTAGTTGTGCTATTGCTGAGCAGAAAGATCAAAGATTTATCGCAAGAAGAAATAACGAAAATAACGCTGCAGTAGTAAGGCGCCTCTGGGCAACATGGCCCCTAGCGAGTACATATTCGCAGATGTAGAGTAATAAGATGGTATGAAAAATGAGGGCGCCGGAGTTCACGTTCGGGCCAAGATCCAATGACAGCGAAGGAGCGAGTAATATGACGAAAAACAGCACAAGCAAGTCTTGTGGAGTCAGCCAGAAATATTTCTTGCGAGTGGTACGGATGGATAAAGCTAACGCTATGGTCAAAGCAATAAGAAGCAGGTTAAAAATCCCAAATGTTTCGTGAGGAGGTGATGATAGCGCCATGCCATAGACGCAGAATGTCGTTGCCGCGTAGGTCGATACCCTAGCAATTAACAGCGCGAATCGGCCGCGGACAGCGAGCCTGAGACACAATATGCTAGTCGCCAGAGCTAGGGCTATGTAAATAAAGCCTTTTGGCATTTCCGTAGACATCACCGCAAACAGACATAAGAGAGCGGCTGTTACGATGCCAAAAAATTTTCCTGAATAAGGGTGCAAAAAACTTACTTGCCTGAAGATCCCGTTTCGCCGGTTAATGCCGTCAAACGTGTTCGCCCCTCTCATTCTCCAACCCTGCGCGTGTACTATGTATAACACGCCTAAAACGACCATCAGGTAACAGATGTAAAAACCGAGCACTGTGATGTCTGAACCATGTTGCAGCAAGAAAGCGCCCGAAAGTAGTATGAGCTGCAACAGGTAGATAGCCGCCACTACCCCGTTCTGTCGCAAGCCGAGTTTGCCGATTTGGTGATGGAAATGTTCTTTGTCAGGGCCGGGTAGCGGCAGCCTCTTTTTGATCCGTACACAAATAACCTGTAGGACATCCATAATCGGAATACCCAAAATAAGTAATGGCATTAAAGGGGTCAGAGTTGATGTTTCGGCTTGACTCACGGTTATGGCCAGCCATGCGACACTAAAACCTAGAAACTGGCTTCCGGCATCACCCATAAAAATGGTTGCCGGGTGTGTGTTGAAGCGTAAAAATCCGACTAGTGCCGCACAGATGGACGCGGCAATAATCGCGACCAGGAGGTTACTGCTGTCTACCGCCAGTAAGAAGATCACTACTAGCGCCATAAGTGTTGTGCCGGCGGCCAGTCCGTCCATACCATCAGAAAAATTCACGCCGTTAATAACGGCCATAACGAAGGCAAAGGTCAGTGCGTAGCTAATCCAAGTTGGAGCGTTGTCTATAAAAGGGACATTGCTGATGATCATGCCGCCGACCATGGCGAGAGTGACACCCAATGCTTGCCCGACGAGCTTTTGAATGGGCTTCAGCTCTATAACATCATCCAGCAAGCCAAACCCGATAATGACTAGGCTACTGAATAGGAAGCTAACAACGGAGTCATCCCATGGCAAGACGACAAGTATCGCGACGGCTGTTGGAATAATAATGCCTAGCCCACCACTGCGCGGCATCGGAGCTTTATGGAGTTTTCGTGCGTTCCCGGCGGGGTTGTCTACTAAACCCAGTTGGCTCGCGTATTTCATTAAAATCGGAATTAATACTAGCGATGACAATAGCGCTAGAAAAAAACCGTACAAATACAGAAGCTGCATCGTAGTTCTCAGCTCCCGCCCGGAATGAATCGGCCGAGTTCAGGATAAAACTCGCGCAGGAATACTTGTAACCGCTCGTCTGCGGCTGCCTCATCGGTATCGGGTGGTATAGGCGTAATGAGGCGTACCAATGCACCGTCACTGCGTGACATGGTGAGTCCGTCCTGAAAAAGGTACCACTTGGCTATATATTCACTTGTGAAAGTGCGACCGCGTTGTTGAAACCAGTAATAGACTAGCTGACGCTGGTTACCCAGTTGAATGATGGTTCTGTTAACGGAAGGCGCGTCCATCCCCAAGGAGTCAGACAGCTCTACCTGCTTCAGGTCTGTGATTTCCCAGCCCCCACCTGGTATGCAGCTGCGCGGCGAGTGAATGGCAGCACCAGTGCGTTGCGAGCCATAGTAGGCCACGTACAAGTTAACCGGCAACGGGTCACCAGTACGATGATAATCAGCAAGGATGTAGTCGGAGAGCAACAGCTTATTTAGGATTCGCTCTTCGATACTGCTTTCCTGGCCAACCCAATTGTCTTTAATCAACGGGAATTGCGAAAAGAGCTCGCGTTTGGGGACGATTTCTTCCGCAGTGAAAAGCGCTATGCTCGCAGGGGCGGCCAGCACGCATAAGGTCATGGTGGCCATGAGAGTGCGGTTAGTTGCCCGCCTGCCTGATGAAATTTGCTTTACCTCCGCTAGAGATGGGTAGAAAAGGTTGATTCGATGAAGGGCACTATGACCATCCGCATTACGCAGATTAAGCGCCCAAATCAATAGCGTTAGCAGGGCCAGACACGCCATAAACACAAACCAACCTTCAAATGAATGCAAAAACCCTTCTGCGGCAGCGATTCCCCAGTATTCGACCGTTATCCCGATGATACCGATGCGTAGACTATTCATCAAAACCGTAATAGGAATTGTCGCTAAAAAAATAAGCCAGCGGTGCCAGAGGCGACCTTCATATAACACCGCGATCAAAAACCCAAAGCTCATCAACGGGAACAGATAATTTAGGCCGCTGCAGGCCTCCACAACCTGGAGTTGGTAACTGCCGAGGTCTATAACGTTACCCTCTGCGAATACACTGATATCCATTAGTCGGATAACAGCAACGCCAACTTGCGTCGAGATCAATTGCAACTCGGCGGAGAGTTGCTGCAAAATGAAACTTGGTAAGGGGATCATAAATACGAGGTAGAGCAATGCCGCCCATAATCGTCTCGTACCACGCCAACCAATTACAGCTAGCGTGAGGGCAACTATCGCCAATAAAAAACTGTAGTGCACGATGATGAACAGCGCACTGAGCTCGCCCAGACACCAACCCAGTAGCGCCAGCGCCATCAAGCCGAAGGACCACCAGGTAGGCTCCCAATCCATGGACTTTATCTCGCCCACTTTTTGCCATAATAGGAACAATGCCACGATGGGGACCATATAGCCGTAGCTATATTGCTCCATCGATGACCAGCGATACTCCATCTCGACAAAGCCATCTGCGAAGATGAAAGCTAGAGACACCATCGAGACGAGCAGCATTAACAGCACTACCCGCTCTGAGCCGTCGAAGGGTGCCAATTTTGACATTGTAGGCTCCTGTTACCGCGGGACCATGCTGTGAAGATCGACATCGTTCATTTTTAGGACCGTATCTCTAACAGCTTCTCGCTCAGGATTATCGATACCGGTGCGATGTATGCCGCCAATTCGTTTGCTGCTCACGACCTCCAAGAGAATGGGTAGGTTTACCGTCGCGATGCTCTTACCGTAGGCAACCACCAGCGCTCCATCGCAGAGTGTGTTGATGATACGAGGTAACCCGCCACTAAAATAATACACGGCCAGTAAGGAGGACAAATCGAATAGGTCACGCTGTCCGCCAACGGACTCAATGCGATGACGGACATATCCCAAGGTATCAGACAGACTCAGCGGATTCAGGTTATATTCAGCGGAAACGCGTTGAGCGAGTTGAGACATCCCCGGGTCAAAAAACTTTTGCAGTAACTCGGGTTGACCGACCAGAATTATTTGTAATAACTGATTTTTGTCAGCGTTGATATTTGTCAGTAGACGCAATGATTCTAGATCTTGCGTTGACATGTTTTGCGCCTCATCGACAATCACCACGGTGCGCTTGCCGCTGGCGTATTGGTCGATTAAAAATTGCTGCACTGACTGCAATAATGCACTCTCGTCGTTGCTCTCTATGGGTATTCGAAAAGCAGTGATTATCCACTTGAGCAGCGTCCCGTAGGAACTATGTGCTGTGCCAATGAGGCCCACTGTTAGCTGATTGTAGTCTATTCTACTGAGGAGATGCCGAACAAGTGTCGTTTTCCCACTACCTACCTCCCCCGTAATAACGGTGATACCTACCTGCTCCAGTAAGCCGAATTCCAGCATACTAAACGCTGCTGTGTGGCCGGGAGATAGAAAAACAGCATCGCCATCCGGAATGAGGCTAAACGGTTTATCTTCTAGGCTAAAAAAACGAGTGTACATACACTTATATTCCGGATGGCTATCGAGCCTTGTTGAGGATAGTCCCCATCATTTTAGATGGCCCGAGCAATTGCAGAGAGCGCTCGATCTCGTCTGCACGCGTCACGCCTTGTTCCACCACAAACAAGAAGGCGTCAGCTTTAGGTACAAATACGATGGCGTCATCGTTTCGAAGTAGGGGTGGCAGGTCAAAAATGATTATGCGGTCCGGATAACGGTTGGTAATCTCATCCATGAAAACACTCATTTCGGGAGAGGAGAGAATCTCGGAGGAATGACTGCCCTGAGGTAGGCCTGGCAGCACAACCAAACGCGGAAACTCTGGGTTAACAAGGATATTCTCAAGGGGCTCGTCATGGAGAAGATGATCTACAATGCCTTTATCAATATCGATACCCAAAGCCGTGTGGACATGCGGGGTGCGTAAGTCTAAATCAACTAGCATGACGGTATTAGTAACCTCTTGCGACATACAGATCGCGAGGTTGATGGCTGTGAGTGTCTTGCCGGCATTTTCTTGGGCACTGGTTATGGCCAGGCTGTGCCAGTTGTTGCGCTTCATGCTAATCAACACCTGGCTGCGTAGCTGACGGTAGGCTTCTACACGTGGGTCGTGAATATCCCCCGCTATAATGCGGTTCATTGATAGGACATCCTCATCCAGCTGGACACGGCGGGTCGCACTATAACGGAGTTGTGAGCGCAACGGCGATGGATTTCTCCCGGCCTCAAAAGCATTTTTAGAGTCTTCCATTCTCGTTGGTTCTTCCGGCAGCGCGTCTTTTTGTGACGTTCCGAGTGCTGCTGTTTTACCAATCAAGCCTTCTCGTTCGAGGCGCGCTTTTTCGATCGCGTCTTGCAAAGATTCCATTAGTTAAACCCCAGCTTATTGAGTATCACGAAGTAGAGTATGTTGAGTGGCGTGTAAAAAAAATGTAGACAGAGCAAAAGTACGATGCCCACCACGATCGCTGATAATCGACTTAGTCGCCAACTCTTTTGTTTCTTCTTAGCATCCCATTCATTTTCAATGTAGGGGATAGTGACAAGCGGTGGCTCGCCCATCAGGCTAGCCAACTCACCTGTGCTCTGTATGCCACCATCCAGGCTTTCCCGTAAAAGAGCGAAGCCAAGTCCTGCACCTACGCCAAGTAATAGGCCCAGAAAGATAATCGCAGGACGGTTTGGGCTTACCGGCTCTGATGGCACCGCGGGGGGCTCTATAAGGATGAAGCGCTCGCCTTTACGGTTTTCCTCCAAGCTTTTGGACATCTGTGCGTCTTGCTGTTTTCTCTTGGTGTCTTGAGCCTTGTTAGTGGCGAGTGTGTATTCGCGCAACAGAGCTTCGTAATCCTTTTCTACATCGGGCGCGCGTTTTATTATCTCCTCGTAGCGGTTCGCCTTTTCCTGCAATTCGATTTTCAGTTTGCTAACGGACAGGGCCTCTGATGCTATAGCATCTAGTTGAGTGCTCAACAAGACGTAGGCCGGATTGTCAGCCTCGGGGGTATAATTTACAGCGGTAGCATTTCCGGCAGCTCTAATACTGGCTTCCAGCTGGCTGATTACCTGCTGGGTGTTCCTAATGTCCTGATGACCATCCAGATATTTGCCCTGTAATTCACTAAGGTGTCGTTTCTGCCTCTGCAGTTGCTGCCGCAAATCCTCTATGTCTGTTTCTACACCCAACTCCGCCTGTAGTGCCTGTATCTCACGGTAAAGCCGAACCACATCCGGGTGGCTATCATTGTATATCGCGGATTTGCGACGATAGTCCGACTGAGCAGCCTTTAACCTATCATCGTCACTCAGTACGATCTCTCCCGTTGGCAGCACAACTGGAGAAAAAGGACTCAACTGTGCGAGTCTTGAGGCAAGCTCAATTTCACGTTTGTATAATTCTTGTAACCGCAGATCCGCTGTAGAGAGCTGCTGTGAGGTTCTCTCAAGTAGGTTCAGGTTATATTGATACAGCTGCGGCAGGCTGCCTTCATTCAGCACTTTGAATTCAGCGAGTTGTTGACTGAAGTCTAGCACATCGCGATCTAATCGCTGGCCCTCCATTTCGAAAAAATCTGCAGTGCTGCTGGCCTGGTCGGTGCGGATATCGAGATTTTCGTTCAAGAAGAGGGTCACCAGCTTATTGGCAACCTTCTGCGCGCTTCGCGCGGATCTCGCCTTAAATGCAAGCGTGAATGCGATCGTCACCTCTGTCGGCTTGCCAGTCCTAGGGTCCATTACATCGGCGCTAACCAGTTCCATGTCCATGTCTTCACGAAACAGTAATGCCAGTTCAGTGCCGGGAAGGCGGGAGCCAGCCTCGGCGCCTGACTGTCCATACAAATCATACTCTTTGACAATTGTGCCGATGTTAGCGACAGTCAGTACTCTCTGACTAATGGTCTGCACCTGTTGTGCGGCAAAGCTGGTAACACTACTTTGCACAAAGTTATTGGCCACGGCCTGCTGTTGAATCAGAATCGTGGCCTGTGATTGGTAGGAAGGGGGTAAGCCAAAGGCCAAAATTATTGCCAATGCAAAAATAACAACCGCGGGTATACCCATCGCCCATTTGCGCCGCGTGAGCATGGCAATATAGTCATCTGTGGACTTTACATATTCTTCTTCACTATTCATTAAACGCGATTTCCATTTTTACATTGAAGTTCTCAGGAAGTAGCTGCCCGGTCAACGAGACCAAATATATTCCTTGGGATTGAAAACCAGCCTAATTTCCAGGGCGTTAGCCTGGGCCGCGCGGCCATTATCCTGATAACGATATCTATAGTTGCTAGATACGGACCAGGACGGCGCTAACCTATAACTTATGCCTAAACCGATTTGTGCAAACCTGCGGTCATTATCGATAGAGCCTTCTAAGGCTTCGGTGTTACCGCCCAGAAGGCTTGCGTTGAAGCCGCTCAGGTCTGATAATTGATAGCGATAGGTGATGTTCACTTGGTCGAATATGTTCAGGTCGCCATTGCCTGTAGGCCTGAGACTTCTCGCCAAAGTCGCCGACAACGAATATCGCTCTTGCCTGTAGTTGACGGCCCCGTTAACAACATATGCAGTAGTGTCGGAATCTGGGCGAGACATGGCCGAATTGGTAGCGAATGAGGTCGTTACATACGATATGCCGCCAGTGAGGGCCACATCCAAGTTTTCCGAAAGTACGGATTTGAAACCCGCCCGCGAGCCAATGATGTCTGATGTTGTCTGTCGGTCGGCATTGCTTTGGTAGCGCGAAACGTTGCCTCCCAGCGATAGCGAGGTTCTTTCGGTCCACTGATGGGCTGCGCCAAAACCGCTGTTAATAATTGTGCCGCCTATGTAGCGAGGACTTGCATAGTCCGTTTGTACATAGTTTAAAGCGACGTAGGCCCGACTTTTCTCTGTCAAAAAATAAGTACCGTTGCCTCCAGCAGTTGCACGTTCGACGCGCGTAGCTACGCCTCCTATACGACCGGTGTCAAGAAACTCAGTGCCTAGAGTTGAACCGCGCATATAGCCCGCCATGCCGCTCACGGAGCCGAGCTCCAGTTGATAGGCAGCATTGCTTTCGAAATTCTGGTCATTACTGTCGTATCCGCTGTCATCAAACTTGTAAGATTTCAGCTCGCTTAAAAATGAGGCAGTTACTTGGTCGCCGCGCATCTTAAAACTGATGGGAAGAGCAATTCGGACGCCGGACGTTGCCCTCTCATCCTTTGCGCTTAACCCTTCGTTGTCGTTGTAGCTCGCTCCACCAGACACATTATAATCAATAGAATACTCCTTCGCTTGGGCGCTGGCAGACGTCAAAAGCGCAACCACCATATAAGCCAAGAAAAAGCCAGCATGACAAAAAATGATGTGCGTTTGTCTGAACATTTTTTTGATGTGTGAGCCTAGCAATCAAGGAACGACCACAATATCACGGCTATGCAGCACAATATTGGTGTGCATTTCTTCACCATTTTTGACCGTTGCATATTCGAATGGGATAGAAACCTGCGTACCATCGGCTTCCCGTCGTAAAATCAGGATATCATTTTCGGCGGCGAACGTGTTGAGGCCGCCTGCCAATGCCAGAGCCTGAATGATGTCGGTGTCACTAGTGATGTTGTATTCGCCTGGACGATTCACTTTGCCCATCACGTAAATTTTATTGCCCGCAACGTTCTGCACAGAGACCACCACTTGTGGTGTATCCTTTATATATTCACTTAAGGCTTGGGCGATAGTATCGCTGACCTCTAGCGGGGTGCTGTTGGTAGTGTCGATCTCGCCGATCATTGGCAGGCTGATAAAGCCATCAGGTCGCACTAGGGCCTCACGACTCAGGAGATCCTCATTCCAAATATTGACTGCGAGAATATCGCCCGGATTGACAAAATAGGGAGCACTAAAGGCAGCAGCTGACAGTAAGACTATAAAGCTCGACAGTAATATAAGTATTTTGCGCATAATGCAGTGTGACATCAATTTCTCCCGACACGCTATTGTCAGTCTAGTATAGATTAGTTGTTAAATTGAGTACTTTGACAACGCTTTTTTATTTTGAGCATATGGCATAGTACGGGTCTATTTTTGCAAAGTGGGTAATTGAATTTCAGTTTGCGTATTGATTCGTCTACGTTATGAACTTAAGCTACGCTATTTCCACATGTATATCAATAGCTTGGGTGGCACCTCTGAGGCTGTTCATGTGCTTAGAGCTCACGCTAGTCTCACATGTTTGTGTATGCGGGGCTCGTTAGCTGAATTATTGGAAATATTGGATGGCAAAAACAATCGCTCCGATGGCCGTCACAGAGAATGGTTCTTTTTGATTCTGGTGTCACGGAGTATCATGGGATCGACCACTGTTGGAAAACGACGCCACTAACAGCCCTTTAATTTGGAATTAATCGAATGTTGACTGTTCTATCTCCGGCCAAAACGCTGGACTTTGATATACCCGCAGGCACTCTTAGCGCGACTCAGCCTGAGTTCCTGGCGCGATCTGCTGGGCTTGTAGAAGATGCGCGCGCGCTCAGCCAAGAAGATATCCAGGCTTTGATGGGTGTGAGTGAGAACATTGCACAGTTAAATCATCGGCGCTTCATGGATTGGGGTGAGCCCTTTGAATTGGATAATGCTAAGCAGGCAATACTGGCGTTCAAGGGTGGTGTCTATACGGGCCTAGAGGCCTCGACCCTGACAGAGGCACAGCTCAGTTTCGCCCAGAGTCACCTGCGTATTCTCTCTGGCCTCTACGGACTGTTGCGTCCGCTCGACTTAATGCAGCCCTATCGGCTTGAAATGGGGCTTAAGTTTGTTAATCGCGGGGGCAAAAACCTCTATCAATTCTGGGGTGATTCCATCACAAAGTCTATTAATAAGCAGCTGAATAACTCGCGCAGCAAGGTGCTGGTCAATCTTGCATCCAACGAATATTTCAAGTCAGTACAGCCAAAGGCGCTGGATGCCGATGTTGTCACGCCTGTCTTCAAAGACCTCAAGGGCGACCAATACAAGGTGATCAGCTTTTTTGCCAAGAAAGCACGCGGACAAATGACCCGGTTTATTATCGATAACGCATTGAATGAGCCCGAGGCTATAAAAGAGTTTAAAACCGACGGTTATCGCTATAACAAAGCCGAATCTAGCGCGCGTGAATGGGTGTTTACCCGCGAGAATCGTCCAATCTGATTGCTGTCCGAACAGTTAGTAGCGGGGATACATTATTTGAAGGGCAGCATTTTTGTGGCTGCTTGCCGGTAAAGGTCGTTTTGTTCCTCCTCACGGCGAGTGAAGTCGCCTACTGCTGCGGACAGATCAGGATCTGCAATCCAGTGATTTGACCATGTGGTTATGGGGCGAAATCCGCGTTGAATTTTATGTTCTCCCTGTGCTCCTGGGTCAAACCGCGCTAGCTTGTTGGCGATACAGTACTCAATACCTTGGTAATAGCAGGCTTCGAAGTGTAAGCAGTCATATTCTTCTTCGCAGCCCCAGTAGCGCCCGTAAAGCGTATCGTTGGAACAGAAATAAAGGGCTCCGGCCACAGCGCGCGTATCAAGGTAGGCTAGCACCATAACCACTTGGTCTCCCATGCCGGCGGCGGTAGTGACAAAAAAATCGCGACTCAGGTAGCCACCATGACCACTGCGTTTGGCATAGGTCAGCTGATAAAAGCGATAGAATTGTTCCCATTCTTGCTCGCCAATGCTTGCCCCCGTCAGTGTTTTCAGCACCAGCCCCTGTTCTGCGACACGTCGGCGCTCTTTTTTTAGCGCTTTGCGTTTGCGGCTATTAAATGTCGCGAGAAAATCCTCGAAACAGGCATAGTTATCGTTGAACCAGTGAAACTGGGTGCCGGCGCGGCGATGCAGGCCGGCGTCGAGCAGTGTTTCGCTCATGGTCTCATCGGGAAACAATAGATGCCAAGATGAAATGTGTCGTTTTGCGGCCAGAGCTTTTACAGCGTGAAGCACGGCGCGCAAGCACTGCTCTGCATCAACGTCAGGAGAGACGCACAGGCGCGGCCCTGTGGCGGGAGTGAAAGGTATTGCGGTGAGTAATTTCGGATAATAGACGAGACCACTCTGCCGCCAGGCATCGGCCCAGGACCAGTCGAACACATACTCGCCGTAAGAATGTGCTTTGAGGTAGAGCGGCATAATTGCCACCACTTCGCTGTCACAACGGAGGATTAGATGGCACGGCTGCCATCCGGTTTCTGCTGTTGTGCATCCAGTTGTTTCCAGTCCAAGCAGAAAATCGTGGCGCAGAAACGGATAATCAGTACCGGCGATAGCGTTCCACTGCGCAGCAGAAATTTGGTTGAGGCTGTTGAGAAACTCGGTGGTGAATGCATGTGGGTGCGGAGCCAGGGCCATTGGCGACTCAGGTGCCGTCTGTCAGATAGTTGAGCGCCACGCCGACAAAGATCGTCATGCCCACCCAGTTGTTATGCAGGAAGGCCCTGAAACATTCATCCGCCTTGCGTTCGCGGATCAGGTATTGGTGATAGCCAAACAGCGCGGCAGATACGACCAGCGATGCGTTGTAGTAGAGGCCCAGTCCGAATGCCTGGCCCGCGAGGTAAAGACATATCAGGCTTGATACCTGCAGCAGCGCAATCATGAGGCGGTCGTACTGGCCAAATAATATGGCTGCAGACTTTATGCCTATTTTGAGGTCGTCCTCCCGGTCTACCATGGCGTAGGCCGTGTCGTAGGCCATGGTCCAGAGCAGATTTCCCAGATAGACCAGCCATAGCGCGGGAGGCAGGGCACCACTTTGGGCAGCGAAGGCCATCGGAATACTCCAGGAAAATGCGGCGCCCAATACCAGTTGCGGTAATTGCATGTAGCGTTTCATAAACGGGTAGCTGGAGGCTAGTATCACCGCACCAACAGAGAGTATGACAGTCAATCGGTTGGTGAACAGCACCAGTATGAACGCGAGCAACATCAGCACCACAAACAGGGCCACCGCTTCCCGAACAGTGATTGCCCCGGTCACCAGTGGTCGAGCATTGGTGCGCGCTACCGCACCGTCTAGATTCCGATCAGCGAGGTCATTGATGATGCAACCGGCGGAGCGGGCAAGAAAGGTACCGGCCAGAAAAATAGCCAGTAGTGTGTAGTCAGGCACACCTTGCGCCGCGAGCCAAAGAGCCCAAAGGGCTGGCCACAGCAGGAGTAGGGTGCCGATCGGCTTATCAAAGCGAATCAGTTGCAGCAGTGCATGAGTTTTGGGTGAGGTTGCCATTGAAACCTTTTGCGGCATAGTAAACTGCGTAGCTTACTGGGTTAGCGACATAAATGCAGTGCTGACCTTGCCGCGCTGTGTGCGATGCATCGAAGGTGCAGCTCTCCAAGGGGTAAAAGTCTCCAGGAAAACCTCGCTTACCATCAGCTTTTTCCCGTTGATCTCGAAACGACAGCGACGCCCCCAGGCGAGTCCGGGTTGGCGGAGGTCTTCTGGCAGGTAATCACTGTTTCCCGACATGTGCGAAAGTTCAAAGGGATAGCGGTGCATGCCGGGATGCTTGAATAGAAACGCTCCTAGCGATTTGTTCTGTAACCGTCGCAAGTGTGCCAGGCTGCCATTCAGACTTGTAATGGGAAAGATGCTACGGGCAAATACTACAGCGTTGTCATCCAATAATAGAGCGACCTCGCGCACCAGCGCGACCTGTCTGGGGGGTAGGGCTAATAGCCGGCGCTCGGAGAGTAGCGGTACCTCCCATCCCTGATACAATCGTTTTACACTGAATTCGCCCTGTCCAGACGCTACCAGCCGTGCCGTTAGAGAGCCATTGTCTGTTAACCAGCTGCGCAAATTCGGCGGCAGGGTCTCACGGTCATAGAGCCCTTCGGGCCGCCAGTGGGGCTCAACGGGTATGCGTTTGCGCCACTGCGGGCGGGGCACCAGTGCGGGATTGGACGGTTGCAAACGTATGATATCCTTAATTCGAGTGGCGAGAATGCTTTATCGGGAGTGCGCTTGCAAGAGAGTTGCCGATCCAAATTTCCAGAAGTTTGACGAGAAAAAATCCTTGCACAATTATTGTACAACCCTATAGTGTTCGGTTTCCAAATTTGTCCATTCTTCCGTTGCTGCAAGGTCTTGTATTTTTCGTTCGGCAAATGAAGTCATCCGCAAGCATTATAAAGAGTGAGAAGTAGCATGAGCCAATGGGAATGTATTGTTTGTGGTCTGATTTATGACGAGAAGGAAGGCTGGCCGGACGATGGTATCGCGCCAGGAACCAAGTGGGAGGATGTTCCGGAAGATTGGTTGTGCCCTGACTGTGGTGTTGGCAAGGAAGATTTTGAATTATTAAAAGAGGCACTGGTTGACGATGTGCCCCACCATGAGGAACCTACGGTGGATAAAGTCCATGCGCCGGTGGTTATTCTCGGGACAGGCCTGGCAGGATACGGCTTGGCTAAGGAGTTTCGCAAGCATGATAGCGAAACGCCGCTTATCATTATCACGTCGGACGACGGCCGCTCCTATTCCAAGCCGATGCTGTCCACGGGTTATACCAAAGACCACTCGGCTGATGATCTGGCCCAGTTGGATGCGGGTAGCATGGCACGCCAACTCAAAGCCAGCGTTTGGACTATGACCAAGGTGAACGAACTTGATACCGAGCGTCAGTTGATCAAGGTGGGTGATGCCGAGACTGTAATTCACTACCGGAAATTGGTTCTGGCCGTGGGGGCCGAGGTGATCCGTCCCCCGATTGAGGGCGATGGGCTGGAACTGGTCTATTCCGTCAATGATCTGCTGGACTACGCTGATTTCCGCGTCGCCGTTGCCAAGAATGGTGTAAAGAAGGTGTGCATCATCGGAGGCGGACTGATCGGCTGCGAATACACCAATGATTTGATTAATGGTGGGTTTGAGGTGGAAGCTGTGGATCCTCTTGGCTACTGCCTGCCAACGTTGTTGCCCGAACCTGCGGGTAAGGCAGTGCAGACAGCGTTGGAACAGAAAGGCGCGAAGTTCCATTTCGGTCCTTTGGTAACTGCCGTGAACAAGGCTGAGAAGGGCGTGATTGTGAGCCTTAATAATGGCGAGACCATTGCCGCCGACATCGTCATTTCGGCGGTTGGTGTGCGGCCTCGAACTGATTTAGCCAAGGCCAGCGGTATTGTCGTCAATCGGGGTATTGTTACCAACCGCCTTTTAGAGACCAGCGCCAGCCACGTCTATGCGATGGGAGATTGCGCAGAGGTTGACGGACACGTGTTGGTTTATGTCGCGCCTTTGATGGCGGCAGCTAAAGCGTTGGGCAAAACCCTAGCGGGTCAGCCCACTGAGGTCAGCTACGGGGCCATGCCGGTGACGATTAAAACGCCAGCCTGTCCGGTGGTGGTCGCGCCTGTTGCACGTGGGGCAGAGGGCGATTGGACTATTGTGGCCGACGGCAACAACGTCAACGCGCAGTTCCGTGACAGTGGTGGCAAGCTGCTGGGTTTTGCGCTGACCGGCGAGGCCATTAAAGAGAAAATAATCCTGCAGAAAGAATTGCCGCCGATTATGGCCTGACGTGAGGCTCCATGCGCACCGGCACTGTCGGTGACTGATAACGCTGAGCGTCATGTGAGACGCTGGTTGCGCGACTTTGTTGTCGGCTTGAATCTATGCCCTTTTGCGCGCCCTCTGCTGGGTGCGCCCAACCTGCGTATAGCCGTTTGTGAGGAAACCCAGATAGCAGATCTGCGCAGGGTGCTCCTGCAGGAGCTCGATTTACTTCAGCGCAGTATGGAGCAGGATGTCGCTACTACCCTTGTGGTGTTTCCTCGGGCGCTGCGGAATTTTGAAGACTACCTACAATTCGTCGACGAAGCCCAGGACCTGCTGATTGAATCGGGCCTTGACGGTATCGTGCAGTTGGCTAGTTTTCATCCGCAATATCGCTTTGCGGGAGAGGCTCCAGAGGCTGCCAGTCACTTCAGCAACCGGGCACCCTACCCGCTCATTCATCTGCTCAGAGAAGGTATGGTAAGCCGCGCATTGGAGGACTTTGCCGATCCCGAGCAGATCCCAAATAGGAATATTGAAGCCTTGAGTACTATCGGCGTGGATGAACTGGAGCGGCGCTGGCAGGCGTTATTTCTGCGCTAGCGCCATTGGTTATTAGGGGCAGCTAAAGCGTATTCAAACCTTGGCAAATTGCTGGCCTGAGCCGGTCCAGCGATGAATCAGTGGGTCAGTCCGTTCTGGATAGGATTCACGGATAGCGTTGGCAATAAATTGCACTTCGTCTAACAGGTGACTGTGTGCCGGTAGCGAAGCGATCCTGAACTCCATCAGACCGGTTTGCCGGGTGCCGAGTACTTCGCCTGGGCCGCGCAGTTCCAGATCTTTCTCGGCAATATAGAATCCATCCGAACTTTCCCGCATAACAGACAGGCGCTGTTTGCCGTTGGCAGATAGCGGGGTCTGATACAACAGTACACAGTGGCTGGCTTGTAAGCCTCTGCCCACCCGCCCGCGCAGTTGATGCAATTGCGCCAAGCCAAGCCGCTCGGGGTTTTCAATGATCATCAGGCTAGCATTGGGCACGTCTACGCCGACCTCAATGACGGTTGTGGCTACCAGCAGCGCCAGTTCTCCGCTTTTGAACGCGGCCATTATCGCGGCCTTTTCCAGCGGTTTGAGCCGGCCGTGAATTAGCCCGATTGCCAGATGAGGTAGTCCCGCACGTAATTCTGCAGCGGTCGCCTCCGCCGCTTGTGCCTGCAGTACATCGCTTTCCTCAATGAGGGTACAGACCCAGTAGGCTTGGCGGCCCTCGCTACAGGCGGCCGCGACTCGCGCTACAACGTCCTCTCGTCGGCTGCTATCGATGAGTGCCGTGGTTACTGGAGACCTGCCCGGTGGCAATTCGTCGATTATTGAACAGTCTAGGTCGGCATAGGCGACCATGGACAGCGTTCGGGGAATAGGGGTCGCCGTCATGACCAACTGGTGGGCCCGGCCCTGTTGCGGCGCTGCTTTTTTGGTTAAAGCGAGACGCTGATGAACCCCGAAGCGGTGTTGCTCGTCGACGACAACCAGGCCTAAACATGCGAAGGCCACATTATCTTGAAATAATGCATGAGTGCCGATGACCAAGCTTGCGTCCCCGGAGGCGATGCGCCCTAAAGCGGTTAACCGTTTGTTGCCCTTGGTGCGGCCGCTTAACCATTCCATGGTGATGTTGAAGGGTTCGAACCACTGACAGAAATTACGCCAGTGCTGCTCTGCTAATATCTCTGTAGGGGCCATGATCGCGACCTGGTAGCCGCTGCTAATTGCCTGCAGCGCGGCACCAGCGGCCACCAGGGTCTTCCCTGACCCCACATCGCCCTGCACTAGCCGCATCATTGGAACAGGCTTGGCCAGATCAATAGCGATTTCTTGCAGGACATGGCGTTGAGCGTTCGTGGGTGTGAACGGCAGGCTTGCGAGGAATGCTCCGAGTGCCTCCTTGTTCAGTGGCAGGGCTGGCGCGCCCTCTTCTTGCTGTCGTTCGCGCAGTCGGTGAAGCGATAGGTTGTGCGCCACCAATTCTTCCAGCGCCAGTCGCAACTGGGCCGGATGTTTGCCTTCTCGCAGTAATTCTTGGGCGGCGTCAGGGGGAGGGGTGTGCAGATATTGCAGGGCCTTCGTTAATTCATAGGGGTATTTGCCGCTGGGAGGCAATAACTCATCGACTTGTTCTCTGTGCAGGCGGTCGAGGGCCTGCTTGCAGAGTTTGCGCCACTGGTTTTGGCCGATACCGGCTGTCGTCGGGTAGATCGGGGTTAGGGCCTCCTCTACAGCGACATCCTCGTCTTGTAGTACGCGATATTCCGGATGGTACATTTCCAGGCCACTGCCTCCACGACGCACTTGGCCGAAACAGCGCAGTCGACTGCCGGTTTGTAGGTTGTTTTTCTGCGCGGCGCTAAAATGGAAAAAGCGCAGGGTCAATGTTCCACTGCCGTCCTGGATTCGCGCTACGAGGCTGCGACGGCGCCCAAAGACTACATCCGCTGCTCTCACCTCTCCTTCTATCACTACATCGGCGCCTTCCCTGGCAGTCGCGATGGGGGTGACCCGAGTGCGGTCTTGGTAACGCAATGGGAGGTGAAATAGGAGATCCTCAACGTGCCGAACGCCGTAATCGGCCAGCGTGCTCGCAAGCTTGGGGCCCACTCCACGCAGCTCCTGTACTGAAATGTTGGCGATGCCGTCTATCATTATATTACTGAGGCCGTAGGGCATCGATGAGAATATCGATAGCCTCTGGTCGCGGATAACTCACACGCCAGGCTAAGGCGATGCTGCGGCAGGGTGCTGGACTTTCGAACGGTCGCACGGCCAGTACATTGTTCCCATAGATGGCTTCATTGGCCGCTGATTCTGGCAAGACAGTAATACCCAGACCGCTTGCCACCATGTGCTTTAGGGTTTCCAGAGAGCCGCCTTCTACCACCGTATGGCCCTGCGCATATTTTTCTCGTATGGCGCGTTGCAGCCCAGGGCAGGCTTCCAACACCTGATCGCGGAAACAATGGCCCTCGCCCATTAAAAGTACCGAGTGTTCGGCCAAGCTGCTGGCGTTGATGTGTGAGTGTTCAGTCAGTGGGTGGTCTTGTGGGAGTAACACGACGAACGATTCATCGAAGAGTGTCCGTGTAACTATGTCAGTTTCGGTAAATGGCAGCGCTACAAAAATAGCATCCAGCTCACCGTTGCTTAGTTTGACGCGCAGACTGGCGGTATAGCTCTCCTCGATGAACAGCGGCATGTTGGGGGCCAATTGCTGTAGATGGCCGACCAAGCGTGGGAACAAATAGGGACCCACGGTATAGATCGCGCCGACGGATAGCATACTACCCATTGGATCCTTGCCCTGTTCCGCCAGCAGCCGCAGGTTTTGCGTTTCGCGCAGAACCGTGCGAGCCTGCTCAACAATAAGCTCTCCGGTGGGAGTGGCGGCTACTTTGTGGCGTGCGCGTTCGAATAGGCAGACACCAAGCTCGGCCTCGAGCTTTTTGATGGCGATACTAAGAGTGGGTTGACTGACGCTGCATTGCTCAGCCGCTTTGCGAAAATGACCTGATTCGGCCAGTGCTACAAGGTAGCGCAGTTCTGTTAATGTCATGGGGTCTCGGTCTTGCTAATACAGCCCCTAGTGTAACCAGTGAGTGATTAATATGAAGCACAGTTCTGTTCTAATTGTTGGATGTGGCGATATTGGTATTCGTACCGGTGGACTCCTTATGGCACAGGGTTGGGACGTTGCGGGTGTGAGGCGCGATAGTTCGAAGTTGCCAGCTGAATTTGTCGCTTATGCAGCGAACTACACTCAGTCCGCAAGTTTGGATTTTATAGCGCCGTTAGAGCCGGACTTCGTGATCGCTACATTTAACCCCGCAGACCGAACTCCAGCGGGCTATAAAGCAGGCTTTCAAAACGCTATGAGCCATTTGATCTCTGGTCTGGGCTCGCATCGACCTCGACATATCCTGATGGTAAGCAGTACTCGCGTTTTTGCCGAGGCCCGCGGTGGTTGGGTGAACGACGATAGTCCCCTGACGGATGATGATCCTTGTGCTCTGGCAATAATTGCCGCCGAGCAGCAACTACTGACCTCGGGGCATAATGCGTCAGTGGTGCGATTTGCCGGGATATACGGTATCCCCCGAAGTCGTCTTATGTCGAGGGTGGGCAGGGGGGAGCTATGTCACTCGGAGCCTGTGAGTTACACCAATCGCATTCACCGGGATGATTGTGCGGGCTTTCTCGCGCATCTGTTGCAGCTGGTCGATGTAGGGAAAAAAATCGAGTCTCTCTACATCGGAGTAGATAATGAGCCAGCGCCCCGTTACGAAGTGGAAAGTTGGTTGGCAGGCGCAATGGGGTTAGAGGTGCTGCCGCAGCAGAGATTGCCCGCATCAGTCGATCAACCCACTGGGCGCGGCGAGAGTGGCCATAAGCGCTGTCGCAATAAAGCGCTTCATGACAGCGGCTATCAGCTGATTTATCCCGACTATAAAAGCGGATATAACGCGTTGCTTGCTCAGAATTAAAGCGCGAGGACTGCCTCTATCTCAATCTGCGCATCCCTGGGCAGTGCGACGACCTGCACGCAGGCACGCGCGGGAAAGGGCTCTTTGAGGAAGCGCGCCATGACCTCATTAACCACTGCGAAGTGTGCAAGGTCAGTGAGCGAGATATTGATTTTAACTGCATTTTTCAGGCTGCCTCCGGCCGCATCTGCTATCGCGCTCAGGTTTTGAAAGGCCTGAACTGCTTGTTCTGTTATATCTTCGGACACCAGCTCGGTCGTGCCAGGCACGAGCGGGATTTGGCCGGATAGCCATACCGTATTGCCTACCTTGACTGCTTGCGAATAGGGGCCAATGGCAGCAGGGGCAGCGGGTGTCGAAATGACGGCGCGATTACTCAAGGCAGTTCTCCATTCTATAGGCGGCGCGGGTTGTTTGGCCGTTTAGTTTTTGACGCGGTTAACTTTGTGCACGTGATTGATAGTCCTTAGGCGCTTCATGACTCGGGCCAGATGCACTCTATCGTGTACCAGCATTTCCAAGGTGACATAGGTGAACTGATAGTCCTTGTCCTCAGTGGATATTTTCTCGATATTAACGTTCATACTATTGATGCGAGTGGCGATCACGGCAAGCATCCCGCGACGGTTTTCGACCTCCACACGCAGCTCTGCGGAGTATTCGCCCTCCACATTGTCGTCCCAGCGCAACGCTATTTGCCGTTCGTTATGATCGCGTATATCGGTGAGATTTTTGCATTGCTCTCGGTGCACAACCACACCTTTTTCGAGGCTCAGATAACCCTCAATGGGGTCTCCAGGTATGGGGTGGCAGCACCTAGCATAACTGACCATGAAGCCTTCTGTTCCACAGATGGCTACAGGTTGGACGCTGTCATGATGCTGCTGCAGCGGGTCCTCCTCCAGCCCGCTCAACAGCTGTTGCGCAGTGAATACAGGTAATCGGTTGCCGCGAGCGATATCCACCAGCAGGTCATCCAGGTTTTCATAGTGTTGTTGTGACAGAAAGTCCCAGAGCCTGTCTTCAGCGAGATTTGCCAAATTGGTGCCAAAATCCATGAGCCCCTTATCGAGGAGGCTGCGCCCTAGGGCCACTGAGTCATCCAGAGTCTGACTTTTCAGGAAATGATGAATATTGGAACGAGCCTTGGCCGTGACGGCGTAGTCGAGCCAGGCTGGGTTGGGCTGAGCCCCGGGCGAGGTTAGAATTTCAATGGTCTGGCCGCTTTGCAGAGGCTCGGAGAGTGGGGACAGGCGCCTGTTTATTCGACAGGCTACGCAGCTGTTGCCCACGTCCGTATGCACGGCGTAGGCAAAGTCCACCGGAGTGGCGCGCCGTGGCAGCTCGAGTATGCGGCCCTGTGGGGTAAAGACATAGATTTCATCAGGGAAGAGGTCAATTTTGACGCTCTCGATAAATTCCAGCGAGTTGCCTGCGCGTTGCTGCATCTCTAGCAAGCCCTGCACCCATTCTCGGGCGCGGGCATGACTACTCGTGCTGGACTGGCTGTCAGTTTTGTATAGCCAGTGGGCGGCGATACCCTTATTGGCCATATCTTCCATTTCCTGGGTGCGGATTTGAACCTCGATCGGCACAGCATGCATGCCCATCAGGACGGTGTGGAGGGACTGATAGCCATTGGCCTTGGGGATGGCGATATAATCCTTGAATTCGCCGGGCACCGGTTTGTAGAGGCTATGAATGCAGCCCAGAACGCGGTAACAGGTGTCAACAGAGTCCACGATGATGCGAAAGGCATAGATGTCTGTGATCTCGGAAAAGGACTTGTGCTTGGACTTCATTTTTCTGTAGATGCTATACAGGTGTTTTTCACGTCCAATGACACAAATTTCATGGCCCTCCTGTTCCAGTGTCACTTCAATCTGGTGGCGGACCTGTTCGACGAGCTCCTTGCGATGCCCAACCGATTTTCGCAGAGCGGCGTCTATGCGCCGGGCACGCATAGGATAGAGAGCGCTAAAGCCGAGCTCTTCAAACTCGAGGCGCACGGTATTCATTCCCAAGCGCGCTGCGATAGGGGCGTAAATGTCGAGGGTTTCGCGCGCGATGCGGCGTGCTTTGGTAGATTTCAGCACTCCCAGTGTCCGCATGTTGTGTAACCTGTCGGCGAGCTTTACCAGAATTACGCGAATATCCTGGGCCATGGCCAGTGCCATTTTCTGGAAGTTCTCCGCCTGCTTTTCTTCTAGGGACTGGAATTCCATCTGTGTTAATTTACTGACGCCATCGACCAGCTCAGCGACAGTGGGGCCAAACTGCTCACCAATGGCGGACTTCTCGATACCCGTGTCTTCAATGACATCATGCAGCATGGCTGCGATCAGGCTTTGGTGGTCCATGTGCATGTCGGCGAGGATGCCAGCGACAGCAAGCGGATGGCTTACATAGGGATCGCCACTGTGTCTCTGCTGCCCATAATGCGCCTGCTCGGCAAAAAAGTAGGCGCGATTTACGTGGTTGGCTTGCTCGGTGTTGAGGTAACTACGGAGGGTGATATTTAGGGCATCTAGGGTTTGCATGTTGTTGGCTTGAGACCCGTATCAGAGATGCCCGCGGAGCTTAAAGCGCTTCGCTGGCCTCAAACACTTCTGCCAGCTCTTCTTCGGCCGCTATTTCGCTTGCCCGGCTGAGAATTTCGTTGGTGACTAGCCCTTCAGCAATCTCGCGCAGGGCGATGACAGTGCACTTGTCCGATTCCTCCAGTACCAGAGGGTCTTTCCCGCCGGTGGCCAATTGCCGGGCCCGCTTGCTCGCAACCATGACGAGTTCAAAGCGATTTGCGACGTTTTCCAGACAATCTTCAACGGTTACGCGTGCCATTATTCAATACTTCCCATTTTTGCGTGTGTTACTTCAAGCTTTTGGCTTGGAGACACAGGTTACTGAAGCTGGGGCGCCGTCAATGATGCCGATGCCTCTCTACCCACGGCACAGCGAATCTGTGCCGAAGGAACCCTAAATTATAGCGCAGTATACCGGGGGTACGTCCAGCACTAATGACGCCAGAGGCACTATTTTAGGAGGTTTTGTAACATGCCAGACAGGATTTTCTGCTGGCGAGCGGTGCGCAGGCGTTGACTGGCTACAATACTCTGCAGTTCATCTAGGGCTTGATCGAAATCCTTGTTGACTACGAGGAAGTCACTCTCCACATAATGCGACATTTCTGCTACGGCGGCGTTCATGCGACCCTCGATGATGCTAGGGTCGTCCTGCCCTCTGAGGCTAAGTCGCTGCTGTAGAGCCTGGCGCGACGGCGGTAGGATAAAAATAGACTGAGTTTCGGGCAGCAGCTGCTTGACCTGTCTTGCGCCCTGCCAGTCAATCTCTAAAATGACATCAAGACCGCGCTCGAGCTGCTCTTCCAGCCAGACACTGGACGTCCCATAGAGGTTGCCGAAGACTTGCGCGTGCTCCAGAAACTCAGCTCGATCCAGCATGTCTACAAAGACGTTCTCTGAGACAAAGTGGTAATTGACCCCCTCCTTTTCGGCGGGCCGCATGGGACGTGTTGTGTGTGAGACAGAGACCTGTAGGCCCCCGCAGCGCTCAATGAGGGCATTAACTAGACTTGTTTTGCCGGCTCCTGATGGGGCGGACACAGTGTAAAGTGTTCCGGTGCTTGTCATGTTCGGTTCCTGTTGCGGTAGTGCAAACGCGAGGCGCTACTCAATATTTTGTATTTGTTCGCGCATCTGCTCGATGAGCACCTTTAACTCTACCGCGCTCTGCGTTGTAGTCGCCGATTGCGACTTGGAAGACAGAGTGTTGGCTTCTCGATTCAGCTCCTGCATCAGAAAGTCTAGTCGCCTACCACAGGGGCCGCCCTGTTTGAGAGTGTGCCGGACTTCGCCCAGATGGGCATCGAGACGATCCAGCTCTTCATCCACATCGGCTTTTTGGGCCATGTAGACCAGCTCTTGTTCCAGTCGACCTTGGTCGACTTCTATCTCTAGATTTGCGATTCGATGGATGATTCGGTCGCGCTGATGCTGCATAAGTGCGGGCAGTATCGCGCGCGTGGCATTTACCTCTGCTTCAACCAGAGTCATGCGATCCAGTACCAGTGTCGCTAACTTCTCCCCTTCCCGACAACGGTTTTGCTGCATATTCTCCAGCGCTTTACTGAACAGGGACAGCGCCTCCTTTTGCAGCTGTTCTTCTGATGCTGCTTGGGCAGAGCAGATACCGGGGAACAGCAGTACTTCCAGCGGGCTGATGGGCGCTAAACTGCCCAGCTGCTTCTGGATAATACCGGTAGCGGCCAGTAATGCGTCGAGGCGGGCGGTATCAATATGTAGCGCCTCAGTTTGTGTCTGCTGCAGCTGCAGGCGCAGCAGGCACTCTACTTTGCCTCTGGTCAGAATGGCACCAGCGTACTCCCGCAATTTTGGCTCTAGCGCACGCAGTGCATCAGGTAGTTTAAAGGTGCAATCGAGATAGCGATGGTTAACTGAACGCAGCTCTATCGTCAGTGTGCCTTGCTCAATCTCGGCGCTCTCTCGAGCAAATGCGGTCATGCTCTGAATCATTACAGCCGTTGTTCCATCTCGCTTAACAGGTTACGAGTGTAGCAGTTTGTTATTAGTGCAAACAGGCCGGGTTGTGCAGACGCTCTGCGGCGCTATTTAACTACCTTAGCCTGCCGGCTCGCGTATACTGGCGCGCTTACTAAACACGACGGAGTAAATCCATGCAACGACCTAGTGGGCGCTCAGCTGCGCAACTGAGAGAGATCAACATTACCCGCAACTATACTCGACATGCCGAGGGCTCAGTGCTGGTTTGCTTTGGTGACACACAAGTTATTTGCACGGCGTCAGTGGAAAAGGGCGTTCCGCGCTTTATGCGTGGCCAAGGTCGGGGTTGGGTGACGGCCGAGTACGGCATGCTCCCGCGCTCTACAGGCAGCCGCATGGGCCGGGAGGCCAGTCGCGGCAAGCAGGGCGGGCGGACATTAGAAATTCAGCGCCTGATAGGCCGTTCATTGCGGGCGGCTATTGATTTTTCGAAGCTCGGTGAGAACACGATAACGGTAGATTGTGATGTGATTCAGGCGGACGGTGGCACCCGCACTGCCGCAATTACCGGAGCCTGTGTTGCCGTGGTCGACGCCATTAATTACTTACAGCGCGAGAAACTGATCAAGGATGATCCCTTGTTGCAAATGGTGGCCTCAGTATCGGTGGGAATTTACGAGGGTGTTCCTGTGCTGGACCTGGATTATCCGGAGGACTCTTCGGCGGATACCGATATGAATGTCGTAATGGGGGAGACCGGAGGATTTATTGAAGTACAGGGTACGGCTGAACAGGCGCCGTTTGCCCGCGAGGAGCTTAATGACATGCTGGACTTAGCGTCTGACGGGATACAGCAATTAATTGCCTTACAAAAAGCCGCGTTAGCCTCTGGATAAGCGCGGCGCGGCCGCAGACTAAAGCTCGATATCGTAGTCCATTATGACGGGTGCGTGAGAAGAGAACGGCTTGATCTTGTAAATGGCACCGTAATCTACAGCGTACTTCAGGCCCTGGGAGATCAAATGGAAGTCGGTGCGCCAGCCATTTGTGCCACGTTCGCCATCTGGCCACCAGGTGAACTCGTCCTGATCTGAGCTAACTTCCCGAAATGCGTCAACATAGCCAGACTCTAGCAGCTCGTCCATCCACTGGCGCTCTTCGGCAAGAAAGCCTGATGCAGTGCTATTGCGCTGGCTGTCTTGCACATCTGCTGCACTATGGACGATATTCCAGTTACCACAAATGATGAACTCCCGACGCTTGTTGCGGACTTTTTGCAGGTGGGCGCTGAGGAGCTCGAAAAATTCGTTTTTCCGGGCTTGTTGGGAGGCGTTATCTGGGCCTACCCGCGGGGCTAAAAGGCAGGCCACGCTCAGGTTTTCATAATCTGCCTGTATATAACGACCTTCCATATCAAAGTCGGCGAAACCGAGGCCGGTCATGATTGCCTTGGGCATTTGTCGGCTATAAATAGCAACGCCATTGGCTTTACCGCCTGCATCGTCAAAAAAGTAGGCGTTGTACTCCTCTGGGAAGAAGATTTTGTCCTGCAAGTCATGTTCTGAACATTGTAGATCTTGAATACAGATAAAATCTGCATCTTGCTCACCGAGCCAGTCAAAAACGCCTTTCTCAGCGGCATTTTTAATACCATCCGCACTGATACTAATGATCCTCATTTTTGATCCCTTGATATGAGAGCGTGTATTATCAAGCTTGAGTCACGCGACAATTTAAACATCTCGCCGAGTTCCCGTCGGAATGGTCGTGCGTAAGATGGTTTGGGTTGCTGTTTAGCAGTGCTGCCGACATGGATTATATTGGCGTCGGGAGAAGAATTTACTGCTCGTTTCCTAGTGTTAAAAAGTGGACAAATCCAGATTTGGGTATTCTATAGCGTAACCTGTGGAATACAATGTTTCGTTTAAGGATCTACAGCCGATATGCATGCAGTTCAAACAGAGTTTATTCAGCTTGCCCGCAGACATGAGGTGTTAAAATTCGGTGAATTTACCCTTAAATCAGGTCGCGTAAGTCCCTATTTTTTCAATGCTGGGGCATTTTCAACGGGCGCTGCACTCGCTGCTCTAGGCCGATGCTACGCGCATTGCATTGTGAATTCAGGCGTGCAGTTTGACGTATTACTAGGGCCTGCCTATAAAGGCATTCCCCTGGCCGCGGCGACTGCCATCGCCCTGGCTGACCATTACGGGCTGGATGTACCGTATGCCTACAACCGCAAAGAGGCTAAAACCCACGGCGAGGGTGGTGTGGTGGTGGGGACGCCTTTGCAAGGGCGTGTACTGGTGATCGACGACGTCATTACAGCGGGTACGGCCGTTCGAGAGGTGATCAAGATGATTGATGAGGCCGGCGCCACCCTAGCAGGCGTTGTCATCGGTCTTGATCGGCAGGAGAGGGGGGTGGACCAGTTGTCGGCCATACAGGAGGTGGAGCGAGCTTACGATGCGCCGGTGTTAAGTATCATTAACATGGGCCACATTATTGATTATCTGGAGGCTGAAGATCAGGGGCCTCCGGGCGCTTTGGCCGCTATGCGGCAGTACCGTCAACAGTATGGAGTCTAAGCCGTAGCAAGTGGGCAAGGGGTTTATGTTGAACGCGCGGCGATTTCCTCGTGCGAGTAACGTCCTTCCACCGCATACCTAGCGAATAAAACGAGTGGTTTGGCCAGAAAGTGGCGTGGTGACGGCTTCGCGGAAAAAGCCGTCCATCAATAACTCCCATTGACGGGCCCACTCTGTGGTCGGAAGGCGCTGGAATCCGCTGCGCACATACTGTGATAGGCGTCCTTCTGCTGCCGCTATCAGGAGGTTGGCGGCTGCGGGCAAGGGGATGCTAGGACGCAGACCCTCGCGCAACTCTGCTTCCCGAATGACTTGTTTGAGCTGTGTTTCAAAGCGATCGAATAGTTGTGCCACACGGACGTGCAGGCGTTCGGTTTCCCCCGCCAGCGCATCACCGGTGAGGATGCGGGTAAGCCCGGGATTGCGTTCGGCAAATACGAGTAACAGCATGAGCATTTTTTCGCAGCGCACTGCGGCAAATTGCTCTTCACTCAGAATGATATTGATGCGGCTAAAAAGCGTGTCTTCGATGAATTCGATGAGGCCTTCAAACATTTTTGACTTGCTGGGAAAGTGCCGATACAGAGCGGCCTCGGAGACTCCGACCTGCCTCGCAAGACCAGCTGTAGTGATCCGGCTACCTTGGCCGGCCTCCAGCATATGGGCGAGAGCTTCCAATATTTGCTGGCGCCTTTGGGATTTTCTAGGGGGCATAGCGTTCCATATCGAATAGCGTGTCACCCAATGCTAGCGATTACCCGTCTTGCCTGCAATAAGCGGGACCATAATGGGGGAGAATTTTTATCAGTTTATGCGAGTTAGACGCGTTTATTGGTGATGAGTGTGCCCATCCCCTCGTCGGTGAAGGTTTCCAGCAGTACAGCGTGAGGCACTCGACCATCCACAATGTGCGCGCTAGTGACTCCGAACTTCACTGCATCGAGGGCGCAGCGGATTTTTGGCAGCATACCACCACTGATAGTCCCATCTGCGATCAAGCCATCCACCTGTTCTGTGGTGAGGCCGGTAAGAATGTGACCTTTTTTGTCCAACAACCCGGCGACATTGGTCAGCAGCATCAATTTCTCTGCGTGCATAACCTCGGCCAGTTTTCCGGCAACAAGATCAGCGTTAATATTGTAAGTACTGCCGTCGTCGCCCACTCCGATCGGAGCGATAACAGGAATGAAGTTGCTCCCTAGAATGACCTTTAGCACTTCAGTATCAATCTGGTCGACCTCTCCCACTTGTCCGATATCGACGTTTTCCGATATATCGCGCTCAGAACTGTACTGATTGACCGTGAGCTTGCGCGCCTTAATCATTTGGCCGTCTTTGCCTGTTACACCGATAGCCTTACCGCCGTTGCGGTTGATAGACGAGACTATTTCCTTATTGACGCTGCCACCCAACACCATCTCCACTATGTCCATGGTTTGGGAGTCGGTGACGCGCATTCCATCAACAAACGTTGTTTGAATATTGAGTTTTTCCAGCAGGGCGCCGATTTGCGGCCCGCCTCCGTGCACCACAACCGGGTTCATACCGACCAGTTTCATCAGCACCACGTCGCGGGCAAAGCTTTCGTGGAGCAGCGGGTCTACCATGGCGTTGCCGCCAAACTTGACCACAATCGTTTTGCCGATGAATCGCTGGATATAGGGAAGGGCTTCGGTCAGAACCTGGGCGATATTGAGAGCTTCTGCGCGATCGAGTGACATATCCTGGCCTACTATTAAGCCCGACCCCAAAGGGGGCGGGTGGTTAGAAATTGAGTTCAATCGCAGGGTCTATTTGCGCGATTTGGGTTCTGAACTCGTCCTGGATCTTCTTGAGGTTTTCCAGTGTGTCTGCCTCAAAGCGGGCCGTCAGCGCCGGTCCCGTATTGGAGGCGCGCACCAAGCCCCAGCCGTTGCTAAAGTCTACCCTGAGTCCGTCCAGAGTGGTCACTTTCCCAGAAGGAAAGTCGGTATTGTTGATGATTCTCTTCGCCAACTCAAATTTGTAGTCATCCGCCACGGGAATGATGATTTCGGGTGTATTGCTCGTAGCGGGGAATTTTGCAATGGCATCGTCTAGATTATCCCCGTGAGTACTTATGATTTCTGCGAGGCGACCCGCGGCATAGATGCCATCGTCAAATCCATACCAGCGCTCACCAAAGAACATGTGTCCGGAGAATTCTCCGCCTAACAGCGCACCGGTCTCCTGCATTTTTTCTTTCATAAAAGCGTGCCCGGTCTTCCATACCACGGGCCGGCCGCCAAGGTCGGCAATCAATGTGGAGAGCTGGCGACTGCACTTGACGTCAAAGACAACATCCGCACCAGGATTGCGTGACAAAAAATCCTGAGCATAGAGCATCAATAATACGTCCGAGCGTATAATTTTTCCGGAGGGTGTGACGACCGCTAAGCGGTCGCCATCGCCATCGAAAGCTACACCAAAGTCGGCCTCAACATCGACGACTTCCTGCACCAACATTGCGAGATTTTCTTCGTTACTGGTGTCGGGGGGGTGGCCAGGAAAGCGACCGTCCACCTTGCAGTTCAGCGGTATAACATCGCAGCCGAGCTCTTGAAACAGTTGCGGCGCGATCTCGCTGGTGGCGCCATTGCTCGCATCGATGACAATTTTAAGGGGCGTAGCGATGGCAATATCATGGCGGACCCTGTCTAAATAGGCAGGAACAATATTCTCTTGAGTGATTCGTCCATTTCCCGCACTAAAGTTACCGGCTGCCGCCTGATCGCGAATCTCAGCAATACGGCCGGCCGCCAGGGTCTGCCGGTCTAGTACAATTTTCAGTCCATTCTGTTCTGCCGGGTTGTGGCTGCCCGTTATCATGATGCCGGATCGGCAATTTAGATGCCGCGTAGCAAAATAGAGCAGTGGCGTGGGCGTCATGCCAATGTCGATAACATCCCTACCGGTCGCTATGATTGCACGGATGAGACCGGCCTTAATACGGGGGCTGGACTCTCTGCCATCACATCCTACGATCAGTGCGTGTTCACCCATTTGTCCAGCGATTGTGCCAATCGCGCCTGCGATACTGGCTATTACTGCATCGGTGAGCTCTTTCTCTGCGTGACCGCGAATGTCATAGGCGCGAAATATATGCTCGGGGAAAGCGCCCTCCTTGTGCGCTGCAACTTGTGTATTGCCCGCAAGAGAAGGTTTGAGTGTGGGGTTGTGTGACACGCTTCTTTAGTTGTTTTTTCGAGTTTGATGGGCAATTAAATGAACAATGTGTTGTGCTATGGAGGCCTTGCTCGCGAGCTCGAGGATCTTCTCTCCATCGCGCCACAGAACAGTAACGGCATTGTTATCGCTGTTAAAACCTATGGTTTGATTGGACACATCATTGGCTACCATCATATCAAGGCCTTTTCGTTGCATTTTGTCCCTGGCGTAGGCGACAACATTATTGGTCTCAGCAGCGAAGCCAACGGTGTATGGCCGATATTTGTTTGCAGCCACTGCCGAGACAATGTCAGGGTTGCGCACGAGTTGCAAAGTCATTTCATTCTGTGCTTTTTTGATTTTCTGATTTTCCACTTTAGCGGGGCGATAATCAGCCACCGCGGCGCAGCCGATAAAAATGTCACACTCTGGCAGCAGCTCAATGCACTGTTGTAGCATTTGCTCGGCGCTTTGTACGCTCAGAAATCGAATACGGTCGGGTGGCGCCAAGGCCACTGGGCCACTCACCAATGTTGTAATCGCACCTGCGTCTACAGCAGCTGCTGCGAGCGCGTAACCCATTTTCCCCGAACTGTTATTGGAAATGTAACGTACCGGGTCCAGAGCCTCCCGGGTGGGGCCGGCTGTTATCATGATGCGCTTGCCCGCCAGCTGGCTGTTCTCAAACAGACTGGCCGCAGCGCCGGCAATAGTAGAGGGTTCTTCCATGCGCCCGAGGCCCACATCGCCACAGGCCTGTTGGCCCGCCGCAGGGCCAATTATCCGCGCACCTCTGACCGACAGTGTGCCTATGTTGGCTGTCGTGGCAGGGTCCTTCCACATCTGCTGATTCATCGCCGGAGCCAACATGAGTGGCGCTGCCGTTGCCAGGGCCACGGTCGAGAGCAGGTCATCGGCCCGACCGGTGCTGAGTCGAGCGATCAGGTCAGCGGTCGCCGGAGCGATTAGCAGCAGGTCGGCCCAGCGCGCCAGCTCAATGTGCCCCATTCCCATTTCAGCATACTCATCGAGTAACTCGGTATGCACCGGATTGCTTGAAAGCGCTTGAAGTGTAAGGGGGGTAATAAACTCCTGCGCACCGCGCGTCATGATCACGCGCACATTGGCGCCGAGTTCCTGTAGTTGTCTGACCAACTCCGCTGACTTGTAGGCTGCGATCCCGCCACTGACGCCGAGCAGGACATTGCGATTGAAAAGATGTGCCATTTATTCGCTCAAACTGGGAAAATAACCTGTTGGGAAAGATACCATTGTGACGCCACATTTGACACTGCGGCAGCAGGGGGCTCAGGGAGGAGCGCTATGAGCATGGCCGGTTGGGCATTCGGCGAAGGACCGAGGGATAAACTGTTGGAGCGAGGTGCTTCCGCACTGTCAGATGGCGAGCTACTCGCTTTGCTGCTTAATACGGGCTATCGCGATTGCAGCGCGCTGGATATGGCACGCAATCTCCTTAAAGAATTTGATGGCATCAGTGGGCTGATCCGGTCGGATCAGAGTAGGTTGCTCGCTTGTTCTGGCGTTGGTCCGGCGAAATATGCCCGTTTATGTGCTGCAATGGAATTGGCGCGTCGTCAGGCTCTACAGAAGGCGTCTGCCGCGGATGTGCTCACCAGTTCCAGCGAAACACGACGCTTCCTCCAATACCACTTGGGGAGTCACAGTGCAGAAGTGTTCACCTGCCTGTTTCTGGATAGCCAGCACAGGGTGCTGCGCTGTGAGGATTTGTTTTTTGGCACGCTGGATGGCGCGGCGGTTTACCCGCGTGAAGTGGCGATAAGGGCTCTACAGTATGGTGCGGCCGCAGTCATTTTTGCGCATAACCATCCTTCCGGCGTTGCTGAGCCCAGCAGCGCCGACCGCAGGATTACCGAGCGGCTGTGTTCTGCGCTGTCGTTATTGGATATCCGAGTGCTGGATCACATCATCGTCGGTTGTGGCCGAGAGTATTCCTTTGCAGAACAGGGACTGCTGTGAGGCGAAGTGCCTACAATTCTTTGTGCATTATGCCCTCTCGCCGGCTCTGAAGCGCTTGCTATGGTTGGGGTGTTCTGGTATAAAGTCGCGCTCTGCGCGGCCTGTGTCTCGTTTGAGTCGTTAAATCACACTCATTTTTACTGGAAATCCCGCGTCTATTTTGGGAGAGAAAAATCATGGCTAGAGTCTGTCAGGTTACTGGGAAGCGTCCGGTATCGGGGAACAACGTATCACATGCAAAGAATCGCACTCGCCGCCGTTTTTTGCCCAATCTGCACCAGCATCGCTTCTGGTTGCCGTCACAGAAGCGCTTTGTGAGCTTGCGGGTATCAACCAAAGGTATGCGTATCATTGACAAGTTGGGGATCGAGAAAGTGCTGGAAGATCTCCGCGCTCGCGGCGAAAAAGTTTAAAGGAGAATTGCGATGAGAGATAAAGTCAGAATGAATTCATCTGCTGGTACCGGACACTTCTATACCACAGACAAGAATAAGCGTACTACGCCCGACAAACTCGAAATGAAAAAATATGATCCGGTAGTGCGCAAGCACGTTATGTATAAGGAAGGTAAAATTAAGTAAGCTACCTTTTTAGGATCGACGACTGAAACCCTGGCTATCGCTGGGGTTTTTTGTTTCAGGGCCCGCTACGCATTAGCATAGAAAAGATATCAACCCACCATGCCTGAACTGCCAGAAGTTGAAACCACCCGTCGGGGAGTCGAGCCGCACTGTGTTGGTCGGGTGGTCACTCGGGTGCTTGTGCGGGAGCCCCGGTTGCGCTGGCCGGTGCCGGACCAATTGGCGGCTTTGTTGGCTGGGCAGGCCATCGAAGCGGTAGAACGTCGCGCCAAATACCTGCTCTTTCGAACACAGGCAGGGTCGCTATTGGTTCATTTAGGCATGTCCGGGTCTCTGCGGTTGGTCGACTTCGATGCTCCCCCCGGCCGGCATGATCATATCGATGTTCTGCTCGACGATGGGGCCTGCCTGCGCTACCACGACCCGCGGCGCTTCGGCTGCTTTCTTTGGTTGGCTGCTGGCGAGATCCACCCTTTACTGGCTCACCTTGGGCCGGAGCCCCTTTCCTCGGAGTTTGACGGACAGGTTTTGTATCAGCGCTCCCGGGGCCGCAAGAGCCCCATAAAGAATTTCATCATGGACGGAAAGGTGGTGGTTGGTGTGGGTAATATTTATGCTAACGAGGCCCTGTTTATATCCGGAATTCGTCCAGATCGCGCTGCTGGAAGGGTTTCGGCAGCCCGCTACCAGCGACTCGCAGAAAATATTAAGCAAGTACTTACTTCTGCTATAGAACAGGGTGGAACTACCCTAAGGGATTTTGTGGGGGGTGATGGCAGGCCCGGATACTTCGCCCAACGACTTTTGGTTTATGGGCGAGCGGGTCAATCTTGCAAGCGTTGCGAGGCTACGTTAAGGGAAGTACGTCTGGGGCAGCGCAGTAGCGTCTACTGTGCGACCTGTCAGCGCTGAGCTGTCGCTAGCGGCCGTCCTGGTTCCTACGCACTGGCAAACCGTTGTTTCAGCGCCGCTGCAACCCCGGGCGGAACAAACGGACTGATGTCGCCGTTCAGGGCTGCAATTTCTCTTACCAGGGAAGAGGAAATATACGACAAGTGCTCTGAGGGAGTCAGAAAGATACTCTCAAATTCGGGGTATATGGCTCTGTTCATATTGGCCAGTTGAAACTCGTACTCGAAATCTGACACAGCCCTTAGGCCACGCAGGACGCATCGGGCGTTCTGGCTAATGGCGAAATCTGTAAGTAGGTTACTAAACCCAACAACTTCAACGTTATCCAGGTGTGTGAGTGCTGACTGACTCATAGAGACTCGCTCCTCTAGAGTAAACAGGGGCGTCTTTTTTTCGCTGTGGGCAATGCCTACCACGACTCTATCAAACAGGCGTGCAGCGCGCTCGGTCAGGTCCACATGGCCATTGGTGATTGGGTCGAAGGTTCCCGGGTAAATGACGGTATTGGTTCTCATGTTGGTGGCCGATTGTGGAGGCGGGACTGCGGATGGTAAACAATTTGTCGGGGAGCGACAACGCATCCGTTAGGAAAGGTCGCCGGTGGGCCCGATTTGTTTGATCAATCAACGCTGAACAGGCGGTACGCTACGCCACCTGCAACCTTCTGTCGGTGTATTTTCCAGCCTAACGGAACTTTGGCTGGCGGCTCCATCGCCCCCGTCTCAACATAGACCAGCGCATCGCCGCTCAACAACTGCTTCTTAGTCAATGCCTCGCAGATAGGCCCCACTAACTGCTGCATGAAGGGTGGATCAATAAATACGATGTCATACGCCTGAGTCGCCATCTTTAGAAACTGCTGCGCTGAGACGGGGTGGCACCGACTCCGATTAACGGCCACAAGTGTTTTCAGGTGATCGCTCACCTGGCTCAATGTTGCGTTTGAGCTGTCGACAAAGTCACAGTGGATCGCACCTCTAGAAAGCGCCTCCAGTCCGAGCGCTCCGCTTCCTGTAAACAGGTCAACACATCGAGCGCCCTCAATAGTGGGCGCCAACCAGTTGAACAGCGTTTCTCTTATCCTGTCGCCCGTTGGGCGCAACCCGTCTGCGGGCGTAAAGGAAAGTTTACGACCACGCCACTGCCCTCCAATGATTCGTACCTGATGAAGCTTTCCTGATCTTGTCATTTCTCCGCCGAATCCAAGGGTGGTAAGATAGGTGTCTTTCTAGACTTTCATTTGCACCAACACACTCTAGCACGGCCTATATGAAATTTTTTAAACGCAAAAACCCGGTAGACCTTGAACAAGCGTTAGCTGATAAAAGCTCCGCAGTTGTCGACGATGAATTGATTCAAGCACAGAAGAGTGCAGCTGAGGTTGCGGTGTGCGAGCCAGAGCCAGCGTCATCGGCAAAAGGCAGTCTTTTATCCCGACTACGCCTTGGATTGGGCCGCACTAGCGATACTCTGTTGCATGGACTGGGCACCTTGTTTCTGGGCCGCAAAGAAATTGATGCTGAGCTTTTTGAGGAGCTGGAGACCCGCCTGCTGCTGGCAGATGTCGGCGTTGATGCCACGGTAGAAATTATTGATCGGCTTATGCAGCGTGTCTCACGCAATGAGCTGATGCGGCCGGACGCACTGCAAGGTGCCTTGCAGGAGGAGCTGCTGGCGCTGCTTCGGCCCTGTGAAGTTCCACTGGAGGTGCATGGGCACCAGCCATTTGTCATTCTGATGGTAGGTGTCAATGGTGTTGGCAAGACGACCACTATCGGCAAGTTGGCGAAGCACTATATGGGCGAGGGGCATTCGGTCATGCTGGCAGCGGGTGATACGTTTCGGGCGGCGGCAGTTGAGCAACTTGAGGTATGGGGAGCGCGTAACGACGTACCGGTTATAGCTCAACATACGGGAGCAGACAGTGCGTCTGTGATTTTTGACGCATTGCAAGCGGCTCGCGCACGGAAGGTAGATATCCTGATTGCCGATACGGCGGGTCGCCTGCACAACAAGGATAATCTCATGGAGGAACTGGAAAAAGTGGTTCGGGTCATGAGCAAAATCGACGCTTCTGCGCCGCATGAAATCATGTTGGTTCTGGACGCGGGTACGGGGCAGAATGCATTGTCTCAAGCGGAACATTTTCAGCGCTGGGTAGGGGTGTCAGGCCTGACTTTGACCAAACTGGATGGAACTGCCAAAGGCGGTGTTATCTTTGCGATCGCAAAAAAACTGGGGCTCCCGATCCGATTTATCGGGGTTGGGGAGGCCGTCGATGACCTACGCCCTTTCGAGGCGGTGCCGTTTATTGAGGCCTTGTTCGATGGGGGTGACGCCTCTGCATGATTAGCTTTGACCGAGTTAGCAAGCGTTATGATGAAGGGCACGATGCTTTGCGGGAAATCAGCATCGAGATCGCCCAGGACGAACTCGTTTTCCTAACGGGCCACTCGGGGGCCGGCAAAAGCACACTGCTGCGCCTGATCATGCTGATGGATAGACCCAGCCGTGGACAGGTCGTCGTCAATGGTCAGAACTTGGCTGGGGTCCGCCCCCGTAATATTGCACAACATCGCCGCAACATAGGCGTCGTGTTCCAGAATCACCAACTGCTGTTTGACCGAACGGTATTCGATAATGTGGCGCTGCCGCTGATTATAGCCGGCTATGACACCCGAGAGGTCGGACGACGAGTGCGCGCCGCTCTGGATAAAGTGGGGTTGCTCAATCGAGAGCGAGCCATGCCTATCGCGCTGTCGGGTGGAGAACAGCAGCGCGTGGGTATTGCTAGGGCGGTGGTGGGCAAGCCAAAAATCTTATTGGCGGATGAGCCTACCGGCAACCTCGACCCGACGCTGTCGGCTGAAATTATGAACCTGTTTGAGGCGTTCAATCAGGTAGGCGTCACCGTATTGATCGCCAGCCATGACTTGGTCCTGATTTCACGTTTGCGGCACCGTATTATCACGTTAAGTCAGGGCTGTCTGGTCAGTGGTAGGGCGCAGTGATAGGCCGACAAGAAACGGTTCGGCGCAAAGAGGGCGCTAGCTTAAGTCGCACGGACCTGCGCGGGCATGCCAAAGCTTGGATACAGCACCACCGTCTATCGGCTGCGGACAGTCTAATGCGAGTGCTCGACAGTCCGGGCTCCAGTGTGTTGACGTGGCTGGTGATCGGTATCGCACTCGCTCTGCCGGTTGGGTTGAATGTTGCATTGGATAATGTAAGCCAGGTAAGCGCTGGCTGGGATAGCCCGGCACAAATTTCCCTTTTTTTGCAGGGGGAAGTCTCCCCCGACAGACTACGAGAACTCGAAGCGGAGATGGGCGCGCGACAGGACGTTAGCAAGACGCGCGTTATTTCACGCGAGGAGGCTTTGGATGAGTTCCGTACGTTATCCGGTTTTGCAGATGTATTGGCCAGTCTGCAGGAAAACCCGTTACCGGATCTGATTCTGGTTACGCCTGATGCCGCCCTCGATGGACCGGCAGTGTCGGCACTGCGCGTGGAGTTGCAGGGCAATTCAGATGTGGCGGAGGCGGTGTTGGACATGGAGTGGCTGCAACGGCTGAACAGCCTAATGGCGCTCAGCCGCCGTCTGGTTCTGGCGATAGGATGTATGCTGGTTGTTGGGGTAATGCTAATCCTGGGCAATACCATACGTCTTGCGATTGAGAGCCGTCGGGATGAGATTGTTATCGTTAAGTTGGTAGGCGGAAGTAACGGTTTTGTGCGGAGGCCATTTTTGTATACCGGACTCTGGTATGGCGTCGGCGGAGGTGTGTTGGCCGCTCTACTGGTATCAGCGGCACTGTGGTTCCTCGAAAAGCCAATAAGTGACCTTGCAATACTCTACGAGAGCGCATTTCAACTGAGTGGGCTGGGGGTGATGGGCAGCTTGAATCTCGTGATTCTAGGCGGCTTACTCGGCCTTGCAGGTGCCTGGCTTGCAGTCTCGCGCCATTTGGCCCGTATTCAGCCACGCTAGAACGGCCGCGCGCTAAGTAACAATGTATCCTGCAACTCCTTGAATTTAATACAATATAAATTTTATTTGTTTGATGTTGTGGAACTATTCTAATATTAGCACTCTAACTGATTGAGTGCTAAAATTGACCAAGGAATAGATAGGGGGTCGTAACAATGAAAAAGAGCCTGCAACCGGTTGATCAGATGGTTCCTGGAGGCAGTTTGTCCGCGTATGTGCAGGCTGTCAGCCGCATTCCGGTGCTGAGTATAGAGCGCGAGCGCGAGCTGGGCGAAGATCTGTATTACAACGAAAACGTCCAGGCTGCACGCGAGCTGGTGATGTCGCATTTACGCTTTGTGGTGCACATTGCGCGCAGCTATTCAGGTTATGGTCTCGCCGAGGCCGACTTGATCCAGGAAGGTAATGCGGGTTTGATGAAAGCGGTCAAACGCTACAATCCTGAGAAGGGCGTCCGCTTAGTGTCTTTCGCGGTGCACTGGATCAAGGCCGAAATGCACGAATTTATTCTGCGCAACTGGCGCATCGTTAAGGTTGCCACCACCAAGGCACAACGCAAATTGTTTTTTAATCTGCGCAGTGCGAAAAAAACCCTGTCTTGGTTGAGCGCAGATGAGGCACAGGCCATCGCAGATGATCTGGGTGTGGGGGTGCATGAAGTACAACGCATGGAGGGTCGCTTGAGTAGTCGTGACCTCGGCTACGACCAGCCGGTTGATGCGGATGATGATGACAGTTGGCAGGCCCCTCAGTATTATCTCGAGGATCACAGCGGAGACCCTGCTCAGTTACTGGAATCCAGTGAGTGGCAGGACAATAGTGAAGCAGAGCTTCACCATGCCTTGGCTGACCTGGATGAACGCAGCCGTGACATACTGTCGCAGCGCTGGTTGGCCGAAAAGAAGGCCACCCTGCATGAGCTGGCAGCACAGTACGGTGTTTCAGCGGAGCGCATCAGACAACTTGAACAGAGTGCGATGAAAAAGCTGCGTGTGGCCATCCCCGCTTAGACAGCCTAACAACAGAGGCGGTTTCACTGCCTCTGAGTTATACTGCTTAAATGGCAAAATTATTTATTACCCTAGCTTCTCTTAGCGGCATGCTAGCCGTTGTCTTCGGTGCGTTTGGAGCGCATGCCCTCAAGGGCAAATTGGATGACCAGGCCCTCAAGGTATTTGAAACCGCCGTGCAATACCATTTCTATCATACCTTCGCTCTTTTGGTGGTTGGAGTGATAGCCTTAAACCAGCCTCAGACTGTGTTGCTCAAAAGTAGCGGGTGGTTATTCGTCATCGGAATTCTAGTGTTCTCTGGTAGCCTCTACCTTTTGAGTCTCACCGGGGTGCGCTGGCTGGGGGCTATTACCCCATTGGGTGGCTTGGCATTGATTGCTGGCTGGGCCTGTCTGGCCGCAACGGGCTGGAAGCTGCTGGTCTGATTCTGGAGTAATGGCGAGGATTCTCATGACGGATCTCGACAAGAGACAGCGCATCCGCAGTTACGTGCTGCGCACCGGTCGCATGACACAGGTTCAAAAACGTTCCCTTGAAGAGAACTGGCAGCGCTGGGGCCTTGAGTATGATGGTCGTGAAATAGCATTTGATGCAGTATTTGGTCGCTCCGGTCCACGGACGCTGGAGATCGGCTTTGGGATGGGCCAGTCGCTGGTGGTCATGGCGGAGGCTAGCCCGGACACAAATTTTATAGGCATTGAAGTGCATTCGCCTGGTGTTGGCAAGTTGCTACACAGTATGGAAGAACGCGGCGTCGATAATATTCGGGTGTATTGTCATGACGCTGTGGAAATTTTATGCGACTGCATTCCTGTTGGGTCGCTGGATGCCATACAGATTTTTTTCCCCGACCCCTGGCACAAGAGACGTCACAACAAACGCCGACTTATTCAGTCGCCTTTCGTCGCGCGACTGACAAGCAAGCTTAAGCCGGGCGGCATTCTGCATTTAGCGACTGACTGGGAAGATTATGCTAGGCAGATGATGGCTGTTCTCGGCAGTGCCGACGGACTGTCCAATACCTGCGGTAAGGATCAGTTCGCTCCCCGCCCCGAATATCGTCCTCTTACCAAGTTTGAGGCGCGGGGTGAGCGGCTTGGACATGGTGTGTGGGACCTAGTCTTCTCTCGTGTTACACGTTCAGAGCCGTTGGTCAGTCAGGGAAAAACTCCGCAATAATGCTATCTAAAAAGCGCCGGCCTGTGTCCGTAGCTCTGACAGCATTTCTGTCGCGCACAAGCAATTCGCGCTGACAGAGTAATTCTAGCTGCGGTTCTAACTGTGCGTAGTCCAGTCCTGTTCGCGACGCAAACTGCGGCAAGGTAAAACCGTCATTCAGGCGCAGCGCATTCATCATAAATTCGCCGGCGATTTCATCGCGATGCAGTGTTCGTGTGCTAGCGACAAACGCTTGTGAGGTAACAGACATATACTCTTGCGGCTGACGTCGTTTGTTATAGCGTTTGATGCGGCCATCGGGAAAACTGATTTTGCCGTGAGCACCCGCACCGATACCCAGATAATCCCCAAAGGACCAGTAATTACTATTATGGCGGCAGTTAAAGCCCTCTTGACTGTAGGCGGACACTTCGTATTGCGAGTAACCGTTGTCGGCAAGAAGTTGCTCGCCGCATTGTTGGATGTCCGCCAGTTCATCTTCAACCGGTAGTAGCGGCGGACGTTTGTGAAACACCGTATTCGGCTCGATGGTCAGTTGATACCATGAAAGATGCGAAGGCTTGCAGGCGATGGCCGCAAACAGATCCGTTTTGGCGCTGAGCAAGGTTTGAGCTGGCAAACCGTGCATCAGGTCCAGATTGAAACTGTCGAAGCCAGCCTGACGCGCGAAATCAATCGCGGCATAGGCTTGATCGCTGGTGTGTATGCGCCCTAGCGTCTGCAACTGAGCATTGTCGAAGCTCTGGATGCCAATTGACAAACGATTAATGCCTGCGTCTTTGAAAGCGTAAAATTTGTCTGCATCTGCGCTTCCAGGGTTGGCCTCCATGGTGGCTTCTAGTGTTGGAGCAAGCGGGATCAGCTGCGCAATACCTCGCATCAGTTTTTGAATCGCTTCAGCGGAAAAAAGACTGGGCGTACCGCCGCCGATAAACAGGGTTTCTATTGCCCGCCCCTGAATCATCGGCGAGTCCTCGCGCAAATCCTGCAACAACGTGCGGATGTAGTGATCCTCGGGGACGTCTTCTGTTTCGTGGGAGTTGAAGTCGCAATAAGGGCACTTGCGTTCGCACCAGGGCAAGTGAATATACAGTCCCAGTGGAGGGAGCTGCATCAGTGCTGGCGCAGGGCGTCGAATAAAAGCCTGCTAGCCTTCGCGCGGTGGCTGATGCGGTTTTTTATGCCAGGTGCCAGTTGTGCAGAACTGCATTGGTAATCGGGGAGGTAGAATAGCGGGTCGTAACCGAACCCATTTTCCCCTCTAGGCTCCGATAAAATAAAGCCTTCCCAACTCCCCTGGCAAATCAGGGGCACGGGGTCCAGAGCATGCCGCATGTAAACCAGGACACATTGAAATCGAGCGCTGCGCTGTTCCTCGGGTATTTCCCTGAGCTCTTGTAATAGGAGGACATTGTTGGCCTCATCACCTGCCCCTGAATATCGCGCAGAGTAAATGCCTGGAGCACCGTTTAGGTGGTCAACCTCAATGCCGGAATCGTCTGCGATCGCGGGCAACCCAGTGTGTTGCGCGGCCGCCCGCGCCTTGATGATCGCATTCTCAACAAAGCTTAAGCCTGTTTCTTCTGCGTCGGGCACATTGAACTGTGCCTGCGGCTGGAGAGATACATCGAGGGGAGCCAGAACCTTATCCAGTTCGCGCAGTTTGCCGGCATTGCCGCTGGCTAGCACTACAATCTGGTTATCATCTGGATTGCGCATCAATTGATGTAAAGCTGGTGTTTAAACTTAAAGGTGTAGGTCTGATCTCCCCCTGTAGGTCGAAAATCTATCTCAAAAAAGCGCCACTCTTCATTGATAAACTGAAACTTAGCGATGTAATAAATTGCATCCCCTTCGCGCACTTCCGTGAACTCGAGTGTCTGACTCTGTATGAGGTCCCAGGTGCGACCCTGTAATTTCATCGCACGAGAAGTGCTGCCATCCGCCAGGTTCTCGCGCACCGCTAAGTTAATAATCGCGCGTTTTTCCCCGCGGGCGATACCGTAAGTCGAGGCGATTTTCGGGTCCAGAAAGGTGGTGTTGACCACACTATAATAGAGCTCAAAGCGCCCGAATTTTTCCATCTGTTGCGCCAGAGTCTGACCGGGAAGCAGTGCCAGCCAGAAGAGTGTCGTAAGCATGAGGACGGATAAGCGCATGTCAGCGTGTAATACGGTAGATGGCTGTGGTAGCGAATAAGTTGGGCCATTTCCTGGACAGTATGGGCGGGCGGCGGGTATTGCCCACCGTATTTCTGGCCAGAATACGGATACCCTTGTCCCGGCACAGATCTTCGAAGTCGTTCACGGTGCAGAAGTGGATGTTGGGTGTGTTGTACCAGGTATGCGGCATGAAACCTGACACCGGCATATGTCCGCGAATACCGAGCATCAAGCGACAGCGCCAGTGGCCGAAATTGGGGAAAGTCACAATACCCTCGCGGCCAATGCGCAGCATCTCTTCCAGCACGCGATCCGGATAATTCACCGCCTGCAGAGCAAGCGCCAGCACCACGGTATCAAAACTGTGGTCGGGAAAGTTCGACAAGCCCTCGTCCATGTTCTGTTCCACGACGTTGAGCCCACGGGAAATCGCTGCGGTGATATAGTCCTGGTCAATTTCCAGACCGGTACCGCGGACCTGTCTTTGGTCGCGCAGGAATTCTAAAAACACGCCGTCTCCACAGCCGAGGTCCAATACCCGAGAGCCCGGTGCGATCCAGCGCTGAATATGCGACAAGTCGAGGCGCATTAGTCGGTTTCCGCGACGCGCTGCATGTAGGCGCGAAATACATCAAGGTAGCGTGGAATGGGCATCAAAAATGCATCGTGACCCTCATTAGCCTCAATCTCTGCATAACTAACAGGCCGGTCTGCAGCAATCAGGGCATTGACTATTTCCCGCGAGCGCACGGGAGAGAAGCGCCAGTCAGTGGAAAATGAAACCACAAAAAAGCTGCATTGTGCATTACGGAAGGCTGCGACCGGGTCGTTGTCGTATTGCAAGGTCAGGTCGAAGTAATCCAGGGCATGGGTCATCAGGATATAGGTATTGGCATCGAAGTTGCCGGAGAATTGACTGCCCTGATAACGCAGGTAAGTTTGCACTTGAAACTCGACGCCGGCAGTGTCTCCGCGGTCCAAACTTCCAGACCGCAAATCACGTCCAAATTTGTTCGCCATGGCATCGTCTGATAGATAGGTGATGTGGCCGATCATACGTGCCAGCGCCAGACCGCGGGCGGGTACTTTGTCGTGATCCTGATAGGCGCCACCGAAAAAATCCGGATCAGACTCGATGGCTTGACGGGCCACCTCGTTGAAAGCCAGGTTTTGGGCGCTGAGTTTCAGTGCTGCGGCGATGACGATACAGTGCCGAATGCGCTCAGGAAATTCTAGAGACCAGCGCATAGCCTGCATGCCGCCAAGACTGCCACCCACGACAGCTGCCCAGCAATCGATGCCGAGATAATCTGCCAGTTTGGCTTGGCTCTGCACCCAGTCCGTTGTCCGCATGGGGGGGAAATCAGGTCCCCATGGCTTTCCTGTTGACGGGTTGACGGTATTGGGCCCGGTGGAGCCATGGCAACCACCTAAATTGTTGAGGCTGACGACAAAAAAGTGGTTAGTGTCGATCGGCTTCCCTGGGCCAATACACTCGTTCCACCAGCCGGCTTTCTTGGAGTCCGTACTATGGTATCCGGCAGCATGGTGGTTCCCGCTGAGAGCATGACAGATCAGTACGCCGTTGGAGCGTTGCTGGTTGAGCTCGCCATAGGTTTCATAAACCAGCTCGTAGCTAGGTAAGTCACGTCCACAGGTCAGCTGCAGCGGTTCATCGAAGTAAGCGACCTGTGGTGCAACGATACCTACGGAGTCGCTATTGATTAATTCGTTCATCATCAGCGCGTCACAGACCAAATACCAGTCCGGGGTACAATCCTACGCTATTTGCGATATGGCGCAGGGCGATCTGTATTATGTTAATCGCAATGAAAACCAAAATGGGGGAAAAATCCAAGCCGCCCATAGAGGGTAATATTTTTCGCAAAGGCGCCATCACCGGCTCAGTGATCTGATACAACAAATAGATGGCCGGATGTTTGCTGCCCGAGGCTACCCAGCTGAGAATAATCATTGCCAGCAGGGCGAAGAAATAAATATTCACCAGCAGGCCGATAATGCCTAGTGCAGACCAAATAAGTAACTGCAGGGTGCCGGGCAGGGCAATACCGTTAAGCAGCAAAATGGAGACAACCCCCGCCAATTGCAACAGCAGCGCAAGGAGCAGTGATGCGAGGTCGAGGCTAGCATAACTGGGTATTATCTTGCGCAATGGCAATACAAGGGGGTTGGTCATTTTGGCTACAAACTGGGAAATGGGGTTGTAGAAGTCGGCGCGCACAAGTTGCAACAAAAAACGCAACAGCATTGCGAGCAGAAACAGACTGAGCAGTGTCTGTATTAGGTAAACGATAATTTCATTCATGGCGGTCACAGATAATCTTCTCCGGTTAGCCCATTTCTCGTGCCATTTCCGCGGCCCGGTCGGCGGCTGCGTGCATGGCTGTTGCCACGATTTTGCGCAGGCCGCTTTGTTCAAAACTTTGAACGGCACATTCGGTAGTGCCGCCAGGGCTGGTGACCCTGCGTCGCAATTCCGCCAGGTCCACATCGCTTTGCAGAGCCATCTGTGACGCGCCCAAACTGGTTTGCAGCGCTAGCTTGGTGGCGATATCCGCGTTCAGCCCCAACGCTTGGCCGGCATCAATCATGGCCTCGATAAACAAAAAGAAATAGGCCGGGCCGCTTCCAGACAGTGCGGTGATTGCGTCGAGTTCTTGTTCAGAATCTACCCAGCATGTAATCCCCACAGCAGACAGTACCCGCTGAGCGAAGTCGCGTTGCTGTGCGGAACAATTATCATTGCCAAACAATCCGCTGGCTCCGTGCTGCAGCAGCGCAGGCGTATTGGGCATGCAGCGCACGATAGCAGCTTCTGGTCCAAGTCTTGCTTGCATGCTGGCAATCGTCACGCCAGCAGCGATGGAAATAACCACCGCATTGTTGGATCTGACTACGGCCGCGATACTGTCAGTTGCCTCTGCCATGATCTGCGGTTTTACGGCCAGTATGACAATATCGGCAGAGCGCGCTGCTTCAGCGTTATCGTTGTAAACGGCAACGGGGGCGCTTTTGCGGAGACGTTCCAGGCTCGCAGGAAAGGGATCCGCTGCCGTGATGCAGGTTGCCGAATGGCCGCTTGCGATCAGGCCGCCGATAATACTGCTGGCCATATTGCCCGCGCCAACAAATGCAATGTGTGGTGTATCCAAGGCTGCGCCTTTCATGTGGTTACCCAAGAGAACAATCCGACAGTATACACGCCGCTCAATATCAAAATCACCTGTTACGAGGGCCAAAAATAGCGGTGCCGACACGAATTGCAGTGGCGCCCTCAATGATAGCGTTCTCCACGTCCGCAGACATACCCATAGATAGTGTGTCGATATCCGGAGCCAGCGTCCTTAGGCGTGCCAGAGCCTCTCGCATCCGACCGAAGGCCTCGCGTTGCTGGTCTGTATCAGTATTGGCTGCAGGTATCGCCATCAGGCCGCGTAGTCGGAGGTTTGGCAATTCGAGGACGGCGCGGGCTAACTCCGGCAACTCTTCAATCGTTGTTCCAGATTTACTGGCTTCCCCCGATATATTCACCTGTAAGCAGACCTGTAAGGGTAACAGGTGCTGTGGTCGCTGTTCGTTGAGGCGCCGAGCGATTTTTATTCGATCGACACTGTGCGCCCAGTCGAAATGTTGGGCTATGGGGCCGGTTTTGTTGGATTGAATTGGGCCTATAAAGTGCCACGCCAGATCAAGGTCCTCCAGCGCGGCCATTTTTTGCAGGGCTTCCTGTAAGTAGCTTTCGCCAAAATGTCTGAGGCCACAGGCATGGGTAGTCCGAATATCCTCTGCGAGATGGCCTTTGCTGGCAGCAATCACAAGAATGTCACTATTGTGATACTGGCTTTTCCCTGCGCTGCGCCTTACTCTTTGGAGCAGATTTGCTATATTGTCAAAAAGTAATTGTTCGTCCATGACGTGCATGTTAGCGGATTAGAGGTCTGCGGGACACGAGAATAAAATAACGTGGCAGTGGCTCGCATCCAAGAGGCACCGTCGAGCAAAGAGTCGGCGAACAATGTCGACAGTTGAGGGTACAAATGGATATAACAGAATTACTGGCCTTTAGTGCCAAGCAGGGCGCGTCTGATCTACACCTTTCAGCGGGCCTGCCGCCAATGATCCGTGTTGACGGCGATATTCGCCGTGTCAACCTGCCACCGATGGACCACAAACAGGTTCACGAACTCATTTACGATATCATGAACGACAAGCAGCGTAAGGACTATGAAGAGTTTCTCGAGACAGACTTTTCCTTTGAAGTGCCTGGCATCGCGCGCTTTAGAGTCAATGCGTTCAACCAAAATAGAGGCGCCGCAGGTGTGTTTCGCACTATCCCCTCCAAGGTTTTGTCCATGGAAGATCTCGGAATGGGGCAGGTTTTTCGGGATATTTCGATGATGCCTCGCGGGCTGGTGCTGGTGACCGGGCCCACCGGTTCGGGCAAGTCCACTACTATGGCGGCCATGGTGGATTTTATCAACGACAATAAATACGAACATATTCTCACTATCGAAGACCCCATTGAATTTGTACATGAAAGTAAGAAGTGCCTTGTAAATCAACGCGAAGTGCACCGCCATACCCTGGGCTTTGCTGAAGCATTGCGGTCAGCGCTGCGGGAAGACCCCGATATTGTGCTGGTGGGAGAGATGCGTGATCTGGAAACCATACGCCTAGCGTTGACGGCAGCGGAAACCGGGCACCTAGTGTTTGGCACGCTGCATACGACCTCAGCAGCTAAGACGATTGACAGAGTGATTGATGTTTTTCCTGCTGCGGAAAAGTCTATGGTGCGCTCCATGTTGTCGGAATCACTGCAAGCGGTGGTATCACAAACGCTACTAAAAAAAGCCACCGGTGGACGGATAGCGGCCCATGAAATTATGCGTGGCACCTCCGCAATACGGAATTTGATTCGTGAAGACAAGGTGGCGCAGATGTATTCCGCTATCCAGACGGGCAGCGCATTAGGCATGCAAACGATGGACCAGTGTTTAGAGCAAATGGTAGGGAAGCGCCTCATCACCCGCGAAGTGGCGCGCGAAAAAGCCAGGATGCCGGAGAACTTTTAGGCCTCTAATCTGCTTGTAACTCACAGGGGAGCGTTAATATGAACATCGAAGACTTGCTGGGACGAATGGTGAAGGAGGGTGCATCTGACGGATTCATTACCGCGGGCGCTCCGCCCAGCATCAAGGTTGATGGTGAAATCCATCCTATTTTCGACGCGCCACTTACTGAGCAGGAGACGCGCGAGCTTGTATTGTCGACTCTGCGAAAAGATCAGCAGGAAGATTTTCAGAAGCACCATGAATGTAATTACGCGATGAGCTCCGAAAGTCTGGGTCGTTTTCGAGCCAGCGCTTTTATGCAACGTGGGAAATATGGCTTGGTAGTCCGGCGCATTCAGTCCGAAATACCGACTGTTGATGAATTGGGCCTGCCGCCCATTATCAAGGAGCTGGCCATGACCAAGCGTGGTCTGGTTATTTTTGTGGGAGCTACCGGCACAGGTAAATCCACTTCCCTCGCGGCGGTAGTCGGTTATCGCAACCACAATAGTCGCGGACACATTATTAGCATTGAAGACCCCATTGAATATATTCATGAGCACGCTGGCTGCATCATTACCCAGCGGGAAGTCGGTATGGACACGGAGTCTTTTGACGTGGCCCTGAAAAACACCCTGCGACAAGCACCTGACGTCATATTGATTGGTGAGGTGCGGACGGCTGAAACCATGCGGCAGGCTTTGACCTTTGCCGAGACCGGCCACCTCTGCCTATGCACCCTGCATGCAAACAATGCCAACCAGGCGCTGGATAGAATCCAGAGTTTCTTCCCGCCTGAAATGCACAATCAGGTGTGGATGGACTTGTCCTTGAACCTGAAGGCAATGGTGGCTCAGCAGTTACTGCCGCACAAGGACGGCAAGGGGCGCACTCCGGTCGTTGAGGTGTTGCTCAACTCGCCTTTGATCGCGGAATATATTCGCAAAGGTGAGGTGCACTTGATTAAGGAGCTGATGGCCAAGTCAACTGAGCTCGGCATGCAGACACTCGACCAGGCGCTGGTGAAAGCTTACAAGGATGGACTAATAGATAAGGAGGAAGCTTTACGCTTCGCCGATTCTGCCAACGATGTGCGCCTGAAAATCAAAATGCACGAGAGAGGCGAGTTTGGATCAGGCGATGGGTTGGGGCTTGCCGTCGATGACCAAGAGGAGGAAGGCCGTTTCCACGGACGCTAACCAACGGCTAGGCTATCGCTCCGTGTTTTCCGCTAGCCAGGTGCGCAGGATAAGCTCTGCGGCAAGGCTGTCCACCGGTTGCCGTTTGTAGTCTCCCCGATGACCTTGCTCGCGACTGTTGTGCTTCGCCTCAAAGCTACTGAGCCGCTCATCGACCATTGCCACTTCCAGCCCCAGCCGTCCGTGTAAACGTCGCCCGAATTTATTGGCCCGCGCGCTTAATTCGCTTGCAGTTCCGTCCATATTTAATGGCTCGCCTACTACCAAAACGTCTGGGCGCCATTCCTTTATCAGGTCTTCAAGGAGCTGCCATTCGGGCTGACCATCTTTCGCTCGGAGCACGGCAAGCGGCTGTGTGGTCCCGAGCATGCAGTTCCCTATCGCTACACCGATCTGACTCAGGCCGTAATCAAATGCCATTACTGTGCGGTGAGATTTTCTCATTGAGAATTTTCTGGCTGGTTGTTCAATCAGGCGTGCCCCGCCTGACTGGAAATCAGGTTCATGTCTATTCCCAGAAGTGCTGCAGCGGCACTCAAACGCTTGTCGCAGGCCGTGGAAAAAATGACCTCACTGTCTCCGGGCAGGGTTATCCAACTGTTTTCTGCCAGCTCCTGCTCTAACTGACCAGCAGCCCAGCCGGCGAAGCCTAGGGCGATCAGATGATCGCTCGGTCCGTCGTCAGTCGCGATAGCGCTAAGAATGTCACGAGAGGTGGTAAGGGTAATCTCGGGGGTTACCTTCATGCTGGCTTTCCATGTTCTATCACAACGGCGGTGCAATACAAAGCCATGATCCATGTCTACCGGGCCGCCCGCCATCACCTGTAGATGAGAGAAATCACGTTGGGTACTGATTCCTAGGTGTTCGAAAATGGCGCTTACTGATAGATCCAGAGGCCGGTTGATGACAATGCCCATGGCGCCGCCTTCTCCATGCTCGCAAATATAGGTGATACTTTGCGAAAAAATACCTTCCGACAGTTGAGGCATAGCCAGCAGAAAATGATTTCGTAGGCAATCACCGCTTTTAGCGATGTTGGTGGTAAATCTTCTATGCATGAATAAACGTGTCTCTTGTGTGTGAAAAAGGGGAGCAACCAGAATGGTGGAGTTCTAGGGTGAGCTTAACGGGTTTTCTCGGAAATGCCATGTCCGAACGATTTCCAGTTTGTCTGCGGTAGCCCTAAGTTCAGGTGGAAAGGGAGAATAGGGCGCAGCCATTCGCACAATGGTGATAGCGGCTTCATCCAGCACTGCATAACCGGAAGAAGATAAGATCTGAATGTCGTCTAGGCTACCATCGCGTCGAATGACGACAAGCATGCGAAGACTGCCATAGATACCATAGCGAACGGACGCTTGCGGATAATAATGGTTCCCAACGGTTTCTAAACGTTGTTGCCAGTCCAGCAGATAGGCGGCGTCTGCAGATTTTTTAGCCGAGGTAGCAGTCAAACGCCTTACGCGTGGTCGATCGGCATAATTTCTTGTGTGTTGATCCAGTTCCGCTTGCAGACTGGCGAGCTCCTCGCTGAGACGATCAACTTCTGGGCTAATCCCTTCCAGGCTGACTTCTCGCTGTGCGTGTTGTGTCGGCTCTATTGCTTGCGTGCGAACGGCTCTGGCGGTGGTGGTCAGCACATCACGCTGTTGCCCGAGCTGCTCCTGGTGTACTTGCATCAACGGTTGCTGCTGGGAGTGCTGAACGAAAGGAAGGATATTGCTACGGCTGATTTGACGAATTTCAGCTTCATCGCCACTACCCTCCTGATTGGCCTGCGCAATTTGGCGGGCGTCTTGTGGGGATGTTGCGCTGGGTCGGTTGGCAAGCGTCACTTCAATTTGTGGCGTTGAGTACGTCATTGGGGTGCTGGCGCTGAAGGAAATAGTCAGGATTAAGGCGGCGTGCACTGCCAATGCCAGGGCGAGGGCATTTCTAAACCGAGTGTGCTTATCACGTCCTGTTTCCAGGTAATACATGGGCCAATTAGCGCCTTTTAGCTAATGCTTCGACAATACACTCCATTAGTTGTCCACCAATGTCCAGACCATAGCCGGCGTCAATTTCCCGAATGCAGGTCGGACTGGTGACGTTGATTTCTGTGAGGTAGTCGCCAATCACATCGAGGCCGACAAACAGGAGACCCTTCTCGCGTAGGCTGGGCCCAACCTGTGCAGCAATCCACTGGTCACGCTCTGAAAGTGGTTGGGGCTGGCCGGTCCCGCCCGCAGCCAGATTGCCTCGAGTCTCGCCTGCCAGCGGAATACGGGCCAGACAATAGGGTACAGGTTCTCCATTGATCATCAGTATGCGCTTATCACCTTTCTCAATCTGGGGAATAAATTTTTGCGCCATGATGGTCTCGCAACCATTCCGTGTGAGCATCTCGAGAATCACGCTGATATTAGAGTCGTCCGGTTTTACCCTAAAAATGGCACTGCCGCCCATACCGTCGAGGGGCTTGAATATAGTGTCTTCATGCAGCCGGTGGAATGCCTTGAGGCGTTGCATGTCTGCGCTGACCAGCACCGGAGGGCAACACTGGGGGAACTGGGTGGCGAAGACCTTTTCGTTGCAGTCGCGCAGGCTTTGGCAGCGGTTTACCACAAGCGTCCCCAGGCGTTCCGCTGCTTCGAGGATATACGTACTATAGATGTATTCGTTATCGAAAGGGGGGTCCTTGCGCATCAGGATGACGTCGAGCTCACCGAGATCTCTATCCTCGTCTTGCTCGAGGTTAAACCAATGGTCCTGATCACGAAAGACGTTCAACGGGGCCATGCGGGCGCGCGCAACACCCTGCTCGAGATAGAGGTGGGTCTGCTCCATATAGAATAACTCCCAGCCCCGATCTTGGGCCGCCCACAGCATGGCCATAGTGGTGTCTTTCTTATAGTTGATGTCGCTGATGGGATCCATCACGACCCCTAGTTTGACGGCCATTATCTATCTCATGTGTTCCGAGGGTCTGCTAACTTACGCAAAGCCTGTGGTGGGTGCAAGTAGGAAGATTGTTGGGAGAGGGCCACATTGGAGTGAAATTCCCTTAGACTAGACCCTCGAAATGACTATCTGTTTTTGGAGAGCGACGTGAGCCTAGCAGGCATATACTTTTTTCTGGCGTTATTGAGCGCTTATTGCGTCCTTACCGCAATCGTACAGGCGCGGCGCATATACTGGTTGGTGCCCCTCTATTTCTTGAGTGCCTGGCTGTGCGGTGAGTTAGCGTTGATTCATCTATTGTGGCAAGTTGCGCTCACCGCGCTGCTGGCGTGGACGGGGGGTTTGTCCGATCCTCTGGCGCAGACCGGGCTGGGTATTTTTGCGCTGGCCTGGTTAGGACTTGTCTATCTGCATTGTCAGTCTATGGATACGCCAAACCATCTTCGCCCGGCTTTACGCAAGTCTCTCGGAGAGAACTACAGAGCCGATATACCATCAGAGCGTCAGCATGTTTTGTCCGATGATATCCTGACCCGTCACTGGCTCAAACCTTTCCATTTCAAGCGCGATGGGGTTCGCGTGGACAGTAATATCGCATACGGAGACGCTGGCAAGCGCAACTTGCTGGACATTTATCGTCCCCATGAACCGCGCGAGGGCGGGTTTCCAGTGCTACTTCAGGTGCATGGCGGAGCATGGATTATCGGAGAAAAAGAACAGCAGGCCAAACCGCTGATGTACCACATGGCACAGCGTGGCTGGCTGTGTGTAGCGATCAACTATCGTTTGAGCCCCAAGGCGGCTTTTCCTGCGCATATTATCGATGTGAAAAAGGCCATTGCATGGGTAAAGGAACACATCAGGGATTACGGTGGCGATCCCGATTTCATTGCGATTACCGGCGGGTCCGCTGGCGGCCATCTCAGCTCGTTGGCGGCATTGACGCCCAACCGCGCTGATTGGCAGCCCGGCTTCGAAACAGTTGACACTTCGGTGCAAGCGGCTGTGCCGTTTTACGGCGTCTATGATTTCCTCGACCGAGGCGGTATTCGACCAGGGATGTCCATGGATAAGCTGCTCGCCGATCGTGTTATGCAGTGCTCAAAGGAGGGCAACCCACAAGTGTGGGATAGCGCTTCGCCACTCAGTCATGTTTCGGCAGATGCTCCGCCGATGATGGTGATCCAGGGCACGCATGATTCATTGGTGTGGGTGGAAGAGGCGCGGGCCTTTGTCTCTGCGCTGCAGGCTATGTCTAAACAGCCGGTTGCCTATGCGGAACTCCCCGGGGCGCAGCACGCTTTCGAGATCTTCCATTCGGTGCGCACAGACCATACGGCTCATGCTGTTGGTCATTTCCTGGAATGGACCCACGCGCAGTGGTTGCGTGCACGCTAGCTTGGCCCCATGTCTCCCCACCTGCCCTGCAGCATCGCGATAGCTGCTAGCGGTGCGGTCTCAGTGCGCAGCACACGGGGCCCCAGCTTGAGGGATGCGTAGCCGGTTTGCTCTGCCGCGGCGATTTCACTCTCATCCAGGCCACCTTCTGGGCCGATTAATAAAGCAATACTGGTAGGGGGCTCGCGTTGCTCGGCATAGGCGTCCGCTCGGTGGTGCAGTACAAATTTGCACTCGGCAACAGTAGACGCTAGCCAGTTGTCGAGTGTCTTTAAAGGATGAATGACCGGTGTGCGATTGCGTCCGCATTGCTCACAGGCACTGATAGCAATTTGTTGCCAATGATGAATTTTTTTGTCTGCACGATCGCCGGCTAACTTAACGCCAGTGTGCTTTGTCGATAATGGCGTCAGAGAGCTGATGCCTAGCTCGGTAGATTTTTGTACGATCCAGTCCATGCGTTCGCCGCGCGATATCGCAATACCCAGATGAATGTTCAGAGGGGACTCACATTCATGTTGCAGGTGGGCGCCTGTTAGAACCTGTACATTTTTTTTGTCGACGGCAGTAATGCTGCTGAGATATTCGCCGCCCCTGCCATCAAAAAGGGTCAGGCGATCACCCACTCCCAAACGCAGAACACGCGCTAAGTGTCGGCTTGGCTCCGACTCCAGCACAACAACGGTATTACTGTGCAGTTTGTGAGTGGTGTAAATACGCGCTGTGCGCATAGTTATCGAGTCCTACTGCTACAGGCCTAGATTATTATAGATTTGTTGCGTCGGTTCCACCTGATTCATGGTGTAGAAATGGATACCTGGAGCGCCATTGTCCAGCAATGTCTGACAAAGTTGAGTAACAACCTCGACGCCAAATTTGGCGATGCTCTCCTGATTATCACCATAGGCTTCAATGCGTCGGCAAATCCATCGAGGAATTTCCGCGCCACAATTGGCGGAAAAGCGAATCAGATTAGAAAAGTTGATTATTGGCATAACGCCAGCATAGATAGGCTTGTCGATTCCAATAGCCGCGCACTGGTCTAGAAAGTAAAAGTACGATTCAACGTTGAAGAAGTATTGGGTAATGGCGCTGTCGGCGCCAGCATCGAATTTAGTTTTGAGAAAAGCGATATCGGTGTCGTAGCTTTTAGCTTCCGGATGTATTTCCGGATAAGCCGCGACCTCGATATGGAAATGATCCCCCGTGCGCTCACGTATAAACGCCACTAACTCGCTGGCGTAAATAAGCTGTGCTGGACCGCCGGTCCCTGAGGGAACATCACCGCGCAGCGCGACCAAACGTTTAATGCCTGCGCCTTGATACGTTTCAAGTAGCGCCGCAATAGTACTGTCGTCATCACCCCCGAAGCTGAGGTGAGGTGCGACATCGGTGCCCGCTTCCCTGATAGAGGACACTAGCCCAACCGTGGTGTCGCGCGTGCTGCCGCCTGCGCCGTAGGTCACCGAGAAGAACTCTGGGCCTAGTGCATTAAGAGCAGGCATAACCTCGGTCAGAAGCCTGTCAATACCCGCCCCTGTTTTGGGCGGGAAGAACTCGCAACTTATACGCGGTTTTTGCGCAGCCATGAGTAACCGTTTCCTAGTACTTGTAGCTTTCAGGCTTGTACGGTCCATCCTGGCTGACCTTGATATAATCAGCTTGTTCTGGCGTGAGTCGGGTAAGCACTGCACCAAAACCACCGATCATGTGTGCCGCCACTTCCTCGTCGAGTTTCTTGGGCAGAATTTCAACAGTTAACGCAGAGGCCTTCATGTCTGACTCTAGGTCCGCGAATTTACGCTCGTATAAATAAATTTGCGCTAGCACTTGGTTCGCGAAAGAGCCGTCCATAATGCGTGACGGGTGACCCGTAGCATTGCCAAGATTCACCAGGCGTCCTTCGGATAACAGGATCAGGTAATCATTGGCTGCCTTGTCGCGATAGACTTTGTGGACCTGCGGCTTAACCTCTTCCCACTCCCAATTACTGCGCATGTAAGCCGTATCAATTTCGTTGTCGAAGTGGCCGATATTACTGACGACGCAGTTCTTTTTAAGCGCTTTCAGCATGTTCGAATCACAGACCTTGTAGTTGCCAGTGGTAGTGACGACCAGATCAGTAGTGCCTAATAGTTCGCGGTCGATGCACGACTCAGTGCCATCATTGATGCCGTCGATGAAAGGCGAAACAATCTCAAAACCGTCCATGCAGGCCTGCATGGCACAGATAGGATCGATCTCGGTAATTTTTACAATCATACCTTCCTGACGCAGGGATTGTGCTGAGCCCTTGCCAACGTCCCCATAGCCGATGACCAGTGCTTTTTTGCCGGCCATCAGGTGATCGGTGCCGCGCTTGATAGCGTCATTGAGGCTGTGGCGACAACCATACTTATTGTCATTCTTAGACTTGGTCACGGAGTCGTTCACGTTGATAGCTGGCACCTTCAGTGTGCCCCGCTCCAGCATCTCCAGCAGGCGGTGCACACCTGTGGTGGTTTCTTCGGTAACGCCGTGTATTTTGTCCAGCATGGCGGGATACTTGTCATGCAGTAAAGAGGTGAGGTCGCCGCCATCGTCCAGTATCATGTTAGCGTCCCATGGCTTGCCGTCTTTGAGAACGGTCTGCTCAAGACACCACTCATACTCTTCCTCAGTTTCACCTTTCCAGGCAAATACAGGAATTCCCCCGGCGGCTATAGCGGCCGCAGCGTGGTCCTGTGTAGAGAAAATGTTACACGAAGACCAGCGCACTTCGGCACCTAATAGCATCAGTGTTTCAATCAATACCCCAGTCTGGATCGTCATATGGATGCAGCCTAGAACTTTTGCTCCGGCGAGTGGCTTGCTGGCTGAATACTTAGCCCGCATCGCCATCAGCGCTGGCATTTCGCTTTCTGCAATCTCCAGCTCGCGACGGCCCCACTGGGCCAGTGAGATGTCGGCAACTTTGTAGTCTTCAGTCGTTTGCAATTTTTGTGCTGTGCTCATCTTTATCTTCCTTTGGGCTTGGAGCCCGTTATTTGTCTAAATGTTAATGGGGGTAGTCAGTTTTTTTGCTGCCCGGCGCAACTGAGCGTCGATCAGCCGTTTTTCATCAACGCGCGGCTTTTTTCAGCGCCTTCGCTTTATTCGTTCTCTCCCAAGTAAAATCCTTATCTTCTCGCCCGAAGTGACCATAGGCTGCTGTTTTTTGGTAAATAGGACGCTTCAGGTTAAGCATCGCAATCAAGCCCTTGGGACGCAGGTCGAAGTGCTCGCGCACCAGCTCTGCTATGCGGTCATCAGAAATTTTGCCAGTGCCGAACGTGTCAATGGCAATAGATGTGGGTTCCGCGACACCAATCGCATAAGACACCTGAATCTCGCAGCGATCCGCAAGACCCGCTGCGACAATATTCTTCGCCACATAGCGACCCGCATAGGCTGCAGAACGGTCCACCTTGGACGGGTCTTTGCCGGAAAACGCGCCGCCACCGTGACGCGCCATGCCGCCGTATGTATCCACAATAATCTTGCGTCCGGTTAAGCCACAGTCACCGACGGGGCCGCCGATGATGAACTGACCAGTAGGATTGATGTGATATTGGGTGCCCTTATGCAACCATTCTGCTGGCAGAACATCCTTAATCACATGCTTCAAAATTTGCTTGTGAATTTCTTTCTGGCTGACCTTTTCATCGTGCTGAGTGGATAGCACCACTGCGTCAATGGCGACCGGCTTGCCGTCTTCATAGCGCAACGTAATTTGGCTTTTGGCGTCTGGGCGCAGCCAGTTCAGTTTGCCGTTCTTGCGCAATTCTGCCTGACGTTCCACAAGGCGATGGGCATAATAAATGGGTGCAGGCATCAGCACATCAGTTTCATTGGTGGCATAGCCGAACATCAGGCCCTGATCTCCAGCCCCCTGCTCATGACTTTTACTTTCGTCAACGCCCATCGCGATATCTCGGGACTGCTTGCCAATGGCGTTGAGTACTGCACAGGAAGCGCCGTCGAAACCCACGTCAGAGCTGTCGTAGCCAATGTCGAGTATGGTTTGGCGAATGGTCTCCTCAAGATCCATATTGGCCGAGGTGGTGACCTCGCCTGCTACTATGCACATACCGGTCTTGACCATGGTCTCCACGGCGACGCGCGCGTCTTTATCGCGCTTGAGGAGGTAGTCCAGGACCGCATCTGATATCTGGTCAGCCATTTTGTCTGGGTGTCCCTCAGACACTGATTCGGAGGTAAAAAGTTTGTATTCGCTCATAGTCTTATCCTTATAAATAAAATCGTTAAAGTCGGCCAAATAACCGTACTTGTACTTGAAAGCCATTACGTTGGGCTAGATGAACGCTGGTGATGTCCTTGAGCCCTGCGTCCGTTGCCCACTGCGCGAGCTCCCTGGGGTCAAACCCAAGCCATAAATCGCCGCAATTCTCCCGTGCCCAGCCCTGATCGTGATTGCACAGCTCGGTAATGAGGACTACACCGCCAGGTGCGAGGTATGAAGCGACGTCGCGCAGAACTTCACCCGGTGCTGGCGTGTGGTGCAACACCATATTAATGATCGCGCAGTCGACCTGCAGATTGGCCAATTGAGGACTACGCGTGTCATCCAGAATAAAGTCTATATTTTGCAATCCGGCTGAAGCAGACCTGCTTCGTGCTTGTTCCAGCATGCTTGGGGCATTGTCCAGCGCCACTACGCGCTCAAACAGCGGTGCAAGTTCAAGCAGGAACGAACCATCCCCAGGCCCGACTTCCAGCGCCGTGCGACGGTGCTTTAGCGGGGCGTCTTCCAGCACCTGGATGGCGATATCAGCATATTGCTCATAGCTAGCGATCAAATCCTGCTGTTGTTGAAACTTATGCGCATTGAGCTGGAAAAAGGTGCTGGAGTTTTCTTCGCGCTGCCGGTGCATGGCTAAGAGCCGTTCCTGAATATCTAGCGGCAGATCAATCTTATCCACCGCATCGAAAATGCTGTGTTGCAGCGCTTCCAGATCGGGGTGTTGCCCCGTTTCGCTGCGGCGGTAAAAAATAGAGTTGGCCTCACGCCTTGCCGCCACTAGGCCGGCACTGGAAAGAACCTTCAAGTGGTGGCTGAGGGCAGGCTGACGAATGTCGAAGATTGAGCATAGCTCGGAGACCCCGAACGAATCTTTGCGTAGCACCCTGAGCACTAGTAGGCGCAGAGAATCCGCGCTGGCTTTGCACAGGCGGGTAAGCGTGGCTAGTTGCAGAGCAGACGGCGGCTGGTCCGGCTGTGATGTCACCAATTTGGCGGCGTTAGACAAGGTCATTTTTGGAGTCTAGCAGGCCATCAAAACTATATCAAAATATTTTGATATAGTTTTTTAGTGCTTCTCACGCCAATGAAATTGCGGTTATGCGCCAAATATCTGCCTATTTGTTTGCCGTTCGCTCCCGCTTACGCGAAAATAGCGCCCCATTTCGTACCTATTCACCTCCCCGGAGAACCTGATGTCGTCCCCCCGCATAGAACTTGCCAATGCCATTCGTGCTCTTAGTATGGACGCGGTCCAGAAAGCGAAAAGTGGCCACCCCGGCGCCCCCATGGGCATGGCGGATATTGCTGAGGTGCTGTGGAATGACTTTCTGCGGCACAACCCGGCAAACCCCGCTTGGCCTGGCCGCGACCGCTTTGTGCTGTCCAATGGCCACGGCTCGATGTTGCTCTACTCGCTTTTGCACCTCTGCGGCTATGAGCTACCTATTTCTGAAATACAGAATTTTCGCCAAATGCACAGTAAGACGCCTGGACATCCGGAATATGGCTACACCCCGGGTGTAGAGACCACGACGGGCCCGCTGGGCCAGGGCCTGGCGAATGCAGTAGGTATGGCCTTGGCGGAAAAAGTTTTGGCAGCCCAGTTCAATCAACCAGGACATGCCGTGGTTGATCACCATACCTATGTGTTTGTGGGTGATGGTTGCCTGATGGAGGGCATTTCCCATGAAGCCAGTTCCTTAGCTGGGACGCTGGGCCTGGGAAAACTGATCGCCTTTTATGATGACAACGGTATTTCCATTGATGGCGAGGTGCAGGGTTGGTTTACCGATGACACTCCCGCCCGTTTTGGAGCCTATGGTTGGCACGTCGTCGCGGGGGTCGATGGGCATAATGCCTCTGAAATTCGGTCTGCGATCGAGGCGGCTCGCGCTCAGAATGACAAGCCGACGCTGATTTGCTGCAAGACCATTATAGGCAAGGGCTCACCCAACAAGCAGGGCACAGAGTCTGCTCATGGTTCGGCATTGGGTGAGGATGAAGTGGCTGCGACACGCCAGATTCTGGGTTGGAAATATGGACCTTTCGAGATTCCCGCCGATATTTATGCCGGCTGGGATGCACACGAATCGGGCGCTGCCCGTGAACAAGAATGGGAAGAGACGATGGCGGCTTATGCCGTTGCGCATCCTGATCTGGCGATAGAACTGCGCCGCCGGCTCGCGGGTGAGCTGCCCGAGGACTTTTCGCGGCAGGCCACAGCGTATATTGCACAATGTCAGAAGGAAGGCGCGACTATCGCCTCGCGCAAGGCCTCCCAGAATTGCCTGAATGCCTACGGTCCGTTGTTGCCAGAGCTCCTCGGCGGCTCTGCAGATCTGGCCGCATCCAATCTGACCCTGTGGAGTGGATCGACGGGTGTAAGCGCGCAGGATGCGAGCGGCAACTATATTTACTATGGCGTACGGGAGTTTGCCATGGCAGCGATCATGAATGGTATTACTCTGCATGGCGGCTTCATTAATTACGGTGCCACCTTCTTAATCTTTATGGAGTATGCCCGCAATGCGGTGCGCATGGCGGCGTTGATGAAACAGCAATCCATCTTTGTTTTTACCCATGACTCTATTGGTCTTGGAGAAGATGGCCCGACACACCAACCTGTTGAGCAGTTAACCGCGCTGCGTGCCACACCCAATATGCAAACCTGGCGTCCTTGTGATGCAGTGGAATCTGCGGTGGCGTGGAAGACAGCGATTGAGCGTCGCGATGGCCCTTGCGCACTGGTTTTTTCTCGTCAGGCACTGCCCCACCAGCTGCGGGATGACGGGCAGGTCGCAGATATCAGTCGCGGCGCCTATGTGCTCAAGGATTGCTCTGGCACACCCGATGCCATTCTGATTGCCACTGGCTCGGAAGTTCAACTGGCGGTAACGGCAGCCGAGGAACTGGCATCGAAGGGCAAGCAGGTTCGTGTGGTATCCATGCCTTGTGCCGAACTGTTCGAGCAGCAAGATACGGGTTATCGAGAGTCTGTGCTGCCGAGCGACATACTGGCTCGAGTGGCGATTGAAGCGCTGCATGCAGACTACTGGTATAAATATGTTGGTCTGGATGGGCGCGTAGTGGGCATGACGACTTTCGGTGAGTCAGCGCCGGCCGATGAATTGATGCGCCACTTTGGATTCACGACGGACAATGTGGTCTCCGTCGTAGAAGATATCCTCCTCTAGGGCTGACCCGATGTTGCGTCTCGCTATCAATGGTTACGGCAGAATCGGCCGCAGCATCCTGCGCTCCCTCTACGAGAGCCCGCTCAGGCATGAACTGAGTATTGTCGCCATCAACGAATTGGCTGATGCAGGGACGATTTTGCATCTCACTCGTTATGACTCAACGCACGGGCGCTTCCCGAAGTCTCTTGAGGGAGACGCCAATCAATTGTGGGTGGACGGCGATGCGATCACCCTGCTGAATCACTCTGAGATAGATGACCTTCCTTGGGGAAAGTTGGGGGTGGATGTTGTGCTGGAATGCACAGGGGCATTCACTGACCGAGCTACGGCTGAAAAACATCTGCATCAGGGCGCGAGAAAAGTACTGTTTTCTCAGCCAGCGCAGTCCGACGTGGACAAGACGGTCGTCTATGGCGTCAATCACGACGAATTGCGCGCAGAGCATCGTATCGTTTCGAACGCATCCTGTTCCACCAATGGCATTCTACCTTTGATCAAGGCCCTCGACGATGCCGTCGGCATTGAGAACGGCACCATCACTACTATTCATTCTGCGATGAACGACCAGCCCGTACTTGACGCCTACCACCACACGGATTTGCGTAAAACACGGGCGGCCGCCCAGTCTATTATTCCGGTGGATACGGAGCTGGCACGGGGTATTGAGCGTCTGCTGCCTGACATGGTGGGGCGCTTTAGCGCGCAGGCACTGAGGGTGCCTACACTCAATGTGTCGGCTCTAGATCTGACTGTGCAAACACGCCGAGACACGGATGTGATCGAAATCAATCAAATTCTGCGTGACGCTGCATTGTCTGATTTTAGCGGCGTCCTTGGCTATACTGAGGAGCTTCTGGCGTCCTGCGATTTTAATCACGATTCAAGATCCAGTATTGTGGACGCTAGTCAGACTCGGATTAGTGGGAAACGCTTGGTAAAAGTATTGACCTGGTTTGACAACGAATGGGGTTACGCCAATCGCATGCTGGATGTGGCAAAATTTTGGGGTGGGTTATAGAGATTCACAAGGTGCTGCGAGGCGCGTGTAAGTGGGCACGTGATAGCAGAGGCTAGCGGTATGACATTGAATGTTGATCTAATGCAGGATCAAGAATTACGTGGCAAGCGCGTGTTAATTCGTGAAGATCTTAACGTGCCCATCAAAAATGGCACCGTGACCAGCGATGCTCGCATCCGTGCAGCACTGCCGACGATTGAGATGGCGCTGGCGGCAGGTGCTAGGGTGATTCTGATGTCGCACCTGGGCCGTCCAGTGGAAGGCGAGTACGATAAGCAATTTTCACTGGCACCGGTCGCGCAGCATTTATCAGTCTTATTGGGAACGTCAGTCGCCTTAATGGAACATTGGCGCGAGGGTGTGAATCTGGCCGATGGAGAGGTGGTCCTGCTGGAAAATGTGCGCTTTAATTCCGGCGAAAATGCCAATGAAGAAGGGCTGTCGCGAGCCTATGCGGCGCTGTGCGATATTTTTGTTATGGACGCTTTCGGCACCGCGCACCGTGCACAGGCGTCTACTCACGGCGTTGCGAGCTATGCCCCTGTCGCATGCGCTGGCCCCTTACTTGAAAAGGAATTGCGCGCATTGAAGCAGGCGCTCACCAACCCTGTGCGCCCCTTAGTGGCTATCGTCGGAGGCTCGAAAGTGTCAACCAAGCTGCAGGTGCTGGAGTCGCTATCTGGGGAAGTGGATCAACTGGTGTTGGGCGGCGGCATTGCCAATACCTTTTTGGCAGCCAGCGGTAGCTCAGTAGGAAAATCTCTGTGTGAACATGAGCTGATTCCTATAGCGCAAGCCCTGATGCAGAAAACCAATATTCCACTGCCCGTTGATGTGGTGACGGGCAAAGCGTTCTCCGAGGATGCTATGGCATGTTTAAAACCTGCCGATGAAGTGGCGGAAGATGATATGATTTTTGACATCGGGCCTGAGTCAGCGAAGCAGATAGTGAAAATTCTTGAAAGCGCCGGCACGATTCTTTGGAACGGTCCCGTGGGTGTATTTGAGTTCGATCAGTTTGCCGAGGGGACCAAAACCTTGTCTCAGGCCATTGCAGACAGCCCCGCGTTTTCACTGGCAGGGGGTGGTGATACTCTGGCAGCAATCGAGAAATATAATATCGAGGATAAGATTTCTTATATTTCTACCGGCGGAGGTGCCTTTTTGGAGTTTGTCGAAGGAAAGACTCTGCCTGCGGTCGAGATACTTGAACAACGCGCGGGTCAGAAATCAAAATAGGATCGGCTCTCACTTAACGTTATAGGCTAAAGGATTATTTACATGGCATTAATCAGTTTGCGTCAATTGTTGGATCATGCTGCCGAACACGACTACGGTGTGCCGGCATTTAATGTCAATAACCTAGAGCAGACCCGCGCTATTATGGAGGCAGCTGATGCAACCAATTCGCCCGTCATCATGCAGGCCAGTGCCGGTGCTCGTAAATACGCCGGCGCACCCTTTCTGCGGGCTATGATGGAAGCCGCAATGAACGAATTTCCGCACATCCCTGTGGTAGTGCATCAGGATCATGGTGTATCGGTAGGCGTATGCCAGCGTTCAATTCAGTTAGGCTTTAGTTCAGTGATGATGGACGGCTCGCTGGGAGAAGATGGTAAAACGCCGATGGATTATGATTACAACGCGGCAGTGACTCGTCGTGCAGTGGAAATGGCGCACGCCTGCGGCGTTTCGGTTGAGGGTGAGCTGGGTTGTCTGGGCTCGCTGGAAACCGGCGAGGCAGGAGAAGAGGACGGCAGCGGCGCAGAAGGCATATTGACCTTAGAGCAAATGCTTACCGATCCAGAGGAAGCGGCCCAGTTCGTTAAGGCCACTAACGTGGATGCTTTGGCTATAGCGTGTGGCACTAGCCACGGCGCTTACAAATTCACTCGTCCTCCCACCGGCGATATTCTTGCTATTGATCGCATCAAGGAAATCCATGCCCGTATTCCCCACACACATTTAGTGATGCACGGTTCATCCGCTGTCCCCCAGGAGTGGCTGGCTATTATTAATGAGTTCGGCGGTGAGATCTCAGAAACCTACGGCGTACCCGTCGAGCAGGTTCAGGAGGGTATTCGCCACGGGGTGCGTAAGGTCAATATTGATACGGATCTGCGACTGGCATCCACCGGTGCGATTCGCCGCTTCATGGCGCAGAACCCCGCGGAGTTTGATCCGCGTAAGTATTTGGCCCATACCATCACCGCGATGAAGGATATTTGTATCGCACGCTATGAAGCCTTTGGCACAGCCGGCAATGCAGGCAAGATTAAGGTTCGCTCGCTAGACAGTATGCAGGCGGATTATGAATCTGGAGCGCTTACCCCCGTCGTACACTGAATGACATGTCCGTGTTGACACCAGAACTACTGCAGAAGCTGCGCCAACAGCTCCGTCCCTTTAATGGCGGCGTGCAATCATCTCCGGAGTTACAATCGTTTTGCCACTTTTATGGACTTGAATTTGCGGCGAAACTACCGCACGTCGAGCATGTAGCAGGTCGTGTCCAATCGGGCAAATACACGCTAGCTGTTCACCACTGGCGCCAGCCCGATGCGACTGCAAACCTGTTGTTGCTGCATGGCTATTTCGACCACACAGGCGTATTCAGCAAGCTGATCGAATGGGGCTTGTTGCACAACTGCAATGTCCTCATCTTTGACCTGCCTGGACATGGTTTGTCCACCGGCGAGCCCGCAGTGATCGATGATTTTAGTGACTATAGCTGCGCCATTGCAGACGTGCTGCGCGCCGTCACCATGCCGCCATTACCACTGTGGGTGATGGCTCAGAGTACCGGCTGCGCGGCCCTAGTTGATTACGCGAGTAAATATGCCTGGCCCTTTGCCGCGACCGTGTTGCTGGCGCCATTGATACGTCCCGTGCGATGGAAGAGTGTCAGAGCGATTCGTTTCCTGTTAACTAATATTGCTGACAGTCTGCCACGCAAGTTTTCGCCGAACTCGTCGGATCACACGTTCCAGCATTTTTTAATACATGACCCCCTCCAAAGCCAGCGTATCTCACTGCGCTGGGTGAGTGCTCTGCAGCGCTGGCTAACTGCATTGCGGCACAATGATCTGGGTGTGGGTCCGGCGCTGATTATTCAGGGCGATGCCGATGCAACTGTGGACTGGCGCTATAATATTGGCGTGATTCGACAGCTGTTTCCCGCGAGTCATGTGGAATACCTGTCCGGAGCAGGACATCAGCTGGCAAATGAATCGGATACAATCCGCAGTGATTATTTGCGCCTTGTGGAGACTTGGCTCACTGAATCCGGTATCGGCCAGGATAATTCTGCAAAAATAGCGGGTTGTTCAAACGTAGAGCCCGGCTGATTTCAGTAGTTCATACAGGGGTTGCATAGCGTCACCGTAAGACTGCCATCGGTTGACAGAGCTGGTGTAAATGCCCTGTCTAACTTGCACGGCGCTGGGGGTTGCCACACTGGTCTTGCGTTGGTGAAAAGACAGGCAGCCTTCCTCCCAAGGTAAATTGCAGTATGCCAGCAAGTCTCTTGACACCTGCTCGGGGTCACCCACCAGGGCCTCATACTCCACTTCATGCACTGCGCCAGGCATCACTTTTCGCCAGTGCTGCATCAGCTGATCAAATTGAATGTAGTAGCGACCGCAGTCGAGGAGATCGAGGTTGTACTTATAGTGCTTAAAATTCACTGCGAACAGCTGGCGGTAATTGCTCAAGCAAGTGTCCATCGGATCCCGGCGCAGGCAGACCAGTTTTGCATTAGGCAGCGCGAGTTTGATCAGGCCTAAAAAAACGAAGTTCAGTGGTAGCTTGTCAATAAAATGCTGTGAGTGCCCGGTTCTTGAGCGGGTACTGTCGATATAGGCTGATCCGAGTACAGAAGACTCAAGCTGCAGTGATTTCTCAAGCGTTTCAATGTTGAACGCATTATCCGTGGATGAGCCAGTCAATCGGTTCACTTGCAGCGGAAAGTTCTGCAGCTCGCCTGCCGCGTAAACCTGTGAATGGCTGGACAGAATTTGTTCCACCAGCGTGGTGCCGGTGCGCGGCATGCCGACAATAAAAATCGGCTCGGGGTTGTCGCAGCCGGCGCGCAGGGCGTCAAAGACTTCTTGGCTAAAAAGTTGCCGCACGCCGGCAAATAACTCTTTATCAGACTGTGCGCTATAAGAGCCTGCGGCTGACTGTGCTTGCTTGGCCCAGGTCAGATGTTTGAAAGCATCCTCGTAGTGACCCAGATCTTCCTGCTCTTTAGCGATGGCGTGGCCAAGGTGCAATTGATCTCTGGGGCCTGATACCTTATTGCGAAGTTCATGCAGTCGCTTGAGGTGATTGTCTGTCGATGTTTGTCGTCGCAGTGTTGAAAGTGCGGAATGGGCCTTGAACATTAGTGGCTGCAGTGTGATTGCCCTCTCGTAGGCCTGCTCTGCTTCTGCAAAGTGCCCAGCGAATTGCATTGACGCTGCTGAATTGAAATAAAAATCAGCTTGCCACTGTATAGACAGCTCTTTTGTTCCGCCAGCGCGCTCTTCTAATAACTGGGCCGCGCGAGTAAAGCACAGTAAAGCACTCTTGTGTTCGCCGGCATGACTGAACACTGTTCCTAACGTGTTAAGGACGGCTGGCTGTAAAGGATCTAGCGATAGCGCTGTTTGTGCTTCGCGCAAAGCCCATTCAGTTTGATTGGATGCTATGAGGTTTTTGCCTAGCTCGGTGCGGTATTCTGCATTGTCCGGAGCAAGCTTGACTGCGTTCTCAATAATTTCGATGGCTTTGGCGTGCTGCCCATTGTGCGACGCGATAACGCCGCAGAGGAACCATGCGTCGGCGAAGGTCTGGTCCCTTTTGAGTATGCCCAAGCAGTGCTTATGAGCCTCTCGCAGCTGGCCGCCCCGCATTGCTTCTTGTGCAGCAGCGTGTCCCTTGGCGATCGCTTCTTCGTCAGTTGTCATGGCGTGAAAAAAAGGGCGCCGCAGCGCCCTGTATTTTGGCTGCTTTACCTTCAGCCTTCAAAGTTATAGATGAACTTGAGGCCAACCTGTCGCGGGCGCACCATGTTCTCGTAGTAGCGCCGCATTGTGAAGAGACCTGAGTCACCGATGAAGCTGGTATCCGCACGAACACCGGTCTGCGCGAACTCATCAAATACGTTGTCAGCATAAAGAGATACTCTCCAGGCATCGTTCAGCCAGGTGGCGGAAACATTGTTCAGGTAAAAGTTGGACAGGCTCTGTCCGAAGTCTCGTTCGCCAACTTTGGTAAGCACGTCGCTCTGGTAGGACATCGACCAGTCGAAAGCCAAATCTGAACCATCGCTGAGCGGTATTTCATAGTGCGCGGCGACGTAAGCCTGGTATTCCGGGGTGCCCGGTAGTCGATCACCATCAAAAGCGCCGACACCCGGAGCAAACAGGTTGTCTACATCCTGAGTCAGCTCGGCGTCTGTCCAGGCAAACGCGCCACTGAGCGAAAAGTTGGTCATGACGTAGTACTGGGTCGATAGTTCAATGCCGGTGCTTTTTGCAGCGCCGCCATTAGACAGAATGGGGATGTCCCCATTTTGGGTTATCGAGTCCAGCTGCACATCATCCCACTCGATGTAGTAGACCGAGCCATTGAGGCGTAAGGAGTCGCCAAACTGCGAGTGTACTCCAAGCTCATAGTTTGTGGTTTTATCGGGCTCGTAGGTGGTCTCATCTGGCAGGGCACACACATTTTGCCCCGGCTCCAACGGTTGTAGGCACGGCGGCACCGAGTTTAAACCGCCCAGTCTGTAACCTTCACTGACAGTCAGGTAGGCCATAACGTCATCGCTGAAGCTATAGGACGTATTGAACTTGTAAATGACATCATCGTCATCCACATCGCTGGATTCTGAGTTGACATCGATTGAGTCTTGCGGGGCGCCATCAAAAACGGTGTCCAATAACGGCAGCGCAAAGCCGGTGGTGACCTTACTCTCATATTTGAACCAACGAGCGCCAACCGTCACCTGCCAAGCGTCTGTAATGTCGTAACCAAGCTCACCAAAGGCTGCAGTTTCCTTTTGGTTGCCATGGAGCTCTTCGTAGTACTCCAGGGAGTCGGGGCGTAACTGCACCCCACCCAGCTCATCTATTGCAAACTGATCGAACCCGGGGGTGAATTCCTGGCTCAGCGAATTTGACTCATAGTCATAGTAGAAGCCACCGATAATCCAGTTGAAGGGGCCGTCGCTAGCCGATACCAGTCTTAGCTCCTGAGTAAAGGTGTCTTCATCAGCATCTTCGCGAGTATAGGCGGAGAAGCTGGGAAACAACTCATATCCATATTCAAAGGTGAGCAACAGGTCGGTTTGATCCCGCTGACCCTTTTCGGTGTATTCTGAGTAGCCAGTGGCCGAGGTCAGCGCGGCAAACCCGAGATCCATAACCACTTCTAGTGCGAATAATTCGTTCTTACGACTGTTGGGTTCCAGAAAGCGATGTGCGGACTCATATTCGCCAGTGCCAAAGGCTGCTTGGTGGTTGACCTGGCGCGCACCGATATCCTGATCCTGATAGTAGTAGGAGAGCGTGCCATCCAATTGGTCATCGGTGTAACGCAAGGCAGCGCGCCCGGACCAGGTTTCCTCGGTATTAGCATCTTTTTCCTGTGTCAGATTGGCACTCACGTCGGCCGGATCACTGAAATTCGGCTGAGGATTGGAAACACCGGCTTCACGCACTAGGTAGTTGTAATCAATAAAGCCTGGGTCATTGAGATAGTCCACAGAGGCCCGGAAAGCCAACGTGTCTTTAATAATGGGCACATTGATGGTGCCTCCGCCCTCGTAGCCCACATCGCTGGACTCGCTGAGGTCGTAGACGTCGCCACGCACTTGGTAAGTAAGCTGATCGGCTTGTGGTCGATTAGGCATATACAGTACAGCGCCGCCCATGGTGCCGGCACCATAGAGCGTGCCTTGCGGCCCCATTAGGACCTCCACTCGGTCCATGTCATTGAGCTTGAAATCAATATATAACGGAATTTCTCCGATATAGGTGCCGACGGTATTTCCACCATTGTTGGAGCCATCGTTAGCCGAGATCGAACTTACGTTCAAACCACGTACTGTGAGCGTGTTGCTGTCGCGTGGCCCCTGGTCCACTACTGTCATGCCGGGCACCATGCGGGCGATATCAACCAAATCAGTAAGGCGGTCACGCTCGATGATTTTGCCGCTCAGGGAAGTGATATTGATTGGGATGTCTTGCAGCGACGCCGAACGGCGGGTGGCGGTTACGATGACTTCTTCCAGAATCGAATCTTGCGCCGTTGCATAGCCCGAAATGAGCGTTGAGGCAATTGCCGCTGACAATACACTAAGCTGGAATCTATCTTTTTTGTGCATGTTCACCTCGATTAATTTTGAGTATGAGCGTTCAGTCGATGTTCCCGGGCAATGAGACACATCCGTGTATGTAGCTATGATTAATGAGCCCTTGATGGGCTAAGGAAAATGGCAGCACAAGCCTTAAGAACTGTATCCCCGTGAGGATATGAACGGCAACAATCGATAGAGCGAAAAAATACCGTTTAACAAAAATTGCTAGGGTGAATGAAGGGTTTTTAGCGGTCGGGCAAGGCGCAGCCGCAGTTTAGAATAGGACGCGACTGCGGATCGTGCCGTCGATGGTGGCCAACTTTTTAAGAGCCATATCACTGTACTCGGCATCGATGTCGATCACGACGTAGCCGACCTGATCGTTAGTTTGCAGGAACTGGGCCGATACATTAATCCGGTTTTCTGAGAACACGCTATTAATAGCGCTTAGAACGCCCGGCACATTGCGGTGTATGTGTAATAGGCGGTGGGATCCTGCATGTTCCGGCAGAGCAACTTCCGGAAAATTGAGAGAAGACGTTGTAGTCCCAGTATCGCTGTAACGCGCCAGCTTTTCCGCCACCTCCATGCCGATATTTTCTTGGGCCTCAATAGTGCTGCCGCCAATATGTGGGGTGAGAAAAGTGTTGTCGAAGCGGCGTAGTGGGGACATGAACTCATCATCGTTGGAGCGCGGCTCCACGGGGAATACGTCAATGCCGGCACCACCCAAAGCACCGCTTTGCAGCGCATCAGCCAGCGCGTCGATGTCGACCACAGTGCCGCGCGAGGCATTGATCAAAATGCTGCCAGCAGGCATTTGTGCCAGTTGCGCCGCTCCGATCAGGTTTTGTGTGGCAGGACTTTCAGGCACATGCAGGCTCACCACATCGGAGCCGGCCAGCAGCTGATTGAGACTCGGTACCTGCCGAGCATTACCCAAGGGTAGTTTATTGCTGGTGTCATAAAACTGCACTTGCATGCCCAGTCCCTCGGCGATCACGCCAAGCTGCATACCGATATTGCCGTAGCCAATGATGCCCAGCTTTTTTCCTCGGATTTCAAAGGCGTTGGCGGCTGTTTTCTGCCACTCTCCGCGGTGGGCCGCTGCATTCTTGCTGGGTACACCACGCAGCAGAAGGATCGCCTCGGCGAGCACCAACTCGGCCACGCTGCGTGTGTTGGAAAAGGGCGCATTGAACACGGTAATGCCGCGGCGGGTAGCGGCGTCAAGTTCAACCTGGTTGGAGCCTATGCAAAAGCAGCCTACGGCCACGAGTTTTTTGGCAGCGTCGAACACCTCTTGGGTGAGCTGTGTGCGAGACCGAATCCCCACGAAGTGAGTATTGGCGATAGCGACCTTGAGCTCTTCCAAGGGCAGTGCCTTCTTGTGCTCTTCGATGTTGCTGTACCCAGATTGCTGCAATGTTGCACGTGCGGAAGGGTGCACGCCCTCAAGTAGCAGAAACTTTATTTTACTTTTTTCTAGGGATTGCAGCGCCATGATTTTCGGTTCCTTTAAAGGTTGTTGGCCGAGCGGTCCGGTGAGCTTGCCGGTGCGGCAAAAAACCGCGCGTATGGTATCATACGTGCCGCCTGAACCAGCGACCTGTGAAAAATACCGGAGGCAATAACCTTGGCCGCAATTGACAACATTGTCCTGACTGCTTTAGAGAATATAGTTGGTCCAGACAGGGTGCTGACCGGCACCGAAGATTTACAGCGTTATGGTTGCGACTGGACTCGGGTGTATACACCTAATCCGGCAGCGGTGGTGCTGCCCGATAGTATTGAACAGGTCCAAGAAATTGTGCGCCTTGCAGCTCGCGAGGGCCTGGCCATTGTGCCTTCTGGTGGGCGCACAGGCCTCAGTGGTGGTGCAGTTGCCTCCAATGGGGAATTGGTGCTGGCTTTGGATCGGCTCAATTATGTAGAAGATTTTAGTTCAATCGACCGCACAGTGCGCTGTGGTGCTGGCGCAGTGACCGAGCAGTTGCAGCAGTATGCTATGGAGCGCGGGCTGTTCTATCCCGTTGATTTCGCATCCAGTGGCTCGAGCCAGATCGGCGGCAACGTTTCTACCAATGCCGGCGGCATCAAGGTTATTCGTCACGGCATGACCCGTGATTGGGTGGCAGGCTTGAAGGTCGTTAACGGTACCGGCGAGCTGCTCGATCTTAATCGAGGCCTGATCAAAAACAATGCTGGGTATGACCTGCGGCAACTGGTGATCGGGGCCGAGGGTACGCTGGGGGTGGTGGTGGAGGCAACCATGCGCCTCACAACGCCACCACAGGAGTCGGCCGTATTGGTATTGGGTGCGCCCGACATGACATCTATTATGCATGTACTGCGCACATATCAGGACAGCATTGAGCTCAGTGCGTTCGAGTTTTTTTCTGAACTAGCGCTGCAGAAAGTCGTCGAGCATCAGGGCTTACAGCGTCCTTTCGAAACAGCGACAGAGTTTTACGCGCTGCTGGAGTTTGAACAGCGGGACGAAAAGGTCATGGAGCAGGCAATGAGCCTGTTCGAATATTGCGCGGAGCAGGGTTGGGTTCTCGATGGCGTGGTGAGTCAAAGCCTTGCTCAGGCAGAGTCTCTGTGGCGTCTGCGGGAGGATATTTCGGAAACCATTTCGCGCTGGACGCCTTATAAAAATGATATATCCACAGTGATTTCCCGCGTCCCAGAATTCCTTGCTGCGGTGGAAGCTGTGGTTAGCGAAAATTATCCGCAGTTCGAGATCATTTGGTTTGGCCATATTGGCGACGGCAATGTACACCTGAATGTGCTCAAGCCTGATGATCTATCCATGAAAGATTTTCAGCAGCATTGCACAGAGGTGAGCAAGTGGGTATTCGATATCGTGCAGCATTATGGTGGCAGTATTTCTGCTGAGCATGGCGTTGGACTGCTGAAAAAAGACTATTTACACTATAGTCGTTCAGAGCTCGAAGTGTCGATTATGCGTCAGATCAAGAAGGTGTTTGATCCGCACGGTATTATGAATCCCGGAAAGATTTTTGATATTTAACCATGTCACGTGATTTGTCTTAGTGACATGACATGGTTTCAACTTTACTGAGCATACAGCGCCTTTACACCTTCGTTTGTTCCAAGAAAGAGTACATCCGCAGGCCTTAGCGCAAACAATCCATTAGTCACTACGCCGGTGATGTTGTTGATTTTGCCTTCTATTGACAACGGTTGTGCAATAGAAAAATTGTACACATCAAGAATCACATTACCGTTATCAGTCACTACGCCTTCGCGGTAGATCGGGTCGCCGCCGAGCTTGACCAGTTCCCGCGCCACGTGACTACGGGCCATGGGGATGACTTCCACCGGGAGTGGAAACTCTCCGAGGGTGTGTACCAGTTTGCTTTCGTCGGCAATACAGATGAACTCGTGCGCGACTGCCGACACGATTTTTTCACGGGTCAGTGCGGCCCCGCCACCCTTGATCAGTTGCAGTGCACGGTTGCTTTCATCGGCCCCGTCCACGTAAAAGTCTACTTGGTCCACGGTATTGAGCTCATATACTGGAATACCGTGGCTTTTTAGTCGCTGTGCCGAGTCCTCTGAGCTGGCGACGGTGCCATTGATCTGACCCTTAATCCTGGCGAGCGCGTCGATAAAGAGGTTAGCGGTTGAGCCCGTACCGATACCCAAGATCGTTTCGCTTTCGAGTCTGGGTTGGATATAGGCAAGTGCGGCGTCTGCCACCGCTTGCTTCAATTCATCCTGAGTCATGTTTTGTCCTTGGACATAATAGTGTATAGCGTGTTTCATTATAGAGTACCCCACTGCTGTGATCACGAAAAGAGTCAGCAATCGTTACAGAGGTTTCGGCTGAAATGCCGGGCAGGGTCTATTAAGATGATTAATCTATCTGCTGCTACTGGAAGTTAATGCCTCATGCCACAGTCCTACGTCAAACGTATTCTCGACGCGCAGGTTTATGATGTTGCCCGGGAAACACCGATTCATGAAGCGGACTTGATGTCACGCCGGCTGGGGAATCGAGTGTTGCTTAAGCGTGAAGATTTACAGCCAATTTTTTCGTTCAAATTGCGTGGCGCATACTGCAAGATGAGCCGTCTAACCCCAGAGCAACGCAGCCGTGGAGTCATCGCCGCTTCGGCAGGAAACCATGCACAAGGGGTTGCCATGGCGGCGAAAAAACTGCGCGTGAAGGCTATTATCGTCATGCCGCGCACGACGCCACAGATTAAAATAGATGCCGTGCGTCGCCTTGGCGCGCGGGTCCTGCTGCATGGTGATTCCTATGACGAAGCAGCATTGCAGGCCCGGGAGCTTATGCAAGCCAAGGGTATGACGTATGTGCACCCGTTTGATGATCCGGATGTGATCGCAGGGCAGGGCACTGTGGGCATGGAGATCGTGCGCCAACACCAAAATCCGCTGGAGGCTCTGTTCGTGCCAGTTGGTGGAGGAGGCCTATTGGCAGGTGTTTCTGCTTACGTGAAGTCCGCATGGCCACAGACGCGGATGATTGGTGTCGAGCCAGAGGATGCCGCCTGTTTGCAGCTGGCTTTATCGCGTGGGCGCAGAGATACCCTTGCTGAGGTGGGTTTGTTCGCCGACGGCTGCGCTGTGGCGCAGATTGGTAAGGAGCCTTTTCGCATCATCCGGAAAACGGTAGAGGAAGTCATCACGGTATCTACGGATGAAATGTGTGCAGCGATCAAGGACATTTTTGAAGATACCCGCAGTATTGCAGAGCCCGCTGGAGCGTTAGCCCTGGCCGGTTTAAAAAAGTATGTACATCGAACGGGCGTGCAGGGGCAGGATTTATTGGCCATTGTCAGCGGCGCCAATACCAACTTCGATCGTCTGCGATACATCTCAGAGCGCACGGAAATTGGCGAGCAAAGGGAGGCTATCATCAGTGTCACTGTACCCGAACGGCCGGGCAGTTTTAAAAAGTTTTGCAGCGCATTGGGGCGCCGAAGTATTACTGAGTTCAATTATCGCTACGCAGATGCGAACGCCGCCCAGGTTTTTGTGGGGCTTTCAATTGCGCCAGGGGGAGACGATTTGGCGACACTGCTAGTCGATCTGCGGGAGCGCGGTTACACCGCTGAGGATATGACCGATAACGAGGTGGCCAAGTTGCATGTCCGTCATATGGTGGGAGGGCATGCCTCGGCCCAATTGCAGGATGAGCGGGTTTATCGTGTCGAATTTCCAGAGCGTCCCGGTGCTCTGCTCAAGTTTCTATCGGGGTTGGGATCGAGCTGGAATATTTCTATGTTTCATTATCGCAATCATGGCGCCGCCTATGGCCGAATTTTTGTTGGGGTTCAGGTGCGAAAATCTGAGCGGAAACAATTTGAGCAGGTATTGGATCGGATCAATTTCAAGTATTCAGAGGAAACACATAATCGGGCATATCAGCTCTATCTCGGCAGTGGTCAAGACTAAAACGTAGGCTCATAAGGTGCGCTGGGGTCCCCTTTTACTCTGGATGCGTTACTGACACCGCTCCTTTTGTTGGCAAGCATACAGGCTAACATCGGTGGCCACATAATCCAGTGCGATATCCCAGTTTTCTAAAGGAATTTCGTCTACCTGCTGGTTTTCATGAGCGAGCCCAACCAGTAACGGACCGGAAATTCCAGATAGCGTTCGATCATAGAAACCGCCCCCCATTCCTAGGCGGCCGCCGTGCCCGTCCCATCCCACAGTGGGGAGAAAAATAATATCCAGATCTGATGCCGGGCAGCGAACTGCGTCTGCTGGCGGTTCCGCAATGTTATATTGGTTGGATGAAAGGAGTACCTCTTCATGCCACTGCGCAAAGCAGAGACGGCTGTTAGTGATAAGGGGTAAAAAAATTTCTTTGGCTAGGCCTCGCGCTGCGTTTTCCAGGGCACGGGTATCGATTTCTCCATCCGTCGCCAAGTACAGGGCAATGCGTTGGGCGCTTGCCCAGTTCGGAAGCGTCACAACTGAGTGAATTAAAGCTTGGGCTGCGGTGTCTTGTTGGGCAGAATTTAGGGTGTTTCGGCGCTGTCGCAAATCGCTACGAAGTCGAATTTTTCTACGTTGAATATCTGCCATAGTAAAAAAGGATTCCCGGCTTACCGCTGACAGAACTGCCCTTGAACCCGATGGTTCAAGGTGGTGATTCCTGCACTGAAAAAGGCTTTCCGGCCGAAACCGGACATGCACACCAACAGCAACGAGAAATCCCCGGTTACACTATATCGGCTCGAGGACTGAAAGTCTGGCGAGTAAGCTAGGGTCCCACTCTTAGTATAGCTCAGATACGGTTAATGCACCGCACATAATCCACAAATAAAGGAATAAATTTTTGCACGTTAGCTGATTTTGAGTTGCCGCAGTTCTTGCAGAGCGCTGTTCAGCTTGCTGCTAAGGCGTTTGACAGAATCATCCGCAGTGTTGCTTGCATCCGGCTCACTATTGGGTTGGAGCAGTTCGTGACTAATGTTGAGCGCCGCCATGACTGCGATCCGCTCCAGCCCGATAACCTTACCCGTGTCACGAATCCCGCGCATCTGCTTGTCCAGATATTTTGCAGAAACCAATAGTTCTGCTTCCTTCTCTTCGGGGCATGTCACCTGATAGTCTTTGTCGAGAATCTTGACGGTCGTGGTGTTGGGTGTGCTCACACTTGTGACTCCATTGCGCGCAGGCGATCTATCATGGTCTCTACTTTGGAGCGGGCCAGTTCGTTCTTGTTGATAAGATCCTTTCGCTCATCATCCCAGCCAGCAACATCTGACTTGAGCGCACTATTTTCGCGATTTAACGCCTCACACAAGGCGATAAGTTCGTCGATTTTATTTTCAAGGTCTTTGAGTTGATTTACAGGCATGCGGGTATACTGGTACGAGTATTATTGGAGTTCTACTATAGTGGTGCATGGCATCGAGGTCAACGACACAAAATCTTTATATATCAATAGCCTGCCAACTCTTTTACAGTTAACAGTGGAGGCGCCTCTGCACCGAGCCGGGTGCGACCTCCCACGGAGAATACCCTATGCATGAAGACCTAGCTGAGGAAGTCGGCGTTTTTGACTTCGATGAGTTTGCCGATCACCTGGTGGATCAGGGGATGTTGGTGTCGCCCTCCCAGTTGCACGGCTGCCTTTGCGGGATACTGTGTACAGGTGCGCCGACGGAGGCGGAGTATGGCCTTGATGCGCTGTCTCAGGCCCTCGATATCGTAATGCATGGAGAGCTCGCCAGTCGCATCATGCAGCTGTACACCGTTACCGAAGTGGCGTTGAAGGATGAGGAGTTCACGTTCCTACCCCTGCTGCCTGATGATGACGAGGAAATCGGTTTGAGAGCGTCGGCCCTGGCGAGCTGGTGCGATGGATTTATGTCAGGCTTTGCCTATGTGATCGCTGGGAATGAGGAAACCGCAGCCGCGCTTTCTCAAGATACCGGGGAGGTGCTCAAAGATATTGCTGCCATGGCTCAGGCGCATGCTGACGATGAGAGCGAGGAAGATGCAGAGGACAGCTACATAGAGCTGGTGGAGTATTTGCGGGCGGCAGTGGTCAATGTATTTTTAGACAGTCTGGCGACTACCGAGGACAGCGATGTGTCGCCCGAAACAGAACGGCTCCTCCACTAGCTATGGTAGTCTCTTCATCACTATTCAATGGCCGCAAGGGTGCGGACGAATGATATTATGAGCATTAGTAAGACTGAGTTTGCGCGCCGACGAAGAAATCTCATCGCTTTGATGGACCCCAATAGTATTGCCATCATACCTTCCGCCGATGAGCAGGTGCGCAGTCGGGACACGCTGTATCCTTTTCGTCAGGACAGTGATTTCTTTTATCTGTCAGGGTTCGTCGAGCCAGATGCGGTATTGGTGCTATTGCCTGGCCGCCGACATGGTCAGTTTGTGGTCTTTTGCCGGGAGCGCGATCCCGCTTTGGAGCTGTGGCACGGCTATCGTGCCGGGCCAGAGGGAGTGTGTGAAAAATACGGCGCAGATGACGCCTTCCCCATCGGAGACATCGACGAGATTCTTCCCGGTCTGGTTGAAGGGCGAGAACGCGTTTATTACTCTATGGGGCGTAGCACCGAATTCGATCGCCAAATCATGGGTTGGGTGAGCAGTATTCGCAGCAAGGAATCTACCGGTGCAGTTCCCCCTGGGGAATTTACTGATCTGGATCATATGGTGCATGAATTGCGTTTATACAAGAGCGCCGCTGAGTTGCGCCTGATGCGCAAGGCTGCGGATATTACTGCGCGCGCACATCGTCGTGCCATGCATGTCTGCCGAGGTGGCCTGTACGAGTATGAGTTAGAGGCCGAGATACAATACGAGTTCGCGACGTCTGGTGCCCGATGTCCTGCGTATCCCAGTATTGTTGGCAGTGGCCGCAACGCGTGTGTCCTTCACTATATCGAAAACAGCGACAAGATGCGTGATGGCGACCTAGTATTAATCGACGCGGGTTGTGAGCTGGAATATTATGCCTCGGATGTGACCCGCACTTTCCCTGTCAATGGTCGCTTCAGTGTCGAGCAGCGGGCACTTTACGAGCTGGTACTGCGCGCGCAGTTGGCGGCTATCGCTGAAATAATGCCCGGTAATCACTGGAATCAGCCACATGATGCCAGCGTGAAGGTTTTCACTCAGGGTCTGGTTGCTCTGGGGTTGCTCAAGGGCAGTGTCGCGAACTTGATCAAGCGCAACGCCTACCGCGACTTTTATATGCACCGTGTGGGGCACTGGTTGGGTCTGGATGTGCATGATGTCGGTGACTATCGGGTCGGCGAGGAATGGCGCGTGCTGGAGCCCGGTATGGTCATGACCGTTGAGCCAGGGCTCTATATCTCTGAGAGCAACACCAACGTGGCAAAGAAGTGGCGCGGTATAGGGATCCGAATAGAGGATGATGTGGTGGTGACGGAAGAGGGCTGCGACGTCATCACGGCGGGCGTACCGAAAACGATAGAGGAGATAGAGGCCCTGATGGCCGCTTGATGTATGTCTGATCATTTCGACATTGTTATTGCCGGTGGTGGCATGGTAGGCATCAGCCTCGCACTTCAGTTGGGCGCAGTGTTGCCAGCACAAACGACGATTCTGCTGGTAGAGAGCGTCCCAATTCCCGCGGCTGTCGAGGGCGGCGTGCCGGATTATCATCCGGCATTTGATGCGCGCTCTACAGCACTGAGCTACAGCTCCCGCCAGATTTATGACGACATGAATGTGTGGGAAGGTTTGCGCCGATGGCTGTGCGCCATTGAAAGCATTCATGTCTCTAGTCGAGGTCGATTTGGCAGCACTCTTTTGCAGGCCAGTGATTACCGTTGGCCTGCCCTGGGCTATGTGGTGGAAAATGCCTGGCTCGGCAACGCGCTGATTCAACAGTTATATCGACAAGGTCGAGTTGAGGTGCGCTGTCCGGCCAAGGTGGTTGGCGTCAGACCGGAGGGGAAGAGTGTCACCCTTGAGCTGGAGGGCGAGGGATCGAAGAGTCGTCTTAGTGCAGGCCTATTGTTGGTCGCAGATGGTGCCAATTCGCGGCTGCGCGATCAGCTGGGCATGGCCGTTAATGAGAAGCCCTATCGACAACATGCATTGGTCGCGAACATCGCCTCCGCGGAGCCACATGGCGGTTGTGCCTATGAGCGTTTTACCGATACCGGACCCTTGGCGTTGTTACCCTTGCTTAAGGCAGACGGCACAGAGAATCGGAGTGCGCTTGTGTGGACTTTGCCTGCTGAGCAAGCCCGACATTTGCGCGACTGTGATGAAGCGGAGTTTTTGCAGGTTCTTCAGGAACGTTTTGGCTACCGACTGGGTCGTCTGGTAAAAGTGGGCGAGCGTCACGCTTACCCCCTATCGTTAGTGCAGTCCAGTGAACAGGTACGCCAAGGTATAGTCGTCATGGGTAATGCTGCGCATGCGTTGCATCCTGTGGCCGGGCAAGGTTTCAATCTGGCGCTACGGGATGTGGCCGAACTGGGTCGCGTGCTGAGCCAGGGCATTGCTGCCGGGTTGGCGCCGGGTGATCTGGAGATGCTACAGCGCTATCAGCAGCGGCAACAAACTGACCAGGACAGAACCATACAATTCAGTGATCGCATACCTGCTCTGTTCATGCATGGCGACCCTGTGTTGGGTCTGGGGCGAGATCTGGCGCTGGCAGGGTTGGACATCATGCCTAGTCTCAAGCGAGAGTTTGTGCGTTATGCAGCAGGTGTAGCGGGTAATGGGAGTTAATTGAGTGGCTGAGACCCGACAATTTGATATTGCGATCGTCGGCGCGGGTATCGCCGGGGCCTCTCTGGCAGTTGCACTCAGCGGTGAGGGCTTGTCGATTGCACTGATCGAGGCGCAACCGCTCGATACGGCTATATTTCCGACCGACTGTAGCCTGCAAAATTTTGATCCGCGCGTGAGTGCCTTGACGCCGCGATCGCGCGCATTGTTGGAACAGCTGGGGGCATGGCAGTCGATCGTCGACTACCGCTACTGCGCTTATCACCATATGACCGTATGGGATGCGCAGGGAACCGGAGAAATTGAGTTTGACCGTGCCGAGGTTAAACTGCCGGAGCTGGGACACATCGTGGAAAACCGCGTGATCACCCGTGCGTTACTTGCCAGGGTTGAGGCCGCTCCCGACATCAGCCTATTACATCCGGTCGCGCTAAGCACCTGCACGCGGCTGAGCTCCTCGCGCATGTTGTTAGAGCTGGAAGATGGAGGCGCGCTTGAGGCCGATTTATTGGTGGCAGCGGACGGGGCGCTGTCACGGGTGAGGACGATGATGGCGTTCGAAAGTCGGGAGTGGGATTACGGCCATCACGCGATTGTCGCCACAGTAGAAGTTGCCCGCTCGCATGAAAACACAGCGTGGCAACGCTTTCTGCCCACCGGGCCGCTGGCATTGCTGCCGCTGCCCAGCGAGGACGGACGCCACTACTGTTCGATCGTGTGGTCATTGCAGGAACATCTGGTTGATGACCTGCTGGCGCTGGAGGATCAGTCTTTTTGCGCCGCGCTCGAGCGTGCTATCGAAGGACGGGTTGGCACAGTGATAGGCAGCACTAAGCGCTTGGCGTTTCCACTGCGCCAGCGTCATGCGGTTGACTATGTGCAACCGGGGGTCGCGCTGGTGGCAGACGCGGCGCACACGATTCACCCCTTGGCCGGGCAGGGGATTAACCTCGGGCTGCAGGATATTGCTGTTTTGGCCGAGGAGATTTTGGCCGGCCATACCCGCGGCGTCAGTCCAGGGCAGCTGGAGTTGCTGCGTCGCTATCAGCGCCGTCGTAAGGGTGACAACCTACTGATGATGACCGCTATGGACAGTTTTAAGCGGTTGTTTGAACAGCAGTCATTGCCGTTGCGCTGGTTGCGCAATGCCGGTATGCGGGTCGTGGGCCAGATACAGCCACTTAAGCAACAGCTGCTGCGCCATGCCATGGGACTGGAGTAATTCTTTCGTTACTCAGGGATATTGTTTTTCATCACTGGGCCGTTAAACTGAGTCACTTAACAGCGCCATAATGGCATCGCTCATCGTCGCGCCTAGCGCTGAGTCCGGATATATATTTTCAGAGGGAATACTATGAGCCAGACGCCAAGTGAACTCAGATACGCTATTACACACGAATGGGCCCGGCGCGAAGAGGATGGCACGGTGACGGTTGGCATCACCGACCATGCGCAGGAAGCGTTGGGTGATGTCGTGTTTGTGGAGTTGCCCGAGGTGGGAACTGTTTTTGCAGCGGCGGATGATGCTGGCGTTGTAGAGTCGGTTAAGGCGGCGTCGGATGTCTATGCGCCGATGGGTGGTGAGGTGATCGCCATCAACTCGATGCTTGAAGATGAGCCCGAGATCGTCAACTCCGACCCCTATAATGACGGGTGGTTTTATAAGTTGCAGCCTGCTGACACCAGTGATCTGGATGCACTGTTGTCTGCTGAGGATTATCAGCAGCAATGTGAAGACGAATAGGCATTCAAGCCTCGATTGGAATACCCCGTGATTGATCTCTTCTTGCGCAAAGGCGCCGATCACCGTTTGCGTGGCGGTCACCTTTGGGTCTATTCCAATGAAGTTGATAGCCAGCGCTCACACCTGAGTGGTTATTCTGCCGGCGATCTAGTGGCGGTCAGAAATGCCAATGGCAAGCTGCTCGGCAGTGCCTACATGGAGCCTAGTGCACTTATTTGCGCCAGGATGTACGCGCCCGGCGAGCAGCGTGCCATGGATACCCCCTTCTTTACGTCGAGATTGGAGGCGGCTCTGGCCATGCGGCAGGCGGCTTTTGAAAAATCCTTTTACCGATTAGTTTATGGCGACAGCGATACGCTGCCTGGAATGATCATAGACCGTTTCGGTGACTACTTGGTGATGCAGCTCAACAATAGCGGCCTGGAGCGCTATTGCGAGCCATTACTGGCGGCGCTGATTGCGACGCTGCAACCGCGAGGCATTTTGTTGCGGGCCGACAGTCGCAGTCGTCGGGAGCAGGGGCTTTCCACTGACAGTGCGGTCGTTTATGGCGAAGTGCCTCAGCACGTTGCCCTAGAAGAGAATGGTGTGCAATTTCTAGCGCCGGTCTTTGATGGCCAGAAGACCGGTTGGTTTTACGACCACCGCATGTCTAGGGCGCGCCTAGCGAACTGGGTCAAAGATAAAAGCGTACTGGATGTCTACAGCTATATTGGCGGATGGGGTGTTCAGGCTGCCGCTTTTGGTGCAACCCAGGTATGTTGTCTGGATAGCTCCGCTCAGGCGCTGGAAGGTGTTGATGCCAACGCCCGCCTGAATCAAGTGGAGTCCCGCGTCGTCACTCGCCGTGGTTCTGCGCCCGAGACGATGGCTGCGATGGTTGCGCAGGGCAGTCGGTTTGAGGTGGTTATTCTCGATCCGCCCGCCTTTATTCAGCGTAAAAAAGACCTCAAAAAAGGCATAGCGGCCTATCGCCGCATCAATGACCTGGGCTTGCAGCTATTACAACCCGGCGGCCTGTTGGTTTCCGCATCATGCTCTATGCATCTGTCTCGCGCAGATTTGATGACAGCAATGCAACAGGCGGCGGTGCGGGCTGATTGTGGTATACGCGTGGTTGAGCAGGGCGCTCAGGGGCCAGATCATCCGATTCATCCGGCAATCCCTGAGACAGAGTATTTGAAGGCGGTATTTGCGCGTAAGGTGTAGAATTTTTTTACGCACTGCGCCGCGATCTCTCAATACTGAACCGAAAGCTCGACGCCGTGGCGAGACCTGTCAGCGCAGTGAAATCACTGGCCACTCGAGCTCAATAGCTCTAGCCCGTAAGACATCATCGGGGTCAACGGCCACCGGATGATCAATCAGCTCTAACAGCGGCAGATCATTGCGTGAATCGCTATAAAACCATGCCCCATCGAGGCTGGCCTGGCGCTCATGCAGCCATTCATAGAGCCGGGTGACCTTGCCTCTGTGGTAGGAGGGTACACCGCTTGGCTCTCCGGTATAGCGGCCGTCAATGATTTCTCCTTCGCTGGCAATCAGGTTTTGAATGCCCAGTGATTGGACGATAGGTTCAGTGATGAAGCGATTGGTCGCGGTAATGACCAGCAGTTCGTGTCCGCGCTGCCGGTGGTCGTCAATGAGGGCCGCAGCTTTAGGTAGCATGATGGGTGTGATTTTGCTGGCCATGAAGGCTAGATGCCAATCCTTAAGTTGTCGCGGAGAGTGCCCCTTCAATGCACTGAGGGCGAAGCGAAGATAGGCGTCTATATCGAGCTGGCCGGCCTGATAGTCAGCATAGAACTGATCATTGCGCTGGGCGTAATCGGTAGTTTCTACGAGGTGCTGCTCGCAGAGGAATTGTCCCCATAGATTGTCGCTGTCGCCGCCGATTAGGGTATTGTCGAGGTCAAAAATAGCCAGTGTCACAGTGGGGGTCTCGAAAAAAGGATTGATATCATAGTCCTAGAGTCAGCTATAGTAAATTTCTCAGGGCCTGCAAATTGTGGAACAATACCCTACTCTACTAATAGGTGAACTTTTTAAGTGATTGATTCAGACGGTTTTCGGCCGAATGTTGGAATAATGCTGGTCAACGACCAGGCCCAGTTGTTGTGGGCTCGGCGGGTTGGTGGCCAGAATAACTGGCAGTTCCCCCAGGGGGGTATTAGCAAGGGAGAGTCGCCAGAGCAGGCGTTGTATCGCGAATTGCATGAAGAGTTGGGTTTGTCGCCGGACGCGGTGGAGGTTTTAGGCATTACCAAAGGCTGGTTGCGTTATCGGCTGCCGCGGCGATTCGTTCGTGAGGGCCAAAAGCCTTTGTGTATCGGGCAGAAACAAAAATGGTTTTTACTGCGGCTGCTGAAGGATGACGCGGCGGTGCAGCTGGATCTTGATGACAAGCCTGAGTTTGATCATTGGCAATGGGTCAGCTATTGGTATCCGCTGAATCAGGTGGTTTCATTCAAGCGCGAGGTTTACCGCAGGGCAATGAAAGAATTGGCCCTGCCGTTGGGACGCTACACTGACAAACGTGAGGGGGCGTAAGCCACTATGCTCGAAACTCTGCGCCACATTGTTCAGGAGGTCAATGCAGCCCGTGGGCTGAATGAGGCTCTTCAGATTACTGTGCGCCGTGTTCGTGAAGCTATGAATACTCAGGTGTGCAGTGTGTACATGCGAGATTTGGCGGGCGGGCGCTATGTGTTTCAGGCGACCCAAGGACTAAACCAAGAGTTGGTGGGTATGGCCAGCCTTGCGGAGGGCGAGGGCCTGATCGGTCTGGTCGCAGAGCGAGGAGAGCCGGTCAACCTTGAAGAAGCCGAGAATCACCCCAACTTTCAATTCCTTCCCGGTATTGGGGAGGAGCACTTTCACGCATTTTTGGGTGTGCCCATTATTCACCAGCGGCGTCTGCTGGGTGTATTGGTGGTGCAGCAGGCTGAGCGCCGTCGTTTTGATGAGAGTGAAGAAGCTTTTCTGGTCACGCTGTCGGCACAGCTGGCAGGTGTTATTGCGCATGCGCAGGCTACCGGTGTTGTCGAGTCGCAGGCATTAGACGGAGCGGCCCCTGCCAAAATTGTGGGTGTGCCCGGTGCTGCGGGGATCGCAATTGGCACTGCTGTAGTGGTGTCGCCGGGCGCAGACCTTTATGCCGTTCCAGCGCGTCAAGCGAAAAATAGGCGCGCGGAAGTTCGTGCTTTCCGTGAGGCTCTGCAAAGCGTGCAGGAAGATATTCAGCGAGTTGCTGACAATCTGGGTTCAGAGCTCAGCCCTGAGGACCATGCGCTGTTTGATGTCTATCTCAGCATTCTGGACGACTCTACCATTGGCGCGGAAGTGGTTGGTCTGATCAAAGCCGGACAATGGGCGCAGGGCGCGTTGAGCCAAGTGATGATAGAGCACATCCGTCATTTTGAGCGTATGGAACACAGTTACCTGAAAGAACGTGCGGTGGATGTTAAGGATTTGGGTACGCGAGTGCTCGCTTACCTGCAGGCGGCCAGTCACGAAGTGAAGACCTACCCGAGCCAGACGATTCTTGTGGGTGAGGAGCTGACGGCGACCTCCCTCGGAGAGATTCCTCGCGAGAAGCTCGTGGGCCTGATATCCGTGCGTGGCTCGGGCAATTCACATGTTGCCATTCTCGCTCGAGCGATGGGGGTGCCTACGGTGATGGGTGCGATCGATTTGCCCTATGCCAGGCTGCAAGACCGCGAGTTGATTATCGATGGGTATAACGGCACCGTGCATATCAACCCCCTGCCCGAGATCAAGCAGCGCTTCCAGCAAATCGTTGACGAAGACAGTGCACTCTCGCGGGATCTCGAATCGCTGCGAGACGAGCCCTGTGTGACGCTCGACGGCCATCGCATGCCGCTGTGGGTGAATACCGGTTTGATGGCGGATGTCACCCGCTCGCTAGAACAAGGTGCTGAGGGTGTCGGCCTTTACCGCACTGAGGTGCCGTTTCTACTCAGGGATCGTTTTCCCAGTGAGGAGGAGCAGCGACAAATCTATCGCCAGCAATTAGAGGCCTTTGCGCCCAAACCTGTGACCATGCGCACGCTGGATATCGGCGGCGACAAAGCGCTGTCGTATTTTCCTATCGAAGAAGATAACCCTTTTCTGGGTTGGCGCGGCATTCGCGTGACACTGGATCACCCGGAGATATTCCTGGCTCAGGTTCGCGCTATGCTCAAGGCCAATGAGGGCCTAGGCAATCTGCGTATTATGTTGCCCATGGTCTGCAATATTCCGGAGCTGGATGAGGCGCTCGATCTGATCAAGCGCTGTCACCGTGAGCTCAGCCGAGGCGGTTTAGCAGGAAAGCTGCCGCCCATTGGCGTCATGGTTGAGGTGCCGTCGGCGGTTTACCAGGCGCGGGCGATGGCCAAACGCGTCGATTTCTTGTCGGTCGGCAGTAACGATCTGACGCAGTATCTGTTGGCAGTGGATCGCAATAATGCGCGGGTGGCGCGCCTTTATCAATCTTTGCACCCGGCCGTACTAATGGCGCTTCAAGAAGTTGCGGTGGCCGGTGTGACGGAGAACGTTCCTGTTGGAATCTGCGGGGAGTTGGCCGGGGACCCGGGCGCGGCTGTGCTCTTGCTGGCAATGGGATACGACGTCTTGTCGATGAACGCGACAAGTCTTCCTAAAGTCAAGAATGCACTACGGCATATTCGAGGCAGTGAGGCGCGCGAATTGCTGGAAGAAGTGATGGCAATGGATTATGCCGATGAGATAAGCCGTCGCCTGGAGCGCTTTCTCGCCGAGCACGGAATGGAAAGGTTCATTCACAGCCCGGTAGAGTAGCGCGGCATTGCTAATGTTCTTGCCCGCCTTTACCGCAGGCACTGTTTCACCTGTCGCTCAAACGCATTTCTTTGTGTTGCACTTCTTGCAATACCCCCTGTGCATTGAAACTCTGTTCCAGCCAGCTGGCCTGGGCCTGGGTATCGAACCACAAAGTGGTGCTGGAGCGCGTGCCGTAGGTGTCCGTCACAATAAACTGAGGTGATAATGTGGACTCCATGGTGCTGTCGAGGCCTTGCGCAATGAGGCTGTTTTGGTCCGCCAGTTGCTGGCTGGAAACGACGTCGGCCAGTGCGCGGTGGGACATCGGGCCGGTCTCTAGCAGCGCCAGCAGTTTGGCTTTGCCAAGCACGACCTTGGGCCAAGGTGTGTCGAGCGTGGCGTTGCTGAGCCCATAGATGCCAGGGGGCAGGTTCTGCGGACCCTGGGTATCGCTGTTGGTGTAATGCCACAGGCTGTCGTGACCGCCCACCAGAAGATTAAAGCCCGCATAGTCCTGCGCCTGTGCTGCAATGTCGCTAAGGAAGTCCTCGGGGGTCTGCGAGCCCGTTAGGTACTGCAGCGGGAGTTCTCCACGGGAGCGGGGAGCCTCAGGTGTGTGTGACGGGTCGCGGTAGTTAGTCACTGCTGCAAAGCGCCCACTGCGGGTCATGCCCATCCAAGTTCCTCCCTGCAGGAGGTCCTTGCCAGCCAGCAGCTCCGGGTATTCAGGCCAGAAATGGGATGCAGCGGTAGGCCTGGCGTGAAACTCATCCCGGTTGGCTGCCACTAAAAGGGGATAGTCTGATGAAACCTGGTGGGCCAAAATCAACAAGCACATAAATTGTAACCATTAGTCGGGGCGAAATAATTGTGAATCCCTGCGCGCTGGATGATAATACGTTTTTTCGATCTTGATTACTCATGCGGGCGACGGTTGTCCGGCTTATTTCTTGGCTACTCATTGAAGTGAAACCATGCTGCCATATCCTGAACTAGACCCTGTTGCCCTTTCCCTGGGGCCATTAACGGTACATTGGTATGGCCTAACTTATCTGGCCGGATTGGCCTTTGCCTGGTGGCTGGCGGCACGGCGCAGCCGATTGCCCTGGACGGCGGTTCAGCGTGATCAGGTCGACGACCTCATTTTTTATGCCGCGCTGGGTGTCGTACTTGGCGGTCGGGTGGGTTACGCCCTCTTTTACGGGGGTGAAAAGCTGCTGCAAGACCCCACCTGGATACTACGCGTTTGGCAGGGTGGCATGTCGTTTCATGGCGGTTTATTAGGTGTACTGTTTGCCATGTACCTTTTTGCCCGTCGCCACAAAATAGGGTTTGGGTCACTGATGGACTTTGTCGCGCCGCTGACGCCAGTGGGTCTGGCGCTCGGACGTCTGGGAAACTTTATCGGTCAGGAACTGTGGGGGCGGCCCACTGACGCGCCCTGGGCAATGATTTTTCCGCGCGATCCGCTGCAACTCGCCCGACATCCCTCACAGCTGTATCAGTTTGCCCTAGAGGGGGTGCTATTGTTTGTCATCATGCTGTGGTTTTCGTCTCGTGAAAGGCCGACCTGGTCTGTTGCTGGAGTTTTTGCCCTAGGCTATGGCTGCCTGCGATTTATTGCAGAGTTTTTTCGGGAGCCAGACCGACACATTGGTTTCGAGGCGATGGGATGGATGACCCGTGGACAGCTACTGTCACTGCCCATGGTGGTGTTGGGGCTCTACCTGATTGCTATGGCTTATCGCAATGCGAACGGGGCGGCTCCGCAACGGAAGGCGAAAGGCGCTAAATGAAACAATATCTGGAGCTGCTGCAGGATGTTCTCGACCACGGTGTGTGCAAGGGAGATCGGACGGGCACCGGTACTTTGTCTGTCTTCGGACGCCAGTATCGTCACGATCTCGCCACCGGGTTTCCGCTACTGACAACCAAGAAACTGCACTTTAAGAGCATCGTTAACGAGCTTCTTTGGTTTCTCAGCGGGGATACGAATACCCGTTGGTTGAAGGAGAATGGCGTCTCTATCTGGAACGCGTGGGCCACCGAGGAGGGTGAGCTTGGGCCTATCTATGGTGCCCAATGGACCGCGTGGCCTACACGTGATGGCAGTACAATCAATCAAATCGACTATGTGATCGATTGCTTGCGCAATAATCCGGACAGTCGTCGCATTCTGTTTCACGCTTGGAATGTCGAATTCCTGCCCGATGAGCGCATGAGCCCGCAGGAGAATGTGAAGGCCGGTCGCATGGCGCTGCCGCCCTGCCATCTGCTGTATCAGTTTTATGTGGCAGAGGGACGGCTGTCTGCGCAGCTGATGATTCGCTCCAGCGACTCCTTTTTGGGCTTGCCTTATAACACTGCCAGCCTGGCGTTGCTTACCCTGATGTTGGCGCAGCAGTGTGATCTGGAGCCAGGAGAAATTATCATTTGTACCGGCGACTCCCATATCTACAATAATCATCTGGAGCAGGTGCAAAAGCAGTTGACCCGAGAGCCGCTTCCGCTTCCTTGCATCAATATTCTGCGTCGACCAGACAGCATCTATGATTATCGATTCGAAGATTTCGACTTACAGGACTACAACCCTCACGCTCACATCGCAGCACCGGTAGCGGTGTGATCAGGCTGTCCGTTATGGTGGCCGCTGCTGAAAACGGCGTTATTGGCAACAATAATGCTCTGCCCTGGTATCTCCCAGAAGACTTGCGCTATTTCAAGCGTGTCACCATGGGCAAGCCCATCATCATGGGCCGCAAGACCTTTGAGTCTATCGGCAGGCCGCTGCCGGGGCGCACTAATATTGTGATTACACGCAATATGAGGCTGCAGGTTGAGGGTGTGAAAGTGGTGTATTCCCTCGATGAGGCGCTGGAACTGGCCGCGAGTATCGCGTTGCTTGACGGTGCGCAGGAGGCCGTCGTGATTGGCGGCGCGCAGATCTATCAGGCCGCGATTCCTGCCGCCGACCGCCTTTACGTCACAGAGGTCCACGCGAACGTCGAGGGCGATGCTGTGTTGCCGCCTATTGACTGGGCTAGGTGGCGGGAGGTCAGTCGGGAGTATTGCGCTGCTGAGGCGCCCAACCCTTATGATTACAGCTTTTTGTGCTATGAATCCGTCGATGTTGATTCGCAGGCGCCGCCCCGCAAATAGTGTTACTTTGAAATAAAGTGGCCGTAAAAAGTGTAACTAAAATACACACTCGCATGGATTATAATGAATGCTGTAGGACATTGATTGAAAACACCCCCCGACTTGGTTTAAATTGCCTTTCTCGGTTTGTTGAGACTAATTTTCATCGGTATTGAAGATGAATTCGGTCTATCCTCGTTAGCTGTGAATCACTCTGTTGGATTATAGGAAGCACTATTCCCATGACTAAGCATCGATTGAAAGAAGTCTTAATCGCCACGCTGATTACCGCAGGCACCCTTGGCGGTTCTGTGGCAACGGTGCAAGCCACCACATTGGACTCCATCCTGGCGGTGGGCGAATCCAAAAACAACGCCGCGCGCAATTCGCAGGTGAAAATTGACCGGCTGGCCGATGAAACCCGTGATTTACTGTCTGACTATAAGACGGTGACTAAGCAGGTCGATGGCTTGAAGGTTTACAACGCTCGCCTGCAGCGCCAAATTGATAACCAAGTCGCGCGCATCGCCGGGATCGAGGCAGATATCGATAAGTCGACGGTCATTGCCCGGCAGATACCCCCGCTGGTCCCCCGTATGCTAGACGGGCTCGAGGCTTTTATAAAATTGGATGTACCGTTTGAAGAAAAAGAACGCTTAGCGCGCGTGCAGATGCTGCGCAGCAGTCTTGATCGCGATAACCTGGACACGGCAGAAATATTTCGTGCGGTACTCGAAGCGTACAATATCGAGCTTCAGTACGGCCGCACAATCAGTACTTATAAGGGGCCGATTGACACCGACGGCAGCGAGCGAGAAGTAGATTTTCTACAAGTGGGCCGCATCGCACTTGCCTATCGGTCATCGGATGGCGCCTTGAACGGCGCCTGGGACAATACCTCCAGGAGCTGGGTGACACTGCCTTCGAGCGACTACGACGCCGCCATTAAAAAGGGCATTGCAATTGTGAACAAGCAGGCAACAACTGATTTATTGAAAATGCCCATAGCAGCACCGGAGGCTAACCGATGAGCATTAAATGGGTAAAAGGTGCTGCCCTCGCACTCTGCGGCGCACTGGCAGTTTCAGGTGGATCCGCACTTGCGCAGCAGGCTAAATCTTTGGATGAGTTGTTGGGCTTTGTCAAGCAGGGCCAGACCACGGAGGCCAGGGAAAACCGACAGCGGGAACAGCGCTTTGCCAATGATAAAGCCGGCCAAGCTGCAGAATTGAAACGGGCGCAGGACGAGCGTGCTCGCCAAGAAGCGCTCTCTACTGAGCTGGAAAACGCCTTCGAAGAAAACGAGCTTCTGATCGCTGCCAAGGAAGAATTACTGACTGAGAAGCTCGGCACTCTGAAGGAGCTGTTTGGACATCTCACGTCGGCTGCCGGAGATCTGATAACCAACTTCGAGAATTATTCGCTGGCCTCGGCTCAGTATCCCGGCCGGGAAGTCTTTCTGCAAGAGCTTGTAGAAAGGATGAACAATTCTACGGGCCTACCCAGTATTGAGGAGATCGAGAGGGTGTGGTACGAGCTGTTGCGCGAAATCCGCGAGACCGGCGCGGTAACCACGTTCTCAGCGGATGTGTCTTCGCCCGGGGGGGAGAGTACTGAGCGCCAGGTGCTGCGCGTGGGCTCTTTCAATATCGTCGATATGGACGGCAACTATCTCAGCTTTCAGAACGGGAAGCTCAGTGAGCTAGCGCGCCAACCTAGTGGTCCCTACACCGGTTGGGCTGCCGCCTTGGCCTCTGCTTCGGGCGGACTGAACCCCTTCGGCGTGGACCCTACCGGCCCTACTGGCGGCTCTTATCTGGCGGCCATCATTGGTACGCCGACAATAGCAGAGCGCTGGCATCAGGGCGGTTACGTCGGCTATGCCATCACCGCGTTGGGTATTTTTGCCTTTCTGTTGGCCATCTACCGCTTCTCCGTATTGACCACCGTGGGCGGGAGGGTGAGTGCTCAGCTTAGGTCAGACAAGGCGAACACCAATAATCCTTTGGGTCGCGTGCTAAAGATACACGAGGACAATCCCAATATGGACACTGAGACCCTGGAGCTGAAGCTGTCCGAGGGTGTGCTAAAGGAAACGCCGGAGCTGGAGAGTGGTCTTACCCTTCTGAAGATTATCGCCGCTATTGCGCCGCTAATGGGGCTGCTGGGCACGGTGACGGGTATGATTCTGACCTTCCAGGCCATTACTATCTTTGGTGCGGGTGATCCCAAGGCTATGGCCGGGGGTATTTCTAGCGCCTTGATCACCACCGTGCTGGGCCTTTTGGTAGCGATTCCGACCGTACTGATGTTCACCATCGTGAACGGTCGCGCCCAACGGATCATTCACATCCTGGACGAGCAGACCACGGGTATGATTGCGGAGCACACTGAAGCTAAACTGAGGTCTTGATATGGACGGTTTAGCTCAGGTGCTGCTCGCTTTCATGGAACAGGGTGGCGAGGTCCTTTGGCTGATTGCTGCCCTGCTGTTCGTGATGTGGACCCTGATTTTCGAGCGCGTGTGGTACCTGAAGTTTGCTTGGAAGCAAGATGCCACCAAAGTCATTGCCAAGTGGGAGGGCCGCGCGGAGAGAAAGTCCTGGGAAGCCAAGCAGATCCGCAGCATGCTGCTCTCTCAGTCCAGCATGCAGATTAATCAGTTTATGCCCATGATTAAGGCGATGGTGGCGTTGTGCCCGTTGCTGGGACTGCTGGGAACAGTGTGGGGCATGATAGAAGTGTTCAATGTCATGGCGGTAACCGGCGGTGGTGACGCCAAGTCCATGGCCGAAGGTGTCCAGAAGGCCACAATCCCCACGATGGCAGGGATGGTAGCGGCTTTGTCCGGCGTGTTCGCCAATACCTATGTCACCCGGATTGCCCAGCGTGAGGGCAAGCTCTTGTGGGACAACCTGACAACGGATCACTGATAGAGCTACACTGATGCGCAAAACAAACCGAAACGCAGATGCCGATGAGGCCGAGATCGACCTGACACCCATGCTGGACGTGGTGTTTATTATGCTGATCTTTTTTATCGTAGTGGCGTCTTTCCTACGGGAGATCGGTGTTGATATAAACCGGCCCGATACCAATATTGATCCCCCTGAGTCTGATGCTACCAGTATCGTTGTTACCATAAGGGGCAATGACCAGATCTGGATGGATGATCGGATTGTCGATATTAAGGCTGTTAGGTCGAGCGTAGCACAGCGGTTGGCCTCGGATCCGGAACAGGGCTTTTCGATTATAACGGAGGCTGGCGCGTCTTCTAAAACGCTTATCTCTGTTGCAGATGGCGCCCGCGAGGCGGGCGTAAAGCAGGTAAATTGGCCGGCGGAGAGCACGCAGTGAGCAGGCGCAGAACCAGGGGCCCTTTAGCACCGCAGGATGGAGGTGGTGAAGGTGACATTGACTTGACGCCGATGCTCGACGTCGTGTTTATCATGCTCATCTTTTTTATCGTGACGTCGACTTTTGTGAAGGAACCTGGCCCCGAAATCGTGAGAATCGAGGCGGCTACTGCTGATCGTTGTCTGCGAGGCACCATTATATTTGCGGTAGACGCCTTAGGTAAGATTCACTACGACAAGAAGGAGATACCGCTGGCTCGCGTCGCGAGTGCCGCAGAGGCTGCCAAGATAGAAGCCCCTAAGGCGAATTTTGTGATACAGGTTGACGCGGAGGCGAGTACGCTTGCGACCAGCGAGTTGTTGGATAAGATCAAGGACTTGCTAGACCCGACCGTGTGCATCTCCACTGACGAGAAGGGGTAGGCGAGATGGAGAGTAGTCTATTTAGAACGGCTATTTCGATACTGCTGGCGATCGTCGTGGTTGTGGCGCTGTTCTTGATCATGCGCACGCTTATCGATGGTAATTTCGTCAACCCTGAGGTAGATGACCGCATGGTTGCCGAGCTAGTGCGGCTTCCCGACGACATTGAGTTGCAGAATTCCACGCCGAAACCGGACAAGGCGGAAGATCCGGAAGAGCCTCCGCCGGACATGGAGATGGAGCAACTCGACGTTAACATGGACGTCGACATCGAGAATGTCGCACCGCGGGCCAATATCAACATCTCCATCGGTACCGGCACCATGGCCCAGGGTGATGGCGAATATTTGCCTATTGTGAAAGTGGCGCCTATTTATCCCAGAAGGGCACAGACTCGCGGTATCAGTGGTTATTGTATTGTTGAGTACACCGTCACCACTTCTGGCGCTATTCGCGATCCACGGGCAGTAGACTGTCAGCCCAGTGGCGTCTTTGACAAGGCTTCTGTTAAGGCCTCTTTGAAGTTCAAGTATAAGCCTCGTGTGGTCGATGGCGAGCCTATCGAAGTGGCAGGCGTGCGAAACAAGTTCACTTATGAGTTGGAATAGTAAACGGTTAATGCGTTATGACGTTGTTTAAAGCCACTACCTGGACACGCGCTGCGCTTTTTGCGGTCCCTCTGTTTGCCGCTCAAGTCGCCGTGACGCAGCTGCAAACTGATGTCGGCCTATCGCCGTTTTCCAGTGCGTTCGCGGCGGAAAAGAAAGAGAAGTCGCAAGAGGCGACACGTCGCACCCCGGCCCTGCGCAACAGTGTTTATGAGAAGCTTTCGGAGGCGCAAGTTGCCGCGGAGGCCAAAGACCTTGCCACCGCTAAGCAAATCCTTGATGAGATGATCGCAACGGACGGCAAGAAGTCGTTGAACAGTTATGAGCTGGCGAACGTCTATAACCTGTATGCCTTTATCCAGTATTCCCGGGAAGATTATGCCGGGGCGTTGCGATCTTATGAGCAGGTCGTGGCTCAGCCGGACATCCCGCTGGCGATGGAAATCAACACACGATTTACCATTGCCCAGCTGTACTTTGTGCAGGAGCAGTGGCAAAAAGGCATCAATGCTCTCATTAAATGGTTTGAAATGACCGATACACCCAACGCCAATGCCTATGTGTTGTTGGCTCAGGGGTACTATCAGGTCAAAGACTATGACGAGTCCCTGATGAATGTGCAGAAAGCAATCAGCATGAGTGAGGAGGCGGGAAAGGTCCCCAGAGAGCAGTGGTACAACCTGGCCCGCTACCTGTATTTTGAAAAGAATGACACCAATAGTACGGTCGTTGTGCTGGAGCAGTTACTGAAGCACTACCCCAAGAAGGAGTACTGGGTTCAGATTTCCCATCTGTATGGCGAGCAGAAGAAAGAGTCTCAGCAGCTGGCTGCGATGGAAACGGCGTATGTGCAAAATATGCTGGATAAGGGTAATGAACAGATAACAATGGCCTATCTTTACTTGAACGCCGATGTGCCTTACAAAGCGGCCAAGGTAATGGACAAGGGACTTAAAAATGAATCGATCGAAGGCACATCCAAAAACTGGGAGCTAACCGGCAATGCCTGGCGTCAATCGCAAGAGCTCGACAAGGCAATTCCTGCCATGGAGAAGGCTGCAGCTAAGTCGTCTAAGGGAGAGCTTTATGTCCGCCTCGGCAATGTCTATTTGGATAATGATCAATTCAAACAATCGATAACCGCGATTAATAAGGGTTTGTCCCGCGGCGGTGTGAAGCGGCCGGATACTGCACGCCTGGTGCTTGGCATGGCATATTTCAACAATGAGCAATATGAAAAGGCGCGCGAGGCCTTTATAGCGGCAGGCCGCGATGAGCGCTCAGTTGCCTACGCTGATCAGTGGATCGGCTACATGGACTCTGAACTGGCGCGGCAAAAATCGCTGCAAGATGAGGATGAAGCAATGCAAGAAGAAGAGGCAGCACTGCAGGCAGAACTCATGCAGGAAGAGCCTGAGTCGAAAGAAGGCGCAGTGCCAGGCGAAGGATAAAAACTCCCTAGGCTTTAGGCGAGGCCAATGCGTGGATAGATAAAAAAGGAGCCCTAGGGCTCCTTTTTTACTCCGCAACCTTTCGGCTTTAGATAGGGACTACATTTTCGGCCTGAGGGCCTTTCTGGCCATCCGTAACGTCGAATTCAACCTTTTGGCCATCAGCCAAAGTTTTGAAACCATCGCCTTGAATAGCGCTGAAATGAACAAACACATCGGGACCATCTTCACGCTCGATAAAGCCAAACCCTTTGGTTTCGTTAAACCACTTCACCGTACCATTTGTCTTAGACATAATATTTACCTGTATAGCGAGCAGCACCACCATGCCTAGGTGCCTTTCTATTTATTTTTATTTATGATTTACGTACCGATGACCATGCTGGAACTTCGACCGTGAGCATAAACCCCGCTGAATTTAGTCAGCAAAAATAAGTGTAGCACCATAATTGACGATTAACAGGGCCGTTTTACAACTATTTTCAGCCAATAACACCCCGTAATGGCCCAAATTCCCCGCACTGTGGCCTTCAATCAAGGGCTATAAGGGTGCGTGTGCGGCACCGAGCAGGCCGGTAACGGCACTGGTAATGGAGTAAAGCGGCACATCTGCTAGATGATCACGCATCTTACCTTTGTTCTGGAAACGCTGCACAAAGGTGCTGTTTTGTAAAAACGGGATCATGTCAGGCAGAACCCCTCCCGCGAGATAAAGCCCGCCATAGGCGCCGTTGGCAAGCACATAGTCACCACTGATTGAGCCCAGTAGAGCACAAAAAGTGTTGAGAGTGAGTGTACACAACTCACATTGTCCGGTGAGCGCGCGGGCAGATATCGCTTCTGGAGCCAATAATGGGAGGTTCTTGCCTTGAATGTCGGCGAGTGATTGGTAGAGGCGCTGCAGGCCTGGCCCTGATAATAGCAGCTCAGCGTAAATTTCTCCGTACTGTCGCAGTAGGTAGCGAAAAAGCTCCAGTTCGACGTCGGTGGCGGCAGTCAACCCCATATATCCCGGCTCGCTTGCGCCCGCAATGGGCGCTCCCCCAATGAGGGTCAGTGTCGCTCCGCCCAGCCCGGTGCCGGCGCCGATCGTCGCCAGCTTGCCGCTCGCGCTTCGTTTCCCGCAATGCAGGGTTGTCAGGTCGTGGTCCGCTAGGTGGGGCAGTGCATGGGCGTTAGCTTCAAAATCGTTGATACAGCGCAATGCGGAGAACTCGAAGTGCTCCGCCATCTCGCGGCAGGAGAATGACCAGTCGATATTGAGCATGGTGACCTGGTCGCCAAAGGGTGGCGCCGCTACGGCCAAGCAACACGCCGTTGGCCGCGGCTCACGCAAGGCGTTTAACCATGCACCGATAATGTCCTCGGGTTGGGCGTAGTCTCGATTGATATAGTGGCTCAGCGAGCGTAATTCGTTTGCCAATGGGTCGAACAGTGCGAGGCGAGTGTTGGTGCCACCCATATCCGCTACGAGCCGGTTGGCGTTGGATTTTGTCAATGGCATAGGCTTAATACACGGGTAGGATCTGCATGATACTGGTGGAACCCGCGGTTCCTATGACGGCCCCTTTCGTGAGGATAATGGAGTCGCCTTTTTGCAAATAGCCACCATCCAGTAAAAACTCAATAGCGCGGCCATCCACAGTATCCTGTTCGAAAGCGGCAGCATCGAAAAACAGCGGCACGACACCGCGACACAGAGAGAGCTTCTGCAGTGTTTCGCTGCGTTGACTGAGCGCGAAAATGGGCAAGCCCGAGCTTAGACGTGACATGAGCAGTGGGGTGGCGCCAGATTCGGTAAGGCAGGCAATGCCACGCACGTTACTGTAGCGGTTGGCGGCGTATATCGCTGACAGGGCGATGGCGCTCTGAGCACTGGAAAATTCGGCGTCATGACGGGATTTGGATCTTCTGGCGACCGGATGACGCTCGGCACCCAGCGCAGCATCTGCCATCGCCTCGACAACTTCGACCGGATAATCACCAACAGCAGTCTCTGCCGACAACATGACGGCGTCCGTGCCGTCGAGTACGGCGTTGGCAACGTCAAATACCTCGGCACGTGTCGGCATAGAGCTGCTGATCATCGATTCCATCATCTGGGTAGCGGTGATGACGACCCGATCCATGGTGCGTGCGAGGGAGATGAGTTCCTTTTGTATGCCGATCAACTGAGCATCACCAACTTCGACACCCAGATCTCCGCGGGCCACCATCACCCCGTCTGAGGCTATCACGATACTGTTGAGCAGGCCGGCGTCGGCAACCACCTCTGCGCGTTCTATCTTGGCAATGATGGCGGGTTTTAGGTGATGCTGTAGCAATCGTTCTCTGGTTTGGAAGATGTCTTCAGCCGTGGAAACAAACGACACGGCGACGAAATCCGGGCTGATTGCGCTCAGGCTGTCGATGTCTGTGAGGTCCTTTGCGGTCAGGGCTGGCGCTGCCAGTCCCCCCCCGAGACGGTTGATTCCTTTGCGTGAACCGAGTTTGCCACCAATAAGAACACTACATTCGACCGCTCTAGCCTCGACGTTGTCTACTCGCAAGCGGATGCGCCCGTCATCCAGCAGTAGAATGTCGCCTCGCACGACACTGGAACACAGCGGCTCATACTCCAGCCCCACGCCGCGAATATCGCCCTCACTGGCACCAAGGTCGAGGTCGAGATGAAAGCGGTCGCCGGCGGCAAGCTCAATAAAGTCGTTGCGGAAGCTTCGGATACGAATTTTTGGACCCTGTAAATCCGCCATGATACCGACGTATTGGCCGGCGATACTGGCCTGCTTGCGAATTCGGCTCGCCACAAGAGTATGTTGCTCTGTGGTGCCGTGGCTAAAATTGAGGCGAAATACATTGACGCCAGCTCTGATGAGCTTGGCGATGGTGTCGTCCGAATCACTGGCGGGTCCGACGGTGGCGACGATCTTAGTGCGTCTGATGACCTTTGGGTTCACGTTGGTTTCCGTTGTTGGCGCTTCAACCCAAATACCTCGCGGCTGAAAAGCAGGCTCTGTATTGTGCGGTAAAAAGACAGCCACGATAATGCCCTGTTAGACGTCGGCACGCTAGTACCTGATGCATTCTGGCAGCGGTTTGTGAGCGCGCACCGTTAAGCTTCGGCGTTTGCATAGAGCGCAACCCGACCATGGCGAACCTCTAGCGCATACCGCTCTGCCTTGCGCAGCCCCTGTACTACAAGGGCGTATGAATTATCGACCATGCGTTCAATCTCGCCCTTGGGAATACTGCTATCGAATACCACTGTATTCCAGTGTCGTTTGTTCATGTGGTAGCCGGGCTTTACTGCCGGAAAAATGTCACGCAGGATCAATGCCTCATGCGGGTCGCATTTTAGGTTCATACTGACAACCCCATCCTTTTCCGCCAGGGTGGCAAACATCTTTGACTGGATTTTCATAACGGCCACCGGGAGGCGAAAAGGAAAGTCTTCTTGCGCTTCCGGTTTGCTGAGCAGGTAATGCCTGATTTCATGAAAAGTCATCAAATGATCCTACCTGTCCGCAGAAAATCGACCACAATATCGGGGAAATCAGTGAACAGGCCATCGACACCTGCTTGGTCGATGAGGATATCCAGCAACTCGGTGAAACTATTAATGCCTTTAGGCAGCTCATCGCGGCGTAATGTGTAGGGATGCACCAGAAGCCCACGTGCATGCGCCAGTTCCACTAATTCACTGAGGTGGACGTCGCCCGATGCCGTTTTACCGAGGTAAATGTGGGGTATAAAGGGGCCGATCCCCTGAGCATAACTGGCCACGTAAGATAGCCCCTTCGGCGTCCGGAGGTAGTCATAGTCCACCTCGCTATCTTCGCCCCAGCTATTCTCGCCAATAAGCTGGATCATCGGCAGGGGTGCCTTTAGGTCGTGGCGTAATTGGCGCAGCGTTTGGTCATCGAAGCACTGTAGAAAAACCTGTTCAGGGCGATTCCAATACTCCGTCTCATCCAGCACTTGAAGGATAGCGGCCGACAGGTCCAGCCCTTCGCGCCGGTGCCAGTTGGGTGACTTGAGTTCGATATACAGGCCGGTGCTTTGCCCGCGGCTGCGGTCAAGCCCCGCGAGCATAGCGATTTCCTCGGCGAGGGTGGGAACCTGAAACAAAGCAGGCTGCGTCGGGAACCGTTCGGTAAATACGGCCAGCCCGTTGCGCTCGATATCGAGGTGGGTCCGTTCGTGTACCCGCAACTGCCTGATCTCTTGCAGGTCAAAATCGATGGCATAAAAGCGCCCATCGGTTCGGGCGCGATCGGGAAAGCACTGCGCTACATCCGTGGTGCAATCGAGATGGATGTCGTGCAGCACGATGGCGGTCCCATCCCTGCTTAGCACCACATCCTGCTCGATAAAGCCGGCTCCCATAGCATGCGCCATGGCTTTTGCCGCCAGTGTGTGCTCAGGGAGGTATCCGCTGGCTCCGCGATGCGCGATAACGATTGGGCTGGATGTCTTCATAATGGATCTACAATACGATGGCGCGTGCTGAATATCTACGCGCAACAAAAAGGACGGAATAGATTATCTGCACCTTTGCTGGTAACCGCGGCAACAAGATGTTCTCAGGGAAGGGACGCTATCCAGGTATTGTCTTCAAACCATTTTTGTCGCAGCTGGGTCAGCACGCCCGTTTTTTCATAGGCGCGCAGGTAGTTGTCAACCAGATTGAAAAACTGCGCGTCATCTTTACTGACCGCAATACCAATAGGCTCGACGGTCAATGGCTTGCTCAAGGTGGTTAGGCCTGCGTCGGGATAGCGCAGCGTGGCCAAGACGCACTGTGTCATATCTGCGACCATGGCATCTGCTTGGCCGGCGATCAACATTGCCACACCCTTGTCGTAACTCGGCACTTCGATGAGGGTCGCCTCTGGTGCATTGGATGTTACGAAAGAGTCCTGTGTTGAGTTGCTCACAGCGAGTAGTTTGAGGCCTTTGCGGTTGAATTCCTCGACTGAGGATGCCTTGCCTAGGGCAGTGCTTCCGGTCAGTATAGATATGCCGGACATCATGTAAGGGCCGACAAAAGAGACCTGTTCAGTGCGTTCCGGTGTTATCGACAGGTTTGACAGTATCATATCAATTTTGTCTTTCTCCAGTGCCTCCATCAGCTCACCAAAAGGCATTACTTCGATTTCTAGCGTTACCTTCATCGCGATCGCTAGAGCCTTGGCAAGATCTACGTCAAAACCCATCATGCCGCCATCGCGACTGATCATCGTCATGGGCGGCTGATTGCCTGACATGCCAACCCTCAGTACCTTAAAGTCAATTACGCGCTGCAGCGTGTCACCCGCCGTAGCATAGGTAGGGATTGCCAGCCCGAGCGCCACAAGGCCTGACAGGATGAGTCTTGCTATTGTTTTAGACATTAAAGATTTCCCTTGTAGCTTCAAATAGGTAGCGGCAAGTTGGGTGGCCGCTGGCGGACTCGCTTAATTGCCGGCCAGAAAATAAACCCGCGGCACAAGTGTAATTCTGATCAACACATTAAGCCAAAATCTTTTATGATAGATCGCATAGATAGGGTGTTCAAAGGACAGGCAATGGCCGTAACGTTTGATAGGATCGTCATTGCTGTGCCGGAACTGGGTGCGGCAGCCGAGCAGTACCAGCAGCTATTTGCGACACCACCTTTCATGGCTGAATCACCACAAGGACAACCGACAGCCAGGTGGGGCTTGCCTAATACGGTGATAGAAATGGTGCAAGGCACTGTGGGTCAGCCTTGTGTTCAGGGTATGGTGTTGAGATTGCCCGAGGCCGGCCCCCTAGACCAAGCGATGCCAAACGCTATGGGACTCGATGTTCGTATTTGTGGGGGCCATTCAACGGCCAATTTTCGTCAGTTGCGTGCCGAGGCACAATACGCGGGATTATCGGTTGATCATGTGGTTTTGCGCACCAACGATGCCCAGGCCTGCATTAAATTATTTTCCGATGAGCTGGGCGTTCGCCTGGCTCTGGATAAAACGGTGCCTGAATGGGGCGGCCGTATGCTGTTTTTCCGCACGGGTAAACTAACGCTGGAAGTGATCGAATCTGATAAGGGCGGCGTCAGCGACAACGCCTTTTGGGGCCTAGCCTATCAATGCGCTGATCTCGCGACTGTCATCCGCGATGCTGGCGCGCGTGGCGTAGCCGTCTCAAGTGTCCGGGAAGGAAGAAAACCCGGAACCCTTGTGGCGACGCTTAAGAGCCATGGCCTTGGGATACCCACACTGCTGATCCAGCCTGCTACATAAGACAGTTCTTGGCGTAATTTTCGGCTTCGTTTATGGTCCATTCGCCCTTGGCTTTTGCCGACAAATCCGCGCACCAATTTTTAGAACCCACGGCCGAGCCATCGAACAAGCAGTTTTGGGCATAAGTGGCCGCGTCCGACCCCGACCATTCACTCTTCGCTTGCTCCTTTTTGCTGGAGCACCATTTCGCGGTGCCGGGTTCGACACTGCACGCACTCAGTAAAAAAATACTGCCGATAAGAAGAGTTCGTAGCATAAAATGACTTCCTGTTTTGGTGTTCATGGTTGGGCAACGTATTCGCAACCCGGCGGAGGATAGTCCGTTCGACCGAGCCATGAAAGAATCTTGGTTAGCCTTCTCATGGTCCGCTTGAACGCTGTAAGAAATAAAGCTACTTTTTTAGCTGCATTTTGATCGTACTCTCTGTGGCCTTGCCATACGGCGGCAGCATGCCGCCCAGTTTGGCGATATTGATGCTGGCCTGACGGTAGATGGACTTGGCGTGACTGAACGTCTGGAAGCCTTTGAGTCCATGGTAGGCCCCCATCCCGCTGGGGCCGACACCACCAAACGGCAGGTCCTCCTGTGCGACCTGCATAACGACATCATTGATGCAGACTCCTCCGGAGGTGGTGCGACTGATCAAGGCAGTTTCTTCTTGCTTGTCATCACCGAAGTAATACGCAGCGAGTGGGCGAGGCTTGCTATTGATGTAGCTGATAGTTTCTTCGAAATTGTTATAGGTGCGAATAGGGAGCAGCGGGCCGAACAATTCCTCCTCCATCATTTTTAGGTCATCCGCAGGTTCGGGGATCAGTGTGGGTGGTATTTTCAGCGTGCCCTGCTGCGTACTAAAATCCTCTTTGGCGGGATTGATAGGAATAATTTTTTGGCCGCGTTCGCTTGCTTCGGCGAGATAGCCATTGAGACGCTGAAAATGACGCTCGTTGATCACAGAGGTGTATTGCGGGTTGTCCAGGATTCTGGGATACATCTGGGCGACCGCTTTTTGCGCGGCGGCGATAACTTCATGCAATTTCTCTTCGGGAACCAAAAGGTAGTCTGGCGCGAGGCAAATCTGTCCTGCATTGAGTGTCTTGCCGGTCATGATACGCCCTAGGCTTTTCTCAATATCAGCGCTGCGGGAAATCACCACAGGCGATTTCCCGCCTAGCTCCAATGTCACGGGTACCAAATTACGCGCTGCAGCAGTGAGGATATGGCGGGCGATCGAAGTGGCCCCGGTAAAGATCATGTGGTCAAAAGGCAGGTTAGAAAATGCTTGGCCGACTTCCGGGCCGCCATCGAATATGGCGACCTCCGTGGGGTCGTAGGCCTCGGCGATCATTTCTGCCATCAGCGCGGAAGTGGCAGGGGTAAACTCCGATGGCTTGATCATGGCCCGGTTACCTGCCGCAAGGACGCCGGCAAGAGGCGCGAACACCATATTGACCGGGAAATTCCATGGCGCAATAATACCGACTACGCCCAAGGGCTGGTATTCGATGCGAGAGCGGCCGCCGACAAGGTTAAAGGGAAACATGGTGGGACGTTTTTCCGGTTTCATCCAAGAGCGTAGATGCTTGATGGCGTGCTTCATGGGCGCTATCCCTGCCCCGACGTCAGTTAGTAGGGTCACCTCGCGGGGGCGGCAGGTGAAATCGGTATTCAGAGCATCTGTGATTTTTTCGTTGTACTTGATTAAAACATCGACGCCGCGCTGCAGCCGGTCAATGCGTATCTCTGCCGAGACAATACCTTCCTTGAGGTAGGCATCGCGCTGCATTTGAAGGGTGCTATTCATTTTCTGTTCAGAGTCACCTAGGGTGGGTAATTGCTGCTCTGCATTCATGGTGTGTTTCTCGCTATGTGATTGCGGCGCACTTGGGGGTTCGATACTAGCGCGCAAGTATAGACCTCTGATGTACGAAAATTAACCAGAAAAGTCACTTATTTGGCACTTACAGGGACTGAAGCTTGCTCGGGCTTGGCATTCTGGTGATGAAATGGTAAAAATTGCCGATGAGCACTGATACCTCGCACCAAGATACCCGCACTCCGTCGCCACCCTATGGCTATTCTCGGCTGTGCACGCATTCACGAGAGCAGCAGCTCCATATTGTGGCTGAGTTTCACTCGCACAAGATTAGGCCCAGTCGAATTGCCTACCGTGTAGGTATTGATATTGCGTTTATTGAGGAGCTGATTGCCGGCGAGATAGAGCCAGAGCGTTTTCCTCAACTGGTCAAGTACTATCGCACCGGTCGATACAGGCAGCGCCTGCGCGAATCGAGCCACAGCAAGGGTGTTGCGCGCTATGAGCTACAACAACAAATCGAGCGAGAGTTTGTACAGGAAACAGATATTTAGCTGCCGGAGATCTAGCAAGGGGTGAATGGAATGAATACCGTAGAGTTGTGGCATGAGATATCGCGCGGTCGTGAGATGGATCGTCTGGAAGAGGTGCTGGCAGAGAATTGTGTATTTATGTCACCTGTTGTGCACACACCCCAAAAGGGACGGGAGCTAACTCGAGCGTATCTAACCGCCGCTTTCGGCGTGTTCAATGACAGTTTTCGCTATGTAAAAGAAGTGGTGACACCACAACATGCGGTACTGGAGTTTGTCTGTGATCTGGATGGCATTGTTATTAACGGGGTTGATATCATGACCTTTGATGACGCGGGAAAAATTGTCGAGTTTAAGGTTATGGTGCGCCCTCTCAAGGCGGTTAACCTGTTACATACGAAGATGAAGGCGATGCTGGAGCATAGTCAGGGCAATAAGACAGGTTTTTAGGTATTTGCTGTCCGAGGAAAGCGTTTACGGCTGAAGAGCCGGGCTCTTGTCCTCTTGGAGCACTACGTAGACTAGCCAGGAGCTAAAGCGACACCCGCCGCATTTCCCTGTATACTCTGCGGCCGCTTCTATAGTGGGTCTCTTACCCCCTTCAAGGTACTCATCATGTCCTCTTCAGATGCGGTAACCAGTTTTTCAGAACTGGAATTGCCCGCTCCCCTGCAACAAGCCCTGGTTGATGTCGGATACGAAACACCGTCGCCGATTCAGGCTCGAATCATTCCACTTATGCTCGAGAGTGTTGATGTGCTGGGCCAGGCCCAGACGGGGACTGGTAAAACAGCAGCATTTGCGCTGCCTATTCTTGCTTTGCTGGACCTCACGTTAAAATTGCCACAGGTATTGGTGTTGGCGCCAACTCGAGAGTTGGCTATACAGGTCGCCGAAGCGTTTCAGAAATATGCACGGCATATGCCGGGGTTCCACGTGCTGCCCATCTATGGCGGTTCTGATTACACCGGCCAGTTGCGTCAGTTGAAGCGCGGAGTGCATGTTGTTGTCGGCACACCCGGACGGGTAATGGATCATATGCGCCGTGGCTCACTAAACTTGTCCGCGTTGAAAACGCTGGTGCTCGATGAAGCCGACGAAATGCTACGTATGGGGTTTATCGACGATGTGCAGTGGATCTTAGAGCAGACGCCGCAGGAGCGGCAGATTGCTCTGTTCTCCGCCACGATGCCTGATGCCATCCGTCGTATTGCAAAACGTCATCTGCGTGATCCGCGAGAAGTCGCGATCAAGGTCAAGGCCGTTACCACGAATTTAATTCGCCAGCGGGTCTGGATGATGGCGGGCATGCATAAGCTCGATGCGCTGACCCGCATTCTGGAGGTGGAAGATTTTGACGGGATGCTGATCTTTGTGCGCACCCGAATACTGACTGCTGAGCTGGCAGACAAACTGTCGGCGCGTGGTTACTCCGTGGCAGCTTTGAATGGGGATATCCCGCAAAAGCAACGTGAGCAGACCGTAGAGAATCTTAAGAACGGCAAACTCGATATTGTTGTCGCTACTGATGTGGCAGCGCGCGGGCTGGATGTGCAGCGCATCAGTCACGTCATCAATTACGATATTCCTTCGGATGTAGAATCTTATATCCATCGTATCGGGCGGACAGGTCGAGCTGGCCGCAAGGGCGATGCTATTTTATTTGCAGCTAGTCGTGAGCGCCGGTTGCTGGGTGCAATAGAGAAAGCCACCGGCAACACCTTAGATAAAATGGAACTACCGACAGTCGAGGAAGTGACGGACAAGCGGGTAGGAAAGTTCAAGCAGCGCATCACGGAAACACTGGATACAGAAGACCTCGAGATATTCAGGAAACTCGTGCAGGATTACCAGCACGAATATGGCGTGCCGGTGGTGGAGATCGCGGCAGCACTGGGCATGCTGGCGCAGGGCAAAAAGCCATTACAGGATAAGGTCAAAGCAGCGCCGAAGCATGATAAAAAGAGTGCTGCTAGCGAGCCCGGGCGCAGCGCCAGTGGCAAGTCTAGGCGGGATAAAGACAAGGACAATGACCGAAAGCCCGCTGACACCAAGCGGGCGAAAGAGGCGATAGCGAACCCTGAACGCAAGACTCAGGCCGAAAAAGACAGATTAGACAGTGGCATGGAGCGATTCCGTATTGAAGTGGGCAATACGCATGGCGTAAAACCCGGCAATATCGTTGGCGCAATTGCCAACGAGGCGGAGATCGACAGTGAGCATATTGGTCGCATCGAAATTTTTGCTGATTACAGCACTGTAGATCTGCCTGAAGGTATGCCAAAAGAACTCATGAAGCATTTGAAAACAGTGTGGATCAGCGGTCAGCGGTTGCAAATATCTAGACTCAACTCACCTGAAAAATTGTCGCCTGGCGCTGCGGGGAAACGAAAACCTGCAAGTGGCAAAAGTCGAGCGTCGCGTCCGCAAGTACGATTGGAAGGCGAAGAAAAACCTGACAGTGGTTCTCGGACACCACCTCGTGATCGACGACCGGCGAAATAAATTTTTGTCCTGAGACTCCTGGAGTCGACATAACGCAAGAGAGTGGAGGTAGCTTCATGTCCAAGCCTATTATTGTGGGCATCAGCGGTGCATCCGGGATTGTATACGGCTTGCGAGCCCTGCAGTTGTTACGCGATTGTTCGATACAGACCCATTTAGTGATTAGTAAGTCTGCAAAACTCACCCTGCATTATGAGTTGGACCTGTCTCTTGCGGAGCTTGAAGCTCTGGCCAGCGAGGTGCACCCTGTCAACCAGATCGGTGCATCCATCGCCAGTGGGTCATTTCCCACTGCCGGAATGCTGATTGCTCCGTGCTCGGTGCGCACTATGTCTGAAATCGCTACCGGTGTTACCTCAAGCCTTCTTACTCGTGCTGCGGATGTTGTATTGAAGGAGCGTCGTAGGCTTGTATTGATGGTCCGTGAGACACCACTGCACACAGGTCATTTGCGCACCATGACCCAATTGTCGGAGATGGGTGCGGTCATAGCACCCCCGGTCCCGGCGCTCTACACGCGGCCGCAGACCCTGGATGAGGTGGTCACCCAGACTGTCGGTCGTGCGCTTGACCTTTTTGACCTCGATCTTGATCAGGTAAAGCGTTGGCAAGGCTAAAATTCATGGTTGACTGAGAATAAAGGCAGAGGAAGTAATGACATGGCGACACAACTTTTTGATTTGACCGGCAAGGTTGCCCTAGTGAGCGGCGCCAGCCGCGGCATTGGCGAGGAAATCGCTAAGCTGCTGGCTGAGCAGGGCGCCCATGTGATTGTTTCAAGTCGCAAGATCGACGACTGTACTGCAGTGGCTGACGAGATTTGCAAGGCGGGTGGGAGCGCGGAGGCCTTTGCCTGCAATGTGGGCACGATGGATCAGATTGCGGAGCTCTTCGCGCACATACGCAAGGCACATGGCAAACTGCACATCTGTGTGAACAATGCCGCCACCAATCCGTATTTCGGGCATGTGTTGGACACCGATCTCGGTGCCTACAACAAAACGGTTGAAGTGAATATTCGCGGCTACTTTTTCATGTCGATAGAAGCCGGCAAGCTCATGCGGGAGTACGGTGGCGGCGCCATTGTTAACACCGCATCGATCAGTGCACTGCAGCCCGGACCTATGCAGGGAATCTATTCCATCACCAAGGCGGCGGTAGTCAACATGACAAAAGTCTTTGCCAAAGAGTGTGCTCCCTTTGGTATTCGCTGTAATGCGCTGTTGCCAGGTCTTACCAAGACCAAGTTTGCAGGCGCGTTATTTAGCAACGAGGATATTTATCAAATGGCGGTGCAGGCTATTCCCATGGGGCGCCACGCGGAGCCCAGTGAAATGGCTGGCACGGTACTCTACCTCGTGTCCGATGCCAGTAGCTATACCACCGGCGAATGCATTACTGTGGATGGCGGCATAACAATCTAGTAGAGGTTATTGCAATGAACTCTAGCGTTGGCTGAGCGCTAAAATTTCTCACTTGGCAGCCTTATCAATACATCAGTATAAGAGACTATCGTTATGACTCAGCCTAATATCCCCAATCAATTGCTGGCAGATTGTCACCACCTTGGTTGGCTTCGCGCATCAGCCGTTCTGCTTAACCGCAACGCCGCCGTTCCCTGGTTTATCTTGGTTCCACAGACACCGATGCATGACGTCCTAGATCTGCCCGATGACCAGCGTGAGGCCCTATTGGCAGAATGTGCAGCGGTCTCGCGGTTCATTAAGCAGCAGCTGGGATTTGACAAAGTGAATTTTGCCGGACTGGGCAACGTGGTTTCGACCATGCACCTGCATATTATTGGGCGACACTCAAAGGACGCCTGCTGGCCACAACCGGTGTGGGGCAACCTCCCTCAAGGCGATCCGTACGCACTCGAACAGTTACGCGAATGGCAGCTCAACCTGGTAAAAACAGTGGGTCTTACGGCAGCGACACTCTAGTTTTATGGGTGTTGGAGATACACGCACATAGACTTAAAAAAGCCGTGATCACCCGGCCGTTACCGCACCAGCACTTAAAAGAGTCCGGTTTTGATAGGCGCGTAATCAGTTGGGCGCCCTCAGGACGCGAAGTGTCGGGAGTGGACAATGTGTCCCTCGAAGAGTTGCTGGTTAATACCGCTGGGGACATCGTGAACGAGCGAGTGCTCGCCCATGCCGCATTGTGTTAACCCGGAAGTTTACCCCCTTGCCGGCGTGGGATGCATTAGGAGCGAGGTGCCTGCGGTAATGATTTCAGTGCCCGTTTCAGGTATTGCGTAAGGTTGTCGTTGATACGCGATGTGTCAACGCTGTTGGCATCCTCTACTATTTTCGTCAGAGTGACATGCCAGATTTCTTGATTGCTTGTCTTGTCGTTGAACTGGAGAATAATATTGTTCGTCTCTTTTACGCCGCCTAAGGCGATAGCGTTGTCCACGCTGGCCTGATCGATCTGACGGTTGGGTGTGACGCGTGGATAGGGTGAAATATTGCTTGCCAAGTCGCTGGTCGCCCCTTGGACCATGCCATTCATAAGAATATAGCCCACGGTAAACTGGGCCCGCTCTGGATTCAGCACATAGCCTTTGCTCTGGAGATCTGCATTAACGTCGCGCCGCATCACCGGATCAATGGCGTACGCTGGGTCAGAGGACCTAACGTCACTTGGTAGGGCATCTGTGCGCCATTGGTAGTAGAGATAATTGCCGGCGATGAAACGGTTAGTATCGGCCGGTTGTATCTCGACCCCACTGCACCCTAGAACGGTGAGTGACAATATTGCGTAGGCAAGGATATTAGTAATCCGCATGGTATTCCTCTAGATGAAGTCGCAGTTGGGTATAAAAAGGTTTCCCCGGCGTGGCCGAGTGCCGGGTTGCGCGCTCATGGTAGCAGGCCGCATGAGTGTCGGCCATAGAGTTGACACTTTGTGATTTTGGCAGGTGATTCGTTCACAGTAGTTTGTTAAGCTCTAGATATAACTTAAAGTTATTTCTAGGGGCTGCAATGATTTCTCGCAGGTTAATCCGCACCGACCTTAATCTATTAGTTGTACTACAGATTCTTCTGGAAGAGCATAATGTCACGCGAGCGGCAGAGCGCTTGTCCGTGTCCCAGCCGGCGATGAGCAGGACGTTACAGAGATTGCGTGACACGTTTGAAGACGAGCTTTTCACCCGCACTGCGCACGGCCTCGTGCCAACACCGCGCGCGGAGGAATTGCGTCGGGAGCTCCCTGATCTGCTGGAAAGCATAGAACATGTGTTGGGTGACGCGGACTTCAGCCCTAATACCTATGCGGGCTCGTTCAAGTTGTTGATGCCACCCATTTTGTGCGAGTCCCTATTGCCGAGTCTGATGGCGGAGTTGTCAGTCATAGCACCGCTTGTTCAGATTATGATGGCAGAGGTACCACCCAATTTTGAAGAACTATTGAGAAAGGGCGAGGCAGACTTTGCCGCTTTCGTCTCCCTTGAGACGGAGCGGGACATTCATGCAGAGCCCATTGCTGCCATCGCACCGCGCTGTTACATGCGTGTTGGCCATCCATTGGAGGATAAGCAAATGGACTTACATGATTTTCTCGCTTATCCGCATCTGCGTCTTTATCTTCCTGGTCTGGCGCGGGGGAACACCAGCATGGTGGATGATGTGCTTGGCGAGTATGGCGTGCTTCGCACCATCGTTTTGGAAACGACACAGTTTTCCTCAGCCGTTGGCGTACTCACCCGTACGGACTCGTTACTAGTGGCTAATGCGGGTTTTCAAGAGAGCGGTCTCTACCATGAGCGTATTTTGGGTCAAGAGCTGCCAGCAGAGCTGCAGAGCATGATTCATAACACGCACAGTCCCAACAGAGGCAAGATGTCGCTCATGCGTCACACCCGCACTTCCCGTAGCGCACCCCACCAGTGGATGCGAGCACTGCTGATGAAGCTGTTGACCCGTTCGCCGGTTGCGGAGGAGCCTACCACCGCAGTGTGAGAGTATACTGGCCGCCTGTGCTTATTATGCAGCGGTCTGCGCTAGCCAAGAAATAGCCATATAGCTCATAATAAGAACACTTTAGTCTCTTTAGAGCGCGCTTTGGGCATTTGTAGCCTAGCGCTCAGATTTTGACCACTTGGTGATGTGTGGGCAGCCATCGACGGCACCCGCGCCAGCAACTAACAGCGGAGCTCAGGGCAATGGAAGACAATGAGGAATTGATAGCAGCCAAAGAGGAAGTGGCCGTTATGATGGCGCGCGCACGCGCGGCTCAGGAGCAGATCGCCGATTATACCCAGGAGCAGGTAAATGAACTGATAACAGCGATGGTCTGGTCGGTTGGCCGTGAAGATCGCTCAGAAGAAATTGCCCGTTTGGCGATTGATGAAACGCAGCTCGGCAACTACGAGGGTAAGTATCTCAAGATCCATCGCAAAACTCGTGCCACCTTGATGGACATCATCGGTGATAAATCTGTGGGTGTGATCGAGGAGATTCCGGAGCGCAACATTGTGAAGATCGCGAAGCCAGTAGGCGTCATCGGGGCATTGTCACCGTCCACTAACCCAGAAGCGACGCCCGTTATTAAGGCCATCTCTGCGGTCAAGGGTCGCAACGCCATCATTGTGGCGCCGCATCCCCGCGCTAAGCTGACGAATAAGAAGATTTGCGACTATATGCGCGAGGCTATCGTGGCTATGGGTGGGCCGGCAGACCTTGTGCAGAGTATCGATGTTCCCTCGCTGGACAAGACCAATGAGCTGATGCGGCAGTGCGACCGCATTCTGGCGACTGGCGGTGCGGCCATGGTGAGTGCAGCCTATTCTTCCGGCACCCCAGCTCTGGGTGTGGGCGTCGGTAACGCCGTCATCACGGTCGATGATTCTGCCGACCTCGATGAAGCTGCTGACAAAATCCGCATTTCGAAAACGCTGGATCTTGCAGCGTCTTGCTCTTCGGACAATTCTGTACTCGTGTTTGAGTCGGTCTATGATGAGTTTTTAGCGAAGCTCAAGCACGCGGGAGGTTATGTCATTGAGGGCGGAAACAAGGAGAAGTTGCAGCGCGTCTTGTGGCATGACGGCCACCTAAACCCTAGCATCGTGGCTCAGCATGCTGTCAGCATCGCCGCTCAGGCTGGCATCGACCTGCCTGAAGGCAAGCAGTTTCTGATCGTACCGGAAACCGGCACTGGCCCGGACTATCCATTCTCTGGCGAGAAGCTAACGGTCACCATGGCCCTTTACAAGGTTAGGAATATTGATGAGGCCATCGAGCTAACCAATAGCATCCAAGCCTACCAGGGTCAGGGTCACAGCTGTGGTATCTACTCCTACAATGAACACAATATTATGAAGCTGGCGATGGCCACCCGCACGTCGCGGGTGATGGTCAACCAACCGCAGGCCGCGTCAAACAGCGGAAACGTCTGGAACGGCATGCGCCAGACCTTCTCTCTAGGTTGTGGCTCATGGGGTGGTAATGGCATCAATCACAATATTACCTGGCGCGACCTGATTAATGAGACATGGGTTTCCAAACCGTTAGCGGTCAACAAGGTCATCCCCTCGGATGACGAGCTCTTTAGTTCTGTGATGGGAAGATTTTAAAGCGGCTACGCTTATCCAAGGAGACAAGTATGGATTTTTCCCTGACAGAAGACCAACACGCCTTTGTTGCCAGCGCACGAGCATTTTCAGCGGGCGCACTGGCACCCCATGCGGCTGCTTGGGATGCACAGTCGATTTTCCCTAAAGACGCACTGCGCCAGGCAGGAGAGCTGGGGTTTATGGGCATGTATGCCCCGGAGGCTGCCGGTGGTCTGGGTATGAGTCGTCTCGATGCCAGTATGATTGTCGAGGAGCTGGCCAGGGGTTGCACTGCGACTGCGGCGTTTCTCACTATTCACAACATGGCGACCAGTATGGTGGGCAAGTACTGTACTGATGAGGTGATCGAGCACTGGTGTCCGGACCTGGTTATGGGAACCAAGCTTGCATCTTATTGCCTGACCGAACCGGGCGCAGGTTCGGACGCAGCCTCATTGGTGACTCGTGCGGTGCGAGAGGGCGATGATTACATCGTTAATGGCACCAAAATTTTTATCTCAGGGGCCGGGGACACCGAGGTTCTTGTGGTTATGGTGCGTACCGGGGACGGTGGCCCAAAGGGCATTTCAGCGCTGCTGATCCCTGCCGATGCAGCCGGCATTTCCTATGGCAAGAAGGAAGATAAGATGGGTTGGAATGCCCAGCCTACGCGTTCGATCACCTTTGAACAAGTGCGGGTGCCTGTCGCCAATCGGTTGGGCGCTGAAGGTCAGGGCTTTGCGATTGCGATGGAAGGCTTAGATGGTGGCCGCATTAATATTGCCACCTGTAGTGTTGGCACGGCTCAGCAAGCGTTAGAAGAGGCCACGGCTTACGCTCGTGAACGCAAACAATTTGATACCGCGATTGCAGACTTTCAGTCGACACAATTTAAATTGGCTGACATGCTCACCGAGCTCGTGGCCGCGCGACAGATGGTGCGCCTCGCAGCCTATAAACTGGATACCAAGGACTCTCAGGCCTCGACCTATTGTGCGATGGCGAAGCGCTTTGCTACTGACGTAGGCTTCAATGTCTGTAACGATGCCCTACAATTGTTTGGCGGTTACGGCTATATAAAGGAATACCCGATGGAGCGCCATGTTCGCGATACTCGCGTGCATCAGATTCTGGAGGGTACGAATGAAATCATGCGGGTGATTGTTTCTCGTAGACTGTTAATGGACGGAGCACTGGAGGTTATTAAGTGAGTTTAAGTACGTCAGAGAAATTGAAAGTAGAACTGCGGGGGCACACGGCTCTGGTTACGATAGACAATCCTGGCGCAAATACCTGGGACACAGAAAGCCTGCCGGCGCTTAAAAATTTAGTGGAAAAGTTGAACGACGAAAAAAAAGTGTATGCACTGGTCTTGACCGGTGCTGGGGAAAAGTTCTTTTCCGCAGGAGCAGACCTTAAGCTGTTTGCCGATGGCGACCCGATAACTGCCGGCAATATGGCGCAGTTTTTCGGAGAAGCGTTTGAGGCCCTGGCAGACTTTCGGGGCGTATCCATTGCTGCGATCAATGGGTTTGCCATGGGTGGGGGCCTGGAAGCTGCGATGGCTTGTGATATTCGTATTGCTGAGGAACAGGCGCAAATGGCGTTGCCGGAGGCGAAGGTCGGCTTGTTGCCCTGTGCGGGAGGAACTCAACGCCTGTCATGGTTGGTGGGCGAGGGTTGGGCAAAGCGTATGATTCTCTGCGGCGAGCGTATCAATGCTTCTACAGCGGAGCGTATTGGTCTGGTAGAAGAAGTGGTCGGCAAGGGCGAAGCCCTCGAAAGAGCACTTGCGTTAGCGGAACAGGTTGGCGAGCAAAGCCCGACATCAATCGCTTTTTGCAAGCGTTTGGTGCACAGCGGTCGTAATACTGTGCTCGCTGCTGGCTTGCAGGGTGAGCGCGACATGTTTATAGAATTATTTTCTACACAGGACCAGACCGAAGGAGTGAATGCCTTCCTGGAAAAGCGCAAGCCCGTTTGGAAGAACGGCTAAGGAGCGCCCCTATGTCTGAACCATCGGTAATGTTCCAGGAGCTGCCTGCGGCTTCCGGGAAAATGGGTCGGGTAACGCTGAATGTTGCGGCTACGCTGAATTCTCTCACATTGGAAATGGTCGACCTGTTGCAAGAAAAGCTGGATGCTTGGCTGCACGATGATGCTATCGCCGCTGTTTTTATTGAGGGTGCTGGAGAGAAAGCCTTTTGCGCCGGAGGCGATATTCAGGCGCTGCACCAGTCCGCGGTGGCCACGCCCGGCGGTCCCTGTGACTACGCTGAAAATTTTTTCGCGCGCGAATACCGCTTGAATTACACGCTTTATACTTACTGTAAGCCAATCATTTGCTGGGGCCACGGTATCGTGATGGGTGGCGGTCTGGGTGTGATGGCGGGATGTTCGCACCGGGTAGTGACAGAAAAAACGCGCATTGCTATGCCGGAAGTCACGATTGCCCTGTTTCCTGATGTAGGAGGCACCTGGTTTTTGAATCATATGCCAGCAAGCTCCGGGCAATTTCTTGCATTGACCGGTGCATCGATCAATGCTGCAGATGCGATCTATACAGGTATTGCTGACCGATTTATTTCCAGCGAGCGTAAACCCGAAGTGCTAGAACAGCTACTGCGTCAGCACTGGGGGGCTGAGCCCCCGACTAACCATGCGCTGGCTCGTCATGTACTGCGCTCGTTCGCAGAGCAAAGTCTTGATCAGTGCCCGGTCGGCCAGGTTGAGTCTCACCTGAGTACGATTAATACGTTGTGTGATGGAGATGACATCCACGAGATCATCGACAATATTGCGTCTCTACAGACGAGCGACCCGTGGTTGTCCAAAGCCAGTGAAAGTCTTTCTCGCGGATCTCCACTAGCCGCACTGTGGATTTTCCGGCAGTTGGTGGAGTTGCGCCATGCCTCACTGAAAGAAGTTTTTCAGTCCGAAATACAGCTGGTGACCAATATTGTGCGACACCCGGAGTTCGCAGAGGGGGTTCGCGCGCTGTTGATCGACAAGGACCGCAGCCCTTCATGGCAGTATCAATCCTCGCGCGATGTGCCGGCAGGTGTGTTGGCAGCTTTTTTTGACGCGCCCTGGGATGTTAACCCTTTGGCTGATTTGTAACGCGTAATTGTTAGAGGGATAACTGAATGGCAGATGTAGGCTTCATTGGTCTTGGCAACATGGGCGGTCCTATGGCCATCAATTTGGTCAAGGCAGGGCATACGGTTGCTGTCTTCGACCTTTCTCAGGTGGCCTGCGACCAATTGCGGGAAAAGGGGGCCTCAGTCGCCGGTTCGGCCGCGGAAGCTGTGGCTGGAGTGGACTATGTGATTTCGATGTTGCCAGCGGGTAAGCACGTTGCCGAACTCTATCTCGGAGACGGCGGTTTATTGTCGAAACTGGATGGTTCTGTCACGATTCTCGATTGCAGCACTATTGACGCGGCGACCGCGCGGCGGGTCGGCGAGGCGGCGGTCGAATCAGGTATAGGCTTTATGGACGCGCCGGTTTCAGGGGGAGTGGCCGCGGCCACTGCAGGCACCTTGGCATTCATGTGCGGTGGTGATGCTGACACTTTTGAGAAAGCGCGAGTGATTCTGAAAGATTTGGGTAAAAATATTTTCCACGCTGGGCCTGCAGGTGCCGGACAAGTTGCCAAAGGTTGCAATAATATGCTCCTGGCTATTCAGATGATTGGGACCTGCGAGGCGCTGGAAATGGGCGCCCGCAATGGCCTCGATCCAAAGGTGTTGTCCGAAATTATGCTGGCCAGTTCGGGTCGCAACTGGTCATTGGAAGTGTACAATCCTTATCCTGGCGTCATGGACACTGCCCCCGCCAGCGACGGTTATCAACCAGGGTTCATGGTAGATTTGATGGTCAAGGATCTGGGTTTAGCGATGGAAATTGCACAGCAATGTGACATCGATAATGCTATGGGGAAATTGGCCGCAGCGCTTTATGGCCAGCATCAACAAGCTGGTAACGGGAAGCGCGACTTTTCCAGTATTTTGCAGAAGTTGCAGAACGAAATCAGCGCCTAAATGAAAGCGCAACCTGTCGCCGTGATACACGCAGAGACTCTAGCAGTAGGGGCTGACGCTAATAGCATTTAGCTCGGCATCCGGCCGGTGGAGCTAACAGGTGTTTGGCTGCGCTGCCTGCGCGACTTCTCGCGGTGTGAGTGTGACAGTGCAGGTGGCGCATTCAGACTGGCCTATTTCGACATGGATCAGACATGCTCGAAAGCGTAATCTGGAGTCTCAAAACCTGCTACAAGGATTCTATATGTCGTTTGTTATCGTGGAAAAACCGCGCCCCTACATCACGCTTATTACTTTGAATCGACCTGAACGTATGAATGCCATGGCGTTTGATGTGATGGTGCCCTTTAAGGAAGCACTGGAAGAGGTCAGTTTCGACAACGATACTCGGGTCGTGATCGTGACCGGCGCCGGTGCTAGTTTCTGTGCGGGTGCTGACCTTCAAGACCCCGGCTGGTTAGCGATTTTTGATGGTTTGACTATTCCTGGTATCGCGCGTCGGGCCATGAGGATTCTAGATGATGTGGTCAAGGCAATTCAGAATATGCACCAGCCTGTCATCGGCGCCATTAACGGCCCAGCCATTGGTGGCGGATTCTGCCTAGCCATGGCAACCGACATTCGTGTCGCAGCGGATAGTGCGTATTTTCGCCCGGCGGGCATTAACAATGGGCTCACGTCCGCCGAGTTGGGTTTGAGTTATCTGTTGCCGCGGGCGATAGGTACCAGTCGTGCTTTCGACATTATGTTGACGGGCAGGGACGTGGATGCCGAAGAGGCACAGCGGATAGGCATGGTGTCGAAGGTTGTCTCGCAGGAAAAATTACTGGACGAATGCTATGCCATTGCCGAGCGGATCAATGGCTTTAGTCAGCTGGGCGTGGAGCTAAGCAAACAGATGTTGTGGGCCGGCATGGATGCGGGCAGCTTGCATTCGCATATGAATCACGAAGGGCATGCTCAACTGTTTGTGCGCATGACCACCAAAAACTTTGAAGAGGCGATTAAGGCGCGCAAGGAAGGAAGGGCGCCAGACTTCAAGGACTAACCGTCATTTAGAAACGGAGAGTGGAACTTCGAAGCTAACCCAATTCTAACTATCGACGGTTTTGACAAACACCCCTTGCAGTAGTTGTGAGTCTTTGCTTTGCCATATCCACAGGACTGCCGGAGCAAGTGTTGGAACGATCAGTACACTGAACTGGTAAGCAATTGCGATCACCTCCGCGTAGGGAACGAAGGACTCCGGTTGGTTGAAAAAGGGCGCGCCGACGTTAATCATGAGTTCTTTAAGGCACAGACATAACAGGCCGAATACAAACAGTACGTAGAGGATTAGTGCGCCCCACAGATAGTCAGCCAGATAGGTTTTTTTTTCTGTGGCGAAATGCAGGGCCGTATAGAAGGGTAAAGAATAGGAAAGAATTCGTGTGTTTATCTCGAACCCCAAGCGGTATTCGGCCTGACTTAACGGGATAAGCTGCCCGGCACTCTCACCAAATTCTGTCATTAAAATAGCCTCTGGGCCGCTGGCATACAACGCGTTCACCACATCGGGAAACCAGTTAGTAAGAAGCATGCCGACAATTCCGATAGCAGGGAGCGCTATTGGCGCACTAGCGATCGTCCAGAGCGCAAAAAACGGGATCAGAAGAGTGAATACGAACAGCAAAAACTGCCGCATATGATGTTGTTCAGCCAACCGCAGTCTCCCGAGGCTGTGTCTGTTTCGACAGGTAGCGTAGGTAAACGATAAAGACCACCAGAACGTCCAGCATGATCAGGGCGGGCCAAAGATAAAGGTGTATCCAGGAAAAATATTCTAGATTCCAATTGCCCAGATAAAACAGGCTGATGATACGCACGATATTTATCACCTGTATGGCAAGAAACCCCAAGCCAATGGCGGTGAGGCGGGCGCGCCAGCTTGCAGGGAAAGCACATATCGCAGCAATTAATACAATGGTGGCTTCTACGCCGTTGCAACCGGCTTCGATGGAAACAGCGAAGCCACTGTCTTTGAATTGGAGGATCTTGCCGTAGGCGATGACAGAATTGTCGAAAGGAAGAATCAGTACAGCGCTGAGATGGGCCAACAGGGATGTGAACGGAGTGATTACGTGTTCCTGCACTGGATTGAGCATTTCGAGTGTGAACAGGGCTACAAGTATCAGCAAAAAGGTCGTTACAAATCGCAGCATGAACCAGCTCTTAGGTTACAGAAAGTAAAATATTAGCACGTTACGGATTGGTTCGACTATTGGCCATCGCGTATCATATTCCACCTTTTTCGCCAGAGATCAGGCGAGGATCTACTCCTGTCAATCTATCGAAATCATATGCACTTAGTGTAAAGAAAATCGGGTATTCACTGCTATAAATAAAGTGCTCATTAGTCACACTGATCAGTTCTAGCGTTACGTTCCCTGTTGGGCTCTGTATTTTCATCACCAGATCTGCTTTTACCATTGACAGTTCATGCTGCAGTTCCTCACCTGCGATACCGTCGATCTGTAGGGATTTAAGGGCGCTAATAAGCCGTTCCAGCTGCATCTCGTTGGGCTCACGTCCGGTGCCAGACAGCCAGCGTCCACTCTCAAAGCTCAGGTTGTAGAAGCCTGTATCGATGCGCAGGGGAGCGCGTACCTGCAGCAATCTGGGTTCTAGCCATGCGCCACTCGTTGCGGGCGTTTCAAAGGCGCTTAACGTGATGCTGTAAATAGCATCCTGACGATCATTGCGGGCGTGCACCTTGCGAAAGCGTGGTGAAGTTCCAAGGTAGAGGGTGTCCAATGCCTGGCCTGCGGAAAATAGCGTCAAGCGGCGTTGATAATAGTAGTCTGCAACCTGAAAGCGCTGTCGCGCAGCTGACGAGTGCGCTATTGGCCACGCCCCTTGCTCCCCGCTGATGCGTTGTAATAAAGAGCGGACCTTGACAGAGTCAGCCGGTAAGTCTCCTAGGTCGGGCAGCAGCCATTGCTCCGAGGACCTTATCAAGACAACCTCATTATCTAAGTCGTCGCCGATGCGAATCTCGTCTATCTCATCGCTTGAGAAGGAGGTGAGTGTCGGGTTCGTCGGTCTATTGACTGCACGTTGGTCAGGCCAGAACAGGATAGCTGTGATGCCGCACTGGATAAGCAGTGCGAACAGCAATACGCCCACTGATCGCTTCACAGAGATAGACCTTGCGCATAATGGCGACGCTGCAAAATACTTTTCAGCCAACTTATGAGTGCGAGAGCCAGCAACCACAATAGCGCGAGCCCATAATTGAAATACTCTATAATTAGCTGGCCGCGGCGCTCCATCGGGGGCAGCGTGCGGTTGAAATGTCCCCGGGAACGAATTTCCAGCAACTGCTCATCCTGCAGTGCCCAGTCCAGAGTATTCATGAATAACTCCAGTGGTCCGAGATATTGTGTGCCGCTTGCGGCAACAATACTGTTGAGTATTTGATCATCCATAAAGTCATTGGAGGCATATAGCACAATACGGGCGGACTCTGGAGACCGCTTGAGTAGTCCTCGAGCGCTCGCAACAGGCAGGGGGTGCTCATGCCCAGCGCTTTTTGGGACGTGATGAGGGAAATCACCGTCGGCGAAAAAGGACTCGAAACGACCCTCCACTACTACACCTAGATTCCGCGATGCAGTGACCGGTAGTGAATCGACTGCGCTGTTGTCTGGTGGCGGTGGAGAAAGATTTCTGAGGCCGTTTGCGTCCACGTTGGGCGTGATATCCATGCTGTTGCTCAGCCAGGATTGGTTAGAGCTGCGCAGCAATGGGGTGGTTCGCTTGTCACTGCTGGGCGCCACGGAAATTGGTGAGGCCCAGGCCATCGTTACCTGCGGTAAGTTCTCGGTCACCGCGTGCTTGGTTGCTAGTCCCGGTGTTCGCAGGTCGACAAAATAAGGGTAGTCTAGTATTTGTATGTCACGAAATTCGTGGTCGCCGGACTGTCGTGTAACAGGAGCATGAAAGCTGGCATTTTGTTCATCGAGGACTAGAGTCTTTTGAATGTTTATCCCATTGTGCTGCAGCCATTGCTGTAGGCCACTGTCCCAGTCCTGCAGGCGCAGTTGGCCGCCGCTGAATTCGGCGGTAAAGGGTGAGGTCACCAGAATGACAGTCCCCCCCCGCATCAGAAACTGATCAATAGCAAAGATCGATTGTTCGTCCAGCTTGTGCGGTGCAACTACCGCCAGAATATCCGCCTCCGGTGATACACCGCCATCCGACAGGTCTTCTGGCCTGATGCTGTAGTCCTTGATGATCATTCCCTCTAGGTTTGAGAAGGTTGGTCCGCCCATTTGAAACTGGGCCATCTGTGGATCAACGTGAGGGACCGACAGCGCGACAATTTTAGTAAATCCAGGGGCAAAGCGCTTCAAGCCGGCATCCAATAGCAACCGAAATGCTGTGGGGTTGAAGTTCTCTGTGGGTAGCTGGACCACTTGACGCGAATCCGCAAGCGTCAGATAAAAAAAGAATTGCTCGGTATCCCCTGGCGACGTAACCATGGGCTTGAAACCCCACTCTTCAGAAATACTAGAGGCGATAGCGGCATTGCGCGCCTCAGGTTCGATAAAGCGCACGCTAAACTTGCCCTGCGAGTTGCGGGCCGCGAGTTCCAGCTGAGGTATGATGGCTTTTTTGTAGGCCAGCAACGCTTCAGGTAGCAATGAGTCGGCAGAAACATAGCCAATAAATTCAACGGGATTTTCGATGCCGTCGAACAGGTTTCCACCCATGCGATAGTCAAACAGTACTTTCTTGATGGCATGTGTAATGTCGTATTCCGGATTTCGCAGCAGGACTTCCGCCGGGGCATTGGGCGCCGTTCGCACCTCAATCAGGTCGGCGAAACCCAGAGACTGATGCTCACTGCCATAGCGCACCAGCACGTTGAAATAGGCATTGACTAGAGAAGATTGGTGTCGGTCAGCGACCTGAAAGGGGCGTGCGGAGATACCGTATCGATCATTTGCCTCCTGCTCCATTTCCGGGAAATCGGCTGGATCAATAAACTCAACCCGGACTCTACCTTGACCTGCCAGCCCATACTCCTGCAACAGGTCGCGTAACTGCGGCACCAGGGGTGCTAATAATGGATGGGTTTTGCTACTGAAATAGCCACGAATGAGAAGGGGCTCCTGCAACTCATCCAGAAAATCATTTGTTGACTGCGAGATTGAAAATAGCCGGCCTTCGGTCATGTCCATGCGCAGGTTAGGCAGCTGTCCCAACCAAACATTCGCCACTACCAAATTACCCAATAGCAACGCGGTAATCGCGCGCCAGTAACGGTGACGGTTGCTGGAGGTGTTGCTCGCCCAACGCTCGCTTTCCAGCACATACACATTCATTACCAAAAAGCCTGCGCTTAGGCTGATGTAGTAAAACAAATCACGTAAATCGATGACCCCACGAGTGATGCTTTCAAAGCGTGCGCCGCTGCCCAGTAGGCGCAGGATTTCACCTGTCCTGTCGTCAAAAAATCCGGTCAGGGTAGCGCTGCCAAGCACATAGAGAATGGCACACAGCGCCACTGTGCCGATCATGCTAACGATAGGGTTGTTGGTGCGCGCCGATACAAATAGGCCGATCGCGAGATAGGTAGCACCCAATAGAGTCGCTGCGATATAACCACCAATGACAGGCCCCCAGTCTAGATTGGCAAGCAGGGCAACGGTAATTGGAAGCGGTAGCGTGCTGATCAATGCCAGCAGTAACAGGGTGAAGCAGGCGAGAAATTTCCCAATGACGAAGTGCCACAGGCTGATCGGCTGCGTCAGTACATGTTCCAGCGTGCCGCTGCGTCGCTCTTCGCTCCACATACGCATGGTCACAGCGGCGCAAAGAAAAATCAGAAGAATTGGCATCCATTCGAACAGTGGTCGAATATCGGCAATGTTGCGGGCAAAGAAGGACTCTACCCAGAAAAAAAGGAATAGCGTGACGGCGGCAAAGGACGCAAGGAATAACCATGCAACGGGAGACGAGAAGAAGAGTCCGATCTCTTTTTGGGCAACGCGGCGAGCGACCGAGTTAGTTGTCATTGTTGTACACCTCACGAAATACCTGATCGAGATCGTGTGCTGAGACCTGTAATTGGTAGAGTTCGGCCCCAGCTTGTATGACGCAATGAGCCACACTATTCGCGGCGGTGTCGATGTCGGCGTTTGGGTTCAGGTGAATATCGAAATGCATAAGTCCGTCTGCGGCAATGAAACTCTGTAGCGATGCAACGTCGGCTAGTTGCTCCAGATAGGCCGCCAGAGAAGGTGCACCTGCGCTGGCGCGTAACAGTAATGTTTTGCTGTTGTGCAAATCAGTGAGATTCTGGTCTAGGGCTAACCGTCCATTACGCAACATGAGTACCCGGCTACACACAGCATCTACCTCCTGCATGATGTGTGTGGAGAGAATGATGGTGGTGCGGCGCGCCAAGCGCCTTATCAGTTGTCGCATGTGTTCCGTTTGGTTGGGATCAAGGCCGTTGGTTGGCTCATCCAGAATCAATAAATTAGGCTCACCTAAAATCGCTTGGGCGACACCGACTCGCTGCCTGTAACCTCGAGACAGGATGCTGATTGGATCGAGCGCTTGCTGCGTCAAGTCGGTGGCAGACAGGACCTCTCGCACAGCTCCCAGTCGCTTTACTGCGGGTATACCCTTGAGTGTTGCCACGTAGTCCAGATAGTCAGCGACCATCATTTCGGGGTATATGGGTAGATTTTCTGGCAAATAACCGAGGTAATTTTGAGCAGACCGTGCATCATTGGACAGGTTTATGCCGTCAATAATAATACTGCCGCGGGTGGGTTCCAGATAGCCACTCAGCATCTTCATGATGGTGGTTTTTCCGGCGCCGTTATGCCCCAGCAGCCCCACTATTTCATGGTTGCCTATAGTGAAGGAAACGTCGTCTACGGCTGCATTTTTGCCGTAGAGGCGGGTTAGAGATTGGACTTCAATCATACAGCCGATTGTCGTTGTGTGATCTTTCAAGGAATCTGGGCATGTTACTGTGCCCTGATACCACCGTGCTAGAAGTTGAATAGTAGCTTAATAATAAAAACAATAAGCACACAGTTTAGCACCCTTCGGATCATGCGCTCGCCCCCGCTAATGGTGAACCGGGCGCCCAAATACCCACCTATTGAGTTTCCAACTGCAAGCGCGATGCCGATCATCCACACTAACTGAATTTGACTGGCAAATATCAGTAGAGCGACAATTGTGTAGAGGGCAACGATAAAGACCTTGTGCATGTTCGTTCTCACCAGATCTATGCCCATCACCCGATTCAGAACAGGCATGATAAGGAAGCCGACACCGAGCTGAATAAATCCGCCCCAGAAGCCCACTCCCACCATCAGTAAGTGGCCATGCAGCAGTTGCCTGCGCGTGGGCTGATAGTTTTCAGGCTGTTCTGCTGCGCGTTTGTCGAAGTACATCACCAGCATAACGGCCACCATAATCAGTGCGAGTGCGCGATTGAACCAGACGCCCTGCAGCTGGACCCCAAGCAATGCGCCTGCCACAGCGCCCGGCAGGGCACACACCGCGAGGGTCAGGCTGAGTCGAAAATCTCCAAAACCGCGGCGGGCAAAGGTCGCGATGGCGGTAATATTCTGTGCCAGGATAGCGATACGGTTGGTACCGTTGGCCACTGGGCCAGGCAATCCCATGAAAACCATCACCGGTACAGTGAGGAGCGAGCCTCCGCCCGCCATCACATTGAGAAACCCTGCAGCGATTCCCACCGCAACGAGAAGACCTGCCTGCCACAGATCGAATTCCATGACTAACTTTCCGTCCAAGGCTCGCGCATAGTGACGAGCTCTTCTGCTGTGGTCGGATGAATGCCAATCGTTGTGTCAAAGAGTGCTTTGGTGGCTCCAGCACGCATTGCGACAGCGATGCCCTGTAGGATTTCTCCCGCATCAGGACCCATCATATGGACGCCGACAACCCGATCAGTCTTGGCATCAACAATGATTTTCATGAAGGCTTTTTCGTCACTGCCACTGAGGGTGTGTTTCATGGGGCGAAAGCTGGATTTGAACAGACGGATATCCCCAAATCTGGCGCGAGCCTCCTCCTCGGTGAAGCCTACCGTGCCGATGGTAGGCTGACAGAACACGGCAGTCGGTATGAAATCATAATCCACTTGCTGGTCCAGGCCACCGAAATTACGTCGTGCGAACGCCATACCCTGGGCGAGAGCCACTGGCGTGAGTTCGATGCCTCCGGTCACGTCTCCGAGGGCAAATATAGTGGGCTCACTGGTGCAAAACTCTTCGTCGACTTCTATGGCACCCTGCTGGCTAAGGCGTATGTTTACATTTTCGAGCCCGAGACCAGCGAGATTAGCCTTGCGTCCGGTAGCATAGAGCACGGCATCGGCCTCGAGTTCGGAGTCATCGGTTAATCGGACTCTCAGGCTGGTACCGTCGGAGGTGATCGACTGGACATTGACGTCAAAGCGCAAGTCTACGCCGCTTTTGGCAATCTCTTGAGCGGCGTGAGCGCGAATATCTGCATCGAAGCCGCGTAAAAACAAAGGACCTCGATAGAGCTGTGTTGTCTTCGCGCCGAGACCATTGAAGATGCCGGCAAATTCCACCGCAATGTAGCCACCTCCGACAATGACAAGGTTCTGTGGGAATACGTCTAGATCAAATATTTCATTTGAGCTGACGACGTATTCGCTGCCGGGAAAGTCCGGGATATGCGGCCAGCCGCCAGTCGCGATGAGTATTTTTTCCGCCGTGTACTGCTGCTCTCCAACAGACACCGTATGGGGCCCTACGATAACAGCACGGCCGTCAATCACCTGCGCATTTGCGCCCTTCAGTAGGTTTCGATAGATTACATTAAGGCGCGAGATTTCGTCTTTTTTGTTGTCTCGCAGCGTAGACCAGTCAAAGCGCGGTTGAGTGCTGTCCCAGCCGAAGCCTTGGGCATCGCCGAAACCCTTGCCATACTGAGCGGCATACACATAGAGCTTCTTCGGCACGCAGCCCACATTGACGCATGTGCCTCCCATATAGCGATCCTCTGCTATAGCCACGCGAGCGCCAAACCCTGCCGCCATGCGTGCAGCTCTCACACCACCGGAACCAGCGCCGATTACAAGTAGGTCATAATCAAAATTGCTCACGATCTTTTCCTTAGCGATAAAGCACAAGTTTAGCAGCCCACGCTTGTCCCGCGCTATCATTCTCAGTTGTCGGCATCTTAGGTCACAGCTCTATGAAAGGGCTAAATCACCCTAAGTCGCTCTACCGACGTTACTGTTTCGATGTGCGGCCTAGAAATTTAAGGTTCTTCAATTTACTATAAACACCTTGTCGCTCGAAGATTATCCGGCGAAAGTCGGAAAAGAGAAGATGATTTCTTATGATTTTGTTACATAAGGCACTCAAAAACGGTTTCCTAGTCTGGACTATGGCCCTGCTGTTTCCGGTTTTCGTGCATGCGGAGAAAAGCCCTCCACTCTATGACGAGGTCGTGCTCAAGGATGGCTCGCGACTGATCGGTACCGTGATCTCGGTCAGGGATCGGCTGGTAACCTTCAAGACTAGCTTCGCAGGCACACTCAATCTCTCAATGGATCACATTGTGTCGGTAAACAACCGAAACCCTGCAGTGATGCTTTTGGCGGATCAAACAGTTATAAATTCAACGTCTATGATCATTAATCAGGAAAATCTCGTACTGCCCGATGCCGCACAGACTTACCCAATCGAGGATTTGGCAGTGGTGAACCCGGAACCGTGGGAGCTTGGTAATGGTTACCGCTGGACCGGATCGATAAGCTTTGCTTGGGCTCTCCAGCGTGGAAACACCGATAGCGACGAACTGAACTTTAAGCTTGATCCGGTGTGGCGCAGTAAGCGGGATCGGTACACCTTAAATTGGTCTGGGGAGCAAGACGAGACCAACGGTGTGGAGAGTGCTGACAATTGGCTGCTTATCGGAAAATATGACTACTTCCTGGCGGATCCAAACTTTGTGGGCCTTGTCGTAAATGCAAAAAAAGACAAATTTCAGGACCTCGAGATTCGGTACCTTATAGGCCCTTATTTCGGTAGCCAGTTTTATGACAAACCCGTTTTCTCCCTGAGTGGCGAGATTGGGTTTTCCTATGTGACCGAGGAGTACATCGCCGCCGAAGAGAAACATTATGGCGCGAGCAACTGGAGCCTGAAGGCAGCGAGCAATTATCTGGGCGGCAAGTCGGCGCTGTATTTCGACCAGACGGGCATCTGGAGTTTGAAGGATACCTCCGATGTTATTCTTAACACGACTTTTGGACTGTCTTTTCCGCTGATGTGGGATCTTGAGGCATCCGCTGAGATGTTGTTTGAATACGACTCTGGTGCGGTCGAAGGTGTAGATGATCTGGACCAAACGTATAATATTCGCCTTGGTTACACTTGGTGATCACTTAGTGGTTCCGGCCGCAGTTATCGTTGAGTTTTTCGATCAGTAATCTCTCAAGGCAACCCCGTTTTTCTAAACACTCCGTGAAGCCCTATAATCGAGAAAATGCGCTTCAGCAATCCAAGGGACATACCTGCCGAGAAACGGGATAAATTAGAGGCGAGTTACGTCATCAAGTCGTCGACGATGGTTCGGTCGCCGCGTTGACCTCAGAAGCGATATTTCACCGCAACCTGTAGTTGGGTGGCATCGCCGCTATCACCTCCAACATTTTCACGTCTGCCCCACAAATATTCTGCCCCCAAGTCTATGCGCGGTATAGGTGACCATATCAGATTCGAGCTAAATCGCAGGGTTCTCTTATAGGCGTCATCAACAAGAAAGTCAGGGCTTATGACTTCAACTATGCCAAATGTAAAATTGGAGCGTAATTCCCCCACTCCCCACCAGTGCTGGAGAGAAGTGTACCCTGCTGCAATATCAAAAAGCCCTAGCTGGCCAGTGCTGGGGTCGAAGATGCCGTCATAGTTGCCAATGCTGGATAGGTCGTTCACATAGCGGCCTATACCGTTACCTGCACTGAGCTGAAATAGCAGATTGTCGCGAGGGTCAAAGATGGGAATGATAAAGCGCCCGCTCAACGAGGCCCCTCCGCCGAATTTTTCTTTGACCTGTCTATCAGTGCTTTTCCCGCGAATTTGCCTGAGCAGTATTGCGAATTTCACATGCAGTCGTTGCCTGGGCTGGAAGCGGGCGGCCAACACTATGTCGGGAAATTGACTGATGCCGGAGCCATTCTGAAGTTCTGGATTGGGGTCTTCCAGTGCGAACTGGAGTTCATACGCACTACCAATTCTCGGCATAAAGCGAACCTGGCTCTGGCGCACATTTATACGCCCGTTTAAACCCTCAAAATCAATTTCCTCGGGGGATGCATCGGGGTCCATAAAGGTCGTCCAAGTCTTCCCTGCGAGCATGCGTCTCCACTGTCCAAAAGCGTGCCGTAGACGAAAAGCATCGTCGTCCCCCGCGAAGTCTCCTTCGATAAACGCACGCATAAGACCGTATTCGGTTGGTTCTCTGAGGTCGACATTGAGCCGAGATTGGTTCGCTGTAATGCTACTTTGGGCCTCATCCCCACTCGTTGCCTGAATTCCGACGGGGATCGAGCCAACGATAAATCGGTCCCTACTTTGCAAAGCATCAAAATTGTAAATGGCATCGGTTTTGACGAAACCCCCAATAGCTAACGCGGCATTGGTGCCTGGCAGCGGCCAAGCCCCGACAAAATCTCTGAGTGAGTCTCTGCTTGGGTCGTCAAATTGAGCCTGCGCCACCTCGACAGCTTCATTCTCTTGTATTCTTGTCGTGCTTTGTGTGGTCTCTGCCCCCATTTCCGAAAGTGCGATATTCCCAGTAGACCCCTTTGACCCGGACACTAGCGTCTCCGTTATTTCCTTGTCCTTGCTGACCTCAGGAGGCGTGCGTAGTTTATCCAGTTCTGCACTTAAGGTTGCGATTTGACGTGACTGACTCTCGAGTAATTGCCGCTGCTCTGCTAGCTCCTTCTGTTGCTGCTGCAATAGCGAGATAACCGTTTTCATGTCTATTCTTTGATCTGCGGTAGCGTTTTGCGTCGGATCAATTGACGGCCGCATTTCCTGTGAGCTTGCATTGCGACCATTCAGAGTTGTTAGCGTAAGGAATAAGACTACAGAGAGTGCAATTTTCATATTTGGAGTCGCTTTGCCTTATCCTGACACATCAAAACGCTTGAATTCCTGTCACCTCGTAAAAACAGACAGAGAAAAATTTAGCGTACATGGGGGCGGAGATACTCCCCATCCCACCCGAGACACTAAACCAGTTATAGCCATAGTCAACCGGTTATCCTAAGCTAGGCCTTAAGGGGACTAAAAGTAGGCACTTGCCTAATGTCGTTGCGGCCCCTAATAGGTTAAGTTACGCATTGGAACAATGTTAAAGTTGGCGCTAACGGCGTAACCCTTCTTTTTTTAGGGTATTGCCCGCTCACGGGAAGTAGAAAATTGTGTGGCTTAAACTTTGGTGGTTTTAGATAAAGAACGCATTATCAGCACTTTAGGAGACAGTATGAAGCCTTGTAGTTTTGCCGTTACGCTCATGATGGTAGTCACATTAGTCGCGGTTTCTTCCGCATCTGCAGACGATGCCACCGAATTGGCCAAGAAACTCGCTAATCCGATTTCAAGCCTGATCAGCTTGCCGATCCAAGCTAATTATGATGAAAATTTTGGCTCGGATGAAGAAGGCGAGAGGTGGCTTATCAATGTTCAACCCGTTATTCCCATCTCACTGAATGAAGACTGGAATATTATTTCTCGGACCATCTTGCCGATGATAGACCAAAAAAATATGCAATTGCCGGAATTGAACAAATCCGGCCTTGGGGATATTACCCAGAGCATTTTCTTTTCGCCCAAGGCGCCAACGTCATCCGGCTGGATCTGGGGGGTAGGCCCAGTTTTGTACTTGGACACTGCGACGAATGATGTGTTGGGCGCCCAAAAGTGGGGTGCCGGGCCTACCGCTGTTGCCTTAAAGCAGGCGGGGCCTTGGACCTATGGTGCGCTCGTCAATCAGGTCAATTCTTTTGCCGGTGACGGCAGCCGTGAGGATATTAGTGCTGCGTTTGTGCAGCCGTTTGTGTCCTATGTCACCAGCACGAAAACCACCATCAGCTTGAATGCGGAGTCGTCCTATAACTGGAAAGGCAACGACTGGTCAGTCCCCATCAACTTGTTTGTGGCCCAGATGTTGAAGGCCGGCGACCAAATTTTTCAGGTTGGGGTTGGCGCACGATATTGGGCAGAAGCCCCGGACGCGGCTCCAGAGGGATGGGGCCTGCGTCTGCAGTTGACGTTACTTTTTCCGAAAGGCTCTTAGAGTGTAGAAAAGTCAAATTTTAAAGGAGATATCACAGTGATAAAGCACATAACGGTGTCATTTTTAGCGGTTTCCATCGGGTGTACTCTTGCTTATGCAAAGGATGTAACCCCGGGGTTTAACAACCTCATACCCGAATCTATTCTTACGCCTGATAGTGTTGAGACGTCCATCGGCAAACTCAGCTTTTTTGATGGAATGCCCGATGCCGAAACCGTTACCAAAGTGTACGATAACCTCGATACCATACGAGCCACAGAGGTGTTTCTGGACATGGTGCCGGCGGCTTCGATGGAGGGAATGCGCTTAGGGCTCGCGAGCCTCGGCGCTAGTGCGTCGAATCAGGTGATGATGTTTGACCAATTACTTGACTCGAATCCACTTTTTCTCACGGGCAACACCGACACCGTTTACTCAGCCGTCATGTTTGACCTTGAGCGTGATGGTCCCACTGTCGTGGAAATCCCAGCAGGAAGCGGTCCCAGCACGGTGAATGATGCATACTTTCGCTTTGTGACAGACATGGGTGCGCCGGGACCGGACCGTGGTAAGGGAGGCAAGTACTTGATTGTGCCGGAGGCCTATGACGGAGAAGTCCCCGAGGGATACTTTGAGGCTCGGTCGCCCTCCAATATCAACCTAATGGTGCTGCGAGGTTTTCTGGTTGACGGGAAAACAGATGCAGCGGTCCGATCAGTTAAGGAAGGCCTGAAAGTTTACCCGCTCAATCAGAAAGATAACCCTCCCGCTATGGAGTTTATCAGTGGCTCAACGGTTCCGTTCAATACCGTTCACTCCAACGATTTTAGTTTCTTTGAGGAAATCAATAATGTGATCCAGAGAGAGCCAGTCGACTTCCTGGATCCTGAGCTACGTGGTCAGTTGTCGAGTATAGGTATCCAGAAGGGTCAGGCCTTCGATCCCGACGAGCGCATGACAAAAATTTTGACCGATGGAGTTGCGATAGGTAATGCGACTGCCCGCGCACTTTTGCTTAGGCCAAGAGATGAATCCGCTTATTACTATGAAGGCAGTCAGTGGTTTACTGCTTTTTTAGGCGGAGATTACCAGTGGCTAATTGACAATGGGGACGGTGGACGTAACCTCGATGCACGCACAGCATTCTTTTATGGTTACACGTTAAACACGCCCGCGATGGTGTTGAAAATGGTCGGCGCCGGATCGCAATATGCCGTCGCAGCAACGGATGAAAAGGGTGAATATCTGGATGGTAGCAAAACCTATCGTTTGAATATTCCAGGCAATGTTCCGGCAAAAGATTTTTGGTCGGTCGTGCTTTATGATCCTCAGACAAGGAGCGAGCTTCAAACAGAGCAACCCTTCCCAAGCAAGAACAACAAACGAGACCAGCTTGAAGTCTCTAGCGATGGATCGGTCGACCTTTATTTTGGCCCCACGGCACCAGAAGGCAAGGAAGCAAATTGGGTGCAAACGGTTCCTGGCAAGGGTTGGTGGGGGATCTTTAGACTTTATGGACCGCTGGAACCCTGGTTTGACAAGACCTGGCGTCCTGGTAACTTTGAGCTTCTAGATGGCGACGACAACCTGTAGGCAATCTGCCGGATTGCGACAGTTATTAGCAATGATAAAATCCCGCCAACTGCGGGGTTTTTAGTGTCCACAAGCGGATGTGCACACTCCAAGCGCCTATCCAGCACCCCATTGCAAACGTGCCGCCAGCTTTACACGGACAGCTTTAACTACGCATAACCTCGCGTTACAATGGTTCTGTCGGGTCCTGTGTCGCAAGGGTTTGCTTTGCAGAAGAGAATGATTCTCAAAGGAATAGGTGCAATGGAAAAAATGCTACAAAAAACCGCCATCACGCTGGTACTTCTGGGCGCTAATCACGCACTTGCCGGCGGATTGTGGCTGAATGAGTACGGTGACTTCGCCGGGGGCCGTGCATCGGCCGGCGCCGCTGCAGGCACGGACGAGGCAGCAACGATTATTCACAACCCAGCCAGTTCAACGCGCATTGAAGGCAGCCAATTGTTTGGCTCAGTGGGCGCTCTTATTCCTAAAATAGAGTTCGATGTGAAGGATTCCGTTCCGTTTATTGGAGATGGGGATGGCGGGCAGGCGGGACTGGTTGCGCCTGCCGCTAGCATGGCCTATGTTTTCGATAATGGCTGGGACAAGTGGGGCACCGGTATCTCTGTTGAGGGGCTAGCCGGTGCCGGCTTAGACTACGATGATGACTGGGTGGGACGTTATAAGGCCACAGAGGTCAACCTGTTGGTCATGGCACTGGGAGTTACTCTGGCCTATCAGGTCACGGATAGATTATCGGTTGGCGTCAAGCCACAAATTTATTATTCCACGTTGACACAAAAACTGAGTCTGCCTACCTCACCCTTTACTGGTAAAAGCGATATTAGGGCCAAGCTGGATGGTGACGATAGTGGTTTCGGAGGTATGGTGGGCGCCACCTATGCGTTTAATGCTGGCACGCGAGTGGGTATAAGCTGGCAAAGCAGTTTTGATATTGAGTTTGACGGCGAACTCGAACTTGATGGTAGCGTCGGTGACGGCATAGAGTTTGATACCGATACAGGGCTGACGATGGCACAGAATATTCGGGTGGCCTTACACCATGATGTGAATGATCGGCTAGGCTTGGATTTTACAGTTGGCTGGGATAACTGGGAGGAGCTGGACAATATCTTTATCTCGATTAAAGGCGCTGGCGGAGCTCCCCTGCCCATCGACTGGAAGGACACCTACCATTACGCCGCAGGTTTCCAGTATCAATTGAACGACGCCTGGGACGTCACTGCTGGCATGGCTTATGATACTAACGTGGTTGATGCGAGCGCCCGAGTTCCCGAATTACCCGTTGACGAGCAGATCCGCTACAACGCTGGAGCGCGTTATCATCTGAGTGATACGCTAATGCTTGGTGGCTATGTTAATTACACTGACTTGGGTAAGGCCAAAATCGATGCAGAGTTCTGGAGCGGCGAGTACAGCACTAATGAGATGATTCAGTTGTCGTTTTTTGCAAACTGGATGCTGTGACGCCACTTTGATGTCAGTCAGGCGGTGAAAAGCAGGTTTTTCTATGTTCTTTTATTGTTGTGATAGAGGATACGTGAACCGGCCGGCTGCTTTGATCGCTGTCAATGTGAGCATCGGCTCGGCACCCAAACATATTTTTTTAGCAAGGACAACACCGCCACGACCTAACGCTGCGTAGCCTATCTGATGGCCTGCTAGTGGAAGAGCTCGAGGGAGGCTAAGAGGTGCGGCAGAGCGGGAATGGCAAGCTCAAAAAGCCGGAGTCACCTATTTCAGCGCCGTGCAGGGACGCATGTTCACTTGATTTGACCGATGGAGACGGGGTTAATGGTATGATGCTGCGTGCGGTCTATAATCAATGTGTGTAGGGAGTAAAGATGAAAAAAATAGTGTGCGCCTTAATAGCCTCTGCAGCGACTGCGTCCGTCTTGGCTTTGGATCCTATGCCTGAGGAAGCGGGTTTCTCTGGCTCTTTGGCTGGGGGCGCTGCTGGCGGGAAGGTAGAGTCAAACTTTTTGGCTAGAGTGCTCGGTATTGATCTGAGTGACTCTACAATCTATAGCCTTAGTTCTCCCAGTGACACCAAAATAATTTCGCCCACTTTCGATTACAACATCGGCTATACCTTTGACAGCAAAAAAACTCGAGTCTCTTTGGCGTCTGCTGCTGAAGCTAGCATCGATTTCTCTAGTAACACGACTTTGACCTTGCGGCATAACTTCGACTCGATTGGTCATATCGAGCTAGCGGCATTGGCGCCGCCTCTTGCGCAGGTAGATGTATGGAAAAATCCGTACCTGACAGGTCAAAAGCGTGACAGAACCGATCTTTCAACCAGCGGTGTGCGTGTTACTTGGGACAAGATTCTCGGGAGCAATTTCGAATTTATAGCGACGTTCAAGAAAAAGGATATCGGTGACGAGCTTAGTGGTCAAAATCTTGGACTTAGCGCTGCGGAAGAGAAATTACTCGAGCGGGGCGGTGACATAACCGTAGCAGAACTAGGCTATGCGTTTGTGCTCGGTGGTGGTAAAAACATGATCCGTCCTAGCATGGCCTTCGTTGATTATGATCTTGATGGCGGCGCGATGTCTCAGGATGGTTACAGGTTAGGCGTCGCTCACATGTACAATGGTGGAGACTTCAGGTGGTTGAACCGCGCTCTGTATGAGAGTCTCGACGGCGACAAGGTCAACCCGATATTCAATAAAACGAATAATGCAGACCTTTATATTGTCGCGAGTGAATTACGCTTTCCAGAGCCATTGGGCTGGGATAAGTGGGTAGCGACAACCGGTATTCAATGGGGCGACAATGACGCCGATATCGACTTTAACAAAAGCTCCACGTTATTATTTGTCGCACGGGTAGTTCGTACCTTTTAAGCATCTCTTGAGCATTGAAAAGTCCCGGCAGTGATACTGGCGGGCTCTTTCAGATCGGGTCAGCTTAAGGCGGGGCTACCTGAGATATTGTAGCTATTCGCAGGATGCTAACGCTACATCAGCAAGTCGGCCAGTGAGGTCATCATGGCCCGAATTGCTGTGCGCAATGGTCCAATAATGAACGAATAGGAATTGGTTTATCTGTGATTCGAGTCCTGTGCCGCGGTACTAGGAAAACTTCTCGCGCAAATTGTGGGGATCACCGATCAAGACTGACGAGATAATCCGATGGACACCCTCCGTTTACATTGCCTATACTTGAGCGAGGGTTCGGGTTCTGCATGAGACCTTTTGTGAGCTCAACGTCATGCGCGTTATACACTATCGGTTCTAAAATGCGGCTGGCCACATTCTGAGAATGACTGAATGGAGTTTTTAAATCAAGATTGCGAATTGACGCTACGCGAAGGACTGGACGAATTGTATCGTCACAATCCTGAGGTTGCGTCTGCGTCCAACGTAAACGGCAAGACCTTCATCGATCATGACCTGACGCACGTCATCTTCGGCTGCGACACCTCCCTTATTGGTGAAATACTGTTGAAGCCCTGGATTTTATTTGGGTGCGATATCAGTATGGCCGAGTTGAAGGCTTACGCCGATAATCCCGAAGTGCAGAAATTGAATAAAGAGGGAGAGGCTCTGTTGGGAGGCAAATTGCTGGGTACCTTCAAGATCGTATTTTACTACACACCCCAGTTCTTCTGGATCTGGTTGACGCATGTGCGCAAGATGAGTCAAAAGTGGCCCCATTCAGCGCTTACGGATGAAATGATGAACGCTAGGATCTGTGATTTACGGGCGGACTACAACATCTCAGTCCTGAACTAGTCTGCGCTCACCCTCGACAACGTGGGAACTTGTCGGGGAAAAAGTGTATTTCAGGGTCATGGCCTTCCTTGTGAAAGGTTTCTTGGTTAAGATCTATATATGATCAACTGGACCAGTAAAAATCGAATTGAAATCGATGGCACTTCATTTAAAGTAGCCGGTTGGGGCTCTCCATTATCCAAAGAACTACAGATAATGAAGGAGCCTTTTCATATTACCTGTTACGAAAACCTGGCTGCTGAGGTAAAGACTGACTCAAACATAGTCGAGCTTGGCATACGTACTGGCGCTAGCACTGCCTTTTTTTCAATGCTATTCAAGCCCCAAAAACTAAGTGCAATTGAGATTGCAGATAGCGCCAGTGAAGCGTTCGGTGAGTTTATGTCGACACACTCGCAAGCCGCCTGTATTAGTACGCATTTTAACAGTGATCAGGGTGATGTCGGCATGCTTAAAGAAATCTTGAAAAAGGATTTCGGGGATGAGTTGCTAGACGTCATCATTGATGATGCATCACACAACTTCATTCCCTCACTGGTTTCTTTCAATGTACTGTTTCCACGTTTAAAACCCGGCGGTATTTTTGTCATTGAAGACTGGTCATGGGAACACTTTTCAGAAAGCGGTGGCGGGCCAGACTACATGGTAGAGAAAACAACTGGTTTTGCTCGGCTTGTTCTGATGGCAACACTCGCCAGCGCCTATCGGCCCGGTATAATCACGAAAGTAGTCCTTCAGCGCGGTATTGCTGTGATCTATCGCGGACAGGAATCGTTGGATCCAGAGAGTTTTGATATTAACGAGCAACTCGGTGAGAGAGGGCACGCTTTACTCGCTAGTGTGCCGGCGGTTCCCTTCGCATAGGTTCCCTTTTCATTCGCTAGATCCCGCACTATCGAGGTTCAATCGATCGGCTTCTCGTAGCCAAAGTCAGCGGTAGGCTTCAATCCACACACGCTCCCTGTTGAGCCTCTGCAAAGCCCCAAGTATTCAAAGGTGAGCTGCGCTGTGCGGCTTATTAAGCCTGCGGTAAGCTAACAGTGGGAGCCCGGCCCTCTGAATCATGTGAATCGATATCGGTTGTTAGATGATGTTCAACACCTTACCCATAGCCTGAAGGGTGCGGCACTCGCCACCATTGCGGCAGAGAGCAGTAAAACTTCAAAAACTACGGCTATGTGCTACATGAGGCGAGACAAACTCGATGGGGTCGAAGTGGTCAACCCCACTCAGTAGGAATGGTAGGAGGTCTAGTTCTATCAGGCGCTCACTAAGGCTGTGAAGCTTAGCTACTCTGTCTTGAGGCGTTAATATGTCTTTTATCTTTGCGAGACGTTTTTCAATCGCTGCCACTGAACAGCAGTGTGCATGTGCTATTTTTTTTCTGGGCGTACGCGCTGCAAATAGACTAAGCACTGACAAGTCTTTTCTGGTTAGTTGCTTTCCACTTGGTAACTGAAGTACCTGTAGGTGATGGTTCAATAGCAGCGGCCAGCCACGATAGAGATCGCTGACTTTGGTGACATGCTCTACCGTTACGAAGCCTCCTTTGATTGTGGGCGTCCTATGTGTGACGATTTGGAGCATGTCATTGATTGGATTCCACATGGCAGTGCTGCTTATGGGTATTCTTTTTTTGCGGACTGTGGCTTCTATATTTTCAAGAGACGCTCTTGCGGAGGCGGATAAGCCAAGTTCTAGTGGTATGATGTCCCACTTCATGTCTGGGTGATACTTATTTAAGCCAAATAGATCTGTGAAGTGATTGTCTATGTGAATATAGAAACCGCCATTGTCCTTTTCGAGTGTCGTAGTGAACATCGTTACGCCTGTTATGTCTGCATTGCTCAGCCAGCGTGATGGTGCTTTTTAAGCGCCAAAAATATACCAATAGTCAAGTATAGAGAAAATGATCGCAGTGTGTCTACCGCATTGTCGAGTCCGTCGTGGGCGGCGATCGACACCACCTTGCCTAGGGTCTTAACGCTGTGCTCGCTTCACAGATGAAGCAATTGATACCCGTTTATTTCTCAACGAGTACCTACGACAAGCTCGTTTTCGCTTTGAGTGGCCAGCGTGGATCTTCCTTTCCGCTGATGGGTGATTTAAAAGCGGCGGCTGAAATGTTGTTTGAATATGACGCTGGCGTCGTGGAAAATACAGATGAGTTGGACCACACTTATCAAGTGTGCATAGGTTACACGTGATGATTACATAACCATCGGCTTGTGCCACCGCACTGCGCGTAACACATCACAGTATTACATGGACGCAGTAAAGCCCTTAACTTATGTAACTGTATCGGATGCCCGTATAAAAACGTGCCATCGAAAAGCAAGATAAACAGCGCTCAAAAACCGCATTGATGCGTTGTGATGACAAAGTGTTGATCAAAAAATACGCGTTACATCTTTGTGATTTAGTAATACAATAAAATTGTAAGATCAAATTTTATAGGGAGTGACCTGATCATGTTGGAAAAAGAATTAGCCCAAGCCACAAAAATGGCAGAAAGCGCGCATAAAAGAGTAGATCAGCTTCGGAAGAAGTTGGTCTCTGATTCGGAAAAAGCGCATGTCCGCATCAAGCGTGAACTTGCTGCTTCGCGCAAGAGACATAAGACTGCAAAAGCGAGATTAAAAAGCGCTAAAGTTGCACTCCGAAAAAAGGTCACACCTGAAAACAAGAAAAAAGTTGATGCACTCGTGAAGCAGGCGCAAGGATTTGCAGAGTCACTACCGAAAGTCGCTGAGGCCGCGTACGATGCAGCCGAGAAATTCGTGACGGTGAAGACTGAGGCTGTTCTGGCTGACCGTAAAGCCAAAGCGGCTAATCAAGCAGCGAGCTTGGTTGAGAAAGCGGCAGCCAAGGCCAAGAAGAAGGTTACAGCTAAGAAGAAGGTTGCAGCTAAGAAGAAGCCTGCAGCTAAGAAGAAGCCTGCAGCTAAGAAGAAAGTTGTCGCTAAGAAGAAGCCTGCAGCTAAGAAGAAAGTTGTCGCTAAGAAGAAGCCTGCAGCTAAGAAGAAGGTTGTCGCTAAGAAGAAGCCTGCAGCTAAGAAGAAACCTGCTGCCAAGAAGAAAGCCCCAGCCAAGCCAAAAGCCGCCTGATAGATCGGTGTTTGCGGCGTCCGACTTAAACCGGCGCCGCCTTTTGGTCAGAGCCTAAAATTCCGGCTAAAGTGGTGTTACTCCGCATTAGCCGGTTGCTTCGTCCCTCTACCCTCGTCCTGATCTCTCGCCGTTCTGAGCATCCCTGTTTTGACGCTGGACTGTTTGACACTGTTGGCTGCAGGCAGTGAGACAAGGTATCCCACCGGGAAGTTCAGGTCTGTTAAATTACTGTCCAGTTCGATCTGAATCGGCTGATCCGTTGTTAGCCAAGCACCGCAGGCTTCACCGGCGTCGCAAATAAAGAGGTCGTTGTCAGTATCTGTGCCAGCTATAATTTGATAGTCCCCAGCGGGAATATCAGAAAACCGGAATGGATAATCGGCCTCGTTACTCTGAGTACTGACCTGTGCGACCACATCATCCAGCATTGGATCGTAGAGGAGAATGTAGATCACGCCGACATCTGCCCCAGTGCCCGTTCCCCCTTCTGAGACCAGGACTCGAACTGCCAAGTTGTTTTTTGAGGATTGGGCGGTGATATCCGCCGCATAGACTCCCGGAGGGAGATTGGCTCGATTCACAGTCACTTCGTATTCACCTAGTCTAGCGTTATCCACCTCCACTGCGACAATTTGCAGCCAAGACGCAGAAGTAGACAGGGATTCCAATATAAGATCGCCCTTTCCACCGTTGCGCAAAAGCAGATTCAGTGTCGTGGTGGTGCTCCCAAAGTTCAGGGTATTGGTCGAGGCTGTCAGAAGAGGGCGATCAGCAGGGCTGATGCCCGTTGCCTCGAGAGCCGCCAGCACCGAGCGCTGCGCATTAATAATGCCGTGGCCGAACAGATCATCTCTGCCCGGAGTGCCGAGATCGTCGGTGAGCGCTCCAGAGGCCAACAGGGCGTCTATATCGCTAGGCGTCAGCTCTGGGTTGACACTTTTCATCAGCGCTACAACGCCCGCAACATGCGGCGCTGCCATTGAGGTGCCACTGAGGAAGGTGTAAACATAGTCGATAACGTTGTCGCTGACGCTGCCATCTGTACTTAATACCCCATCGGGGTAGCCGTCACCGTTAAAGTCGATGCTGCTATCACCGCCGGGGGCGCTCACGTCAATGTCGGGACCGATATTAGAGTAGGATGCCAGTCGTCGCTGCCCATCTACCGCACTGACGGAGATGACACCGTCATAGCTTGCGGGGAAAAAGGGAGCGGAGCTGGCCTCGTTGCCTGCCGCAGCGACGACGACTACCCCGGTTGCCTGCACCGCGTCATAAAGTGCCTGAGTGGCCTGAGTGAAGGGCGCGCCACCGAGGCTCAAATTGATAACATCAGCGCGTCTTTGTGGCACTGTCCCAGAGTCATTGGGCAGACCCGCGGCGTAACGTACTGCCTGATCAATATCATAGGATGTACCTTCACCGTTGGCGCTCAGCGCACGCAACGGCATAACGCGTGAGCCATAGGCGGTACCCGCGACTCCTATTTGATTATTACCTCGGGCGGCGATTATTCCGGTGACATGGGTGCCATGAAAACTCGAGGAGCTTCCGCCTAAGGAGCTGCCGGGGTCCTGCGGGTCGGAATCGATGCCGTCACCGTCCATTGCGCCCTCAATGTTGCTGACAAAGTCATAGCCATCTACCAGTTGACCGGCTAGGTCGGGGTGATTTGCAAGGATACCGGTGTCAATGACTGCGACCACGACCTCGCTGCGCCCTGTGGTGATCTCCCAGGCGTCTGGCATTGCTATCAGAGGATAATGCCATTGCAGCGGGTAAGCCTGGTCGTTGGGGGCGGCCACAGCGTTGACCTGAAAATTGGGCTCGGCATAGAGGACCCGTGAGTCCTTACGCAAGGACTTTATAGCCATCAATGTCTCTGTGCGCGCACGTAGATTAGGGTCGTTTATGGTCCCGATATTTGAGGCCCAGCTAGCAGGTTTTAGACTCCCTTGGGCTGAGCGTGACAACGCTCTGCGCAGAGCCATCAGTCGTCCGCGTCCGCGCCCCCCCGCTCGCTGTTGTATGCCCAGCCCGCGGCTCATCTCTTCAGTTTGAGGACCACTGCTCAACTGCTGGGTATCGTCTTTATAGGTCACCACGGCCTCCCATGGAATAACCTTATACTCGCGCAGGTCGGCCTGACTCGGTGTGTTGCCGATCGCAAGAATATAGTTAGTTGCACCCTCATACACGTTAATGACCACAAAATAGGTCCCATCCTCGGGCACGAGTAAGGATTCTATCTCGCCGCCATTGAGGGAGTTTTCCACTTGAACGCCCTGAGAATCAAGCAGATACAGGTCTGCATCGGCCTGTTCAAAATCAGCGACCAACATTGTGACTCGCTGACCGGCCAGTAGATCGACTTGGAAAAAATCATCGACATCTCCGGGCGCCATAGAACGTCCTGGAGCGCCTGCGCCAGGCACATTCACATAGCCCCCTACTGTGATGGGATTGGCTATTGACTGGGCCTGGTTTGGGTCATCATTACTAATGCCGAGTGTATTTGGATCGTTGGTATCGCTATCGACTAATTGACTCGTCGATGTCGAAATTGTGCCGGACATACTAAAGGTCTCAGCCGGAACAGGAGGGTCAATGGGATCAACAGGTAATGGAGGCTCAGGAACATTTGGTGTGTTGTTGTCGCCCGCTCCCCCGCTACTGCCGCCACCACCGCAAGCAACGGCGAGTAAAGCGATAATGAGGCAAGCCGTTAGGGTGCGCAGTGTTATTGGCATAATCGGATAGAATATCAATAGTCGCTATAAGGAAACCAAAAGATAACAGAGATTCCTCACAGGCAGTACCGTTTTTGCACCGAGTCAATCATGGTCGGTAACCGCGCCTGAGAGGCCGTTTGCCGCATCCCCAAGTCCCTCTCATGGTTGATCTCTGTGTGTGCGTTTACTCTCCGCGGTAAACAGTGCCTAGAACTTTGATGTCCTTTAGCATGATTGGGTCTATTTGCAGTGGGTTTTCATCTAACAAGACGAAGTTCGCTGTTTTTCCGACCTCAATAGACCCTATTTCATTTTCTAGGTTTAACACTCTCGCGGCATTGATGGTGATCGCTTGTAAGGCAGTATATACATCGACTCGCTGATCTTGAGAGAATTTACTGCCTTGCGAGGTTACCCGATTGACCGCTGTCCAGGCCAGTGTCAGAGGTTCCATCGGAGCCATCGAGAAATCCGAGTGGAAGGATATCGGGACATTTTTTTCGGCCAAAGAGTTAATACGCACAAGATTCTCTCCACGTTCTTTACCCAGACCAATTTCTGAATATTTATCCGCTAAAGCCCAAAGGTAATAGGGGTTTACTGATGCGTCCATACCCAAATCAGCGACCTGCTGTGCCTGCGCATCAGTGAAATAGCCCATGTGATGCAGCGTAAGCCGGTGATCAGATCGCGGATTTCGCTTTTGATCAGCACTGTTGAAATCCAGAACTTGTTGTATACCTAGATCCCCATTGGAGTGCACATGGATCTTATAATCGTTATCCCAATACAGACTTAGCTGCTCTTTAAGCAGATCTGGGGGGGTCATCCACTCTCCAGCATGACCGTCTGTATAACCGTCCTGCATTTGCATCAACTGCGAATAGATGGCGCCATCGGAGAAAAGCTTGATCTGGTTAGGTAGGAACTTAATATTATCGGTGTTGTATTTCTCATCTAGCGTTCTTGTGAACGCGAGAGCTTGTTTGTTGCCGCCTTTCATGCGGTAGAGCTGAGTCCCATTGGGGATCAGATAGACGCTATAGGGCGGCAGTTTATCCATCTCGACTTTCAACAGGGCATACTCCGCCTCAAAATTCGCACTGGGGAATCCGGGTTCCGCAATGGTGGTTATTCCATTTTGAACGACTAGCTGGCTCATAATACTCAAGCCCTTTAGATAACGCTTTAGGTCCAGTAGGTTAGACGCCATTCTCGGCACTAAAGCTAGCCAGCCTCCTTCATAAAAATGTCCAGCTTCCCAGTCAACCTGCGGATTACCCAGAAAATCTTTTTTCTCAATTCCGATTGCGGCGATAGCCGCATCGTTGAGATAAATTTCATGAAAAGAGCGATGTATGATGGCAACGGGTTGATCCGGCGCAATACGGTTTAGGATGTCGCGCGACAGTTCACCATGCCACAGCTGGTGATAGCCCCAAATAAAATAAACATTGTCGCTTTGCGCGTTCTCTTCTATTGATGTGGTGATGCGATCTATATAATTGTCATGACCTTGCACGCCGATTTTCGTTTCATCAGGTAACACCCAGTCATAGGGCGCGATAATTTCATTGGGCAACATAATCGCAGCAATTGATGGATGCAAGTGGGGCTCAATGAACCCCGGCATCATCGTATTCCCTTGCAAATCGACCATCACTGTCTCGTCGCTTTGGTGCAGGAGCGCCTGCTCTTTTTTGCCTACAAATAAAATTTTCCCGTTTAGAACAGCAACCGCCTGCGCATAATGAGCCGTGTCACTTGCCATTGTGAGGATGTCGCCCCCGTAATAAATTGAGTCGGCGATTATCCTTGTGGTCGGCACCACAGAAGCTTCCACGGTTAGTGGCGTGGAGTCTGCAACAGAACTAGATGCTAGCAGGAAGGCCAGCGGAAAAAATAGTACTGGAAACGTCATGGGAATCCCCTATTCTGTTGGAAACTAAGGCACGGCTCTACTAGCGTGCTAACATTCATTTTTACACAGGTTGAAGTGATGAGCATGATAACGCAGTTAGCAGAATATCACCCGGCGCTACCGGATATCACCGTCGTTTTGATTTTACTATTGACGGCCCTTCTTGGCTACGTTGTAGCGCACCGGTTGTTAGATCTTGGTTTGCGTACTGTAGCGAAATACTCGACATACACTTGGAGTGATGCCCTAATCAAAAATGGGGTGGGCAAACGATTGGCACAGCTGTTGCCTGCGTTCACTATTCACATGGGTGTAAATTTCCTGCCAAGTATTAATGCCGGGCTGGAATCGTTTGTGATGAATTTGACCACCGCCTATATGATGGTGGTGGCGACGATTACTATCATTGCGGTTCTCAATGCGGCCAATGATATTTACGAGTCAAATCCCGAGGCCCGACAACGGCCGATCAAAGGGTTTATCCAGTTATTACAACTCGCAGTAGTGATTCTGGGGGGGCTGCTGTTCATTGCGGCATTGCTTGATCAATCACCAGTGCTGTTGCTGAGTGGTTTTGGTGCCATGACGGCAGTACTGTTACTGGTGTTCAAAGACACTTTGCTGTCTCTGGTGGCCAGTGTGCAATTGGCGGCCCAGGACATGGTGCGTGTAGGAGACTGGATCGAGGTGCCCCAGTTGGGCGCTGATGGAGACGTGGTGGATATGGAGCTATACACGGTTACGGTGCAAAACTTTGACAAGACTATCACCACTATCCCTACTCAGCGGCTGATCACTGACTCTTTCAAAAATTGGAGGGGCATGTCGAGTTCGGGTGGGCGCCGTATCAAGCGCGCTCTGCACATTGATGCATCCTCTATACGCTTTATCAGCGCACAGGACGTGAATAGTTATAGACGGTTCTCTTTATTAGAGGATTACCTCGCTGGCAAACACGATGAGCTTAAGAAATATAATCAGACAATGGTTGGGGCGACTGCAGATGAATCTGATGCTGCTGTCAATATGCGTCGATTGACTAACATCGGTACATTTCGAGCCTATGCCTGGCGGTACCTTAAAGAGCATCCGAGGATACGTAAGGATATGACTTTATTGGTTCGTCAATTAGCGCCGGATGACGGTATACCGATAGAGTTGTACTGCTTTACGAATACCGTGAAATGGACAGAATATGAAGATATTCAGGCGGACATTTTCGACCACTTGTTGGCGATTATGCCAGAGTTTGGTTTGCAGTTATTCCAAAGACCCGCGGGTAAAGAGTTTTCGATTAGACAACTGTAGTGATGGTCCATTCGCCGAAACAGTTACACCCCGGTGTGTCCAAAATTGACCGAGGTTTTCTCATTATTTATCCTAGGTAATTTCGGATGGCAAGATAGTCGCGAATGACTGTATCCGGGCTGAATGTGTGATCACCCGAGCGATTAATCTCAGGTCGAAAAATTGCCTGTAATTGGCCTCTCGGGTTAATGAGAAATAGAGTGACGCCGTGATTGACCTGATACTCGTTGGCGGCGGGGTCAACATCAGTTCCTGTGGACGGCACTAGCTGTGCGACGATACCCAGACCCTGCTCAAATGGAAGATGAAGGTTGTCACTGTTATCGATATGAGTCAGTCCGACAAAGTCCGCATCAAAAAACGGCACATAAGAAGCCATTTGCATAACGGTGTCGCGCCGATGATCAACCGTGTAGAACAACACCCGCAGGTCGGTGCGGCCTAGTCCCTTCAGATGTTGATTTACGATAGCGAGCTGTGACAGTGTCGTCGGGCAAATGTCGGGACAGGTGGTGAAGCCATAAGAGATCAAGTGCCACTGCCCTTTCAGGCTTTCCTGACTGACGTCCTGGTTATTATGATCGAGCAGTTGAAATTCTGGTAACTGTCTGGCCTGGGGTAGGAGCACACCTTGAATCTGCGGCGGTGTATTAGGCCTGTTTAGAAAAATGGCAGTGATTACAACCGCAAGGACGGCATTGGCTATTAGGAAGCCAGTCAGCATCTTCATGCGAGGAGACAGTCTCAAAGTCTGTGTGTGCACCTATTGATCGAAAAAAATCTCTCTGGTCATAAAGGTGTAATCACCTTCCATCGCCATTAAAATAATGAGCACGGCTATTGCGATCAGTGGGGCGAATAGCAGGTACTTCAGCGCCAGGCGCTCCCACGTGACATGCATAAAGATAGTGACAATCAGCCCCGCCTTCAAAAACATAAAAATTAGAATCAGGGTCCAGCGTAAATAGCCTTCGACATGCAGCAGGTCTACGGCATAAGAAAAGGCACTGAGGATGAATAGCAGTAGCCATACCTTTAGATAGATCCCGATAGGATGTTGTTGGCCGGCAGTTTCGCTCATAGATTTACCTCACCACAGGTAGAAAAATGCAAAAATAAATACCCATACCAGATCGACAAAGTGCCAGTAAAGGCCGGTTATTTCAACGATGGCATAGCCCTTTTTCTCATAGTCACCCCTGGCAACTTTACGAGCAATAATACTGAGATAAATCACGCCAGCAGTGACATGCAGTCCGTGAAAGCCGGTGATCATAAAGAAAATAGAACCAAACTGGGCGGCCCCCATGGGGTTCGACCAAGGCCGCACGCCTTCTTCGACGATCAGCTTGGTCCACTCAAACACCTGCATACCAACGAAAGAAGCACCCAGTATCGCGGTTATTGTCATCAGTATGACTGTTTTTCGTTTGTTGCCAGCATAGGCAAAATTTACTGCCATCGCCATGGTGCCGCTGCTGGTGATCAAAGCAAATGTCATAATTGCGATCAGCAGCAGCGGTAGATGTTGACCCGCAATTTCTAATGCGAAGACTTCGCTTGGGTTAGGCCAATTGTCGGTTTGCGACAGCCGAACATTCATATAACCAGTGAGGAATATACTAAAGATAAAAGTATCACTCAGTAAAAATATCCACATCATCAACTTGCCCCAGGGCAGGTCGAACGTTTGTCTATCGGATGACCAGTCAGCAACTAAGCCTTCGATACCGGGCTCTGTATAGCTCGTACTCTTATCGGTTTGAATTGTCATGTAATAGCCCTCAAAATCCGCACATGGCTGCGAGTGCGTTAATGGTCTCTGGCCTGCTGGTAAGAAGTGCGAACAGCACTAGCCAGACTCCGAGGAGGAAATGCCAATAGGTTGTACACAGTTTTAATGGCGCTTTTAAAGAGTCAATATTGTGGTTATACCAGACTCGAAAAACGACATTGGTTAGCACAACCAGCCCACCAATCAGATGCAGCCCATGTACCCCTGTGAGCAGATAGAAGTAGCTGTTCGCTGGGTTGCCGCTGAGGTAGAACCCCATGGATTGCAGGCGCAGCCAAAGATCAAATTGCGCGACTAAAAAAAGGAGGGTAAAAAATACGGCAGCACTGATCCCTGCCACCGTTATATTTAATTTTCCTGAGCGAGAACCGCCCAAACCCCACTGTATCGCGAGGCTAGCGCAGGCAAGCAGTGCAGTGTTAAACCAGAGGCGAGAAGAGTCAGTGAAGGGTTGCCATGGCGAGCCCGCAAGCGCTTCAAAATCTGGATACTGGGATCGTGAAAGAAACGTAATGATAAAAAGAAAAAACAGCACACCAACAATCGCTAGCACAAATCGCAGCATGATCTGTGAGGCTGCTACTGGGTCCGGGCCACTGTATTGCTCAAGGGTGGCGCTTGCGGTTGAGTGTACCCACGGTTTGTCACGCAACACTTTTAGAATATTCATAAACTACCGGCCCTCCGGTTCGCCGGCGGTTTGCTCGGATTCCGTTACTGGATGATTCTGGGGGATAAAGTCTTTCTCTGCACCTGGTACGCCATAGTCATAGGCCCAGCGGTAGACCGTTGGTAGCTCCGGGCCCCAGTTGCCATGATGAGGTGGCACATCCGGGGTTTGCCACTCAAGGCTTGTGGCTTCCCACGGATTATGGCCAGCTGGTTTTCCGGCCCGCAGGCTCCAGAACACGTTATAGATAAAAATAAGTTGGCTTAGCCCAACGATCAGTGCCGAAACGGTGATACTTGCGTTGAGGCTTTGGGCTGATTCAGGAATGAAATCGGTAGATCCCATCGCAAAGTAGCGCCGAGGTACACCCAGAAACCCAAGGTAGTGCATGGGTAGGTAAATGGCATAGGTGCCAAGGAATGTGAACCAGAAGTGAATTTTGCCCAGCTTCTCGTCGAACATCTTGCCTGTGATCAGCGGATACCAATGGTAGATGGCGGCGAACAGCACCATGATCGGGGAAACCCCCATGACCATATGAAAATGCGCTACCACAAAATAGGTATCAGAGAGAGGCAGGTCGATCACTACGTTGCCCAGAAATAAACCGGTTAGGCCGCCGTGGGTAAACGTGAAGATAAAGCCGATGGAAAACAGCATAGGAACCGTGAGGTGGATGTTTCCACGGTAGAGCGTGAGGACCCAGTTGTAGACCTTTATGGCGGTTGGCACCGCGATAATTAGCGTAGTCGTTGCAAAGAAAAATCCGAACGCTGGAAGCATCCCACTGACATACATGTGGTGAGCCCACACAACGAAGCTGAGACCGCCAATCGCGACTATCGCCCAGACCATCATTCTGTAGCCGAAGATATTCTTGCGCGCGTGGGTAGCGAGGACGTCCGACACCATGCCAAAAGCTGGAAGCGCAACAATGTAGACTTCCGGGTGGCCAAAAAACCAAAATAGATGTTGAAATAGAACCGGGCTACCGCCGGAGTAATCGAGACTCTCTCCCAAGGACACTAGTGCTGGCATGAAAAAGCTGGTGCCAAGCGTCTTGTCTAGCATCATCATAATAGCGCTCACTAACAGCGCGGGGAATGCAAGCAGGCCCAGTACTGTTGCAGTAAAAATTCCCCACACTGTTAGGGGCATGCGCATCAGAGTCATGCCGTGGGTGCGCGCCTGCAAGACAGTGGTGACATAGTTCAATCCACCCATGGTGAAAGCGATAATAAATATCACCAGAGAGACCAGCATCAAGATAATGCCCCAGTCATAACCAGGGGTGCCTGGCAAAATAGCCTGCGGCGGATAAAGCGTCCATCCTGCACCCGTCGGCCCACCGGGTACAAAAAAACTGGCGAGTAGAACGATGACCGAAAGGAGGTAAAACCAAAAGCTCAACATGTTCATAAAAGGGAAAACCATATCCCTAGCGCCAACCATGAGAGGGATCAGATAATTACCGAATCCGCCCAACAACAGAGCCGTCAGTAGATAGATCACCATAATCATGCCGTGCATGGTGACGAATTGCAGGTAGCTACTGGGATCTATGAAGTCAAAGGCATCAGGAAAACCAAGTTGTAGGCGCATTAGTGCAGATAGGGCTAGTGCGACCAGGCCGACGAAAATTGCAGTAATCGCATACTGAATGGCAATAACCTTATGATCCTGGCTATAGACGTACTTGGTAATAAACGTCTGTGGATCATGTAGCTCGTCTGGCTGGTCGGCAATTGCCACGTTTTGCATATTATCTTTCCTTAGTTGCTTGAGCCTGCACGTTGTTTCGGCGCCGGATTAAAGCGTATTGACGTACGCCAGCAAATCATTGATTGATTGGTCGTTTTGAATGGAGCGGGCCATTAAAACCATCTGGTGGCCGTATGTGTCACCTTCATTTGCACCGCGCACTCCTAGGCGAAAATTCTTCAACTGGCGCTTCAGATACCAGTCATCCTGCCCCGCAAGGCGCGGCGCTTGTAATGCATAATTGCCCTGCGCTTTTGCGCCATGACAAGCGCCGCAGCTGTTATAAAAGTAGGCGCCTTTCTCGACATCACCATCGAGAGTGCTGACGGTAGCTGGGGGGTCCAGTGTGCCGATGTAGGCGGCTACATTTCGGATGGCGCTTTCGTCCATTAACATATTGGCCATTGGGGCCATTTGCCGACCAAATTCGTCAGCTTGATTCGCGCCGCGAATGCCGTCTTTAAAATGGTTGATTTGCCGAGTGATATACCAAGGCTGAAGGATAGCTAAGTTGGGCGAGTTCATTGCCAGATTACCCTCGCCCTGCTGGCCGTGGCAGGCAGCGCAGGTAGCATAGCTTGCTTTTCCAGCAATGGGGTCGCCAGGCGGTATAGACTGTATCTCGTTCCAGGTCTGTTGTTGCGACATCCATTGATCAAAATCTTCTTGCTCATCAACGACGACATGACCGCGCATGGTGTAATGCGCGATACCGCATAATTCCATACACAGTATGTCGAACTTTCCAGTGCGGGTGGGTGTGAGCCAGACATAAGTGACCATGCCGGGTACGAGGTCCATTTTCACGCGGAACTGCGGTACGGCAAAATCGTGGAGCACATCGTTGGAGCGCAGTAACAGTTTGACCGGGCGATCTATGGGCAGATGTAATTCGTTGCTGCTAATAAGAACGTCGTCATTGCCAGCCTCATCATTGGGACTCATGCCAAACGGATTGTCCGAGCTTATGAAGCGAGAATCGACTTGGCCAAGAATGCCATCAGCACCGGGAAACCTGTAGCTCCACTGCCACTGTGCGCCCACGACTTCTACCTCATCGGCGTCTTCAGGCACATTAACAAAGTCCGCCCATACTATTAGTCCAGGTGCCAGCATTACTGCTACGCCTACTGAGGTGATAACGGTTAGCCAGATTTCAAGTTTTTTGTTTTCGGGCTCATAATGAGACCGTCGTGATGGGTCGAAGCGATAGCGAAAAATGGCCCATGCCATGAATAGGTTTACTGCAACGAAAACGACGCCGGTGATATAAAGTGTTAGCTCAATGGTGTCGTCGATTGCGACCCAGTTGGACGCAATAGGTGTCATCCACCAAGGGCTCCACCAGTGGAACAATAAAGACCCTAGGACTAGTAACACCAGCGCAATCACTAGCTTCATATACCTTCCCTTATCATTGTTATTGGGCGGATGTCAGTACGTGTTAAAAACCTCTGCGTGTTTTACAGTGCAGTTATAAACTTAATCAGGGCGCAAGATGCATAAAGCGCGCGAACTTGTTCTGAGCAGTGACTACCCAGCGTGGCGTTGAAGCGCCCTCGCCGGCATCCTGTAATTTGGGATGAGCAGTGACGACATTTCTTAGTATGCTTTCTTGGTCAGGGTCCGCATCTACAAAAAGGATATGCTTACCCTGGCGCAGATCTTCCTGAAATCTTTTGAAATCGGTATGCGGTTCCTGTATGCCAATCAACCCACCCTCCCAGGTGCAAAAACCCAGAATGATAACGGAGAGAAATATTGCCGGCACCCAAGTGTAGGTGTCAGTAAGGCCCGTTTTCCAAGCCAAAGACAGGACTGCAACAGCGCCTATTGCACCCACCAAAGCGCCCGTTTTGGTGCCCTTTACGACGTCTTTTTTAAGCACAGGCTCTACTTGATGCAGGTGGTGTTGTTGAACGCCTGAGTCATCTTTACTGAGCACGTGGATTTGAGGCGTTGAAACGCCGGCGGCTTCCAACTGTTGTTCGATAACTTCTAAATCATCAAGGTCGTCACTGATGTAGTAATGGCGTTTCATCGTAGCCTTCCTTATTACTCTTATTTTAAATTTGAGTATAGCACTGGCAAAATTGGAATCTAGCAGGCGCAATTTTTAGTCCCTGCCTAAATGGGTTTTAAGCGCATAAAGGAATAACTACTATCTTTCGTTAGCATTAAAAAGAATAAAAATTGGGTATAACCGTAGTTTTTTTAGAAAGATGTTGATCTGACGGGCATCCAAATAGCGTTTTTAAGACTATTTGGTTACAAGTAGCGAGATTGATATGCGAATAATGACTAGAAAGGGCTATATTTTGATAATGATCTTACCCATGTGTTGTCCGCCTTCCATATGCCCGTGGGCCTGCTCAACCTGCTCGAGTGGATAAATACTATCGATGATTGGTTTGATCCTGCCGCTCTCTAGGTGAGGATAGATATGCTCCATGATCTCCCGCACCATCACCGCTTTTTGGGCAAAGGTCTGGGCGCGCAGCGTAGAACCTGTCATGGTGATGCGTTTCATCAGTAAGGGTGCGAAATTGACTTCGGTCTTGAATCCCTTCATGTAGGCGATGTTAACAATGCGAGCCTCCGGCGCAGCGATGTTGAGGTTCTTTTGGATGTAGTCGCCGCCGATCATGTCGAGAATGACGTTAATACGGTTATTCAATCCCATTTCTGTCAGAACAGATTCAAAGTCTTCGGTTTTGTAGTTAATAGCGCGTGTCGCCCCGCGGGCTTCGAGCGCACGACACTTCTCATTGCTGCCGGCGGTGGTATAGACCTCGGCACCCAGTGTGGCGCAGATCATTACGCCCATTGTGCCCATGCCGCTGGCTCCGCCGTGAATGAGAACTTTTTCTCCAGGCTTCAGCCCAGCACGTTGGAATAAGTTGTGCCAATTGGTGAGTAGCGCTTCCGGCAGTGCCGCGGCCTCGCCTTTGCTAAAACCATTTGGAATCGGCATGCACTGGCTCATCGGAGCCACCGCGTATTCGGCATAACCACCGCCGTGTGTTAGCGCACAGACGCTGTCACCTACCTGCCATGTGCGAACATTTTTACCGATAGCCTGTATGGTGCCTGCGACCTCCAGTCCCATGATGGGAGAGGCATCCGGTGGCGGCGGGTACAGCCCTTTGCGCTGCAGCAAATCGGCCCTGTTGATGCCGGCGGAATGCACCTTTATTAAAATCTCTTCCGCGCCTGGTGTCGGGGTTGGTCCGGATTCTATACTCAGGTGGTTTTCAGCACTAACAGCGATATGGCGGCACTGATCGGGGACCTGGTTTGTTGCACTCATTGAAGTGTTTATCCTGTTGCTATCGCGGCGGCGTTGGTGTCGCCTTTGGGGTTATATCTGCATGTCATTCTAGGCTGAATGACTATGAATTGCGCCACTTTCAAGCCGTTTCTGAATGTCTTCATCACTAAAACCGAATTCGCGCAGAACATCCTTTGTGTGTTCTCCAATCGTAGCGGCAGCGCAGCGTAGTTCGCCGTTTGTGCGGCTGAAGCGCGGGGCGGGTGCCGGTTGCCACACGTCACCGTCGTCAATAAAGGTGCCTCGAGCTTGATGATGAGGGTGGTGGCGAACTTCACTCATCGACAGTACCGGCGCATAACAGACATCCGAGCCGGCGAAGACCGCATCCCAGTCATCTCGCGTTTTGCCTTTGATGATCTCGGTCATTTTGGCCTTCATCTGCGGCCAATTGCCCATGTCGAACTGGTTCTCAAAATGTTTGGCGTCGTCGCCCAACTTGTTTAATAGGGTCGCGTAAAACTGCGGTTCGATGGAGCCCAGAGAAATGTATTTACCGTCAGCGGTTTCGTACACCTCGTAAAAATGTGAACCCGAATCAAGCAAATTTGTACCTCGCTCATCAGACCAGAATCCGGCCTGGTTGGCGGCAAAGGTACTGGCCATTAGAGTGGCTGCACCGTCAATCATCGCGGCATCCACGACCTGGCCTTTGCCTGAGCCCTTCGCTTCCAGAAGTGCGCAGACCATGCCATAGGCCAGCATTAGGCCGCCGCCGCCGAAGTCCCCCACCATGTTGAGGGGAATGGCGGGTTTTTCTCCCGCGCGACCAATACCATGAAGTGCCCCGCTGAGGGCGATATAGTTTATGTCGTGCCCCGCTTCTTTTGCCATCGGACCTTCTTGCCCCCAGCCGGTCATGCGGCCATAAACCAGTGCTGGATTGCGCGCCAAGCAGATGTCAGGCCCCAGCCCTAGCCGCTCCATAACACCGGGACGATTCCCCTCCAGCAGTGCGTCGGCTTTTTCCAGCAGGGTCAGCACGGTGTCAACGCCATCTTTTTTCTTCAGATTGACACTAATGCAGCGTTTATTGCGGTTGAGGAAGTCCAACTTTGGATTGTGGGAAGCAGTGAACATACTGCCTCCGGGTCGTTCTACACGAATCACCTCAGCGCCCATGTCAGCCAGTAGCATGGCGGCGAAGGGCCCCGGCCCGATACCCGAAATTTCAATAATGGTCAGACCCTGAAGTGGTCCCATGGCGTATGCTCCGGATGGTGGGTGGCGAACAGGATATTGTCGCTTGCTTCTTGCTGCGGCAATGGGGTTACAGTGCTTACGGGTTGTCCTTGCAAATCAAGTGTTCGAACATGACTCGCGCTTCCTCAAGCTTGGCAAAGATTGGGTAGTCGCTGTTCATGGCCCAGCTGATGGTGAGCATATTGAGTGTACCCACCACCATCGCAGCAAGTATTTCCGGTGAGAAGTCGGCTTTAACGTCTCCCACTTCGATTCCTGCAGCGATTAGGTGAACAAAGCTCGCAATTGCGCTGTCACCTATTTCCCGCTGCCGCTCGGCATCTTCGGCGAAAGTGGACGGTGCAATCAGGATCAGTTGGCGATCAATGTCTTCATAGTCGGCAAAATTGGACTCGATATAGTCGATCATGGCTTCCAGTCGGTCTCGTGTTGCCTGGTGGTTGTTCATTAACAGGCGAAACATCGGTTCTGACTGATCATAGAGGCGGGAGATGCCCAGCCCTCCTAGAAGGGCGTGCTTGTTGGGGAAATGCCCATAAAAGGTGCGCCTGGCGACATCGGCTTCCACGCAGATTTGCTCGATGCTGGTGTCTTCGATGCCTTGCTCACGAAAAAGTCGGTAGGCCGCTTCTTCTATGCGGCTACGGATTTCTTGTTTGCGCTTTTTGCGGCGCCCTAAAGGCACCTCTGCCATGTCCATGAAATTTCCGTAATACTATTGCAATCGCTACTGCATTAAACTATTTTGTATACATATGTGCAAGTTTGCTCATATGGGAAGCGATACGCTATCTTTTACTGAGCTCAATGAAGAGAGAATACAATGTCCGACCATCTGATTGTGGTTTCTGCCGATTGCCACGCCGGCCTGCCGATCGCCGACTATAAACCCTACGTGGAGTCAAAGTACCACGAGATGATGGATATGGCGGTGCCCATCACGATCGACATGATGGATAAAGCCGAGTCCACCTTCCTGATCAAGGAAATCAATGACGCTTGGCGTGCGCCCATTAAGAAGCAGCTTACGGGCGCCTGGGATTATAATGAACGTCTGAATATGTTGGCCGGTGACGGGATTGCCGCTGAGGTTATTTTTCCCGACGGTATCACCGAGAAGAACACGCCGCCCTTCGGTGCTGGCCTCGGTTTGTCGCCGCGGGATATGGTGCCGGAATTACAATGGGCTGGAGCCATGGCGCACAATCGCTGGCTGGCCGAATGGTGCGCTAACGATTCCGCCCGTCATATAGGCGTGGCCTCGATTCCGCTGTTGTGGGATGTGCAACAGGCCGTGGAGGCGGTGCAATGGTGTGTGGACAATGGCCTCAGAGCGGTCATGATTCCGACGTTATGGGGCGAGCATGACCCTTATCATCACGTCAAATATGATCCCTTTTGGGCGATCTGTGAAGACCTTGAAGTGATTGTTCACTTTCACTCTGGGCCAGCCCCCCACTTGGAGTACTTCGGAGCAGGCTTCCCTGTGGAGGATAAGCGTGACGAGCTGCCGGGTGCCATGGGCATTTATGTGTCCGAGGTAATGTGGTGGCTATATCGACCGCTGACATTCATGATTTGGGGCGGAGTCTTCGAGCGCTTCCCCAAGCTCAAGACCATGATTGTTGAAGGCGGCACGATGTTCATGTTGCCTTCTTGGTTGCGTTTGATGGACTTCCATTACACAGAAGGACAAATTTCTGCCAAGCTGGGAAACTTCCGCAAGCATTTGTCGCTGCGACCCAGCGAGTATTTTGCGCGTAATATCGGTGTGGGCGCTTCCTGTGTGCTGCGTCCCGACTTGGATGTGCGTGATGAAGTGGGCCTGGACAAGGTCATGTGGGGGAATGATTTTCCACACCCCGAGGGCAGCTGGCCCAACACCGCGCAGTATTTTAAGGACAACTTCAGTAATTTTCCCGAGCGCGATGGTCGCAAGATTCTAGGCGAGAACGCCGTGAACTTTTACGGGTTGGATCGTCAGCGACTGCAAGTGATCGCCAATGAGATAGGGCCCACGGCCGCACTCTTCAATTAAGTTTAAGCAGTAGGCAGTAGGCATTTATAGAGGCATATATGACGATCGTAGAAGCATGTGAATCCAAGACCAATACGACACCTGAATTCCCCATGGGCTGGTATTCCGTCGCGCGTTCTAGCGAACTGCTGGTGGGTGAAGTCAAGTCAGTTCAGGCCTTCGACCGAGAGTTGGTGCTATACCGCACCCGGTCCGGGGTGCCGGTGATACAGGACGCATACTGCCCACACTTGGGCGCGCATTTAGGCGTGAAGGGCAGGGTGGTGGGGGAGTCTATCCGTTGTCCGTTCCACGGCTGGCGCTATGGCACGGACGGTATGTGTGAACATATCCCCTATAGCGATGAAATTCCCGATCGCGCACGCTTGCGCACCTGGCATTGTGAGGAGAAGAACGGAGAGGTCTATATCTGGTTCCATCGGGAAAATACTGGACCGCAGTGGGAGCTGCCGTCTCTTCCGGAACTCGGTCACCCCGATTGGACGAGTCCGCGCTACACCGAGTTTCTGGTGCCCGCCCATGTTCAGGACATTGCTGAAAATTCTTGTGACCCGGTGCATTTTCAGTTTGTACACAAAATGGAGGACGTGCCGCCATCAGTGGTCACAATTGATGCTGACGGTCGCACGCTGCACCTGCATTCCGATGCAGAACAATCAGGCGTCAGCACGCATCTGCATGCCACGGTGTACAGCCCTGGCTTTGCTATGGTGCGCAACACTTACGCGCCAGGCGCTGAAATGGTGATGTATAACAGCGCCCAGCCTATTAGCAAGCACCAAACTCTGATGCGGTGGACGCTGACAGTCAGTCGAGCCATTGAGGATCTGGCGGGCGACGATGTCATGGAAGGCATTATTGCAGGGCTGGACGACGACTACCCGATCTGGGCTAATAAGGTGCACAAGCATCGGCCGCTTTTCTGTAAAGAGGATAAGAGCTTGGTGATGTTCCGCAAATGGGTGCGTCAGTTCTACCTAACGTCAAACGACAAGCGTGAAATCGCCTAGGCTTGAATAGGGCGGCCATCATCACTGGCGGCATGAGCCGTTAATTCTCAACCGAGAGACACCAGCGCCCGATGCAGTGGGCGTTTAATTCAGCAACGATAATCAATAAGGAAAAGAATATGACCACTGAAACAGGTGCACCCCAAGGAAATCCGGGAGATATTGTCAATTGGCCCATGCTGAAGATCGTATATCGGACGGATCCGGACAAGATAGCCGCGTTGCTGCCGCCGGGTATTTCCCCGGGAGCCAATCCCCACGTCAATCTCACTATTTACAATTTCCCGGTACCGGATGAGCCCGAGTATGGAATCGTTACCAGTGTTGACGCAGATTTCGATGGCGTTGCCGGCGAATTTACACTGGGTTATGGTATCGACCAAGAGTCAGCTATATTCGTCAGCCAGGAAACTAATGGGCAGCCAAAATACCCCTGCACCACGGAATTTTATCGCCTCGGGCCGCAAATTAAAGCGCGTTGCATACATCAGGGATACACCTTTGTTGAGTTCAATGGCGTTTCTACTGGCCCTTCGGGACCACGAGAGCCGCATCAGCAGAATGAATGGTGGTTAAAGTACTCCCGCGCGGTAAGTGTGGGCGGCCCTGCTACTGATTTTGACTTTCCGCCCCACGTGGTCCGAGTGCGCAGTGAGTACGGCACGGCATGGCGCGAGGAGGTTGAGGGTACATTGGTGTTGCGTGACAGCCCTTGGGACCCACTGACAAGCCTATTGCCAATGCGTGAGCAACTCGAATCCTACCTCTGGTGGCCGACTTTTCTTGATCGTGAGATGACATTAGCCGGCAAGCTCGATCCACAAGCGTTCCTGCCGTTTACCGATACCATCTCTGGTTCACGGTGGCCTGGCACTAATGGGGGCCCTAAGCGCGGTTGATTTTTTACTGGATCTGCAGGCTATCGCCATGCTGATCTAAGTATTTCTTTAGCCAACGCAGTAACGGGCGGATTCATTAGTCAGGAAAAATTATGCAGATCCTAAGCCCGTTGCGTCCTGTGCTGACCGGTATGTGCTGTTTAGCGCTAGGCCCTGGGATGATGGGAATCTATGGCTTTTTCGTTGAGCCATTGTCGAAAGAGTTCGATGTTGGCGTCGCGATGCTAAATGTGGGTCCAGTAGCGCTGCTGCTGGTGCCCGCAATTTTAGGCAGCTGGATCGGCAAAATGGCGGACCAGCTGCCGATTCGAAATATCCTGCTGATCGGCGTAACTCTCGGCATGCTATCCCTTATGGCCATCACTGCGGCACCAGCGCTGTGGTTAGTGGCGTTGGGTTTTTTGTCATTTTCACTTGGCCTTACGCTTTATGGCCCCGTCGTAATTAACGGCCTTATGGTTAAGCTCTACTCTGGACGTGAGGCACGTGCTCTGGCAATAGTCGCTATTGGCATCAGTTTGGCGTCCGCTATTTTGCCTCCTCTAGTGGGAACACTGCTGGAGCACACCAGTTGGCGCTTGGCACTGCTGAGTCTGGCAGCAGGAGCATTAGTGATCTTGTGGCTGGCCATTCTGACAGGTATACCTAAGGGCATTGTGCTGACACCGACCACGGACAAAGCCACTGTTGCCAAAGGGTTTTACAGTAATAAGGCTTTCTGGTTGATTGGCTTATGTGTGGCCCTGGCCTTGAATGTGGCTATCGTGCTGGCGGTATGCTACCCGCCTTTGTTTGCTAGCAAGGGATATACCATGGGAGATGCTGGCTGGTTTCTGGCACTTGGTGGCGTTAGCGGGCTAGTGGGTAAGAGCTGCCTTGCATGGTTGGGCGATGGTGTTCGGCACTACGTAAAATGGCTTGCAGCGGCTATGTTGTTCCTGCAAAGCGCAGGCTTGGGTCTACTTTTTATCGCCAGTGATACGTCTCAGATGATTCCCGCTATGTGCCTGTTAGGCTTTAGCGGTGGCGCTTTTATACCGATGCACCCCTACCTCAACAGTCGATATTTTGATGCGGCCATTATCAGCCAGGTAAACGGCGCACAAATGCCGCTGTTTTTGCCCTTCGGTTTAGTGGGAGCGCCACTCGCGGGTTATACCTTTGATCAGACGGGCAATTATGATGCAGTGTTAATATCGCTTGCAGCGACACTTTGCCTAGCCGCTCTGCTGGCGCTGGGGTTACCTAAACAGGCGAAGTAGGCAAGCCCCCTTCTGCGCTGCCGCCCGTGATCGATTCTCATTGATTTACGTCCTTGTATTAAACAGGCTTATAATCGCTTGAGTTGATGCAGATTTTTGCTGATGCCCTACAATAGAAAGCGAGTGCAAATATCTAACCCGTCAGTGGAGTGCTTTATGCCAATGTTTATTCGAAAGATGTTACATGCCGCGTACCTAAAAATAATGACCGTGGTGGTTTTTTTCGCGCCTTCTTTGCGGCACACGGTGTTTGCCGGCACCGGGAGTTCAGGTCAGCTGTGTGAACACATTATTCGTACCGGCGCTAAAAAAGTGATCGTCGTCACCGATAAGCCTCTGCGTGAACTCGGCGTTGTCGAGAGTGCGATAGCAGTACTTCTGGCGGCGGATGTCGATGTCGCCTATTACGATGGTGTATTACCTGACCCCACTTTCGCTCAGGTTGTTGAGGGCGCGGCGGTGGCCAAGGCCCATGGCAGTGAGGTGGTCTTGGCCATCGGTGGCGGCTCGTCCATCGATGCCGCGAAGGTCATTGCTGCGGCGGCGACCAGTGATGCATCCCCAGTAGACTGGGTAGGCATTGGTAAAATAAAGCATCCTATTCTAAAGCTTTACGCCATTCCTACAACGTCGGGAACGGGCTCAGAGGCGACCATAGGGGCGGTGATTTCTGATGCGGCAACCCATGAGAAAGCGATTATTATGGGCGACTGTTTACTGCCACTTGCTGCCGCATTAGATGCAGATCTCATGTTAGGCCTGCCGCCGCACATCACAGCAGCAACGGGTATGGATGCGCTAACCCACGGCATTGAAGCCTATATCGGTGTGTGGGAGCGTGGCACACGGTTAGAGGATGCGCGCCTGGCGATCAAGTTGGTTTTTGATAACTTGGCAACGGCCTATCATGACGGCAAGAATTTGGATGCGCGTAACGGTATGGCTATGGGAGCCTACTATGCTGGTCTTGCGATCAATCAGGTCAATGTCGGTAATGTGCACGCTATTGCGCATCAACTTGGCGGTAAGTACGGGATTCCACACGGACTGGCAAACGCGCTGGTGTTGCCGCACGTGCTTGAATTTTGTTGTCAGGAAGCACAACAAAGCCTTGCTGAGTTGAGCCTACTGGTCGGCGTTGGCAGCGAAGGTGAGGCCCCAGCTGTTCTCGCACGGAAGTTTATCGACGCGGTGCGAGAACTGCGCACAGAAGTGGGGATTCCAGAACAGATGGATGTGATTAAACGCGTAGACTTTGAAGCCATCACGCAGCAGGCGATTCAAGAGGGCGCGACGTATCCAGTGCCACGCTTATTGGACAGTAAAAACGTGATGCAAATCCTGACGAGCATCGCAAAACCAGCGTAGGTATTCTATTGCGGCTGGTACCAGATCGCTGAAGTAACAGCGCGCTCCTGCAGGCTGATAGGCTCGGGCGCCGGGACTCCGAGTGTCACCGCATCGTAGGTAGACCAGCGCGGTGTTGGGATTTCTATGACTCTGGCGTAGTAGAACGCCTCTTGGATTGGATCAAACTCCGGATCTGTCCAGACTGCAGATAATTGGCCGCTGCCAATACTATTGGCATAAGTGGCCGTTGTTGCATCGACCGTGTTGCCGACCCCGGGTAAGTTGCCTGCAGTGTCTAGACTCCGCAGCCCCGACCATGCGACATTAAATACCTTTTCATGAGACTTACCAGCGTCGTCTACCCAGCCTTTGATGATTTGTATTCTGTCCAGATTGCCACTGAGGGGATCACGCATGGCCCACACGGCAAAAGCGGGTGCTGCGGCATCACCGGTAGGCAATGTTTGCCCCATAGCGACGCCGTGTTGTTCTGCTTGCGCTATCCAGTTCTGCTGCTTAAACAAGTCTTTGGGATAATTCCAACCACCAAAAAAACGTACAACTATGCGTGGCCCAGATGTGGCGTAGGTTTCCTTGCGCAGCATCGCATCGTAAAGCGATCCCCGTGTGTTCTCCTGAGCCCACACCGCCGCCAGTCCGGCGCTACTCCAGCGTTGGCCACCCGGCATGCTGGCGGGGTAGAAGTTGGCTTCTCCCATGCGCAGTCCGGCGCTGCCATCGAGAATAGGCAATTTGCCATGGTAGTTGTTTTCGTCGACTGGCGAGCTGGCATTGTGTCCGTCGGAACTTCCGATCACACCAAAGCGGTAGGGGTTGAAACCCTCGTTGTGTGACATTTCCAGCCCGGTGCGCAGCGCATCGCGGATATAACTGCCCCTAGCGCGCGAGTCTTCTTGGCTCTGTGACAGCAGGGTGTCATAAATTTCAAACCCTGCGAACTCGTCTTCATTGGAAAGCAGTGGGTGTGTTTCCGAGGAGCCCTTGACCTGAAATATTTCGCTCAGAGGTTCGTTTTCCATCCGTCTGCGCGCATAGCTGGCATCCATCACTTTCCCGTCGTACATCACCTCGTCGTACATGCGCCCGTCACTGACATTGCCATTGTGAGGAATCGCAAAAGACGTCATGCCCTGTTTGCGTTGTTGTTCCAGCGCGGTCCACAAATCTCGGGGATCTTCAGAATCCACTGAACTGAATGGTAGTTCTGGCACGTGAGCACTGCGGTAAATGACATTGCGATGCAGATTGCGCTCTCCCGGCATGGAACTCCATTCGTAGCCGATGAACGCTGTAAAGCGACCGGGATCATTGTGTTTCTCTGCCGTTGCTACAATGTCACGCCATGCGGCTCGGCTGAAATCTTTCCAGCCGGGGACTAGTGCGTTTTCCAGGTCGAAGCCCAACATCGTCTGGGCCATCAGCAAGGTGTTACTGATGCGGCCGTCTTTGAGTAGTCGTTCGCGCAGTCCACGCTTTTTAAGTGGCAGGTCAGGATCAGTGGCACGCAGCACACCGATGTACTCCGAGTGGTCGGTGACTGCGGCGAAGTCCAGCGGCCTGCTCATGCGAATGCCGTAGCCGCCGGCATGCTTGATTTCCCCGCCTTTTACAAAGGTGTAGGCGTCGTTCGGCGTCGCCTTTACGCCGCTGATATAGGCGTCGGTGGAGTAGCTGGTGTGAATGTGCAGGTCGCCCCAGTAGAGGTTGCGCTCAGGGTTGAACGCAGTGTTTTCTTTGGTTGGGGGTGGTATTGCGCTTGCCGCATTGAACTCAGGGAATAGGCTAGGGTCTTCTACCGGGCTGCAGGCTGCAACAACGATGAGGACAGCCATTACTGCCGTTGCCGGCACCGTCGCGAGTCCCGATAGTATGCTGCCTGAATTCACGACGGCCCCTCAACCGAGGAAAAAAATGGATAGCGCTTAGCCAACACCACGATCACTATCCACCCAATACTGTGCCCGCACCGTTTTCTTGTCAGGTTTACCCACCGGCGTTAGCGGAATAGCCGCTACGAAATCGATAGACTTGGGTGACTGCACCGAACCCTTGGCTTTTTTCACCAGTGCCTGCATGGACGATATGAGTTCCTCGCTGGCCTCAAAGTCGGGTTTGAGCACGATAACGGCTTTTACGGCTTCGCCCCACTGCTCATCGGGGACGCCGATGACGACAACCTGCCCGACTGCTTCGTGTGTACCTAGGACATCCTCGACTTCGCGTGGGAATACATTGAAACCGCCGGTAACGATCATGTCCTTGGTGCGATCTACGATATAGAGAAAGCCATCGTCGTCCAACTTGCCGACATCCCCCGTGTGTAGCCATCCGCCGGCAAACGCCTCGGCAGTTTGTTCTGGCATATCCTTGTAGCCTTTCATAATCAGAGGACCGCGAATACAGATTTCGCCAGGCTCTCCGCGTGGCACCTCATTGCCCTCGGGATCGCGCAGGCTCAAGTGAATCCACGGGCTGGGACGACCGCAGGAGGATAAGCGCTCGGGCTTGGACAGGTCGTGCTCCTTTCTGGTCATGTTTGAGATGACCATCGGGCACTCTGACTGGCCGAAAAACTGGTAGAAAATCTGGCCCCACTTGTTAATGCCTTCCACTAGGCGAGTCGGGTTCATCGCGGAGGCGCCGTAGAAAATGGTTTCCATGCTGGACATGTTGGCGGTTGCAGACCGCGGCGAGTCCAGCAGGAAATACAGCATTACCGGGACCAACATAGTGCAGGTGATGTTGTGTTGTTCTACCATGTCGAAGAACTCATCGGGGCTGAAGCCCTGCATGACATAGAACGCACCGCCTTTTTGCAGTACTGGGACGAAGAAGGCCGCGGCTGCATGCGACAGCGGCGTCGCCATAAGCATGCGCAGTTCCTCGGGGAATTCCCATTCGGCCATCTGAATTTGCGTCATATAGGAGGTCACGCTGTAGGTGCTCATCACGCCTTTGGGTTTACCCGTCGTGCCGCCGGTGAAATTGACTGAGGCGATATCGTCCGGCGAGACGTCTGGAGCGACTAAGGGTTTTGGCTCAAAAGTTGCCGCCAACGCCAGATAATCGTCACCCACCTCACTTGGGCCAAAGCCCAGCAGATTTTTCAATGTCGGCACGCGCTGCTTTAGCGCCTCCGCTAATTCTGTAAACACGGAAGTATCAAAGATGAGCGTTTCGATTTCGGCGGCTTCCAGTACGTACGCATGATCATCGACTGACCCCAGAGGGTGCAGAGGCGTACCGATACACCCGTTGAGTTGCATCGCGGCGATATTTGATAGCACTTCTGGACGGTTGGTGGAAATGATGGCAATTCTGCTTCCTACGCCCAAGCCTTTGGATTGAAGGGCCTGCACCATCTGGCTGGCACTCTCGCGCACATCCTTGTAAGTGGCGACTTTGTCACCGAGGAACAAGCACGGCTCGTCGTTATAGCGATTGAGGCCATCGATAAGCAGATCAGGCATAAGGGGCTGGTGGTGTAATGCGTCGGCGGTCATGGTGTCTCCAGATATCAGGGGTTATGGTTACGTTTTTTCAGTGCTCAATGTGCAATGCGCGCCGCAGAACGGCAAACATTTCTACTGACTCGCGCTGACTCACTTGGGCCGTAGAGAAAAGCGCGGAGCCGTGGAAGGTCCCAGGAAAGCTGTGTAATTCAGTGGCGACGCCTGCTTGCATCAAGTTTAGAGCGTACTGTACACCTTCATCGCGCAGCGGATCGAATTCCATCGTACTGATGTAGGCTGGCGGCAGGCCCGTAAGATCCTCCGCGCGAGCCGGCGCAGCATGGTAAGGCACATCATCTGCACCGCGCTGGTACTGATCGCCCAGGTAAAAGTCCCAGCTTAGCTCAGCGTTCGGCCGATTCCACATAGGAGTATCAACAAAGCGCTGCATGCTGGGCGTTTGCAAACGGTCGTCCAGCTCGGGGATGCCCAAATACTGAAAGCAGATATCCGGACCGTCGCGATCCTTGGCCAAGAGGCAGGTTGCGGCGGCAAGTCCGCCGCCCGCGCTCTGTCCGAAAACGGCGATTCGTGTGGGGTCTGTACTCAGTTGTGCGCTGTTGCTACTCACCCATTCAAGGGCGGCATAACAATCCTCTAGCGGTCCAGGATACGGTGTCTCTGGCGCGAGTCGGTAGTCGACTGAGACTACGACAACGCCCAACTGGCGACATAAGGCGACACAAGATCCCAGTTCACTGTCTAGGTCGCCTATGACAAAGCCGCCGCCATGAATGTGCAGTATTGCCGGCACTGCCTGCTCCAGTCCCTCGGGCGAGTATAGACGTATCGCCACATCCGGAGCACCCGTCGGCCCGGGAATACTGCGGTTATGAATGGCAACGCCGTGTTGGTCGATATCCGCATTAAGCTGTGCGACCAATTCCAGAAAACCGGCACGTGCTTTAACGGGCTCGCTGATGCCCAATGATACGTCCGGCAAAAATTCCAGCAGGGATGCCAATTCAGGATCGTAATTGTAGCTCATTAGCGTCCCTTCTCCAAAGAGGTGTGGTGTGGATGATTTGCGCTTCGTCTAAATGGCAGAATCGGCCTCAAGTACCATCAGGCTTAAGTCTACGTGACAGCCTATACTGTCCAGACTAAAACGGTATCTCAAGAGTATAAGAAACGATACTTTTGTGAACTGTATTGCCTGTCGCCAGAACCGTTCGCCCAAACCCGAACTCGACTAACATTTAGTTCTCGCTCGACAACTCAATGACTCCGGTGGCCAAACGAATTTCGCGCAGAAAACACAAAAGGCCGCTGATGACCCCAAGCATGGCGGCAATAAACAAAAGCTCAATGATCCCAGATGGAGCGACATCCAACGATGACCCAATAAATAATGCGGCGATAACAATACAAATTAGTAGCGCAGCAACGGTGCACAAACTGATAGCCCACTGAATGAGTCGCGCGCGCTGTGCCAAGGTGGTTTTTTCTCTACGAAAGTCGAGGCCTTCTTTTTGTTTGGTATTGAGCGCGCGGAAACGATCGACGACTCGCGCAAGGCGATTAGTTAGGACGGATAATAAAGCCCCGATTCCGGTCAGTAAAAAAGCCGGTGCAACCGAGTGCTCGATAGCATGCACTACCGGATCGACCGCTGTGGATGAATTGGCAATAATGTCTAGCATCAAAAGTCCCTGTTTTAAATTTTATTAGCCTGACCGCTGTTAAGCGTAGCACACACAGCCTCTGGTTCAGCGGGCAAGCTAGACATAATCAAGCGCGATCAAGCACGATCAAGCTCGGCCCCCATCAGGGAGCGACCGGGAATCGACTGCAACAATTGACGGGTGTACGCCTGTTGCGGGTGTTCGAATAAATTCCAGGCGCTGGCCTGCTCAACAACTTTCCCTGCCTGCAGCACCACAATGCGATCTGCGAGTTGACGCACAACTGCCAAGTCATGCGAGATAAAGAGCATGGTGAGCCCATATTCGCGTCCCAGCTCCCGCATCAGTTCCAGTATTTGCGCCTGAATGGTGACATCCAGAGCGGAAACCGGTTCGTCGGCCACTACAAACTCAGGACGTGTGGCCAGAGCGCGGCCAATGGCAATGCGCTGGCGCTGGCCACCGGAAAATTCGTGGGGGTACTTGCGCGCGAATGCGCGAGCCAGGCCTACGTCATCCATTAGCTGTAGCACGCTAGCTGCGACGGTACTTCGACTTTTGATGCCGTGCAGTAAAAGTGGTTCAGCCAGTGTCTCATACACTGTCATACGTGGATTCAGTGAGGCGAACGGGTCCTGAAAAATAAACTGCATTCTGCGCCGCAGGATTTTAAGATCGCTGGGGCGTAATTCAGTGACGTCGATTCCATCAAAGGTGACCTGCCCGGAGGTGGTTTTAATGAGGCGCAAAATTGAGCGCCCGATGGTGGACTTTCCACTGCCTGACTCTCCTACCAGACCCAGAACTTCACCACGATAGATATCGAAACTCACATCGTCAACGGCCTTTACCGGTGCGTTGCCCTGTTGAAACCAGGTACACAAATTTCGAATCTGAAGCAGTGGTGCTGAGGGTGGTAATGTAGTTTGCTTGCCACCCCTAGGAATCGCCCCCAACAGTTTTTGGGTGTAAGGATGCTGGGCGTTGTGGAAGATATCGTGGCAGCTTCCGGTCTCTACCACCTTACCCTCTTGCATCACAACAATCTGATCTGCGATGTCGGCGATCACTGCCAGATCGTGACTGATAAAGACAATGCCAATCTCTCGCTGTTTCTGTAGGTCCGCCAACAGCTCAAGTATTTGCGCTTGTATGGTGACATCTAAAGCCGTGGTCGGCTCGTCTGCGATCAACAGCTTCGGCTCATTGATCAGCGCCATCGCGATCATGACCCGCTGGCGCATTCCGCCAGAGAACTGGTGTGGATAGTGGTCGATGACAGAGGCACAGTCTCGAATACCGACTTCTTCCAGCAGTTCGAGTGCGCGCGGGCGGGCGTCGGCGCGGGATACTTTTTTGTGATACAACAGCGGCTCCATTAGCTGATCGCCAACCGTCATGTAAGGGTTAAGGCAGGTCATGGGATCCTGAAACACCATGGCGATGTCACGCCCACGTATTTTGCGCAGTTGGGCCTCGCTGAGCTGCAACAGGTCCTGACCCTGAAACAGGGCGCGGCCGCTATCGATGCGCCCGGGCGGCTGCGGTATAAGTCCTAGTAGGCTGCAGCAGGCCACTGACTTCCCCGAGCCTGATTCACCAATAATGGCAGTGATCTTTCCGGAGTCTACGGTAAAGCTGACATTGTCTACGGCCTTGTTGGTCCCCATGCGAGTGACAAAACTGACGGTTAGATTGTGTACTTCAAGCATCGGATCAGTCCTTTGCGCCGCGCACGTCCAGCGCGTCGCGCAGTCCGTCGCCGAGGAAATTAAGCGAAAACAGTGTCAGCGTCAGGGCAAGACCAGGAAACAATAATAGCCAGGGATACTCCTCCATAGATTCTGCGCCATACGAAATGAGTAGTCCCCATGAGGTCTCGGGGGGCTGCACGCCTAAGCCTAAGAAACTAAGAAAAGCTTCCAACAACATGACGCTGGGAATGGTTAGCGTGGTGTACACGATAATGGGCCCTAGTGCATTGGGGATTAGGTAGCGGCGAATAATGGCGGCGGTCGGCAGGCCCAGGGAGATCGCCGCCTCAACAAATTCCTGTTGGCGCAGGGACTGCACCTGTGAGCGCATAATACGCGCCATCGTCAGCCACTCTACGGCACCGATCGCGAGAAACAGTAGCAGCATATTCCGGCCAAATACCACCATCAACAAGATAATAAAAATCATAAAAGGCAGGGCATAGATGATGTCTACTAGACGCATCATTACGGTGTCCACGCGACCGCCCATGTAGCCGGCAATGGCGCCCCAAGTTACGCCAATCAACAAAGCCACGGCCGTGGCAATAAACCCTACCGCCAAGGATATGCGGCCACCGAACATAATTTGTGTGAGCAGGTCGCGGCCGAAAATATCTGTACCCAACCAGTGTGCTGCAGACGGTGGCGTAGCGCCTAGTTCCAGGTCCTGCTGCGCATAATCATAAGGCGCAATCCAGGGGGTGGCAGCAGCAATGACAATGAACAGCAATAACACCGTGAGTCCTAATACGGCCAGTCGATTGCGGCGCAGGCGCAGCCAAGCGTCTCGCCATAGCGAGGTCCCCTGTTCCGTTTGCGCGATACTATTCATTGCCGGTGCAGTCATCACTACTGCGCCCTTAACTGGTTACGCAGGCGCGGATTCATCCAAGCGGCGAGTATGTCGGACAGCAGATTAAAAACCACGATGAGCGTTGCCAGAAATACCGTAGAACCCAGGATCATGGTGTAGTCGCGATTGAAGGCGGCCTGCACATAGAAACGACCGAGACCGGGTATCTGGAAGATGGTTTCAACCACAAAGGAACCTGACAGCAACCCTGCGAAGGCCGGTCCCAGGAATGCCACGACCGGAATCATTCCGCCGCGCAGGGCGTGACGGCTGACCACCTGCCACTCGGGGAGGCCCTTGGCACGGGCGGTGCGAATATAATCTTGCGACATCACTTCCAGCATGCCGGCCCGACTGAGTCTGGCGATGTAGGCCGCATAGGCAGCCCCGAGCGTAATCGCCGGCAATATCTTGTCTCCCGGACTGTCGCCCCAGCCTGAAACCGGCAGCCAATCCAGATAGACGCCAAAGACCAGTATCAGGATCGGTCCAAGTAGAAGTGACGGCATGCAGATGCCGATCATGGCAACGGACATGGGGATATAGTCCTGCGCAGTATTGGGCTTCAGTGAGGCCACGACCCCGGCCACACCACCGATGACGAGTGCTACCAACAGCGCGTATAGCGCAAGTTCTGCGGTGACGGGAAAGCCGGCCGCAATCAACTCGTTGACGCTTCGCCCAGGGTATTTAAAGGAGGGTCCTAGGTCCCCATGAGATAGATCATTTAGGTAGGCAGTGTATTGCTCAAATAGCGTCAGGTTTAATCGGTATTGGGCTTCAAGTGCTGCCTTAACCTCTGGGATAACGGCCTTTTCGCTGTCGAAGGGTCCGCCAGGAGCCATTCGTATGAGGAAAAAGGTCACAGTGATGACCACCAGTAATACTGGAATAGCTTGTAATAGACGAGAGACGATAAACCGCCACATTACTCAGCGACTTCCTGGTTTTTATCCAGCCAGATGTATCTGAAGTTTACGTAATCCATCAGGTTGGGTGGCAAGCCCCGCACACTGGGGTGGATCAGGTGGTTACTGGTATAGGTGTAGATAGGAATAATTGGCATCTGTTCCATCAGCCGTGTCTCTGCCTGATGGAAGATTGCATAGCGCTCCTCCCGCGACTTGGCTTGAGGCGCTTGATGCTGGATCATATCGTCATAGTCAGGGTCGCAAAAACCAGTGCTGTTGTTGCCGCCGCCACACAGGAACAGGTCGAGGAAATTGTTGGGGTCAACATAGTCCCCTATCCATCCGCGCCGCGCCATCTGGAAATCCATCTGGTCCACTGAGTCGAGATAGACCTTCCACTCTTGGTTGGTGAGCGTGATGTCGATGTTGAGTGCGTCTTTCCACATCTGTTGCAGCGCCACTGCGATTTTCAGATGACTTTCACTGGTATTATAGGTGAGTTCCAGTCCCGGCCATCCTTTACCGTTAGGATAACCCGCCTCTGCCAGTAGTTCTCGCGCGGCTTCTATATTGTGGTCGAACACTTTGGGTGGCTGGTAGCCCAAAGTGCCGGGAGGCGTAATGCTGTAGGCTGGCACATTACTTTTGTGTAGCACGGTATTGTTGAGACGTTCGCGATCCAGTGCCATGGAAAGTGCCTGCCGCACGCGCACATCATCCAGCGGTGGTTCATTGATATTGAGAAGATAGTAGTACGTGCCGAGATAAGGTGCGTTGGCATACGGGCTGTCTTTCATTGCGCGATACACGGGGATTTTCTCTAGTGGAATGGTCTGCGTGTAATGCAGTTGTTCCACCCGAAACATGCGTTCTTCACTGGCAATATTTTCTGTGGGATAGAACACAATACCGTTAAGTTGCACTCGGTCCCGGTCCCAATAGGTGTCACTTTTTTCAACACTCAGGCGGCGGTTTAGTTGCCAGTCCTTGAGGCGGAAAGCGCCATTACTGACGATATTCTCGACTCTGGTCCAAGGCGTAAAGCGGTCAGTGGCTTTACCGTGCTTTTCGATGGTAGGCCGGTGCAGAGCGAAGGTGCTGTGATGGTCCATGAGTTGTATGAAATAGGGCGTGGGTGTGTTGAGTTGCACCTGTAGAGTGTGTTCGTCGATAGCCTTGACGCCGACGTCAGAGAAGTCTTGTATTTTTCCGGTGGCAAACGCTTCGGCGTTTTTCAGTGGGTAAAGCATATAACCGTACTGATTACCCATAGCGGGATTCAGCGCGCGCCGCCATGACCAGACATAATCCTCGGCGTTCATGGGGTCGCCGTTGGACCACTTGGCCTCAGGGTTGAGGTGAAATGTAATCGTCAGGCCATCGTCGCTGATGTCCCAGCGTTGTGCTACACCCGGCTCTGATTCCAGGGTGTGCGGATTTTTGACGGTAAGTCCTTCGAAGAGCGCATTAATAATCAGGCTTTCTGGAATTCCGGTCACAACATGAGGATCCAAGCCCTGTGGTTCTGCGCCATTTCCGAAGTGCAATATGCCATCGCGATTGCCCTGAACGACATTGGATTCACGGCCGCCGCAGGCCAACAGGGCAAGGCAGGTGAGAACGAGGCATAAAAATTTAAGTACGCCAAATCGCATAGGGTCGGTTCAATCCAAAAACGTGCAGAAGCGCTCGGTGTCAGTGGTAAGCATTATGACACTAAACACGAGCAACCATAAGGTTTCCGCAAGTCGTTGCGATGACATCGTTTTGTATCACAGAGGGTGAGGTGCCACCGGTAGCGGCGGCACCGCTGTCGGTTTAGGCGGCGGATTTTTTTCGTGGGTTAACAGCAGGGCCGGTGTAGCGTGCGCGCGGTCGAATGAGACGACTATCGCGGCGGAATTCCAGGAAGTGGGCGATATAGCCATAGACGCGCGACATGGCGAACATAGCGGTGAAATTGGGGGCGGAAATACCGAGGCTGTGAAACACCGCGCCCTTGTAGAACTCCACATTGGCCCAGATTTCCTTGTCCTTGTTGGCAAATTCGCGCTGGCAGGCCTCCTCTACCGCGACCAGCGTGGCCAGTAGGTTTTTGCTCTCTTCATCCTTGCACAGTTCTACGGCCATCGGCTTGAGGATCTTGGCGCGGGGATCAACAGTGCGGTATTCACGGTGGCCCATGCCCATGATTTTGACTTTGTTCGCGAGGCACTCTTTGACATAGGCATCAGCCTTCTCAGGGCTGCCGATTGCGATGGCCATTTCCAGTGCGGCCTGATCGGCGCCGCCGTGTAATTTACCGAATAACGTACCGATAGAGGCTGATATGCAAGACTGGATCGGTGCGAGGGTGCTGGCGCAGACGCGACCGGCAAAGGTACCGCAGTTGTAACTGTGTTCCATTTGTAATATCTGGGCAGCATCTAGCATACGCACTTGTTCCTTGCTCGGGGCAGTGCCGTGTAGCATGGTTAAAAAGTTTTCATGGAACAGTTTTCCGGGCACCGGTTGCAGGATCACTTTGTTCTGGGACAGGCGATGGCGGGCGGCGACCAGTGCAGAAATTTTCGCGGCCAGAAACAGACCCTGTTCAGCGTCCTGGCCGATCTCTAGCGTCTCTTCCTCAGGCAGAGTGAGTAGTGGCACTAATCCTTGCAGCATCAACATTGGGTGAATACCGTTTGGAACCTGCTGCAAAAGGTCGATTTCGGTGCGGCTAAGGTGAGAATGGCGGCACATAAATGCCTTCAGCTGACTTTTCTGCTGCTCGGTGGGCCATTCTCCGAACAGCACCATCCAGACCACATGCAGAAAGGGCACTCCGACCATATCATTTATGTCGATACCGCGATAACTGAGCAGGCCGATTTCGCCCTGCACGTCCGATATTGTCGTTTCTCCGACAATAATTCCGGCTAAATCAGTTGAAAAAATGGGTTCTTCAGAAGGCATGCGCGTTTACTCGAAAGTGGTAATATTTCGCATTATAGGCCTGCCAAGCCAATTAGAAGAGTTAATTATACTTATCAATGTATTAGAATAGCTAATATGAGATTAGAAAATAGCGAGTTGCGTGCCTTCCGGGCTGTAATAGAAGAAGGTGGCTTCAGGCGCGCGGCGGACGCGTTACATATCAGTCAGTCCGCCGTGAGTCAGGCTGTGGCGGGGCTAGAATTCAAGCTGGAGGCCCCTTTGGTGCAGCGCGGCAAAGAGCTCAGGCTGACCGACGTGGGCCGACGTCTGTTTGACCATGCGGTAGATGTTTTGTTGGATGAGCAGCAAACGCTGGAAGATATTGTGCAGCTTAAACAGGGGAAGACCGAGACCTTGAGCTTGGCACTGAGCGCCTCCGTTAATCGTTTTGACGCACCCGCATTAATCAGCGCGTACTATAAGGAAAACCCCCATACTCGAATGAAGGTGGCAGAAATGCCATCCCGCAGTATTATTTCCGCCGTGCTCTCGGGCAATGCAGAGTTGGGCCTTGGACCTTTTCAAAAAGATATGGTCGCGTTTGAAACACTTCCTCTTTATGGAGACTCGCGCCATTTGGTGGTGAGTCCCAGGCACCCGCAGTATGCGGAAATGATTAATGGAGATGAAGGAGCGCTCAAGCTGACACCTCTGATTGCTTCAGCATTAGACAACCCGGAACTGCGCCCCTCCATCCAGCGGCTGCGTGATCAGTTCAGTACCGTTTGGGAAGTGAGTAGCCTGCCGCTGCGCATTCATATGGTAGAAGAGGGTATGGGTGTGACCTTCATCGACCGCAAGTTGCTAGAGGAGCATCCTAGTTGCGCCAATTTTCGTATCATGGATGATGTATCCTTCGGTCGCATCGACAAGCAGGTGGGACTTTATTTTCGCGTGGGCAAGAACCTCAGTGGCAGTGCTAAAAACTTTATTGTTCTTTGTCGGCGCTACTGGAAATTATAGGGTCGATTCGGTTGCAGCGAGAATCTCCGAAAACTTTGACTATGGAGCTGAGCTAAATGCCAGTCACACTGCGCGACAATAATGTGAAAAAACTCGCCGAGCAGCCCTTTGACGTGCTGATCGTTGGAGGCGGTGTTAATGGCGCTGTTAGCGCTGCATCTTTGGCGGGCAGAGGTGTACGGGTTGCCTTGATTGACCGGGGCGATTTTGGCGGCGGTGTGAGTTCCAACTCTTCTAACCTGGCCTGGGGTGGCATCAAGTACCTTGAGAGCCTGGAGTTTTTTCTGGTCAACAAACTGTGTAAATCGCGCAACCGATTAATGCGCGCATACCCATCCACGGTGAAAGAGATTCGCTTTCTAACTACTATCCAGCGCGGTTTTCGCTTTCCGCCATTTTTCATTTACCTTGGTAGTGTGTTGTATTGGCTTATGGGGCGGTTTGCCACCCGGGCACCGCGCTACATTAGCGCGCGTGGTATCAGGGCTGCAGAGCCTGTGATTGACACCAGCAAAGCGACGGGCGGTCTGGAATACTCTGACTGTTATCTGTACGACAATGACGCCCGCTTCGTCTTCAACTTCATTCGCAAGAGTTTAAACTTCGGATGCATCGCCGCTAACTATGTGGAGTCCGTAAGCTCTCGTCGAGAGGAAGGGCAGTGGGTGACTCGTGCGCGGGAAATGACTACTGGAGCGCAATTCGAAATACGCTCAAAGCTTGTGATAAACGCCTGTGGCCCTTGGGTGGATGCGCAAAACCGTATCGAGGCCCAACAGACGCAGTATCACCATCTGTTTTCAAAGGGTGTCCATCTGATTGTTGATCAGATCACCGACAGCCCAAGGGTGCTGACGTTCTTTGCCAGCGATGGGCGGATGTTCTTTCTGATTCCTATGGGACCGAAAACGTGTATCGGTACAACGGATACTCAGGTCTATTCTCCTGACGTCGAGGTGACCGATGAAGATCGCGATTTTTTGTTGGAAAATACCAACGTATTACTGAACCTTGATCAGCCGCTCACCAGAGCGAGCATAATAGCCGAACGGGCGAGTGTGCGGCCACTGGCTATCAAGGGGGAGAGTGGAGAGGCTGATTGGGTGCAGCTGTCACGCAAGCATGTTATCGAAGTGGATGAAGCACACCGGCACTTGAGTATCTTCGGCGGCAAATTAACCGACTGCCTCAATGTGGGGGACGAGGTGGCGGCGTGGGTCGAGCGCTTGGGTGTGGCTGTGCCTCAGGCAGGCAATCGATGGTACGGCGAGCCTGGAGCGGAACTGCGGGATGAATTCATGTTGCAGGCAAAGCTGATGGACTTGGATGCGCTGACGGATCCTTCATCTTCGGAGCCATTATCCGAACGCTTCTGGCGTCGCTATGCCGAAAGTGCTTTTGGTTTGCTTGAGCGTATTCGCGAAGACGAAAGTAGTGCCGCACTGTTAATTGAGAATGCAGAATACACGCGTTGCGAAATTGAGTTGGCTGCCCGCCGGGAGATGATTGTCACACTAGAGGACTTTATGCGTCGTCGATCCAAAATAGAGCAGGTTGTGCGCCGTGAAGATATCGCCGGTGCTCCGGGCCTGCATGAGGCCTGTGATATTTTATTCGGGCAACAATCTGCAGTGCGTCTGCATGAGTATCTCAACCCCGGGTCCAAATAAAAGCGGCCACTGAAGTGGCCTGAGTATCTTTGGCTCAGTCGACTTTAGGTCTGTGGCTTAGTGCCGTGCACGCCCAGATAATGTGAGCTGAATTTGGGCCGCTCTTCCAACGCGTCATTGATCTCGTAGATACGCTCGTAGTTGGTGTCTTTGATCAGCCACCTGCCATCCACTTTCAGATAGCGATCCCAGTAGAGTGCGGTGCCGTGGGTTTTGAAATTGTGGTTGAGAATCCACATATTGTCTGCGAGGTACCAAAGAGCTGTGGCCTCGGTGTCACTTAAGATTTGGATCTCCGGGTGGTGCGCGTTGTGTTGCCCTACGGCTTCGGTGGTGAAAGACTGACCGATGCTGGCGACATACTCATGCTTGCCCTGAAGTTTCCACTCGTAGTTACCACCGCGAAAATGCACAGTGACGTCGTTGTGAAACAGGGTGGCTAACTCTTCGAGGTTTGCGGTGTCTACGCAGCGGAAGTATGCGTGTTTAAGCTGCTTAATAGCCTCAATGTCCATTAGTCGTTGAATATCGTTGCGCAGTTCTTCAATGCTACCTTCGCTGGCCTTTAACGGCAGGCCAGCGGTTATTCCGAGATTCTTTTTATTGAGTACCTGGCGTTCGCTCATTCTGCATTCCTCGTTAAATAAGGGGAGATGTACTAATTATGGACTTGTCAGCCGATTATAGGTGCTAGTAGGCAAATTGTGACATCTTCACAGTCAGCCTCCCTGCGATTGTACTGCCTAGGTCCATCCACTAGAATGCCGTCCCCTCCTGTGGTCGCATAACAAGAACACCTTCGCCGATTGGTCCAGTTATTTGATCCAGTTCCTTGCCCTATCATTCGGGTGGGCGCTTCCTGTTGACGAGAAATAAAGATGTTTGAGATTCAGCCGAGCAAAATCGCGAGCGCCAAAAACGACATCCTGTCCGGGTTGACTGTGGCTTTGGCGCTGGTGCCGGAAGCCGTGGCATTTGCCTTTGTAGCCGGTGTTCAGCCGCTGGTCGGCCTGTATGCCGCGTTTATGGTGGGCTTGATCACCGCTTGTCTTGGTGGCCGTCCGGGCATGATTTCCGGCGCTACCGGTGCGCTTGCCGTGGTAATGGTAGCGCTAGTGGCCGATCACGGCGTGGAGTACCTGTTTGCGACGGTGGTGTTGATGGGGGTCCTGCAGATTAGTGCTGGGGTCCTAAAGCTGGGGAAATTCATTCGCATGGTGCCCTACCCGGTTATGCTCGGCTTTGTGAACGGTTTGGCGATCGTGATTTTTCTAGCGCAACTGGGCCAGTTCGGCGTGGCCGGAGAACCGGGTTGGTTGCAGGATACGTTTATGCAGGGATCTATTCTTGATGTCTCTTGGATAGAGGGTTCGCAATTGCATGTCTTGCTGGGGCTGGTCGCGCTGACGATGGCGATTATTCATTTCCTGCCACGTTATACGCGGGCTTTGCCGTCGTCTCTGGTGGCTATTCTGGTAGTCAGCGGATTGGTTTTCGGGTTAGATCTGGAAACTCGAGTGGTCGGTGATGTGGCTTCGATCAAGGGCGGACTGCCCAGCTTTCATATCCCCTCGGTGCCCTTTAGTTTCGATACATTGATCATTATCTTTCCCTATGCGGTTATTCTTGCATCGATTGGCTTGATTGAGTCGTTGTTAACGCTGCGCCTAGTCGATGAAATCACCGAAACTAGGGGCCGCGGAAACAAGGAGTGTGTTGCTCAGGGCATCGCCAATACAGCGACGGGTCTGTTTGGTGGCATGGGTGGCTGCGCTATGATTGGCCAAAGCATGATTAATGTGAACTCGGGTGGTCGTGGTCGGCTCTCGGGCATCACTGCTGCATTGTGTTTGCTGCTTTTTATTCTGGTGGGGTCTTCACTGATTGAAAAAATTCCACTGGCCGCTCTGATCGGTGTGATGTTCATCGTGGTTATAGGCACCTTTGAGTGGAGTAGTTTCCGGGTGATTCGCAAAGTACCGCGCAGCGATGCGCTGGTCCTGTTACTGGTGTCCGCTGTGACTGTGGCCACTGACCTTGCCATTGCCGTTGTTGTGGGGGTTATTGTGTCTGCACTGGTCTTTGCCTGGGAGCATGCCAAGCATATTCTGGTGGAAGCACGCGAAGATCATAAGGGTTCAACGGTCTACGCGGTTACCGGCCCGCTATTTTTTGGATCGGTGACCTCTTTTTTGGAGCGCTTTGATCCGTCCAAGGACAATGATGATGTAGTCATCGATTTCGCGCGTTCTCGGGTGGCCGACCACTCCGGTCTTGAGGCCATAGACACACTTGCCGAGCGCTATCTTAGCGTCGGCAAGACGCTGCATCTGGTACATCTGAGCGAAGAGTGTCGGAAATTACTGCGCAAGGCCGGCAGCCTCGTGGAAGTCAATGTGATCGAAGACCCTAAGTACTTTGTCGCGGATGATATTCTCGGTTGAGCCCCAGTGGCGTTTCCGTGTTTATCCGCGCCAAGGTGTCTTGCGAGGCTCCCGTGACTATCGAATGTTGAAGTGTTCAGCAGTCTGGTCCAGCGTTTTGCTTAGCATATTCACTAGAGAATCTATTTCACTGTGATTGCAGATCAGCGGTGGCGCAGTGATCATCGTATCGCCGCTTTGACGCACCATCAGCCCTGTCGCATTAGCTCTGTCGCGGCAGTAGACGGCGCCTGCTGCATCCGGCGCTAACCGCTCCCGTGAGTGTTTGTCCCTGACCAATTCCACTGCGCCCAGCATGCCAATACCACGCACTTCGCCCACGATGGGGTGATCCTTCAGTGTCTGCAGGCGCTGCTGGAAATACGGTGCGATATCGTCTGCCGCCGATTTGATAATGTTGCGCTCGCGCAACACGGACAGCGTTGCAATACCTGCAGCGCAGGCAGCGGGGTGACCCGAGTACGTCATGCCATGTGCGAACTCGCCCGAGTGGCTGAGTAGAACTTCGGCTACCCTGTCTCCCACCATCACGCCGCCCAGTGGAATATAGCCATTGGTCACTGCTTTGGCGAAAGTCATTAGGTCAGGTTCCAGATTATAGCTCTGACTGCCGAACCAATTTCCGGTGCGACCGAATCCACAGATGACTTCATCCATGATGAGGAGGATGTCACGCTCGTTACAGATGCGCTTGATCTCGGGCCAATAGGACTGAGGAGGAACAATGACACCACCCGCACCTTGCACCGGCTCAGCAATAAAGGCGGCGACTCGGTCCTCCCCCAGTTCGTCGATTTTCTGTTCGAGTTCGCGGGCCACGCGAATGCCATATTCGTCAGGCAGTTCGTCGGCGCCCTCTGCAAACCAGTAGGGTTGGTTGATGTGATGGACGTAGTCGAGGCCCTGCGTCTGCTTGCGCATGGCACCCATGCCTCCGAGTGATGTGGCAGCGATGGTCGAGCCGTGATACGCATTTTTGCGGCTGATGATGAGGGTTTTTTTTGGCTTACCCAGTAGGTTGTAGTAACGATGAACGAGTCGAATATTGGTGTCGTTCGCCTCAGAGCCGGAGTTGGTGAAAAAAACATGGCTGAACTGGGCGGGCGTGATTTCCACCAGAGCGCGTGCGAGCTCGACGGCCGGCTCGTTGGCACACTGGAAGAAGTTATTGTAGTAAGGCAGCGCCTGTAACTGCGCATAAATCGCATCTTTTATAAGGGTTTGGCTGTAGCCTAGATTGCAGCACCACAGCCCAGACATGCCGTCTAGCATCTTATTGCCGTCGCTATCATAGATGTAGATATGTTCGGCACGGGAAATGATACGGCCACCTTGCTGGCTGTGTCTGCTCAAATTGGTGAAGGGATGCAGGTGGTGGTCCTGATCCAATTTGCGCAACCGGGCGGTATCGGTGTCATTATTCATTCTGTGATTCTCACGTTGGGCGCTATAATGGCGCTGCCTGATCATCTTACGACAGCAGAGCCAGTGGTGTTAGTCTGCGGCACCGTAGACAGTCAGCCATATTAGCGCTGCGCGCAGATCAGGCCTAAAGTAAGTTTTTTTGACGCATGTATAATCGCAAGGATATCAGGAGGTCCCGGTGAGTGGTGATATAGAGAGCGCTGTACCCTTGGCAGATGATTCCGCCTACGCCAATGTTTTCAGCTTTATGGGGTTGCCCCTCAGTCGTGACATCGACCAGCCCGCTCTGGACGCAGTCGTTATGGGCATTCCCTATGATCTGGCCACGAGTGGCCGCGCTGGTGCACGCAGCGGTCCCAATGGTATTCGTCAGGCCAGCGCCAACTTGCGCTGGGAGGAGCAACGCTGGCCCTGGGATTTTCAGCTGGCTAGCCGCCTGCGCGCGATTGACTATGGTGACATACGATTCTCTGCGGGTGATAGTGATGACATGCTGTTACAGGTTGAGGCCCACGCAGCGCGCATTACTGGTGCGGGGAAAACATTGGTTAGCCTGGGCGGCGATCATTTTGTCACGCTAGCACTGTTGCGCGGACACGTCGCTGCGCACGGCAAGCTGGCATTGATACATTTTGACGCCCATACCGATACTTACTCTGCGCATGAAAAATACGATCATGGCAGCATGTTTTATCGAGCACCGCAGGAGGGCCTCATTGATACTTCTCGGTCCGTTCAGGTTGGCATACGGACCGAGTACGATCACGCCGATCACGCGTTTCAGGTTATTAACGCGGACCAGGCCAATGAACAGTCGGCGCAGGCGGTTATCGACGCTATCAAGGCTAGGGTCGGTGATACGCCGGCCTACCTGAGTTTCGATATCGACTGCTTGGATCCGGCTTTTGCGCCGGGCACGGGTACGCCGGTCGTCGGTGGACTGAGTACCTCCAGAGCATTGCAAATCTTGCGTGGCATCGCAGATCTGAATATTGTTGGCTTTGATGTGGTTGAAGTAGCACCCGCCTACGATCATGCAGAGGTGACCGCCTTGGCGGGCGCCTCGCTGGCGCTGGAATTTCTTTACATGAAAGCCAGTCGCGGCTGATACGAAGAAGCGGAACAGGAAGGTTTTAAAAATGGCAAAGCAGATAAAATGGCAGGCGCTGAACTGGCAGGATCCATTCTTGCTAGAGCAGCAGCTGACTGAGCAACAGCGCATGGTGCGCGATACCGCGCGTCAGTACGCACAGGAAAAATTGCTGCCACGGGTGCGGGAGGCTTTTCGCAATGAGCAGACCGACCTGGCTATTTTTCGCGAGATGGGCGCATTGGGACTGTTGGGTTCTACCATCGATGGCTACGGCTGCCCGGGCGTGGACTACACGTCCTATGGTCTTATCGCCCGAGAGGTGGAGCGGGTAGATTCTGGTTATCGATCCATGATGAGCGTCCAGTCGTCATTAGTGATGTACCCTATTTATGCTTATGGCAGTGAGGCGCAGCGTGAGAAATACCTGCCAAAACTGGCCACCGGTGAATGGATTGGTTGTTTTGGTTTGACTGAACCGGATCATGGCTCCGACCCCGGTGGCATGGAGACGCGGGCTAGAAGTGTCGACAACGGTTTCCGGCTCAGCGGCGCAAAGATGTGGATTACCAATAGCCCCATTGCGGATGTCTTTGTCATTTGGGCAAAAACGGACGACGATAAAATTCGCGGTTTTATTCTGGAACGGGACATGGCCGGACTGAGTACGCCCACGATAGAAGGAAAACTCGCCCTGCGTACTTCCGTCACCGGAGAAATTATTATGCAGGACGTGTTCGTATCTGAGACGCAATTGCTGCCGGATGTTGAGGGTCTGAAGGGTCCCTTTGGGTGCCTTAATAATGCGCGCTACGGGATCAGTTGGGGCGCAATAGGCGCCGCCGAAACCTGCTGGCATACCGCGCGGGACTACACCCTATCGCGCACTCAGTTCGGTCGCCCGCTGGCTGCGAACCAGCTCGTGCAGTTAAAATTGGCGGATATGCAGACTGAAATCAGTCTCGCGTTACAGGGGTGTTTCCGTGCCGGACAGCTGATGGATGCCGGACAGATCGCCCCAGAGCTGATCTCCCTCATCAAGCGCAACTCCTGTGGCAAATCCCTAGCCATTGCCCGCCAGGCGCGGGACATGCTCGGAGGCAATGGTATTTCCGATGAGTATCCAGTGATGCGCCACATGGTCAATCTCGAAGTGGTCAACACATATGAGGGCACACAGGATATTCACGCGCTGATACTCGGGCGCACGCAGACCGATATACCTGCATTTTGACGTTGCCCGCTCAATCGCTTGTCGAAGCCGGACCCCGACGATTTCTTGACATGCGCAGCATGGCTAGCCACTGACACTTTGTAAACGGTGTTGGTGCCAGCGTTGCTTCACCCTGCTAAAACGGTAATCCGTCATCAATGTTGTGGTTAGAGTCCGCCGGTGTCGGCATGCCTTCGGTATGGACTATGCCATTGAGCTCCTGTTGGATTGACAGGACGTTATCCGGAGCCGCGAAAAACTGGGAATACCACTTACGCCCGATACGGAACGGACCGTCAGTTTTCATCTGCATAATTTTGAGTGCTGGCTTCTTGTTCTGCCACACATTGAAGTCTGCACCAAAGGCTTCTAACGCTCCAGCCTGAGCCTGCTTGGCTATCTCGCGATCTTCATCCGTTGCTTGCGCGGCGCTGCCCTTGAACAGGCAGCCGTGGAAGCATTTGGTGAGCCCGTCATCCACAGGTGTATTGGCAATCAGTTCGAAGATGACGTTACCGGAAAACACCTGTTTGGAGAGTAATATTCCTGGGCCGGTGTACCAAGTGGTGGTGTAAAGGTAAGTCTCGTACAGCTGCATTGGGCCGCCCTGCCGCTGTACATAGATGTGATCGATGAACTCGTTCTCAAAGTACTCGCTTGGAGCGCCATGAGTGGGCCCGAGGTGTCGAACATCCGCCATGTTGTCTAGGATTTCCTGAGTGTGTATTGCTAACTCACCCAGATGGTCAAGTTCCCAGCGCACCCACTGCGGGTCATCCCACTGCGGTAAAGACGGGGCCTCGTAGTCTGGCGCACGGCCATCCGCATCATACCAAGCCATGATGCAGCCCATGTTATCCACCACTGGGTAGGAGCGAATAGAAGCTGATTTTGGGCAAGGGCCATCGTGGTATGGAATGTCATCAACATCACCCTCAGAGTTGTAGCGCCAGCCGTGATAGGGACAGCGAATAGAGTCACCCTCTATCTGCTCGCCGTTTTTCACAATCATGGCGCTGGTACTTGCGGTCAGGTGTGTGCCCATGTGGGAGCAATAGGCGTCCAGTAACACCGGCTTTCCACTTTCTCCACGATATAACGCTAGATCCTGACCGAAATAACGGACGGCCATAGGGCCCTTATCCAGCTCTTTGCTCTCCGCCACGATAAACCAGCCCCGGGGAAAGGTATTGGGGCCCAGATTGTAGTCAGCTGCCGTTGCCATGGTGTCACCTTGTCTCTTTATAACAATACACGAGTATAGACTGCGTGAGCACTTCTGCTACCCCTGTTTGAGCCACAGGGTGAAGGAAAGTCCCGTGGCTTAACTATTCAACTTAAGAGGGGTAACAGATGTCGTTACTGTGGGCTTCATGTGGAGGAAGCGTCGTCTCGGATCAATGCCGGCGGTAGCAAGGCATAGGGCCAGGATAAAATCTGCTAGCATCTAGAGCTGAGTACTAAAAGTCAGGACATACAGAGGGCCCTTAATATCAACCTTGCCAACCGTTTTATTGAAATCCAACTCAGTGGACATGTAGCGAATTCCGAAGCCGATGTGCTGGTTCTTCCGGATGCTGAAATCGATACCTGCCCGTAAGTAATACCCGACATTAATATCGGAACTGTCGGTTTCCTTGAAAACTACGGTGTTGGATGGTGTCACCTGTGGTGGAGCGGACATGCTGCTTTCATTATTCACATCGTGTGAGCCGTACATCACCATCGGACCAGCGGCGGCGTAGGTCGTGATGCGATCACTTAGTCGTCCACGCACATAGCCGCCAAGGTGAATCTCAGCCAAAAACAGCGAACTGTCGGCTTCCAGCACTACGGTGCCACCATTGCCGTTGGTCGAGCTGCCGGAGAATCTCGTGTCATCCGTTTTCCATGAAACACTTGCGCCGGGGTTGAGACCCCAGTGCACCCACCCCTTGGCGAACGTGTACTCTACCTCGAGGCCGCCGCTGGGGAGGGAGCTGAAATCAATGTCCACCGCGCCCTGTGACTTTCCGTCCCGGCTGGTCGTTTGATTATCCAACTCCAGAATACCAAAGGACATCTGCACCAAAGGTGCCGAGTCACTGGGTGCTTCGGCCTGGGCAGTGGTTATGTGTAGTGCGAAAAACAGTGCACTGCAGACGGTAGCGAATCTATGCTTCACGGGTGTCAGGTATCCTGTGTGTATTACGTTCGACTACTGGCCAGCATCCATTTTCGCAGCCTATTCGAGTCGCCATAGGGCGTTAATTTCCCAAAGGAATTCAGCAACACAATAGACACAGCTTCGCCATCGATATTGGTGCTCATCACCAAACAGCGCCCGGCTTCATTGATATAGCCTGTTTTACTGAGTTCAATCTTCCAGTTCGCATTTTTCAGCAGTCGGTTGGTGTTATTGAACGTGAGGGGGCCTCTGCTAGCATAAGGTTGTACATCACGATGGAGGGTCGTAGTTGCGTCTGTGATCATGGGGTAACCCTGGGCGGCGGCCAGCATTCTAGCCAGATCGCTGGCAGTCGATACGTTGTCCGCATTGAGCCCAGCAGGGTCTGCGAACTGGCTATTGTACATGCCAAGACTGGCAGCCTTGCTGTTCATTGCTGCTACAAAGCGCTCAAGACCTCCGGGGTAGGTTCTACCCAAGGCGGCAGCGGCTCGGTTTTCCGATGACATCAGCGCGAGTAGCAGCAGTTCGCGGCGCTGCAGAGTCGCTCCGACACTCAGGCGCGAACCCGTCATACGAATGAAGTCGCGATCTTGGTCGGCGATGACGATGTCTTCTTCAAGATCCAAGCCGGCGTCCAGTATGACCATAGCGGTCATTAGTTTGGTGATGGACGCGATGGGTCTAACCGTGTCTATGTCTTTCCCGTAGATCAGGTTGCCACCCGAATCAAGCACGATAGCAGACGCTGAACGGAGTCCAGGGTTACCTTTGAGGGCAGAAAACTTTGAGTTGTTGGCCGTTATAGACCCGGTAAAAAAAAGGACTAATACAAAGCAGATCGCCTTCGTGATTCCCATCGCTCACCACTCCACCTGACTCCGTTAATGCTGTTATTTGTTTTTCCCGCTAAAGCAGAGAGCGTGTGTTTTCGACTCACTCTGCACGTGCAAAATTATGCCTTAGATGAGGGAAAATCTCCACTTTGTATTGGCTTTTTGATGTTGCGTTAACCGGGTTCTGACTCAGCTCCAGCCTCTACTCGCAGAAGGCCGCGGAAGGTGCGAGTGGCCGAAGTATCTCCCGAAAGTACGCGGTAGACATCGCGGAAAATGGGTGTGTCCACTTTGTATTGTTCGGCCAGTGCGAGCACGGCCGGCGCACTCTTCACGCCTTCAGCTACCATTACCATTTCGCTGACAATCTCCTCCATGTTTCGCCCCATGCCCAGCTGAATGCCCACGTGGCGATTGCGGCTCTGGGGACTCGTGCAGGTGGCGATCATGTCGCCCATGCCAGCCAGTCCGGCAAAGGTCTCTGCCCGGCCGCCCATCGCTACGCCAAGCCGGGTCACTTCGGCCAGCCCTCGGGTGATCAGGCCGGCGCGGGTATTGTCACCCGCACCCTGACCATCACCCATGCCTACGGCAATGGCGATAATGTTTTTCAGGACGCCACCAAGTTCGCAGCCGATCACATCGGTGTTAGTGTAAGTTCGGAACAAACCACTTTTAAACACGGTTTGCAGCTCTTGCACAATAATCTCGTCTTCCATTGCGATCACACTGGCAGCGGCTTGCCCGGCTATAATTTCCTGTGCCAGGTTTGGCCCTGTAAGAACGCCCACCGGGTGTCCCGGCAGTACCTCGGTAATGATTTCTGTCATGCGCATACGAGTGTCTAGCTCTAACCCTTTGGTTAGGCTGATTACGGGCACCCAGGCTCGTATATTTTTTTTGACTTCAAGTAACACTTGGCGAAAATTTTGTGAGGGTATGCCCATCACGATGACATCGGCACCCCGCACCGCTTTACACAAATCGGTGGTAGCGAAAAGCTTCTCTGGTAGTATCGCGCCAGGCAGAAACACTTCGTTGGTATGATGCGTGTTGATCTCTGCCACCGTAGTCGGATTGCGTGCCCACAAAGTGATGGGTGCATTGCGAGCGACCAGTGATGCCACTGTTGTACCCCAGGACCCGCCACCTAAAACCGTGACATTAAGATTTGCCATTGTCTGCTCTCCTGCAAATAAATGCTCGTTGATTGATGCCTGTTAACTACCGCGACTGGCCACGCCGATCGCGCGAATCAGGTCTAGCCGGCGCAATAGATCGCGTAACTGGTGTGACTGCTTAAGTCGTCTTTTTGCGAGCGTCGGTTCTCCGGCGTCCGTTAGCCCCCGGTTTTGTAACATTTTGAAGCCATTGTTGAACAGCAGTTTACCAATTGATGCCTCACTGTTGATCCGACGTTGCAGGTAAGCCTGTCGACCCAGTTTCAGCGCATCAGCCACACACGCCTGCTCCACTAGCGTTTCTGAGTAAGCCATACGTGCGGCTAGAGCGGCGACAATGGAGTAGGCCTCTGTGAAAATGAGCAGCGTGACATGAGAGACCAGCGGTGTCATACGGTTGAGTAATTGGCCGAACGCAAATGTGCCCTGGCTGAGCAGCGTTTGCCAGTCCTCGTCATAGCGACTCAGCTCTTCGCGTATCTGTTGATGAAATATCTCGGTAGGGGCGTAAAAGAATTCAAATTTGAACAAGTCACGTAACTGGTCTACCTCTGCCCAAAAAACATTCAATGCGTCAGGCCCTTCGTTTTCACTGGCTTTTAAAAGGGCTAGTTCGATAATAGCTTTGTTGACAAAAAAGTGGATGACCGTGTTGCGATAATAGCTTGCCACTGTGTGTTGATTCAGGCCGATGCCGTACACCACTTCGGGGCCCTCGTCATAGAGTGTGACGATGCCCTCATTCAGCATGATGCCCAACAAGCTCGAGATGTGGTCTGCGAAGGTCAAGTTAAAATCTTTTGACACACGTATGTCTCTGGCGTTTGCCCAGCGCAGCAGCGCATTTAGATCGGCCACCACCTCCTTCTCAGTGAGTGCCTTAGGTGCTGCACCGAGCAAGCTCATTGTCGCCAGCGAGGGAAACGTAATGGCGGTGACATGGTTGGCTTCCACGGCGACTTCGAAGGCGATCTTAGACAGCGCGAGGCGGTCATCGGGGTCTGGCGCCTTATTCAGTACGACGGGCTCACCGATATCCACATAGATCTTGCCCATCGGTCGAGTCAGGCTGCGAAGATAACCGATAAGCCAGCGCAGAGATTCGGCGCCTTTGCCGTGGCTTGTCTGTTCGGTGGCGTACTCCTCGACATCTCTGATCAGGTCGTAGCTGATGGAAATCGGGATGATGTGAATGTCCCTGGCATCAGTCGCGTCGCAGGCCTCCAGCACATATTTAAGCAGCCCATAGCGCGGCGGCATTAATTTCCCTAGACGGGATCGCGTGCCTTCGAAAGCCCAATTCATGGGAAAACGTTTTCCCATGAGATAGCCTACGTAGTGGCGCAGCGTCATTTTGTATAACTCGTTATCCTGAAAGCTGCGTCGAATAAAAATGGTACCCGACCGGTGCAGTAAAAATCCGAGTCCTGGGAAATTCAGGTTAGCGCCACCAAACATATGGGGCATAGGAAAATCGTTGTCGTAAAGCAGCTTGGGTAGAACCATGCCATCGAGATAGGTCTTGTGTGTCCAAAGCAGCATCGAAGGATATTCACGTACGATTTGGCGTAGTTTTTCTACGACTTCTTGATCGCAGACAATCTCCGCTTCGTACCCTAGGCCGAGGCAAAACTTGTTGAACCTAGCGTATACGTCTAGCCAGAACATACTGGGCCTAGACACCATTTCATCCAGGTAGCCTTTGGCATCTTTCACTAGCTGTGCCTTGGCGATGCCCGATTCTGCAGAGAGAGTGTCCAGTGCCTCGTTGTAACTGGTACTGGCCATCAGGTTAGCTGCGACATAGCGCGGCACTTTGTAGCGACCACCTTGCAGTCGACGTTCAGCGAGGTCCAGCACTACCGAGGCCTGACGCGCGACGAAGTCAGCAAAGTCTCGCTGACTATCGCGGTTATCTATTTTGTGATGCAGCTCAAAGCGCGCGCGCAAATTAGCCACCGAGTCGGGCTTCCCGCTCAGAAGATGCATTCTTTGCGGCGCCGTTTTAAGAATCTTGCGGCCGCGCCGGGGGTTGGGGTGCCGGGGATCACCGAATATTAGGTCGCGCAGTCGGGGTCCTGAATGAATGGATTCCTGCGACGGCAACCATGCGATCCGCAGAGGAGCGACCACGGTGTCGATCGGCAGTGTCAGTGCATTAACCAACAGCACACTGTCTATGCTGCGATGATCGTCGCTCAGATCGACGCAGACTGTTTGCGCTGCTGTTCCCCCGGACTCCCTGTGATGTTCTATCCATCCTTTCAGGAGATCCTGCTCAAAACTGTTACAGGTATCGAGTATGAATAGCACTTGCGGATGATTCCCGCTCGGCCACGGACTACCCTGCTGGTATTTCCTTGTTGTATTCATCCATCCAGCCTGCTTCTGTGATGTATTTATTGTTTTTTCACTATCCGTTTGCGTACGGCCTCCGCCTTTGGCTTTGCTTTGGGTTTCACTTTTGGTTTGGTCTTGGTGGTGAGTGTTTTGCGCAGTGTTTGTTCTGGCTGCCCTAATGCTCGAGCGAACATATTGCGCACTTCACGTACATGTTCATCCATTGTCTCCAGTGACCATTGACCGGTATCAACCGGCGGCAATGCTTCTACCTTGACGGTCGCAGAGCGGAGGACGAAGTCACCTTTGGGCGCAACATCCCCCGAGTTGTAAATAACGATAGGTATAATGGGAACCCCCGCTTGCATTGCCAGGTGGAAAGCACCTTTTTTGAAAGGTGCCATGGCCGGAGAAACGGTGCGGGTGCCCTCCGGCGCCATTACCACTGATTTCCCTTCGTTGCGTATCACATCTATTAGCGGTTTCATCGCGTTGATCGCACTCTGGCCGTCGGCGCGGTCTATAAAAACTAATCCGCCTAGCTCTAGTACCTTACCCAGAACCGGTGTGTCTTTTTTAATTTCTTTTTTGCCTACTCCGGCGATATCGCGACGCAATAATTTGGCGATGATAATGACATCTGCCTTACTCTGGTGGTTGAAAACAAAAACGGCGGGGCGGTGGGACCACAGGTGCTCTTCTCCTGTTACGTCTAAATCCATGCCGACAAGGGCGCTGGCTGTATCGGCAAATAGGGAGAAGGAAAAGTTTTGTGATTCGCGTTTGGAGCCTGTCAGGGCATAGACCGGCAGGCCCGCTACAAAGCTGGTCACTAGCGATGTGGTGGCCGCTATGGAGCGAATAAATTGGGTCAAAGTAGGGCGCCCGCGGCTGCCAAATTTTGTAACGGGCCATTGCCGCCCGCGTGCGATTCGCTCCAGTCTGTCGCTGGGGTTCAGCGCTCGTGGGTGCCCCACTCTCTCGAGCAATAACAGATCATCCGTACTATCTGAGTAGAAAAAACTTTTGTTTAGGTCAGCGCGAAGCTCCGTCGCTAGCGATTCTGCGGCGTCGACCTTGCCTTGCCCAAAACAGGTAGGGCTGACAACGCCGCCGGTGAACGTGCCGTTTTCAACTTCCAGGTGTGTGCACAGCACGTGATCAATGCCCAAGTCTGCAGCGGCGTTTACTACTTGATAAGGTGTAGCGGAAGATATGATGGCGACAGTGTGCCCTTTGGCCCGATGTGCTTCTACAAGTGCACGCGATTCAGGGTAGATTAGGCGGGCGATCTGTTTGGTATACAGTTGCTTTCCCACCTCGTGATAGGTCTCTTCCTCAATGCCACGCATGAACTGGGCGTTGATGGCCATCATGCCCGAAAATCTCATATTACCGAGTCCAAAATTGGTCATGGCCCGCATCAATTCGACAAACTGACGCACGGACAGATCGCCGCGTTTGAGTTGTTCGCGGATAAAGGCTGTGGCTGAATAACCAGCGATAAGAGTGCCATCGAAATCGAAAATGGCGACTACGTGCGAACCGTTGGGTGCGTTCTCAATATCGTTTAAAAGCTGTTTGATGCCACTCATGAGACTTCCTTATTTAGCAATGGAAGCATAGCGTATTTTCAGTATAAGCAGCAGCAAGCGCTCAAGAAATAACGATATGATAGGTATTGATATTATAAAATAATCAATAGTCAGTTCTAGGGTGCTTTGCGAAACAGTAGCGTCATGCGATCAGACTCGCCAATGGCAACCATTGCGTCGCGCTGCTCGTCGTCACTATTGCCGCGCAACGAGGGGGGCAATTGCCAGACGTTATCCTCGCCAGAAGGTTGGTCCATTGGGTTGGCATTGATCTCGCTCTGCGCGACCAGCGCAAAGCCCGCTTCTGCAAACATGGCAATGACTGCCACCTCATTGAGGTAGCCCTTGTTGCCGTCAGCCCACTCTTTACTGGCGGTTGCCGGTGCACGGTGCTGCACGACGCCGACCAGGCCGTCTTGTTTTAACATAGCGTGGGTCGCGGCAAGCGCTTGTGAGCGGGTGCCTGCTTTTTGTTGAAAGCGATTGAGATTGTGTAGGGCGCGGATCAGCAGCACCCGATCCACCGTGCCCTCCACCTCAGGGGGGACAGTATCGAAAGTGAAGCCCTGTGCTGTGATACCGTTGTCAGTGAAAGTTGCGACCTTGGCTGTGAAGTTTTGGGTAGCGGCAATGCGTTCTGCGATCCACTCGGGGGAGGCGTAGCTGAGCATGGGCCATAGACTGTCAGGATAGTTCACGCCATACAAAGTGCCGTCTTGCCCCAGGTAGTTTGCCAGTATGCGGGTATACCAGCCGCCGCCAGGTAGTGCCTCGGCAATCGTCATGCCTGGCTTAATCTGGAAAAAGGTCAGAGTTTCCAGCGGTTGGCGCGCATCATCGCGAACTTTGTCCTCATCACTGCGTGACGCTAGCACCGCGTTCAGGGTGTCGGTTTCAGTCACGGCGTAAGCTGTTTGAATGAGCCCTGTCAGTGCAAGGCTTATTACCAATAGACACGTTCGCAGAATAGACATTGAGATTTCCTTTTACAGTGAGTGTTCAATATCAGTAACTGTCAGGTGGCCTGACACAATTGTAAAGTGGTTTCTGATGCCCGATAGTCCACTAATGCCATTAGATTGACCGATTCCGCCATACCTGCCGCTCGGTGGACTGGTAAGATATGCGCAACCCAATCCATTGAAAGGAGAGATGACTATGAGCAAAGTGCTCATTACTGGCGCTACAGGCTTCATTGGCAACCACGTAACCCGGCTGTGCCTTGAAAGAGGTGATGATGTGCGGGTTATGGTCATGCCAGGCGAAGACCGGTCTCCGCTGCAAGGTATGGATGTGGAATTCGTAGAAGGTAACCTGCTGGATCCTGAGTCGCTGGTCCGAGCCGTGCAGGGCGTGCAGCAGCTCTATCATCTTGCGGCGCTGTTTGCGATCTGGACCAAGGATCCGGACCTACACTTTAAAATCAATGTGGACGGCGCGCGTACTATGATGGAAGCGGCGAAGGCCGCTGGTGTTGAAAAAATTGTCTTCACCAGCAGCGTTGCAGCGATCGGCATTGTCGGTAATGGTGGATTTGCGACAGAGGAAACGGCCTTTAACAGCTGGCCTTGGGCCAGTGAGTATATTTTGTCTAAATTTATTAGCCACCAGATGGTAAAGGGTATGGTCAGTGATGGACTCCCCGTCACCATGGTGATGCCGGGCATGCCGTTTGGTCCCGGAGATCGCATGCCGACGCCCACCGGCACTATGATCTTGCGCACGCTGGAAGGAAAAATGAAAAACTATTGGGACGGCGGAGTTTGTGCCGTGGATGTCCGTGATGTGGCTGCCGGTCATGTTCTGGCTATGGAGAAGGGACGTATTGGTGAGTCCTATATCCTGGCCAATAAGGACGGGAATATGCCTAATAAAGAACTTCTAACGATGATAGGGAAGATTGCGGGCGTGTCTAATGTTGCGCAAACTGAGGTGTCCGGTAATGTGATGTTACGCGTGGCGAAATTTGCTGAGATGTGGTCAAAAATTAGCGGCCGTGCGCCGATAACGACCTACAAGAATACCCGTTATGTCCTGCAACATGGCTATGTCGATCCGGCCAAGGCGGTGCAGGAGTTGGGTCTGCCTCAGACACCCATTGAAACCGCGGTGGCTGATTCGGTTAAGTGGTTCCGCGATAATGGCTACGCCTGAGCGTCAGCTTTACAAGGGCCCTTTAACCGGCTTTGGATAGGTACTCAGCGCAAATAGTTTGGCCTAGCTCGCCGGTGAGTTGGGCGCTACTACCAGAGGTTAGTTCTATCTGGCGTGCCCACTGGCAGTAGCGAAATAATGGGTAATCACGATCTACGCCGGTACCCCCGTGACAATGCTGTGATGCTTGGCTGACGCGGTGCGTCACATTCCCGCACCAGATTTTCGCTATCTGCACTGCATCTCTAGCGGGGTGACCTTCGTTGATCAGCGATGCCGCCTGCTGCGTCACTAGGCGCAGACACTCGACATCAATGTAGCAGTCTGCCACCCGATGGCTGACGGCTTGGAACGTCGCGATTGGGCGACCGAACTGCTCGCGTTCGGAGGTGTACTGGCCGGTTATACGCATCATTTTGTCACACAAACCTACCGCCATAGCGGCCAGTGCAGTCCGAGTCGCTAGGTGTGCCCAATCCATCGCCGCCAGAGCCTCACTGCCGATTGCGACGATGTCCTCTGTGGGCACCTGCACCTTGGCCATGACCAGCTCATGGCGGGTCTCACCGGTGGTGACTATTTGCGCGTTCAGGGTGACGCCAGCGGCACGCGGATCTACCAGGGCCACCACAATTCCGGCGTCCGTCTGGGCAGACAACAGAATACGAGCGGCTGACGGTGCTTGGCTAACGCAAATCTTGGTGCCGCTGATGGAGTAGCCGCCTTCCATTTTTTGCGCGGAGCAAGAGGGTATCGTGGGATCGTCGTTATTGTATTCCTCCAGTGCGGCACTGATTAGAGTTGCGCCGCTAGCGATGCCCGGAAGCCATTGGTCTTTCTGGGTATCGCTTGCGAACCGCCGCAAGGTGCCGGCGGCGGATACGAGTACTGGAATGATCGGGACGGGCGCTACAGTGCGACCCACCTCCTCGCACAGCGTGGTCAGGCTGTAAAAACCCAGCCCAGTGCCGCCCTGATCTTCTGCGATATCCAGCCCCAACAAACCAGCCTTTGCCAGCGCCTGCCAGAGTCCAGTGTCGAAGTTCTCCTGCTGTTGCTCAATGACCTTGAGCTTATCAACGTCAGTAAAATCGCTCAGGATCTGCTGGGCAAGTTGCTGAGCGCTTTGTTGTTCTTCAGAAATAGTGAAATTCACGGTCTCGTCCTCCTAGCGTGTGCGGGGCATCCACAGCCCTGCCATTGCGATAATATCTCTTTGCACTTCGTTGGCGCCGCCACCGAAAGTGAGAACGGCACCCACCCGCCATCGAAACTCGATCTTCCCCCTGAGCACGGCTCCGGGAGAGTCGGCGGCAATGGTGCCTGCCTGTCCCATGACCTCCAATAACAACCGATACAACTCCACAAAAAACTCACTGCTGTAGACCTTAGCCACCGAGGCATCAGCCATATTGAGAGGGCCCTGGTCCATTGCCCAGACCTGCTTCCAGCAAATCAGTTTGACCACTTCCAGACCGCTTTTCACCGTCGCCAGATTATGCTGAACCCAAGGTTGCTCAATCAGTTTGCCTCCTTTGGGTACAGCGGTCTGTGCCGCCCATTCGCAGACACCTTGGTAAAGTGAATCCACCTGCCCATGGGTAAACAAGGACAGGCGCTCGATATTGAGTTGGCCAGTAATCAGTTTCCAGCCCGCATTAACTTCACCGACGCGGTATTTATCCGGGAGTCTGACGTCGCTGTAGTACGTCGCGTTGGTACGCACACCCAAGGTGTGAACTGGCGTCAGCGAAAACCCCTCGATATTCGTGGGTACCAGAAACATGGTGAGCCCCTTGTGTTTCTTGGTCGCGTCCGGGTCAGTGCGCGCGGCGAGCCACACGTAGTCGGCGTAATTTGCCAGGCTTGTCCACATTTTCTGGCCGTTGATGATCCAGTCATCGCCGTCGCGCACTGCTTTGGTCGTGAGACTAGCAAGGTCAGTGCCCGCGTTGGGCTCGGAGTAACCGATGGCAATAACCACCTTGCCTTGCTTTACCCCGCCGACCACTTCTTCGCGCACTTCGGCATTGGCGTTGGCGGCAATGACCGGCGTTGTAGATTCGGTAGTCAGAAACGGGTAAGCGAAACCCGAGCGCACGACTTCATCGGTAAATATGTACTGCTCAATGTGTGACAGTTCCTTTCCGCCCAGCTCCTTGGACCAGCTCAGACCGATCCAGCCATCAGCGCCCATGCGCGCGTATTGCTTGCGAAACTCCGGGCCGCCACCTTCCTTGAACTCAGGGATTTTGATTTCCTCAAGAAGCTCCGGCGTCATGACGGTCTTCATGTACTCGCGGACCTCCTGCTGGAGACCTTTCTGCTGGGCGGTCAACTCAATATTCATCGTTCTGGTCCTCTGCCAGTAGTTTTGGAAAGCGACACTGCCCCTTTCCCTTTAATATTCTTATTGTGGTTGGTAAACATAGTGCAGCACTTTACGCCACCTATACATCCGATCAACTGTCCGCTCGTGCCATTAGAAGTGGTAAAAGCGATCATCGAACACTTTGCAGACTTTCTTCAGCACAAAATCTTCAGCGAAAAATTATCGCCCTATTAGACGGTTGAGCTAATACGGTTTGACCCTTATAATGCGCGTCCTTCATAGGACGATAGTTCGGTTGGTTGGAGCGCTACCTTGACACGGTAATGACCGCCGTCAAGGGTGTCTATAGGGAGAAAATAGGGCCTTAGCTCAGTTGGTTAGAGCACCTGCATGACATGCAGGGGGTCGGCGGTTCGAGTCCGCCAGGCCCTACCAAACAACAAAACTCGCTATTGGGTACGTTTTTCATCGGGGCCATTAACGGCACTCTGCCGAGTCTGCAACATCAGCCAGAAAAATCCGCCGAAGCCGGCCAGGGCAGAAGCCAACAGAATGCCGGTTTTGGCCATAAGCAAATCTTCGGGTGAGTTAGTAAAGCCCAGATCTGCAATGAAAATCGACATAGTAAAGCCGATACCGCCCAGCAAGCCTACGCCTAAAACATGTTTCATATTCATGCCATCGGGTAATTCTGCCCAGCCCATTTTCACCGTAATCCAGGTAAAACCGGCAATGCCCAGTGGCTTGCCCAGCAGCAATCCAGCTAAAACGCCCAGTGCGATGGGATGCTGAACGTACTGTCCAAAACTGTCAAAATCCACTGGAATGCCTGCGTTGGCGAGCGCAAAGATCGGTATTACAAGATAGGCAACTGGCAGGTGTAGGCTATGCTCCAGACGCTGTGCAGGGGCTTGCACCAGTCGTACGCCATCATCCAGAGAGGCTACTAGGGCACGAAAGCGAGTGTTGTGAATGATGTCAGCATTGTCTGTGATGGCCTTTTTCATTTGGACTGTCGTGTCCTTTACGCGATTGATAAAGTGCTCCGGTTCGAACTTGGGGCGGATGGGTATGACAAAGGCCACCACGATCCCGGCGATCGTAGCGTGTATGCCACTGGCGAGCATTGCGATCCACAGCAGAGCGCCGATAGCAGCGTAAGGCAGCGGTCGGCGGATTCCACCCATGTTTAGCGCAATCAGGAGGACCGTGAAGCCTCCCGCGCAGGCAAGGGCAAACAGGTCTATGCTCTCTGTATAGAACACCGCGATCACCGCGACTGCACCCAGGTCATCGACGATCGCCAATGCGATGAGAAAGGTGATCAGATTTTTGGGAATGCGTGCTCCAAGTAAACTCAGGGCCCCGATGGCAAAAGCGATATCGGTCGCCATGGGAATACCCCAGCCACTGATGCCCGAGGTGTTTGCGGTGACGGCGACGTAAAACAGAGCGGGAATGACCATGCCGCCGATAGCGGCCATGATGGGCAAGAGCGCCTGCTTGGGTGATGACAGCTCTCCCACCAGAAGCTCACGTTTCAATTCCAGGCCCATGATGAAGAAAAACGCAGCCATCAGTAGTTCGTTGATCCAGTGATGAATCGATAATGAAAAGGCAAAGTTACCCATGCTAAGGCCGATCTCGGTATGCAATAAATGCTCGTACCGGGTATGCAACGGCCCGTTGGCGATTACCAGCGCGACCACCGCGCAAATCATCAATAGCACACCGCTGGTAGTCTGGCGGTGGATGAATTCTTCCAGTGGCGTCAGTATCCGATCAAAGGACTTTTCCCAAGGTGCGTTATAGATTCCCTTACCGGCGGACATGATGAGCAGGCCTTTGTTGTTGGGTCGATTGAGCCGTAGCAGAGAGGGTCATAAGGCTTCCAGGAATGGGCCATCCACACACAGCCGGCGTCCGTCAGGTGTCGCACAGGCACCGCAAATACCCACGCCGCACTTGGTGAGGTAGTCGATGGCACTGAAGATCTGCTCTTGCCCGCAGAACTCACGTTGTACCGCAATAGCCGCGTGCACCATTGGTTGTGGGCCACAGTTATAAAAGATCAGTTGTTTAAGCTCCTGTGGCGACATCTCCTGCAGGCGCTCCCGCAATAACTCGGTTACCACGCCGTGATATCCCGCGCTGCCGTCATCCGTGGCAACGTGTACCTCGGCAACCTGACGACACTCGTCCAAGTAGTAAAGCCGCTCAGCGCTGCGCGCTCCAGTGAACACTTCGGCATTACCGAAATCTCGCGCGAGCTGGTACACGGCGGCTAGGCCAGTGCCGCCGGCCACCGCCATAATTCTTGCGTCCTCTGGGGGCGCTGCGGGAATACCGTGTGGGCCACGCACGTAGGCCTCGGTGCCGGGCGGCAGGTCCATCAAAACGTGAGTGAACTCCCCCACATCAATAACGGCCAGTGTGAAAGGGTCGTCGGTGAGAGCCGAAAACGGCTTTTCGCCCACCCCAGGTATCCACAAAAAGACAAATTCTCCCGCCTGAATATTGATCTTGCGATCGAACGTGAGGATGCAGATATCCTCACAAATCCGTTTGTTTTCCACCAGAATGACGGGGCGGAAGTTCATATCGATGTCGTAGCGAATATGTGATTCGGCGCGATTATTATCCGTATCAAGATCCTTGCTGAGCGCCTTAAAGTAAGCGCTAACTTCGTCTGTAGTAAGCCCTGTAAGTGACGAGCCTACTCCGATGACAGAAGCGCCGGCGTCGAAGTAAGCACGTACATCAGCGGCACTGCTGACGCCGCCACAGCCTATTATCGGGCAATCTGTTACCGCGGCGATATCTCGCACGCATTGCAGGCCAATGGGCAATACCCCTTTGCCTGACATGCCGCCGGCACCGTTGGTCAATACAGGGTATCCGTGTGACGAGGTGTACCCCGGCCCAGCAGTGTTAATGGCGCACAAGCCATCGGCGCCGCCGGCGATAGCAGCCTCGGCAATCTTCGCAATATCAGGTGTATTAGGGGTGAGTTTAGGGATGACCGGAATATCAACCACCGCTTTAACAGCAGCGGTGATTTGTCGCACCAGATCGGGATCCTGACCCATGGCCATGCCGTAGCCCTTGGCATGGGGGCAAGACAGGTTTAGCTCCAGACCGTCCGATACTGGCGCTAGGATCTTGGCCACGGTGACGAACTCTTCGATGCTGCCGCCAAAAATTGAGGTCAGTAGGAAGCGGTCCTTGGGGATGTTGAGGGCCGCCAGTAACGCCAGCGATTGGTGTGCTCCTGGATTGGTCAGCCCCACCGCATTAACGAAGCAACCCGGCGCATATTGGCTATACACCGGTTCTCGATTGCCCTCGCGCGGTTCCAGTCCGATGCTTTTAGTCGTGACCACACCCACCTCGGGTAAATGATCAAAAATATACTGAATGATGGGTGTTGCGGTTGTAACGATGCCCGAGGGAATGGTGAACGGACCGGACAGTGTTTTACCAAAAAATTCCATGTTCAAGATAGCGGGCTCACGCGCCGATGGGTCAGCGGATTAACAGTGAATCGATTATACGGGTTTAGTGGGTCATAAACGACCTTGGCGTTGCCAGTATCGTCCACTCCGGCATAGAAAAAACCTTATGTGCCGCAAAAAGTTTGTCTCACCACCTGATCTGGCTTTGGAGGTGTTGCAAAAAGCGCCAGCGCTTTGCGGTACTGATACGGCTTTTCGAGTGTATCCACCAATTGGTCAAACGTACTTAGGTCACCCCTGTCAGTGGCCGAGACGATTGCGGCTTCCACCAGGTGATTGCGTGGGATGAAGACAGGATTGTTGCGGTACATCAATGCCTGTCGCTCCGTGCTGGATGTGGATTCCTGTGCCAGCCGGGTGTGCCAGCGCTCCAACCATGGCTGCACACTGTCCGGAAATTCAAACAGTTCGGCCACACTGCTCTTGGCTTCTGTGTTCTTGTCAGCCAGATCTGCTAGTCGCCGGAACGTCAGGGTAAAGTCTAGAGTGTGTTCTGCCATCAGTTGCCAAAGGTCTTCCACCAGCCCCGTGTCCTGCTCTTTAATGGCTTGTAAGCCCAGCTTACGCGCCATGCCCTGCGTGTTGGCTTGCAGAAACTGGTCTGGAAAGGTGTTGATGGCCTTTTGAGCCAGAGCAACAGCGCGCTCCTGCTCGTTATCCAGAATCGGCAGTAGTGCTTGGGCCAGAACAGACAGATTCCAATGGGCGATGGCCGGTTGCTGACGATAGGCGTAACGTCCGGCATGGTCGATGGAGCTGAACACCTGGTCGGGATTGAATTGGTCCATGAATGCACAGGGGCCATAGTCAATGGTTTCGCCGCAAACCAGCATATTGTCGGTATTCATCACGCCGTGAATGAAGCCCAGTAATTGCCAGTGGGCCATCAGCTGTGCCTGCCGGGAGATTATCGCTTCGAGCATCGCCAGTACCGGGTTGTCACTGTTTTTGGCATCAGGATAGTGGCGGTCGATGACGTGATGGGATAACAGCTGCAGTGACTCGATATCGCGTTGTGCCGCAAAATATTGGAACGAACCAATGCGGATATGGCTACTGGCCACCCTCGCGAGGACGGCTCCAGGAAGGGAGCCGTCGCGCTGCACCCAATCTCCTGTCGTCACCGCAGCCAGCGCCCGGGTGGTGGGTACGCCGAGCTGGTGCATGGCTTCACTCACGATATATTCGCGCAGCACGGGGCCGATTGGAGACCGACCGTCGCCACCGCGGGAGTAGGGTGTGGGGCCGGAGCCTTTCAGCTGTAGATCAAAGCGGCGGCCCTCGTGAGACAACACCTCACCCAGCAAAATAGCACGACCATCTCCCAGCTGCGGGTTGTAGCCACCAAACTGGTGTCCGGCATAGACGCTAGCGAGCGGCTCAGACCCCGGGGGAACGGCATTCCCTGCAACGACCTGTGTGCCGGCCTCGGAACTCAGCCAGTTAGCGTCGATTCCAAGTTGTTCTGCCAGGTGACGATTGACTCTAATGGGGCCCGGCGCGGTGACGGGTACCGGCGCCTGACGGGCGTAAAACTGCTCGGGGAGGCGTGCATAGCTATTGTCGAAGGTGATAGGGCTCATTCGCCGGACTCCTCAGGATTGGTTATAATTGGCTGGCTGCAGCTACCGGGTCGCGTAACGGCCTAGGTTTTGCAAAGACGTGAGCATAAAGCATGCCGCAACGTCTGGATACCAGTGGAAATGATTGGCTTTGCGCTGGTTGACTGCAACACTTTGTGGTGGCTTTATACACGCCGGTAATAGCGCTTAACAAGAGGAAACATGCGATGGCGAAATCAGCCTGGGATACCCTAATTCGAAATGCACTGGTGTTTGACGGCACGGGTGCCGAGCCCCGTGAAATGGACATTGCTATCGAAGGGGGGCGTATCGCCGCCTGTGGCAGCAGCCTGCCTACTGGTGAGGCGCTGAATATCATAGAGGCAGAGGGCCAGTGGTTGATGCCAGGCTTGCTGGACATCCACACGCACCTTGACCTGGAGGTTGATCTTGAGCCAGGTCTGCCGGAGGTCGTCAGACATGGGACGACCACAGTGCTGGTCGGCAACTGCAGTCTCGGTACTTGTTTCGGCCGCCAGCAGACCGGCGACCAGAATCCTATTGTTGATTGTTTTACTCGGGTCGAAAACATTCCTAAGTCAGTGCTGAGGCAATGTGTTGAGGCCGTGCAATGGGATAATACCGAAGACTATCTGGATCACTTCGAGGACATTCCTCTGGGACCTAATATCGGTGCTTTTATTCCTCATTCGATGCTCAGAATAGAAGTGATGGGGCTTAAAGACAGTATAAGCCGCGAGCCTACCGAGGCCGAGTTGACGCGTATGGAGCAGTTGCTGGAACAGGGCATGAAGCAGGGTTATGTGGGGATGAGTACTGACGGATTACCTTTTCATTATTTGGCCAGTGAGCCTCATACGGCTCAGCGTATTCCTACTCAGTTCGCCACGTTTGGCGAAATGAAGCGTCTGCTCAAGGTGCTGCGTAAATATGACCGGGTATGGCAGACCACGCCTATTATTGAAAATCGCGCAAAAGCGTTTCTCTACTTTATGTTGACCAGTGGACGGTTGTTCGGCAAAACCTTGAAGACCTCGGCATTGTCGGTCATGGAATTCGTGTTAATGCCAGGGGCGCACAAAAGCTTTCTCGGGTTTGCGGCACTCATGAACAGTCGCTTGATGAAGGGCAATATTCACTTCCAGGCGCTGGGGACTAACTTTCGTATCTGGTCCGATGGCATAGTCTCCCCCTTGTATGAAGAACTTGGGTCTACCTGTGAATTGATTGCCAAGGAATACGATGATGTTGAAGGGCGTATGGCTCTGCTTAACGACCCGGATTTTGCTCTCCGTTTCCGTGAGGACTGGCACCATGGTCGTCGCGGTCGCACTCTGGCGCACCTCAAAACCAAACTTGGTGCTCCGGACAACCTGGTAATTCGTGATCTGTACCTAATGATTTTTGACGGCGCCCCCGTTGCGGACTGGGACGGGGAGAGTATGCAGGCGGTGTATGACCGGTTGGAGCGTTGGCAGCAAGGCGCTCAGGCAGACGCACGGTCAGATGAGGAGCGCGCGGCCTTTGAATTGTTTCCGCGGCCTATTCGCGATGACGCAGACTTCATGTTGCATATGCTGCGGACTTACGATAAAGCATTTCGTTTCTGGGTCGATGTGGGCAATGCGGGCAACAAAGCGACACTGGAGCTTCTCAAGTACAAGCACGCGATGCCAGGCTTTAACGATTCCGGTGCGCATATTACTAACATGGCTTTTTTTGATGCGAACCTAATGTCACTAAAACTGGCGCAAGCGGAATCTCTGCAAACGGTCAGCCTGATGGTCAGGCGATTGACGCGCGAGCCCGCGGCCTTTTTCGGTCTGGATGTCGGCAGCCTCGACATCGGTGCGCAGGCAGATATTGTTTTATTGGATCCAGAAGCGCTTCAGGCCTGGGACTCCAACGACACGCGCGTACTTGAGTATCGTGAGCTGTTCCAGCACAACCAGATGTTCAATCGATCTGAGGGTGTAGTGAAGACAGTTTTGATTCACGGTGAGCCTGTTTGGCAGGACGGGGAGGCGACCAGCGCCTTGGGCGGTCAGCGGCTGGGCCGGGCATTGCGCGCCGCCTAACCCTGCGCCGCGTTAACGACGGATAGCGTTAACGATGTCTAAGGTGGCGTATCAGCCATATGATGATACCGATGCCCGCGAATACCCCGAAAATGAGTAATTCGTATTGTTTGACATTGCCGAGCATGGATTCCAATGCATAACCAAAAAAATAACCCACACTGGCGACGACGGCAGCCCACGCGAGTGTGCCGATCATACTCAGCAGGAAGAAGCGCATGGGCGATACTCCTGCAACCCCAAGTAAAAACGGTGTCACTGTGCGTACGCCATAGATAAAACTGAAACCCAGGATCAACCAGATTTGATGTTTTTCCGCCATAGCAAATACCTTCGCAGACTTCGCTTGCCAAGCGGGTCGTCTCGCGAGTAATTTCTCACCTTTATGGCGACCAATATGGAAATACAGTTGATGCCCCGAGAAAGCGCCCAGAAATGCGCACGCAACAACCCACGGCAGTTGCAGAAATCCGCGATGTGCGGCTAATCCTCCGAGGACGAGAATGGTTTCGCCCTCGAGGAACGTACCAACGCCGATCGCTAGATAGCCATAGTTAGATACCAGTTCTTGCAGAGACATTTTTCAGTTATCCGGTCAGGATCTGTAATTGGATTGGTGGTGTCGATTGGGCTATTAATCAGCTTCTCAAGGGCTAATGACCCATAGCCTGTAGCTTAAGTGCGCGCACGAAGCTCGAGGTTCCGCCTCCGCCGCTGTTTATCACCAACTCCTTATGTTTAAACGACACAATGGTACTGGTCGTTGCCACGTACAATGGCTAATCATTATAGCTGCTAGACAGTTATTGCGGGAGTACTTTTCATGTGTTGGCCGCTTCTCACCCTCCATCGCCACCATCAGTGGTCGCACTGAGTGAACTTTAGAGACGGAGAATTCCGCAGGGCCGCCGCCCCAGGTCAACTCATGAAGACTTGCCGAAGCATCCGCACATCACAGAGTAAGCATCAAAGACAGTGCTTGTATGCTGGTGCGCGTCAGTTTAGTTTCTCATTTTGTATGATCCGGCCAGGTAACCCCTGCGTAATTCCCAAACTGGGGGCAAATGTATATTTTTGACGGGCAAAGCTTATGCGCTGGTTAGGAGGTCTGATAGTTACCATGGCGACACGCTTAACCCTGCCCTCACAAGACCGGTATCCGTATTAATGGACATGCCTTCTATTCGCGACTTCATTGCGGCATCTGCGTGGTTCCATGATGCTCCTGACGATGCCCTAGATGCGCTGGCCAGCGCGTCCACGCTAAAGCACTATCATGCTAACAGTCACCTGTGGCGCATGGGTGACACTAATACGGAAATCTTTGGCGTTGTGACGGGTCGAGTGCAAATATATGTGTCCGCCGCCATGGGCCAGGAATTCGCCGTCACTGATCTGCCACGCGGCTCTTGGGGGGGTGAGTCTTGTTTAAAAGATACCGATGCTCGCACAGTCGGCGCGCGTACACTTGTGTCTTCGGAAATACTGTTAATCCCTAAGGAAGCTGTACTCTTGGCGGCTGGACATTGGCCTCTTTTGTATCGCAATCTATGGCTGCATCAGGTGGTAGTCTGTCGTGGCCTTTTTAAGATAGTGGGTGGCATGTTTCAGCCACTCGAAGTTAGAGTTGCCAAGCGCCTGATTGAGCTGGCGAAAGAGCATGGGAGACCGATCGAACGGGGCGTGCTCATCGCGATAAAAGTGACTCAGAGCGACCTCGCCCGTCTCGCCAAGGGCTCCCGCCAGCGCGTTAACAGAATATTTCGTGATTGGAGTAAACGGGGCCTGATAGAGACCCATAACAAACTGCTCCTGATCCCTGATATGGCGGCCTTTGAGCAGGAATTCGGACTTTTTTAATAGATTGGTCACCTAGGTGACAGGCAACTTTGCACTATCCCTGTTAGCCTATCGCTTTTAATTCACCCTGAGGCATTTCTTTTGGCAGCTCCTCTTCTTGACCAGCGCGACCTGGAATTCATGTTGTACGAATTGTTTGATGTCGAGGCGATGACGTCCCGCACACGTTACGCAGACCATAACCGTGAAACTTTCGATGCGGCTATTAGTACTTCTCGCGTCGTGGCAGAAAAATACTTCCTGCCTTTTCGTCAGAAAGTCGATACGCATCAGCCTACGTTTGATGGCCACAAAGTGCATATGATCCCGGAGATCAAGATAGCGCTGGATGCTGTGACACAGGCAGGCTTGGCGTCTCCCGGAGCGGACTATGAACTGGGTGGAATGCAGCTGCCAGCGCTGGTGGCTGCTGCGGCTGGGGCTTACCTCAGTGCTGCGGCCAGCACCACAATGGGCTATGTCGCTTTAACGAATGCCAATGCCAACTTGATCGCTGCTCATGGCACTGCGGAGCAGAAGAAGAAATGGTTGGAACCATTACTTAACGGACGCTTTGCCGGAACAATGGCAATGAGCGAGCCGGGCGCTGGTTCCACTCTCTCAGACCTGACCACCTATGCTGTTCCTGCTGAAGACGGCACCTACCGCATAACCGGTAACAAGATATGGATCTCTGGAGGTGACCACGAACTGAATGAGAATATCGTGCATTTGGTGCTTGCTCGCGTGAAAGGCGCTGTAAAAGGCATTAAAGGTATTTCGCTGTTTATCGTACCCAAATTCTTGGTGAATGATGATGGCTCTCTGGGAGCACGCAATGATGTCACGCTGGCGGGTCTGTTTCATAAAATGGGGGGTCGTGGACAGACGTCTACCGCACTGAATTTTGGCGAGAAAGACGGCGCAGTGGGTTATCTGGTGGGCGAGGAAAATCGCGGTCTGGTGTATATGTTCCATATGATGAATGAGGCGCGGATTATGGTTGGCAGTAGCGCTGCCATTTTAGCGCTTTGTGGCTACCAGTATTCGCTGGATTATGCCAAACAGAGGCCACAGGGACGATTGCCCTCGAACAAGGATCCGTTATCCCCGCCCGTCAATATTATCGAGCATGCCGATGTGCGGCGCATGTTGCTGGCACAAAAGGCCTATGCAGAGGGCGCCTACGCCCTTTGCCTGCTTGGCACTAAATTAGCGGATGATGAGCAAACGGCGCCCACGGAGGAGGAGCGTACTAAGGCTCACACCTTGTTGGATTTCCTGACGCCCATCATTAAAACCTGGCCGTCGGAGTATGGCCCGAAAGCAAACTATTTTGCCATTCAGGTGCTGGGCGGCTCCGGTTATGTCAACGAGCATCCCGTAGAAATGATGTACCGGGACAATCGTCTTAACCCCATCCACGAGGGGACTACCGGCATACAATCTCTGGACTTGTTGGCGCGTAAAGTGCCGCAGAACGGTTTAGCGGGTTACACGGCCTGCATTGAAGCCATCCACGAAACTATTGCGGAGGCTAGAGGCCGCGATGAGCTAGACGGCTTTGCCGATGAACTTGAATCTGCGGTGGGTACTTTGAAGGAGGTCACGGACTTTCTGTTGGGCTCGATGCTGGAAAAGAACATTGACCTGGTGCTAGCCAATTCAGTCAAGTATCTGGATGTCTTTGGCAATGTGGTGATTGCTTGGATGTGGCTGAAACAGGGCGTGGCGGCGTCAAAGGGTCTGGCGTGTGCTTCGTCTGTCGCAGATGAGAACTTTTATCGCGGAAAACTTCAGGCGATGCGCTATTTCTTTCGCTACGAGCTGCCAGAGATTAATGCTTGGGCCAATCTCTTAATGGCACTTGACGATACCACCCATTCGATGCAAGTCGATTGGTTTTAGCCGCAGTCTGAAACGTAAGATCGAGAACGCGCTGCATTGGCATCCGATCTTAGTTGGGGGTGGATGAAACGCGATAATCACAAGGTGTAAGTCATGTTTAAGCTCGAACCCGGCAAGAGATATATGATGCCTGCGCATTTTGGACCACGGCCGTCTCCCCCGAAGTCTAGTTTCCGTTACAACGACATCACGTCGATGACAGTCCCGTTCCTAACAGACCGGGACAGCCTTGCACAGTATCTACCGGAGCCGTTGGAGGTTGCTGATAATGCGCTTATAACGGTAACGTATGCGTGCAACAGGAATGTCGATTTTCTTGCTGGTCATGGCTACAACATGATCGGTGTGAGTGCGGCCGTTGTCTTTAATGGCGAGCAAGAAAGGCTGGAGGGCAATTATACTCTGGTTATCTGGGAAAATTTGGCCGATCCCATTCTCATAGGTCGAGAAGCGCAGGGCATCCCCAAAATATATGCGGACATTCAGGATCATAGTGTTATTGCTGGGGATTGGTCCACTAGTGCCAGCCACTTTGGTCATAAGATAATGGACATGTCTATTTCAGACTTGCGAGCCCCTACGCCAGACGAGGCTGAGGTATACGGTAAGCCTGGCGAAGGGAAGGATAATCCTATGGGCTGGCGTTTCCTGCCGGCGATTGGCGGCTGCGGTCAAGGCGTTGATGAGCTCACCACGTTTCCGTCGAAGACAACACTCTCTGAAATCTGGATAGGGCAGGGCAAAGTCGACTGGCAGCACCTGACCTGGGAACAGAATCCTACGCAGCACCATATCGTCAATGCGCTAGCCGCGCTGCCGGTTCTGGTTGAGTTGCCCGCCATGGTGGCCAAGGGAAGCGCTGATCTCTTGTTGCCTCATAGACCCTCTAGAGCGATCGCGCCGCACCGTGACAATTAGAGAAATACAGAAGGTCTGCTTTGTAGGTGCCGGCGCCATGGGTTGCTTCAACTCCCTCAAGGCGGCAATTTCGGGTTACGATGTGGTGCTTTACGATATTGACGAACTGATGCTGGCGCAAGTCGCACACCGGCACCAGGAATCCGCCGCGTTCTTGGTGAGCAGTGGTTACTGTGCTGCGGGGGATATTCCTTCGGCCCTGTTGCGTGTATCACTGGTAGCAGATCTCGCCGAGGCTACCTTGAATGCGGATCTGGTGAGTGAGTCGGTGTCCGAGCGCTTGGATGTCAAGCGAGAGGTCCACAGGACGCTTGATCAAGTCTGTCCCCCCAGTACGATATTGACGAGCAATACTTCGTTCCTTTGCTTGTCGGACTTCGAAGATGTTGTAGAGCGAGGTGATCGTATTGCTGCGTTGCATTCCTACATGGCTTCACCACTCATAGATATTGTTGGCGGGGTGCGGACAAGTGCGGCTACACTCGAGATTCTCAAGCGCTACGCGCTGAGTATGAATACAGTGCCGCTTGTGCTAAAAAAAGAGTATCCCGGTTATATACTAAACGCGATGCTGGGGCCGGTACTTTCCACGTCGATGTATCTCCTTGTCGCTGAGAATGCGACCTGCACGGAAGTGGACAGAGCTTGGATGCGCGCGCACTCTGCGCCTATGGGGCCACTGGGCATTCTCGATCTAATTGGAATAAGCCTGGTATACGACAGCTGGCTGGACCGTGAAGACGAGGAACTCATACCGGGCTTGCGAACTCAGGTGTTGGAACTGTTGTGGCCTTATGTGGAGCGCGATGAGTTAGGTATGCGCTCTGGCTGCGGTTTTTACCGCTATCCGGATCCGGTCTACCAGCAGTCAAATTTCCTGGAGGCGGAGCGGGAGCGAGATGATCTTTACAAGCCATTGCAACTGGCACTGCTGGGAAGTGCTCTGGTAGTCGCGGCCAGTGAGGTCGCCGAACCTGCAGTGATCGACCAAGCCTGGCGTGTGGGCATGGCGCTGCAGGCAGGACCATTTGAGATTCTGGAGAAAATGGGTGTCGTTGAGTTTCGGCAGGCATTCTCAGAGCATGTCGAGTCGAGTCGGTTCGATTCTGAAAGAGCGCGCAGTGCCCTCGACTACCTCGATCAATATGAGGCGAACACGCAGCATGACCGCCGAGCTGAAATTTCTCGCTAAGTGATTTTTCGCCGCAGGCACTTTATTGCGCTGGTGGCCTGTGCGTGGTGGGTGACACAGACACGTTCCCTTCGCTCTTCTAAAACCTTTAGCATTGTATAATAGGCGTCAACTCGTACATTGGGACCTATCAAAATGTCTGCCAATATGGCGTTACAATTGATGGACCTTTCACCGATGACAAATGCACTGTTATAGTTGTACCGCAGTGCGTAGACAGTACCTTACAAAAACGAGCGAAAACCCCTTTCTAGATTAACCTGAGGTTTAGCGGAGACGATTCATGCGGAAATCGACGGCGGCTGTTATGCTTTCAGCATTAGTGTTCCCAGGTATAGGTCAGCTCTACCTGAAGCGATGGAGCCTCGGTTTGCTGTTGATGGGAGTGGCAGCGAGTGCGACCTACTTTATTATCAGCGTCACCTTGACGATCGCTCTGGAGTTGAGTGCGAAGATACAGAGCGGTATAATTCCTGCCGATATCGGCGTCATTGCCAATCTTGTATCCCAGCAGTTAAGCGCCAGCGCACAGACGACGAACGTGGCCACGACAGTGTTGCTCGTGTGCTGGGTCATTGGGGTGGTGAGCGCCTATCGGCAGGGTCGTGTTCTGGAGCAATTAGAGTCAATGGCGCAGCTTCCTTAGATACGCGTAACGATGTTGATGCAAGATATGGGCGTTTTTCAATGAGCACAAAGATCGTTCATAAATGGATCGGAATTTTGCTGGCGGCACCCTTACTTGCCTGGTCTTTGACGGGCGTCGTGTTTTTGGTGAAACCAGGATATGACGGTGCTTATCAGATATTGAGCGTGAAAACGTATCCGTTGAAGCGTGCATTCAAGATTGGCCCAAGTAGTGATTGGCACGAGGCGCGGCTATTAAGAACCGTTCTTGGTTATCACCTTTTGGCGGGCGACAAGGGTCATTCGATACATCTTGATCCGGTCAATATGCAGCTGAAAGAGGCACCATCAGCCGCTGATATGAAACGACTCGTCGAAGATGCCATAGGCGTAAATCCCGAACGCTATGGCGAGCTGGTAAACATCTCAGGAAACAAAGCGAAAACCTCGACAGGCGTCGAAATCACACTGGACTGGCGCAATCTGTCTCTTGCTCAGTCGGGTCGCGACACTGTGCTGATCAACAATCTGTACAAGGTTCACTATTTGCAATGGCTAGGTCGCCCTTTTCCCGACACTATTTTTGGCGTGATAGGCATCGTTCTTTTACTGTCGCTAACGGGTCTTGGGCTTGCTGGTTTCGTAGGGTCTAAAAGAAAGTAAGCGTCGTATTGTAGGCGCGACCGCTGCGGCCCAGGCAGACTGTTAACGACCTCCGATATATAATTAGCTTTGCTAGAGGAGAAATAGGTGGTCAAGCAGCCCGGGATCCATCTGATCATCGCCAACACCATTATTGATCTGGTTCAGGGTGATATTAAAGAGCACCTTCCGGTAGCTCGTATACCAATGGGGGGAGACGTTATAGTGCCAGAGCAAGGCCGTAAAAATAATCGCGTTTTTCTCGATTGTGTTGTCAATTAAGGGATTCAGTAGAGCAAGTCCTCGTAGGCGAAATAATACAAATACGCAGAACAATCCATTTTCGGGAAATCACCTAAAGGCGATATTTTCCTCGGCCCGCAGAGTCAGCTATCTCTGGGTTGGTCGTGGCTCCGCTAGACCGTCGCCGCTAGGTAACTTGACTGATTGATTGCTTGTTTAGCGTCGAGCTCTACTGCCTCATAGGCGCCGCCGACAAGGCTGACATTAGGATGCCTCCCCTGTAATTCGTCGTACAGCGCGCGCAGAGGGAGTTGTCCGGCGCATACAATGACGGTGTCGACTTCCAGCAACTGGGATTTCCCATCAATAGTGATATGCAGCCCATCGTCATCAATCTTTTGATAGTCAATGCCGTTAATCATTTTGACATCGCGCCGGGCTAAAGCCATGCGATGCGTCCAGCCGGTGGTTTTTCCAAGTTCACGACCTATGCGTGTGGACCTTCGTTGCAGTAGGAAGACTTCACGATCTGCTTTCTCTACTACCGGCTCTACGCCGGTGACGCCGCCACGAGGATGACGTTCGAAGTCGATACCCCACTCGCGGGCGAAGACGTTGATATCCAGCGCCGCCGAGGTGCCTTTGTGTAGGATCACTTCAGCCACATCAAAGCCAATACCGCCGGCCCCCATGATGGCGACTTTCTTGCCCACGGGTTTATGTCCCATAATCGCATCGATATAGTTAATGACCATGGGATGATTGATGCCTTCCAATTCTGGTATGCGCGGTTCGATGCCGGTGGCGATGACGATTTGGTCAAAGTTGCCATCGTGCAGCTGTATTGATGTTGCGCGGGTATTCAGCTGCAGGTCGATATTCAGTACCTCGATCATACGAGCGTAATAGCGTAGCGTTTCATAAAATTCCTCTTTTCCTGGGACCCGCTTCGCCAGATTAAATTGTCCGCCTATTTCAGATGCGCTGTCAAAAAGCGTTACCGTATGGCCGCGCTGTGCGGCGACAGTCGCAAACCCGAGTCCAGCCGGGCCGGCTCCAACTACTGCGATACGCTTCGGTGCGGTAGTGGGTTCGTATTTTAGTAGTGTCTCGTGGCAGGCCCGTGGATTCACTAGGCAACTGACCTCCCGCCCGGTAAAAGTGTGATCAAGACAGGCTTGGTTGCAGGCGATACAAGTATTGATCTCGTCTTCGCGGCCTTCGCGCGCTTTTTTGACGAACTCTGAATCAGCCAGCATGGGGCGAGCCATGGAGACGAGGTCAGCGTGGCCCTCTGCCAACACATTTTCGGCAACATCGGGCATATTAATACGGTTGCTGGTAATGGTGGGAATGCCCAATTCTTTTGACAAACGTCCGGTCACCCGCGCAAATGCAGCCCGTGGAACACGAGTAGAAATGGTCGGCACTGCTGACTCATGCCACGTAAAGTGCGTGCTGATAATGTTAGCACCGACTTCCTCAATCGCTTTGCCTAATTGCACTACTTCGTCCCATGACATGCCACCTTGCAGCATATCCATGGCGGCGATACGGAAGATCACAATAAATTCTTCGCCCACGGCCTCGCGAACACGGCGCACCACTTCTACTGGAAAGCGCATGCGGTTTTCATAGCAGCCGCCCCAACGGTCGGTGCGTTGGTTGGTTTTCTCGACCAGAAAAGTACTGAGTAGGTAACCGGCAGAGCCGATAATTTCTACGCCGTTATAGCCCGCTTCCTTAGCGCGGCTGGCGCAGTTTGCGAAGTCCGACAATTGTTTTTCGATGCCGGCTTCGTCCAGGGCGGTCGGCATGGTGGGGGATATACGCGATTTGACAGCTGACGGTGCGACAGCATGCTCCGCAAACGCCAACGGCCCGCCGTGTAAAATTTGCAAGCAGATTTTGACCTCTGGGTCAGCTGCGCGTACGGCATCAGTGACGATGCGGTGCTGCCTTGCTTCGTCCGCTGTAGCCAGCTTTGCACCGAAACCGCCTTCTTCATTGGGCGAGATACCGCCGGTGATAATCATGCCAACACCGCCGCGGGCGCGCTCGGCGAAGTATTCCGCCATGCGCTCGAAGCCATTCTCAGCCTCTTCCAAACCCGTATGCATCGAGCCCATGATGGCGCGGTTTTTGATTGTGGTGAAACCGAGGTCTAGGGGTGAAAACAGGTGCGGGTAGCGTTCTTCGCCGATCATTGCAGAGTCCTTAAATAGTTTTGAGGGAACGATGCCATGTGTTGGCACCCTGTCCTCGTTTTGGAAGATTTCAAGTCAGTGATTCTCAGCGGTGTCGATGTCAATTAACAAGTCATCAACGGCCACTTGCTGCCCTGCTACGGCAAGGACTTCGATGACTTCGCCGGCTGCGTCGGCAGCAATCTCATAATGCATTTTCATCGCTTCCAGTATCGCCAAGGTTTGGCCTGACTCAACGCGGTCACCCGCCTTGACGCGCACTTCCAGTAACAATCCGTGCATGGGCGCGATAATTCTGCCGCTGCCGGCTGCGTCATCCTGTACGCCAGCAAGACGGATCTGGTCACAGTATGTGGCGGCGCGGCCATCGATAGACAGATACAGTTTGCTTTCATCGGGCGAAAAGTGTCGTACAAGATGCTGTTCGCCGTCGATACTGACCTGTGCCGTGTCCTCTAACACCGTCAGGAGCTCGATCACCGCTGCGTTATCGGCATCGAACACCCGATAGCGGCTATTCCCCAGCGGTGTTACAGATAGATCGTGAACCTGCTCGCCGTGAATGTACAGTTTGCGCGAGACCAGTGGGCTGGCGCTGGCCCAGTCGCGCAATTGGGGCGCGACGAGAATGCTGTTGCCATGCAGGGTTTTGTGTTGCAGGGTGAGCTCGAGAACTGCGGCCACCGCACTGTCGGTGAAAGTGGGTTGTGGGTCCGCGATTTCACCTTCAGAAAATTCTTCAGTGATAAACGCAGTGGTTGCTCGTCCCGCCGCAAAACAGTCTTTCTCTAAGCAGGCCACCAAGAAGTCACGGTTGTGGCGTGTGCCAAATAAGACGGTGTTCTGGAGTGCCTCTATCAATCGTAGGCGGGCGATCTCCCGGTTTGGACCGCTGGCGATAATCTTGGCAACCATGGGGTCGTAGAAGGGTGAAACTTCCTCGCCGCTGCAAATGCCGCTGTCCACTCGCACGCCCACGCCGGAGGGCGGTGACCAGAGATCGACAGGCCCGGAGGTGGGCAGAAAATCTTGTGCGGGATCTTCGGTGTACAGTCTGACTTCGATAGCATGACCGCTCAGTGTGACCTCGTCTTGGGTAAATCCAAGCGGTTCACCTTGAGCAACTTGCAGCTGCAGTGCGACGAGATCCAGGCCTGTAATCAGCTCGGTGACAGGGTGCTCTACCTGCAGGCGCGTATTCATTTCCAGAAAATAAAACGTGCCGTATTCATCCAGTAGAAATTCGACTGTGCCTGCGCTGCGATAGCCTATGCTCTGGGCGGCGGCTATGGCGGCGGCGCCCATTTCATTGCGCAATGCGTCGGTCATAACAGGACAAGGCGCCTCCTCGATGACTTTTTGATGTCGGCGCTGCACCGAACAATCGCGTTCACCGAGGTGTACGATGGTGCCGTGGCTGTCGCCAAATACCTGTATCTCCACATGCCGTGGACGCATGATGGCTTTCTCGAGGATCAGCTCACCACTGCCAAAGGCAGAGGACGCCTCTGCACGCGCCAGCTTTATGGCGTTGGACAGTTCACTGTTCTTGTGCACGATACGCATGCCGCGGCCGCCGCCACCGGCAGCGGCTTTTACCATCAGGGGCAACGTAATTTTCGCACCTTCGCTGAGCAAGGTTGTATCGCTCTGGTCTTCTCCTTCATAGCCGGGCACACAGGGTACACCGGCTGCAATCATCCGGCGTTTTGCCTCTGCCTTGTTGCCCATAAGGTGAATCGCATCGGGCGTTGGGCCGATAAAGACGAGGCCGGCATCCTCACAGGCTTTGGCAAACTCGGCGTTCTCACTGAGAAAACCGTAGCCTGGATGAACCGCTTCAGCACCGCTGGCTTTTGCGGCGGCTAAAATTTTCTCTTGTACTAGGTAGGATTCGTTGACCGGACTAGGCCCGATGTGTAGGGCGGTGTCGGCCATTTGTACATGAGGTGCCTTGGCGTCAGCATCAGAGTATACGGCGACCGTGCGGTAGCCCTGGGCCTTAGCGGTACGAATCACACGGCAGGCAATCTCCCCGCGATTGGCCACCAGGATGCTGGTAAATCTTGTCATCGTGTTCTCCGTGGCTTACTCGTTGGCCCATTTAGGTTTGCGCTTCTCGACAAAAGCTGTGACACCCTCGCGGCCCTCTTCACTGAGCATGCAGGATGCAAATCCGCGCGATGCAAAATCGAGCGCCTCCGCCCGTGGACGTCGAGTGGCCTCGAATATAATACTCTTGGTGACCGCGTTTGCTCTGGGTGCACAGAGTGCTATCTGCTCCAGCACCTCTGCGCATTTTTTTTCCATATCCGCTGAGTCATCCGCCAACATATGGCCAATACCATAGTGGACCGCCTCCACTCCTGTGAACCGCGCACCGGTTAACATCAAACGTCGGGCTTGGGTGAGGCCGACACGTTCTGTCACAAACGGTGCAATCTGTGCCGGGGGAATACCGAGACTGGTTTCCGAAAGTCGGAATTTGGCATCCCGTGTCACGATAGTGACATCGCCGATACAGCACAGGCCCAATCCGCCGCCAATGGCAGCACCTTCTACCAGCATGATGACTGTCTGTGGCTGTTCGTTGAGTTTTATCATTAGGTCGCCGAAAAAACGGTTGCCGCGCGCCACGTCATCAGCGTTGGGCTCGACGTCCTGCAGGCCAGATTTGAACCCTTTGATATCTGCGCCGGCGCAGAAAATTCCGTCTTTACCGCGAATAATCAGCGTGCGCAGCGAGGCGTCTTGCGCCGCGACATCCAGAACGGCGTGTAGCTCGCTGACCATTTCGCTGGACAGGGAGTTTTTAGCCTCAGGCCGATTGAACCAGATGGTCAGTACGCTACCCTGGGGTTCCAGAATAAGGTCTTTGGTTTCGGGTAGATCTGTCATGTTTGGTACCTCCAAATATCGTGATTACATTCGCGCGATGCCAAAGCTGTTTGGTCGTACGATGCGGTGACGAGTTTCCCATACAGTTTCCAACAGAAAGCCGAGCGTCTTGCGTGCATCACGCGGATCTATCATGCCGTCGTCCAACAGGTGGCCCGAGGTATAGTAGGCGCTAGACTGGCTGTCGAACATATTGGCGAGATAAGCCTCTTGCTTTGATAATGCGGTTTCATCAACATCCACCCCTAGCGCAGCGGCCTTACTGCGCGCCACTTCGGACATTGTTTTTGCCGCTTGTTCGCCGCCCATAACGCCGGTGCGTGCATTAGGAAAGGTGTACAGGAAGTCGGGGTCAAAATGGCGGCCGCACATACCGTAGTTTCCAGCACCGAAGCTGGCACCGGTCATCATCGTAATGCGCGGGACCTCTAGATTGCGCACCGCCTGAATCATTTTCGAACCGTGCTTAATCATGCCTGCGCGTTCTGACTTGGTGCCTACAATATAGCCAGTGGTGTTCTGCAGGAATAGTACGGGAATATTCGACTGGTCGCACAGTTGCAGGAACTGCGTCGCCTTGGTGGCGCCCTCGGGGTCGATAGGGCCGTTGTTGCCGAGAATGCCGCAGGGCAGTCCGTAGATGTCTGCCTGAATGCAAACGGTCGCGGGACCGTAGCGAGATTTAAAGTCCATAAAGTCTGAGCCGTCAACTATCCGGGCCACCAGTTCACGCATGTCATAGGGGTTGCGATAATCGCAGGGGATGACGCCCGCTAGCTCATCGCTGTCGTATAGCGGTTCTCGATAACTGCGTCGCTTGGGTGAGGCGCAGTCTTTATTCCATTGTAGCCGGTGCATCAGCTCCCGGCACATCTGTACAGCCTGACCGTCATTCTCTGCCAGGTATTCCGCAAGGCCGGAAACAGAGGCGTGCATTTCGGCGCCACCCAACTCTTCCTCCGTCGCAATTTCACCCGTTGCAGCTTTTAGCAGAGGGGGGCCGGCCAGGAAAGCGCGGCCATTATTTTTTACCGCAATAACGTAGTCGCTGAGACCGGGCATGTAAGCCCCTCCGGCAGTGGAGGAGCCGTGCAGAATGGATATAACAGGAATGCCTGCCTTGCTTAGCTTGGCCAGATTGCCAAACAGCATTCCACCAAGGGAAAACCCCTCTACAGTGTAGTTTAGGAGGTCTCCCCCTGCGCTTTCAACGAGATGCACGAAGGGTAGCTTTTGCTGCAGGGCGATTTCTTCGCAGCGGCGCACGCGGTAACCGCCGGCGGCAGTCAGGGAGCCGGCTTGAATGCCACTGTCATCGACTACGACCATACAGCGTATACCGCTGATAAAACCGATGCCCGAAATAATAGTGGAGCCGGCGATCGATTTATCTGGATCATCACTATCCAACAGATAGCCGGCGAGATTGCCGACCGTCAGGAATGGCATGCCCGGGTCTAGTAGGCGCGCCAATCGCTCACGGGGTGTCAATTGTCCGCGCGCTTCAAAGCGTGGTCTACGTTTTTCGGAAATCATTGCGCCGCGCGCATTGAGCTCCTGCAGCCTGCTGATGTGCGCGAGCATGTCGCTGCGGTTTTTCGCATAGCCTTCAGAATTGACGTTTATTTTTGAATTAAAAATCGTCATGACAGTGTCTCTGCAATGGCGGTTGGCACGGATATCGGGCAGGACAGAAGTAGCTGTGCGTAACCCTTGCCTTGTGCGTCGTTACGGATACTGGCCACGCCCCCGCCTCCAAGCACATCGTGTAGCAGGAAGTTGATTGCGTTGGACGCCGGAAGCAAATACCGCTCGACGTTCCCTTTTTTTGAGTCGCTGAGAAAGTGTGCAAAGCGTTTGCGCACTATGGCCTCCGTCAATGCAGCGCAGATGTAAGGAAGGTATTCTTGCTTGCGCGCTATGATGCCGATATTAGCTTTGTCGCCTTTGTCACCACTGCGACCCCAGGCCAGCGCAATCAGCGGAACCTTGACCATCTGCAGACTTCTATCAGCAGTTGGCGTTTTTGGACGAGAAATGGCTTTGATGTTCAGCACTTCACCGTAGACTTCATCGCAGGAGATGACCTCATCGCCCAGCAGTATCTTTACCTGCACCTGCGCCTTTGGCACTGTGTAGGAAAACAGTCGCACCACAGGGGAGGGGCTAGGGCGACTACCGGCAAAGCCTGAAAGGCCCGGCGGTGTTGCCAGTCCAAGTCCTACCGCTTCTTTAAGAAAAATACCGATACCTCCGATGTCCGGGTGTTTCACCGCAATTTTCATCACAATTTCACGACTGTTTTTCACTTTACTGAATGCGCCGTAGTGGGTCTCTGTGCCTAATAACTCTATGCTGGTCTCACTGAAGTCAGCTAGGCCTGCGTTCCTGAAGACTCTGCGTGCCGCCTTGAATATCGCTTCACCGAGTGCGCGCGCCTTCCTACTGGCATCGATGCCATAAAAAGTCATATAGGTACCGCCGCGAAATTCATCGGCGTAGGTTGCACTGACCTTGTAGGTGTCGGGGGCCGTTCGACCTTTTGCGCCGGACACCTGCACACGGTCTTCACCAATCTGCTCGATCCGTGCCGTTGAGAAGTCGCAGACCACGTCGGGTAGCATGTAGGCTTGCGGGTCGCCGATCTCGTACAACATTTGTTCGCTCACTGTACCTACGGAGACCAGGCCGCCTGTATGTTCAGGCTTGGTGCAGACAAAACTGCCGTCAGAGGAGATTTCTGCGACGGGATAGCCCATATCCGACAGACCTTGCACCTGCTCCCAGTCGGTAAAATTGCCGCCGGTGGCTTGCGGCCCGCATTCCAAGATATGACCCGCCAGAGAACCCATGGCCAGTTGGTCGAGATCATCGCGCCCCCAGCCAAAGGCGTGAATGCAGGCGCCCAATGTGACGGCGCTATCAACGCAGCGGCCGGTCACGACAATATCGGCGCCTGATGCAAGAGCGTGGGCTATCGGAAAGGCGCCCAGATAGGCATTGATACTCAATACTTTTTCACTCGGCGGAAAGGCTGTGCCAGAAAACATCTCGGTGATGCCAGAGGTTTGCAGCGATTCCTTACGGCCAACCAGGTCATCACCCACCACGCAGGCCACAGTGAGGCTCAGCCCCTGTTCGGCGATGATCTGGCGCAGCGCTCCAGCGCAAGCCTCGGGATTGACGCCGCCCGCATTGGAGATGACCTTGATGCCGCGCTCGGCGATTACTGAGAGGTTTGGTTTCATGGCCGCGCTGACAAAGTCTGGTGCGTAGCCTTTGAGTTCATCTTTGGCTCTAGCCCGGGCCATGATGGACATGGTGATCTCAGCAAGATAGTCGTAAACGATATAATCAAGGCCCACAACACTTAATAATTGAGGCGTGGCTCGAGCAGCATCACCCCAGAAACCACTGGCGCCGCCAATGCGCAATACCGTGTCTGTCATATCGTAGATCCTGTCTAAGCGCGTATGACGCAATATGGTACTCGATCAGCTAGTCCAGCACATGGGATTGGATGACATCTGCATGGGACTTTGCGCCAACTACTGCAGCGCTATGTGCTCACGTCATTGGCGGTTATTATGCTCTAGCTTTCGTGTGACCCTCGACCGAGCGCGACCGAGCGCAATAGCACGACCAACGCCAACAGTGTAAGAATAGCAGCCACAAAAAAAGGCGCACCGGGAAAATAGGTAGGAGCTTGACTAGAGCTGAAGTAGGCGAAGAGTTGGGTCATAACCGGTGGGCTGAGGATGGCCACTAGGCCGCTCATGCTGCCAATCGCGCCTTGTAGCTCGCCCTGTGCGTTGGCGGGGATTCGTGCTGACATGATGCTTTGTACGGATGGAGCCACAAATCCTTGCAGCGCGCTTATCGCTATTATTGGGTACATCATCCATCCATAAGGGACGAAGGCGTAGCCGATGAAGCTCAAGGCCGTTGCTATTAATCCCACGACGGCGGTTTTGGTGGGGCCCCATCTGGGTAATACTAAGCGGATAAGGTAGGCCTGCACGAAGATCATTGCCACGCCGATAGCACTTAATGAGAAACCAATGTCGCGGGGTGACCATCCAAATTTTTCAATGGTAAAAAATGCCCACACACTGGGGAGCGCAAAGTGGCCCAGTTGGTAAAAGAAATAGACCAGCACGAGCGAAATCACCACTGGGTATTGTCGCAGTTGATTAATGGCTGCCAGCGGGTGGGCCCGCGACAATTGAAACGGCCGACGGTCAGCGTTTTTCAGTGACTCCGGTAATACGAAGTAGCCGTAGATAATATTAATAAACGTTAAGCCTGCGGCGGCGTAAAAAGGTGTGCGGGCCCCGTATTCCCCTAAAAATCCACCGATAGCAGGACCAAGAATAAACCCAGCACCAAAGGCCGCGCCCAATAGCGCAAAGTATTGGGCGCGTTTGTGGGCTGGGAAGGTGTCTGCCACATAGGCATTGGCAGTTCCATAGGTAGAGGCAGACACGCCGCCAATAATGCGACCCACAAAAAGCCAGAATAGTGTCGGGGCCCAACCCATGAGCAGATAGTTAAGGGCCATTGCCAGCAACGAGTATAACAATACAGGGCGACGTCCAAAGCGGTCCGACAGATTGCCCAGTAACGGGGAGGCAATAAACTGCATACTAGCAAACGCGAACATCAAAAAGCCGCCGGTGCGCGCGGCGTTGGTCAGCGAGCCCCCGGAGATATCCATAATGAGATGCGGGACAACCGGCATAATGATGCCAAGCCCAATTGCATCCAGCAGTACCGTGAAAAAGATAAAAGCAAATGCTAACCGTGGTCGCATGGGTGACTCCAAAGGGGGCTACAGCCTACCACGCTCAAATTAGCAGCAATGAATTATCGTGGAGGTGCTCCATTGATGAGACTCGAGAGTTCGGCGCGGGTGCAGGGCCTGATGATACTTCCCTGCGTTTCGATTCATTCCCACCAGGGATAAAAAGGTGGCATGTCAGTAGATGTACGTTGGGTAAAGTTAGCCGGGCGTTTTTCCAGGAACGATTGTACCCCCTCCTTGCCGCTGTTTAAACTGGTGTAGAAAATCGCAAGTGAATCTACCTTGTGAGCCTCAACGGGGTGCGGTTGCGCTGCATTTCGGTACATCATTTGGCGCGTCAGCGCGATCGCCACCGGACTATGCTGGGCGATACGTCGCGCGATGCTGTAAGCTTCTTCCAGTAGCTGATCTGCTGGCACGACTGCTTTTAAAAACTTTCCGGCCAGCGCCTGCTCGGCTTTCAAGACATCTGCGCTGTAAACCCATTCTAGTGCCTGTGAGATGCCCACAATGCGCGGCAGAAACCAACTAGAGCAGGCCTCTGGCGTAATACCTATTTTGTTAAAGACGAAACCGATACGAGCGTGCTCCGCCGCCAGACGTATATCCATGGCGCAGGTCATGGTGGCGCCGATGCCAACCGCCGCGCCGTTGATCGCCGCGATCACCGGCTTGTTGCAATCATAGATTGCCAGCGTGACCCGGCCTCCGAGGTCGCGCACACCTGCAACTATCTCAGGGTCATCCAGGCGCTTGTCCATGTCTTCCATGGTGGGCGTTAGCGCCTCGTTAAGGCCGAATACATTGCCGTCCACCGACAGATCCATGCCTGCGCAGAAAGCCTTACCTTGTCCAGTCACAACTATCGCGCGCACATCGTCATCACTACTAGCGCGATTAAAAGCCTCGATGAGTTCATGCCCCATCTCAACTGTGAATGCATTAAGATGCTCAGGGCGGTTAAGTGTAAGGGTGAGAATGCAATCTGCGGTCTCATACCGCAGTGTATTGTAGGACATCTCGTTCTCCGATTACTGACTGACAGGTTAGTTGCCTGTGAACTGAGGCGGCCGTTTTTTAAGAAAGGCTGTTGCGCCCTCCAAAGCATCTTCTGTGTCTTGGGTGAGCAAAAATTGGTCGGCGTCCATAAAACTGACAGCACTGTCCAGGGCCGTCGCACTGGCATTTATCGCTCTCTTGGCCATGCGTACGGGCACCGGCGGCATAGCGGCGACCTGGGCCGCAAGTTCGCGAGCGCGGCTCAATGCCTGACCAGGCGCGCAAACGTAGTCTAACAATCCCCACCGCTCTGCAGTGGCAGCATCCAGTGGCTCGGCGAGGATCAGTAACTGTTTGGTCTTTGCCGGCCCGATCAGGTGAGTGAAGCGAGGCACGCTCTGCCAACTCATGTTCATGCCCAGCTTGAGCTCCGGCACGTAGAAAGAGGCGTTGTCAGCCGCGACGCGCCAGTCGCAAGCAACCGCCAGAGCAGTGCCGCCACCAATACACCAACCTTCGATAGCGACGATAGTTACTGGTTCAAGAGCCTCCCATGCGGCGCACATCGCGGGCCCAACTTTGACCAGCTGGCGTCTTTGGGCCACTGTTAGATTGCCGGCATTGGCGGCTTCCGGATCATTAAGATCCATCCCAGCGCTAAAAATGTCCTGAGCTCCGGTTAGGATGATGACATTAAGCTCGCTGTCGAACTGCAGTTCCTGTGCCAGACGCGTCAGCTCGCGCATCATAGCATTATTGAGGCTGTTTACCTTGTTAGGGGAGCGAAACGTGACTTCCAACACACGGTTTTCGCGGTGCAGGCTCAGATACTCCCAATGTACCTTATCCATATGTCTCTCCCTCTAAACCTACCCGTTCAGGTTGTACTCTAGTATCGCCTATGGCCGGCTTACTTGCCTAGCCCCTATATAGCGCCATTGATCGATCTGCTTTTTTATGCCCGTTTGGAAACATCGCGCTGATAGAGTATTGTTCTGCAAAGATGATAAAATCACCGTCGTTTCTGAGGAATTTGAGAAGTCTTCCGCGCCTATGTCTTTAGTAAGTACACACACTGACACCGCAAATGGCGCCGACAATATTGTTGGCCCGTTTACACAAATGAGCCAGACCGTTGCGAAGTTTGTCTGGAATACAGCGGCCACCAATATTCCACAGGACCTTGAGTGGGAGATCGTATTATTGACGCTCGCTATCGCGGGCCTGCTTTGGTTCCTTCGCGGTGGCCACGGATCAAAGGGCGTTGATGGCCGAGTCCGAAAAGCGGGCCTACTTCAGTTCCTCTTGCCCAAAGATATTTATACTCATGCGTCTGCTCGAGTAGATGTCTGGTTGTGGGTAACAGAACGAATTTTTTACCCATTTTGGGCGATAGCGCTACTGGCCACCGTTGGCCCCGCGACGGAACAGTCAGTAATCAGCGCGCTGAAATGGCTTTTTGGTAACTCCCCGGAGCTACATTCCAACCTCGCATGGATGTTGCTGTATAGCTTGGTGACGCTACTGTGCTACGACTTCGTTTTCTTCCTTACGCACTATGCCATGCATAAGGTGCCCGCCCTGTGGGCACTGCATAAGATCCACCATTCTGCTGAGGTATTGACGCCGTTGACACGGTATCGCGAGCATTTTATCGATGGCCCAATCTGGGTTGTTGGCGGCGCAGTTAGTTACGGGTTCGCAGCCGGAATATTTGGCTTCCTGTTCAATGGTGGAATTACTGAAGCCACCCTGCTTAATCTTGGTTTTTTCGCCGTGCTATTTGGCTTCAATGGATCATTTCGCCATTACCATGTGCAGTTCCATTATCCAGTATGGCTGTCAAAATGGCTGCAAAGTCCTGTAATGCACCATGTCCATCACAGTTACCTGCAGCAACATCACGATAAGAATCTGGCCGTATTCACCAGTATCTGGGACAGGATGTTCGGCACTTTGTATATTCCGGAGGTGGATGAATACACGCCCTGGGGTCTAGGTCCGGACTCTCAATCTGAGCATCAAACCTTTTGGCAAAATACGACGGGGCCTTTTCGTGACTGGTACAAAATGCTAAAGCCCCGAGCTTCAAGGGGCCACAGGTCCGAAAGAGAGCAGTCGTAAACCAGCGATCACAGAGGACACAGTGTTATCAGCTAGACTTTTGACTCACTATGGCAAGCCATGGTTGTGCGGCACATGGCATACCAGGTGGACGATAATAATGGTCGATAACCTTAAAGCCTGCATCCTCTAGATAGGTGCTGGAGACGCCGAATTCCATAAAGTGGCCGTAACGTTCACCAGAGAAGTCTTCACCACTACCGCGGGGATTGGAGGAAAATAGAATTCCGCCTGGTCGCAGAGCACTGTGTAGTTGTCGTAAAACACGCGGAAATTCCTGCCTCGGAATATGAAATAAAGACGCATTTGCGAAGATGCCATCAAACCTTGTCTCTTGGAGATCAAGCGCTAGGAATGATTGATGCAGAACGGGGCAGCCGGTCTTTTCCTGCGCCATCGAGCAAAAAGCGAAGCTCCCGTCAAGCCCCACGGCTCGGTGGCCCAAGGATTTAAAATAGGCGAGGTCTCTGCCAGGGCCGCAGCCAAAGTCTAAAATATCCAGTTTCCGTGTTGCTTCAAACGGGGCCAAAAAATTATCGTAGTTTTGGCTTACATCGTGATCTTTTGTCCCCTCCCGAAACGACAATGCATTATCCTCGTAATGCGATAGCGTGAGGTTGACGATCTCGGCCAACTTTTTATCGTTTAACGTTTTTGACATATGGCTCTTTCTCGAATGAGCTGGGTGGACAGGGTGCCGCTACTCATGGTGCAACGTTAATCGACTGTGTGAGCGGTCGTATCTCGAATAAAGTCACCTCGCCCCGACTGCCCAGGCGCATCACCGGGCCCCAAGTGCCCGTTCCTGGAGAGACATACAGCCGCGTCATACCCTCCTGGAACAGGCCAACGGTTTTCTTAAATACTCGGCCTACTACAAAGTTAAACGGCACTATCTGTCCGTTATGGGTGTGACCAGAAATCATCAGGTCTACCCCGGCTTCAGCTGCGGCCCTGAGTCCGCGTGGGCGGTGATACAGAAGGAGTACAAACCGTTTAGGGTCGATATCCAGTGTTGCCAATTCCCGCTGGACCTGTGACGGGTTATCTGCGTCATCTATGCCAATCAATTGGACCTCGCCATGCGTGGTGGTACGCGAGCGCAGAACCCTGACGCCTAGTCTGTTAAGACGCTGCAAAATAGCGTCAAGGTCCTCGTAGCGCTCGTGATTGCCTATGCTAAAATACATAGGCACGCGACAGCTGCGCAAGGCTGACAATGCTTGCTCACTAACCCCAGTAGCATCGATAAAATCGCCAGTGATACATAGAAAATCGATATCTAGTCGATTAACCTTTTGCATGACACGACTTAAGAAAGCGCTAGTGCGAGAACCAATATGCACATCAGTGATCTGCGCGAATCGTAAAGTAGAGGTAACCTTTGTGCTGGATAGCTTTATCTCCACCACAGAAGGTGAGTAGGCGTTAAAAACGCTGTATGCCGTTAGCGCAAAAGCCAAACAAACCAGCGCCTGAGCGGCGGTATATTCGGCTATCCAGCCCAGTGCGACCGGAAGTTCTGTGGCCACCAGCATGCACAATAATAAAGGACTGATGCCCAGCCACAAATCTGCACCACGCCGCAGCCAAAACATCGGACCGTGGCTTGCGTGCTGTAGGTAGAGCCTCGCCACGATTTGACTAAAGAACAGTGGCAGGAACACAGCTGCAGTTTGCACACTGTCCATGCGCAACCACTGACAGAGCCGCAAAATTGGATAGGCAAATAGCGGGATTTGGAGTAGCAGCGCAAACGCTAGGAACTGATGGCGTCTTTTCATCTCACTTATCTGTCTGTTAATGATTCAAGAGGAGCAGTGATAGGACGCCAGGAGACTCTTTGGAGTGCATCATACTATAAGACTCCAAAGCGGCCTCTTATGCTGACGCGCCATAGACACCAAGCGTATCGCTATTTTGAACTGCTCACCCGGTTAGTTGAGGAGTATAATTGAGGGCAAGAACATTTGCAGCGTTTAATAATATTTAGCGTACACTCCCTCTTTTGGCAGCAAAAGGGGTGATCTTCGCTGCCGCTGTCGTGTACGATTTTGGCATTAAAATGGGGTCCGGTCGGGGACAGTGTCCCGAAGACTGGTCGAGGATTTAGGAGTGAGGGCAGACGACGAGGTTCAGGGTCACAAGCGCATGGGAGCGGTCATGCAGGCGCTGGCGTGGCTGGCTTTCATTGGTCTGGGCATCGTGTTTTTTAGTGATGCCCTCGATAAACAGTACAATCCAAATCAGAATCTGCAGACGCGACATTCGGAGGGAGGTGTGCGGGAAGTGGTACTGCAGCGCAACAAATTTGGACATTATGTAACAAGTGGAGAAATTAACGGTAAGTCCGTTACCTTTATGCTCGACACAGGCGCCACCGGTGTGGCAATTCCACAAGACATAGCATCTTATCTGGGAATACCGCGCGGCAGAGCCTTTTCAACACAGACCGCCAACGGTAGATCCACCAGCTATGCTGCGAACTTAGACCGTGTCAGTGTAGGTGAAATCGAATTGCAGAATGTACGCGCCGCAATTGCTCCGGGTCTGCAAATGGAAGAGGTACTCCTTGGGATGTCTTTTCTGAAACACATTGAATTCTCACAGAAAGGAGACACACTGATACTCCGACAGTAATATTTATTTGTAGAATAACGAAATTTCACGGAAGAAAATATTGCGACGTTATTAGCACCACTGAATTATTCAACGCACACCGTTTCGCAGCCCGCGTGCGTCATTTATGCGCATGCAGACAAGCTATAGGCAACTTTTCATATGATTTGTGCGTACAATCAAATAGACAGCGGCGGGCCTTTTTCGATGGAGCTCGAAGTCATAGATGATTGCGACCCCAAAATGGACCTATACCGATGACAGGCTCAAGTTGTGTAACAGCGAATGAGGTCGCGACCAATACTAAAACGGGTGAGCAGATTTCTCATCACGGTGCGGCGGCTGATACCGTTGTTATCCTCGATTTTGAGACCACAGGGCTATCCCCGGGCGAGGGTGATCGTGGTATAGAGATCGGCGCGGTAAAAATCGAACGTGGTCAGGTAATAGGACGCTTTCAGGAGTTGATGTATCCCGGCCAACGCATTAGTGGCTTTATAGAATCGCATACGGGCATCAGCAATGAAATGCTTGCTAAGGCGCGTCCCTGTGGTGAAGTCATGCGAGACTTTTCTGAATTCATACAAGGTTTTAATCTAGTCGCGCACAATGCATCTTTCGATAAACGTTTTCTCGATGCCGAGTTCTCGCGGGTCTCTATAGATTACTCGGGGCAATTTTCTTGCTCTATGCTCGCTGCGCGGCGGTTGTGCCAGCACTCTCCGAACCATCAGTTAGGGTCATTAGTCGCTTATCTGAATATTCCAATGGACGGAGTGCTCCATCGAGCTCTCTATGATTCAGAAATGACAGCCAAGTTGTGGTTAGTCATGTTGAACAGCATTAAAGAGCAATATGGCCTTTCGGTAATACCTTTCAAGCTCATGCAGAAACTGACCAAGACCCCTAGGCACGCTGTTCATGCGTTATTAAAGGGCTGCTGCTGAGGACTGGCTGCGCAGCGCTATTGGCAGGTGCTAGCAACACTAGCAGGTCCAGCTTAGAAACAGTCTTATGAAGGGCATTTACCGACAGGGGGTTGCGTTAATGAGGAGAGGAAGAATGTTGGAAAAAATTAGAGCCGTGCTCTTTGACTTTGGTGGCGTCTTTACGGATTCACCTTTTCATGCCGTTCATGATTTTGGTGAGGAATTGGGTGTTGAGCCAGTAGAGATCACCCGCATAGTGTTTGGTTCCTATGAACACGATGGTGACCATCCTTGGCATCAGCTTGAGCGTGGTGAGATTACCCTTGAAAACGCCCGTAATCAGATTCTGGGGTTGGGTCAGAAGCTCGATCTACAGATTGATATTTACGAGCTATTTGCACGAATGGCGGGTAATAACGCCGGCGCAGATCAGAGGAAGCCGCTGGTAGAGCGGGTGAGCTCTCTTAGGCAGGAGGGCTATACCACTGGCATCATCACTAACAATGTAAAGGAGTTTGGCGATGGCTGGCGTAGCCTCATTCCGGTTGATGAATTGTTTGATTTTGTTGTGGATTCTAGCAGCGTGGGCATACGCAAACCCGACCCTCGTATTTTCCAACTTGCCCTGGAGCAGTTGGGTGATATTTCACCAGGACAAGTTGTTTTTCTAGATGACTATCAGGCCAATGTGGATGCTGCACGGGATCTTGGATTGCAGGCTATTTTGGTTGGCGCCGACGTGCTGGCGGATATAGAGACGCTGGACGCTCTGCTGTTGCGCTAAAAAGCGCAACGCGCAGCGTCTATCGTTCAAATAGGACTATAGCCTCGCTGTGTCCGCTGTGAGGAAACATGTCCACCGCTGCGGCTTTGGTCAGCTGAAATCCGGCACCGCAGAGCACTCGCGCATCGCGCATCAGCGTTGCGGGATGACACGATATATACACGAGGCGCTTTATTTTTGAGCGCGCCAGTGTCGCACAGACCGACTTTGCGCCGGCGCGAGGCGGATCCACAATGGCGATATCCGCTTTGGGTAGGGTCACTGTGTCTGTCATAAGGTTGAGCATTTTCGCGCTAATATTTTCTATACCGTTTCGCTGCGCGTTGCCTTCGACGCGCAAGACCATATCACTATCACCTTCGATCGCATGGACGGTTTTAGTGCGGCGAGCAAAAGGCAAACTAAAATTTCCTATGCCTGAAAAGAGATCGAGAGCGATCTCATCTGAGCCGGGCTTTAACCAGTTTAGCGCGAGGGAGACCAGTGCCGCATTGACGCTCCAGTGGGTTTGAGTGAAATCGCCGGGCAGGTAGGCTAACTGTAACTCTTCAATTTCAATACTGTCGTCTTCAATTATCGGTTGCAGTCGAAGCGTTAATTCACCTTCTTCGTAAAGTTCCTGCAGCTGTCTAAGCTGCTCCCCTCCATCATCGTAGAGTGCATCACTGCGTGATTTTCTTCTGGCAGTTAGGCGAACTCGCATAGCAATGACGGAATCGAAGAGTACGGCTGTACGCAGCGCAGACAGGATTTTCTCTCCAGGATGTGCAGCGAAGTAAAAGCACAGACCCAGTTGGTTGTCGCTGTCGGCGTCGATCTCTATTTCGCGCAGGCCTTGCAGCTCGGGCGCAGCGAATAAAATTTTTGGTAGGACTTGCAACAGTGTATTGACCGCGGCATTAGCGACTACACAGTGCTGGAGACTGACCGCATCATGCGACCCGCGCTGCCGAAAACCAAGAGAGTACGTTTTGTCAGTATTGCGTGTCACGAGAAGGCGTACTCGATGGCGGAAACCACTTGAGCAACTGATTATCGGCGGCGCAAGTATCAGGCCCGGTGCAATTGGCAGCAGCATCGCTAGCAACGCTTCTTGTTTGTGTCGCTGCTGTGCTACCGGTGACCAGTGTTGTAAGGTACACCCGCCGCACTCAGCGTAAACTCGGCACTGGGGGAGAACGCGTAGCGCAGAGGGTGCAGAGTCCGGCAGCAACATAATCATATCGGCCGTGTCGAAGTCTCGCTTCACTGCTGTACACTGTACTCGCACCTGCTCTCCTGTTAGCGCGCCGCTAACAAAGACGATCTTTCCCTGGCGATTGGCTATACCTCGGCCTTCCTGACTCATCCGCTCGATGACTACTGTGTCTTTGCCCCATAGGCTAACTTGGCGCTGTTGTGTGGGGGAGGCCGGTGAGCGTTTGCGTGTTGATCGAGGTCTGGTCACAAGTTGAAATCCTAAGGGCGAGGAAGAATCGGTCTGTACTGTGAACGCGTTACCCTGCGGTGCGGTTCCAAGTGAGGTAAAGGGCGAAAACTCGTGAATGTTTTTATTGTGCGAGACGTATTTGTAGTTCTTCTTCCGCAAAGACAATAATATCGCCGGCGACTACCTTTCTCCTCTTGCGGGTCTCCACCTCGCCGTTTACCGTCACCTGACCATCGCTAATCACTAATTTTGCTTGGCCCCCACTGCTCACGATGCCTTCAAACTTTAGGATTTTGAACAGCTCAACAGGCTCTTTGTTGATGTCTACTTGTCGCATTGATCATTCCTGTGTGGTCAGTCTTGTAAACTACAGATTATGTTTAGTGATGGTGGTGCAAGTGAATCTTCCATTTTCTGAAGAAATAGAAGGATGTAGTGTAGCCCGAATTAAGGGCCGGCCCATCGCTTTCTCAAGAAATTTGAGCAATTAGTCGGTTTAATATTGTGTTTTTTCCCATCTGTGCTGGTGTCTGTGAGCCCAGTCCTGTCAATTTTGACACTCGATGCGGTGTCTCCCGCTCGAAGCTGGGCTACAATGTGCCTAGAGGTGTAACAGGAAAATAATGACGTGAGAGGTTTGCTTGGCATTTTTGCATGTGCATTATTGCTCTTCACTGCACATGCAGTGGCGGATCAGACTACCTCTGTCCTGACCAATGCCCCGCAAGTGCCCGATGCCTCTTCTGAAAAACCCGCCATTAAAATCTACAAATACAGGAACCCATCTGGTGTGCAATCCTATTCCGACCGCGCTCCCATGGGCATTAAGTACGAGATGGTGCAATTTTCATGCTTCGCCTGTAATCCGAAGTCTAAAGTGGACTGGAACAATACGGCGCTCCAATTGAACGCTTTTGAGGCTGCGATTAATATGTCGGCCGAGAAATATCGGGTAGATCCGGCATTGGTTAGAGCTGTTATTCATGCTGAGTCTGCGTTTAAGCCCGGGGCCAGGTCAAAAAAGGGTGCGCTCGGCTTAATGCAGTTGATGCCCGATACGGCAAAAGATATGGGCGTCACGGATGCCCTAGTGCCGGAAGACAATATTCAGGGCGGCGTTCGATATCTGGCGTGGCTTCTTGAAGAAAATCATGGGAATACCATGCTGGCGACAGCCGCTTATAACGCGGGCCCTGGTGCGGTAAAACGGCACAACGGTATCCCGCCATACGAGGAAACCCAGACCTACGTCAAAAGGGTCAAAATCTTACATGATCGCTATAAAAAGGCGTTGACTAAGACTTTCTCTGGTCATTGGGTGTCTCAGGCTGAATTAACACGCCGATAATATAAAACAATAATCAGAGCGACTAGGCCCGCCGCACTAATTGAAAATGATGTCAGTTGCAGCTCGCCTACATACGGCACTCTGAAAGACTCAAGAATTGCCTTGGCGCCATCGTGCAGAATGAGGAACAGCAGGCCGATTTGGCCATTGAAACTACGTTTCGTATCGAACCACATGAGAAAAACGCCAACGCCAAGCGATGCTGCCATGAACAGGAAGTGCAGTGGGAATACGGGATTGCTAGGATGGGAAGAATGATCAAGCAAGCCTTGCTGGAGCTGCACATACCAAACCTGACTTCCGGGTTCATAACTGAGACAGTAAATCGCATCACACTCAGGCCCCGTGCAGCAACCGTTCATAAGACAGCTGAATCGTACCAGAGCGAAACAGAAGCAAACGGTTATTGCCAGTACATCGAGGAAACGAGGAAGCGGCAGGTCGGGTAAAATCCATCGTTTTAGTAGCGGGCCGACCAGAATCATGCCCAGTAGAGCGCCCGGATAGCGTAATCCGCCACGCAATTCACTGGAAAGCGGCTCGTATACCTCCCAGCCTCGCACGTGCAGTGAAAATAATTTTGCGCCCAACAGGGCAAAAACGCCTATTGCTAACAGCAGAAGAACTGCTCGGCCCGCTCTAATATGGTCGTTGCGAAGATAGAGTATAAAAAAAACAATACCAAAAATCGCAATGGGCGAAATCAGTACTCTCAGAGCATCTAGACCGAAAAGTCCGCTGGGATACATAGTTAAAGCCTAGGTTCAGTGGCAGCGAAAAGGTTGCTATGGCTTATACCGCGGTTTGCATATCGCGCGCTATTAGCAGCCTGAGCGTAGCGGGTTATAATCGTTCTAGTCACATTACTACAGAAAAACATTCGTGTGAAAAAGCAATGTAGGGCAATTTTCACCAAAGCGGGACAAAGGAGGAAAGATTCTTTTATAGGGTTTTCTCTCATCAGCCTGTTTGCGGGGCCGGTAGTCTCTCTCGCCGCATCTCGTCAACTCAACGTCAGTAGATAACTGTGTACTGGGTAGTTTGATTAATATAAAAGTATAAAATAAGGTGCCGTGATTACCTAGCCATTTCACTGCAGCACCATAGCGAAATTATGTTTGCAATGAGCTAATACAGATAGTCGTCAAAGCATGAAACGTATTCTGAATACAGTTCACGTTCACGTATTTCGTCCAATCCAAAGTTTTCAGGGGAGTAGGTGTGTCTGCCGTACAAGTGCCTTGGGTTCTGTCTCAGATATTGACGCATTCGGTTTTCAGCCTCGCCGCTCAACGGCATCTCAAAGTGTTCGTATAGACTCGCTATGACAGAAATTGGATCTGAACAGAGCGCGCTGAAACGCACATCAAAAACCTGACGCTGATCCAGAGCACCGCGGTCTGACATTCCCGCGCTTGCGATTTCTGAAAAATGTCGAGCTTCGTGTTCGCCGATAGCCCGTGGATTAATGGCGTTACTGAAGCCGCTCTGTAGTTTACATACGAGGCTTGAGAATGAGGAGATCGCCTCAAGGGGTCGACGGTGGGTCCAGACTATCCGTGCGTCCGGATACTGTGCGACCAGATATTTCAGATAAGCGAGGTGCGCCGGAGCTTTCAGCACCCAATGCCCGGCGCCGAAATCGACTTGCAGATGCTGGAGAAAATGAGCGTGCCATTGGTAAGATGCAGTCATGTCCTGGGTCAGCGCCCAGCTCCTGTATTTCGGAATATTATACATATACCCAAACTGTTCACTGATAAAATGAGACGCAAGGATGTAAACGCATTCCTGCGGTAGCTTCGCGCCAATGGCGTGGATCGCCCTGAATCCGGGGGACAGCTTTTCAGCTAAGGCCAGCATTCGGTCCACACCTTGAATTCTTCTATCGCTGGTATACGATATTTTTTTGGGAGGCGGAAATGGTCTGGTAACTTCCCAGCTTGCAGGTGACCGAAAAGAGGGGTCCTGCGCAATCAGTTCATACAGTATGGTAGTGCCGGTTCGTGGCAGTCCTGTAATAAATAGTGGTCGTTTTATAATCTGGCGCGTCACTTGGGGCTGACGGCCGCGAAAATCAATCAGTCGCAGCCGAACGCAGAGATGGTCCAGTAAATTGAAATATGCGGCTATCTGTCCGATTTGTGAGAGCTGTGCCTGATCATTTAATTCAGCTGTGAGTATGTCCAGTCCATCTCTGAATGACGTGTCGCCAAAGTCTTGCAGCCCCGTCTTTTTTTTCGCTTGCTTGATGAGTAGATCTGCGTTCAGGTCTGGCTTGTTGTAGCCCGCTGTCCTGAGCTGTTCGCCGATACGGTTTATCAATTTGACATAAACGGGCTGATTAGGGTTTGAGCGTTTTGGATTCACATTCAGTGCCTTGCTGGGCAATGGCAATGCCATTGATAATTGAGACCTATTCATCGGAATCGAATGCCGCGGTTGACATCGCAGTGCCCCAATATAGAAACTTGACGCAGATGCTGAGGGGACTCTTAATATGTTGATGCTAACTACAGCATCCCTAATACTGGCGCCTAAGTCTATGCTAAATTCTGTCCTATTGACTCAGTACTACTGCTGACGAAGGGGTTATGTGCGGTTAGGGTCTTATTCGTCGCCAGACCATTATGTGAAGGCAGAGTAATAGAGTGCTAAAACTCGTCTATAGCTACCAAAAGTAATTAGTGCTTATTTATAAATGCGTGATCATCCAGCGACGGAGATTGCGATTCTGCATCGGCCATGACGCTAACAACTGCGGTCCCGACATACCAAACCCAGACCAGCATTAGCACGTGTAAAACATCGTTTTCTGAAAACCAAAAGCCTTTAGACCAGAGAATCTGCGTATAACCGAGTAGTAGGTAGCCGAAATAAAGGGCATTAGTGACGAACATAATGATCCACGCTCGCAGCAAAATGTTGTCTTTATTAGACTTGTTATTGATATAGCGCCAGCCGTTAATAAGGAAACAGGCAAGGAATGCTGGCGTGGAGAACAACACCAACATTTCAAAAGAAATCATAAATCTGTTTGGCAAGAATGCGCCGACAGCTGCCACGCAGCAGTAAATGACTGTGTTGGCGAGGCCATACGTAAGCAACAGGCGTCGCATTAGACCTTTTGTGCAGGCGTAAGCAACACCTGCCAGCATGGCATTCACGCTTCCGACTTGCATCGCTAGATAGGCGATCTCCCACCAGCTGGTCCATGTACAAAATTCTCGTTCAGTACATTTAAGTTCGAAGCCAAATGCCTGATAGCTGGTGCCGGCCGATATCGCAGCAATGCCCCCCAGGGTCATGGCGATAGACCACCAGCGCCTGGATTTCTGTTCGTTATCCCGTTGCCAGAATCGCCACCCCACCCACAACCACATTAGTCCTAAGAAGTAGATCAAGAGTGTCGAGGTAGGTTGAGTGAGTGTGACGCCACTTGAAAAGAGTTCGACGCACGGCATGCTCTCACACCATTGCGTTGGCGTGGTCTTTGGCTGCCACAGCAGCGAGTCGATCCGGTCACATCCGGTTAAAATGAGCGTACTGAGGGCAGTGAGCGTCAACCTGGTCATGCCATCCCCTTAAATTTCGCCGCGCAGCAAAACGTTTGCGATGGTGTACAGCCCCCAAAAATTATAGTGGAAGCAATGTGAGCGCGACGGCCAATCCAAGATAATACGGGTGCAGTAAGTAGCATGTCAGTTCGCTGACTGAATCCATATTGGCGAGGACCACGCCCGCTCCCGGATGGTCGCAGGAACGTGGGAAGGCGGCGTTTGGCCCAATCGCAGGGCGTCGTAGGTCGACCAGCGGCAGGTGGGGTTTTGGAGGGCGCGCACGTAGTAAAAAGCATTCTGGTCAGAGTGATAGTCAGGGTCCTTCCAGGCTACAGCCATCTGAGCCGCACCGGTATTACCCAGACCTTCACAATTAGCGATGCTTACAGAGGCACCGTTGTCGGGGCAGCGTAGGTTGGAGGCATCTATTTTTAGACCATCGGAACAGCTGATGTCGCGCACGCTTTCATGAGTAACACCCTCAGCGTCTATCCATCCCTTGACCATCTGGAGACGTTGCAGTGGCGCACTCATCAAGTCTGCTGCCGCCCAGACGAAGAATGTGGGGCTATCCGTTTGCTCTGTGCCTGGTGTCAAAACGCCACCCATGGGCACCCCTCCGTCGACCGCTAGAGCGATGGCATCAGGCTGGTCGGTAATATCCTCGTCGAAGCCCCAGCCGGCAAAAAACCGTAACGTTATGCGTGGCCCTGAAGTTGCATAGACCTCGCGGTGTTGCATGCCTTTAAAAATCGCATCCCGCGTATTTTCTTCTGCCCATACTCCCGTGAGTCCACCGGAGGTGTGGAACTGCAGAATGGATTCGTAGGGCTTGCGGCCGGGCCATTCAGTGATGCGGCGAGTAGCCGGTGAGGAAGCCGCTGCGACTTTGCCGACAAAATCCCACTCTTCCACATCACCGGGGCTGGAATTGTGGGTATCGGTGGAGCCAATCAGGCCGAAGGCAAAGGGGTTAAAGCCCATATCAGTCTGCATTTGAAGGCCGATTTTTAACCCCTGACGGGCGAAACTGGTGGTGAAGGCACATCCGCTTTCCTGACCAAGTTGACAGGGTTCTAATATTTGACCGAAGCCACACTCCTCGTCCGTGGCCCCAACACCCAGCGCACACTCTGAAGAGCCCTTGACCTGATAGATCTCGGCGAGCGGTTCGCGTCGCTGTCGCAGTAGCCAACCTTCCTCGTCGTAGGTTTCGCCGTCCCAAGTATTCTCACTGTAGAACAGGCCCCACCCCTTATTCATGTTGTGTGGAATGGTGAGAAAATCGCACTCGCCGCTACAGTCGTCTTCTAGGACCTTCCATAATGCTATGGCGTTGCCAACATCAAAGTAGGACGTGGCGTGCTCCGGGAGCCCAGTGCCATTAAAGATGACGTTACGATGGTGCTTGCCTGAGTCAGGAAGGGGTGGCGAGTACTCGTAGGCTGAAAATACCGTGAGCGTGCCGGGCTGGTTGTATTTGTCCGCTAAACGCTTGTATTGCGACCAGTCACTATTGCTGTCGCGGTAACAGCGCTCAAGGTCTGTTTCATCTAGAGTGCATATCGGAAAATTAGCCTGGGTTGGATGACTGCGGACACTGTTGCGGTAGACGCCCGCCGCCTTATTGCTAGCGGGTCTTTCTGCCGGTTCGTTAGCAACTGCCTTCAACAAGAGGAATGTCACGACATTGGGCGTTTCCATTAGCCAGCAGTTCAGGTTTTCCTTTAGCGATAGATTAGTATCATCGCAACGCGTCCTTAAACCAAAACTCTCTGCATGATCTGTGATGGCCACAAAGTCCAGCGGCCGCGATAGCTGCATAAGTTCGCCCCCAGCACTGCGCAGGCTCTCGCCCTGCGCAAACCGGTAAGCATCTTCAATGGTCAGGGTTGTCCCAAACAATACAGCATCAAAGCTTTCCACAGTATGGACATGTAGGTCGCCCCAGTAGACATTCTTGAGAGCGTTGTAAGATTGATTAACGTGGGGTTGCGGCGCCGGAACGATAACACGACTGTCATCTTGCAGAGCGTAATCTGCCGGCGCAGTGGAAACCGAGGTGGCGCGATAAAGCGCATAAACTTCATCCCCGCCGGCTAACCACAGCGCACAGGTTGACAGTATAATCACAACCAGCACGCCTAATAAGGTCTTCTTCAACATGGCTTTACCCATTTCTTATGGTTGTTTTAAGTGTACATTTTCTAAAACGCTAATAGTAGATAGTGTGTTGAACTATGGTTGAAAAATTAACATGATATACGCCAAAAATAACAGGATATGTACCGCCCCTTGTAGAATATTGGTTCGCGCGCTGCTGAACGTCATCATGCTGACCATCAGAGTCACAACGAGTAAAACAGTTTGCGAATCAGGCAGACCTAAAATGATATGCTGATTGGTTATGAGGCTAATGATGAGGACTGCAGGAATTGTGAGACTGATTGTTGCAAGCACTGAGCCTAGCAGTATATTGACAGCCCGCTGTAAATTATTCTGCATTGCTGCACGAATGCCACTCATCGCTTCAGGTGCCAGTATGAGTGATGCAACAAAGAAACCGCCCAGCGCTATGGGCGCACCTAAAACTTCAATACTATAGTCCACGGGCCGAGCGATTTTCTCTGCGAGCAGAATGACCGACAGAAGATATCCCATCAACAACAATATATGGCCGCTCATCGAATAAATCATTGGAGAACGCAGAGTGGTCTCACCTGCAACTTGTTGAGAACTCTCTAATCCCATTACAAAATAACTCTGATGGCGTCTGGTCTGGATCAGCAGGAAAGCCAGATAAAGACCTAGTGACATCAGAACCAGAAAAGCTGCCTGAAAGTTTGAAAGGCTTTGGTCTGAAGTCGACGTTGTGAAGTCGGGCAGTATTAGCCCGAATCCTGCTAACGGGATAATCACCACCAGATACGCATTGGCGCCTTGCAAATTATATTGCTGCTCATGAAAGCGCAGAGCTCCTAGCAACAGTGACAGGCCTACTAGGCCATTGACTACGATCATTACCACCGCAAACATTGTGTCGCGAGCGAACTCTTGATTGTTTTCTCCCGATAGCATGACGTTGGCAATCATTGTGACTTCGATGGTTGTCACTGCGATGGTTAAAATCAGCGTACCGTAAGGTTCACCCAACTTACCGGCGAGAATTTCGGCATGTCGAACTGCACCAATCGATGCAAACAAGATCACCCCGAATAGCCAGATTGAAATTCCGGCGAACCATAGGGGATTTCCCAGCATGGTCATCCACTGATCCCCATACAGCAGGAATAGAATGGCGCTAAAAACACTCACTAAAAGTGTTCGTTCTCGTCGCAGCATAAAAAATGACTCGAAAATGAAGATTGTAGGGTAACTCTATATCCTCTAGAGCCCAGTGTCATTTTTGTTTAACATTACCTCTTTGAGCGCAGAGATCCGCTAGCCACGGGATAAAGTTATGAGTAATCTTCGCATGCCTGTACCGGTTGAGTCTTAGGAGCCCAATAATAATGTTGTTAATAGCCCGATATGCATTACTGAGCATACTTGTCTTATTCTGTGTTAGCACACAGGCAAAGAACAACATCTTAGGTCCCCCTGATGGTGACGGCCCCGTCGTTGTCGACATTGGATTTTATCTCAGTAACGTTAACTTCATTAGCGAAGCGGATGAAACCTTCCACTTTGAGGGGGTGCTCAGTATGCATTGGAAGGATCCAAGGTTGGCATTTGACCCCGCAGTAACAGGCTACGATGACCTCTATTACCAAGGGTATTTCCAGTTCAACGAAGTATTCACGGGCTGGTGGCCTCAGGTCTTTCTAGCCAATGAAGCGGGAGGGTTTGAGCAGCAGGGAATTGTGCTGCGAATAACGCCGGACGGCAACGTATATTACACCGAAGAAATCGAAGCCGTGGCTAAGTCGCATTTTAATTTGGCACGCTACCCGTTTGACCGGCAGCAGTTGGCGGCAATCTTCGAGGTGCTGGGGTTTGAAAGTGAGGAGGTGCTCCTGAGGGTAGATCCTGCGAGCAGTGGCATATGGGACGATGATGAGCACAAAGTTGAAATACCGCAGTGGTATTCACCCGAGTTGTCTAGTTCAGTGGTCGAGTATAGGCCGAGTTACTTAGATGGCCGCGATGGCCATTTGAGCGCTTTTAGAGTTCAGATCGATGTCGAACGTGACCCTCGATACACCCTGCGGTTGGTCGGACTCCCTGTCATCATCTTCGTCATCTTGTCCTGGTCGGTTTTCTGGATGGATCGGTCTTCGGTGGGCGACCGCATGGATATTACTTTTATGGGCATTTTGACAGTGGTTGCCTATCAGATCATGTTCAGCGGAAGCCTGCCGAAAATATCGTACCCCACGGTTTTGGGATTATTCATGATCATTAGTTTTGTGACGATGTGCGCCAGCGTTGCCGTCAATCTGAGGGTGTGGGTGCTAGACAGTCGCGGACTCTTCGAACAAGGCGACAGGCTGGATCAGCGCTCCCGCTACCTTTTCCCGATAGTGTATGTTTTGTCGATTTTATTGGCCGGCGGTAGCCTCTACGTGGCGGGCTAGCTTTTGTCGCCGCAGGCCCTGGACCACCCTTGGGATTGGATAGCAGAATTGCAGAGCTCCGCCCATGAACCGCTGAAGTGGTTGGTACGGTTGAGTTTTTCAGCGCAGATGCATGTAGGCATTCCTCCGAGAATTGAGCTATCTTGTCGGTATCCGTTTCTTTAAAGAAGATAAAATTCTTATGTACGACATGGTTATCCGTAATGGAACGCTGATAGATGGTAGTGGCGCACCGGGTCAGCACAGTGATGTAGCGATAACAGCAGGGTGCATTGTTGCGGTTGGTAAGAATATCGGACCGGCCAAAAAGGAAATTAATGCTACCGGCTTGTTGGTCACGCCTGGCTGGGTCGACATCCATACACACTATGATGGTCAGGTTACCTGGGATCCTATGTTCTCCCCTTCAAGCTGGAATGGCGTGACGACGGTTGTTATGGGCAACTGTGGAGTAGGTTTTGCGCCTGTTGAGCCAGGTAAAGAAGACTATTTAATACAACTTATGGAGGGTGTCGAGGATATACCGGGCGCCGCGCTCGCTGAGGGCATCGATTGGAAGTGGGAAACATTTCCACAGTATCTGGACGTTATTGAAAGTATACCCCACGCCATTGATTTCGCCGCCCAGGTTCCCCATGGCGCTGTGCGTACCTATGTTATGGGCGATCGGGGGGCGAATAATGAGAAGGCCAGCGCTGAGGAAGTCGCCGCCATGGCGGCAATTGTTAAAGAAGGGCTTGAGGCCGGCGCTCTTGGTTTTTCTACCACACGCACGATTTTGCACCGCGCAAAAGACGGAGAACTCGCGCCGGGCACCACCGCAGATCGCGAGGAAGTGATAGGGATTGGACGTGTTTTGGGTGAAGTTGGCTATGGTGTGCTTGAAGTGGCCAGTGACCTGAACCCGGAAGAAGAAGAATTGGCATGGATGCGGCAAGTGGGCCAGGAAACGGGCCGGCCAGTGACTTTTGCCTGCCTGCAAAACAATGGTGATCCCGAGCAGTGGCAACGTTTACTCGCCGCGGTTGATGAGGATCGAGCCGCCGGTGGCACGCTGACACCGCAGGTAGCGCAGCGTCCCGCTGGTGTGTTGTTCAGTCTTGAGAGCTCCGGACATCCATTTATTTTGCATGATGCCTATCAGAAAGTCGCACAGTTGCCTCTGGCAAAACGGGTAGTGGCGCTGCGAGAACCTGCTTTACGGCGTGAAATACTCGATAATCCCCCAGACCTTGCCAGCTTGCCTGAAGTCTTTACGCAGACGCTGAGCGCATGGGGCAATATGTTCCCTCTAGGTGACCCTATTGACTATGAGCCGGGGCCGGAGAAGAGCGTTCTGGCTCAGGCACATGTGAACGGCTGCAGCCCAGCCGAGTTTGCATACGACACTATGTTGGAGCGCGAGGGCAAAGGAATTCTGTATATGCCACTGTTGGGTTACTCCAATGGTGACTTTGAGGCGCTGCGGGAAATGATGCTGCACCCTAATGCGGTGTTTGGCCTGTCCGATGGCGGTGCGCATTGTGGTCTGATTTGCGACGCCAGCATGCCAACCTACCTCTTAACCCATTGGGCGCGCGATCGGACACGGGGAGAGCGTATTCCTATCGAGCAACTTATCCATAGCCAGACCCAAGCAACAGCCAATTTCTACGGCATGCATGATCGAGGATTAATCGCGCCAGGCATGAAGGCAGACATTAATGTGATCGATTATGAGTCCCTGACGATCCACCCTCCAGAAATGGTGTATGACCTACCCGCTAATGCGCGAAGGCTGGTACAGCGGGTTGACGGGTATCGGCTGACGATTTGCAGTGGTGAGATCATTCGCGAAAACGGTCATGATACGGGTGCCATGCCAGGCAAGCTGGTAAGAGGGCCGCAGCCGCAGCCGGTGGCCTGATGGGCCGCGGACCGAGTGCACGGAGTGCTTGGTGACAGTTGATGATGTGAACTATCCCGCACCTAATCTGACCCGCTAACCATCTGAATTTATTGATAAACGAGGAATTCTCGAAGTCCAAGACATTTTAGTGTATAGTGCGCGCGGATTTGCATCTACCGCAGTAATGGGCTTGGCAGATCCACTGCCCGACCTAAACTAACAAACTCGCAGGACACACTACATGCTTACAGCCTCAAAACTGGAAAAAATAATTGAACTTGAAGACAGCCTCAGATCCCAATACCAGGACCAACTGGATGCAAAATCCGCCGAAATCGAGCGCGGGATTAAAAAACAGCAAGAACAGCAAGTTGTCATTGAAAAACAGCTGGCGCAGCTGACTACCATCTCTGCCGAAGGCACAGCAAACAAACGCACGGAACAACTTAATCGCGAATTAACCCATCGTTGTGAAAAGCTGGAAGACGAAGTCGCCACGCAGAAGAAACGTATCAAAGGCCTGCAAAAAGATCTTGCGGAAGATCGTGCAGAGATTAAGGCTTTGAAACAATACGATGCTGCAGCGATGAAAAAGAATTTGGACGCCAGCAAAAAGAAACTCGCTGAGAAAACAACAGCGAATGAAATGCTGCAAAAATCGTCGAGTAAGGCCAAAGCCGAAAACGGCAAGCTACAGCAAAAGGTCAGTGAGCTAGAGGCCCGATTGGCAGTGCTGGAGCCTGAAGAGGATAAAGAAGACGTGAAAGAAGACGTGAAAGAAGACGTTAAAGAAGAGTCAGCTGCCGCTTAGGCCTGTCTGAGTATTTGGTGCAGTAGCTGATACCGTTTGCCCTCGATTCAGGCCGGTCAGCACCGACTAGCCCATTCCAAAATCTTTCCTCGGGCTCCTTCGCTGGGGTTCCTTGGGTGCTAGAAGGGGTATCCGGTTATTTCACGAATGGAGCCGTACAGAGGACTGAGCCGGTCATACATTTTCAGATAGACCCCCTTATACAATTGATCATAAATACGCACGTTTTCTTCAATCGGGGCAAAGCGGTCGCCTTCATGTGTCATGTGATTTAGCGCAGATTGATAGTCTGGGTAGAGCCCGACGCCGACTGCGGCGTTGATTGCAGCGCCAAGCCCTGAGGTTTCATAGGTATGAGGCCGTTCGACGGTTAGCCCAAATATGTCGGCAGTAATTTGCATGGCCTCATCACTCTGTGAGCCGCCGCCGGAGACTTTTAAGGTGGTAATGCTGTGTCCGCTGCGCTTCTCTAAGCGCTCTTTGCCTTCTCGCAATGCGTAAGCAATCCCTTCAATAATGGCGCGATAAATATGGGCGCGCGTGTGCACATCCCCAAACCCTATGATGGCGCCCTTGGCATCCGGGCCGGGTATACGGACGCCAGGAGACCAGTAAGGTTGCACCAAAAGACCCATTGCCCCGGGAGGCGCTTCTCTAAGTAGGTCATCAAACAGTGACTCAGGTTCAACACCCGTCTCTGTGGCAATGCGTTGTTCGCGCAAACCAAATTCACGTTTAAACCAGTTCACCATCCAATATCCGCGCTGCACAATAGTCTCGGTGTTATAGGCATTGGGCATCGCAGCAGGGTAGGCGGGAACGTTTTTTATCGCTTCGATATAGTGGACATTGGTGCTGTTATACGTCGCGGCGCTACCGTAACTGAGACTGCCGGTGTCGGGCGTGAGACACCCTGAGGCAAGCACTTCACAGGCTTTATCCGCGCCGGCCGATATGAGGGGCAAGCCCTCGGGAATGCCCGTCAGTTGTGCCGCCTCAGCACTGATCGCGCCAAGAGGCGATCCGGCAGGGACGAGCTCGGGTAATTGCTCTCGTTTAATAGGCAGTGCTCGCCACTTCCAGTCGAGTCGCCCGGCCCAATCATGTCGCTTGAAATCAAACGGTAGATAGCCCACCTGGCTGGCGACTGAATCGACATACTTTCCTGTAAGTTTGTAAGTCAGGTAGCCCGACAGTAGTAGGTATTTAGCTGTTTTATTCCAGATTTCCGGCTGCTTATTCTTAATCCAATTAGCCTCAGCCTCGCTGCGAAAAAATCTTACAGCGTCCTTCTCTCCCGCTAAAGTAAGGAGGATGTTCCACAGTCCCATGGAAGGCAAATCTTGCTCCAGCCTCTGGTCAAGCCAGACGATGGCTGGGCGCAGCGGTTTCCCATCACGGTCGAGATTAATAATGGTTGCCCTTTGCGTGGTCAGGGCGACCGCTTTAATAGCACTTTTTGGAAAATCGAGCTGTGGCCAGAGCGCACAACAGGCTTTACAAAGATTGGCCCAAAAATAATCAGCATCCTGTTCAGCCCAACCGGGTTGATTCGAATAATAAGGTTCTATCTCGACTTTGCTTTTAGCAACCAGTTGACCTTCGAGGTCGAAAACGAGCGCTCGAACACTTTGCGTGCCATTATCTATCGCCAGTACATACTCTTTATTATTGCTCATGCGGTTGCTCTTTCTGGTTGGCTCTTATGCGCCTGGCAGGTAATAGCGTGTTCTCCAGATCTCTCGGTAGCGCGACAGTTCCCTTTTCCAAAGCTCGGCATCCCAGTTCAGTTCCTGCGCACAAATCTGTTCAATAGCCGGAAACAGACTTTCCCCTCCATGTTCCAATATTGAGCCTAGTCGAGTGCGACGCAGCATTAAGTCATCCAGGTGCACCACCGATTCATTGCGTGCAGCCCAGCGGCACTCCGCTAGGCAAAATGCCGTAGTTTCTATAGGCAAACGCTCTGCATCGGTAGCCTCAGTCATCAGGGTCTTGGCATGCTTCCCGTAACGGCCGATCAACCGTTGAGCCCATTGGTGGTCTGCTATGTTGAGTTCGGTCGCTGTAATCCCGGGGGCTTTGAAAATGCAATCATCGCTCTCCAGTATCTCGATATTGCCAAGCGTTTCGGCTGCCGCCTTAATGGCATCCAGTGCGATCAGGCGAAAGGTGGTGAGCTTGCCTCCACTGACCGTCACAAGCCCTTTATCATGCCATACCGCGTGGTCTCGTCTTTCCTTTGAAGGATCTCTCGCTTCATCCGATCCTATTACTGGGCGGACCCCCGACCAGGTTGAAAGAATGTCGTCTCGAGACAGGCTATGTTGTGGGAAAAGTGCATCCACGGCTTCCAGCAGGTACGCTAGTTCTTGTTCACTGATAACCGGTTCTTCATCCAGATCTTCATTGTGATCAAGATCTGTAGTACCCACTACCGTGGTGCCTTCCCACGGAAATATAAACACCGGACGTTTATCAACAGGGTGAAAAAGAGTCAGCGCGTCCTCTACAGGGAGCTTCGACATTGGAAGCACAAGATGACTGCCACGCAGGGGTCGAATACGCTTTTCCGAGTTAACTTCATTTCTTAGCCGGTCCGCCCAGGCTCCAGTTGCGTTAACGACCGACTTACACTGTATTTCAACCTGTTCTGTATTTTCGGTATTCTTGATGACTACGCCTGTTACTTGCCCCTCTGTCTTGAGCAAGGATTCAACTTTCATGTAGTTGACCGCAACGCCCCCTGCCTCCGTAGCATCCTGAAGTACGCGCAGTACTAGTCTCGCATCGTCTGTCACTGTGTCGGTGTAATACATGGCGCCATTGAGCCCGTGACTGTTGATGCCAGAAAACTGCTGCTGGACTGAGGCTTTGTTGAAGTACCGGTGGTTTTTGATGCCCGCTAACCAGTCGTATAGGGCCAGCAAAAGACCGAACACAAACCGCCCGGGAAACTGACCTTTTCTAAGGGTGAAAAAATACCCCATGCGGTCGATGAGTCCTGGGACCTCTCGCAATAGCCGCTCCCGTTCACGAAGAGAGTCTTTGGTCAGCTTAATATCCCCATGGCTGATATAGCGCAGGCCACCATGAACCATTTTGGATGATCGGCTGGATGTGCCCGAGGCAAAGTCTTGTTGTTCTACCAGCAAGGCCTTAATCCCTCGCCTGGCGGCTTCGCGTAAAATGCCAGCACCTATAATGCCGCCGCCGACAATCACCATGTCCCAGTTAGAGTCTCCCTGCTGGAGCGTCTTCCAAAGTGCCTTCCGATCAGTAAAAGTGGTACTTCGCACGTTCATTGTTAAGCCTTTGTGTTATCGAATATCATTCAGGGAACTAGCTTACCTGGATTCATTTGTTGCTGTGGGTCAAACAGTTCTACCAGAGTCTGAATGGCTTCAATGCCCAGCTCACCTTTTTCTGCGGATAGATATTTTGCATGATCTTTTCCTACCCCGTGTTGATGGCTGATAGTGCCACCAAAGCGGACAATGGCTTCAGCACCGGCCGCCTTCAGTTTTTCCCACCGAGCCAAGGTTGTTTCGTAGTCGCTGCCGCAGCGAAATATATACGTTGTATAAATACTTGAGCCCTGACCATAGAAATGAGAAAGATGCGTGAAGGCATGCACAGCTTCTCCCTCGTCTGACAAGGCGTTGGTAATATCAGCCTGAATTCCTGCTGCTGCCTCGGGCACTCGCACCCAGTCGATAGCAGTTTCCATGGTGTCAACGGCATAGCCGGAATCCCACAATCCATGGCGTAAATAAGGCGAGCGAAATCGGCTGTGCTCCCACTTTTTTCCTAGCGCAGGGCCGGCGCCTACACCGCCATGACGCTTGGCAATTTGGCGGGTAAGCTTCAGTGCTGACTGACATTGGCCTTTAGATCCGGTGACACCGAATGTGAACATAACTTTATTGTCACCGGCTCCACGTAAACTGAGATATTTCTCCAGTAAGGTAATTACCTGAGCTCCGCCCGCTAGCCGAAGCTGTGTGAAAGTTTCGATTTGGTTGCTCAGGCGCATCATGGAAAGTTGCATTTTACTCTGGACGATTTCACGCACTGCGGCCAGTCCAGTCTCCCAGGTGGGGAAAAATAATACGTGAAAAGATTCCTGCTCGGGTAACGGTGTTACGCGGGCTTTAACCTCGGTAATGATACCCATGCGCCCCTCTGTGCCGAGGAAAAATTCACGCACATCGGGTCCCGCTGATGAAGCAGGAACCGTGGGAATATCCAAAGTGCCCTTTAGCGTTTCGATGCGGCCTCCGGCGAACATCTGCTCAATACGCCCATAACGTAATGACTGCTGGCCACTGGAACGGCTGGCGACCCAACCCCCAATAGTAGAAAGCTCCCAAGACTGTGGGTAGTGCCCCAAAGTATAGCCTTCAGTTTTGAGTTGTGCTTCCACGCGGGGCCCGATAGTGCCTGCCCCAAAGGTCGCAATTTGACTCTCTTTGTCTAGGCTCATGAGTTGATCCATGCGCGTCATATCGATGGTCAGCACTGGGCGGCCGTCTTCCTCCGGATTTATATGCCCGACTACAGATGTGCCGCCGCCATAGGCGATAATGTCAATCTGCCGTTCGTTTGCCATTTGAAGTAAGGATCGAACCTCCTCAGTGCTGCGCGGAAACGCTACGGCATCGGGGAAAACACCCACCGCGCCACTCCGTAACGCAAGCCAATCTGGTAGACTTTGACCACGGGCGTGCCGCAATCGGTCCTCTGCATCTAGGCTGTAGAGATCGTCTGGTGGAAGGCGCGACGCGGGCACAGTGGCCAGAACGTGCTCCAAGCTTGCATCTGGAAGAGGCTTGGATTCCCCGATTAGACCCTCCAGAAAGCGCAAGGCCGCAGCACTCAATTCATAGTCAAGCGCATTGTCGTCGTCGCCCCAACCATTCCATCTCTTCATCTTAGACACCTGATACTGTTATGAGCCCAAAAACCTCCACTGCTGAACAGAGTCTTCAGCTGTCCACGGGAGCCTTCTCGACAAAGCTTGTGAGCGGGGATTTTAAACCTTTGTTTGATGATTTAGTAGAAAGTTCTGCGTAAACAGAAGTGTGTCCACTATCCCTTAGAGAATCGCCTCTCCTGCCTCCTAAAAACGTCGGATAGGCCGGTTGCAGTCTGGGTGAACTCATAGCTCGCTACTGCGGAAGTTGTCGCTCTAATATGCCGGCCATCGGATGGTCGATTAAATTCGAATTATCTATTGATGGATATCGGTGTCGCGGCTATTCTGAGTGATACGCAATAAACATTTTGGAGCAGTAGCCGAATGTACGATGAGTTAAGGAATGTCTGGGACGAATTGACGGCCGCCGGGCAATTATTTGAGATCGAAACCCTAGAAGTGCGCGGCTATCCAGTGCGCAGCTATAAACACGCGCCTGCATCTTTACGTGAGATCTGGCAGGGTACTGCTGCTTATCAGGATCGGGAATATCTTGTGTTCCAAGACGAACGTTACACGTACACGCAAGCTCATGAAATGACGGCATCCATCGCCAACTGGCTTTCGACACAGGGTGTGCAACCCGGTGATCGAGTTGCCATTGCTATGCGAAACTATCCGGAGTGGATGCTGGCCTATTGGGCCGTTGTGTCGATGGGTGCTGCTGTCGTTGGTATGAATGCATGGTGGGTGCCAAAGGAGATGCACTACGCATTGAAAGATTCGGAGCCTAAGGTGATGATCTGCGATGAAGAGCGTCTTTTACGGTTCGAAGAGATCCGCGAAGACTTTCAGAGTCTGATTGTCTGTGGAGTGCGCTTGCGCGATGGCGTGCCCGATAATGTGGTGGACTGGCGTGAGGTCATTAATACTGAGAGCGCCATGCCCGAGGTGTCTGTCGATCCGGATGATGATGCCTGCGTGTTTTACACCTCTGGGACTACGGGCACCCCCAAGGGTGCTCAATTAACGCATCGCGGCTGCGTGTCAAATTTGATGAATATCGGTTTTAATCGTACTTTGCAGTCCACCGCCCTGGCCAGGGCAGGTGTCGAAGCGAAAGGCACAATGGATCCCGAGCAGATCCCTATAGCGCTTGTTGCCACTCCTCTATTTCACGTGACGGGTAATAACTGTGTGGCACAAGGGATCGCCGCTACAGGCGGTAAATTAATACACATGTACAAATGGGATGCTGGCGAAGCACTGCGTATTATCGAGGAGGAAAAGGTGACGACCTTCAGTGCCGTGCCTATGATGTCACGCGAAATGATGCTTCATCCTGATTTTGCCACTAGGGATACCTCCAGCCTTAAAAGTATGGGCGGTGGTGGGGCCGCAGTGCAGCCTGATCTGACGCGTAAAATGAATAAAGTAATGAAAAATGCGGCGCCAGGTGCCGGTTATGGTATGACGGAAACCTGCGGCGTTATTTCAGTCTTATCGGACGTTTATCTGGTGGACCGCCCAGAAAGTGTTGGCCGTGCGTTACCCACCTTTGAAGCCAAGTGTGTGAATGAAACTGGCGATACCGTTGCAACCGGTGAGGCTGGGGAACTTTGGGTGCGAGGTGCCTGCGTCATAAAAGGCTACCTGAATCGACCCGAGGCCACGGCCCAGGAGATAACGGATGGCTGGCTTCACACGGGCGACGTCGCATATATGGATGGAGATGAGTTCATCTATCTTGTAGACCGCGCCAAGGATATGGTGCTCCGTGGCGGTGAAAACGTGTACTGTGCGGAAGTAGAAAGTGCACTCTTTGAGCACGAGTCAGTCGCAGAGTGCGTAGTCTTTGGTGTTGAAGACGAGCGCCTGGGAGAGGAGGTTGCGGCAGCCATTTATTTGACGCAAGTGGGTTCTGTAGATACGGAGGGACTGCGCGCATATCTGAGGGAGACACTATCGTCTTATAAGATACCCCGCTACATATGGCTCGTGGATGCGCCGCTGCCGCGCAATGCCAACGGAAAATTCGTAAAACGCGAAGTACGCGATTTACTTGATTTGGCGGATGCACAGTAGCACTAAAAACCGAGTATTTACCTAACACAAGAGACCAGGCGTGCTATGAGCAATATCAATATGAATGATGACCCCCGTATCGATCCGCGCATCAAGGCTTTGATGGGGGGCATGTTGTTGCCTCCGGGCTCGAACGTCAATAGCCGCGAGGAAATGCTCGAGCGGGCCAACAGCCCCCAGGCACTGGAGATGGCAGAGGGGCTTAGAGGTTTTATGGAGCTGTGTGACACTCCGGAGATTGCGCCTTCTGAAGGGTTGGAAATCAGCACACTGGAATTTAATTCTGTACCGGACGAGAATAAAATCTTGATTCAGTTTATCCGACCTAAGTCGGAAGAGCGTCTCCCCTGTGTTTACTATATCCACGGAGGTGGCATGCAGGCGATGTCCTGTTTTGATGGTAACTATCGGGCATGGGGCAAGATTATTGCTGCGCAGGGAATCGCTGTCGCTATGGTGGATTTCCGTAATGCTCTGACGCCATCTTCCGCAGAAGAAGTGGCTCCCTATCCGGCGGGACTGAATGACTGCGTTGCGGGTTTAAAATGGTTGTCCGGGCAGGCCGAGTCACTGGGTATCGATGCTGCCAGAATTATTGTCGCCGGCGAGAGCGGTGGCGGGAACTTAACACTGGCCACCGGAATGCGACTGAAGCGTGAGGGTATGCTTGGTCTCATTCAGGGACTTTATGCGTTGTGTCCTTATATCGCAGGGGTTTGGCCGTTGCCTCAAAACCCGTCTTCGACAGAGAATAATGGCTTGCTATTGGATCTGCATAACAATAACGGCGCAATGGCTTATGGCATTGAAGAATTGGAAAACCGTAATCCCCTAGCATGGCCTGGTTTTGCACAGGACGATGATGTGGTTGGGTTGCCCCCGATTGTCATCAGTGTGAATGAATGTGACCCGCTGCGTGACGAAGGCGTAAATTTCTACCGCCTACTGATAAAAAATGGCGTTGACGCGCGTTGCCGGCAGGTGATGGGCACCATTCATGGGACAGAGATATTTCCGATGTGTTGCCCCGATATCAGTCGGGATACTGCCCGCGACCTAGCGGCTTTCTGCCGCGGTGACTAAGTATAGCGCTTGCTCTGGTGGTGGCCAATTTCGGCCACTTTCACTGCCCGCTATTGGGTGATGATTGCGCATACGGCGACAGATTGTCCCCGCGCATTGTTGTCCAAGCATTGCTTCTTATAGATGCCGAACTATATTGTCGCCCTCTGGAAGCTGCTTTTTTAGGTTACAAATCAATAAAAAGGTCTTTCGCCGACACCGGCTTCTGGATTATCTTTAGATCAAGCAGCTGATCGCCCAGCGTCTGCCAGCGTGCCAACGTCATTTCGCCGACGCGTGCGGTGGTGTCCGTTTTTATCAATGATTGCTGCGCTTGCGCACTGTGCGTAAAAGTAACCGCCGACATTGCCTTATTGAGCGCCTGCATTGCACGATTGGTCTCTTCCGGCTTTTCCAGATAATCATTCCAACCACTGCGCACTGCGGCTATCATGCCTTTCACTTCAGATGGGGAGGCTTTCCAGCGTTCACGAGTAGTGGCTAACACCGTGGTGTAGGGATTGTAGCCGGTATCGGCGACTAAAAACGTGTTGATCTTGAGTCCCGCCGCTAGCGCAGTCAGCGGCTCGCTACTGATGAAACATTGCTGTGAAACCTTGCTGTCATTTTGAAAACTGCCGATGCCTCCGAGATACGGTGCTGTAAACACCTCGATAGGCGAGTACTCTTTCTTCAAATATTGACTGTAAGGCAGGCCGGCCTGCCACAATAAAACGCCATCGCTATGCAGGATTTCTTCGATCGATGTGAAGCCGCGCTGGGCATGCGTCATAATGGCTTGTGGGCTAATTTGAAAGGTGGCGAATAACGCGACGATATTAGTGGCACCGCGCGCATGTGCGATGACGACTTCATCCGCTGAAACAACCGCATAATCGATCTTCCCGGCCGCCAGCATTTGAATCGTTGGTGTGCCAGAACCTCCCTCGATAATTTTTACGTCAAGGGCATTGTCCCGATAATAGCCCCGTAGTTGCGCGGCGTAGAAGCCTCCGAACTGTGGTTCAGGCTTCCAGTTCAATGCGAGAACCAGAGGTGCGGTCGACCCTATCTGCTGCGCTAGCAACTGCGTGCTCCAGGCAACGGCGAACAAAAATCCTAAAAATTTTCGCATTATTGTTTCCTTAAGTAAGGCCTGTTCCGAAAGAGTAGGCCGGTCACTAAATTGATGGTATAGACTAGCGACAATGCCAAGGCGCTCGACATAAATACGCCACTGAATACAAGGTCTACACGCTGCTGAGTGCGCGCCGCATCAATGAGGCTCCCAAGTCCGCCGCCGGCAATAAATTCCCCGACAATGGCGCCGACCACGGCGAGTCCAGCAGATATTTTTATACCGGTAATGATGTAGGGAATCGCAGAAGGTATTTGCAATTTGAAAACCAGTTGCCACCGTGATGGCTTATACAATCTAAATAATTCCTTCAACTGGGGGTCGGTTTCTTGAAGTCCGGTTAACGTATTGGCGAGAATTGGAAACAACGACACAATGAAGGCTGAAGCATTGACCGTCGGCTGGCCATAACCGAACCAGATCACCAGCAGAGGAGCAATGGCAATTATCGGGACAGTTTGAAAAAAAATGCAAAAGGGCAATACTGCGCGGCGTGCAATCGGGATCGAAAAAAAGATCAGTGCCGAGGACACGCCGATGATTAAACTTAATCCTAAACCCCAAAGAATTGACTGTGCGGTACTCAATGTCGCTGCGAAAATATCCGGCCACATTTCTAGCGTGGTATCAAAAATCTGCAAGGGAGAGGGCAGCAGATAGGATGCCACCCATTTCTGTACGACGATTAATTGCCAAATTGATAACAGCCCTGCGAGAAAAATCCACGCTGGGAGTTTATCCGCTATCCATTGCCTTATTGTGGTGATCATTGCTTCGACTGGGCAGCGTTAGATTTTTTCATGCTGTCCTCCATGTCGCTAAATAGGCTGGAATATTCTTTCACTATATCGTTAAACGCCGGTGTCAATTTTAGGGGCTGATTGCGCTCTTTAAAGGGAAGTGAACGAATGTCCCTAGCGGCTCCTGTATTATCTAGCAATAAAATTCGATCGCTAAGATAGACGGCCTCGGAGATCGAGTGGGTGACAAAAATATATTGCAGTTGCAAGCGCGCTTTCAACTCGAGTAATAAGTCTTGCATGTGAAAGCGAGTTCGCTCGTCGAGCGCGGCAAACGGTTCGTCAAGGAGAATAATTTTCGGTTGCGTGATCAGGGCGCGTGCCAGCGCAACGCGCATTTGCATGCCGCCGCTTAGTTGATCTGGGAAGTGCTCAAGACGATCGCCAAGTCCAATCTTTTGCAACAATTCGACTGCGCGATCACGTGCAGCGGGATTGTTTTCAGCAGTTAATTCCAGAGGTAAAAGTACATTCTCCAGGCACGTGCGCCATGGTACCAAGCGCGGTTCCTGAAACACATAACTCATTTTCGCACTCAGGGCAGGATTCACGTGTATCGTACCGCTACTGGGTTGTTCAAGGCCCATAAGTAGGCGCAGCAGTGTGGTCTTGCCGCAGCCCGAAGGTCCGAGCAGACACAGGCACTCGTCGCCATCAAGCGTAAATGATAATCCGGCAAAGAGCGCTTGGGCATCGCTGGAAAAAGATTTTTCCAGCTGTTGAACTTCAATGGATGACATGTGATGCGCGCCGCTCGTGAGGTTTGCGATAACTGCCCTCAATTCTCTGCCAGAACCATGGCACAATCAATAGCGGACTGATAGCGAGCGTGTACCCGTCTTAGGCAGGCTCCCCGCAATAACAGCTATCGGCATGATTGATCTACGCGGCAGATTTCCTTTGATGCTTCTGCTTCATAGCGGCGGTTACCGGTTTCCTGCTTTGCTTTTTCGCCGGGTCGTGGCCATTAGCCCTGCGCTGCGTCGTGGTATTGCGTGACGCCTTTTTTTTCGGTGCCGTACGCAACCAGTAGGCTTCATCCCTTTCGAAAGAGTGGAGAATGCCATCCAAGGTGCGACCAATGCGGGTTGTGAGGCTGATGACCGGTACTTTGGGCCAGGTAGCCCTCTCTCCGGCTTTGATCAAATCCCTCATTTCTTCTTCGGACATCATTTTTAGCAGTTTGCCGAGGCTCGAAAGGCCATATCCGGGGAATATATTGATATCGCCGGTGAACTGCTGGTCTAGCAGTGCATTGATGGCGTTCATGCCAGTGCCCATCTGTGGCCCCACCTTGCCATAGCGTTGAAAGAAATCGAGATAACCGCGCACGATCTGTTTCGTCGCTGCCACTGAGGCATCCGAAACAATTTTCCGCAGTCCGGGTTTCGTGTTCGTTTCTCGGCCGAGGCCTGGCATGACCTGAGAAACGATGAAATGATTGACCGCGTACATGCGGGCGAGACGTTTGGCCGGTAAATCCTGTGAAAACGAGCCGTCTATCCAGCGACGGGATGGTAGGTAGGGCTTGATGTCTCCGTCGGCATTGCGCGCCTCCAGCTGCACGGGTTGAAAGACCCCGGGCAATGCTGTGGAGGCCAGCACCGCCGACCGGAGGGTGACATTGGGCGAGGCAATATGGTTTAACAGGCGCGATGTTTGGCGCGGTTCAGCAGGTGAAATAGAGATATTGATGCTGCGCCCGGTCTTCTCATAGGCCTCCTTAAACGTCATGTCGGGGATTAACTTGGCCATCTCCCGCTTTATCGCGCGCATATCAATTTTCTCGCTCATGCCAAAGCCGATTCTGATGCTGTCGTTGTTTTCGGTGAGCGCTCGCGCGAGTGTGTTGTTGTCGAATAGCGCCAGAAACTCCTCGTCACTGCGGGAGCCGACGATTGCGGCAACGAATGCACCAGCGCTCGCGCCAGAAATCACTACTGGGCACAGTTTTTGCTCAATGAGGGCCTTCAAAACGCCAAAGTGAAAATACCCAAGAGTGCCGCCTCCGCTCAGCATGAGTGCAGAGCGGCCATAGCAATGACTGGCACCCTGAAAAAACTCCAGGCGATCTGCCCAAGGAATCCCCTTGAAAGACCTTGGTGAAAAGTATGTAAGTGCATCGCAGATTTCGTCGATGTAGTCCTTGATCAGAACTTTTGTCCCAGCTTTAGCCTTCTGATACAGCTTTGCATTGCCCATCCCAGCCATATTACCGTGTATGCCTTCACTCAGCGCGAACAGCAGGCCATGGTTGTTCCCAGACTTGCGTAACCTGCGCAGCCGTTGCAAGCGTGTGCTGATACTGACGGCGTCATAAAGCGAAGAGTCGTCCTTCTCGCGCCAGACAGCACCGCCGCTCTGACGGTCATAATCCTCAGCTAGCGCCTGCCATTCGTCAAAGGTGTCAGCATTTAATACTGATTGGTCAAAAGCCTTAACGCTTTTTCGTTTCTGTGTCTCTTTTCTACTAGCCATTGCTTGCATCAACCTGATTGCTGTTACGTAAGCGGGGATCCCCGACATCGTCGATTTAAACCGATCACCTCAGTCTAAGTAAGGCACTGTCGGCATCATATCCTGACTGTATTTCATACGCTAGTGAGCGATAGGGGCTCGACGATTCTAAAGGCATTGTTCAGCAGCGGCATAGGCACTGTTTTTCGCTCCAAGCGTACAATGATACCGCTGACTGAAGAAAGCGGTAAAGGCTATCTGATTTGCTTTTAGCGACTAACGTCAGGCAACACTGACATTGATTTTTGACTTAGCTTTATTGCCAGCGTTGACGGATATGCCGCATACTCTGCGCCAAATTTTTATTGTTTTGTGGATACTCTCTCTATATGGCCCAATCTATCGTCAGTGGTCTGGCAAAAGAACTTTCAGTTCACGAAAAACAGGTTGTCGCCGCGGTGGCTCTGCTTGATGACGGGGCCACCGTGCCGTTTATATCCCGGTACCGCAAGGAGGTCACGGGTGGCTTGGATGATACCCAAATGCGCCAGTTGGAAGAGCGTTTACGCTATCTGCGTGACATGGAACAGCGTCGAGAGACTATTATGGGTAGTATTTCTGAGCAGGGGACGCTGACGCCGGAACTTGAGCGTGCGATTCATTTGGCGGATACAAAAAGCCGACTCGAAGATCTATATCGGCCCTATAAGACCAAGCGTCGGACCAAGGCAATGCTGGCGCGCGAGGCAGGTCTGGAACCACTAGCAGACGCTCTATTGTCGGATCCGAGTCTCGACCCTCATGTTATCGCCGCAGATTACCTCAACCCAGACGCGGGGTTTTCCGATGTCAAGGCGGCGCTCGATGGTGCCAAGCAAATTCTTATGGAGCGCTTTGCCGAAGATGCTGATCTGCTGACGCGTTTGCGCAATTTTTTGCAGTCTGAGAGCTTACTGGCGTCGCGGTTAGTTATAGGCAAGGAACAGGAAGGTGCAAAATTTAGTGATTATTTTGAGCACACTGAGGCTTTTCAAACCACCCCCTCTCACCGCGCCCTGGCGATGTTTCGGGGGCGCAAGGAAGGGGTATTGATGCTTGATCTGCGTATGTCGGTCGCTGAGACGTCGGGTGATGCTCACCCCTGCGAGGCGATGATTGCCTCACATTGGAAAATACAGGGTCAGCAACGCGCCGCTGACAAATGGCTGGCAGAGGTCGTACGTTGGACGTGGCGGGTCAAGCTATTGACGCATTTGCAGTCGGATCTACTCACGCTGCTGCGTGAGCGTGCTGAGCAAGACGCTATTAAGGTATTTGCCAGTAACCTGAAGGACCTCTTGCTTGCTGCACCCGCCGGCCCCAAAGCGGCTATTGGTCTGGACCCGGGCCTGCGAACGGGGGTGAAAATGGCGGTAGTCGATGCCACGGGGAAAGTGCTGGATCATGGTGCGATATTCCCCACACCACCGCAAAATAAGATCCGAGAAGCCGCTGCGACGCTGCTGGAAATGATTGAAAAATACGAGATCAAGTTAATCAGTATCGGTAACGGTACGGGCAGCCGTGAGACTGACCGTTTTGTGGGTGAGGTACTTGCCTCACGTCCCGATTTGGCCGTGCGCAAGGTGATGGTCAACGAAGCAGGCGCGTCTATTTATTCTGCGTCGGAGTTTGCGGCGCGCGAGTTTCCCCACCTAGATGTCACCATTCGTGGGGCAGTATCGATTGCGCGACGCCTGCAGGATCCACTGGCCGAGCTGGTAAAAATCGATCCGCAATCGATTGGTGTAGGCCAGTACCAGCACGATGTTAGTCAAGTGCAGCTTGGACGTCAGCTCAACGCCGTCGTGGAGGATTGTGTTAACGCTGTCGGCGTTGATCTGAACACCGCGTCGGCACCACTGCTGACGCGTGTGTCAGGGTTAAGTCAACGCATCGCAGACAATATCGTTACCATGCGCGATGCGGAGGGGAAATTTTCGGATCGTAAAGCGCTGCTACGGGTGAGGGGAATGGGTGAAAAAACCTATCAGCTGGCGGCAGGTTTTCTACGGGTAATGGAAGGTGACAATCCACTGGATGCTTCTACGGTGCACCCCGAGTCCTACGCTGTCGTGGAAAAAATTGCTGCGGTCTGCCAGAGATCAGTGCGCAGTATTATCAGCGACAGCAATTTTCTGCAGTCTGTCAACGCCGCTGATTACGTGTCTAAGGCGTTTGGTCTGCCGACTGTTACGGACATTCTTAAAGAGCTGGACAAACCTGGTCGGGACCCGCGGCCTGAGTTTAAAACTGCCAAGCTACAAGATGGTGTGGAAAAGATATCCGACCTGAAGGTAGATATGACTCTGGAGGGGACTGTGACCAATGTTACCAGCTTCGGGGCCTTCGTTGATATCGGTGTGCACCAGGACGGATTAGTGCATATATCTGCGATGTCAGAAAAATTTATTAAGGACCCGCGGGATGCTGCCAAGGCCGGCGATATCGTCAAGGTCAAAGTTATGGCGATTGATATGTCGCGGCAGCGCATAGGGCTTAGTATGCGACTGACCGATAGTGCAGAGCCGCGGCCGCCTGGAACCAGTGATCAGCAGCGCAGCAAGAAACCCTCCGAAAATTCGCCTCGAAAGAATAGCGCTACGTCGGCCCAACCTCAAAAAAAGTCAAATAAGCCTGATAGTGCATTTGCTGCAGCGTTCGCCAAGGCTAAAAACAGGGATTGAGCATTTCCTGCGATTAAAATTAGACGCTAGGTCTCAGGCGAAAACCGCACTAAAGCGCTGTGGAATCGGGCCAATCGCTAGCCAAAAAAACTCGCATTAAGCGTGCTGGGTGTGCTTGAGATGGTTCAGCCTTTGCGGCTTTCACTCGTGCCTAGTAGAGACAGTGGTGAAAGATACGCCGGTATGAACTCATGAGGGCTTGCAACCTGAAGTAGACCCAAAAAGATTGGCAAGTTGGCCAATGCAATTACGATTAAAGCACGCTCGGTGGCCATCGCTCGGTTCACGTCATCTAAAGCATCGGGATACTGGAACAACATTTCTCACCATAGCTCTTTTATCCGTTCTATACTTGCTGCATCTTTTTCCTCTTTATTCTGCGAGGGGAATGAGAAAAGATGTGGCACGAACGCAGAGAATTATAGGTTGATAAGGGGGATACATGTTAAAAAAAGATGTTTCAAAAACGTTTATTGTACTGGAGATAGCGGTAGGCGTGCTTACGATTGTGTACTGGATATGTTTCTTTTTCGTGCCGGACAGCGTCCAGTCTTTCCCCGAGGAACCGAGTTACATGATCTTTGAAAAGGCATTTGTTGCTGCGGACATGTGGATGGCCTTGGCATTCTTCCTCTCTGCTTATTACCTTTTAAAAAAGAATATGAAAGGAATACTCTGGGGGATTATAGCAGGGGGAACGTCTGTGTACCTCGGATTGATGGATTCGCTGTATAATATTCAGAACGACAAGTATGCCTTTATTTTTTACAGTAACGACAGTCAGGTAGACATGATTTTTGAGTTGATTATAAACCTCGCAAGTTTTGTTTTCGGGGCTGCTGCAATTATTTATGTATGGAACTTTATAAAAGCAGAGGACGTTAAATAATAAAAGATTGAGGGAGGCGGTATGACGCTCATCCGCTTGCAATAGCTAAGGTGCTGGCCGTAGTCGACCGGGCGATTTTCATTCGCCTGATACACAAGGCTACCCACTTCCACACCCTGGTGCTAGATGGCGTGTACGTCTATCTCGATAATCGGGCTCACGATTTGGTACCCATGACACCTGAATCGCGCCATTCCTACGCATTGACTTTGGGCGCCGCATTTTTAATATTTTGCTGGGTAATGTGAGTTCGAGTTTTCATTTCTTGCACCTCTATTATTTAAGAACCAGATTGAAGATAGCATGAGCGTGTATGGGCGTAACTTTTAGACATTAAAGTGCGACATAGATTATTGGCCGCTATAGACCCGGATATACTAGGCTTTGGGGCTTGTAGGAAGTTCGGTAACTGTACCCCGTGATCCGGCGTTGCTCGTCAAGGTTGAAGAGGTGATTAACCGCGTCGGGTAAGTCGTCAAGGCAATTGTGCGTGATGCGTTCGTAGTGTTGTATGAACCTGCGCAGTGCATCATCATCCATTAGATTTCTGGCCTTTTCTGGGGAAAGCGAGGCGGCAAGTTTGCGTTCCTGCTCGCGACGCCAGTTGAAAACACAATCAAACGATGGTGCTCGCAGCATGATCCATTGATCAAAAAGCGGATAGAGTGGAAGAAAATGGCTAGCTAAAAACGCGTTAGAGTAATCGCGCCATACGACACGGGAGTCCTCGTCTCGCTCGAGATCATTCACAGGTTCAGCCAGAGTTTCGCCAGATTCAGGCTTCGCTCCAAGGCACCAGCCTTCCAGTAATACGCATTGAACGGGCGTATCAATGCTGTCCCAATCTGATAGGGGGCGCCGGTCGTCCGTGGCTTTATCAAAGCGTGGAATCGCAATCGGCTTGTTAGAATGAGTGTCGAGCAATTGCTCCAGTGTCAGCCGCAGAAGGTTCATATCGTGGGTGCCTGGGACGCCTCGTGTCTCCAGCAGCGGATGAATCGATGCTGCAAGCGCTCGCCGTTCACTGTGGGTCAGATAGAAGTCATCCAGTGACAAGGCGACGGTGTTCATGCCCTGTTCTTCCGTTAATACGTGACATAAATAATCAGAGGCTGTCGTTTTTCCTGACCCCTGGCAGCCGTTGAGTGCGACCAATATTGGTCGATTCACTTTGCGTTGGAGTCTCACAAGAGAGAGTGCCACAGGGGTGAAACACTGCAGCGCTGTCTCCAAATAATCAGTACCCAGGCGGTGCCGCTCTAGGAAGGCGTGTTGCCATTTTGGTATGCGGGCTAGCTCGTGGCTGGAGGTCAATCTGCACCCTCCATTTTAACGGTGAGTCATCTTAAGAGACCTTTGGAGCAGCAGGAATGTTTGGCAGAGTCATGTTAGGTTCCTGTAGCGAGTGTGTGATGTGTCTGTGTGCACGATGCGAGCCAAGCAGGCACTGACTAAACGCCTTTGAAAACACCTTGCCACAGTGGACATTTCGCAGGGATTATCCCGCCAGTGCTAGAACGGAATATCGCCTTCGTCAAAATCACTTGAGGTAAAATTCTCGGGCATGGGCGATTCGCTTTCGTTAGAAAATGTACTGTCTTCGCCCATGGTTGCGATCTTCCAACCCTGAAGATTATTGAAATATCGTCCGTTGTACTCCCGGCCCCGGATGTCAAAAGTGACGGTAACTGTCTGTCCGGTCTGAAGAGAATCGAGGAGGCTCACCTTCTCTTGAACAAACTCGATATTGATCTCCTGCGGATACTTCCCGTCTTCAACGATCACCACCATCTCCCGTTTGGTGAAGCCACTATCGAATGTCTTCGGTTCCTGAATGATTTTGATCTTCCCAGTTAAATCATATGCCACATCATTATCCTCTTCCTGAATCTATTAAACCTTCGTGCCAGTAGGGCATATAGTCTAACCCGTTGACCGGAGAATGAAAGGCGGATGAGCCAGAGGCGGGGTTGCACAGAGCGTCTGGATATGCCTAAATTTCTGGTAAACTAAGTTTAAACGCAGAGACTGTAGGGAATCAGCTTTTGAAAGACGATACGCTGCGCAATACGACCGCCGCTGGCCTCTATTTAATACATGATGCTGGGCTTGAGCCAGAAACCATTGAAGAGTTGTCTGAATTGGCAGACATTATCTTTGTGCCTTGGGCGGAGCGGGACAATCCCCCCCCGCTGGCACGTGTGCTGCTGTATCTCGGTGATGAGGCGATTCGTGATCTGGCCTTACAGGCGTTGGAGCAACAGTGGGGGGTTGGCATTTTACCGCACCCAGAGGCGTCGAGGGCCATGGCGGCCATGGGCGTCAAGGGCGAGATATTGGCTGTGTTTGATCATTATCTCAATGCGCCGGTCATCGGTGCCGATGCTCTGACCTGTAATGGAGAGCTGGTTTTCTCCTCGGTGGTGATAGGGCGAGTTTTGGCTCTGCGCCCTCGTGATATCAACCGTCCACAGACGCCCTGGAGTACGCTGACAGGCGCTCTCAAGGGCTTGAGTAAGCTAAGGCTCAGCCCTTACAAAATCACCACAGGGAAGGACAGGGTGATTCAGCTGGCTGCTCTAGGCATGGTTGCCTTGGGGCAAACCCAAAGTGCCTTGGTGGAGCGGGCATTCAGCGAGCAGCTGGGCATTGCTGATGGACGCGTTGCGCTCGTGGTGCTTGCCCCACGGAGTATTCTCAGTTATCTGTGGTTTTTACTGCGTCTACTGTGGCCCCAAAAGATAAGCCTGACGCAATTGCCAGCGTCCCTCAGTTTGGTGCGGACCGATCGATTGCATATTAGTGCACCCGAGGGTGCGGAATACATTATTGATGGTAAACCTGTGCATGCCGGGGAGATTGAGTTGCAGGTGCAGGAAGGGCGTTTGCGGCTGTTGCCGGGGCCGGCACTATTGCTGCAGCATGAAGAGCACCAAGTGGTCGATAAGGAAACCGTGCGCCTTAATCACACGCCAGTGGAAGAGGGGGCGCGCGCCTTAGCAGATGTGCCTTTGCCGCTGTTCAGCCATGCGACAGAGGAAGAGTATCGTGAACTGTTTGTCTCATTACGAGATAACGCTAAGGCTACACATTCCTTTCAGGTACTGATGATTCTGAGCGTGTTACTGGCGCTGGCAGGTATGTATGCGAACTCGGCTCCTGTGATTATCGGGGCGATGATATTAGCACCGCTGATGCTGCCTATTGTCTCTCTGGCTATGGGTCTGGCTCGCACCGAATCTAATCTGATTCGCACTTCCATGCACACTCTATCGGTTGGAGTCTTGTGGGGACTTGCCTGTGCTGTGTTTGTGGCTTGGGCAATGCCTCTGGATGTGCCTACTGCGGAAATGACCGCACGCATGTCACCTACTTTAATGGATCTGTTTGTGGCCGTGATTTCGGGCGTTGCTGGAGCCTATGCCTATGCCAAAGAAGAAGTAGCAAAGAGTTTGGCGGGCGTTGCTATAGCCGTAGCCTTAGTTCCTCCGCTCAGTGTGGTCGGGATTGGGCTCGGTTGGGGCGATTGGAGTATGGCCGGCGGGGCAATGTTACTTCTGATAACTAATCTGGTGGGTATTGCGCTGGCAGCCAGTGCAACATTCCTAGTGCTGGGCTTTGCGCCGTTCCGACGTGCGCGGGCCGGCATAGGTGTCTCCCTGTTGATCATGCTGGTGATCAGTGCGCCCCTGACCCTTTCGTTTTACAGCCTGGTACAGAAAGACCGAATTCTGGAGCATGTGCCTACAGGGGAAATTAAACTATCTGATGTCACTGTGAATATCAGTCGCGTCGATGTTGCTCTGAACCAGCAACCGCATCTGGTGCGGCTGGTGCTAAGCGCTAACCGCATGCTGAGAACCTCTGATGTAGAAGAACTGAAGGCGGTCGTTAGTGACCGGGTGGGGGAGCCTATCCTGCTAGAGGTACAGTCAAATATTCGACGGTGAGCTGAACGTAGCAGAACGGTACCCCAGTGTTGGACGTTGCTAGCCCCATAGCATCGAGAAGTTTTAAAGAGGTTCTCAGATAAATGACAGAATATTAATCCCTGCTTGCAGCGGGTTACATTTGTTCTTATCCACAGAGACACCATTTGCGATAGAATTGTAATCCACTGGTGCGCCGTATGCGTATAGTAAAAAAAATACACTTGTGAGTTAATCGAGGAAAACCATGAAATTTGCCTACCATCCGACAATGTGTCCGCCCGATCAGTATCTACCTTTAGCCAAGGCTGCAGAGGCTATTGGTTTTGATACATTTACTTTTCCGGATAGCATTTGCTACCCACAGGAAGGTTCTGACGTATATCCGTATAACGACGATGGTACACGCGATTTCCTTGATGGCGTGCCATTTTTAGAGCCCTTTGTCGCGATTCCCTATCTTGCCGCCGCAACCGAAAAAATTCGTTTTACAACCTCGGTTATTAAGCTCGCTATTCGTCAACCCGTCATTGTGGCGAAGCAGCTGTCCAGCCTTGGTGTAATGATTGGCGATCGCTTTGGATTTGGTGTGGGGATCAGTCCTTGGCCAGAGGATTTTCTCGCTTCCCAGATCCCTTGGGAAAAAAGAGGAAAGCGTATGGACGAAATGATGGAAATAGTGAACGGATTGATGACGGGCGAATATTTTGGCTACGACGGCGAGATCTTCCAAATGGATCCGATCAAACTCTGTCCGGTGCCAGACCATCATATTCCGTTGTTGGTCGGTGGCCATGCGAAGCCGGCATTGCGCCGAGCGGCTAGACTCGGTGACGGTTGGATTTCTGCGGGTTCGTCGTTGCAGGAATTAACACAGATGATTGACCAGATAGAAGAATTTCGAAAAGATTACGGAAGAGAAAACCTTCCTTATGAGTATCATGCTATGACAGAGGCCGCTTACACCGTCGACGGTTTGGAAAGCTTGGAGAACGCTGGCGTGACGGAAGTGATTATTGCTTTCCGTAATCCATACGACGGAGAGCCCGATACGCAGTCAGTAGAGGAGAAACTCGGAATGCTCAATTGGTACGCAGAGAATGTGATGCAGCCTTACCGTAATAAATGACCCTTCGAGGCGGTTGCCTATGAACACGTTCTTTCGGGGCTCGGCGATTACAGTGACTGACACGAGCACTAGGATAATGGTCCGATCGGCCTGGACGTTACTTGCTGCTGCCATGCTATCAGGGTGCCTCGGGGTGCCAGCCTCTGTGGAGCCGGTTCAAGGCTTTGATCTCAACCGTTATCTTGGCAAGTGGTATGAGATTGCACGGTTGGATCACTCATTTGAAGAAGGGCTAGACAATGTTACAGCAGTGTATTCACTGCGAGACGATGGCGGCGTAAATGTCGTCAATCGAGGGTTTTTGTCCAAGGACAAGGTCTACAAGGAAGCACAGGGCAGGGCGTACTTTGTAAACGATAGCGATGAAGGGTATCTGAAGGTGAGTTTTTTCAGACCTTTTTACGCCTCGTATGTCATTTTTGAGCTGGATCAAGACGGTTATCAGTATGCCTTCGTTTCCGGGCCAGATACCTCGTTTCTTTGGCTGCTATCGAGAACACCGACGGTAGAGCAGGCGTTGCTGGATCATTTTATTGAAACATCCGCCAGCCTAGGTTTTGATACTGAAGAGCTTATTTTCCCGATCCAGAAATAGATTCTTCAGTTGTGATAGCGAATTTTTTTTTTGATGTGGATACCCACACCAGACAGTCCGCGCAACATCGCTTGAAAGAGTCAATTGAGCATGACAAGCCCACTGTGGATCCCCGACCGTGGCAGAATAGCCGCCGCTACAATTACTCGGTTCATTGCTAAGATTAACGACCGTCATGGCATCGCTCTGGACGGTGAATACTTCACTCTGCATAATTGGGCTGTTGCCAATCCGCGCGAATTCTGGGAAGGGTTGTGGAGCTTCTGTGAGGTCACAGCGAGTCAATGTTGCGACTCAGTATTAGAGGAAGCGGAAAAATTCCCAGGAGCACGATGGTTCCCTCAGGCTCGCCTCAATTTTGCGGAAAACTTGTTACGTTACCGAGACGACCGAATCGCCCTTGTGTCCTTGCGGGAAAACGGCGAACGGCGTGAGATTTCTTACGCTAATCTTTACCTGCGCGTTGCTAAGTTGGCATCTGCGCTACGTGCGCAGGGCGTTGTTCCAGGTGATCGAGTCGCCGCCTTTATACCCAATATCGAAGAGGCGGTTGTCGCGATGCTGGCAACAACCAGTATTGGAGCGGTGTGGTCTTCCTGTTCACCTGATTTTGGCATCAATGGCGCCACGGATCGTATTGGCCAAATTCAACCAAAGGTATTGTTTGTAGCTGACGGCTATTACTACAATGGTAAGGCCTGTGATTCGCTGCAGCGCGCCTCTGCCATCGTTGAGAGTATTGATAGTATTGAGCTGACAGTGGTTGTCCCTGTGTTGAGTAAGCGGCCAGACCTGGAAAATATTTGCAATGGCATCCTGTTTGAGGATTATTTGGACGACGCGGCCACTAGGGTGCAGTTTGAGCAGCTCCCCTTTGATCACCCGCTTTACATTATGTATTCCTCCGGCACAACTGGCGCTCCAAAGTGCATCGTGCATGGCTCAGGTGGTTCGTTGTTGCAACATTTAAAAGAGCATCAACTGTTGCTTGATCTTAAGCGCGAAGACGTCTTCTTCTACTTTACGACCTGTGGCTGGATGATGTGGAATTGGCTTATTTCAGGCCTTGCCAGTGGCGCCACTCTGGTTCTATATGACGGTTCACCTTCTGCTCGCAATGGTCTGCGCCTGCTCGATGCTATTGATGAGGAGAAGATCAGTATTTTTGGCACCAGCGCAAAATTCATATCCGCGCTGCACAAGGCCGGCCACAGACCCTGCGAGAGCCATAATCTGAAGTCTCTGAATGCCATACTGTCAACGGGATCGCCGCTGTCGCACGAGTGTTTTGAGTACGTCTACAGTGACTTCAAGCAGAACGTTCGTCTTTCTAGTATATCCGGCGGCACGGATATACTGTCGTGTTTTGTGGGCGGCTGCCCGATTTTACCTGTGTATGCGGGTGAGATTCAGGCGCCTGGCCTGGGTATGTCGGTTGAAATATGGGACGACGAGGGCCATTCCGTTATAGAGCGCAAAGGGGAGTTGGTTTGTACTGCACCATTTCCAAGTTGTCCGATAGGTTTTTTCAATGATGCGGACGATAGTAAGTTTCGCGCAGCGTATTTTGATCGCTGGCCCGGTGTCTGGGCGCACGGTGATTACGGTGAAATCACACAACACGGTGGCTTTATTATTCATGGCCGTTCTGATGCTGTCCTTAATCCCGGTGGCGTGCGTATTGGCACCTCAGAAATTTATCGTCAGCTAGACGCTGTTAGAGAGGTGCTCGACAGCATTGTGATTGGTCAGGAGTGGATGGATGATGTCAGAGTCGTACTGTTTGTCACCTTGCGAGAAGGGCTTACGCTGGACGATGCGCTTTGTGTGAAGATACGCACCTTAATTAGAGAAAACACGACGCCTCGTCACGTGCCAGAAAAAATCCTGCAGGTAGCCGATATTCCGCGAACGCGCAGCGGCAAGATCGTGGAATTAGCTGTGCGCAACATCGTTCATGGGCTAGAGGTTTCCAATATTAATGCATTGGAAAATCCCGATTCCCTGGATCTCTTTCGCGATCTATCCGCGCTCAGAATATGAAGTCTAAAAGTCTGCCGTTTATGTTTCAGGGTCAAATGTAATGTGCATGGACTTGATGCTGTTCACAAAATAATCACGTACGAACTCGACGGGTGCTGCAAATTTTGGATTTTTAAGTCGCGGTATCAACTCCTCAAACATCACTTGCATCTCTAGTCGCGACATATGCGCACCGATACAGAAATGCTCGCCATTGCCGAATGCACGGTGTTGACTGGTAAGCTCAGGGTTTCTTTTGAAACGCTCTATATCAAATGTCTCAGGGTTTGCAAAAACGTCAGGGTCATGGTTTATCGCCTGCCAGTTGAGAACCATTTTGTCGCCTGCCTTCAGTTGCTGGCCCTGAATTTCAATATCTTGCATGACAGTGCGGCGCATCTGAACAAATGCGGGGTTATAGCGCAGGGCTTCTTCTACGGCAAAGGGCACCAACGATGGATCATCAACCAGTTTCTGTAACTGGTCGGGGTTCTCCATTAGCAACCGCATGCAGTGCGCGATAACAGAACGCGTACTCTCATTCCCCGCTGCAATGAGCATCAAGAAGAACACTTGAAACTCGTCAGGAGTAAGCTTTTCATCGTTTACGCTGCCATCGAGTAGCGCGCCAACGATATCGGTTAATTTATGGGTCTTATGTTTTTCCGCTAGCGAGGCTGCGTAGGCATAGACCTCGATCGCTGCTGTCTGCGAGGCGATGGCCCCATCGACGCCACTCATGTCTTCGTCTTCAGTAAAGATCATGGTGTTGGTCCAGTCAAAAAAGCGTTTCTTGTCCTCCATAGGAATGCCGCACAGGGACATGATCGCAATCAGTGGTAATTCCGCAGCAACGTCGATAACGAATTCACATTTTCCGTTCGCGGCAATTCTATCAATGGTCGCTTTAGCGACCTCGCGGAATCTTTCTTCGTAACCCTGTACCGCTTTGGGTGTGAAAGCGTTTCGCACAATGCGACGATATTTGACATGCTCAGGCGGGTCCATATTGACTAGCATGAGCCTCGATAGCGCGCGCTCTTCCTCAGGCATTTCTTTCGGCAGAATGGTCTTGGCCTGGCTTGAAAATAGCAGAGGATTCTTGCACACGTAATCTGCAATGTCTTTTTTCAAAACGGCCCAGTAGGGGATGTTGGTGATCGGGTCCTGAATATATGCCAGTCCTCCTGACTGTTCACGAACTTGGGCAAACAGTTCGTGGTGACCACCGTCGACGTAGATATCGGGGTCCAGAATATTGGCAAAGGGGCATTGTTGTGTAATAAATTTCTACCTTGTTTACAGAGGTCGCAGTTGCGGGATCGAGCATACCTAATATTAGCGCGGCATCAAATTAACCTACAGGAATCGCCTATACAACGCTTTAGTTATAGGTGGTTAGTATAAAGAGATAGACGGAGCGGGTGATGATGCACACGCATTAGGACAACGCATGGCTCTAAATTTCTTCACTGCGGAGCGGCTGCAAGATCCTCGCGCAATGTTCGTGCCGCCAGGAAGAAGTGACAGGCCGACCAGAACATTATTGGCGGCAATAGGTATAGCATTGCGTAGCGGAGTGACTCTATACCGAGGCTGGGTTCTAAGTAGTCACTGAGCATACCGATACTCCAGGGTCCTAGCCCTAGGCCGATAATATTAATGATGAGAAATAGAATGGCGGAAGACAATGCGCGCATGCGCAATCCGACCAGGCCATGAGTGGTTGCTATGGTGTTGCCAAGGTAAACATTGAACAGTATGCCTGGAATAATTCCCATCATCAGTGACGTGTAAGCCCCCGCAACGAGATACGTGGAAGCCGTGAACGGCACACAAATTATACCGGCCAAGGCGGGAAGCCACATATACCAGCGCTTGTCACGCGGCGCTAGTCGGTCGGCAAGCAACGCACCGCAAAAGACACCTACCGCACCCCCGAGCCCAATGGTTAGGGCGAGCCAGGTGCCCAGTTCGCCGGTAGACATTCCGTGGGATCGGATCATAAAGGACGCAATCCAGTTACTGATGGAGTAGCCCGCAAAGGCGTTTAACGCAGCGCCCATTGCCATATGTCGGAATGAACGACGACTCCATAGCAGCGATACGACCTCCATCATGGGAACCGGCGTATCAACGACTTGGCGATGCTCGACGAGCCCTCGAATAGGTTCTGCAATGCTCATGCGCACGACAATGGCAAGTAAAATTCCCGGGGCTCCTACCACAATGAAGGCAACACGCCAGCCGAAATATTCATTAAGCCATCCGCCGGCCAAGAAGCCGAACAGGATTCCGATACTGACGCCCATGGAATAAAATCCAATGGCACTGGCGCGTTCGGTAGGAGGGAAAATATCGGAGATCATCGAATGAGAGGGCGGGCTGCCGCCGGCCTCACCGATACCGACACCGATGCGCACCAGCAATAGTTGCGTATAATTGAGGACCGCTCCGCTGAGAGCTGTCATGAAACTCCACACAAACAGTGACAGTGCGACGATATTACGTCTATTGCCACGGTCGGCCCATCGTGCAATGGGAATACCAGCAATCACGTAAAAAGCGGCGAAGGCGAAGCCGGTCAGAAGCCCTAACTGGCTATCCGAGAGATCAAGGTCGGCCTTCACCGACTCCTGGAGTATTGCTAAAAGCTGCCTGTCAATAAAGTTGAAACTGTAGACGATAGTCAGTAGGACGAGAGCGTAATAGGCGCTTTTTTTAGACGCGTAAGGGTTGTCTGTCGTTTCCTGATCCTGCATAAGCAAAGGTTCCTAGGCGTAAGCGCCTGCCACCACCCACGGGCATCGTTGCAGTAATGGGTGCGGCGACGGGCATAGCTATTATTGTTTCGTGCTCCAGTCGGCGGCGTCCTGTTGCTGGCCCGAAGCACGGCTCTTAGTCTAGTGCGATGACTGGCCGATACAAAGCAATAAAACCGCTAACAACCTTTAAAGTTCCACTTTATGGAGAATAGCGCCAGCCTTTGGCGATATGTGATGATTAGCCCTAGTACCTATAATTGGCAGGGTGTTAGTTGTACCAGATGCCCAGATTAATAGCGCCTCCGTCATAGAGCAGGCCTTGTATATTATGCTACTGATCGGCATGAGGTCTTCCGCTGCCCTATGAATTCCACCAGGGAAGATCCGTGAACGAGCGAAGATCCATCTCGTGCGTCCAAGTTGAACGGTGCTGCTGTGCAAGATGCAAGTAAGTGTCGGCGATTCTGGTGGGCAACATCAATCCGTCGTGCTCCATGCCGCGGTTTTCGCGCAGGGCCTGGAAGCGTTCCGGCCCCAACATTTTACCTAATGTGTCGGGTGCGTCGACTGCGCCGTCCAAAAGAATATGCGCGACATGAATACCCTTTGGTCCAAATTCAGCGTTTAGCGACTGACACAGCATGCGGCGTCCACCCATTGCTGCAGCATGGGCATGCTGGCCGGGATTGCCGCGAACGGCAGCTGTTGCAGACGTGATGAGAAGGGTACCTTTGCCGCGTTTTTCCATCAGTGGGCACACAGTTGAAGCGACCCGAAACAAACTCAGCGTCGCGAGGCGCCAGCACAACTCGAAGGCCTTGTGGGACGTATCTTGCAACGCGCGGTCACCGATTTGGGCGCCAAGATTGAACACCACCACCTCAATGGGGCCTACACCCTTCTCTGTGGCGCTGATCATATCCTCAAGTGTGTGTTCTTCTGCGGCATTCAGCAGACAACCAGAGGCTTCTCCCCCCTCGGCTTTTATGTCCGCAATCAATGTATTGAGGCCCTCTGCATCACTGCGGCGACACAATACGACGTGATACCCTTCGCCGGCAAAACGTTTGCCTACCGTTCCCCCGATACCGGCACCGGCACCCACAACCAGACATACTGGCTTCATCGCACTATCTCCTTGTTCAAGCCGGGTCCACGTTTGGCCCAGACGTCTGCTGATTTTAACAGCCGGCCATCGGATGAGCGCACCGCCATCGGCTGAATCGGATTTCCAGAGGTGCGATCAACAAAGCACATCCGCTCACCCTTGGGGTGGGGCTGATATTTTTCACCCCACTGGAACAGTGATAGTAGTAAAGGCTGCAGATCCCAGCCTTTGTCTGTCAACTGGTATTCCATGCGACCCGCTTTCCCGCGGGCCTTCACTAAAATGCCCTCGTTAGTGAGTTTGCTAAGCCGCTGGGTCAGTATGTTCCTAGCGATGCCGAGGCTCTTCTGAATGTCATCAAACCGACGAATGCCAAATGCAGTATCGCGGATAATCAGAAGACTCCAGCGTTCACCGACAATTTCTAGCGACTGTGCCAAGGAGCAGTTCATGTCTTTAAAGGATGTGTGCTTCATAGCCGCTAATGTTTATTTATTAGTTTCATAATAAAACTTAATTTTAACCTATAGAGTCCTTTCACGCAACCTATAAGGACTGAGCCCGCTTCACACTGGTCGCTCAATGGGCAAGAGCCGCATGACAGCGCCGATGAGTCTAAATTTAAGGAAGAGAGTAGCGCTAGTAGCCCTTGCGCCCTTGTAACGGCTACTGCATGCTATCTTCGATAGAATAATATGAAGAGATACCTATGACATTACTTTACTGCAAGCAGTTGGGCTTCATCGGGGCAGTGGCATGCTTACTGGCACTGCCGTTTTACAGTGGCTGTAGCAATTCCTCTGACGACGACCAGAACAACCCGGCAGAAGACAACGTGATGATGAATCAATTGCAGTATCTTGGTACACATAATAGTTACCACTTGCGCGTGCGGGAGGATATTTTTGATCTGTTGCTAGTCTACATTCCCGATGTCGCCCCCACCCTTGAGTATGCGCATCTTCCGCTCACTGAGCAGTTCTCCACGCAAGGGATTCGCCAGATAGAGCTCGACGTCTTTCATGACCCGCAAGGTGGGCTCTACGCAGCACACCAAGCACTCACACTCTTCGACGAAGATCCTGCTTCGGGTGTCCCTGCCCTGAGTGAGCCAGGGTTAAAGGTGTTGCATGTGCAGGAAGTCGATTATGAAACGACTTGCGATCTCTTTACCAGTTGCCTACAGGAGATAAAACAATGGTCCGATGCGAATCCAAAGCATTTGCCGATAATGGTGTTGGTTGAAGCAAAGGATGAGCAGATACCGGACCCACTCAATCTCAACTTTACCATTCCGCTTCCGTTCGGCTCTATCGCACTCGATACTATCGATGCAGAAATTCGCAGTATATTCCCGGACCAGCAATTAATTTTGCCAGAGACTGTTCGAGGGGATGCTGTCACGCTTGAACTCGCTGTGCTGACTGAAGGCTGGCCACTTTTGTCGAAGGCGCGCGGGAAAATCCTATTCGCGCTGGATAATGGCGGTGAAATACTTGAACGGTATATCGACGGTCATCCGTCACTCGAGGGCCGTGTGCTGTTTACCAATTCTCCTCCAGGCACCCCTGAGGCGGCATTTATCAAGTTGAATAATCCACTGAGCGAGCCTGGCGTGATAGAAGACCTTGTGCGGCAGGGCTATATGGTGCGAACCCGTGCCGATGCTGATACGGTTCAAGCCCGCTCGGATGACACGACACAGCGTGAGGCGGCACTTGCTAGTGGCGCCCAGTATGTCAGCACCGATTATCCGGCGGCTGATGTCGCTTTCAGTGCATACAAGGTGACAATACCTGGAGACTTCATTGCCCGGTGTAATCCGGTTAACTCGGGTGAGTGCACGCCTGCGGCACTGTCACCCTAAGCCGGCAAATATTGCCACGCATCATTGTGCATGCAGTAGTCAAGCTGCAGGCGGCGTCGCTTCCGGTCCGGCGATACTCATGGCCTTTTGGTAAGCGGGCCTTGCCGTGACACGCTGGACGTAAGCCAGCGTATTGGGAAGCGCGTCATCGATCTGTCGAGCTCCCAGCATGCTCAGTGATGTCAGATTAAACATCGACATAATATCGGCGCAGGTAAAGCGGTTGCCGCCCAGATAGTCCGATTCTTTCAGGCGCTGTTCCAGCGCATTGTAAATCCCATCTTCTCGGCGTTGGGTGGTCGTGGTCATCGGGTTATCGTCGCCCGCTTGCGCGCCTCCCGCCTGAAATGCCAGCTTCATGAAAAGAACGGACTGCAGATTATTATTAAAATGCATCCAGAACAGATATTGCGCGTAGTCAGGATCACCGGGCAATACAGACAAAGTGCCTCCACCGTATTGTTGAGATATGTACTCAACGATGGCTGTCGATTCTGCCATTACGAGGTTATCATCACTAATGATGGGCGCTGTGCCTACAGGGTGAAGCGCCCGGTATTCCGCCGGTGCAAGAAAATCTTCACCGCGATTATACCACTTCAATTCATACGGAAGGCCTAGCTCTTCCATTAGCCAAACTACTCGATCCGACTGCGAAATACCGAGGTGGTGTATTGTAATCATAGCGCTCTCCTTCACAAATTGTGCGTGTTAGCGTGGCTCGGACGGACAGCAATGTCTATGCTGTTGATGCTGCCCACCTGAAAAACCTCACTGCGCCATGATTGTAGCTAAGATATTGAAGACTGCCAATGGGATGCTAGCCAGCAGACTGCTTAAGGGAGGCAGCCCTGGTGACACGTAGATGGGCTAATGCTTTAATGCGAACGGGTTAATCGGAGCCGCTGTTAATGTTGCTTGTCTCTAGGCTTCAAATAGACGGGCAATCCGTCGCGTGGTTTGGAAATCGGAGACTGTTGTACTGCCATCGTATAATTGTCAGGTACTGACCAACGATACTGACGCAGCATTTCAAACATCACTACCTTGATCTGCATGACCGCGAAATGTAGTCCGATACACATATGTGCACCGCCACTAAAAGGGACCCAGCAGTAAGGATGGTTTTTGTGCTCCGCACGACCGGCGCTAAAGCGTAAAGGATCAAACTTTAGCGGCTCAGACCAGTATTCTTCCATGTAGTGTGTGTGAATGGGATAGGTCGCTACCATTGCCCCGGCAGGAATTCTTAAGCCCTCAAACTCAAATGACTTGAGACTGTACTTGGGCAGAGTCGACAGTGGTGGATACATCCGTAGTGCCTCTTTCATGACCCAGTCAGTCAATTCCATTTTCTCAAGATCTTCATATTGCAGCTGTTTTACACCAAGGCTCTGCACCTCTTCCAGAAGCCGCTCTTGCCACTCTGGGTGTTTTGCGAGGGCATAGGTCATACTCGTTAGCGTGCTGGTGGTGGTGTCGTGGGCGGCCATCATCAGGAAGTTCATGTGGTCAATAACTTCCTCATCAGTATATTGATTTCCCTCCTCGTCCGTCGCCTGACACAGTAGCGAAAACATGTCCGCACCATTACCCGTTCGCTTTGCAGGCAGCAGGCGCTGAAAATACTCACACATATACTGACGCGCACGAATGCCCTTCCACAGTATTGTGCCTGGAATAGCCAACGGAATTCTCGGCATAGAAGCCGCAACGGTTGCTTCAAACGCTTTGTTCAGTCGAGCGGCCTCATCACCCAGGTCCATGCCGAGAAATATGGTAGCGGCTAGGTTCAGCGTCATTTCTTTGAATGTCGGGAACGCAAGCAACGGGTGATCAGGGTGTACCGGCCAGCTAGCGACGGCCTCATTCACCTGCGGTCCCATTTCACTAAGATAACGGTGTAACGCTTTGTTCTTGAATCCTGCCTGCATCAGGCGGCGATGATAACGATGGTCATCGCCATCTCTGAGCATTAGTCCGTTAGGGAAGACGCGTCCGATAATTTGGTCCCAGGCTTCCTTGTTTGAAAATACTTGATCGCTATTAATTAGTGCGAGACGGTGCGCATCAGCGCCATAAAGATTCACAAACGTTATACGAAAAAACTTTTGCATAACCGCATTGCCGAAACGCTCTTGCATCTCCTGTGCGTGCTGCAATGGATTGACATAGCTCTTTCGAATCAAGCGAATTGTCTCGAGCAAGCCAATCTTGATGGGCTCTAGTTCATGGATCGTAGTCTCGTGTGTCATAGCGCCTGTCATGCCCAGTTTTAGTAGGAGATTTTTTAGTTTTTCAATACTAGCAGACTGTCTCTGCGTGGCGAGCTACCAATGTATACAAATAGCCGACATTAACAAGCGGTACTTTCATGACACCCCCAGCGACAGAAGATTTTCTAATGGTTGGTAAAGGTCTTCTAGGTATAAGCCATCTTCCTGCTCCAGTCCCATCTCCGTTGGGGCCACTGGATCGAGACATTGTCATCTGGCGGTCAATACATCGTGTATAGAGTGATTCAGTACCTGTGGTGTCAGCACCAAAGATGTGGTCAACTTGGCATTGAAAAATCTTCAGGTAGCTCACCATGATGACGGGTTTAGATCGACGGAAATTTCTGCAGTTGGCAGCCATGGCTGCTGCTGGAGTCATTTTACCCTCCTGTGGCTCTGAAGAAACCGGCACACGGTATACCAACTCTGATATTGCCAAGCTCGCACAGCAAAGGCTTGATGAGGGATTGCGTTCCGGAGGAGGCCCGTTTGGGCCGCTGCGCTTTAACGGCTATCGTGGTCTGGCGGAGCTTCCCTGGTTCGAGCTCGACGATAATGGTCAGCTGCACAATGTCGCCCTCGATTTACCCAAAGCGATTGATATGCACTGCCACTTGGGAATGTCACTGTTGCTGGCGCCGGACGTAGATTTACAGAAGCCCACGGGGCGCGTTATTCATCTTCTCGATTGCGATGCGACAAACCCTGGCTGTGAGCTGGACCTCGATGTGTATATCAATCGTAATTTTAGTGAACAGGCAGTTGATGCACTATGGTGGGGCTCAGCAGCCCAAGGGCTGTGGGGAAGTAGTAGCGCCAGTACACAGACCATACCCAACCTGTTGCACGAGATGGATGCCTGTGGTGTTGAGCGCGCCAGCATAATGCCGATCGCCTTCGATCTGCCCTTCGGTGACGACCTGACGGAGCGCTGGATAGAGGCGATAGAAATAGCGGGAGCACAACGACGTTTAATCGCTGGTTGTTCGGTACATCCGCAAGATCCGGCCCGGTTTGAAAAGTTGCGCAGTTACGCTAGCGCGGGAGCTCGCATCATCAAGTTTCACCCGACGATGCAACGCGCCTATCCCGATTCCGACGTAATGATGGAGCTTTACAGCGAGTGTGAGCGACTGGGACTTATCGTATTTTTCCACTGTGGCCGCGCCGGTATTGAGCCGGAATCAACCCACCGTTATGCCATGCCGCGCCATTATGAAGCAGCACTAAAGACGTATCCCAACCTGCAGTTTATTCTCGGCCACTCTGGTGCACGCGACGTGGCGGAAGCGTTGCCGCTGGCAGTGCGTTATGACAACGTTTGGTTGGATACTCATGGGCAGGGGGTTAGCACATTGCACGACATGCTCAACCAAACCGGGGGTGAGCGCATGCTGTTTGGCACTGACTGGCCTTTCTATCACTTGGCTGCCAGCCTTGCAAAACTGCTAATCATTACTGAAGGACAGCCAGACAGGCGCTTTGCGCTGTTACGCGGAAATGCGCAAAGACTGTTAAGTCTTTCTGGCGCGAGCGTATGAAACGGGCAACGCGAATGGAGTACTGCGGCGTCCACTGCCGCGACCGACAGACGCCTCAACCGCAGAGCGTCGAATGAATATCATTTTTGATCTCGACGGCACGCTAATTGATAGCGCGCCGGACATACAGTCGGTGGCCTCCACGGTCCTTGAAAAGCTCGGGGAGAACGGTCTCACGCTCGATGAAACTCGAAGTTTCATTGGCGAAGGTTCGGCGGTATTTGTCAGGCGGATGATGAATGCGCGGGGTATCGAGGAGGCACAACACACCCACACCGCAGTGCATGAAGATTTTATCGCACAATATGAATTTTCAGTCGATAAAGCAGAGTTCTATCCAGGGGTGATTGCCACTCTTACCGCACTCAAAGCAGATGGGCACAGCCTCGGGCTGTGCACCAATAAGCCAGAGTTGCCTGCCCGTGCGGTAATACGACACATGGGAATGGAGTCATTTTTTGATGTGGTGATGGCTGCTGGCATGATAAGTAGCCGCAAGCCAGACCCCGCCATGCTGTTGAAAACGATTGAAGATTTGGGTGGTGGCCCTACCCTTTATGTTGGCGACAGTGAGGTCGACGCAGAGACAGCGAGCCGCGCAGGAGTGCCACTAGCACTCTTTTCCGAGGGCTACCGTCAAACGCCGGTTAGCGAGATTCAGCATGACTGGGTCTTTAGCGAATTTTCTTCGCTACCGGCGATTGTGGCCAAAGCCATGCTGATAGGACCACGCTAGATTCGGGCCTACACGGCTGCTGTTCGTGATGCAGTAGGCGTTTTCGTTAAAACCCCTTTATCTGTGCGTATCGGTTTCGGTGGTAGGCTTGGTTGCCATAGCTGGATTCCAGTACGCGCGCTCTTTTTAAATACAGACCTGCATTAAACTCATCAGTCATTCCGATTCCACCGTGAATCTGAATTAATTCATTTGACATGCCATGCAGAAACTCGCCGACTTTACATTTTGATAATGAACTCATTTCATCGATATTTTCAGCACTGGCATCAATAGCTTGAAGCGCCGCTTCCACACAAGACCTCGCCAGTTCTTTCTGACTATAAAAACCAGCAGCGCGGTGGCCGAGTGCTTGAAATGAACCTATCACCTGACCAAATTGTACGCGGGTTTTGAGGTACTCAAGATTCATCTCGAATGCTTGCGAGCCGGTGCCTAACATTTCAGCAGCAATACCGGCACGTGCGCGATCGAGGACAGACTCCAATAAGCCATACCCCTCTCCTACTGTCCCCAGTACGGCATCGTCTGTCACTTTTACTTGGGTAAATTCGATATTGGCATAGCCCCGACTGTCGACGGTGTTAAGTTTCGTCCGCGTAATACCAGCAGCGTCTGCAGGGATGACAAATAATGTAATGCCATCTGTATGACCTGCCTTGCCATGAGTTCTAGCAGCCACAATATACGATGTTGCAGACATGCCTTCACAAACGAAGGTTTTGCTTCCGTTTAAGGTGAATACACCTGCCTCGGAATCTGCTGTTAAGGCGATGTTTTTAGGCGCGTGCCGAGGGCCTTCTTCGAGTGCCAGAGTGACGATTTCACTGCCATCGGCTATGCCGGCGAGCAGGTTTTTTTTCTGGCTTTCAGAACCCCCCATTAAAATTGCCGATGCGCCGACTAAAGCAGATGCGAAGAGGGGCGATGCACTTAACTGGCGTCCTGTTTGTTCTAGTATCAGTCCAAATGTGAGGTAACCAAGATCAGAACCTCCATAAGCCTCCGGAATAATGATGCCGGCCCACCCCATGCTGACCATTTCGTTCCAGATCTGTGGTGAAAATTCAACCTCGCTGTCGCCATCCCTAACGTCACGAAATTCTTGCACAGACGCGTTTTTTGTAACCCAGGACTCGGCCTGATGTTGGATCATTGTTTGTTCTTCGGTAAGTGCAGCCATTGACCTAACCCTTCTGAGTTGTTTCTGGCAAGCCCAGAATATTTTTCGAAATAATGTTTTTCTGCACTTCGTAGGATCCGCCGTAGATAGACATGGCTTTTACGCCCAACCACATTCGTACACTGGCGAGTTCATCTTGATTGTATTCGTCGCCTTCCCAACCGAGGCCCTGGCTTCCCATTAACTCCATCAGCAGTTCAGTGCGCGATTGAGCAACGTCAGTGGCGGAGTTTTTAAGAATTGATGCGACTGCAGTAACTTCCACATTTCCTTTGGCTTCCGCCATTATCCTGCGGATAGTCAGTTTGTGTGCTTTTTCGTCCATCAGGTGGTTGGCTAGGCGCAAACGCAGGTCTGTATCTTCTAGCGTGCCATTTTCGTTAGTGCCAACGTAGCGCTTGGCGATATCGCCTAAAAATTCTCCACCAGTTGCGGGGCCACCTTCACCTGTTTGACTCTGGCGTTCATGCTGCAGCAGCCGTTTGCCCAGACTCCAGCCGTCATTCAAATCGCCGAGCAATTCGTCCTTCTCCGCTTTAGCATCATCAAAGAACATTTCACAGAAAGGGGAGTCACCTGAAATCAGCTTAACCGGTCTTGTTCTAACGCCAGGCTGATTCATGGGAAACATGACAAAGCTGATTCCGCTGCGTTTTTTTGCTTTAGGGTCCGTCCGCACTAGTGCCCCGCACCACTGGGCTATATCAGCACCGGACGTCCAGACCTTTTGTCCGTTGATAAGCCAGTGATCGCCTTTATCTTCCGCTTTAGTTGCCAGTGAAGCCAGGTCTGAACCGGCTCCCGGTTCAGAGTAGCCCAGACACCAGAATATCTCGCCGCTGGCCATTCTTGGTAGATGGCGGCGTTTTTGCGCCTCGGTGCCATATTCAAGAATAGTGGGTCCTACCATTGTCACTCCCATGCCCGCTAGCATTGGAATCGGATTAAATGCCCCTCTTTTGTGCATTTCTTCGTTGATGATCTGGGCATGCTTCTGACTTAATCCTGCGCCACCGTATTCAAGCGGCCAGGTTGGAGTGCCCCAACCTTGGGCTGCCAAATTTTTACGCCAGGTGTCGCTGTCTTCTACAAGCTTGCCGGACACGTTTTTTCCGAGACTTAGTTCAGACGCCTTGCCATTTAGTGACTTGGGAAAGTTTTCTTCTAACCAGGTACTGACTTCTAGTCGAAAGTCATCAATCTTGGGTTTGCTATCAGTCATTTTCTGTCTCTCGGTTGATATTTCAGGCTTTCTGCACCTCACTGACCAGATGGGTAAGATCTGGTCGTGTAAGTATCACTGTCGTTGTACGCAGAGCATACGCCTCAGCGGAGCCTATGTTAAATAGTTGATCGGGGCATGACAAGCAATCTTCCAACCTGTATACCACTGTAAGTGATTAAATAAATCTAGTCTGAGGTCACCAGGGCTTGTCACTGCGCACAAGGCGTAAAGGCCGGTTCAGTGAGTCACCATACGCAGAAGAGGCCATTACTATGAAGGAATTCGAGATAAAGGGAACAGTCATGCCTGGTTTTGAGTCAGTTAAACGGCTCTATGAACACAATATGCGGACATTGGCTGAAAGCAACACACAGCTGTGTGTCTATTATGGAGACGAAAAAGTTGTAGACCTTTGGGCATCAGTAACGGAAGAGCCTGATTTCTCTGCGGACTCCCTGGTCAATGTCTTCAGTAGCGGCAAAAGTCTTGAAGCCATTGCGATGGCCTCTCTCGTAGGGCGGGGACTGATTAGTTACGATGCCAGGATCACTGACTATTGGCCAGAGTTCGGTGCGAACGGCAAAGAAGAGCTGACAGTGGCTGAACTCATGCGGCATGAAGCTGGGCTAGCAGTGTTTAAGGTGTCTATAGAACCGGAAGATCTACTTACCGAAAATATAAAGAAAAATAAGGTGGGCCATATTATTGAAGCGCACGGCCAGACATACCCGCGCGGTGGAGAACGAAAGAGAGAGTATCACGCCATTACAAGAGGCTGGATTGTGAATGAACTCTTTCGCCGCGTGGACCCGACGGGACGCACTATTGGTGAGTTCCTGCGTGAAGACATCAGCGCTCCGCTGGGCGCAGACGTATTTATTGGTTTGGGGCAGGAAGATCTGGGTCGAGTAAAAAAGGTCGCACTGCTTGGCGTCCGTTTTCAATTCTTGGAGAGTTTGAAACCCAAGTTCCTGAAAAGACGAATGGAATTTAATGTGTTTCAAATCCTTGGCAAATTGATAAGGCTGATTCCCGCGATACGAAGATCATCCGTTCGCGGCGCACCTCCGCCATTTAAGGGTATGAGAGCTATCGCCTTTTTCAATGACCCCGCAGTCGCAACCGGTGAAACGCCATCGGCAAATGCAAACTGTTCCGCTCGAGGCTTGGCGAAAATAGCCGCGATGATGGCAGCAGGCGGGACGTGGGACGGGAGGCAATATCTTGATGAGCAAGGTTGTAAGGCAATGCATGACAATCCGCGTGAGGCAGATATGGGCTTCGCTATCACCCGGTTCACGCAGGGCGGTGTCGCTCTATTCTCTGCGGTATCCCAAAACAGTACGAGGGTTGAGAAAGCGCTCAATACGGGAAGGGAAGGATTTTATGGCTGGATGGGGCTTGGCGGGTCTCTATTTCAATGGCATCCACAATACAAGATCGGCTTTGGCTATGTGCCTACCTCACTGAACGTATTGGATTTGGTGAATGAGAGGGGGAAGGCATATCAGACCGAGGTGCTAGGCTGTATAGAGGCTATGAAAAACTAATGAGTAGGGTGTCCGGGAGAGAAGCCGGCAGACGTGCCATCCTGCTTCACCTAGCCCGGGCGTGCACTCCCCGGCGCACTGCTAATCTAGAGCGGGAGCAATGAGATGTCCAGCAACTATGATTCGGTTAGATTTTCCCGCGGCGGGCGCGTCGGCTCGGCGGAGTTTCATCGCCATCACTACCTTTTGCTTTTTGCGGCTGTTCACCTTTTGCAGTCTTTGATAGCCGGCTTGTCGCGATTAAATCAAGAGTCTCTAGATCGTCCAATTTTTTTGCATTTTTTTCCAAGGTGTCTAGCTCTGCAAAGCTGTATACGTCGTTTCTAAGCTTCTCTAGCCTGTCCATAAAATGCTCCAATGTCTGCCTGACCAACTACTTGAGTTCAGGTTAACGTATTGTTCTTTGAAATCAAAAAAAATTTGACCCCTGTGCTTCCAAGTGGGCAAACACAGTTGAAGTTTATGACATGATTGCCGCTATTGCAGTCTTTTCTACCGTTAAGTGCCCATTCCTATTATCGTCGTCCGCTAGCAGCACGGCTATTTCCTCTGGCCTTGCCCCCATGGTTGCCGCGATTACCCGGATTATTGCGACCGTCACCACTACGACCACCGCCGTTGCGCCCGCCACCGCTGCGACCGCCACCGTTGCGAATTGCCTCGGCCTTGATAAGCGGGTCCACATCGTAACCTGGCAGGTTGATCTTCTCGATTTCTAAACCCAGAACTTTTTCGATGTCACGAAGTAGCTTTAATTCGTCAACGCACACGAGGGATATGGCGTGACCCTTTTGGCCTGCGCGCGCGGTTCGCCCGATGCGATGAACATAATCTTCGGGTACATTGGGGAGTTCAAAGTTCACCACGTGAGGTAGTTTTTCTATGTCAATGCCACGTGCTGCAATGTCGGTTGCAACCAACACTCTGATGTTACCTGCCTTAAAGTCTGCAAGCGCTTTGGTTCGGGCTCCCTGCGATTTGTTGCCGTGGATTGCCGCGGACGTAATGCCATCGTCACCAAGCTGTTCCGTCAGTTTATTTGCGCTGTGCTTGGTTCTAGTAAAAACCAGAACTTGTTGCCACTCTTCTTCACCTATTTTATGCGAGAGTAACTCGCGTTTCCGTTTCTTGTCGACTGGGTACACAATTTGACTTACCAGCTCAACAGCGGTGTTTTCGGGCGTGACTTGTATCTGCGCGGGTTGCTTTAAAAATTCGGAGGCCAGATTCCGGATTTCCTTAGAAAATGTTGCAGAGAATAATAAGGTCTGACGCTGTTTGGGAATGATATTCAGTAGTTTCCGGATGTCTCGAATGAAGCCCATATCGAGCATGCGGTCGGCTTCGTCCAGAATCAGTATTTCTATTTTGGACAGGTCGATACTTCGCTGCCCTACGTGATCCAATAGACGGCCGGGTGTGGCGACAACGATATCCACCCCCTTGATGAGTTTTTGTTTTTGCGGGTTTATGCTCACTCCCCCAAAAATTACCGCGGAGCGAAAGGGCAGATATCGTCCGTAGTCTCGGACACTCTCCTGCACTTGGGCGGCGAGTTCTCGGGTCGGCGTGAGGACTAACACCCTGGGATGGGGTTTCTGGCTAGCACGGTGAGATCGCTGCAGCAGTTGCAGCACGGGTAGCGTAAAGCCTGCAGTTTTGCCGGTGCCGGTCTGTGCGCCGGCCAGTACATCTTTACCTTCCAGTACCAGAGGTATGGCCTGCGCTTGAATCGGGGTAGCTTCGTCGTAGCCCTGTTTTTCTACGGCCTGCAGAAGTTCAGCCGAAAGGCCGAGATCTTTAAATAGCATGGATATTTTATTCCTGATTTGTGCTTGGTGAAATCAACCGGATACCTGAGCTTTCCAGTGTTATCCGACGTTGCTTGTAGAGGGCGCCAATCGCCTGCTTAAACACCTTTTTACTGACCCTGAAAGCGGTGTAAATTTCGGGGGGAGGGCTTTTATCTGTTAGACCGATAAAGCCGTCATTGTCTTTCAATGATGCGAGGATCGCGCTGGAGACGATGTCTATCTTGTCGGTGCTGAAGCCTGGCTGATCCAATGTCAGATCGACTTTTCCATCTTCACGTACTTGCTTGATGTAGCCGTCGATGATGAGGCCTTTGCGAATCTTTCGGTATAGTTCATTACCATACAGAAGTCCCCAACATGCATGATTGATAATCGCCTTAAATCCCAGCTCCGTTTTGTCGCCAATGATCAGGCTGACTTTGTCTCCTTGGTTTAGTCCTTGCGAGTCGTCCGAGATCCAGTAGTCGATTCGCGTTGAGCCTGCGAGCCGTCCCTGATTATCCTGATAGACTCTGACCAGCGTATGAGTTCCCTTGCGTAGTGAATACTGCTGTTCAGCAAAGGGTATGAACAGGTCTTTGGGCAGGCCCCAGCTTGCAAATGCCCCCAGATCGTTCGCTTCTACAACCTCGAGCCAGGCCACCTGGCCTAAGTGGGCGGCGGGGCATAGGGTTGTCGGTATCGGGTCACCTTCGGCATCGAGATAGATAAAAACCTCCAAGTCATCGTCAGGGGCGAGGCCTTGAGGACACTGTTGCAGCGAAAGTGGAAGACGCCCTGATTGATCGCCATCAAGGATGGCAGCATAGGCGCCAACCTCCAGTACTTTAAGGTGATTCAACTGGCCGATGTGGAGCATTAAAGCGGTACCTGAATAAAGCGCGCTGCGGGTAATTGCAAGCGGAGCATTTTGGCCGCCTCCCATCACTACTGACGCCTTATGCGCCTTTGGTGAGAAGAAGGTGACATTTTACTTGGAGGGCTTACGCCCGTTTAGCTGATAGCCGCATAAGGTCTGCCGTTTTGTTAGGTAGATTTCGGCGCGGTAATTATACACTGATTTCCGGCTAATTCCAGTTAACGGGTTTTTGCTCGTGTAGCTGCAATAACCACCTGTCTCGTAGTGACATAGAACATTGAGACCTATAGAAGAAATACCCTACTTATATGTCGCAAGCGCTCGGTATGTCGCAAGCTGTGCCCTCTATCTTGAAAGAGGCTGAACCCCGCAATTATGATTGCTGTCGTCGCAGCGGTTGAGCGGGTTGAAAGTGATCATGAGGACCAAAAAACGTAAAATAGAGTCTATTATTAGGAATTAGAGCTATCCTCACATAGCATGCGCCATGGCGTTTAGGACATGCACTGCGAGTTGCGTTTAGGATCAGGAGGTAGATTATGGATCAGGATCTGTTGGCAAGGATAGATCGGTTGGAATCACTGGACGAAATCCGGCAACTCGTGGCTAAGTACTCCTTGTCGTTGGATATGCGCGATTTGGACGCACACGTTAACCTGTTCGCTGAGGATATTCGGGTCAGTCGCGAACTGACCGGGCGCGCTCATCTCAAACAGTGGCTTGACGATACCCTGCGCAATCAATTCACCGGCACATCGCATCATATTGGCAATCATGTGATTGAGTTTGATGACCCCGACCACGCGCATGGTGTTGTGTATTCCAAGAACGAGCATGAGACGGGGAAAGAATGGGTGATCATGCAAATGTTATACTGGGACAATTACGATCGCATTGATGGTCGCTGGTGTTTTCGCCGTCGATTACCGTGTTACTGGTACGCTACCGACCTGAATAAGCCGCCCTTGGGCGACAACAAAATGCGCTGGCCCGACCGAGAGCCATACGCCGGAGCGTATCACGATCTGTGGCCTTCCTGGCAGGATTTCTGGGCCAACCCCCCGGATGCCAAAGCGCCGGAGGTTGCAGCCCCTGCGCCACTGGAAGAGTTCTTGCGCACCATGCGTGGAGATGTAACTGAACCGAAAATCCGTGTGCGCTAGACGATTAATACACAAAGCGACTTAGCGGACAGAGCCACCTCCATCCACCGACAAAATTTGCCCGGTAATAAACGAAGCTCGGTCACTGGACAAGAAGCTTACCGCGTCTGCAATTTCCTCAGGTGCTCCTAAGCGATTCATTACGGATTTCTTTCTGAGCCCGTCCTCCTTATCGGGCTGCTCCTCAAAGTATTGTTCTAGGCCTGGCGTGAGAATGACGCCAGGAGACACGGCATTAATACGAATACCCTTGGCACCGTACTCCGCAGCGGCGCTCTTCGTGAGGATGTTGACTCCACCTTTCGCGGCGGCATAGGCCGTATTAAACGCTTGACCTCGCAATGAAGCGTTGGAGGAGATATTGACGATTGCGCCGCCAGCATTTTCCAGCATTGCGGCAATCTCGTACTTCATGCAGAGCCAGGTGTTAGTGAGGCACATCTCAAGGGTTTGATCGAAGATGCTGCGCTCGTACTCGTGTATTGGGCCGCTACCACGACTCACTGCCGCGCTGTTACAAGCGATGTCGAGACGGCCATAGGTGGTGAGTACAAAGTCTACTGTGGCCTTGACGGTATCTTCTTTGCTGATGTCGCCATAGATGAAGCTTGCTGTCCCTCCCGCATCTGTAATCAATTCCACTGTCTGCTGTCCCATCTCCTCATTGAAGTCGGCCACCACAACCTTGGCGCCTTCGCGAGCGAAGGAAAGCGCAATGGCGCGTCCAATGCCTTGGCCGGAGCCTGTGACCAAGCCGATTTTGTTACTCAATGCTGACATGACTAGCTCCGGTGCACTGCTACTGTATGTGTGGATGCGTTTTCACGCAGTGCAATCAACACCATGGGCACTACTAGGACAGCTGCTATCAACCCGGCCCAAAGGCCTTTGAAGATCGCATAGTATTCTGGGGTAATGGTTTGGACGCCAAATAGGTAGAGTCCAGCAAGGGTTAATGGGGCGATGATCAAGATGCCGATCAGGCTAAATAGCAATGCGCTTTTTGCCGTGCTGGCGGGGAAGCGATCGGCCAGAGACTGCATAAGGGACGATGGGCCGAGGTTGATCGGTTGCAGCGTTCCCTTGTTGAGCTTACTGCGCTGCAGCGGAATGACGATAAACGCTACGATCAGTGGCAAAAGGAACGCGGTCGCCACCACGTCGCCCGCAAAGGAGTGGTCTCCACTCCATTGCAAGCTGCCCCCACCTTTCATCAACAGCCAGGCGCTAACCCCATTAAAAATGGTGTTGGATCCACCGCAAACCCATACTTCATGTCGAATATGCTCTCTGCCATTCTCTACGCCGCTCATGTTTTTCATCTCCCAGTTACGTCATCGTATCATTGCGGATGGTCTCGTGGTACGTCTCGGGCTAGGCTAGGGTAGGACTCAAACGATCAGTTGCTTGCACCTATCCGATCAGATAGCCCCAGAGCAGCGGGGAAGGAAAAATTACAGAACGCTTCGAGCCAAATATATAAAAAATGTCGGCCTTGTGTGGTCTTCACAACTACAATATCGCTGAAAGAAATAGGAGTTTTACCCCGGCGACTACACTCGATAAGTGCGCAACGTTCTGTCGTTGATAAAACTTGGACACGCTGCGCCAGCGTAAGGAAAAGAGCCGTTATAAATTCTTGTAGTGAGTTTCTTTTAAAAGATGTTTCAGTACTTTACCGGCAGGATTTCGAGGCAATGCTTCCTCCACAACTATCAGGCGAGACGGTATTTTAAATGCGGCCAAATTTTTCGAAGCAAAATTCTTCAGAGCGTCTTCGGCTAGTGATGCGCCAGATTTCAGCACAACGACTACAACAACTTGCTCACCCAATTTCTCATCTGCGATGCCAAAAGCCGCCACCTCTTGGACGGCAGGATGCTCACACAGCACGGCTTCAATTTCAGCCGGGTAAATATTCTCTCCACCGCGAATCACTAAGTCTTTGGCCCGATCGGACAAGTACAGGTAGCCTTTGCTGTCAAAGTACCCGATATCCTCGCTGTCGAACCAGCCCTCACAGAAGCTTTTCTCATTAGCATCGGGTCTCCTCCAGTACTCACTGATTACGGTCGGAGTCTTGATCCAGATTCGGCCTGGTTTGCCTGCAGTGACTTCGTGGCCGTTTGGGTCACAAATTTTGACTTCAACGGTGGCATGGCAAAAGCCTACGCTGCCTGGGTTATCGATGAATGCCTGACCGGTGAAAGCCGTGCCAATAGAATTGGTTTCTGTCATGCCCCAGCCCGTTCCCCCATACATATTCTCCACTTTTTCGTGCATCAGTACGGCCACCTTGGCCGGCGTTGCCGAACCGCCTCCGCCGAGGCTGGAAAGGCTGCTGGTGTCATGCTGGTCAAACTCGGGTGACTCGAACAGCTGTAACAACATTGATGGCGCGGCACTGAGTATGGTGATTCGCTCCTGCTCGATAAGTTGCAGAGCGGAATTAGTGTCCCATTTGTACATCATGACAATCTTTCGCCCGGCACGGAGCGCCGTAAAAAATATGGCATGTAGTCCACTGACGTGAAATAAGGGTACCGCTAGCATTTGAGATGGTGCAAATCCTTTGGAAAACATTGCGCCAATCAGGTCGGGGTTGGCCATTGCGCAGGCAGTTCCTGTGCACTCGAAGTTCATAATGGCCTGGCAAAGCGCGCGATGGGTGGAGACTGCGCCCTTCGGCTGTCCTGTGGTGCCCGATGTATACATAATGAGTGCGCTGTCTTCGCTCTCGATAGTGACATTTGGCCGCGAAGCGTCTTTGCTATCTTCGATAAAGTCTTCCAGTGTTTGGCCAAGCTCAATAGGTGAAGCGGCACTGGAGCGGGCGATCACTGCATTAATACTCGACTCCGCGAGCCCTGCCGCCATGAGCGTGTGACGCTGTTGATCACAAAACACCGTTTTACATTCGCTATTGCGTGCTGCGAACAAGAGATCGCGGGCTGTACCCCAACTGTTGATTGGCACAGCCAGTGCGCCAATCGATGTAATAGCAACGAATGCACTGAGCCATTCGGGGTAGTTTCGCATCGCAATACCCACGCGGTCACCGGGCGCTATATGGTGTTTGGTGTTTAAGGCATCCGCCAGTGACCATGCCTGCTGAAAAAAAGTGTTAAACGTCCAGCGCTCACCCTGATAGATTAGAAATTCACTGTCACCGTGAGCAGTAGCTGCGAAATAGACCTCTTGCAGCGTTTGTGGTGCATTTTTATAGACGGTGTATTCTACATTGTCGATTGATTGGTGAATGAGCTCAAAATCGCAGCCTGCTTCTGTGAGTGCAGCAACTGATTGATCAAATGCTAACTTGCTTTCGTCCATTTTTTTCTCCTTGAAGGGGATGCAGACCAGTCTCATTGCGTGTGAGTAGGTCAAATACGTTTTGATTCCAGTCTATAGAAAAGTCTCTATCTGTGCATATTAGACTAGTAACTCTAACCTAATCGAGAGAAAAAAACGCCAAGCGCAGCAGGGCTTGCTCCGTCGATCCCTGCGCGCGTTAAAGCCCCGAATGCCGCAGCGGTGTATTGGCCGTCACAAAGTTGTATTCTTTTCTAGGGCTGCCCTGGGTGGATTTAGAACACTGCTCGCTCGGTGTACAATGGGTATCTACTAATGAAATTGCCGTGTCAGTATGTTAAATAAAAATTTATCGTTAGAGCAGCGGTTGGAAAGTCTCAAAGGGCAGCGTAAAGGCCCTTATTTGAGCCATAACCCTGTTAGCGCGACGCAGATCTGGCAATGGTGCTCAGCGATGGGCGATAACAGCCCCCGCTACTCACCCGGAAATGATCAGGTCGCGCCTCCCGCAATGATGCAGATGTGGACGATGCGCGATATCAGCGACCGCTATGCGCCGAATTCAACCGATGCTTCCCCGTATCATGTTTTTGATGAAATGAGCACAATGGGCTATTCGTCTAACGTTGCTGTCAGCTACGATATTAATTTTCATCGAGACCTGCACATTAGTGAGCGTGTGAAGCATTACACGACTATTGTGAAGATCAGCGATAAAAAATCGACGTCACTTGGCGAAGGATTTTTTGTTACCGAACAACTCGAGTACTTAACGGTTGATGAAAAACCGTTCGCAGATGCTCTAATTACTTACTTTCAGTATCAGGCAGCTGAGGGAAAGGCTGAAGAGAACACACACCACCACAGTAAGCAGATGGAGGCAGGGGCACCCTTGATCAAAGGGCTGTCTAGTGAGCAGACTGACTCTACAGATATAGAAATATCCGCCCTTCACGTGGGCGATCGACTACCAAAGGTTGTTATCCCCATTACCCACAGGCTCATCGTAGGTGGAGCACTAGCAACACAAGATTTTACTCCTGTGCATCACAATGCGGGCATAGCACAGGCTGCGGGAATGCCAGACATTTTCATGAATATTCTGACGACCAGCGGACTGGCTGCTCGCTATCTGGGTGACTGGGCTGGTGCGAATAGTCGCTTGGAAAAACTTCAATTTGATTTGAGGGCGCCTAACTTTCCCGGGGATGTCATGGTGATGACGGGGGAGGTCGTTGCTCTGACGCTAGAACCTTCGGCCGATTTGGTGACAGTTACATTCATAGGAGAGAATAGTCTAGGCATGCATATATCGGGAAGCGCCACGCTGGCACTTTCAGGGAAAAAATAAAGGCTATAGGACAACCAATATGACTAGATCACGCTTTAAAGGAAAGGTCGCTATTGTTACAGGCGGCAGTATGGGGATCGGCAGGAGCACAGTACTGCAGCTGGTAGAAGAGGGTGCTCATGTCGTAACTTGCGCCCGCCGTAAGCCCAAATTGGATGAGCTGGAAGAAGCATCGAAAAATCTAAGTGGCAGCTTCACTGGACATGAATTGGATGTTGGCGATACAGAGGCTTTCGCCAGACTCATTAATGAGACGGCACAACAGTATGGTCGGCTGGATGTACTGGTCAACAACGCGCCATCCGTTATAGGGGGCATGGTCGTCGATCAGACTTTGGATCAGTGGCGATCGAATTTCGGTATTGGCGTTGATAGTGTCTTTATTGGTGTGCAGGCGGCATTGAGGATTATGATTCCTCAGGGCAGTGGCTCGATCGTTAATATCTCCTCGGTGAGTAGTCTTCGGGCAGGGATCGCTTCGGGTGCTTATGGTGCAGCCAAGGCGGCACTTAATCAATTTAGCCTATGTGCGGCTATGGAAGCGGCACCTCACAACGTGCGTATTAATGTGGTTGCTCCCGGCGCCGTTGAGACGCCGGGGCTCAATGCGGCCACCATGAAAAATGACGCGGTGAAGACAATAATTACTGACGCAATCCCGATGCTGCGAGCCGCTACAGCTGAAGAGGTGGCCCACGCTATCTGTTTCCTCGCCTCCGACGACGCCTCTTTTATTACCGGCGTAGTATTGCCCGTCGATGGAGGAAAAGCCCCGCAGTTATATGTGCCTGCTTTTGATATTACTAATTTGGACAATCAGGCCAAAGATCGATAAAGGTGAGGAAATGATTCGCAAACATGCGGTATAAGAGAGTCTATTAGTGCTCTGATATGGCATGATTGACGAGGGTATTGTAAGTTGCGAGGCGATTAATATGGGCCGATTGTTCTATATAGTATTAGCATCAGTGAGCTTGCAGTTCGGTTGCAGCTCGTCTGATTCTGACTCTTTGTCTTCATCCGCGTCTGAATATGGGCTCACTGAAAAGCCTTATACGTCGCTACAACAGGTATGGGTGCCCAATGAGCCTTCGCCTGAGGTTCGGGCGATGATGGATGATGGCACCTTTACCGTCTACCAACACCGTCAGTATGCGCAGAACGGACTTGGCACTCGATTGGAACAGGGTCTGCCATGGATAGAGCATCTAGAATTGGCACCCGAGTTTTTGGTGCAGGGCGCTCAGCGATCCAGTCTCGCCTACATTCTCGTTTTGGCAGACCCGCAGATCATTGATGAAGAGTCACCCATAAGAATGGACGGCTATGCCAATGTGTATCGGCCTGGCGGGCAACTGACGCCCCAAGTTTTTGAAGCTAATATTCGCACCGCACGGCGTATCAGCGACAGGAGCAGCAGGCCGTTTGATTTCGCGATTATCGCGGGCGACCTGACGGACACTAGTCAAAAGAATGAGCTCGACTGGATGATCACGGCGCTGAATGGCGGTGTTATTGACCCCGATTCTGGCGCTGATGATGACCCGGTCCCTGGCCCTGGGAATGACTACAATGATCCGTTCCTTGCAATCGGTATTGATTCGCCTTGGTACGTCGCGCTGGGCAATCACGACGTCTTGCACGTTGGCGGCTTCGGTTTAATCGACGGCGCGCTGCGAGATGCAGCACAGGGCGATCGGTTGTTCACTGGCAGCCCGCTTAGCAAAGTGTGGGCCGGCTATGTCGCGGGTGATACGGCAGATCATCAGGTCGTTCTAGATGCCAGTGTTACGACACCGCCAGACCCCGCCCGAATACCACTCAATGAGACAGAGTTGCTACAAACGCTTTACGAAGCCGGAGGTGCGCCGGTGGGCCATGGTTACAGTCCAGAGGATATCGCAGCCCAAAAAAGCTATTACAGTGTTTATCCCGTTGCAGATAAACCTATTAGGATGATTGTCTTGGACTCGACGGATGCTGCAAAGAATACCCCTTTGGGTTCTATGGATGAGCACCAATTTACATGGTTGCATGAGGAATTGGTGAGTGCTGCTGATCAGCATGAATTGGTTATTGTGGTCTCGCACCACCGCCTGCAAGACTTTCACGATAAACGTAAAGTCTCTGGTGAAATGGTAAAGGACTTATTGGTGAGCTCGGACAACGTGATTCTCCATCTCACCGGGCACGGCCATAGAGACAGAAAAAGCTTACAGACGGCAAACGGCGAGGGTGGTTTTTGGGAGTTAATGACAACATCCACGATAGACTTCCCGATGCAGAGCAGAGTTTTGGAGCTCGTGGATGAACATAATGGCTACCTGTCGATTTACGTAACTAACGTTGGGCATAATTCGGCGGCGACTACATTGGCCTCTAAGGCACGGCAGCTGGCGGCAGGGAAGTTGGCTTTCGGCACGACATTTTTTGATGGTGATACGGTGGCTTTTTGGGAGGACGAAGTTCAGGCGCAGAATTTATTGTTACGGGTAGCGTTGCCGGATGATATAAGCAGCAATTTGGCTACGATTTCCGACTGGCCCGACACTGTTGAATCTATTCACACCCTGTCACATTTTTGAGAGGACTGCACCCATATTAGCGTGATGAATGTTGTAGGGGCGGCGGGGTTAGAACAAAGGGGGTACGGTAGGCGGCTCGGCAGTGACAGTCGGCGCACTTGCGCTCAGCTTGTCCGCTTCGTCGATCCAGCCGCCGCCCATTGCCTTATAGATATTGGCAGATGCTTCTAATAGAGCCGCACGAAGTGCCGCAAGTGCCAGCTCGGCAGGGAATAGGTTTTGCTGCGCTTGCAGCACAGTGGAGTAGGGGACATATCCCGCATCGTACTGTAATTTAGCGAGCCGCTCGTACTCGGTTAATGCAGATACGAGGCGTTGCTGTGCTTCCAGCTGTTCGCCTGTTTTTAGATACGCTACCAGCGCATTATCAACATCCGCAAATGCGCTTTGTACTGCAAGTTCATAACTTGCCAGGGCTGCCCGTTGTGCGGCTTCCGATTGCGCGACCTGACCGCTCACCGCACCGAAGGAGAAGATCGGTCCGACGATCTGGCCGGCATAGTTCCATGTGCGGCTCGATCCCTTAAATAAATCAGACAGATTGGAGCTCGAATCGCCAAAGGCACCGGTAAGAGAGATCGTTGGAAAATAGAGCGCTTTGGCTGCGCCTATTTGCGCATTGGCGCCGATCAATCCCTGCTCTGCCTGCAGCAGGTCGGGCCGTCTTTCGAGCAATAATGAGGGCAGGCCAGCGGGGACAGTCGGGCTGACTAATTCCGAGATCGATTTTCCGCGCGGAATGGCGCCCGGGTTGTCCCCAAGCAATACCGACAACGCATTTTCTTGTTGGACGATCTGAGACTCGATCTGTGGAATTTGTGTTGCAGCGGTCTCATACTGAGATTCTGACTGTGCGACGGTCATTAGCGACGTCTGCCCATACTTAAACTGAAGCTTATAGAGTCTCACGGACTCTGCATAAGTCGCCAGTGTGGCCCGACTTACCGCCAGTTGCTCATCGAGGCCACGTAGGTTGATGTAACTCGTTGCCACCGTGGAAACCAACGTTAGAATGACACCACGACGAACTTCCTCAGTGGCCAGCATATTGGCCTGAGCGGCGTCAGACAGACTTCTTATGCGTCCCCACAAATCCAGTTCCCAACTGGCGGAGAGGAACGCCTGGTAGGTCTCCAGTTTATTAGGAATTTTGAGATTATCGGGAAGGGCCCCAGACAGTTCTGTGTCTCCCCGGCCCAGGCGCCGCTTTTCGCCGCTTGCACCATAACCGATCTGCGGATATAGGTCTGAACGTGTCTGGGTAACGATGCCTAGCGCCTGTTCAACATTCGCTGCAGCGATCTTCACATCGTAGTTGTTAACCAGAGCAGTGGCGATCAGTTCGTCGAGCACAGGGTCGCCAAATTGTGTCCACCATGTAGTATTTGCCGTCTCACTGACCACCCTGGGTTCATAACGAAATTCCGTCGGTATTTCCACGTCGGGTCTTTCGTAGTCTGGAGCCAGCGTGCAACCGGACGTCACCATCAGTGCGGCCGGCACTGCCAACATGCAGGAGTACAGGCAGGTTTTTTTCACCGCAGCGGCAAGAGAACGAGTCAACAATGATAGAGGGCTATTCATATCATTCCCCGTCTCGTGATGCTTGCGGATCGACAATTTCTTCTGAGGTCTCGCTCTCATCTGGAGCATCTGAGTCCTTATTTTTGCCCTCGCCAAAACGGTCAAAGAGGTAAAAAAGCAGCGGTACGTAGAGCATTGCAAGCGTCGTTTCGCCTATCATGCCGCCGATAATACCGGTACCGATAGAATGACGCGCATTGGCGCCAGCTCCCATCGCTAAGGCCATTGGCAGACAGCCCGCCGCAAAGGCGAGCGATGTCATAATAATAGGGCGCAGACGCTGTTCTCCAGCCAGTATGGTCGCTTCCATAATCGATTTGCCTTGCTTGCGGAAATCGACGGCAGCGGAGACACGCAACACCGCGTTCTTGGCGCCCAGACCAATAAGTACCAGTAGACCGATTTGGAAATAGACATCATTCTCTAGGCCACGCATCATAATCATCAGCAGTGCACCGAGAACACCAAACGGCACAGCGGACATTACTGCGCCGGGTAACGTCCATGATTCATACTGTGCTGCGAGGACTAGAAACACAATAATGAGTCCGAATCCAAAGGCGAGTATTGAGGTGCTACCCGACTGTTTCTCTTCAAAGGCCAAGCCTGACCAGGCATACGTGTAGCCATCGGGCAGCACCTCATCGGCCAGTGCCTCCATTGCTGTAATCACTTGCCCTGAGCTATAACCCGTCGCCGCAGTTGCGGTCACCTTACTCGCAGGGAAGCCATTGAAGTGCGGCAACATATCAGGGCCGGTTACCCAATCAAGACTGACTAGTGCAGACAGGGGGACCATGTCGCCGCTCTTCGAGCGGGCATACAAATGCAGCAGGTCATCAGGCTCTTGCCGATATTGAGCGTCAGATTGTAGGACGACCCACCAGACCCGACTGAATTGCGTGAACTGGCTGGCGGTTATCGATCCAAACTGCGCCTGAATTGTTTCATACACATCTGCTATTGCTACGTTTAGCAATGCGGCCTTGTCGCGATCAACGTTAACGCGCAATTGCTGCGTGTTCGCATCGAACGTAGACGTTACCCTAGTGAATTCAGGGAGCTTGCTTGCGCGCTCAACATAGTCTTTTGTGACTTTGTCAAGCTGGGCCGAATCACCGGTACCGATATCCTGAATCCAGAACTCCACTCCTCCCGTGGAACCTATGCCGGGAATGGCCGGCGGTGCGACCGGAATAATGACTGCCTCTTGTATGTCTTCAGTTTCTGCATGCAGCGTCGTTAGTACAGCGCGCGCATTTTCCTTTTTGGCCATTGCTGCTGATGAATAACGTTCCTTGAAGTCTGTCAGTGTTACAAAGAACGCTCCGGCGTTAGTCTTGAAGCCACTGTCTAGTAGACTGTAGCCTGTAATCATTGAGCGTGTTTCGACGCCTGGAATTTTTTCGAATGCGGCATCCACTTTCTCAGCGACGGCCTGCGTTCGACCCATGCTGGATGCCTCGGGCATTACAATCGCCGCCATTACGTATCCCTGATCCTCATTTGGGACAAACCCGGTCGGTATGATTGAGAATAAATGATAGATCGACCACAGGAAAAACACTAGCAGGCACAGTGCAATCCCCGAGCGCTTAATCACAAATTCCACAGCGTGGCCAAAACCAACCGTCGTAGAGTCTACCTTGCGATTAAACCAGGCAAAGAATCCGCGTTTCGGCCGTGGGTTCTTCTTTAAAATCAGCGCGGCCAGTGAAGGGGTGAGAGTAAGGGCCAGAAAGCCCGAAATTGTTACCGATACTACGATTACGATAGCAAACTGTTTGTAGAGCTGACCGGTCGTCCCTGGGAGGAATGCAGCAGGAATAAACACCGAGGCCATCACCAATACGATTGCAACCAGAGACGTTGATATCTCCTGCATCGACTTTATCGTGGCCTCCTTCGGTTGGAGATCGTGCTCATGCATATTCCGTTCGACGTTTTCAACCACTACTATCGCGTCATCCACCACCATTCCAATGGCGAGGACTAATCCAAAAAGTGTAATTAGATTGATCGAAAAACCAAGGGCTAACATTCCCGTGAAGGTACTGATCAGCGCTACGACGATCGCAATCATACAGATGATGGTCGTACGGAAGCTCTGCAGAAACATGAACACCACAAATACGACAAGCAGTATGGCTTCAAGCAACGTGTAGATAACCTCTTCAATAGACAATTTGACGAAGTCATTCGTGTCGAGCGATATATCGTACTGCAAGCCTGCAGGAAAGCTTGGCTGCAGCTTTTCTAATGTCTCCCTCACGCCCTTGGATACCTTGAGTCCATTTGCCCCCGGCTGCAGGTAGACAGCAATAAAAGTGGCCTCCTTGCCGTTCATTTTTGAGTCAACAATATACTGCTGCAGTCCAATCTCGGCGCGAGCGACGTCGCCTAGCCGGACGATGGCATTCGTGTCGGGGTCTGCGCGCAGGATAATATCCTCATATTGCTTCGGGTCTGTGAACGGAGACTGCGTCACGACCGGCAGCGTAAGTTGCACCGGGCCATCCGTTGGTCGCTGTCCGATTTGCCCTGCCCCAAATAGCGCGTTTTGGTTGCCGACTGCGGTCTTGATGTCGGTGGTGGTAATTTTCAGAGAGGCCATGCGGTCGGGGTCCATCCATATTCGCATTGCCTGATCTGGTACCCCCATAATTTGTGCTTGTCCGGCGCCTGGAACCCTCTTGAGCGAATCGAGGATATAGACGTTTGCATAGTTCGCGATGTAATCACTTGAATAACGCTCATCGTCCGAATACACACCAATCAACATCATGATAGAAGACGACTTCTTCTGTACAGAGACACCCTGCTGCCTCACTGCGGTCGGCAGCTGCGGCTCAGCGAGGGCGACGCGGTTCTGCACCTGCACCTGGGCGATGTCGGGGTCCGTGTCAAGTTCGAAATAAATCGACAACGAAAGCCGGCCTGAGGCCGAGCTTGTCGATGTCATGTAAAGCATATTGTCGACGCCATTGATCTGCGCTTCTATCGGAGCTGCGACAGAATCCGCCAGCGTCTGAGAGTCGGCGCCGGGGTAGGAGGCAGAAACGTTGATCTGGACTGGGGTGATTGTCGGGTATTGCTGCACCGGTAGAACAGCCATGGAGACTAAACCGGCTAAACAGAGGACAATCGCCACGACACCGGCAAAAATTGGGCGTTCTATAAAGAATCGCGAAAACATATTGGGTGACTCCCTACCTACTTAGTTGATGTTGCGGAGGGAGAAGCTTTATCTTGCGGCGCGTCGGCCGCCGTAATAGAGACAAGCGCATCCGGAGTCAGACGGATCGCACCATCGACGACGACTCGGTCACCGCTGGCAAGCCCCTCATTGATAAACCAGTCGGCCCCGTTCCATTCGCCTACTGTTACAGATCTTAACTTGCTTTTGTTTGACTTATCGACGAGCCAGACGAAGTGGCCGTTTGCGCTTTGCTGCACAGCACTCTGCGGGATGAGGATTGCGTCGGGTCTAACTGCGCCGATAAGCTGAGTACGCACATATTGGTTAGGTCGAAGAACACCAGCAGGGTTATCAACGGAGGCTCGTATCAGGAATGTCCCGGTGTCTACGTTGTAGGACGGATCTGTAAAGTCGATACGGCCGCGTTGTGGGAAGGTAGTCCCATCTACTAACACGATATGCACAGAGTATTGGTTGTCTTTAGGTGCCTTTAGTACCCCCTTCTTCTCCTCCCCAACGATGCGCGCCAGTATATTTTCAGACAGGCTAAAATTAATCCACATGGGTGAAAGCACTGAGACCGTCGTCAGCTGGGAGTTTGCTGCATCGAGATAGGAACCATCAGCCATCGCCGACAAACTGCTCACGCCATCCACAGGTGAAGTAATAGTTGTGTACGAAAGATTGAGTTGAGCGCTGTATAGCTGCGCCTTTGATTCTGCAACAGCCGCCGAGGCTTCTTCAAACTGGCCCTGAGCATCATCAAGGTCGCGCTGTGATAGCGCATTTTGTTCAACCAGTGGCTTTGTACGCGCGAGATTTGCCCGAGCTACCCCGACGGATGCCTCATACCGCTGTAACGCGGCTTTAGCCGCATCCACTTGCGCTTGGAACGGCTTTTTGTCCATTTCGAAGAGAACATCGCCCTTCTTGACTTCTGAGCCTTCGATGTAAACGCGCTTCTCAAGGAACCCCGACACTCGGGCCTGAATATTGACGCCCTGAGAGCTTTGCGTCTGTGCTATGAACTCTAGGGTAACGGGGGTATCTTTTGGCACAATCTTAAGGACAGTAACGGGAATACCTTTCGGTGCCGCCGCCTCCTTGTCCGTTGTGCATGCTTGAAGCTGAATGATCGCCGCGCTGAGTAGCACTGGGAGCCAAGCGCACTTTGGCATGAATTTTATCCGTCTGACCATAATGGGCAACCTGAGTATTATAGGATGAAGATGGTAACAGCTTTTTTTCGTTATGGGCCTAAGGCCTTGCTAATTGGGGTCATTGAAAGAAAAATACTAGTAATAACTAATTAAAAATCACCCTAAGGCGGCGAATTATAATCCATCAAAGGCTATCTCGTCACCAATAGGCGGACACACATTGACAAACCGTTCGAATGATATAGCTTCATGGCACGGTATTTTTACGAATCTGAGAGAGCAAGCTCATGGCGTCTAGTGAAGTGTCGATGTATCGCGACTGTGTTTTGGCGCAGAAAGAAGCGATTCCCGCAATTTATGGCGATGTTGATTTCTCAATCCTGCCAGAGCGCTATGTCAGTGGCGTGGATCTAGCCAACAGCCTGCCCTCGCGCTACAAGCGCTATGCCCAAAGCGCACTGTCTGACCCCGAGCGGGTCGCAAACATTCGCAACTACACAATGATGGGTGATGGGGTAGCCGATGCGTATGCAGCGCTGATACCCGAATATGGATTTCGCACGCTGGTCGCGATGCTAGAGGACGCCTGCGAGAATGGTATTGACGCGGTTTCCAATGCTCCCAAGGAACTTGTTACCTTCATCCATGCTATGGAAGCAACACCCGATTGGGTCGACATGGACCTTGTTGAAAAAGGCGCTCGACAGGAACGTATCCCGCTCGTCACTATCTCGCCCTTTGCTATCCGGGGTGCGTTCATTGCCACTTTCATGAATAAGTACACGGCCTTGCCAATGACTATGACCGGTACGCTGTCAGACTCAAAATCAGCAAGACGCGTACTTGAAACAGCAAGCTTCTTTACGGCAACTGCGATGCCCGGCGCCATGGCCCGGTTCGGTCGTGGGTTTCAAGCGGCTGCCAAAGTGCGCCTTATGCATTCTATGGTTCGCTACAACATCATGCAGAGTGGGGAATGGGATGTCGCTACCTACGGCATTCCTATCCCTCAGGTTGATCAGATGCCAGCGGGGTTGATCGGTATCTTTCTGCTGTCATTCAAGCTGCTCGGAAAAGGTCGCACTCACTTTACCTCGGCCGAACGCGAGCGCGTGGAAATGGCCCGCTATCGTTGCTTTCTGTTGGGTCTGCCGCAGGACCTGCTGGGTGAGACACCCCAAGAAATTGTTGATCTTATAATGGCTCGGGCACTGTCGTTGAGGGAGGAGTTTGATGACGACACATGCGGGGAGCTCGTTCGAGGAACAATGGACGCAGAACTACTGGATGATCCTTCTGTTCGAGGTCGAATTCATAGTTGGATGGAGCGAGGCTTTTCCAAATATTTCCTCATTCAGAATTTTTGCGATGGTAAGACCGCGCGTGCCGAGGAGATAGGAATACACTATCGTCTCGAAGACAAACTGGCCACAGCGCTCACGATATTGGTGATTATCGCCAGTTCTGGCTTTTACACTTTAGGCATGCGCATCCCGGGATTGCGGAGTCTATTGGACAAAAAATTGGTCAACAAGATCGCCAGTCTTTTGGACAGCTATGGCCACGCTGATTTTATTACCGATGCCAGTGAATATAAACTGGCAGCCGCTAAATAGCGGTGGGGTCGGGCCCTCGCTTACAAAATAAAAGGAATAATCGCTTTTCGTTCTTTTGGATAATCAGGAAATTTTTCGCGATACCACTGATGGTTGTCTAGCGCCCTGAAGATCAAATTAGATGCCGTCATAAATGCAAATGTAAGTCCTGCAATTGACCACGCTGCACAGCAAAACCCAAACCAGGTAATAATCTCGCCGAGATAATTTGGGCACGAGACCCATCTGTAGGCGCCACCGTAAGGAATGCTATATTCGTTCGGGTTCTGTTTGCGTAATCTTGTGAGCGTGCGGTCAGAGACTTTGTTGAGTGTGTAGCCTATCAGAAACATGAGGGTGCCAATGATAAAAGCCGGCGAATAAAACCAATCGTTCGATTGTAAATGGATAGCGTATTTTGAAATATATTCTCCGTTTAAATAGCCACAGGCCGTACAAAGAATAGCGCCAAATAACGTCATGCGCAGTGGGGTAGACGATCCTGCGCGAACCTGCAACTGGAACGGGTAAATAAACGCACGATGGAAATAGTGCATCTGCCACATAATAAACAGTACGACTATCGGCGGCGTCACAGGCAAGGGTCCAGTAAATATAAAATAGCTAAAAACCAAACAGGCGGGCGACTCCATCAATATCCACGATAGACGAGTAGGAATTTTGATGCGGTACTGTCCCTTGTCATGGCGGCCATACACAAGGGGAACGTTCAATTTCATCAATTTTGCAGTAATCCACAAAAGAGAGGCGATGAAAACGAAGGCAAGTGCCGCTTCAAATTCATCTGAGTAGTTCATAGGCTCTCTGCACAATCATAAATCCGATGCTGATTAGTCAAAAACCACAGCGGGCATGTAAGCCGTGTCGTAAAAAACTGAGGACTGATAGCAAAGATTTTATATTAATCCAGGTAAAATTCGTATTTTTATCAAGCTACGTAAGCCATCGTAGTCGTTTGAATATTTTCCCGGGAAGAGAATCATGGAAATTGCAAAACGTGCCATGATTTCTGATATCTCTACGCCCTGATCAGCCAGCTCTGGTCGAATTTCAATCAGTGGCAATGCGGTCATTTCTGAGAAGACTAGGGTTGCTTCATCTGAGAAAGCTCTATTTCTTAATGTTCCCGCCAGCTCATGATTCAATACATATGACAGGTTACGATCTTTGGGGAGTTCCTCTACAACATAAATAATGGTTTCGACGATACGCTCCTCTATCGTGCCAAATTGTCGTGCGTGTTTAACCACTGCCCGGGCAAAGACATGGGCCTCTATGTCAATTGCGGTGAAAAAAACCTCGTCTTTATTTCTAAAATATTTGTACAGTGTCGGTCGGGAGATGCCGGCTTCTTTGGCTATATCAGTCATGGTGGTCTTTTCAAGACCCAGGCGCTTGAGGCACTCCAGAGCGGCTTTACAGACGCGGCTCTTCGCCTCGGTATCATTTTTAGGTCTGTTGCCAGACCAAAGTGACTTGCTCAATCTCGGAACCTTTTTTGGATGAAAGTGATGATTTTACTTTACACATTATCATATCTTGTTAATATGTTACCGCATTGATGCAAGAGAGATCAATACGTTATGGTCAATCTTAAAGAAATAAAGGGCGGGCTACCCAGTCGACAAGACAATCATGCCAACCTTATTACCAATAACGTCAAACCCTGGGCGCAAACGCTGCCCATAGCGGATTAACAGAGCACGAAATTGAGGTGAATTATGGCCCTACTAATGCCGAAGTATTTTCAACGTGAAAACTCGAATCTGAGGGCGAACTGGTACCGTATCAAGACGTCGTTTACAGGGATAAAGCGTCTGGTGACATTGCCGCAGGAGGACAAGGATGCGTGCGTCAATGCTTATAAATTCCTGCAGCGCATGCAAGGTGGAGAGGAGACCACTACCGAAGACGAGACAAAAGCGATTGCAGCCTATTACAAGGTCTTGAACAATATGCTGTCGGTGTTCGATTTGGAGAAACTCTACATCCCTCCACAGTTAGACGAAAAGGAGGGCTTGTATGGAAATCAGTTGTTATGCGAACAAGCTATGTTAAAGGAGATGGCGCTACAGGACCCTGAGAAGTCGCACCTGTTGGACATGGGTTGCGGCAGGGGAAGAATCGCGCATTACATTGCCTCAATGACGGGCGGCCAAGTGTCGGGTTATAACATCGATCCTGATCAAGTTGAAAATGCCATCGACTGGGCTGCAGAAACCCAGATGAGCGAACGCCTTCATTATAAAGTGGGTAATCATCACGACCCACTCGAGTACGAGTCGGGGCTTTTTGATGGTTGTTATTCTGTCCAAGCCGTTTGGCCCTTTTTCAAAAAGGAAGAATTAGACGACCATGCGAGAGAAATGTTCCGCGTATTGAAGCCCGGTACGCGATATTCATGTTCTGAGTATTTATTATCTCCCTACTTTGATTGGAATAATGAAGAACATGTAAGTCTGCACCGGTCTTACCTGCCGACGTTGGCGGCAACTCAGTCGATGTATCCGGCGGATGTGTGCGCAGCGCTAGAAAGCGCTGGTTTTAACATTATTCTTTCCGCGCCGTCAAAAAGCGAAGCGTGGCCCATTTGCGAGCAAAAACGTGACTTGATCCTTGTTGCACGAAAAATCGTCAGGTTCCTTGAAAGGATTCGGATAATGCCGCCATGGGTAGAAGAATCACTTGATCTTCTTCAAACCGGCGGTGAATCTTGGACTATGGCTGAGAAAGCAAAAATAGCAGATTTAAACTGGAGAATTGTCGCGGAAAAACCCGCACAGTAGACAGATGCAATCTCCATTGCAGGGGCGATTTTTTGGCCGGCATCAGTGATTCGCTGCTTCCGATTCGAGCGAATTTCTGCGTTGATCAATACGTCGTCGGTAATTCGAAAGCGTGGGTTTCATGCCCGTCAATCTAGACGCCTTGTGTTGGGGACATTATGAACGTTCTTGTTACCGGCGGTACGGGTTTTGTTGGCTCGCATACGGTGAAAGCCTTGAAGCAGACCGGCCATCACGTTCGGGTCCTTGCCCGCTCAGGGCACAAAGCGGAGTGTGTGTTTAAGGCCATTGGTGTTGACGTCGATGAGATCATAGTCGGTGATGTAACTGATCCGGTCGCAGTTGCCCGCGCGATTAAAGGTTGTGACGCAGTCATTCATTCGGCGGCGATGGTTTCCACAGCAGATAAACATGCTGAAGAAATGCGGGAGATCAATGTGGGTGGCACTAAACTCGTCATTGATGGCTGTCTTGCCGCAGGAATTAAAAAGATTATCTATGTGTCCAGCGTCAGTGCGCTATTTAACGCAGGCGATCTGGTGATAACCGAAGATACGCCGGTAAGTGTTGCGAAAAGCCCCTACGCTCGCACCAAAATTGAGTGCGAACACTATGTGCGCGAATTGCAAGCACGGGGCGCGTCCATCATCACCACTTACCCAGCCGGTGTGGTCGGCGCGCATGATCCGGGGCTGTCCGAACCCCATTTTGGCATCAAACTGTTTGTTGGCGTGTTCACTTTTACCAGTAGTAGCGGCGTACAGCTGGTAAATGTCCAAGATATTGCGGATGCGCACGTATCTATTATTGAGCGTATTGACGGTCCAGATCGCTTTATACTGGGCGGCCATTACTACAGCTGGACAGAAATGCTCGAGGTTGTTACTAGGCTGACGGGTAGAACATTACACTCAGTGCACATTCCAGGGAAGATACTGAGACTGTTGGGGCGTTGTGCTGATGTTGTCATTAAGATAACAGGTAAGGAATTCCCTTTTACTGCTGAAGGTATGATGTATGCCTCACAATGGGTCTATGCTGACAGCAGCAAGATTGAGGCTGAGCTAGGACTGCATTTTGCGGACAGTGAGGACACATTGGCCGAAGTGATTCTTTGGCTTTATGACAGTGGCCATTTGTCGAGGCGGAAGGTGGGGAAACTAACGCTTCAGTAAGCCTCGCGTCCAGTTTATACGTCTCTCATAATCCGTCCATACGCTAAGCGTGCGATAGCGAAACACAAGCTGAGGCTTTACCAATCCGTAAAATCTGGGAGCAGACCCGACAGTTCAGAGTCTGACAAATTGCGCCAGACACCGGGCTTTAGCGTGCCCAATTTCACGTTGACAATTCGGGTACGTCTTAATTGCACGACTTTATAACCGAGTACCTCAGACATCAGCCGAATCTGCCGATTCAAGCCTTGAGTCAGTACGATTCTAAAACCGTATTTCGCGAGCTTCGACACCTTGCAAGGGAGGGTGACCTGTCTGTGGATGCGCACCCCGCGTGCCATCGCGCGTAAAAAAACGTCGTTGACGGGTTTGTTCACGCCAACGAGATATTCTTTTTCGTGCTTATTCTCGGAACGCAAAATCTGATTGACGATATCGCCATTACTCGTCATCAGGATCAAACCTTCTGAATTCTTGTCCAGACGTCCGATAGGAAATATGCGCTCTTTATGGTCTACGAAATTTATTATGTTTCCCGCTATCGCTTCATCCGTTGTGCAGGTAATTCCAGCAGGTTTGTTAAGGACGATATAAATATGCTTACGCTTATTCTTTGTGGTTGGCTTCAGTTTGACAATATTGCCATCGACCAGCACGCTCATGCCCTCTAGCCATTTCGCACCCGTAACCGCGATTTCACCATTTAACGTAACGCGCTGCTGGATAATTAGCTCATCGGCTTCACGCCGCGAGCACAAACCCGATTCACTGATAAATTTGTTTAATCGCACTAGGTTAAAATCCTGTACATCTGAATAATTGCATCCCTTAGAAATTCTTAATTACTGCTCAGGCCTAGTGCCTTTGTTGTCATTTCGTAGCACATTTTATCGGGCTCCGCAGCGAATCGGCGCTAGCTCCCGTGTCGACGTCTATTGCTCCGCCTTCTCTAGGAGCCGGCTAACGCCCGCAGGTTGAGTGTGCTGCGGTGGGATACTTAACAAACGTATCTACCAGTAATAACGCGAGCTCCGTAGGATTAGGTCGTGCGACCTTCAGTAATCCGCGCGCCCGCAGAGCAGCCTCGAGGGTATCGATAATGTCCGTTGCAGAAAGAGTATCAATACCCGATTTCCACAAGGCTTCTGCTTCGTCATCAGCAAAGCAGTAGGCCTTCCAAGAGATCGAATAGCGTATATCCGACCAGCTGAATGTATCAATGACCTCTTTTGACTCGCGCAATTCCCAGGTAGTCTCGCCACAGAAGTGTAGACGTGTTTTCTTCCCGATTAGGGCGAGGTCAGGTAGTCCTCCCGCCACTCGCTCAACGCCATGAAATGTCATGTCAGTGTCGATCAGGATCGCTGAGTTATGCTGCGCGGAAATTGCAGATTTTTTGCCATTCGCTCCCTCAGGATAGAAAGTGAACGCACCTCCTTTAGCATCACCAAACCATGACACACAGGTGACAATGGGGATCCGCCATTTTTCAAATAGCCCGGAATGCAACATCACCACTAAAAGCCACTGCGGTACGACCTTTCGATTTGCACCTCGGAACTCAGGCACATCGGTATGTATCGCCAACTCCTGGCCGGGTATAAGCAGGTTTGCGTAGACGATCGCCGGAACAACGTTGGAACATCCCGAGATGGCTTTGGCTGTTCGGGAAAGTTCTGGATGTTCCAGAAAAGGCTCAATGCCCGGAGCTTTGATATCATTGCCGTACGCGTATGTCTCTCGAAAATAATTGGTTCGGCTGGCCGCGACCTCAGGGGAATCACTATTGCCTGCACCGTCTAGACCCTGGTTAAAGTAGTTGATCCCCACATCAAAGCGCTGCGGTAGCTCCTCGCCAAGGGTGTCACTGGTCCCTTCATCAGCGTAGGTGCCAAAACTGCCAAAGGACTGCGCGATAGACAACATATCTTTTGCATCGCCGGCGGATAGAAAGGGATCCATATGCAGGTAGTGTGATGGCATTTTCAGTTGTCTTGTGGGATCGGGTTAATGCAACGTTATACACGATCTGGGTCGAATGTGCGAAGCAGCGCCGAATGTTTCTCACCAGGCTGCTTTCGTCATCATGCAGACATCGTTTTTCGAGCAAAACCACAAAAGCTCTTGTTTAGACTGTCAGGCATCAAACGAATGAAGCGCGATAACAATTGAGCGTCAGTCCCCACCAATATCTGGCGCTTGTTTTTCTTTACGCCATTCACCAGTGCGAGTGCGACCTTATCTGCTGATGAGGAACCATATTTTTCAAACATGTCAGGAATCATGTTGCCACCTGATGAGGCATGCCAGTCGCCATTGTTTACCAGGTTCGTGTCAACGGACCCCGGAACCAGTACCGACACTCCGACCCCCTGATGAGCAACCTCGGCGCGCAGGCTATTGGAAAAGGCCACTATTGCCGCCTTTGTCATGCAATAGGGACCGACAAACGGTAAATGAGCCAGTCCGAACAAGGACGCGGTGCTGACTATGTGGCCTGACTTGCGCGCCAACATATGCGGTAGGAAGAAATGCACGCCGTGGAATGGCCCGTGCACGTTTACCTTAGTAATGTTGTGCCATTGTTCTAGGCTATAGTCTTGTATGGCGCCGCCCGCCATAAAGCCCGCGTTATTCACCAATATATCGACGCCACCTTTCCACGCAATGGCTTTTTCGGAAAATTGTTGGTAAACCACCGGATCTGAAACATCCAACGCGAAGGCAATAGCATCGACGCCCAGCGCCTTTACCTCCTGCTCAACACCACTTGCGGAGTTTACGTCTGCGATAATGATGTTGGCGCCCTCGCGGGCAAAGGCGAGCGCCGCTGCTCGGCCTATGCCGCTTGCAGCTCCAGTGATCACAACAGTTTTATTGTTCAGAATTTTCATGAGCAGTGACTTCTCTTTGTAACCACCTGCTGGGCTGTAGGCCCCGTGGTTTTTTGTTTAGCGAGGCCGCGAGGCTAGTTTGTTTCACGATTACATTCGAGCCAGCCGATGCTTTGGGTGCCATCATCGAAGGTACAGCGAATGAGTGAGCGTCTGTACTCACTTCTATGGGGGGTCGAAAACGTATGCGTAATATCGATTTCAGTGCCTGAAATGGTTTCAATAGACCCTAGCACTTTACGTCCACTTTCACACAGGAGACTAAATGTCCCGCTAACAGCCTGTGTTGGATTGGTGCTGTCAAAATCAAGAACAAGCTCTGTCTCCGCGAGCTGCTCCATCGCTTCACCGTGGCCATGATAGTAGCCCATAGTTATAAGTGGCCATTCGGGTATTTGTACTTGTGTGGCGAGCAAGCTAAAACGTTCGTTATTGACGACAAAGAACTGCCAACCCATATCCCAGGGTCTCGGTCCCCATGAGTGATCGCGTTCTCCTCGCACCGTTAGCTCGGTTCTTTCGCCGTCTATAGCCATCCACCCCTGTGACTGAGTCGGCTGTTCGTAGCGGTCAGTGCTAAAATTATCCGCACTATGGCTTTCAACCGCGCCGCCACCTCGAGAGTAGGGAGGACCAATGGCGCTAATAGTCAGTTCTAGCTCAACCGGTTTGATCATGCCCTGCCTCTGACCGCAAAGCACTCGTGCGAACCCGCTCACGCTGAGTTGACCAGTGCGCAGCGGTTGTTGTGGTTGGTATTTGAAGGCGAGACCCCAGCCCTCATAAGAGAAGGCATTCTTGGCCGCCCCTGGGCTATCTTCACAGCCAAGCCGTAGCGCTGAAAATGGTAGGCGGTATTCTTCTATCACCAGCCACTCGGAGCCATTGTAAAGGTATAGCCAGAATAGAATGCGTTGTTGGACGGGATGCCAGCCGACGCGACAGTGGCCAGCATTACTGCCTGACGCATCGTACCAATCGAAAAAGTAGGATTCGTTCCAGTCGGGGTGGTCGTCACTAAAGGGGTGGTGAAACTCATCGTCTAACTGAATACCGAATGCTGTCACATCAAACTCTGTGCTCATGTCTGCTACCCTGTTGGTTGCCTAGCTATACTGCGGATGAATGGATCTCAATGATGCCCTTGAACTCCTTCAACCGATACCCTCACAAGGGGCTGTTAAGTGCGGCCGTATAACATGTTGCGCTGCGCATCGAAATTACATGCTCGGGATTAGTAGAGAGGGCAAAGGACTATGATTTCTGGCCCTACTATTGCTAGGCTAACATTAATGACTCACAAGGATAATCAATATGGATATGCTCATAGACTGGCTACCGCGCGTTGGTGCGCTGTTCACTGTAGTTCTGGGGCTGATTGGTTTTTTCAAGCCACGCTTGATCACTGATGGGCAGCATATCGAGTTGGGGAGTCCAATGGCGCTATCGGAGGCCAGAGTGGTCTTCGGGGGTCTGCACTTGGGCGGTGGCATCATGGCGCTGGCGCTCAATGAACCACTGATTTACATGACACTCGGTGTCGCGTGGGGGTTCGGGCTGCTGGCGCGTTTTTATTCGATGATGGTCGATAAAACGAGCTTAAAGCAGTCGCTGCCGGGGATTATTGTCGATGGGGTGATGGCCGCGTTATTCCTAAGCGGAATGTTCCTTTAATGTTTTTTTGCATGTGCGACCTTCTCACTGATCTGGGTGCTAATTAGTTCTACCTCCGCAGGACGATAGGGTCTGCCGTCCGCATATAGCAGATCGTGGTGCCAGGGATCAGGTTCGTCTGAGAACAGGTTGTCCCAGAAACGTATAGCCCCCACCCAGGAACGCCAAGGATAGATGGTTTGTGTTTTTCCGGACACGAAGCCCCAGTGGATAGCGCCAATATCCTGCTCGGCAAATAACGGCAAGAGGGTTTCGAACGTGCTGTCGTGCCCTCTGGCGATGTATTCAGTACAGATCATGGGTCGATCGAGAAGTGCGAGCGAATCGATGGCGATAGCTGTTTCGGCGGCATTTAAATAGGAGTGAAACGTCACAATGTCAGAGTGTTGCAGCATAAAGTCAAAAAGCGCCGCACCTGGGTCATCTTTATCCTCGCCCAGCCAGCGCCCATCTTTCACTCGCCAGACCCCGGATGTTAGCGGCTGGATGGGCTTTTCACTACGCGCCCACGCGAAGACTTTCTCTAGCAATATCAGCGAATACTTGGGTTTATCATCCACTTCCGCATTGCCGTAAGGAATGGCATTGAGATTCCCGGGCTCGTTGTATAAGTCCCATATGGCGACACGCTCATCGTCTCCGTATCGCGATAAGATACCGCGCACATAGGGTTCTAGTTCGTCGTGCCGATGAATATCTCCGAGGATTGCCGCACCTGGTGACTGAACCCAGCCCGAGTTGTGCACGCCCGGCGTTGGCTCGGGTTGCTTGCCAAGTTGAGGAACCGGATTCCACACATCATCAAACAGTACAAACATAACATCAATATCATGTTTCTCAGCGATGCTCAGGAATAGATCAATCCGTTGTGAAAAGGCTGCGGCATCCTGCTGCCAAGGCAGATGGTGCAGGAAGACACGGACCATGTTAAAGCCGATTCCAGCTGCCCAGCCGAGTTCTTGATCGATAATCACAGGGTCGAAGGTGTCTTCTTGCCACATTTCAAGCTGATTGATGGCGTAGCGCGGCGCGTAATTGAAGCCAACAGGCCAGGGTAGTTGGTCGTACCAGATCGAGGCACGGGCGACAGACCATTGCTCGTTTTGAGCCTCTCCTGTTGTCTGTGCATTAACGGCGCTTGCCAGTATTAGCATTAAAGTCACCAGCATGCCGATTCGAGGCGCGACCCCAAAAGATTTCTGTGTCTTAAGCGTTATTGAGGGTAGCTGTTGGCCGACTAATCTGGTCATTATCTTGAGCACTCGCGGAAAAAATATGATCCTTAGTATCGGCACAGATTAGCACAGGCCTGTGGCGCGGGATAAATATTATCGCTGATCCTTGTGGCCCTCTCGATCCTCTAGCCGATGACAGAGCAGGCTATTCAGTCGCCGAATTCGAGGGTGCTATCAGGTGCTTGTTTCAATTAAATACCAACCTAACTCTTAAGGGGTTGTGATCGGAACTGGTGACCGGAATGGCCTGAGCCGACTGTGCCTGCAGGCCGCGAATATAAATATGATCCAAGGCACGGCCAAATACCGTGGTACGCAGGTCTGGGTTAAACGCGATGGCACCGAGACCAAACTCGTTAGTGAAGTTATCCACCACTGTTTGCCGCTGCCCGCTCCAGGTGTTGAGATCACCCGCGAGTATCACCGGGCCCTGATGTTGCTCAAGCAACTCGGCCAGCGCTCGAAACTGCTGTCGTAAGTCGTGGAGTCCCAGCGCGAAATTGACCGCATGGAGATTGATGGTGAGCAGTCGGTCCTCGCGTCCGGCGAGGGGGAACTCGGCGACGCTGGTGGCTTTCGGCGTGCCTAGCCAGGGCTCCCAGCTGGTGAGGCTGCACTGCCCAATGGGGGAAGTGGTGCTGAGGGTCATTACGCCTGTCTGTTGGCTAGAGTCAGCATATCCGGCGGCGAAGGTCTGATACAGGGGACTGTTGATCGCGTTCGAAAGCTCGGCTTGAACCGACGCTTCCTGAATAAAAGCCAGGTTCACCTCGTCAGCAAGCACAGCCAGATCTTGCGCCCACCCGTCATTGCTCGCTTTCTGAATGTTCCAGCTAAGGATTTCCAGATCACCGGAGAACGCTTCTCCCGGAGTGATCCGGACTTGTCCTAAAGCCTCGGAACAATGCCGACTTGCCTGACCCAAGCTGGCGGAACTCGCAAAAGCAAGCCAGCAAATAAATGCCAGAGACAACACTGGGAGGCGGGGAGCGCGTGTGGCGGACAGAAATTTCATGGTGATACATTAACAGTTAGATGCCACATGAATTTGTGGCATCAAGGCTTATAGTGGTTAAGACCATTGACGCCAGTGTTAGTTCCTCCCTGACGCTAATGCGCTATTTCAGAAATTATACCTTGCCTGAACGCCAACATAGCGCTGCGCGCTGCGGGGCAGGACCTGTCCGATTGTGAGCCCCGGCGCAAACAGCTGAGTCAAATTGATCTTATTGCTAGCGTAGGCTTTGTCGAACAGATTGTTCGCAAAGAATGTCAGGCGATAGCGGCCTTCCTCGTCGTTCAATCCGAGCCGCAGATTGGTTAGGCCATAGCTTCCCTGGGTCAGGCTGGGGTCCTGGTTGATATTGAAGATGGTATCGTCTTGCCAGGTGTAGATAATATTGGCAAACGCATCGAAGGGCATTGAGTCGAAAGGAATCTTGTAGTCCAGCATTGCCGTGTATTTCCATTCAGGTGAAACCGGCAGTCTACCGTTATCAACATTCTGCAGCCCTAGTACGCATCCCTCTGCAGCTGTTTGTCCAGACCAACAGGCGGCACCGTCATAATCATTGGCACTGGCGTCGATATAGGACGCGTTCATTGTCAGTGCGATATTTTCACCGAGTAGGATCAGGGAATCCAGCTCGATACCTTGAGTCACCAACTCGCCCACATTGTCGAGCTCAAAAACGACGACGCCATCGATGAGGTCAGTACGCTGTACCTGAAAATCCTCATAGGTGGTGTAAAAGACATCGACGTTTAGCTGCAAGCGCCGATCCCAAAGGATACTTTTCACACCAAGTTCATAAGAGTTAGAGCTTTCAGAGTCGACGGGATTGTTCGCCGCATATTCGCTAAACTTTCCCCCACCGATATCGAATGCTTGGCCTTTATAGCCTCGCGCATAGCTGGCATAGGTCATGATGTCGTCGTGCAAAAAATGTTGTAACGAGACTCTGCCCACGATGGGGGAGTCACTGTCATTGCCGGATACTTTTTCAGGTACCGTATCCAGATAACTTATGAGATCAGCGGAAATTTCCTCGTTTAGCCAGCGTAGGCCGCCGGTGACGCTGGTAGCGGAAGTAAAATGCCAAGTGAGCTGACCAAAGACGCTGAGGCTTTCCGTCTTGGCCGTGGTGTCGTTGTCCGCGAGTGCAAGGGTCAGGTTGCGGAAAAAATATTCGGTAGTCTTGGCATTCGCGTAGTAGAGGCCGACTAGGTACTCATACTTTTCATAGGAAGGTGATAGCAGCCTAAACTCCTGCGAGTAGAAGTTGGTGCTAATGTCACCGCTGGAATACCAGCCTCCTTGCTCCTGATCGCCGCTAAAGAAACCCAGCACGTCTAAGTCGCTGAAATCGACGTCCTCTTGTATATCATAGTTCCAGTTGTCGAGGGCAGAAATCGAAACCAGTTCGAACTCGCCCACTGCGGCGTTCAATCGAACGCTTCCACCGGTCGATTCGGATGTGCTGTAGGGGCCATCCTCTCCACGGAAATCGAAATTGTCCTTCCCTGGGCTTATGTCGTCCGCTGGATAGCCGATGGGTAGACCCAAAATTGAGTTGCCCAGAGGCATACTTTCCCATGTTAAGGCACAGCATTTTGACTTGTCTTTCATAGAGTAAGCGGAGAATTTCACCGTGGCACTATCCGTTATGTCCCAGTCAAGTTTACCTCTGAGGTTTTTGACCCGAGCACCGTTCTTGTCATCGACGTTAGGCGTGAGGTTGTGTATGTAGCCGTCTCGGTCATTCCATTTCCCTGTCAGTCTGTAGCGTAAATTATCCATTATGGGGCCTGACACCGAGCCCACGACGCCGGTCTCACCGTCATCGGTGGCGGTTGCCTCCATGGATCCTTCAAAGGTATCGGAAGGTGCCTTCGTGGTGATACTGATGACACCGGCCGATGCATTTTTCCCAAATAGGGTGCTCTGTGGGCCACGGAGTATCTCAATTCGCTCAATATCCACGAGGCTACCCAGAGTCTGCCCGGGCTGGACGGCAGCAACGTCGTCTACCAGCAGGGCAACGCCCTGTTCCACGCCGATTCCGTACACATTCGTTCCAACACCGCGAATGCTAAAGGAGCTGGTCTGCTTGTGATTCGCTTCATTAACCGTCAGAGACGGAGCCAGTCGCACAACGTCCTGAGTCGTCTCGATGCCCGCCTGCTGAATGGTGTCTGCGTCAATCGCGGTCAAGGCAATGGGGACATCCTGGGCATTCTGCTCTCGTTTCTGGGCAGTAACCATCACCTCCTCGATCATGGGTTGCTGCGCCTGAGAACAGGTGCTGAACGTGCTTATAAGCGCTGTAATAACGATAAATACGGTATTGCTTTGTGTGTTGGGGAATGCCATTTTGGTTGCCTTTGTGTTTGGTTTTATCGGTCTGTGTTCAGCGCTTACCCCTGCTGATCAACGTTTTCAAAGCGTGCCAATACTGGCCGTTCATCAGATGGATACACAGTGTTAAAAGCCACGGTGGGAACTTGCCACCGGACAGCATCACTAAGTTTCTCAGGGGCATTTCGCCCAGCATGGCGCCCAGTATTCGGTCGAGCTTTTCGTCTACTTCATCGGGCACCATTTCTTTGACGGAACGCAGAACCAGCTTATGTAGCTTTCTCCCAATGAAGGTGCCTCGAATCTCGCCAAGAGTCGAATTGGGGTGATAGGGAAACGTGGGATTGACCTTCGGAATCGGCTGACCCAGCAGAGCGGTGAACGCGGCGGTATCAAAAGTGCGCTTTCCTGGCTCTAAATACGCCTGCAGAGCTGGATTCGGGGGTGTTGCCGCCGTACCCGAGAGTACCTTTAACCCGCAAGACAGCCGAAGGTCGGCACTGGATGCTCCGATTCCGATGCGGTAGTCGCCTGCCTCGACCATCCAGTCGTGGACATCCTTGTCCCAGTAGGCAAAGCCCCTGCGACCCAGCTCAAAGACTACTGTATGAGTTTGGCCTGGCTCCAGCCAGACTTTGACAAAGTCCCGCAGTTCGCGCCGAGGTCGGTAAACGCTGTGAGTGTCGGCACCGATATAGAGCTGGGCTATTTCGTAGCCTGCCACTGCACCGGTATTTTCAATGTCGCATTTTACTGTTAGCCCATCCCATTCCCCCAGCTGATCGCTGTCCACTTGCTCGGGGGGTAGATCGGTTTCAGCGTCACGTAACTGGTGATAGGTAAAGGTGGTGTAGGACAAGCCGTGGCCGAAGGGGAATGCCACCGGCGTTTCGCTGGTGTCAAAAAAGCGGTAGCCGACCCATAGCCCTTCCCGATACTGAACCTGGCGAGGCTCTCCGGGAAACCAGTCATGGCAGGCTGCATCTTCCAGTCGCAGAGGAAAGGTTTCTGCCAGCTTGCCTGAGGGGTTTACCTCTCCGAATAGCACTCTAGCGACGGCGGACCCGCCTGCTTGGCCTCCGAGATAGGTTTCCAGTAGCGCCCCAACCTGATCGAGAAAGGGCACTTCGACCGGCGCGCCGTTCTGTAAAACCACCACCAGCCGGTCGGTAACCCGCATCACGGCTTCTATAAGCTTGAGCTGGGCAGCGGGCAGCCGCATGTGATTTCGGTCGAAGCCCTCGGACTCATAACTGTCGGGCAGTCCCGCAAATAACACCACTGTTCCGGCGTCCCGCGCGAGGGTCAAGGCATCCTCAATGAGCTGCTGGTCAATGTCATCGTGCGTCAGGCTGTAACCCGGGGCGAAGGGTGGCGGATTATCGGTGGCTAGCAGGTTGCGAATTTCCTCCAGCGGAATATCGAGCTGGGTAGGATTGATCTGTGAACTGCCACTGCCCTGAAAACGTGGCGTTGCTGCAAGCGCGCCGATAATTGCCACATTCTCTTGTTTGGAAAGTGGAAGCAGGCCTGCCGCGTTTTTGAGTAATACGCAAGATTCCTCGGCCGCTCGCCGAGCGATTAGATGATGGGCATCGCGGTCGTAAGTGGCGTTCCGCTCGAGGGCGGGCCTAGATTTAAGAATCAGCTCGACGACCCGGATGGCAGCGGCATCCAACTGCGCTTCGCTCAGCTCGCCGCACGCAAGCGCAGCCAGCACGGCGGGCGTATGAATGCCGCCATTGCCAGGCATTTCCAGCTCCAGTCCCGCGGCAATGCCCTTGACTCGGTCATTACATGCCCCCCAATCACTGACGATTAGACCGGTGTGGCCCCACTCTTCTTTAAGGATGCGGGTGAGTAGCAGGTGATTTTCAGCCAAGTAGGTGCCGTTAAGTAGGTTGTATGAGCACATCACTGTCCACGGTTGTGCTTTTCTGACGGTGATCTCAAAGCCCGGTAGGTAGATTTCCCGCAGGGTACGCTCGTCGATAACGGCGTCGACAACCATGCGATGGCCTTCCTGATTATTTGCGGCATAGTGTTTGAGGCTTGCCCCTACACCCTCACTTTGAACACCTTGAACCCAGGCAGCACCCATCTCCCCAGACAGGTAAGGATCTTCTGAAAAGTACTCGAAATTTCGCCCGCACAGTGGGCTGCGTTTGATGTTAACGCCGGGGCCCAGCAGCACACTGACCTGCTCTGCCACGCAGGCCTGCCCAAGTGCCTCACCCACTGCCATCAGTAGACCCCTGTTCCAACTGCTCGCCAGACCGACCGCCGTGGGGAAACAGATGGCCGGCACACTGTCACTGAGGCCGATGTGGTCGCTGTCCCCCTGCTGCTTTCGCAGGCCGTGGGGGCCGTCAGTCACCCAGATAGAGGGGAGATTGAATCGCTCTACCCCCTGCAGTTCCCAGAATGTTCGGCCGGTGCAGAGGGACGCTTTCTCGACGTTGCTTAATTGCCGAACCATGTCGGTTGCGGTCTCCCTATGCACTCTATCGAGTAGCTCAGGTGTGGGGGAGTTCATCATGTTCGGTACCTCGTCACTGTGGCTCGGTTGGCTTCAAGCCGTCGATCAGGACGGTGATCAGGTTCGGCACTAGTTGATTGACTTCGTCGCTGGACAGTCCGACGAGGGCAGAGCGGCGCAGTAGAATATGCCCCTGTAGGGCCTTCATCGAATACAGTACCAAGGTCTCTAGCGCACTTTGACTGAAATCCTGACGAATCGATCCATCTGCTATTCCCGTCGCCACAATCTCGCCGACTCTGGACCACATGGACGTCGACACAGAGGTTCCTACACGGGATTGAAAGTCGGGGGGTATCCGACTGCCTGAGAAGTGGGCGTCGAACTCGGCCATAAAAGAGAAGTCAGCCCGTAAATCCTCATTTAAAAACCCCGTCTTCAGAACTATTCTTAGCTGCTCGCGCCCACACAGACCAGCGTTTAAAACGGGGTCCGTCAGCAGCAGGTGAAAGCGGCTCTCGATCCTGTTAAATACCACGCCTAGCACCGCATAGCCTAGGTCGTTCTTGTCCTGAAAATAGCGATACAGGCTATTACGACTAATGCCGACAGCCACCGCTAATGCCTTCATCTGGGCATCGAAAAAGCCTTTTTCGATAAACAGAGCTTCTGCCGCCACGAGAATTTTCTCCCTGGTTTCCTCGGTCTGGTACACCATTCTCTGTGACATCTGTTATACAACACGTGTTATATTTGATTGCGTACGCTACATCGAACCGGGATGTGTTACAACACTTTATTGGCTAGCACCGATCAATGGGTGCCAATAAGACACCCCAATACGCTCTCGATATCATCCGCGACGTTGCCTTTTCTGCGATAGACGCAACGTCAGTGGAGCGTCGGATGGAATAAGAGCACTTTTGATTCGTGCCTGCTAAGATTCTGCAACCTTGTGAGGATTTACCCCTATGTCCGACGTACCGTCTTTTAACCATCGCAGCTCCGCCGATGACGTGTTGCGTGACCAGAACCTTAGCGGGCAGGTCATTATTGTTACCGGCGCCAATACCGGTATCGGTTATGAAACCGCGCGCTCTCTGGCGGCTGCCGGCGCCACGGTCATAGCCACCTGCCGCAGTACCGAAAAAGCCGCGTCCACGCTTCAGCGGCTGCTGCAAGCACACCCTCAAAGCTCGGTAGAAGTCGCCGTAATGGATCTCGCTTCCCTAGACAGTGTCAGTGATTTCTGTAGGCAGTTATCGCGACGAAAAATAGACACCATCATCTGCAACGCGGGCTTGGTAGCACCGGAGTATGGGGAGACCCGCGACGGTTTTGAGCAGACTGTAGGCGTATGCCATGTCGGTCACTTTTTGCTGGTAAAAACACTATTGCCCGAATTATTAACGGCACCTGCACCCCGCGTGGTGATGGTATCCAGTGAGTCTCACCGCACACCGTCGCGCCTTAACTTTGCTGCACTGCCTTATCCTAAGGATAAGTTCAGCACCATGAAAGCCTATGGTCAGGCAAAGCTTTGTAATGCCTTAATGGCCGTTGAGTTGCATCGCCGCTTCGCTGATCAAGGCCTTACTGCGTGTTATCTGCACCCAGGCACCATGGTTACCACGGATATAGGCCGTGATTCAGCGCTGGTTAGACTGGCTATGCGACTGGTGCGTCCTTTTACTAAAACGGCTAATCAAGGCGCTGCAACGTCAGTATTCTGTGCGACATGGGGAGAGCGCCATGAGCTAGGCGGACACTATTTTTCGCATTGCGCCAGAGCAAAGCCCAGCGCAGAAACAGCGAACGAGGTGGCGGGTAGACGCCTGTGGGAGTTGTCTGAGCAGTGGCTGAAAGAGCGTTAGACCATCAGGCCAGACTCGCCACCTTTTCTTGATTAAGCCAGCAAGAATGTACGCCAAATGGCACGCGTTGGGGCAGATGCAGGCGGGCCATTTCTTGCATAGTGGCGGCATCAATAATCAGTAGTTCGGCACGGTCTGCCATCATCAGTAATTCCAACAGATAGCCGTCGTCTTCACCTGAAGCATTCATGCGCGGCACGAACAGAGCCTCACCGCCGTAAAATTCGCCATAATCGAAGTAGGCGACTTCCCGCTCGTCGACCATGTCGTACTTCAGCACTCCCCTGGCCATCATGCCTTCCTTTTCCTCGTCGAGGAGATAAGCGTAACGATTTTGCCTCCCAATATAGGCCGTATTAAAGCTGGGACGCTCATAAAAATGATCCAGTAACACTCGATCTTCGGTGACCTGGCCGCTGTCAAGATTGAGGCGCCATTTATTGAATTTGGCATGCGGCTCTTGGGGATTGTGAATGGGCAGATTCGACGGATAGCTGCGAAAGACGGGCGCGAACAATACGATATCGGTACCGCCGTCGTCACGGGTTTCTTCCCAGCCGTTGACCACGTGCCAGAGGTGCCCGGGCTGCTCTGTCGTAAACCACCTAACAGGGTCGCCCGGTTGATGATCGCGCTTTATAATACCCCAGCGCATTTTGTAATCGGCGTCAAATACCATGGGGCTCTTCTCGGGCCCGAACATGTCTTTTGGATTGAATCTTAAGGACAGATCAGGGAACACCAAATAGTGCTCTGTCAGATAATAGTCATGTAGAAAAGCTAATGCCGGTTTTTGTTGGTCGATGACACTGTGTTGCACCAACTTGCCCTGCCTCACCACAGAGTGATACAGCCGACCGCTGCTGAACTGTGTGCTGAAGGTGTACCAGTCGCCCGTCACTGGATCGATTTTGGGGTGTGCGGTAAAAGGGCCATCAAGTTTACCGCTAAAGTTATCCCACTCGCCTTCGCCATCCAGTATCAAATAGCCGTTTTCTAAACGCGTGTTGAGTGCGAAGGGGTATCCGGTCTCCTGCAAGCAATAAAGCTTGCTGTGATGGTACTGAACGGCGGTCGTGGATGACCCGCTCTCGAGCACCTCCAAAGCTGGCAGCACACCAGACCGCTGCTTCAATGCAGCAACAGCCATCCTAACCAGCCCTGCCTTGCCACCGCCGGCCAGGTCGCCGAAATGCAGATACTGGTCTTGACCCATAGCATCCTCTATTTGATAGCGTGGGGTCTTGACGTACGTATTCGAGTAGCTCGCTTTGCCCCCTTTAATCTGGACTTGGTGCAACATACCGGCTCCATTAAACATGTGATAGCGGCCATTGGTCTGCTCAAACTGCAGATTGGTGCCGTTGCGCAGGTATACGCCCTCTAGATCGTCAGGAATCTTGCCTGACACTTGCAGTACAGCGTTGCTACAAAGGGTATGTACAGGCTTGAATCCTGGGGCGTTATAGGGGCTATTGCGGTTATAGGCGTCGACATCCAGTGCCTTATAGGCTCGATTATCTACCCACTGCAATAGCGGGCGAGGAGCCACTTTAAGGCAGACCAGAAACAGCAATGGCGGCGCAAGAAATAACACTGCGATAACGATTAATGCGATGGATAACATGGCGAGTTGCTCTGTTAGGTGATGTTATTATTAATGTGCCACCATGTTACTGGCAAGTGACTTACCTGTCATCGTTAGTTGAGCTAGCGGCATGAGATTGATACTGTTTTAGCTAAGCTTCGCTGCGATCTGTGCTTTGAGAAGGAGGATGATATGAATTTTCGTGTTTTTGAAACGCTAGCTGCTGAAACGGGTTCCAGTGTCACCCCCAAAAAAGCCATCATCAGGCGACCCATTGACCTACTTTTCTTAGCGTTCTTTTCAATCTCAATACTCTACGGATTTCTTTTTAGCCTGCCCGAGGGACTGGGCGTTCCGGTGTCAGCGGACAGTCCGTGGCCACCGTTGCGTGCACTTCATGGCTGGGCCGTCGCCGAGGAACCGGCGCATCTCAATCCGCCGCCGAACCTGATTGCGGCGACATTGTTTGACGGCTTCTTTTAGGCGCCCATACTGCTATTTGTCGTTGTTGGATTGATTCGTCAACGCCCCTGGCTTGTGCCCGTCGGTCTTATCTATGCGGGCGCGGGGACGACGAATATGTTTTTTTACTTTGTACAAACATTTTTGGGCGATCACCCGCCCCCCAACTTGGGTTACTATTTAGTTTTTAATCTTCCGTGGCTGATCGCGCCAATCGCGCTGGGATGCCGCGTACTGCTTAGCAAGGATTTACAGTTATGACTTATAAAGTGATTCAGTGGACAACCGGACACGTTGGCCGCGAAGCTGTCAAAGGCATTATGCGACACCCCGAGTTAGAGCTCGTCGGTTGTTACGCGTGGAGCAAGGACAAGGCCGGCAAGGATGTCGGTGAACTGTGTGGCATTGATCCCACCGGCGTGATCGCCACCGGCGACATAGAGCATTTGCTGGCAATGGATGCGGATTGTGTTTGCTATATGCCAACCTTTCCTGACATCGATGAGGTTGAGCGCATCCTGCTCGCCGGTAAAAATGTGGTCTCCAGCTATTTTATTAATGCTCGCTCTTGGGGCCCAGAGGTTCAGGGTCGCCTGATTAAGGCCGCCGAAGAAGGCGGGGTCAGTTTGTTTGGGTCTGGAATATTTCCGGGCTTTGCCAATTTTGTCGCTGCGCTGATGGCATCGGCGAGTTATGGCTTCACCAAGATACGTTTTTTGGAATCGGTGGATTTAACACACTATGAAGCGATCGCCAATTACGCCAACCTGGGTTGGGGGCAGCCGCCAGAGGAGAAGTGGCGTGCGACCAATGAGAGTGTGTTGGGAACCTATGCTGAGTGCATCGATTTAATTGCTGACCTGCTGCACATTCCAATCACTGAGATCCGTTTTGACTATGAGTCAGCAACTGCCACAGATGATAGAGAATTTCACGGCTACTCGATCCCTGCGGGTACCATCGCCGGACAAAAATGTGTGTGGACCGGCATGGTAGATCAAGAAGCGGTGATTGAATTGGAAGTGGTGTGGAATGCTGGCAAGGGACTGCAGCCCGATTGGCCGGTAAGTCACGGTTACACGATGGAAGTACAAGGTGATCCTGGTATCCACACGCGGGTGAAATTCGCACCGTCCAAAGCTCAAATGCAAGGAGGTCGCCCCGCTGATCTGGCCAACGTGGTCACCGCTATGCCGGTAGTGAATGCTATTTCAGCCGTATGCAACGCGAATGCAGGCATTCGAACGTACGCCGACCTGCCGCTGATTAGGGGATATTACACGGCTAAATAGTGCTGAAAAAACAGGAAGAATGGACGGTGAAGTCCATTCTTTAGGGGATGATGTTTAGGGGTGGTCTTTAGATAGTGATCGCTAGACAGGGGTGGTGCGAGATTCTCAGATTCTTTTATGGACATCGAAAAGAATCTACTCGCAACACGCCCTTCACTTCACGAATACTTCGCGAGGCTATTACCTAGAACATGTAAGCTGCGCGTAAACCTAAAACTCGTCCTTCGTCCATCACGTGCGCGTGTGAACCAGACAGCACCGGTACATCGAAGCTCTGTGATAGGGCGGCCTCATCAAACACGTTGCGAGAGTAAGCGGTCAGCTCCCAGCTTTCTGTCCGCACACCCACACGCAGGTTCACCTTGGTAAAACTGTCGATCTGGTCAAAGGGATCGTTGTCTCCGTTGGAGAAAAACTTACTCCGATAATTGGCTTCGCCACTGACGAACGCATCCATACTACTTAGCGGGTAGACAAAGTCCCACGTCACTGAGGCGCTGTAATCCGAAGCGTACAGCGTGTTTTCGCCATCCAGATCGTTGAACGTGTTCAACACATTGGTGGGGCCGTCAACGCCACACTGTGGATTCGCATCGAGTTGTATCGCGGTGCAAGGCGCTTCTTTGAACTCGCCATAGGTGGCATCCAAGTAAGCAAGGTTCGCACCCAGTGTCAGATTGTCGGTAGCGGCCCAGCGTGATTCAATCTCAATACCTTGAATGTCGACAGAACCGGCGTTGGTTACGCCGAATCCAACACCCTTAAAGATTGCCGTTTGCAGGTTGTCATACTTACTGTAGAAGGCGGCCCAGTTGAGGGTCATAGCGCCGTCTAGCAATCGGTGCTTGCCACCGATTTCGAAGGCATCCACAGTTTCATCCTCAAACTGAAAGTCGTCACTGGGTTGTGTCGGATCGTAGCAGGTCGAAACATCAAGGGTGGCGTCCGCAGGCTGCACTGGGACATTCCCATTGGCACAAGGGAACCCGCCGACAGGCAAGTTGTCGGGCTGTCCATCGTCCGCGCCGGTAAATCCGCCACTTTTAAAGCCCTGCGAAAAGCTGGCATAGAGCATGCTGTCATCGGAGTAGTTCCACTGCAGAACAGCTGACGGAATCCAATCCTCGGTTTCTCTGTTTTGCTTGTAGTCATAGGCGTAGGTGTTGAATTGTGTAGCCTGAATTTGTGCTAGATAGAAACTATCGCTCGGGGCGTCGTAACCACTGTTATCGTCCACTAGGAACTGGGTGCTCTGTACGTCTTTTGTTTCCTTGGTATAGCGCAAGCCCAGCGTCAGAGTGATTTCATCGGTGATGTTAATCATACCCTGTGCGAACGCCGCATAAGACTCTGAGTCCAATATATACCTGTGATTACGGCCGAGCTGATTGCTGGTATAGCCCACTAAAAGAGGATCCGTCACCACGCCAACCAGAGACTCGGCGCCCAAAAGCGTTCCGATTGGAACGCACGGTAAAGTGGTGACAAGCAAGCAGGTTGGAATCGAGCCGAACAGGCCCTGAAAAGAACCGTCTACCGGAACCAAGCGACTGTTATCGAGCGTGCTGGTGTCGTAATACAGCCCGGCGGTGTAGTCTATAAAGTCTCCGCCGGGAGACTGTACGCGCAATTCCTGGCTCCACTGATCAAACTTCTCGTCGTCGTCGCGAGCAATGAAACGCAGCGGTAGCCAGTCAACGTCTGCGCCGCTGGTGACATGATAATCCGTATAACCGCTTATCGAGGTAATCATATAACCGTCGAGGTCGTAGTTAATCGCCATGGCGACGTTATTGACATCACCTTTATCCCCGTCGGGGTTGCGGCCTAGGCCAACGTAATCCAGGCTGCCGTAATTATTATCTCGGTAAGCAGTGAAGTCCTGGCCTGCCTCCACAGCGAGTTCCGGAAAGTTCTCATCGTTTAAGGAGTAAGCAGCGATGGCAAACGGACCGCGATTAGGCACATATTCATCCCGCTGGGCTGGCGTCAGATATAACCAGGTTGCAGCGGTAGAGCCTGTGCGCTTTTCGTCAGAGTGGCCGTATTTAAAATTGACGTCGAGTTCGTCAGTGGGCTGCCACACAGTGGTGAGGCGGTAGGTCGTGTCCTCAAGATTAGGTTCGTCTTCGTTCAGGTACTTGTTATCGACCCAGCCATCGGTTTCACGATATTTAAAGGCAAAGCGCGCTGCCAGCGTATCAGTGATGTCGCTGCCAATGTAGCCTTCGGTGATAAACCCGTTGTTGCTCTCGGCGGCTACGGAGATCGCGCCATTGAGCTCCTCACCTATAACGGGCGAGGCGGTGATAACACTGACGGCACCGGCCACCGTATTGCGGCCAAACAAGGTGCCCTGCGGGCCGCGAAGGACTTCCACACGCTCTAAATCCAAGAAGGCGTTACGATACTGACGACCGCGTCCCATATAGATGCCATCGACATACATACCTACCGATTGTTCAAAGCCCTGATTATTGCCAGAGCCTACGCCACGCATATAGATGTTGGTGTTTACCGGGGCGATGGCGATATGCAGGTTGGGCACGTAATCAGACAGCTGCATCATATTTTGGATGCCCGCTTGCTGAATTTGTTCACCCTGCATCGCGACGACCGAAATAGGGACGTCCTGCAGGCTTTCAACCTTCTTTTGCGCGGTAACGATGACTTCTTCTAGCTGCTGGGCGCTTGCCAACTGGCTGGCTGTCGCCAGTGCTAGCGCTGCGATAATCGGGGTACTTTTAAACAGTGTAGACATGATTCTGCTCCGGTTTAATTATTTGCCATCATTGCAGCTCATCTTGGCCGCCAACGCAAGCTAATAAATGATGGAAATGTGGCAATTTACGTTTTCCAGGAACGCCCTTTGACTAGGCCGCGTGTCTTGAGCGACAAATCATGGGTGGGGGCTGCAAAGCGGTATTACCCCGGACGGTCCTCGCTGTCAGCCGGGTGCCACCGACCGCGTCATTTGGTTTGTCGGGCACTCGACTGCGCTGGTCAAGCCCCTCGCGCTACAGGAAGCGTGATAGCGTTACTGGCCGCCAGTATGACCGACAATCGGCTTGGGGTTGGTAAATCTAGAGAGCTTCCAAGTCCGCATAGGAAGCTATCACCGTCCGGTCTTGATACGTGGCCCTCGGTCAATTTCCTTTTTGCCAATTCATGGTAAAATTCACTACTCATTAATTAACAAAAGTCAGCGAGACCGCATGAATCAGTGGGCCGTTCTAGGCACTGCAGACATACCCAATAACGGCGGGCAACTCAAATTGTCGCAGAGAGGGCAAGACTTCTCTATCCGGCTTTCGGGTATACGGGGCGATCTGATGAATAGCCGTGAGCATGGTTCGGAGGAAGCGCTTGCCGAACTCGGCTGCGCCCGCCTCGGCGCTATTGATCGTGCTCGCGTGTTAGTAGGCGGTCTGGGCATGGGGTTTACACTTGCCGCCGCACTCAAGTCACTTCTGCCTTCAGCACAGGTGACCGTGGCTGAGTTAATACCCGCCGTCGTAGAATGGAATCGTGGGCCGCTGGGGGAATGTGCAGGACAGCCATTACAAGATGAGCGTACGCGACTGTACATCGGCGATGTGGCGCAACTATTGACCCAAAATAGCCAATCGTTTGATGCGATTTTACTGGATGTGGATAATGGCCCTGAGGGACTCACCCATTCTGAAAACAGCTGGCTGTATTCAGTCGATGGACTAAGCGCCCTTTATCGATCACTTGGTCCTGAGGGTACATTGGCTATTTGGTCAGCTGCCTCGGACCCACTATTTCTTATTCGATTGAAAAAAAGTGGGTTTCACGCTGTTGCCCGGACCGTAAGGGCTCGCCCTGGGAAGGGCAGTCGGCACACAATATTTCTGGCACAAAAGGGGCGTGCCATGGTCACCTAGGGCCACACGTATAAAAATTAAAAACAGAATGCGTCGAGTAGGCTGACGACTCATCATTATAATAAAAGGTAGATAGATAAATGTATTACGGTTGGCTGATAGTCGCGGGCGCATTTACAGCGCAATTTTTTGTCACTGGTTTTTTCACTTATGGTTTCCCATTAATGGTGATGCCAGTTGAAGCCGAGTTTGGCGTAAGCCGAACCGAAGTGATGTATGGCATTACCTGGGCTACTGGGTTGGGGTTACTGGTGTCGCCACTAATCGGCATGCTAGCGGACAAATGGTCTATTCGTGGATTAATGGTAGTGGGTGCTGCTGCTTTCGGTTTCGGTTTAATTTTGCTGTCAAAAAGCGAAAATATATTACAGTTTTCATTATTATTTGCTGTATTTATTTGTTTAGCAAATAACCTGTTAGGACCGCTAACGGGTTCGACTGTCGTCGCCCGTTGGTTTTCGGCATCGCGTGGGCGTGCACTGGGCATCGCCGCAGTTGGGACCTCGCTGGGTGGAATGGTCATACCCTATTTAGTCGATCGCGGTATTACTGAACTAGGTTGGCGCGAGATGATGTTCTATTTCGGCATAACCGTATTGTTATTGCTGTTGCCTTACCTCTATCTAACAATGCGCAACTTTCCTGCGGATAAAGGTCTAGTGGGGGAATCGAATCTTCCAAACACGAGTGCTATCCTCAGTAGTGCCGAGCTAATGGCTGATGGGCCGGACCTGAATGTGAAACAAATTCTTACAACGCCGGCGTTTTGGTTTATTGGTTTAACTTTGGGATTACTATTTATGAGCCAGACGGGAGTGCTGACTAACATAGGCGCTTATATGCAAGGCGCTGGTGTGGGCGATAAAACCAAGACCTTAATATTTACTCTGGCTGGGATGGGGTTGATTGGGAAATTACTGTTTGGCTATGCCGCTGACCGTATTAACCTTAAATATGGATTGTGGGCGGCCATCTCATTAGCGGCTATCGGTGTCGCTATTTTAGCGAGCGAACCTAGTTATCCTACTATGCTGGTTGCTGCGTTGTTTCTGGGGTTGGCGACAGGTGGCATGTTGCCCGTGTGGGGTGCGATGATTGCGGTGGTTTTCGGAATGAAGAGTTACGGACGGGCAATGGGCGCCATGATGCCGGTGATTGCATTGTCGGTGATGCCGGGACCTATACTAGGCGCTAAACTATTTGATATTTACGGTGATTACACTAATAGCTTCTATCTCTTTATCGCCGTATTAGGGTTGTCTTTTATATTGCTAATACCACTCAATCTAAGGCGTATAAAATAATCAATGAATTGGCTTTGGATACTCTCTAAAGTTTAGGTACATTGAGCTCTCAATGGCGGTCTCAGCCAAAGCTCTCGTTCAACACGATGGAATCGAAAATGAAATCTCAACACAACATCACGCCAGGGCCTCGTCACTATCTCAAAGAAAGAAACGACCAGCTCGGCCAACTCAAGTGGAAGAAAATCAACGTGAAACGGCTCAGTCCGTGCATTGGTGCAGAGATCGGGGGAGTGGACCTATGCCAGCCACTTGATTTGGAGACCTTCGATGAGGTTTATGCAGCGCTTCTCGCCTACCGCGTCATTTTCTTTCGTGACCAAAACATCTCTTCGCAGCAACATATGGAGTTCGCTAAGGGTTTTGGTGAGCTTGAAGAACACCCCTTCATTCCTTCCGACGCCCCTGATGCCGAGGTTATCCGGTTTGATAAAGATGAGAAGGTGGTGGGCGTCGAAAACGTCTGGCATAGCGATGTGAGCTGGCGCGAGATCCCGTCTTTGGGTTCGGTTTTACGTGCACATGTGGTGCCAGACATTGGCGGCGACACGCTGTTTTCCGACATGGTCGCAGCCTACGAATGTTTAGATGATGAAACCAAAAAACTACTGGAGGGCAAGCGTGCGGTCAACGATTTCACGCAAAGCTTCGGCAGCTTCTTGGCTCCCGCGGAACTTGCTGAGCAACAAACGAAATTTCCGGCGGTCGAACATCCACTGGTTCGCACAAGCCCGGAAACAGGAGCACGCTCCCTCTACGCAAATGCCCCTTTCACCAGCCACATTGTGGGAATGGATCGTAATGAAAGCGATGAGCTTCTTGGTCGACTTTTCCTTGAAGCCCGCGTGCCTGAGTACCAGTGTCGTTTTAAATGGGAGAGGGATAGTGTTGCTTTTTGGGATAATCGAGTCGTTCAGCATTACGCTGTGAACGACTACTGGCCACAACGCCGTCAGATGGATCGTGTCACCATCATTGGGGATCGGCCCATCTAGCTTCCCCATCGGGAAGCCGCCACCTTATCACGCGCTATTTGATCTCGGGCTCCCTAGACCGATCGGAGCGACCTGACGATTTCAGCCTAGGCCAGTCAACATAACACATCGTATGTATTTCGACTATACTGCATGCAATATGATGGTGTTTACTGCCCGGCTGCAATATAACGGGCAGGGATAAGCGAGTAAATTGACACTCACACTTTTTGAGGAGCAGATAATGGAGTGGTGGGGATGGATGATTTTGGGTGCCGTGCTACTGGGATCGGAACTGACGTTCTTAGATGCTGCCTTTTATCTAGTGTTTCTTGGTATCGCTGCGGCAATAACAGGTCTGGTGCTGCTAAGTGGCGTGACTCTAGAGGCTTGGGTGCAATGGCTAATTTTCGGTTCGTTATCGCTTGTCACCATGCTCGCTTTTCGCGGCCGGCTCTATGAGAAACTACGTAGCCGTGGCACGGACTATCAGGATGGGCCTGTCGGTGAATTTGTTCGTTTAAAAGCGCCGCTGGCTGCGGGTGCAAGTTGCCGTCAAGAGTACCGTGGTAGCACATGGACCGTAGTCAACCGCAGTGCAACCGATATCACTGCCGACACTGAAGCAAAAATTTCAGAAGTAAGCGGCCTCAATCTAATCATTAAATAAAACCCAATCTAAAACTAGGAGCATAAAGGAAATGGTTGAAAATACTTTTATTGTCGCATTGGCAGTCGTTTTTGTCGTTATTATTATTCTCGCAAAAACGACTGTTATCGTGCCGCAGCAAAATGCTTTCGTCATCGAAAGCCTTGGTAAATATAGTCGTACACTACGCGCGGGATTTCATATACTGATTCCGTTTATCGAGCGGGCGGCCTATAAGCACAGCTTAAAAGAATTAGCGATCGATATTGCTGAACAGGTCTGTATCACTAAAGATAACGTGCAGGTTGGAGTGGACGGCGTGCTTTACTTGCAGATTCTCGAGCCGGATCGTGCTTCTTATGGCATTACCGATTATGTGTTCGCTATTTCACAGCTCGCGCAAACCACACTGCGCAGCGAAATTGGTAAGATCGATCTAGATCGGACTTTTGAAGAAAGAGGGTCGATAAATTCCAACGTTGTATCCGAGCTGGATAAAGCCTCTGACCCTTGGGGCGTAAAAGTACTGCGTTATGAGATCAAAAATATTAACCCGCCCGCTGATGTTCTCAGCGCAATGGAGAAACAGATGCGTGCAGAGCGCGAGAAGCGCGCCGTAGTACTAACGTCTGAAGGCGAGCGCGATGCAAAGATCAATGAGGCCGAGGGTGACAAAATACGCGTGATTAAACAGTCAGAAGCCGTAAAAGAGCAGCAGATCAATGAGGCTGACGGTCAGGCTGCTGCTATTCTTGCGATTGCAACCGCTACTGCGGAAGGACTGCGCCAAGTCGCTTCTGCCGTCAGCGAACCCGGTGGTGAAAATGCAATGCAACTTCGCGTTGCCGAAGACTACATTGAGCAGTTCGGCAATCTGGCGAAAGAAGCCAACACGCTGGTTGTACCTGCTAACCTTTCTGATATCGCATCGATGGTTGCACTGGCAACTAACATTGTAAAGAAAGGGCCAGAGACAGGCGCCATCACCTAAACAAAAATTTTTCGTAAGTGAGGTCTATATAAGAAGTTCGGTATTGCCGAACTTTTTCCTTATCTGGAGCTGGAAAGTGTGTGCTGGTGTTTCCGGCGGGAGCCCCCGTAAATTGAAGGAAAAAAATCGAATCAATCAGTGGTGAAGTCATATTCGTCGTCACACGGCTCGTCCGTCCCGGTTGTGAGCAGCAGTTTAAAAATTGGCTAGGCCGCATGGCAGAAGCGGAGTTGAAACTATCGGGATTTTTGGGCCGTGAAACTTTTAGTCAGCAACATTCTAGGGGTAGCGGCGGTGTCTTGGATCACGCTGCCACTCGTGCGCCTGTGTATTGGCGGGTGGCTGCCCGATTCACCGGATCGTTCGCTCGGCATCGAATTGGTATGGTGATATTGATTGTTGCAATATTGCTAGGTCTGATGGTGCTCTCCAACTGGATGTCACTGGTCTGACATTGTTGGATAGACAGCTCCGGTCTACTATCATACGATTCGTAGATTATTTAGTGTGTTCAATTGGTCAGGTCCCGAGCGATGAATAAAAGCGCAGTCTTTTTTCTTTCCGTTGTCGTAGCAGGTATATCGTTCGGCACTTATAGCTTTCTTGTTGCATCTAAGAAACAACCTGCTGCTCGAGTACATGCAACCGTGACGTTTGAGAATCACACGCAGAGGGCTGGATTTCTCAAGTACTCGCCTAGCTTTTCGGCAGCCGCTGTAGATATTAATAATGACAACCGAGATGATATTTTTGTCGGCAACCACGGCTACCCTCCGTCACTGTACGTCAATAGTAAAAATGGATTCAGTGATGCAAGTAGCCTTGTGCCCATTAATAATCGCGGGGACCGACACGGCTATACTTTTTTGGATATAGATAATGACGGTGATCGTGACTTTGTCTATGCCGGTGGTGGCAGGGACGGCGTTGGTAAAGGCACGAGTAATGAAGCCTACAAAAATCAACTGGAAGAAACAGGTGTTTTTCATTTCTCCCGAGACCCGTCTAGTAATGTGATTGGGTATCCCGGCTGGCGCTCACGCCAGTTTTTGCCGGTTCCAGAGCAAGGTAGCGAGAGAGTGGATCTATACCTTACAGCCTTGCATAAGCGCAGGGAGGGCTCTACTAATCTTTACTTCACCAACGCCAGTAGCACCGATAGTTTTTCGCTGGAGCCGAATGAAGGTTCGTCCTTGCACCAACCATTCGAATCTAATGGCATGGACATGTTTTTTGATTTTGATAGAGACGGAGACTCAGACTTTCTTAGGCTCGGCCAAACACGGGTAAAGCTCTATGAAAATCAGGAGGGACTGTACATACACCGTCCTTCTGCTCTCGACATGATCAAGCAGGTGCAGTCGGCTACCGCAGCAGATCTGAATAACGACGGCTACCTGGACCTCTATCTTGGCGGCATTAGCGGGCATACCGATTCAGACAATGTAGAAAACAACGAAAAGGAAATTCATTTTGTTATTCTGGGACAGGATGGCGACGACTATGACCAGATTGTTTTTTCCACAAAATCAGATACATTGACGATTAATTTTGTCGAGCATCTGTCTGGCCTATCGAAAGCTCGTACCGACGCTTCAGATATCTATCTTGGAGCAGCTAAGGCTAACCCACCGAGCCGCACCGGTAAAATAACCAGAGCCGAAGCTGTCGGTCGTCCCGATCGATTTGACCAACCGGGCAGCTATATCTGGTTCGACACGCAGAGTCAGTTGTGGAATGTCCGCTGGACACATGCCGCAGATGTCGCGACTGACGCGAAAGGGATCATTTCTTCTGAAGGGATCGAAATGAGGGGCAAAGAAGCGCTAGAAAAAAACTCGCCAAGGATGGTAGAGGACTATATCGTTATAAACGAGGCCGGTAGTGACTGGAAAATTCTTCGCACTGATCTCCCGGAGCACTACTACTGGGTAAACGATGTGACGTCGGGGGACTTTAACAATGACGGGTGGGTTGACATTGTGGGGGTCAGGTCACGCGATTATGGCAAGGAAAACGGCACGCCATTTATCGTGCTGAACCACGGTGGCCTGGAGTTCACTCGGCATGACATTTTGGTGAATTCTGAAGACGATATATTTAGGGCTGACCTGATCGTACAGGGCTTCTTCAACAATGACGGTCTGCCAGACCTATTCTCAACCAACGGGCGAGGCCTCCTGCCTTCCCATCGAGGGCCATACCAGTACTGGCTGAATACTTCGACAAAGACCAATGGCTACTTGATGTTGGAACTGCAGGGAAGCACTACCAACAGAGACGCCATTGGTGCGCAGGTAGAACTATACGATAGCGACGGTCAGTTAATGGGGTACCGTGAAGTGGGTCCGGCATACGGTCGCAGTCAGGATACTCACATTTTGCACTTTGGATTAGGTGATGTAGATGGTATTTTCGGACTGAGGGTTCAATGGTTCGGACAAAAGCAGGCGCAGGAGTTTCAGGTACAACGGAACAGCTTCCTGCTCATCAATCAAGATTCGGAGATTGCCGTCGACATCAATAGCGATGGATAAAGCGTCGTTCGGTTTACGCCAGTGGCGGAACATCAAAAGGCTTGGATCTGGCCATCAGTAAAAATGCGACGGGCACAAGCACAAGTGACGGCAGGGTCACCAACACATTGCCAACTATAGCCGTTGCGAAGGGAGGCTACCTGCGTGAACCCCCCTTCAAGTTGATGTCGACGACGTTCTCTCAGTCTTTAAACTTCCTGCCTGCTCGATGGCGTTCTCGATCGAAGTTTGAAGCGTGCTGCGCGAGAATGGTTTTGACAAGAACTCCACAGAATCATCAAGGCGCTGGCCGTCCAGTACGTTCCGAGCGTCGTAGCCACTGACAAGAACGATGGGCAGGTTGGGACGTCGGCTGCGCAACAACGTCGCAGCGTCGAACCCGCTGCCGTCGCCCAGGGTGACATCGATCAAAGCGAGTTCGAACTGTTCAAGATCAATTGAAGGAAGGTCGCGCTGAAAAGCAGCCAAGCTGTCGAGCCACTGTACCTCACGTCCACTCCGTTCGAGCATTGCGATGGTCAGTTCTGCAACGAGCGCTTCATCTTCAATTAACAATACTTTTGTTTCCTCTGGAACAGTTTTCAGCCGGCCAAGTGCTTCGCTCAAAATCGGCTCCGGCTGATTCTCCGATCGAGGCAGCAGCAGGCGAAATTGACTGCCGTGGCTTAACTGCGACTCGACCGTCAAGTCGCCTAGATGCGCATTCATGATGCCCCTTGACGCGGCGAGCCCCAGCCCTGTGCCCATTTCCCGTGTTGTATAGAACGGTTCAAAAATTCGGACTATCTCGCTTGCAGGCATGCCGGAGCCATTGTCTCTAACCTCGAGCCAGTGGCAACCAGAATTCTCGAGTGTTGAGTTTATCTTCCAGTCTTCCGGCACGACCGACCATGAAGGTTTGAGGTGTTCTGCTGATCCTAATGCAATAGTGATTCTAGTCGCACCTGCATCACGTGCATTGGTCAGCAGATTGAGGACAACCTGACGGATTTGAGTTGGATCAACCTCTACAGCAAAAACGCGGCCCTGTTCAATATCGAAGGTAACTTCGATGCCCTCGAGCAGATCGTGGGCCCAGTCGCCATCGATTTCAGATCCAAAGAAGGCGAGGTCCACCGTTTGAGTTTTGCGGTGCGTTCTCCCCGCATAGGCAAGCATCTGCTGTGCCAAGTCTTTCGCCCGGAGGCCGGCCTGCATCATGGACTTGAGGCGCGTTTGGGTCTCATTGGAAGCGGCTTGCGATTCTTGCAGTAACTCGATATTGCCGAGTATAACCATCAAAAGGTTGTTGAAGTCATGTGCGACACCTCCCGCGAGCACGCCGAGACTCTTTAAGTGCTCCTCTTTTAGCGCCTCTCCTTCCAAAGCGAGCAGCAGTTGCTCCCGCACTCCGGCGGCGCGTATTGAACGAATTCGCTGCTCTTGGAGGACACCGCTGGTGAAGCAAGCGAAAAAAAGAAACCAGCCCCATTCGGAAGATTCAGGGATATCGAAAGTGACGACGATTGTGGCCCATGACCCAACGGCGAGAGCTAAGATAGAATAGAACGCTATTCTCGACAGCATTGTCAGGCCTAAGCCGAAAATCAGGACGACAAAGTTGGTTGTGTCGACGGCCTCTTGGAACAAGGCGAGGTGCAGTACTGTATTGACTAGCGCGATACAGGCCAGCAGGGTAAGCATCAGGGAAGCCAGATCCGGTCGTGGGTTCTTTTTCCACGTTAGAGCAACGGCGGCAGACATTATCGACGAAACAGCCGCAACCACGGACATACGCTCGTCACCGGAAAGAGCAAACGGATGGATGATAGTGAGTAGGCCATAGAGGGCCGTAAACCCCCAGGCTATCGGAGTGATCGAGCCCGAGCTCACATCTCGTAAAGCTCGCGTTCCAGGATCAATTTGCGGTATTGTCAAGCTCGCTCCATCGTGTAATAAGACAATGCTCTATTTTTAGCGGACTATACATTAGTGCGACCGCTATGGTCTGTAGGCAAAAGCCTACTTCTGGCTCCAGCTCCTATGCTATGACTAAGTATAAAAAGATAGATGTTCCAGGACAGAATTGAAATGATATTGCCTATGCTCATAATAACGACGGGCTTTCGTCCATATTGCTCAGAGAGTGGTCCGTATAATTAATTGAGAAACGCCATAAAAAATAAGAATAAACGTAAAGAGAGTTTTACCGTGGTATTAGAAGCACTAAAGTGATTGGCAATATCTGGCATAGGGGGTGTGTATGGAGACATGCAAAATAGCCCTTGAAAAATCAGGATACAACTCATTACTATGACGGGTGTTCGTTGAGAGGTAGCGCTCGAAGAGTCGGTTAGGGCGGCGATGTTGATTTGTCTGTGCCCCGTTTGGTTCAGCGCGTCGCTGACCGCGGCGGCAAAAAATTGGTGGTTCTCGCGTTCATCTGGTCCGGCGGCATGTCTGTTGGAAAATGGGCTGGATAACGGCCGTCTGTTCCGATCAAGAAAGTAAACGTCGAGCGGTCCATCCTATAGGAAGTCCGCATCGTGCCCGGCGCGTATTTTACAAATCAGTGCGACTCACACCGGGGACCTCCAGCACCAAATCGGGGCCGTAAACCTTGCCGACAGTCTGGAAGCCTGGCTCCCACTCGCCGTCGATGACGCGGCGAGCGATAATCAAAGTGCTATGGAAGGTGAGTAGATAGGCCTCGGGCGTAATCAGAGCGGCAGACGCAGTAGCACCGGCCTCATTACTGACGGTAGACACGATTCGCGTTTGGCGATTTTCCTGTGCGCCAGGTGGCGGACCTTCTGGGGCGAAGTTGTCGATCAGCCATCCAAGCAGACGTCGACCGGCGTCGGATTGTGCCACGCCCAGTAACCATGGCGGCAGTTCTCCTTCCTGCACTTGAAACACTTCGATATTGGGGATGCCGGTGCTTATGTAACTGGTTATCATGTCCGCCCAGGGAATCTGCAGCAGCGTTTGCTTGCGGCCGTTTTCTTCGCGATGGATAAGCTCGGGCGTAGCCATCGCTACCATTTCGCCATTTTCCCGTTTTAGCAGCGGTCTGCCCAGCATCTCCAGCCCAGATTTCATCGTGCCTCGACTCGCCTGTGCTCCCTCTGCGGCTGTATAGCTGCCATTCAGAACAACCGTCAATTGCGTGGGCTGGCTAATCTTGTCAGCGACGTACACATTCAGGCAATCAGTCGGAACCACGTCGTAGCCAACAGCCGGCATGACCATGATGTTGGCGCGTTTAAATTCCTCGTCGCGATCTAGCTCGGCCTGAATGACATGGTTTTCGCCAGTCAGGTCAACGTAGTGCGTGCCCGCCTCCACGACTGCATCGAGCATGGGCTTGGCGGTATACGTGTAGGGCCCGGCAATATGCAGCACAATCTCGAAGTGCTTGAGCACCTTGACGAGGTTGTCGTGATTGTTCTCCAGCGGCAGCACAACGTAGTCGTATCCTAGGGAATCTGCCAGCGGCTTGAGCTTGGACGCATTGCGCCCCGCCAGGACTGGGGTAATGCCGTACTCGGATGCCAGCTCGGATATGCCTTTGCCGGTGAATCCGTAGGCACCATATATGAGTACCTGTCCTTTACGTTCTTTGGGCAGTTGGTCCAGAACGGAGGTTGGTATCGGGGGCGGTGGTGTGGCAGGCACTGGCGTGGGACGACTTACCCAGTATAGGCTGATCCCGACTGCTAAAACTGCTATCGCTAACACACCCAGCACGTACCGCATCACCCACTCTCCTTATCATTCTTCTTGGGGAGTAGGACAGCATAGGGCTACCTAACACCGAACACTCTGCCATTATCCCGCCATTAGTTTAACCCGCACTTCTTCTGTCAGCAACGGCACCACGTCAACCGCTTTCAGGTTATCTGCAAGTTGCTCGATGCTAGAAGCACCCAATATGGCAGTGGATACATTCGGATTCAACAGGCACCAGGCTATCGCTAACCTGGATAAACTCGTGCCTAGCTCTTCGGCTATCGGAACCAGTCTGGCGACGGTTTTCATTCGTTCCTGACCTCGATCCGATTCCACCATGTGCTTCTTAAGCCACTCATAGCCTTTCAGCGAGGCCCTTGATCCATCCGGAATGCCGTTTAAGTATTTACCTGTGAGTGCGCCTGATGCCAGAGGTGACCAAATCGTGGACCCCATGCCGTACTGATCAAAAAGCGGAGCGTACTCTACCTCAAACCGCTCCCTATCCAGTAGATTATATTGTGGCTGCTCCATCGTGGGTGGGGTTAAATGGTTTTTCTCTGCAAACTCATAGGCTTCGGCAATCTCATTTGCCGCCCACTCGGAAGTGCCCCAATACAGAACTTTTCCCTGCGTTACCAGATTGTGCATGGCCCAGACCGTTTCTCCAATCGGGGTGTCAGGATCGGCTCGGTGACAGAAATATAAATCCAGGTAATCAACCTCTAGACGCTGCATCGCTTGATGACAGGCCTCAGTAACATGTTTCCTACTGAGGCCCAACTGCGTTGGTTTTGGATTCGCTGTCGCGCCAAAAAAAACCTTGGAGGAGACACAATAGCTATCTCTGGGTCGAGCGAGTGCCTTCAGTGCCTTGCCCATGACCTTCTCGGATTCGCCCGCTTCATAGCCCTCGGCATTGTCAAAAAAGTTAATACCGGCATCAAAGCAAAGACCAAACATTCTCTCCGCGAGACGGGTGTCTACCTGCTTGTTAAAAGTGACCCAGGAGCCAAACGATAATTCGGACAGCTTAAGCCCCGAATCCCCCAGTTTTCTATATTGCATAACACATCCGCCGTCAGTCAGTTTGGACTAAAGCATAGATGTTTGTGGGTGATTGTTCTAGTTTGAATTCGGATTCGCCTCAAGCACCCCCTTGCGGTATCTTATTGATCTGACGCACGCGGGGGCTAACTCTGGCCGTCGATCACTTTGGAGAACCTGCCTATGTCCCGGCTGTTATTGCTCTTTCTTATGGTTACTTCGGTCTCGGCGTGGGCGGAATTCAGTCGTGAGTATTTGGACCAGCAACCTCTCGAGGTTGCGCCAGCTAACGGAATTTCAGTCGCCTATCGCAGCCTGGGAAACCCAGAGCAGCCAGCTGTAGTGATGATTATGGGCTTGGGTGCTTCGCATGTCGTGTGGGGAGATGCGCTAGTGCAGGGCCTTGAGGCGAGTGGTTATCGTGTTGTTTTGCTGGACAACCGCGACACAGGAGGCAGTACCCGTTTTGATGACTGGGGACAACCTACCGTATGGTGGCAATTACTGAAACGTCAGATGGGATTTGAAGTAGATGCTCCCTATACCTTGAACGATATGGCCGCGGATACTGTTGCCGTGATGGATGTGCTGGACATTAACAACGCTCATATTGTCGGTGCATCAATGGGGGGAATGATTGCTCAAGTGGTTGCCGCGCAGTACCCACAGCGGACCCGAAGTCTGGTTTCTATTATGTCTACGACGGGCTCACCGCAACTGCCACCGCCTAGCGCTGAGGCCTCTGAGTCACTTTTGGGCGTTACTACGGATGACGGGGCTGCTGCCGAACGCAGGGAGGCGATGGTAGCGAGGGGTTTTTATCCTCAGTCCATGGGCCGACAGATGATGGCAGTTTTCAAGACGGGTGACCGCTCTGACGCGGTGGCAACCATTACCGCACCTACCCTGGTTGTCCACGGCGCTAAGGACACATTACTGCCGCCACCACACGGAGCACACACCGCGCAGTTGATCGCAGGCTCAGAACTTGTGGTGTACGATTCAATGGGACACAACATTCCCGATGATGTGTTGCCAAAGCTATTGCAGGAAATGACGCTTCATATGAAGGCGGCAGACACGGCTGCAATGACGCCATGAGTGGATGGCGTCAGGTCACACTGTAACGTTACCGGCTTCGTCCAAGATTTTTTGAAGGTCAACGTGTTCTCGACTTGCGGGGGATCGCAGGAGATTCTGCGGGACCTGGGGGTGGGGTAGATGGAACTCTAACTCTGAGACGTAATTTGTCACAGCAGTGTACTCCACCGCCGCGCTCTATATCCTGTTGGTACGCTATTTCGCCATCATTCCCATCCGCTTACCAATAATTCCAAGCATGACCTCATCGGCTCCACCGCCGATGGATGTCAGTCGCATATCGCGCATAGCGCGGCCAACGGGATTGTCCCACATGTACCCCATACCGCCCCAGAATTGTAGGCACTCAGTGGGAATGCTATTGCTGAGTTTTCCGGCTTTGAGCTTGGAGTAGGATGCCAGTAGGGTTGGGTCTTCGCCGTTGATATACAGTTCACATGTGCGATAGGTGAGGGCGCGCAGGGCCTCTACTTCCATCTGCATGTCTGCCAGTTTCATATTGATGATCTGGTTGTCCAGCAGGGGTTTACCGAATGCTTGACGTTGGCTGGTGTATTCAACGGTATCGCGAATACAGTTCTCCAGGCCCTTGATGCAAATGGCGGTGGCTGCCAGTCGCTCTTCTTGAAATTGCATCATCTGGTAGGTGAAGCCTTTACCCTCTTCGCCGATTAGGTAGCGTTGGGGGACTACCACATCGTCAAAAAACAACTGCGCAGTATCCGAGGCACGCATACCGAGTTTATTCAGCCTTTTTGACGTGGAAAACCCCAGCGTGTCAGTGGGCACCACAATCAAAGATTTGTTCCGGTGCTTCTGGTCATCGGACGTATTGGCTAACAGGCAAATATAGTCAGCCTGAGTAGAGTTGGTGATCCACATTTTGGTGCCGTTGATAACATAGTCGTCGCCGCGTTTTTTTGCCGTGGTTTTGATGGCCGACACATCTGAACCGGCGTGGGGTTCACTGACGCCGATAGCGGCGACCATGTCGCCGGCGATAGCAGGTGTCAGGAACTGTTGCCTCAGTGCATCGGACCCAAAACGAGCCAGGGCTGGCGTCGCCATATCGGTTTGCACGGACACAGCCATTGGCACTGAACCGTGACTGGCAGATCCCCACTCTTCATGGGCCACCATGGCGTAGCTGTAATCTAGACCCAGGCCACCGTATTCTTCCGGTTTGTGAATGCCCAGTAGTCCCAGATCACCGGCTTTTTTGAAGAGCTCATGGGCAGGGAAGATGCCGGCTTCCTCCCACTCGTTAACGTAGGGATTCACCTCCTTTTCGACAAACTGGCGGACAGTACGGCGGATTTCATTGTGCTGATCAGTGAACTGCATCTAGCCACCTCGTTATGAATAAAGTCGTAAACTCTAGCGTTTTTACAGTTTTCAAGTATAGACAAAACATTTTTAAAGTAACACGTTATTTAACCTACGCTGAGCTCACAATCCGTGGCGGACTTCAAGATTTTTACGTGTCTGAAATAAGGTTAGGTGCCTCACAGATACTACCAAATCAACTTCGTCTGGGAGACAATCTCAGCATCAATATACAATCCTCACTGGTTCCCTCCTGACATTGCGAGTGGCGCTGCCTGGCTCTACTGCCGGTTCAGCCTAAGCCTAAGCCGCCGAGGAAGAAGCTATATATTTCATATCGATGGAGTTTGTGTGAAGTTCAGTGACAAATAACAGTACTATCGCAAGCTGTCGATCAGAGCGGTGAAGTGGTTGATATGTTCTTGCAGGCTAAGCGGGATGGTTCTGCAACGAAGCGTTTTCTCATGTCCTTCGTCAGACCCTATAGCGAGGAACCTAGGACGTCCGTGACAGAGCCTTCGCGTCCTAGCACCTTCTGTTAATTTCTCTGTGTTACTGTGTTGCCAAGTATGGCACTTGATTCAACAAGGATGCTCCTCATGCAATCTTTTCAACGGCGTAAATTGCTAAAATCCATGGCTATGTTAGGCGCTTTTGGCGCTCTGCGGCCCTTTGCTGCTTGGGCGACCTCCAATACTGTATTGCCACAGCTTCCGGGCGGAAAATTTTATGGAGACTTCCTTGTTCACAATGAACTTCCTTTGGCGCTTGAAATACGTCGCTCCAGAGCTGGCTTCGGGCCACTGACTTCTATATCCAAGCTATTCGTTCGTAATAATCTCCCCATGCCCCCGAAGTCTATCAATGATGTTCCCGATAATTGGGAGCTCGAGGTGGTCGGGGCAGCTAGGACTGAAACATTAAGCGTTCGAGAACTGAAGTCTCTGGACATCGCCTCGGTCGCCACGGTATTACAGTGTTCAGGGAATGGGCGCGCATTTTTCGCTCATAAGCCCTCCGGGTCACCTTGGGAGTTGGGGGCAGCGGGGTGCGTATTATGGACAGGCGTGCCTGTGTCTGCGGTGATAGAACATCTAGGGGGGCCAAAAAATGCCGAAGCAAGCTTTCTCACCGCGCTCGGGGGCGAGCAATTACCGCCAGGCGTCAACCCGAATGACGTTGCTGTTGAGCGCTCGGTACCATTACAAAAAGGTCTGCAAGACTGCTTGCTGGCGTGGGAAATGAATGGCCAGCCTTTATCGCTCGTGCACGGTGGACCTTTAAGACTGATCGTCCCCGGCTACTTTGGCGTCAATAATGTGAAATGGCTAAAGCGTCTATCACTTACGCTAGAACAATCTGGCACGCGTATTCAGCAGTCTGGCTATCGTGTGCGCCCAATCGGCGAAGCAGTTAGCACAGAGCACCCCTCGATGTGGCGTATGCCGGTCAAGTCATGGCTCAATGGCCCTGGCGCCGACGGTGAGCCGGTGTTGCATGGCTCTGTGGTATTGTACGGAGTCGCGTTCTCGGGAGAGCGTGGCATCACCAAGGTCGAGGTGTCCGGTGACGAAGGCAGTACTTGGAAAGATGCGAGTTTCATTGGGCCGGACCTGGGCAAAAACGCTTGGCGAGCCTTTATTCTGCAGGTTGACTTAGTGGCAGGGCAACAACGATTTGTATCTCGTGCAACAGATGCCGATGGGGACAGACAACCCAGAGACCGCAGTGAGAATGATCGCGGGTATAGTCACAACGGCTGGCTAGATGCCGCCTTGGAAATGACTGTGGTCAAGCAACTGCCAGAGCAAAAGGAGTCAGTTAGGGTGGCGGTAGAAGCTGCGCCACCAGAGCCGTTGGTTGCATCGGCAACTGAAGCATTAGAGCTCTCTGCGGCTGCACGTCTGGGTAAATCACTTTACACAAACGGCACGCAGCCCGGCTGTGGTGTATGCCATACCCTGAAAGACGCTGGCAGTACAGGTGCGGTTGGGCCGAACCTAGACGTAATCGAACCTAGTATTTCCCAGTTGAAGGTAGCCATTACGAATGGAGTCGGGGTAATGCCAGCCTTTGGCGAGCAACTAAGTGCAGATGAAGTAGAGGCGCTTGCGACCTATATAAACGAAGCAACGCGTTAAGATGCCAGCCCCTGAGTGACGCCTTCAGCAGAATGCAATTCGTGTTGTGATGAGTAAAAATATGAAGCATTTCCTGATAGAGAAGCTGTTTGCGAATTGAGACATTTTTATTCGAGAGTAGACTGTCGTATGAGTGTTTAGACAGCATATTAAGGCGTGCCTAGAGAAACTGCTGCTGGCATTCCCGTGATGGCTATCTCGCTCCAGCGGAATAAGGACTACACTGAATCGTGACGAGGCAGACTTTGAACAGTACTGAAAAAATATTTATGCCATCCAACTATTGTCTCGCAGTAGCACTCTGCGCGCTACTGGCAGCCTGCGGAGAGACCGGACCGAGCGCAGCTACTTCGGCCGAACCTCCCTATCAAAGCATTATTAATATTCACCAAACGATGGCGTGGATTCTTGATCCTGCCGCCGAGGTGATTTGGGACTCTGCCGGTACCATTATCACCGCCCAAGGGCACCAGGAGCTGGCACCTACCACGGATGAGGGCTGGACTGAGGTGTTGCATGCTGCGGCCATACTGACCGAAGCCGGAAATCTACTCATGATGCCCGGACGCGCAGCGGGAGACGACTGGATTGAGTACGCACAGGGGCTGACGGCAGCGGGGCAACTGGCGATTAAGGCAGCGCAGGATCAGGACGATGAAGCGTTGTTTGAAGCCGGTGGACGTCTCTATCAGGTGTGTCGCGCCTGCCACGATCAGTACTGGATTAAAGACGAGGGCGGCGATCAAGGGGATGATGATCACGATGAAAATGAAAACGATCAGGGCCACTCAACACGATGACGCTGGTAAAGTTTTACACATCGCTATTGTCAATCTTTGCCATACTCCTGGCTGCCAAAAGTTTAGGTCACGACCTCTCCGCCGATAACGCCGCCTATGTTCAAGGGCTGGAGGGTACAGCCGTAATCCCCTTTCTCTATTTGGGTGCAAAACACATGTTCACTGGCTATGACCACCTGCTATTTTTGCTTGGGGTCATCTTCTTTTTGTATCGTCCAAAACATATTATCTTGTATGTGACACTCTTTACCCTAGGCCATAGCATCACTCTTTTTCTGGGTGTATGGGGGCATTGGCAAGTCAGTGGGCATTTAGTCGATGCTATTATTGGTTTGTCGATCGTGTATAAAGCGTTCGAAAATATAGGTGGCTTCAAATTACTTTGGGGCTTCAATCCCGACACTCGTGTCGCGGTATTTGTATTCGGCCTCTGTCACGGCCTAGGCCTTGCAACTAAATTGCAGGGTTATATTGCTAGCGGTGATTCACTGATGATAAATCTTTTGAGTTTTAATCTTGGTGTGGAGCTTGGACAGTTGCTGGCATTGAGCCTGATCCTTATCATTCTTGTGCAGTTACGTCGCTACGCTGCATTTCAGTCTCGAGCCTTTGCGATAAATATTGTTCTGATGTGTGCCGGCTTTATTTTGGCGGGCAATCAATTTGCAGGGTATCTTTTCGCATGAGTCAAATCCCCGAAGCACGCCGAATTATTCTTGCCAGTAGCGGCGCCGCGCTGGTCGCTGCCATTCTACTGACTACCGTCATTCTCCCTTCCGAGTATGGCTGGGATCCGCTGGAAACAGGAGCAGCGCTCGGCCTAATGGAACTGGCAGGTAAAGATGCAACACCACTGAGACTTCAAACTGCGGGACCTTACAGCGACAGCATCACGTTTGCGTTAGCGCCCTATGAATCTGTCGAATACAAATATCGCCTCGAGGCAGGAGACACGATTATATTTGAATGGAGAGCAAGTGAAGAGGTTCTGGTCGATATGCACGCCGAGCCCGATGGTGCCGCACCTGGTTATGCGCAGACCTTTAACAAAACACGCACGACTCACGGTAAGGGGAGTTATCGAGCAGCTTTCGACGGCATTCACGGCTGGTATTGGCAAAATCGCACGCAGGAAGATGTGATCGTGACCCTGGAGACGCAGGGTTTCTTTACCGAGTCATTAGAAATGGGCAATGGGCGCAGTAACACTCGCCAGTTTGCAGAGTAGGCAATGGAGCGGGTTTAACCGTAAGCGAGTTCCAACATTTCGCGCACCGCTTGAATTTCATCGGCCCAGTAGATGATAAAGCCAACGATGACCGCGGTTGCCGCCAGCAGTGCTGCAAGCGCAGTGTCTTTATTGCCATCAGCAAGATTTTTTTCTTTCATTTCTAGCCTATCCTGAAAATCCGATCCAGCGGCCAGTCGCGGCCACCGAAAACCATATCATCAGTGACGCAATGCCGACCAAACGCAATAGTTGCGGGTTTATGTTTTCGACATCTCCGCGCAATAGAGGCCTGCGCACAAAGAAGACGAAAAGCACACCGGTTACCAGCGCCAGCATCTTGTACCAGAACACATTGAGGTAATACACCTTGAGCGCGACGCCGCAGGCCATGAAGACGCCAGTGAGAATCATCGCCGCAAGGCTCCACACGAATAGCCGGTGTGATTGGTCCAGCACTCGACGCAAAGGAAAGTCGCGGAGTATCAGGCCAAGCAGGCGGCCGTCAGCAACCAGCACAGCACCCCCGAGCACAGCCATTGCAATAAGATGCGCTGCCTCCACCAGCGCAAAAGCCGCGCCGTAGGACTGACTGATTACGCCAGGGGGTGTGGTCTCCATCCATTCGAATAGTGGCAGCAGGGCTTCCCATGTGGTGTGCCGTGCGCCCGTCAGGGCAAAAACCAGACCGAACACGATTACAGCGCCGACGGAGATTGTGCGCGTGTAGGGCCCCATCAATGCTCTGCTCACTGCTGCTCTGCCAAATGTGTTTCCAAGCCACCCATCAAAATGCCTCTTGGCCGGCAACGCAGCCTGCCACAGCGGCAATAAAGGAGGAGGGTTCAGCGCGGCAATCGAACCAATCGTAGGCGATGAGCCGGCCACAGATAACAATCAGCACCCAGAAGGTAATCGAAAGGCTGGCGCCTACCTGCAAACGCATAGGAGCCTTCACTGCGGTATCCCAGCTCCGCCCCGCTGTGCTCATACGACGATGAAATAGCCAAGCGTTTATCGCCGCAGCAAACAACAGGACCAGCTTGATACGAAGCCATAGGCTTTGGGCGCTGCGTACCGGAATGGCATAGAACAACAGCAGGCCGGTGATAATCATCACGGTGAACCCCAGGAACATCGGCAGGCTCAGGCGCCGTGCGAGGGTTGAGGCGGGAATGTCCACCATGGCCAAGCCGAGCATGCGCAAATCGATAAGGAACAGCATGCCGATGCTGAGCGTCAAGGCGACCACGTGAGTGGATTCAACCCAGTTGTACACGTAGAAAGATTCGTGCAGCGCGGTGCTCCACTGATGAGTATCAACCCATGCCGCGAAATCGTAGATGAGTTGATTAAAGACTTCCAAACGCCGTCATCTCCCCTCCGATATTACCGCTGTCGCCTTAGCGGCGATCGCGGGGGTCAGAGCCGTCCTTGGGCGCCCCGGTACCGGAAGAACCCATAAAGACCTTGCGACCATCTGAAAACGTGAGGTCGCGGCCGTTGGCTTTGCAGGCGGGCGCACAACGCTTGTCCTTGGCCTGATAGCCTCGCACCTTAATGCTTGCGCCAATCGGCACCGAGTTTTTGTTAACGCCACCCCGTAGCAGCGTATTGGGGGTACCGCCTTCCACCATCCACGCAACGGTATCCCCATCGTTCCCTATAACATCCAAGTGTATCCAAGCGTGAGGGTTGATCCACTCCACTTTGGTCACAACACCCTCAAGACTCACCGGTGCCTCTTTATCAAATTCCGCTGAGAAAGCGTGGTGCCCTCGCGCCTGCCACGAGTACAGGACGGCCAATGGCAATAGCATCAAGGCCAATAGTCGTATTGTATGCATAGCTTATTCCTTCTCTTCCTGCCGGGCACCGGCCAGAATATTTTTGATGGCGTAGTTTCCTTCGTGGCAGGCATATTCGTAGATCGGCCCTTCACCGGACCGCAGCGTCATCTCGCCGCGCCAGGTTTGTGTGTAAATACTCTCATCGGTGACACTGAATTGATACAGCAATTCACCTTTGGACGTTCGCGTAAAGCGTTCTTCAACAACGCTGTCTTCGGTCATATAGAACTGGTGCTTAATGGCAGCCCTAAGGTTTTGCTGTAGATGAAAGCCCGTGGTGCGCACTACCAGCGTATCACCTTCCCAATGGCCCAGAGAATCTCCCAGCCAGGGCCGTACGGCTTTCGGCAGCGGCTTACCGCCCATGCGCACAGTGCGGACGTCGTGATTCATCTCTACCAGAATCAGGATCACATCCTTAGTCTGCACAAACTGGTAGTTATTGTTGTACAGCACCGGCAGCATCGGTGGCCCACCTGTGGAACCAAAACCGACAGTACAACGCTCGCCCAAAGGACGCTCTTCCGGGTTATCGTGGCGCGCTATAAAGGTGTAACCCTGCCAGTAAAAACGGCCCCTACCCCAAAGCGTATAGGGCACGTGGCCATCCTCTGGCTCCACTATAATGGAGCTGCGCGGCTCACCGTTAACACGCAGAACTCGTGTGCCCGGGTCCAGCCAGGCCGCATTGTATCCGCCAACATCTTCGCCCGCGGTCAAATCGCCCTCAGGAAGATCGTCGATACTTTTGAGCATATCTTCACCATACTGCTCAAGGAAACGGGCCTGCTCTTCGGTAAGAACTAAGTCCTCTAACTCATCCGGACGGTCTAAAGTGGTCAGGGTAGCACTGGTCCAGATGCCCTGTATGTCGGGATCACCCCAAGGCATACGTGACACCTCCCATTGCTGTCCCATTGCTGCAGAAGATGCAACCAGAACAAGACTGATCAGTAACAATTGTCGCATGCGCATGCCCTCGCCCTCGCTAATCCAGTGGTTCTTTGCGAAGGTGGCCGTACATCATTTCCTCTACATATTCGACACAGCTGAAGCGCAGCATTTGCGCGTCAGTCTCAATACGCTGGTACAGCGGCATGCTGATCGTCCACGGTCGGGTAAACACTTCGTCATCTTCCAGCGTCGCGCTGTAATCAATAGTGTGCTCACTGGTGCGGGTGTAGCGTTCGGTGACCTTCAATTTATCGCTGTGGTAATTACCGGACCGATCCAACCACGTCTGGTCATGCATTCCCGTCGTCTCGATAACCAACGTATCGCCCTCCCAGCGAGCCCACGACAGGCCCATCCATGAGTCAATCGGCGCGGGGCCGGGATCACTAAGAGCGACATTACGGACCGCTCCTGCGTAGGAATAAGAAAACATCAGAGCATCTTTATTGTGTGCAATTTGGAACGGGTGTGGCATATAGGTGGCGCGCGGTATTCCTGGAAGATAGCAGCGCACTTCAGGATCCGCGGTAATCCAGTTTTTCCTATTTTCTTCGCGCTTCGCCAGCGCCTGCGGCTTGTAAGGAATCGCCTCGCCCTCAACAACACCGAGGCTGGGAGGAACAGCCCCAACCGCACCCAAAGCGACAAGCGCTTTTACGGGCACGGGCACTACGGGGCCTTCTCGCATCACCTGAGCCGCTCGGCCCGTATGCGCTTCTAGAGAGTCATTGGCAGTGTTGAGCACCTGCCACACCCCGGTAAAGTCGGGCTTGCCATCGGCAGTGCGAGGTGGCTCATAGCCGGCCAAGGCAAAGGCCGGAATCGTTAGGCAGAGTACTGCTATTAACCGAATGAGGTTCATTGTTGTTTCTTTTCCTCGTCGAGTAGTGAGTCAGAATCTTTTGGGGACATGTTATCAGATACACATGAGGGTAAGGCAAACGCAATAATGTGGTCCCCAGGTGGGCTACCGCCGCCACAATGGCCGCCTGTGTTTGTCATCATGGGTTCTGCCAGTCCCGGTAGACCCTTGATCCACACAAGAGGGAATGGCCCCCCCCGCTTATTGTGAGACAGGGGATGTTAATTATATTTCACTTTTGCGCTGTTATTGGCATCTCGACTTTCACGAATCAGCGAATTATAGCAATCGCTCGCTGGCATTTTGGCCAGCCTGTCATACAGCATCACGTTTACCGCCGCCGCCAGGTTCAGGCTCCCAATGGTGGGAATGAACACCACTGAATCTGCTTGGTCTATGACCTTCTGGTCTATGGTGCCGTCCTCAGGACCAAAAATATACAGTGCTTTGCCTGGGTGCTGGAACATGGGCAACGGAGTGGCGCCCTCTACCAGTTCTACACAGACCACCTGCGTATTGTCGTCAACGTTGCCGGGCAAGCTTGGCACCCACGTTAGCGGAATTCTCAGACTGGCATTTTGAGTATCGGTATTAAAAGGCGCAGCCCGATCATAGCGTTCCCCCGTATAGAAGACAGAACCCACTTGAAAGCAGCCTGCCGCGCGCATGATCAGGCCGACGTTCGTCGGACTTTTGGGATTGCTTAAACCAATACTCAAGATCGATTCGGTCATCTGCTTTACCAAATAGTTGTGATCAGGAAGAAGAAGTGTAGACCGTTTTTCATCGCAAAAATACGCTGTATGCTGGTTTTCTGATTTAGAATAATTGAGGGCATATCACTTTCGGCAGAATGCAGCATTCATTTATAGCCGGGGCAGAATCAGCGGGTGAGAAAGACTCAGAGATTCCTGACGCCACAGGTTACGGTAAGTAATCTCTATGCCCTAGGAAGACACCTGAGCAGGATGGCATATTATCGTGACCTGAGGGTGAGTGCCTTCGCGGATTAGGGTAGGGCAGTGGCGTGAGACAGGAGACAGGAGCTTAGATTTCTCAAAGCTGAATGCTCAAACTTGCCAAAGCCCTGCGCTCAGCTAGTGTGTTTTGGTTCTGTTGCGATACTTGTCTTTATTCTTTCGTCCTTTTGCATAGAGTGCGGGACGGAGCCTTCGGCGCAACCCCGGTAGCAGATAACCTAAGGTGGTCAACCAGCCGGCTGAGGCGGGAAGGGATATTTCGACCTGCTCGCCCTCTGCGATTGCCAGCACCGCACTTGCAACCTCTTCAGCGCTGCTCATCCGCTGTGAATAAACAATATCTTCTACCTCATCGATACTATCCATAATAAAGGCAGTATCGATAGGGCCGGGGGAGACCACTCCGACATGGATGCCAGTGTCCATGAGTTCATCAGCCAGAGAGTAAGCGAACGCCCGGATGCCAGCCTTGGTAGAAGCATAGGTAGATGCTCCCTGCAGCGGGGCACGGCCCGCCAAGGAACCCACCATCACTACCGCTCCGCCGCCGGACTTCTTGATATGTGGCAGCGCCAATCCGGTCAAAAAGAGAGGAGCGCGCAAATTGACGTCTACCATCTGGGCCATATTTTCCGGAGTTTGACTCACAAAGTCTCCTCGGTGGTGCAGGCCAGCATTGTTAATCAGTACATGTATCGCTCCGAATTTGGAGGCCGCCGCCTCGATCAACTTGATGCAGGCTGTTTCGTTGGCGACATCCATGGCCACCGTCATCACTTTGGTCTGTCCACGCAAGGTATCGGCAAAATTATTCAGTGCCTTCTCCCCGCGGGCAACGAGAACCAGTTTTGCGCCATGCCGAGCAAATAGACGTGCGCAAGCGGCACCCACGCCCGCAGACGCACCGGTGATAATGACTGTCTTATCTTTGAAGGAGGTTGTGCTCATAGGACTCTCGGAATTCATAAAAAGTGTTATGGGAACAAATACAGATCAATTTTATTGATCTCGACCGCTGTTGATTCTAACTGAAAGCGGTGCTGATAGCAGGACGACACGATTGGATTTTAGTGTTCAGGGCGCATCCACTTGCCATAGGGCGAATGACTGGCGGGCATGTCTGTCTTTTCACCCCGAAGCTCTATTTGCAAGCCCTTGAGAAAATTCCGCAGCACCTGGTCTTTACACTCGCGGTAATTTCGGTGTCCCTGGCGACGCATAAATGAACTAAGCTCGTGCGCAGACAGTACAAACCCGGCCAACTTCGCAATCGCTATAATGTCTTCCGACTGTAGATTCAATGCGATCTTTAATTTCATCAAAATAATATTGTTTGTAATTTGACGTTCAGGTTTTGGCGTGGCGCCCTCTTTTTTTCCGCGCTTGTCGTTGATTAACCCATTTAGAAATGCAGCCAGCATGTGATCCTTGCACGCTTCAAAGGTGGAATCATCATCCTTTACGAGCCAGGCTACAATATGACCTCGCCTGACGTCGACATCTGCTAATGCGAAAATCTCGATCATCTTCGCATCGTTGAAGTCGAAGACGTAGCGCAGGCGACGTAAAATATCATTGTTTGTCATTTTCAGATTCTGCTTGTTCTGTATTTAACTGTTCAGCAGCCTCATTGTCGGTCATTTCATTGTCGAATGCATCCAGGTCTCTGAAGCTGGCGCTTTCGCGACCTAGTGGACAACGCGCTGCTATTCTTTGAGAATAGGTGAGGCTAAATGAGCACCCAATGCCATTCGCCAGACTTTAAAGACGAGACCCCGGATGACCAGTGAGCCTTCTGGTGACAACGCCGCCCTTTACGGCGCCATTGTTCCCACGTTCTTCAAGTATCTGATTCCTTCCTTGTTAGGGCTTTTTGCCATGACATCCGCCTCGCTCGTGGATGGCATCTTCATCGGTAACTATGAGGGAGTCAGTGCTCTAGCGGCGGTTAATCTCATCATTCCAATTACGACACTGCTGTTCGGTATCGGCATGATGCTCTCTATTGGCGGTTCTGTGCGCGCTGGCAAGTATCTAGGGGAGGGGAAGACAGCCGCAGCCTCTGCAATTTTCAGTAAAACACTGCTGTCCGTAGCGGTTTATGGCGTCGCTGTGATCATGCTGGGACTCGCCCTAGAAGAGCAGATATTTGCCGGGCTAGGCGCAACACCAGAACTTTTCTCTCCAATGAGTGAATACTATCGGGTTATCGTGCCGTTTTTATTCGCCCAGCTGCTGACACTGGTGTTGTACTTTTTCATACGTTTGGATGGCATGCCAAGCCTGGCCGCTACGGCGCTTGCCATAGGGGCCGTGGCCAACATTGCGTTGGATTACCTATTTATTGCTGTATTTGGCTGGGGCCTAGCGGGCGCCGCTTTTGCGACTGGCCTTTCAGAGGTACTGCCTGTGTTGGTAATGCTCATCTATTTTTTCAGGCCTGAGCGAAGCCTTCGATTCAGCTTTCGCCAGGATAACTGGAGAGAGGTTTTTCAGGCGGCCTATAACGGAGTCTCAGAGTTTATCAACGCAGTATCTGGGGCCATCGTTGCGTTTATCCTGAACTGGATGCTAATTCAGCGGGCGGGGGTAAACGGTGTGGCAGCCATTACGGTGGTCAACTATCTTTTGGTTCTGGGGTTTATGATGTTTTTTGCCATCTCCGATACCATTCAGGTGATGATTTCTCAAAATTTTGGGGCGGCGAAAAATGATCGTATCCGCGGATTCCTGCAAATTGCGTGCTGTGTAATCGGAATGTTCAGTGTTGCCTTTATCGCGTTACTTACGACGGCAAGCGAGCCGCTCGTCCACCTTTTTGTCGATGAAAAGAACAGTACAGAAATGGTGGAATTGGCCACAGAATTGGTTAGCTACGTCTGGCCCCTGTTCCTGTTTGCTGGTTTCAATATGCTGATATCGGGTTATCTCACGGCCATACACCTGCCTTTTCAGTCGGGCGTGGTCGCGGCATCCCACAGTCTGATTTTTCCTGCGGTTTTCTTGTTATTGTTTTACTATTTGGTATCCGACCATCGTTTTGTAGCAGCGCTACCGGTAGCAGAAGGTTTTACCTTTGTTCTGGCGCTCGTCATTTTCCTGCGTCATCGCCCGATAAAATCCACGCTGTTTGTTACACGCGATAAATGAATTGAACTCCGTTGAAGGCGTAAAGCGAGGAGAACGAGTAACCCTCTCCACCGAATAATTGAGGTTGAACGTGGGATTTTTTCGTAATCTATACGAAGGAGATCCACGGGTAAAATCGCAATATTTGGACAGTCAGATTATGGTCATACTGTATCGCGGACATAAGAAGAGGCTGTAAACAGAATATCCTCACTCTTGGTCAGAAAGCTGGGCCATGTTAAAGCACGCGGCGTTAGCGTTTTCTGGATGGTTAGAAAAAGCGATTTTAGCCTGATTGTGAAAAGCCTGCTATTGGAGACAAATCATCGCATGGAGGCCTTTCTCGCGGATCTTCTTACGTCGCTTAGCTCTCGTAAAGTCTTTCGAGGTGCGCCAGCGTGAGTTCTGCCGACCGCCTCCAAGTAAATTGTGGCGCCCTTGCTAACGCCTTGGCGGAAAGCTCTTCCCGCAAGCCGGTATTCTCGACTATTTCTATTATCGATTGTGCGATGGCATCAACATCAAAGGGGTCAAAATATATCCCTGCGTCGCCCACCACTTCCGGCAATGACCCTAGATTACTGGATAACACTGGCGTAGCACATGCCATCGCCTCGATAGCCGGCAGTCCGAACCCCTCCGAGTACGATGGCATTGCCACGGCGATAGCGGAGCTGTAGAGCGCGACTAGGTCCTCGTCTGAGACGTAGCCCGTAAAATGTACCCGATTACGTAATTCGGGATTTTGCTCCACTCGCCTCCACAGACTGCCATAATTGGACAAGAAACCGGCTCCTTCAAAATCACCGACCAGAGCCACATGGACCTCCTGTGCATGACCGCGCGAATTAGCGCGTTCAAAGCCATCTAAAAGACCGTGCAAATTTTTATGCGGCGCGAGCCCTCCAACGTAGACAATAATGGGTGCCGCTTCGGGTAGGCCTGCGCGCGCGCGCGCGGCTGCAATAAGTACTTGATCCGTGGTTCTGCGAAACAATGGATTGGGAGCTTCACTCGCGATATCAATCGACTCAGCACGCGCACCGATATACTCGACTATTTCCTCTTTTGCGGCTTCCGACATGGTAAGTATGCGATCGCTATTCCAAATCGCGAGCTTGATTTTCAGGGTCCAAAAAAAACGGCTCCGCCAAGATGAGAAGATAAGCTTGGGATAGTGCTCAGCAATAGCATCATGGACCGTGACTACGGTGGGTAATTTTAGCGGTGCCGGAAACCAGGAATACACCGCAGGAAAGTACATAATATCAAGGGGTGCTCCCGCCACGGCGCGATACAGTCTTAGCATATCAAAGGGCGATCTATTACTGTCAGCAACAGCCGCTTCCGTTGTGGGACGCGAGGAGTGAACTTCAATAACTGTGACATGGCTAAAGCGTGAGACGTCAGCCATCGGTTGGTCGGTAAACAGGGTGTAGTGATGATGTGTGTCCAGCTCGAATAGCGCGGTTAAGAGCCCCCGGGTAAATCGGCCGAACCCACGATTATTCCACCAGCAGGTCGCGTCGATACCAATATTCACACCTTAGACCTCAATTACTGTATGCAATATATGCCTCACAGGCGAGAGTATTGAAAACGCCTGTATGATCTGGCGTATGAGACTGGTCATGCGAGAATCCTCTCATCAATGAAGCAGTTACTCTAACGTCCCCAGCGCACTATCGCTAGCCTTGCTTATTTTAGGGGCACTTTTATTTCAGTCAATGCGCCAATGGAGTCCAATTGATTAGAGACGCAATCGCATGAAACATCCCACCAAGAAGTTTGTATCTGGCACCCTAAAAATACCCCCGCTGGAATGCGCACACTAGTTTTCTTTTGGATCGGAAATTCGCCCACCTTGGTGGGCGAAGACTTCAGGCGATAGCTGCAGCTACTTCCTCGGTGGAAGTCCGTGCACCATCGTCAGTGACTTCAGTTCTGCCCCCGCCCTGCGGTATTCAGAGAGGGCCTGATAGTCTGGGTCGTTGTACCAGGTCTCTGCGGCGGACTCTGAAGGGAACTGAAATATTACGATGCGACCCGGCCTGGGCTCGGTACCTTCCATATGTTTGATATTATCGTCATAGGTGATGAAGGAGCCACCGTGTTTTTTTAACAGTGGGAAAAACCCCTTCTCATACTTTAAGTACTCCGCCTTGTCGTGCGTTACGAGGTTGGCAATGATATATACGGCTGTATCTGACATTATTTTGATCCTTTTGGTTTCTTTGTGGGACTGGGTTGGCTAGAGAGCTTTTAACCAATTGGCCACTGCTTGGCCAATCTCAACGGGTGAGTCTTCCTGTATAAAATGGAGGCCCTTCACGGTCACTTCCTGCTGATTCGGCCAGCTGCGACAAAATTCGCGCTGTGCCCCCACAAGAATGGAACCGGGGTCTGCATTGATGAATAACTTTGGTATATCGCTGGCGGCCATGAACGCGCCGTATTCGTTCACCAGGGCCACTACATCCTTGGGTTCACCTTCGATGGGGATCTGCCGTGGCCAGTTCAGTAGCGGCTGTCGATCGTCTGTCTCAAGATGAGGTGCACGATAGGCATCCATCTCTGTATTGCTTAATGGTCGGATGACAGATGATGGTAGTACGCCCTCGATAAACATATTGCGGTTGAGGATCAGATCCTCGCCTTTGTCCGAGCGGAAGCCTTTAAAGATTCCCACTGCGCTTTCAGGCCAATCACGCCAGCTGACGGGCTTAACAATGCCTTCCATGTAGGCGACACCCTTTACTGCAGCTGGATGACGCATTGCCCAGAGAAAACCAACGCCGGTCCCCCAATCATGAATAACCAGCGTAACATTTTCGTTGGCGCCAATGCTTTCCAGCAGACCATCAACATAACTGTAAGCGACTTCCAGGCTGTAACGCTCTGGCCCATCGCTCGCGGGAAGTTTTTCCGAATCACCCTGTCCAATCAGGTCAGGGACAATGACCCGGCCAGACTCGACAAGCTCGGGAATCACATTGCGCCACAAAAAAGAGGACGTTGGGTTGCCGTGTAGCAATACAATAGGATCGCCGCTGCCTTCCTCGACATAGGCAATTTGCTTGCCCTTGACCGAGGCAAATTTTTTCTCATAGGACATGGTTTCAGACAACATGGCAAGGCTTCCTTATAGCTGCATTAGGATTCAAGCAGCGAGTCCGAGTAGGGACAAGCTGTTTTCGATAATAGATTCGAGTTCTTCTCGAGATTTATTTTGACGGCTTAGTACCCGCAGTCCTAGGTTAATTGTCATCACTAGGCTGGCCAATTCTTTAGGGCTGTGTGTAGTATCCAGTTCGCCGTTTTTCTGCGCCAGTGAAAAGGCTGTTGCAAAGGCTTGCTCAATCGAATTGAGTTTTTGTGTCGCCAGTTGATTGAGCTCTGGATCTGCATCGGCTAGTTCCAGTACGGTATTTACCATCATGCAACCCTGCTTTGCCTTGCGGCTAGACACATTCATCACGGTAGATTCGAAAAACGCGTGGGGCAGGGCGCTGGGATGCAGTGATTTGGCGCCTTCGTTAATCATCGCGAGGGTACGATCTCCAAACAGCTCCAGACACTCTATGAACAAATCTCGTTTGGTGTGGAAGCTGGCGTAAAAGCTGGAGCGCGCTATACCCATGGCTTCAAGCAGGTCTGGCAGCGAGGTTGCGATAAAACCCCGGACCCAGAAAAGTTTCATGGCAGCTTCTAAGGCTTTAGTGCGATCGAATTCGGTGGGCCTAGCCATTTGCGGTCTCGATGAAAACAGAACCCCTATTCTGTACCAAACGGTACAGAAATACAATGAGTACTCTTTGTTTAGACAGTCCTATTACCGCTAGACAGAACTCAGCCTTTTGGGCTTAAATGTCCGTCCAATTCCGCAGAAAAAAATAAACAGAGATAATGCTATGAAAAATATCCGGCAGCCACTATCCATTCTAACGGGCAGCGCACTATTGTTTGGCGCCTCCACAGTGTCAGCCGGGGGTAGTGCCGGCTCTATCACGTTTTCGCCGGCGGCCGTGTCGGCCACGGCCGTTCCGATGCTGGGCAGTACTCTATTGATATTACTTTCTCTGCTGCTGGTCTTTATCGCGTTTGTAGCGTTCAGAAAGCGGCAAAACGGTACTGCCTCCGTTATCGCAGGCGCGCTTGTTCTGGCAGCGCTGGCCAGTGCAGGCGGTGGCGCCAGCCTTTTCCACGAAGCTTATGCTCAGGGCAGCAAGACGATATCCGATCCGACGGGCGAGAGGATAAATATTTCGGGTGATACCCAAAATATTTACACCAACGCATCCGGCGTCCCCATGACCATAGGGTCCCCGGTTTTCACCCGCGAGCAGGATTGCAATTCCGTTTGGTTCAATTTACCCGATGCCTGTGACGTTGGAGCCGAGCTGGCGGACACAGATCACTGTGAAATAGACTGCAGAGTGGTGCCATAGCGGTCATTCTTGAGGCCCCATAGCAACCATGTCGAATAGCATCACTCTCGCGCCGTCACACGACGATCCGAGGCTCGCCTATCTCATTGACCAGCAAAGTCTCTTCCTGCTAGTGGTGATCTTTGGCGGCATGCTGGTTCTGCTGGTGCTTGAGCAACTGTGGCCTAGACGACATAGCATGAGTGTTCCTGTGGGACATTGGCTCACCAACTGGTTTCTCGCCAGCATTAACTTCTTCGTATTGTTTTGGCTCACTCTGCAACTTGGAAATTGGGCGCTGTTGCGTTCATATTTCCCCGACCCCGGACTTTATGAGCGGCTGCAGCCGCTCGTGGCGATCGCGCTTATAGTCGTACTGGTTGAGTTCGCAAGCTACTGGATTCACCGGCTTTTTCATCGAGTTAGCGGCCTTTGGCGCCTGCATGCCGTGCACCATACAGATACCACCTTTGATGTGACCACTTCCCAAAGGCACCACACCGCGGAGGTGGCGATAGACACCATCATACTGTTGCCGATTTTTCTCCTTTTTGGTGCGCCCACACTAATACTGGTTTTTTACCAGCTGGTCCGAGTGCTCCTAGTACTGTTCAACCACAGTAATATTTATCTGCCCGCTGCAGTAGATCGAGTATTGCGTAACATCATTGTCACGCCAGACTTTCACCGCCTGCACCATAGCCCTGACCCACAGTTTACCAATAGCAACTATGGCACCGTCGTCCCTTGGTTTGACTATTTGTTTGGCACAGCACGCAAGGTCCCTTTTGAGGATACTGCAGTGATGGCCGTGGGCCTTGAATACCTCCGCAAGAGCGGCGATTCGCGGCTTGATCGCCTGCTGCTGCTGCCGCTGATGTGGCGCCGCTGGGGGCTGCCAGACCGCAACCAGGTTAGGGGCAGTCAGACGTCATAGCACCTTTGCCCTTGCCCTCTTCAAAAGGTGCAGACAAGTGACAATGCTTGTGCGTCAAGTGTTTAGGCAGTTTTTCAGCTCCACGAGTATTAATTTTTCAGTAGGGAGTGATCCCAGTGTGCCCTCGGTCCGTATATATCGGTTACCCCACCAACAACGAGAGTGTAAAATGGCTTCTGCAATTGAGACAACGCTTGGTAACACTGAAACTAGCCTGACCCTGCTGAAGGTGCTTGCGGCGAATAGCTTCGACTCCATATTGATAACGGACGCCACATCCAGTGGCAAGATCACCTACGCCAATAAAGCATTTAAAAAGCTCACCGGACATGATCCGTCTGCGGTTATAGGAAAAACCCCGCGGATCCTTCAGGGCCCGGGTACTGACAAAAAAGTCATCAATCGCCTGACGGAGGCGCTCCGGTCGGGCGGGAAATTCGAGGGGAAAGCAATCAATTATAAAAAAGATGGCACCCCCTTTATCATGTACTGGAGAGTGCTGCCGATTAAAGTCGGAGGAACGATCGAAGCATGGATTGCTATCCAAAGGGAAGGTTCTGCCATTTAATTGTCAGGCTATTTAGTCGCGCACCTATCCCCGAGAGTGAAGAAGCCGCAGCGCGCAGAGCACTAACGGCGTGGGGTGTCTAGCAAGAGCACACTCTGTAGCGAACTGCACTTTGGAGCACGGATACTGTAGTGACCAGGATAAAAAATTGGACGCGTAAAGAAAGTCAGGTTTTGCAAAAGACACGAATATTTGATTTTTGCGAAGCCACTGATGTTTCTCCCTATACTGAAAAAGAGCATCGATTTGTCTTCATCGATAGCTTGAATTGGGTCAATCTGGTGCCTATCACAGAGCACAATGAGGTTGTGATGATTCGTCAATACCGTCACGGGAGTCAACGTGTCACGCTGGAGATACCGGGTGGCATGGTGGATGCTGGAGAGGAACCACGCAAAGCTGCTGCTCGGGAGTGTCATGAGGAGACAGGGTACGTGGTGAAGAAACCGTATAGCTTGGGTGAGTTGAACCCCAACCCCGCTCTGTTTAATAACAGTCTGCATACCTTTTACGGTCATGTCACCGAGTACAGGCCGATAACGAACCATAGTGAAACAGAAAAGACTGAAGTAGAGCTTGTCCCGATCGATCGCCTCAGGCCGCTTTTGTTGGATGCTACTATCGAGCATGCGCTGGTCTGCGCAACCCTTTGGCGGTTTCTGGATAGATGGCAACAAGAAAAATTGTCGGTCGAACGATAGCGGCTACGTTAACCCACAGGAATTGGCGGCCAACGCTGTTGAAACGTTCGCGAAACGTGTTCCCGGGTTTCTTGATGTGTTTTTTTAGACTCCATTTTATGGGCAAGAAATAGCACGCTGCGGCGGGTACTTCACTGGGGATCGAATGTAATCGGCATGGCCTTGATGGTATTGATAAAGTAAGAACGCATATAGGTCGTATCGCCAGCAAGTTTTGCATTGCGCAGGCGCGGGATTATCTCCTCGAACATAATGTTCATCTCCAGACGCGCTAGGCTCATGCCCAGGCAGAAGTGTTCGCCCACCCCAAAGGAACGTATCTCACCGCGTAAATTTGGAATGCGCTTATGACGGTGAATATCGAATACCATCGCATCGTCTCCGAATGCATCCTCGTCGTGATTCACCGCGTGATAGTGCAAGATCACCTTGTCGCCCTTTTTGATATTGTGACCGTTCCATTCGACGTCCTGTGTGGCGGTGCGCCGCATCGCAATAAAGGCCGTGTTGTAGCGCAGCATTTCCTCTACCGCCTGTGAGATGTCCTCGGGGTGATCAACTAGGTACTGTAACTGTTCGGGATTCTCCATTAGCAGGCGCATGCCGTGTGCTATTGCGGTGCGAGTACTTTCGTTGCCGCCGACCATAATGAGGATGAACATCTAAGCGAACAGCTCTTCGCTCATCTTTTCGCCTTCGACCTCGCCATTGAGCAGCGCCTGTACCGCAGTGCTGGTAGGGTTTTTGCGCTGCTCAGCCGCCAGCGCCATTGCGTAGGCAATAACTTCGAAGCTAGCCGCCTGGGCTTCTTCTAGAGACGTAGCGATGTCAGGGTCGTCCGCAAAAGCCATGATGTTGGTCCAGCTGAAAAATTGCTTGCGGTCTTTCTGCGGTACGCCAAGAATTTCAAGTATGGCCATTAACGGCAACTCGGCGGCAACTTCCTCGACAAACTCGCATTCGCCGCGCGCAGCAACCCGGTCAATGATGTCTTTAGCGTGTTGACGTAACCACGGCTCCATTTCTCCCACCGCTTTGGGTGTAAATGCGTCCCGCACGACCTTGCGATACTTCATGTGTTTGGGCGGATCCATAGCAATAATGAAGTTGTCGAGCATAATCTGGTTGATCTCTTCCTGCCCGGGAGGTACCTCGGTGGGGAAAGGCCCCTGCTCATTAGACGAGAATAATGTTGGGTTTTGGGAGACATAGTCTAGTGCGTCGCGCTTTACGACAGCCCAGTAAGGCACGCCGTTCTCGGGGTCATCCATTTTCACCATGGAGCCTGCTGCGCGAATTTTCGCCAGCTCGGCATAGGGCATACCGTTAACGTAGGTATCCAGTCCCAGTAAATTGATATAGGGGCATTGGCTCATGACGAACTCCTGTGCAGTAGCGTTATTTCGCCCAGCTTAGCAGATTTGAGGGGCCTAAAAAGCGCTATAGGCTTTATAGAGGCGATCATACCGGCGGCTGATGTTTATGGTAACGGTCTTTTCGCAATAAGGGCTGCCGTTTTGTAACTCAGGACAATCTCATTATTCTGATTAATGACATTAACTTTGCTGACCAGTATCCCGTATTCAGGCCGACTTTTTGATTGCCTCTTGCTCTCATTGTATGTCTGCACCCTTAATTGATCTCCAGGTTTAACAGGATGAGATAAGCGCATCTCATCGATACCCAGTCCGCCAATAGAGGCAACTGCTTCTGTAGAAATAGTATTCCACAGTTTCAAACTTATCGCGTAAGTATGGGCACCTGAAGCTATGAGCCCAAACGGGTAGTCTTTGGCGGCTTCTTCATCGATGTGGAAGGGTTGAGGGTCATACTCTTTTGCAAAGCTAATTATTTCCTCTTTCGTCAAGGTAGTGGACGTTGATTCTTGTCGCACGTTCAGCTGAATATCTTCAAAATAGAGCATTCTGTAAATCTCGTTAGGTAAGACGGAGAAAATGTATACACAGCACTATGCACGCAGAGTGCGTGTTGTCAGAGCAAGGCCTTTTTGTCACTGAAATTGAGCTTCAATCGAGTTAACTTGAGTTCGGTGATACGCCAGTTGCCGTCGCTGTCCGCTCGATATTTTTCGTGGTAATGCCCCCAACCCTCGAGCAAAAACTGTGGGTGGTCAACTATATCGTACATCGCCCAAATACCCTCTGCCGTGCTATCACTTAGCAGCGTTATCTCTGGGGTATGTCCGTGGTGCACGGTTATAGCGTCTCCAATTGCGCCGATTAACATCTCCATATAGACATCGCGACCGTGAGAGATCTCTCCCGGCCCTTCTTGAAAATCCGCCACCAGATCTGATGTGAACACCGTGCTCAACTTGTCCCATTGCTTGGTATCCATGTATCGAAAGTAACGTGCTTTCAATACCTTAATGGCTTCAATGGCCGCCAGTCTTTCAGAATTCATAATTTTCTCACTAGAAGCATAACAATGAGTCCGCTTTGGGTGGAAAGCAGACGCCCTGAATATTCTAGCCTATTGTGCCGACACTGTACTCGCGTAAGCGGGGATGCAATGTCCCCGGGGTACCCGGGATGGTGGTGGGCGCGCAGGTGACGTACTCGGGCGCGTGCCGAGACTCACTGTAAGCTAGGGCAGGGGATTCAGAGGTGTCTCGGAAACTGGACGTCGCCGCATCCTGATTTCAAACATTTAAACACCAGACTCAGTGATACCTCGAAGGGAGAATTTGGAGCTCTCACGGGACGTGTTTAAAAGTGTATTCTATGCCTTAGCCATTCAGATATAACCTACTGATTTATAGCGATAAATATTGAATAGATGAAACGAGTGAAATAGGGCCTGTGACCGATCCTATTTAAGTGTGGCTAGTTTAGTCTACACTGGGGTTAGCGGGTTAAAAAAATGAGCACTTAAGTTCTTAGGAGATAGTGATGAATATATTTACATCAATACTGCGACTAAGCATCTTAATGATTAGCGTTGAATCATATTCTGCTGATGTCGATAAAGTTGAAGCCAACGAAAAACAAATGTTAGAAATAGTAAATGAAGTAAATGAAGTAAATGAAGTAAATGAAGTAAATGAAGTAAATGAAGTAAATGAAGTAAATGAAAACCTTCCTGCGCTAAAAGAAGCTATAAGGGGCTATCAAGACAATCCATATATGAGTAATGCCTTTATGCAAATGATGCTTCAACAGGTCGAAGATTTTGCAAATATGCCTCCCTCAGAAATTTCAGAATTGGCAGTCGGAGCAGAACAAGAGCTCGGTGATTTTAACGATAGGGGTGAAACTCCAGTTATTAGTAGTATGTTGTGTGTCCCTGACGTTCTGGAATATGCACCCCCTTTTATATTAACCATATGCTCCGAGTATAATAAGTCTGGAAAAACGACAGAATATAAACCCTCTGGAGGAGTGTTATGGTGCGTAGTTGAAGGGGAATATTCTATCCCGGAACATTGTAAGAACTGAGTGCCTACATCGGTGTCGAGTTGTGCGCGAGCATTGAGAAAACAGGGAGTAAGAGAGCGAGTGAGGCGACGATCCAAAGCAGCCACGCAGGCTCGACGGTGCTTGAATGAGCGGGCTATAGAGACCACCTTGCCCAGTCGTGGCCGATACTTTAGCAGGGCAAAGCACTATTGATTCAATCGTCGCTATCGTGATCTGAGGGTGAGAGACTTTGAAGAATGGGGTAAGGCAGTTGCTTGAGTTCTGGGGCTGGACTCCTCTGACCTTAAATAGGTAATTTGTCGGTACCCCCGGATGCTTTTGCCACCATCAGCGGCATGTGCACCTAGCAATCGCTGTGCCTGCCCCATCGATTTAAACTTACGCATACCCCGCTGTCTCACTCGTCTAGGCTCGCGTGATAGCCCACATTGGTTGTGGGCATATGTCGTGGATCATTTCAGGAATAAGCTCGCTATGAGCCACACCGGAACTTTTCAAGATGCATATCCGTTCATTTCTGAACGATGGCATGCAACAGTCCATGCCACGCGTTTTTCAGTAGGGTCCTTGCTGATTTGGCGCTGTGGATTCGCTTCCTGCGAGTACTGTTGCAAAGGCTCCGGGCTATGCGTCGCGCATTTCGAAAGTAATCGGCATCTCCTTGATACCCTGCACGAAATTTGACTTCATATAGACAACTGGACCATTGAACTGCATGTTGTCCATGCGGCTGAGAATCTCCTCCAGCATTACTCGCATCTCCATTTTCGCCAAGTTCATGCCAAAACAATTGTGACGGCCTATACCGAACGAGCGTATATCGCGAGGGAGATCCTGTTGGTCAGCTCGGTGAACGTCAAAGGCTTCTGGATCAGTAAACACCTCGGGATCACGGTTGGCGCCGGGGTAATACATAATAATCTTGTCACCCTTCTTGATGGGCGCATTGTCCAGCTCAGGCACTGTAATGTCCTGTGTTGCCGTCCGACGCATACAGATGAACGGTGGGTTATAGCGCAGCATTTCGAAGATAGCGCCCTCGATCTTGTCCGGATTTTCCTGCAGGTAACGATACTGTTCAGGGTGCTCAATCAAGTTGCGAACCGCGTGGGTGATCGTCGTGCGCGTGCTCTCATTCCCAGCGACAATAATCATCAGGAAAATCCAGCCAAAGGTATCATCGGATACCGGCTCGCCATTGATCACGCCGTTCAACAACTGGCTACTGACGTTCTTCACATCGGAGTTGCGATACCTGCCTGCCAGCTGGTGAGCATAGAGCATCAATTCGAGCGAGGCGGTATCCGCGGCTTCTCTACCGCCTGACACATCGGGATCATCGCCGAACATCATGACGTTGGTCCATTCAAATATCTTGTGCCGGTCTTCCCCTGGAATATCGAAGAAATCGAGAATCATCAGCAGCGGCAATTCTGCTGCTACATCGGTGACAAACTCGCAAGATGTTTTACCGGTCATTCTGTCGACAACCTTCCTGGCGTATTCCCTCGCCCTGGGCTCATAGGTTGCCACAGCGGCGGGTGTAAAGTGATCGCGAATCAGTTTTCGATAGTCGATATTGTCCGGCGGATCCAGATTGATGAACATTTGACTCTGGATGTCATCGACCATTGCCTGATCGAACTCCATGGGGAGCGCGGTGCGCAGCCTAGACGAGAACAAATCGTTGTTCTTGGACACAAAATCGATCGCTGAGTGCTGCGTGATAGCCCAGTAGGGAACACCGGTTGAGGGATCATCGATCTTGACTGCAGGACCGGCGGCTCGGATATTCGCGACATCGTCTCCGGCGTAGCCATCACCCAGGTAAGTGGGCTCCATGATATTGGCAAAGGGACATTCAGACATTACTTCTCACCTGTTTGGATTAAATTGCGTATAGGCTAGGAATAATCGCCTCTCAGCACGTATCTGGCAATACTCCGAAGCCAAATGGAGTCTGGCTATTTATGATACTGGCAAGTTATGTCCGAAGAAAGAGCACTGGTGCCACTTTCAGCGAGCGTGAAAATAGCGAAAATAGGGGCAGACCACGTTTATTTCGGTCAGGCTGCCTCCTTAAGAAGCAGGATATCAACGACAAAACCACCCTCCACGAGTTGCTTGCTGTAGTCCTTTGGATGGCGCGAAGGATGTGCCTGCATTGTGCTCGTTAGCGCCCCCCGTTTCGCTTTCAATAATGGCGGCCTGGTACGCAGCCCCAGGGCTCTCTGAGGTCGCCGTCCACCTCAAGGTTGCGGCGTGATACCCAGGGTCTACAAACGCGGTACTGGCCACCTTAACGGGGACATCACAAAAATAGCTGGCTGAAATCGCTAAAAAGTTGCACTGTGTGTTGAACAAAAATAACAGTAAGGGACACCGATGGGCGCGGCAGCACCATTGACCAGTACAGGGCAGGCCTACGGCACAAGTTCATATCGCAATTTCGTGCTGATTTCACTGACCCTGGTCTATACCCTCAACTTCGTTGACCGAGTACTGATAGGGGTGGTGGCCCAGCCAATCATAGAGGAATTCAAGCTTCAGGACTGGCAGTTTGGATTGCTGTCAGGATTTGGCTTCGCACTGATGTACACGGTCATGGGTATACCCATCGCCCGCTGGGCAGAACGCTACAACCGGGTCAGGATCATTGCCGGTAGCGTGATCTTGTGGTCGCTGATGACCGCCTTGTGCGGAATTGCCAGCAGTTTCGTCGCCCTGCTGGTTTTTCGCATAGGGGTCGGCATCGGTGAGGCCGGCTGCACCCCCCCGGCCAACTCCATCATTGCGGATTATTTTCCGGCGCGCAGTCGCGCCAGGGCACTGGCCACTTACGCCATGGGCGTCACCCTGGGCGGCGTTCTCGCCAATGCCTTCGGTGGCCCTATTGCCCAGATGTTTTCCTGGCGTGAAGCCTTCCTCGCGCTGGGAATACCTGGCGTTGTCATAGGGTTTGTCGTGCTGTTCAGCCTCGAGGAACCTCCGCGTGGCTACTCAGACCTGCCAGGCACCAAGCACGAGGAGAGGAAAGGCCTGCGCGATACGTTACGGGAGTTATCCCGGAAAACCACCTTCTGGATGAACATCACCGCCGCAACTGTAGTCGCCTTCGTTGGCTACGGTGTTGGCAATTTTTCGGCGCCATTTTTCCAGCGCACACACGGCTTGAATGTGGCGGAAGTAGCCACCCAGATCTCCGTTCCGCTGGGGCTCGCTGCCACCGTCGGGGCACTGGCGGCAGGCTACCTGACCGAACGCGCCAGTGGCAGGTACCCCAATGCGGTGGCAGTGATCCCGGGGGTCAGCCTGATACTTTGTGTTCCCTTTTACTGGGTAGGTTTTTCCACTGACAGTGTCTCTTTCGCACTGGCATGTTTGCTGGTCGCGAATGTGCTGCACTACACCTATCTTGGCGCCCAGTATACGATCTGCCAGGGCGTTGCCAGTGCACGCTCCCGGGCCACCGCTGTCGCAGTTATGTTGTTTGTTGTAAACCTGATCGGTTACGGCCTGGGGCCAATCTTCGTCGGTTTTCTCAGCGACATGCTGATGAGCGGGCAACTGGAGTCGGTACAAGGCGGTGCGGTGATCAGCGCCCAGGCCTGTGACGGCACTCAGGCAGAACTGCTGGAAACACTGGGCGCGGCCCAGACAGAGGCCTGTCAGTCTGCCCGAGCGCAGGGGCTTGGCCAGTCGATAATGTATACCGTGACACTTTACGCAGTAGGGGGCCTGCTTTATCTCATCACTTGCAAAACGTTGCAGAAAGATCTGACATCAAAACTGACCTAGAAAGCCTCTAGCGGGTGCTGACAAGTAAACTGCTAGAGTCAGGCGATGAAGACTGATAAGCGTTATAGGCTCCCACCCGATAGCATTCGCTATGCAGTTTGGCTCTGCTATCGATTCAATCTCAGCCACCGAGATATCCTGCTTGCTGAACGAGGTATCACGTCCAGCTACGAAAGTATCAGACTGTGGTGCATCAAGTTCGGCGCTATATACACTCGAAGATTAAAGCGAAAACACCGTGGCTACGGCGAGACCTTTTTCATCGATGAAGTCTTCGTGAAGATCAACCGCAAGCAGTATTACCTTTGGCGAGCTTTGGATCAGGATGGAGAATGGCAGTTCCTTGAGACCTGAGGTTGGATTCCTCTGACCGTAAATAAGTAATTTTTCGTTACACTGGAAGATGATGCAGCATCCCCTGTACTATCAGATGCACATCTATCAGCACTCAGGAAAAGAAATGCAGGCACTCAATGCGCAAATAGCAGAATTCACCATCGACATCCCCGAGGCCGACATCGAGGATCTAAAGCGCCGCCTGGATCTCACTCGCTGGCCCGATCAAATACCGGGGACTGAGTGGCGCTACGGTGCAAAGACAGAATACATCCGGTCTCTTTGTGACTATTGGCGCAACCAATACGACTGGCGGAAACACGAAGCACGGCTCAATCGTTTCCCTCAATTTAAGACGGAAATTGCCGGAATGGATATTCATTTCGTGCATGTTCAGTCGAAACATGCAGACGCGACGCCACTGCTCATTAGTCACGGTTGGCCAGGTAGCTTTGTAGAATTTCTGCACGTTATTGACCCGCTCGTGAACCCCGAGGCGCATGGTGGAACCTCCGATAATGCCTTCCACGTTGTATGCCCGTCACTACCTGGCTACGGCTTTTCCGGCACTACAACGACAGAACAGGTAGATACGCTGGCAATGGGCGAAGCGTTTGCCGAACTTATGGCGCGCCTAGGATACTCAAAGTACATAGCACAGGGTGGCGACTGGGGTGCGCTTATCACTTCCAATATTGGTTGTATCGATGCGGAGCACCTTTACGGCATTCATCTTAATATGCCTTTTGGCTTCCCCATGACCGCTGATCCCAACGAGGGTTTGTCCGCTTCGGAGATTGCTGATCTGGCAACCATGGCACACTTCGAGCAGATGGAAACCGGCTACCAGAAAATTCAGGGGACCAAGCCACAAACCTTGGGCGTAGGTCTCAATGATTCACCGGCCGGACTCTGCGCCTGGATTACAGAAAAATTTCATAGCTGGACGGATTGCGATGGTGACATCGAGTCGGTTCTTGATAAGGATGATCTGCTCACCAATATTTCCGTGTATTGGTTCACGCAAAGTATTTGTTCTTCAACGCGCTTGTACTACGAGGTAACGCAGAACCCCAGACTGAAATTTCTTGAAGCACCAGTTGCGGTGCCCACCGGAGTGGCGCGCTTTCCCAAAGAGTTAATGTTGTTCCCGCGGCTTTGGTGCGAGAACGTGTACAGCGATATTGTGCAGTGGAACACGTTCGACAAAGGTGGACATTTTGCGGCCATGGAACGCCCCGCGGAATTTGTAGACGAGATTCGCAGCTTCGCCACCAAAGTTGTGCGCTGACAATAATGAGGCAAACTAATATCTGAGAAGCTTCAATTTTCCCGCATGCTGTGCAGAGCAATGTATTTAATCTTGCAAGGCACTTAATCAAGGCATAGCACTATCGTGATCTGAGGGTGAGTGCGCTTGAGGAGTGGAGTAGGGCGGTGTGGCCGAGACCGAAGGTATGCCGAATCTAGGGCGGGTCGGTTTGGGAGTTCGGTTGGAGTCAGTGGAACAATCCTAAGCGATTTTCTGGACTGAACTTTCGAACTAGGGCCGAAAGGCTACATCATTGATTTCATGAGTGAATGACTAATTCGCGATGCACAGGCTCGGATTTATTGCCGCCAGATTTTTTAACTTGTCAAAGCCGAGTGCTGTGACCAGTCGACGGCATACACAACTTTGTTCGAGGTTCAAGTCGTCTTCAGGCTGCCGCGGCTCCGAGTTCGATAAGATTCGCGGGGTGTGGACTCACGTAGGGCAAGATTGCGTAGCTTTCGCGGATTTCTTTCACGCTGAGGTTCCATGAGTCTTCCCAGCGTATGCCGATCATAGGTGAGGTTTCGCGCCCATGCACCCATGCGGTGAGCACGGCATCCATCAAGATTGGAAAACCGATCGCCGGACTCAACGCGGCAACCCCCGTCATCACCGCCATCAAATTGCCCGAGTAGCTGTGACCGAACTGCGCGAGCTGAAATGCAGCGATCGCGAATTCATGCAGAATTGTCGTCTCGTATCCCGCGACGAGATGCCACAGATCATGGGTCTGCAGATTGCGCGCGTTGAGATAGTCGAGAGGGGGTGGGAGTTTTGACAAACCGAGTGCATGACTGTCGAGCACCTCGAGATCGAATCCGTTGTCGACGATCAGGTCATGATATTGTCTTCCGATCGAGCCGAGTTGACACGCAGCCAAGGTCGGCAGTCTGACACCGGGAGGCGTCGAACGTCCTGCAATCTCCTTAACTCCCGGATACTGCATCGAGGATCGCACAAGCCGGTCTTGAAAGGCCTCGTTTTGCAGTCCTCCCAATCCGGCAGTTCGCTCTGTGATTGAAGCTGCGTCGAGACTTCCCGCCACGCCGTCTTCGACAATCGACCAGTAGGTATCCAAGAACTCATCCGGCACGGTTCCAGTCGACAGATCGAGGGCGGCGATCGGTGCCGCGCCCACTGGTTTCTCCAGCCAGCTGGCGGCAAATGCGTCGAACACTTCTGCGGCGCGATCCGGCGCAAGAAATCCGACATGCGCCAACACGGCCGCGACGCGTATACGAAGTTCCGCGTCGGCGGTGAAGCCTCCCTTCTTGGCATCCTCTGCGAGTCGTGTGACTGCCGTCAAATCTGGTCGGTCGCTGACTTGCGACCAGAATATTTCCTTAAGTGGTTCTGCAGTCACGTATGTCCTTCCTGAATCAGCAAGCGTAGAGTGTACACGAGAATCGTTACGCTGGTGCCGCCAACGAAAAAAGCGCACGTGATTTATTCATCGGGACCTTGACCTAGATCGGTCGACGTTTCGAGCAATCTACCCTCGAAGATTAGAGCGAAACTACGGTGGTTACGGCGATACCTCCTACATTGATGAAGTCTTCGTGAAGAATAGTGGAAGGGGTTTATCTTGGACTCAAGCGGTTAACTTGTCAGTACCGTCATTTGGGCTATGGCATCCCCTAATTAATAAACTACCCGGGTTTGATAGACATGACCGCTTTTTATCCAGAGAGTTACGCCAGCCATGCACATACAAAAGATAGGTGTCCGCCAGGAGTATCTAGTGTTCAATACAATTGATCTAATTAAGCCTAGTAGGTCGTATTTTTATTTCCTATGTAGTTGTTATGTTGGATGGCATGAAAATATTTAGTCGCTGCGTAACCGACTTTTGCAGCGAGATTTTCGTAGGTGAAATGGTTGAGAACCTTTAGACTAATATTTTAAGAGGGTGGTAAACAATGAACATTGCAGTAGTTATTCCCTGTTATAAAGTGAGAAAGCAAGTTCTTTCCCTTCTTGAGTCCATTGGTAGTGAAGTTGAAAGTATTTATGTTATTGATGACTGCTGCCCGCAACACAGTGGCCAGTTGGTTTTAGACTGTAATAGGGATCAGCGCATTAAAGTTCTTTTTAATCCAGAAAATACTGGAGTCGGCGGAGCCGTGATGAAAGGCTATGTGGAAGCCTTGCAAGATGGCATGGATATAATTATAAAAATTGATGGTGATGGCCAAATGGATCCAGCTTTAATACCAAAATTGATTAAGCCAATATTGCTAGGGCAGGCCGACTATACAAAGGGCAATCGATTTCATCAAATCGAGTCATTAGTTCTAATGCCAGCAGTTAGAAAAGTTGGAAATGCTATCTTATCTTTCGTCAATAAATTTTCCAGTGGTTATTGGAAAATCATGGATCCAACTAATGGTTATACTGCAATCCATCGAGCTGCTCTTCTGTGCTTGCCACTAGAGAAAATCAGCCAAAGATATTTTTTTGAAAGTGACATGTTGTTTCGTTTAGGCACAGTACGAGCAGTGGTTAGGGATATACCTATGGATGCAAAGTATGAGGACGAAGAAAGTAGTTTAGATATTAGGAAAGTAATAATTGAGTTTACGCCTCTCTATGTCAAGGCGTGCTTAAAGCGTATATTTTACACCTACTTTTTACGTGACTTTAATGTGGCTAGTATTGAATTAATTTTGGGTTTATTGATGATGGCTTTTGGTTTGGTGTTTGGTGTGTTTAGTTGGAGTGAATCGTCTTCTGCTGGTGTTCAAACGCCCACAGGGACTGTGATGATCTCGGTACTACCTTTGATCATGGGCTTTCAGTTATTATTAAATTCTTTGCATTATGATATTACTAACTCGCCGTTGGAGCCGTTGCAAGAGTGCGATTAGCGGACGAGTATTATTGAATATTTCAGTATTTAATTGGAACGGCACTCGTGGTTCGCAGATTTTTAATTGATGTGCCAGTTTTTTATCGCGTATCCCTTTGGCGGAAATTCATACTAGGGTGATGCCGATAGCTAAATTTTCTGTTCGTGGAAATGATATCCGTTAAAGCCTTATTGAAAAGGAATATCTCCGAAAGATAGGCATGAAAGATGCACTAGTCGGCGCTTGATTGTGGCAAGTGAGCTTAATTTTGATGATTAAACATCGCCTAAAAGGTAGTCTTAATGTTTGAGAAGTTAACAGATAACCAGTTTTATAGCCGCATATATTTGTTATATGCGGTTCCGCTCACGATATTTCTTGCGTTTAACATACCTTCTTTTCAAGTTCCAGATGAGGGAGGGCATTATCAAAGAGCATACCAAGTCGCAGAAGGTGAATTCTTCCCGCAAAAGAGCGTTAATCTAAGTGAGCCTGAAGAATTTAGTGTTGGGGGTTCTTCTAGCTCGAATATATATCAAGTTGAAGGGTTATATCTGCATATTGCGTTTAAGCCTGATGTGAAGATTGATCCGGCAGTTTCACGTGCCGCGAAAAAAATAAAATGGGACGAGACTAGGTGGGCGGACACACGCAATGTGAGCATCTACCCACCTATATTTTATTTTCCTTCTAGTTTGGGAATAACGCTGGGAAAAGCAGTGGATATTAGTGTTTCGGACACACTAATTCTCTCAAGGCTGTTAAGTGGATTGATGGCAGTACTGTTGGCGTTTACCGCAATTTATATAACTAAGCGTGGATCATCAGTCCTTTTTTGCATATTAGTATTGCCGATGACTATTGCTCAGATGGCATCGGTCAGCCAAGATTCTATTGGTTTTTCACTGGCAGCGTTATGTGCAGCATATTTTTCAAAACTTGAGTCTCAGGAAAGTGCGAATAATAATATTACGTTGTTTTCCGCTTGTTCTTTACTTATTTTGATCTCGATGGCGAGGCCGCCATACGTTGCGCTATCTTTATTATTTTTGGTATTTTCTCTGCTTCATTGGCGTAGCAGGGAAATTAGGTTGAAACTTATTGTTTCATTTTTCAGCAGTTTTATCCTTGTCGCACTTTGGTCGATATATCTAACCGTAAATGTATCCGTCCCGTTCGGGCCAGAGGGGGTTTCCTATGCTCTGCAGGCGAAAGAGATGTTAAACGGCCCATTACAGTTCGCGGGTCTGTTCATAAATAGTTGGATGACAAATTATGACTTTTACTTTCTTTCGTTTATTGGAAAACTAGGCTACCTGGATGTAAATATGCCGAAGTGGTACTACTGGTTTGCAGCTCTATCAATAATTTTTGCGATTGGCCCTATGAAATCGTCTTATAGGGAGGAGAGTGGGAAGTTAGTGCGGTGGAGGATGCTGCTTATTGTGTTGGTGTTGCTTTTTACCATAGTCGGGTTGTTTCTGGTTTTAAATATATCTTGGACTCCCGTTGGGAGTTTGACGATTCATGGTGTGCAGGGACGATATTTTATTCCTGTGGCTTTCTTTTTATCTTTAATTGCTGGCTTCACTGATAAACCGAATTTAGGTGTAAAGTTGCAAAGAGGGATTTTATCCACCTTTGCTGTAGCGACATTTTTAGTCATACCTTTTGCTGTAATGAACAGATATTATTAGATGGACGCATGTTTTTTTTACATTATTGTCACCAATAGAAAAGTAAGGATTCCATGCACGAAACTCACCAAGTAGTTCGTTATCTCGTTGGAGGCGCTTCAACGGCGGCTATTAACTGGTCATTGGTGTACTGCTTTGTCGAGTATGGAGACTTCCATTATTTGGTCAGCATGAATGGTGCTATTGCGATAATATATTTATATTCATATCTGATTAATAAATACTTTGTCTTTAGGGATCATGCCGGATCCCACTTAAAGCAGGGTTCTGGTTTTGTGATTATGCGTCTATCCTTGCTCGCGGCGATCAATGCTGTTGTTTACATTGGAGTTGATATTTTTGGTTTAAATTATATGTTCATTATCGTGGCCGCTTCTATTGCCGAGGCTGTAGTTAGTTTTTTAATTATGAAATTTGTGCTGTTTCCGACACCTAAATTTGGGGGATAGCCGGAAGTGCGCTGGAATAGTGTTATTTTGGTACTGACAACTGAACTCGCGGTAATTGCTAGAATCAGACAATGAATACATGTAAACGTCACCGTTTCCCACCTGACATCATTTCTTACGCCGTCTGGCTCTACTATGGCTTCAATCTCAGCCACAGAGACATCGAAGATCTACGTGCCGAACGAGGAATCACTGTCAGCCGAGAAGCGATTCGTCTCTGGTGTATCAAGTTTGGTGTCATATACTCCCGTCGACGGAAACAAAAACACAGAGCCTACGGCGACACGTTCTACATCGATGAAGTCTTCATTAAGATCAACGGTAAGCAGCATTAGCTGTGGCGTGCTGTTGACCAGGATGGCGAGGTGGTTGATGTCTACCTGCAGGCAAAGCGGAATGGCGCAGCAGCGAAGCGATTCTTCAGGCGCCTTATACGAAACAATGGCGGCGAACCCAGGAAAATGGTGACCGATAAATTGCGAAGTTACGGTGTCGCTCACAGGGAACTGATTCCTGACACGATCCACAGTACGCAACAGTATGAGAATAATCGGGCAGAGCAATCCCACGAGGCGACGAGGTTCAGGGAGCGAGGGATGAGGAAGTTCAAGTCGACCAGGCAGCCACAGCAGTTTCTAGGTGCAGATGCAGCAGTTTTAAATCTCTTCAATCTGAGTAGGCATCTGGTTAGAGCCGAATATTATCGGAATCTCAGGGAAAGTGCGTTCGCAGAATGGAGCGGGGCAGTTGCCTAAATGAAGATGCCGACATTTCTAGTTTCACAGAAGTTAATTTGTCAGTACCAGGAAACCTACTCTCAACAGGCCGTTTATTTTCCCTATACTTGGCAGACCACGGTGATTTCGGTCAGGCTGCCCTCTTAAGATGCAGGACATCAACGATAAAACCACCCTCCACGAGTTGCTTCCTGTAGTCCTTTGGATGGCGCGAAAGATGTGCCTGCATTGTGCCCACTAGCGCCCCCCCCTTCGCTTGCAATAATGCCTGCCTGGTACGCCGCCTCAGGGCTCTCTGAGGTCGCCGTCCATCCCAAGGTTCCGGCACTGTACCCAGGGTCTACAAAGGTGACCTGCCAACCACTTCTGAAGAATTGCGTTGCCCATGTTGGCACACCAGCCGAACCAGCGAATGAATCAGGACCGGGCCCCAACTCGGGCGAGCCGATATAGCTATTGAACAGCGCGTTAACGTTACTAACCGGTGCCCAGGTCCAACCCGTCAAGTCACGTCCATTTAGCTCACCAAAACATTCGCCTCCCGGACAAACACCATTAATCTCGTTCCAGGAGAGACCGCGAAAAAGAGACGGCTGATACCACTCGTTGCCATCAACCGTCACGGTGTCTGGTGTCTCTTTGAATATCGGCATGATGTAGTACATTTGGTCTGAACCTACGATCGCCTCAATAAGTGCATTCCCTGCAAAACCGACATTGGATACAACACAAGCCACACTAATTGAGTTTTTACACAGAAAGCCGCCGCCGGAATTCCACTTGGCGAAATACCAGCCAGCATCGGGGGTAGCGTAAAACGTATTGGAATAGTTGGTCGTATCTATTTCGTGAATGCACACCGCTCCCGCGACTGAAGGCGAGACAGGCTGGCACACCTCGCCAGATGATGGGTTAACCGCGCCGCCCTCCACAGCAATAACTGCCAGCTTGCAGCCAGCAGCCAGGCTCACCAGAACGACGACTACTAACACTTTCCACAGTTGAGATATCAGCACTGAATTCCACCCCTTGTTCGGTCTGGAGATACCCTGTAAAACTGCAACTGCTGCCCTTTCATCAAATATAGCGTAGCTACTACTTAGTAACCTTTTGGGCACACTAAGGGCTAACCTTCGCCTCCCTGCCTCGAAGTTTAGTACAAATAAAGGGGCTCTGCTGAAAAATAGCCTCACTGCTCTTACCGGAAGCGCTTGGTGGCCGGGAATACTCAAATACAGCCAGGCGGAAGCTGGCACATATTACCTTGGCCATCGCCATCACTGTCCTCTTGATCCGGATTGGCAACTTCCGGGCAGTTGTCGCATGCATCCAATATACCATCGAGATCAGTATCGGGTTGAGCCGTGGTAATTTGTCCGTGTACGATTGGCATCATACAAAACCCAGCTCCTATAGCGCCAGAAAAGTCCAGGCCGGTGACAAACCCCTGGGGGTCAGCAGGATCGACCTCCGCTTCCAGTTCAATGCCTCGAAGCTCAAATCTCCTCAATCCAGCCTCCAAATTGATTGCAAAGTCAAAATAGGAAGTCGTTGCTATATCAATTCCCGAATCAATGTAGGTCAGCAGTAATTCGTCATACAAAAACAGGTCGAAACTGCCATCGCCGTAATCGTAGGGTATCTTGACACCCGCAAATACCAAATCATCGCTATTGGTTTCTTAGCTGTAGCCAACTGAAACTTCTGGGTCGTAATAGTCAAATTCAGCCGAAGAATCAAACTGCCAGCCGCCACCTGGAGGGGCTGGGGGAGGTAATACGGGGTTTTCTGGATCCGCGATATGGCTGCTCACGAACAGACGCGGCAAGCTACTCATAGAAATCGCCGGCAGCGGAACGTCCCCCAGATTAGGCGGCGCCAGAGCCAAACCCATTGAGAATAGACCACCTGAGTTATTTATGAGCGCTATCGCCTCGGCATTCAAAGGGACGCTTACGATGCCGCGTGTGGTGATAGGTTGTAGCTGACTAAGCTCTTGTCCGCCTATGATGACACCGCCCACTGCTTGCCAGTCAGAATGGGTCACCGGACCGGTGGGCAACGCCGACAGCTCGCCAGCGGTAAGGCCCTGCACCTTCTGTATTTGCAAGAGCATACCGCGTCCCGCGTGTGCAACACCTGTCACGTCGAACTGTAACCAGGCGTCCTGGATCGGAGATGCCAGGAGGGACGAGTCGAATATGAGGTAGCCTGCAGTATATAAAAGGTTAATCGTCCCCATCGGCCCGAGTCCTTCAAAGCTTATACCTATGACGTTTAGGAGGCCGTTGTGGGCATACGTGGTAGGGTCTCCCTCCCAATATACGGTCTTGGTGATTTGTCCGGAATCGACAGAGTCTAGAGAGCTGATATCAGCCGATGTGATGGAAGCAGGGAGCTAAAACAGCATCGTAGCCATTTTACATCATGTTCACCTCAGCGCAGTCCAAAGGGTATTTACGTCGCTCGTGAAAATTTTAACTACTACTGTAATCTAGCAGACCCTAGAAGGACTGATGGAAAGGCGGTGAATTCGATTGGTGCCCCTGAAAGTGCAAGTAAAATGGGGAGTGACAGGCCCAAGAGCCGGAACTGAACAACCGGACTCGCAACGGCATGGCGACGTGTTCGTCGGGTTTCTATCTATCTGTTTCTGCTAAGATTTTATACAATCGCTAGACCCCGGCCGCCGCTAAGGGCTTCGCCTGTTGCGGAGCCCAAAACCCAGATGGGAAAGTACTTCGCTTGCGTCTCGTCTTGCATTAGACCTGCAGATGAGAAAATCAGGCAGAGTCCCGCAACCGCCAAACCGCGCAAACAGATAGTCATGAGCTATGTCTCCAACAGAGCGTGGGCACGGCGTTCTCGATGACTGAGAGGGCGGGTCGAGTAAAGCCTGGTGGCCCGGTGCGCCGTATCGTAAGAAAGCGTCCGCAAGCAAGAGATCGCACCGCAGCATGTAGCTTCCTCCCGCGAGCCGAGATTGTCGCAGGCCGACCAGAGTACCGAAAAGATATTCGGTGACCACTCTACTGAAAAATGCGTGGCACGGACTGTTGCATGCTATCGTTCAGGAATGAACGGCTATGAATTGTGCGATCACTCACATCGGCAGACATTCAGAGACGCAGACCGACTAGCCTTGATATTTTTAGGCGCGGTAACTCGTATTGATGAGGAGGTGTCCTCACGACAGCCCTTCTCTTTATCCTATACTTACCTACTCCATGCCAAGACAGTTCGCGTAGTACGTAACGGTTGCCGGCCAGTCAGAGAAGATCGCACGCACGCCGACTTGAACATTCAGCGCGTGAATTACTCGATAGATATCTCCGTCATTGTCGAAACTCGGTAGCATTGACCCCAGATAAAAATCAGATGCGCTGTCCTCGACCCGTCCGTCCTGAATCCGCCCAGATCGTTCGAGAGTCCAGGCGACAATCGCAATTCCAGCTTTACGCAGCGCTTTTGCGAAAGCCGTCGCAGTAAGCTGACCATCTTCATTGAGCGTAAGGAGTATCGAGACCGGCGCTGCCACAGTCTCAATGCCGGCCTGGCGGAGGGAATCGACATAAGCAAGCGTCTGCGTCTTGCCATGTGGCGACGTTACCACCCCGAGAATCGCGGTCCGTGCGTAATCGGGTGCGTAGGCCACCCATTCGCGATGAACATCCATGTCGAACGACTGCAGGAAAACGTCAGACGGTGGAATCCCAGCGTTTCGGTAGCCGTCGACGACGGCTCGGGCATAGTCGATGTGGGTATAGCTCTGTTCAAACGGCATCGAGACCGATGGAGCTTTTAGTTCCGGTGTCATCGCCACGCCGAGTGAGCGAAAAAGACTAATGCTCTCGTCATGAGAGACAATCCGACCTCCGCTCGAATAGAGATCAGTTCGCCAAGATGGGGTGCCGCGAAGGTAGCCTGCAGGGGTTGTCGCGCGCGGATCAAACGCGTCCATCTTGGCGTCTAGCGTTTGCAGTTCGACCCAGGTGAAGTCGCTGGTGCAACAACGGGCTTGGGCGGGTGCCTCAAGCACGCCGGATGACGGGTCAATGCGCGCCGCTTCAAAGGGCTGGGTGCAGCCGGAGGCCAGTGGTGTCTCGAGGATATTCGTGGTTGTTGCGAGATCACATTGGGCATGTCGGCAGACCAGTTCTAGATCGCGGGTGAAGGTCACGTCGCATTCGAGCGTGCCCGCACCCATGCGCGCGCCGGCGTAATAGGACGCTCGCGTGTGTTCTGGAAACTGCAGCGGTGCACCACGATGGCCAATCGAGAAGCGCGACGGCCGGAAAGGCCCTATACGGCAAGCCTCAAGCTGGGTGCGAAGCGGGCCCTCGCGGAGCTGATCCAACAGGTAGAAGGGTCTTGGTCCTAGAGAGATAACGTAGTCGGTAGGGTGACCCCTGGCTACTGCATGGTCGAGATCATTTATGACACTCGGTGCAGTGGGTGGCGACTGACATCCACCGAGCATGATCAGAAGCAGACTGACTAACGTTAAAGCTCCGTGACTCTTGTAGCTTGGGATATTCATTCTTTTCCCGACTGTCACTGATAGGGTGGATGTTAAGATTTTGTGAGTCGCCGTGTCAAACCGGTTAACGCGTTTGAAACTGCTTATCGCCAACCCTTCACAAGTCTCTGGTTTTTTGGTTCGTGGCTACCGGACAAACAACTTACGCAGGTGCGACAACGGATGCATAAAAATGTGTGTTCACCATCGACATCGAGGTATGCAGTCGCTGCGGTGGTTCTGCCAGAGTCGTCGCCTGTGTCGCGGACCAGGACATCATTGACCGGATAGGAATTGCATGACCACCACTGCAAGGCGCATCTCAGGTCATCAGGTGGGCATTTCGTGAATGTATTCAGTACAGTTATCCGCACCAGTAAGGAAACCTTCTCTCAACAGGCCGTTTGTATGGGTACTGACAAGTCAACTTGAGGTCATGGGCTGAGCCGACATAATTCGGCCCTTGGCGCCGGCAATCGAGTCGCCAACTCCCACTTTAGGTTTTTTATTGGGTGCAATGAATTCTAAATCTCTACTTTTCGAGGAAAAATAAGTTAACTTGCCAGTACTCAGAAAAGTATTGGAAAAAAATACCGCTCAGCATAAAGGTTCGTCTGAGTATAAGAAGGATTAATACCTCTAGCCCTGCACAATCGATTATACTAGCGGAACTACTAGCAAGATTCAGATCAAATTTTTTTATGTTAATACTCGACACGATGCTCTATCAAACCGGATAGAGTTATTGCTTACATAAGGTCGTAAGGACATTCACAGTGACCCGGAATCTTCGCTTCTTTCTTTCACTCCTTTTGCTGACTTCCTGTGATGGACTCCGAGCAAACTCTATTAAGGACGAGGCCCCCGTAAAGATCAGTTGCATGGCGCCAGAATTTGCACAACAAGGCAATGAAAATTGGCGAATCGTTACACTGACTTTGGCCAATGAGTGTAATTACAACATTGATCTAAACAACGTCTTGGTTGAATTTAAGGACAACCAGCCGATTGAAAATATCTGGTTCAGTGACAATGACAATACTTCTTACCCTGAGATCAAGTGGTCGTCACAAACTGACATCCACCGATTAGAGCTGGTTTTTGAATCGGAGCCATACGTTCGCTCGACACTGAAGCCCCAAAAAACTATAGCACTAAATTACGGCGTTCCACGTATAGCCTATGCCTCAGAATCCGTAGCGGTTTATTACAACCGCAGTGACAGGAAGACGCCATTCGCATCAAAAGATCCTACAAGTTATTTGCCGCGGAAACCTTCGGTAATGTCATCCGCCAGGACGGCTGAGCAGCCGGTCGGGCGCCCAAAAATTCAACGCATGATTGGCTATCTACCCCTAAACTGGAACAATTCGGGCAGTCACCTGAACTCTATAGCGTCCCCTCACGAGCTGTCCGACGCAAACTATACGCATATCCTAATCGCATTTGGCGTGTTCAGCATTGACGCAAATTGCGCCATCGAAAAAGAGTGTATTGTAATGTCACCTGATAAGTACGGTGATATTCAGATCAGCTCCGGTGATGGGGCGCAAAAAATCGACCTTAAAACGTATGTAATGCAGTTACAGCAGCAAGGCATTAAGGTTTTACTGTCTTTAGGTGGTGCCTCATCAAGTTTCGGTACGGTTGACTTTGAACGCAGCTTCAACATCATCCAAAAAAGCCAGGGCTCCTTTACCAGCACTGCGCGCGCTTATACGGATTCTATCTCTCATTTGATCGAGCGTTTTAACTTTGACGGCATTGATATAGACATTGAAGCGGGTTTGTCAGCGCCGGCAAGCACGGATTTGATAACAGCCGGCAGTGTAGAGGCCTGTAAAAAACTCTTTAGCGCAACAACCGGCCTCACGGCACAAACCGGCAGCGTCTGCGCGATGACGGAAGTCGTTAATCAGCTGGTCGATCGGCACCCCAAAATGATTATAACGCTGGCGCCACAGACCCTGAATATTGCTGCAAATCGGCTAATACAGGGACAAACTCTGAACTATTCAGCGCTTATTGCCAACATCCGAAATCACCTAACGTGGGTTGGCGTGCAAGTTTATAATTCCGGCGGCATGTATGGCCCTGATGGCGAAATACAGCCGATCAGCGCCGACAATCAGGCCAATGCCTCCGTCGCCATGGCCCTCAACTTACTCGAACTGTGGGCTCAAGGAGCGCCGCATTCCTTCATCAATAATACTCAGGCCCTACTCGAACCGCAGCAGGTCGTTCTTGGGTACCCCGCGAGTAATGGACAAAGATCAGACGGTTTACCCAGTGGCGACTTAAACGCCATCATCGAAGCGGTCAGCTGCCTTAATCGCAGTACTCACTGCAAGCACATTGCCCCGCGAGTTGCCCTATCGCAACCTATTGGTGGGGTGTTCAATTGGAATGTTAACTTTGATCGGGCCAACGGTTTTCTATTCGCCAAAACGTTAATGGCCCATTGAGTTACCTATTATCCTGCAACTGCTCAATACGCGTAAGCAATGAAATATAATCGGGGTGGCTGGGCATATACTGTTCCCCCAGCGCTGCCAGTTCTTTTTCAAGTTTTACTATTTGAACGTCAGGTAGCCGCGAGTTTCTGCGCAATTTACATGCTTTGTCAGAACAATCGATAGCATCTTCAACGAGTGTCCAGTCTTGATCCTTCATGGAGACATCATAGATGCCTCTGAGCACTGAATACCGCTGCACACCACTTTGGCTGGGATGAATTTTAACTAAACCACCGGTGCTCCCCTGCTGACCATCATCGATACGAATCTCCACCGAAGCGGCTGCCTCACCTAGATCAACCGTAAGGTCCGCCGCAATTCTACCCGCATCGCAATTGTCAGAACGGCAGTCAACAGCATCCTTGATCAACTCTGAGGCGCCTTGTTTAAAGATAAGATCGTACTGGTTGAAGAACACGTGATAAGTTTTGTGGCCGCTTTGCGCCGTGAGCAGTTGCACCATTGGGCCTGAACTACCAGCGCGTCCATCTGCAACCCGTATCTCCATCGATATATCCTCAAGATTTTGAAAATCTACGGACATCGTCGCAGCAATATCACCAGGACTGCAGTTGCGATTAGTACAATCCAACGAGTCAACAATGAACCTGGATGGTCCCATCTCGAACACCAGGTCATAATGACCGCGCAGGACCTTATAGGTTTTTTGGCCACTCTGAGCCGTTCGGACATCGATGATTTGGCCCGTCGTCTTCTGAACTGCGTCTGGTTGATGCAGCGCCATAGTGATATTGGTCAACCCTTCGTAATTTACCGCTAAGGTCGAGGTGATGTTGCCGGCAGTGCATGACCTACTTTCACAGTCGACACTGTCGAGAATCAACTCACTCGAGCCAACTTTGAAGATAAGGTCGTAGGATCCCTTCCATAACTTATAGGTCTTCTGACCAGTTTGTACAGCATGCGATTGAACAAGAGTCCCAGAACCTGAGATACCATCATCCTCTTCACGGATTTCCAGACTAACACCGCTTAGGCCACCATAGTTGACTAGAAGAGACGCGGCCCTTCCGCTCTTATTGCAGGTGCCGCCCTCGCAATTCACAGCCCCCAAAAACTCCCAAGGGTGATCGTAAGAACGCTCGGTGTTATAGGCTGGAGGCTCTCCTTGAGTCCACCACCGAGCGCGAAACATCATGTCGTTGTGTACCGCTTCATCGTCAGTTAGAAATACCCGTTCAGGCGTCCACTTTATCCTGTCACTGGAATTGGCGTTTGCCAATTGGACAGCCTTTCGATCGCTTTCCAGAACCGGCCCCAGATAAAGCCACGGGCTATCCCAAGATTCAAGGACCGGGGCATCCGGTTGCTTGCCTCGGGTGTGCCATTTCGCTTTATAAACCCGTCCCTGCCAGACCACTTTTTCAGTTTCGTCGTAGTCCGTTTGCTGGCGCCAAAGCGGGTACGGGTATAATTCTGCGTGGTTCATTGCGACACCCACTGGAGGCAAAAAGTCTTGTTGACCACCTGCAGCTGTGTTTGAGAGCGAGGCCGGAAAGCGATCGATGAACAACTTAGCAAACTCATATTTTATTTGGTCGATTCCGCTGCAGGTACCAGACGCCTTTTTAACACCATCTCCAACACCACAAGGCCGGTCTCGATTAACCGTTAGAAAAGATACCCGCCCGACTTGGTGTTCGCGTAGAAAATCTATTAGCGCATTGGCGGTCTTAAGCGTAAACGTCTCCCTTGCCGTTTGATTTTTACCGATCATAGGGGTCACACCTATCATCCCCCAGAGCTCAACATCGTCTTTCGGCTGACCTGAGGCCGAAAAAATCTCCGCTAGTTGCTGCTTCGTCGCCATCAACGAAAGTCGAGTCAGATCCCACAAGGACAAGTCGCCGGATCTTGACAGCCCATAATCCATAGTCCTGACGTTAACGCCGGCTAGCTCGACCCCAGCGAGTAATGCGCTTTCGATCATCGTGATCCCGCCCGCTGTTAGGCCCTCCATCGATACGGGCAGAGACAACCAAACTTGAATATTTGGATTGTCGCGCTGAAGACTCTGAAGAGCGGCAACTCGCCGTTCTGTGGCGACTACGTCTGCAAGCACAGCGTTATTCAAGTCGAAGTCCAACGTCTCTAATTCATAACGACTGATCACCGCTTGGTAAGCCGCCGCTAAATCTTCCGCGTTGCTATTCACCGATGCCATCTCGCTTGTAGCATCTCCTCCAAATGATATTATCGCGACCCCACCTTCCTCTCGGAACCGAACCAATCTGCGATCCAGGTCCAGTGCACGTGCGGCTGCGTCCAAGTCATAATAAGAACCCCATGTTGGCTGCTTTGGATCAAGCCGGCTAGAGACGATCGAACCGATAACTACATTTTTTAGTAACGAATCCTCTGCACTTTCGAAATAGACCTCGGGTTTAGAGGTGATATCAACATAAGGGGCAACCCAGGTTGGACCTGTACCCTGCGCGTAAACATACATATCAACGCCCGCTCTCCATACGGTCGCGACTGCGAAACCCCCGAATCCTCCAACCAGCAGGATCGCAAGCAAGAGGCGGGCAATCGACAAGCGGTGCCGTTTTATATTCTTTTTTTCCACGACGACTTTCCCTATGCCTGATGCATTAATGGCGAAGGAGAGCTTTCAGAAGCAACCTCAGATGGCGAACTTGCCGCGACTTCAGCATTAGCGACGTGGTTCAGAGGAAGCGAACTGCCGACATACAAAACCGATGCCCAGTCCGGGAGATCCTCTTGCGCAACTGGAACTGCGGCACGCAAGGGGACATAGACAAAGTTTTTCAGGTTATGAAAAATATCAGAAAAGAAGTTGGTCATACCGATAAACCAAACACAGCCCAACGAAAGCATGGCCAGATTGGTCACAGTAAAAATCATATGGAGATAATCCTGATCAATGACATCATTTCGCAGGGTCCATACAGACCACACAAAAAAAGTGGTGACAACCCATAATAAAGAGAGTGGGGCCGGCGTTCTATCGGCGACTTTAGGGGTCCGTGCGAACGCGAGTTTATGGCCACCGATCATTTGAACAATCGACTCAACAGTCCCTACTATATTGACCGGCAGCAACAGCAAGTTGAAGCCGTAGATCGCTAGAATATCCCGCTTGCGATAACCTAGCCAACTCAGATCAAGCGTCATGGCGATAAAATACGGCAGCGCAATGACAACAGCCGTTCTGCTCAACAATCCGTCTGCAAACGGGTAGAAGAATAAAATACACAAGCAAAGGCTTGTCCAAGCTATGGAGGCTAGATAGGAGACACGTAAAAATAGCTCCAGCACGCCAATCTTGTGCTTTTTTTTATCTTCTTGCCTGCGCTGCAGATTTTTATCTTCTTGCCGATGCTGCTGGTTTTTGTCTTGTTCCGGCCGTTGCTGGTTTCTGTCTTTTTCCCGCCGTTGCTGGTTGCGGTCCTTTTTCCAGAAAACGCTTAATAATTTCGGCAAGATAATCAGTCCGCCATTGGCCCAACGTTGCCGTTGAACGACCAGCGTACCGAAGTCAGGCGGAGTGGCGCTATAACTCAGACGCTCGGGGTAGTTATATATTTTCCAGCCGAGTCGTCTTAAGCCCACACTCGATTCGGTGTCTTCAATTACCGTCCGATCACTGATGTATCGCTTAATTTCGAAGCCGTTCTCATTTTCGCGCTCCTCTAGCTCCATCAGCGCTGATTTACGAATCACTGCGTTAGCGCCGACCCAGAATGCAGCCTCGTGCCGCTGCATGCCTTGATGGACAATATGCTGGATATCAGTCGTGGCACCGGCAATGCGTTCAATCGCCGCGGGCGGCCCTGGAAAACTTATGTATGGCGTTTGGGCAACCGCTACCCGCTTATTACCCTCTTGCTCCATGTGATATACCAGTCGTAAACAGTACTCTGGCAACAAAATACTGTCGGCATCCAACGTCAAAAGGTAATCGGTATCGGGTATTGCGAAATCGGCAGCGTGACCCGAAGTAGGTTTCAGAACAGGCCCACGAGCCGAGGGTATTCTGGAAAACCGCCCCCCCATTAAACCAATGTAGCTGTTTAGGTTCATCGCTTTGTTGGGTTCATGGGATAACGATGCGAAACGCTTACGCTCGAAATAGGAAATGTCGGCCTGGAAAATGTTGACCAAACGGATGTGTAGCTGGCGCACTCTCGACACTGTCAGAAGTACATCAGGCTCGACAGCTGCCGACCTTAAAGCGCTAGCGGTCATCCGCAAATCTGTCGCAATACGCTCTAGAACGTCTACCGCAAAAAAGCGATCAACATGATCATTTATCGGCATTTTTTGACGTTCTACTTCAAACCAGCTAACGGCAGATTCGTAATGTTTGCTCAAGCTCAGTAAAATTTCAGGACACATGCGTGCCTCAAGGTCACCTGAGGCTTTTAGATCAAATGCAGCTAGAGCGCTTTTGAACTCAGCGAACGGCTTGCTTAGCTCGCGCGAAAGTTGCGCAGAAACTGCCCTAGACGCATCTAATGTAGCCTGATCTTCTGGGTCTGTTGGATAGGGTGGATCATCAACAAGCAGTACAACTTTGAGGTCCGGATATTCTTGTAAAGCTGCAGATAAAACGGTTTGTCGAATCGTTCTTTCTTCTTCACGATAAGACGGGACCAGAACTGTGATAGTTGGAGCGTCGGTCTCTAAGCAGTCATCAATTTCATTGCGCTGGACACGCTGATGAACCTTAATGCGCTCATAATGTCCTAGCCGAGTAATCATAAAAGCCAGGCATGACATCGTCAGTAGCGTAACGGTTGTAACATAAGCGAGCGCTTCGACAACCGCAGCTGCAGTGAGGTCTAGCCCACCTAATCTGATACATTGTTCCACAACATATGCCAGCCAAGCCACGACTGTAAAAAAGATAGCAAATCTAGCGCCGGGAACCGTAAGTCGACTCACAGCATTGGGTAAAACGTTGGTAAACTGAGGGCTCTGTTGCGACAGCAGAGTCTCTGATGTTTGTAATTGATCCGCCATTCCTTGGTTCCTTTACACAGTTCCAGTTTAGCGATTGGCGCCAAACTCTGGGAAAGGATAAACACAGCAATATTCATGCCAGCTAATGTAAAGACATGAAAAATATAGACTTTTTTTCAAAATTATATTTATAAAAAAGGACAGTGTAAAAAATTCTGACACTTTTCTGCGTTTTTTTCTGTCGGGTGTAAAAACCCCGACACCTAGCAGCGTTTTCCCGCAACACTCTCAGAAAGCGCTGATCTCACTGATCAGCATATTATTTTTCATGGGAATCGCACACAGTGCATCAGTAGACTGTTGGATGAATATGCTGAGAGCACGACATAGCACTTGCGGACTCAAGAGCGTAATAATTGTGCAAAAAGGTTTGTCTACACTGACTTCATTTAGATCCTCCGCTGACAGACAAGGTATGCTTAAACCGTGGCGAGCGGCATTCATTGCCCCCTTAAAAAAGTGTTTGCGTTTGAAGTTTGTGTGATTAAAGTGTCTGTGTTTTAAGAGGTATACGAGGATTGAAGTGCTCCTCCAGAAGTCTATACTCATCGTCAGCTGGCAAATTTACGAATCATCTCGATGCAAACCTCGACTCGCTTGCAATCGGTTTAAAGCTGGGAAGGGACGATCGTTTATTTATGAAGACTGTTCGTTAAGATTTGTATTACACCAAAAATCACAGTTTACTGTTGGATATATTAACCGCCTTGCAGATCGTTGAAGTTATACTGCTTGGAACAGGAGTCAGTTAATGATGGACATTTCACGGTTTTTTTCATCGCGCAATTTGCTAAAGCGCAACAAACCCCTTTTACTGCTGATCGTTGCAGCAATGGCCCTGGTATTAAACGGTTGCGGCAGTTCATCGCGCACTATGTCAGATATGTCGGATATGCCGATTAATGTTCAGGGGTACAGTTCGGAAGAGTATAAGATCGGCGTAGGCGATGAGATACGTGTAGAAGTATGGGGCGATGATCGGTTAAGCCTCGCTGTTCCTGTTAGGCCCGACGGTAAAATATCGATGTCACTGATCGGCGATGTAATGGCCGCGGGTTTCAGCGCCGAGTCTTTGAGCGAATCTATTACCATCAGGCTGTCAGAATACCTTAAGAACCCCCAGGTGTCAGTGATTGTAACCGACCCCATTAGCTCTAACTTCCAACAGCGTATACGAGTGACAGGCGCGGTTAATAGCCCGCAGTCGGTACCCTATCGCAAAGGTATGACGGTGTTAGATTTGGTCTTACTCGCTGGCGGCCCCAACGAATTCGCAGTATCTAATAATTCGAAGCTCTATCGAAAATCTGAAGGCCAGATAAAAGTATATCCTATTTACTTAGACGATATTTTGACAGAGGGCAAGCTGGAATCCAATTATATGCTGGTTCCGTCTGATATCGTCACCGTTCCCGAGCGCTCATTCTAGCCAGTTTGTTAGCAACGAGGCCGTTACAGGTGGATGTGAGCAACATTTTTAGTCGATTTGCTCAAGGCTATATCGTGTGAGATTATCGCGTGCCGCTCTTGAGTAGTTGATGTTTTTATTTTTACCTCCTTGGGCTTTGTGGTGATGGAAGTGTATTGGCCTGAACGTTATGAAACAAACACTATGCTCTATGCTGACATGACTAGTGTCATTGAGAGGCTATTACGAGGGAGGGCGGAGGTGACTGAAATTCAGAATGAAGGGAAGAACTATTTTCGCGTCAGTTTCGAAAATACCAGTCAGGACCGTTCTTTTGAATTTGTCAATTCGGTAGTCGACGCGTTTATCCTGGACAACGCGGAGCGGCGCTTCGACGACAGTCTAAGTACCTATGAATTCGTTGAACAGCACGTTGTCTGGTACAAGAACGCGTTATTAGCCGCTGAACATAAGTTAAAAGCATTCAAGTCAAATAATTTAGATGCCAATGAGAACGCCGTCAGTGCTCGAAAAAGTCAGCTTCGATTACAGATAGAGGAGCTTAAATCGACTGTCGGCGAAGTTCAGGCCGCAGATCGCTTGCTATAATGAATCGAAAAAGTCAAAAAGCGCTCGGCTTCACGCCGCTAACGGTAACGTTATTAGCACTATCGCTGCAGTCTCTGCAGGCGTCGCCACTGGAGACAACGGTTGAGCTCGGCGCTGGTTTAGAGCATTCCAGCAATGCACTGAAAACGTCAACAGGAGAGCGCTCTGAACTCGAACAGCAGGCCATTGCAGCGTTAGGTTTAAATTATGAAAGTAGCTCAGTTATCGCCGAACTCGATTACATCACTAGATTTACCGTCTACGATGAAAATACTCAAAGCGATCAGGCCGAAATCACCGGTGACGCATCGATAACCTATGAACAAATGGATGACCAATTATACTGGACGTTGGAAAACAACCGTCGCAACCTCGTCAGGGATAGAGCCTTGGCAAATATTCAGTCTAATCGCGAAGTCCGCGCAATTACGACTATTGGTCCTGAATTAATACTGCGGCCATCGGCGTCCGATGCAATATATACCGGCCTATCGTATTCCGACACAAGTTACGATGACAGCGACCAGCAAAACTCAAACAGTACCGGTGCTAGTATTAGCTGGCAACGCAGTTTATCTGAAGTTGATGTTGCCTCCGTCAATATAAACTATCAGGACGTCAAGTTTGATGCCGGCCTTGGGGACAATCAATACTACCGCGCCACCATTGGTTACAGTGCATCGCTTTCGAAGCTAAGTTACAACATTGATGTTGGCTATAATACATCGCAGCGCGAGTCGGGTGATGCCAATGGGGGTTATTTTCAGGCGGAAACAATCTATTTGAGCCGTTCTTCTAGTTGGCGGCTGGCCGGATTACACGAGTTAACAGACACCTCTAGAGGAGGTGAAGTCGGAGATTTTGTCGATATAGGTGATTTTTACAACAGCGCTCTGGAAGTCGATGTTTTTGAGCTAACCTACCTAGAGCTGGAATATAGTAATTCAGCCTTATGTGGGGCGTGTTTGTTCAGTGCTGCGGTTTTAGTGCAGTCAGAAGATTATGAAGAGTTAGATAATGACTCCGATGAATATGCCTTCGGGACTTCTCTCACTTACCAGATAAATAGCTTGCTGACTGGGGGGGTGCTGCTTGGCTACCGTGATTTCAGTTTCAAAAATAACAATGCTCGAGATGACTACACTATTGTTAATGTTGGCTTTGAGGTCAATCAGACACTGACACGTCAATTTTCAGTAGTCTACTCACTGGGTTATGAACAGGGAGATTCCAGCGCGTCGACCGGTGATTATGATGAATTACGCGGTGGGATCTGGATCGTATACGTATTCTAATGACTTTTTCGGATGCGGATGTCGACCAGTAGGCGGGTATTTCGCGCATGTCTACAGTTAAGTTAGCAGGATTAGTGAGGAAGTTTCCTGAACTGGACTTCCCTGGGTTTGCTAGACATTCAATAGCGTTAAACTGTAACTCTATGAGGGTACTGACAAGTTAACTTATTTTCGCTGAAAAAGTGATAATTGAAAGCAGCTATATGCCCCGCAATCGAGCCAAAGTGGCGCTGGCCAACCTAGTCTATCGGGCCAGGGGCCATTTTGTGTAATCCCAGCCCACCACCTCAAGTTAACTTGTCAGTACCTCATTGACCATTCAAAACACTCGGACCTGCAACCTCAATACTCGTGGCCGGATTCCCATCTAAGCGAGGGTCCATCAGCAGATTACTTTTCATGCTCACACGCAGCGCTGTCGATTCAGTGTCCAAATAGAGATACTCGTAGTTATCACCGCCTATATCGCCAACACCAATGGGTTGTACGGTAGCCCCATCTTCGGTTTCAACAGAATATCCCAGGCGATGGTTTTCGGCGATAACACCTTCCATTGGTGTTACACCGCCGTTCCATATGGCAACAACAACTTGTTTGGTCTCTGGTGGAACATCATCGTCTGGTAGATCTTCGGGGCTAACCGCATAGGCTAGCACCAGTGAAGGTCCCTCTGTCAGCGGCGTCACGTCCTCTGACAGCCCCTGTGCATTATCTCCTCCAGCAAGAATCAATTGGCCGGTCACCTTTACTTTTGCCGGAGGATCATCGGGCTCATTGCCAAACTCAGCAATAAGCAAGACACTATGTCGCTTACTTGTCTCGTCGGCTGGGCGAGTGGTGACCCGTAAAGGATGCACCCGTTTTCCTGAGCGACTGATCACAGTAAACATCTCAGGCTCAAGGGAATCGGGATCAGCCACTCGTTTAGAGAACGTTACAGGCATACCGTCGGCACCCATATATCTCAACGCCTGCATAGCATTATCTAAACCAAAGAACGCACTGACCATTCGTGCGGGTTGATCGTCGAGGTCAGTTCTTGGTGGAGCAGGATCAGGAGAACAACCCGATATCGTCAGTGCGATAAAACCGATAAACCCGTAGCATTTCACTTTTTTGATGTTATTTCCCCTGGGATAATTTCACGCATTAGCTTAGCGCAATTCGCGCCGTAAAATTTTACCCACATTGGATTTAGGCAACTCGTCGCGAAACTCGATATGCTTGGGCACCTTATAAGCAGTGAGGTCGGTGCGGCAAAATTCTCTCAGCGCAGTCTCTGTTAAATCACTAGTTCTGCGTACCACAAAAGCTTTTACCGCTTCCCCTGTACGATCATCCACTACGCCCACGACAGCGCATTCAAGTACATCGCGATGGCTGGTTATCACATGCTCTATTTCATTGGGATAAACATTAAAACCAGACACCAAAACCATATCCTTGATTCGGTCAACAATTTTATAGAAGCCATTATCAAGTCTTACAACGACGTCACCGGTTTTGAAAAAACCTTCGGCATCGATTGCCTCGTCAGTCGCCTCCGGACATTGCCAGTAACCCATCATCACCTGAGGCCCGCGCACCCAAAGTTCACCCTCTTCGCCGTCTGCTACCGGCACACCAGAGCTATCCATTGCTTTTATTTCCTGAAAACCCACTGCTTGACCGGCACTGCCAATGCGGCGGGTTGCGGGGGAATTTAGGGTGAGGTTGGCGGTAGTTTCAGACAGACCATAGCCCTCAATAAGTTTGGAATCCGTTCGCCGCTCCCACTCTTTAGCCACATCTGGCACCAGTGCAGCGCCGCCAGCAATAGTCCACTTGAGATTTGACCAGTCCACGGCATCAAATTTTCCGTTTGCCATCAGGCCAACTAGCATGGTGTTAACAGCGGCAAATTCAGTGAATGGAACTGATCCCATCACATCAAGCAGTCCATCGAGATCTCGTGGGTTGGGAATAAGCATCGAGCGGCCGCCAGAAGAAAAATTGCCGCAAAGATACAGGGTAAACCCGAAGATATGATAGATGGGTAATGGTGCGATCAGCAGCCGGGTCTCGCTTTCCCTAGTATACTGTGCAAAGTGATTGCGACCCTGAGCTATGCAAGAAATAATATTGCCATGGCTCAGCATGGCACCCTTAGCAACGCCCGTTGTACCGCCGGTATATTGAAGAACAGCCAGATCGTTTAATGTGGGACGAATCTGTGATAGACCCCCGCCTGAGTCCTTGCTCCCACCGAGAGAAATTGCTGTGGGTAGTGAAAGCAGTATAACCGATTGATCCAGATTATGTGCGGGAGTAGGCTGTGGCTCCATCATATCGAGCGCATTGGTGGTGATTACCAGCTTGATATCGGTATCAGGAATAACCTGTTCCGCCGCCGCGACAAAATCACTGAGCATTACCACTGCCTTGGCTCCGCTATCTTGAAATTGGTGGCGCAATTCTCTTTCTGTATAAAGCGGGTTGGTATTCACCAATACCAACCCAGCGCGCAGAATGCCTCAGGCCGCTACCGGGTACTGAATGAGATTGGGCAGTTGAATGGCTACTCGATCGCCATGCTGTAAACCTGCAGCGCCGCGCAGATAGGCGGCAAACTTCCCTGACATCTCATCTATTTGCCGAAAAGTGATGTCTTGGCCCAAGCAGCTAAAGGCTATTTTGTGTGCAAATTCAGCGCAGGCCCGTTCAAACGGATCCAGCACTGATGTGTAATGTTCAACGTTGATGGCATCAACTTGCTTGCGAGAAAAATTAAAGCGGGGGTCGGTGGCAAAATTCATAGTTTAAAGCTCGTTAAGTTTAGCTAATTGAAGGAATTTTCATAAACTCTCAGTGGCTGATCTAATTTGCTGACAGCAGGCACAAGCAGAAAAGGTCACTCGGGGCTGAGCCTGGTCTTCTTAGTCACCTAAGCATCATTATTGGGTAACGCTTTGGAAACAGTCGCCACTTTAAGACGCTTCAAGATACTTCAAGGCATAATCTTTTGGGGAATCATATTCAGCTTTCTCACCGTTTCGGGCCGGACACAAAAAGCCTGCTATATCAAAACAGGTTAGGGTTTAAAAAGGGGCTGATGCGTATAGGAAGGATTAATACTCCCTGATTTTTCTCAATCTACTACAAGGTCCCGACTGCTGGCAATCGACAGATTGCTATTAGGCCCTCAACTATGCATTATCGGGATCTCAGGATGAGTGCGTTTGGAGAGTGGAGTAGGGCAGTGGCGTGAATCTGGAGCCGCGGATTTTCAGATCCAGAAGAGTTACCTTGCCAATACCCTCTGACCCCTTAAAATGCGCCCTTTAAATCAGCTTGACGCAAAAAGTGCCTTTGCGGTGAATGTTCATCCAAATGCAATGCGAGGGTTACCTGTAATGGCAAAAGAAAAGCTCAACGTCATGGTCACCGGTGGAACTGGCTTTGTCGGCTTCCATACTGTGATGGCTCTCGTGAATGCGGGTCATTCGGTTAGGCTGTTGGTTCGCAGTCCACAGAAAATGCAGCGTGTGTTTGCACCGTTTGGACTTGAAAATCTACCCTACGTTAAGGGTGATATCACCGATGAGGCCTCGGTTAACACTGCGCTGAATGGCTGTAATGCGGTGTTCCATTCCGCAGCGTTGGTTAGCGTTCATGCCAGTGACTCCGAAAAGGTATTAAACAATAATTTACTGGGGACTCGGTTGGTGTTGGGGGGTGCATGGCAGCGCGGCATTCGGCGCATGATTCAGGTGTCGAGTACCACCGCGTTGTTCCGCAGTGGCGTTTCAGGCCTCAATGAGGTTTCGCCCCTGGGCACAGCGCTTTCAGGCTATGGACGATCCAAAATCGAGTGTGAGAAATTTGTCCGTGATCTACAGGACGAGGGTGCACCGATTTATACTACCTATCCCGGCAGCATCATGGGCCCTAACGATCCTGGTATGAGCGAAGCCATGATAGGCCTGCGCACGTTTCTAAAGACGCGCTTGCTGCTAGACACTACCAGCGGGATTCAAATCATTGATGTTCGAGACCTAGCCAAAGCACACCTAGGTCTGCTTGAGCGCGGCGGCCCCCCTGCGCGGTACCTGATGGGCGGTAACTACTACAGCTGGGCAGATTACGCAGGCGTCATGGAAGAGGTCACCAACCAAAAATTCCGCCGCGTCAGAATCCGGCCTCGGATTCTCAAGGTGGCCGGTGCGATTGGCGACGTGTTGAGCCGTTTTGTAACCATGGAACTTCCACTCAGTGAGGAATCGGTTACCTATGCCACGGAATGGGCTATTGCAGACGACAGCCTGATCAAGAAAACGCTGAACCTAGAGTACCTAGATACGGCAGAAACACTGCGTGATTCTATCGAATGGCTACGTTCATCGGGCCATTTGAAAGGTAGAATTTAACGGGTAAAACTTTGAATTTAAGGGGTCGAAACCCCTAAATCACTACGTCTTTGATCCCTCAAATGGGTACTGACAAGTTAACTTGTTTTTCCTCGAAAAGGCGAGTTTTAGCATTCAATGCACCCAATAAAAAAGGTAAAGTGGCGACTCGATTGCCAGCGCCAAGGGCCGAATTGTGTCGGCTCAGCCAATGACCTCAAGTCAACTTGTCAGTACCCAAGAAAAGGCGCTAGTCTGCAACGACGTCTCTAGCAATAACTGCAGCGCAGGTCTGAACTATTACACGGCACCGTTGTCAATAACCGGTTATGGCCATTTAAAGGTGCATGGAGCGCGGCCGGCGCGTGGTAACCTAGAAGCTGATGCGTGGCGTCTAAGTTGATAGCTTGGGCTGAATTATGCTCACGTAAACCTTTCAAAAAGATGAGACTTTATTATTCTTGCGCTACCCGCGCTATAACGTGTCTCAACACAATAACGATAAGGAAAGCGCAACCATGGTAGTAGCTAAATATTTTCTCGGCACAAGTTTACTGGCTCTTACAATGGTGCTGGGTGCCTGCAGTGATAGCAGCGATGGCGACGACTTTGTGGGTGCGCCAGTAGCGCCCGATGAGGGCTCTGTGTACGACCTTGCCCATGGCTGCTTTGCCGTGTCACCGGCCGATAATGCCGTGCTTGCCACCGCGGATGATGGCTATCAGTTGGTTGATATTGGCCTTGGAGAGGACAGCCATTTCCGTCTGCAGCCATCAGACCTGCGCCGCTTCCTGTTGTACGATGAGAGTGGAAACTACCTAGTCGGCTCTGACGGCGGCCTTGCGCGGCAAGCGCAACTTGCATCCGATACCAATATGGTCGATGGCAAGGTGGTAATCACCGACCGGCTGCAGTCCGAAGGGGAGTGGGAGCTCAGTGCGGCTGTCGACGGACGTTTTAATTTCAAGCACTTGGCCAGTGGGACTTTCCTGACGGCTGATGCGACACTGGGGCAGACGCCAGCCGATATTGCATTGCTGCCGCGAGAAGACTGCGCAGAATTCCCCGAACTGACTTTGGATGCGACGGGCACGGTAACCGTCACAGAGTTCGAAAATGGCGACCTGTTTGGCTTCGTCGATGCCCACTCCCATTTATTCACCAATTACGGGTTTGGCGGCAGCGGCCTGTTTCATGGTGCACCGTTTCATCCGCTTGGCGTGCCGCATGCGTTGCCTAGTTGCAAATTGGTGCACGGTGAGGGCGGACGCAAGGATTTCTTCGGTTCCGGCTTCTCCGGTGACTCCATCGTTGATCTGGCGCCCGCGTTGATTGCCGGTGAGTTGCCAGCGGATACGCACAGTACGGATGGGTACCCACTATTTACCGATTGGCCTGACGCGCCTGAAAGTTCGACACACCAGATGCAGTATTACAAGTGGATTGAGCGGGCGTACCTGTCTGGTCTGCGGCTCATGGTGCAGCATGCCACCACTCAGGAGACGGTGTGCCAATTGCTGACCTCGCCCGAGATCGGCGCGCAGCCTTTGCGTTATTCGTGTAATGACATGGTCGCGGTGGATCGCATTATTGGGGAGACCTATAAGATGGAGCGCTACATCGACGCGCAATCCGGAGGGCCCGGGGAGGGCTGGTTCCGCATTGTACTGACGCCCGAAGAGGCACGAGAACAGATTCGTGCCGGCAACATGGCGGTGGTGCTCGGTATCGAAACCTCTGATCTGTTTGACTGTTTTCTCACGGCGCGTGGCGATGCCAAGCGTTGTACTGAGGCCGATGTTGTGGCCAAGCTGGATGACTACTACGCCCGGGGCGTGCGAGTTCTGTTCCCGGTGCACAAAATGGATAATGGCTTCTCTGCCGGCGACGGCGACCGACGGGTCAGTGATATTGGCAACTTTGCCCATTCAGGCCATTACTCTAATTTCATTCCCTGTCCGGAGGAGCTGCTGACCTTCCCCGGTGGTTTTGATCGCGGTGGCGTGAACTTTGCCGACCTGAACCAGCCAAGGGATGTTTACGACCCACTCATGCCGCCGGTTAACCCTGAAGATTATGATGCCAACCCGCTGAGCTTTTTCCTGACGTATGTGGCGCAGTTTTTGGGCGGCGGTGCTCTGGAGGGCGAATACTGCCAGAATGCCGGTCTGACATCCCTCGGCGAATTTCTGATCAAGGAGATGATGAAGCGCGGTATGGTAATTGAGGTTGATCATTTTTCTCGCCAGAGTTACCAGCGCGCCTATGAAATACTAGGGGAAAATGATTATCCTGCTGTTGGTACCCACGGCCGCGATTATAACGGTAGACTCTATGAATTAGGCGGTGTTTCTACTTCCAGCTTTGGTCGCTGCCGTGACCCGGAAAAGACCTCGACAATGGACGACCGCTTTCAGTCACGCCTCGATTTGATGCGTGAGAAGGGCGCCTACCCTGGTTTGGGATTTGGTTTTGATCTCAACGGCTTCGCCGGCGCTCCGCGGGCGCGTTTTGGTGAGCGCGCCAACTGCAGCGCGCCGCAGACCGATAAGGGTGTGACTTACCCGTTCACCTCCTATGCGGGTGACGTCGTGTTTCAGCAGCCGATGGTGGGTACTCGCACCATCGACTTTAACACGGAGGGCATGGCCACTCTGGGCCTGGTGGCTGAGTATATCGAGGATACAAGACTTGACGGCGTGTTAGACGAGGATATCGAAGCACTGTTCCGCTCTGCGGAAGGGTATATTCAGGTGTGGGAGCGGTCGGTTAAGCGCAGTCTGGATATAGCGTCGCAATAAGGCGTTAGACAGCTCAGTTGACCGCGACGGGTCCTTTGGAGTATAGGAAGGATTAATACCCCCTGATTTTGCTCAACAAAAAGTCGTAGATAACTGTCCATCGGTTGGAACGTAGACGCCGAGTTCGTCGTCTACATTATCCAAACCGATAACAACTTGATTGCCATAAACGGTACTGACAACTTAACTCGCTGAAATTGGTAGAAACGGCCAATGAATGCATATAAACGTCGCCGATTCCCACCTGACATCATTTCTTACGCCGTCTGGCTCTACTATCGCTTCAATCTCAGCCACAGAGACATCGAAGATCTACTTGCCGAACGAGGCATCACTGTCAGCCGAGAAGCGATTCGTCTCTGGTGTATCAAGTTTGGTGCCCTATACGCCCGGAGACTACAACACCTACATTGGACTGTGTAGGATAGTGCGTTAGGGAAAACCCTACGATTGAGGCTTAATCCCACTGGGCCTTGTGTCTGCTGGCCTCTCTCGCCAACAAAAAATCCGCACCGGGTGTGCTTGGGAAGGCTCAGACTGTGCCTATCCGACCATTGGTAGCCAACCGTGCAAAACTTGAGGACTTGCCACAGAGAGACACGGTATCAGTAAGTCAACGACATAGATCATATTATAGATGTCTGAGATAGCTTGTGCGCATCGGCGGCGGCTGCTATTTTCCGTACAGCATAAACCAAGCGTTTCATAGGACAGCCCGTGGTCTATCAGCATTCTCATGATAGCGATGAAGTTATCGTCGCCGAACCCAACCGATCCGCCAGTTGGGAGGTAAACAAGATGGTATTACTCGCCATGTGCTGTTTGTCGGGCGTGATCGCCGGAGGCTTTGCATTACTTGGCGCTTGGCCTATCCTGCCATTTGCCGGTCTGGAAATGCTCGCTCTGGGTTCTGCACTTTACTACGTGTGCTGGAAACTGAGATATCGGCATGTTGTGACATTGAAAGCTGACAGCGTGCTGATTCAAAAAGGGCATTATCATCCGCGCCAGCAGTGGCGCTTTGATCGCGATAGCACGACGATACAGGTAATGACCCAACCACATCCGTGGGATGCACTGCAGATCAGCTTCTGTAACTGTGGAGAACAAGTGAGCCTAGGTGAATTTCTGAGCAAAGAGGATACAGAAACGTTGTTGCAGCTGCTGCGTGAACAATTTCGCATTCAGGCGCACTCAGAAAATGGACAGAGAGATTTTTAATCGTCGCGAAGTACAGGAAAAATAAACGGGCTGTTCAGGAGATTTCCTCACTGATACTGCCGACTGAACTGTAGAAACTCGCGAAATGCACGGTAATCTAATCCCGATTCTCACTCGTACTCCGTAACTCGAATTTTGTCTAAATCTTCACTGAGTAGTTCATGGCCCGCTAGGCACCGATCACATTCGAGCCCGCAACAAACCTGTCCTCCAGATACCCAATAATATGCCCCGACTCATATAGCCACTCAACCTGCCCGTCGCCACCCTCAACCCGCAGACAGGGCACTTTCAAATCCCCGCCGCCCGCCAATAATTCTCCCCGGGCAGTCTCTGACCGTTTCACGTCCCGCGTCTCAATGCTCAACGATTGCCGCTTCATCGCACGACGCACTTTCACGTAGAACGGGCAGGCCTTGTACTGATACAACGTCAGGCTGGCAGTCTGGAGATCAATCTGGGCCTGCTGCTTTGGACGTCGCTGGATGCCCTTAGGCGGAAAAGCCCAGTTGAAGAACAATATCAGTTTGCCGAGGATCAGGCGGATGATGACCATGGTGTCTCCAGTGAGTTGGGATGATTGACGGCTCTTCATTATGAACGGGGGACGCGGGCATTGATTACACGGATGTTGCGACGATCAACTGAGTGGAGGATACCGATGTCCGACGCCGGATATTATCCCGGCTGAACACGGGGTAGTCCACTTACGTATCCAAGCGGATCTCCACCAATATCAACTGTTCAGCGATGGTTGCCAGGCTTGTCTCGACGACCTCTTTATTAGCATCCAATGCCAGGCCGTAGACCTTCGCGTCTCTGGATAGAGCGTGGATGACACGGCGCACCCCCTCCCGCAATGCCTCGCTATCACCTTCTCCTGCCTGCACATGCAGCGGTTTCAAATCGCTTCAACTTGGGTAGGCATCTGGTTAGAGCCGAACATTATCGGAATCTCAGGGAAAGTGCGTTCCCAGAATGGAGCAGGGCAGTGGCATGAATCTGGAAACGCGGATTTCCAGATCCAGAAGAGTTAACTTGCCAATATCGTTTTGTGGAATACCATGGGTTTTAGCTAGCGATATCTGCTATCTCTAGACCTGGCTTTAACGACTGAATAGGAACAAGAAAATGGCAATTAGTCCACGTGATGAGCAAATGGCTGCTTTGATAGAAATAGACCGAGGCGGTCCTGTCAATGTGTTGAATGAGTATAGCCTGGGACTGGAGACTTGATCTTTAGGCGGCCAAAGCCTGCACTTACACTGCATATCGGTCTGGGTAAGACAGGAACAACCGTCTTACAAGAGTTTTTCTGGGAAAACCGGAAGCTGCTGGAAAAAAACGGAATTACCTACCCTGATTACGGCGTGGTCGCAGGTGCCCACCACCTGCTCTCGCCGCATATCCCGCCCTACCTCAAGAATGCATGGAACTTCAAGCCCGCTGAAGAATGGGCGCCGAAACTAGCGCGGTCGCGCGCCGCGCAAACGCTTCTTTCTTCTGAGCTCATCTCCTCCGGCCAGAGCGATGTCATTACCGAGTTCTGCACTGCAGTGTGCGAGAGGTTCAAGCTGAGGATAGTGGTTTACCTCAGGCGCCAGGACCACCTCATCATGGCGAGCTACAACCAACATGTGAAAACCGGCAAGCAGCGGCGCAAGCTCTCGGAGATCTATCAGAACATGGTTCGCAGGTTCGACTTTGAGGCAACGCTCAAACCCTGGGTAGACGCTATTGGAACTGAAAATATTGTCGTTCGTCCCTACGAACGCGAGCAGTTCTACGGCAACGATATTCGGCTCGATTTTTTGTATCACGCCTTTGGTGTTGAAATCGACGACGAGTTGCAACTGGGCGGCGGCAACGCCAACCCGCGCCTTGATACATCGATCCTGGAGTACAAGCGACTGCTCAACAACATCGTGAGCGATGGCGAAAAATTGCTGCGCCTACAGCGTCTGTTAACCGGATATTGCGAAGTGCGTGAGGCTACCTCAGCCGACAAGCAATCGCTGTTGCCGGCCGCCATCCGGCTGGAGATACTGGCCGGATACGAGCAGCAAAACAATGCCATCGCCAGGACATATCTGGGCCGTACAGATGGAAAGCTCTTTCTTGAGCCGCCCCCTAACCCTGGCACCACATGGCAAGACAATGTCCTGTCACCAGAAGAGGCTACGTCGATCGCTGTATTTCTTGCAGGGAAAGACCCGTCATTGATGCAGTGGCTTTCTGCGGAAGTGCCTAAGTTTGTCGATAGCGAACAATATGGGCCCAGAATCGCTGCCCGCTTCCTTGCGGGTACACTTTGATTTCTCCAGCACAAATCGAGAATTTTCTATCAAGAAGCTGATCATACACGCTGGCACGCACAAGACAGGTTCGACTGCGATACAGAAGGTACTGACAAGTTAACTTATTTTCGCGGAAAAAGCGGTAATTGAAAGCAGCTCTATGCCCCGCAATCGAGCCAGAGTGGGGCTGGCCAACCTATTCTATCGCGCCAGGGGCCATTTTGTGTAATCCCAACCCACCACCTCAAGTTAACTTGTCAGTACCATGGGAGGGGCTATCGTGAAAAAATAACCTCACCAATACGAGTTACCGCGTCTAAAAATAGCAGGGCTAGTCGGTCTGCCTCACTGAATGTCTGTCGATGCGAATGATCGCGCAATTCATATCCGTCCACTTCTGAACGATAGCATGCAACCGTCCGTACTAGGCGTTTTTCAGTAGCGTGGTTTCTTGTTGAGCGTTGTGGTTCGGATTCGCTTCCTGCGAAAAGAGGTAATGGCCCGGTGGTGCCCGGGAGGGTGGCGTGAGGAAGTTGGTATAGCCTTGCCTGAAAGGTATACTGCCTGTCACGCATCAACAGCAAGCGATTCTATTCAGAACCCCTCGAGAAATGTAACTAATGATCAGTTCTGCCTCGCATGGAGACAAGTCGATTAACGCGCTGCACATATTAACTTTGTGGAGTTTTGCTGTCGCGCAACCTTTATATGATTTATTAGCTCAATATCCAACTTTCTTTATTGCACACGATGCCGGGGTTAGGGAAATATTGGGTTTTACCCTACTGTGCAGCATTGTCCTTCCAACGATATTGGCTTTGCTGATCGTATGTGTTGGATTTCTCAATCAAGTTATATACAGAGGCTTACATTATTTCTTAATATTAATCCTAATTATTTTGATAATATTGCCTGCCCTTAAAGAAGTACCTCAATTATCTGGTACTACACTAATTACTGTCGCGCTGTTTTTAGGCAGCTTTGGTATGTTCGGATATGCCCGTTCGCAAACGTTGAGGGAAATTAGTACAATCTGTTCGATAGCGATTTTTATTTTCCCGTCACTCTTTTTGTTTTATAGCCCGATTAGTAGTCTCATTTACCCTCGAACAGAGGCGATACACCAAGACATTACCATCGAAGACCCTATATCCATAGTAATGGTAGTTTTCGACGAGTTTTCCGGCACGCATTTGTTGGATGAGAATGAAAATATCGACGCAGTTCGCTACCCAAATTTTTCTGCTTTAGCCGAAGATTCACATTGGTTTCCTAACGCGACGATGGTAGCCGACGCCACACATAAATCAGTGCCTAGCATTCTGACAGGAACATACTACCGTGATGACGAGGGAAGAGGAAAAATTCCTGCTCTAGTAGATTACCCTCTGAACATGTTCACTTTGTACGATCGAGCATATACGCTAAACGTTCGAGAACCGATAACCAAATTATTGCCGAAGCAGATACGTAGTAATAAGACAGGTTGGTTTCAGAAGAACGTGTCCATAATACGTGATGCATCGATTGTCTATTCCCATATTGTATCGCCTGACTACCTAGCTAAAAATCTTCCAGATGTGACACAGAATTGGAGAGACTTTCTAGCAGATAAGCCATCGACAGAAAAAGTTGATGTGAAAACATTTCTAAAAGAAGCGGGAAAAGCCAGGGAAAAAGACAAGAAAATGGGTTTTCGTATAAACCCATTCACAGAATTCCTCGCCTCAATCCATCATACTGAAAAACCTTCCTTGAACTTCATTCACTTGGTATTTCCACATACTCCGTATGAGTACCTTCCTTCCGGCCAGCGATATCACAGAATTGACCTGACAAAACTAAAGAATGGAGCATGGGATACTGATGGGCGGCATGCCAAAATTGGATTTCAGCGCCACTTACTGCAACTGGGCTATACAGATACGCTGATTGGAGATTTAGTCGAAAAACTCAGAATCGAGGGTCTCTATGATAAGTCTCTTATCATTATCACCGCAGATCATGGCGTGAGCTTCAGGCCAGGTCATCCTCACCGAAGCGTTGACGAGCACACTATGGGGGGCATGATGCCTGTTCCCCTTTTCATAAAACTACCGCATCAAAAAAAGGGGGTCATCAACAAGCGTAGGGTTAGTACGATAGACATACTGCCCACCATTGCGGAGGTTACGGGCATAACCCTGCCCTGGCAGATAGATGGATACTCGGTCTTTGACTCCGACGCACCAGAACGCTCTAAAGTTCTGGTTAATAACAACTGGTCTCAAAAAAAGAACCTTTCGTTTGAGTATTCAGATCTTGAGTCCTCAAAGGTACAGTCGTTACAACGTATGCTTTCCTGGTTCGGTTCTGGGGCGTCACGCGTCAATGGGCTATGGGAAATTGGCCCCAAGCGAAAACTTATTGGCCAAAGGGTTGGTCAAACCCTTTCTCCACAACCATTCCCTTTCCATGTAAAACTTGATCAAGAGGTCTTCTTTCAGGCCGTTGATAACGAGGCCGACTCCTACCCGGCCTTTCTATCAGGAAAAATTATTGCAAGCGACCATGCAGCTATTTCTGATGGCGTCGCCGTTGCAGTGAACCAACAGATTGAAGCAACGGCAGAGGTTTCTGATAGTGGCGATTTCGCTACGATGCTTCCAAAATCTGCACTTAAGGGCGGGAAGAATAGCATCGAAGTCTTTCTGCTATCGATAGAAGAAAGTGGAGACATTCAACTACTTCAATCCAACCAGAAGAAAAATGTATATCGATTGGATGGTGAGCAGCTCTTTAACGTGACCAGTGAGGAGAGCGTACTTATTCAGCCGCAGTTAATCAGTGGGCACATGACTGGTTTTCAAATAAATGAAAGAAACGAAACAGCCTCAGCGGAAGGCTGGGCAGTTGATGTAACGCGAGAAAAACTTGTAGATGAAGTTATTATTTTCTTGGATGAGAAGAGTGTGTACGCTGGGAAACCAACGATAGACAGAGCTGATTCGGGGAAAGGAAAGCATAACAATCGATTAAGCCAGTCTAGCTTTAGCATCACTCTCCCACAGGAAATGCTTGACGATGTAAAAGCAGTTCGTGTTTTCGCCACTTTAAATGGTGTTGCATCTGAACTGACATATGGGGAATAAGTTCAAAGTATAGGACAAATAAACGGCCTGTTGAGAGTAGGTTGCCTCACTGTTACTACTGACTGAGCTGGAGAAATTCGCGAAATGCACGGTAATCTAATCCCGATTCCCACTCGTACTCCGTAACTCGAATTTTGTCCAAATCTTCACGGAGTAGTTCATGGCCCGCTAGGCACCGATCACATTCGAGCCCGCAACAAACCTGTCCTCCAGATACCCAATAATATGCCCCGACTCATATAGCCACTCAACCTGCCCGTCGCCACCCTCAACCCGCAGACAGGGCACCTTCAAATCCCCGCCGCCCGCCAATAATTCTCCCCGGGCAGTCTCTGACCGTTTCACGTCCCGCGTCTCAATGCTCAACGATTGCCGCTTCATCTGCCGCCGTACCTTTACACAGAAAGGGCAGGCCTTGTACTGATACAGCGTCAGGCTGTTCGTCTGTTGATCAACCAGAGATTGCTGCTCGGGATCGCGCTTGATGCCCTTAGGGGGAAAGGCCCAGTTGAAGAACAATATCAGTTTGCCGAGGATCAGGCGGATGATGACCATGGTGTCTCCAGTGAGTTGGGATGATTGACGGCTCTTCATTATAAACCGGGGACGCGGGCATTGATTACACGGATGTTGCGACGATCAAGTCAGTGGAGAATACCGATGTCCGACGCTAGATATTGTCCCGGGTGAACACGGGGCAGTCCACTTACGCCTCCAAGCGGATCTCCACCAATATCAACTGTTCAGCGATGGTTGCCAGGCTTGTCTCGACGACCTCTTTATTAGCATCCAATGCCAGGCCGTAGACCTTCGCGTCTCTGGGTAGAGCGTGGATGAAACGGCGCACCCCCTCCCGCAATGCCTCGCTATCACCCTCCAGTAATACTGCGGTGCCTGGATAACGCTGCCGGGCAATTTCCATGTCAACCGCGACTCCCTCCCCCCGGAAGTTCAGCCACCACTGGGTATTTCGGCTGGACAGCAGGCGCACAATATTGCCCTCCTGGGTGTAGCTCAGTGGCGTGCTGAGCTTACGGCCGCTTTTGCGTCCAGAGAAATGGACGATACCGATATTGTGGCTGGTAATGCCATGCAAAGGCGAGCGGAGCAGGCTGCGCATTACCGGATTGAGGCAGTAGCGATAAAAGCGGTTGCTGGCACTCATGATGCTGTCACCCCTGACCTGCCGACTCGGGTCATGGAGAGTCGCCCCTATGCCCGGCAGAGTCGGATGCTCACTCTATGCATAACGCTATGATGTCTATAAAAAATGGTGGGCCCAGAAAGATTTGAACTTTCGACCTGCCGATTATGAGTCGGATGCTCTAACCAACTGAGCTATGGGCCCGAATAAGGAGATCGCTATTATAGATAAGAAAGGCTCTGTGGCACAGACCCCAGCCCAATTTTTATTATTCGATAGAAAGCGGGTCGAGAAACATAAATTCCCCGTGCGGGTTCTCACCTGCTAACCAGAAGTTTGTGCTTTCGATTTCCGTAAATGCACGACCTTTATTTATCTCCCGCCGACAGCAATTCGTTGAACGGCTCGTAGGAATTGCGTAAGCGCTGAAAGTCCCCACTGTTGACCAATAGCAGTTTGGTGTCTTCTCGTGCGGTGATTTTTCCGTGTGTCAGCCGGTGTTCCTTGAGTGCTCGTGACCCCCAGCTATCGCCAACACGTAACTCATGATACTCGGGTTCGCCGTCAGGTCTTTCGAGCTCTTGTGTGGCACTGCCGCTTAATACGATATAGAAACCGGCGGGCACCTCATTCGCGTGCTGTACGACTTCACCCTTGGAGTAATCGAGGTAGCGGGTTGCGGGGCTATCACTCTCTGCCATGTAGACAATGGTGCGTGGCATAAAAAGGTCAAAGAACCAATCGAGTGCCACTCTGATTTTCGTGGCCAGCCCTGGGAGCATCCCTATATAGGCGGCTCGCCAAATAAGCCAGGCGGGAATGCCGGTTACACGTCGGCCGTAAATTTCTGCCACTCCGCGCCCTCCGCCGAGCGACGCCATGATACCTGCCGCCTTGTGCGTGAAGGTGACCAGATTCTGGCCACGTGTGCGATGCAGAATATTGTGAGCCAGTACTTCGGCCTGTGCCACGGCAAATTGGGCGGTGGGGGGGGCGTAGAGCGGGCTTTCCTGATCGGTGTTGAGGGGCACCAGTGCTGCATCGCCAATGGACCATACATTTGAAAGCCCGATCACCTCCAATTCTGCGCTTACGGCAATGCGTCCGCGCTGCAACGCTATGGGTAGAGATTTCACAAATTCCGAGGGGCCATTGCCGATTGTGGTGACGATTGTGCGAGTAGGGAGAGATCGGCCATCGTTGGTGTAGACGGCATGTTGCGTCGCTGAGTGAATGCCCGTGTTCAGCCAGACTTCAACGCCACGTTTCTCTAGCTGATTGAGCGCGTACTCGCTGAGGTGTTCGGGTAGTTCGGGTAATACACGATGGCCGATTTGAATGATTACCAGACGTATTTCATGGCGCTGGATATTGGGATACTCGGGCAAAATACGGTCAACCATTTCTGCCAGTTCGCCCATGGTTTCCACGCCAGAAAATCCGGCCCCACCCACTACGAACGTTAGAGCGCGCTGCTTGATGTCAGGAAATCGTGTGACATCGGCCATTTCCATGCATTCGATAACACGGTTGCGTAGCCGATAGGCGTCGGATAAGTCCTTCATGGTCAGGCTGTGATGCTCAAAGCCCGGGAACAGCGACAGGTTGGCAACTTGCCCTGTGGTAATCACCAGGTGATCGTAGTCGACCCGCTGCAGAATTTTCCTTTGGCCTTGCAGCAGAACAACCTGCTTTGCGTCGAAGTCGACGTCGGTCACCTCGGCAAGGCGAACCTGCACACCTTTGAGCAAATTGCGCAGCGGAGTGACTGCATCCTGCGGGTTGAGGGTCCCTGCGGCGACTTCAGGTAACAGTGGTTGGTAGACGAAATAATTGATCTTACTGATGAGTTCGATATCCAGGTCACCCTGAGATAGCTTATGCAGTTTTTTGGCAGTAAACATGCCGCCGAAACCGCCGCCAATAATGACTACTTTGGGTTTTTGCACGTCCAGCTAACTCCCTGCCTTCTGGGGCGGTTCCGCGCAAACTGGCCCCGCTTGACGTGCTGCCGGATTAGTTTTCGTCCAGGAAGCTACGCAGATAGTCTGAGCGGGTTGGGTGGCGTAGTTTACGTAGTGCTTTGGCCTCGATTTGGCGAATACGTTCTCGAGTAACATCGAACTGCTTGCCCACTTCCTCGAGGGTGTGGTCTGTGTTCATGTCGATACCGAAGCGCATACGCAGTACCTTGGCTTCCCTGGCGGTGAGACCCGCCAATACATCCTTGGTGGCTTCTTGCAACCCTTGGCCGGTGGCCGAGTCCACGGGGGAGTGGATAGTGTGGTCCTCGATGAAATCGCCCAGATGAGAATCTTCATCGTCCCCAATGGGGGTTTCCATGGAGATTGGCTCTTTAGCGATTTTCAACACTTTTCGTACTTTGTCTTCTGGCATTTCCATGCGCTCACCCAACTCTTCGGGGGTGGGTTCGCGGCCCATCTCCTGCAACATCTGTCGGGAGATACGGTTGAGCTTGTTAATGGTTTCAATCATGTGGACAGGGATACGAATGGTGCGGGCCTGGTCAGCGATGGATCGAGTGATGGCCTGGCGAATCCACCATGTGGCGTAGGTGGAGAACTTGTATCCGCGGCGGTATTCGAACTTGTCGACAGCCTTCATCAGGCCGATGTTACCTTCCTGTATGAGATCGAGGAATTGCAGGCCGCGGTTGGTATATTTTTTGGCGATGGAAATAACAAGGCGCAAGTTAGCCTCTACCATTTCCTTCTTGGCACGGCGTGCACGGGCTTCGCCCATAGACATGTTGCGGTTGATTTCCTTGATCTCGGTGACGGTCAGCCCGGTTCTATTCTCTAAAATTGCGATGCGGCGCTGGAGGCGTTGGATCTCATCTTTATTGGCTGCCAGCTTTGGGCCGTAATCTTTTTTGCGGCTGTAGCGAGAAACCCATTTGGCGTCTGTCTCGAAACCCTGGAATGACACGATAAAGTCTTTGCGCGGCATGGCGCAGACCTTGACCACTAAACGCATGATCTGACGCTCATGGTCGCGTATGGCTAGAAGAACAATTCGCGGGGACTCGGTTATTGGATCGGAAATTCGCGGCGTGAACTTGAAGAACTTGAACAACTCACCCAGTTTTTCCATTTCCTTGATGGAGGCCTTATCTAAACGCCCCTTATCGGCCAAGATTTTTTCAGTTTTATTATGTTGGCGCTTGAGGGCGCTAAAACGTTTTTTGGCTTCTACCGGATCTGGTCCGGTGTCTACTTCTTCGTCATCGTCACTATCTGACGGGGGGGCTGCGGCGGCAAGCTCGGCCACTTCTGCAGCAGAAGGGACATTCTCTGCCGGGTCCAGGTAACCGACCATGATATCGGAGAGCCGCTTTTCCTCTTTCGCCACCAGATCGTATTCATCTAAGACATGCTTTACTGATCCTGGAAACAGGGCTACGGCAGCCAGCATCTCACGGATACCTTCCTCAATGCGCTTGGCAATGACGATTTCACCTTCGCGAGTAAGCAACTCGACGGTCCCCATCTCGCGCATATACATGCGCACCGGGTCTGTGGTGCGTCCTACCTCGGTCTCTACCGCCGCCAATGCAGCAGCGGCTTCTGCCGAGGCGATATCGTCCGCCGCCGAATCTCCTTCGGTCATTATTAGGTCATCGGCATCCGGTGCGGATTCAAATACCTGAATCCCCATGTCATTAATCATCTGGATGATATCTTCCACCTGATCCGGGTCGGAGATATCCTGCGGCAGATGATCATTGACCTCGGCATAGGTTAGGTAGCCCTGCTCCTTACCCTTGGCGATGAGGTCTTTGAGGCGAGACTGCTGTTTTACGACGTCTGTCATTGATCGGAGACCCTAAAAAGTAGACAAAAAATTAGCCGAGCATTATAACCAGAAAATAGCAGCTTACCTATAGTAAAGTCAGGAAACTTGCCGATTGTGGCCTCTGCTTGGCCTACAATGAACTCAAAAGGCTCCCCGGCATAGAATTGGGGGCATTTCCGCGGTTTTCAACCGGGCCGAGCATCAATAAACAGAGGTTCTTGGCTGCTAGACGATAATAATTGCAGCTCACCCCTTGGGCTTATTGCGCAGCGCGTCCCGCTGCAGCTTCTCCTGCAGTAAGTCTTTAAGTCGCTGTTTTTCCAATTCACTCATTTCAGCGTAGTTGGTGAGCTTCAATTTGTCGACTTGCGCTGCCAATTTTGATTTGTGCGGCAGGTGTGCCAGCGCAGTCATGGTGTCCACGAATTGCTGCTCGATGGCGGTGGCCGGTATTAGCCGCTCCTGCCCGGCCAGCCGGCTTAGCAGTTTGCCCTCGTCAGTTCCATACCAGTGACCCAGTAGCATCGCGGTGCTGGACTCAGGCCGGCGGTGCAGTAACTGCAGTAATTCCCGTAGTAACTGCCCATCGTTTCCGCCCACCTCGTCTGTCCCGTCTTGTAGATCGGGGCTAACCAGTTGGGCGATATCCGGCTGGTGCAACACTAGGGCAATGGCGGCCTGCGCTAGGTTGGAGTAGCCCTTTGCTGGGGCCTGATGTGTGAAGCGCGCGGGTTGCGGGGGCTCGTGCTGCGCCTGATCTGGCCCAGGAGGCCCATCGTAATCGGCTGGCGGTTCATAGTCGGATTCGGGGCCATAATCTGGCAGCGCGTCTGTGGGTGCGGGCGATGGCGCCTCCAGCAGCATCAGGCTGCTTAGTTCTAGCCCGGTGCGCTGCGCCAGTGCCTGGAACATCAACTGGCGGTAGACCCCTTCCGGTAGCTGGCGGACATAGGGCAGGGCCAGTTTGCTCATGCGCGCACGGCCATCCAGGCTAGCAAGGTCAAGCCCCTGCGCTACAGCATCAAATAAGAATGTTTCCAGTGGCACCGCTTTGCCCAGCAGTGCTTCGAAATGCGCCTGACCACCACCGCGTACCGCATCATCGGGATCCTGCCCTTCGGGTAGGAACAAAAATTTGGCTTGACGACCGTCTTCCATGCACGGTAGTGCGGCCTCCAGTGCCCGAAAGGCCGCTTTGCGTCCGGCCTCATCACCGTCAAAGCAAAATACAACTTCCGGGCACAGGCGATAGACGCGGTCTAGATGCGTGTTGCTGGTAGCAGTGCCCAGTGTCGCCGTGGCATAGGAGATGCCGTGCTGCGCCAGGGCAATCACGTCCATATAGCCTTCCACCACCAGTATGCGATCCAGCTTGCGCGTATTTTGCCGCGCCTGATAGAGGCCATATAGCTCACGACCCTTATGAAAAATCTCCGTTTCCGGTGAGTTGAGATACTTGGGCTTGTCGTCTCCAAGCACACGCCCACCAAAGGCAATGACCCGGCCGCGCCGGTCGTGAATGGGAAATACCACCCGATCTCTGAAGCGATCGTAGACCCTGCCGCTTTCGTTTTTAACCAGCATGCCGGTCTTTATCAGCAATTCGCGCAATTCATCGCCGCCGCCCAAGCCGCTGTGCAAGCTATCCCAGCCGGGCGGAGCGAACCCTAGGCCGAATTGCTTGGCGATTTCACCCGAGAGTCCGCGCGCCTTGAGGTAGTCCACTGCCCGATGGGCCTGTGGATGGTTACGCAATTGTTGTTGGTAAAAAGTGGATACCCGCTCCATTAGGGCATAGAGCGGTTTATTACTCACTTCCTGCTGTGCGGCGTCGTGGCCGCCGCGGCTCGGTTCACGCGGAATAGTCATGCCGGCATTGCTGGCCAGATTTTCTACCGCTTGGGGAAATTCCAGGTTTTCATATTCCATGAGGAAGGTGAGGGCGTTGCCGCCGGCCCCGCAACCAAAGCAATAATAGAATTGTTTGTCGGGATTGACGCTGAAAGAAGGGCTTCTTTCCTCGTGGAACGGGCAGCGGGCCGAGTAATTCTTGCCCGACTTTTTGAGTTTGACACGCCGGTCTATCACCTCGACGATGTCGACGCGGTCCAGCAAGTCATCGAGGAAAGCTTGGGGTATCCGTCCAGCCATGTGGGGTGTCGAGCCAATAAAACAGCTAGCTATTGAACCACGCCAGCGGGAAAAAGTTTAGTGTGTTAACGCAGTGAATCACCCGATAGGGCTTAGGCCGTCAGGCGTTGCTTGACCATGCTACTGACCGCACCTATATCTGCCCGGCCCTGCAGCTGGGGTTTGAGCTGCCCCATTACCGCGCCCATGGCAGACATCCCCGTAGCGTCGCTTGCGGCAATTGCAGCATCAACCATAGCGCTGAGCTCTTCTGCGCCAAGCTGTGCGGGCAAAAACGCTTGAATAACCTTGATTTCGGCGTTTTCTTGATCGGCGAGTTCCTGACGACTTGCATTGGTGTACTGCTCGGCGGAATCGCGGCGTTGTTTGACCATTTTGTCTAATACGACGAGGGCGCGATCGTCATCGACCTCTATGCGCTCATCGACTTCTATGCGTTTGAATTCTGCTAGGATAAGGCGAATGGTGGAGAGACGGTTTTTGTCTTTTGCTCTCATGGCGACCTTCATGGCCGCCCTGATAGATTGCGCGAGAGTTTCTTCGCTCATTCTGAGGGGGTCTTAGTACAGACGGACGTGTTTGCGGTTTTCGCGAGAAAGCTTCTTTAGGTGGCGCTTAACAGCAGCAGCTCCGGCGCGCTTGCGCACGGTAGTGGGCTTCTCGTAATGTTCACGTTTGCGAACTTCAGCAAGGACACCGGCTTTTTCGCAGGAACGCTTGAAGCGACGCAGAGCCACGTCAAAAGGTTCGTTTTCTTTGATTTTGATATGGGGCATTAATTTCTGACCTCATTAGGGCTGTATTTGGGTGCCAGGCTCGTGAACGACCTCCAGCATCACTAAAGGGCGCGCATTCTATCCCGAACCTGGGTGTTTTGCAAAGCTTCTCAAAGTGGTAATTTGGGGCCATGCGCTGGTTTGGCGCACATTCAGCCCGTATTATGCGGCACTGCTTCGATAGAGTACTTGCTATGTTAATTTTGGGTCTTGAAACCTCGTGCGACGAGACGGGTGTCGCGCTTTACGACACCGAGCTTGGCCTGCTATCGCATGCTCTGTTTAGCCAAGTCGATATCCACGTGGAATACGGTGGTGTGGTGCCGGAACTGGCTTCCCGAGATCATGTGCGAAAGACTTTGCCATTGGTAGACCAGGTGCTGGAAGAGGCGGGTATTGTTGCCCAAGACATCGACGGTGTGGCCTATACGGCAGGCCCGGGACTGGCCGGCGCGCTGATGGTCGGCGCTACGCTGGCCCGATCACTGGCCTGGGGTTGGGGTGTGCCGGCGCTGGGTATTCATCACATGGAAGGTCATCTGCTGGCGCCCATGCTGGAGGCAGATGTCCCGCAGTTCCCCTTTGTGGCACTTTTAGTGTCCGGTGGTCATACCCAGCTGGTGCGTGTGGATGGCATTGGCCGCTATCGGCTGCTGGGTGAGTCTCTTGATGATGCGGCGGGCGAGGCATTCGACAAAGTAGCGAAAATGCTCGGGTTACCCTACCCCGGAGGACCCCATATTGCGCGTATGGCGCAAAATGGCAATGCTCAGCGTTTTGATTTCCCCCGTCCGATGGTGAATCGACCAGGGTTAGATTTCAGTTTCAGCGGCCTCAAAACCTATACCCTCAATACTATCGCCGACTGCCGCCTCAGCGCAGAGCTCAGCGAGCAGGACCGTTGTGATATAGCCTGTGCTTTTGAGGAGGCGGTGGTGGCTACGCTGGTGATTAAATGTCGTAGGGCCCTGCGTCAGGAGGCGCTTAAAACCCTAGTGATCGCTGGGGGAGTGAGCGCCAATACCCGCCTGAGGTCTGCACTTGAACAAGCCTTGGCGAAGGAGGGCGCTCGAGTCTTTTACCCGGCGCCCATGTTTTGCACTGACAATGGGGCGATGATTGCCTATGCGGGCGCGCAGCGCATGCAGGCCGGACTGGTGGACGATGCGAATACCCCCGTGCGCCCGCGTTGGCCTATGGAAGAACTGCCGCCCTTACCCGGCGTGGAGGTTGTCTGAGTGAATATTGTGTATATCAAGGGTCTCCAGGCGCAATCGGTCATCGGTGTTTATGCGTGGGAGCGGGAAATTCGCCAGACATTGGTGCTGGATCTGGAGATGGCCAGCGACACCGCGCGCGCCGCCGCCAGCGACCAGATTGCCGACGCACTGGATTACGCGGCTATTTCCAGTCAGGTGATTAGTTTGGTCGAGGGTAGTGAGTACCAGTTAATCGAATCATTGGCCGAAGAGGTGGCCCAAATGGTTTTGAAGGATTTTGGTGTGTCCTGGCTGCGGCTGCGGTTGAGTAAGCCGGGCGCAGTGGCTGCGGCTGAGGACGTGGGTGTTATTATCGAAGTTGGCGAGCGGCCCTGACAATGGCGCAGGTTTTTCTGGGGATGGGTAGCAATATAGAGCGTGAGCGCTGCATTACGGCTGGGCTGGATGCACTCTGTGGACTCTTTGATGAGTTAGCTCTGTCTTCAGTTTACGACAGTGACGCCGTTGGTTTTGAGGGGCAGCCTTTTTTAAATCTGGTGGCAGCGGTAAGCACTGAACTGTCGGTGGCAGAGCTGGCGGCAATACTACGCCACATTGAGGTGGAACATGGGCGCCCCGCTAATGCCACACGCTTCAGTGCCAGGCATCTCGATATCGACATCCTGACCTTCGACAATGAAGTGGGGATCTTGCAGGGTGTGCAACTACCGCGGGATGAAATTTTGGAGAATGCTTTTGTGCTTTGTCCATTGGCAGAGCTCTCTCCTGACACACTGCACCCGGTAACGAAACGCAGTTACCTGTCTCTGTGGCAGGCCTATGATCAATCCAGCCAAGCATTGTCAAAAGTGGATTTTAGGTGGCGTGGTCAGGTGATTTCCCGCGCAGAATAAACGCTCGCCCCTCAATCTTAGCTCGGGCGCAACTGCTCCAGCACCCTGATGCGTTCTGCGGCGATGGCATCTCCCATGGGCTTGCCGGTCAGCCCCGACTCTTTGAACTGTTTTGCGCTGACATCCTGGGCCGCCGCTAGCGCTTGGCGCAAGTAGTTCGCTTGGGGGTAGTCGCGGTCTTCCAGCCCAAGTCTGCCGCGAGCATCGGCTTCACACGCTAGCAAAAAGGCCTCGAATCGATCCGGGCGGCGCAGGGCATCAGTGGCATTGAGTAATGTCAGCACTGTTTTGCCGCGCAGTTCCAGCGCCCTGTGACAGAGGGTGTGGTATTGGCATGTTGTGCGCGCCAGTTCAGTGTGACGGCGCGGAGCTCGCAGCCGGTTGCAGACCTGCTCGACCAACTTACCACCGCGTTCCTCATGGGCGATATGTCGGGGCCACTCAGTCTGCGGTGTGGTGCCCTTGCCCAGATCGTGCAGGAGCACGGCAAAGCGGACATCGGTGTCGGCGGACAGTGCGACTGCCTGTTGTATTGCCATGAGAATGTGTAGGCCAGTATCAACCTCTGGGTGATGTTCTGCGGACTGGGGTACACCGAACAGGGCCTCCACTTCAGGAAGTAGTTTTTCCAGTGCACCACAGTCGCGCAGTACCTTGATAAACACCTCGGGATTGCGTTCTCCTAGCGCTTTTTCCAGTTCTACCCACACGCGTTCAGCGGGCAAGTGGGCGAGTTCACCCTGCTTGACGATGTCGGCCATCAGATTGATGGTCTCTGGCGCGACAGTAAATTGCAGATGTGCATAACGGGCGGCAAATCGAGCGGTACGCAGCACTCTTAGAGGATCCTCTGCATAGGCATCAGAGACATGGCGTAATACCCGATGTTTCAGATCGTCCTGACCGCCATACGGATCGATGATGTTGCCATCCGTGTGCATAGCCATAGCATTGATAGTGAGATCCCGGCGCAGTAGGTCTTCTTCGAGAGTGATTGATGGATCGCAATCTACGGCAAAGCCGGTATAGCCATGCCCCTGCTTACGCTCGGTGCGCGCCAGGGCGTACTCGTCTTTAGTTTGCGGGTGCAGGAAAACGGGAAAGTCTTTACCCACCTGCAGATAACCTTGCCGTAACAGCTCGTCGGGCTGCGCACCAACGACCACCCAGTCGCGCTCCACCACGGGGTAGTTCAACAGTGTATCGCGGACCGCGCCGCCAACTAAATAGATGTCCATTAATTGAGTGTACAGGGCCGACGATGCCGCGTCATGACTCTGCGGTAACGGGCTGATCCTGGCACATCCCGTCTTGGCACGCGCAGCATGTGACCTCGCCGCTTTCCAGATGGTAGAGCGACATAGTCCCGTTCCAGACACATCCTGTATCAAGCCCGATGGCGTTCGGGTTGTTGGTCTGTCCAGCAATGCTGGCCCAGTGGCCAAACAGGATGCGGTCTGTGGCGGTCTTGCGTTCACGGTGGTTGAACCAGGCGTCCACTTTCTGATTGTCCGAGTTGACGGTGTCGAATGCAGGGCTGGAGCCCTTACTCTGTAGATCGAGTCCGCCTGCGCTGGTGCAGTAGCGCATCCGTGTGAGGTAGTTAGTAATGACGCGTAGGCGTGTCGTGCCGGAAAGATCCTCCGTCCATACGGCCGGCTCGTTGCCGTACATCGCGCCTAAAAACTCTGCAGAGTGGACGCCACGCAGTGCCGCCTCAACCTCACTGGCGTAACCAATGGCCTGGGTTAGGGTCCACTGGGGCGGGATGCCAGCATGCACCAGAGTATGGTTATATTGGTGGTGTATCAACGGCTGTTGCGCTAGCCATTCGAGTAATTCCTGTCGGTCCGGCGCATTGAGAATCTCGTCGAAGGTATCTGAGCGGCTGGGTCGGCGCACGCCAGCCGCGATTGCCAGTAGATGCAGATCGTGATTGCCCAATACCACGATCAGGTTGTCTCGCATACGGTAGAGAAAGCGAAGGGACTCTAACGATTCAGGGCCGCGGTTGACGATGTCACCCACTGACCACAGCACATCCTTGTCGGGGTTGAAGTGCACATTTTCCAGCAGGCACGTGAGTGGCTGCAGACAACCCTGAATATCGCCTACAACATAGGTACTCATAATAACGCCCTAGTTTAGCGCGGTGGGAGTGTGCAGAGAAAAGGCCCCGACGGGCACCTCAAAGGTCGGCAAATCGGCGGGGTCTATCTCCATGGCTTCACGCACAACCATGAAATAGCTTCCTTCCATATACCCTATCGGTGTGGTTAACGTAGCACCGCTGGTGTAGCGAAAAGAAGCCTGCGGTTGTATGACGGGTTGTTCTCCCACTACGCCTTCACCCCGGACTTCCTGTGCGTCATCGTTGGCGTCGGTGATGATCCAGTGTCGCGACAATAATTGCACTGGCAGGGTTGCCCCATTATTGATGGTAATAGTATAGGCGAAGGTGTATTGATTCCGGTCTGGGCTGGAGTGACTGGGTAAATACACAGCGGCCACAGTGACCCTCACCAGAGACGGATTAAACTCAGTTCTAGACATGGATGGCGTTGGTAATCTCAATAAACTGGTTAAGTTCCAATGTTTCAGCACGGGCGCTGGGATCGACTCCCAGCGCTTCTAATTGCGTGCTATCTATAATCTCTTTCAGGTTGTTACGCAAGGTTTTACGGCGATGAGCAAAGGCGGCCTTCACCAGTTTTCGCAATAGAGGTTCGCTGCAATTGGGCCATGGCGAATGGGTCCAGGGGGTTAGCCTCACGATCGCGGACTGTACTTTGGGCTGCGGATTAAAAGCATGGGGAGGCACATCAAACAGATGCTCCACCTGGCACTGGTACTGTGCCATGATCCCCAAACGGCCCCAGTTCTTGCTCCCCGGGGATGCAGCAAGGCGTTCTACCACTTCCAGTTGGAGCATAAAGTGCATGTCCTGAATGATGGCACTATTGTCCAGCAACTTAAAAATAAGGGGTGTGGAGATGTTGTAAGGCAGGTTGCCTACCACGCGCAGTTGCTGACCCTGAACGCCTGGCTCTGCTGGTGTGCCGCTGATCAAGCTAGAAAAATCAAAGTTGAGTGCATCTGCGCTGTGTAACGTGAAGCCGGGCTTGAGGCTGAACGACGCTAATAATCCGGGTATTAGATCTCGATCCAACTCCACTACATCCAGGGTACAACCGCTGTCGATGAGAGATGCCGTAAGCGCGCCTTGTCCGGGACCTATTTCTACGAGATGCTCTCCAGGCTTTGGGTAAACCGATGCTGTTATACGATCGATGACGGAGGCGTCCTGCAGGAAGTTTTGTCCGAAGCGCTTTCGAGGGCGGTGTTGTTGAGGCTGGTGTTTCATGGTTGGCATTGTAACGTGTGTCTTGGGTATTTATACCGTAGGTTAGTTGATTCATTGCGGTTTTTGCTACAGTATCATTTCTTTTAGCGAGCTATCGTAGGCCAATACCACTTCATGCCAATATTACAATACATACGCCTGATCGATATCATGGCGCGAATGGGATTGCGGGCTGATGCTAGTCGATTTTTTCTCGGTTACGTCTGGTGGATTCTGGAGCCGCTTCTGTGGGTGGGCGTCCTCTATGTTGTTTTCGTTACCATAATGGGTACGCGCGAACCCGACTTTCTGATGTTTTTGGCGACGGGTAAATTGATGTTTGTGTGGTTTTCAAAATCTGTTGTACAGGCTTCAAACAGTATCGTCAGCGGCAAGGGTTTGGTTGGCAAAATCAATGTCCCCAAGACGCTATTTCCGATGGCTGTTGTGCAGGAGGGCATTTACAGGCAGGCAGCAGTGTTCGTCATGCTGAGCATTATTTTGCTCAGTAACGGCTATAGTATGACCGCGACTTGGTGGTATTTGGTGCCCCTGATGATCGTGAATTACGTGGTCATAGTAGCCTGTGCTTTTCTCGCTGCCTGTCTGGTCTGTTTGGCACGCGACTTTGCGCAGTTAATTTCCTTGGGAATGCTTTTTCTGCTGTTCACATCGGGTATTTTTTGGGACGTTCGCACGCTAGACCCCGAGAAAATGAAAATGGTTCTGGATGCGAATCCAATGGCTTTTTTGTTGGACGCCTACCGTCAAATAATGATGCACAACACGTCTCCGGATATGTTTCATCTGCTGACTATAGGTGCTGGTTTTGGTGCACTGCTGAGCGTGATGGTGTTGTTCATGCGTCATCGCAGCCAATATCTAGCGCTGCGAGCGCTTACCGCGTGAGTGAACATAAGCCTATTGTATTGGAGTTGAACGAGGTGTCCCTCAGCTATCATGCTGGAGGAAAGGCTTTCGATCACGGCAGGCATCACGTGTTGCAAGACGTCTCGATGAAGCTCTATGAGAAAGAAACCCTCGGTATAATTGGTAGAAACGGCGTTGGCAAAACCACACTGCTGCGAGTGATGGCAGGCATTTTGGCGCCTACCAAGGGCCGAGTGAGGATGGAGTCTGGAAAGTCTGCTTCATTGCTGACACTAGGTCTTGGCTTCAAACCCGATCTTTCTGGTCGGGACAATGCGCTTCTTGCAGCCATGTTGCAGGGCTCCACACAAAAACAGGCCATATCATTCCTGGATGACATTAAAGATTTTTCTGAGTTGGGTGATTCCTTTAATGAGCCGGTGAAAAATTATTCGGCGGGTATGCGCTCACGTCTTGCCTTTACCACAGCGTTGATGACCCATGTGGATGTGTTGTTGATTGATGAGATTCTAAGCGTAGGCGATGCCCATTTTCGAGGGAAGGCGCTGGCCGCTATGCAGGGCCGTATTACCGGCGACCAGACGGTCGTTTTTGTGTCTCATATGGCTGAACAGGTTGAGAAAATGTGTGATCGCGTAATTTGGCTGGAAAATGGCAAGATTGTGGCCGAGGGTGACGCAAAGGAGGTCACGAGTGCCTACACGGAAAGTGTTGCAGTGGCGAGCAAGCCTGCCATAGAGCATCAGGCTTAGTGATCTCCCGCTTGCCGGTTATTCTCACACAGTTGACAGGCAATGGTGATGGCCTGCTCTAGACTGTGCCAGTCCGCCCCGCCCGTTTCCGCCTGATCCAATGCCGTACCGTGATCTACCGATGTTCGAATAATCGGTAGGCCCAGCGTGATATTAATCGCACGGCCAAAACCTGAGTATTTCAGTACTGGCAGACCTTGATCGTGATACATGGCAAAAACGGCATCACAATTGGTTAGCACTTTTGGGTTGAAGGCCGTATCGGCGGGCAGGGGTCCAAGCAGATCCATGCCGCCCGCCCGCAAGTTCTCTAGTGCCGGAGCGAGTATTTCGACTTCTTCCCGCCCCATGTGGCCGTCTTCCCCGGCATGAGGGTTCAAACCCAGTACCGCAATGCGCGGTGCGTCTATGCCGAATTTATCGCGTAGATCGTGATATAAAATGTTCAAAGTCTGGTGCAGAAGTTCGGGCGTGATGGCGCCAGGTACGTCTCTTAGTGCCAGGTGAGTAGTGGCCAGTGCAACGCGCAGCTCCTTTGTTGCTAGCATCATGACGACCTTGTCGGTGCCCGTCTCCTGTGCCAGAAACTCCGTATGTCCTGTGAAGGGAATGCCGGCGTCGTTGATGACAGATTTCTGCACGGGTCCAGTTACCATCGCCTGATAGTGGCGGCTGACGCAGCCTTGTATCGCGTGTCGGAGGGTCTCTAAAACATAAGCCGCATTCGCTGTATTGAGTGTCCCAGCGATAGCGGGGACGGCTAGCGCAATGGGCTGAATCTTCAGCGTGCCTGGCTGCTGTGCCTGAGGCGGCAAGTCTGGCCTGTAAGTCTGTAGCTCAATGGGCAGCTTCAGTGCCTGTGCCCGTTGCTGCAGCATGTTTGGGTCGGCAATGACAACCAATTCCGCTGGCCAAGCGCACTGTGCAGCCATCAACACGATATCGGGCCCAATGCCTGCGGGCTCACCCGTAGTGATGGCAATCCTGGGAAGCGACATGTTGGAGACCTACTTTACGTCGACAAAAGCTTCATCGCGAATTTGTTGCAGCCACGCGTCGAGCTCTTCTTCATATTTACGCTGGTGTACGTAGTCCATGGCTTTGGCGCGAGAGGCCTGATCGGTAACGTCCTGCTGCCTGCGTGCTTCTACCGCCACGATATGCCAGCCGAATTGTGTGCGCACCGGTTTGGATATCTGCCCTGGGGCCGCACCGGCCATGGCGGCCTCGAATTCTGGTACCGTTTGACCGGGGTTAGTCCAGCCCAATTCGCCGCCTTCTTGGGCGGAGCCAATATCATCGGAGTACTCTCTGGCCAGCTCTGAGAAGTCTTCTCCTGCGAGGGCGCGTGCTCTGAGTTGGGCCACTAACTCACCCGCTTGTTCATCTGTCAGTATCTCTGAAGGCTTTATCAGGATATGTCGGGCCTTGGTCTGGGTCACGACCTGCTCTCCACCGCGCACCGCCTCTAAGTAGACCAAATGGAATCCACTGTCTGAGAGAATCGGGTCGGCTGTTTCACCGGGCGTCAATTGCGGAACGATAGTACTGAAAATGGATGGCAGGTCATCCAGTTTGCGCCATCCGAGATCCCCGCCGGTGAGGGGGTAAGGCAGATTGCTGGCGCTAATGGCCTGCTTAAAGGGCTCACCACCGCGAATGCGCTGCATCGCTTGGTCCACCTGTGTGCGGGCTGCTGCAATTTCACGCTCACTGGGGTCAGGCTTTAATGCGAGTAGTGCATGGAGCACGTGGTACTGTGGCTGCGTCAGGGATTGACCTTCCTTCGTCCCCATGAAGTTGCCCACTTCCTGATCTGTGATCTGGATGCGTTGATTGACGTTTCCACCCTGCACACGTTGAATGATCATTTCTCGTCGAATCTGCTCCCGCATGGCGTTGTAAGACTGGTTGCGCTGCTCGAGGGCCTGTTGGAACTGCTCGAGAGTCATATTATTTTGGGCCGCAATACGGCTTACAGCCTGATTAAGCTGCTCGTCGGGGATACGGACGCCGGCACGACTGCCTTTTTGTAACTGGATGCTTTCGAGAATCAGGCGATCCAGGGTTTCCTGAATCAGTTCATTTTCCGGTGGTGGTTCGATACCTCTGGCCTCGAGATTATTGGTCACAGCGGCGAGTCTCTCACGCAACTCACTGGCCATGATAATGTCGTCATCGACGATCGCTACCACCTGATCTATGACTTCAGTGGCAGCCTGCACCATGGCCCCAGTGAGGACAGCGTAGGTTATGCCTACAAATAACAGTAGTGTCTTAGTATTCACGTTCGTCAAAACCTCTAATCATGGTTTGCATAATATTGGTTATTCTATTCCCGAAGCCACCCATGCCCTTCAGCAGGAATTGAAACTGTACCGTACTTTCGCGTTCCAAGTTGGGATTGCTAAAGTCAGTTTGGGCTCCCGAGTCATTGTTGTAGTAGCGCAATTGCAGCAGGCGCACCGTCCAGCAGCAGCTATCATATTCGACACCGAACATATCTTCCACGCTGATATCGTCTTCCAAGGAGTAGCTCATGGACGCGAATACGCTCCAGTTGTTATCCAAAGGCAGGTAACTGGAGACGCTGACCTCATTCGTTAGCTGCTGGTTAATAAATGCAGGGCTAAGACGGCGATAAGAATAGCCAATATTGAAAATACTGCCGTTATCCGGTTTGTAGCTCCCTTCAAAAAACCCTGAGTTCAAATTATCTTCCTCGGGGTCCCAGACTAGGCTTGTGCGCAGGCCTAGCTGTTCCGTAGGCCTGGCCACCAGTTCCCCGGCAATTTCCGACATCGATTCCTCCCGGGGGACGGCATTTAAGCCTCGTCGCACCTCTCGGTCGTCGAAATAATAAATCTGACCGACGCTGGCTGTGAGTAAATTGCGACCGGACTCATCGTCAATCAACCGGCTGGTCAGGCCCACGGAGACTTGGTTGGCATCATCCAGCCGGTCATGTCCGGCAAAGCGTGTTTCTCGAAATAGTTGGTAGTAGGTGAAGGTCAACTCAGCCGTGTCGAAAATTGGCTGGTCTGTCTGGTCCTCGTACTCGCTGTAGAGGTAGTAAATACGGGGTTCTAGTGTCTGCAAAAGACTTCTACCAGCAAAACGGGTCTGGCGGTCGAAAATCAAGCCGGCATCTAGGTTGGCCAACGGTGCGCCGGCCGATGGGCTGTTGTCTTTAAATAACGTCGCGTCGCTCAACTCGTAGTTCACTTGCCGGTATTTTAGTGTTGGCTTGAGATGTCCAAAGGACCACAACATGGGATAGCTAAGTCCTGCCTCGCCATAGAAACGTTGACCCGTCACAACATCGCGCTGGGCGTCGAAATTCGAGTACTGCGCGAGGAGTATGGGTTCCACCGTAAAAGGTGTGCCGCGGCCGCGGTAGACGCTGGTGAGCTGCGGCATCTCTTCATAGCCCTTATTGATATCGTCTGCCAGTGACTGGAACTGTTGGGTCCGCAGGCTCGTCAACCAGCTGTCGCCCAGATAATCCAGAGAGGCCATCTGCAGCAGGCTGGTTCTGCGTTGGGCGTCGATGCTGCTCGTTTCTAGGTCTTTCATATAATCGACATCGCTGGCTTTGCTGTAATCCACCCTCGACCGCCAGCGTTGCTGAAACAGACCGTTTTGCTTTACCACGCCGAGCCAGCGGTCACTGCTGCCCTGCGCCGATGTCTGGTCACTGTATTTTTTATCTTTCTCTATATAGGCTCCTGCGACCAACCATTGACCGAAGAGGGGGTTCAGGTAGCGTAACTGTAGCTCGTTATTCAAGCCACGCTCTTCGATATAGCGGGGTGCGTAAAGTGCATCGTAGTTGGGAGCTAGGTTAATATAGAGGGGCGCACTGATATCCAGTCCCCCGCTGCTGTCATTGCCAAAATCCGGCCACAAAACGCCTGTGCGGCGTCGATCATCAAGGGGTAGTCGCAGCCAGGGGCTGTAAAAAACGGGCACCCCCTCCACCTCGACCTTGGCGTGGTGGAGCGTGGCCAAACCCTCCTCAAGATTAAACTCCATGTCTTTTGCAAGCACGACCCAGTCATTTTCGCCTGGTGGGCAATACGTCAGAGTGCCGTTATGGACGTGGATCAACCCGTCAAAGTCGCGCTCAAGGATATCAGCGGTGCCGCGCATATGCTCACGATGGAACACGAATTGGCTGTTATGCACGACAGCTTCACCTGTTTTGGAATAGACTTCGGCACTATCACCTAACAGCAATAGATTGGGTTCGCGAAGGGTGATGTTGCCTGTGAGGATAGAGGACTCATCTGTGCGATTAATTAACACCTCATCGCTGCGCATATGACGATAGCCTTGCACTGCGTTCGCTTCACCGGTCATTATGATCTCATTGCCCTGCATCTGTGTGCTATTGGCAAGGGCGCGGATATTTTCTTTTTCTAATGGCGCACTGGTGTTTTCCTGTGCCAGCGGGTCTACATAAGCCCCCTTGCAATTTAAACACTGGCGATCCTGTAAAGATTCTGGCACAGCTTCCAAAGGTACCCAGTCCAGCGCAAAGGGCGGAGTCTCGGTGGTGGACTCTGCAGTCACAGAACAGCGCTCTGAGTTTGCATTTTCATTGGCGGCACAGTCCCCCATATTGTTATCCTGTGCCGGGGCCGCATGTGATAGGCCAAGGCCTAGCGCCATAACTGCCAACCACGTAGTTGCAAAAGCGAGAGAACGATAGAGGTTAGTGCAGACAGGCGTCATCAAGGTCAGAGTATATTTTGGGGATAAGTAAGAGTCTAAAGCATCCCCTGCGCGTTGTCCGTCAAATTTTTAAGCAGGAGAGAATTGTGTCATCGCGCCATGTACCTAAAGCACTTTTACCGTGGGCCATGTCTGTTTTGGGACTGTCTGATGGCGACCTAGTGCCGCATCTGGCCGTGGTGGCCGGGGATGCCAGTAATCGGCGTTATTTTCGTTTTGAAGTCGCATCACAGACCTATGTGCTGGTGGAGTCTCCCCCTTCCACCGAGAAGAACGAAGCATTTTTGCGCGTGGACGCTTTGTTGGATATTGCCGGAGTCAAAGTTCCCGCTGTTCTAGGCGCAGACTTGGACCGTGGGTTTCTGTTGCTGGAAGACCTTGGCGATCAGCTGTTATGGCCTGCACTGAACACCGTTTCGGTAGATAACTACTACACTCTAGCTTTCGACGTGTTGTCTAAAATGGCCGCAGTAAAGACTAGGGGTACTGGCCTCGATCCATACGACCGCTCTCTACTAGGTGAAGAGCTGGGCCGTTTTCAGCAATGGTTTGTACAGGGGCTACTGGGATATAGCCCGAATCCCTCGGAGCAGGCCCTCTTGGACACAGTGTTTGAGCGGTTGATCAGCAGTGCGTTAGAGCAACCAACCGTGCTGGTCCACCGAGATTTTCACAGTCGTAATCTGATGCTGGCTGGTGCGGAGGGTTTGGCAGTGATCGATTTTCAGGATGCAGTTGTGGGGCCTGTTACTTATGATCTCGTATCGCTGTTGCGCGATTGTTATATCCAATGGCCGGTGGAGCGAGTGCAGGCTTGGGTACGCAGCTATCGTAATCGTTTGTGTTCACAGGGACTATTAGCGGATGCGGACGAAGCGCTATTCCTGCGCTGGTTCGATTGGATGGGACTACAACGACATATCAAAGTATTGGGCACCTTTTCGCGTCTTTACCTTCGCGATGGAAAGTCCGTCTATCTTGATGACCTGCCGCTGGTGATTCAATACGTGCTCCAAATAGCGGATCAGTATGCCGAGCAAGAGCCCGTTTTCGCCGACTTCAGCGCTTTTTTCTCGCAGCGCCTTGCACCTCTGATTATGACGCAGGACTGGGGTAAAATACGGTGAGGGCTATGATATTGGCAGCAGGTGTTGGCGAACGGATGCGGCCGTTGACGGAGCACACCCCCAAGCCACTGTTGCGCGTGGCTGATACCCCCCTGATCGAGCACCATATCCGGCGGTTGGCGGCGGCGGGTTTCAGTGAGATCGTGATCAATGTTGCCCACCTTGGCGAGCAAATAATGGACTACTGCATGGATGGCAGCCTGTGGGGCGTCACTATTGTCTACTCGCCAGAGGGGTCACCATTGGAAACAGCGGGCGGTATTGTCAACGCGCTGCCGCTGCTGGGAGATAAGCCTTTCTTGGTCGTAAACGGTGATATATGGATCGACTATCCGTTTGAAAAGCTTGCGGCGTATTGCCTGCGGGCCGATGAGGTGGCTCACCTGGTTATGGTAAAAAACCCCCCGCAACATACCTTTGGTGATTTCCAGCTAGACGATGAGGGCTGGGTCAGGTCGCTAGAATCGGGCGCGTATGGTTGGACCTATGCGGGGCTGGGCATTTATACGACGGCATTTTTTGCCGCAATGCCAGAGGGCAAAATGCCTCTTCGACCTTTACTGGATGCGGCAATAAGGAGGGGGCAATTGGGTGGCGAGCGATATAGGGGACAGTGGCAGGATGTGGGTACTCCTGATCGTTTGCAGGAACTGAATAACATTGTGAAAGGGCTCATCTAGGCCGAGTGCTGTATCTGCCTGGCATAACGCTGCTGATATCCCTTCGTATCGTCATCATTTAGTCGTTAGAATGGGCGCCTGAATATAGACTGGAGACCAAAATGGCCGATTACAAGATAGCCCCCTCTATTCTCTCTGCTGATTTCGCCCGTCTAGGAGAAGAGGTCGACGCGGTGCTCGATGCAGGAGCCGATATTGTGCACTTCGATGTCATGGATAATCACTATGTGCCGAATCTCACGATCGGGCCGATGGTTTGTACCGCCCTACGCAAGTATGGCATCACCGCCGATATCGATGTGCATTTGATGGTGAGCCCGGTTGATCAGTTGATTCGGGATTTTGCCGAGGCGGGCGCCAGCTATATCACCTTTCACCCGGATGCATCGACGCATGTTGATCGTTCGCTGCAGCTTGTCCGTGATGCAGGCTGCAAGTCAGGGCTGGTCTTCAACCCACATCTGGGTCTGGATGTTCTGCGCTATGTGTTGGACAAAGTTGATATGGTGCTGCTGATGTCAGTCAATCCAGGCTTTGGCGGTCAATCGTTTATCCCTTCGACGCTGTGCAAGCTGCGTGAAGCGCGCGATATGATTGATGCTTCAGGCTTTGATATTCGTCTGGAGGTTGACGGTGGCGTTACACCGAAGAACATCGCTGAAATTGCGGCAGCAGGGGCTGATACGTTTGTGGCTGGCTCTGCGATTTTTAGTCAGCCTGACTATGCAAGCGTCATTGAGCAGATGCGGGCGGAGTTGCGCAAGGTCTCTGGTTAGTCTGCAGGTGTTTGCGCATCACATTGGGGGCTTGTGTGAATGCGTTCTCTTGTTGAGTGAGCAGGACCCAAGGGCACTAGCGCATCCGGCAGTGCCCTGCCACAGTGCGTTACACTACCTAAGCCCGCCAAAGCTCGCTAAAATGAAACTTTCTTCACAGAATTGACGCAGTCAACCCGTTTGCCAACCGCAAACCTATAGGTACAATAGGCTTCGTACTTTCTTGGAGAGCGCTGTGAAAACGGCAACGCGGAAAAGTATCGGCTTGCTGTCGATGCGTGAGGTCACCTGCTGGCGATGGTAGCCAAGGTTTCTTGACGACCTGATTACGCACCTTTATTCTCCGAGGACACCCCATGAAACAGCAAGACTTTGCTGCGCTTGCAGCTCAAGATTACAATCGAATCCCTGTCAGCCGTGAAGCGCTGGCCGATCTTGAAACGCCACTCAGTGCCTACCGTAAACTTGCGGAAGGGCCTTACTCTTATTTCTTTGAGTCTGTGCAGGGCGGCGAAAAGTGGGGCCGTTATTCCATTATAGGGCTACCGTGTCGAACGCTACTGAAGGTCTTTGGCTATCGCGTTGAGATCTGGGTGGATGGCGTCCTTAGCGAAACAGAAGAAGTGACGGATCCCTTGGCTTTTGCGGAGGCCTTCCAGCAGCGTTATCGCACTGCTCCACGTATGGACCTTCCTGTTTTCCATGGCGGATTAGTGGGATATTTTGGCTACGATACAGTGCGCTATGTTGAGCCGCGCCTGAAGGCCGGAATGCCACCGGACCGCTTGGGGACGCCCGACATTTTGCTGATGGTGTCTGAGGAGGTGCTGGTGTTCGATAATCTCGCTGGCACGATTCGTCTGATAGTCAATGCAGATCCCTCAGCTGATCATGCGCTGGAAAAGGCGCAGGAGCGTTTGTCAGCCTTGGTGGCGCGTTTGCGCGAGCCTATGCGGCCCTTGCCAGAGGTGGTGTTAGAGGCAGCAGATAGTTCGACGCTAGAGCAGCAGGCCGAATCTGACTTTACCCAGGCGACCTACGAAGCCAGTGTTGAGAAGGTCAAGGAATACGTGTTGGCCGGTGACGTCATGCAGGTGGTGCCCTCACAGCGGATGAGTATTCCTTTTAGCGCGCCGCCGTTGAACCTCTATCGGGCTCTGCGCAATCTCAACCCTTCGCCGTATATGTATTATCTGGACATGGAAGATTTCCACATTGTGGGTTCCTCTCCGGAAATTTTGGCCCGGCTGGAAAAAGGCGTGGTGACGGTGCGTCCTATTGCGGGGACGCGGCGGCGCGGCCTTACCGAGGATGAAGACGATTCTATGGAAACCGAGTTGTTGGCTGATCCGAAGGAGATCGCAGAGCATCTGATGCTGATCGATCTTGGGCGCAACGACGTGGGAAGAATCGCGGAGACCGGTTCTGTAGAGTTGACGGATAAAATGGTGGTGGAGCGCTACTCTCACGTTATGCATATCGTGTCGAACGTTCGCGCTACGCTGAAGTCCGGTAAGTCGGCCTTTGATGTGCTGCGCGCTACGCTTCCTGCGGGGACGCTGAGCGGGGCACCTAAAATTCGTGCCATGGAAATTATTGATGAACTGGAGCCGGTCAAGCGTGGGGTTTATGGCGGAGCGGTGGGTTATATTTCCTGGGCAGGAGATATGGATACCGCAATCGCTATTCGTACAGCCGTGATCAAGGATGGCAAATTGTATGTGCAGGCGGGTGGCGGTGTTGTTGCCGACTCCATTCCGGTAATGGAATGGAAGGAGACCCATGACAAGGCCCGTGCTATGTTTCGTGCAGCGTCCATGGTGCTAGCAGGGGAGAGTAACCATGCTGTTAATGATTGATAACTATGATTCGTTCACCTACAACGTGGTGCAGTATCTTGGCGAACTTGGCGCTGAGGTGCGAGTGGTCAGAAACGATGAGATTACGGTGGATGATATCGCCTTACTGGCACCCGAGAAAATTGTTATTTCTCCCGGGCCGTGCACGCCAAACGAAGCGGGTATCTCCATGGAAGTTGTTCGCCGCTATGCTGGGGTGGTGCCTTTGCTTGGTATCTGTCTAGGTCATCAAAGTATTGGGCAAGTCTTCGGAGGTAAAGTGGTGCGTGCACGCAGGGTGATGCACGGAAAAACGTCGCCGATATGCCATCGCGGTGATGGCGTATTTCGAGATCTCAGTCAACCGTTTGAGGCGACGCGCTACCACAGTCTGGTGGTGCAGCGGGAAAGCCTGCCAGATTGTCTGGAAATTACCGCGTGGACCGAGACTGAATCGGGTGAGGTCGACGAAATCATGGGGTTACGTCATCGGGAGTTGGCTGTTGAAGGTGTGCAGTTTCATCCGGAATCGATACTCACAGCGCACGGGCACGATTTGTTGCGCAATTTTCTGCAGCAGTAGAGGATTTAAGAATGAATATTCAACAGGCTTTGGCCAAAGTAGTGGAGGGCAATAACCTTCAGCGCGAGGAAATGCAGGCTGTGATGCGCCAGATAATGTCTGGAGACGCCACTGATGCCCAGGTCGGCGGACTGCTCGTTGCCTTGCGCATGAAAGGAGAGACAACCGAAGAGGTTGCTGGCGCGGCGCAGGTCATGCGTGATCTCGCTACACCGGTCATCGTGAGCGACCCCCATCTGGTCGACCTAGTGGGGACGGGTGGTGACGGCGCTAATTTATTCAACGTTTCAACGGGCGCAAGTTTTGTTGCCGCAGCGGCTGGAGCGAAAGTTGCCAAGCATGGCAATCGTTCAGTCTCCAGTACCAGTGGTAGCTCTGATGTGTTGGAAAAATTGGGGATGCCTCTGGATCTTGACCCCAATCAGGTAGCGCGAGTGATTACAGATGTTGGGGTGGGATTCATGTTTGCTCCGGCGCATCACTCCGCCATGCGTCATGCAATTGGTCCGCGTAAAGAGTTGGGCATACGCACCGTTTTTAATATTTTGGGGCCTTTGACCAACCCTGCCGGCGTGACGCGGCAGCTCATTGGTGTATTCGCTGCAGATTTATGTCAGCCCATGGCAGAAGTACTCAAATTGCTTGGGTCCGAACACGCAATGATTGTGCACTCGGATGATGGTCTGGACGAGATTTCAATTGCTGCGGGCACATCGGTAACGGAATTGTGTGATGGTAATATCGAGACTTACCACATTAGCCCGCAGGATTTTTCACTGCCACTGCAGAGTCTGGACGGCTTGTCTGTCAATAGTGCGGCGGCCTCTGCAAGCCTGATTCGTAGCGCTTTATCGGGTGCCAGTGACGAGGCCTCGAAAAAAGCTGGCGCTATGCTCGCCCTCAACGCCGGTGCGACAATTTATGTTAGCGGGATTGCCGCTACCTTGGCGGACGGTGTTGCGATGGCTGAAGACGCCTTGGCCAGTGGATTGGCGGCGGAAAAGCTCAAGCAGTTTGTTGATTTTACGCAATTGATGCGCGGGCATGGTTGAGGTGGTGGCGAAGAGTGCGCCCACTATTTTGCGTAAGATTCTGGCGCGTAAGGCGGAAGAGGTGGCCGAACGCAAATCCAAGCATTCCCTTGCTAGTCTGGAAGGACGTATTCAAGAGCAGACTGCGCTGCGTGGATTTTCTGCCGCGTTACAGCAACGGGTAGCCGCGGGTGGGCCCGCTGTTATCGCCGAAGTAAAGAAGGCCTCGCCCAGTAAAGGTGTGATTCGCGAGGATTTTAACCCCGTACAGATTGCCAACAGCTACCGTGAGGGCGGCGCCTGTTGTCTTTCGGTGCTGACTGACAGGGACTTTTTCCAAGGTAGCGAAACGTATCTCGAGCAGGCGCGATCTGCCTGCGATTTACCGGTATTGCGCAAGGACTTCACTGTGGATCCCTACCAGGTGGTAGAAGCCCGAGCCTTTGGTGCAGATGCGGTGTTGTTGATTGTGGCTGCGCTCGCGGATGAGCAAATGCGCGAATTGGCGCACGTTGCCGCTGAGATGGGGCTGGATGTGTTGGTAGAGGTACATGATCGCGCGGAGCTGGAGCGAGCCCTTGAGCTGGCAACACCACTGATTGGCATTAATAACCGCGATTTGCATAGCTTTGAAACATGTCTGGAAACAACCCTAGACCTGTTGCCGTATATTCCTGCTGATCGATTGGTGATTACCGAGAGCGGCATTCACACGGCTGTCGATGTGGCTCTGATGCGCGATGCTGGTGTGCAGTCTTTTCTGGTGGGAGAGGCGTTTATGCGGGCTGAAGAGCCTGGTCAGAAATTGCGCGAGTTGTTTTTCTGAGCGCTTTGGAATTACGGCAATTGTGTTTTGTGTCGGGCTAGGCATCGACGCTTTATTTTTAGGGTTTCGAACACACGCCCCACCGCTTCAATGACCGCGGGTCAGTAAAATTCACTTTGTTATGCTAAGATCCTGCGCGTTTTTAATATAGGAAGATGTGTTCAATGAAAGCGACAGTGAAGTGGGCGGACGGTGCTATGTTTGTGGGTGAGTCCGGCAGTGGACACACCGTTGTGATGGATGGGCCGGAAGACCTCGGCGGTCGCAATCTTGCAGCTCGTCCAATGGAAATGCTGCTTCTGGGGACCGGGGGCTGTTCGATCTATGATGTGTTGACCATGCTGAAGAAATCGCGTCAGCAGGTGCTGGACTGCCGCGTGGAGTTGGACGCGCAGCGGGCTGATGCCGTGCCCGCGGTCTTTACGCAGATCAATATGCATTTTGTCGTTACCGGGGTTGGGCTGAAAGAGAGTCACGTAAAGCGGGCGGTGGAGCTTTCTGCCGAGAAATATTGCTCTGCCTCTATCATGCTGGGTGCTGCTGGCGTGGAAATCACCCACAGTTATGAGATCGTGGAGTTTGCTCCGGCAATATAGGCTATATTCAGAACAAGCCTCAAAGAATGCCTACGTCGTTAACGAGTACCCTTATAGAATATTGGAGGCACGAAAAAAGCCCGTTAAATTCGGTAGCTTGTCCGGGTCATCAGCAGCGATAACGCACTCATGGCTTGTTTTATTGGTCGGGGGAAATTCATACCACCGGCTTCCAGCGCATTATCACCATGGCGTTGTTCATCCTCGAGCATCTGCTGCAGAATTAATGAGGATTTTCGATCCTCGTCGGGTAGTTGTTTGAGGTGGTCGCGCAGATGACTACAGACTTGCTCTTCCGTTGCAGCTACAAATCCTAGGCTCACCTTATCGCCGATTGCACCCGCGATTGCGCCGAGCGCAAAGGACATGCCGTACCACGCTGGATTCAGATAACTGGCGCGGCTATCCAGTTCTCGCAAGCGTTCTTCGCACCACACTAGATGGTCGACTTCTTCTAGCGCAGCCTGCTGCATTTCATCGCGTACCGTGGGCAATTTCGCGGTTAGTGCCTGCCCCTGATACAGTGCCTGAGCACAGACCTCTCCCGTGTGGTTAACCCGCATCAATCCCGCCACGTGTTTGCGCGCTGGCTCTGAAAGTTCTGATTCTAGGTGACCTTGCGAGGGTGATGGCCGACTGGCGTGATTGCCACGGCTGGTGATGGTTTTGATTACCGAGTCTGCTTCGCCGATGAGTTTGTCTAGTAAGGAAAGGCGTCGTTCTTGCATGGTAGATTTCTGTCTGGCTGTTTATGCTAGCTATTATAGCGCGCTATGGCGCGCCAACCAATGTCCGTGCGCAGGGTCATGCCGTCCCAGCTAATAGTTTCCGCCGCCGCATAGCAAGCGCGTTGTGCACTGGCAATATCGTCACCCAGTGCCGTGACGCATAGGACGCGACCGCCACGGGTAACAAACCCTTGTTCACTGTGTGCAGTGCCTGCGTGAAACACTTTAATATCATCACTGTGCACGGTATCGAGACCATTGATCAGGGCTCCTTGAGTATAGTCCGCTGGGTAGCCGCCGGCGGCGAGGACGACTCCTATGGCACACCGTTCATCCCACTGAGCGTCGGTTTTCTCCAGAGTGCCGTCCAGAGCGGCGTCACATAATTTCACTAGGTCCGATTGCAAGCGCATCATAATGGGCTGAGTTTCAGGGTCGCCAAAGCGGCAGTTGTATTCGATGACCCGGGGGTTACCATCGGCGTCAATCATTAGACCCGCATAGAGGAATCCTGTGTAGTCATTGCCTTCTGCAGCCATGCCTGCAACCGTGGGCAAAATCACCCGATCCATGATCCGCTGGTGTACCACTGCATCCACCACCGGGGCGGGCGAGTAGGCACCCATGCCGCCAGTATTGGGGCCTGTGTCGCCCTCGCCGATGCGTTTATGGTCCTGACTGGTGGCCATGGGTAGTACATGGCGGCCGTCAACAATGACAATAAAGCTGGCCTCTTCGCCGGGTAGGAATTCCTCGATCACCACGCGGCAGCCAGCCTCACCAAACGCGTTGCCAGAGAGCATGTCTGTGACCGCTTCCTCTGCCTGTGCCAGCGTCTCCGCGACAATGACCCCCTTGCCTGCTGCTAGCCCATCTGCCTTTACCACAATTGGGGCGCCCTGTTCTCGGAGGTAGGCGAGAGCCGGTTCCAGTTCTGTGAAGTTGCCATACGAGCCAGAAGGGATGTTGTGGCGTGCTAGGAAATCTTTGGTGAATGCCTTGGAGCCTTCCAGCTGGGCTGCGCCTTTGCTTGGACCGAAGCAGCGCAGGTTAAGTGCCTGGAAGTAGTCTACGATACCTTCAACTAAGGGTGTTTCGGGCCCTACGATAGTCAGACCAACATTGTTGCTCTCGGCGAAATCGGCGAGGGCGCTAAAGTCCATCGTGTCGATGGCGACGTTTTCAAGCCCCGCTTCCTTGCCGGTACCCGCATTGCCGGGAGCGACATAGACCGTCTCTACGCCCGCTGACTGAGCAGCTTTCCACGCGAGAGCGTGCTCACGACCACCGCTGCCTATGACGAGAATATTCATGCCAGTTCCCTAGTGTCTAAAGTGACGCATTCCGGTAAACACCATTGCCATACCGTGTTCATCGGCGGCGGCAATCACCTCATCGTCACGAATGGAGCCACCCGGTTGAATGATGGCAGCAATACCCGCCTGCCCGGCGTTGTCGATGCCATCACGGAAGGGGAAGAATGCGTCGGACGCCATGACTGAGCCTTGCACAGACAGTCCCGCATGCTCGGCCTTGATGGCCGCGATGCGCGCAGAGTTAATGCGGCTCATTTGCCCAGCGCCGACGCCAATGGTCTGGCCGTTCGCGGCATAGACAATGGCGTTGGATTTGACGAACTTCGCAACGATCCAAGCAAACATTAAGTCTTGTAACTGTTGCTCAGTCGGCTGACACTTACTGACGACGCTCAGATCATCCCGGGTAATCATTCCTAGGTCGCGATCCTGTACCAGCAGGCCACCATTGACGCGCTTATAGTCAAGAGCGGGTCCGGGTACAGACCATTCGCCACAAGAAAGCAGGCGCACGTTTTTCTTGTCCGCCACCAGTGCCGCCGCCTCTTCGCTGACACTGGGTGCAATGATAACTTCCACAAACTGCCGCTCCACGATGCTTGCCGCTGTCTTTGCGTCCAGCTCACGGTTGAAGGCGATGATGCCGCCAAAGGCTGATTCGGTGTCTGTCGCAAAGGCCAGGTCATAGGCTTCACTGAGACTTCCAGCGATCGCGACACCACAGGGGTTGGCATGTTTGACGATCACGCAGGCAGGCTGATGGAAGTTTTTGACGCACTCCAGCGCGGCGTCGGTATCCGCCACGTTGTTGTAGGACAGTTCTTTGCCCTGGATTTGGCGCGCGGTAGCAATGCCTGCTTCAGCGGGATTGGCCTCAACATAGAAGGCCGCCCGCTGGTGCGGGTTTTCGCCGTAGCGCATTTCCTGCACTTTGTGAAATTGGGCGTTGAAGGTGCGGGGGAATTTTGGCGAGCCGTCTGGCACCAGGGTGCCAAAGTGGTTGGCAATCGCACCATCGTAAGCGGCGGTGTGTTCATAGGCCTTGATCGCAAGATTAAAACGACTCTTCAGGCTGGTGCTGCCGCCATTGGACTGCATCTCGCTGAGGATTTCGCCGTAATCGGAGGCATTCACCACGATGCTGACAAACGGGTGGTTCTTGGCCGCTGCGCGCACCATGGTGGGCCCACCGATGTCGATATTTTCGATGGCGTCTTCGACGGTGCAGTCAGGGTTAGCAACCGTTGCAGAAAATGGGTAGAGGTTGACCACAACCATGTCAATAGGATCGATGCCATGCGCGGCCATCACGTCGTCATCCTGCCCCCGACGACCCAAAATGCCACCGTGTACTTTGGGGTGTAGAGTTTTGACCCGTCCATCCATCATTTCAGGGAAACCCGTGTAGTCTGCGACTTCAGTCACATCCAGCCCCAGTTCCCGGAGCAAGCGGTAGGTACCACCTGTTGATAGCAGCTCTACGCCAAGTGCGCGCAGGGCGCTGGCAAATTCTCCAATACCTGATTTGTCGGAAACGCTAATCAAGGCGCGTCTGACTTTGACGAGATCACTCATGTGTATACCGCTTCCTTAGTCTTTGTCGTTGATCAGGTTGTACTGCTTGAGTTTTTTGCGCAGTGTGCCTCGGTTCAGGCCCAGCATCAGCGAGGCCTTGGTCTGGTTGTTGCGGGTATACACCATGATTTCTGTCAGCAGCGGCGCTTCGACTTCCGCCAATACCATCTGATAAACGTCAGTAGAGAGTTGACCATCCAGTTCAGCCAGGTATTTACGTACCGATGCGGTCACTGAATCGCGCAGGTTACTGACCTCTATTGCCAACGGGTCATTGTCATTGGCGGCGCCCAATGTGCTTGCTACGGGAACGGGTAAATGTTCAGCCCTTGTCATGCTGCAATTTCCTTATTAAATGCGAATCCCGACAGCTGCTGTATGTAATATAGCTGCTCCTCGGGAGCTGTCAGTCGATTAAATTGTCTGTGTTGTTCGCGCATGTCGCGGTCGGCGTTCAAATACCAGCCCACGTGTTTGCGAGCGATACGCACGCCCATAAAGTCACCGTAAAACTGGTGCAGTTGTGTGACGTGGCGATGCAGAGTCGACAGTTGCTGGGTCGCCGAGGGGGGCGGGTGCATCACCCCTGTGTCGAGGTACGTTGCTATCTGACCGCAAAGCCATGGCCGACCTTGGGCAGCTCTGCCAATCATGACACCGGCCGCACCCGTGTGCGCAATGACCTTGGCCGCCATCTGCGGGGAGTTGATGTCGCCATTGGCAAACACCGGGATATTTATCGCTGCGACAATGGCAGCAATTGTGTCGTACTCTGCGTGCCCGGTGAAGGCACAGGCACGGGTTCGACCATGGACTGCCAAGGCTGCAATGCCGGCATCTTCGGCAATGTGAGCGATGGATACGCCATTTCTAGCGCCGGGCGCGGAGCCCGTGCGAATCTTGAGGGTAACGGGCACCTCTACGGCATCAATCACCGCGAGTAAAATAGATTTCACCCGTGCTTCATCGGCCAGTAGAGCCGACCCTGCCGCTTTACGGCACACTTTTTTGGCCGGGCAGCCCATATTGATATCAATGATCTGCGCGCCACGTTCGACGTTATAGCGAGCAGCTGCCGCCATCTGTAGGGGCTCGCTGCCGGCGATCTGTACTGAGCGGGGGGCGATCTCGTGGTCGTGTTGGCTGCGCCATTGGGTCTTGGGCGAGTGACGCAAACGGGGATTGGAGCTGATCATTTCCGACACAACCAGACCCGCACCGAACTGAGAACACAGACGTCGAAATGGCAAATCGGTAACGCCCGCCATGGGTGCTAGCGCGACGTTATTAGGCAGTCTGTATGATCCGATTTCTATCATGTAGTGGTGTTTGAAAGTGGGTGTCAAAAATGATTCGACATGATACTCGGTAGGTGTGACGCGGGAAAGAAATTATGCACAAAAAAGCAGCGATTTTAACGTTTTGATTTAACGGATCGACTCGTGAGCGGCGCGCTTTCCTTGCAGGCAGACCCAGCCGTCTTTTTCGCCGACGATACGCAATTGCAGTCTGTCTGCATAGTGTGTGCACAATGACTCGGCTTGGTTTTGCAATAGACCGGAGAGCAGAAGCGTGCCGGCGGGTTGAAGAAAATCCAGCAAGGTGTCGGATAAGTCGATGAGAGGTCCGGCAAGAATGTTGGCGACGACGACCTCGGCTCGCTGCTTCCAGGCTTTGTGGTCTACGTCGTTTGGAAATGCCACCGGCAGGTTTTCTGGGGCAATGCTATTGCGTGCTGCGTTATCTCGGCAGGCAGCCAGAGCCTGTGGATCGTTATCTACTCCCAGTGCCAGCGCGGCACCTAATTTCAGCGCGGCCACTGCAAGGATGCCAGACCCGCAGCCGTAATCCACCACGGTTTGTCCTGTCAGTGGCATGCTGTCCAGTTGCTCAAGACACATGGCAGTAGTGGGGTGAGTTCCTGTGCCAAAGGCTAGGCCGGGATCCAGTAGGAGGTTCACCGCGTTCGGATTAGGGGGTTCAAGCCAGCTAGGGCATACCCAAAGACGTTGTCCAAACTGTATAGGTCGATAGTGTTGCATCCACTCGCGTTCCCAGTCTTTGTCTTCCAGGATTTCTACCCGTGGGCCGGCCCCTTGCAGCAAGTTATCAGGGAGTGCCTGCAATATAGGGTCCATTTTTGTGTCCGCCGGATAGAGTGCGGTAAGGCGCGTCTGGTTCCATAGAGGGGTTTCCCCCACGCCGGGTTCCAGCAGTGGCTGATCGGCATTGTCTTCCAAGGTGACCGCGACAGCACCCGCCTCCAGGAGTAGGTCTTCCAGTTCAGCGACATCCGCGCGCGCGATGTCCAGCCGCAGTTGCAGCCACGTCAAAACGACACTCCGACGCGAGCGATAGCGGGGGGCTGAGTGAGCACTAGCATTGTGCGGCTAAGAAGAGGATAAAAATAAAATAATCTACTGTGCTAGCTTGCTTTCAAGGTAGTGAATGCTCACTCCCCCTGTCTTGAATGCTGCATCGCGCACTAAGTCTCTATGCAATGGTGTATTCGTGTGGATACCCTCTACCACCAGTTCGTCTAGTGCCACGCGCATTCTAGCCAGTGCAATGTCTCGGTTTTCACCGTAGGAAATTATCTTGGCAATCAGGGAGTCATAATAAGGCGGCACGGTGTAGCCATCGTAAAGGTGCGAGTCCACTCTCACGCCGGGGCCGCCGGGTGCATGAAACGTCGTTACCATACCCGGGCATGGCATGAAGGTCTTTGCGTCTTCTGCATTGATGCGACACTCAAAGGCGTGCCCACGAAATTGAACCTCGCTCTGCTTGAGTGATAGCGGCAGGCCGCTGGCGATGCGCAGTTGTTCCTGAACGATATCCACGCCGGTGATCATCTCCGTAACGGGGTGCTCAACCTGAACCCGCGTGTTCATTTCAATAAAGTAGAAGTCCCCCCCTTCATACAGAAATTCAAAGGTGCCGGCACCGCGGTAGCCGATATCAATGCAGGCTTTAATGCACGACTGGGCCACTGCATCGCGCGCGTCCTGCGGGATTGCGGGCGCGGGCGCTTCCTCCATTACTTTCTGGTGCCGACGCTGCAATGAGCAGTCCCGGTCACCCAAATGGATGGCGTTACCCTGGCCATCGGCCAGTACTTGAATCTCAACATGGCGCGGTGTTTGCAGAAATTTTTCTAGGTAGACGACATCAGAGCCGAATGCCGCCGCCGCCTCGGCTTGAGTGAGCTGTATTGAGCTGAGTAGCCCCTCTGCACTGTGCACAACACGCATCCCGCGACCGCCACCGCCGGCGGCAGCTTTGATAATAACCGGATAACCTATGCGCTGCGCAACCTCAAGACTGTGTGCAGTGTCCTCTGTCAGTGGCCCATCAGAGCCAGGCACGGTGGGAACTCCTGCCTGTTTCATCGCCTGAATGGCGGAAACTTTGTCTCCCATGAGTCTGATTGTGTCAGCCGTAGGGCCAATAAATATGAAACCACTTTTCTCTACTTGATCAGCAAAATCAGCATTTTCTGCCAGGAATCCGTATCCAGGGTGGATAGCGGTTGCTCGTGTGACCTCCGCAGCACTAATAATCGCGGGGACATTGAGGTAGCTCTCGGCAGACGATGCGGGCCCGATACAGACGGCTTCGTCTGCCAGCAGTACGTGCTTGAGCTCCCGGTCCGCCTTGGAATGCACGGCCACTGTCTGGATTTCCAGTTCCTTACAGGCTCGCAGGATGCGCAGCGCTATCTCACCACGGTTTGCGATGAGTACTTTTTCCAATATGGGCATGCTTTGTTCCTTTGCTTGTCGCTGGTCTAGCTGGACTTACACGATGCAGAACAGAGGCTGGTCGAACTCGACCGGTTCGCCGCTTTCAACCAGAATAGCCTCGACGGTACCCGCTTTGTCCGCCTCGATCTGGTTCATCATCTTCATTGCCTCGACAATGCAAACGATGTCGCCGACCTTGACTGTCTGACCCACTTCAACAAAAGACGCTGAGGTGGGTGAGGGTGAGCGGTAAAAGGTGCCTACCATCGGTGATGTGAGCATATGGCCGGCACTGATGGCAGCAGGTGCAGGTGCTGGTGGCGCAACGGGTGCCTGCTGGGCTGGTGCTGGAGCAGCATAAACTGGCGGAGCATACACTGGCGGAGCGTAAGCTGGAGCCGCTTGTGCTGCCATTGCCAGAGCTTTGGCGCCATTGCGGCTGATGCGCACTGACTCCTCGCCTTCTTTAATTTCGATCTCGTCAATGTTGGACTCTTCCAGCAATTCGATCAGTTTTTTGACTTTGCGAATGTCCATAGTGCAATCTCTTCGATAAAATTTAGGGTTGTTCCAGCTGTGTTAAAGCGGCTTGTAATCCGAGCTCATAGCCCTGAGCACCTAATCCGCAGATCACCCCTTGTGCGATATCGGAAAAGTAGGAATGCTGCCGAAACGTCTCCCTGGCGTGGGTGTTGGATAGATGGATCTCAATAAAGGGGATATCCACTGCTGCCAGTGCGTCCCGCAGTGCAACGCTAGTGTGGGTGAAGGCGGCAGGGTTGATTAGGATAAAGTCGACGCCCTCTTGACGTGCAGCCTGAACCCGCTCGACCAGTTCGTATTCGGCATTGCTTTGCATTGACAATAGCCGATGGCCGCGCGCGTGCGCGAGTTGCTCGAGGCGTAGATCGATGTCGGTCAGGGCGGTGGTCCCATAGATATCAGGTTCACGACCTCCCAATAGGTTCAGGTTGGGGCCGTGCAGTACTAGAATACTCGCCATTTGGATGGCTCTCTCCAGTGAGGGCTCGATTTGTTTAAAGTCTGGCGTAATTTATCGAAACTGTCTACGAGTTTTCCTGTTTATGCGACTTTTGTCTACTTTTAGCTGCCGAATTGAAGACGTTAGACGGTTTTTCTCTTTCAGTCCCTCGCACTGGAGCGGTATTTACTGTGCTAATGTTTATCTGTTTGAAGCAATAGAAATATCGCTATTATCTTAAAAAACGACGCTAATATCCGAGTTCTTCTTTGATACGGCTTGTAACGCGTCCAGTACGGTCTGTTCGGTCAATATTTGAGGCAGAATCAGTGGTGCTTCTGTTATATCAGCGGCATACATGAGGTACAAGGGAATGCCGTTACGTTTATATTTTTTCAGCAGGGCGGCGATGTCGGCGTTCCGGTTAGTCCAGTCGGCAACCATATAGATCACTCCGTAGTCAGCAAAGGCTTGCGCCATGTCGTCTGTGAGTAGGACAGCCGTCTCATTAGCAATGCAGGTGATGCACCAGTCGGCTGTAACGTCCACGAATACCGGATTCCCAGCATTACGCTGCGCAGCCACTGCCGGCTCTGACCAGGCGAGTTTTCCCTGCGAAAGTTGCGCTGCATCACTGCTGCGGACATCCAGGTCCCGCATTGAGCCCAGACTGACTGCGGCGGCCAGACAGGCCAGCGCCAGCACTTTGCGCCACCAACTGTGCTGCCACAGCCAAAGTCCAAGGGCCAGCATGAGTGCGCCACTGAGCGCCGCTGTCATGGTGTTTACCCCGGTTTGTCTGCCCGCCACCCACAACAACCAAATAGCGGTCGCGTAGAGTGGAAAAGCCAGTAACTGCTTGAGTGTATCCATCCAAGCTCCGGGTTTCGGCATCAGTGCACGTGCCGCTCCGCTGTAGCTGAAAAGTAGCAGAGGGGCCGCCATACCGGCGCCTAGAGCGGCAAAGACCAGTAAGCCTATCTGTGGCGGCTGACTAACGGCAAATCCCAGGGCTGTCCCCATAAACGGCGCGGTGCAGGGGCTGGCTACTATTACAGCGAGCACGCCGGTAAAGAAGCTGCCGCTGAGTCCGCCTCGATTCGCCAGCCCACTGCCGGTGTTCATGAGGTTGCTCCCCATTTCCACCATACCTGATAGGGACAGGCCCATAGCGATGAATAGGTATGCCAAAGCAATCACAAAGGCCGGTGATTGGAGTTGGAAACCCCAGCCGATTGCACTTCCAGCCTGCTGCAGCGCAAGCAGCAATGCCGCTACAAAAACGAAGCTACTAATCACTCCTGCGGTGTAGATCCAGCTGTGCAGGTGCCGGTCATGGTCTGTGCTGCGGGCGAAACTCAATACTTTTAGAGACAGTATAGGAAACACACAGGGCATTAGATTGAGAATGGCACCACCCGCAAAGGCCAGCAGCAGCATGTATAGCAGCCCGTCGCCGGTGGAGGATTCCTGCGTTGTGGTGACCAGTGTTGAGGCACCCACTGTTTGCGTCTCTTTGTTGGGCAACGTCACTGGCGTTACGGTGCCGGTGCTGAAGTCCAGGTCATAGTTCTGGTTGTAGGGTGGGTAGCACAGGCCGGCGTCTGCACACCCCTGTGAGGTCACCGACAAGGTGCCTCGTTCGATGACCTGCTGTACTTGTAAGTTGATATCGGCGTTGTGGTAGTAAACCTGTACTTCGCCGAAGTACTCGTCGTTGCGGCTCAGGGCCGCTGGCATGTCGGCGATAAGGTCGACAGCGCCTTGGTCGTTTTCCAGATTAAAGTCGAAGCGGTGCTGGTAAAGGTAGTAATTGGGGGCGATTTGCCAGTAAACACGTATATTTTGCGTATCGATTATCTCAACTTCCAGTTGATACGCTTGCTCAACCGGGAGGAATTCGGGTGCCATCTTCGCGCCCGATAGGCCCTGATTCGCGGCACCGAAGTCTTCTGCGTAACAAGCACCGCTGATGAGTATTAGAAAACTTGCGAGCAGGGCACGCATACCAACTCCTGGATAGAAACAGTGCCACCCGCGGCATTGTCTGTGTTTATCAGAAACGAATTGTACCAAGACTTTATAACGTTAGCCCAGAGTATGAGCATCAATCATATCAGCAGTGATACAATGCTTGGACGCTGGGACAGCGAGATAGTTTCAAATCTGGGGGTCTGAAGATGATTAAAATAGGAATAGCCGTATTGCTGGTCGGTATTATGTCGTTAGCGGTGGCGGAAGAACAGGCAGACCAAAATATCATGCTGGATATAGAGAATGCATGGGTCAGGGCTCTGCCCTCTGGACAGCCCAATACAGCAGCCTACCTTACGTTGGTCAACCGAGGCGAGGTAGTGGTGGTGGTTGAAAGTGCTAGTGCAGACGTGGCAGACAAGGTAGAAATACATACCACGCGCAGCGCTGACGGGCTTATGCGCATGGAGCAGTTACAGAGTCTAGAGGTGGCACCGGGAGAACGTTTGGCGCTGGCGCCCGGCGGCACCCACCTAATGCTGCTGGGGTTGGAGACAATGCCGGTGACGGGCGACACGGTGCAGCTATGCTTGCAGCTGTCCTCCCAGAGCGAGGTCTGTACTTCGGCTGACGTGCGCAAAAGTCGTGACGCGTCGGATTCGCAAAACAGTCAACACCACCACTAATCGAGTAATCTAATGAATACAGTCACTGAAAAATTGGCCGGATGGCGCGATAATTATCTTCCGCAAGAAGGGCTAGGCAAAACTATAGTCATTGTAATCTGTCTTTACTTGTTGGGGGCGGTCCTACTGGGTATGTATTGGAGTATTGAGCCCAAGCCTTTTGACGTGCGGGCTAAGGCGCAAGCGTTGGCGGCTGAAGACGGAGGTACTGTGGTCACCGGCTCGGTTACCACGGGCGCTCTGATCGGGGTGGTGCAGACGCTGCTAGATAAGCCCGGTGGCTATACCCACAATGACAAGTTTCCACCGGGGGTTTGGCTAGACAATATGCCGAACTGGGAGTACGGCGTGCTGATTCAGGTGCGCGATATGTCCCGTGCCCTGCGAGAGGTGTTCAGCCGCTCGCAATCGCAGTCAACAGAAGACGTAGATCTGGTGGAGATGGAGCCGCGCTTTAACTTTAATTCCGATAGCTGGATCCTGCCTTCTTCTGAGTCCGAGTATCGCGATGGACTGGAATATGCGCGTGAATATTTTGATCGTTTGTCTGAAAAAAGCGCGCCGGGCGCACAGTTTTATGCCCGCTCAGATAGCCTGCGCTATTACTTGTCCGCCGTCGATAGTCGGCTGGGCAGTCTTTCTCAGCGTCTTAGCGCCAGTGTGGGCAAGTCGAGATTGAATACCGATCTTGCGGGTGATGCCGAGGCCGCTCAGTCAACTGAGACTCCGGCAGAGCAAGAGGTGCGTACACCTTGGAGCGAGATTGACGATGTGTTCTACGAGGCTCGGGGGACAGCCTGGGCACTGATCCTTTTTCTAAAAGCGGTGGAGGTGGATTTCGCTGACGTACTGGCCAAAAAGAATGCTCAGGTGAGTTTGCAGCAAATCATTCGCGAACTCGAAGGCACACAGGGAACCGTGTGGAGCCCAATGATACTTAACGGAAGTGGGTTTGGGCCATTGGCGAATCACTCATTAGTGATGGCATCCTATCTCAGCCGTGCCAATGCAGCGATTGTAGACCTGCGTGACTTGCTGTCTCAAGGTTAACCACTCAGTCCATGGTGTAGCGCAGACGGGTTCCGGTGTCCAGCGACAGACGGATCTCCTGCGCGCTTAGCGCCGCTGGAAAGTAGGTCCCAGACAGCTTGGCATCGAGCAAACTGGCACCTTCTAAGTTAGTGTTTCGAAAGTCAATGCCGCTTATGTCGGCATTACGAAAGTAGGAATTGCTGAAGTCTAATCCCTGAGCCTCCATGTTACGTAAGTCGCGACCGCGATAGTCCCCGTTTTTCAATTCGCTGGTGTCTAATTGGTCGCGCTGTTCATTGAAACGCTTAATGTCTTCAGTCCGAAGTAGTTGGTATAACGGGTCTTTTTTTATAACGGGCTTGTCCATGGGGTTACCTTGTTGATGAATGCCTGCTCGCGCAAGCGATGGGCTATATTATTTTATCAGTCGATAGCTTAAGCCACCGCGAGGCGCAAGCCCAGCCCTATCACACTGAAACTGAGTGTGTAATGTGACGGCACAGACATTTGAAGGGTTTCTCGCGCAGCACGACCGGACTATCAACACTATGTCGATAGACAGTTAGCGCCCGTGGCGGATGGTATTCTGGGCTTTGTCGGGAGTTCTTTTCGCGCCCTGACGGACAAATAAATCGGCCTATTGTAATCAAAACAGACCGGACTCCAGTGTTAGCCAAAAAACTCGCTGCGCAGCGCCCGATAATCTTCTGCGGGCAGTCGAGGGCCATAGTTGGCGACAACCTTTCCCGCTGCCAAGCTGGCGAAGCGACCTGCTGTAGGAAAGTCCTCCCCTTTGGTTATCGCGTAGAGGAATGCACCTGCGAACATGTCGCCCGCACCGTTGGTGTCCACGGCATGCACTTTATGTGCGGGGATTTCGACCAGTGCGGTACCATCAAACGTTAGCGCCCCGTCACTTCCCCGTGTGATGACAAAGGTATCGGCAATCGCTTTTAGTCGCTCTACCGCAACATCCAGGCTATCGCTTTGGGCCCAGCCCAGGGCTTCGTCTTCATTACAGAAGACCAGGTTTAGGCGGTCGCCAATTATTTCAGTCATGCCATCACGGAAAAATTCCACCATACCGGGATCGGAAAAGCTCAGAGCGGTTTTCACGCCGGCTGCCTCGGCGATTTCTCTCGCCTTGATTGCTGCTGCGCGGCCAGTTGGAGATGTCACGAGATATCCTTCCAGATACACATATTCGGAGGCGGCAATTGCCCCGGCATCCAGCTGCTCGATCGACAGAGTTTCGCTGATGCCCAGGAAGGTGTTCATACTGCGTTCAGCATCGGGGGTTATCAATACCAAGCATTTACCGGTAGTGCCGGCGGTGCGCTCGCCTTTTAGGCAGTGGTCTACACCGGCAGCTTCCAGATCGGCAATGTAGATATCACCGTCGCTGTCATTGGCCACTTTGCAGGACATAAAAGTGGGTCCGCCGAATTGTGCGGTAGCAATCATCGAGTTACCGGCACTGCCACCGCTGGCGTGGTTGGCTTTAATGAGGTGGCCCTTAAGATGGTCGAGTAGCTCGCGTCGGCGATCTTCATCGACCAGCGTCATCAAACCTTTCTCAACATTCATCTGCGCTAGCTCGGCGTCCTGCACCTTGATCTCGGTATCTACCAGCGCTGCACCGATGCCGTATGCCACATATTTCTTCATTATTCGCTTCGCCTGTCAGGTTTAAAAGATCGTCCCATTATCCTGATTTGCCAGTCGAATAAAAGTGCTAGATCACAATACAGCTCATTAGCGTTAGCGCGTTGCCGATGAAAACAATAGCAAAGACAATCCGATTTCCCCAGTAGCTGGTGTAAACTCGAACCCTATGCTTCGCACCAGCCATCTATTGCTTAAACTTGCTCTTGTCTCCTTCGTCGTAGGGGGGCTATTTGTGATTTATCTCGACGCCCGTATCACGGCGACCTTTAATGACAAGATGTGGGATCTGCCGGCTAAGGTGTACGCCCGCCCGCTGGAATTGTTTGCCGGTGCTCCTCTGTCGCCGGACGATCTGTCTTACGAGTTGGACGTTTTGGGGTATCGCTCGGTGACGTCAGCACGCAATCGTGGGGAGGTGTCACGTTTCCGGAATCGCTTTGAAATCTATACGCGCGGCTTTGATTTTCCTGATGAGCGAGAACCGGGCCGGCGTGTACTGATTGAGTTCAGTGGCGACCGGGTTAAAAGTTTGTCAGCCAGTGGCGGGGGTATCGACCTTATGCGGCTGGAGCCAGTGAGAATCGGCGGGATTTATCCTCAGCATGGGGAAGACCGGGTTCTGGCACGCTTGGATGATGTTCCTCTGAGCCTGCGCCAGGGGCTGATGGCAGTAGAAGACCGCGACTTCAACCAGCACTGGGGTTTTTCAATTGTGGGCATCTCGCGGGCAGCGTTGAGTAACTTGCGTTCGGGTCAGGTGGTTGCTGGAGGGAGCACCATCACCCAGCAGCTGGTGAAAAATTATTACCTCACGTCCGAACGCACTATCGTGCGTAAGCTGACAGAACTTGTGATGGCGGTGCTCCTCGAACTGCATTACGACAAAGACCAGATACTGGAAAGCTATATCAACGAGGTGTACCTGGGTCAGGAAGGACGTCACTCTGTTCATGGCTTTGCACTCGCCTCGCAACATTATTTTGACAAGCCACTGGAACGGCTGGGGTTGCATGAGCAGGCCCTGATGATTGGAATGATTAAGGGTCCCTCTCTTTATAATCCACAGCGCAACCCCAAGAGAGCTCTGGAGCGACGGAATCTGGTGCTGGAACTCATGGCGGCTCAAGGCGTGATTTCACCGGAGCAGGCCACAGTGGCCCGCGCCATGCCACTGGGGCTGAATAAAAAACGTCGGATTCGAGATTCGTTTCCAGCTTTTCTGGACTTGGTGCGCCGGCAGCTGCGCCGTGATTATAGAGACGAAGATCTCACCACGCAGGGACTCAGTATCTTTACCAGCTTTGACCCACTGCTGCAGCGCAAGTTGGAAAGCAGCACAACGATGGTGATGGATCAACTTGATCCGCGCGACGAATTGCAAAGCGCCACGGTTGTTACTCGTTTTGACACGGGAGAAGTGGCCGCTCTTAGTGGGGGTCGTAAGCCACGTTTCGCTGGCTTTAACCGCGCACTGGACGTCCGACGGCCAGCGGGCTCCCTACTCAAGCCCGCGACTTACCTCGTAGCACTGGAACGTCCAAGCGAATACTCGTTGGCAACACGACTGTCAGATGCTCCTTTGACCGTTAAGCTCGGAGGAGCGAAGTCGTGGCAACCGAAGAACTTTGATCTTCAGCCCCATGGAGATGTGCTGCTCTATCAGGCTCTGGCAAAATCCTACAACCTCGCCAGCGCACGTTTGGGTATGGAGTTGGGCCTAGATTCTGTCATTGATATGCTGGCACGGCTCGGAGTTGAGCAAGGTGTTCCACGAGTACCTGCACTGTTATTGGGTGCGGGCGAATATTCGCCTATGGACATGGCGGCGATGTACCAATCGATAGCGGCTGGCGGGTTTCGCATGCCACTGCGTAGCATTCGGGATATCGTTGACGCTAATGGCACATCTCTGAAACGGTACGCGCTAGAATATGACCGCACTGCGAGCATCCAATCCGTACATTTGCTGCATTATGCGCTGCGGGCGGTGGTGCGTGAGGGAACCGGGCGCGGCGTTTATCGCTACTTGCCGGAGAACTTTGCGGTGGCTGGCAAGACCGGCACAACCAATGACGGTCGTGATTCCTGGTTTGCGGGTTTTTCTGGCGATCTACTTGCTGTCAGCTGGGTAGGACGCGATGACAATGGTGCTACCAAGCTGACCGGTGGCAGTGGTGCGTTAAAGGTGTGGGCTCATTTTATGGCTAGCGCCAGCAAACAGCCGCTGGCCTATCGTATGCCTGATGGCATTCAGCCCCAGTGGATTGATAACCGCAACGGTTACCTGACAGGTGACGGTTGTCCAAATTCTCGTATGCTGCCTTTCATCATAGGTTCTGAGCCGACTCAGCGTACTAATTGTTCGCCACGTCAATCCGGACCGAAGCCCGGGTCGGGCATTAAGAATTGGTTCGAGTCGTTGTTTGGAGGAGGTGGTTAGCCGTGTTTTTCCAATTAGTGTTTCGAATTGCAGCGCTGAGTTTTTTTGCGGTGGTGCCCGCTTGCTCAACGCTTCCGGAAAGTGGGTCTGTGCCAGTGAAAAAAGCGCCACAGCATACGGTGGTGACTCCTGATGCTCGGGTGCCGGACGTTCCGTTTCGCTCCGCTACACCCTCCGCTAGCACTGCCTGGACGCCGCTACTTGCGAAAGCGGATCAGGCCACCAATAGCGGCGATTATGAGCAGGCGATGGCACTGCTCGAGCGGGCGCAGCGGATAGATCCAGACAGTGCTGAAGTGTATTTGGGCATGGCTAAGACCCACAGTGCCAAGGGTGATGATATACAGGCAAGGGCTACTGCTGAACGTGGGCTGTTATACTGCAGCGGAAAGACCCAATGCGATGCCCTGCGCGGTTATACCCGTTGAAGGCGCTTGCTTCTGATGAGTGGAATTTTATCGGATTATTGTTTTCGAATTTATCGGAGCAGTATCGTCCGCAGGTAAGTGGCGACACACTAATTCAAAGCCATCATCGGATGGCTCAAAGCTTAGGTGTTGATTGATGCAGTCCGGTGTCTCTCCAGCCGAGTGACTGACAAAAATAATCTGTGTGTCGCTATTGCGCGCAATGTGATCAATGGCCCGCAGCATCAGTTTGCGATGATGGCCATCGAGTCCCAGAGTGGGTTCATCCAGTATCAGGATGATGGGAGATTTCACCATGGCTCGGGCGAGTAACACCATGCGTTGCAAACCGAAGGACAGCGCGTCAAAATTTTCGTGCAGGTAGTCGGCCATTCCTAATGCGCATAGCCACTGTTGGGCACCATTGCGTTGCGTGTCACCCCATTCGTCATACAGGCCAATAGTGTCGAAAAACCCCGACACCACCACTTCCACTACGCGCATACCGCGCGAAAAACTCAGTTGCAGTTGGGTGTCCAACTGACCAAATTTTTGTTTAATATCCCACACACTTTCACCGCTGCCTCTCTTCACACCAAACAGGGTGATATCTTGTCCGTATGCCTTGTGGTTATCCCCGGTGATAAGGCTTAACAGGGTAGTTTTGCCGCAACCATTGGGGCCTGAAATACAGCAGTGAGTGCCAAGATTCAGGGTCCAGTCGACATTGTGCAGTACGGTCAGATCACCGTAGTGTACCGCCACATTTCTAAGCACCAGCAGAGGCTTGCCAATGGGCAGTGCATAGGCGCGTGGGGCAGCTGGGGGCAGTGTTCCGAGGTTTGGTAGCGGTGGGTACATTCGCGCCTGTACGGCTGTGTTGGCAAAAATATTTTCTCTGTTGTCACACCCCAGTACTTCTCCATTATCGAGAACGAGGACATGGGTAATGCCTGTGGGCACATCCTCCATTTGCCTGCACAGCATCAACACAGTGATGTGTGATTGCAGTAGTTCATTGATGATTATTTGCATTTCCTCTTGGCTGGAGAGGTCTAGTCCGTCGAGCGGACTATCGAGGATAAGTAGGCCCGGTTGGCTCAAGATTGCCTTGACTAAAAGCGCCTTGCGCATCTCGCCGGTTGAAATAAAGCGCAGACCGCGATGCAGGAAATGTCCCATGTTCAGGCGCTCTACCCAGTACTGAAATTGTTCATGCGGTTCTTTCCCGTTGAGGATCAGTGATTGCACAGCAGTCCCTGGGTCGCTGGCGTCAGCTCGAAACTCTGAGTCATCCCTTTTTTTATCCCGCTCGCACAGGGCTTTAGCCTGTTCGAAACAGACGTAGGCAACACCGCTTTTTTCCAGCTCAGGTGAGCGCAACAGTTCACCCGAGAAATGTGTGGCCTGTCGGCTGATAATGTTGGCGATACTGGTCTTGCCGGCCCCATTGGGGCCAAGGCAGGCCCATTGCTGGCCCGGCGTTATGCGCCAGTGGACGTTACACAGCGCGGGCAGAGCGCGATAGACTAGACTGATGTTACGTAACTCCAGCAGGCCTTCTGTAGGCAATTTTTGGCCAACCATTATTTACCTCGCGCTATAAATTGTCGTGACCGCTTGTCATGCCGGCGCACGGCTGGCTTAATCCTATAGTCTTCATGCGCTATAAGGGAAAGAGTCTAAAGTGTCGGCATCATTGCTACAAATTATCGAAACACGTCTCGGCGATCACAATCCTAGAAGAAACCGGTTGCGTCGGTTAATGAAGCGCTCAGCGGTTGCCATGATACTTCAAATACGGGACAGCAAGCTGCATATTCTGATGATCAAAAGGGCGGAGCGGGAGGGTGATCCTTGGTCAGGGCATATGGCTTTTCCTGGCGGTCGCATGGATAAAACGGATATTAACGGTTATGCGGTGGCAACCCGTGAGACCGCGGAAGAGGTGGGTTTGACGCTGGGCCCTCAGGACGAGTGTATTGGGCGCCTGTCGGAGCTCAATGCCAAACCTCACCGGGGTGCGCTGGGTATGGCGGTCAGTCCATTTGTGTTTCGTTTGGATCGAGAGGTGATGTTTACGACGAATTACGAGGTGGCAGAAGTGATTTGGATTCCCTTAGAGTTTCTGGTTGATGCCGGTAATAGAGAAGAAATGACCTGGACTTACAGGGGCGCTGGAATATCTCTCCCTTGCTACCGCTACCAAGGTCGTTGTATCTGGGGCTTGTCACTGATGATGCTGGATGAATTGTTGGATCTTGTGGAGGGCAGGAATCCCAGACGTCTAGGTTGGCGCCGCAGGTAATGTCTGCCGAACGACTCGCTCTTTCGACTCGTTCCACTGACGCTTTGACGGGCTAGGGCGCGCTGGTGAATTCCTCACTCGCAAGCGCTACCGGTACACCTCGATTTTTCGCCAGGTACATGGCTCTGTCTGCTTTTTCTTCCAGTTCTTGTTTTTGACGTCCGTCAAGAGGGAAGGTCGCTACGCCAATACCAGCGCTGAACTTCAATGACTGCTGGCGAATGCTCAGTTTCTGCTCAATAGCCTGTGACAGCTTGTGGGCGAGGCGTGTAATTTCGTCCACTGACTTTACATCTTCGACCACGACGACGAATTCATCGCCACCTAGACGCGCTACCAGGTCGGTTTCACGAAGACTATTGCGGATGCGCAGGGCAGTGGCGACCAGAAGTTTGTCGCCCGTCCCGTGGCCGTAGGTATCGTTAACTTTCTTGAAGCCATTCAGGTCTATAAACAATAGGCTTACCATGCCGCCACGCTGGACCGCACGGTGTAGGGCGTTCTCTATGCGTTCGTTATAGACTCTGCGATTGGGCAACTGGGTCAACTGGTCGTGGGACGATAAGTGCTCCAGCTCTAAGTTAGTGTTCTGCAGGCTGAGTCTTAGTGCCTTGTTCATCTCCGCGTAAATAATGATCACGCTGACTACAGCAATAGCTAGCGCTGAGCAGGCCAATAGCGTGGCTAGGCTCCGACTCTCAGGCGCAATGATTTGTGTGTATGGGATACCATTACTCTCCGCTATAAATACGCCCGCCCAGATGATTACGACAAGTAATCCCCAGCATGCGCTGATGACAATGCTGCCAGCGATGGCAGCTATCGCCGGTGCCAGTATGAGAAGTGGATAAGTGGGGGATTGTGAGCCGCCAAAGATAAGGCATGCGATAGTAAAAGCGCTGGTATAAATCAAAAGCATAACGTTGAGCGCTTTGATTCGATTGCCGGTAAAGCGCAAAACCAACATGCTGATGACGACGCCGAATATAGTGCTAAAAAATAAGGCCTGTGCAACCATTTGGCCGCGAAAATCAAGCTTGATAAGCAGGGGAGTCAGAACACTGAAAAAGACCGATGATAATAACCAAAAACAGCTGATCATCACGAGTATACGCTGGCGATAATGCTCCTCGTTCAACTCGTCGTAAACAGAGCTTCTGGTACACAAGCGGAACAGCCAATCTGGAAGCTTGTTGAGCGTCGATAGGAATGAGCGTTTAGATTGTATTAGAGTTTTGTTGTTCATTTGCCGTATTTATACCGCATGCAGACAACGTTTGTCTCAAATAATGGCCTTACGGCTGGGCCAATCACTCTGAACTGTAATGGTTAGTGCTTATGTTTCAATCGTGGTGGAGAGCGCAGCCCGTCGAATGATAACCCCCGGGGAAGGAAACATTCAGGCGGAACGGCGAAACAATAACTCGTGACAACCGGTATTGGAATTTTCGATCAACTTCTCGAGCTTGAACCCATCCTTCTCATAGAAATCAGTTAACGCTGCTACCGAAGCAAACTCGTAGGGCAACCCGCCCAGCCAATCAATCATATCGTACACACGCGTCATACCACGTTCGCGTTTGTAGGCGGTCCAGCTTGCAAAATATTCAGAGAATTTGCCCTTCTTGATGGATTTGAACATTTTCTTGATTTCATGGGGCCCGTAAATGGACAGGAAATAAAACGGCTTCAGTATCTTTGGCAAGCTGCAGTAACGCTGCTTGCGCTTGAGCCACATCTGGCTGGTTTCGCCACGATCGTTGTAGATGGCGATGTAGAGTAGACCACCAGGTTTCAACAGGGGCTTGGTGTTCTCTAAGGCTTCCCACATAGCGCCTGTATGATGCAGGACGCCCCATGAATATACGATATCATATTGCCCCAGCTGGCTCAGGTAAGCTGTGTCCAATACCGACCCACCACCGATCGCCCATTCAGTATCCTCTGACGCAAAATGCGCCTTGGTAAATGATGTCGCCGCGACTGAGTCCGGGTCAAAATCAAATGATGTCACTCTTGCGCCCATCCGCCGAGCCGCAAGACTATGGAGCCCGCTACCACTACCAATATCCAGGAAATCGCGACCGTTAAGGTCATCCCCCAGAAACTGAGCCAGTCGCAACCTGGCTTCCTCAATCTGCTCTTCGTTGACGTTTTTGAGAAAGCGCTTCCAGTTGCGACCAAACCGAAAGCGCTGGCCTGCTCCAACTTCAGCTTCAAATGTACTGTCCGAAGGGGGCTGGAGCGGGGACATTAGCAGTACCTGAGGACGCAAATTCGCGCGTACAATACCATAATATACAGACTAATTGTTGTTTCTCAGGAAAGAGCGTGTATCAAGTATCAACTTGCGCAATGCCGAATCTTTCTTGCTGGCCTGCACAAGAGACTCGTTATTTTTTTACCTTACACAGAATCTACCATGTGATCAGTGTCGGCTTGAATGTCACTAAAAGAGCCTTGCCAAAGACAGTCGCATTGCGCATAGCCTGATGGACTTAGCAGCGTGAGAATAAAGCACAAGGACAAACGAAAGCGCACAATAGGGCTCTAGCAGGCTAGCTTAGTGCCTGAGCAGCTTCGAGCGCAAAGTAGGTGAGAATTCCATCACAGCCCGCACGTTTGAAGGCCACCAGAGATTCCAGTATTACCGCCTCACGAGGTAGCCAGCCGCGCTCGAAGGCGGCTACTTGCATGGCATATTCACCACTGACCTGATACGCAAACGTGGGCGCCTGCAGCTCGTCCTTCACTCGGCGTACGATGTCCAGATAGGGCATGCCCGGTTTTACCATGATCATGTCTGCACCCTCAAAGAGATCCAGCGCACATTCGTGTAATGCCTCGTTACTGTTGGCGGGGTCCATCTGGTAGCTGAACTTGTTTCCCCCTTTTATAGTGCTGCTTGAGCCGACGGCATCGCGAAAGGGGCCATAATACGCAGAAGCATACTTAGCGGAGTAAGCCATAATCAAAGTGTTGTGGAAACTGGCTCGTTCCAGATCTTGTCGGATGGCACCAATGCGGCCGTCCATCATGTCCGAGGGTGCTACCACATCAGCGCCTGCTGCAGCGTGGGACAGTGCCTGTTTCACCAGTACTTCGGTGGTGACATCATTTAACACGTATCCGCTGGCGTCGATGATGCCGTCCTGTCCATGGGTAGTGAAGGGATCCAGCGCCACATCAGTGATCACGCCCAGCTCCGGCAACGCATCTTTTAGCGCGCGCACCGCGCGTTGGACCAAGCCGTCGGGGTTAAACGCTTCCTCTGCCAGCAAGGTTTTTTGTTCGGCGGCGACGACAGGGAATAGCGCAATGGCGGGAATACCCATTTGCTGCACGATCTTGGCCTGTTTCACCAGCAAGTCGATACTCAGTCGCTCTATGCCCGGCATAGAAGCGATAGCCTCACGTTGATTACTACCGTCGACGACGAAAACCGGAAAAATCAGGTCTGCCGGGCTAAGCGTGTTTTCTCGTACCAGCCGACGTGAAAACTCATTGGCTCTTAGGCGGCGCATACGACTCTGAGGGAACATACCGCGCTGTGTGCTGAATACCATAGGATAATCCTCAGTTAAAGACTGGCAAAGGCAGCTCTGGCTATATCAATAGTTTGAGCAATGTCATCATCACTATGAGCACTGGACATAAAACCTGCCTCGTAGGGTGCAGGGGCAAGATACACACCTTGTTCCAGCATCTGATGGAAAAATCGATTGAACGCTGCACTGTCACAGGCCATGACTTGTTGGTAATTAGTGACGCTCGACACGCTGGTAAAGAAACCACCAAACATGGTGCCAGCGTGGTTGGTGGTATACGGAACACCCGCTGCAGCGGCCGCTTGACTGAGGCCCTCGCATAAGCGCGTCGTGCGCTCGAAAACAGGCTGGTAGAATCCCGGTTGGGAGATGATATCCAAGGTAGCCAGCCCAGCGGTCATTGCAATGGGGTTGCCTGACAGCGTTCCCGCCTGATACACCGGACCAAGCGGCGCAATCTGCTCCATGATTTCACGCTTGCCGCCAAAGGCACCCACGGGCATACCTCCACCGATAACCTTGCCCAGCGCAGTTATGTCGGCTTCGATACCATAGTAGCCTTGAGCGCCCTGCAAGCCAAAACGAAAGCCGGTCATGACTTCATCCAGTATGAGCACCGCTCCGCTGTCTGTGCAAACGGAGCGCAGTGCTTCCAGGAACCCCGGTGCGGGCGGTATACAGTTCATATTGCCGGTCACAGGTTCCACAATGGCACAGGCAATGCGCTCTCCGTGTTCGGCGAATGCTTGGCGCAAGCCGTCGATATCGTTATAGGTCAGGGTAAGAGTGAGATCAGCCAGCACGGCGGGAACGCCGGGAGAACTGGGTACGCCTAAGGTGAGTGCGCCAGAGCCTGCCTTCACCAGCAGAGAGTCAGAGTGTCCGTGATAGCAACCCTCAAATTTGACGATGGTGTCCCGGCCGGTAAAGCCACGCGCGAGACGAATGGCGCTCATGGTGGCTTCGGTGCCTGAATTCACCATGCGGACCATGTCCATCCCAGGCATTATGTTGCAAATTCTTTCTGCCAGCTCTATTTCCAGCTCTGTGGGAGTGCCAAAACTAAGCCCTTTTTCACATTGCCGTATAACCGCTTCACGCACTGCGGGGTGATTGTGCCCCATCAGCATGGGACCCCAGGATAAAACATAATCGATATAGCGTTTACCCTCACAGTCAAAAATGTATGGCCCCTCACTGCGATCAACAAACACCGGGGTGCCGCCAACGGCCTTGAAGGCTCGTACGGGCGAGTTAACCCCGCCTGGGATATATTTTTGTGCACGTTTAAATAATTGTTTCGAAGTGTTCATGGTTGTCCTATTCGTGGAAAAATCCGCTCACGCGGAGTGCTGGCTGGGTCGAAATTATCAATGCTGTAGCGCGAAATATCCAGTGCCCTCAAAAGGGCTTCACTATCGCCAGGATCACGATGGCGAAGAGGAAGAGTACCGGAACCTCATTAAAAAAGCGGTAGAACACATGATTATGTTGGTTGCGGTGGTCGTTTATCGCTCGGACATAGCGGCCACAGATAATGTGATAAACAATGAGACAGGCGACACCGCCGAGCTTCAGCCACATCCAGCGGGCGGCCAAGTAATAATCCGGGTTCATCGCGATCATGACAATGCCTAGGGCGACGGCAATCACCATAAAAGGAGTGACAAAGCGGTACAGTTTGCGGGCCATAACGGCGAGTTGTTCGCGCACCGCCTGCTGCTCACTGGCAGCGTAGTACACAAAGATTCGGGGCAGGTAAAAAAGACCTGCGAACCAGCACACAACGAATATGATATGGAAGGCCTTCAGCCACAGCATTTTGTTACCTCGTCTGTAACACAGTGTTTAAGCTATTAGAGCATACTTGCCAGCGAGAATTTCTCGATATTCTCTCGGGTTAAGAGATCATGCAATATCTGCTTGCTAGTATTAGGACTGCGTTCATCGATACAAACGGCCTCTGCGGTGTTTGTGCGCCTAATGTCCATAGCCTGACGCACGGTAGCTTGCATTGGGGCAGGGGCAAAAGTCCAGCGTCGGATTTCGGCCAGTGCCGGTAGCGGGTTAGGCAGATCGCGTGCCATCAGGCGCTCACGCGCCCGGAACAGGCCATAATAGAGTCGTCATTGTTCAGCAATCGTCTGTACGGGTTCAGAAAATGGCGCACCGTTGAACTTTAGTGTTTGTCAAAAGGAGAATATTACCAGTTATCTTGCAGCGTATTACTTTTATACTATTGGCCTGCCGTTTTGGGCTCGATAGATAGCCCTTTGCGTTACTCGACCTGCGAAGCGGGTCGGCGAAGTTACCCTAGGACGAGTGTGGATAGAGACATGGTGAAGGTGGGCATAGTTGGAGGTACTGGTTATACAGGGGTTGAGTTGCTGCGCCTGTTAGCCACGCATGACGAGGCAGAGGTGGTCGTCATAACCTCACGTGCGGAGTGTGGTCGACGGGTCGATGATTTGTTTCCTAACCTGCGTGGATACTATGATCTGATTTTTCAGGAGCCTGATGTGGGGACACTGGGGGCTTGCGATATAGTCTTTTTCGCTACGCCACATAATGTTGCTATGAATCTGGTGCCGGAATTGCTGGCTGCTGGCGCCAGAGTTGTGGATTTATCGGCAGATTATCGTATTCGAGATGCTGGTTTGTGGTCCCAATGGTACGGTGAAGCGCATGCGAGTCCCGAGCTGCTGGCCGAAGCGGTATACGGCTTGCCGGAGCTTAACCGTGAGAAGATCGCAGCCGCCCGTCTGGTGGCTTGCCCGGGCTGTTACCCGACGTCGGTGCAATTGGGCTTTATGCCGCTGTTGGCGCGCGGCTTGGTGGATACCCAACACCTTATTGCGAGCTCAGCATCGGGCGTTAGCGGTGCTGGACGTCAGGCCAATATTGACAATTTACTCAGTGAGACGGCAGACAGTTTCAAGGCTTACGGGGTGAATGGGCACCGTCATCTTCCGGAGATCGAACAGGGTTTGTCGGATATTGCCGCGCAACAGGCCCATGTAACCTTTGTGCCGCACCTGTTGCCGATCGTGCGCGGTATTCACTCGACATTGTTTGCGCAATTGCGAGGCGAGGCTGAAGACCTGCAGGCGCTGTATGAAGATTGGTATGCCCAAGAGCCGTTTGTCGATGTAATGCCAGCGGGTATCTTCCCGCAAACACGTACGGTAAAAGGCGCAAACAGGTGCCAGATTTCGGTAGCGGTGCCGCAAGATAGGAGCACAGTGGTGGTCATGGTAACCATAGATAATCTGGTTAAGGGTGCGTCTGGGCAGGCTGTTCAAAATATGAATATCATGCTCGGTCTGAATGAGAAGGCAGGCTTGCATCAGATTGGCCTGTTGCCCTGAGATCCCGCTGGCAGATGAGCAAGACGTCTTTATGATCACCCGCTTTTTTAGCCAACCTGGACTAAATGCGGTCCTCCTATCACTGCTACTTCTTGCCCTGGCGCTATTAGCAGGCATTTATATAGGTTGGGTCATGGCTCACAAGGAGATGGGCGTCAGTCCTCGGCACGGGCCAGACAGCGCACAATTGGAGCTGTCAGCCCTGCGCGAAAAACTCACTGTTGTGCGCGGCGATATTCAGGCGCAGCGTACCCGAAGTCATGTCGATAGTCGGGCTCTGGAGCTGGTGCGTAGTGAGATGGTTGCCCAAAAGGAGCTGACCGCAAGCCTCGAAGAAGGCTTACAGTTCTTCCGAAGCCTGATGGTATCCGAGAGCGACACCACCGGCCTAAGCCTGCGTGATCCTGAATTAGTGGCAGGTGGGTCCCCGAACCGCATCGAATACCGTATCTTTGTTCAGCATCAATCTCGCACACACGAGACGGTCGAGGGAACCTTATCATTGCAGGTGCTTGGATTCGAGGGGGAAAAGGAGGTCAGCTACGCGTTGCCGCAGTTGTCAGAAGAGACTGACGATGGGGCTATGCCGCTGTATTTCCGATATTTTCAGGCTGTAGAAGGCGTCCTGACACTGCCAAAAGGCTTTGAACCCATCCGGTTAATTGTGGCGGCGGATGTCAGTAAGCCACGTAAAATAAAAGTCAGGGAAGATTTTCCCTGGGTGTTGCAAAAGCAATTCATCAATATTGGGGAGTAACGAGGCCGCCAGTGCATCGAATAGTGCGCTTCTTATTGTTGTCGAATCAGAGCTTCACGACTAAAGTTGACTAATTTACTCGGAATTAACATAATAATACCCCGTAATACTATGAAGCGGTCTTTACCGGCTTTGGAAAATACTGATGTCTGTCGCTGAAACATTCAATCCGTCGAGCATAAACCTCTCCGCTCGTGCCATACAAAAAGTACGTGACTTGGTGGCAGAAGAAGAAAATGACCAGCTCAAGCTGCGCGTGTTCATTACCGGCGGTGGCTGTTCTGGCTTTCAGTATGGTTTTACCTTCGATGAACTCAGCGCGGATGACGACACGGCTCTAGAAGCAGATGGCGTTACCCTGCTCGTGGATCCCATGAGTTTACAATACCTTACTGGATCGGTAGTCGATTACACCGAGGGATTAGAAGGCTCGCGTTTTGTCGTTAGCAATCCTAACGCCACGGCCACGTGTGGCTGTGGCTCATCCTTTTCGGTCTAGCATTTTAGATCCCGCTCAGGTAGATACCCCCTAATATTCTCGCCCCGCTGGCCCCTGTCACCGCCGGAGAATTGCCGCTTAGGCCCTCGAGAGTGCGGCTGGCAAGCCAGGCAAAAGTCACGGCTTCTACCCAGTCCGGGTCCATTCCGATGGCTAAAGTGTTAGCTAACGTTGCGGGTGCTAGGCACTGTGTCAGACGCTGCATCAGATGTGAGTTATGGCTGCCGCCGCCGCAAATATACACTTCGGAAACCTTCAGCGGACAGCTTCTGATTGCTCTGGTAATACTGATGCAGGTGAATTCCATCAGGGTGGTTTGCACGTCCGTTGCGGTGATGGGATCGAGCTCAGCTAATTGACTGTCAAGCCAAGCGAGGTTGAATGCCTCTTTGCCCGTACTGCGAGCCCCCGTTTTACTGAAATAGCTATGAGCCAACAGTTTGTCCAATAGTACTTGGTGGACCTGCCCGGCCGAAGACCACCGGCCATCATGGTCATAAGGTTTTTCACGGTGACGCGCGATCCAGTGATCTAGCAGGGTATTCCCCGGGCCGGTATCGAATCCCATCAGCAACTCGCTGCCATCGAGAATAGAAGCGTTTGCAATGCCACCGATATTAACGACAGCGCGACCGACACCGGGTTTTGCGAAGGCTGCCGCATGGAACGCTGGCGCGAGTGGCGCGCCTTCCCCGCCTGCGGCAATATCCCTGCGCCGAAAGTCTGCAATGGTGGTTATGCCTGTTTTTTCGGCAATAGTGTTGGGGTCACCGATCTGCAGGCTGAAGCTCGTCTCGCCGCTGACAGCGGCGGACGGCGGCCGATGACGGATGGTCTGTCCGTGGCTTCCAATCGCTTTGATGTCTTCAGGCTGCTTGTTGGCTAAGTCCAGTAGTTGCATTGTGGCTTTTGCGAACAGTAGCCCGAGCGCTCGGTCGAGCACTCCCATTCGTTCGATTTCGTCTGGACCAGAGTGGCTTATCGCTGCGATCTGGCTTTTAACTTGCGGGGGAATAGCGTGCTCATGAGTTGCAATAACCACCACCTGATCACCGTGACAGCGCACCAGAGCGCAGTCTATAGCATCCACGCTGGTGCCGGACATTAAGCCGACATAAAGCGGATCGCTGGCGCTCAAGTTAGTTGAGAGCGTCGTTAGAGCTGGAGGAATTGTACATTGCCATATTATTGTTGGCGTTCAGAATGGCAAGCTGCGTGTTCGCTTTCTTGATAGTCTGACGGAAATCCGCCATTTCGTTTTCTGGAAGAGCGCTGGCTTTGGGCAAATCCTTATACACGGTGCGAGGGTTGCGATGCTTGCCATTCACGAGGAACTCATAATGAAGATGCGGGCCAGTGGCCGCGCCAGTAGAGCCTACGGTTCCCAGCACCTGACCCTGCGAGACGCTCTGTCCTGATTTCACTCTACGCTTATGCAGGTGGAGATATCTGGTAACGTACTTGTCCCCGTGCCTGACGAAAACATAGTTACCGTTAGCACGGGTGTAGCCCGCTTGGACTACACGTCCATCCCCAGCGGCATAAACCGGCGTACCAGTGGGGGCAGCATAATCGGTTCCTCTATGTGGGCGTACTGTCTTGTAGATAGGGTGCAGGCGGCGCATGTTAAAGTTTGAGCTGACCCGGGTAAAATCAAGGGGTGCCATGAGGAAGGCTTTGCGCATGCTGACCCCGTCTTCATTGTAATAATTGGTATCCGCGTTCACATCTGTGTAGCGAAAGGCATTAAATGTTTCACCTTGGTTAGTGAATGAAGCAGCAATAATTTCACCGTCTTTGAATTTTTTGTCATCCAGAAAAAGCTCCTCGTAAACCAATTGCACTGTATCGCCTTTGCGAGTGTCGAGCGCGAAATCGATAACGCCGCCAAAAATATTGGCCATGTCTAAAATCATACGTTGAGACAGGCCTGCTTTTTCTCCTGCAAGAAATAGAGATGAGTCGATGATGCCGGTCGCCCAAGTTTCCCGGGACTTTGGAGAGCGAAGTACAGTCTGGCTCACAAAGCCAGCGTTAGTGCGCAAGTAGGTCACCGATTCCAGTGGAGACTTAATATGGCGAAGCCCCACAAGTTCGCCGGAGTCGTCAGGCTTAAAGGCAATAGTTTGACCTGGAAGGATTCGGACTAGAGATTTGCCGTCTTGTGGCTGGCTTGTTATGTTATGGATTTCCTGATTGCTGTAGCCGGCCCGCTGTAATATTTGCGAGAGGGTTTCACCCTGTTTTACGATTTTCTCGCGCCAGGACGGCGCTGCTGGTGCGGACAATTCGGCCGTTTTTTCGTGGGCCGAATTTGGAGCTGCACCGTGAAGTGTTTCCAGTTGTTGTGTGCTTTCTAATGGCGTCTCAAGTTGGGCAGACTCTCCTCCGCCGTTAAAGTCGGTCAGTGACTTGAACGTCACCCCTGACACAATCGCAATGGCAGCAGTTATCGCTAACAATCGTCCTCGTGACATCTGAGGCGTTGGCGATTGATGATGCCATCTGACCGCGCCCCGATTTTTTTGCTTAGCTTCTAACATGGCTCAAAAAATTTTATTTGCAGCGAGATCATTAGTATATTTGAAACAGTCGGAATTTCAACCTCCCGAAGAACGCGGAAGCTTGCTTTTGAGGGAATGTGTTGTATCGTTGGCTCCGTCGGTTTCTGAGGAACCATTGAATTAGGAACGAACCCTATGAGCAGAGCTCTACTCGATGATCTTCATGCCCGTGGACTCATCTTTCAGGTGGCTGGAGAGGATGAGCTTCCCGACTGGTTAGAGGGGGGACCCCGCACGCTTTACTGTGGTTTTGACCCTACCGCTGACAGTTTGCATATAGGGACACTCGTGCCCTTGCTGATGCTGCGACGCTTCCAATTAGCGGGACACAAACCATTGGCTTTGGTGGGCGGCGCGACGGGCCTCATAGGCGATCCAAGTTTTAAGACCCAGGAGCGACAGTTGAATACCCCTGAGGTGATCAGCGGCTGGGTAGACAAAATCAAGAAGCAGGTTTCCTTGTTCATCGATTTCGAAGCGGGTGATGTGTCAGCCGAGGTCGTGAATAACCTGGACTGGACGGCAGAGATGGATGTATTAACCTTTCTGCGTGACGTCGGCAAACATTTCTCTGTCAACGCAATGATACAAAAAGAGTCGGTGAAACAGCGTATCGAGCGTGACGGCAGCGGTATCAGCTTTACCGAATTTGCTTATATGATTCTGCAATCCTACGACTTTGCAGAGCTAAATCATCGCTATGATTGCACTTTACAGCTGGGTGGCTCTGATCAGTGGGGCAATATTACCGGCGGTATAGACCTTACTCGTCGGCTCCACGGCAATCAGGTTTTTGGCCTAACCATGCCCTTGATTACAAAAGCCGATGGTACGAAGTTTGGCAAGACCGAATCAGGTACTGTCTGGCTTGACGCGCAGCGCACATCCCCTTATGCGTTTTACCAGTTTTGGTTGTCTGCATCTGATGCGGATGCCTACAAATTCCTGAAATACTTTACCTTTGTTGATGTTGAGGACATTAACGCCATTGAGCGTTCTGATGCTGAGCGCGATGGCCGCCCTGAAGCGCAGGCACTGCTGGCAAGTGAAGTTACAAGGCTGGTACATGGGCAGGACGGCCTCGATGCGGCCAAGCGAATTACCGAGTCTCTGTTTAGTGGGACTATAGGCGCGCTGACAGAAGGTGATGTTTTGCAGCTGCGCCAGGATGGACTTCCCGCGAGTACTATCGCGCGCGCTGACTTTCCTGACACGCTTACCCAGTTACTCGCTGATGCCGAGATGGTGACCTCTGGTAAGCAGGTCAAAGACGCCCTCGGCCGAAAAGCCGTAACCGTTAATGACCGCATTCTGGGTCTGGAGGACAACGGTAAGGTGTCCGATTGTTTCCTGTCGGTGCACGCTGTGTTCGGTCGCTTCTATCTAGTCAAGCTGGGAAAGAAAAAATATCACCTGTTTGAAGTGACTTAGGGTCAGCGGACTAACTTATCGCGCTTGTGTGTGTCTATATTTTGACCACCTTGCAGGAAACCCCTTGTCTCTTTTTTGTTTATCTCGAACCCGATGTTTATCGTTTTTGCCCGATTAAATAGCAATATTTCTAGGCTTTATTGTCGTCGGCAAGAAGTGTCCGAACTCGCAAAAGTGCAAGTGCGAGTTGCAGCTCTTGGCATTTTTAAAAGAAAGTTGGTGTATTTGCAAATATAGGGTTGCCTGCGTGACGTTGCTGGGTATAATGCGCCTCCCCGATGAGGCAGGTCCTCACCGGTTATCTGCGCCCTTAGCGGCAGCAGATGTTGTTTAACAAGAAGATGAAGACAGATGTGTGGGCACTTGTTGGGATAGTTGTCACAACTATTCAGATGCAACAAGTGACTCATTAATTCATAGTAATTTTTGATTTTCGAATTGTATCTGAGCTGATGATTTGAAGGGTGAAGCGAGGTACTCGCGTAATCCTTCCCTCTTGTCTTGAGCCTGTAACAGGGTAAGATGGCAGAGGTTAAAGATTAAACTGAAGAGTTTGATCATGGCTCAGATTGAACGCTGGCGGCAGGCCTAACACATGCAAGTCGAGCGCGAAAAGCCTTCGGGCTGAGTAAAGCGGCGGACGGGTGAGTAACGCGTAGGAATCTACCTGGTAGTGGGGGACAACTTGGGGAAACTCAAGCTAATACCGCATACGCCCTAAGGGGGAAAGCGGGGGACCTTCGGGCCTCGCGCTATCGGATGAGCCTGCGTAGGATTAGCTAGTTGGTGGGGTAAAGGCCCACCAAGGCGACGATCCTTAGCTGGTCTGAGAGGATGATCAGCCACACTGGAACTGAGACACGGTCCAGACTCCTACGGGAGGCAGCAGTGGGGAATATTGCGCAATGGGCGAAAGCCTGACGCAGCCATGCCGCGTGTGTGAAGAAGGCCTTAGGGTTGTAAAGCACTTTCAATTGGGAAGAAAAGTTTGTCGTTAATAGCGCCAAGCTCTGACATTACCTTTAGAAGAAGCACCGGCTAACTCCGTGCCAGCAGCCGCGGTAATACGGAGGGTGCGAGCGTTAATCGGAATTACTGGGCGTAAAGCGCGCGTAGGCGGTTTGTTAAGTCAGCTGTGAAAGCCCCGGGCTCAACCTGGGAACTGCAGTTGATACTGGCCGACTAGAGTACGAGAGAGGGAGGTAGAATTCCATGTGTAGCGGTGAAATGCGTAGATATATGGAGGAATACCAGTGGCGAAGGCGGCCTCCTGGCTCGATACTGACGCTGAGGTGCGAAAGCGTGGGGATCAAACAGGATTAGATACCCTGGTAGTCCACGCCGTAAACGATGTCTACTAGCCGTTGGGAGACTTGATTTCTTAGTGGCGCAGCTAACGCAATAAGTAGACCGCCTGGGGAGTACGGCCGCAAGGTTAAAACTCAAATGAATTGACGGGGGCCCGCACAAGCGGTGGAGCATGTGGTTTAATTCGATGCAACGCGAAGAACCTTACCAGGTCTTGACATCCTGCGAATTTTCTAGAGATAGATTAGTGCCTTCGGGAACGCAGTGACAGGTGCTGCATGGCTGTCGTCAGCTCGTGTCGTGAGATGTTGGGTTAAGTCCCGTAACGAGCGCAACCCTTGTCCTTAGTTGCCAGCACATAATGGTGGGAACTCTAAGGAGACTGCCGGTGACAAACCGGAGGAAGGTGGGGACGACGTCAAGTCATCATGGCCCTTACGACCTGGGCTACACACGTGCTACAATGGAACGCACAGAGGGCTGCAAAGGCGCGAGCTGGAGCGAATCCCACAAAACGTTTCGTAGTCCGGATTGGAGTCTGCAACTCGACTCCATGAAGTCGGAATCGCTAGTAATCGTGAATCAGAATGTCACGGTGAATACGTTCCCGGGCCTTGTACACACCGCCCGTCACACCATGGGAGTGGGTTGCAAAAGAAGTGGGTAGACTAACCTTCGGGAGGTCGCTCACCACTTTGTGATTCATGACTGGGGTGAAGTCGTAACAAGGTAGCCCTAGGGGAACCTGGGGCTGGATCACCTCCTTAAACGATGTTGGCGCTACCTAATGAGTGCTCACACATTTGTCTTCATCTAATTCGGTTGATGCGACGGTATCGCCAGCTCGTCTGCGAGCGTTATTTTTTTGCAGGCCTGTAGCTCAGTTGGTTAGAGCGCACCCCTGATAAGGGTGAGGTCGGCAGTTCAAATCTGCCCAGGCCTACCAAACACGGTTTGGTTTACTTGGTAGACTTTGAGATTGCTGGAAGGACTCCGGGGCTATAGCTCAGCTGGGAGAGCGCCTGCCTTGCACGCAGGAGGTCAGCGGTTCGATCCCGCTTAGCTCCACCATCTTATCCAAAGTGGATATATTGCATCAACGAGATCAGAAAGAAGTCTGTTTTTATGAGCAGGCTTCTTTCTGGTTTTTACAGCCGGAACGTTCTTTAACAAGGTAGATTAAGCTGAATCTTTGAGCTGACATAAAGCACTTTGGTGAGTTATGCGGTTCATTGATAAATTGTTCTGTGATGACGGGTTTCAATTCCCTGTTGTCACAACGAGTTGTAATAAACATTGTGACTTAAGCGTCACAAACATCCGGCGGGTGTGCACTTTGATCGGTGTACATCTACTAGTACCTGGCCTGTGTTAAGGGGGTCGGGGAACTGTTTTCTTGGGATGTCTTTTGTTGTTTGAAAGGCATGATCTCTTGTAGTTTGAGAGAAACAGATAACTTCGGTTATATGGTCAAGTGACTAAGCGTATACGGTGGATGCCTTGGCAGTCAGAGGCGATGAAGGACGTTGTAGCCTGCGAAAAGCTTCGGGGAGTCGGCAAACAGACTTTGATCCGGAGATGTCCGAATGGGGAAACCCACCTGGTGTAAGCCAGGTACCTTGCACTGAATACATAGGTGTAAGGAGCGAACGAGGGGAACTGAAACATCTAAGTACCCTTAGGAAAAGAAATCAATTGAGATTCCCCCAGTAGCGGCGAGCGACCGGGGAGTAGCCTGCAAGTGATAGCAGTTGGGTTAGTGGAACGGTCTGGAAAGTCCGGCGATAGAGGGTGATAGCCCCGTACACGAAAACCTGATTGTGATACTAAGCTTGCGACAAGTAGGTCGGGACACGAGTTATCTTGACTGAACATGGGGGGACCATCCTCCAAGGCTAAATACTACTGACTGACCGATAGTGAACCAGTACCGTGAGGGAAAGGCGAAAAGAACCCCGGAGAGGGGAGTGAAATAGAACCTGAAACCGTATACGTACAAGCAGTGGGAGCAGACTTGTTCTGTGACTGCGTACCTTTTGTATAATGGGTCAGCGACTTATTGTCTGTAGCAAGCTTAACCGTTTAGGGGAGGCGTAGGGAAACCGAGTCTTAATAGGGCGTCATAGTTGCAGGCAATAGACCCGAAACCGGGCGATCTAGCCATGGGCAGGTTGAAGGTTGAGTAACATCAACTGGAGGACCGAACTCACGTATGTTGAAAAATGCGGAGATGACCTGTGGCTCGGAGTGAAAGGCTAATCAAGCCCGGAGATAGCTGGTTCTCCTCGAAATCTATTTAGGTAGAGCGTCGTGTCTTACCCTGGGGGGTAGAGCACTGTTTCGGCTAGGGGGTCATCCCGACTTACCAACCCGATGCAAACTCCGAATACCCAGGAGTACAATCACGGCAGACAGACTGCGGGTGCTAACGTCCGTTGTCAAAAGGGAAACAACCCAGACCGCCAGCTAAGGTCCCTAATACCAGTTAAGTGGGAAACGATGTGGGAAGGCTTAGACAGCTAGGAGGTTGGCTTAGAAGCAGCCATCCTTTAAAGAAAGCGTAATAGCTCACTAGTCGAGTCGGCCTGCGCGGAAGATATAACGGGGCTAAATTGGTAACCGAAGCTGCGGATGCGTGCTTGCACGCATGGTAGAGGAGCGTTCTGTAAGCCGTTGAAGGTGAACCGGGAGGTTTGCTGGAGGTATCAGAAGTGCGAATGCTGACATGAGTAACGATAAAGGGGGTGAAAAACCCCCTCGCCGGAAGATCAAGGTTTCCTGTCCAACGCTAATCGGGACAGGGTGAGTCGGCCCCTAAGGCGAGGCAGAAATGCGTAGTCGATGGGAAGCGGGTTAACATTCCCGCACTTCTTATTATTGCGATGGAGGGACGGAGTAGGCTAGACCATCAGGGCGTTGGTTGTCCCTGTTTAAGGTTGTAGGTCAGTATCTTAGGTAAATCCGGGATACTCTCTTTAGTGAGGAGACTGAGAACTGATGACGAGTTCTGGCGAAAGTCAGAATGAAGTGGTTGATGCCATGCTTCCAAGAAAAGCTTCTAAGCTTCAGGTAATAAGGAACCGTACTGTAAACCGACACAGGTGATCAGGTAGAGAATACCAAGGCGCTTGAGAGAACTCGGGTGAAGGAACTAGGCAAAATGGTACCGTAACTTCGGGAGAAGGTACGCCGGCTTTGGTGATGGGACTTGCTCCCTAAGCTGAGGCTGGTCGAAGTGACCAGGTGGCTGCGACTGTTTATTAAAAACATAGCACTCTGCAAACACGTAAGTGGACGTATAGGGTGTGACGCCTGCCCGGTGCCGGAAGGTTAATTGATGGGGTTATCTTCGGAGAAGCTCTTGATCGAAGCCCCGGTAAACGGCGGCCGTAACTATAACGGTCCTAAGGTAGCGAAATTCCTTGTCGGGTAAGTTCCGACCTGCACGAATGGCGTAACGATGGCCACACTGTCTCCACCCGAGACTCAGTGAAATTGAAATTGCGGTTAAGATGCCGTATACCCGCGGCTAGACGGAAAGACCCCGTGAACCTTTACTATAGCTTCACACTGGACTCTGACTTTACTTGTGTAGGATAGCTGGGAGGCTTTGAAGCGATGGCGCTAGCTGTTGTGGAGCCAACCTTGAAATACCAGCCTGGTAACGTTGGGGTTCTAACCTAGGTCCATTATCTGGATTGGGGACAGTGTGTGGTGGGTAGTTTGACTGGGGCGGTCTCCTCCCAAAGAGTAACGGAGGAGCACGAAGGTGCGCTAAGCATGGTCGGAAATCATGCGGTTAGTGTAATGGCATAAGCGTGCTTGACTGCGAGTCTGACAAGACGAGCAGGTACGAAAGTAGGTCATAGTGATCCGGTGGTTCTGAATGGAAGGGCCATCGCTCAACGGATAAAAGGTACTCCGGGGATAACAGGCTGATACCGCCCAAGAGTTCACATCGACGGCGGTGTTTGGCACCTCGATGTCGGCTCATCACATCCTGGGGCTGAAGCCGGTCCCAAGGGTATGGCTGTTCGCCATTTAAAGTGGTACGCGAGCTGGGTTTAGAACGTCGTGAGACAGTTCGGTCCCTATCTGCCGTGGGCGTTGGAGAATTGAGGGAAGCTGCTCCTAGTACGAGAGGACCGGAGTGGACGAACCCCTGGTGTTCGGGTTGTCACGCCAGTGGCATTGCCCGGTAGCTACGTTCGGACAGGATAACCGCTGAAAGCATCTAAGCGGGAAGCCCCTCCCAAGACTAGTTCTCCCTGGGAATTTAATTCCCCTGAAGGGCCGTAGAAGACTACTACGTTGATAGGCTGGGTGTGTAAGCGCTGTGAGGCGTTGAGCTAACCAGTACTAATTGCCCGTGAGGCTTGACCATATAATCCAAGTTATTTGTAGTGATACAGATGAGAAGACAGCGGATGTTGTGATTGAGTCCAGTGTTAAGACAAGAACAGACAGCTTAATTTACCCCCCTATTTGAGTGAACCGTGGCGCTGAGTAATCAGGTGAGACCCAAAGGACACTTAAGCCAGTTTGCCTGGCGACCATAGAGCATTGGAACCACCTGATCCCATCCCGAACTCAGAAGTGAAACGATGTATCGCCGATGGTAGTGTGGGGTTTCCCCATGTGAGAGTAGGTCATTGCCAGGCTTTAATTTTAAATCCCGCTGCGTCCGTGCTGCGGGATTTTTTTATGGGCGATGAAACAGGATGAGGAGCTTCGCCGAATCGGGGGAGGGTTACGGCGGCATAATTGTTAAACAGTGCGCTATAACAGGCTTAGATCACCCTGTCACTGCCTCCATCGATAGGTATTTGCGCGCCCGTCGTCGCTGTAAAAATATCGCTTGCCACTGTAGAGAGTAGGCGTCCGACATTAGCGGCACTGATTGTTTTACCAAGCAAGTTTTTAGTTTTGTATTCCTCAACGCTCATGTCGTAACGGGCGGCAGAGCTGGCCAGTGTCTCATCCGTCCACAATGCGGTATCGAAAACAGCATCTGGGTGGACAATGTTAACCCTGATGCCATCAGCAGCGAGCTCCAGCGCAGCGACACGCGCTAGCTGCGTAATACCTGCCTTGCTAACTGAGTATGCTGCGGCTCCAGGCCCTGGTGCTGCGTAGTTGCGGGAGCCTACAATTAGAATGGAAGGGTCTATGCCTAATTTTAAATAGGGAATCGTCGCGGTCATAAACCGTTGTGTGGCGGTGAGGTTAATGTCCAAGGTTTGATCCCATGTGAGCTCTGTGTGCTCTTCGATTCGCTCACCCGCCTTAAAAATACCTGCATTGCAGACGACAATATCCAAGCCGCCGTAAAGTGAGATGACATGGTCTACAGCGGATGTAATGGCCTTGCTGTCGGTTAAGTCACATTCTAGTCCCCTCATGCCGTCGCGGCCCAATTGGCTAACCACCTCTGAGTTGATGTCGAGCCCGACTACGACAGCCCCTTCAGCAGCAAGTGCTTCGCAGGTCGCTTTGCCTATTCCACTGTATGCACCAGTAACAATCGCTACTTTACCTTGGTGGTGCTTTTTAGACGCACTGCCCTTTCCCAGTTTTGCTTGTTCAAGAACCCAGTACTCTAGTTCAAAAATATCTTTTTCCGAGAGCGCCTGCCAGCCTCCTACCGACTCCCCAATCTGCACAGCTTGTCGAGTATGCCTGGCGATATCAGAAATGATATTGCACTCTTTGACGCTGCTGCCGAACGCTATGGATCCTGCGTTGCGCCAAATACCCACGCGGGGAGCCGGATCAAGTATCTGCAGTTGCGGAGTACGGTTTTCTTCGAAGTATTTCTTGTAGTCAGTAACGTACTGATGAATCTCCGGAATGCCCTCAGCGGGTTTGGCACCGATGACTACCGGAATTCTCTTGGTGCGAATGACGTGGTCAGGCGTTATTGGCCCTCTAGAAGAAATCTCGGCGACAGTGTCCAATGCGGAATATCCCTGTGCATCAGGTGATTGATCGAGAATCCCTAGTTGCGCTTCACCGCGGGCGAGTGACACGGCATTGCGAATACGCGCGAGGTCTAGTAAATCAACTTCATGTTCTGCTGTCGCAATGCGGGTGGTCCCGTTTTCAGTAATGTAGGCCTCCGCTCGGGATACCAGCTCAATCATATTTTCATAGGCGATTTTGGCTTCATCACTGTAGGTGAATACCCCGTGATGCATAAGGATGACGCCTTTGTAATGGTTTGGATCGTTTTGCTTAATCGCTTCGTTAACTTGTCTTGAAAGAATGAACCCCGGCATCACATAGGGCAGTATCAGGCAGTCAGGAAAAACCGCTTCGAGTATACGTTTTCCCTGTGGGTTATTGCTCAGGGTGATAATGGCATCGGTGTGGGTGTGGTCAATGAACTTCGAGGGTAAAATGGCGTGTAGTATCGCTTCAACAGAGGGGGAGGGGGCTGATGGATCAAGCATTAGAGCACGTAATTGTTGAGTCATGTCCGTGTCGGAGAGTGTCTCAAGCTCCGCGAGCATCTGTGTTTCCTGCAGTTTGATCGCCGGAAATCCAGGCTTTTCGATGGTTTCCAAGTCCCAACCGCTACCCTTTACATACAACACCTTAAGTGTTCTACCGAAAAAGTCGTTTGTGGTGGCCTTGACTGAAGTGTTTCCTCCTCCGTGCATGACGAGATTTTCATCTGAGCCTAATAGCCTTGAAGAGTATACGCGCATGCCAAGGTCATCATCACTAAAGGCCGCCGCGGCCTCGTCGTTCCACAGACTCTTCATTGTTTATACTCCAGATAAAAAGTTGAATTATTGGTGGTCAAGTGAGCAATTCTATTTCCTCACAGAGAGGTTGAAACGTCAAAAAAATATCTTCGGTTTACTGCAAAGAATAAGACCGACTTATCTGATCATTCTTTTAAGCCCAATTTACGGTGGTATTTTTCCAGGCTCAGATCGAAAGCGATCTAGCATACTCGTACAGTTGCATATCAAAAGTGTTGTCGTCAGCAATACGGTTTCGAAACGCGGTTGAAATGACTTCGTCTTCTCCGACATGCCGATGCGGCTCAGATGTGATCTTCCAGCCATATCGCTCTACTAGTTTCGAGAGAAATCGATTGTAGTGTGCGGTGACCCCTACCAATTCTATCGCGGAAAGATTCTTCTTTGCGATAGCTAGCCTGCTCTCGTCAACATTGATTACGCCTGTGCTTGCGGCGACCCACTCAAGAGAAAATCGACCGGGCGCAGTCTTTTGAAGCATTTTAATCTCTGAAGAGAAGCTTTGTGCATCGCCCAAATCCTGCCTCTTCGGCAACGCTGTTGAGGAAGGTAAGAAACGTTCTTCAGCCATAGCTTCTCGGGCAGACATGGAGAAAATCTTGGTCTGATAGTTGCCGATGAAGGAACCATGGAACCATGGATCTTCATAAATTTTTTCTAAAGGTTGCTCCATATGTTCTATGTGGTATCGGCGACAATGCTTGAGATAGGATATGGTGCGTTCGATGGGATCGCGCAGCAGAGTTAGGGTTATATAGTCGCTCTCGAGCAATGATCGCACCGCATAGGGAACATGGCCAAGCACTATTCGTAGTTGGTCTTTCAGTGCATTGACGTCAGCAACAAATCTTGGAACATGCAGATAAGCATCGATTCGATCGAAAAATTCTGTATCAGCATTGATGTAGGCTTCTGGATAGCGTTGCTCGGTAGTGAAGTTGGCGCTAAGAACCTCAGAAAATGAAGTCCCACCGGCTTTCATCACGTGAATAAACAAGAATTTATCTTTCTGAGGAAGGGTCATCATATGTCGGAAATTATGTTTGCTCTAGCCGCTGATTAGAATTCAACATCCGCTCTCTCGAGTCGCGATCAGCACTAATGCTTCACTCAATGAGTGAAAAGAAACGAGTGGAGAGTTACGCAATGCCGCTGGCATCATAGAGTAGGTGGGCAGACAAATCGCCGACTAAATCAACGATCATTTCTCGGCTTGAAAATTGCCATTGGTTTTCGGTCTTGCGAAAACGGTCTTTGTACCTTCCACTGATAATTGGCTGCAAAGGGAGGGAGTCAGTTGCCTGGATCACCGTATAATAAGAGCGTGCGCTGGCTTCCATGCCGCCCTCATCAATCTCAATAATGACGTTGGTCGTCAGGTGTTTAGTTTGTGGTGTGGCCGTGGACTCATACAGGCGGGTCGAAGTTTGATACATCTCTAATACTTCGTCGAAACCTGTTCGCCGAACATCATGCGCTGCTGAAAAAATTTCGGCAGCATGAAAAAGCGCGGCTACACCTTCCAGGTCGCCATTGTCAATTCGTTCAGCATAGCTGTAAATTAAATTCTCAACTTGACGACTATCTTCCATGCATCCGTCTCCATATGGAATTAGGTGAAGGCCGCAGCGCGATGGCGATAGAACGCGAGCGCAATACATACGGCTGAAATTCTTAGTGCGTAGTGACCAGCGGAATAATATTGGCTGGCAGGATGCCGTCCGGATGGCGATCGCCGTACTTGAGCAATTCATCAAGGGCATCGTCGATCTCCTGACTGCCTGCGCGAAGTGACTGCCTTAGTATATCGACTTCTTCTGCTGAGACTTCGCCACGGTTGAGTGCCCGTAGCTCTTCAGTGAGCATATTGATGGGGTCATGGTTGCAGGTTTTACAGACCGGTTCGCGGCTTACGACCATGGCCAATTTTTTCCGGGTAACCTGCAGGAAACTGTAATCGAAGACAGAACCAAGGCTGGCCTGCTTGCGCCAGTCGGAACAACATAAGTAGTAGTTGCCATCATATCCAATAAACAAGAAGCCCCATGGCGCTCCGCACAGTGGCTGAGTACCACCTACGGTTAATTCGTGGCGAGCCTGAACCATTTCGGTATACTGTTCAAATTGCATGTGCTCGACAAAAAGAGCCCCCCCACGATTGATAACATTGTAGTCGTGAAAATTCTTTAGACCACGTTCCCGCCAGAAGGCCTCCATAGCCTTAATGTGATCTCTGTCCTCACGGTGATCAACGAGAATGATTACGGGAGTGCATTTGCCCTGCGCCAATTCCGCAAAACGGGTGATATTTGCACACGTTTTATCAAAAGGGAGGCTATAGATACGCTCATATTCCTCGTGGACATCGGAAATGTTGAGGTAAATCTCATCCAAGCCGGCATCAAGGAGTTCGTGTGCTTTGTCTTCTGTAAGTAGTGCGCCGTTTGATGACATGGAACATTTAAAACCGGCACGCTTGACCTTCTCAACGAAAGATACCGTATTTTTATTGAGAAGCGGCTCACCCAGTCCACAAAGACTGACGGTTAGCTCCAGCCCTGACACATCGTTCACTACTGTACGGTACTCGACTGCGCGAGCCAGTGCTCTGTCGAACGTGTCAACGTCCATGATACCCTGATGAGGAGTAGCATCCCTCGGGCAAAAATGGCACGTTGCATTACATCGATTGGTGATCTCGATGTCGATGGTAAGAAACATGATTTCTTTAATTCCCTATTTATTCCAAAAATGATTGCACTTAAAGCGCTAGCCTGTCAAGAACAGCGCCAATAAATGCGTTAATTTCAGCTTAATAATGCATTGTTTTCGAAATAGGAGGAGGATGATCGCGGCAAAGCGGTCACTCGAGGCTGCAGTCTAGTTCTCATGGGCATAGTAACCACACAAAAAAACGGGGTGAAAGCGGGCGGCCAACGACTCTGCAAGCACTCTACGTATTCTGCACGGGGGCCATTAGAGCGGGTACACTCAGCAACAAGGTTTTTGAGGCTATCCCTCCATCAAAATAATAGCATTATAAGGGATGTACTGTTTACGAGACGTCATTAACAAGAATCGTCGGTGGAACTGACGACATTATTGCTCTCTGGTCGACACGGTAAAATTGATAGACTACCATTGCAGTCGAAGACGACAATAATGTTCGTCGTAATTTCCGAAAATAATATGAAAAGTATTTTCCCCAGCGCTTACGAAATAAAAAAAACGCTCCTTTGGCCTCGCACCTTGCTTATGCGCTGGAAATACAGAAAAACCAGCGGGCCTATGAAAGCAATGATGGAGCTTCATTACTACCGGCCATCATTTTTTGACTTCGTAGGTGCGACATACGTCAATACGCATGTCCTTCATGACGTCGATATTAATTCCGATAGTGTAGTGTTTGACGTCGGGGCATTTACAGGGGGTTGGGCGCAGCACATGGTAGATCGTTATGATCCAATCATTTATGCATTTGAGCCGAATCCAAACTCGTTGGCGGCACTACAGGAGAAAGCCGCCAGCAATCCCAAGCTCCACCCTATGCCCTATGGCCTAGGCGACGAAGACCTAACCGTCGATTTCACGCTGAATGGGCTTGGCTCGTCGATGTGTGATGAGCGGACTGATCATTCCGATCTTCAGCGTATAAAGGTTGAGATTGCTGCAATTGATAGAGTTTGGAAAGAGCTAAATCTTGGTCGCGTTGATCTTATAAAGATTAATATTGAAGGAGCCGAGTTTCCTCTTTTGGATAAGATGATTAAGACAGATCTACTAAAAGAGGTGGACTGCTTTCTGATTCAGTTTCACGAATGGCACCCTGGTGCGTATAGAAAGCGTCGGCGTATCCAGGCAGAGTTGTCGAAGACCCATCGGTTAGAGTGGGACTATCATTTTATCTGGGAGAAATGGGTTCGAATTTAAAGGCCGTTCAAGGGTTGAAGAAAACGCTATTTCAACACCCATTTCTCCCAGATAAAATGATAATCCCAAACCAGACGGTGTGATTCGCTCAGTGCTTTTCTGATTTTTCTGCGTCGTTTATAGGCGCCGGGATGCCATTCGTGAAACTGAATCAGGAAACAATCTACTTTCCTCAATAGGTTGCACTCTATCATCCGTTCCAGCAGGGGAAACTCGGCTCCTTCAATATTGATCTTCATAAAATCGACTCTATCCAGCGCTAGTGACTTCCAGACGGTGGATATATCTTTAATTTCAACTTCGGCCCATGGCACGCCTTTTTTTCCGCTGGTATCAGAAAATACAGATGACCCTAGGTATTCAAGGGCCATACGTGCTGTTTCATTCTTCGCACCGAGTCCAAAGCTATAGCTGATGAGACCTGGAGCCGTCTCCGCTTTTTTTTCCAGCTGTTTATAGTTTCTTGGGTCGGGCTCGAATGCGTAGAGTGTTGGACTGTACCTGTCCAGTATTTCTTGTGCCCAGTCTCCGGTATAGGCGCCTGCGTCAAGAACGATGCTGTGTGTATTGATATCAGCTTCGTGCAGTAGAAGCCGATTGGCATTTATTGCACCAAGCCACTTGTAGAATGCAGGGCGATAGTAGTGAAGCTCCATGGCACTGCGCATAAACCCAGGTTCGAGTTTCTCCTTGTGACGCATATACAGCTTGCGCGGATACAGTACGGCCTTCTTCAGCTGGTAGAGGCTGAGAAGTTGCAGGGTCATAAATGGGGATGCTTTCATGGCGCTAGATGGCTGCCATGCGTCAGGTTACGTTGTTGGGTCCATCCGCTGCCGGGATGGGCTTATTGGGTCTCTGGCGCTCGTCGTGGCTGCCCGCAGTTTCTTCACCAAAGTTCATTGAGAACAGCCTCCGTCTCTCGCCTCCATTGTAGCTACCGTGTATCGTGCGGAAGTTCCAAATAATGAGGTCCCCCGGGGTGCTTTCGATAGTAATGGATGGAATTTCTCCACCCGAAATGCCGTATAACTCGCTGACCTTTGCCGAATCCTTGAAATCCTTTCGCAAGGTTTTGGCGAATGTTTGGTTGTGAAAGTGACTGCCTGGGATGATGCGGATAGCGCCATTGTGTCCGGTGAGGTCGTCAAGATAGAATGATAGCTTCACATGATAGTGGTGAAGAGGGGCCGCGTAGTCATCCGAATGCCAGTAGCTCTCACAATAAAAGAGATTGCCGTCGCTACTTGCCCACGTGGAGTCGGGCCCAACGATACTCTGGACAATACCTAAAACTCGCGGATCGTGTTGAAGAGGGGCTAGGCGTGGCGATTGTTCAATGAAGCCAGGAATAATGACCCGCCGTGCATCGCCGTGCAGGGCCTCCTGAGTTTCCCATACGGGTTGGTTCTGATCGCCAAACAGATCTTCAAAGCCGCCAATGATTTCGTCGATGTCGCTGCGGAAGAGTCCGGGTATTTTAAGGAAACCAAATGTTTCAAAAAAATGCACCTGTTGCGGAGATAGTAGGTGCTGGCTATCAACGACGGCCGATTCGCCCGCAGGGTTGGTTACCATTCGGGTCATAAGTTTCCCTTGTCTTTTAGACACATATAATGAAATAACGTAGCATTATTTGTCACTTTAGTGAAGCGGAGCGCGCGGACATGGGGACGAAATCGACGATGGGGCAGAGTCGCACTAGCATCGCTTATCGGGGCCTATGTTTTTTAAGCACATGTTTATAAAGAGTTTATTAGATGGGCTGTTCACGGGTGCTTTAATCCTGCAAGCTAATATGGGTGTAATAGCCTACGCGGTTCAAACATAGGAATAGGGCGTCCCAAGTGACTAATCGGCTGCGATCGCTAATAATCGCTATTTCTCATTTTCCACAGCCACCGTGGAGACTAGGGCATGAACTCCCTTTGTCCTGCGCTGATGAATAAAGGACTGAGCCTTTTAGTTGCCAGTGCGTTGTGGCTATTTCTGTGGTCGATGTCCATCAGTCCTACCGCAGTGGCGAAAATGCCTGCTGCTGAAAGTACTGACAGCCAGTCCCGTTTTCACAGAACCGCCCAATACCTGCAAGACGCTTCTCCTCAAATGCGTGGCGAATTTGCCGCTATCGCGTTAACGCATCTAATCGACGGCTATCTGGAGGAGATGCAACTAGCCCGAGCAGAAGTAAGGTCTGCGAGCGCGCAGGCGAATCTTAGAGGGTGGTCTCTGGCCGTCAATCATTATGCCGGCCAGATTCCTTTGTTGCTGGAGGATATAGAGTTGGGGTTGCCCGTGCGTCTAACGAGGGTTGGGGAAAAATCGCTCGCGATAACAGTGGCGGATAGAGCGATTATACTCAGCCACCCTCGCATGAATCAGCAAAATTCTCTTGAGCAGGCAATTCTCACGGACTTCTGCACCAGCTATCGCTGTGAGCAGTTTACGCCGCACAATACAGAACTTGCGCCGATATTCGCTTCGAGTGTTTACGTAAGACCCGACTGGACGTTCACGGCACGCGGTCCGATGTGCTCCTATCAGGGAATAAGGGTGCATTTTAAAAACGAAAAGAATCTGACGAAATCACGTCTTATCTGTGCGCAATTTTTGCAGGAGGTCATCACTCTGGCTAACGAAATGTCTTGGCAACGGGCGTTGGCGGTACCGATACAATGGAGTGAACTCGAAATACTGCCCACTGCCCGCAGAGCCGAGCATACAGTCAGATTGAATGGATTGGGAGATACTGCTGTAGCTGCAGTCCCGTTACTTTACGGTAACCCACGCCTGCTTGGGCACATTCTCCCTTGGGTGCGTCAGTGGGTGGCTAACCCGCAAGAAGCGAGTATCCAGTTGGAGGCGGACCATTACGGTTGGGGAGAGCCTTAAACTATAGGCTGTAGAACGACATTTATTGTTTAAATTTGACCACGGCAATGAGCAATTGACGGCAGGTTATCTGACCAATCAATTTGCCATTTTCGACCACTGGCCTGCGGCGCTTATTTTTCTTCAGCATATCCTGGGCAACATCGACAATATCTTCATTAGGGTGCGCCACCACGAGGTTATCCTTGGCCATATACTCACGAACAACGCCCGTGTTGCTGTTGTTATAAACTGCCCCCAATATAGCGCGTAAACAATCCATCTCCGATAGAATGCCAACCAGGTTCGCATCGTCATCCACCACGCATACGCCAGAAATCCTGCTGTCGGTGATAACCTTCATCGCATCCATAATGTTGTCTTCAGGATGCACCTTGGCAGGATTAGGCAACATGTAATCACGAAGATTGACTGATTGCAGCATACGTGGCTCCATCACTGTGAACAGCAGTTTTTCTAAAGTATAGCTGCTAAAGACGTTAATAGTAGTGTGGGCTGCAGTTCTGTTAAAAAAACACCAGCAATCAGGGCGCATTTCTCTGAAATCGCCTAAAATGGACGCTACCCAGTGTTAGAGTAAGGCCTGTTCGTGAGACATGTCGTTAAGCCCTGAGAGCGCATTCTTTGGAGATTGAATATGCCACGTTTTTTGGACGTTTTACTAGCAGGGCTGCTGCTCAGCACCTCCATGACGTATGCCGGTGTGACGCCTGCTGAGCGCCTCGGTGAGGCCATTCAATTCCAGACGGTGAGTTATCAGGATCACAGCCAAATTGACCTCAATGAGTTTGAGCGCTTTCACGCCTTTTTGAGGGCGGCCTACCCGAGGGTGTTTGCTCAGCTAGAGATAGAAGTCATCAATCAGTATAGCCTGCTCATTAGTTGGCCGGGCAGCGATAGCAGCCTCGCTCCCATTTTGTTCACAGCGCATATGGATGTGGTGCCGATTGAATCAGGTACTGAAAGCGATTGGGAGTATCCACCTTTTGACGGCGTGATAGCAGATGGACGAATCTATGGTCGAGGCTCACTGGATGACAAGCAGGGACTGTTAAGCATTCTTGAAGCGGCTGAATCGTTGCTGGCAGAAGGTTTTGCGCCGTCACGTCAGTTGGTTTTTGCGTTTGGTCATGACGAGGAAATCAGTGGCAAGCAGGGCGCTGGAAAGATAGCGGAGCGCATGCGCGAGCAAGGGCTGCATTTTGCGTGGATGGTCGACGAAGGGGGCATGCTCGTGTCCGATAATCCTATGATTCCGGATCAGCAATTGGCGATTATCAATGTTGCTGAAAAAGGTTATCTCACGCTGACCCTGGTGGCGACTGGGCCGGGAGGGCACTCCTCCATTCCGCCGAGAGTCAGTACTATTGGGCGCTTGTCGGCGGCATTAGAGCGCATTGAGAACAATCCCTTTCCGACACGGCTGGTGGTGCCGGTGAAGGTGATGCTGGAGTCGATGGCACCTCACTTGGAACAACCGGAGCGATTGATACTGGGCAACCTCTGGTTAACGCAGGCATTGGTCACTGACAGGTTGAGCCAGGACCCGCTGATGAACTCCTTTGTGCGCACGACCACAGCACTAACGATGTTTAATGCGGGGTTGAAAGAAAATGTGGTGCCCCAGCGTGCCGAGGCCAAGGTCAACTTCCGTCTCCTGCCCGGAGACACACCCGAGATGGTGGTGAGTTATATCACCGACGTGGTGGACGACCCTGAGATCGAGATTAGTCACGATAAATGGGATCATGTGTCGAGTATATCGGATCACGAGGGTAGCGGTTATGCCGTGATCGAAGAAGCGGTATTAGCGGTTTACCCCCGCGCTTTGGTGGTGCCATCTTTGATGTTCGCAACGACCGACACACGCCACTATATCGAGCTGACAGACAATCAGTACCGATTTCAAGGGATGATGATTGAGACCCGCCAGGCCAAGTCTATCCATGGAACCAATGAGTATATTGGGGTGAAAAGTTACGAGGATTCCATTGAGGTCGCGCGTCAGATGATGAAACTGGGTTCGCGTTAGGACTTGGCACGCAGGTTGGGCGTGCGCAGTCGGTATCACAATGTTACGCTTCACCGAGCTGATTGAATCGCACCCGCTCTGGAGGAAATAATGCGAAGTGTTTTTGTTTGTGTCGCCCTCATCACAATGCTGTCTGCTTGTGTGAGCACGCCTGAGCCTGCTAATCCTTGTGCCGACCCTCGGCCGTTGGTGTGCACTATGCAGTATGCGCCGACGTGCGCCGTGCTGGTGGAGGGTGGGCGCAAGGAATTCTCTTCACCTTGCACCGCCTGCTCTAGCGAGGCGGTGTCGGGTTATGAGACCGGACCGTGCCCCGAATGAGCCTTACTAATCGTATTTTGATCGCTATGGTGGCGGGTATCGTGCTGGGGTGTCTGTTCAATGTCGCATTGCATAGCACGGCCTTGCCGGAGTCTGTGCGGTCTGCATTGGATACGTATATTGTTTCGGGGCTATTAGATGCGGTAGGCCGAATTTTCGTGGCCTCGCTCAAGTTATTGGTGGTGCCACTGGTGCTAGTGTCGCTAATCTGCGGTTCCAGTTCTCTGGCAAACAGTTCACGTATGGGTCCTATCGCCGGTAAAACCGTCATTTTTTACCTGTTGACTACTGCGGTAGCGATCACCGTAGCGTTATCATTTGCAGTCTTTGTCGGCCCTGGCGATGGAGTGGTGATGGAAGGGGTGGCCAATTATAAACCTTCAGTGCCGCCGCCTTTGGTTGATGTGCTAGTGAATATTTTTCCTACTAATCCGGTGCAGGCGATGGCTGAGGGGAAAATGCTGCAAATTATTGTCTTTGCACTGTTATTCGGTTTCGCAATTTCCCGTGCGGGCGAGCCGGGGCGGCGCATCGCTAGTTTTTTCCGGGATATGGAAGGCGTCGTCATGACGATGGTCGGTATATTGATGACCCTCGCGCCTTATGGCGTCTTCGCTCTGCTGGCGAAATTATTTGCAGAGATGGGTGTCGGCGTTATTCTGCATCTGGCCGGCTACTTCTTTACCGTTCTTGGCGTATTACTGTTTCATGCTTTTGTGACCTACAGTTTGCTGCTAAAGGGACTGACGGGGCTGTCTCCGCGCATACTCTTTACTAAAATGCGGCCCGTGTGGGCTTTTGCGTTTAGTACCGCTTCGTCCGGCGCTACCCTGCCGGTTACGTTGCGCACCGTGGAGCGCAGGATGGGTGTGCACAACTCCGTCGCTGGATTTACAGTTCCTCTTGGCGCGACTATTAACATGGACGGCACTGCCATTATGCAGGGCGTGGCCACCGTCTTTATCGCCCAAGTCTACGGTGTAGACCTATCCATGATGGCTTTCCTTACGGTCATTATCACGGCGACGCTGGCCTCAATCGGCACCGCAGCTGTGCCTGGGGTGGGCTTGATTACGCTCGCGATGGTGCTGGGACAGGTGGGGCTGCCAGTAGAGGGCATTGCACTGATTATTGGCGTCGATCGGCTTTTGGATATGGTGCGAACCGCGGTGAATGTGACGGGTGATTCAGTGGTCTCGCTGGTAGTCGCTCACAGTGAAAAGCAATTTGATGAAAGCGTGTTTCTTGACCCCAATGCGGATGCTGATACGAATCAGGGCGGCACGAGTGAGCGGGAGTTATTAACGCCCACCGGATAAAGTAACCAATGAATATGACGCCAGCGGGTCTTAAACAACTTTTCTCATATCTTCGGTCGGTATTTCCACCTTTGGTCATCTGTTCCCCCCCATTCGCTGCGGTGTCCTGAGGGGGGCTACCGTACTCATTTCTGGGGTGCTGGGAAGGGGTTCTTATTATTAGAACGTGACTTTTTTCTTCTACGTGTCCATGATATCGATCGCATCAATAGTCAACCTGGAGCGCGGCATGAAAAAAGCTATTACTTATATAGCCCTTTTTATTGGGTTGAACATGGCTGCCTTTGCCGAACAGTTGCAGTCGGTGGAGTACCCAGACGCCGCTGTGCCCCAAGTTTTGGATGTGATGCCCGCGGGGCCCTCTATTGGAGATATGTATACTAGCGAAGGTTCGCTTAGGTCGTCCATTGGTGGCCCTGTGGTAGGCGAATATTTTGGGCAGGCGACGCTTGTCCACCTAAATGATACTTTGACGCGTACTACCAGGTCCTTCATGGTGGAGTCAGTGTATCCCGACGGCAGTATATACAAATTGAACCTGATACAAACGGATCATGGGCTTCCATTAAAAGAAGGTCACGGTCATGTAGGCGCGATTGTCGGGGGGACAGGAAAATATTCTGGTATACGCGGTAGTTATGAATACGAGATGTTAGCTGGAGGAGTTGCTAAAGTGACTAATACTTACTGGCTTGCCAAGTAACCGAGATGCCGACCTTTGGGTATGGGGGGAGAAATAATCCCTTCGTCGCAGATTCTCGTTATGGATAAAGATGTCACCGAGCGAGAACAACGGCTGCGTCAGGACTACCATCAACAGACTGCGCGTATTCACTGGCATGAGCTGCAGACGTATTATGCGGGCGGTAGCGTAATCAGGGTGGTGTCCGGATTGAATCTGGTGGAGGTTGCGGTGCAACTGGGTCTCGACAATACGACTCGCTTTCAGGGTTGGATAGAGAGCGGTGATGTGGCGGCCGTCAGCGACGAGCAGGCGTTAATCTGGTACGAGAGCAACACAGAGCTGTGGGCGGTGGTGGCAGCCCCTTGGGTGTTAGTCCAGCAACCCGACGATACTCCTCTTATTGAATAACCTTGACCCAATCTCCAATGCGCGGTTCGCCCCGCGGGTAAAGTCCGTTCAGCAGACGCAGCTGAGCATCCGCATTGGGTATGCGCATGCTTGCCGCAAGACTGGATATGGTGGCGCCCCGTGGCACCTGAATATAGTGCACATAATAGCCCGATGAGCCCTGTCGTTCTGCGGGCAGCGTCGGACGAAAACTCTCGATCATAGAGAGCAGAACGCCATCTTCCAGCGCAAAGTCCTGTGCCTTGCCGTCAAAAAGATAACTGAGATTATTGTAATCAACGACACCAACACGACGCGATTTTTCACCGCTACTGGCAACCGCGGTGTAGCCTTCCAATCCGAATTGATCCAACGCAACACCGGCACTGAGTGTCCCGGTAGCATTTTTTTCCAGTACTGATCGAGGCGTTAGTTTCTGGTCGCGACGCCTTATGCTGATAGACAGTTCTGCACTACCATTCGGTGCGCGCGCAACGATAGTTTTTGAGCCAGCCCTGACTGTCCAGCCTACCGGCTGTTCAAACGTGAAGCCGAGTTTGTTGTGGTAATAGCGATTTTCTGTGCGTTCGCTCTGCACGCTTTTGCCCCACACAAGTCCTTCTAGGTGACGCTGAAATTCGCCGGGCACAGACGGATCATCAATTTGGGTTTCGCCCCCGAGTTGCCCTGCGGCTTTGACCACTGTCTTGAGGCGCTGATCGTTGCGTGGATGGCTGGCGTACAGGCCGTGATAGGAGGCGACCGGCTTGCCGCCGCTTTTGGACTGCACGCGTTGGAACTGCTCCTGATCCTTCAGTACGCCAATGACTTCCAGCAGTGAATCAGTATCATAGCCGGACTGATGCATAGTCTGGGCGCCCAAACCATCGGCTTCCAACTCCATGTCCCGTCCGTAGCCGCTGATCAATTCGCCGCCATACATAGTGGAGGCGCTCGCAAGGTCGCTGCTGCCGGTGAGGACATAGGTGGTGGTCGCCACTACTGAATTTGTCACCGACGCAGCTTGCCGCCGGTTGTGGTGACTGGCGGTAACATGGCCTATTTCATGTGCCAGTACTGCGGCCAACTCCGCCTCATTGTCCAAATAGGCCAGCAGGCCCCGGTTAACATAGATATACCCTCCTGGAGCGGCAAAGGCGTTAATGTCCGGGCTGTCGATAACAGTAAAGGTAAAGGTACCGTTGGGGTCGTCACTGCTGGCGACCAGACGTTGACCGACGCGATTGACATAGGCTTGTAATGGCGGATCATTATAGATGGCACGCTGACCAAGTAGTTCCGCATGCTGATTTTTACCAATCGAGGCGTTGCCCGCACAGCCGGTCAGAAATACCAAAGCCACGGTCACAGTAGTAACAAAAAAACTATGAGTAGGTTGCTGTCTGTTCACGTATACCTCTTAGTATTCGCTTGAGAGGAATTCCAATAACTGATCGCCAATGCCATCACAGGCAGCACCCTGCACCGGCGCAATAATGGGTATCGGTATGATCACCGCTGGCATATAGGACTGGCCTGAGGCGCTGGTGTTAACCTGGCCCACTTCAGTCTGGTCGGTAAAGTCCCAGATAGTCGCCTCATAATTGGCATCATGGCCCCAGGTCCCAAAGCCAAAGCAGCCATTGAATGAGCAGGCCATTGAGCCCGCGCCTTCGGTGCGCACTGTTGAGCCGTCTAGCCAAATAAGGTATTCGAGTTTCAGTGCCAGCATTTTCTCAGCCACCGGCTGTTGCTGCAGCAACTGTTCGATATTGTCAGGGTACAGCGGCGCCGTGCGCGGCTCAAACCACGGATACAACGCGTTGAGAAATTCCAGTTCATCAATGACCCTGATCGATCCGTCGTGAGAGGTAATATGGTCCCCGACGCAGGCGACAAAGTCAGGCTCGGTTTCATAGTCACTGCTATGACGTCGCCCCAAAATTACCACGCTGGAATCGCCAATGCCTTCGGTCGGTTCATTGAATGTCATTTCATCCACGGTGGACGTCACGCATGCGGCGGTGAGTGACAGGCTGGCGCACACAGTGAGCATGGAAATAAAAGAAGCGTTCATCGAGTCATCGCCCTCGATGGTATACCCTGCTCTTGTAACCAACCCTGCACCGCGGGAATCTGCGTAAACTGGCTGACAAAATGAGCACCGGCATCCCGCAGCGCCATTACGGCTGCAAGGTTTACCGCTTCCTGGTCGTTTTGCAGAAATGCTGTGGGTGTCTTTCCGTAACTGCTCATGGTCCACTCGGCAATCGGCTGGCCGCCCGGGGAGACTAACTCAAAGCGATAGCGTATCCAGATCTCATAGACCTTGATTTGGGTATGTGCAGGGATGGCGTACTGTAGTTCCTCGACATGTGGAATCAGTACTGCGTCTACGACTGGGCCTGATTGCCCGGGCTGAGGTGGGCTAGTGAGCACAGTAATCTGCTTAAACATGCCAGCCAGTAGACTGTCCCACATTTTTATCTGAGCTGCCCCGGTATTGACTACCCAGCTCGATTCGTTGCGACCTTTGGCTTCTTCTGAGAACTCGTGCAGCGCGAAGTCGTCACCAAGCCACACACCCAGAGTGAGCGGCAGCGGTTCGATCAACGGGGGTGGAAAGTTGCCGTCTACAACAACCCTGTTGGGTCCGCAGCCAGCCAATGCGACCAGCATTAGCAATGCGAACAGCCAGCGCAGGCGATTAACGGAAGTCATTGAGTCCGACAAATGTGCCGCCATTACGATACGTGAGTTCGCGCATGAGCGCGGCAAAGCGAACCCCCGTCGTCTGATTACTTGCGCGGGGATCAAATAGCACAGGAAAGCCAACAGCGTGAATGCGCACCAGTCGATCGCCATTAGCATCGACTCGATTGATGCGGTCCACGGTGTCAACGACCTGCGAGATAGACTTGCCAGTAAATTCATCACCGAACACATAGATACTAATTTTTTTGTCCGGTGCCGCAAACGCGCGAATGGCGGTCTCAATTCCTTCCACCGGGCTGGAGTTGCTAAAAACATTCCAGCCCCGCAGGTTTTTTATGATCACCTCGCGTCTCCCCGGTGTGTCGGGTATCCACCTCCCGCGGTAGCTAGGAAACATGTACCTCCCCATGTCGTTCATCACTTGTATGCCTTTGACCTTGGGGTAGATACTTAGTGTCGCTTGAACCTCTTCCAGTACACGCTCCCAAGCATTGCTATACATAGATCCTGATGTATCAATGACGAAAATGATGTACTCGCTGTCCACAGGGATGCCACCAATTAACTGGTTCTTAGAACGATACTGTGTGCCCAAAAGACGTTCCATCTCTTCAGTTAGCGTCTGTTTTGCTACGGCCAACTGTCCCGAAATCGCTGAATTACTGCTGGTCTCAACCTGCAGACTGTCGTAGCGCGACTTTACGCTGGCCATCTGACCGCGCAGAATTGCAATACGCTGTTCATAGTCAGACAGCTGTTCTTGCTTGGCGTTCAGATCTCGATTGAGAATTTTTGTTTCGCCGCGAATTTGAAATACCTGTTGCTGCAGTTCAGCCACCGTCCCCTCTAGGTTGATGGTGGATGCTTCGATGATCTGTGGCTCTGCCGTTTTGGTGATCATTAGCAGTAGAATAATCGCCCCAAAGCCGCAACAGATGACGTCGAGGAACGATAGCGAAAACTCTTCCGGGGCTCTCCCCCTTCCCCTGCGCCGCGCCATCAGGGCCAGTCTCGTGAAGGACTAAGCAATGAGCCCCGAGTAGCTTGCGCGAGCTGCCACAGCTCTGACACTGCCATGGGATCGCCCTCCATCGGTGCCAGTATGATATTGACGGGTACCTTGGTCGGTAGCTGCCGGATCGCTTGAGCATACAGCCTTTGACGTTCCCGGCCACTCACTTTGCTACCGCGTGGGGGGGTGGTCCCCTGCGTAGGAAGTCCGTCAGTAATCAGAAAGATATTATCGGGCAGTGGTGATAGCTTTTGTAGCGCGATAAAGGCATTTTCAAGGCTGGTTCCGCCACTGGGCGTCATGTTCCCCAGCACGCTTGATAATTTTGCCAGCTGTGGCTGGTCAGCGACTTTCAGCCATTTGCCGTCCGTGTTGGGCAATGCCGAGGTTGCTGTGGTGTTGAAGGTGATGACCTGATAGTGACTGGCAACCGGTAGCTGCGCTGTCAGCCAATCCACCGTATTAAGACTCTGGGTCCACTTGTCAGCCTTGCGTTGAATCGACGCACTCATATTGCGCAGACGAATGATTTGCACCACTTTCTCCGCCAGCATGCTGGCCGACACATCGAGCAATATGGCAATATGGCTTCCTCCAAGCTTCAATCCCGTTAGGTACTGGCGGTCGCCTTCTCCGATGAAGGAGCGGGCGTTGTTGCCACCACTATCTTGGCTTGCTTGACGCAACGCCTTGACCTCTGCTTCGAGTGACAGTAGTTCAGCCTTCAGGCTTTCAATATCGCTACTGTCGGTATAACCATCACGTTTGCGGGCCTCTATTTGAGCCTCGTAGTTTTCCGTATCCTGCGCTATGCGGGTCGACAGCCCCTGTGCCTCCGCCGTTTTTAAATCTACGTCTGACAACGTATTACGCAGTCGTACTAAGCCCTCTGTGCCTTCAGTGACATCCTCGTTGAGTAGATTGACTTCCGACAACAAGTCTTCATTCAACTCCGTTTTCTGCTCTACAATGCCATGATTCATGATGAGGAAGACAAGAATGACTGCGCCAAAGCCGCAGGACATAATGTCTAGAAAGCTGAGGTTAAAGGTGGTAAATTCGCGTTTTTTTCTTGCCATGCTGGCTAGACCACCACCTCGATTAACAGCGCGATATCGGTAACGCCCTGGCCTGTATTGATGGTATCGCCGCAAGCCAAAATCTGACCGGAGTGATACGTTGCGCCATTAACGATCGCCGGTGTACCGCTGTCACGTAATTGCCAGCCCTTGTTACCGCGATAGATATCGCATCCGCCTTCCAGTGTGGTTCCCGTCTCCATTAAAGGTTGTGCGCGATGCCGGTAAAGAACATGTGTTGGCTCTGTTGTCGAGGCTTGAGCCGGTGGTTGCGCTGGGGATGGTGTTACCGGTGGCCCTTTATTCGCTGCGTCAGATGAGACCACCTCTGCATCGAGGCACGGTAGGGCTGTTACAAAGCTCAGAGCTTGTTCGCGTTGCACCAATTGCTCCTGATGCGATTGCAGTGCGCGCCGCACGTCGTCTGGCTGTAACACAGCGATGCGCTCGAATGCAGAGGTTAGCCCCGGCAGTAATGCTGCCAGTGGGTCTGCAATGATCTGGTCGTCAGGACGCAGCACACCAACAGTCTCGCGCACACTGTCGAACAGCTGTTTCCCCGCCGTCTGCAGTTCGTGAGCGCTGATGCGCGCCTGATAACCATTCACCTCCAGATTGGTTTCGGAAGCATTTTGCAGTGTCTGCAAAGCGGCGGGCAGAGCATCGTATAACTGTTGTTCGCTATCCGCTTTGCGGCGTGGATCGAAACGGGTTTGACGCACAAACGCCGCGGCAATGAGCTCGACCAGCCGCTCCTGCAGCTGCAGCAGGCCGCAACCGGGCAGAGGTGTGGTGCGCTGCAGTTCAATCTGGTGATTGTGTCTAGTCAGCTCTGAGATCACGGCCTGATGGAGTTGAATTTCCAGATGGAGAATACGTTCACCACTATAGAGGCTGGCCAGTGCCACACTGCGATTGATCAGGCCGACAGCGTCGAACGGACATTGCTGCACAATTCCTAGCAGCAGGGCGAGTTGCTCGCGCTGCATACTGCCTGACACGGCCAACAACACCTCACTGGGACTTTTGGCTTCGTGATGCAGTTGTTTGAGGTGAGCATGAGCGAGGTCCCCTGTGTGTCGCGCAGGGCCAAGCGCGGGCTGCAATGTTTCGGTGCTCAGTTGCCACCAATACCGCGTGTTAATATCCCGCGGTTGCAATCTGGCGGCGGCGCGTGCGGGCGAGCCAAAGCGGTACTCTTTTTCCTGGAACAACACATAGCCGGGACTTTGCACTGTGGTGCCCTCGTGCCACAGCTGTAGATTGCTATCGTTGATATCCAGCACGCCGATGCTCATTAGCGGGCTACCAAGAAGCGCAACAGGCGCTTGTCGGCATAACGTTGGTTGTCTAGTACTAGACGCTCCTGCGACAGCTGTAACTGATGTAGACAGAACATGATGATAATGCTCAGCACCAATGCAACGAAAGTGCTATTAAATGCAACACCCAGACTCGCAGTAACGCCTGAAATATCGCCGGCCACTGCTTGGTAAGCCTGCCCTAACGCGTCACCAATTCCGCGCACGGTCCCAATAAACCCGATGGAGGGAATAGCCCACGCGATGTAGCGCACCATCGACATTTCAGAATCAAGCCTATCGGATTCAATTTCGCAATTTTCTTTTATCGTGTCAGACACGGCTTGGATGCTGCCGGTGGTGGCAAAGCGTTGCAATGCCGACAGCAGAGTGCGCGGCAGCAGGTATTCCTGCTCGGCCGCCGGCAGTGCCTCTATGGCACGGCTGTACTCGCGCGCATCTTCTGGCAGTACAGTGGTGCCCTCTGGGATATCCAACAGGTGACGGTCGAGCATGCTGCGTTCTCGCATCCCTAGACGAGCCTTATAGCCCATGATCGCCAGAGCCCAGATTAGCAGAATAAAACAGGATTCCTGTTCATAATTGCCTATCACCACGGCCAGACTGCGAGTGGTGACGACCTCCTCTCCAGCCGCCTGCTGTGCCGCTTCAAGTTCCAGATGTGCTTTTGCACTGGGTCGTATCACGCCCACGTATAGCGCATGCACGACGATAATAGCGATCAGCAATGCGAATAACTGATAGATAAATTCGGATGACATTTTTTGCTTCATTGGGGTGTCCTATATATCGACCGGAAAGGAGACGGGTACGTCTTCGGAAATTTTTTCTGAGGAGCGATAATCAAACGGTGACTCACTGCGCTTGGCTGACGGCGCTTTTTTTTCTGCGGGTCCCTCGGGCGTCGCTGCTGAGGATGCATTATCATTTTTATCAGCAGGACTAGCCGTGGTTTCTTGCGCGCTTTGTGTTTGCTCAGCCGGCGCAGATTGAGCGGCCAGCGGTATGGCCTGCAGAGACAGAACAAGGAGCAGTGGCAGTACGAATAGTCGTTTGATCATAGGTCACTCCGCATAACGCGCTAGACGGAATCCTACGTCATCGCGCCCGGCTTGCCCATAATCTCGGTACGATAGGCGTAATTCCTTTAACTTGGACTGCCCCCAGTTGGCACCGCGAATGACGTAGTTGTCGCCGGTCTGGCTGCCTAGTGGGTCCGTCTGTGTTTTGCCATTAGCGGAGGGGATGCGGTAGACATCGTTTACCCACTCCGAGGTATTGCTGCCCATATCGTAGAGACCGTGCTGGTTTGGCCCGAAAGAGGCCACTGGCGCACTGACAACGTGGCCATCCGCATAGTTGTTCAGTGTCGAACCGGTAACATACGCTGAGCTAGTGTCGGCATAGTTTCCGACAACCTGCGTCGGAGGAAAAGTGTCACCCCACGGGAAACGCAGCAGAGTTTGGCCGCTGGCGCGAGCGGCCCAGGCCCATTCAGCTTCCGAGGGTAATCGGTAACCGGTGGAACTGGCGTCATAGCCTGTCACAATGCCATTTTTTTGCGCATAAAACGCGGATAACCCTTCCTTCGCGCTAAGCCAGTTGCAAAAGGCTGCGGCCTGCTGCCAGCTCACCTGCACGACAGGTTGGTGTTTTTGATTGAGGCTATTGCCTTCAACCCGCCCTGAATTATGACTAGGCTGGAACTGGCGAAATTGGGCGTTTGTGACCTCGGTCGTTTGCAGATAGAACATGCGCCTTAACGCGACCGGATGCAGTACTTCGTTGGCCCGCCGACCCGGCTCACGTCGGGAGGCTCCCATAGTGAAGTTCGCCATTGCCGATTCGCCGGGCTTGAATAACAGCAACGTCTGTCCTAAAGCCGAGGTGACCTCCGGTTTGATGCTGGCCAGCTTTACCGCCTGCTGCGTCTGTAATCTCACCTCCACCCGTTGAGCCAGTCCGGGACGTGGGGTGACGCTGCGTCGCACAGTAGCGTAACCGTCAAGACTCACCTCCAAGGTGTGCGCCACCGCTGGCAATGATACGGTCTGGTTACTGTTGCGAGCCCGTTTGCCATCGATGCGCAAGACGGCATTCGCCGGACTGATACTGAAGCGCACCTCACCCAGTTCGGCTTGCAGCGTCACCGTCTGTTGGTCACTGCCCGCGGCGGGCAGTTCTACTGAGCTGCTGTAGCGCTTATAGCCGGGCTTGAACACCGCTAGGCGGTGAGCGCGGTCCGGACTCAGTGCCAGTGTCAGGGGAGTCTGGCCTTGAAATTCGCCATCAAGGGTCACGTTGGCGCTACTGGGTACGCTGCTCAAGGTCAGCTCTCCTGCGGCGGGTTGCAGCGTCACCACGCCCAGGTCAAGATTTTCACTGGCATTGACCTGCAGCGTTTGTTGCCAGTCGGCATAGGTCTGCAACTGCAACATCAGCTGGCGCTCACCCTGCAGTATTTCTAGAGTAGCTGGCGTATGTCCCGCGGGCTCCCCGTCCAGCAGAATATTTGCCCCCGAGGGTACGCTGTCTAACGTGACCTTGGCCCAGGCGGGCGCCATTTTCAGCTGTAATTGTTGTCGCACGCTGCGGCCGGTGATCATCAGTGTTTGCTCCATTGGCAGATGTCGGGCTTCTTCGAGCCGCAGCTGGTGCTCGCCTTCTGTCAGAGGAAGGTCCTGGAGTGGGGTCTTACCAACGGTGTCACCGTCGATGATGACGCTGGCGCCGGCCGGCTCACTGTTGACAGAGAGTAAACCGGGCAGAGACTGAAGCTGTACCTCGATAGACTGGCTGTCGCGCTGATCCACGGTCGCGGTGGTGGTAAGTGGGTGATAGCCTTTAGCGGTTACCCGGATGTCGTATTCGCCCGGCCGCAGCAGATAGCGTTTACCAAACGGCAAAGCCAGTCCAGAGACAGAGACTTTCGCGGGCGCCTGCGCCGTTACCTCTATCATGAGTGACCGAGCGCTGAGCAGGAATAGCATGAGCAGGATGAACAGGGCCAGACAAAAAAACAGCACCATTCTACCGGCCTTGCGCGGCACTGGTGCTTTCGGGGCAGCTTGCTCTAGCGGGGTAAAACTGCTGGGTGCGATAGTGACTGGCTTGGTTGACATGTCTTGTGCCATTTCAAATAGGGTCTGTGCAAATGATGGTCACATTAGTAGGAGGACTGTCGTGCGCAATAATAAAGCTCTGCCGCACGTCGCGATAACCATTTCGGGTTCCCGAAGCAGTATAAGTCCCCGGTCGCAGCGACAGATCATGCTGTGCGAAGCGACCCAGCCTAGCGACTTTGTAGACGATCACGTCGGTTTCCTCATCTGAGCGCAGGGTGATATTAACCGTTGCATTGGCTTGCTGCAGTAGGGTTTCCAGTCGGTCAATTTGGCGCGTCAGAACCGGTCCGCGCGGCCTAATTTGTTTGGCCTGTTGTAATCGCTTTGCAACTGCGGTGGCGACCGCAGCATCGGACAGTCGCTGCGGCGCTTCAATGGTGTTGCGAAGTTCTTGGTCAAGCGCTGCTCGCGCTCGGCTGCGTTGCAGTCCTTCGCTGGCAAATACTATGCTGCGGTCCAGTTGCTGCGCCTGCTTATAGTCATCTACCGCCTTTTGCCACTGCTCTTGCTGCTCATTTTTTTGCCCTCGCTGATTCAAGGTGCTAAGGCGCTGTGCAGTTTGGGCTGTCGCTACTTGCTCTAGTGCACTGGCCGCCTCTGTGGAGCCCTGCTGTAATGCAGCGGCGGTGAGGAAAGCTTTCTTAGCGGTGTCAAATCGGCCTTCATTCAGAGCGCTATAGCCTTCGCTCATGGCCTTATTGAAATTCTGGCTTCTGGCTTTCTGCGTAATGCGCTGCAGTTCACTGCGCGCGCGCTGGTGCAACGGATCAAGCGCTGTTGCTTGCTGCAGTAACTGCTGCGCCTGTGACAGGTCGCCGTCAGTCTCGGCTGCTGCCGCCTGCTCCAGTAAAGGAAGCACCTGCGGCAACAATTCGGCGCGCTGTTGCAGTGATACGATATCGCTGCTGTTGGGCTCAATAAGGGCTGCTACTGTCAGTTCGGCAAGGGCGGCCTCTTTATCACCATCTTCTATCGCCTGTCCGGCAGTCTCCAGTCGTTTGTTTAGTTCCTCTGGCATGGCGTCTTGCAGTGCTTGCAGTGCCGTGAGTGCCTGCTGATAGTTTGCTGTGGCCTGCGCGTATTGCCGGGTTTTGTAGAGCGTATCGCCGTCTACGGCGAGGGTAGCCACGCCGGCAAATGCGTCAGGTGCCCATTGTTCAACGCCGCGCGTCTGCAGTGTGTCCTGAAGTTCCAGTAACTGCGCCAGCATTTCTTGCGCCTCTTTGCGCAATCGGGCCGCTTGCGCATCGGACCAAGGCGAGGCGTCGGCAGCGGCGGGGGAGCCCTTTCCTGCGCCCGTGTCGGGTTGTTCTGATGCTGCTGTGCCCTCTGTTTCAGTTGTAGTCGGTGCGGGCACGCTTTTTACTGACTCCAGGCTGTTGGGAAGCCAAAAAATCACCAACGCAGCCAACAGTACCAGGCCACCCAAAGCTGGCAGTACCCAGACTGGAGTGCCTCGAGGAACAGCAACATCCGCGTTACGGTGAGCGGAATTCGGCACGGGGGCCGGTTGTACTGCGTCAAACGGTGTGGGTTCTAATGGATCATTGTGAGACGACATACGGTGGTTGGAACCTTAAGTACCAGTGAAACGGATCAGAGTGTATCAGCAGTGTCGGCCGATTCCTCAGGTAATTCGAGGCTGCCAATCTCGGCGCGGTAAATATCGCCTAGCAGTGCACGCCACTGAGCATATTGTTCTTCAACATTGCCTGTCAGTATGATGGTGTCGTCTTCCAGTTCGATGATCTGCGGGGTGATTTCCGCCCCTAGTGACATGCCCAGCTCTTCCAGCGCCTGCACATGAATCTGAGCTTCGTTACGCTTATCCAGTCCACTTTTGACGAGATAACCCCCCCCCAGAATAGCGACCTGACCGGCGGTTCTGGCGGCACTGCTATCGCCAGAGCTGGCAGCCGCAATGCCCGCTAAAACCGCAATGCCGCCTACGATCAAGTTGCGTGTACTTTCGGCTCGCAACGCCTGCAGTGCAGCAGACTCTTCAAAACTCGCCCTGCGCCATTCCTGATAGGGCTCCAACATTTGTAAATCAAAACTGGCATAGTAAACCTGCAGTGTGTCGACATACAGACGGTTTCTTTCGCGAATGTCGCGCACGCGCCCCAGCATGGGGTCATTTTCGGCGGGCAGTCGCTTGATCTCGTACTCACCTTTGCGTGTTTTTTCCAGATAAGGGTCAAAGGCTTCAGGGGAAAAATCGCGCGCAAAACGCAGCTCGGTGACCAGTCGTACATCGCCACGCTCTTTTTCGGTTAGCTCTTCCAACTGCTCAAGCAGATCATTAGCGATGGTGTTGTAAACGGCCTGAAACGGATCATAGGGGTTGCGTGTCGCAGGTTGATAGGCATAGCGGCTGGCCTTGCCGGTATAGGTTTCTTCCAGCCACACTTCCCCACGCGCATCGATAGCGGTGATAGCCAGTTGCAATTCCTCGCCGTCAGAGTGCAGGATCTCGCCTCGCACAATCAGGTCAGTGACCTGCGTGCCATCGGGCACTACCCGCACGGCGGCCCAAGCGCCACTATTCTGTATTGACTCAGACAAAACCAGTGGCATGAATCGGGCTTCAGCTTGGCGCACCTCTGGGTAAACCTGCTCATCTTCATCGAAGTTATCGAGGCCGGGATCAAATACCACCACAGACACATCGAACAGTAATGCCTCTGGCACGGCTGAAGAGGGCGTGTCGATGTTGGGCACAGAAGTGCTTTTGATCGTCTGGCTAACGCAGGCGCTCAACACGAAACACGCGGTGATTACAGCCAGCAGTCGCAAAGTGTTCATTTTTTGAGGCCTGTATATTTACGATACTCATCCCACAGTCGTTCCCGAATGGCCGGGTCAGGTTCGCGCATCGCGGCCTCACGCAGCTGTCGAGCAACCACATCATCATTGTTACCGTTGGGGATGTCGGTTGGAGGTGGATATTTCGCCGTATTCTGCGGCACACGGCCCGCAGCTGCAGCGCCGCCCATGCCACCACCGGCGGTGTAATTTCCAGCATCCGCTGTGCCGTTTTCATAGGAGCCGTTGCCCTGCCCAGCACTCCCGCTATTTGCGCTGCCTATCGGCGTAGGCGGCCGCTTGGCAGCCTGTGCGCGCGCAGCTGCGCGCTGTTCCTCTTGGCTTTTCATAATGATGGTGTCGAACTCGCCAGCGCCTTTTTCCAATTGAGCGTCGAGTATTGCCACCTGTTCTGCAGGTGTCAGTGGACCGCTGCCGCCTGCGGGCATCCCCGTTGGTGAGTCGTAACCGCCGCTGTCTCCCGGCATGCCCGCGGGTAAACTATAACGGCTGCTGCCGTCATAATTTTTAGGGCTTCCGTTGTTCGCTGCCTCGCCGTTAGGCTGACCGGCTTTTTCAAAGCCATCCATATCGGCTGCTGTGCCGTCGGCTTCGCTAGGAGTGCCCTGTGCTGTCGGTTGGATGGGTTCATCGCGCAGGTCTGGCAGGTTGTCACCGCTGGTGATGCCGTCACCAAAGCCGGGCTCCATGCTGTCTCCGTCATTGCTATTTGCTTCAGAGCCACTGGATTCCGCCTGTTCGCCGCTCGCGCCCAACGTTTGAGTCTCGTCATCCGGCGGTCCCATCGCGTCGCTACTGGCTGCAGAGCTCGTCTGGCCACTACCAGATTGCTCGGCAGACTCACGTTCTGCACCGGGTGAGCTTTGAGCCGTTTGGCTGGGACTGCCGCTGGATGATTGGTTACTGGTGCTGCCCGCTGAACTGCTGGAGCTGCTTTGCGGAGGTGGTGCGCTGCTCGGTGGCGGTGTCGGTGGTGGCTCAGGTTGCGTTGGGTTGCTCGCGCTGGGACAGCCGGACAGGGCGACACAGAGACAGGCGGCAGCGCCGACGCGGCAAAGCTGCTGGAATGTTGGGTTATTGAACATTGAATGCCTTCACCATTTTTTCTGTCTCTTGTGGTTGTCCGTCGGCGAAACGCGGCCGGAAAATGGTCTTACGCAGCCGATTCATCAACTGCTTCGCTTGCTTATTGTGATCGTCATTGTCATCGATTCGTTCCAGATCCTGTACCTTGCCTTTTGCATCGACGGTGAATTCCAGCACTATTTCGGCCTCTTTCGGGTCTACCGCAGGCGGCAGCGGCGTAAGGCCGGCAACGTCGGGCAGCGCTATTGGTTGACTAAACAGCTTCTGCAGCTGGAGTTGGGCATCGTCTTCCCCTGCAAGTTCCGTCTCGGCCTCTTGGTAGGCTTGCCATGCGTCCTTTGAGCGGCCATTCCAAAGGCTCCAGTCTCCCAGCATCACTTGGGTCTGGGCGATATTCGGCTCGATGCGGGCAATGGCTTCAATGATATTATTGCCTTGGCGATAACTCTGGGCGCGGTAGGCATTAAATTGTAGCAGGGCTTCAGGCGGGCGCTCGTCATCGCTGAATGCTCGGTCTGATTCTTGCCAGACATAGCCCGCAATAAGATATTGTGTCTCTAACATGCCCTGCAGGGGCGCTAACAGTTTAACGGATGTCTCTCCCTCTTCCTCTCCTGCCGCCACATTTCGCAGTGCCTGCCTGTAGAACTCCGTCATATTGAGCAGCCGCAGATATCCATGCGCGCCCAGCCCCAATTGATAGGCAGCGTACTGCCACTGTGCCTGCTGCATTAAGGCATTCGTTAACGCATCGCCGGTCGCACTACTGCGCATTTGCACGCGGTAGAGGTAGTCTTGGCGCTCGTCTGCCATGGCATAGTCTTGTATTGCGAGGTGGCTAGCAATTTCGCCCTGCAACAGCGGAACTTGTTGAGCACAGTAGAGCCCTTCGTTGACACGCGTCAGATGTATGCCACGTCTGAATAACGCGATCGCTTGGGTGTGTCGTCCTTGGGACTGCAGGGTCAGAGCCAGACTGAGCAACGGTTCTGAGAGCTCTGGGGCATAGGCGCCGCCGCTGGATTCGATAGCCTCTATAGCGCGCGTGTATGCCTGCTCTTCCTGTGAGACGGTGTATACAGCTGGTTCGTTCGCTAGCGTCTCGTCCGCAGAGTTAGGAAGACTATGTAGCGCAAGCCCAGTCATCAGGATGGACGAGAGAAGGTTAACAATAGATGTTCTGTTCAACTCCCACCTCATGTAAGACGCGTTTAATGTGTTTAAGTGTAAAGATCAAGGTTTAACAGGACTATACATCACCCCAGTAGACGGACAAAATACTCGCCCATTATGACGTCGGTGGCGCGCCACTATTGCAGGGAGTTTTATGAGTCAGTTTGAACGGGAAACGGCAGTTGAACAGGTGGACGATAACCGCTTTCTAGGAGAGCTACATGAGGGCTGGCGTATTGGTGCTGTGCCTAACGGTGGCTATGTGCTGGCGCTGGCGGGGCGAGCGTTGCGCGCCGTTTTACCGCATAAGGACCCGCTGACCGTCAGTGCCTTTTATTTAGCACCCACTGTTCTGGGTCCAATTGAATGTCGGGTAGAGATTCTTGGGGGCGGGCGCAGTACCAGTTTTGCCGAGGTCAAGATGTACCAAGAAGGGCAGCTTAAAGTAAAGGTGACGGCCGCCTATACCGATTTAGACAAGCTTCACGGAGAGACCTGGTCCGCCAATGGCAGACCGCATTACCCTGCCTGGGACGAGTGTGCGCCTGCAGGTGACAAGGGCATCGAATTCAGGCAGCGTGCGGAAATACGAATGGTGTCCGGCCAGGAGGTATTTAGTGAGCGCAAGACGAATGGCAGTGGTGAATTTTGTGGCTGGGTGAGTCATCGCGATGGCAGTGATCCCGATGTCATCGCTTTACTGATGTTTGCCGACGCTTTTCCGCCGCCGATATTTACCGTGTTTGGTCTGGTGGGTTGGGTGCCTACCGTGGAGCTGACAGTACAGGTTCGCGCCCACCCTGCGCCTGGCCCGTTGCAGGTTCGCTTGAGCTCACGTCATATGACCCAGGGCGTGATCGAGGAGGACGGAGAGTACTGGGACAGTGCGGGCCAGTTGGTGGCACTCAGTCGCCAAACGGCCAAGCTTCGTATTAAAAAGCGCTAAGTCACTGGGCGGTATTGGTCAGTAACCCGCTACCCACCCGCCCGGGCGCCGCGTGTCTGAAGACCCGTATAACCAGCCCTCGTCGAGCATGATGGAATTAGTGCGACCGGTGGTGCGGCTCGCCATATCCACGTTTTGTCCCATGGCTTGGAGCAGTCTGACCGTGTCTAGCGAAAAGCCTTCTTCCATTTTGAGTACGTCCGGCATCCACTGATGATGCATTCTCGGCTCAGCCGCAGCGGTGGCGATGTTCATATCAAACACCATTGCATTGAGCGTGGTTTGTAGCACGGTGCTGATGATGACACTGCCGCCGGGGCTGCCGGTTGCCAGCCAAGGTTCGCCGGCGCGAAAGACAATGGTTGGGCTCATGGAAGAAAGCGGCCGTTTACCGGGCTCGATTTTATTGGCCTCACCCTGAACCAGACCAAACGCGTTAGCGCTGCCGGGGCTACTGGCAAAATCCGCCATCTCATTATTGAGCAGCATGCCCGTGCCGGGTACGACGATGTTGGAGCCGAAGCTGAAATTCAGTGTGTAGGTGTTGCTGACAACGTTGCCAAAGCGGTCGGCGACGCTGTAATGCGTGGTCTCGGTACTTTCGTTGCCCAATAATTGCCCAGGTGCTATGTCCACCGAAGGGGTTGCGACGTTGCTGTCGATACGTTGCCGCTGCTGCTCGGCATAGGCTTTGTCAACGAGTTGAGTGACCGGCACGTCAACGAAGTCGGGATCCGCCAGATACAGACTGCGGTCGGCATAGGCGAGTTTCATGCTTTCTGTTAGGTGGTGTACATAGGCCGCAGAGTTGTGGCCCATGGCCTGCAGATCATAGCCTTCGAGTATGTTGAGCATCTGCACAATGTGCACTCCGCCAGAGGAGGGTGGCGGCGTGGAAACAATTTCGAAGTCTTTGTAGGTGCCACGCACGGGTTGCCGCTCCACCACGCGGTAGTCGGCGAGGTCCTGGGCCGTTATCAGGCCGCCTCCGGATTCCATTTCGGTGGTGATGAGCTGTGCCACTTCGCCACCGTAAAAGCCATTGATACCCTCTTCGCTGATCTCACTGAGTGTCCAGGCCAGATCAGCCTGTCGCCAGATATCGCCAACCGCGTAAGCGGACCCGTCCGGCTGAAAGAACTGGCGCTTTGCGGCGGGGTTTTTGCGTAAATTCTGCGCGCTGGCGCTGATCTCAAAAAAGAGACTGTAAGAAACAGGAATGCCGTCCCTTGCTAGCGCAATAGCGGGCGCGAGCGCCTGCTCCCGGGTGAGGGTTCCGTATTTTTCCAACGCGTAAAGCATGCCTGCCACGGTACCCGGCACTCCCGCCGACTGCAGACTGAAGTACTCCCGTTGCTTGTCGAGATTGCCTTCATTGTCTAAGAACATATCGCGGCTAGCCGCAGCGGGTGCGGTTTCTCGATAGTCGATCAGGGTTTCTCTATCGTCATCGGCAAGGTGGATCAGCATAAATCCGCCCCCGGCGAGATTGCCGGCGCGGGGGTAGGTGACTGCCAGCGCGAAACCAGTCGCGACCGCGGCGTCGATCGCATTGCCGCCCTGACGCAATATTTGCGCCCCCACCTCTGCGGCCAGCTGCTCGGGGCCTACCACCATGCCATTGCGTGCGATAACGGGCAGAAAGCGCTCTTTGTAGTCGATGATGGGTATGAGCGTGCTTGTGTCGGCATTGCTTGCCATCGGCACTGAGTCAGCGTCGGAGACGAATGCGTTGTCTGGTTCTTGGGTGGCGCAGGATGCAATGGCGAGACTGAACAGGCTCAGGATCAGTCGTGATTGAGGCAGACGATTCACAGGTAAAGCTCCTAGTTTTTACGATGCACAGACTTTAACTGTTTTGCATTGCCACGCATACTCATGGCCTCAAGGGTTCTATGTCGACCCAAAAGGTGTTGTCAAGTGGGAGAGTCAAGCGGTGGATGTATTGCAAACCGAAATCGAACAACGCTGGTGCACCATGTTCGCGGCATTAGCGGCCGGGGACGATGTGCCGCCGTCTCAGCGCTTGCGCGCCGAGGGAATGATGGAAGCCGCCGTAATGCTGGGCATTGCCACACCTGATGTGCTGATTGAGGCTATGGACAGCTGTTATCGCGCTGTTTTTGGCTGCGGACTCGATGAGGCATGTGGAGAGGACTGGCAGGCGTTTTTCCCCTTCCCACAGATTCCTGCAATGTCGAAGCGGGCGCCCGTGTATCCCAGCACCCGCGACTAGCGCCATGCCAGCAGAATCTCCCAGACGCCATTGCGCGCAGCTTTGCGCATAGCGGAAGCGCTTTTCTCTGCGCGAGCTTTGCCTCTGGTGCGCGCTACCGCTACTATGAGTGGTCTGGGATAGAGCAGGATTTGAGTGTGAAATACGACACCTTTCGACGCGAATATACTGCCGGCGGGTTGACGCGAGAGGGGCTTGACGCCTGTCCCATTCGGCAGGTTGAAATCTGGCTGGAGCAGGCAGTGCGCGCTGACCTGATAGACCCCACGGGCATGGTGCTGGCGACGGTGGATGCGGGGGGTGAACCTCGGCAACGCATCGTATTGTTGAAGGGGTTGTCCGACGCCGGTTTTGTGTTCTACACCAATCACGACAGCGACAAGGCTCATGCGATCGAGTGCGAGCCAAGAGTGTCGCTGCTGTTTCCCTGGAATGTGCTGGAACGGCAGATCATTGTGGGCGGCACGGCGGAGAAAATGAGTGACGCTGAGTCTGCCGATTATTTTATGACACGACCCCGCGAGAGCCAGATAGCGGCGTGGGCTTCACGCCAGAGCAGGCCCATTGCCGACCGTGCGATGCTGGAGCAGCAAGCGGAAGATATTCGTCTTCAATTCGGTGATGGAGACATTCCGACGCCGGCGTTCTGGGGTGGCTATCGGGTTGTGCCTCAGCGCATAGAATTCTGGCAGGGCGGAGCGCACCGTTTGCACGACCGTTTTGTGTATCGCAAATGCGCCCAGGGCACGTGGAACATCGAGCAATTACAGCCCTAGGTCGTTAGTGGCAACTAGCGGGCTTGGCGTTGGGCAAAATAGCGCGGCTCTTTGTCTATTCCTAGTAAGAAGCGGCGCATCATGTCGAGGCCTGCGGCGGCTAGCATCGTCTGGAATAATGTGCGGTCTACCGGCCAGACTAGGCAGCGAGTGCGAATGTTTTGCCGGTCGCCCCATGCCAGCCATACCGTACCTACCGGTTTATCGTCTGTGCCGCCACCGGGCCCCGCGATGCCAGACACGGCTATGGCGTAATCGGCACCAGAGCGCTGCAGCGCACCCAAGGCCATCTCCCGCACCACTTCCTCACTGACAGCACCCTTGTCGGCCAGCGTTTGGGCGTTCACGCCCAGTACCGATTGCTTGATCGCGTTGGAATAGGTCACGAAGCCAGCATGAAAACCCTGCGATGACCCGGGTATGCGGGTGAGCATGGAGGCGATAAGTCCACCGGTGCAAGACTCAGCAGTGGTGAGGCTGGCGCCGCGCTCTTGTAGGAGTTCTAACACTCTGTGCGCCAGCAAGGTATCGCCTACGCCGATGATATGGTCGCCGAACAATGCCTCCAGTGTTTCTCGACAGCGCCGCTGTGCATCGCTGTCCGCTGCGCTGGCGATGCTGAGTTTGATTTCCATTTGCGGTGCGCCGGCGCGAAATCCCAGCTCGACTTCGGATGGCCAGTCGAACGCCGCGTCGCTGATGATTTGCTGCGCGGTAGACTCTCCGAGACCAAACGTTTGCAGGCGCAGAATGTCGCGCCCGGGGGCTTGCTGCACCTGCGTGGCAAGGTCTGCCACCATGGGACCCAACATGGCTGCCAGTTCGCTGGGTACACCGGGCGTGCAAATAATGCGGCAGTTGCCCAATGTCATCTCGAAGCCCACAGCGCTGCCGATCGGGTTATCAACAATCTTGGCACCTTGCGGCAGCATAGACTGCTTCAGGTTAGCGGCATCGAGCTGCAGATTACGTTTAGCACACCATCGCTCTAGGTGGGCGACTGCCTGTGGGTGCTCTTGCAGCGGCACCCCTGCCACCGCTGCCAAAATTTCAGCAGTAAGGTCGTCAATCGTCGGGCCCAATCCGCCGTTGACGATAATGAGGTCGGCCTTGGTCGCCATATCGGCGAGCTCTGTGCTAAGTAGGGTGACATCGTCTCCCACTGTGACTTTGCGATAGATGCCCAGCCCCGCTTCGCCAAAGCGCTGTGCGATGAGTGCAGAGTTGGAGTCGACCGTATCGCCACTCATGATTTCGTTGCCGGTGAGCAGGAGCTGTATATTCAACAGGGCGTCTTTCATAGGGATCTTATCCACGAGGTAGTGTGCAAGCATAGCGCCAATGCTTTCGCGAAGCCAAAGTGCTATCGTTTCTGTAGGAGGAGTGTGACATTGTCTGATATGAATTTCTGTGCCGAATGCGGCGGCCCGTTGCTACGACATGTAGTAGAGACAGAACTGCGTAATCATTGGTATTGCTCTCGCTGCCTGACGCCTCAATACGTCTCCCCTCGCATTATTGTGACCACTTTCGTCGGCTGTGGCTATCGCCTGTTGTGGGCACAGCGGGGTTTGGAGCCGCAGCGCGGTAAATGGGGCATACCGGGCGGTTTTCTCGAGTTAGGGGAGACACTGGCTGAAGGTGCCGCAAGAGAGCTCTATGAGGAGACCGGTATTGCTGTGCGACCCGATCAATTGCAGTTGTATATGACGGGGAGCATCACCTTTATCAATCAGGTCTACATGGGCTTTCGGGCAACCGTTGATGTGGATGTTTGTGCGCCAGGCGTTGAATCCATGGACTGTCGGTTTTTCACGCGCGATGAGTGTCCGTGGGATGAGGTCGCTTATCCGCAGGTCAATGACTCCATCAGACAGGCCTATGATGATCTCGATAGTGGTCGCTTTGATGTGTGGCAGGCTGAGATGACCGAAAACGACTATGTGTTGCGCCCCGTGTCCCATTCTGAGGTTGATCAATCGGGCAACAGACGTTAAAGGCGGCTAAATTTTAGACTACCAGCGGCACTATCGCTTTATTCAATATGGTAAAGTGCGGCTCTCTTTTTAAAACAGCGGAAAACCCTCATGGCATTACTTCCTGAAGTGACATTAGACAGCGATGAACAAAAAGCCAGCTACGGTTTTGGCTTACAATTTGGCGAACAACTGCGCCGCAGTGGCTTTGATGGCCTAGAGCTGGAGGCCGTTTTGGCAGGGGTGCAGCACTGGTATCATCATCAGGAAGCTGTGCTGTCCGATGCCGAGATTAATCCTAGCTACCAGATCATTCATGAGCGTCAGGAAGCCAAGGCTGCTGAGCTATCTAAGAAGCGCGAGGCGTTGGCTGAAAAGTTTCTGGTGGCTAATGCCGCGCGAGCGGAAGTGTCCACCACCGCAAGCGGTCTACAGCATGAGGTGCTGGAGTCTGGCGACGCTGCCGGCCCCAGTCCTAATGCGCAATCGACGGTTGTCGTGCACTACCATGGAACACTCGTGGACGGGACTATCTTTGATAGTTCAGTTGACCGAGGCGAGCCCGCAGAGTTTGGTGTGCACCAAGTCATTCCTGCGTGGACCGAGGCACTGCAGATGATGTCGGTAGGCGACAAGTGGCGTATCGCGTGTCCACCCAAGTTGGCTTATGGTGAGCAAGGTGCGGGCGACGCTATTGCGCCCAATACACCACTGGTATTTGAAGTTCACCTGATCGCCATTAAAGACTGACCTTCGATGATCGCGAATATTAATCTGCCGCGTATTCTTCGAGTCGGCGCTGGTGTGAGTGGGCAACTGGTCACCAGTTTAAATGAGTTAGGCCTTGCGCGGCCTTTGCTGGTGACCGATCCTTTTATGCTGGAGTGCGGGTACTGCGAGCGACTTGAGGCTCCGCTGCGGGCAGCGGGTATGCAGTATGGTTTATTCAGTGAATGCGTGCCTGACCCTACTACAGATAGCGTTTACGCTGCACTGGCCCAGTTGCGCGAGGGGGATTACGACTGTGTGGTTGCCCTTGGGGGTGGTAGTTCGCTGGACACAGCCAAGGCCGTTGCGGTATTGGCCGAGCATGGTGGCATCATGCGTGATTACAAAGTGCCTCGTCAGGTCGATTCAGGTCTGCCTATTATAGCGATCCCTACCACGGCAGGGACTGGCTCTGAGGCCACCCGAGTAGCGGTGATTACAGACACCGAAACGCAGGAAAAAATGCTGTGTATGGGTCTTGGCCTGATGCCGCTGGCTGCGCTGGTTGATTTTGAGCTGACGCTGACAATGCCCTACCGCCTCACAGCGGACACCGGTATCGACAGCCTGTGTCATGCACTGGAGGCTTATGTCAGTCGCAAGGCTAATGCCTTTACTGACAGTATCGCCCTTACCGCCATGAGTACGATTTACCGGAATATTCGCACAGCGTGTGCTGAGCCGGACAATCGTTTGGCCAAGGAGGCGATGATGCTGGCCGCGACCCAGGGCGGTATCGCGTTTGCCAATGCCTCGGTCACACTGATTCATGGGATGAGTCGTCCAATTGGCGCTTTGTTTCATGTGCCACATGGACTAAGCAACGCTATGTTATTGGCGGAGGTTACCGCCTGGTCCGTCGATTGCGCGCCCGAGCGGTATGCACATTGTGCGCGCTATATGGGCATAGCGAGTGCTTCACAGAGTGATGAGATCGCATGCGCTAGTCTGGTCGATGCGTTGCGTCTGTTGGCGACAGACTTGCAGGTCCCGGGACCGAAAGCCTTTGGTATCAGTCGTGATGACTGGTTCAATTCCCTCGAGTTAATGGCTACTCAGGCCCTAGACTCCGGTTCGCCTGCCAACAATCCGCGGGTGCCGCAGGCGCAGGACATCGTGCAACTCTACCAGCGTATTTGGTAGACGTGGGTCAAGGGAATAACCATAGCGGGGGGGTGAAAAACGCACCTGTGGATGGCTGTCACGGTTACATTGCCTGCTTATATTGTTTAAAGTTGCTTCTCGTTTTACCACTCACGATGGATTGTTAGCGTATGAAACGTGTGATATTTAACCAGAAAGGTGGGGTTGGTAAGACTAGCATCGCCTGTAATCTGGCCGCTATCAGCGCGGCAATGGGCTATCGCACCCTAGTGGTCGACCTTGATGTTCAGGGGAATACCACCCACTACTTAGTGGGCGCAGTTGACGGGGAAGCTTTTCCGGCAGAAGCGCAGGGTGTGGCGGGCCTTTACCGGCAGACGGTAGGTCCTCGCAAGATGGGCCGCAATCCGGATTCGTTTGTTTGGGAAACCCCCTACGAAAATTTGTTCCTGCTGCCCTCAAGTCCGATGCTGTCGTCGATGGAAAAGGAACTTGAATCCCGCTACAAGATATACAAACTGCGCGACGCTCTGGAGAAACTCAATGACGAGTATGACCGGGTGTATATCGACACGCCTCCCAGCTTCAACTTCTATTCCAAATCGGCGTTGATAGCCGCAGATTTCGTGCTGATCCCTTTCGATTGCGACAGCTTTGCGCGTCAGAGCTTGTATTCCCTGCTGGACAATATTGGCGAGTTACAGGAGGACCACAATCCAGATCTTGAAGTGGAAGGCATTATTGTCAATCAGTTCAACGCTCAGGCGCGGCTGCCCGGTGAGTTGGTGGCTGAATTGCAGGCGGAAGGTCTACCCGTATTCACGTCCTTTCTCAGTAGTTCCGTGAAGATGAAAGAATCTCACCGGGCGCATCGGCCCCTCATAGATTTGGCGCCGAGCCATAAGCTCACCGGCCAATTTCTGGATTTGCATGCAGAACTTGAAAGGACCGCCGCGCGCGCAACAAGCTGATTGTCCAGCGGACGCCAGGCGAGAGGCGTCATTAGTGAAATCTGGAATATCTATATACTTCGTGGTTATTGGTAACTCCGTTTTTGATTCTATAAAGTGCCCCCCCTGACGCGAATAATTTTGGTATATGCCCTGTGGAATTGGACCTCGACACTGTTAACGATACTTTGCGCGACGCCAGTGCGGCCGAAGTCGTCAGGTGGGCGCTGGGTCAGGGTCGCAGAGCGATCGCGACAACCAGTATGGGTCGCAATGCGGCGGTCATGTTACATCTTGTCAGTCAGGTCGATGCAAGCTTGCCCACTATCTGGGTCGATACCGGCTACAACCTGCGCGATACCTACGTCGTTGCAGAGCGCTTGATCCGCGATCTAAACGTCAATATACAGGTCTACTCGCCTCAAATGACCTCCGAGCGTCGCAACGCGATCATGGGAGGTATACCTGCTGTGGATGAGGAGGAGCGGCACCAGGGTTTCACGCAGGACGTTAAGTTGGAGCCTTTTGCCCGCGCGCTGGCCGAATTCCAACCTGAAATTTGGCTAACCGGTATTCGCCAAGAGGAGACGGAACACCGAAAAACGCTGGATATCGTGTCTGTGGATGGTCGCGGCATCATTAAGGTTGCGCCGATTTTCTACTGGTCAGAGGATGATGTTGAAAACTACATGGAGCAGTTGGCACTGCCCACATGCAAACATTATTTTGACCCTACCAAGGCGCATGATGGCCGCGAGTGCGGGTTACACACGCACGCCTGAGTGCACTGTAGAGGCATGCCTAGCGGTCGATACGAACGTAGACGCGGCGCTTCATTTTGCCGGTAAGGTTGGAAAAAAAGTCCGCCAGCAGCATTTGCCAGCCATACTTCCGTCTTAGAGCCGCGAGGGCTAGGGTCTCTTCTGCCGGTTTATCGAGCACATAGGCGCGCGCATCGTGAAGCTCGCCGGTGAGCGTACCCGTCACAGTGCAGGCGGCGATACGTGAATCACTGAAATTGCGCAGTCGCTTCACTTTGCCTGCATCCCCTGCCGAGAACACATAGTAGCTACCTTCATCTGGCGCGAACCATACAGGCGTAGCCACCCATTCACCGGATCGCTTGCGGGTGGCAAGACTGATGTAGTTGCCCCCTTCGATAAAATCTGTTTCATTAGCGTCCATAAGATTACCTGTAGTGCGAAGTCAGTGGTCTGTGACCGATGGCGCTATTAGAGCCACAATCGGCAGGGCTCACAATACAACAAATGGGAGAAGATTTGATATGAGTCGTTTTGATGGAGCCTCAACCACCGATCAGGTCATTGAGGGTGTTTCCTTAAAAGGAAAATGTGCGGTAGTGACCGGTGCCTCGTCGGGACTCGGGCTGGAGACTTGCCGGGTGCTGGCTGCGGCGGGTGCTACTGTGCTTATGGTGGCTCGCAATAAAGACACGCTGGAGACAGCCGCAGAGGAAATACGACAGCGGCAGCCAGAGGCACAACTGTTGACTCAGATCATGGATTTGGCAGACTTGGATAGTGTGCGCAGTGCGGCGGCGGAGATACTTCAGCAGGCGGATAAAATCCAGCTGTTGATCAATAATGCAGGTGTGATGGCCTGTCCGTTGATGCGAACTGCGCAGGGTTTTGAGATGCAATTTGGCACTAATCATCTGGGCCACTTTTTATTGACCGGACTGCTGTCGCCCGCGCTGATTAATGGCTCTCCAAGCAGGGTGATAAACCTTAGTTCAGCGGGTCACAAGTTTGGCCCCTTTAATTTCAGCGATCCAAATTATCACCAGCGCGAGTATGACAAGTGGCAGGCTTATGGTGAATCCAAGACTGCCAATGTCTTGTTCTCAGTGGGGTTGGACTTGCGCATGCGTGAGCACGGCGTACGCGCCTTTGCTGTCCATCCCGGTATGATTATGACCAATCTCGCCCGTCATCTGGAAGCAGCGGATATCACCGCGCTTACTGATCGATCCTCTTCAAGCGAGCCGCTGGCGTTTAAAACCCCTGAGCAGGGTGCAGCCACCACGGTGTGGGCCGCCACAACATCCGACCTTGCGCTTGAGGGCGGTCAATATTTGGAGGATTGCCACATTGCACAGGCCGCCGAAAGCGGAAGCAGCAGCGGAGTAGAATCCTACGCCGTTGATCCGGCCGTGGCGGAGGAGTTCTGGTTGTTGTCCGAAGATTTGGTGGGACAATCGTTCTCATTTAATTGAACAGACGTTCATGTCTCGCACAGTCTTTTGAGGGCGGGACTGTCTCATGAGTCGCTAAGGCTCGGGTACTGGATGAAACGGCTGGCAGCAAATCACAGCATTAGGTACTCTAGCGCCCAACGCTATTCGCCAGGACGACACGCCTACCATGTCACATCACAATTCTATTAGTGAAATTTTTAAAGGCCAAGTACAACTTGGTGCGCAGGTTACGGTCAAAGGCTGGCTGCGCAGTAAGCGCGATTCCAAAGCCGGGATCTCATTTCTGGCCGTGCACGACGGTTCGGCCTTTGATGCTATTCAGGCTGTAGTGCCCGATACACTGGAGAACTACCAGTCCCAAGTGCTGTCTTTGTCTACCGGTTGCGCGGTGATTGTCAGCGGTGAGTTAGTCCGGTCTCAGGGAAAAGGTCAGAGTGTGGAGATTCAGGCTACTGAGGTGGAAGTAGTGGGCTGGGTTGACGACCCTGAGACATACCCCATCGCCAAAAAACGTCACACGTTTGAATATTTACGCAGCCAGACACACCTGCGTCCGCGCACCAATACCTTTGGGGCAATCACTCGGGTGCGCACCACGCTAGCCAATGCCATTCATAACTATTTTTACAGTAAAGACTTTCAATGGATTAATACGCCCATCATCACCGGCAGTGATTGTGAGGGGGCAGGAGAGCTGTTTCGTGTGAGTACCCTAGATTTTGCTAACCTGCCACGCACTGCAGGTGGTGAAGTGGATTTCAATCAAGATTTTTTTGCCAGCGAGTCCTTTCTCACGGTGTCGGGCCAGTTGGAGTTGGAAGCCTATTGTTTGGCCATGAGTAAGGTTTACACGTTTGGCCCTACGTTTCGCGCTGAAAATTCCAATACCAGCCGTCACTTGGCGGAGTTCTGGATGGTAGAGCCTGAGGTCGCCTTTGCTGACCTGGCTGATAACGCCGCGCTTGCCGAAGATCTGCTAAAACATCTCATTACAACAGTGCTTGAGGAGCGCGAGGACGATATTGCTTTTTTCGGGCAGCATATCGATGACGGCGTGATCGCGCGCCTGCGAGGCCTGATCGATAACGAGTTTGAGCGTATGGACTACTCAGACGCCATTGATATCCTCAAAGACAGTGGGCAGGCGTTTGAATTTCCTGTGGCTTGGGGTTTGGATCTTGCGTCAGAACACGAGCGTTACCTCACCGAAAAGCATGTTGGTAGGCCGGTTGTACTGATGAACTATCCCAAAGATATCAAGGCATTTTATATGCGTCTAAACGATGATGGTAAAACCGTAGCGGCGATGGATGTATTGGTTCCGGGCGTCGGCGAGCTAATAGGAGGCAGTCAACGTGAAGAGCGTCTGGACGTGTTGGATTCACGCATGGATGAATCCTTGCGCGAGGCATTATGGTGGTACCGAGATCTTCGTCGATACGGGACGGTGCCGCATGCTGGATTTGGACTGGGCTTCGAGCGGTTGCTCAACTACGTCACCGGCATGGAAAATGTTCGCGATGCGATTCCCTTTCCTCGTACTCCGGGCCACGCCATTTTCTAGAGTCTGTCGTTATAATGTGCGCGACATCAACATCAACGTCATCTAGGCGGTCTTTGCTGAGTTCTAATCATCAGCAGGACAAGCGCAGAAGAATTGGGTCTCTATGTTGCAGGCGACTGTTTCTGTGAATTTTTATTTTCGGCTTTGAGTTTATCTTGGCGTTTTCATGTTGTTCACCGCTGCCGCCCGGCACAGCGACACCCACTAGACTTTTTCGGTCGGTGTCTTCAATCCACAATCAGTGATTGGTTTGAAAAGGGTCTGGTAAATAACTTCTTGACCCACTCCGATAAAGTTGAGGTCTACTGCTTGACCTAACTGAAATCGCCGGGTGGTGCTGGTCAGACTGGCGTTCCATTTGTCATAGCTAAACTTTTCCGGGTCTTTGCGCAAATCGACAAAGCCTGTCAATCCATTGTTATTCAGTCGCGCATTAAAGCCACTACTGGTGACGTGGGTGATTGTCGCCTTAAAAATATTATCATTATCCTTGGCTATCTTGCTCACGTAGTTGCTCGCTAGCCAGCGCTCCGCCTCCTGAGTGGCGGAGCGACTGACGGCAAGGCGTTGCATTAATTCTGCCAATATTTTGGAGTCAACGAGTTGAGCTTGGGCGCCGTTGAGGGCCGCCTTAATCTGCAAGTGCACCAAAAAGTCGGAGTACTTGCGCAAAGGAGAGGTGCAATTCGTGTAGCTGGGCAGAGCCATGCCCATGTGCGGAGACGGCTTGGTGGTCAGCGCGGCTCGAGTTAACAGACGGTTGACCATGGTGCGCAGTGGCAGAGTCGAAGTCGGCGCAGCAAGACCCCGCATGATGTCACGGTAGCCGGTCACGCTGTCCGTATCCAGCGCCGCCAGTTCAGGCGCGTGCAGGGTGAGGAATTTATTGACCTCATCCCTGCGGTCGCCACGAAAGCCAGGGTGCGAGACAAAGGGGCCGCTGGCGTTGTGCTCTATAAGAAAACGCGCAGCGCATTGATTGGCGGCAACCATGCATTCTTCTACGAGCTTTTGAGACAGGAGTTTTTCCGAGGGCTCGATCGTTTCAATTTGCTTGCTTTCGTTTAGGATCCAGCGAAAATCCTGCCGATCTTCCATTACTAGACCTTGCTCTTCCCGGCGCGACCGCAGCGCTCGGTATATCTGATACAGTGTCTCCAGTGGCGTCGAGTGGCTCATCAGCTCGTCGTACCGGCCACTGATGTAACGATCAACGGCGTAATAGGACAGCTTGCCTCGAGAGCGAACCGTGGCTTCTATAAATTCGAAGTCTCCCACCTCGCCGCCGTCAGTGACAGCAATCTTGCAAACCAGTGCGGCACGGTTTACCCCCTCCGATAGTGCGCAGGTGTCCTGAGCGAGCTCTTCAGGGAGCATTGGCAGTACATTGCCGTGGAAATAGATGGATGTGCTGCGGTCCGCTACATCACGGCGCAACTTTGAGTTGGCGTCAATGTAGGCAGTAGGGTCCGCGATGGCCACGAATAGCGTCCAGCCGCCATCGCTAATCTCTGCATAAAGTGCATCGTCTATATCCTGCGTTTTTGCCGCGTCGATAGAGACGAACTCGAGGTCAGTGAGATCTCTGCGCTTTTCCGTTTCCATCGGTTTGCAGTCGATCAATGTTTTTTTCAGTTCTTCTTTGCTTGCACTGCTCCACTGTGGGGCCAGCCGATATTTGGCAATCGTGTAGAGGTTTTCAATGCCAGGCGTCTTCTCGTTACCAATAACCGACAGTACTTTGGCCTGGGGTTTGCCATCACGAAAGGGGTGGCGGTGGATGGCACAGCGCAAATAATCGCCTTCATTTGCCCCATTAAGCGCTGGCGGCGGGATGAAAAGCCAGCGATTAAGTTGAGGTAGATCGGGCTCCACGAATATGGCCTTGCCCTTACGCACGCAGCGTCCGGTAAAGTCTGCCAGTGGGCTGCTCACCAGCTTTTCAATGTCTGCGATGGTTTTATTGTCTTTGGTGGGCCGAATGCAGATTCTGACCCGGTCATCCGGAAACACCTTGAGCATTTCCTGGGGCGGGATAAAAATTTCCCGGCCATCATCCAGAACGGCAAAGCCATATCGCGCCTGAGTGCCTTTGACTATCGCTTCTGCGTACTCTTTTTCGGCCTCCATTTGCGACTTAAGGCCTTGCAGCTGCGAGAGGGTGTCCTGATTGAGCATTTAAGGGGCAACTTTTGAAGAATCTAGCCGCGTATCGTAGCCGAAATTACCACTCCTGTCAGTGAGTTATGGTTGAAACCGACAATGTGTGTCCAATTTGTCGCAACCCCATTGACAGTTTTGCGCTGCGGGTTTAATAATCGGAGTAACGCTGTTGCAATGTACCGAGGCGTGATTTTGATGATATTCCGAAGGCTGAGCAATCTGGTTGTTGCAGATTACCTTGCGTGGAGTGACAAGTACCATTATGCCGCCAGTGACTTTCAGCAGCTGGGGCTCTCTACGCCTCCTAAAGCCGCCAAACTATTTCTTTTACCTTCCCTTCAATCCAGGATCCGACCGGACGTATCGGGCATACAGCAGAGTTTTATCCGCCTAACTTTCTGTGCAATCACTATGAGGATTTCTTTATGAACTCAGGTTCTTCGCTGCGCGTAGAAAAAGCCACAGCCCTAAAAACCGCTATTAAGAGGACGTATGTACTGGATACGAATGTTCTATTGCACGACCCCATGGCCGTCACGGCTTTTAAGCAACATCACTTAGTCATCCCCATGACCGTATTGGAAGAGTTGGATCACATCAAAGACCGGTATGAAAAAACGGTAAGCCGTGAAGCGCGCATTGCCATAAAGATGATTGATAAGGTTGTGGAGTCCGCCTCGCCGCAGGAAATTCAGTCCGGAGTGGCTATTCCCGGGTCTACTCTGGAGGGATACCCTGCGGGCACATTGGCCATTTATCCGGATCAGCGCCTAAGTCCAAACATCGATGTGCCCTACCTCGATGGTACGCAGGACCAAGCTAACGATAACCGGATAATTAACGTCGCATTAAAACTACAGGCGGAAAACCCCAAGGAGTTTATCTGTCTGGTAACCAAAGATATCAATATGCGCATCAAGGCAAAGGGCTCCGGGCTTATGCAGGTAGAGGACTATCGGCGCGATCGCGTACTCGATGACATAGACCTTTTGGCGAAGGGCTATGAGCACATAGAAGGGGACTTCTGGTCGACTATCAGTGAGGTGGATACATTGCGTGAGGGTGATTGCACGCTCCATCGTATCCCCTTGAGCGCTTTGCCTCAGGCCTATCCTAATATGTTTCTCTATGACGACCAGGAGTTTATGGCCTTTGTGAAGCGGGTAGACCGGGATTACATTTATCTTCGTTGTGACAGTCGCGATAATTTAATGAACAGGCGTTTTTGGGGGCTGGCGCCGCGCAATCTGGAGCAGGCCATGGCGATGTCTGTGCTGAATGACGATGGCGTGGATATGACAGTGATGACAGGTCCCGCTGGTTCCGGCAAGACCCTCCTAGCTCTGGCGTATGGTCTGCATGCGATTCTAGAACAGGGCAAATTCAGTAAATTGATCGTGGCCCGATCGACGCCACCTATTGCGGAGGAAATCGGTTTTCTGCCGGGCACGGAGGAGGAGAAGATGGCACCCTGGCTGGCTGCCTTCGACGATAACCTGGAGATATTGCACGGGGCAGACGAGTCTTGCCGCGGCAGTATCAATTATGTGAAAGAGCGTGCGAATATTCAGTTTAAATCGCTGAACTTTATGCGCGGACGTTCCTTTAATAACGCCTATATTATCATCGACGAAGCTCAGGGTCTGACCCAATTTCAGCTCAAGTCAGTGATCAGTCGAGTGGGTGCAGATTCGAAAATAGTGGTGCTGGGCAACTTGGCTCAAATTGATAACAAGTACATTTCGCCGCTCACGTCCGGCCTGACCTATCTTGTGGAGAAGAGTAAAGCCTACCCCCATGCAGGCATAATGCACGTTAACGGTATTGTGCGGTCACGGTTGGCGGCGTTTGCGGAGGAAAATTTGTAGGGTAGAACGGGCGGTTCCAATGTAACGGGGCCGCCAATCAAGTTACACTGGGCGCTATGGATAAATTCTTCATCTTGTTTCAGAACATAGTGCCGCAGCACCTGTTGTCACGTTGTACAGGTTTTCTCGCCGAGCTTCGTCATCCAGTGTGGTTAAAGAATGGATTGATTAGGCAGTTCATTCAGGCATTCGCCGTCGATATGTCAGAGGCGGCAGAGCCCGACTATACTCGCTATACCTGCTTCAATGAGTTTTTCACCCGCCCTCTACTCGAGGGAGCGCGTCCTCTTGCAAAGGCGGACATCCTCTGCCCCGCTGACGGCGCGATCAGCCAATTGGGTGCGATCTCTAGTGGTATGCTGTTTCAGGCTAAGGGCCGCCAGTTCTCGACTGAAGACTTGTTGGGTGGCGATAAAGTGCGAGCGGCGCAATTTAACGGTGGTCAGTTTGCCACGGTGTATCTTTCACCCAAGGATTATCATCGCGTGCACATGCCGGTGGCAGGCCGATTGACAGCGACCCGCTACATTCCAGGCCAACTGTTTTCTGTCAATGGCGTCACGGCTGAAAATGTGGATCGACTCTTCGCTCGCAATGAACGTCTGGTCTGTCACTTTGAAACTGAGTTCGGTCCCATGGCGATGATATTGGTGGGCGCTATGGTGGTTGCTGGGATTGAGACGGTATGGTCAGGCCGCGTGGCGCCGCCATCGAAGTGTCCCATGTCATTGGATTATGTCCATTTGCCGGCGCCAGTGGAGCTTGCCCAGGGCGATGAGATGGGGCGATTCATGTTGGGCTCTACCGTTATTTTGTTGTTTCCTCGTGATGTTATGTCCTTTGGTGAGCACTATGAAGCGGGGACTTTGACTCGTATGGGAGAGTCGCTGGGTTCACGCCAGTAGTGCTGGGTCTAGCGTATTTGAAGTCTAGAGCAAGCGTGCATACGCTGCCTTGCACCGCATAAAAATCGGTCGATAGTTCACATTGACGGCACTACCTAGTCCTCGTCTAAACTGGTCACAATACTGTGATAACTATTCAGTCGTCGCGTGCTAATCGCGCCTGACTCTGTGGCTTTAAGGATCGCGCATCCGGGTTCGTGATCATGCTGACAATCGCGAAATTTGCAGGTCCCCAGCAGCGGGAGGAATTCTCGAAAACCTTGCTCTACCTGCTCCTTGCTCATATGCCACAAACCAAACTCACGGATGCCTGGTGAATCGATGAGTGTGCCACCGCAGGTCAAGTGCAGTAACTGGGCAGTGGTGGTGGTATGCGTGCCCTTCTGCGTGGCTTCCGACAGCGCACCCACTCGGATATCAGCCTCTGGCAGCAGAACATTGACCAGTGAGGATTTTCCAACACCCGATTGCCCTACAAACACACTGGTGCGTTGACTTAGTGCACTGTGTAATTCTGTCAGTCCACTGTCTTTGATTGAAGTACGCAGCACCCGGTAGCCAAGGGTGGGGTAAATGGCCAATAACTCATCCAGTGATTGTGTCAGGTCCGGGTCCGAATCCAGTAGGTCCATTTTGTTCAGCAGGATGACGGGTTCGATCCCCACGGCCTCAGCCGCCACTAGGTAGCGATCGATGAGATTGGCATAGGGTTGCGGAACGGGGGCAACGACAAGCATGATCTGGTCGATATTGGCTGCGACAGGCTTCAGTTTGCCATAAGGGTCGGGTCGCGACAGCACACTGTGGCGTTCACGCTGCGCCACCACCACGCCCATTGGATCGCCATTGCACCACACAACCCTGTCTCCGGTGACTAGGCCTTGCAGGTTTGCGCGGAGATGGCAGCGCTGGCTTTCTCCTGGTGCAGATTCGACCGCAACCTGAGTACCGTAGTGCGCAACAACCAGTCCTTCCTGTTCCGGACCCAGCTCACCACCGGTGAGCGCTTCCTGCGCGTCAGTATCCCGGCGGGCCGAACGTTTGGCGCGCTCGTCCTGAATTTTTTCGATGCGCCATGCCTGTTGCCGGCTGAGTTTGCGTTTACTCATGTCGCCATTATTGGGTCACAGGCTTGGTCTGTCGAGACAATTTGTTACACTACGGACCCTATTAATGTTTTCGGACAAACAGACCATGCACAGCGCCAGCAACCTCATCTGGGTAGACTTGGAAATGACCGGTCTAAAACCGGATCAGGATGTGGTGATTGAGATCGCCACCATCGTTACTGATTCCGAACTCAATACATTAGCCGAAGGGCCGGTGATCGCTGTCCATCAGAGTGATGCCATACTCGATGGCATGGACGAATGGAATACCACACATCACAACCGCTCAGGTCTGGTGGATAGGGTGAAGGCCAGCCAATATGACGCAAAGAGAACCGAGCACGAAACCATCGCTTTTCTCGAGCAGTGGGTTCCTCGTGGGTCTTCTCCCATGTGCGGTAATACCATCTGTCAGGATCGGCGTTTTATGGCGCGTCTATTGCCGCAGCTTGAAGCCTATTTCCACTACCGTAACCTGGATGTCAGTACCCTTAAAATATTGATGCAACGCTGGCGGCCGGAGTTAGAATCGGGTTTCATCAAGACCGGCACGCACCAGGCGCTGGATGATATTCGCGAATCCATCAATGAGCTGCGTTACTACAGAGAGCATTTTCTTAGGCTGGAATAACCCCGTGTTGCTGCAGCGCCCAGGCGACATGTTCCTGCACCAGAGGCGATGAATCGTTGCGTCGGGATAGCAGGGCATCGATCACCGCATCTGACTTTGGTGCATTCCCCAGTGCGACAGCTAGGTTGCGTAGCCAGCGTTCGTGGCCGATCCGGCGGATTGCAGACCCTTCAGTTTTCGCCAAAAACGTCGCCTCATCCCACAACAGCAGTTCTACCAGATCCGCATCCGCCAATCCATGCCGGGGTTGGAAGTCGCGCTCGTCTGTCGCCTGCGCGAATTTATTCCAAGGGCAACACAGTTGACAGTCGTCGCAGCCAAAGATGCGGTTACCCATGAGGGGTCGCAAGGCAATATCGATGCTACCTCGATGCTCAATGGTCAGATAGGAAATACATTTACGAGCATCCAGTTGAAACGGTCCGGTAAAAGCGTCGGTTGGGCAAATGTCCAGACACACTGTACAGGTGCCGCAGTGTTTGCTGACCTGCGGTGTATCCACGGGCAATGGCAGATTGGTGTAGATTTCTCCTAAAAAAAACCATGAGCCCGCTTCGGCGTTGATCAACATGGCATTTTTTGCGATCCAGCCCAATCCTGCCTGCTCGGCAATAGCGCGCTCCAGCACCGGAGCGCTGTCGACAAAGGCACGATAATCACCACCTCCGACCTCTTTTTCAATGCGACGCGCAAGCTGTGACAGACGTTTGCGAATCAATTTGTGGTAATCACGCCCTAATGCGTAGCGCGAGATATAGGCCTTTCGCGGCGATGCTAATACCTCAAGTGCCTGTGTGTCTCTTTCCAGGTAGTCCATGCGCAGCGCAAGAACGCGCAGTGTTCCCGGTACCAGTTCCTGTGGCCGGGAGCGCTTGCTGCCGTGGCGGGCCATGTAATCCATGCTCCCGTGATAGCCTGCATCTAGCCACTTTTGCAGGTAGGCCTCATGTTCGCCGAGGTCAACGCCAGTCACACCCAGTTGCTGAAATCCGAGTTCGGTGGCCCATTGCCGAATTTTTTGCGACAGCGCCTCCAGTTCCTGTGATGTAAGTTGTTGCGTCAATTTGCTGCGACCATTGATTGGCATCTGGGTATAATTCTGACAGAACTGGATTTCGTATGTGCTTCTTTTTGCTTTTTTGTTCAGGCGGCGGGCGGCACGAAGAAAAATGTACTGTCAATACGACCGTAAAGTTGAGTGGTAAAGATGTTAGGCACTGAAAATCTATACACCGCAGCACAGACCCGCGCACTGGATCAGTGCGCCATCTGCGAGCATAACATTCCAGGCATCACCTTGATGGCGCGGGCCGCTGATGCGGCGCTCAGGTATTTGCTTGAAGTCTGGCCAGAGCCGGAGCGGTTACAGGTGATCTGCGGCACGGGTAGCAATGGCGGTGATGGTTTTTTGATGGCTGATCTGGCGCATAAACGCGGTATCAATGTCACGGTATTCCAGTTGGGTGACCTCAAAAAAATGGTTGGGGATGCGGCATTGGCGATGCAACAGGCGCAGGTCAACGGCGTGGAAATAGTGCCTTTTGATCGTGATTTATTGATGCCCGAGGGGGTTGTCGTCGATGCCATGCTGGGTACAGGCCTGGGAGGCGAGGTGCGCGGCGTTTTTATTGACGCGATTGCAGCGATTAACGCCAGCGGCGCGCCAGTGGTGGCGGTGGATATACCCTCGGGGCTTTGCGCCGATACAGGAGCCGTGTTGGGGTCTGCGGTGGTGGCTGATCTGACGGTGACCTTTGTCGGGTTGAAGCGTGGTTTATTTACGCTGCAGGGACCGGAGTATAGCGGCGCTGTGCAATTCTCTGATCTGGCGGTTTTCCCTGAGGTCTATGCTGCGGTTCCTGCCCATTGTGCTCGGCTCGCACTGGAACCGCTGCTGGAACACTTGCCGCCGAGGTCCGCCAGCGCTCACAAAGGGGTTTTCGGTAACGTGCTGGTGGTTGGGGGTGACTATGGCTTCGCCGGCGCTGCGGCTATGGCCGCCGAGTCTGCACTGCGCTGTGGGGCCGGCCTAGTGCAAGTTGCGACGCGTGCGGAACATGTGTCTGCGCTGGTAGCCCGAACGCCGGAGGTCATGCCCAGAGGTGTCGCTTCGGGCGACGAATTTGCTGCTATGGTGGAGGCTGCCGATGTGTTGGTGGTGGGCCCCGGCCTGGGTCAGTCCCCTTGGTCAATAGAGCTGCTGCGGCTGTCGCTGGCCTGCGGCAAGCCTTTGGTGCTAGATGCGGACGCGCTCAATGTATTGGCCGCGGGAACGCTGGGTAAAATGGCTGCTGTCAGCAATTGGGTGTTGACGCCACACCCGGGTGAAGCTGCCCGTCTGCTCGGTTGTAGCACTGGACAGGTACAGGCAGACCGGTTTGCCTCCGTCAGTGCTCTACAGCAGCGTTACGGCGGTGTCGTTATTCTCAAAGGTAATGGCAGTCTGATCACTGGCGGCGGACATATTCTGCTCAGTGACTATGGCAACCCCGGTATGGCCAGCGGTGGTATGGGGGATGTGCTCAGTGGTGTGATTGGGGCTCTACTGGCACAGCATCTGCCGCCTCTGGAAGCGGCAGCTCTGGGCGTGTGTTTACATGGGGCGGCTGCGGATATCGCTGCCCAAGAGGGTCAACGTGGATTGGCTGCCACCGATTTAATTCCCAAGATGCGGTCAATGTTAGGATGACAGACGCGCTATTTACGGTAACCGCACCTGATGAGGAGGCAATGGTGGCTCTGGGCGCAAGGGTGGCAGCGGTGTGCGAGCCGGGTCTGGTAGTATTTTTGGAGGGTAATTTGGGCATGGGCAAAACCACCTTCAGTCGCGGTTTTATCCGGTCGCTGGGTCATAGCGGCGCGGTAAAAAGCCCCACCTATACGCTAGTGGAGCCCTATCAGCTGGGGGGGCTGGAGGTGTTTCATTTCGATCTGTATCGTTTGGAGGACCCCGAAGAGTTGGAGTTCATGGGAATTCGCGATTATTTTGGTGATATGTCGGTTTGTTTGGTGGAATGGCCTAAGCGGGGCCTGGGTGCTTTGCCCTTGGGAGACTTAGTGATTAACATAGCTCAACACGGTCCGGGGCGTCGTTTGATGTTTGAGGCCGCGACTGAGCGGGGCAGGCGAGTGCTAGCGCGAATGCTGACAGAACCCGCAGCCTAGACAAAAGCCTCAAGACATAAGGGTAAGAAACCTTCAGCGGAATTAGTGAGCGAGAGCGGTATGGGCAGGGCGGGTTGGATCTTGGTGGTCCTGTGTTTTCTGGGGTCATCCTCAGTGTGGGCCGTGGACGTGCACGATGCGCGCCTGTGGCGTGCGCCTGACCACACACGGATCGTGTTTGATCTCACCGGACCTGCGGAACATTCGCTTCTCGTGCTGTCCAACCCCCGTCGCATCGTTCTGGATATACAAGACACCAATCTGCGCACTAATTTGGCTGACCTGAAGTTGGCGAACACGCCGGTGTCATTGGTGCGCTCTGGTGTGCGTGAGGGTGATGATCTGCGCATTGTTATGGAGGTCAGTGCCCAGGTCGATCCTCGGAGTTTTGCGCTGCAAGCGAACGAGCAAGCGGGATACAGGCTGGTTCTGGATTTGTACGACTACCAAGCTCTGCAGTCGGTCCCTGCCGTTAAAAAGAGCGTTCAGGAGTCTGCCAAGCGCAACATAATCATTGCCATTGATGCGGGGCATGGGGGAGAGGATCCTGGCGCCACGGGTCCAAATCGGTTGCGGGAAAAAGACGTGGTACTGGCGATCGCCAAAGAACTGAAAGCCCTATTTAAAGCCGATGTGGGTTTTCAGCCGATAATGATTCGCTCCGGCGATTACTACGTCAGTCTTAAGGGTCGCAGGGATTTAGCCCGCAAACATCAGGCGGATCTGTTTGTATCCATTCATGCCGATGCCTTCAAGCGTAAGCAAGCGCACGGAGCCTCGGTGTATGCCCTGTCTAATGGCGGCGCAACCAGCACGGCGGCGCTTCACCTCGCGCAGCGCGAGAATGCCGCAGACCTGGTGGGAGGCGTCAGCCTATCAGATAAGGATGATATGCTGGCGGGGGTGTTAGCGGACTTGTCCATGACGTCAACGCTGGATACCAGTTTGCAGCTGGGGAATCAGGTGCTACGTAATGTGGATGACATCGCCCATCTGCATAAAAAACAAGTTGAACAAGCGGGATTTGCCGTATTGAAATCTCCGGATGTTCCCTCCATTCTGGTGGAGACCGGCTTTATCTCAAATCCTAAGGAATCAAGTCTGCTTGCGACCAGCCGGTATCAGAAGAAAATGGCCAGCGCCATCCATCGCGGTATCAAGGGGTGGTTCTTTGCCCATCCACCCTCGGGCACATTGCTGGCGTGGCAAAAGCAACAGCGCGGCCAGCAATATATTATTGCTCGAGGTGATACACTGTCTGGTATTGCCGATCGCTTCAGTATTTCCCTTGCCGATCTCAAGAGCTACAACAGAATGGATAGCTCAAAGATATTGGTAGGACAGAAGTTGAACATTCCCAAGAGCTGATAATACTGTCTCATGTCCCGAATTTTTTTGCTTAGTTCTAGGCTGGCTAATCAGATCGCCGCTGGTGAGGTTGTCGAGCGTCCTGCGTCTGTCGCGAAGGAAGTGCTGGAAAATAGTCTGGATGCGGGTGCGACCCGGATCGATATCGATGTTGAATCGGGCGGCTCCAAGTTAATTCGTATTCGCGATGACGGCAGCGGCATCCCCTCAGAGGATATGTCTCTGGCCCTGGCCCGCCATGCCACCAGTAAAATTACCTCGCTGGAAGATCTTGAGCAGGTGAGCAGCCTTGGCTTTCGGGGAGAGGCACTGGCCAGTATCGGTTCAGTATCGCGCCTGACGCTCACCAGTAATGCCCACGAGCAGGGCAGCGAGGGCATCAGTGCTGCTTGTGAAGGGCGCGATATGGAGGTGCAGCTTAAGCCCGCTCCTCATCCTCAGGGCACCACAGTGGAGGTGCGTGACCTGTTTTTCAATACACCCGCCCGACGCAAATTTCTGCGCAAAGAGAAGACCGAGTTCAATCATTTAGAGGAAGTCGTGAAGCGGCTGGCCTTGTCACGCTTCGATGTGACATTTTCGCTGCGCCACAATGGCAAGGTAGTGCACAACTTGAAGGCGGCCACGCTTCCGTCTGAGCGCCAGCGTCGCGTTGCCGCGATCTGCGGTCCCGCCTTTATGGAGCAGGCCATTTCTATCGAGTCGGAGGCCCCGCCCTATCGTCTATCGGGCTGGGTTGGGCTGCCGACTTTTTCGCGCAGTCAGGCCGATCTACAGTACTTTTTTGTTAACGGACGGGTCATTCGTGACCGGCTGATCGCCCATGCTGTAAAGCAGGCTTATCGCGATGTGTTGTATCACGGACGCCACCCCGCCTTTGTGCTTTACCTCGAGCTGGATGCGGCGCAGGTCGATGTCAATGTCCACCCGACTAAACACGAGGTGCGCTTTAGAGATAGCCGTGCAGTCCACAACTTCATCTTCTCCAGCTTGCATCGAGCCCTAGCGGACGTGCGTCCGGCACAGGACCAAGGCCGAGACCCACTTCCTGAACACATGCTCGCCACTGGTGATGGCATGGCGATTAATACGGCCACTGGAGAGATAAGCAATCAGAGCGCACTGGCCTGGGGAGCGCCTAGTGCGAGTCGTCAGGGAAGCGCAGGTGGCTCTTTCGGGCGCTATCCGCCTGCCGCGGGTCAGGTGGGAGAACAAATGAGTGGCTATAGGCGCTTGCATGGCCTACCTGCAGTGGATTCGGATGAGGAGGCCCCGCCGCTGGGCTACGCTCTGGCGCAATTAAAGGGTGTCTATATTCTGGCCGAAAATGCACACGGCATGGTGTTAGTCGACATGCACGCTGCGCATGAGCGCATCACGTATGAGCGTCTCAAGTCGGCCCGCGACGAAGAGGGCATCCGCAGTCAGCCCCTGTTAGTCCCACAATCTGTCGCTGTCAGTCAGCGCGAAGTGCAGGTGGCACAACACCATAGCGAATTGTTCCAGCGTTTGGGCTTGTCGGTTGAGGCAGGGGGAGAGGAGGTCCTGATGATTCGGCAAATTCCGGTGGTCCTGAGGGACTCCAATGTGGAACAGTTGTTGCGCGATGTGCTGGCAGACCTGATTGAATTTGGTAGCTCAGAGCGTATTGAGGCACATATGGATGAGATTCTTTCCACCATGGCCTGCCATGGTTCGGTGCGCGCAAACCGTCGTCTTACCCTTCCAGAGATGAACGCCCTGCTACGGGACATGGAAGAAACCGAGCGATCCGGCCAATGCAACCATGGTCGACCCACCTGGATTCAAATGGGTCTAGACGAATTGGATAAACTGTTTTTACGCGGTCGCTGAGGTAAAGGTGACATCGAAAAACCCCCTATTGATCTGTCTTATGGGCCCTACGGCTTCCGGTAAGACCGATCTAGCCATTGAATTGGCTCAGCGGTTGGACTGTGAATTGGTTAGCGTCGATTCTGCTCTGGTCTACCGCGGCCTGGATATTGGTAGCGCGAAACCCGATTACCCTCATCACTTGGTGGATATTCGTGATCCAGCCCAGCCCTACTCTGCAGCGGACTTTGTGGTGGATGCCGACCGATTAGCGGTCGATATCATCGCTAGGGGTAAGACGCCTCTGCTGGTGGGCGGTACCATGCTCTATTTTAAGGCTTTTCTGGAGGGGTTGGATGAGATGCCGGGTGCGGAACCCTCTATTCGCGCGGAGATAGCCGCCCAAGCCGCATTGCACGGGTGGGTCGCTGTCCATAAAGAACTGGCAGCAGTAGATCCGCTCTCTGCGGCACGAATCCACCCTAACCATTCCCAGCGCCTCAGCAGGGCACTAGAAGTTTATCGCGCCAGCGGAATTACTATGACGCAGTGGCATAATAAAAGTGGCGTGGGCGCAGGGCTTGCCAAAGCTAATGCGGGCGCTTTTGACCGCTACCGCGTGGTGCAATTGGCGATTTGTCCGGCTGAGCGAGACACGCTGCATCAGCGGATAGCGCTGCGATTTGAGCTGATGATGGCGGCGGGTTTGCTGGATGAGGTTCGCAGCCTCTGGCAGCGCCAAGATTTGAACGATGAGCTTCCGGCCGCGCGTGCGGTGGGTTACCGGCAGCTTTGGCAGTACCTAGACGGGGGGTGTACGCTTGACGAGGCCGTTAACAATGCGTTAGCTGCGACCCGCCAACTGGCTAAGCGACAACTGACTTGGTTGCGAAAGTGGCCCGATCTTGGTTGGATTTACACCGATCATGCTGGTAAATTCGCTCAAAGTAGCCTGTCTGAAAATTTGCAATTATCGCCAGGAAAGAAACCGTTGGATTTGGCCTTGAACTATCTTGTTCAGACCCCACTATAACTGTGGTAAAAAAGCATTATACTGTGAGCGGTTGAATCCAAGACCCGTTATCTGCCCCTAAAGCCGGTAAGCCTAGGTTTTTGATGGTGGTAAGAGGTTGTTTTTTTTATAACATTTCGGCTCTATTTGGGCCTTATTAGGAGTAAGTTATGTCGAAAGGGCATTCGCTACAAGACCCTTATTTGAATGTTTTACGTAAGGAACGTGTTCCCGTTTCAATTTATCTGGTTAATGGCATCAAGCTACAGGGGCAGATTGAGTCTTTTGATCAGTTTGTCGTGCTGCTTAAAAACACCGTCAGCCAGATGGTCTACAAGCATGCGATTTCCACTGTTGTTCCATCCCGTGTGGTCCGCATACCGCTGCAGCACCCCGAGGAAGAAGGCGAAGAAGCCAGTTAAATGCTTTTTCGTCAGATGTCTAAAGGGTCTCCGTCGCCGGCTGATTCTGGCTTGACGAGGTAGCCTTGTTCTTTGATCGTCCCGATTCCGGAGAGAGCGCTGTCCTTGTCCACCTGAAGCTTGGCAGTGAGTCGCAGCGCGAAGACCCTCGCGAGTTTGAGGAGCTTGTCCTGTCTGCAGGCGGTGACCCGGTGGCCTACATAATGGGTGCCCGTGATGTGCCTCATGCCCGCACCTTTGTGGGAAGCGGAAAGCTTGCGGAAATCAAAGTGCAAGTGGACGAGCAGTGTGCTGAGGTTGTGATGTTCAATCATGCGCTCAGCCCAAGCCAAGAGCGGAATTTGGAGCAGGAACTGGAGTGCCGGGTATTGGATCGCACGGGCTTGATACTGGATATTTTTGCCCAGCGAGCGCGAACCCATGAAGGCAAGCTGCAGGTCGAGCTGGCGCTATTGCAACATATCGCGACTCGCTTAGTGCGGGGTTGGACGCACCTAGAGCGTCAAAAGGGCGGCATCGGTCTGCGTGGTCCGGGTGAAACCCAGCTAGAGACAGACCGTCGTCTGTTGCGTGCGCGCATTAAATCGATCACTGCTAGGCTGGAAAAAGTGCGCAAACAGCGCGATCAGGGTCGTCGCTCTCGGAAGAGGGCGGAGATACCCACGGTTTCGCTCGTGGGGTATACCAATGCGGGGAAGTCCACGCTGTTTAATTATATGACTGAATCCACGGTGTACGTGGCCGACCAATTGTTTGCGACGTTAGACCCTACGCTACGGCGTCTGGAGCTTGAAAATGTAGGCCCTGTTGTGCTGGCAGACACAGTGGGCTTTATCGCGCATTTACCCCATAAGCTGGTGGAGGCGTTCAAGGCAACACTTGAAGAAACACTGAATGCTGATTTGCTGCTGCATGTGGTCGATGGCGCCAGCGATGAACGGGATAGTAATATCGCCGAGGTACAGGATGTGCTGACCGAGATTGGCGCAGAGGGAATTCCCCAGCTGCAGGTTTTCAACAAACTGGATTTACTGGAACAGGCGCCACGCTTGGAGCGCAACGCCGAAGGGCGGCCTGAGCGCGTCTGGCTGAGTGCGGCAACGGGCGCAGGTATTGAGCTGCTCCTGCAGGCTATCGCTGAGCTGGTTGGCCAGGATATGGTATCTGAAGAGTTGTATCTTGACCCGGGCCAGGGCGGCCTGCGTGCTGCATTTTACAGTATGGGTGCGGTGGAGCGCGAAGACTACGACGATGCCGGTGTGGCTTGTCTGCGCGTGCATCTGCCACGTGCGGACTGGAATCGGATAATGAAGAAAGGGCCCGAGCCCCTATTTTAGTTGTCGGCAAAGTGCCGCTACTGCGTACCCTGAGCAAAAAATTTGGTAAACTATTTTCATTGTTTAAATTAGGAGTGAGTTATGGCCTGGAATGAACCGACGGGTGGTAGCAATAAACCCAAGGATCCCTGGGGTGGCAACAACAGCAATCAAGGGCCGCCTGATCTGGATGAAGTACTAAAAAATCTGCAAGCCAAGCTGCAAGGCCTGTTCGGCGGCGGTGGCAGTGGCAGTGGGGGTGGCTCATCCAGCGGGGCGAGTAGCCCTGCCTTCTCCGGCGCGGTGGTGGTGGTGTTGGTGGTCTTAGCGTTGTTGGTGTGGGCGGTCATGGGAGTCTATCAGGTCGACCAACAGCAACGCGGTGTCGTACTGCGTTTTGGCAAGTATTACGATACCGTGCAGCCCGGATTGCAGTGGAATCCGCCCATTATCGATGATGTAACCTTGTTGAATGTCACCAAGGTTCGCTCCATCAGCTTGCGCGAAATCATGCTTACCCAAGATGAAAATATCGTTGAAGTGCAGCTGTCAGTGCAATACGTCATCGACAATCCCGTTGATTTTGTACTCAAGGTACGGGACCCTGAACGTTCGCTACAGCATGCCGCTCAGAGTGCGCTGCGCCATGTAGTGGGTGGGATTAGTATGAACATGGTGCTCACGGAAGGGCGTGCGCAGATCGCAGTTGATGTGCAGCGACGGCTTCAGGAGTACATCAATCTGTATCACACAGGCATACTAGTCAGTAAGGTGACGGTTGACGAATCTAAGCCGCCCACCCAGGTCCAAGCCGCGTTTGATGACGTGATCAAGGCCCGTGAAGATGAGGAGCGTGTACAAAACGAAGCGCAGGCCTACGCCAATGGCGTGGTCCCTGAGGCTCGCGGCGGTGCTCAGCGTCAGATCGAGGAAGCCAATGCCTATAAACAACAAGTTATCGCCAATGCAGAGGGTGAAGCCGAGCGTTTTACTAAGCTGCTGACGGAGTATCAGAAGTCACCCGCGGTGACTCGCGAACGTCTGTATCTCGATGCGGTGCAGAAGGTGTACTCTGAAACCAGCAAGGTGATGGTCGATGTCGATGGCGGCAGCAACATGATGTACCTGCCATTGGACAAACTGGCCGAGCGTAGCCAGCGCACCAACTCCGGGGGTGGGTTCGATGTGAACAGCTCCAACATTCGAGAATTGACTAACGCAGTCACCGAGCAGCTGCGCAATGATGCCGCGGTGACCGATGGCCGCAGGGGAGGGCGATAAACATGTCTGGACGTAATGTGGTATTTATTTTTATTGCGCTGTCTCTGTTGCTAATTGTCAGCAAGTCGTTGTATGTGATCAAAGAAACAGAGCGCGGTGTCCTGTTGCGGTTTGGCGAGGTGGTTAATCCTAATATTGAGCCGGGCCTGCATGTAAAAGTTCCTTTTGTAAACAACGTGCGAAAATTCGATGGTCGAGTTTTGACCGTAGATTCAACACCTGAGCGCTTTTTTACGCAGGAAAAGAAAGCGTTGATCGTGGACTCCTATGCGAAGTTTAAGGTGTCTGACACGGAGAAGTTTTACACGGCCACCAACGGTGAAGAATCGAGGGCAATGGCGCTGTTGGCACAGCGGATTAATAACGGCTTACGCAACCAGGTTGCCATCCGTACGATTCAGGAAGTGGTCTCTGGTGAGCGTGATGAGTTAATGCAAACGCTGACAGAGGAAATGACGATTGTTGCTCAACAAGAGCTGGGTGTCGAAGTTGTTGATGTGCGTGTGAAGCAGATTGATCTTCCGCCGGATGTGTCCGAGTCTGTCTATAGGCGCATGAACGCTGAGCGAGAGAAAGAGGCGCGCGAACACCGCTCTCAAGGACAGGAGCTGGGAGAGGGTATTCGTGCGGCGGCTGATCGGGAGGTCACGGTGCTGGAGGCCAACGCTTACCGCGATTCGGAGCTGATTCGTGGTGAGGGTGATGCCACTGCCACAGCGACTTACGCGGAGGCATTTACCCAAGATCCCGAGTTTTACTCCTTTACGCGCAGCCTCAGAGCTTATCAGGATGCTTTTCGGGGCAACGGCGACATTATGTTACTGCAGCCCGATAGCGAGTTTTTTCGGTATCTGAAAGACCCTAAAGGCGGGAAGTAGCTGATTTAGCCAGGAGCGTATGTGGACTTTTGGCAGGTACTTCCGGTAGCGATTGCTTTGGTATTTATTATCGAAGGGATGCTGCCGTTCATCAGCCCAAATCGCTGGCGCACCATGCTTGTAATGGTGGAGCAGATGGATGACCGGATGATCCGCAATGTTGGCCTAGGCAGCATGCTGTTCGGTGTCGTTATATTGTATTTGATGCATTAGGGTTTGTTAAATAAAATGACAAGGGTCGATCACTGGCAGCTTCCTGATGGGATGGAAGAGGTTCTTCCGGGCCAGGCTGAGGCTGTTGAAAACCTGCGCCGTGCTCTGCTGGACTTGTATCGCAGCTGGGGATACCGCTTGGTAATCCCACCTCTCATGGAGTTCACCGAATCCCTGCTGGTGGGTTTGGGTGAGGATCTCGACCTGCTTACCTTCAAGCTTACAGACCAATTTAGTGGTCGCACTCTGGGGATTCGTGCGGACATAACGACTCAGGTCGCGCGAATTGACGCCCACAGCTTGGCAGAGAATGGCGTTACCCGTTTGTGCTACGCCGGGTCTACTTTACACACGCGTCCCAAGTCTCTGATGGCCTCGCGGTCGCCAATCCAATTGGGCGCTGAGCTCTACGGTGACGATAGCCTTGGGGCTGATGTCGAAATTGTGCGCCTTATGTTGGCGACGCTGGAAACTGCTGGCCTTTTCGACATCACTCTGGATCTTGGGCATGTGGGCATCTACGAGGCTGTGCTGGCAACTGCCGGCCTCAGTTGTGAGCAAGAGGCAACTGTATTTGACGCACTGCAGCGCAAGTCAGTGCCTGATTTAAACCTTGCCCTTGTCGGTGTAGAGCCCGATATCGCTTCACTCATTATCGCTCTAGTGGATTTACACGGAGACGAGACCGTGCTGGAAGCCGCGCGGTCTCTGTTTGCTGACGCAGTTCCAGGCGCCCTGATGGGCATCAATGCCTTGCAGGAGGTCGCCTGCAAACTTCGTCAGCAGTCGCCCGAGCTGGATATATACTTTGATTTGTCTGAATTGCGTGGCTACCACTACCATACCGGTTTGGTGTTTGCCGCTTATGTTGTTGGTTGTGGCCAGGCTCTTGCGAATGGCGGTCGGTATAACGATGTGGGTGCTGTATTTGGCAGAGCCAGACCGGCAACCGGTTTTGCCACCGACCTGAAGTCCTTAATGGCAATGCTGCCAACGACTTCTGCTAGTCAGCACGCTATTAGTCTGCCGAATGCAGATGATCCAGCGCTGAATTTACGGGTACGAGAATTGCGAGCTGAAGGAGAGGTGGTTATCAACTGTCTGTCAGGTTCGCCGGATCCGCAATGTGACCGCCATCTTGTTGAATGCGATGGCCATTGGCAGGTAAAGCCCCTAAGCTTAAAAGACAGCGAGTAGGGCTGTGCCCTGCGTACGTAAACCGCAACCAAATTCAATACAAGAGCCTAGTCAATGAGTAAAAATGTAGTAGTCCTGGGCACCCAGTGGGGTGATGAAGGCAAGGGCAAGATCGTCGATTTGCTGACCGATCAGGCCGGTGCAGTGGTGCGCTTCCAGGGCGGGCATAACGCCGGACATACGCTGGTCATTGAGGGTGAGAAAACGATATTGCATCTCATTCCTTCAGGTATTCTGCGGGAAAATGTGGCATGTCTGATCGGCAATGGCGTGGTCTTGTCGCCTGAGGCCGCTCTCAAGGAAATCGGCGAGTTGGAGGCCAAGGGTGTGCCAGTGCGTGATCGCCTGAAAATATCACCCGCCTGTCCGCTAATCCTGCCCTACCATGTCGCTCTCGATCAGGCTCGCGAGTCCAAGCGTGGCAACGAAAAAATTGGCACCACCGGCCGAGGTATTGGGCCTGCCTATGAAGATAAGGCCGGCCGACGAGGACTGCGCCTGGGAGACCTGCAGGATGAACAGCGCTTCACGCGAAAGTTGCGGGACGTGATGGAATACCATAACTTTTTCCTAGAGAAATATTATCAGGTCGAACCGCTAAATGTAGAAAAGGTGCTGACCGAATCGCTGGAGATGGGTAGGGAGTTACTGCCAATGATGGATGATGTGACGTCTCTCCTCCATGCATACCGTAAGGCTGGAACCAATATAATGTTCGAAGGCGCTCAGGGTTCCCTGCTTGATATCGACCATGGCACTTACCCCTTTGTGACGAGTTCCAACACCACCGCAGGTGGAACTGCAACGGGCTCCGGTTTTGGTCCGCTTTACCTCGACTACGTGCTGGGTATAACCAAAGCCTATACGACACGGGTGGGGTCAGGCCCATTTCCCACTGAATTATTTGATGCTACTGGCGAGTACCTCGCCAAAAGGGGTCACGAGTTTGGTGCGACTACCGGCCGTCCGCGCCGTTGCGGCTGGTTTGATGCGGTGGCCTTGCGCACTGCCGTCAACATTAACTCTATCAGTGGCTTGTGTCTCACTAAACTGGATGTACTGGACGGACTTGAGACGATCAGTATCTGTGTGGGCTATATCAACAAGGACGGCAATCCAGTGTCAAATCCAATGGATTCAGATGATTACGAGGGTCTTGTGCCCGTTTACGAAGAGGTCCCTGGATGGAGCGAGTCAACCCTAGGAGCGAAAACTTTGGACGAGCTCCCCGAGGCTGCGCGCAGTTATATCCGCAAAATCGAGCAGGTCGTGGGAGCCCCTATTGATATTATCTCCACGGGCCCTGATCGAGTGGAGACCATTGTCCTGCGGCACCCCTTTGAGGTGTGAGGCGTTACCCACAACTGTAAAAAGTGTATCGCTATGCATCTGCATTGCACAGTTCCAGGCCACAGGCAGTAACCAGCGCCTCTTTTTAAATGCCCTGTTGGTAATTGAGGGCCAATTTTCTGATCGCAGTGTCGACGTCTAGGGGCGGGAGTTAGTACTGAAAAGTCAAAAGCACCGGTAAATTGATACAAGAAAGCTTCCCCGCTTACAGCAATTTCACTACTATCGGTAATGGGATTTAATCAAAGTAATAAAAATATCATGCATTCTAGAAAGCGAATACTCGTTACAGGTGGCGCCGGTTTTTTGGGTTCGCATTTATGCGGGCGATTGGTCGCTCAAGGGCATGACGTCATTTGTGTGGATAATTTCTTTACCGGCAGTAAGGACAATATTGCTGAACTGTTGGATAAAAATAATTTTGAATTGATGCGGCATGACGTTACATTCCCGCTGTATGTTGAGGTGGACGAAATTTACAATCTCGCGTGCCCCGCTTCGCCAATACACTACCAGCACGACCCGGTACAAACGACAAAAACCAGCGTGCACGGTGCGATCAATATGCTGGGTTTAGCCAAGCGTACGGGGGCTAAAATATTCCAAGCGTCTACCAGTGAAGTGTATGGTGACCCACAAGTGCACCCTCAGCCTGAAGGTTATTGGGGGCATGTGAATCCCATAGGCCAGCGCTCTTGCTATGACGAAGGTAAGCGTTGCGCTGAAACACTCTTCTTTGATTATCACAGGCAGCATCAGTTGCGGATAAAAGTGGCCCGCATTTTTAATACCTATGGCCCTAACATGCATCCCAGTGATGGCAGGGTGGTGTCAAATTTCATTATGCAGGCACTGCGCAATGAGCCTATTACGCTATTTGGCGATGGATCCCAAACGCGTTCTTTTTGCTACGTTGATGATCTCATCGAGGGTATTGTGATGCTGATGGATACCGGGGATGAAGTCACCGGACCGATAAACTTGGGTAACCCCTGTGAATTTACAATTAAAGAGCTTGCCGAGAAAGTGATTGAACTGACTCAATCGAGTTCCAGTCTGGTTTTGCACCCACTGCCCAGTGACGATCCCCTGCAGCGCCAACCCAATATCGGTGAGGCAAAATCCAAATTGAATTGGGAGCCAAAAATTCAGCTCGAAGAAGGTTTGTGTAAAGCCATTCAATACTTTGAGAAAATGCTCTAGTGTCCGCTTTGATGCCTCTGGGCGGAGTATTGCGTCCGGCTACATAGGGCTTGATCGTGGCATTACTGCTTTTTTAAGCACTGCCCAGTCGACTGTGTGACGTTAGCGTATGGTAAGTCGCTTAGCGTCCTACGCAGCTATATTTGAATCCGCATGCTTCCATCTGTTGCCCTTCATAAACATTTCTAAGGTCGACGAAAACATCACCGGCCATCAAGCTCTTTAACTTTTTCAGGTCTAATCCTCGGTATTCATTCCACTCCGTCATCAGAACAATTGCGTCGGCGCCTTCCACGACTTCCTCGATGGTCTCCCCATACTCCATGGTATCGGGAAGCTCATTGCGGGCCTCGTCCATTCCCTCGGGGTCATGGGCGACGATGCGCGCGCCTTGCTCTAGCAGCGCAGGCAGGATAGTGAGCGAGGGGGCATCGCGCATATCGTCGGTTTCGGGTTTAAAGGTAAGTCCCAGAACAGCGATGGTTTTATTCTTGACGCTGCCGCCCAAAGCCTTCTCAATTTTTGTCACCATGCGCAATTTCTGCGCGGCATTTACTGCAACCACCGCCTCCACGATACGGCTGGAAGCGCCCGCTTCTTGTGACATTCGGATCATCGCCAGAGTGTCTTTGGGAAAGCAGGATCCGCCATAGCCGGGGCCAGCGTGTAAAAACTTTTTACCAATGCGCCCGTCCAGGCCCATACCCTTTGCCACAGCATGTACGTCAGCACCGGTCTTTTCACACAATTCTGCAACTTCATTAATAAAGCTTATTTTTGTGGCAAGAAAGGCGTTAGCTGCGTATTTAGTGATCTCCGCGCTTTCTAGGTCGGTGACAAGGATGGGAGCCTCGATCAGATTGAGGGGACGGTACAGCTCGCGCAAGAGGTTCGCTGCACGTTCATTCTCTACCCCCAGCACCACCCGGTCGGGGCGCATGAAGTCGTTAATGGCCGAACCTTCCCGTAAAAACTCGGGGTTGGACGCGACGTCGAAGTCTGCATTTGGGTTGGCCTGTTGAATGACATTCTTGACTTCTCGGGCGGTACCGACCGGCACCGTGGACTTATCTACAATGACGGTATATCCCTGCAGGTGCGTGGCGATTTCTATGGCGGCCGCGTAAACATATTTCAAGTCGGCGTGCCCGTCTCCTCTTCGCGAGGGTGTGCCTACGGCGATAAATACGAGGTCGGCATTGCCAATCCAGTCGTGAAACTGGGTAGAGAACTGCAGTCGCCCCGACTTTACGTTGCGCAGTACGAGATCATCCAGGCCGGGTTCATAGATGGGTATTACGCCATTCCTCAACGCCTTGACCTTTCCTTCATCTATATCAAGGCAAGTGACATTCGCGCCGAACTCAGCAAAACAGGCGCCGGAGACTAATCCGACGTAGCCCGCACCAATCATTACTACATTCATGGTGTTTCCTTGTGCATGTGTTCTAGGTACCAGGCGATGAAATTATTGATGCCATCCTGCACCGGTGTTTGAGGGTGGTAGTCGATGGAGTCGATCAGCGCATCAATGTCCGCGTAGGTCGCTGCCACGTCGCCAGGCTGCATAGGCAGAAACTCCTTCTCTGCCGTTTTGCCAAGGGCCTTTTCGATGGCGCCAATGAAATCCATCAGCGATACCGGATTGTTGTTACCAATATTGTAGAGTCGGTAGGGAGCGCTGCTGGTGCCAGGATCGGGTGATGCCGCATCCCAGTCTGGATTGGGGGTGGCCGGCTTGTCAGTGACCCGAATGATGCCTTCGACGATGTCGTCGATATAGGTGAAATCTCGCTGCATCTTGCCGTTGTTAAATACCTGGATTGGCTCCCCCGTGAGTATGGCCTTGGTAAATAGGAACAGCGCCATATCGGGTCGCCCCCAGGGGCCGTAAACGGTGAAAAACCGCAGGCCCGTGGTGGGAAGATTGTAAAGGTGTGAATATGTGTGGGCCATCAACTCGTTAGCTTTTTTGGTTGCTGCATAAAGTGAAATCGGATGATCAACATTGTCATGTACAGAGAACGGCATCGAAGCGTTCATGCCATAGACAGAGCTACTGCTTGCGTACACGAGGTGCCCTATCTTGTGGTGACGGCAGCATTCCAGAATATTGGTAAACCCTACAACGTTACTGTCGATATAGGCGTGGGGATTTTCCAGCGAATAGCGCACTCCCGCTTGTGCAGCAAGATTGATAACGGCATCAAAATTATTTTCGGTAAACAATGCCTCCAGGGCTGGCCTGTCCTGAAGGTCAGCGCGGATGAAAGTGAAGGCGGGCTGAGTCTTCAGTCGATCCAATCGGGCTTCCTTTAGGCTAACCTCGTAATAATCATTGAGATTGTCCAAGCCCGTGACGGTGTCACCGCGCGCCAGTAATTTCTCACTGAGGTGATAGCCGATAAATCCGGCCGAGCCGGTCACAAGTATGTGCATTGGAATGTCCTGCCGTTGATCTTTTGTCGGAACATAATAGAGGGTTTTGTGCGTTATTTCATGTAATCAATCGAGATTTGTGTGGGTGGAGTGCTTGTGGGTTTCCCTCCGCCGCCAATCGGTTATACTTTTGCTGCTTAACTCAAATCAACCTTCAGGATTAACTCCATGACTCGTACTGTATTGGTGACAGGTGGCGCAGGGTATATTGGCAGCCACGCTTGTGTCGCGCTGATAGAGGCGGGTTATGAAGTAGTGGTACTGGATAATCTGTGCAATGGTAGTGCGCTAGCACTAGAGCGGTTGCAGAAGATCTGTGCCACGAAACCGACCTTCATACACGGGGATGTTCGAGACCGTGATTGCCTGGACCGGATTTTCCAGGCCCATACGGTTGTTGCCGTATTACACTTCGCCGGTCTGAAGGCGGTGGGTGAGTCGGTCGATCAGCCGCTGGAGTATTACGATAACAATGTAGCGGGCTCGCTCATTCTACTGGCGGCGATGCAACAGGCAGGGGTTAGGAATATGGTCTTTTCCTCCTCGGCGACGGTGTATGGTGACCCTGCTTCGGTCCCTATTCGAGAGAACTTTCCGCTTGCGCCGACCAATCCCTATGGCCGCACCAAGCTTATGGTAGAGCATATTCTGGCGGACTGGCAGGACGCAAACCCGAAGTGGAGTATTGGCCGGCTGCGTTATTTTAACCCGGTAGGTGCACATCCAAGCGGCCTTATTGGCGAGGACCCTCAGGGGTTCCCTAACAATTTGATGCCTTTTGTCGCGCAGGTGGCCGTAGGACAGCGTGATAAATTACGGATTTTTGGAGGGGACTATGCGACCCCGGACGGCACCGGTGTTCGGGACTATATTCATGTGATGGACCTGGTGGAAGGGCATGTGTCAGCGCTGGATTATATTTGCGACAGACCTGGTCTGCATACTATCAACCTGGGAACCGGCAATGGGGTGTCGGTGCTGGAGATGGTGAGCGCCTTTGAATGCGCTAGCGGGCGGGCTATACCTTATGAAATTGTGGACCGGCGACCGGGTGATATCGCCACGTGTTGGGCCGACCCCGGATTAGCACAGGCACTCTTAAAGTGGAAGGCTTCGCGTGGTCTGGCGAAAATGTGTGAAGACGCCTGGCACTGGCAGGAGGAAAACCCTCGGGGGTACGTCTGATCTAGGACAGAATACCCAGAGCGAGGCTGTTCCCACTGCCGTGCCTTCCAGCGGCAAGCCCCGCGCTTGGACCCAGCGAGTATAACCTCCGCATCAGACCTACAGTGTATATCGTACCTTGTACTCGCTGTAGCTCAACCCGGTCCAGCGGCGGAAGGCACGGTAGAAGCTGTTAACCTCTAGATAGCCCAGTTCCTCCGCTAGGCACTTACCGGGCCGCCACATAATGCGCAAAACCTGCTCGCAGCGATACTGCCGGGCTCGATCCAGCAGGAACTGGTAGCACGTATGATCGGCCCGTAGACGCCGCCGAAGAGTAGTGCTGCTCATCCCCAGTGATTCCGCTACAGAATCTGCCCTTAATCGGGCCAGATCCCCACCGAGTAAAATTTGTAGCACTCTGTCCGTGGTGCGCGAAAGCGCGAGGTAACCGAGTTTTTCTGGAGGAGGGAGGGTGTCATCCCCGCGTGGGTGAGACAAAAAGGAGTGTTCCATAGCCATAACTTCCGTGTTTTGGTTTTTAGGAGAATCTTTAATGCCGTATCTCTGTGAAGCGTATCTCTTACACAGGGCCAACGGTTACTATAAATCTAGTACAAAATCACAGATGCAAACGTTTTAGGCGCAGCTTGACTGAATTTGGTGAATTGTTTTTAACAACAGGCCTGCTGCGAAGTCCCGTTAGCGTGCAGCCTCGAGACTGAAGCGATCGCTACAGCGGCTCACCACACCTCGTCTCAACGGCTTCTATATCATCGTGTAAAAATACTTTAAGGTACGCTTGACGATACAAATAGACAGATGAACTGCCGCCGATTAACTATAAAGCGTTGATTGAAGAGGTAAAATTCGATTATATAGGTTATCTATGCGCTATAGTTCGAAGGCGGTATTTGGAAAACACCACCACTACATTGTCGACTGGAATGCGAGTGCCACTAAGATATGAAAGCAATCTCCGTATTCAGGCTCTGTTCGACAGCGTCTGAAAAAACCTCCGACACCTATATCAGGCGCACTAAGCGATTGTCGAAGCGACTGGCCTGGAAAAATGCCTGATGACTTCTTCTAAGTTACTGCCAGCATCTGATTTTTTTGTACGCTGGTTGCCGCTTGCTGCACTTTGTGCGGTGATCGCTCACCACCTTTGGTTTGTGAATAGCTATGCCATCAATGTTCCACATCAGGATGATATTTACGATTTCGTGCAGTTTGTCAGTGTGGTCGAAAATGCTGATAGCACAGGCGACCGCTTCAAGGCGCTGTTTAATCGGTACAACGATCACCGTACCAGCGCTTCGCGGTTGCTCGTTTTAGGCGTTTACCTGACTGAAGGCGAGCTGAATTTTCACACACTGACTCTCGTTGCTGATCTAGGGTTGCTGTTGATCCTGCTATTATTTTATTTGACTGTCCGAAAAGAAAAGTACCGCTGGGTCTACCTATTGGTCTCCGCGCTGCTGTTGTTAAATTTTCGAGCTTTCGAGATTATCCTTTTTAGTCAGGGAGCCTTTGCTTACTATTATGTTTGTCTTTATGCCTTCGCCTGCATATTCACTTTACACAAGGTGAGCGGACCAAAATTTTTACTTGCGGCTGTATTTTGTACGCTCTCCTCACTGACACTGGCCTCGGGTCAAATCGTGTGGTTTCTGGGTCTTGTTAGTCTGCTTCATCAGTGCCTGGTCTGTGAGCGCCGACCACTATTGTATGCTGCAATGTGGCTGTTGGTCGCTACGGTGATGTTGCTATTGTGGCATGTGGGCTTCAATGAGGGATCCCACGAGGTCATCTCCGACACCACCGTTAATATACTGAGTGAGGGTCCGCCGATAACCGCCAGTCCCCTCCTAGCGGGCGCCTTTGTTGACCCGAGTATTCAGCAAGTTCTAATGCGGTATGCCGCTTTTTTTCTGGTTCTTCTGGGCAGTGCGCCTGTCTATTTTAGTGCGCTGGGGGCGGGAGCTGTCGGCCTTGTCATATTGGCTATGTTGGTATTCGTCACCCTGAAGTTTTATAAACATAATGATATGCGACTCGCGCTCTACTGCTGGTTTCTGGTGGCGTTTGCTGCAGCGGTTACCATCGGTAGGTCATGGTTCATGTTGCCTGACTACGTCCTGATGTCGAGGTATAGCTTCATATCAACGCTGCTAGTATGCTCCTTGGCTTTACTATTACAGGTCCGGTTTAAACTGGTCAGGACGCCCGCAGTTCTTTTAGTTCTGCTGCTAGCAGTGACATATTGGGGATCGATCAACCTTCACTTTGGAGGGTGGGTTCACCAATACATGGGCGGGCGACACGTCCAATTTAACAATGGCCGCTTTCCGGTAATTTTGAGGCCAGCCGGAGAGTCGGATGGAATTGTCAATAAGGCTATCTTAGAGGGCATCTATAAGCCGCCTTGCAGGCCATTACCTGAGTGTCGACGTTCTTCGTTGCGCGGGGAATGACAGCTACCCACCGTTGTGTGCGGCGATCACAGGCTGTATACCAAAGCAGCTCCACAACAAAGGTATGTGCAGACACATTTTTACCAGAAGCGAGTGTCTGGCAAGTTTGGACTCATTACTACATGGTATGAATCGACCAACAACGTTAGCGATCTCAACCCCAGTCCTTATAAATGCTTCCGGATATCACGGGCCTGTAAGTGCTCAATAAGGAACATCGTGCCCCAGCATCTAGCACGTTAAAAACGCAAACTTGGTTGCACAGTAGCGAGTAGACTGCGGCTGAAGTGTAAGGCCTGGTTAAAAAACGAATATCTAATCATGTCGGCTATCTATGATGTATCGTGGGGCGGTGTTATGTTGCAAGATAAACGAGTACATTGTCGACTGGAATACGAGTGTTATTAGATATGAAAGTAATCTCTGCGTTAAGACGATCTTTGTTGGTGTCAAAAGAATTCCTGACGCCTGTGCCCGGCGCATTAGTCGATCCACAAGTCGACCGGCACGGCTAAAAGTCTGATGCCGAATTTCAAGTTACCACCTACGTCTGACTTTTTCGTGCGCTGGTTGCCGCTTGCCGCACTTTGCGCGGTGATTGCGCACTACTTTTGGTTTGTGAATAGCCATGCGATCAATATTCCATACGAGGATGATATTTATGATTCCCTGCAGATTGTCAGTATGGTCGAAAATGCTGATAGCGCAGGCGACGCGTTCAAGGTTCTGTCCAATCAGTACAACGATCACCGTACCAGCGCCTCGCGGCTAGTCGTTTTTGGTGTTTACCTGGCTGAAGGCGAGCTGAATTTTCACACACTGACTCTCGTCGCGAATCTAGGCTTGCTGTTGATTCTGTTATTGTTCTATTTGACTGTCAGAACAGAAAAGTATCGCTGGGTCTACCTCTTGGTCGCAGCACTGCTGTTGCTAAATTTTCGGTATTTTAAGATTATTCTTTTTAGTCAGGCAGCCTTTGCTTACTATTATGTGTGTCTTTATGCCTTCGCCTGCATATTTACACTGCACAAGGTGAGCGGACCAAGATTTTTACTTGCGGCGGTATTTTGTACGCTCTCCTCACTGACGCTGGCCTCGGGCCATATCGTGTGGTTGCTGGGTCTTGTCAGCCTGCTGCATCAATGCCTAGTGAGCGGGCACCGGTCACTAATGTGGCCTGCGATGTGGCTGTTGGTCGCCACGGTTGTATTGACGCTATGGTATGGAGACTTCACCCAAGGCATCTACATGATCACCTCTGAGCTAATCGCAGATAATGTCGATAGCCCGCCAGTAACAGCCGGTGATGTTCCATTACGCGCCATAGTGGATCCGAGTATTACCCAAATATTAGAGCAGTATGCTACTTTTTTCTTGGTTATCTTGGGTAGTGCGCCTATCTACATTAGCACGTTGGGGGCGGGAGCCGCCGGCCTTGTCATACTACTCGTACTACTATTCGTCACCCTGAAGTCTTATAAGCATGATGATATTCGGCTCGCGCTTTACTGCTGGTTTCTCGTCGTCTTCGCGGCAGCTGTCACCGTAGGTAGAGCGCTACTTACGACGCCGGAGTACGTCTTGAACCAAAGGTACAGTTTTATATCGGCCCTACTAGTATGTACCTTGGCTTTACTGTTGCAGGTGCGGTTTGCCCTAGTCAGGACGCCCGCAGTTCTTCTGGTTCTGCTACTCGCAGTGACATATTGGAGCTGGTCTAACTTTCACTTTGAACCCCTGTTTCAAAACCATATGAACCAGCGACACAGCCAATTTAACAATGGCCACTTTCCGGTAGTACTGATGCCGGTGGGGGAGTCGGATCGAATCGTCGACAAGGCTATCTCAGACGGGATTTATAACCCGCCTTGCAGACCGTTTCCCGAGTGTGAGCGTCTATCGTCGCTCGGGGACTGACCGTTTCCGTTATCCGTTGGCTTGCGCGCGACAATCACAAACTGTCCACCAAAGAAGCGCCACAGCAGAGGGGCGCGCAGATACATTTTTACCAGAAGCGGGTGTTGGGGAAGTTTGGAGTCAGTGCTAAAGGGTATGAATCGGTCAACAACTTTAGTGACCTCAAACCCAGCCTTTATAAAAGCTTCCCGACATGACAAATGTGTAAGCGGTAAAACATGATCATAATAGTCCCAGTATCTGCCTGGCTCAAAACGCAAATTCGGCTGCATAGTAATATAGAGCCCTCCGGGCTTAAGTGTTCGCCAAACCTCGCACAACACCTCATCCATCACCTCCTTACTCGGCAGGTGCTCGAAAAAGTTGCTGCTAAAACAAACGTCAATAGACTCGCTTTTGATCATAGTTAGATTCGTCGCGCTGCCAAGGTGAAACTCTATCTCTTCGGGAAGGCAGTCTTTGGAATCAGGATTAAGGTCAACTGCGATTTTTCTGGACGCAGTAATATGGCGGATAAACTCGCCGTATCCCGTTGCAACCTCGAGGACAATGGATGAATGAGGGATAAACTGCTGGAAGTAATGTTCACACAGTACTTGCCAGACAAGATCTTTTTTATATCGGTTAGTGTCAGAAAATCTGATTTGGTAAAGCTTAGCTAGATCTCTCATGAACCACCTCTACCCTCGCGTGCGCCCTTCCGGCAAATCATAGGAGTCCGAAAATATTTCCTTGCGAATTCGCCATGCATCCCCGATTGTTCCCATGATATTTTTGAACGAAGTGGCAGACCCCTGCCCGAAGTCTCTAGGAAACGTTTGAATCCCTACTTCGCCAACAGGAAAGCCACGTAACATTGATTTGAGTGTTAGCTCAGCCCCAACAAACGGGCTATTCGAGGTTAACTCCACTTCGTCGAGTAATCCGCGATGGATCAACCTGATCCCCGTAGAAATATCGCGAAACGGACTTTTAAACAATGCTCGCAAAAGTGAGTTGTAAATGAAGGAGATAAAGATTCTTTTGGTTGAATAGAGCTTCTTGTATCTGAATGCAATGACGAGCATGTAATATTCTCTTACGGCCAACATCTTTTTCAGGTCGAAGACATCGTATTCGTTATCTCCGTCAATCATGCAAATTATGTCGTATTGAGAGGCTGCGATTCCGGTTTTCATCGCAGCGCCATAGCCCTTGTTTTGCGGATGATGTACAGCAGTAATCTTATCGTGTTCCACGGCCAGTTGGTCCGCAATAGCACCGGACGAATCTGGTGAGCCATCGTTCACGATGATGATTTCATAGTTATCTGCCACTTCCTCCAGTAGTTCAAGCGCTCTGTTAGCGACGACGCGAACGGTACGTTCATCATTGTAGACCGGGAAGAATAAGCTAATGTCAGGTCGAGTTTTAGTCATCGCGTTAGAATGAGAGCCTTTTAAATATCGCCTAAGGTAGATGTCGTACACCACGATATAGGATATACCACAAGCGTGGAAGGAAATATCGCCCACTTGTAAGTCTTCTTTTATAAACGGCGTCGGCCATACTCTCTGGAGTGGCTAACGGAAACAGCAGTTTTTGTGCAAAAGCCAGATTTGTGTTCCGATATCTGAGAACATAATACTGAGAGAACCGATCCGACCCTTGACGCGCCGTGGATAGACTGACCGTGCCATCAAAGCTAGTGACGCGCGTTTTCCTGGCCGGTCCGTCAATCATTTGTCAGTCTCATTTCTTGGCAATAAATGCGTGGAGATAGCGTAGCTGTAAGAAAGCGCCCCTACCAATGTCGCGCTACCCAGCAAAGCTATTTGTACAATGGCGGATGCCACCAGTGCTGCCGATGCAGAATAATCCAATAATACTGCGGTGATATGAAAAGCATATTGAAGTGTCCCGATGCCGGCCGGCGCTGCTGGTATCGCGGCCGAAATACCGGTTATCCCAACCAGTAATATGGTCTGGTTGAGGCTAAGTTCAATATGCAGCGCCATCATTATTGACCAGATTGCCAGACAATTAAGAGTCCAAATGCTGACAGTGCTGCCGAGTAACTTCAGCGTGGTCCAGGGATCTTCAAGGGCGTTTAGCCCCTGTAACAAATTGTGAATTTTGATATCTAAGGTTTTTAGTTTAACGCTGATGAAATGGTTTTTCTTCACTGCCAGGAAATATACTGCTATTACCAAGACGGCGATGGGAGCTGCAAGTAAAGCCAAACCTTGGTGAATGTCGCTCGCGGTATCGAGATGCGTTGTGGTTATAAATAATATACCCCAAGCGGTCATCCCAAATATTACAATCATATCAGACAGGCGTTCGATAATAATTGACCCCAAAGCAGTCATTCTGGAAACGCTTGCCAATCTGCCAAGAAGGTCAGCCCGAAAGGCTTCCCCCAATTTTGCTGGCAGTACATTGTTGGCCGCACAACCTGAGATAAACGACAGGGCAATTTTGTAAACAGCAATAGGGGGTTTGAGTGTCGACAGAAGAAGTCGCCATCGAGTGATTCGAAGGGTGAGTTCAATCCAGTAAAAAACGAGCGCAACGAAAACCCATGCATACGTAATATTTTCGAATTCGTCTTTGACTTCATTCCAGCTTACGTTCTTTGCGCTTAAATACAGCAGCGTAGCACCTACCGCGAAGCCTAAAAAGAACCTGAAGTATTTACTCCTAAATATTGATCCTTCAGAACTTGTCACGCATTTCCTGTCCCGCGCTATATTATTCTCTTGTAGGGAAAAGCCCGCTTTTCAGACGTTTGCCTCGGCATTGTTTCCACAATGGTCTTAATTATATCTATTCTAGCGGCTAGACTCGGAAGTGGAAAGCCATCTGAGACACTATTTAGCGCTGGTTTTGGCCTGTAGGGAGTCCCCTAAGTGAATATGCAGCTTAGCCTGTCGTTGGCACGCTGCGCGTAGGCTAAACTGGGCGGGCGGCCTGGGCGCTGCCCTGCGTTACCTCCAACTAGGGACAAGCGAGAATGCTCAAGAGGGAATCTAAGCAAGTCGGCGTTTTGAGGCCCTACGTTCGGTCTATCCTTGGGTACAGTTTATTCTTGTCGTAAACTGGTTAGCAGTTATATGCGTATAAGAGCCCATGATTAAGGAAAATGTTATGGCAGACTCAAACACCCCGACTCGTCTTCTAGTTTATGGCGGCAATGGTTTTGTTGGTAGTAAGGTTCTTGAGCTTGCTGCGATTCGTGGTGCAATCTGCACGAGTGTGTCACGCAGTGGCAAGATGCCTGCTCGGTTGGAACAACTTCGGCCGTTATGGTTGAATCAAGTCACCTGGGTTGTTGGAGATGCGCTTCATCCAGATCCATTGCTAGTGGCGTCGGCAGATGTCATCGTGTGTCTTGTCGGTTCGCCTCCGCTGCCAACGTTTAATCAGCGTGCCTTCGAGCAACAGGTGATGACCAATGGTAGCGCTAATACTGCTGTCATTGCGGAAGCGCAGCGCCAAGGCGTTAAACGGCTGGTGTTGCTCAGCGCGCATATTCCGGCATTGATGCGTTCCAGTCGTTTTGGCTATTACGTGGGGAAACAGCAGGCTAGTGAGGCCGCAGCTGATTATACAAGGGCGTCCGCTGATAATGTGGCAACGGTGATATACCCTTCGGCGATTTACGGCACGCGTTATACCGGCGGTGGAACTGCCATCCCATTGGGTTTGTTGATGTCACCTGTTGCTTGGCTGATGCGCCGCTTGCCGGTGGTAGTATCTAGATTGCTGCCTGAAAGCCCGGTCCCACTGCAGCAGGTGGCGTCCTCCGTAGTGGATGCGGCAATGGCCGCAGATAGTCGTGGGCTGTTGGTTGTCGAGAATCAGGACCTGTTAGCAGTATAAGGTTGGCAGTGCAGAAACCCTAGAAACACCTAACGTCAATTAAGCGTGTGCAATTATTGTCCCTTGGGCATTAATCTTCTGTGTTTTGCGGCGCAAGAGTAATCAAGCGCTATGCTAGGGGGTAACTCGTTGGTACAGTAGTCACATGTAATTCTAAGCGTTTGCTTGGAGCGGTATAGCCCTAAGGAGAATGATGTGGCAGCAGTGACAATCGTAATTGCATTAGCCCTTATCGAATACTCAGTATTCGGCATGTTGGTTGGAAAAGCGCGGGGGACATACGGTGTTGCCGCGCCCGCAGTGTCAGGCGATCCAATCTTTGAAAGGTATTACCGGGTTCAGCAAAATACGCTCGAGATGTTAGTCCTATTCATTCCAGGGATATTGATGTTTGGTTATTACGTCAATGCCGAAGTGGCCGCTGGCTTGGGAGTCATATTCGTGGTTGGGCGTTTTCTCTACTTCAGAGGATATGTTGCTGACCCAAAATCTCGAACTCTGGGGTTTGTCTTGAGTTTTCTGCCAGCACAAATTTTGGTTATCGGTGGGCTTATTGGTGCGGTAATACCACTAGTGTGACCTTAATCGAATCGAGTCGGAATACGGCGAGCGCGACTCCAGTATCAAGCGGCTCATCACGATAAAGTAAGGAGAGCAAAAAATGTTTAGTCATATTATGGTGGGTGCAAGCGACGTTAATGAGTCGAAAGTTTTTTATGACGCTATTTTAGGCGCGCTTGGGCATGAGCCAGGTGTGATAGATGAAAAGGGGCGTTGTTTTTATTTTACTAAAGTAGGCATATTTTCAGTCAGCATACCTATTGATGGCGAACCGGTTAGCCACGGAAATGGCAGCACTATAGGGTTCGCAGCGGAGAGTGGGGCGATGGCTGATGCCTGGCACGCCGCTGGTCTGGCTAATGGTGGCACCGCAATTGAAGAGCCCCCTGGCCCGCGTGAGAGCGGCGTCGGAAAAATCTATCTCGCTTACTTGCGTGACCCCGCTGGCAATAAGGTCTGTGCACTCCATCGCATGGCGTGACGCTATTGGGCCGTGGTAGTTCCCATCGCAGTTCGGGGCTGACAAGCTTAAAACAAAACACGGGGCGTGTGGTCCGGTCCGGCTGTGTTTTAGAGCGAAGAGGCTCTCCCTGGTTTTAGTTAAAATAGCACTTGCACGCGTGCAGAAATTGCATGGCCACCGTTGTCATCGCTGGTGACGTCGCCGGCGATGTCGGGGTAGAGGTAGGCCAGCATTATCTTGATATCATCTCTGTAGTAGTAGTTTAGGCCTACTGTAGTGATGGAAGCTTCCGCTCCCAAGCCTTTATCTTGCAAATTGATATAGCTGTAGCGGCTCTCTACTTCCCAGGCTCCGCTGCTACCCTTCGGTTTGACCGTGCCGAGCTTGCCTTTGCTAAGCTTGCGATGCTCGCCAGTAAGGATGTAACTCGCTGTAAAATAATAACCGTCATAGTCCCAGTCCGCCCCATTTACCTCCTCAACGCGTGTGGCCATGTACTCAGACTGTATGAGTAGGCTATTGCGGCTCCAGGCAGCCTCCAATCCAATGACTGTCTGGTTGTCTGCGGCGAACTCTGCGCTTCTGACTACATTGTCGGCACTAAAAACTTCTGCTCGGTTTCTGATTTGAAAAGTATTTTCATTCCAGTCTCGCCATGACCCTGAGATTCCAAATTGCAGCGTCTGTTCTTTCCCGTGGATTGGAGCAAGCGTGAACCGACCTGTGAGGGCAATGGGTTCGTCCTCTTTGTAGCCCTGATCGTCGTCGTCATTGTCCTCTTCTACCGTTGCCGCCAGCGACCAGGTTCTGCGCTTAGTTGCATCGTTTAGACGTATGCCCCAATTCTTTCGAGGGGTAAAAGATGTTGTCATCATGGAATCTTCGATCGTCACCACTCGGGAGCTGCGAGTGTTACGTTCCATGCCCAGGGGCTCCTTCATTTTGCCCAAAGTGATGTTCGCTATCTTCCAGTTTGTATAGCGAATATAGGCCGAACCGAGGTCGATATCGCTGCCATCGGAGTCGGCCTCAGCATTGACCTGCAGTTTCGCCTCCCAGCCTGCGGGGAAATCATAAGTGAACTGAATGCGGCCGTTACGCAGTTCTAAATTGGTATTGGAGCTATCACCGCTTTTGTCCCAGAAGGATTCATAATAATCGATGTCCATCAGCACTTGGCCACTGATATTAAGCCGTTCTTTTTCGGCGTGGACTCCCGCGCTAAAAAGCAGGACCACTAAAGCCCAAGTGCTGGTAGCTCTCGAATTAATCATCAGACGCTCTAGGGACATATTGAACCTTCAGTTGGGCTGTGTCTTTGAGAAAGTTGATTTCGTTAATCTCCACGCTACGGATATCTAGCCCCATACGACTGCGGAGGTCCTCTAATAATTCAGCTCTCCTTTCGGGTCGGATATTTTCTATTTTTTCATACTGAACTGTCTGCTCCTCTAGTATCGGCAGAACCAGACTGGTTTCAGTGATGTAGGCCATTACGCAGACCAGGGCGAGCAGCAGCGCAAGCTCCGCGTGCTGCATGCCTCCAACGGCGGACAGAAGCGACATCGCGATCACCAAAAATAGATAGGTCATTTCTTTGATCGTGATGGATTCTGTGCGGTAACGCAGCATGGAAAAGATAGCAAATAAACCAAAGGCAAAGCCAAGTGAGATATCGACCTTTGATAGCTGACTGGTGACGAGAAAGACACCCATGCCGAACAAGATAAATGAGCTGGCATAGGCTCGGTGCCTTGAAGCTCGAAAATAAACAAGTCTGATCAATATCAGGACGGCCGCCATATTAATGAGCAGTCTTATTAAAAAGTCAAGGTCCAGGGTTGAACTCATACAGTAATTGCTCCTATAGCGCGCTGGCTTTTTTTATTTCAGTCAGTGTTGATTTAAAACGATTGTTCTTCAGTGAGCCATTATCCGTTAGGCAGACACCGGTACAATATTTACTGAATGTCTGGGGTGAAAAACCAAAGTCTTTTGCTGTCTTAACGAAAGGCGAGCCGTTAGCCTTTCCGTGTCTTTTTAGCTCGGCAATTAACAGGCCGTCTAGTCTTGCCACTTTGGTCTTTTCTGGACGCCGATAGCAAAGGTCATAGTCTAGTGTCAGCCGTTCGTTGGCTGCGTGATTCCAAAGCGTAAGGCGTCGATAATTTACGTAGAGGCTAGGTTTGACGCTATCTTCTTCAACACGTATATCGCTGGATCGGTCTTCTGCACAGCTGATACGCTCTTTTACCGTGCGATTCTTATTAGTCTTAAACTTTTTTTCAAAATAGGAAATATCGGTCTCATGGTAGCGTCGCAAGCGAAACTTGTGTCGGTTCATTTTGCCATTTTGGTGCTGCAAGTATAGGTCCCAAGCGGGCGTATCAAAATAGGTGTTTTCGTAAGTAAAGACACGATGGCCTGATTCTTCGAGGATGGTGTAGTCCGTATTCAAGGCGCCCAGAAAGCGAGGCAGCACTCGCACGGGCAATAGAAACTTGGAATCGGTGCGATCGGCCAAGGTGATTGCTGATTGCTCTTTGAGGTTGTGTACTGAAAATTTCGCGACCATAGTGGCACACGACTTTTCTATATCGTGGCTCTGGCCTCTCAGCTCACCGTGATCACTGCGATATCGCGCTTGCTCGAGTCTAAGCTCCATGGGTCACAGGTTACCACCAAAAATACCGCTGCTGTTTACAAACTCAGCGGTGAAACGCATATTCACTACGCCGCCAAGTGTAGGCGCCTCGTCAAAGGAAATTAAACCTGCGCCCGTTACCCCGCTAATTCGGAAGCCAGTGCTGCCTGAGCCGCTAAGGTCACCGCGAAGAATCATCGTCGTCGTGCCCTGAAGAGCGACCTCCAGCTGGCCAAACTCATCTTTCTCTATCAGCACTGGGAAAACAACCAGCGACCCGTCTACGAAGCCTGTGAGGATGATGGAGACACTGTCCGAGGGGAGGCCGCCTCCAAGGCTCGCCGAAGCAGGAGAAGCGCTAACCGGCACGGTGATTAAACCGCCGTTCAGATCGACCCATTCAACGGTGCCACGCCCGTCAACAATATTGCCAGTGAGCGTCATATAACCACTCTTATCGCACACCCGAGCAAAATCAGGAATAGTACGTTCTGTTTGCTGCGTCTCTCCGGCGACAGCCGCCCTCACTTTGCCATCATATTCGCGAATAAATCTGCGGACTTGCGTCATATTGACTTCGGGTGTATCAGTCAGATCCCTGATGCGATCAACTTCTGCATTGAGCGACTCTGCATTCCAGAGTTGTTCCAGCAACTCCAGCACTCGCGCATCATATTTTTGTTTAAACTCTGGGATTTTGTACAGGCGCGATGGAATATTCGTCGCACGATATAATGGGCCCGTGCCTGGGCTTAAAAGGCTATCCTGCTCTAAAGCGGCGTCGGTGCCCCATGGGATGTAATAAAAAAGACCATTGTCAGGGTTGTTGTAAACAAAATAGTTGTTTGCATTCGACACGGAGCCATCCCAGTGGCCGGTCACTGCCTCCGCAGCCCAAAACGTTATGAAGGCATCGAGGTCAACCACTTGAGACAGGAGTCTAGGCAGATTCTCGTCTGTGGCAGTCAGCGCTGAAACGACTGCACTCAGGTCTGATCGGTCGTTTATCTCTCTATTCGTTTTAAGTTGAAAGTTCTCTTTTAGATTTTCGCCGAAATCCGCAATCTGGGCCTCGTATAAATTACCATTGTCATTGGCGAAGTTACGCTTGATAAAATCTTTTTTGATGCTCTCTACATGCGAGTAAATACCCAAATCCTTGCCATTGATGCTAACGCGAGCGAAATTGCATCTGGGCGCGGCCACGCCTGCCTCCCTGAAGAGTTCATAAGCCATGCAGGTGTGGGTGTTGCTGGGATCCTGAAGGTTATTATTCAGTGTCATGCGTTCAAGTCCGTAGTGGCGTCTACCGGGCCTCAGTTCGTCGAAATTTAATTTAAAGGAAGGGCGGCTTGCCGAAAGAGAGCCCAGAAAGCCTTTTTTACGGGCTAGGACGTCCTCCAGTATCTTTCCATCGACGGACACGGTGGCCTTAAAACGGCTATATTCAAATTCGCTCGCACATCCCGTGGCAATAGTCGCAAAATAGCGACCCTCATTGCGCAGGATGTCGTAGTCGTCGGGGTCCATCTTAATGTCAACCTGCACAATCTTATTTGGTTGAAACAACTGGTCGCTTAAATCGGGCTGAGCAGGGCGCAGATCATTGTTACTGACAACAGTTGTATCGCCACCAACGCCGCAGGCGGTCAATACTAATAGAGACAATGCTACTGCAACGCTTAAATATCTGGACATGACAGGTACCGGTAATTATCTGGCTAATGTTATTTTAAACCCACCCCCTAGCATATCAGGCTGGACAGGCCGACACAATGTCATCCCTGCCTCTCGTGAGTCACAACCGACCCACCATAGTCTACATCTAGACGTACGGGGGAAAACATTGGCTTAGTGGTACCCAACAAGCCGCGAACGGGTGTCAGCGCACTACAAAATGCGGTATTGCCGCCAACCACGCTATTGCTTTTACATTAGTGTCTGGCATCCATTTAAAGTTCCCTGCAAAACACCTTGATAAATACGTTTTCAATGGTTGTCGGCCATTCAGCTTAATGCGATTTATTCTGGCGGGTCAGGACGAAAAATCGATCAGTACCTATCAAGACAAAGGCCGCCTTTGGTCGCGCAACCCATTGATAATATTATATAATTTTTTGGCCCGCGGACTAAGGGCACAGATACCTCAGTCAAAAAATAGAAGTTCGGGGTCTCTGTATAAAAAGCTTCTGAAGTGGCGCTGCCTGGGGTCACTGATTTTTTTGCACGGTGATCCATCGACGTTTTTCATGCCATCGTCTGATAGCAGCAGAACTTGGCCACCTTTTTCGTCAGGGAAAGCAGCAATGGCCTCCGGATTGAAGTTTGCAAAGGTCAGACTTTCGACTTTGTCAACGGTACTACTTTCCCCATCCCAGAGGAACAATGAGGACTGACCAGCCTCGGCCTCTTGCTCGTTGCCTATGATCATGTATCGTCCGTTCTCTGACGCCATAGCGCGGATACCGCCATCCAATTCAATCAACCTAGGGCGGCCGAAAGAAGCCACCTCTCCCTCGATGATGCCGCCCGGGTTTTCTAATTCAATGATCAATGACTTATCAGAAATAGTGGGGCTGCGAAAACCTATAAGCAGATGTCCGTTGGGCATATCGGCGATAGCTTCTATGTTCAGGCCCCCCGGCGCCTTGGGAGGTAAGGTGGCTGCAGCCTCGAGCTCGAAGCTCTGGTGTTGAGGCGCAGCAATGATGTCTTGCAGCAAACGGATGTAGGGTGAACCAAAAGGTCGTAAAACAGACTTAAGGCCATCACTATAAATTTTGGTTGCGAAAAACTGCATTCGAGCTTCCACTCTCTTCCCCTTGCGATTACGCCCATGTGAGGAGATCCAATAAATGACATCACCAACACGAGCTGCGCCCTCTAAATCAGCTTCTTTGGTCATTTTACGAGGCTTATTTTTGGTATTATCGGTTTGTTGATGCAGCCCTAGGAAGTCACTAAGCTCGAGAGAAGACTCTTCGGGGCCCGATGTATGCAGGTTGTAGATGAGCAGTCTGTTGAGTTCATCGTCGGCAACAGCAAACGCATCATTACTTATTGCAACAACACCGGAAGCATCACATATTCCACTATGACGGTGCTCTTCAACAAAGGCGGAGACCAAGCTGGCAGAGGATGCTAGCAGTGCGGCTAACAGTAATCTTATCATCATCATCCCTCCAGCATGAGCATCAAGGCTCGATGATAAGGTATGGACCACTGTCTGGCTAACTGCGTGAGTGTGCTCACACAGAATATCGAACATGATGTCATGTGATGCATTGGTCTTGCGTCCAACTCAGCGATTCAGGAAATAATTGCAGAAGATTGTCGCGCTAAGGTATGGCGATAACTTTGCCGACCGTCTTCCTGTCAGCCAAGTCCTGCAGTGTTCGCGGGATATCTTCAAAACCAACGACCCGACCAATGGCAGGTTTTATTTCTCCGTTTTGTACTAGCGAAACAATGATGCTATTAATTTTTTCGCCCAGTGCTGCCGGTACAAAGTTCCAGCCCATGGCATCCTTCAGGAAATCAGACATAGCCTCATCGGCATAGGCAAGCATCACTGTGCATAGACTGATGTTACTTAGTGCAAGCCTGCGCGGCACTAAAAACTTTTCATCCGCCACGGTTTTGTCAGACGAAAATCCCATCATGATATAGCGACCGTTGTACGCAATGGCGCCAAGTGACTGTTCCATGACCGCTTCGCCGACTGTATCGAATACGATATCAACACCTTTTTTGCCGGTCGCTTCTTTAACAACAGCCACAAAGTCGTCGCTATGATAGTTAACGGCAATGTCTGCACCGAGTTTGCGGCACCAGTCCAACTTTTCATCTGCCCCGGCTGTCGCAATAACACGTGCACCGGCATTCACTGCGAGCTGTATAGCGGCCGAACCGACACTGCCAGCGGCAGCATGGATTAATACGGTTTCTCCCGCTTGCACTTTAGCGCGCTCAATTAAACCTAACCACGCCAAATGATAAGGGAAATAAAGTGCTGCTGCATCTGGCAGAGGTATTTCTTTGGGCACTTCGAAGGCTGATACCGGTGGGCAAATTGCATATTCTGCATAGCCGCCGTGTGCACCGGCAGGCATGGCAACCACGTGCTTCCCTTGCCATGATTCACATCCCTTGCCACATTTTTCAACCAGCCCCATGACTTCCATGCCCGGGCTGTAGGGGAATTCGGGTCGTACCATCATGTTGCCGCCGGTGACGCGTTCCAGATCATTTAGGTTGAACGGTATGCCAAGTACCTTGACTTGTAACTCGCCATCACCGGGCTCCGGAATGTCAATGTGTTCCAGTTTTAGCACATCGACTGGCTGACCGTATGCATGTAATCGCCATGCTCGCATTTGGGCAGAGGCTTTGATCATACTGTTGTCCTGATTATCAAAAATTTTTTAGTATAGAGAGGAATTGATGGCTCTATGTTGACGGTAACCGACAACAGAACGCAAGCTCTGCATATTTCCCAGATAGGATCGTTGCGCAGGTGGCCCTAAGGCAAGCATCATCGATGAGTAGGTGGCAACGTTAACTAGTCAGAAACGGTATGCGTGTAACGACATGCTGGACGCCACTTGCGAGCAAGAACGACCCGCGGCATCACCGTTGTCTAACAGCCTGAAGGAAGCCCGACACATGCGTCGCCGCTGCCATCCCCATTAGTGTCTAACTGGTCAGGATTGGCTATTACTATGCAATTATCACAGCTATCCCCAGTGCCATCTTCATCGGTGTCTAACTGGTCAGGATTGGCTATTATTATGCAATTATCACAGCTATCCCCAGTGCCATCTTCATCGGTGTCTACCTGGTCAGGGTTGGCTATTAGCAGGCAATTATCACACGCATCTCCACTGCCATCTCCATCAGCGTCTAACTGATCAGGGTTGGCTATTAGCAAGCAGTTATCACAGGTATCCCCACTGCCATCTTCATCGGTGTCTAACTGGTCAGGGTTGGCTATTAGCAGGCAATTATCACACGCATCTCCACTGCCATCTCCATCAGCGTCTAACTGGTCAGGGTTGGGTATTAGCGGGCAATTATCAGTAATATCAGTAAAGCCATCACCATCTAAATCGATGAACTCAGTGTAACTGCCGACTAGTGAGACACCTGAAAACGTTGAGTAGGCCCGCACCATCACATAGTAGGTGCCGATCTGCACATTGCTGATGCTACAGGTCTCGTTATTGCCGGTCAGGTAGGGCCGGCAGTCGTAGCTAGAGGTGGTCGGCACCGTACCAAATCTGACGTAGAGGTCAGCGTCGCCACTGCCCCCGGACATCGCAAATAGTAGCTCGGTTGCGCCGCCGGTTACCTCCATGGTGTAGTAAAGCGGTGAGTCGGTATCCGCAGCAGCAAGGCCGCTCACCGGCGTTCCATTGTCCAATACGCCAGCGCCGCTATTGCCGCCAGCTGCAGCCGCGACGGCTGCCGCCGCATCAACCATGCCGCTGCCACATTGGCTGCAGCTACCCACAAAGGTTCGAGTGGTAGTCGTGAGAATGGTCTCGACACCGTCAGGCGTAATCGTGGGATCTATGGCGTATATCAGTGCGGCGACGCCTGCGACATGCGGGGCGGCCATCGAGGTGCCCTGGTAGAATTCATAGCTGTCGCTGCTGGGACTGGTAATGCCGATGTTCAAGGTCGACAGAATCCCTCCGCCGCTGCCTCCACCCGGTGCTGCCACGTCCACCACAGCACCATAGTTCGAATAGTAGGCTCGGGCACCGGCACGATTGGTGGCTGCCACCGTGATGACACCGGTGCAGTTAGCCGGAGTAGAGTTGGACGCATTGGTATTCTCATTGCCGGCCGCAACGACCACTGTTGAGCCGAGAGCGCGGGCACTGTTAATAGCTGCCTGAGTGGTGGAGGAACAACTCCCGCCACCGCCGAGGGACAGGTTGAGGACCTGAGCTGGGTTACCATTCGTGGGCACGCCGTTGACAGTGCCGCCCGCGGCCCAGATCATCCCATCGGCAATGTCCGACATGTAGCCGCCACAGCGACCCAGAACCCTCACCGGCAGTATACGGGCATCAAATGCGACACCTGCAACGCCGGTTCCGTTGTCCGTCTTGGCTGCGATGGAGCCCGCCACATGGGTGCCGTGCCACGACGAGTTGGAGGCTGGTGATCCGGTGTAGCACTGATCGGCGGTCTCCCAGTCGCCCGGATCCAAGGCATCGCTGTCACGACCGTCACCGTCTTGCGATATGAATGGGTCGTCGATGAAGTCGTAGCCAGGCAATATGTTAGCGATGAGGTCGGAATGCGCGAGGTAACCCGTGTCGATAACCGCGACCACGACATTGCTCCCAGTGGCGCTGTCCCACGCGCTGGTCATGCGCAGACCGCCGACACTCTCGAAGTACTGCCACTGGTCGGGGTAGAGGCTGTCGTTCGGCGTGAACAGCGGCTGCATCAGTATATCTTCCTCTACGTACTCCACTTCAGGATCCGCACGCAGGGCTGTAATGACCTGCTGTAGGCGACCACGATCGGACGGCTCCATGAGCAGAATTTCCGCACCGGTGGCGATACTCCGCTGTCGCTGCAGGCGCACAGCGTCTCTCGACTCCAGTCGCTCGAGCACCGGACGTGCGCGTTGGCCGCGGCTGGACTGGCTGTCATTGGCATTGACGTTGCGGAACTTGACGATAATCCTCGGTGCGATCTCAGAGTTCTGAGGCTGAACGGCCGGTTGATTACGGTCATCGACATCGATAATAGCGGATGCTGAGGTGTTAATGAGGAGTGTCAGCGACATTGCAGCGCCGAGGCGGATTGACCAGGCTTGAATACGTGTCTTCACGGTTTTTCCCTGATGGGGGTGTCCAATGCCGGTCCCTGCGTTCATCCCCAATACTCTGAGGGAAGATAACCACTCTTCGCAAGGCTTGTCAATTTCCGCTGGCGCGATAGCCACATTTTCACTTTGGTGTGTGCACAACTTTACGAACCAAAGAATTCCTCGACAGGCGTTACCAGGGTGCTTCCTGCGGATGGACTGGCAGGTTTTCTGGGCCCGATCACTTTGGCGCTGTCGATGCAATCGGCGGATGGCGTAAAGACGATAAGCTGGTGGCTCTATGTGGCATCAGGTGTGATACTGATTTGCGTCGTTCTCTTTCATGTGTTGCGCCGCATGGACTGCGCCCAACTCGCAATGACTTCTCCCGCATGGAAGTAACGCTTAAGCTCAGCTACTGGGGTTCGAAGGGTGCCCGTAACCGTATCAAGTTGACCATGGGCAATAGTCTTTAGCCAAGAGGCCTCGACAGCTCGGTTGCCCCGGGGCTTTATTATTGATTATAGCTCCAGCGGCACATCAGTAACGGCGGAATGGCCTTTAAGCAGTGCATCAAAGTCAGTTGTCGGTGGGCTGTCTGGCTCTAGCGAGCAGTCAGTCTTAAACCACCTGCCAATATCATCGTCAGATATGAATTCAGCAAGTGGTGCGGCAACCAGCTCCCGAATTTCTCCCGCCGTGCATCCTGGCACATTGAAACTTGTTACCGTATCAGCGCTGGCTGAGCCGCTGATCAGCGCATCCCGATTATCTTTGATCCAGTCAGTGACAAGGATCACTGCTGCATCGTAGTCGGCGTACTCGGGAAACACGCTGACGCTGGCTGCAACAGCGGGGTAGCCTGCTCTAGCCGCCGTGCGGGCAGCCCCAACAGTTCCCGAAGTTACGGCATACGGTCCCACATTATGCCCCTTGTTCACTCCCACAACGACCAAATGGGGAACGATGCCCAGATCTTCGAGGGCAACATTTACCGCATCAGCCGGGTAACCGTAGACAGCAACACCCTGGTAACCGCTGGCTGTGGCCGAATCTTCCGACACCAAATCTCCCTCGGTTGTTTTGTCGGAGGAGCCACTTTGGTTTTCTGCCGGAGCCACAAGTTTCACCTCAACATCGTCCAGCTCCAAGAGTCCATTTACCAAGGCGTCGATGCCCGGTGCTCCGATACCATCGTCATTGGTAACCAGTAGGGTCAGTGTCTGCTGCTCCGGTGTGGCTATTATGTCAGAGCTATCCGAACAGCCAGTAAACAGGACAACACTAAGACAGGATGTAATCGCAATCCGTAAATTCATACAAAGCAGTCCAGCATTATTGAAGGATTAGAAAGTTCAGTTTTTATGCCCTATAAAAGAAATCTGATTTGCCACTTTCAAGAGTATGGTACCACGAGGTGGTTCAAAGCTCTCCTGTCGCCCTCCCCATTTATGCAGCTAGATCAGTTCGTTACTGTGCACCCACCATCGCCCTCCTCACACAGACAGCCGCAGAGATTTTTGAGAACTCATGCAGCGGTTAGTAATTTATTCAACCTGGGTAGGCATCTAAGGTAATGACCTATATGAACTATAAGGGTATTCCCTATAAGCGAATGGAAGCCAATATAGATATCTATATGGGGGAGATTCCGGCCCTCGTTGGCCAGCCAATTATACCGGTGATTTTGACCCCCGATAATCAGGTTATGCAAGATTCAACGCCAATAGTCGAATGGTTCGAAAGCCAATACCAAGCAAAGCCCGCGATCCCCGAGGATCCTCGACTGGCGTTTATCATGTGGCTGCTTGAAGAATTTGCCGATGAATATATGCCTCGCTTACATATGCATACGCGCTGGGGCAACGAGCAAAATAGACGCACATTAAGCCACCGAATTGCCAGATTTATGGCCTTTGGGAAATCCGATGTAGAACCCGCTGATGTGTCTTTACTGCAGCTCACATTGAATGATCGCCCCGGTCGCAGATGTAAATGCGAGTTTTAATGTTGTCGCTGCTCGCGTGTCGCCTTTATAAAATCCATTCCACTGATATTCTCCCTGCAAAATTGATGTCAAGCCGAGAGTTGGTGGAACTCTGGCATACAGTCTTGCATGGTTTGTGTCCGCGCCTTGTAGATACATTTTGGTTAAAAATGGATTCACCCGTGAGTCGAATGCGATGGAGACACTTTGTACCCCCGGCCACCTGCTTTTTTTCGTGCTTAGTTGAGCTCCCTCGCAAAGTGAGCCTTGATATTCAGCGTTAGCCATACTGCCGCGTTCGTTATACGGTCTTTGAAAACGGTACTTTTCCAGGAACAGACGGTGGTCACTTACATTGCCATACCATTCTTTTTGGAGAATCATAGAGAAACTTTTTTGTATTAGACCAGGATTCAGCTCCCCCACTACTTGCAGGAAGCTGGATTGGGTGTGGAACCAGTTCAGCTCCTTTCTGGTGTAATCACTTGATCCCCAGAGAAGTATCAGGGGTATGCTCGCGGTGAGGGTCATGGTGATAATGTAATGCTGGCGCTTGTAGGTTTGCCGCAAATGGAAAAATAGCAAACAACTGACATTCAACCAATAGTGCATCGAAATGGTTTGATAACGATTCGCTTCTGGCGCAATGAAGGCCACGCGACCGAACCAGATTGCACAGGAAATCGCCAGGCACAGTGTTGCCATTGCCAGAAATAATTGTATTGCACCAGATGGTAGTTCACGCTTGAAATAGGCACAGAGGCCCAGTTTTAGCCAGTGGTAACCAATGTATACGGCAGAGCTCAATACTGCAGCTGGCGCGACAAAAGGATGCTGGAAGCCGATAGTAGCGCCAAGTTGTAGGCACGTCCTGGAAACTATCAATATCAGTCTATTCCAGTAAAGGGTAAAAGATGTCGTCTGGGTGAGGACGTCGGGATTGTTGGCGATGGCGACTTTCAGGGCTTCCAAAAAAGCGGGAGACGCAGCCAGTTCCGAACCATCCGAACCGATACCTTGCAGATAAAGGGCTACGAAGAGGGTTGTATAAACAATCATTAGGCCAAGCGGCCAGCGACCTGGACGCTGGAATACGGTCATCAGAGGCAGGAGAAGACAGGTCAGGACGCCACTGAAGTTTGAAAAGGCGGCAATTGATGCACATAAGCAGGCCAATAAGGCCCTTTGGGTCGTCACCTTGGCCCCTTGGGCAAGTACTAACCAGAAACTCGCAGCACTGGCCGCCATTGCTACATACCAACTGGCGTTTTGCGGATCCAGCAGGCCCATGTATTGGCTGGGGCTGCAAAGGAACAACAGCACAACCCCGGCAATAAATAGCTGCGCTGAGTTTTGGTGATCTAACAGGGAGCGTGCGGCTTTCAGGTAGACGAGGAAAACAACAAGCAGACTTATCCAGAGGCTAAGGTAGAGGAAATAATTCTTACCACCGAGAAATGTGTAGTCCATCAGCATCAGCAGGCGAGTGATGGCAATCCGGTGGGCATGGGCAAAAGGGGAAACCCATTCCCCAAATGAAATACTTTGCCATCCATCCGTAACGCCGCTCTGAACCAAAGGGAGAATGTAGGCAAGATCCCGCACAGGAGCTTCAGTGTAAAACCGTAACCAAATCGCACTACTTGCAAGTAGTGCGAGGGCGCCCAGCGAGACGATCACCAGTGAAAAAATCCAGCTAAAGCGATTAAGCATTGATGGTTCTGATTCCCCGTGATTGGTAGTAAATACAGAAATTTATTTAGCGCAGGATACAAAATCGAGTAGATGCTTAAGCCGCTGTCATAAAAACCAGAACCAGTCCACATTTTACCATTCTGGAAAGCCTGACCATAGGTATCTTAAGCAATCTCTAACGCAGAGAATATCATAAAACAACACCTCTTGAATAATGGTAAATGGGAGTACAGCAAAGTACAGTAGAGCAAAGCAAATACCCTTAAAGTATAGGATAAATAAACGGCCTATTGAGATTAAATTTCCTGACTGATCCTGCTAACTGAACTAGAGAAATTCGCGACATACCCGCCTACTGCCCTGAAAAGTTGTTCGCTGAGGTGACCGTGTAATTCATATTCGTCCATTCCTGAACGAGAGCCCGCAGCAGTCCGTGCCATGGGGTTTTCAGTGGCGTCCCTGCTGATGAAACTCCGTCCCGGCGAAAAGAGACAGCGTGTCAGGTGGCGCCCTGGTTGGCGGTACCAGAAGGGGCCGGGCAGGGGCTTCCTTTTCCGTCTCGCGAAGATGAGCCAGGATCCGGGCGATGACGTCCTGGTCCTCAATACACGCGATGACTCTGACAGATCCGCCGCAGCGGCTGCAGACTTCAATGTCGATATTGAATACTCGCTTGAGTCGCTGGGCCCAGGTCATAGCCGCATGACGCTGGATCGATGAGACGACGTCACTATCGACAGGGCGCATTGCACCTTTGCCTCGTTTTGCCGGAGTGACCAGTCCGCGCCAGCGATGGTTCGGCGCGAGGACGCCATGATAACGGGTAAGATTGACCCTCGGCTTCGGTACCAGGGCTGCCAATCGTGCAATGAAATCCACCGGATCGAAGGCCACCTGGGTTGTTTCGTCTCGGTAAGGCGTCTTCAGGGTGTAAACCACCTTGCCCGTAGAGCTGAGTGATAGACGTGGGATGGCCACGGCGGGGCGAGCGATGCACCGGCAGAGGCGCTCCCGTTTATCCGTTTGATGCCCCTCACAGCTCACGCCGGCGTGCAGGGAAAATCCATTGGCCTTGGCGACGCGTTCCAGTCCGGGATTAGGCCGGTCGAGTGGGCGGATGGTGCGAATCATGAAGGCTTTGCGACCCTGTTGCGGGCCGACGGCGATCCGATAAGACACGGAACTACCCAGGATATGAGGCATGGCATCCGCCTCGTCTGTGGGATCGAGTTCCAGCCAGGCGCTCTCGGTGTCCTGCTCCAGCAAGCCCTGTCGTTCCAGGCAGCGGCCGACACGTCGGCTGATAAGCTGAACCAGATCCTCCAGCTCGTCTTTAACCGGCGCTTTGAGGCGTTGAAATCGGGGTGACCGATCCCCTCGGCTGGCGGGTGGTCGGGATTTGAAGGTGCCTTGCCTGAGGGTTGGGGAAGGTGAGAAATGGATCTATGAATCTGATGAGATAATTGGGAATTTCGAGGGGCGGTTTTTGGTGGGGTAGATGTTGGTGCGCAGGTCGTCAAAGCCGGAAGCCAATTTTAACCTGTCGATTGCTGGGGAAGATTGCCAGGTCATCTGGAGCCCTCCTTCAAAAGTCTCAATTGCTTACCCCAGCTGCCTGCCATATAGACAGTAGCTTTCTGAAGCTAGATTGCGCCAGAAATCCGAAAATCCGGTTCTAGCGTACACGTGTATCTCTTAGATTCTCTTGTGAGACCACTAAAAGAATCCTTTGTTACAATAACCAAATATGAAAGGTTGAGGGAACGCCAAAGGGGATCGGCCTTTTCGGCTATAGCCTCATGTAAACGTGCAACTCTTTCCTCATCATTTTCTATAGCACCAAAAGAGCCATAGGCGGCGGCCTGATATACATCAGCAGAGTATTCGTCGACCAAAAATATTTCAAACCTCGTCTTATTCCTCTTTCTTGCCACTTCCATTACGGTGGTTCGGCAAGTGGAGAACACTTCTTTAAGTTCTTCAGGCGTAGCGCTAAATAAATCTGATTCGATTTTTGCAGGTCTTAGTTTTTTTCTGCCTCAGCCGTCTTATTCGCTGTATTCGCCGCACTTTTTCGCGCGACTTCATCTTCTTTCTCCTGAGCAGCTAGCTCAGCAAAGCGGGGATTAACGGTCACAGAGTCCCCACCGCATCCTGCAAAGAAAAGAAATAGCGTAAGTAGCATTATGGCAACAGGCAACAGGCAACAGGCAAAGGGAAATAGTGCAAAGATTGGTCATCTTTAACGTTCATATATCGAAGGTCATCTACCAATTACTAGAAGCTTCTAGCGGAAGCGACACCAGCCTAACACGGACGATCAAGGCTAGCAAAAAACCGAAACGCAAACCCAAAACGAAATTCTGAATTTCTACTTGCGAACGGAGATAAGTTGGCTTTTCAGTATCATCAATTTTCTTTTTTTAACTTGGCGATACATGGGGTATTGCGGTCCTGGCACATTGGTGACAATGAGTACCGCCTAATAGAATAGCACTAGCCATATATAGGCACCGACGGCGACAGCAGCAAGTATCTGCCCCATGTTTCCCATAACACCATAAAATGAATTCCTTTCGAAGCCTATAAGGTCACTTAGTGTAGATTTCCTTTCCGCAAGTAGACAGCAAGCTAACGCCAAAACCGGGGTGAACTGAACCAGATATCGAGGATGACCTGCGGCAAACAGTGGAAGTACCATATTAAGGAAAATTGTTCCCTTGATAAAAATGCCTAGTAGTGGATGCTCTATCGCCTTGATAGGGATTAGCATCAACAATGCCAGCAGTGACATCGCTAGAAAATTAGTAGCTGTATTAAATTTTATCCAGTAGTGCTCTGGCCAATTTCTGTCACTACAAAGCGCACCGTTCACCCGACACGATGCCTCAGCAAACTTCATCGGGAAGTATGAAGGTTCGAATAGATAGTGGTCTATGCTCTCGGACATACGAGTCAGGAGTTGATCATTAGTAACATTTTCAAAAGACTGGGCATGCTCTCTTACATACTGTTCTCCAACCGTAACACCATCTGTGTGCGCTCTCTTTCTTACCGCATTATCAATAGCAAACCACCAGTTTTCTGCTTCATCTTCCTGCCTCAGTTCCCGTCTATAATTTCTGTCGCCAAATGTGACTATTTGACCCAATTTTAGCGATGTTGTTGTCAGTGTCTTAATCTCCGTTTCTTCACTGACGGCAATTGACCAGGGAAGTATAAACAAAATGGAGAGCAGCATGGAGCAGGTAACATATCCCATATTTCGTGTAAATGTGGAGGAGTCTCTAGAAGAAATGAATGCTATTACGAGAAATAGTACTGGTAGCAAGTAAATGTACTGACTTCGCAAATAGATCATTGAAGCAAGCCCGACACTTAACAGAATCGACTTATTTGCCGCCCACTCTTTTACCGACGAGGATTTCAGAGCGATATACATGGCTACCAAACAAGCCAGTAAGTCTGCCCAAAGTGTAGAAGCATAGAGAAGCGCGTACGGAGACATAAACATCACAAGAAAAAGCCAGCTCGCCAGCCTGGAACTCTCCCTTGCTTGAAGCTCCAGCATAATAAGCCACACGAAAAACAGATTTACCATTATCATCCATAGCCTGGCAAAAAACGGTAAATCAACAGTGTTTAGATCAAACAACGTAACGGGAGACAAAACTATGCTCATGCCAGGCATGAACCAGCCACGCGAGAAATATTCAGCACCAAATGTAGCGGAATCAATATCATTACGAATATATTCAGACAGAGCGATTGCAGCACGTAAATAGTGTTGCTCATCACCAATAAGGCCCACATCTTTCATCAAATAGAATGAAATAAATCCCAATAGAAAAAGAACAATAAGCTCTTTCCAGTTAGAGCGAACGGTCTGCATTGAGAGCATGTAGAAGAAGGCCTCTGCACTGATAGGTGACGATCTGGCAATTCGCTAAGGTATCATGGATGTGCGTCGCTAGATCATATAGGAATCAGAATTCAGTGAGGCCTCAAACGCCTCAAAAAAGAATATTGAGATACAATTATCTAAGAATTCAAACTCGAAGTATAGGACAAATAAACGGCCTATTGAGATTAAATGTCCTGACTGATCCTGCTAACTGAACTAGAGAAATTCGCGACATACCCGCCTACTGCCCTGAAAAGTTTTTCGCTGAGGTGACCGTGCAATTCATATTCGTCGACTCCTGAACGAGAGCCCGCAGCAGTCCGTGCCATGGGGTTTTCAGTGGCGTCCCTGCTGATGAAACTCCGTCTCGGCGAAAAGAGACAGCGTGTCAGGTGGCGCCCTGGTTGGCGGTACCAGAAGGGGCCGGGCAGGGGCTTCCTTTTCCGTCTCGCGAAGATGGGCCAGGATCCGGTCGATGACCTCCTGGTCCTCAATACAAGCGATGACTCTGACAGATCCGCCGCAGCGGCTGCCAGACTTCAATGTCGATATTGAATACTCGCTTGAGTCGCTGGGCCCAGGTCATAGCCGTATGACGCTGGATCGATGAGACGACGTCACTATCGGCAGGGCGCATTGCACCTTTGCCTCGTTTTGCCGGAGTGACCAGTCCGCGCCAGCGATGGTTCGGCGCGAGGACGCCATGATAGACTTTGATGCCGGTGTAGAATCCAGTGTCATGTGTAGGAAGTCTGCGCATGAGGGTTGCCCCGATGAATAACTTTTTCTGGTCGCAGCTTCGTCACTTTTTGAGATTGTTCGCCCCGGGGCATTGCCGTCGAGAGTCTTTTCTATTTCACTAGATCGCAGCAGCATCGCTGAAGTCCCTCGCTACGCTTGGCTACCCGCGCACCTCTCTCTGCCATAAGCTAAAAAAGGTATGGTGATATCCCGCTGCTTATGTGGCCGCTAAACAATGCGCACCTGATAGCAAGTAAGACGGTTGATCTTCTGTCGGTAGGTAAGGCGTTTAATTCCTATGTCTAGTATCACCGGTATTGCAAAAGAATTGACAGCTGCCCCGACACAGCTTGAAAAATAGAAACCTAGGACTAGGTCTTACATTTGATACCCGTTCCAACAGCTTTAGTTTGCGAAGATGCAAACGGTAAGGCCCGGCACCATAACTCTTCATTGACACGTCTTTTGTGCAATCCCGATATTTGGCGATTTATGGCGTTGGGGTTAATATAATGTCTGTGGGCACTTATTTGGCCGCAATCAGAGATGCAGGGACCGGTTGGAATATAGCGCTGTTTTGCGAATGATGGTGTCTTAAGGCATAAATTCAGTTCAAGTTTCAGGGAACTGGCAGCTGAAGAGAGGTTGATCAGAAGATGGTCGGGTTGTTGAGTACTGCGTTGAGGTGCCGCCGGCATTGAATGATTAAATTGAGCTTACACTAACTAGATATAGAGAAAAATATTATGGGGATGATGAGTGAATTTAAAGAGTTTGCTGTAAAAGGCAATGTCGTTGATATGGCCGTCGGTATCATTATTGGTGCGGCATTTGGCAAAATTGTCTCGGCGTTAGTCGGTGGGGTTATCATGCCGCCAATCGGTGTGGCCCTGGGCGGAGTAGATTTTTCTGATCTGGCTTTCACGGTTAAGGAAGCGGTAGGAGACGTGCCGGCAGTTGTCATTAGTTATGGCGCGTTTATTCAAACAGTGATCGACTTTACTATTATTGCTTTTGCGATTTTTATGGTCATTAAACTCATTAATTCTTTGAAGAAAGAAGAAGAGGCCGCGCCATCTACACCGCCGCCTCCGAGTAAAGAAGAAGTCTTATTGACTGAGATCCGTGATTTATTAAAAGATCGTGCTTAAGGGAGATGGTGGCGACCCCAGCCTGTGCTAGTAAGTGGTCGCCGCGTTTGAAACCGCACCGCAGTGCGTTTGCGTTACCCGTTAGAGTGGTAACGCATAGCGCCTTAATGCGGGTGCCACAACAGCGCAGCCAGCGATTATCATAGCCGCGATGCAATTCAAGCTGTAGTCCAACGAAGCGTGCTCAAAATGAAAACACGCTTAAAAATGCCAAGCACTTGTGCGTCAGTGAGCTGTTGGTGCGCTTTCTATAATCTGCGCTGGCCCAACTAATCCTGTCGATACTCTCGCGCTGGTGCCAACGATGTCCGGAGCGTACTGACGAGTTAACTTATTTTTGCTCGAAAAGTGGAATTTTAAAATTCATTCCACCCAATAAACAAACCTAAAGTGGGAGCTGGCGACTCGATTGCCAGCGCCAAGGACCGAATTGTGTCGGCTCAGCCAATGACCTCAAGTTAACTTGTCAGTACCAATTAGAGGCATAACACCATGACCAAAACAACAACGATCCCAACACAAGAGAGATTGCATGAGGTATTACACTACAACCCAGACACCGGCCACTGGACTTGGCGCATTGACAGAAACATCAGAGTCAAAGCTGGATCAAGAGCTGGGAGCTACAGCAAACGCTTCAGTCTTAGCTCATTGCAGAGCCATCTCGTTTGAAGTAAAACTAGGGGCGGTGAATTCGCTTCCTGCGAACCGCGTGCATTGAATGCACCCTACAAAACAGCAGAGAACGTCCTCTTGACACCCCCCTGTTGTCAGTGACAAGCTGGTTAGCAGTATTATTACGATCGACAGAGGAGATAAGAATTGTTTATCAAAAAAACGGCTAGACGAAAGGTCGCTGCCCTTTCTTTGGTGTTGGTGCTGGTGTCGTTAACTCAAGGGTGTTCTACAGTAAGACCCGTTGAAATGACACCAGAAGCGCTTCAGCAGCAAATTGAGAGCACCAAACTGATTGAAGTCGGCGATTCGGTTGAAATTGTCACGGCAGATGGTCAGAAGTATAAGTTCGACGTCACCAAAGTGGATAAAGAGCAAGTACTCGGTAAAGACGTTGCAATCCCAATTAAAGATATTGTGGCATTGCACACCCGTGAATTTAGTGGCGGAAAAACGGCATTGCTTGTCGGTACAACAGCAGTCTCCGCTTGGCTCATTCTTACCGCCCTTTCCTTAATTGGACTTATGGCCGGTATTTTTGCTGCTTAGCGGTATCGCACTTTGTTTGCGCATTCAGGCTATGGTACCTCTCGAAGGTGGTCTGGCTCAACTGACAGGACCCTCGTTGCCCCGACCATAGACTCGATAACGCCAGGCGCCGGTCAGCTTACCGTCGTCTTTACCCCGGGGACTGACAATGGCTCGCCGACTTACAGCTACAGGGCCTCCTGCCTCGGTGTCGGTGTCTTGAGGCGGGTAAACGTAGATGGCGCCACGTCACCTATTACAGTCACCTCGCTTTACAATGACGACACGTATGAGTGTTTTGTAACAGCGACGAACATTATAGGAATGAGTCCCGCATCTGCAACGAGTGAACCATTCGTTGTCGGGGGTCCAGACACCTTCGTGCCTCCGCCTTACGGCACGCCGCCTCCGTCTACCGGCACGCCTCCGTCTAGCGCCACACCCGTCCCCACCAGCCCATTGTGGCTACTGGGCATCATGGCAGGACTGCTGTCGCTGGTGGGTTTCAGGAAGCTGCGTAAAGCCTGAATATCTCTGACCACCTAGTCGGGTTTTTTGTTGGCGAGAGAAGCCTGAGTAAGCTCGCTCAGTCACTGCAATATGCACAGCGGCTCCTTCGGGGGCCGTTTTGCTGTGACGCGCGCCAGCTTGCATACTTTCATTCGATCAAGGCTGTTACCCTAACGGCAGCTCTCTCCGCACCATATTCCGCGCCGTATCCACTGTGGGTCAAACGTATCCTCAAAGTAAAAGATAGCGGCCACCTAGCACTTCAGTCGAGCACAACAACACACTCCAAGCCCGCGCAGCCCGCGCGCGACCCATTGACGCGAGCGACCGCCATGCAGTACCGTCGTGACATAACAATATGAGACGCGGCCTAAACGAGCGGTAGTCTCGCATCAGCACGCGCACAGAGGAATGCCTTCATGATTCATCGCAATTTCATCATCGCTGCTCTTTTAGTATTCGCTTACGGCTGCAGCGACAGCAATAACAATGATTTGTTTGGTGTTGACGGATCTGACAGTGGTTTGGGCGCTGTCGATCCCAATGCGGGCATTTACCCTAACATTCAAGTCATTCAACCGTTCCTGAGCGGCGCTATCGACCCCATCAAGGTCCAATATTGGGACCAGACCTACTATTGGGGGCCAGACAGTGATGGCAACGACGCTTGCTTTAAAGGTACCGTCGGAATCGAGGACTCTTCTAGTCTTGCGCAAGAAACAGCTCCGGGCCCAGAATGCCCCACGTCTCTTGGCCAAGTGACCCCTTGCAACCCCGCGGCAGCCGCCGATACGGTCGCAAGCGGTGCGGTGCAACCCGCAATCTCCGGCTGTGAACATGACGGCGCCGCCTGCACCGATATCCTAGTCCCTGACATCACGGATGAAGTGACGTGTGAGTCAACGGTTCGTCAGGCCGACCCGATTGCCGCGGGCGCTGCCTGGTTTCAGAATATCGATGCCCCCGGCACCAAAGGTGGCACCGCCTCTCACTGGTGGTATGGCACCCGCGCCGACAAAACCTTTGACGCTGAGGATGGATACGGTGGTACGCAGATTGATTACATCAGCGATGCGACGAACATTAATATCGCCGCCAGCGGTGGCGGCAGCGGCCCGACCACTCGCGTAAACAACATCTATTTGTGCAGCAATAAAGACGTGGTGAACCCTGCCGAATCGCCCGATGTTTGCACACTCTCGAGTTTGTTCGGTAGCTGCGGATATGTAGCAAACGGCGACCCTGAGGCATGTAAGATTAACAATATTGGTCTCGTAGACGGCGCCTATAACGTCTTCATAAGGTCAGCCACTCCGAGCGATGGCTCTGACGGCGGCCTCGGTGATGCCGCGCAGACCGTGACGAACAACACAGAGACCATCAAGCTGCTCGAGACGCTCGCCTGGGACAATAAAATGAAAGATTGGGTCTACGAGCAGCCTCCCCAGGGACAGCGCCCGCTGGAAGGCGATCGCGATTTCAGGAAGCCGATCAAGCAAATTAACAGCTTTACGGTCTTTGGCGACTGGCTTTATCAGTGCCTTCACGAAGGGCATCCAGATAAGCGGTACCTCGAATACTTCATGGGCACCGCCTACGCGAGTGAGAATTTCATCTGGAACACAAAGGGACTACTGCCCGTCGCCTATGAGTCCGGACTTCCCATTATTCGCGGTTCGAAAGAATACGACCCTCTCAAAAACATTTCCAAGTGGGAAACGGACTCTACTTCGGGCAAGCAATTTCCCGTCCTCAACTCTGCAGCAGCGGATACCGTGATTGCACTGGTCATGCAAAGAATGGAGCCTGACGCATGCGCAATCGGATTCGGACAATGGCAGCAAACTCATGTATCGGGTTCCATCCTAGGCGCACCGTGGTCAATTCCCGTCGATACCGACCAGAACCCCGTGATGATGCGGGATGCGACAAGCTATAGGGAGGGGACAACGGCGCGGGTTCTCAACCGCAATCGTCACAAATTCGCCCTGGGGCCAATCACGTGGCTGTCCATGGCCCTGGATATCCGCGCCTGGGAATACAAGCAGCCAAACCCAGAGTTCGATCATTACGTTGATCTGGGTCGGGAAAAGTGGCAGGCCGTCCACAAAAACGTCCATGTTAACAGGGCACTGTGCCAGCAATTTGCGGAAGGAAGCGAAGACGTCGATGGAGCCTTCCCGCAACAAATCGCCGAAGTTGTCGAACAACTGGGGGGCCTGAACCTCTGTCAGGTGCAATCAACGAATTGCAAGCCGCTCGCTCTGTGGGAAGACGTGGTGCAACTCGCGGCGAGCAGTATTGAGGCTGTCCAGTGTACGGAGGCGTGGAAGGAGATGGACATCAACGCGGCGAAGGCGGCACTGCGCGAGGCGCAAGACCACCTGCGGGATCTGTCTGCTCCCGGCGGTCAAGGGCCGAGTGTCGAGGCGATCAACGAGGCGGCAATGACTATCAATCGATTCTACTTCGGCCCCAACCTAGACCGAACTCCCTTTTTCGTGCCCCGCGTCTTTCCCGTGAATCCGCCGGTCACCACTCTTCCGCCACTCGACTAACACGATGACGTGCCGCCCGACGGTCGGCACTAGCAACAAAACCGAGCGTTAACCTCACTCGTTTGATGTTCCACCACGCAGCGTCCCATGACTTAATAAAGATGCGCTGCGGCCCATAGCCGACGTCCCCCACCTGGCCCCTGTGGTGCGCGATAGTGGCCTGTTTGGGTCTTACGTTAAGTCTTTCCCCGTATCAAAAGCATGAATCTCCCCTCCCCCCATCAATACATTCAAAGTGTTAGGAGCTAAGCTATATCTATCAAATCATAGAGGCAGAAGCGGTCTTGGGGCTAGTCACCGATTCAGACTTTGCTGGTGCGTCGCTCGCAGGTATAGCCGCCTGCAAGCCCAATAGACAGGTAACTGATCCAGACTTTTGTTCCCGGCGTACTTAGGTGTACAATCTCTTATGGCTAAATCTTTGATCGAAGTCGCGCTATTTCCAATCCCCGGCATGGTCGCGTTTCCTGGCACCATTGTCCCCTTGCATGTTTTCGAGCCCAGATATCGGCAGATGGTGACGGATGTTGTGGAGCAGGACCGTATGATCGCGGTCTGCCATACAAAAAAAGATATCCGGCCTGCCAAAGATGGACAGAGCATGCAGGATGCACTCAAAAACGATCAGGCCACCTACCGACCCGTTGAGGTGTTTTCAGCAGGAATATGCGAAATCATTGATACGACCGCTGACGGCAGGGTCTAGCTTCACATCTCGATGAGCAAGCGCCTGCAACTTGTCCACGAAGTCCAGACACTACCCTACCGGATCGTTGCCTGTAGTGAGCTTGAGGACGTGAGCGAGCTTGCCTTTTATGACGAGTTAATGAGATACCAGAAGTCTATAACAGATTCAATCGTCCAAATGATTGGCAAGCATAATCCAGCCAAACTTAGCGAGTTTAGCAGCGACGAGTGGCTTGAGCTTTCCCCAATTGAATTTTTTTAAAGTTTTTCAGCTCGTGCGTTTCGACGCTGACACCATGCAATCAATACTCGAAGTCACCAGCAATCTTGAACGACTGAAAATGGGTGATTCACTTGTTCACTCGGGAGAAACATGAGCGCTGCAGGCAAGATTAAAAAACTCGGCATCATTGGCGATGTTCACTCGGAGCATCATCGACTGAAAGCGACTCTGGCACACCTGGAAGGTCTGGATACAGATGCAATAGTCTGTACCGGTGACATTGTTGATGGCATTGGTTGTCCAAACGAAAGCATCAAACTACTCGATAGCGCTTCAGTATTCACCGTACGAGGTAACCATGATCGATGGATACTCGAAGATAAAGCTAGACATATCAAGGACGCACATAGCGTGACTGAACTGTCAGAAGAATCACTCTCGTACCTGGCTTCGCTGCCAAGTCAGGTGACGCTGGATACCATTAGAGGGAAGTTACTGCTTTGTCATGGCGTGGCGGATGATGACCTGAGAAAGGTCTGGCCTGGAACAGAGAAGATGCCCATCGAACGCAGCCACCTGCTGGACAAAATCATCCTCGAAGGGGAATTTCAGTATCTCATTAATGGTCATATGCACTTTCGAACCCTGATTCATTTCGAAGGACTAACCCTCATTAACGCAGGCACGCTTAGAGGCGAACATTGGCCTGGTTTCTCGGTCATCGATTTTGAAGCAGAATACATTACTGCATTCGAATTCTGTGGTGACCAGATCAGGCTGGTGAAGACGCATGACCTGACTCAGGAAGCACACACAATTTGGTCCAACACCCAGTCATTTTGCGGTGACTGGGATCCAGTGAGGTTGTTTTAGACGTGCTTGTTTTAAAGTTCGCAGTTGATAAGCCAACAGCAATAGGGTTAAAGAAACTTGCCCGTGTTTCTACCTGATACTTTTGCTTATCAGCGATGAAATTCGCATTTACCCTCGAATCGTTTTATGACCTGAAGGACAGTCAAACACCATGAGATGGATCATCTACCTTATTATTGTATCGAGCAGTCAACTCGCATACGCACAGAGCAAAACCACCTTTGGGTCCGACAATGCGACGCGTTGTTACCGCGAAAGTAATACGCCATTTTCGACACACGGGCTCACGTTTTGTACCGACGCAATCAGAAACGACGACCTGCTCCTGCGGGACCTTGCGGCTACTCATACTAATCGCGGAATTATATATGCGGCAAACGGTCAATTAGATAGAGCGATGAAGGACCATAACACAGCCGCTTTGTTAGCGCCCGGGATGGGCAAGATCTATGTCAATCGAGGCAACGTATATCACCAAACCCACGAATACGTCACAGCACTTGCGGACTATGGCCGAGCGCTGGAGCTGGCGAATGTCCAGCTTGATATTGTCCACTACAACAGATCATTAACGCTTATTCGATTAAAGCGTTGGGACGATGCTCTTGCCGCACTGGAAACCGCGCTTGCAGTAAACCCTGAATCAGCCCGTGTGAAAAGAAAGCTTGACCAGCTCAACGCGCTAAAAGAAAAACCCAGCACCACTGTGGTTAATCCTGATGACGAGCTGAGCCAGTGAGCCTTCTCCAGCCCGCCTAGTGCGGGTTTTTTGTTATCGATTAGTCCTATTACACAAGAGCCAGCGTGGTATAGTCCGCTCAATTCAATTCAATAGTGAACGAGACGCTTCCAATGACCCACGCTCCAACAGCCCTAAAACGCCATCTACTCACCCCAGCAGTATTGATGCTTTCAATGCCCCTGTCGGGCAGTGTGTTAGCACAGGTGGCACAAGACAGCAGCACCAAAGACCCTATTGAGATGGAGGTCAATCTCAAAGACGTGGTGAAGTTCAACTGGGGCTTCCAAGGGGCCACACAAGGCGCAGGCACACCTAACCAAGCAGGTCTTGGCTTCTTCCTACCCATGATGGTGAGCGATAACGGTGTGCTGTTTCTGGACGTCCTTGCCAATGCCAACTTTGCAGACTTCGGCGACTACTCCAGCATCATTAACACAGAAGTGGATGGCATCACGCTATCGACTTCGACACGCATAGGCTATCGCTGGCTCACCGATGACAGTGCTTGGATGTTGGGTGTTAATGGCGGCTATGACACGCGTGAGATGGCAACAGGGTCTGCTGACACAGGTGTGATCGTTACCAACTCGCAAGAGGTTGATTTCCAGCAGGTGGCTTTCGGCATAGAAGCGGTCTCGGATACGTGGAATGTTAATGTCTATGCGCTGGTTCCCGTTGATGACACCGAATACCGACTGAACAGTGTTTATAACGGTGGGGCTTTAGACACCTACGGTGTCGATGTGGGCTACAGCATTACGCCTGAGTTCGAAACCTCCGTTGGCTACTACTATCAAAAAGGTGACCTTGGATATGCTGATGGCTCGGGTGTGCAAGGACGCGTGGCTTACAACATCGGTAGCGGCTTCAGCATAGGCACCAACCTGTCTTACGACGATGCCTTTGACGGGCGTGTATCGGCGGATATCACTTATCGTTTTGCAACACCCGAAGCGGTCAAGGCCACCACCAAGAAAGCTTGGAACGCTCCGACGATAAAAGGGCTTACCGATGCCGTCAATAATCGCGGTGTCCGAGTAAATGACGTGAGATGGGACACGGCAAGGTGTCATAATCCAAGCTACAGTAAGTTTGTTGGATTCACTGGCCCCTCATCGGATCCAGATCGCACTATTACTTGTACGCCGCCACCCAAGACAAGTTGCAGTGTTCTTCAGCAGATATTTTACTGTACGGGTCAGGGAGCAATTCCCGGAACTAACCCAGCCAAGACAGTTCCTCAGCTGATTGCTCCTCTTGACGATTAAGCAAAGCCTGATTCAGCAAAGCCTCTGCTATGACAGGGGCTTTTTATTTCTTTATTAGCTCTAATAACCGCCTATATCGTCCTTCAATGCCTGGCACGACCAGAGCCCTAAAGATGCTTGCATCGTGAGTTCAGTATTCAATAGTTCATATAAAAAGCTCAGGCAATACAAGCTCACTGTCTTTATTTATTACCTCTAAGAATACGTTCATAATCCGTTATGTTGAGTGTGTTTATGACGTATAGCCAAAACCGTTGAAAGCGGTTGCGTTGATCAATCAGACCTCGCAATCCGCTACGGTGCCAGTGAACCCACCCGTCCCAACAAGCCCTATCTGGCTGCTGGGCATCATGGCAGGCTTGTTGTCGCTGGTGGCTGTCAGGAAGCTGCGTAAAACCTGAGCCTTCTCAAGCCCGCCTAGTGTGAGCTATTGACCCCCATAGCTACGCTGGTATAGTCCTCGCACAATTTAACCATGGAAAGTTTTTTTCAATGACCCGCACTTCAACAGCATCACAGCGCAGTATATTCGCCTCAGTCGCAACGATAACAACGCTCATGAAACTATTGGTAGGCTCAGTCGCCCTGCTGTTTGTTATTACCGCGAATGCAACCATCCTTGGAACAACCGGTTCCTCCCCGATCGGAATCGCAATTGATGCGGACGGCAATGTCTATACGGCCAACGCCGGCTCTAATAATGTGTCGAAGATCACACCCGATGGCACCTCAAACATCTTTGGAGCAACTGGCTCCTCCCCAGTAGGAATCGCAATTGATGCGGTGGGCAATGTCTATACCGCCAACGTTGGCTCCAGTGATGTGTCAAAAATCACACCCGATGGCACCTCAAGCATCCTTGGAACAACCGGCGACTTCCCGCAGTTGCTTGCAACAGATGCGGCTGGCAATATCTATATCGCGAATACTAACTCGCGAAATGTGTCGAAGATTACACCCGACGGCACCTCAACTATTCTTGGCGCGACAGACATCGGCCCAAACGGGATCGAAGTGGATGCGGACGGCAATGTCTATACGGCCAACAGTGGCTCTGATAATGTGTCGAAGATCACAACCGATGGCAACTCAACCATCCTTGGAGAAACTGGCTCCTCCCCAGCAGGAATCGCCATTGATGCGGACGGCAATGTCTATACGGCCAACAGCAACTCGAATGATGTGTCAAAGATCACACCTGACGGCACCTCAAATATCCTTGGAACAACCGGTTCCTCCCCGATCGGAATCGCAATTGATGCGGACGGCAATGTCTATACGGCCAACACCAACTCGAATGATGTGTCAAAGATCACACCTGACGGCACCTCAACAATTTTTGGAACGACCGGTGACTCGCCGCAGTTCCTCGTGCTTGATGCGGACAGCAATGTCTATATTACCAACCGAGGCTCTGACAATGTGTCAAAGATTACCCCGGCGGCTCCAGCACCAGCAACAGCAACAGCAACAGCTGTCCCAACCAGCCCACTGTGGCTACTGGGCATCATGGCAGGCTTGTTGTCTCTAGTGGGCATTAGGAAGTTGCGTAAAGCCTGAATCTTCTCAAGCCCGCCTAGTGTGAGCTATTGACCCTCATGGACATTTTGGTATGTTGCTTTCAAATAAATCACGGAAGATGCTTCTAATGACTAATGCTTCAACAGCCCTAAAACGCCATCTACTCGCCCCAGCAGTATTGATGCTTTCAATGCCCCTGTCGGGCAGTGTGTTAGCACAGGTGGCACAAGACAACAGCACCAAAGACCCTGTTGAGATGGAGGTCAATCTCAAAGACGTGGTGAAGTTTAACTGGGGCTTCCAAGGGGCCACGCAAGGTGCAGGCACACCTAACCAAGCAGGTCTTGGCTTCTTCCTACCCATGATGGTGAGCGACAACGGCGTGCTGTTCTTGGACGTCCTTGCCAATGCCAACTTTGCAGACTTCGGCGACTACTCCAGCATCATTAACACAGAAGTGGATGGCACCACGCTATCCACCTCGACACGCATAGGGTATCGCTGGCTCACCGATGACAGTGCTTGGATGTTGGGTGTGAATGGCGGCTATGACACGCGTGAGATGGCAACAGGGTCTGCTGACACAGGTGTGCCAGTGACCAACTCGCAAGAGGTTGATTTCCAGCAGGTGGCTTTCGGCATAGAGGCGGTTTCGGATACGTGGAACGTGAACGTCTATGCGCTGGTTCCCGTTGATGACACCGAATACCGACTCAACAGTGTCTATGACGGTGGGTCCTTGGATACCTATGGTGTCGATGTGGGCTACAGCATTACGCCTGAGTTCGAAACCTCCGTTGGCTACTACTATCAAAAAGGTGACCTTGGATATGCTGATGGCTCGGGTGTGCAAGGACGCGTGGCTTACAACATCGGTAGTGGTTTCAGCATCGGCACCAACTTGTCTTACGACGATGCCTTCGACGGGCGTGTATCGGCGGATATTCTCTATCGCTTTGCAACACCCGAAGCCACAAAGGCACCCGTCAAAAAAGCGTGGAACGCCCCCACGATAAAAGGGCTTACCGATGCCGTCGATAATCGCGGTGTCCGAGTACATGATGGTGGTGGTAGCTTTGTATTTAGGAGTGGAAGTTGGCAGAGTTGTAAAAGTGTTAGTTGCTAGGCGCACCTTAACCTCAAGCTAGCACCTGAAAAAAGACTAACGTCCGCTCTTATAGCGGGCGGGCTTTATCTGTTATGTTGAGTGTGTTTATGACGTACAGCCAAAACCGTTGAAAGCGGTTGCGTTGATCAATCAAACCTCGCAATCCGCTACGATGCCAATGAACCCGCCCGTCCCAACCAGCCCACTGTGGCTACTGGGCATCATGGCAGGTCTGCTGTCTCTAGTAGGCATGAGCAAGCTGCGTAAAACCTGAGCCTTCTCAAGCCCGCCTAGTGCGGGTTTTTTGTTGGAGATTAGTCCTATTACACAAGAGCCAGCGTGGTATAGTCCGCGTGCAATTTAACCATGGAAGGTTCTTCCAATGAGCCCAGCTTCAACAGCACCACAGCGCGGCGTACTCGCCTCATTCGCATTCTTGCTTATTTCGATGCTATCGGCTCAGGCTTTGGCATTTTATAGCTGCGCTGTTATCGGCCTGCAGTGCTTTGATAGGTCCCCCTTCAGTTATTCCATCACCAGTGGGACGACTGTCGAAGTGCGCTGTCAAGATGATCGAGGGGTTACACCGGCCGGGACATGCCGCGGCGAAAAAGACATTGTTATTCCTGCCACTGTTTCGAAAAGCGGAACAACCTACAGCGTTACTGCCATTGGGCGTTATGCTTTCGCCGTCAACGCCCTCACCAGCGTGATTATTCCAGACAGCGTGACGACCATTGGGAATAATGCTTTCACCGGCAACGCCCTCACCAGCGTGATTATTCCAGACAGTGTTACGACCATTGGGAATTATGCTTTCGACGGCAACGCCCTCACCAGCGTGATTATTCCAGACAGTGTTACGACCATTGGGAAGGGGGCTTTTTACGAAAACGCCCTCACCAGCGTGACTATTCCAGACAGCGTTACGACCATTGGGAATAGTGCTTTCTCCGACAACGCCCTCACCAGCGTGACTATTCCAGCCAGCGTTACGAGCATTGGGCTTGCTGCTTTCGACGGCAACGCCCTCACCAGCGTGACTATTCCAGCCAGCGTTACGACCATTGAGGTAGCTGCTTTCTCCGACAACGCCCTCACCAGCGTGACTATTCCAGCCAGCGTTACGACCATTGAGGTAGCTGCTTTCTCCGACAACGCCCTCACCAGCGTGACTATTCCAGCCAGCGTTACGACCATTGAGGTAGCTGCTTTCTCCGACAACGCCCTCACCAGCGCGCACTTTGGGGGCAACTTTGGTGACTTTCAACTCAACACGACAGGCAGCGGCTCCACCGAAAGAGAAGCTATGTTCGATGTCAATCCCAACCTGACGACGATCACGTACTGTGAAGGGACAACGGGTTGGCCGCAGGACTTTAGCAATGGCTCGACCACGATCACAGCGACGTCGATAGTTTGCTCGCCACCGGACGCCCCGACCATAGACTCGATAACGCCAGGCGCCGGTCAGCTTACCGTCGCCTTTACCCCGGGGATTGACAATGGCTCGCCAGCTTACAGCTATGAAGCCTCCTGCCTCCGTGTGGTGGGTTCGGGGCGGGTTCGGGTAAACGTAGTTGGCCCCACGTCACCTATTACAGTCCCCTCGATGTACAATGACGACACGTATGAGTGTTTTGTAACAGCGACGAACATTATAGGAACGAGTCCCGCATCTGCAACGAGTGAACCATTCGTTGTCGGGGGCCCAGACACCGTCGCGCCTCCTCCGTTCTATGGCACGTCGCCGTCTAGCGCCACGCCTGTCCCAACCAGCCCACTGTGGCTACTGGGCATCATGGCAGGACTGCTGTTGCTGGTGGGCATCAGGAAACTGCGTAAAGTCTGAGTAAGCTCGCTCGGCGAATGCAATAAACAGCGGCTCCTTCGGGGGCCGTTTTGCTGTCAGGCGCTCCAGCTTGCATACTTTTAGTCGAGCAGGGTAGTTAGCCGAAGCACAGCACTGTCCTCGCCGCTAGACCCGCTTGATAGGTGGCAACTTGAAGTTCACCTTACTCAGCTCATCAAACAACCGTGTCATGGTCGCTCCCTTATCGTAATGCTTCGTTGCTCCCATCTGACTCTTTTCATGCCCTACAATCTGCTGCACCAATGGCAACTCAATGTCCGCTACATTCAACGCATGCGTTACAAAGGTGTGCCTGAAGCTGTACAAGGTCTTACGCTGCTCTTTGAATCCATGTAGATGCCTCACACGGTAGCGTTCATTCCACCATTTCCCAGCTTGGTCTCCAGCCTTTCGATTTCCTAACGGAATACCGTGAAGCACACGATCATGGTTGCCAGCTCGTAGCTCTTTGATGTGCTCAGCAAAGCCCAGCTCCAGCAGCAGCGGATGAATTGGGAAGGTACGGATGCCAGCTTGTGTCTTCACTTGCTGCCCAGTGTCGGCATCATCCACCACAGAAGCGCACAGTATGCCGTCCACTGTTGTTATATCATCAAGCCTCATCTGAAGTAGTTCAGAAGGTCTGGCTCCGGTGTGCAATGAGAGAAGCGGGAGCCACCATTGGCTAGCTAAAGGGTGAGTGCCGGGTTGATACAACTCGCTGGTGAATACTGTGGTGAGATCGGTAGGGGAGAGGCTTGCGTATGACTGGCTATTACTTGCGACGATCACACCATCAAACGGATTAACTTCAAGCAACCGCTTCACCTTTAACCAATCAAACAGAGTCTTCAAGGCTGCAATGATTTCCCCCACTGTACGGCCCTGTAACTTCTCGCTGTCTGGTATGTCCAGCTTCAACAGTTGCTTCACGGTCAGATCACGATACTCTTTCTTCTTGTTCCTATTCTTCGGCAACTTGAGCAGCGTATCTCTGAGCTGTGTAGCTGTCTCGTAGCTGACCTCGTCAACCAGCAGATCTCCCAGGACATCAGTGAAGGCCCTTACATGCCCTCTGTAGGCATCAGCGGTATTCTCCCTCATTGGTCGGCCAGCGTTCCTATCATCAATAAAAGGTTCTAGCTGTGATTTAATGCGTGGTCCCTGTGGCTTCACAATGGATGCTATGGGTTCTACTCGAACAACGGGAGCACCCGATAGGTACGAAGGTTCAGAAGGCCCCGTCTGGCCGTCAAGGCGCTGCAGGTGTTCGGTCCACAGCTCACTCGTTGCTCTGGTCCATTCGCGACAAGCCCTCTTAAACTCTAAGCTTGCGGTATTCGTTGGAGTTGGATCGAGCCTAAATAGCTTGCACACTTCCAACTCGATGTTCTCAGTGAACGTTGTAGCGGGGAAGCGTTCATCCCCGTCAAACTTAGAGATGGCTAGGACAGCCCGAAGGTGCCCAAGGTTTTCACGTATAAAATCAGTAGTGATCTCGTGCTCATTCTCATTCCTTGGTGGAAAGATGAGGTGCCCATCTGATAGCCTGCTCTGTTCCTCAAGCACATAACGCCTAATCGTGTCCCTGATTGTCTGATTGTCTGATCGTCCAGCACTGCTTGATTCCTCTCGGTGGCAGCCAATAATACCTCAATACGGCTGACAACAGCCCTGGCCACCTTAACAGCGAGCCGCTTTGACGGATTATGAAGGCTATATCGCAGTTGTCGATAGCTCAGAAGATGCTGCTGGTGCTTGGGGATGGTATAGCGTAGGTAAAAGCCAGAAGGCCGTTGCTCAATGAAGGAGATTGTCATAGCATATTGTCACAGGTGACGCAGACGGGGCCTAAAACCCATAATATGCTACTATACAAGCGTTTGGTGCCCAGAAGAGGACTTGAACCTCCACGCCCTTACGAGCACTAGCACCTGAAGCTAGCGTGTCTACCAATTTCACCACCTGGGCAAGAGCAGGCCCTCGCGCAAATCTTGCGGACTGGGACTGTCAGGGCGCGAACTGTACTTTTCCCGCGCGGCCCTGTCAATCCTAGCGTATAATTTGGTGACATCGCCAAAATCTCACAACAAAACTCTTACGGAAGATTCAGACCTTATGACCCGAAAAGGCAAAATTGCCGATCCCCATGCCGAGCGTGAAGCGGCAAATTACGAGAACCCGATACCCAGTCGAGAGGTTATCCTCGAGCTGTTGAGCGAGGCGGAAAAGCCCCTCGATCACACCCACATTGCGAAGAGCTTGAATCTGGTGGAGCCAGAACAGCTGGAAGCTCTGCGAAAGCGTCTGCGTGCCATGGAGAGAGACGGCCAGTTGATGGTCAATCGCCGCAATGCGTACTGCCTAGTAGACAAGATGCATCTGCTGCACTGCCGAGTGCAGGGCCACCGCGATGGTTATGGGTTCGCTATGCCCATAGCAGAGGGTGAGGATATTTATCTTAGCGCACGGCAGATGCACTTTGTGTTTGACGGCGACGAGGTGTTGATTCAGGTGACCGGGGAAGATCGCCGCGGTCGTTTGGAAGGTAAGGTGATAGAAGTGCTGCAGCGCAAGCACAAAACGGTGGTGGGTCGTTATAAGGAAGAGAGCGGCATCGGTTTTGTCATCCCCGACAACGGCCGTCTCACGCAGCAGATACTCATACCCACCAAGGCAAAAGGTAGCGTTGAGCCGGGTCAAATTGTCACAGTGGAAATTACGGACTATCCCACCCGTCAGCTCGGTGCCAAGGGTCGTATTGCCGAGGTGCTGGGTGAACACCTAGACCCAGGAATGGAAATTGATGTTGCCATTCGGTCACACGGGATTCCTTGGGAGTGGCCTGATGAAGTGCTCCATGAAGCGGCCGGTTTGGAAGCTGAACCGCTTGAAGAAGACAAGCAACACCGGGTTGATTTGCGCCAATTACCGTTTGTGACTATCGATGGTGAGGATGCCCGAGATTTTGATGACGCGGTTTACTGTGAAGAGGGCAGTGGTGGAAGCTGGCGTCTTTGGGTGGCGATTGCCGATGTCTCCCATTATGTTTGGCCTGATTCCGCTCTCGATCAAGAGGCATCATTGCGTGGCAACTCCGTTTATTTCCCAGCGCGGGTGGTACCTATGCTGCCGGAGGCACTATCCAACGGTCTGTGTTCACTGAAGCCCGATGTGGATCGTCTAGCGATGGTCTGTGAAATGGAATTAACCGCTGCTGGCGTACTGGCTAAATACCGTTTTTATGAGTCGATTATTCATTCTCATGCCCGTTTGACTTACACCCAGGTGGGTGAGGTGTTGGAGCAGGGCAGTCACGCTGACGTCGACAGCCAGCGTGTGCCCGACCTTAAGCGCCTGCACAGCCTCTATCGTGTGTTGCGCGCCGCACGGGACAAACGCGGCGCAATCGATTTCGAGACTGTGGAAACCCGCATTATATTCGATGAGCACCGCAAGATTGAAGCTATTGTCCCGGTGGTGAGAAACGATGCGCACAAGCTGATCGAGGAGTGCATGCTCTGTGCGAACGTCGCGACGGCACGTTTTTATGATGCTAACAAGCTGCCTATACTCTTTAGGGTGCATGAGGGGCCGGGAGAAGAAAAGCTCGAGGGCCTGCGCAAGTTCCTCGGGGAATTGGGTCTGGACCTTGGTGGCGGCGACAAGCCGACCCCTGTCCACTATCAGCAACTGTTACTGCAGATAGTCGACCGAGAGGATGCAAATGTGATCCAAACAATGCTTCTGCGCTCCCTCAGCCAGGCCGTCTATCAGCCGGAAAACAAAGGTCATTTTGGCTTGCACTACGAGGCTTACGCTCATTTCACCTCGCCCATACGACGTTATCCCGACTTGCTAGTGCACCGAGGGATACGGCACCTTATTCGCAGCGGCGGTAATGCAAAAGGTGTGTTGCGAATTAAGGGCGCCGAGCCCATCCCGGCTAAACAGATATTTCCCTATGATGTTCGTTCCATGGTGATCCAGGGAGAGCATTCATCTATGAGCGAGCGCCGTGCGGATGACGCCACTCGGGAAGTCGATTCTTGGCTCAAGTGTGAATATCTGCAGGAGCATGTCGGAGACGAATTTGACGGCGTTATTAGCGCGGTCACGGGCTTTGGCCTATTCGTGGAACTCAAAGACCTTTATATAGAAGGGCTTGTCCACATCACGGCCCTGCCAGGCGATTACTACAACTTCGATAAGGCCCATCAGCGCCTAACCGGTGAGCGTTCAGGGCGCAGTTTTCAGCTCGGGGGCATTGTTCGGGTGCAGGTGGCTCGCGTAGACCTCGATGATCGCAAGATCGAACTGGAGTTGATCGACGCCAAAAGTCCGCGCAATGCTGCATCAAAAAAGTCTGCGGGTCGTCCGCCTGGCAAGGCTGCCAAAAAAGCGAAAAAAACTACTCCCTCCCCCAAGACAAAAAGTAAGACTGGGCCAAGGCGGCGCCGTTAAACATGGAATACGTCTACGGCATTCACACGGTTGAGAGCCTGCTGCGTCGCAATCCCAAATCAGTGCAGTGCTTGCTCCTGCAAGTGGGTCGTGACGACAAGCGCATGGCCGCATTGCTGGAGTTGGCGCAGAATCAGGGAGTCGCTGTGTCGCGCGAGCCCCGTGCTGACCTAGACGCAATGGTCAACGGGCGTCACCAGGGAGCGGTGGCTCGCATGAGTGCTGCTGCGGTGCAGGAAGGGTCTGCCGCGTCGAATCTGTGGCGCGAGTCTGATTTGCTGCAGGCCGTTGAAAATAAGAAGGGTCCAATGCTGATTTTGGTGCTGGACGGTGTTACCGACCCGCACAATCTGGGGGCCTGTTTGCGCAGTGCGGATGGGGCGGGTGTCGATGCCGTCGTGGTGCCTAAGGACAATTCGGCGGATCTGACGCCCGTGGTGAGCAAAGTGGCCTGTGGTGCGGCAGAAGTAGTGCCCTTCGTCAGGGTGACCAATATCAGTCGTACTCTACAGGCTCTGCAGGAACGCGGTGTGTGGCTCTATGGTGCCGATGGCGGTGCAGAAAAATCGATATATAACAGTGACTTAAAGGGATCTCTCGCGCTTGTGATGGGAGCTGAGGGAGCAGGTATGCGCCGCTTGACTCGAGAGCAATGCGACAATCTGATACATCTGCCGATGGCCGGTTCCGTGGGTAGCCTCAATGTTTCCGTGGCAGCGGGTGTTTTTTTGTTTGAGGTGGTTCGCCAGCGCAGCGCCCCAGACAAATAATCTCCTTGTCACCTACTGCCAAACTCGGTAGACTTCGGCTCCTCAAAAATTGCCCGGCTATTTCGATGGCCGGTCCTCCTTGCTACACCACTATTGTGGGTAGCATTAACCCTTAAGGAGCTTATTGTATGCGACATTACGAGATCGTATTCATGGTCCATCCGGACCAGTCAGAGCAAGTGCCCGCCATGATCGAGCGCTACACCCTCGCTATCCAGAAAGATGGCGGTCAGGTGCATCGTCTTGAAGACTGGGGGCGCCGTCAGTTGGCCTATCCCATTAACAAGATCCACAAAGCACACTACGTGCTAATGAATGTGGAGGCTTCTAACGAAGCCCTGGAAGAGCTAACAACCACTTTCCGTTTCAACGACGCTGTTATTCGTAACCTGGTCATTCGCCGCAAAGAGTCTGTGATTGAAGAATCTTTCATCATGAAGGCTGAGAAAGAGAATCGTGAGCGCAAGAGCCGCTACGAAGAGCGTCAGGCGCCTGAGGCTGCCCCTGCTGAAGTCGCCGCTGTTGCTGCTGACGATGCCGGTACCGATGATAATGAGACGGATAAAGAGTAAGTTTTCTCCGTCATGTAACGAATATAGAGGTTTAGAGGAGTATCACCATGGCACGTTTTTTCCGTCGCCGTAAGTTTTGTCGCTTTACTGCCGAAGGCACTAAAGAAATTGATTACAAGGATCTGGAAACGCTGAAGGCTTACGTGTCCGAAACCGGCAAGATTGTTCCTAGCCGTATTACCGGTACCAAGGCTAAATATCAGAGACAGTTGGCGACCGCCATCAAGCGAGCGCGTTTCCTGTCCTTGTTGCCGTACACGGATGCACACCTGTAACAAACCTTTGATCCGCGCATTGCCCAGTCGAGGTTTTTCTTGAAGGGCTTGGCAAATTTTGTCATGCGCGGACGACTGCAGGCGCTGGTAGTTATAATGGCGGGCGCCGGTAGCTTATTATTTTGTTGGATTAGCGCGGCGGCGTTGGCGTTAGTTATCCTGCGCAAAGGTGTGGGATCTGGGGCCTGGTTATTCATGTGGGCTCTGTTGCCAGCCGGCACGTTGCTTTATGCCTATGGCGATAGTGGGCCAATGACGTTGTTGGTAGGGACCATGGTCCTGGCGCTGGTGCTGCGTAGCACGGTGAGTTTGTCGCTGGCAGTATTGGCAGGGGTTGGCGTTGGCGTTTTGACCGGATTGGCCCTGATGGCCTTCTCCGCAGAGTACCTGAATCAGATGGTAGCTTTCTTCAGTGAGTTTCTCGGTGCGCTTGAGGAGCAATTGTCGAAGGAAGGGCAACCCATCGTATTGCCCAGGCCGGAAGCGGGGCAGATTGCGGGTATGCTCGGAGCGGTAACGGCAACGATATCGGTACTGTGCTTGTTGTTGGCGCGATATTGGCAGGCAGCACTGTATAACCCGGGTGGTTTTGGTGACGAGTTCAAAGCGTTACAGTATTCGACAGCGGTCAGTTCGACGCTGGCTGTGGCGGCCATCGCCCTTTGGGGCCTTGGCGAGCAGTACCGATCATGGGCGATGATATGCCTTCTCCCGCTGACATTCGCGGGCCTGGCGTTAATCCACGCTCGTGTAGAGGCACTCGGACAGAGTAAGGGATGGTTAACGTGGTTTTACATCATCTGGTTGCTGTTTGACCCGGTGAAATTTGTGTTGGTGTTGTTCGTTATCGCTGACAGCTGGATTAACTTTCGCCAGCGCTGGCATAAAGCGCCGGGAAAAGAGCTGAATAAGCACGACGAGCACGACCAAAAAGACGATCGAGACATTTGAAGTGGTGGGAGAATACTCCCCGAAGAGAGGAACGTAAGATGGAAATCATTTTGCTGGAAAATATCGCCAAGCTAGGTAGGCTCGGGGATAAAGTGGATGTGAAGGCTGGTTTTGGCCGTAACTTTCTTATTCCACAGGGTAAAGCGGTGCGCGCCACACAGAGCAATACTGAAGAGTTTGAAGCTCGCCGCGCAGAACTAGAAGCTGCGGCTGCCGCGCTAGTGAGCACAGCGCAATTGCGGGCTGATGCAATCAATGCGCTGGGATTGATCACGATCGCTGCCAATGCCGGTGAAGAAGGTAAGCTGTTTGGTTCAGTCGGCACACGGGATATCTCGGACGCCATTGTGGCGCTCGGTTGTGAGGTGGACAAGTCTGAAGTTCGTCTTCCAACGGGCGCACTGCGGGAACTGGGTGAGTATGAAGTGGCTATTCAGGTCCACGGTGACGTTACGGCAATGGTTGCTGTTGAGGTCGTTCCAGAGTAAGTGATTGCGTGTGTTTCCTGCGGGGAGCGTCCAATCTCAGATAATGCGCCGACTGGCTTAGTCGGTGCATTCTCGCTGTATTGCGGTCGCGATGCAATTGTGGCCTGCGAGCAGGGTGTTTTCACTTCTTCTGATCGCCTATTTCCTATAGGCTGTATACCCGTAAAAAATAATATCCGTTATGGCCGACCCAGAGTTTCCCAGCAATGTTTCTGAAATCCGCTACCCCGGAACGGGTGAGATTGCGCGGATTAAGATGCAGCCGCATTCTGCTGAGGCAGAACAATCAGTGCTGGGTGGCCTGTTGCTCTCGGCCGACGGTTGGGATGCGGTTGCTGAATTGGTTTCAGACGGTGATTTCTATCGTTTAGGCCATCGCTTGATCTTTCGCCAGATAGCACAACTGGCTGAAGCGGCGGAACCGGTCGATGTCATCACCGTAGCCGATAAGCTTCAGGCCAGAGATGAACTGGACGCGGCGGGTGGGCTTACCTATCTGGCAGAACTGGCCCAGAACACGCCGAGCGCCTCTAATATCCGGGCCTATGCTAAGGTGGTGCGCGAGCGAGCCTGCCTGCGCAAGCTGATCGAGGCGGCGCAGGAAATAGCCGAGAGTGGTTTCAACCCCGACGGACGCAAGTCAGATGAGCTGATTGACGAGGCGGAGCGCCGGATCATGCAGATCGGGGAGGACGGCCCCAAGGACGGTGCTCCCAAAGATATTAACCCTTTATTGCAGGCTGCTCTGGGTCGGATAGAGGAGCTGTTCCAATCCGGTGGCGCTATCACCGGTATCAGTACCGGCTTTATCGAACTGGACAACATGACATCGGGTTTACAGGATTCCGATCTTGTGATTGTGGCCGGTCGGCCCTCAATGGGTAAAACCGCTTTTGCCATGAACCTGGTGGAACATGCAGTATTAAATCAGAAGAAGCCCATTCTGGTGTTCAGTATGGAGATGCCGGCCGACTCCCTGATCATTCGTATGCTGTCCTCCATTGGCCGTATCGATCAGACGCGTCTTCGCAATGGTAAGCTCGAACAAGAGGACTGGCCCAAGTTGAGTGCGGCGGTGACCAAACTTAAGGATGTGCCTTTGTACATTGACGATACCCCCGCACTCACGCCCACGGAGATACGCAGCCGTGCTCGGCGGGTAGCGCGTGAGCACGGGGGTTTGGGTATGATCATGGTGGATTACTTGCAGCTCATGCAGGTAGCGGGCTCATCCGATGGCCGTACGGCAGAAATTTCCGAGATATCGCGCAGCCTCAAGGCTATCGCCAAAGAGTTCAAGGTGCCAATGGTAGCGCTGTCCCAGCTAAACCGCTCACTCGAACAACGCCCCAATAAACGGCCGGTGAATTCAGATCTAAGAGAGTCTGGTGCCATTGAGCAGGATGCGGACGTCATTATGTTTATCTACCGCGATGAGGTCTATCACGAGGAGTCGGAAGAGAAGGGCATCGCCGAAATCATTATTGGTAAGCAGCGAAATGGTCCCATCGGGATTTGTCGTCTGGCCTTCATAGGCCAATATACACGCTTTGAGAACCTTGCTCGTGGCTCCTCAGACGAGCGTTAGAGCCAGAACGTTTTGGCAGCGGATGATGTCTCTGCGATCTAAACGTTAGAGACCGGTTTGTTCGCGCAGCTCGCGCAACCTAGCAAGCTGCTCTTGAGACGCAATCGGTTCAGAGGGCTTCTGTTCTATCGCTTCAGGTTCCGGCACTGTCAGTGATTCACCGCGCAGCACTCGCGCACAATACTTCTCATAGTGGCCCTTGAACACGGGCCAACTGGTGCGTTCGGTGTTGTTGGCCAGAAAGAACCAGTCGCTATCGCGGCCAGCCAGATAAACAGCAGCATGGCTCCAAGCTTGGGCAGATTTAGGGGAAGGTGCACTGCAAGCTTCTACATAGGCGTTGTGCGCGGGCGGAAGACCCAGATCGGCTAGCCCTTGCTGGCAGCATTCAAGCATTCGGTTCAGTGTGGGCAAATATTCGCTGTGCTCTATGGCGTGCTTGGCCCCCTTCAGGATGTGTTCCACCGGATAGTCTGACAGTGACTCCAGCCACAGTTTTTTAATTTGATTGAGCTGCTGTGCGTCTGGGAAGGCCGCATAGTACTGGTTGTGATAGTTCAGCCGGAACAAAGCGAAGACCTGATTGAGTGCATCGACATGCGCCTCAATGGCTAGTCTGCGACTGGCCTCACTCTGCCCAGGATGTGTCGGTGAGGTCTTGCTGGAGGCTTCGATCTCTCGTGCGACCCGTTGTACTCGTTTCTTTATGTCCGCCATTACGTTGTCCCGCTTGTTCAATCTGGTGACGTTTTGCCCAGTGGTGTTTTACATGTTGGATAAATTTGCTGTTCCAGGAGGTCTGCGCCTGGTTACTGTCGCGCCAGTATACGATGAACTCGGGCACGAGTGATTGGGCAAATTGGGTATCGATATGGGACAGGCGCAAAATATCAAAGACGTCACCGGAAGGCTGCCAGTGGTCAGCAATACGTTTGGGCTCTGTGCTGTGCTCCAGGCTGGAGGTGTATTTGGCCCACTGTATGCGGATGTGCTGGATAAACTTTGAGTTGAGTTCCTTCGGATTGGCACCGCGCTCCCGCCAATACAGGATAAACTCGGGAACGGACTGTTCAATAAATTCGCGCTCAATCTCTCCCCGTTCCATGATCTCCATAGCGTCCGCGCTGGGGCGCCAGTTATTGTCCAGTGTTGTGGTCGGTGGGACTCGGAACGATTCTGCCTGATTTTGCTGATGGCGCCGCCAGGCGGAAATAATGTGCTGGCGAAACCTATTCTCCCAGGCATGGCTAGCCTCTGCGCGTTCGCGCCAGTAAAAGATGAAATCTTCCAGTTGGTCCAGGGCGAATTGGCGCGGTATGTTATGGTTCAGGCTTAACAACTGCAGCAAGTCTTCGCTGGGCGACCAGTGCAGCGGCAGTAGTCCCGCACTGCGCTTGGTCGGCGCCAACGGGGCTGGCTCTAATGTGGAAGGCTTATCGGTCGGCTTAACCGGTTCGTTCAGGGCAAACACCAGTTGTGTGGCGGTATGCAATGGCGCGGAGTCAATCAACAGCACGCCCTTATCTGCCAGGCTGCGGCTGATGCGATGTAAATCTTCTGCGCTCCAGAAGGGTAGGGTGCGCAGCAGGAAGGTTCTGTCCACACTGAGCCACGCGTAGCCGTTTCGGGTCTGCGGGCTGTGATGTTCGAACAATGGCTGTAAATGCTGCAACAAAATGGCCTCCTCAAGGCCAATGGTTGCCGCCAGAAGCGGGGAAAACAACAGCTGTCGTTCGGGAATCAGGGAAAAATCTGACATCGTGGTACCGGAATCTTGTCGCAAGTGGGTTAGGATACCGCATTCGTGGAATCGGTGCGCGGTGCGCCTCGCTATCCAGCTTAAAAACTGAGTCCTTCTGGAAGAAAAATGGCAAAACAAAAGACTGCCTTTGTGTGCACCGATTGCGGCTCCGATTATGTGAAGTGGCAGGGTCAATGCGGCGACTGCGGGGCCTGGAATACGCTGACTGAAATCAAGCTCGGTCCAGAAAAAGGATCGGGTCGCGCCGGCGCACAGGTGAGAGGCAAGCTCGCCGGGTTCACCGGTACTCTGGACAGCGCTAGAGTCCTTAAGGATATCAATTTGGAGGATCTGCCTCGATTCTCCTCCGGCGCAGAAGAGTTTGACCGAGTTTTGGGGGGTGGATTAGTGCCAGGTTCGGCCATCCTGATAGGCGGCAATCCGGGCGCCGGTAAGAGTACTCTGCTACTGCAAACCATGTGCCATCTCGCCTGTACCATGGAGGCCTTGTATATCACCGGGGAGGAATCCCTGCAGCAGATCGCCATGCGTGCGCAGCGCCTGCAATTGCCGACAGACAAGCTGCGACTCATGTCCGAGACCAACGTGGAAGCCATTGTCGGTGCAGCGCAGGAGCTCAAGCCTAAGGTGCTGGTGGTAGATTCTATTCAGGTGGTGCATACCGATGAGATCACCTCTGCCCCGGGTAGCGTGTCGCAGGTGCGCGAATGTGCCGCCTACTTGATCCGCTATGCGAAGCAGACCGGAATGGTGTTGTTGTTAGTGGGCCATGTCACCAAGGACGGCTCCCTTGCAGGCCCCAAGGTGCTGGAGCACATGATCGACTGTTCTATTCTTTTGGACGGCAGTGATGATGCCCGTTTTCGCACGCTGCGCGGACAGAAAAATCGCTTCGGTGCCGTGAACGAATTGGGCATTTTTGCGATGACAGAGCAGGGTATGCGTGAGGTCAAAAACCCTTCTGCTATTTTTCTCGACCGTGGCAGTGAGCCCGCCTCAGGCAGCGCCGTGATGGTCGTATGGGAGGGCACGCGCCCACTGTTGGTAGAAATTCAGGCGCTGGTGGACGACAGCCAGCTGGGCAACCCACGCCGTGTGGCCGTCGGGCTGGAACAAAACCGATTAGCCATGCTGCTGGCAGTGCTGCACCGTCACGGTGGTCTCCAAGTCGGTGACCAGGACGTATTTGCGAATGTAGTGGGCGGCGTCAAAGTACTAGAGACGAGTGCAGACCTTGCCCTGTTGCTGGCCATTGTGTCGAGTTATCGCGACAGAATCATACCGAGCGACATGATTATTTTCGGCGAGGTGGGTTTGTCGGGTGAAATTCGGCCCGTCCCTAATGGCCAGGAGCGCCTGGCCGAGGCCGCCAAGCATGGCTTCAAACGGGCCATTGTGCCAAAGGGCAATGCGCCCAAGCGGCCTATTGTTGGGATGGAGATAACGGCAGTATCCAAACTCGCCGATGCGCTGGCAGCGCTGGATTAACCCTCCAGCTGGCCTGCTTTCTCTTCCAGTTTAAGGGTGCCCACAAGCAAAGGCTACGAGTTACTTGAGCTTGCGGTACTTCAACCGCTGTGGCTGATCTGCTGCAGCGCCGAGGCGTGTCTTGCGATCCTCTTCGTAATCGGTGAAATTGCCTTCGTGAAATACCACGCCACCATCATCTTCGTAGGCAAGGATATGTGTGGCGATACGGTCTAGGAACCAGCGATCGTGTGAAATCACCATGGCAGCTCCCGGGAAGACAAGCAGCGCATCCTCCAGCGCACGCAACGTCTCTACATCAAGATCGTTGGTCGGTTCGTCGAGCAGCAGTACATTGGCGCCCTGCCGCAATAGTTTCGCTAGGTGCAGGCGGTTGCGCTCGCCGCCGGAGAGATCCTTGACGAATTTTTGCTGGTCCGAGCCCTTGAAATTGAAGCGCCCCACGTAGGACCGAGAGGGCACTTCATAGTTGCCGATACGGATGATATCCAGGCCGTCGGACAGTTCTTCCCATACGGTTTTACTGCCGTCTAGGTCATCGCGTGACTGGTCCACATAACCTAGCTCAACCGTCTCGCCCACATTGACTTCTCCACTGTCGGGCTGTTCCGCACCCATCAAAATTTTGAACAGTGTGGATTTACCCATGCCGTTGGCGCCAATGATGCCTACTATGCTGCCTTTAGGTACCGTGAAGCTGACATTGTCGAAAAGGAGGCGCTCGCCGAAACTTTTGCGGAGGTTTTTAACGTCGATGACGCTGTCACCCAAGCGCGGTCCCGGAGGTATGTAGATTTCGTTGGTCTCGTTTCGAGTCTGATAATCCTGCGACTGCAATTCCTCAAAACGTTGCAGGCGTGCTTTGCTTTTGGCTTGACGACCCTTGGGATTACTGCGCACCCACTCCAGTTCCGACCGGATGGCTTTTTGATGAGAGGCCTCTGTGCGTTTTTCCAGTTCCAAGCGTTGTTCTTTAGCGTCCAGCCAGTCCGAGTAATTGCCCTCGTGCGGAATGCCGCGACCACGGTCCAGCTCTAAGATCCAGCCTGCGGCATTATCGAGGAAATAGCGGTCGTGAGTTATGGCCACCACAGTGCCAGGAAAATCGTGTAAAAAGCGCTCGAGCCAGGCCACGCTCTCGGCGTCCAAGTGGTTGGTTGGCTCGTCGAGCAGTATCATGTCAGGGTTGGAGAGGAGCAAGCGGCATAATGCTACCCGGCGCCGTTCACCCCCCGACAGTGTCTCCACATTGGCATCCCACGGTGGCAGACGCAGCGCATCAGCGGCAACTTCCAATTTGTGGTCCAGGTTGTGGGCGTCTGTGGCCTGAATAATGTCTTCGAGTCGGCCTTGCTCTTTGGCGAGTGCATCAAAGTCTGCATCAGGTTCGGCGTAGTCGGCGTAGACTTTCTCCAGCCCGCCGAGTGCATCGATGGCCTCCTGAACCCCTTCTTCGACATTACCACGCACATCCTTGTCTGTATTGAGCTGAGGTTCCTGGGGAAGATAGCCTATCTTGATGCCGGGTTGGGGCCGCGCTTCGCCAAGGATATCGTTATCCAGCCCCGCCATGATGCGCAACAGGGTCGACTTGCCCGATCCGTTGAGGCCCAGTACGCCGATCTTGGCTCCGGGGAAAAAGGAGAGAGAAATATCCTGCAGGATCGTTTTTTTGGGCGGCACGATTTTGCCGACCCGGTTCATAGTGAAGACGTATTGAGCCATTGAGGTGTGTCCGCTGTCTTGATGGTAGAAAGAAAATTTTAGCAGAAAAGAAGCGTTAATAGTTCAGCCTGCATCGCATACTACTCTTATATCGAGCTCGCGTTTCGGGTAAAATACGCGGTTGCCATCTGGGGTAGATTACATCTGCCCTGTCACCAATGAGAGGGATAAGCATGTTTGATAACAACATGACTATTGAAGGGTTCGACGATGAGATCTTTAGCGCTATCGCAGAAGAAGAACGTCGCCAGGAAGACCATATCGAGCTTATAGCGTCTGAGAACTACGCCAGTCCGCGCGTGATGCAAGCCCAGGGCTCTGCTCTGACTAATAAATACGCTGAAGGTTACCCCGGTAAGCGTTACTACGGTGGTTGTGAGTATGTCGATAAAGCCGAGGTGCTGGCCATTGAGCGCGTCAAGGCACTGTACGGCGCAGATTATGCGAATGTTCAGCCCCACTCTGGCTCTCAGGCCAACGCTGCCGTCTATCTGGCGCTGTGTAACGCGGGCGACACCATACTAGGCATGAGCCTGGCGGACGGTGGTCACCTGACTCACGGTGCCAAGCCTAACTTTTCCGGCAAGACATACAACGCCATCCAATATGGACTGAACGCCGAGACGGGTGAGATAGACTACGACCAGGTAGAGGCGCTGGCGCTGGAGCACAAGCCAAAAATGATCGTGGCTGGCTTTTCCGCTTACTCCCAGATTGTCGACTGGGCACGTTTTCGAGAGATCGCCGACAAAGTCAGTGCGTACCTCTTGGTCGATATGGCCCACGTGTCGGGCCTTATTGCCGCCGGCATCTACCCCAATCCGGTGCCCTTCGCCGATGTCGTGACGTCCACCACTCACAAAACGCTGCGCGGCCCGCGCGGTGGGATTATTTTAGCTAAGGCAAATGCGGCGCTGGAGAAGAAATTTAACTCTGCGATATTCCCCGGAATTCAGGGAGGGCCGCTGATGCATGTGATCGCAGCCAAAGCTGTGAGTTTCAAGGAAGCTCAGAGCCCTGAGTTTGTCGAGTACCAAAAGCAGGTCGTCAAGAATGCCAAGGCGATGGCGGCCACCTTTATCAAACGGGGTATCAAGATTGTCTCGGGTGGCACCGAGAATCACCTGATGCTGGTCGACCTGATTGGCAAGCCCTATACCGGTACAGATGCCGATGCGGCTCTGGGCGACGCTAACATCACCGTCAATAAGAATGCGGTGCCCAACGACCCGCGTTCTCCGTTCGTCACGTCAGGTCTGCGCGTCGGCACACCTGCCATTACGACCCGTGGATTTGGTGAAGCAGAGTCTATCGAGCTCACCGGCTGGATGTGTGATGTGTTGGAGTCGCTTGAGAATGGTACGTCCGAGGCGGTGATTGTTGCAGTAAAGGCTAAAGTGCTGGAAATTTGTCAGCGCTTTCCGGTTTACGGCTAACGCGCTTAGTTCGCCGGCAACTGACAGCGGCTTCATACTCTCTTTTGCATGCTATGGATGCTCGATGGGGTGTGCGCTCACTCATCAACCCTCGGGCTTCGAGTAGCGAGCCCGCAGGCGTTCGTCGTTGCCTGATGTGTACCTTAAATGAGTCAAGTCGGGAACACTAAAAATGTGTTACTGTTCATAGACTTAGATTAACGAGACTCGCAGATGCACTGTCCGTTTTGCGCCGCACAAGATACTAAGGTCATCGACTCCCGGCTGGTTGCCGAGGGCAATCAGGTGCGCCGCCGCAGGGAGTGTCTAAGCTGTGCAGAGCGTTATACTACCTACGAGACGGCTGAGCTGGTGATGCCTCGGGTAATCAAGCAAAACGGTAACCGTGAGCCTTTCGATGAGACGAAACTGCGTGCCGGTTTGCTGCGCGCCCTAGAGAAGCGTCCGGTCTCTGTTGAGGATATCGAGGCGAAAATTAATAGCATTAAACAGGTCCTGCGAGCGACCGGCGAGCGCGAGGTGGAGTCATTGGTGTTGGGTGAGTTGGTGATGGAAACCTTGAAAACACTGGATCAGGTTGCCTATGTGCGATTTGCTTCTGTTTACCGAAGTTTTCAGGATATCGCCGAATTTCGCAACGAAATAGAGCGGTTAGAAGCAGAACCGACAACAAACTGACCGGTTTTTTAACGCCCGCCTATGGATACTTCTTTTGATATACAGATGATGGCTCGCGCATTGCAGTTAGCGCGGCGCGGGCAATATTCGGCCACGCCTAACCCCTCTGTGGGTTGCGTACTGGTGCGCGACGGGCGCGTGATAGGAGAGGGGTTTACCTGTCCGGCGGGCGGCAACCATGCAGAAATTGAGGCCCTTTGCGATGCTGGTGACGCGGTCGGCTCCACGGCCTATGTGACACTGGAGCCGTGCAGTCATCAGGGCAAAACGGGCCCCTGTTCTGCCGCGCTGATTCAGGCCGGGGTCACGCGGGTTGTCGTCGCGCTAGCCGACCCCAATCCATTGGTATTAGGCGCTGGTCTGGAACAATTGCGTGCGGCGGGTATCGCTGTGGAGTGTGGTTTGCTGGAGAGCGAAGCTCGCAGGGTCATTCCTGGTTTTATTGCACGTATGAGCCGAGGACGAGGGCGGGTGAGGGCTAAATTGGCGATGTCTCTGGATGGACGTACGGCCATGGCCTCGGGTGAAAGTCAGTGGATTACAGGTTCTGCCGCAAGACGGGACGTGCAGCGTTTGCGCGCGATGAGTTGTGCCATTGTCACTGGCGTGGGTACGGTACTGGCTGACGATTGTGCTCTGACTGTGAGACCGCAAGAGTTGGGCCTCTCACGTGAAGCGACCCGACTGGCCAGTGGCCGTCAGCCAATGCGCGTGGTGCTCGACTCACGTCTACAAACGCCGGCTGATGCCAAGGTGCTTGATGGGGCCGCGCCAACGCTGCTATGTCACGATGAGACGGTTGCGGTGCCCGCGGCTATCGCTGCCAGCGCCGTTGGGCGCCTGGCATTGCCACGCGGTGATAGTGGCTTGGATCTGCAGGGTTTAATGAAGTACCTTGCGGCGCAGCAATATAATGAAATTCTGGTAGAATCTGGTCCGCGTTTAGCGGGGGCCCTATTGCAGGCGGGGTTGTTGGACGAGTTGATTGTTTATATGGCTCCCGCCCTGCTGGGCGACAGGGCGCGTCCCCTGCTGGAGTTGCCGCTCGACAAGATGGCGGACAAAGTGCAGTTGCAGTGGGAAGACGTTCGCAAAGTCGGAACAGACTGGTGTTTTACGGCGATTCCCGTTCGAAGTAGTTAGTTCGTTACACACTGGCGTTAGTGAGAGCACACTTATTATGTTTACAGGAATTATCCAAGCCGTCGGCACCGTGGCGGACATGCAGCCTCGCGGTGGTGATATGCGTTTGCGTATCGACACTGGCAAGCTGTCTTTAGATGACGTGGCTCTCGGCGACAGTATCTGTACCAATGGTGTGTGCCTGACGGTCATTGAACTGTCTGGCGATGGATATTGGGCAGATGTTTCTGTCGAAACGTTAAACTTTACGACATTGGGCGATCTAAAGACGGGTTCTGTGGTGAATCTAGAAAAAGCGCTGACGCCGCAGAGTAGACTGGGTGGGCATATTGTCAGTGGCCATGTTGATGGTGTCGGCCAAGTGGTGAGTCTCAGTGAAGATGCTCGCTCTATCCGCGTAGTGCTGCGCGCGCCGGATCAACTGGCCAGATATATCGCCCACAAAGGCAGTATCTGCATCGATGGTACCAGCCTGACCGTCAATGCAGTAAAGGGTGCAGAGTTCGATCTGAATATTATTCCTCAAACCATGGCAGAAACCGTGTTCGGTCACTATCGAGTCGGTAGCAGCGTCAATCTTGAGGTCGATGTGATCGCCCGTTATCTAGAGCGGCTTATACAAGGAGATGCTGCCGCGAGTGCCTCTGCGGAAGGCTTGTCCATGGAAACGCTCGCCGAGAACGGTTTTCTGGGTGGTTTGAATACGAGCATGTGGAAACAATAGGAATGGAACTCAATAGCGTAGACGAACTGATCAGCGACATTCGCCAGGGGCACATGGTGGTGCTGCTTGATGACGATGCTGACAGTCATAACGAAGGCGTGGTGATGGTGGCGGGCGAGCACTGTGAGGCCAAGCATGTCACCTTTATGGCGCGTCAGGCGCGTGGGTTGATCTGCCTGACCCTGACCAAAGAGCGCTGCCAGCAGTTGGATTTGCCCCCTATGGTCGACGGCGCGCAGGGAGAAAAGTCTAATTTTACGCTCTCGATAGAAGGCGCTGTTGGTATCGATACCGGTATTTCTGCCGTCGATCGTGCGGCTACGGTGCAGGCTGCGGTGGCACCTCGTGCTCAACCGGCCGACATAGTGCAGCCAGGGCATATCTTTCCGCTCACAGCGATGCCCGGTGGTGTGCTGACGCGGGCGGGTCACACCGAGGCAGGCTGCGATTACGCGCGACTGGCCGGCTTGCTTCCCGCCGCCGTTATCGCGGATATATTAAAGCCCGACGGTTCGGTGGCTGATGGCCAGGCACTGCGTGAATTTGCGGCCCAACATGCCTTAAAAATTGGTTCTATTGCTAACCTGATTCATTTTCGCATGGTCAACGAACGCACGGTTCGCCGCATACGTGAGGGCATGATTGAAACTGATCACGGCCCGTTTCGTCTGACGGCCTATCGAGACCAGACCGCCGGGAAAGTACACGTCGCTCTGTCGCGAGGTGAAATTCAGTCGCATGAACCGACGCTGGTGCGGGTGCATGTGCAATCTGTTATGCGTGATCTTGTCACCAGCAATATGGCCGGCCACCCCACCTGGAGCTTGGGAAAATGCCTGCAGGCGGTGGCGAAAAATGGTTGCGGCGTGATTGTGCTGTTGGCGCACACTGAGCGTCCGGAGCAACTGTTGGCCAGTATTGATATGGCGCTGGGAGAGCACCCTAGCCCAGTGACCGGTGTGGCACCGGACGCCTACAACGAGGTGGGTCTAGGCTCACAGATTCTCAAGGATTTGGGCGTGGGAAAAATTCACCTGATGGGTGCACCCATAAAGTACAATGCCATTTCTGGTTTTGATCTGGAAGTGCTAGATTTTGTGGATCCCGGACAATAGAAGGACATGATTATGACTGATATCAAGACAATCGAAGGTACATTCACCAGCGGCAAGGGCAATTATTCTATTGTCGTGGGGCGCTGGAACAGTTTCGTTGTGGAGCCTTTGTTAAAAGGTGCCCTCGACACGTTGCGACGCCATGGTGTTAGCGATAAGCAGATCACCATCGTGCGCGCTCCCGGCGCTTTTGAAATACCTCTGGTGTGCAAAAAAGTTGCCGCCAAGGGTAATGTCGATGCCATTATTGCTCTCGGCGCGGTGATTCGTGGTGGCACCCCACACTTTGAATATGTCGCAGGCGAGTGCACCAAAGGCATTGCGATGGTGAGTATGGAATACGACATCCCTGTGTCCTTTGGCGTACTGACAGTGGATACCATTGAGCAGGCTATTGAGCGATCCGGCAGCAAGGCGGGCAACAAGGGTGAAGAGGCCGCTATGTCCGCACTGGAGATGGTTAGCCTTATGAGTGCGCTCATCTAAATGGAAAAGCCGGCGCACAATACGCTCGCCGCAGAGCGACGCAAGGCCCGGCATTACGGCATGCAGGCACTGTATCAATGGCATATGGCCGGTGCCGCGGTCAGTGATATTGAGGCAGAGTTCCGCACGGATTACGACTTTAGTCATGTCGACTTAGAGTATTTCCAGTCTCTTTTGCACAAAATTCCAGCCTGTCTGGATGAGTTGGACGAGGCCCTGGAACCGCTGCTGGACCGCAAGTTGAAAGACTTGGATCCCATCGAGCTGACGCTATTACGCATGGGGATGTACGAGCTTACTTGGCGCATCGATGTGCCTTATAAGGTCGTTATCAACGAAGAAGTAGCATTAGCGAAGAAATTTGGTGCCACAGACAGCCATAAGTACGTTAACGGTGTGTTGGATAAAGCCGCCAGACAATTGCGCAAGGTTGAAGTCGACGCGGCATTCTGATGCCAGGCGCGGAGTTTTCACTGATTTATCGCTATTTTTCCGATCTGGGTCGCGGCGATGCTGTAGACCTGTCGGTCGGTGATGACTGCGCCATCCTGCGTCTGGGCGAGGGTGAGAGATTAGCCACTTCCGTTGATACGATGGTCGCCGGAGTCCATTTTCCCTGCGATAGTTTCCCCGAGGATATTGGGTTTCGTGCAGTGTCTGTTGCCGTGAGTGATCTTGCTGCTATGGGTGCTAGGCCGCTGGGAATGACGGTGGCGTTGACGCTGCCGGAGGTGGACGAGTTGTGGCTTAATGCGTTTAGTCAGGGCCTGGCCGCGGCGGTTAGTGAGTATCAATTGCCGTTAGTTGGCGGTGATACCACGCGTGGCCCACTGTCGATCTCGGTACAGGTGATGGGTGCGCTGCCCATGACCCTAGCTCTGCTGCGCAGCGGTGCACGGGTAGGGGATCAGGTTTATGTGTCCGGCACCCTGGGCGATGCGGCTGGCGCCCTTGCTTTTTTACAGGGACAGTGGCAGCCGACGCCCGACTATGCTGAGTATCTGCTGGATCGCTTTCATCGCCCTCGGGCACGGCTTGAGCTTGGCTGGGCACTATTGGGTCTTGCCACCGCGGCCATCGATGTGTCCGATGGCTTGCTGGCGGATGCGGGGCACATTGCCGCCGCCAGCGGCGTAAAGATTTGTATTGAGACCGAGTTGTTGCCGCTGTCAGCTGCACTGTGTTCCCATGATTGCCCGCAGACGATTTTGCAATGGGCGCTGGGCGGCGGTGATGATTATGAGTTGTGTTTCTGTCTGCCGGCTGATGAGTCGCCTCCCGCCGGTAGTACGCGAATAGGGCAGGTGGAGGCGGGAGCCGGAGTGGACTTTGGATTGGATATTGACATACCGCACGGATACCAGCATTTTGATGACTAGAAATCTCGGCCTGACAACGGCAGTGTCCGCGGCACATGGATACGGTAATGACTATGTCTTCATCGCCTAATAGCCACCTCAAGCGACATCTTGCGCCCGATTTTCGGCGCCATCCCGTACAATTTCTGGCTTTCGGTTTTGGCAGTGGACTGTCTCCCAAGGCTCCCGGCACAGCAGGTACATTAGTGGCCGTGCCGATCTATCTGCTCATTGCCGACTGGAGTCTTCTCCAATATTCTTTTTTTATTATCATTTGCGCAGTGTTGGGTGTCTGGATTTGTGGCGCCGCTAGTCGGCAACTAGAGGTTCATGATCACCCCGGTATTGTGTGGGATGAATTCGTCGGGTACTGGATTACACTGTGGGCAGTGCCGTTTGACTGGGTATGGATTGTTGCAGGCTTTGTAGTGTTTCGCGTCTTCGATATTATCAAGCCCTGGCCAGTGAGTGTGCTGGACAGGAAAGTGGGTGGTGGGTTTGGTATTATGATTGATGACGTGCTAGCTGGAGTGATGGCCTGCGTGACATTACACATTGCGTTGTATTTTACGTAGCACCGCGCCGGAGGTATTTGCATGCCTACAAAGAAAGCGGTAACCCTGGCGCTCAGTCTGTTGATGGTGGCTGCGCAGGCTTGTGGGGAGCAGGCCGCTGTTGTGGTTGAGGCACTCATGGGCAAGGCCGCTGTATTGATGATTGATGGCCAGCGCAAAATGCTGGCAGTGGGAGAATCTTTCGCCGGTGTGACATTGGTCGCGACTGAAGCCACGACTGCCACGCTGGAAGTCGATGGACGAACGGAAACAGTCGGACTGTCTCGGCATGTTGCCACCACTTATCAGACACTCGAAGAGCGCGTTGTCACGATTGCACGTGATTCAAAGCTGCAGTATCAGACTAACGCGGTCATCAATGGTCGCAGCGTACTGGTACTGGTTGACACTGGAGCCAACGTCGTCGCTATCAGCTCATTTCAAGCTAAGGCGATGGGTGTCAATTACCTCGAGGATGGGACGCCATCTCAGGTGGAAACTGCCAGTGGTGTGATTGATGCCCACTCAGTGACCCTGCAGTCTGTGAACGTTGGAGGGCTGCAGGTCGATAATGTCCCAGCGACAGTCGTAGAAGGCACCTATCCCGCCACTATTTTATTGGGTATGAGCTATCTGCGGCACGTCAAAATACAGGAACACGACGGAATGCTATCTCTGTCGAAATCCCAATAGGCATTGCTCGCGCCCGATCACACAAAGCTGCTAGACTGTGCGACCTTTTCTTATGGATGTTCCGCGTGGCAGTGCGCTTCATAGAGTCCGCCCTCCTACCCACGGTTTGGGGTAAGTTCGATCTTCACGGCTTCGAGGATGAAGAGTCCAATAAGGAGCACGTGGTCCTTACCATGGGCGATGTGTCCAATGGGGAGCCCGTATTGACCCGTGTGCATTCCGAGTGCCTCACTGGGGATGCTTTGTTCAGCATGCGTTGTGATTGCGGCAGCCAGCTGCAGGCCGCTATGGAGGCCATTGCACGCGAAGGCAGGGGCGCGCTGTTCTATCTGCGTCAGGAAGGACGTGGTATTGGTCTGCTCAATAAGATCAAGGCCTACAAGCTACAGGACGCTGGCGCAGATACGGTGGAGGCTAATGAGCGACTGGGCTTTGGCGCGGATATCCGCGACTACAGCATGTTGCAGTCCATGATCGAACACCTTGGCATCAACGCTGTACGATTAATGACTAACAATCCGCGCAAAGTGGCCGCGATGGAAAAGCAGGGCGTTGAAGTGGTTGCACGGATTGCCCTGCACACCACCAGTAATCCGCACAATGAAAAGTACCTGCGCACTAAGGTAGGAAAGCTTGGGCACATGATTGAAGGTAGCGAGTAGTCTGTAAAGTGGGCGGTTCGCGGGTCCTTCCCCGACGTGATCAGCGGTCGCGTGCGGTGATGTAGTGGGCCAGTCCCCGCAAAGAGTCAGCTGACACTCCGAATTCCCCCAGTGCCTCCAGTGCTGCCTGCAATAATCGCTGTGATTCCTTTTTAGCGCCGTCCAAACCCATCAGGCTGACGTAGGTCGGTTTATTGGCCTTACTGTCCTTGCCTTGCGTTTTCCCCAGCGTTTCTGCATTCCCTTCGACATCGAGAATATCATCAACCACTTGGAAGGCCAGGCCGATGTGGGTGCCATAGGTGTCCAGGGCGGATAGTTGCTCGGCGCTGGCATTGGCAGCGATCCCGCCCATAGTCAAGGCAGCGCGGATGATGGCGCCCGTTTTAAAGGCGTGCATGGACTGGAGCTGTTGCAGGTTTACGTTACTGTTAGTGGCCGCAATATCCATGGCTTGACCCCCCACCATGCCTTGCAGTCCGGCAGCTTTGGCTAGCGATTTGATCAAGGCCACGCGCTGTACAGCATTGAAACCCGGAGCGTCCGCCAACAACTCAAAGGCCCACGCTTGCAGCGCATCGCCTGCCAGTATGGCCGTCGCCTCATTAAAGGCTTTGTGACAACTTGGGCGGCCTCGGCGTAGGTCGTCATCATCCATTGCGGGTAAGTCGTCATGTACCAGGGAATAGGTGTGAATCATTTCCAATGCACAGGCGACGTGATCCAGATCTGTGCCGTGACCTTTATGGCCCAAAGCCTGGGCAGCCGCGTAAACCAGGGTTGGGCGAATGCGTTTGCCGCCATTGGTCAGCACATAACTACAGGCTTGGGAAATCGTGTCCAGAGCCTCTCCCGTGCCTGCAGCCGTTGTGGCTTGGTCTGTAGCGAAGTCAGCCAACTGGCGATCTACCTGGTCTTTGCTGGCCAGAAGAAAGTCGGCAAAACGTTTGCTCATTCGGTGTTTCCGTCAGTAAAAGGCTCTACTTTGGGCTCTCCATTGTCTTCCAACAGCAATTTCACCTTTTGTTCGGCTTCAATTAAGGTCTGCTGCGCTTGGCGAATAAGTTTGATACCCAGCTCGAAAGCATTGAATGAATCCTCAAGGGATGACTGTTCGTCCTCCAATGTGCGGATCGTGGCTTCTAGCTGGGCAACCGTTGCTTCTATATCAAGTTTTTTGGTTTTGGCCATAACATCATTACCTGTGTGGAAGGTACGCCCGAAGCGTTAGTATGAAAGTGAAATTATACAGGGTTTATGCGTCGGGCAGCTTTCCCGTAGCGCTAGGATTTAAAGACTGAGGTGCTCTTTCGTCGGTGCGTATGAAGCGACACTATTCAATTTAGCTTTTATGGCGCGTTCTATGCCGGGCCCATCGAGTCCAATCCATGCATGTTGTTCTTCGGACGCCCCGTGTTCGATAAATGCATCGGGAATGCCCAGATTGAGTACGCCAACCAATAGGTGACGTTCGACTAGACATTGGTTGACGCCGGAACCGGCTCCTCCGCTAATGGCGTTGTCTTCCAGCGTCACTAGCAAGTCGTATTCGTCAGCGAGCGTTTCGATGATTTTGGTATCCATGGGTTTCACCCACCGCATATCCACAACCGTGGCATTCAACTGGTTGGCGGCCAACAGGGCGTGTGGCAGCAAGGCTCCAAAGTTGAGAATGGCCACCTGTTTCCCACTCCGCACTTCCCGCGCTTTACCAATCGGCATTTGCACTAATTCATCAGCAATCAAGGCGCGAGGCCCTGTCCCTCGCGGGTAACGAATGGCTGCGGGGCCCGGATACTGATACGCGGTGTAGAGCATTTGTCGACATTCATTTTCGTCAGAGGGCGCACCAATCACCATGTTAGGAATACAGCGCAGGTAACTCAAATCAAAGGCTCCATGGTGCGTTGGGCCATCCTCTCCCACCAGTCCCGCCCTATCGATGCCGAAGGTGACATCAAGATTCTGCAGGGCGATATCGTGAATCAACTGGTCGTAGCCGCGCTGCAGGAACGTGGAGTAGATGGCGACCACCGGTTTGAGTCCGTCACAGGCCATGCCAGCGGCCATCGTCAGCGCATGCTGCTCGGCGATGGCGACATCGTAGTAGCGATCGGGGAAGCGCTTCGAAAATTCCACCATGCCCGAGCCTTCGCACATAGCGGGAGTGATGCCCACCAGGCGATTGTCGCGCTCCGCCATATCGCACAACCAGCGTCCAAACACCGCTTGATATTTAGGTCCACTGGGCTTGGCCTCTGTAACAGCTGCCAGCGGTCCCTTTGGCTTGGCCTCGATCTTGTTGACGGCGTGGTAGCCAACAGGGTCCTGTTCGGCGGGTTGGAATCCCTTACCTTTCATAGTGCGGATGTGCAGGAATTGCGGCCCGTCCAGGTCTTTCATGTTCTCCAGGGTTTGGAGTAATCCTGGCAGGTCGTGACCGTCCAGTGGCCCAATATAGTGAAAGCCCAACTCTTCGAACAGCGTTCCCGGGGCGACCATACCCTTCAGATGCTCTTCTGTGCGCTTGGCTAACTCCCAGGCAGGTTGAATTTTCTGCAAAACTTTTTTTGAGCCCTTGCGCATGGAGATATAAAACTTGCTGGCCCAGATTTTCGCAAAGTAAGTTGCGAGCCCACCTTTGTTGTGTCCGATGGACATCTGGTTGTCGTTCAGAATGACCAGCATATTAGGACGCTCATGGCCGGCGTGGGCGAGTGCCTCAATGGCCATGCCGCCAGTGATGGCGCCATCGCCAATAACGGCGATCACCTTGCGATTAATACCCTGCTGTCTGGCCGCCAGTGCCATGCCCATGGCAGCGGAAATGCTGGTTGAGGAGTGTCCCACGCCGAAGGTGTCGTACTCACTTTCCGCACGCTTAGGAAAACCTGCCAGCCCGTCGGCCTGTCGCATGCTGTGCATCTGTCCCCGGCGGCCGGTGAGGATTTTATGGGGATAGGTCTGGTGACCTACATCCCAGACAATGCGATCGTGCGGTGTATTGTAGATATGGTGCAGAGCGACAGTGAGCTCGATCACGCCCAAGCCTGCTCCAAAATGCCCACCCGTCTGGCCTACGCTGTATAGCAGGTAGCCCCTGAGCTCTTCCGAAATTTGCAGCAGTTGCAGCGTGTTGAGCGCATGCAGCGAATCCCCCTGCTCAATTCTGTCCAGCAGTGGGGTGTCAGGTGGAATGATGGGAAGATCTGAGAGCATGGTGTGATTCTAGCGCATCCTAGCGCAAAAGTGGGAGTCCCTTAGGTTGAACAGTTCCCAAATTTCCGACATCAGCCTTTACCCGTGTGCAAGCAGGCGGACAAGCCGTTTGCAATGTCCTAAGAGGTCGACCGCAGTGTTGTCGCGGTACAGTAAGGCAGGCGCTTTGTTCGGCTACCCGGAATAGTCTTTGAAGTTGTGAATTTGACGACGCTGTTTCTTGGTGGGTCTGTGGGCCGGACGGTCTATCATGCCTCCGGCGGACTTGCGAGCCAGCGCCTCTTTTTCGCGTTTGGCAAGGCTTTCGGTTGTTTCTTCGTAGAGCAACTGTGCCTCGGGTGCACCGCGGCGCTGATCACTGAGCTGTTTTATTCGCACCACCTTTTCATCCACGCCCTGACGTATTTGCAGAATATCACCCGCAGAGATTTCCTTGGACACCTTTACGCGCTGGCCATTCAGGTGCACTTTACCACCATCAATAGCGGCCTTGGCGAGGCTGCGTGTTTTAAAAAAGCGTGCCGCCCACAGCCATTTATCCAGACGTACTTTTGGGGTTTGGTCATTGGCGGACTTCACCGTTGAGGCCCTTCCGGCATAATTTCATCAAAATGGTGAATCCCTCGAAAGCGCGTGTCGATGCGCTTCTGACGTTGGCTGTCCGGCTGCAGCAAGGTCAGCAAATGGGCGATGCCATATTGTTGTGCACTGGCTAGAACCTGCTCGGTATCATCGATCAGCAGGGTGCGGGAGGGATCGAAGGGGTGCAGCTGTTGCAACCTGTGCCAGAAATCTTGCTCTTCTTTCGGCGCGAGTAAATCGTGTGAGACCACCACGCGATCGAACCAGTGGGTGATGTTAACGTTATCCATCTTGATTTCCAGTGTCTTGCGATGCGCATTAGTGACCATCACCACATCCCGATGACTGTGATGTAGCTGGGTGAGGAACTCGATGGCAAAGGGTCTGGCACTGATCATGTGTTGCAGTTCCCGCTTCAGGGCGGCAATATCCAGATCCAGCCGTTGTGACCAGTGATCAAGGCTGTACCATTGCAAAGTGCCCTGTTCGGCACCGCATTCACCGTACAAATAGGCGCTGGATTCTTCTTTAGATATTTGATGTCGTAAGGCGTAGGTGCGCGGCAGGTGTTCGCTCCAAAAAAAGTTGTCGAAGTGCAGGTCCAGCAGGGTGCCGTCCATGTCCAGTAATACGGTGTCGATACAGCTCCAGTCAATCATGCGTTGTTCTCGGGCCCCAGCCGTGGTCTCTTATTGGTCATTGGGTGTGATTATGCCTTTTTTTGCGTCTGATAGCAGAGTCTAAGCGTTCAGGGCACCGAGCAGTGGTATATTGATGTCTATGGTACAAACGATAAAACAGCAAGACTTACCGCAATGGGTGGCGCCATTACTCGATTTGTGCCGCGAGGCAGGTGAGGCTATTTGTGAGCACTACCATGCCCCTGCAGCCGCTGATTACGAGTCCAAACAGGATGATTCACCGCTAACGCTTGCTGATCTTGCCTCTCACGCAATACTGCAGGCGGGGTTGATCTCGCTGGATGCGACTGTTCCTGTACTGTCGGAGGAGTCTGTCCCCGCTGACATTACCCATCGTCGCCAGTGGCGTCGCTATTGGCTGATTGATCCGCTGGATGGCACCAAAGAATTTTTGGAAAGGACGGGCGAGTTCACTATCAACATCGCCCTTATCGATGACCACCGTCCCATCATGGGTCTGCTGTATCTGCCCTTAGAGCGGGTCGCCTACGTCGGTATTCCCGGTCAACTGGCGCAATGTTACAGCGACACCGGAGATGGCGCCTGGTCGGTTTGCGAACTGGTACCACCCCTGCTGCAGCCAGATCAGCCCCTAGTGGTCCTGGCGAGTCGGCGCCATCATGGCGATCGACTGCAAACGTGCCTTCAGTGGCTGGAAAAGAATTGGCCCTGCGTGTCTAGAAGCAACATGGGTAGTGCACTGAAATTCTGCTATATGGCACGCGGGCAAGGGGATTTCTATCCGCGTTTCGCGCCGTGCTGTGAGTGGGATCTGGCAGCAGGCCAAGCGCTATTGGAAGCCACTGGGGGGTGCCTGGTGGGGCTAAAGGGAGAACCGCTGCGCTACAATTGCAGCGATTCACTCTACAGCCCGCCTTTTTATGCCATGTCTGATGGCGCCCATCCACTGTGGGAGCGGTTGCTCCAGGCAGGGTTAGATTAGTGTGTTTGTGAACATAAGTAGACTTGTGTCAGCATTCCCTCACAGTATAGAGTTACACTCCTCCTTGAGAATCTTACTGGCAGTATAAAATATTTGATGAATGAGCCACCTGAAAACGGCGTTGCTGACGACACTGAAGCTGCTAACGAATTGGTGACGCCCGGTATGCGTTTGCTGAACTTGCAAACCAAACATCGGGCGCTGGATGTTCAGATAGAAGAGCTGCATGGCTTTCCTTATCAGAACCAGATATTGCTACAGCGCTTGAAAAAAGAAAAGCTACGCCTTAAGGACGCCATCACGCGGCTTAAAGACGATATGATCCCTGATCTCAACGCCTGATATTTTTACCAGGCGTTTTCGCTAGATTTTTTCGTGGCAGCGTCATGTATTAAGCGTGCTTCGAGTTGCAATAGAACCCTTTTAGTCTCCAGCCCGCCAGCAAATCCGGTCAGACTTCCATTACTGCCAATGACCCGATGACAGGGCACCACAATGGGGAGGGGGTTACGACCGCTGGCAGCTCCGACCGCTCGCACTGCAGCGGGATTGCCAATGTTGCGGGCGATATCTCTGTAGCTGCGCAATTCACCGTATGGAATGTCAGCGAGGGCATCCCAGACAGCCTGTTGAAAGGGAGTCCCTTTCGCCCGCAACGGGAGTTCAAAGCGCTGTCGCTTTCCGGCAAAGTAGTCGGTCAGTTGATGCGCACAATTGACCAATACGGCATCAGAGGCTTCAACAACATTGTTGTTGTACTGCCCTTCGAACTCAATCTTAAGTAGCTGCGTGCCGTTCGAGGCCAGTCGCAAAGTACCGATCGGTGTGTCCAGGTGTTGATAATTCATCGGCTCAAGTGCCTCTGGTATCAATCGAGCGGCTGGTGTTGCGCCACCTTGGCGGGTCAGCCGAGGTCTTGATGGGCTGGTTTTCGAGAGAGGTGTCGATCGTTATCGTGTTGGAAGCACTGTTCATGACAACAATCATAGGTGTAAGCCGGTAGATGCACTAGTCACAATCGGTCCGATATAACCGCGCTTGGAGGGCTGCGTTATTCTCCCCAATCTATTATAATTGCGGGCGTTTAAATCATGCGCTGAGTGCGGCGTGTGATGGGAGAGACTGATGCTCAGATTATTATTGCCGGCGTTATCGTTACTTATGGTGCTATGCCAGTCTTCCACCTATGCCTCGTCTCAACAGGCAAAAAATGTCAGATTGGATCCACTGCTGGAGCGGGTGGGGGTGTCGCTCCAAGCTCATCTGGCATTGGTTGAGCAGTTGCACTTGGACCAAGACACTCTGCTAGCGTTGGGCAGCGCTGCCGGCGAGGACCTGCAGCCCATCTTTGTTGCTACATCCAACAATTATCGCCACTCGGTTGAAGCCGCGGTGTCCGTGAGTAGTACTATTGCTGGAGTGAATCAGACGGCCATCACACTATTCGAGGGCTGGCGGGACGAAATTGGCTACCTCACAGATGCTCGCCTGAAGGCCGACGGCGAGGCCCAGTTTGCAGCAAGTTGGGAGCGCTACGAGGCGCTGATTCAGTCCCTCAAACATTCTGAGGCCATGATCGACCCGGTGTTGGCTGAGCTCAGAAAATTTTTAACCTATTTCAAATACGCATTGGATGAAGCTTCGATAGCGTCACGAAAGACTGAGTTAAGTGACACGGACAATAATATTGTAGCATTGATCAATGCGTTGACCGCCTCTGCCGCCAAGTCTAAAGCCTTTCTGGAATCGGCGCAGTGATTATAGGCTCCGTTTTATGAATCTTGTTGTTTACGCGATCCCATTTTTTGCTCTCGCCATTGTGCTGGAGTTGATCTATGGCTGGCTTAAACAGCGCAACACCTATCGACTGAACGACAGCGTTAGTAGTTTGTTCCTGGGTGTCCTCAGTCAGGCGCAGCGTTTTGTCACACTGGGCGTAGGCGGTGTTATCTACCTTTTGATTACTGACCATTTCTCCACGCCGCTAATGGATCCGCGCCACTGGTCCACCTGGGTGCTGGCCATGGTGTTTTACGATTTCTGTTATTACTGGCTGCATCGTATGGGCCACGAACGGACGATTTTGTGGGCGGCTCATGTCGCGCATCACCAAAGCGAGGACTACAACCTGACGACTGCCCTGCGCCAGACTAGCACTGGGTTTTTATTCGGTTGGGTGTTCTTTGTTCCGATGTATATGCTGGGTATTCCTGCAGAAGTGGTGATCACCGTGGGTTCCATCAACCTGATTTACCAGTTCTGGGTGCACACTGAACATATTCCTAAACTGGGATTTTTTGAGTGGTTTTTTGTTACGCCCTCCAATCATCGTGCGCACCATGCTCAGAATAATCTTTACATGGACTGCAATTATGGTGGCCTGTTTATCCTTTGGGATCGTCTGTTTGGCACGTTTCAGGAAGAGAGAAAAGATGAGCCTGCGGTATTTGGTATTCGGGGTGCTCTTAAGAGTTGGAGCCCGGTTAAAGCGTTAACTCACGTTTACGTTGACATGGCGCAGGACAGTCGGGATACGGCTCTTTGGCGTGACAAGTTGCGAGTTTGGGTAGCCCGCACCGGCTGGCGACCAGCAGACGTTGCGCTTCAGAACCCACGCGCAAAGACAGACCTTAGCGACTTTAAACGCTACGATCCTAAGATGAGTCGGTCAGTGTCACTTTACTGTTTCTTCCAGCTAGTGGCCGTCGTGCTATTGCTTGGCGCCATGCAAAGCGCAGAGCTTGCATACTGGCATGGCGTTGCCGGCTGGTCGATGCTGCTGGCGACTGCTGTCACCACTGCCCTATGGATGGAGGGGAGGGCTGCTAGTGCATTGCAATATTGGGAGCTACTGCGGCTGGGCGCTTTGGGTTTGCTGTTGTTGCTATTTTGGAGCAGAGGCGTGAGTCTGAGTGCATTGTCTCCCGCTTTAGTATACGCGGGCCTGAACGCGGCGTTCTTATTGTTCTGGTTGCGCCCGCAGCCACTGCGTCAATCAAAGGTTGCTTCCTAAGGCCGTCAATCGGTTTGGCATAGCAATATAGGTTCTACGCTGGTGGAATTACTGCCATTGTCGAGGTACAAGATTCCACCCACGATACTGACATTCAGTTGCACTGTGCGATTGAGAAGATCGGCTGCCGACTGAATCTCGGTCCAGTCAAGTAGCCATACGTGTAAATGCGGTAATGCACTGATGGCCTCATTGTTCAATTTCCACCAGGTCGGCGTGCTTTTGGCAAACGCGTAAACGCTCACCTGACGAGCTCGGCCGCAAGCTTTGCGTAGGCGAGCTTCCTCCGGATGCCCCACTTCTATCCAGCGTTCGATTTCCCCGCTGTCGCTGTGAACCCATAAGTCTGGTTCGTCAGCGGTGGAGATCCCTTTGGTGAACTCCAATCCGCGTGCACAGTTCAAACAGTAAGCCAGTAGTCTCACCATCATTCGCTCCAGTGTTTCCGACGGATGTTTGGCTACGGTGAGGGAGAGCGACTCATAGCAATTGCGATCGCTATCCGCTAATTCAATTTGGGCTTTATAGATGGTCGGTTTGAGCGCCATGTTTAGGGTGTGTCCTTAGAGGGGGAGTGGAGGATACGCCATTGTGACTGATTTCCAATAGGCGTATCAGGGCGGCGGATGATCTGCGCAGAAAGGCACTGCGATGGTGGGTCATACGGCACTGCGTTTATGGCTTTGCGAGGCGCGCCCGCGCTACGGCGGATGCGTTCGTTCGGCCAAGAGTCGCCGAAATTCGGCTCCCTGCCGCAACCAATAGCTCCAGATCAATACCGGTTGCGATACCCATGCCGTGGAGCATGTAGATCACATCCTCGGTGGCGACATTACCCGAGGCGCCAGGTGCGTACGGACAGCCACCCAGTCCGGCGACGGAGGCGTCAATGGTGTGAATGCCATGCTGGAGTGCGATCAGGATATTGCTCAGCGCCTGGCCGTATGTGTCGTGGCAGTGCACGGCCAGTTGATCGGGGTTAAAGCGTGCGAGCAAGACACGCAGAAGACGTTCCATGCTCCCTGCGTTGCCGACGCCAATGGTGTCGCCTAATGAGACCTCATAACACCCCATATCAAACAATTTGGCAGTAACCTCCGCCACGTTTTGCGAGGACACCTCCCCCTCGTAGGGGCAGCCGAGCACACAGGACACGTAACCGCGCACCGGTATATTGTGCTGTTGTGCGGCTTCCATCACCTCGCGAAAACGTACTAGGCTCTCTTCGATGCTGCAGTTGATATTTTTATGGGAGAAGGTCTCTGAGGCGACGGCAAAAATAGCGACTTCGTCAGCGCCAACGGCCAATGCGCGCTCAAACCCCTGAAGGTTGGGTGTGAGGGCGCAGTAGCGAACGCCGGGGCGGCGTTCAATGCGGCTAAAGACCTGTTCACTATCAGCCATTTGCGGCACCCACTTCGGGTTCACAAAACTGCCAGCCTCGATGTAGGAGTGACCGGCACGAGTCAGGTCGTCTATTAGTTGTAGCTTGGCGGCAAGGGGGATGGTTTGGGATTCACCCTGTAGGCCATCTCGGGGGCCGACCTCTACCAGCCGAACGGTTTTAGGAAGGCTCATGGGTGATTACTCCTCACTGACGACAAAGTCGACCAGCGCTGCACCGCCATCGACTAAATCGCCGCTCTCATAATAGAAGGCTTGCACTATGCCAGGACAGGGTGCCCGAATAGTGTGTTCCATTTTCATCGCTTCCATGACCAACAGGGGCGCGCCGGTTTCTATCTGATCGCCCACTCGCGCCAGCAGCGTGACGATCGTGCCGTTCATTGGCGCCCGCAGTCCGCCATCACCGCCGGTGTCCTCTGCTTCACCTGTGTCAGCAAAGACTTCGTGAAAATGGCAGGCGCCCTCTGGCAAATAAAGGGTAAAACTGTCGTGCGTGTGTGCCAGGGTAGCGCGGCGTCGGTGCCCGTCGATTTCAAGATGCAGTGTATCGTCCTCCAGTGTGCCCGCCAACAGCGTTTCATGACCTGCTGCGCGCACCCGATACTGTGTCCCCCGCTGCTCTAACTCGATAGCGTAATCCTGTTGCTGGCAGTGCAGCGTGATATGGTGACTGTGCGGTCCGTTCAGACGCCATGCGTTGGTGTCTTGCCACGGAGAGTAGGGGTCAATGCAAGAGGCGGTCAATTTGGCTCGTCGCTGCTTATGCAGTAGCAATGCTAATGCGGCTAGCGGCAATTCGCGCTCGAGGTTCCCGCGGTGTGTATGGAAAAGTAACTGCGCATGCTCATCGATAAAGCCTGTATCCAACTGTGCCTCCTCAAAGGGATGGCAGGTGGCTAGGTTGTAGAGGAAGTCGAGATTGGTGACGGTGCCGCTGATGCGATATTGCGAGAGCGCCGTACTGAGTCTCTGCAGCGCGCGATCACGGGATTCGTCCCAAACAATTAATTTAGCGATCATCGGGTCGTAGTACACGCTGATGTGATCACCTTGGCATACTCCGGTGTCTACCCGCACATACCGGGATTCATCGGGTGGGCGTAAAAAATCCAATGTACCGGTAACCGGCAAGAAGTCGTTATCCGGGTCTTCCGCATAGACTCTCGCTTCAAACGCATGTCCGCGAATGTGCACTGCCTCCTGTGTCAGTGGCAGGGGTTCGCCACATGCGACCCGTAACTGCCACTCCACTAAGTCCAGCCCCGTAATCATCTCCGTGATCGGATGCTCAACTTGTAGGCGGGTGTTCATCTCCATAAAATAAAAGCTGTCGTCCTGTTGTAGCAAAAATTCTACGGTACCCGCTCCACGGTAGTCGATGGCGCGCGCCGCCGTGATGGCGGTTTCACCCATCGCCTGTCGCAGTGTGTCAGTCATACCCGGAGCGGGGGCTTCTTCAATAATTTTCTGGTGACGTCGCTGCACCGAACAATCACGTTCCGCCAGGTAAATACCGTGTCCCAGATGATCGAAAAATATTTGGAATTCCACGTGCCGCGGTTTGATGAGATATTTTTCCACTAGCATTGTGTCATCACTAAAACTGGCCAGGGACTCTCGTTTGGCAGCGGCCAGCGCCTCGTCGAATTCGTCTGCCGACGACACTTGGCGCATTCCTTTGCCGCCGCCGCCAGCGGTTGCTTTGAGCAGCACTGGGTATCCCATTGATTGAGCCGCAGACTTTAGCCGCGCTGGGTCCTGATCATTCCCATGATAGCCGGGCACCAGTGGCACACCCGCCTGCTCCATAATACGTTTGGCCGCAGATTTGCTGCCCATGGATGCAATCGCCGCAACACCGGGACCAATAAATACCACACCCTGATCCGCACAGGCCGCTGCAAAATCAGCATTTTCTGACAGGAAACCATAGCCTGGATGTATGGCTTGCGCGTGCGTAATTTGCGCGGCCGCCAGTATCTTGTCTCCCAGCAGGTAGGACTCCCGCGCGGGAGCTGCGCCAATATGGATCGCCTCGTCCGCCAGTTTTACATGCAGCGCATCACGATCTGCATCTGAATACACCGCTACGGTTGCCACACCCATACGCCGTGCCGTCTTGATAATGCGGCAGGCAATTTCACCGCGGTTGGCAATGAGAATTTTTTTAAACATGATGTCCTAACCTCGCACCTTATTCGGTAGAGAGCGGAGAAATGAGAAACAACGATCGATCAAGCGCATCACATCCTGAATACGCCGAAAGACGTCTCCTCAATTGGCGCATTCAATGACGCTGAAATACAGAGACCCAGGACCTTGCGGGTATCTGCCGGATCTATCACCCCGTCATCCCATAATCGCGCTGACGCGTAGTAGGGGTGCCCCTGTTCTTCATACAAATCGATAATAGGCTGCTTGAAGGCAGCCTCCTCTTCGGGGCTCATGAGCTTGTCATCGCGCGCCATCTGGTCCTGTTTTATCGTAGCGAGTACCCCCGCTGCCTGCTCGCCACCCATGACTGAGATACGAGCGTTAGGCCACATGAAAAGAAAGCGCGGCTCATAGGCACGTCCACACATGGCGTAGTTACCCGCGCCGAATGATCCCCCTATCATCACCGTAAATTTGGGCACTCTGGCACAGGCTACGGCGTGCACCATTTTTGCACCGTGACGAGCGATACCCCCTGCCTCATATTGCTTGCCCACCATGAAACCCGTGATGTTCTGCAGGAATACCAATGGTATTTTCCGCTGCGCGCACAACGTGACGAAGTGAGCCCCCTTGACCGCTGACTCACTGAATAGTATGCCGTTGTTCGCGACGATGCCCACCGGGTATCCGTGAATACGCGCGAAGCCACAGACTAGCGTCTCACCGAACAGCGCTTTAAATTCGTCAAAATCTGAGCCATCGACGATGCGGGCAATCACTTCGCGTACATCGTAAGGCTGTTTGGTGTCAGCAGGAATCACGCCATAAATGTCTTTCACAGGATAGAGCGGCTCGACGCTAGGTTGCACGTCTATGGTAACGGGCTTGACTCGATTCAGGCGACTCACTGAGCGACGTAACAGTTCCAGAGCGTGATGATCATTGTTGGCATAATGGTCGGTGACGCCGGAGGTACGGCAGTGCACATCAGCTCCGCCTAGCTCTTCCGCCGAAACGATTTCACCGGTAGCGGCTTTTACTAACGGGGGTCCACCCAAGAAAATGGTCCCCTGATTTTTGACGATAATGGATTCATCCGCCATAGCGGGCAAATAAGCCCCGCCGGCGGTGCAGGAACCCAGCACCGCGGCTATCTGTGGGATTCCCTTCGATGACATACGTGCCTGATTGTAGAACGCGTGCCCGAAGTGCTCGCGATCCGGAAATACCTCGTCCTGTAACGGCAAAAAGGCACCACCAGAATCCACGAGGTAGAGGCAGGGCAAGTGATTCTCTTCGGCAATGGTTTGCGCTCGACCCTGTTTTTTTACTGTGAGCGGATAGTAGGCGCCGCCCTTAACCGTGGCGTCGTTTATAAAGATCATGCATTCCAGACCGGAGACGCGGCCAATACCGGTAATGATTCCGGCGCCCGGCACATCGTCTGTATAGACTTTGTAGGCGGCGAGCTGGGACAGCTCTAAAAATGGAGAGCCCGGATCCAGTAAGGCATTGAGTCGCTCCCGCGGGAGTAGCTTGCCGCGGGAGGTGTGACGCTCCTGAGCCTTTTTGCCACCTCCTTGGTGAATAACATCGACTCGCTGTCGCAGGTCATCAACCTGCACTTCCATGTGTTCCCGATTTTTTCCGAAAATGTCGTCCCGAGTATTGATGCGTGAATCCAGCAGTGCCATGTGTGTGCTCCTAAGCAGTTGCGTTAAACAGTTCGCGGCCGATGAGCATGCGCCGTATTTCGGAGGTGCCTGCGCCGATTTCGTACAGTTTGGCATCACGCAGCAGGCGTCCAGCGTTGGCATCATTGGTATAACCGAAACCGCCCAGCGCCTGTATTGCCTGCAGTGCCATCTGGGTCGCTTTCTCTGCGGTATAAAGAATTACTGCAGCGCAGTCCTGACGTGTTCCCTCACCTCTGTCACAGGCACTTGCGACGGCGTATAAATAGGCACGACAGGCATTGAGGTCGGCGTACATGTCTGCCAGCTTGCCCTGCATCAGTTGGAACTCTCCTATGCTCTGTCCGAATTGTTTGCGGTCGTGCAGGTAGGGCAGAACCTCGTCCAGGCAGGCTTGCATGATGCCCACCGGTCCTCCGGACAATACAGTGCGTTCATAGTCTAGCCCCGACATGAGTATTCTCACGCCGTCGCCTTCATTGTGCAGTCTATTTTCAGCTGGCACCTCACAATTTTGGAAGACCAGCTCACAGGTGTTGGAGCCGCGCATACCGAGTTTGTCGAGTTTAGGCGAGCGGGAGAATCCTGGGGCATCGCGCTCAACGATGAACGCAGTAATGCCTTTGGATCCTGCCTCAGGATCGGTTTTGGCATAGATTATGTAGACATGGGCATCGGGGCCGTTGGTGATCCACATTTTAGTCCCGTTGAGTATGTAGCTGTCGCCCTGTTTGCGAGCATTTAATTTCATGCTCACCACGTCGGAGCCGGCGTTGGCTTCTGACATGGCCAGTGCGCCTATGTGTTGACCCGAACACAGCTTTGGAAGGTATTTCTGTTTTTGTTCCTCATTGCCGTTTTTGGCTAACTGGTTAAGGCACAGATTGGACATGGCGCCATAGGACAGTCCGACAGAGGCAGAGGCGCGGCTAATTTCCTCCATGACCACCGAGTGGGCGAGGTACCCCATATTGCTGCCGCCATAGCTATCTTCTACGGTAATTCCCAGCAGGCCCATGTCTCCTAACGTTCGCCATAGATCCATGGGGAACTCATTACTGCGGTCTATGTCTGCCGCGCGCGGGACAATTTCTTTTTGGCACATTTGGTAGACCGCATCGCGCAGCATGTCGATGTCTTCCCCAAGGCCAAAGTTGAGGGTAGGGTAGCGGGAGCTCATAATGAATGTCCTATCATTTCTTTGGGGTTGCTGAAATTTTTTTCTGGCGTTTTCCCAGCGCCTTCTCGCAAAGCCCCAGTACCTCGCTGAGTCCTGTCAGCATGTCATCGATATCGTCTTTTTGCTGCAGAAGTCTAGCTTGGCGCCCTGAGATCGTATTGATCAGTGAGAGAAGTTGCTGTGTGTTGTTGTGCTGCGGGTCGTACAAATCAATCACTTCGACGCTTTCCTGCAGCGTCATGCCAATACGCTTTCCACGCAGGATCAGCTTTATGCGAACCCGGTCAGCAGCGGTATAGACTCGCCTCTGCCCCTCACGTAGGGGCTGGACGAGGCCTTTTTCCTCGTAAAAACGGATGGCGCGGGTGGTGACCCCGAACTCGCTAGCCAGCTCTGAGATTGTGTAGGTTTGGTTTGGCATGTGCTGTTCCTTCCGCACAACGAGTGACAAACGACACTGTATCAAACAATGACGTTAACGTAAACGGAAGGTTAGTTGAGGTTAGGACGATGAGATGATTCAGGTCCGCTCCTGTAGCCGCTAGGCGGGATAATCCGCGCGCTGGAAGAGTTATGCCACTCGATATATCGGGATTATTTGCTATCATCCCTCCTCCAGTGACCGAAGAGTACCGTCATTCATGTCAAGATCATTATTGCCGCTGCTTGCCGATGGCGAGTTTCACTCGGGCCAGGATCTTGCAGAGGCTATGGGTGTGAGTCGCACTGCTGTCTGGAAACAGGTCAATCGCCTAGTGAACGACTCGGTGCTTGCCATTGAGTCAGTGAAGGGTAAGGGCTATCGCATTCCTGGCGGTATTGACCTGCTCGATGCCGCTCAGGTGAAAGCTGGACTTGATCCGCGTGCCGCTGCACTGATGGGCCGTCTGGAGATTCTCGACACGGTCGACTCGACCAACGCCCATGTGATGCGTTTGGCCGAGCAGGACGGCTTGACCAGCTTGGTGTGCACTGCGGAGCAACAGTCCGCGGGTCGCGGCCGCCGTGGTCGGCAGTGGGTCAGCCCCTATGCGAGTAATCTCTATTTGTCTCTGCTGTGGGAGTTTACTCAGGGGGCGGCGGCTTTAGAGGGGCTGAGCTTGGCCGTAGGGGTCGCCGTTGCGCGCGCACTGCGAGCCTGTGATGTGCCTGCTGTGCAGCTCAAATGGCCTAACGATGTGCTATACGATGGTGCCAAACTCGGGGGTATATTGTTGGAGATGAGCGGTGACGCGGCCGGAAGCTGTCGGGTCGTCATCGGTGTGGGTCTTAATGTGGCCATGCCTGACGCGGCGGCGGGTGCTATTGACCAAGCTTGGACAGATATCAACACAATGACCTCAAGTCAGACTCCCGGCCGCAGCAGGATATTGGCAGCGCTGTTAAATGAGTTGTTGCCGCTGGTGGCTGATTTCGAGCAGCGCGGATTTGCCCATTGGCGTGAGGAATGGCAGTCTCTGGATGCGTTAGCCGATGCTGCTGTGGTGCTACATGCTGGCGAAGTGCCTCTTGCTGGCATCGCGCGTGGAGTAGATGCGCGCGGTGCGCTGCAGTTGGAGACCGCGACTGGCTTGCAGTCGGTGTACGGTGGTGAAGTGTCTTTGAGGGCAGCCTCATGAACAGTCCTGGCGTCTGTCTGCAGCTTGATATCGGCAACACCCGTGCGAAATGGCGCTTGGTCAACGGCAATAAAGTCATAAGCCGTGGAGATTATCGGCCTAATGATGAAAGCTCGCAGCAACGATTACTGAATTGCTGCGAATCGCTGCATCATATCTGGATTTCAAGTGTGACCACCGCAGCGTCAGAATTACAGCTGTCGCGCCTGTTGGAAAACCAATGGGGTATCGCGCCGTGGTTTGCGCGTTCTGAATCGCGCACGGGCAGCCTGATGAACAGTTATGAGGAACCGGGACGCATGGGGGTTGATCGCTGGCTGGCAATGCTCGGAGGTCGGGAGCGCAAAAAGAGCAGGGTGTGTGTTATCGATAGTGGCTCTGCCCTTACCATCGATATTGTTAGTGCTGATGGTCGTCATGAGGGTGGTTACATCATTCCCGGAGCAGCTTTGATGGAGCGTGCCTTATTGCTCGATACTGATCGCGTCCGGTTTGATGAAGAAGTCGGCTATGGACTGTCTCCCGGCACCTCAACCGCGCACGCAGTGCGCCATGGCATTGCGCTGGCGCAAGCGGGCGCGATTACGCTGGCGTTGGAACAGGCAGCCAGCGAGCCAATGGCGATACTGTTTTGCGGAGGTGCGGGCCAGTCGCTTATGGAGTTAGTCGATCACGGCGGAGAAGTCGTTCCGGATCTCGTGTTTGAGGGCCTGGAGATAATGGCCTCATTACGATGATGTGGCGTTGGCACGGTGGTACCTTCGAAGGCTTGGTTGATCACGCAGTGCGGGCGAGGGGAGGAGATAGCCGAAATCCCGTTAGCACCGACAGAGATTGTTGATTATTGATCCATGAAGCACTGAGAAAAATACCACCAGTGTGTAATTCTGATGTCTGTCTATACCTTAAGTTAGATTTTTTATTATGACTCATCTTCTTCTTCCTGTTCACCAAGAACAATGTCGTCGCGCTCAATTTGCTCCGCCTCTTCGTCGTCGAGTGAGCAGCTAAGCTCATCGCCAATCTGATCGTCAGTATCGATACACTCAAAAATTTGTGCCTCGACAGCTGCGCTATCTCTGTCGGCGGCGATGCCAATATTAAAAGCGGCGTATCCTGGCAACATAAACTGGTTGAGTGCCATGCCCAGAACCCGACCTGAGTAGGGGGAAAGGATTTCAAAGGTCTCATCGGTTATAGGATTGACGATCGATCCCAAAACGGTGCCTTCCCAAATGCGCTCGCCGATGTCAACATTGGAAATCAGCAGCCCTCCGTAATTAACTCTCACCCAGCGTGAGCTATAAAATACGGCTTGCGACCCGCTGGTCGCCCAGAAGGGGCGCGTCATATTCACTCCACGCAGCACGGCCTTTATAATTTTGACTCCTTCTTTGATGTGCTTTTCCTGCAGGCTTCCGGGTTCACCCAACTCTAGAGCGACGGCAGGTATACCATAGTTGACCGCGGCACTGCGTAAGTTGCCACGAAGTTTTCTGCTGTGTAATACCGCCGTTGAGCCAAACTTGGTGGTGAATTCCAGTACCTCAGGAACTTGCAGGTTTGCTCTGACTTGCGCAATGTTAGTTCGAGCCAGTGAGCCGGTATGCAGATCTATTAATAAATCGCAATGACGTACGATATCCTGAAAAAAAGAATATGCGATGCGCGATGCAGAACTACCCTTAGGGTTACCTGGAAAGTGTCGATTAAGGTCGCGTCGGTCTGGTAGATACCGTGTGCCATTGGTGAAGCCCAGTAAATTGACAATGGGAACACCAATGACCGTCCCGTGTAACTTCTTTGCAGAGAGCTTACTGATCAATCGCCTCACAATTTCAACGCCGTTCAATTCGTCACCATGAATAGCCGCTGTGAGGCACAAGGTTGGGCCGGGATATTTTCCACGTATGATGTTAACCGGCGCTTCTAATTTACTGCCGTAAGAGGTTTCTCCTGCGACCCAGAGCAGTCGTCGTGTCTCCCCTAGAGCTATTGTGGCACCTAGAATATCCAGTATATCATTCGGCGGCTCTGAGATAGACTCGACCCGCTCCTCATCAGTGGCATCCGGTTCTTTGTTGGCGATAGTGGTTTCAGTCGCAATCCCCTCGACCGCTGTAAGCGTTGTCTGAGCTTCAGGTGTTGGCGCAGGAAGAGCCTGCTCAACGATGACTTCCCCGGCAGGAGTCTGCATCTTATCAATTTGTATCTCGTCAACCCGAACTTCGCCCACCTGCGCCTCATCAACCTGCGCTAGCGCCGATGTCATGAAGAAGCATACGCCTACGCATATCAGCGGGCGCAGGGTAAAAATCCGGTTGTCTGAAAAAAGATATCGATACATCGAAGAGCCTTTGGAGTCTGTGGCAAACGCCACTGTCGAGGGAAGGTTGAATACGCTGACGCAGCTTGGCTGGGTCAGCCGGGCGCGTGACGCTGAATTATCTGCCCTTAAATACCGGCGATCTTCGTTCAATACGCGCCATCATTCCCTCGGCAAAGTCTTCAGTATGCATGAGCTTTGCCAGCGCGTTGTTCTCCATATCAAGGGCCTTTTCAAGTGAGTCGATATGGGGCTGGTGCATGCATCGCTTCATCTCGCGAATGGACATCGCAGGACCTAAAGGGGGTATAAGTTGCAGCGTTTGCTCCTTGGCGTAGTTTAGAAGCTCGTCGTGGGGTAAGACCTTGTTGGCAATCCCTAGCTCTACGGCTTTTTCTGCACTAATACGTTCTGGAAAAAAAAGCATTTCCTTGGCCTTTTGGAATCCAAGCAAACGTGGCAACAGAAAAGTGGAAGCGAGTTCGGCAGCAATCCCAAGTTTCGCGAAAGGAAGTTGTATCCAAGCGTGCTCTGACATGTAGATCTGATCGGCAACGGCTAGACAAAGCGTAAACGCTCCACCGATTGCGAGCCCGTTGATGGCGGCAATGACCGGCTTGTCACACTCATAAAACTTCATAGTCGTGCGTTTTTGGGCAACATCTGACATATCAATGTCTGCTAATACCTCTGGTGCTAAACCTTCAAAGGCATCAGGGTTGAAGTATCCGCCGCTGCTAAAGGCTTCTTTTTTCGGATCATTAGAGTTTGGATCCTTTGCGCCCGTCAATATCATCGCATGCGCTGACTCATCGGACTGAAAGTGATCCACAGCGTAAAAAAGCTCCAGAAAAGTGACGGCGCTGAGAGCGTTTTTGCGCCCCGGCGTATTTAGTGTCAGCGTAACAATGCCCGCATCATCCTTAGCATAGGTTATGTCTCGAAAATCTTGCGGTTTCATGGTGGCTTTTCCTCTTTAGGACAGCTGCATCCGCTTAACGCAAATGCTGGATTCACTATTTTGGAGTCGCTCGCAGCGAATGGCAACCATTGGGTCAGAAAAAGCTGTAAGTTGCAGTGCCGAACGGCTTGTTTAGCTGGCGTCCGCAGTCTCTTTTTCGAATTCTGCAATAGCCTGTTCGACCGGTCCCAGCATTGAGGCTGCTCGCGGATATCCAGCGTACTGTGCGATGAAAAGGAGAAACTCTCGTGCTTCGGCTGGGTTGATTTCGCCTCTCTTGAGAGAGGCTTTGATCTGTATTTTGAATGTCGTGGGCTCGCCCTTCTCTGCGATAATACCCAGCAGCAGAATGCGCTTGTCTCGCATAGAAAGGGTTTCTCGTGTCCACAGTTCGGCGAACAATTGTTTGAGCATAATGTCGGTAAAAGCATAGCCCTCTGGAGGAACTACAACATCTCCGGCGTAAACATCCTTTATTTTTTCCTCGCCCAGGGCGCGGCGTTCTTCGTCATTCATAATGTCTCTCCGATGAGTTCAGTCTACTCTAGTCTAGTGTGCCAAAAATTTTATCGTAAAGAGGTGTAATCGTTGAATAGTTGCCTTTGTGCATATTCTCATGGTGCACGTGATGCTTGGCCACAACCCAGTTCATGGTTTTGAAGGGGAAGTGCGGCAGATTCAGATAGACGTGATTAATCTGGTTAAGCTGGGTGAATATCAGATACGTTAGGATTATGGTGGTGATCTGAAAAGGCCCCATAAGTGCCGCCAATATTACTGTTGATCCCATGTAGAGCGATAGCCCGATGAACGTCTCAAAGGGGTGCACATAGTGTGCATCCAGGTAAGTGGGATTGCGGGCCTGATGGTGCACAGCGTGTATCTTGCGCATGGCACCTTGCCCATGAAACCAAAAGCGATGCGACAGATAGTAAAAAAAGTCGTAAAAAAGCAGAATGATGGCACTGTCCAGTAGTACTTTCCATACCGCTTGGTTTTCAAATGTGATGCAAAATGGCAGCAGTACAAGGAAAAAAACAATATTGCAATACAGGCCGACTTTCTGGGTGCTACGAACGACCGGCGGGTATTTTTCCAGCTTCCATTTGGGCTTATCTTTTTCCCTATTGCGCTGTCGCATTTCGCCCACTGCCGGCACACGGAACAGAATCTTCTTGCCCACAATGGTTATCGCTACAATGCCCGCCAGTGCTACCAGGGAACTCAGGATGTGGTAGTGCTGCCATACGTAAGCCAGCCACTCGTTGTTGGTCATCATTGTCATTTACCTCGCGTATTCAGTAGGACAGAGCAACAGTGTGGCGAGTGCCTTACTGCCTTGCTCGCCGAGTCGTTGTTGAAGTTGATGTGCCAGCAGACTAATCTCTGCTGCGCTACCTGTGTCAAAAATGCCTTGTTCCAGTTCGAGCCCGAAGTACAGATCTTGCAGCGTCGCGTCCAGCCGCTTAAGCGCTGCCTGGCCAATGATCTCGGCAAACTCCGCTTCCAACTCATTGCCACTTATTATTGAGTCAGTAATCAGCTTCTCTCCGTGATCGGTGAAGATAAGCACAACCTGGCGAGCATCTGAGGGGTCGGTTTTGCGCTGCAGATACCCGAGGTTTTCCAGCTCTGTGCCGATGGCGCTGATAGCTTGCTTGCTCACGTCCTGAATGGCTGCAATTTTCTGTATTCGTCCTCCAGAAGGACCAATCAGTCCCAGTACCTGACCGAAACGTAGCTTTAGCCCAGGATGACCTTTCTCACGCGTCAATTCCATAAGGCGTTTCAGCGTATAGTCTGAGAGTCTAGGTAGTAACCCAGCCATCGATGTGTTCGCGTTCGCGTCATTGCTGGGTGGCGCGAGGCTGAGAGAGTGGCGATGAGAGATTTTTCGTAGAGACTTACTTGCATCAAGAATGCGTGAGCCGTGAATGATTTTTGCTAGCTGCTGATCCAGTTCAGCTACAATATGAAGGCCATCGCGACGCAGCTTGATGCCATGAGACGACAGAGTCAGTTGTTTGGCACGACCGTCTTCAGGGTCAGCGATTCGGTCAATATAGCCCGCCGCGACGACTTGTTTGGCGGCTTGATTGCAGGCCTGCCGAGAAATACCTAAAATTTCTGCTAGATCCGTTAGCCGCTTGTCACCTTCTCCGAGCAGAATGATATAGGGGCTAAAACTCAATCGTAGATGCTCATGCCCGTATTGTTGGTGCAGCGCGGTCATCATTGTGTTTTGAAGGTATCGTGCTACACCGAGCAGGTGTCGGGAGAAGTTATGTCGATATCGATTCCTGGCCATACGGGGCTCGATATTTTCTAGGCTGAGAGCGTTCATAAATAAATAGTAAACGTAACTTGACTACTAGTCAATTTATATTGACAGACTCTGTTTTTGATGGATACACTGGCCGCCAATAAGAATGCGCTGCTAGATGGAAAAGGCGTTAATAAGAGGAGTGAATTAAGGTGAAAATCAATGTCGGCTATATAGGGTTGGGTAATATCGGCAAGCCCTGTGCACAGCGGCTCATCTGCGATGCATTCAGTGCACATGTCTATGATGTGTATGCGCCTGCCGTTGAAGAATTGGTGGCAGAAGGTGCGATAGGCTGTGCGTCGGCCGCTGCTCTGGCGAAAATCTGTGTGCACATAGGTATTTGTGTGCGCGACGACGCTCAGGTGGAGAATCTTTTGCATGGCGATGACGGTATTTTTGCTCACGCGTCGCCTGGCACCCTGATAGCGATTCACAGCACGGTTACACAGGCTAATTTGCTGTTATGGGCTGAAGAGGCATCTAATCTGGGCCTCAACCTGATTGACGCTCCTATTACAGGCGGAGCGCACCGGGCACTCGACGGCACGTTGTGTTATATGGTGGGCGGTAGTGTGGAGCAATTAGCGCAGGGTTCTCCTGTGTTCCAAACTTCTGCGGAAAAAATTGTACACGCTGGACCTGTCGGCTGTGGTATAGCGCTGAAACTATGCAATAACTTTATCCAGTACACCGAGTTTGTCGCCATGGTGGAGGCGACACGGTTAGCTGAAGCCTGCGGCCTTTCGGTGGAAGTGTTGCGCGATGTCGGGTTATCCAACGGCGTTGTTAATCAGCAAATGTTTATGTTCGCCAGTGGTCGCAATGCTGTGGTAAAAACGACCAGTGAAGAAGACATGGATGCCTACTTCGGCGCGATGGGACGGCTGGGCCGAAAAGATTTGGAGTGTGCTATTAGTACTGCCAATACTAAGGGTGTTGTTATGCCCACCGCTCAATACATATGTGATCGTATCGAGAATGTGTTTATGGCCAAAGACGAATCACGGCCTCCAATGTGACAGGAGCTAAGAGTATGAACCCTGAAAAAAGATTATTCATAGACGGTGAGCTGTGTGAAGCCGCTTCCGGGAAAACGTACCCCAATATTAATCCTGCAACTGAAGAAGTTATGGGCGCCGTAGCTGATGCCGGCTGCGAAGATATGGATAGAGCGATTGCCGCTGCCCGCCGTGCATTTGATGAGACCGACTGGTCTACCAATCATGCCTTTCGTCACAAGTGTCTGCAACAATTGCAGCAAGGACTGCGCGCCGTACAGGAAGACTTTAAGTTACAGATCGCCGCTGAGACCGGAGCGCCGCTGGGTATTTGTGGGGAAATGGGGCCGCAGTGCGAATTGCCTATCGGTTTTATCGACTATACGCTGAAAAGCTTACCTGACTTCGACTGGAGCCGCGATATTGGTGTTTCTGAGATGATGGGTGGTAAGAACCGACGCTTGGTGGAAAAAGAAGCGATTGGGGTGGTGGCCTGCATCACCCCGTGGAACGTGCCGCTACAAATTAATCTTGCCAAATGTGTGCCTGCACTTGCCGCTGGTTGCACCTTGATATTGAAGGCCGCGCCAGAGACACCTTGGTCGTCGACAATGTTAGGGCGAGTGATCAAAGAGCATACCGATATTCCACCTGGCGTGTTCAATGTGATTACCTCTGAGGACCCGAAAGAAGTGGGAGATCAGCTAGTGGGCGATCCGCGCGTGGATATGGTGTCCTTTACCGGCTCCACTGCGGTCGGTAAGCATATAATGGCACGCGCTGCCCAAACGGTTAAAAAAGTGTTCCTAGAACTGGGCGGCAAATCAGCCAATATCATTCTTGATGACGCGGATCTTTCTTCAAGCCTGCTGAGTGTTCTGGCGGTGTGTTTTCACTCCGGCCAGGGCTGCGCAATCAACACCCGGTTACTCATTCCTCGCTCGCGTCAGGCTGAAGTAGAGGCATTGCTCCCAACCTATTTTGGGTTTATCCAGTACGGCGATCCGAGCTCTGATAGTCAGATAATGGGTCCATTGGTCAATGCTCGCCAGCGAGAGCGAGTCCTTAACTACATTGAACTGGGAAAGGCGCAGGGTGCCCGCGTGTTGATTGGTGGCGGTGTGCCTGCTCATTTGGATAAGGGCTATTATGTAGAGCCTACGGTATTTATGGATGTGACGAATGAGATGACTATCGCGCGCGAGGAAATCTTCGGCCCGGTGCTCGCAGTCATTGCCTACGACGATGAGGACGATGCCGTACGTATCGCCAATGATTCTGACTATGGTCTGTCAGGGAGCGTCTGGTCTGAAACTGACGAACGTGCACTGGCTGTTGCGCGGCGTATTCGTGCCGGCACAATCAATGTGAATGGTGGGAATTTTTACGGGGCAGATGCCCCTTTTGGCGGCTATAAGCAAAGTGGTCTCGGTCGAGAGATGGGCCGTGAGGGTTTTGAAGAATATCTTGAAACTAAGACGATTGCCATTGCGATTGGTGAATGAGCGTGGACTTGCAGGACAATGTTTACATTGTGACCGGTGGCTCACGGGGGTTTGGGCTGGCCATTGCTAAAAGTCTCGTAGAACATGGCGCGCACGTTGGGCTAATCAGCCGTAATCAGTCGGGTCTTGATCAGGCGGTAGCAGAGATTGGCGCGGACCATGCGCTCGGCGTGGTTGCTGATGTGGGTTCTCGAGCGAGTGTCAGTATTGCCTTTGAAAAAATTCACACGCATTTCGGACGTCTTGATGGACTGGTGAATAATGCGGGATTGGCGACACCGAACAAGGTGGAAAACCTTGTAGAAGAAGAAGTGCTCTTGCAAGTGCAGACTAATTTTTTAGGTACAGTGTTCTGTTCCCAGCTGGCGATTCCGATGCTCAAAAGCAGTGAAAATCCCCGCATTATCACAATTTCCTCCGCAAGCGCCTGGCATTACGATGAGATGAGCCATCTATCGATTTATGCCTCAACTAAGGCCGCGGTAGAGCGCTTTACGCGCGATCTGAGGTTGGAGGTACAGGCTGATGGCATTGGCGTTACCTGTATTCGACCCGGTGGCGCATGGACAAATTTCTCCGATGGCTGGGACACACAGGCGCTGGAGGGTGCGCTGGCAGCATGGAAGGACGCTGGCACGCACATGGACATGGGTATGGAGGTGACACATGTGGGGGACGCGGTGCGCTACGCATTGTCACAACCTCCGGGCGTTGCAATCGATCTGCTGGAAATCCGCCCCAATGCATTAACATCCAAATCGATATTCTAATGTGAATATCCGATTGGATTTTACTGAAAAATAATTATTGTCACCGGTGCGGACGTAATCAACGAGTCGTAACGGCAGGTGAATGTTTAGGAGGAGACTACATGAGTGGGTTATCGGAACAGATTCTGAGAGCAACGGCGGAAAAATTAATTGCCGCGCATGAAGAAGCATCTCGCACCGATGACTGGATATTTTTCGTCGATGAACTGTATGCTCTAGACTGCGTCTATACCTGCCAATATGCAGGTGTAATGGATGTCACCGCTAACGGCATAGACGAGATCAAGGCCACCCATTACGGGCGAGACATGCAAGTGGGTTGGGAAGGTTGGACGTTTCCCTATATGGGCGTCTACACAGGTGTCGGCAACAAGCTGGTGACACACTGGATGAACCGTGGCCCGGGACAGCGCGCTGATGGTTCTTTTTATGAAACACCGGGCATTTCGTTTCTCACGCTGAACGATGAGTCCAAAATTTGTCGCCAGTTAGATATGTTTGACCTTACGCATCAGATGAAATTGTGTGACGATCTCGATGATGCCGGCTTGTTGTCGGCTCAATTGAAGAGCCAGTGGGTGTTGCCTATGAAGGCCAAGCTAGCGGCTCAAATCGCCTGCAATCAGTGAGGCTTGAAAACACCTTCAAAAGCGTTGTCTATTTTTCGAAAATGACAGGGAGTTTTTCGAGGCCGCGCAGCAGAATATTGGGCATATAATCCAGGTCTTGTGGTGCGCAATTGAGTCGCATGCTGGTGGTGCCATCGAAGATTTTTTCCCAAGCGACAATCATTTCCAGTCTAGACAGATGCTGGCCGATACACACATGCGTGCCAAACCCGAAGGCGATATGGCGTTTTGCGTTCGCCCGTGTCACATCAAACTCCATGGGTTGGTCAAACATGGCTTCGTCGTGGTTGGACGAGAAATACTTCAGCAGTACCATGCTGCCTAGGGGAATCTCTACCCCACCGATGGTGTGATCTTGCTTTGTCATGCGCCACATATTTGAGGTGGGTGTCGCAAGGCGCAATGTCTCTTCTACGAGGTTGGGAATGAGCGAACGGTCATTACGTACTGCCGCTTCCTGCTCCGGATTAAGACATAATTGTCTGATACCTTCAGCGAGTGTTGCCGTGGTGGTTTCATTGCCGGCGACGAGGAATTGCGTACAGTGACCCAGCTGTTCTTCTATTGTCAGTGGTCGACCTTCGAACGTCGCATGGGCAACCAGATTGAGTAAGTCATCCTGCGGGTTGGCGCGGCGTGCATCCAACGCGGTCACGAACCAGTCGTATTCTTCCTTTACCCCGGCGTGTGCATCCAACAAACCTTGCTTGTCTGAGACCTGCGATAGCACAGTGACATTGGCATTCGTCCACTTGAAGGCATCGTCGATCATTTCCAGAGGGATGCCCAGTACATGCATGATCATGGATAAGGGCAAAGGACGAGCAAATTTCTTGATGAAGTCATAAGGCTGCCCGGTAGGAATGTCGCTGACCAACCTTGCCGCCAGTTCGCTCACCCAAGGGCGATATTGCTCAATGTTTTTGGCGAGGAAAAAATCTCTGACAGTGTCACGGTAGATTTTGTGCTCAGGGTCATCTACCGTCAGCAGTGTTCCCTTGCCTAGGTTATAGGTATTTTTCATAGCGGCATCGATATCCGCATCAAGCTTTTCTGCGGAGCCCTTCGCCAACATGAACTCGTTGGAAAACACAGCATCGTTCTTGTGTGCTTCGCGTATCAGCTCGTAGGTTGAGATCACAAAAACGCCAGAATTCGGATCCTGATAGACCGGCGCGGTATCGCGCAGGGTTTTATCGTAGTGGTAGGGGCATTTCAGTGTGTGTGTATCAAACAGTGCCATGTCCGCGAGAGGCCGGTTGTCAGTGACGGTCGGTGCAGTCAAGGTTTATCCCCTTTTCTAGGTTAAGCGGGGAGTATGGGAGCTAAAAATAAAACAGTCAATCCTGATTGTATTTTTTTGAGAGTCTAGTGATTCCTTTTTATTCTGATCGAGGGGCTGGGAGAGCGCCTTTGAGCCGGTTATCCAGCCGGGGTATTACGGCGCTAGGGAGACAGGGTGTAGATTATGCCTCGGGAGCACAGTGGCCTATGATCTCATCGGAAGAGGGCAATTTACGTTCGCAGGAGCGCTTGCACGTCTGTGTTTCCTCGCCCCATTCCAGTGGGTTGAGGATGCACCCTAGATAACAAGGCCCTGCGGCGATAGCGAGCTGGCGGAAGGCACAATCCATGCCCTCTTCGCCCAGAAACACGACGCCCTCGGGTGCGGAAACAGTGTTGATGATATTGACCCCGTCATTGACCGGTTCCAGCGTGACCTCCGCGATACCCCGGTCTGACAGATTGTCGGTGACGAACAACAGGGCGTTGGCGATGAGGCGCCCGAAGGCAGGATCGTTCAGCGTTTCGTCACTGTGCCCTAGCGTCGTGCCAAAAATCGGCGTTGTACCCTGATAGGTCAACCAGGCGGTTGTATGAGGCTTGGTGTCCTCTCCGATGGCACTGAGTAGCGTCTGGGCTTCAAATTGAAGATTGATGTACAGCTCGTCATTGGCCACCGTCCAGTCATTGGGAATGCCCTGGAGAATCGGATGTGGCGCCGCCTGAATTTGGGCCAGTGGTTTAAGTGATTCATGCGCCTTTGTCTGAAGTCCGAACATGGGCCACCACAGGCTTGTCTCTCGAAAAGAGTGCATCGTGCAGTGAATCACTAGCGCTGGTATACCGAGCTGTTCAGTTTGACGACGCAGGTTGGCGATTAACGCTTTATCCTGATTGTCCGCCATGCAGAGGTTGTAGATCAGAACATCATAGCCTTGTGCAAAATCCGTAGTTTTCCAGCGCTCGAGCTCAGCCAAGGAAACGTCGAATCGGACATTGACGTGCTCGGCAATACCCAATGCCAGCGCTTGCGTTTGTTGTTCATAATTATGATAGACGCCAGGGCTGGTAAGGATGAGTGCGTTGAGTGGCGGTGTGATGGCGGCTTGACTGCTGTACGAAAACAGAACCGCCAAACTCAGTGACACATAGAAAGACAAAATACGCTGCACAGCCGTTTCCTTTTTATTTGATAAAGCGATCTTTATCCGAGATTAAACGTGCTACTTGAGTACAATGAATCATGTTTTGAACGCAAGCGGAAAACCCACTACAGTATCTGGAAAAACGCTCCGCCTATCAATCGGGAATACTAATCTTTATGAATAGCAGCAGTGAAAACAGTCTCAAGGTGCAGGTCCCTTTTGATCCAGCCTTGGCACTGCCTGCCCTGCTGGAGAAATTTCGTCTCGAGCAGGCGGATAAAGTCGCACTGATCGAGGGTACTCAGTCGCGTACGTGGGGCGAATCTATTGAGCGTATTTACCGCATGGCTAATGGCCTTGCGGCGCTGGGTATAGGGCATGGCGACCATGTCGCTATGCTGTCGCCTAACAGTATGGACTATTCAGAAATGTTCGCTGCAACGCTGCTTGCCGGCGCTTGTGCGGTGCCCATGCAAGGTATGATTACTGATCATAGCCTTGATCTGATGCTGCGAGATTGCAATGCAAAAGCGCTTATTGTGGCCAGTGACATGGAAAAAATGGCTGGCGTTTTTTTGCGTGATTGCGCGCAGATTGTTCCGGGCGGCCTAATTGGATTCGATTTTTCTAACGATCAATTTCGTGATTTAGACCGCTGGCTTAGAGCGCAATCTGACGCCATGCCTAATGTTCAGTTGGCCGGTGATGCTGAGTTTAATATCATCTATAGCTCCGGAACCACAGGCACCCCCAAGGGTATTATCCACAGCCATCGTACCCGCCAGGCCTTGGCCATCGGTTTGATGAGTCTGGGTATTACCTCTGATGCCATCACGCTGGTAGCCACTCCTTTGTATTCGAACACCACGATAACAACTTGGTGGCCAACACTGTGTGCGGGCGGCACGCTGGTGATTATGCCCAAGTTTGATGCTGGGGGCGCGCTGCAATTGATACAGGAACACAGGGTCAACCATGTGATGCTGGTGCCCGTGCAATATGATCGTATTATGCGACTGGATAGCTATGCGAACTACGATTGCAGCAGTCTGCAGGTGAAGTTCTGCACCAGTGCACCGTTGCGTCCAGCGTTGAAGGCCGATGTGATTGATCACTTTCCCGGCGAATTGGTTGAGTTTTATGGCCTGACTGAAGGTGGTGTCGGAACGTTGTTTATCGGGAGTATTGCGAAGCAGCAGGACAAACTGGGTTCTGTCGGTCCTACACTGCCAGGTTCATTTCTAAAAATCATTGACGAACAGGGCAATGAAGTGGCAACCGGCCAACCGGGGGAAATAGTCGGACGTTCCGGAAATATGAGTGATGGTTATCACAATCGTGAAGTCGCCAGTAATGCAATGCACTGGTATGACAGCGATGGTTTGCTGTTTTACAAGAGCGGCGATGTGGGCTATCTGGACGAGGATGGCTGGCTTTTCTTGTCAGACCGGCGCAAGGATATGATTATTTCCGGCGGTTTTAATGTCTATGCCACTGATCTTGAGCTGATATTACTGGAGCACCCGGAGATACATGAGGCAGCCGTTGTCGCGCTAGCCAGTCGGGAGTGGGGCGAAACGCCTCTGGCTCTTGTGGTGCGGGAGCCCGGTGCAGTGAGTGATGCAAAGACCCTTAGACTGTGGGCGAACAATAGATTGGGGAAGTCTCAGCGCATCAGCCAACTTGTTTTTAGCGAGGATTTGCCTAAAAGTTCCATTGGCAAGGTGCTTAAGAGAGAGCTTCGTGAAACCTACGCGGGCTTAGCGGATCAGGTGCCTGACGCATAATGAGCGCAGGCGCTGTGCCGTGTGGCTCACCGAATACCGCTACCTCTGGTGGTGGCTACCGCGTTACAATTATACGCTCAATCATCGCTTAATTTCCCGGACAGTTGAGCCAGTCAAGGATACGGTATTTATGCGTTCACTGAACAGCCTTGAAAAATGGTCCTATGCCGTTGGCTCCATGCCCTTTGCGGTTAAGGATGCGGCCTTCGTCAATTTTGTGGTGTTCTATTACACTCAGGTCCAGGGGTTAAGTGGCACGCTTACTGGCCTTGCAATGTTTCTGGCCCTGAGTTGGGACGCCATTTCTGATCCCGTCGTGGGCAGTTGGTCAGACACGTTGCGCACCCGTTGGGGCCGGCGTCATCCTATGCTGGTGGTCGGGGGTATTCCCACTGCCATTTTATTTCTTCTACTGTTTGATCCGCCGGCCCACTTGGGGGAGATAGGGGTCTTTTCCTGGCTCTTGGGTGTTTCAATTCTTTTGCGCACATTTTTGACCATCTACATTATCCCGCATACGGCTATGGGTGCTGAACTATCCACAGACTACGATGAGCGCACTGTGATTGCGAAGGCGCGGGTTACGATGGGCTGGCTTGCGGGAATGGCACTGCCCGCGATTGGCTTCCTATTTTTTTTCCAGATGGACCACGGCGTTGATGGCCGGCTCGTTGCAGATAACTATGTCAATTATGGCATTATGTCTGCTGTTCTGGCAGCCATTACAGCGGCGTTCTGTATCTGGGGAACACGCACCGTGATTTCGCGCCTGCCGCAATCCAATCCCAATGCGGCGCCCTTTAGCATGGGACAGCCTTTTCGGGACGTGCGCATCGCATTTGGTAACGCCAATTTTAGGCTGACCACCGGCGCTGGCCTGGCTTTTGGTATGGCTGCTGGGATATACACGACGCTCTCGCTTTATATCAGCACCTATTTTTGGGAGTTTAGCAGCGATCAGCTAGCGGGCATGGTCGTACCCTCGGCACTGGCCACGCTGTTGGCTTTTATGCTGCTGGGCCGGCTCGGACAGCAGTATAACAAGCCTCCAATGTTGGCCGTTGCTAGCCTAGTTCTGGCGGTGAATAGTGTGTCTCTTATCGGTGCGCGTCTATTGGGGATTCTTCCTGACAATGGCCATCCACTCATCTACATATTATCAATTGTCAGTCTCGGCATCAGCGTCTTCGCCATTGTTACACTGGGCGTGGTATCTGCATCACTGGTAGCGGACATCCTCGACGAGCAGGAACTGAAAACGCAGCGACGTCAGGAGGGTGTATTTTTTGCCGCTGGGGCTTTTGTCGCCAAAGCGACTACCGGTCTGGGAGCACTTATGGCAGGGGTGGTGATCGATCTTGTCGGCATCCAACCGGAGTCTTTGCCTGGAACAATTGATTCATCGGTGCTGCAATCGTTAGGCTTATTCACCCTAATCCTGACCGGCAGCATGGCGCTTCTCGCGTATGTTTTTTTCAATCGAATTTCGATGACGCGTGAAGATCACGTAAGGGTAAAACGACAGCTTGAGGAGCGGGCGACACGCTGACGACTGGCTATAGCCCCTAAAAATCAGCACTAAAGTGCCGCGACTTTCTTGCGGTCTCTCTCAACTGTCGGCCAATATGCACCGGCGTTGGGTGCTTTGCTAAAACGGAGCAGGCCCGGGGAACTGTTTTCGCAGTTCGGGCTTTAGCAATTTTCCCGAAGGATTTCGGGGTAGGGTTTCTACCAGTTCATACAGCTGTGGCACTTTATAGCCAGCCAGGTTTTCTTTGCAGTAGGCTTTTAGGGACTCCGCGGTTGGGGCAGTGCCCGCTGCAGCAACGATCAGCGCCAATGGTGTTTCACCCCATTTTTGTGAGGCTACGCCAATTACGGCTGCTTCCTGAACCTCCGGGCAGGCGGCAAGAATATTCTCCAGTTCCGCAGGATAGATGTTTTCGCCACCGGAAATGATCATGTCTTTCATGCGGTCGCAGATGGTAACGAAACCCTCCGCATCCCAGGTGCAGATGTCCCCCGTATGCAGCCAGCCATCGATCAGCGTTTCTGCGGTGGCCTGCGGGTTGTTCCAGTACTCTTTCATTAGGTGTCGTCCACCCACCAGTAATTCACCGGCTTGGTCGGATCCCATGGGAATGGTGTTGCCATCTGAGTCGATGATATTGATCTCGGTATGCATCTGCGGGCGACCGCAGGAGCCGACTTTGGCTTCGCCGTCTTCGGGGAGTAATAGAGTCCCTGGGCCACAGGATTCGGTGAGACCATAGGCCTGAAAAATGCTAATGCCCAATGCCTCGTACTCATGGAGCAGGGAAACCGGCACAGGTGCGGCACCCGTGGCGATCCAGCGCACCGAGGAGATATCGCACTGGTCCCGCTCCGGCGCTGCCAGCATGAACTGAAGCAGGGCCGGTACCGCCATAAATATGGTGACCTTTTCTTGTTCGATACAGCGAAACATCGCCCCGACCTCTAGCTCCCGCATGATGACCCCGGCGCCGCCGCGATGCACCAGCAGCGAGGTTGGGCTGAGACAGCCCACATGAAACATCGGTAGCGCTAGCAGCCAGCGGTCACCATCACGCATGTCGGAGGTCGACATGCTCGTCAGCTGTGACCAGAGCATGCCGTTATGGCTGTGTACGACGCCTTTGGGGCGCCCTGTAGTGCCGGAGGTATACATAATAAACAGATTGTCATCGTCCCATGCGCCGACAGGGGGTTCCTGTGGGGGGAAAGAACCGACAAACGTATCATAATCCATTGCCCAGTCCGGGGTGCCTGTGTCGCTATTTTCGCGGCGGATCCATTGCTCCACAGGAAGCTCGCCCTGTGCGCCACCTTGTAGACTATTAACCGTTGCGTCAAAGTCCGAGTCATACACCAGCGCTTTGGCCCCAGAGTTTTGCAAGATATAACTGATTTCTCCCGCCACTAGGCGCCAGTTGATCGGCACCATCACGGCGCCGATCTTTGCGATAGCAAAGTAAGTCTCGACAAATTCGATACCGTTCTTCAGCAGAGTGGTGACCCTGTCACCCGGACGGATACCACTGTCGAGGAGGCCGTTGGCCACTCGGTTTGCTCGCCCGTTTAGCTCGGCGAAGGTGAAGCGACGATTGCGCTCGAACTCCACAAAGGCTTCCCGGTTGGGGCAGATTTCTGCACGTTTTTTTAGAAACAGTCCAATATTTGTTTTCATACTGTTCAGTACCGATGGTGGCTTTCTTTGTGGCTGAATAACATTAAGTGTCGAGCCTAAAAGGCCACAACTGAGTTGAATAGTACCTGTTGAGCCAATGTTTAGCAGCGTCTTGAGGCGTTCTTTAATATGAATGTGAAAGAGGCTGTAGAGTTGAACTGGGCGCGCATTTAACCGCTCAATCATTCCCTTTACGAGCTAGGGTATTTTCACTATGCTAGATGCGTTGGACCTTTTGTTATGACAGGTTTAAAAGTTTTTCTATCTAATAATTATAGGGAGAATCAATATGGAAATTTTAATCGTTCTTGCAATAGGCGCAGTGGCTGGCTGGTTGGGCAGTGTTATCATGACCGGCCAAGGATTTGGCTTGCTCGCCAATATAGTGATCGGCATCGTGGGTTCATTTATCGGTAGTTGGCTGCTCGCTATGGTCGGCATTTTTGATGAGGGCTCCCTCCTCGGGACAATTCTGACAGCTACATTTGGAGCGGTAGTACTGCTGTTTATTGTCGGAATCATCAAGAAGGCATAAGTACTTTTCTGGCTAGATGTTCCGGGTCTTGCTTAAAAGGCTAAGATAATCCGGAACGTCTAACACGTATTGTCCGCGTTAGTTTTTTAGGGTCATAGCATAACTGTCACTGCAGTCGCACAAGCGTTGGCATTAGTTCGCGCCTCCTCAATCGAAGTGGCAGTCGCCAGAGCAACTCCCATGCGGCGCAAGCCGGACACTTCCGGTTTGCCAAACAAACGCAGCTGCGTATTCTCGATCGAAAGGGCCTTTTCAAGGTTGCCAAATTGGACATTCTGACTTTCACCAGGAACCAAAATGACACTCGATGCACTGGGTCCATTTTGTTGAATCGCTGGGATGGGTAAATCTAGTATCGCCCGCGCATGCAGTGCAAACTCAGACAGGTCCTGAGAGACCAGCGTGACGAGTCCAGTATCGTGCGGGCGTGGTGATACTTCGCTAAAAATAACCTCATCACCCTTAATAAAGAGCTCCACCCCAAACAGGCCCTTGCCGCCCAGAGCCGTGGTGACTTTTTTAGCCATAGCTTGTGCGGCCGATAATGCTGACGTGGTCATTGCTTGTGGTTGCCAAGATTCTTGGTAATCACCGCCTTCCTGCCGATGTCCGATGGGGGCGCAAAAGGAGGTGCCATCGCGATGTCGTACGGTGAGCAGCGTTATTTCAAAATCAAAATCAACAAAGCCCTCTATAATCACCTTCCCTTTGCCTGCGCGACCACCTTCCTGCGCATAGTGCCATGCTGCATCGATATCAGCCTCGGTTTTGAGTAGAGATTGCCCCTTGCCAGAGGAACTCATGATGGGCTTAATGACGCAGGGTAGACCAATGTCGCTTACAGCTTCCAGATACTCTTTTTCAGTTTGAGCGAAGCGATAGGCACTGGTTTTCAGCCCGAGTTCTTCTGCCGCGAGGCGACGTATTCCTTCGCGATTCATGGTCAGTTGGGTCGCTTTTGCAGTGGGAATAATGGTGAAGCCTTCGCGCTCCAGTTCAGCCAAGGTGTCGGTCGCAATCGCTTCTATTTCGGGTACGACTAAATCGGGCTTTTCCAATTCAATGACATTGCGCAATGCCTGGCCATCGAGCATGTCGACCACGTGGGAGCGGTGAGCGACTTGCATCGCAGGTGCATTGGCATAACGATCGACAGCGATAACCTCGACACCCAGTCGCTGTAGCTCAATGGCCACTTCTTTCCCGAGTTCGCCGGCACCGCATAAAAGCACTTTTTTTGCGGTTTGACTCAGCGGTGTTCCAATTTTTACCGACATAGATGGGCTCCTTAACGTGTCAAAAAGTGTCGATGAAGGGCTGGCCGGCGTCCGACGCGTTGTCCGATTCACTGCCTCCGTGAGCGATACGCAGTAAAAAACAGAACAAGGATGAATAAAACCAGTACTGCCAGCAGTATCTGTAATCGAAAGCGGCTCAGAATGCCATTATACACGCTCTGCCGCCAAGGGTTATAGTTCGCGGGGAGGGGCAATACACTGTTTTTTAGAGCGTACTCCTGATAATGGTCGAGCATCTCCTGCAAGCGTTTTGGCATTTGTTTGCTCAAGTCGTCAGTCTCGCCTGGGTCAGCCACAATATTGTACAGATGCCATTTATTGTCACCCGCTGGAGCATCGTTGAGGACGATCTTGTAGTCCCCTTGAAATAGTGCCGCGTTACCTCCCAATTCATAGCCAATAACATCAGTCTCTGAGTAAACGCGCTCGACCTGACCGTGAATCAGGGGTAGAAGGCTGCGTCCAGTCATAGATTCTATCGGTCGACCACCATAGCGGTTGGCCGGCGGATCGACGTTAGCTATATCCAAGATGGTGGCAGGAATATCAGTGACATAGGCAAATGCGTTTAATAGCTGTGGCTGTTGAGGAATTGATTTTCCCGCCATAATAAGAGGTACGCGCATTCCGCCTTCACCGGCATAGAATTTGTAATAGGAGAGGGGGGAAGCGGCGGCACTGGCGAAGCTTGGGCCAATCGTATTGAAGCTACCTTTTAGTCCAAGCGTGTCGTAGTCAGTAGTATAATCTTGCAGCGCAAGACTGATTCGCACCGGAAGAGCGCGAGGGTAGTCTACGCCAGACGCCTCACTGCCATTGTCGGAAGTGAAGATAAACACTGTATTTTCGTATTGATCAGTATCTTTAAGAAAGGTGACAAGCCGCCCGATATTGTGATCCATTGCATCGATCATGCCGGCGTAAACAGCCATGCGTTTGGCATGATAACGTTGCTCATCGATTGTATATGCGCCCCAGTCGTTGGTGGTGGACGCGTCCACCATGGCGATGCCGGGTGGTATGATTCCTAATTCTTGTGCTCGAGCCCGACGTTGCTTGCGCAGCGCTTCCCAGCCGGCATCGTAGACACCCATATATTTATCCGTAAATTCCTGCGGCGCCTGTACCGGTATGTGCACAGCCTGAAAAGGTAAATAGGCGAAAAAAGGCTGTCCATCTGAGGCGTTGGAGGCAATGAACGCAATGGTTTTGTCCACCAGAAAACGTGAAGAGTAAAAATCCTTCGGTAATGTATATTCTTCCCCATCGGCAAACCAGTTGGCTTTCTCGTAGATCGGAATATAGGGCTTCTGCTCCCAGTTATCAGCGCCCGTATCGGCCATGGTCACTGTGCGTTCAAAGCCGCGACGAAACGGGAGTAGATCGGGCGTCTTGCCCAGATGCCACTTGCCAGCCATATAGGTATGGTAACCTGAATCCTGCAGTAAGCTGGCGATGGTGACCACATTGTGTCCGAGTGTACCGCGGTAGTTGGCATGCTCTGCTTGTTCGGGTGGAATGGTCTCCGGAATATTGGGAACGCCGTTACGATGGCTGTCGACACCTGTGAGTAACATGCCTCGCGTCGGTGCACAGCTGGCGGCGGTATGGTAATTGGTGAAACTCACGCCCTGTTCAGCCAGCGCACTAAGGGCTGGGGTATGTATTTCACTGCCATAGGGTGCAATGTCACTGAACCCCAGATCGTCTGCCAGTATCAGTACGATATTAGGGCGTGTAGCCTGTGCCATCGAACTCTGGCATACACTGGTGATGACCAGTAGCAGGCTAAAAAAACACTGATGCCCTATGTTGCTCAGTCGTGCCAAACGTTATGTCTCCCGTGAAAGCCTAGAAGACGCCAACAGCAGCAATGATGCCACTATGACTTCAAGGATAATCATGTCCAATGTGAGTGCGGCGCCGTGCAATAACCAAGCCAGGATACGCAATACTGCAATAAGCGACAGCATCAGTGCAGGGGCATAAAACCAGCTGCGTTGCCCCGTGGTCAGGGCGATCAAGATCATGCTGCCCATCGAAAGAAATAGAGCGCCGACATCGCCAATCTGAGAACTGCGTCCCACGCCGGACAGTAGTGTCATGCCCAAGTCAGAGGCAGCGCTAGAGGGGTCTATGGCCCAGCGCAGGCCTATTACTAAAAACCCTATGGCCGGCAAGGCCACCAATGCGCGTAGTAAGCTGTTCATTGTTCGATTTCCCTAGATTTTAGCAGTATCGTCGGTCAGCTTGAACTTTCTTCAGGGCAGTCGCCTGTAAAAGGTTGTCCAAGGCCAATTAGTGCTATTTCGTCCATTTTTATCAATAAAATAACTCACACATCCGCCACTGTTCCAAACTGTTCTCTGCAAGGAAGACTGCAACCTCTCGTTATAGGGAGCGATTTTCTGTCTATCGACGGTGAAGCTGGCGATATTTTTTACTTTCACAGTATTTAGTGCATTCAGGATGTACTTGAGCTGTGCTTCAATGATCACAAAAGCAGAGGTGAAGGTATACAAATTGGGACCGAAGGTCAAAAAACAGTGGGGGCAATCCTCCTCCACGGTAGCAAGACAGACCGATGGACTTCCACGCCAGTGTCTGACGCTGAAAGTCTGGTTGTCTGCCCTGAGTGGAGGGAAGCGACGTGCCGCACAGGGTCAGCGCAACACCCATAATGCGCGCAGCGAATCAGGAGAGGCTGGGACTACACAGCTGCCATACTTTTGGTCGCCGGCCCCATAAGCACAAATATGCAGACACTACCAATCTAGACCAGATATTGGCATAATGCGTGCGAAATTTTTTAGTGCGCGAAAAGAGAGGATACGAGAACATGAATATAGATTTTTCCGCAGAGGAGCTGACATTCCAGCAAGAAGTCAGTGCATTTTTGGCAGCGGAGCTTCCTAGCGACATCCGAGATAAAGCGGCCAACAGCATTGAGCTGACCAAAGACGACTTTGTGACCTGGCAGAAAATTCTGGCCAAAAAAGGCTGGGCGGCGACTAACTGGCCGGTTGAGTTTGGCGGTACTGGCTGGACGCCGACGCAAAAGTATATTTTTGATAACGAGTGCGCAAAAGTCGGCGCCCCAGAAGTGATAGCCTTTGGATTAAAAATGGTCGCACCGGTTATTTATCTGTATGGCAACGAAGAACAGAAGCAGCGCTTTTTGCCGGATATTCTTGCGAGTAACGTTTGGTGGTGTCAGGGTTATTCCGAGCCCAATGCAGGATCTGATTTGGCGTCATTAAAAACAACAGCAATACGCGACGGCGATGAATACGTGGTAAATGGCACCAAAACTTGGACCACACTGGGCCAGCATGCCGATTGGATATTTTGCTTAGTTCGCACCGGTGCTGCTGATGTTAAAAATCAAAATGCTATCTCCTTTTTATTGATTAATATGAAAACGCCAGGTATTAATCTTTCGCCTATTTATTTGTTGGACGGTTCGCCCGAGGTTAATGAAGTACATTTTGATAATGTGCGCGTGCCAGCAGAAAACCTGATTGGCGAAGAAGGCAAAGGTTGGACCTATGCCAAGGTATTACTGACCCATGAGCGCACAAATATTGCCGGTGTTGCCAAAAGTAAAAAACGCCTGCAAGACCTGAAAGAAAAAGCGGCGCACACTAGCGATGGCCTATCGGGCACTAAGACTATGTTGAGCGATAATTCCGCTTGGCAGCAAAAAGTTGCTGAGTTAGAAATTGAATTGTTGGCTCTTGAGTACACCGAGCTCAAGACATTGGCTGAGGTGAGTACGGGGAAGGCGCCAGGGCCTGAGTCGTCTATTTTGAAAATAAAAGGTACTGAAATACAACAGGCCATCGATATGCTTAATGTGGAATTGGCAGGCTATTACGCGCTACCTTTTGTTCGTGATCAGTTTCTACAGGGATTTGAGGGTGTAGCGATTGGTCCTGATCAAGCGGCTGGCAGTGCACCCACTTACTTCAATAACCGCAAAGCCACTATTTATGGCGGCAGTAACGAAATTCAAACCAATATTATCTGCAAAGCCGTACTCGGCCTGTAAGCGGGGAAAGACAATGGATTTTTCATACAGTGAAGAACAGCAGATGCTGCAACAAAGCGTCAGTAAATTTATTAGCCAAGACTATGATTGGGATAGCCGCCAAGCTATTGCTAAAAGTGCCACAGGATTTAGCGCTGAGCATTGGCAACTCTTTGCCGAGCTCGGCTGGTTGACCATACCCTTTAAAGAAGACGACGGCGGTTTTGGCGGTAGCGCGGTTGATTTGATCGTGGCCATGCAAGAGTTTGGCAAAGGCTTGCTGGTCGAGCCATTTCTAGCCAACACCATACTCGCGGGTACGGTAATCAGCGAGGCTGGCAGCAGCGAACAAAAAGCGACACTGCTAGCGCCACTCATGGAAGGATCGCTGCAATTGGCTTTTGCCTATGCTGAACCACAAAGCCGCTATGAACTGTCTAACGTGCAATGTAGCGCCGTGATCAATGGCGACGAGATGGTACTTAACGGGCATAAGTCGGTGGTATTGAATGGCGCAGCAGCTGAAAAAATTCTGGTCTCAGTGCGCACGTCTGGTGAATCTTGCGATCGCGAAGGGATCAGTCTGGTTTGGGTCGATGCCAGCACGCCAGGTGTTCGCCGCGAGTGTTATGCCAGTGTCGATGGCCAGCGAGCGGCAGATATTTGGTTTGATAATGTTGCGCTTCCTGCAAGCAACCTATTAGGTAATGTAGGTGAAGCCATTGAGGTGATTGAAATGACTGTTGATAAGGCAGCTCTAGCGGTCTGTGCAGAAGCGGTTGGCGCCATGGAAATGTCGCTGATGAAAACAGTCGAATACAGTAAAATTCGCAAGCAATTCAAGGTGACACTTTCAACCTTTCAGGCACTGCAACATCGCATGGCGAATATGTTTATAGAGCTTGCCCAGGCCAAATCTATTTTGCTCATGGCAGCGATGGAGATGGACAGCCTAAGTGGACATGCACCTAAAGCGGTGTCGGCCGCTAAAAGCCGCATTGGCAAGGCGGCGCGACTGGTGGGCGAAGAGTCGATTCAAATTCACGGGGGCATTGGTGTCACCGACGAGCTTGATGTCGGACATTATTTTAAGCGCCTTACCGCGATTCAATTTTCGTTTGGCAGCACGGATCACCATACCGCCCGCTTTGCCGCCAGCTAACGTAAACGCAATAGAGTGCTTGTTGAGTTGCCACGATGGTAGTTCAATGAGCATCCGTGTGTTGCGTGCTGGCTTATGAGGCTGCGGTGTTTTGTGAGCTGCTTAATGCTCAAATAGCACAGCCCTTTTAAAGCTGCATCACCAGTGCCACATCCCGAAGGATTTGTAGTTTGGCCGATTTTTATATTACCAACGAATATTGGTTCGCCGCTATCCAACTCATATTGGCGATGTTCGGAGTGGGCGCCACTCTAACTGGCGGGGACTTTCGTGACGTTGCACGCGGACCTAAGCCTGTGACGATCGGCACGCTAGTGCAATTGGTGGTGATCCCGCTATCCGCATTAGTGTTTATCTCAACACTAGGCTTAATGGGCGGCATTGCCGTGTCTATAGCACTGATTGCTGCGATTCCTGGCGGTGCGAGCTCTAATTTTTTTACCTATTTTGCGCGTGGCAATTTTGCACTGTCAATATGCATCACAGCCATCACCACATTGGCGTGCCTCTTTTCGACGCCGATTATTCTCGAGATGTTGATTGGGGACTACATGCCCGCTGATTTCGTCATGCCCAGGCTACTCATCATGCGTGAGATAGCGCTTACCCTGCTCATTCCTTTGTCGCTGGGTATGCTCTATTTATACCTGTTCCCCCAATCTGCAGTACACCTGTCTAAATGGTGTATTCGGGGCTCGTTGTTGGGTATTGGTTTAATCGTTGTGGGCTCCGGCATGGCTGGCCGGATCGATATAGAAGCATTTGGACTGAACAATGCATTAATTATCGTTTATCTAACGTTACTGTTCGCGATTATTGGATGGTTTAGCGGGCGCCTGACCGGACTGAATCGAGCCGACTGCTCTGCGATCGAAATGGAGGTAGTGGTGCGCAATGTGAATCTTGGCATCCTTATCAAGGCCACACTATTTCCGGCCGCGGCGTTACAAACAGCGGCACTCGGCGACACGGTGCTATTTGCGCTGCTGCTTTACGGTGGTCTGCAAATGCTGATCGCGGCAGGCCTTATCGCGCTGGGCCGTCGCTCGGCAGCGGCGTACAGCGCGCGCTAACAATACACATTGCCGCTTACATGATGGCAAACTATAGGCGTAACGACGCAGGCGCTGTGCCAGTATTGCGAATAACAGACCACAGCAGCAGAGCTACATACCCATTTGGGTGAGTATTTTCTCCTGAATAAATGACAGAGGAAAGGCTATGTCAGACTCAGAAGGTTCCATCAGCGTCGAGCAGCGCGGACACATACTGTTGATCGGGCTTAATCGACCCGAAAAATACAATGGCTACACGCCAACCATGGCCAAGGAGCTCCTTGACGCGTTTACGCTTCTAGACGAAAGTAATGAACTCTTCGTAGGCGTACTCTTCGGACACGGAGAACACTTTACGGCCGGTCTCGATCTTCCCAAGTGGACAGGACGCATGCAACACCGGAGCAATATACAGGAAAGCTCGGAGCAACCAGTCGATCCCATAGCGCTTGGACGAGCCTGCCGCAAGCCAATCATCACCGCCGTGCAGGGCATCACCTTTACCTTCGGAATCGAACTTGCGTTGGCCGGTGATATTGTCATCGCCGCTGACAATTGCCGTTTCTCTCAGTTGGAGCCGGCACGGGGTATTCATGCTACCGGCGGCGCCACAATCCGCTTCGTACAGCGCGGCGGATGGGGCAATGCCATGTACCATTTGCTAACGAGCGACGAGTTCGACGCTCAGGAAGCGTATCGAATCGGTTTCGTGCAAGAAGTCGTCCCGGTTGGCAAGCAATTGGAGCGTGCGCTGGAAATCGCCGCAGTGATCGCGGCACAAGCTCCTCTTGCCGTTCAAGCTACCAAGGCGTCGTCGAGACGCTTTGTAGAGGAAGGTTTTACTGCGGCCGTGCGTGAACTCGGCCCGACGCAGCAGCGACTCATGGCCAGCGAGGATGCCAATGAGGGCATCCAATCTTTTATAGAGCGGCGTACGGCAGTCTTTAAGGGCGTATAATTTGGAAGGTATCAGGGCTTACACTGTTGGTTTGACAAAGTCGCACAGCTAAAGCCTGAGCCCAATAATGTTGGATATTGACGGCGGTGACAGAGTTGAATGTGGTAGAAGTGGACGCTAGGGGGTTGGCTTGCCCAATGCCTCTGTTGAAGGCCAAACGGGCACTGAATAGCATGCATGTTGGCCAGAGGCTTCGTGTGCTGGCGACGGATCAGGGTTCTGTGAGGGACTTTCGTGTCTTTGCAGAGCAGTCAGGCCATCTGCTGCTTGATAGCGATGAGACCGGTGGTGTTTACAGCTACCTGATGGAAAAGCAGTGACATTCCGGGACGCTAGGCTCGTTTGGCAGAACGGATAAAGGTGTCAAAATGGCGTTGTTGCTCAAGCAATGATGATGACTTCGACAGTATAATAAGTAGATATCTGACAGAGCGCTCTAGCACGTCAGAGCACTGATAACGCAACGGACGATTTATGCTGGATATTTTCAAAAAGTGGTACAAGCGTTACCTATCTGAGGAAGAGTCGGTCCTTGTGTTGGTGTTGCTGGCGATAGCTGTGGCTTTGTTCATGACCATAGGCGATATTCTCAAGCCTGTGGTCGCGGCTATTGTACTGGCCTATCTTGCCCAAGGTGTCTCGGGGCGGCTTCAGCGCTACGGCTTGCCCCAGTGGCTTGGTGTCGCCGTATCGTATCTAGCCTTTGTTGGCATCTTTTTCGGTTTTAGCTTTGCTTTGTTACCGCTGGTGTGGCGCCAATTGCTGAGTCTGGTGGGTGAAATGCCCCGGATGCTGGACCAGGCACAACAATTTTTGGGTATTCTGTCTGAACGCTATCCCGATATTGTTAGCAAAGAGCAATTCATGGAGCTCATTAGTGTCGCGCAAACCGAATTCGCGGGATTAGGTCAGGTCGCCGTCACGCGCACTCTGGCATCAATTCCCGGTATTCTAACGGTGCTGGTCTATTTGGTACTGATACCGATGCTGGTGTTCTTTTTTCTCAAGGATCGAGAAAAAATTCTCGATTGGTTGGGGGGGTTTCTTCCCGCCGAACGACCTTTGTTACGGCGTATTTGGACAGAAATGAATGAGCAGTTTTCCAATTATGCTCGCGGCAAGGTGCTCGAAATACTAATAGTGGGTTCTGTCACCTATTTTGCGTTTACCTGGTTGGGAGTGGCCTACGCGGCATTGTTGGGTTTATTGGTGGGGCTTTCGGTCATTATTCCTTACATCGGAGCTGCGCTCGTCACTGTGCCGGTAGTCATGGTGGGGTTCTTCCAATGGGGATTTACCGGTGACTTTTATTACATGTTTGCGGTCTACATGATTATTCAGCTATTGGATGGCAACGTGCTGGTGCCATTTTTATTCTCGGAGGCGGTGAACCTGCACCCGGTCGCTATCATCTTGGCTGTGCTATTTTTTGGCGGAATTTGGGGTCTATGGGGTGTCTTTTTCGCGATACCGCTGGCGACCCTAGTCAAGGCTATCATTAATGCTTGGCCTACCTCAGAGCAGGTTGTTGCTGAGGCTGACCCGCTCACGTAAATCTCATGGAGTTTCTGATGTCCGCGTTGAATTTCCGTCATGGCTTGAAGGCTCTGGCGTTTCTGTTGAGTGTCTTGTTACTGACGTCCTGTGTCACCACTTCGCCATTAGGGCCACAGCCGTCCAAGAGTCCGAATGACAATTACACCTACCGGCTGCTAACGTTAGATAACGCTCTGGAGGTGTTGCTGATTTCTGACCCGGATGCCCCGAAAGCTGCCGCTGCTCTGGATATTCTGGTGGGCAGTGGGGATAACCCGCGCGGTCGTGCAGGCCTGGCTCATTTCCTCGAGCACATGTTGTTTTTGGGCACCGAAAAATACCCTGACGCGGCCGAATATGGGCGCTTTATTACCGAGCATGGGGGCAGTCGCAATGCCTATACCAGCTTTGAGAACACCAATTACTTCTTTGATGTGAACAGCGTTGATTTGCCGGTGGCGCTTGACCGTTTTGCTCAGTTCTTTATTGCGCCCCGCTTTGATGCGCAATATGTCGAGCGCGAAAAAAACGCGGTTGAGGCTGAATATCAAATGGGGTTAAAGAGCGATAGTCGTCGCGAGCTCGATGTGTTGCAGGAGGTGTTCAATCAGGACCATCCCTACAGTCAATTTTCGGTGGGAGCGTTAGACACTCTTGCTGATCGTCCCGAATCTGAAATTCGAGACGACTTGATTCAGTTTTACAACACACACTACTCGGCCAATGTGATGCGTCTGGTGGTGCTAGGTTCGCAGTCCCTTGACGAACTAGAGGCGCTGACGAGCCCCTTGTTCAGCCAGATACCGAATCGCTTTTTAGAGCGTGAAACGATTGTTGAGCCCCTATTTGAAGCGGGTAGCCTACCCCTGTTTGTGCAGCTGCAGCCGTTGGCTACCCGGCGGCAATTGAGTGTTTCTTTTCCACTTCGCGATTACCGCGCCCAGTATCAGGTGAAGCCAGAGGTGTACCTAGGCAATCTGATCGGTCATGAGGGGGAGGGGAGTTTGTTGTCCGCGCTTAAACAAGCAGGTCTGGCGGAGGGCTTATCTGCAGGTCAGGGTCTGGCGTGGCGCGGTGGGGCTCTCTTTAGTGTCAATATCTCGCTGACGGAAAAGGGGGCAGGAGACCCGGATCGGGTGTTGCAATTGCTTTTTGCCTACGCAGATATGTTGCGTCAAGAAGGCCCTCAGGATTGGCTTTATGTTGAGCAATCGAGGCTGGCAGACCTTAGCTTTCGTTTTCGGGAGCAGGCCAGCCCCATGCGTTATGTGAGTGCCGTGGCCAGCGGTATGCAGCATTACGCACCGCAGGATATTTTGCGTGGGCCGTATATGATGACCGGTTATGACGAGGCGATTCTGGCGGAACTGCTGCAGCAGTTTAGGCCCGATAATGCTCTGGTGACGTTTAGTGACCAGGCTGCTGTTGGCGATAAGGTCTCCAAGTATTACCAGGTGCCCTATTCGCAGCAGGCGTTGGATGTTGGGCGCGTCACCAGGCCTGAGGGTGACAGGGGCGCGGATGCGCTGCATCTTCCTGTGCCTAACGAATTCATTGCCGAGGATGTGTCGTTGGTGGAGCTGCCCAAGGATATGCCAACGGTGCCGCAGCTGGTGCTGCAATCTGGCAGGCAAAAAATCTGGTTTATGCCGGACGAACAGTTCAGGGTGCCCAGGGGATTAACGTACATCAATTTTCGTTCACCCGAGGTGGGGCAATCTGCTGAGCAGACGGCGCGGGGAGCACTCTACGCAGCATTGCTCACTGACCAAGTCAACGAGTTTGCCTATCCCGCCCAATTAGCGGGGATGAGTTTTGCTTTCTACGGGCATACGCAAGGCATTGGTTTGCGGGTGGGTGGTTATAGTGACAAGCAGACATTGTTACTCAAGCGTTTGTTAGCCAGCATCGTCGAGCCTAACTTTAGCCAGCGTCGTTTTGATGATATTCGCAGCGACATGATCCGGAGCTTGAAAAATGCCATCGCACAGCGTCCTAGTACACAGGTTGTTGATGATTTGAATGAAAGTCTACTTTATGGTCAATGGGGCGAAAAGGCTGTGATTTCGGCTCTTGAGACAACAGACCTGAGTCAACTTGACGGATATATCCGCCAGTTCTGGCGCAGTGCTTCCGCCGAGGCACTAATCTACGGCAACTATGAGCCTGGCGAGGCACCACAATTATCGGCGATGTTGCAGGATATTATCAGTAGCGACCCCGCGCCAACGTTGCCCAAGCGCAGGGTGCTGAGGCTGGCTGCGGGCGAGTCGGCCCAATACGTCGTGGACGTTCCTCACGATGATTCAGTGGTTGCGTGGTACCTGCAAGGAGATGGGGATACTGGGTATGACAGGGCCGCGACGGCGCTGACAGCTCAAATCATGTCGTCCGGGTTTTTTCAGGAATTGCGCACCGAGCAGCAGTTGGGCTATGTGGTCGGGGCCTCCAGTTATAGCAAGCTGCAGGTGCCCGGCCTGCTAATGTTGGTGCAGTCCCCGGTTGCAGATGCCAATGCGGTCGCAGTGGCAATGAACAATTTCATGCTGGACGTGGAGCCACAACTGGATGAGGCACAATTTGAGCGGCATAAAGTGTCGCTGGTCAGTGATATTTTGCGGCCGGATAAAAACCTAGCGGAACGAGGTGAGTACTTGTGGCAAGCCATTGCGCGCCAGGACCTGGACTTCGCTGGGCGTCAGACGCTGGCAACAGCGGTGGAAGCCATCACTCTGGATAGCTGGCGGGTCTACTACGAGCGGGTCTTTTTGGCGCAGCGTCACTCGTTGCAAGTGGTCGCCCCGGGTAGCCGGGGTATTCTTCCAGAAGGCGATTTTGAGCGTTACAACTCAGCCAAGGCCATTCAGCGTGGGCATGCCACGTATGTCCGAGAATAAGGCTTGGTGGGTATAAGCGCCTTAGCAGTTGCGGGCTCGCCATTCAGGCATAATAGCGGACACCGTGCCGATCACTAAGTTCCTATATAGAATGAACCAGATCTGTGGGGGACCACTTCGGTATCATCGGAACACGCTTGGCGATTCACTATCGCGTCTCGAATCTGCTATAGTCAATTAGGCGAGGTTTAGTTTGGTTGTGTTGTGTTTTACAGCCAGACAAGTTCTATTTTAGAACCTAATAAGGGCTGAGTGTGACTCGTCCTGCTGTTTGACAGGAGCTTGAGCTGATATGAAGGAAGACTTAAACCCCTCGGAAACGCGCGAGTGGCTCGATGCACTCGACGATGTGGTAAAACACGCAGGTGCTGAGCGCGCTTCCTTTTTGCTGCTAGAGTTGTCCAAGCACGCAATCAACGCTCGTCTGCGCCTGCCTTCGGCTATCACCACACCCTTTTCCAATACGATCGCGCCTTCCGAAGAAAAAATGATGCCCGGTGATGTCTTCATGGAACGCCGGATTCGCTCGTTGGTGCGCTGGAATGCGCTGGCTATGGTGATGCGCGGTAATGATAACGATGAGGGACTGGGCGGCCATATTTCGAGTTTTTCCTCCAGCGCTACGTTATATGACGTGGGCTTTAATCATTTCTTTCGCGGTACTGAGGGCGGTCACCCGGGAGACCTGGTGTTTTACCAGGGACACAGTGCGCCAGGCATGTATGCGCGCTCTTATCTGGAAGAGCGACTGACGGAAGAACAATTGGATAACTTTCGACGGGAGGTGGGTGGTCACGGGTTGTCATCCTACCCGCATCCATGGCTGATGCCCGATTACTGGCAGTTTCCCACCGTGTCCATGGGGCTCGGTCCGATACAGGCTATTTATCAGGCGCGAGTGATGAAATATCAGCAGGATCGCGGTCTGCTCGACCATGGCGACAGAGAAGTCTGGTGCTTTATGGGCGACGGTGAATGTGATGAGCCTGAGTCCCTTGGCGCTATATCGCTCGCTGGCCGCGAAGGGATGGGCAATCTCAATTTTGTGATCAACTGCAACCTGCAACGCCTGGATGGTCCGGTGCGCGGCAATGGTAAAATTATTCAGGAGCTGGAAGGGATTTTCCGCGGCGCAGGCTGGAATGTGATCAAGGTGATCTGGGGCCGCAAGTGGGACCGTCTGCTGGAGAAAGATAAAACGGGCCTGCTACAGAAACGGATGGATGAAGTCTGTGACGGCGAGTTGCAAAACTACAAGTTCAATGGCGGAGCCTATACGAGAGAGCATTTCTTCGGTAAGTATCCTGAACTTCTGGAGCTGGTGGCCGACTTGTCGGATGACGATATCATGTACCTCAACCGAGGTGGGCATGATCCCTATAAGGTCTACGCAGCATATGCTGCGGCTGTTGGAGAACATGAACGTCCCACCGTGATTCTGGCAATGACGGTGAAGGGTTACGGCACAGGTGAAGCCGGCCAGGCGAACAATGAAACGCACGCCCTGAAAAAGCTCGACATAAAAAGTCTCAAGGCGTTCCGAGACCGCTTTGATATTCCTATTAGTGATGCCGAGTTAGAAAATGTGCCGTACTACCGGCCGCCGGCAGACAGTCCGGAGATGCGCTATATGCTTGAGCGAAGGCAGGCCCTGGGCGGTTTATTGCCGAGGCGACGCGCAGCCATGGATTTACTCGAGACACCACCACTGACGGCTTTCGGTAATCAGCTTAAGAGCAGTGGTGCGCGAGAAGTTTCTACCACGATGGCCTTTGTGCGTATGCTTTCCAGTTTGGTGAAGGACGCCGATATTGGGCAGCGAGTGGTGCCAATCGTGCCGGACGAAGCGCGTACGTTTGGCATGGAAGGTATGTTTCGACAGCTCGGCATTTATTCTTCGGTAGGCCAGCGCTACACGCCACAAGATGCCGGACAGATGATGTATTACAAAGAGGACATCAAGGGGCAGATTCTGGAGGAGGGCATTAACGAGGCGGGCGCATTTTCCGCCTGGTTGGCTGCAGCCACGTCTTACAGCACAAGCGCGTATCCTATGGTGCCGTTCTATATTTTTTACTCCATGTTTGGTTTTCAGCGTATTGGAGATCTGGCTTGGGCGGCTGGCGACAGTCAGGCGCGTGGATTTCTCATCGGGGCGACCGCTGGACGCACCACACTGAATGGCGAGGGCCTGCAACACCAGGATGGGCACAGTCACTTATTGGCCAGTACGATACCAAACTGCGTTAGCTACGATCCGACCTACGCCTATGAGCTGGCAGTGATTATCCACGATGGGTTACACCGCATGTATAACCAGGGTGAGAACCGGTTTTATTACATCACCACGATGAATGAAAACTATATTCAGCCGGAGATGCCGCAAGGTGTTGAAGACGGCATTATTCAGGGTATGTATCAGTTCAAGGTGTCCACTGCGCCGGGAGATTTGCGCGTTCAGTTGCTAGGCTGTGGCGCGATTTTACGCGAGGTTGAGGCTGCTGCGGCGATTCTAGAGAGTGACTATCAGGTAGCGGCAGATATCTGGAGTATGACCAGTGTGAATGAATTGCAACGTGAAGGTAAAGCGGTGCAGCGTTGGAATTTGTTGCATCCTGAAGTCGAACCCAGAGTGCCCTATGTCACCCGACTGCTGCGTGATGCCAGTGGCCCCACAGTGGCTGCGACAGACTACATTAAGGCATACGCTGACCAAATCCGGGAGTTTGTGCCGGGAGCCTATACCGTGTTGGGTACGGATGGCTTCGGTCGTTCTGATACGCGCAGCAAGTTGCGCGAGTTCTTCGAGATAAGTCGCGAATATATTGTACTTGCGGCACTCAAGGCGCTGGCGGATGAGGGGCAGATCGAGAATGCCCGGGTTACCCAGGCGATAAGTGCGCTGGGTATTGATCCGGACAAGCCCAACCCGTTAACAGTCTGAGGCAGGAGGAAATACGGCGTGCCTATACAACAAGTAATCGTGCCTGATATCGGTGGTGCCGAGGGCGCTGAAGTGATTGAGCTACTGGTGGCGGTTGGTGATCAGGTTGTGCTGGATCAGGGCCTCATTGTATTGGAGTCCGACAAGGCCTCCATGGAAATCCCTGCTACTGCTGCTGGCACTGTCGTTGAGCTACTGGTGGCGGAAGGTGATCAGTTGGCAGAGGGTGCAGCGGTGGCGATGATAGACGTCGCTGAGCAAGTCGCAGATGCGGCTCCGACGCCTGGAGAGGATGAGGCGACCGCCGCAAGTGATGCGCCCAGTGTGGGTGACGTTGGGGCAGAGCAAAAGGCAAGTGCTGTGAAAGAGGCACCTGTAGCGAAAGAGACACCGGTTGCGGAAGCAGTGTCAGCAGTGAATGAAGCGCCAGTGCTGCCGGTGGAGGCCGCGCCATTAGCACTGGAGGTCGCGGGTGAAATCTATGCGGGCCCGGCAGTCCGAAAACTGGCGCGAGAACTTGGTGTTCAGTTGGTGCGAGTGGACGGTACTGGCCCACAAGGTCGTGTCCTTAAAGAAGATCTGCAACAGTTTGTGCGCAAGGTCATACGTGAACCTGTAGGTGCGGTCACGGGTGGCACGGGTATTCCTTCGGTGCCTGAAACTGATTTTGCTAAATTTGGTGAGGTCGAAGTCACCCCGCGCACCAAGCTCGATAAGCTGACGGCTATCAATATGCACCGTAGCTGGGTGAATGTGCCCCATGTGACCCAGTTCGACGAGGCAGACATTACCGATCTTGAAGAATTTCGCGCGGGACTCAAGGCTGAGGCCGAACAGCGCTCCACGCGCATTACGCCCTTACCGTTTTTGCTCAAGGCCTGTGCGCTTGCACTGCGAGACAACCCCAAGATCAACAGTTCACTGGCGCGCGGTGGTGAAGACCTGGTTCACAAGAAATATATTCATATCGGCGTGGCGGTTGATACCCCGGCCGGGCTGATGGTGCCGGTGATTCGCGACGTTGATAGGAAAACTATTTGGGAGCTGGCGCACGAAGTTGCAGAGTTGGCGAGCCGTGCTCGTGACCGTAAGCTCCTGCCAGCAGAGATGCAGGGCGGGTGTTTTACCGTTTCCAGCCTGGGCAATATTGGCGGCAACGGTTTTACCCCTATCGTCAACACGCCAGAGGTGGCTATCCTTGGGGTGTCGAAGGCCGCCATCAAGCCGCTGTGGAACGGTGCGGAGTTCGCACCGCGCACGATGCTGCCGGTTGCGCTGTCTTACGACCATCGGGTGGTGAACGGCGGTGATGGCGGGCGCTTTTTAACCCGCATAGTGTCTCTGCTCAGTGATATTCGTCAGCTCAGTTTATAAAGTCTACGGCAGCCCAATAGGGCTTTTTACCAGACACAGTGAAGAGATCTATTGAAAGGCCTACCAACGCGGTTTCGATGCAGAGCTGCTGTTGTCAATGGTGGTTCAGCCGCAAGAGGCCGTCTCGCAGTCGCTCCAGGCTATACGGTGGCTGCATGACAGGCCAAAGGTTTGGTTGTAATGCGTCGAGCTGAGTCAGGGATTGTTGCTCCCAGCCAGCGTCGCGCATCAAATGAATAAATTTCAGTGTGCGAAAGGCATCAAACCACTGCTGAAACTGACGCTGGAATTGTGCACTCGACTTGCTCTGTCGTTGGCAGTGGGCGAGCCCCGATCGTATTCCCATTCCCTGCAGCGCTGCATCTGCTTGCTCGGCCACCGTCGCGCCAAGCCCTTGTCTAACGAACAGTTGGGAAAGCGCCGCATCGGGGGATTGACTCAGTTCAGGCAGGCTTGCGAGTAATGCCCGAAGTGCCTCAAAACAGCGGGGGTGATCAAAAATCCGAACATCCTCTGGCCGCCCGGCCGCAACAATGGCGGCCACCGCTGGGCCTGTTCCAAAGGGAACCCGTGATGAGTGTCGCGATTGCAGTTGGATACACTGTCCTGACAGCCTGCTAATCGGTCCAATTTTGGCCAGTTTGTTTAGAATATAAAAATCTTCGGCACCAGCGCGTTTTGGAAAGCCGCGCACTTGCACATAAGCGTCGGCCCGGATGGCTATGCAACTTCCCAGCGTGTGATGTGCATAGGGAGAGCCAGCATATTCCAGTCCCAGCACATAGTGATGCAGGCGCAGTTCATACAGCGCAGTGGCGGTATCACAGTGCTGTTCTTCGCCTGGCATGTGTTGGAAACGGAAAATACCAGCTACTGCATCCGATGCGGCGCTATCGAGTTGTTTGAAGTAATCCTGTGGCACGCTGGCGTCCGCGTCGGTGCAGCAAAGCCATTGCCCGCTAATCCCGCCAGCGACCATCCACTGCAGCGCCAAATCACAACCTGTCTTGCGCGCCAATCCGACGCCCAGAGCAGCGGGTGTCGGCCCGCACAGTAATTCAATATCGTGCAGGTAAAGATCCGTGTGCTCGTTCAAACATTGAATGGGGACAGAGCCTCGCTGCGCCTGCGGCAAGGGTTGTCCCTGCAGGGCCCTTCGTAGCTCGGCGTTGGCCTGTGTGTCACTGTCACTGTCGGGGCGGTTCAGCACAAGAATGACCAGTGTGCGACCGGTGCCTTCTGGCATGCGTGTCAATGTCTCCAGCAAGGCCGGTGATTCCCTGTAGGTGGGAATGATCACCACATCATGCCAATGGGGATGCGCAAAACTGTGGCGGGGCAGATCCGTTTCCGTGTGCCTTTGCAGATAGCGCTGCAGGGCGACACTGTCATGCATTACTGAGTGAACTCCATCAGTGCAGCGCTGCCCGTATAGGTAACGTTGCGACGATATCGGCTTCGATATCCAGCAGTTCATCCCAGCGCTGCTCAATCATGTCGTGATCAAGGTACTTGTGTGCCAATTCCAGAAACAGCTCAAAGTGGCGCGCCTCAGAACGGGCGATGGATTGATAGAATTTCTTTAACGGGCCGGGCTCAAGCGCGTTGGCTACCAGTGCAAACCGTTCGGCTCCTCGGGCTTCTATGATGCTCGCGGTCAGCAGGCGGTCCAGAAAATAGACCTCACTGCCCTGACGCAGCGATTGGCGAAATGCACCGACATAGGGATCCTTCTGGTCTGGCGTGGTGATGAGTCCGCGCTGATGTATCCATTTGAGGACTTCGCGGTAGTGGGTCAGTTCTTCTATCGCCAGGTCCGCCATAGCCGTCACTAGGTCGGTGCGGTCTGGGTAGTGGGACAGCATGGAGATTGCCATGCCCGATGCCTTTTTTTCGGCAGTCGCATGGTCGAGCAGAAAGCGGTCGAAGTCTCCCATGACCGCGGTGGTCCAGGCAGGCAGTGTGGCGAAGCGAAGGGGTGATTCCAGCATACGGTCGATGATAGTGTGTTTGTAAAGGGCTGTCATTGAACTGTAAGTGGGCAGCGAACACAAGATGATATGCCGACACGACTTGCGATAGTGCGCGATCGGTATGCTAAACTTTGCCGTCGCTTTCGGGTCGGGCAGGCTTAGGCTGTTTCCGGCATTGCTACACACAAGAGGATAGATTTGCTAATGATCATCAAACCACGCGTACGCGGATTTCTATGTGTCACCAGTCACCCCGCGGGTTGCGACACCAATATCAAGCGGCAGATAGACTATGTGAAGTCTCAGGGGCCGATAGTAGAGGGTCCAAAACGCGTACTGGTGATTGGTGCATCCACCGGATATGGCCTTTCATCCCGTATCACAGCGGCGTTCGGTTGTGGTGCTGATACACTCGGAATTTTTTTTGAGAAAGAGGGTACACAGACCAAACCTGGGACCGCCGGATGGTACAACTCAGCGGCCTTCCACCACCATGCGCAGGCCGCTGGCCTGTATGCTAAGAGTATCAATGGCGATGCCTTCAGCAATGCAGTCAAGCAGAAGGCTATCGACACGATCAAAGCCGATATGGGGCAGATTGATTTGGTGGTCTACAGTCTGGCATCACCACGCCGACAGCACCCGGTTACCGGCGTGGTGCACAACTCCACGCTGAAGCCTATCGGCGGTGATGCGGTGCAAAAGGGCGTCAATACCGACAAAGAGGAGGTGCAGGATTTTCATTTGGAGCAGGCCACTCAGGACGAAATAGACAATACGGTGGCAGTCATGGGCGGCGAAGATTGGCAGATGTGGATTGATGCGCTGGACGACGCGGGTGTGCTGGCCGATGGTGCGAAGACCACCGCCTATACGTATATTGGAGAGAAACTGACCTGGGACATCTACTGGCATGGCACTATCGGTGCAGCCAAGAAAGATCTGGACAAACGTGTCGTTGCGATCCGTGAGCGTATGGCTGCAAAGGGTGGGGACGCTCGTGTGTCAGTCCTTAAGGCGGTGGTCACGCAAGCCAGTGCAGCGATTCCCGCGATGCCTATTTACTTGGCGCTGCTGTTCAAGGTGATGAAAGAGCAAGGTACCCATGAGGGTTGTATCGAGCAAATTGACGGCCTGTTTCGCGATTCACTCTATAGTACCCAACCCTATCTGGATGAGGAGGGACGGTTGCGCGCCGACGGCCAAGAGCTGGATCCGGCGATACAAGATGCGGTGGCCAAGCTGTGGCAGGGGGTCAATACTGAAACCCTGCGTCAGTTGTCGGATTTTGAGGGTTACAAGCGAGAGTTCCTGCAGTTGTTCGGCTTTGAAGTAGACGGTGTGGATTACGCCGCCGATGTGAATCCCGAAGTCCCTATCAATAATATGGTCTGAGTCTATGTTTGAACACGGAGTTCCTTTTCGGCTTAACGGCAGGGTTAGGCGACTCGTCGCACCCAATGCGGGCGTGATGACAGGGCCAGGCACCAACACGTATCTGTTGGGTGATGATGAGGTGGCGGTGCTGGATCCGGGCCCTGCTCTGCCCGAGCATATCGATGCCATATTGGACACCGCCGGTGACCGTATTCGCTGGATCGTTTGTACCCATACCCATCCCGATCATTCTCCTGCCTGGAAGGCAGTAGCGGAGGCTACAGGCGCACAAGTGATTGGCGCGTCTCCACCGGATGATATGTTTCAGGACACGACGTTCACCCCAACCTTGGAGCTACAGCACGATTATGTGCTGTCGACAAAAGAATTTACGTTGCGCGCAGTCCACACACCAGGCCATGTGGGAAATCATTATTGTTTCTTCTTGGAAGAGGAGGGGATGATGTTTGCCGGCGATCACATTATGAATGGATCGACGGTGGTGATTATTCCACCGAGCGGTAACATGAAGGCCTATATCGAATCGCTGCAACGGTTGCTGGATTATCCGCTGCAATTCATCGCTCCCGGCCACGGTGATGTGATGCCTGAGCCGAAAGCGACGGTGGATTGGTTGGTGAATCACCGCTTGATGCGCGAACAAAAAGTTATCGACGGTTTGCGCAAGACTGGGCGTGTGCCGCTAGACGAGCTGGTAAAGGTCGTCTACGACGATGTCGACACCAGTCTACACAAGATGGCACAGCTCTCACTCAGTGCTCACCTGATTAAATTGCGCGAGGAAAATCGAGCGCGGCAACATGCGCCCGATGATTCATGGGAAATACTGGACGTTTGACAATCGCGCTGCGCGGTCCCCCCAGTGGGTCGCCAGTGTGATCGTTAGCCTGCCATCGAATAGGCCCATGACGAAAAATCAATAAGAGGAAGTGAGTGATGAACGGATTGATGATGAACATGCAGTTGTCTATCGCCTCCATCGTGGAGCATGCGGAGCGTATTAACGGCGACGTTGAGATCGTCTCGGTAATGGGCGACAAGCCACGACATCGTTATACGTATCGAGAGGCCTTTGCGCGCACACGCAAGCTGTCAGATAGCATGGCCCTTTGGGGGCTGGAACAGGGCGACCGCATTGCCACACTGGCTTGGAATGATTATCGGCATTTCGAGATTTACTATGCCGCTGCTTGTAGTGGCTATGTCTGCCATACGATTAACCCGCGCCTTTTCCCCGAGCAGCTTGCCTACATTATCAATCACGCAGAAGATCGCTATGTTTGCATCGATCCGGACTTTGTGTCGCTGGCGGAAAGTCTGGTTGATCAGTGTCCCACAGTGCAGGGGTGGGTGATAATGACGAGCGAAGAGGATATGCCCGAAACCCGTCTGCCTAATGTTATTTGTTATGAAACACTGGTTGTGGCCGGCAATGAAGCCTTTCAATGGGCGCCGCTGGACGAGAACGCTGCCTGTGCCCTGTGCTACACCTCGGGCACAACCGGTAACCCGAAGGGCGTATTGTATTCCCACCGGTCAACGATATTGCACGCTTACGCCGCCATGATGCCGGACGCATTGGGTATTTCTCAGCGTGATGTCGTGATGCCAATCGTGCCCATGTTTCACGTCAACGCGTGGGGTAATCCCTATTCGTGTCCCATGGCCGGCGCCAAGCTGGTGTTGCCCGGCAACAGGATGGGTGATGGTCAATTTATGGCCACCCTGATTAACGAAGAGGGTGTCACGCTGTCGGCGGGTGTCCCTACCGTATGGTTAGGCATGCTCGCGCATCTCAAGGCCTCCGGTGACGACGTTGCTTCGCTGCGGCAAATTATTGTGGGCGGTGCGGCCTGCCCGTTATCCATCATGGAGGATTTTGATCACTACGGTGTAGAGGTGCGGGTCGGTTGGGGTATGACAGAGATGAGCCCGTTGGGTACGGTCAACGCTAGCATGGGTTCCAGAGAAGGTTTTGGTGAGCAGGCGTTCGCCAAAGTGCGCCTCAAGGCGGGCCGGCAAATTTTCGGCGTAGAGATGAAAATTGTGGATGATGAGGGCCACGACTTGCCTTGGGACGGTGTGGCTTTCGGCTCGCTTCTGGTCAGGGGCCCCTGGGTGTGCTCCAGTTATTTTAAATTGGAAGGATCTGATGCTCATGCGCACGAAGGCTGGTTCGAGACCGGCGATGTGGCCACCATTGATTCCCAGGGTTACATGGCCATCACTGATCGCATCAAGGACGTCATCAAGTCGGGCGGTGAGTGGATTTCTTCCATCGAAGTGGAGAACGCGGCAACGGATCACCCCAAAGTGGCAGAAGCCGCAGTCATCGGACATTTTCATCCCAAGTGGAGCGAGCGCCCCTTGTTGCTTGTGGTGCGTGGATCTGAGTCGCAGGACCTCACCGCTGAGGAAATGCTGGCGTGGTTTGACGGTAAGATCGCCAAGTGGTGGACGCCGGATGCAGTAGAGTTTATTGACGAACTGCCACATACGGCTACCGGTAAAGTACAGAAGGTCAAGTTGCGGCAGATGTTCAAAGATTACGTGTTTCCGGGCACTGAAGCTTGAAGACAGCGAACAGATTACAGGCTACTGCTGCTATATATTCGTAATATAACTGTGAAAATTCTACGAATAATCCTTTAAAACTCCCTGAATACTGATTAATATACATATTGCCGTCAGAATGAATTGCGAGTAATCCTTTGCCTAATCCGGATCAGCAGTACACAGCGCGCACCCTGCCGCAGGTCGTCGTAGACGCCGCGGCTGCGTATGGGTCACGCATTGCCATCATCGATGGCGAGGTGCATCTGACCTACGAGCAACTGGATGCAGCTCGGATCAGTGCGGCGCGGGCCTTCATCGCCGCAGGGCTTGAGAAAGGAGAGCGCATTGCGATTTGGGCCCCTAATATCTATCAGTGGATTATCGCGGCCATCGGCGCGCAGAGCATCGGTGGTGTGCTGGTCCCCTTGAATACGCGCTATAAGGGTTCTGAGGGAGCCTACATCATTCGTTCCAGTGGGGCGAAGATGCTGTTTACTGTGGGTGATTTTCTTGGGATGCGCTACCCCGACATGCTGGCTGACCAGCCACTCCCTGGACTCGAACGCACGGTGCTGTTCAGTGGTGAGGCGGAGGCGTGTGAGTCGTGGGAAGATTTTCTCGCTGCAGGGGAGTCTGTGCCGGCGAAAGAGGTCGCACTCAGAGCGTCCGCCCTGACTCCCGATGATACCCTAGACATTCTGTTCACCTCTGGTACCACCGGTAACCCTAAGGGTGTGGTGACTGGGCACGGCCAGAATATTCGTACCTTCGAGAATTGGAGTGCGACTGTTGGTCTATGCAGCGATGACAATTACCTGATTATCAATCCGTTCTTTCACTCCTTTGGCTACAAGGCTGGCTGGTTGTCGGCCATTATCCGCGGTGCCCGTATGATACCGGTGCTCAGTTTTGATCTTGATGCAGTGTTGGCACAGATCGAACGCGAGAAAATTTCCATGATTCCTGGCCCGCCGACTATCTACCAGTCGCTGCTCGCGCATCCGCGGCGTAAAGAGTATGACTTGTCCAGTTTACGTCTCGCCGTGACGGGTGCGGCGCCAGTGCCGGTCGAATTGGTGCGACAGATGCGCGAGGAGCTGGGTTTTGAAGTTGTGGTGACAGCTTACGGACTGACTGAGACCTGCGGGGTGGTGTCCATTTGCCGGGCCGATGATAGTGCCGAGCGTATTTCTCATAGCTCTGGGCGCGCGATGGATGGCACGGAAATCCAATGCGTCGACAAAGAGGGGCAGTCTGTTGCTGCCGGTATTGATGGAGAAATCTGGGTGCGTGGTTTCAACGTGATGCGTCATTATTTTAATAATGGTGATGCAACGGCAGAAGCGCTCACTCGTGATGGTTGGCTGAAAACGGGTGATGTCGGCGTTATGGATGAGGACGGTTACGTCCGCATTACCGGGCGTATTAAGGAAATGTTTATTGTCGGGGGTTTTAACTGCTATCCCGCTGAAATCGAGAATATTCTGTGTGATATGCCTGGCATCGCTAGGGCGGCGGTCATCGGTGTGTCCGATGAGCGCATGGGCGAGGTCGCCAAAGCTTTTCTAGTGAAGGACGCAGGCGACCCGTTGGATGAGGCTGCGGTTATCGAGTGGTCGCGTGCGCATATGGCTAACTATAAGATGCCTCGTTCAGTCGTCTTCCTGTCCGAGCTCCCGATGAACGCGGGCGGCAAAGTGGATAAAGCGACATTGGCAAAGAGCGCCGAGGTAGAACGGTGAACGATTTATCCGCCAACACGCCCTCTCGCCATATCGACCTGGACGACACGGATCAGGCGATTATTCAACTGCTGCGCCAGGATGGGCGCATGGCCTATCGTGCTATCGCGCGCGAACTGGATATAGCGGAAAATACGGTGCGAGCGCGAGTACGTCGCATGGAAGAATCCAACACCATGCGAGTGGTGGCGGTGACTGACATTGAAGCGGCGGGTTATGGCATGTTGCTGGCCATCGGTGTGCAGGTTGAAGGGCGTTCGCCGGAAGTCGTGGCGCGAGAGATGGCCGCTATCCCAGAAGTGTTTTCTGTCAACGTGGTTGTGGGTGCGCAGGATATTGAAATTCTTGTGGTGTCCAGGGATCAGGCTGCCTTGAACGAATTGATCACCGACAAGTTGGGCGCTATTCCAGGCGTGCGACGCCTTACGCCTGCGCTGGCGCTGGATGTGCTGAAGAATCAACCCGACTGGGTGCCTTTCCATGCGGCATAAACTTGACGAAGCAGACCTCGCTATCGTCGAGCGATTGTCGCGCGATGCGAGGGTGAGTAATCGCGAAATCGCCGAGCAACTCGGTGTGACTGAGGGTACTGTGCGCGCAAGGGTGAAGCGCATGGAAGAAGAGAAGCTGATTCGTATCACAGCGGTCACCAATATTGATCGTTTTAAGGACGCCGCGCTGGCCTACATTTGGATTGAGGTCGAGCGCAGCGGACAGACGAAGGCTGTTGCCGAGCAGTTGGCGGGTATCACGGAGCTGGGGTTTGTCGGCGTGATGCTGGGGCGCTCCGATATCCTTGCCATCACCATGGTGCGCAACGCAGAACACCTGGCGGAGTTTGTGCATCAACGTATTAGTGTTGTCGAAGGCGTGCGCGGTGCGCACAGTACCCTCGGTGTTAATTTCATCAAACACGACTACCGCATGGCGCGGATCGTTAGCTAGAGAAGGAAGACCGTGATGAACAAGCAAATGACGGCGACAGAAGTCGTTGCGCAACTCGAAGATGGCATGACCGTCGGTATTGGTGGTTGGGGTCCGCGGCGCAAGCCAATGGCGCTGGTGCGCGAAATTCTGCGCTCCGCTCTCAAGGATCTGACAATCGTTTCCTACGGCGGCGCCGATGTGGGCATGTTGTGCGCGGCCGGTAAGGTGAAAAAGGTTGTGTTCGCATTTGTCTCGCTGGATTTTATCCCTCTGGAGCCATACTTTCGTCAGGCCCGCCAGTCCGGCTCTATCGAGGTGATGGAGATTGACGAGGGCATGATGCTGTTGGGTCTGCGCGCAGCGAGTTGGGGTATCCCTTTTATCCCTACTGAAGTTGGTCTAGGTACAGACGTTATTACCCAAAACCCTGACATCAAAGTGATCGACAGTCCTTATGATGATAAGGAATGGGTCGCTATGCCAGCATTGAAACTGGATGCTTCTCTGATTCATGCAGACAAGGCGGATGTGCGTGGCGTGTGTCAGATTGCCGGCCCCGACCATTACATGGACGACTGGTTTGCCCGCGCCGCGACAAAGACCTTTGTGTCCTGCGACGAACTGGTTGAGTCCGAGTACTTTCATGATCCTGCGCAAGCGCGGATGGTGCATTGGGAGCGGTCCATGACCACCGGTGTGGTACCGATAGCCGGTGGCGCTCACCCTACATCCTGCAGCCCGCTGTACGGATTCGATGTCGCGCATTTTAAAGCTTACGCAGCTTCTGCCAAGGGTGAGGGAGGATTTAAAGACTATATTCAACAATACCTCGGCGCTTCTGAACAGGAATACCAAAACAATGTGGGTGGTCTCGACGCCATCTGCGCCATTGAATTACCTACGTACTAATTGAACCAGGAGAGAGACGTAATGACAGCAGCAGCTGAATACACCCTGGCCGAACTTTGCATTGTCGCCGCCAGTAAGTCCTTTGCCGATGAGGGTGAAGTTTTGGGCACCGGCATTGGTGTAGTTCCTCGCCTAGCGGCAAGCCTTGCCATGAAGACCACCAACCCCGATCTAATGATGACTGACTCGGAAGCGTGGATGTTGAGTGAACCGAATCCGATCGGCAGTCGTGCGGCGGACTTCGTGCCCTCCACCGAGAGCTGGATGGGCTTTTCGCGCATCTTCGACAACGTGTGGAGCCGCAAGCGGCACGCCATGCTCGGCCCGACCCAGATTGACAAGTTTGGTCAATCCAACACTTCCGCGTTAGGCGGTAGTTATGATAAGCCGAAGACCATGATGCTGGGTGCTCGAGGTTTTCCGGGAAACTCAATCTCTCACCCGAACAGTTTTTTTATACCCGGACACAATACCCGTGTGTTCAAAGAAGGAGAGTGCGACTTTGTATCGTCCGTTGGCTATAACCCAGCGCGGCTTCCCAAGGGGCACAGCCTGGACGATATTGATATCCGGTTGGTGATTACCAACTTGTGTGTGATGGACTTTGGTGGTCCGGATCATCAGATCCAATTGGTGTCATTGCACCCTGGTGTCACCGTAGAAGAGGTGCAACACAATACCGGTTATCCAGTACACATTCCCGCAGAAGTGCTAACGACTGAGGCGCCGACGCAGGAGCAGCTGGATATCATTATGGCTCTGGACCCGCATAACCAGCGGGCACATCAGATACTAGACAATCCCCCGGGAAACCGTTCCTGACACGAGGCAACAGGCATGTTTGAGACGCGCTTAACCACACTTTTGGGCTGTCGTTATCCCATTGTTCAAACCGCGATGGGCTGGGTGGCCGATCCGAAACTGGTGGCAGGGAGCTGCAACGCCGGCGCTTTCGGTTTCTTGGCTGGGGCAACTATCCCTGCCGACGAAATGGAGCGGGATATTCTGCGAGTGAAGGAACTCACGGACAAGCCTTTCGGTGTCAATTTTCATATGTATCAGCCTAATGCGTTAGATATTGTTGATATGGTGATTCGCCACGGCGTGCGAGCGGTCAGTTATTCTCGTTCCCCTGGCCCCGAACTGATTCATAAGCTGAAGGATGCAGGCGTGGTTTGTATGCCTACTGTGGGCCTGGCAAAGCATGCTATTAAGGCGGTAGAACTGGGCGCTGACGCGATCACTGTTCAAGGTGGAGAAGGGGGCGGCCATACGGGCCCGATCCCAACCACGCTGCTGCTGTCACAGGTCGTTGATGCCGTTGGAGGAAAAGTACCTGTGGTAGGGGCGGGCGGATTCAAGGACGGTCGTGGCCTGTTGGCGGCACTGTCGTGGGGCGCGGACGGTATTGCGATGGGCACACGCTTTTTAATGACAGATGAAAGTCCTGTGCCGCGAGAGACGCTGCAGCGGTATGTCGACTGTAAAAATCCTGGCAACGTTATTGTCTCTAAAGCGATGGACGGCATACCACAGCGTATGATTATGAACGAGTTGCTTACCGAGTTGGAGAAGGCCAGCACCCTGCGCAAGCTGATTATTGCGATGCGTAACGGGCTTGCATTTCGCAAACACACCGGCGCCACTTTTTTTAGTCTGTTGCAGTCTGCTATTGCAATGGGCAAGGATGATGACATGACGGCCGCTCAGGCGATTATGTCTGCCAACGCACCGATGATTATCCAAAAGGCGATGGTTGACGGCGAGCCGGCATTGGGTGTGCTGCCCTCCGGTCAGGTGGCGGGAGTGATCGACGAGCTGTTGAGCTGCGAACAACTGGTGAATTCGATTGTTACTGAGGCCGAGCAACGCCTTACCCTTTTGTCGCTTCGTGTGACTGAAAGTTCTCAGGAGTAGTGTTATGTCCAAGCCCTTTAAGGTGAACATTGAAAACGGTATCGCGGAGATGATCCTCGATCATCCGCCCGTTAATGCTTTTGACAGTGCAGGCTGGTTCTCTATAGCGGCTCAGATGGATGCGCTAGGCGTCAATGATGATGTCCGCGTGATTATCATTGGTGCTGCAGGCAAAGGCTTTTGTGCCGGTGTGGATATCAAGGAGCTGGCTGCACATCCCTCGAGAATAGTGGATGTGAACAAGGGCAACTACGAAACCTTTCGTGCTATCCATCGCAACCCCAAGCCGGTGATTATCGCGCTGCACAGTTTTGTGCTCGGCGGGGGTATTGGTATGGCCGGAGCCGCAGACATTATTATCTGCTCTGACTGCGCGCGCTTCGGTGTTCCGGAGATTGATCGCGGAGCCATGGGCGGAGGCGCGCATCTGCAGCGTATGTTCCCGGTGCAAAAAGTACGTTACATGTACTTTACCGGAGAGTTTATTGACGCGCAGGAGGCCTATCGACTAGGCGCTGTGGAGAAAGTCGTGCCGTTGGCGGAACTGTTGCCTAGTGCGCGCGATATTGCCGCTAAGATTGCAGCGAAATCTCCCGCAATGGTGAAACTGGCTAAGGAGGCACTCACCGGCATTGAGGACGGTAATCTCGAGGATAAATATCGCTGGGAACAGGGCTTTACGTTGGAAGCCTACACCATGGATGACTCTCAGGAGTCGCGCGATGCTTTTGTACAAAAACGTGACGTGACGTTTAAGGACTAGACGAAGGATTAGACAATGGATCTTGCATTTACAGAACAACAGCAGGCCTTCCGTGAGGAGGTGCGCAGCTGGCTCGCGGCCAACGCCCCGCTTGAGTCGCTGCAGAGTTTTGATACTGAGGAGGGTTTCATTCAGCACAGAGCGTGGGAAGAAACGCTGAATAAAGGCCGTTGGGGTATGGTGACATGGCCGCAGGTACTGGGCGGCCGAGGCTGCGATTTGATTGAGTGGCTTATCTTCGAAGAAGAATATTACAAAATTCGGGCGCCGCTGCGCGTCAATCAAAACGGCATCTTCTTGCTTGGCCCCACGCTGATGGAGTACGGCACCGAAGAGCAGAAAGCGCGCATCCTGCCAAAAATGGCCACCGGCGAGGAGGTGTGGGCGCAAGCCTGGTCGGAGCCTAATGCCGGTTCCGACATGGCGGCAATACGCACTACCGCGACGCTAGAGGGAGACAAGTACATTATTAACGGCCAGAAGACCTGGTCTACTCGTGCCGTTTGGGCAGACTGGTGTTTCGGTATGTTTCGCACCGACCCAGAGTCTGAGCGTCATCGCGGTCTTACCTTTATTTTGGTGCCGCTGAACAGCCCTGGCATTACAGTGCGTCCGATTCCACAGCTTGACGGACTGCCTGGATTTGCGGAAATATTTTTCGACAATGTTGAAGTTGGCGTTGAGAATCGCCTTGGTGATGAAGGTGCGGGCTGGAGTGTTGCTATGGCAACAGCAGGCTTCGAACGCGGCCTGATGTTGCGCTCGCCAGCGCGCTTTCAGGAAACCGCGCGTCGTCTGGTCGAGTTATATAGCGCTAATCGCGCGTCAGCAGATTGTGATCCTGCAGTAAAAGATGCGGTGCTTGGCGCATACCTTGATGCAGAGAGCTACTGCCTTGCGACCTATCAGACCGCTTGCCGTTTGAATAAGGGCGGCAAGATCGGAGCGGAGTCTTCCACTAACAAAATTTTCTGGTCTGAGTTGGATCAAAATATGCACGCCACCGCGATGAGTATTCTGGGTGCGCGGGCAGAATTGCTTCCTCATGCGCCAGATGCGCACGGTGTAGGCACATGGCTGGACGGTTGGTTGTTCTCACAGTCTGGGCCAATTTACGCTGGAACCAACGAAGTGCAGCGCAATATTATCGCCGAAAGAATGCTGGGAATGCCGAGGTAATTTATGGATTTTACATTTTCTGAAGACCAATTGCTGTTTCAGGAGTCCGTGCGGGATTTTCTGGTCAACGAAGTAACAGCCGAACGTATCCGTGCCAGTTGGGAGACTGACAGTGGCCGCGAAGAGGCATTGTGGAATCAACTCGCGGAATTGGGTTTGACCGGCATGACCGTGCCGGAAGTGCACGGCGGCCTTGGTATGACGGCGTTAGACTTTGTACTGCTAGCACAGGAGTGCGGCTACGTGGCACTGCCTGAACCATTGGTGCATACCGTGATGGTTGCTGTGCCGTTACTGAATGACATTGGCGGTGAATTGGCCGCGCAGTGGTTGCCCAAGGTGGCCAGTGGCGAGGCGAAGGTCATTGTCGGTCTGGAGCAAAATCTGTTAGTGGAGGACGCACATGTGGCAGACCTGCTGTTGATTCAGCAGGGCGATACACTCTATGCCGCGACGCCCGATCAGGTCAGTCTGCGTTACAACGAATCCGTCGACCCCTCGCGAAAGCTGTTCACCGTGGAGCTACTCACCGGTGCCACCGTGGTTGCTAGCGGCGAGCAGGCTGCAACGCTCATTGCGAGCACGTTCAATCGCGGTGCGCTGGGCTGTGCTGCTCAGGTATTGGGGCTGGCGCAGCGAATGATCGACCTTTCGGTGCAATACACCAGTGAGCGGCAGCAGTTTGGCAAACCTATCGGAAGTTTCCAGGCAGTAAAGCACCATATGGCCAATGTCGCCGTGCGGCTTGAATACGCCAAAGCACCGACGCATCGCGCAGCTTATGCGGTAGCAATGGGTCAGGAGGTAGCGGCCCATGCCGTGTCTCACGCCAAGCTGGTCGCGTGTGAGGCCGCTAATCTGGCAGCCAAAAACAGTGTGCAGGTCCACGGTGCCATGGGTTACACCTGGGAAGTGGATCTGCATATTTTTATGAAGAAAGCATGGGCACTCGCCAATACGTGGGGTGACGCGGGCTTTCACAAAAGACGGATTGGTGAACGTATTTTCGCCACAGACGCGGTGCTGGGTGCTGGCGCCACTTTCGTTTGAAAATGAAGGGTATGAACATGGCAGATGCATACATAGTAGACGCAGTAAGATCACCAACAGGCCGCCGTAAAGGAGGCCTGAGTGATGTGCATGGTGCTGATCTCGGCGCCCACGTACTGAAAACGCTGGTCGATCGTAATGGTATTCCTGACGATGAGTACGACGACGTCATGTTCGGCTGCGTCGATACTATCGGGCCCTTAGCGGGCGATATTGCTCGCACCGCTTGGCTGGCCGCGGGTCTTTCCGATGTGGTACCGGGCACAACGATTGATCGCCAGTGTGGTTCTTCACAACAGGCGGTGCATTTTGCCGCGCAGGCTATTATGGCCGGGGTGAATGATGTGGTCGTCGCTGGCGGGGTTCAGACCATGACACAGATTCCAATATCGTCCGCCATGATCGCGGCGCAGCCTATGGGATTCAGCGATCCCTTTTCAGGGAGTCAGGGTTGGGTTGCGCGCTACGGGAGCATTCCTCCCTCGCAGTTTGTCTCAGCACAAATGATTGCAGACAAGTGGAAGATATCACGCGAGCAAATGGAAGAGTTTGCACTTCGCTCGCACACGTTGGCGCTTGCTGCGATTGCGGAAGGCCGTTTCGATCGTGAAATTGCACCGCTCAATGGTGTTGCTATGGATGAGACTCCGCGCAATACCTCCATGGAGAAAATGGCGGAACTGGAACCCTTGATGGAAGGCGGTACGATCACGGCAGCGGTGTCCAGTCAGACCTGTGATGGATCCTCGGCGGTGCTGGTGGTATCAGAAGCGGCATTGAAGCGTTATAACCTCACACCCCGCGCGCGCATCGTGCACATGAGTGTACGTGCAGCGGATCCCATCTGGATGCTCACCGCTCCCATTCCTGCCACTGAGTATGCGATAAAAAAATCCGGTATAAAGCTGTCGGACATTGATCTGGTAGAAATTAACGAAGCGTTTGCATCGGTGCCGATGGCGTGGCTGATTGAGATGGGTTATCCGATGGAGAAGACAAACGTGAACGGTGGTGCGATAGCACTGGGACATCCGCTAGGCGCCTCCGGGACTAAGTTGATGACGACATTGCTGCATGAATTGGAGCGCACGGGCGGTAAGTACGGCTTGCAGACTATGTGTGAGGGCGGCGGTCAGGCTAACGTCACTATTCTGGAGCGATTGTAGGGTCACGGCACTACGTGACCCGGTTTTATAACACGATGCAACAAGACGTAAATAAAGGATATTAAAGATGAGTGGAATTCTACAAGGCCGGGTAGCCATTATCACCGGCGCTGGTGGCGGTCTGGGTGCGGCGCACGCAAAGGTATTTGCATCCGAAGGCTGCGCCGTTGTGGTGAACGATATCAATACGGAGGCTGCCCAGTCAGTGGTGGACGAAATCATCGCCGCTGGCGGCAAAGCCGTTGTTAACAGTAGCGACATCACAAATTATGACGATAGCCTCAACGCGATTAAGCAGGCCCTCGAGAGTTATGGTGATCTTCACATCGTGTTGAATAACGCCGGCGTCAATCGTGACCGCATGTTCGCTTCGATGACCGAGCAAGAGTGGGACACCATTATGGCAGTGCACCTCAAAGGCCATTTTTGCATCAGCTCTCATGCTGTGCACTATTGGCGTGGCCGGTCAAAGGAAGGCAAGCCGGTCGATGCGCGTATTATTAACACCACGTCTGGTGCAGGCTTGCAGGGCTCCATCGGGCAATCAAACTATGCCGCTGCTAAGGCGGGGATCGCTGCATTGACACTCAATCAAGCTGCAGAACTTGGCCGTTACAACATCACTGCCAATGCAGTGGCACCCTCTGCTCGAACGGGCATGACCAGCGCTGTGCCGGAGATGGCCGAGCGTATGGCCAAGCCAGAGGATGGCAGCTTTGACCATTTCGCGCCTGAAAACGTCTCTAACCTGCTGGCGTGGCTGGCCAGTGCCGAGGCTGAGTCTGTTACCGGGCGGGTATTTGAAGCCGAGGGCGGTCGTATTTGCATCTGCGACGGCTGGCGTACGACAGCCGGTGTTGATAGCGGTGCGGCCTGGGCACCCGCCGAAATTGGTGCAGCGATGAAGGCATTATTGGCAGAGGAAGTGCCGGCTCAGAAAGTCTGGGGCACCTAAGGTCAGGAGTTGATCGGAGAAATTATGGATTTCGCATTTACAGAAGAACAGGAAATGATCCGCGACACAGCAGCGGCATTTCTCGCTGAGGTGTCCGACAGTGCGGCCGTGCGTCGCGCAATGGGCACTGAGCAGGGTTACGAGCCGAAACTATGGAGTCGTATCTGCAGTGAAATGTACTGGCAGGCAATTCATATTCCTGAGGCGTATGGAGGGATGGGCCTAGGGTATGTTGAGCTGGTCGCCATGATGGAACAGATGGGCCGCTCCCTACTCTGCTCGCCATTTTTTGCCACCGTTTGTCTGGCAGGGAATACGTTGCGAGTAGCGGGCAGTGAGGCGCAACAGGCGCATTGGCTAGCGCAATTGTGCGAAGGCACGTTGACCGCCACACTGGCGTTTAATGGCGGCTCAAGTCGTTGGGACTCAGAATCCATTACGGCTACTTGGCGACACGCGGGTGATGGCTATGTGCTCAACGGCGATTACCGCTACGTCATTGATGGACACACTGCTGATCTTCTGATTGTAGCGGCCCGGGCCGAGGGTACGACTGGCGAAGAGGGCATCAGCTTGTTTTTGCTGCCGGCAGTCACCAGTGGCGTCAGTCGACAGTGGTTGCCGACTATGGATCAGGCGCGCAAACAGGCGGCCGTGCAACTGAAAAGTGTGAGTCTCACGGCAGATGCCTTAATGGGCGAGTCGGGCCAAGGTTGGACGTCTCTGTCTAAGGTTATTGACCTTGCGACCATCGCACTGGCGGCGGAGCAGGTAGGCGGCTGCCAGCAACTATTGGATATGACCGTGGCCTACACCAGTGAGCGGGTGCAATTCAATCGCACTATTGCCAGTTACCAGGCGGTGAAGCACAAGGCCGCCGATATGATGCTGCAAACTGAGGTGGCGCGCTCCGCGATTTATTATGCAGCGTGCGTCGCCCAAGAAGCGCTGGAGGGCGGCCCACTCTCAGCGGAGCTCAGTGAGGCGGCCAGTGTCGCCAAGTCTTATTGTTCCGATGCCTATTTCGCAGTCGCTGGTGACGCCCTGCAATTGTTTGGAGGCGTGGGTTTTACCTGGGAATACGACGTCCATCTATATTTGAAACGTGCAAAATCCTCTGAGCATTTTCTGGGCAACGGTGTTTTTCATCGTGAACGTTTGGCCCGTATGCTTCTGGATGAGGGAGAGGAATCGTGAAATTAAGTTTTAGTCCCGAAGACGAGCAGTTTCGTCAGGAGATTGCCAGTTGGTTACAGGTCAATCTGACCGGTGAATTTGAGAAGCTGCGCTTTCGCGGTGGGCCGGGCGATGAGCACATGTTTCCCGAAGAGCGGAAAGTGTGGGAGCAGAAACTGGCTGAGGGTGGCTGGACCTGCGTGGGTTGGTCACAGGAATACGGTGGTCGCGGCTGCTCGATTGAACAACAGGTGATCTTTTTTGAAGAATACGCGCGGGCGGGCGCTCCGGGACGCGTGGGACATATTGGCGAAGGTCTGGCTGGCCCTACCATTATCGCCTTCGGTACGCAGGAGCAGAAAAAGAAGTATCTGCCCGGCATCGTTGCTGGCACTGAACTATGGTGTCAGGGTTATTCTGAGCCCAGTGCAGGATCGGATTTGGCTAACGTCAAGACCAAGGCGCGTTTTGATGAAGAACATAATAAGTGGATTATTAATGGGCAAAAGGTCTGGACCTCTCTAGCCCATGAATCTGACTATTGTTTTGTTATCGCTCGTACCGACCTTAATTCTGTGGCACACAAAGGCCTGGGATTTTTCCTGATAAAGATGGATCAGCCCGGTATTGAGGTGCGCCCGATAGAGCAAATAACGGGTACTTCAGAATTCAATGAAGTGTTCTTCGATGAGGCGCAGTGTGAAGCAGATGATATTGTCGGCGCACCTGGCGAGGGCTGGAAAGTGGCTATGGGCCTGCTCGGTTTTGAACGGGGGGTGTCAACTCTTGGCCAGCAGATGCAGTTTCAAAATGAATTGGATGAGGTTATTAGTGTCGCCAAAAGCAACGGCGCCGCACAGGACCCGGCTATTCGCCAGCGTATTGCGCAGACGCATGCAGAGCTAAAAATTATGCGCTATAACTCCATGCGTATTTTATCTGGCCAAAGTGGCAGCGACGGTGGGCTGCAAAAAGAAGCCCTTATCTACAAGTTATTCTGGTCCACCTGGCACCGCAGCCTGGGCGAGCTGGCAATGGATGTACTGGGTCCTGAGTGTGAGATTCTTGAGGACGCGCCTTACGGCTTAAGTCGCTTACAGTCCATGTATCTGTTCGTCCGCGCTGACACAATCTATGGTGGCACTAATCAGATTCAACGTAACATCATTGCCGAGCGGGGTTTGGGTATGCCCAAAGAACCCAAAGGCGCGGTCAAGTAACCGGTTAAAAGGACTCATTATGAATTTGAAATCACCTGAATACGTACAGGGTCATGACCTCATCAAGGGAAAATCCGTCCTGATAACGGCTGCAGCGGGTGCTGGAATCGGCTTTTCTGCTGCCACCAAGGCTGCAGAAGAGGGCGCTCGCGCCATTGTGCTCAGTGATATTCATGAAGGGCGTCTGGCGGCAGCGGTTGAAAAGCTCAAGCAAGAGTCCGGTCTTGCCGAAGTCTACGGCAAGATGGGCAACGTGGCTGTGGAAGAAGATGTGCGCTCGCTGGTGGATTTCGCTGAAGAAAAGATGGGCGGCGTCGATATCCTGATTAACAATGCGGGTCTGGGTAGCTCAAAATTATTGATAGAAATGGAAGATGATGAGTGGAACCGGGTCATTGATGTGACACTCAACGGTACCATGCGTATGACGCGCTATATGATGAAGGTTATGAAAGCCCGCGGGCAAGGCGGTGTCATTGTCAATAATGCCTCTGTGCTGGGCTGGCGTGCACAAAAAGAGCAGTCGCACTATGCCGCTGCCAAGGCCGGAGTGATGGCATTGACCCGTTGTGCTGCATTGGAGGCTGCTGAGTTTAATGTGCGCATCAATGCCGTTGCGCCGTCCATTGTGCTGCACCCAATGTTACGCAAGTCTGCTTCGGAAGAATTACTGGCTGAGCTTGAGGCTAAAGAAGCCTATGGGCGTGCTGCGGAGGCATGGGAGGTCGCCAATGTGATGATGTTTTTAGCGTCGGACTATTCGAGCTATATGACCGGGGAGATTGTGCCGGTGTCAAGTCAGCGTGGCTGATGAGTGCGTGGTTGAAGAAATTCGATAGAAGAGTGAATGCAGGGTCAGGAGAGTCGATATGAGAGAAGCCGTCATAGTGTCCACCGCAAGAACCGGTCTGGCCAAATCATTCCGTGGTGGTTTCAATGATACCGAGGCGCCTGCCATGGGCGGCCATGTGGTTCGTGCGGCCGTCGAGAGAGCCGGCATTGACCCGGCAGAGGTGGACGATTGCATTTTTGGTGCGGCGGCCCAACAGGGCACCCAGAGCTATAATATCGGACGTCTTAGCGGCATCGCGGGAGGCCTCCCCGATTCGGTTGCCGGCATGGCGATTGAGCGTCAGTGTTCCTCTGGCCTAATGTCGATCGCCGCCGCGGCCAAGAGCATTATGTGCAATGAGTATGATATTGCTGTTGCCGGTGGCGTCGAGTCTATATCACTGGTGCAAACTAAGCATAAGAATGCGTATAGAAATGTGTCACAGGCAGTCAACGCCTTGGATCCTAGCGCATATATGCCAATGCTGGAGACTGCTGAAGTGGTGTCCGAACGCTATCATATCAGTCGTGAAGATCAGGATATCTACGCTTTGCAAAGTCAGCAGCGCACGGCTGCTGCGCAGAACGCGGGTCTGTTTGATGATGAGATCGTGTCAATGAACACCACGATGGCTATGTTCAATAAGGAAACAAGAGAGACCAGCTATCAGGCGGCGGTGGTAGGTAGAGATGACTGTAATCGTCCTGGCACTACACTGGAAAGTCTCACCGCTCTGGAGCCTGTATTCAAGGATGGCCAGTGGGTAAAAGAGGGACGGTTCATTACGGCGGGTAACTCTTCGCAGCTCTCAGACGGCGCCTCCGCTTGTGTGGTGATGGATGCCAAGCTGGCTTCACAGAAAGGCCTGGCGCCGCTGGGGATTTATCGCGGTGTTGCAGTCGCTGGATGTAAGTCGGACGAGATGGGGATTGGTCCGGTGTTTGCGGTACCCAAACTGCTGCAGCGTCACGGACTTAGCGTCAACGACATTGATCTATGGGAATTGAATGAAGCGTTCGCTTGCCAGGTGATCTATAGTCGCGACTATTTAGGGATCGACAACGACAAGTTAAATATTAACGGGGGTTCCATTTCTATTGGCCATCCGTTTGGTATGAGTGGCGCGCGGATGGTGGGTCACGCGCTGCTGGAGGGCAAGCGTCGAGGTGCGAAGTATGTTGTGGTCACCATGTGTATCGGGGGTGGCATGGGGGCTGCCGGGCTGTTCGAGGTTGCCTGATTCGATACGCTCTCGGTCACATGTCCTAGGTTGTCTTTAGATTCCCTGACACATACACCGAGACGAGTTGTGCTACACTTGCGCAGTCGAAATGTTGCGTGCGCCGCTGTCTTCGGCAGTAATCTTCTCTATATATTCGCCTGAGATTGAGTGGTTTATGAAAAAACTGGGAGAACTGCTGATAGAGCAAGGCAAGCTCTCCGAGCGTGATGTCGAGAGAACCCTGCTCGCCCAGATAGAAATGGGCGATTTATTTGGCCAGGTTCTGGTAAAGCTGGGGCTGGTTTCGGATCAGGATGTGGCGGTTGCCTTGAGTCAGCAGCTCGATATTCCCTTGTTGGCTTCGGCGGACTTTCCGCAAGAACCCATCCCTCTGGCAAACCTTGCGCAAGACTTCCTGCTTAGCAACAATGTTGTGCCGGTGGCGGTGACTGATGCTGGTATTACGTTTGCGGCATCTGTACCCCAGGACCCTTTTTTGGACAAAGCGCTTGCTATGGCGTTGGACAACACCGTGTTTATGGCGCTTGGCCTTGAGAGCGACATCAGCAAGGCCTTGCAGAACTACGTCAAGCGCGAGGACGATCAGGAAGAGTCACTCGATGATCACTTTAGTGGTCAGAGCGATGACGATTTTATTGAGCATCTGAAAGACCTGGCCAGTGAAGCGCCGGTTATTCGCTTGGTGAACCAGATTATCCACCGTGCGCTGGATATGAAGGCGTCGGATATCCATATTGAGCCGTTCGAAGATGGCTTGCATTTACGCTACCGCGTTGATGGTGTATTGCAGCATTACCCTGATCCGCCAGCAGGAAATCTGGCGGCCGCCATTGCCTCGCGCATCAAGTTGCTGTCCCAGATGAACATCGCTGAGCGGCGCTTGCCTCAGGATGGTCGCATCATGACCAGGGTGAAAGGGCATGAGCTAGATCTGCGGGTTTCCACTATTCCTACGGTACACGGTGAAAGTATCGTGATGCGGGTGTTGGATAGGGAGAGTATCAAGTTGCGCCTGTCCGTTATGGGGTTTAGTGATCATAACTTGCGACGCTACAGTGACTTGCTGGCTCGGCCACATGGCGTCTTGTTGGTTACGGGGCCTACCGGCTCTGGCAAAACAACCACCCTCTACGCCTCTCTGGCATCTCTCGATTCAGAGTCGTTAAAAATTATTACAGTAGAAGATCCGGTGGAATACCAGTTGCAGGGAGTCAATCAGATTCAGGTGCAGTCGCAGATTGAGCTGGATTTTTCGCGGGCGCTGCGTGCCATCCTGCGACAGGATCCAGACATTATTATGATCGGTGAGATGCGTGATACAGAGACCGCAAAAATTGGCGTGCAGTCCGCCCTTACGGGACACATGGTGCTGTCTACTTTGCACACTAATACGGCGGCCAGTGCTATTACACGCCTTGAGGATATGGGTGTTGAACGCTACTTAATTACGTCATCCGTTAACGGAGTGCTGGCTCAGCGGTTGGTACGTTCGCTGTGTGAAGAGTGCAAGGAGCCGGTAGAACTCGATAACGCGTCTATCGACCAGACCGGTCTGCGTCCCTATGTCACGGGGAACAATTGTACCGTCTATCAGGCCGTTGGCTGTGAATCCTGTATGAAAACGGGTTACTCGGGACGTACCGGTATTCATGAGCTGTTTGTGCTCGATGACGCAATGCACGGGGCCATAATGAGTGGGGCTGACGCGACCGTATTGCATGCTGCAGCGAGGGAGCAGGGTATGACGACTCTCTATGAAGACGGTTTACGTAAGGTATTGGAGGGCGTCACGTCTATGGAGGAGGTGCTGCGGGTTACGCGAGATCAGAGCGAGGCCGATGCAGCACCGCTGGAATCACAGGCTGTGGTTCCTGCAGCCGAATTCATGTCGATATAAGACGCGCTTATGCCTCAGTTCAGTTATAAAGCGATAGGTCAGGACGGTAAATCACGCAATGGAATCATCGATGCTGACGGTCTAGAGCTCGCGTCGAGACAGTTGCGTGGTCAGGGTTTGACCCTGCTAAAGCTTGAAGCAGGCTCCTCTGCTGATGGGCTTGCGGGTGATAAGATTAGTGGAAAGCCACCGGGTCGACAGGACATCCTTTCGATGACCAGCGAGTTGGCGGTGCTGTTGCGGGCGGGCCTGCCGCTGGACAGGGCACTGAGGGTATTGATTGATATGGCCGCTCAACCCCAGATGAACGAATTGCTGAATGACTTACTCAAAGCGGTCAAGAGTGGTAAGGCGCTGAGCCAAGCGATGCAGCCTTATCAACAGGTCTTCGGTACGTTCTACCTCAGTATGGTTCGTGCCGGAGAGGCCAGCGGGCAGTTAGCGGAGGTGTTGAATCGTTTAGTGGAGTACCTGGAGAATGCTAAAGAAAACCGCGATACAGTGATTTCGGCGCTGATATACCCGGCGATTCTCGCGGTAGTGTCGGTGCTGTCGATTGTGATTATGCTGGGTTTTGTAGTGCCTCAGTTTGAGACGCTGTTTGATGATATGGGCGATGCCCTGCCTATGGTCACGCAAATGGTCATAAGCAGTGCAGATTTCATCAAAAGCTATGGCCTGATTGTCTTGGTGCTGCTCGTGGCGGCAGCCGCATATTTGCGTAAGTGGTCGAGTACGGAAAAGGGTAAAATCAGCCTGCACCGGAGGATGTTAAAATTGCCTTTGGCGGGTGGAATTATCTTCGAGTTCGAGGTGTCTAAGTTTGCGCGGACCGCCGGCACGCTTATCGGCAATGGAGTATCACTCTTAAAAGCCATTTCAATTGCCATTGGCACAGTGGATAATAAAGTGATTAAAAACGCGCTTGAGGTTTTGCCGCCGGCCGTAAAAGCAGGTAAGCGTATGTCGGTTGCGCTGGAAGAGACCAACATGTTCACGCCTATGGTGATTCAGATGATCCGTGTTGGTGAAGAGTCGGGCAGCTTGGATCAAATGATGCTGGAGCTGGCTACCGTGTTTGATAGTCACGTGCAGTCCGGTGTGAAGCGTGGTCTCGCATTGTTGGAGCCGGTGTTAATCTTAGGTATGGGTTTTGTCATAGCGGTTATTATTATCGCGATTTTGATGGGTATTCTGTCAGTCAACGATCTTGCCGTTTGAGCAGTAGACATATTCATTGTTGATGTCTAGCAGTACGTTTTTTATTCAATTTATAAGAGGAAATAATACGCATGTTTAGCGAAGCCAGGAACAAGTTGACAGCTCAAGGCGGTTTTACCTTGATGGAATTACTGGTTGTGTTGGCTATTCTGGGTTTGCTTATGAGTCTGGTGGGACCTCAAGTATTGAATCAGCTGGGCGGCGCTAAAACGAAAACGACGGCGATCCAAATCAAGGATTTGGAGCAGTCTCTGGAGATGTATAAATTGGATGTGGGCCGTTTCCCGACTACTGAGCAGGGTCTGAACGCGTTGATGCAAAAGCCATCTGGCGTCGTGGGCTGGAATGGGCCTTATCTGAAGTCTGCTGTGCCGCTGGATCCATGGAAGCAGGAATATAATTACAAGTACCCTGGCGAGCATGCAGAGATGGACATTTATAGCTATGGCCAAGATGGTTCTGAGGGGGGGGAGGGGGAAGATTCCGATGTCGTTAACTGGAACTGAATTTCTTCAACGGGTAGTCAATCGCTTATAGCGGACGCAGTTATGAATGCAGTGTCGCCTGCGGCAGTGAGCCGGCAAAAAAATTATTCTGGCTTCACTATAGTAGAGTTGCTCGTCGCCATTACCATTGTTGGCCTAGTGATGGCCGCGTCGATTCCTGCGTCTGTCCGGTTTTATGAGTCGATGCAGTACCGACAGGCGACTCGAGATGTGATTACTACGCTGTTATCGGCGCGCTATAAAGCGGTTAACAGTGGTAAGACGCAAGACGTCTCGATAAACCCCCAAACCAATGTCGTGCGACTGAATGGGCGCACAACGCAACTGCCTGAGACCTTCAGAATTGTAGTGCATGCTGCGCGCGAGGTTAATCGGGATGGTGAGGGTGTTTTTCGCTTCTATCCAGAGGGAGGTTCTAGTGGTGGTGACGTCGAAATAGCACAGCCGAACGGATCTGGTGTAAAAATCACAGTGGATTGGCTGGTGGGTCGCGTCACACAGGAAAAGTATGCGTTTGAATAGCGCTAGGCGCGTAACGTCATCTGCCGGTTTTTCGCTGCTGGAAATGGTTGTGGCGATTTCTATCCTGGCCCTTGCCCTGGGCGCTTTGTATCAGGCCGCGGGTGGTGCCACCCGCAATGTGCGCGTCGATGAAAAATACGCTTACGGCGTCGAGCTCGCCCGTTCTCTGCTGGCAGATAATGGCAGTGTACCTGCGTCGGGCGTCAATGCTACTGGAGAAGCTGATGGAGGTTTTGATTGGTATGTGACGACAGTGCCTATCGCTATAGGGAGAGGTTCCACTGTACCTGTTTTGCATGAAATTAAAGTGGGGGTGAGCTGGAGTGATGGCGGTAAGCGGCGCGAAGTCGTGTTGAACTCTGTCGTCGGGGGGTATGTGCCGTGACACGTGAGGTGCGCGCAACGGATGGCGCAGAAGGTTTTACTCTGGTGGAGGTCATGGTCGCGCTGACGATACTGTCACTGGTAATGATGGCCACCGTCACCGGACTGCGCACGTTGGCAAATACTCAAAGCGCGATCGAAAGAATGACAAACCGTGTGGATGAGGTGCGTAGTGTCAGTATTTTTTTGCGCGACCTGTTGGCGTCAGCATCGAGCGGCACCGATCCTAATAAGCTAACACTAGGTGGTTCTACCGCGGATCAAAGTTATTTTATTAGCGGCAATGGTTTCTTGGAGTTGGACGCAACGGTGCTGTTCGGCGAGCGTTATGGTGGCACGTACAGCGTCAGGGTCGCAAAAGAAGATGATCAACTAGTCCTTCGTTGGCAGGAAAAAAATGGCGGCACGACGCCGAAAGACTGGAAGGACAAACCCTCACGGGTGATGATCACCCAATTGGAAGAGTTTACAGTGTTGACGCGCGAGAGCTATGGCAAGGATTGGGTAGAGAACACGCGCACTGATAACAGCAGGCCTGCTGCAGTGAAGTTAAGCGTGAAGGCGGCAGGGCGAAATTGGCCAGACCTCATAGTACAGGTAAAACAGTAGCCATGGCTGAGCTAAACAGTGAAGTCTGTATTGGATGTCACACGGCCAAAAATCCAGCCATTTCATTACAGGCTCTGCGGCTAAATACTTCAATGGGAGGCCAGAAGGGTGTTGCGCTGGCTATTGTCGTATGGTTCATCGCGGGCATGTCGCTGCTGGTGGCTGGCATTGTATCGCATGCCAGAGTGGATACTCAGATGGCTCAGCTGCATGTGGCGAGGGCTAAAGCGGTGGCTGCCGCAGATGGTGCGATTCAGTTGATGCTAGCTGAACGATTGCTTGCACAAGTCCCGGCTGCGGATGAGCAGAGTCTTTTGTCAGGGGTTTATGACTTAGGGAATTCCGAGGTTTTAGTCATGCTGTTTCCCGCCGCAGACCTTCTTGACGTGAATAAGGCACCCCAGGCGGCATTGGCTTCTCTCTTTGTGATGCTGGCGCAGGTGCCAGAGGGAGAGGCAAATACTCTGGCAGAGAATGTGGTAAAGTGGCGCGCCACAGGTGGCGCGTTTCGAGAGACGGAAGATTTGCTTCGCGTAGATGGGATGAACCGGACGATATTTGAAGCGGTCAGAGATTTTGTTGCGGCGCAGGAGACCGATGACGCTGGTGCAGATTGGGAAGCGTTACTCGCAGCAATGTTGCCGGTTGCCGATCAAACAAACTCAGGAGAATTGAATGGGCTTGCTCGTCGCCCTGAAATGCCGGTCGGGTCCAACGTTGACGGTAGGCGACCGGGCAATACGCTTTCGCTGTCAGGGTCTTACCGGGCCGATGCTTTGGTGAAGTATGGCGACCAGACATGGTTGCGCCGAAGGTGGATATCGGTTGGCGCTGGAGTCGGGTCTGTGCTGCCCTGGCAGACAGTGCGCACTGAGCCACCGCGGGTCTATGAACGGTCAAATGAGGTTCTTTGATGCTTGAATCAGCCCAAAAGTGGGAGCTGTTTGGCTATGATATGCGCAACCTCGGCCGACACTGGCTGGGTGCTTGGCGCAGCCTACTGTGGGGGCACGACTCTCCGATCCGTCAGCGTTTTGATGACGTTGTTTGTTTGCGTCGTGAGCGCAGTGAGGTCTACTACCAGGCAGGAAAACGTAGCGATGCCACGGGAACTATATACTCTGCGATACTGCTGCCGGAGGCGCTAGTATTATCGAAAAGGCTGGACCTGCCGGCGGCGGTAGAGGAAGACCTTGAGGCGGTACTGGCATTGGAGTGCAGCGCGCATAGCCCATTTTCGGCTGATGACACCAGTTATGGCTGGCACATTGCTTACAGGGATGAGTCGAAGATTGGAGTCGCGTTAGCGATTGCCTCAAAGAGTTCTGCGATGGCTTATCTCGTGTCAAAGTTTGACGCTCACGATCCCCGCCAACAGGAGGTATGGGCGCAGATCGATGGTGAAATGGTGGTGATACGAGGCTTTGGTGAAGGTCTGCGCGAGGGGAACTATAAAAAACGTCTGTTACGAGTAGCCGCGATGGTGGCTGTTGCGGCACTGTTGATAGCGTCAATCGTTGGAGTCGCCGCAGGCCTTAAGGCGTTGGAGTTGAAGCGAGTGGAAGAAATGGCAGCAACCACCGAGATAGAATCTCAGGATGCAGCGCGCTTGCGTTCCTCTCTCGGGCTGGCCAACGAGATGATTGTCTCTGCGAACGAAATAGCAATGGCTTACCCAAATCCGCACATTGAAATTAGTCGCCTGACGCATTTGCTGAAGGATGGCGAGTTTATTCAAAGATTTACCATTAAAGGTCTTGATGTGAATTTGCAAGGTGGTGCAGCGGATGCCGCCTCTATTATGCAGCGTTTAGCCGGCCAGCCTGAGTACGCAGAGGTCACTGCGCCTCGTGCCATTACCCGGGTTAGAGGTTCTGAGGGTGAGAATTTCTACCTGAATATTCGTCTTCGCGAGGCGCCACTACAATGATATGGCTGCGGTCGCACCGTCGTAGCGCTTGGATTTGCGGGCTTACTTTGCTGTTGCCAGTGGTATTTTACGTTAACACCTTATTTGGATTGTGGGGTTTGCACCGTGATTACCAGTCCAACATTGATCAGTTAATACCACGCATTGCTCGTCAGTATGGGCTCATTGAACATGAAGATGAACTTCGTCACGCTTCTAATCTGGCGAGTAGGCAAGTGTCAACGCTGGTGTATCCTGCTACGGGTGACACAGCGTCGGTGTCGACGACATTACAAAGTGATATTAGGCAGATTTTTTCGGATGCCGGACTCACTGTCAGCAATAGCCAAGTGCTTCCGCTGCGCGAACAAGAACATTTTGATCATATCAATATAAACCTTAGCGTGCAGGGTGATATATCTGGGGTGGATGCCGCGCTGACTGATATCGCCAAATTCAGGCCCCTGCTGTTGGTTGAGTCTCTGGAAATGAGACCGCTCCGGTCTGGCCGCTCAGGTGCCAAGGAACAGATTGTGGTCGTGAGCCTGCAGTTGCTCGCACTCAGAGCGATACTATGATGCGATGGCATTCGGTGAGAGACCGGTACCGGGTCAGGGTGAACCCGCTGCTAGCGGAGCGTCGAATTGAATTCGTTATATTACTGCTTGGTTTGCTGTTGATCCTGCAGCTGGTATACGGTGGTGCATATCTTGCGCTTTTATCAACGCCCGATGTGGTCTTGCCGGCAGCAGATTCACTGCAAGTGGCGAGCTCACAGCCCCGCAAAACGATAACGTCGCAACAGAGTAACGAAATTCGTGACAGACCATTGCTGTGGGCCGCTCGACGTCCTTTTGTGGCCTCGAGTGTTTCGGCGGCCGAGAGCCCTAAACCCGCACAATTCAAAGGCTTTAAATTGGTCGGATTATTCGGCACTGGCGATTCTGTCGGCATTATCGCCACTTCGAAGGGCAAAACACAGCGCCTGGGTATCGGAGAAATATTAGACGAATGGACGCTGGAATCAGTCGGCGTCAATGAGGCCGTGTTTTCCTCAGGTTCGCGGCAGGAAACCCTAGTGCTGCAGCCCGCCTCCATTATTATATCAGCCGATAAGGCTAAAAAGCCGTGAGCGGCGCGGTTACTAACACTACAACAATCCAGCCGGTGGGATTCTCTATGTTTCGAACTCTGAAAATGGTGCTTGTGTCTTGTTTGTTGGCCAGTTGTGCCACGATGGACAGTGAGCAGGCCACTACTGTGACGTCTGATAGTGCAGATTCGCAGGAGGCATCTCCGGCGGCTTCCAAACCTTTTGTGGATGCATCGGCAGCGCTGTCTACCTCTGCCGCGGCGCTTGCTGACGCTAACGCCGGCGGCGAGCAGCGAGCAGCCCCAACCCTTTATCGCGGGAATGATGCGCAGTGGCGGATGCCAGCCGTGCCCGAGCCAGTAAAGTTTATCGGTGACGATGTCAGTCTAAATTTTGAGAAGGCGCCGTTGAGCGAGGTGATGCATGCCATCATGGGGGATATCCTGCAGCTCGATTATGTCGTTGATCGCCCTGTTAAGGGCCAGGTCACTCTGCGCACACGTACCCCGATACCGCGTGGCGAATTACTGGAGGTGCTGGAATCCTTGCTCAAGGCCAATAATGCCTTGCTGATCAAGGGGTCAGATGGCCGCTATCTGGTGACCGGATCACAGGGCAGCAGGCTTTCCCCGGAGATCGCCAATCCGGCCAGTGGTGATGCTGGGTTCAGCACGATTATTGTTCCGCTGCGATACATCAGCGCCACCAATATGGCTGAAATACTCCGGCCCGTCGCCGAGGAGCGCTCTTTTGTTTTAGTCGACAATAGCCGCAATATACTCATGCTCGCAGGCACACGTGACCAGTTAGATGGGTGGCTCGATATTGTGACCACATTCGATGTCGATCAACTGCAAGGTATGTCTGTCGGTATGTTTCCGCTTGAAAATAGTAATGTCGAAGACGTCGCAGAAGCGCTATCCGTTATGCTCGACGACGGCGGGCAAGAAGACCTTGTCCGCATTGTGCCGGTCAAGCGCCTGAATAGCTTGCTCATTGTGACGCCACGCAGCCACTATCTGGATACGTTGGGAGTCTGGATCGAGCGTTTGGACAGCGCGCCCGACTCCAGGTTTGAGAAGCGAATTTTCGTTTATCCGGTTCAAAACACGAGTGCTCGCCGAATATCCGAACTACTGAACGGTCTGTATGCGGATGAGCTAGGGGTCGTGACCACGATGGAATCGGACTCTAATGGTGATAGTGGTGGTGGGGTTGCTCCGGGTATGTCGATGCAGACTATGGGCGACGGCCGCAGTGGCTTTGCATCCATACGTGATGATTCTCGCGACCAAGGCAGCAGCATCACCTCTATTGGTGCTCTTTCCGAGTCTCGTGGCCCATCTGCGATGGAGGATGTGCGGGTGGTCGCTGATGATGATAACAATGCGCTGATGATCTATTCCACGGGAAAGCAGTTTGACATGATTAAAACGGCTTTAGAGCAGCTCGACACGGTGGCCACGCAGGTCATTATCGAGGCCAGCATTCTGGAAGTGACGCTCACCGATACGCTCCAATATGGCCTCGAGTGGACATTCAGTAACGGACTCAACGGCGACAATGAAGGCACGGGCCTGCTGTCGGCACTGGGTGGACCTCTTGCCGCTGCGACTGGGGCTGGCTTCTCTTATACCGTTGCCAATGCCGCGGGTAACATCAAGGCGGTGCTGAGTGCCTTAGCTGAAGAATCTCTGTTGAACGTGATTTCGACGCCCTCGGTCATGGTTTTGGACAATAACACCGCGTTTATCCATGTCGGTGACCAGGTGCCCATCATCAGCGAGCAAAGCACGGGTTTAGCCGTTAACGACAGGATTACCCAGTCCGTCACCTACAAGGATACCGGTGTGCAGCTCAAAGTGACGCCGTCGGTGAACGCCGGTGGCCTAGTCACCATGGACATTGAGCAATCTGTTACTGACGTGGGTCCGCAGGGGGTCAACGGGCAGCCGACATTCCTGGAGCGCAGCATCATGAGCCGAGTCTCTGTCAGGTCAGGTCAATCGGTAGTGCTCGGGGGGCTGATCCGTGAAAACGCGGCAAATGGCGAATCTGGCATTCCGTTTCTGTCTCAGTTGCCTCTGGTAGGCCCACTGTTCGGGAGCACAAAGAAAGAAAATCGTCGCACAGAACTGTTGGTCATCATTACCCCACGCGCATTGGTGTCTGAAAATGACCTGCGCGAGGTCAGTGAAGAAATGCGCGCTCAGGTTCGGCACATGGACCTGATTGAAACGCCCTAGTGTCAGCCACTGTTGAGCATGTATCCGTTGATTATTAATGGTACTTTTCACATCGTCTGATTTGGGTAAAGTGCAGATCGCTGCTGCTAACCCCTGCGCTTGGGGTTGGTTTTTTAGGCCCCGCCAAATTGCAGTAGGCTCACTCTCATGTGGGGGCACAATGGGGCTCGCCGACATAAACCGTCTCTTCAGGCCGCTGCTTCACTGTGCGGGAGGCTGCGCTTGTACGGCCTACTTGCTTTGTTTTTACAGTTGCGTATAATCTCAGGGGTATCCAATAATAGTGATTAAAAACAATATGTTAAGAAATTTATTGCATCGTATTTCCCCTTTGCTTATCGGCCTCCTGCTGGTGTTGCTAGGCTTGTCGGGCGGTTGTGCAAGCGGCCCTCAGTGGGACGATGCTCAGCGGGCTATTTTGGAGCAGAGAGTGCGCGAGCGATACCAGGCGCTGGTGGCGCGTGATTATAAAAAGGCGTGGGAATACACGACTCCAAGCTATCGAGCTATATTCTCTAAGCAGTTGTATGCAAAAAAGTTTTCTTATGCGGTCGACTTAGAGTTGACAGGAGTTGAAGTAGTTAACTATGATAGCGACGCAGCTGTGGCAAGTGTGGTGGTGAGGGTCATGTCCGAGCCTATCAAACAAACCTCTTCGGCATCGTCGTTAATAGGGGCGACCCCCGAACGTCTGAGAGAAAAGTGGGTGTTTTCTCAAGATCAATGGTGGTTTTCTGTTAATTATTAGATGCAGTTGCAGGTTGACAGCTAGCTACAGTTAGCAATAATAGCGCTAGCAATCTAATATTCGGTTGTACAAAGTGAACCCTTAGGAGTCTCCATTATGAAAGTATCATTTAAGCCCTTAAGCCTTGCTCTCGCGGTGTCTGCTGCGGCTGCTGGCTACGCGGGAACAATCAATGCTCAAACATTGGGCGGCAACACGTCCATTGGCGATCTTGCGATTGTTCCTTACTACACGGTTAGAGATAATTGGACCACTGGTGTGTCCATTATTAATACCTCTGCCAGTACTCAAGTCGTCAAGGTTCGATTACGTCGCGCCACGGACTCAATGGATGCGCTCGACTTCAACGTCGTAATGTCTCCCTTCGACGTCTTTAACGGCTGGCTCGACAACGACGGCGACAATGTCCGATTTTACACCAACGACAATACGTGCACGGTGCCACAGGCTGGATATGAAACGCTCGGTGAGAGCGGCGCGCCCTACTTCCAAGTTCCCGCCATCTTCGCAGATTTTGCCGAAGAAGGTTATATAGAAGTTATCGGGATGGGCCGCACGATTAATGAAACGCAGCCAATCGCGGTAGCCGCTGAGCACAATACTACGGGCGCCGACATAGGCTTTCCTGCAGATTGCGATGGACTTCAAAACAACTTCCTGCGCTATGCCGCGGTGAATGAATACAACACTTCTTTGCCATCTCCTGGTGCAGCTAACCCCGCCCAGAATGGCGTTGTTAACTCCGAGCAAACCGTGCTCAACGGGTTGACAAGCAATTTTGACACAGCGGATAACTTTATGAAGGTGGCTTGGGTCATTAAGGACACCACAGCAGGTATCGAGATGGGTGATACTGCGGTCATGATCCGTAACTTCCTGGACGGTCCATCGATCACTAACCAGGTTGCTGCTGCTCCGCTAGACATCGAAGATTTGCAGGGTTACGACTACCCTGACCTGAACGGCGGTGCTCCACTGAGTGCCTCTGTCGCTGGTATGGCTGACATCGGTGAGTACGGTCCTATTCGTAGCCTACTTGGTGGCAGAGTTGCGATCAACGAGTGGTCCAAGAACGTGCAAGCCGATGTAACGGTTAATACCGACTGGGTTATAACAGTGCCCGGGCAGTATACGATGCTTGATTTGCCGATGTATCTTGGGTCCATTACTGGCGCTGGCGCATTCGATCCTACGTCCAAGGAGCTTAATCCAGGTTGTCCTCGCGGGCCACTTGTAGCCGTCCCTGCAGTCCCCCCAGCGTTGGGTGTATTACGAGGATGTGACTTCCGCGATCTTCCGCTGACCGTAACGCCTATCGTTTACGATCGCGAAGAGCTGGAAGAGGAAGTCCCGAATGATCAAATCGTGATTTCTCCTACGCCTCCTGGCACCGTTCAGACAAACGAGCTGTATTACGAAGTGAACGTAATTCAATGGGGTGATACGCCCGTTCTGGAAGCGGCAGCCTCCACTACAATTACTGTAGACCTTGCCGGCGCCGTGTTTGGATGGGCAGCGCTTGCGATGGAGTCTAGCGATGCTGGTGTTCTGGGAGTTTGTGCTTACGATGTTACCCCGTCAGCAGGAGTGGTAACAAATGGTGATTTGGTGTGTGCTAATGTAGGCGGCGATGCTCCAATCGTAGGCTTTGCGGCTTGGGAGCGTAACTTCACACGTAACCCAGACGCGAACTATGGTCGTGCCATAGGTCACGCGTACGAGGATTAAAACTAATAAGCCATAGGGTTTATTTGTAAGCTGAAGCCGACACCCCGAGGTGTCGGTTTTTTTTTGTCAGTAAAATTGGAATTTCAGTTATGTCCGCTACAAACCTAAGTATTCGAGCTCTGCTGTTGGTGTTCGCACTCGTGCACTCAGCTATTGCCCAAACTGTGTTAGAAGATGATGGCGTCAGTGTCAGCGAGGGCGAATTCGCGTACATTGTGAGTCGTTGGCCAGACCAGATGCAGCGAGCCGCAGCCAATGATATTGGCGACCGCTTTGAATTAATAAATAAGGTTATTATACTCAGGAAAATATCCGCAGTAGCCGACACGCTAGCGCCAGGACCGGAGCTCTGGGCATTGTCGGAGAAACTGCTGGTTGTGAAACGTGACGTTATCATGGATGATTTTGTCGCCAACCTTAAGATTCCCGATATGTCGGCGTTGTCAGTCGAGCGCTATGATACCCAGAAACGCAAGTATGCCTTCGTTCCCGAGAAGCGCCTGTCTTCTCAGATTCTCTTTATCTGTGTACAGCCGTGTGCTAGAAAACAGACCGTCAAAGAAGCGCAAGAAGTGCTCGACGAGCTGCGAGCAGGTGCGGACTTCGCAGAGTTGGTGCAAACCCATTCTGGTGACCCCACTAGCAGAGCTAAACGCGGTGAGGTGGATAGTTGGATAACCTACGGAGACCAGCGCGTCCCACCGACTTACTCAGAGGAGTTGTTTAACATCGCTTCTATCGGCGAGTATTCAGAGCTGGTGGGTACCGACTTTGGCATTCACATCCTCCGTTACGATGCCGTGGAAGAGGAGCACTTCCTATCCTATGACGAGGCTAAAGAGCAGATAATAGCCGACCTCGAGACCGAATATAGAAAGTTGTCTATTTTAGAATTCATTGCCCAATTTAATGTGACAGATGATCTGTTTATTGACGGTGATGCCATGGAAAAAGTCTTTGCGCCCTATAAGAGCGCGGATAATTAAGCTGACAGACGCTTTGTCTCGCGTCCCGACGCGATTATCTAGCCATTAAAAAAATAGACACACTATTAAGCTCGCTGCGCCAATAATGCTTGAATCTGCTGATGGCCCTGACTCTGCTCCTGACGTCGCTGTTCTACTGTGTACATATAACGGCGGAAAGTTCCTAGCACAGCAGCTGGAATCTATTGGGCAGCAAGAAGGCGTGAAGTTGGCTATTCATGTGTCTGACGATGGCTCACAAGATCAAACACAGAGCATACTAAAGGCGTTTCGCGAGCGTTGGGGGCAGACGCGACTGTCGGTTGTTCAAGGCCCCAAACGTGGCCATGTAGACAACTTTTTTTCGTTAATTTTCGCCAACATAGAAGGCGACTACTTCGCTTTCTCTGACCAGGATGATATCTGGGACGCGGACAAGTTATCCCGTGCTGTTAAGGCATTATCGTCGCTTCCTGAAGACCGTCCTGCGCTTTACTGCTCTCGATCTCGCCTGATAGACAAGTACGGAGCTACTACTGGCTTGTCACCCCTATTCGTAAAGCCACCGGGTTTCGCCAATGCATTGATTCAGAATATCGGCGGTGGTAACACGATGGTGATGAACCGTAAGGCCAGAAACCTCTTGTGTGCCGTGGGTCCCGTGGACATCGTAGCGCATGACTGGTGGACCTATCTCTTGGTCACGGGATCAGGAGGGTCAGTGGTGTATGACCCGCGTCCATCGCTAAGCTATCGTCAGCATCACGATAACGTGATCGGCGCATCGACCGCCTGGCGTGACAGGTTTAAACGCTTTTTCCTGGCGCTGCAGGGGCGCAACCGACTATGGAATACGAAACACGTCATAGCGCTTCAGCAAAATCGGACCTATTTGACGATAGAAAGCCAAAGAATCCTAGATGATTTTAGCGCAGCTCGAGACAAGCCGCTTCCTCGCAGGCCCCTATTATTATGGCGAAGCGGAGTGTATGCCCAGTCAGCTTGGGGTAATCTTGGATTGATTGCAGCCGCGCTTTTGAAGAAACTCTAAGGAGGGGTATAATAGCTGCGTCACTGGTAAGCTCCTTTCTATCTTCATGCTGAACACTTAATGTTTTTATATACGCCAAGGCCCTCGTCTATTTATGCCCGACCCTAAAAAGCTCATTGTGGTCCTTGGTCCTCACCGCTCGGGGACCTCCCTGTGTGCGGCCGCCCTTGAGAGCCTCGGCGCAGATCTGCGGCTACCTGCGCATTACACCAATGACGAAAACCCAAGAGGCTTTTTCGAACACCCCGATATCGTGGACTTTAATGAAAGCCTGCTGAGCCATTTAGGTGGCAGCTGGGATAATCCATTGTTTTATGGGCCAACGGCGATTTTAGATGCCAATCTCTGTGAGTGGCGGGCTAGAGCGGGACGTTTATTCGAGGCTATTTATGGTGACGTGGAAGTCGCTGCTATCAAGGATCCCCGCTTCTGTCAGCTTTTCGATTTTTGGAAGCCGGTCTTTCTCGAAGCCGGTTACAGTGATCGCGATATCTTCATTATCCATATTTTTCGTGACCCGACTGAAGTTGCTTTGTCGCAGCAACATCGAGCTCAGGATAACCCCGTCTACTATGAAATCGGAGGACGTCTGGTTGAGGGCGCTGCACTGTGGCTATCACTGACCGCCCAAGCACTCGCTCAGACGGCGACACTCAATAGCTGTTTCGTTGATTATCTGGACTTAGTGACCAGCCCCGAGCTTGTGGTTAAAAAGATTGCCGATTTTTTGGGCGCAATACCCGATCAAGTGCAGCTCAAACACTTTTGCGAGAACTTTGTTGATTCTTCACTGCGCCGCAGTGTTGCTGATGGGGATGCGACAGAGCTGCTTGCGCACGAATTCCCTCAAGTCATGGCGTTTAATGCTGCTGTAAAGGTACTGCTCGGTAATCAATCCAACGTGCAGCAGGACATAGAGCAAGCTCTAGCACTGTATCACGCAACAGACACGCAGCTGGCAATCTCACTTTCGATGACGCCTGCCCTATCTCGACTTAGCGAGCGCAGTCGCAGTGATAAGCTAGAAGCGGAGCAGCGAGCAGACATAATCTTAGACCTTGGTGCCCAAATTACTGAACACGTGTCGGTTGTTACGCCGTTGCGTGACGAAATTATACAGCTCGAAGCTGGAATGGAAAGCCAGCGCTCCGAAATAGAAAGCCAGCGCTCCGAAATAGAAAGCCAGCGCTCCGAAACTGAAACCTTGCACTCTATGATGGCAGAGCTGCGCACGGGTATTCTAGAGCTCGAACATATCATTGGTGCAATGCAGGCCTCCACTTCATGGAGACTGACAAAATCAGTGCGTGCGGTGGGAAATTTTCGAAAGAGAATGCGTGAGCGAGCATCAAAAATTATCGTAAGATTCAGGGTGCGTTCAATATACCAATACCAACGAATGAGTGTGCGACACCCGCGCTTCGCTTGGGTGTCTAGATCTGCTCTACGCCCGATATTTCGGGCGATGAACAACTTTGCCAATCAAAATAGTGAAGATTTTATCGACAGGCGTTTCAACGGATCGGTGAAAGCCATGCTCTACCAGCAGGGTGAGCCCTCAGATGTTTTCCAGCCGTTAATCAGTATTGTCGTGCCCAACTTTAACCATGAAAAGTATCTTCCACTGAGATTAGATTCTATTTATGCGCAGACCTACCAGAACTTCGAGGTGATTTTACTTGATGATGCGTCAACTGATCGCAGTGTTGATGTTTTGACTCGTTACCAAAAATCACACCCCCACAATACTAGACTTCTCGTTAATGAGAAGAACTCCGGAGGCGTTTTCCATCAGTGGACAAAAGGACTTAAGCTCGCACAAGGGGATATTATCTGGATCGCTGAAAGCGACGATTGGTGTAGTGATAATTTTCTCGAGACATTGACGCCATTTTTTGAGAACGAAGCGGTACAGCTTGCCTATAGTCGAACAGTCTTTATGGATGCCTCGAGTGGTGAGCCACAGTGGTCAATTAATGAATATCTGTATGATATTGATCCGCAAAGATGGGCGGCGCCTATCATTGAGACCGCTAATAAAATCGTAGCAGAAGCCTTCGCCATTAAAAATATTATCCCGAATGCGAGCTCAGCTATCTTTAGAAACCCAGGGGCAATGGAGTTGTTAGAGGATCACAGTTGGCAGAATATGCGGACGTGTGGAGACTGGATTTTCTATCTTCATTTGATTCGGGGCGGCGTGCTAGCGTATTCTCCTGCTGCGTCTAATTACTATCGTATTCATGACGGAAACACATCAGTAAAATCTCATGATGATGATGTTTTTTACGCAGAACACGAGATTGTTGCGAGAACAGTTCAGCAATATTACCGAGTAAGTGCTGATGTGTTCATGCGTCAAAAGGAGAATTTAATTGCGCATTGGAGGGAGACGCGTCCTTTCTTTTCTGAAGATGCTTTTGAGGCATGCTATAGCCTGTCGAGGATTAAATCCGCAGCGACTTGTAGATCCCCTAACCTATTAATGGCGGGTTACGGATTCTGTAGCGGTGGCGGAGAGACCTTCCCCGTAGAACTTGCCAATTTAATGAAAGCGGCAGGTTATAACGTTACATATTTCGACTGTGCACAAGAACCAAGGAATCAAGGCGTTCGAAGAAAATTACGCAGGGATATCCCGATTGTCTCCGACATTCCGCATTTAGAGAAAATCGTTTCGGATTTTGGCATTGATTTAATCCATTCACACCATGCCTGGGTTGACAGTACAATCCTCGATATTTTGCCAGAAGAGGGCGACTTTAAGACAATTGTAACGCTGCATGGGATGTATGAAACGATCAACAGTGTTGATTTAAAATTCATATTGCCCCGTCTCGTTAAGAGAAGCAGCCGCCTCATTTATGTCGCAGAGAAAAACGTATCTGCTTTGACTGCTCATAAGTGGAACGATGAAAAGAAATTGGTACGGATAGAGAATGCGCTATCTGTTGGCGAATTGGAGCCGGTATCACGCAGCGATTTAGGTATATCAGAGGACGCTTTCGTGCTCGTGCTGATTAGCCGGGCAATGGAAGATAAAGGCTGGCAGGAGGCCGTCGACATCGTGTCTGCTGCCAGAGTGCAATCTGCAAAGGATATTCATTTAGTGCTGGTAGGGGATGGGCCTGAATATGATCGGTTAGGCCCTCTGCAACTCCCACCGTTTATTCATTTGGAAGGCTTCCAAGGCAACGTTCGCGGATATTTTTCATGTTCTGACATGGGGATTCTCCCCTCAAAGTTTCGTGGTGAGAGCTTTCCCATGGTGATCATTGAGTGTCTTCAGGCTGGTAGGCCAATTGTGGCCAGCGCTCTCGGCGATATTCCTTACATGTTGAGCGGCGCGGATGGCCCGGCCGGAATTTTAGTTGAGTTGGATGGCTTTGAGATAAATGTCTCTTTGTGGGCTGAGAAAATTGCGCATCTTGCTTCGGATAAGATCGCGTGTGAATCACTTCAGTCTAGAGTTTTCAGCGCAGTACAAAAATTCGATTCAGGGGTAATGACAAGAAAGTATGATGAGGTTTATCGATCAGTTTTAGATGAGCCCGTGTTATGACGGGAAAGTGGTAGATTCTGAATTTTAGCGGTAGGCGGATGTGAAAAAACTAATATGACATATTGGTATCGGCTAAAACTGGCACAGTGTATTGCAAAATTTTAGGCTTTAGCCTGATATCATTCGAGGCAGACATGGCGCGCATTATATGTCCCGAGTTTTAGTGCTAGGTCGCTAGATGACGGTTTGCCATCGTGCAGCAGTTTTAGAGCGCTTCGTAAAGAATTTTAATGATCATGTCTGTGATGGGCGATTTATCAATGAGGTGGTCTATAGACATGCATTTCTACGGTCGATTCGCGATGGTTTCGTCAAAGATTAAGACACCTTGAGCGCTGCAGTAGTCAGTTTTCGTGCCGCGATTTTTAATCGACGTATGCTCGCCTGCATATTTACCGGGCTTGCTTCAGGTATGCCGCTCTACGTGCTCTTTCAACTGGTCCCTGCCTGGCTCAGTGACGGTGGCGTGTCTCTAGCAGAGATAGGGCTATTCTCGCTGATTGGATTGCCCTATACGATAAAGTTTCTTTGGGCGCCGTTTTTAGATCGCTTTGTGCCACCCTTTTTGGGCAGACGCAGAGGCTGGATGTTGATAACCCAGGTCTTTTTGCTGTTTTCAATTGGCGCTATGGGCATGTTTAATCCGGAGCAGTCCACCAAGTTGATCGCGGCGCTGGCGCTGGTCGTTGCGTTTTTCAGCGCCAGTCAGGATGTGGTTTTAGACGCTTACAGACGTGAAATTTTGTCGGATGACGAGTTAGGGTTAGGCAGTTCTCTCCACGTGCAAGCCTATCGTATCTCCAGCCTGGTGCCCGGATCATTGTCACTTATCTTGGCGGATATCCTGCCCTGGTCCAGCGTTTTTTGGATTACTGCTGGCTTCATGCTGGTCGGCATCATAATGAGCCTGGTGGTGTCTGAGCCTGAGTCCGAAAAACCAGCGGCACTGGGAATGCGGCAGGCTCTGTCCGCGCCGTTTTTTGAGTATCTAGGGCGTCGAGGCTGGTCGGGAGTGATATTGGTGCTGTGCTTTATGTTCCTTTATAAGCTCGGTGACAGCATGGCCACAGCCTTAACCATGCCATTTTATCTTGAGATGGGGTTCACCAAGACAGAGATTGGTTTGGTGGCGAAGAATGCCGCTCTGTGGCCATCAATTATTGGTGGTTTGGTGGGTGGTCTGATTATGCTGCGAGTCGGGATAAATCGCGCCCTGTGGATGTTTGGTGGGGTGCAGATGGCCAGTATTCTGGGGTTTGCTCTGCTTGCTAGCTCGGAGCCAGACCTGTGGCTCCTAGCGTTAGTGATCGCCTTCGAGTACCTCGGTGTCGGAATGGGTACCGCCGCCTTTACCGCTTTTATCGCGCGTGAAACGAGCAAGACGTATGCGGCAACACAATTTGCTCTTTTTACGGCGCTTGCGGCAGTGCCCCGGACATTGGTCAATGGGACTACGGGTATCATTGTTGAGAACATTGGATGGGTTGACTTCTTCTTGCTGTGTACCTCTCTGGCCGTTCCGGGGATGCTATTGTTGATCTGGGTGGCTCCGTGGGCAGGTCAAAAGTCCGCGGTGCTTGTTGAGCGGTAAAACGCCCGGGTGACTGTTATTGTCCCCCAGCTAATGTCTACAGAACATGCTAGGGTAAGTGGTCTAAAACAGAGTTGCCATGTTGATTGTAAATAGGTAAAAATACAGCAGCGAAGCCGCTTGCAGCATTCATTAGAGGTGCAAGAAATATGAACGTGTATTGTTCATCTAGACGAAATGGATATTTATAAATGCCGGAGCGTGCGGTACATGATTTGAACTCTGAATTGCCGGCGCGGCTGATTGCTGTCCTTGGAATGCATCGAAGCGGTACCAGTTACTTGGCCGGCTCACTGCAGGAGGCGGGTTTGATTTTGGGCGACTGTCACACATGGAATAAGCACAACGAAAAAGGCAATCGAGAGAATCAGAAATTCGTTGATTTGCATGATGCAATTCTGGAAGCCAACGCAGGGGCTTGGGATACGCCGCCTGCTAGGGTCGTTTGGAGTAATGAGCATATAGCCCGCGCCAAGGCGCTTCTGGCAGAGCATGCAGGTGCGCCAAATTTTGGATTTAAGGATCCACGAACGTTACTCGTCTTGGATGGATGGAGACATCTTTATCCATCGATAGAGCTGATCGGAATTTATCGCCACCCCAATGCTGTTGCAAAGTCGCTAGAAAAACGCAGCAGCAAGAGCCGTGAAGAATCCCTAAAGTTATGGTATTCCTACAATAAGGCTCTCTTTGATGAGTATAAAAGGAATAAATTCTCTATTTTGAATTTCGATAATGATGAGGCAGACTTGGATGAGAAGATGTTAGGTGCTGCCGCTAAAATGGGTCTTGAAAATAAAAATGAAGAAGAAAAGTTTTATACAGCAGAGCTCAGGCATAACGACGGAGCCGGCGGGCCGTCTCTTCCATGGAAAGTCAGCCGTTTGTATAAAAAACTAAAAAAATCCGGACGTTGATTTGTGGCACTTCAATGCTAAATCGTATACGGCGGGGCATTAGACGCGTTATGCGTAGTAAAAAAGATTACGATAAAATCGTCGTCAGCTTTGTAGTGGTTGTCTACGATATGCCACTACAAGCCCAGAATACTGTCCGGTCGCTACTTCCTGATTATCAGCGAGGTGCGTGCCCTGCTGACTATGAGGTTGTGATCGTCGAAAATGAGTCGACGAATACAATGTCTCGCGATTTCATTAATACGTTGCCCTCGAACTTTTCTTACCATCTACGAAAGGAAGATCAGCCAACACCTATTTATGCCATCAGCTATGGCATCGAAAAAGCGAGGGGTAAGAATATCTGTGTGATGATAGATGGCGCTCGCCTCGTGACTCCAGGTGTAGTCAATAATATGGTTCGTGGACATCGGCTCGCAACGTGCGCAATGGTAACGGTTCCAGGGTATCACCTGGGCGTTGAGTTGCAGCAGAAATCAGTGGGCAGTGGTTACGATGTCGAGCAGGAGCGGGTCTTGATGGATTCGATATCCTGGCCTGATAACGGCTATAGACTCTTTGAGATATCCTGCTTTAGTGGTTCTTCTGCCCATGGGTTTTATTTATCTCATAGCGAGAGTAATTGTATTAGTATGCCTCGAGGCGTGTGGAGTGATCTTGGCGGCTTCGATGCGAAGTTTGATATGCGAGGAGGTGGGCTTGTGAACCTCGATCTGTATAAGCGCGCTTGCGAATACCCGGGAATGACTCATGTCTTTTTGCAAGGGGAGGGGACGTTCCATCAGTTTCATGGAGGCGTCACTACTGGTGGAGATGAATTTCAAGAGAGAGAAAAGTTTGTTCATGCCATCAAAGCACAGTACGAAAAAATTCGCGGAGAGAAATTTTCTGTGCCTGAAACTCATCCGGTCTATCTGGGTGAATTGTCTAATGAGGTGCTAGAGTATGTGCGGTTTTCTGCGACAAGAAAGTTAGATAGATTGAGAGATGCCGCAAATAAATAACATATGTCGGCCTGGAATGTGGCCACAAAAGAGGTTGAGAACAATTTATGGATAATACGATATATTTCCCGCCATCACTTCAGCGGTTTGAGCCCAAGCGAATGGTTTTTAGTACTTGGGTTGACCATTTGCCCTTTGCATATGACCTGGTCGCTGCCATTCGTCCTGAATTAATAGTTGAACTTGGCGTCTATAATGGATTGTCTTTTTTCACATTTTGTCAGTCCATGGTTGAACATGACATTGATGGCGTGGCCTACGGTGTCGACTGTTGGGAAGGTGACGATCATACCGATGCGTATGATGATTCTATATACACTGACGTTAGTGATCATGCGCGAGAGTACTACCGCGGGAATTCCTATCTTTTACGTATGTTCTTCAATGAGGCGCTGCAGCACTTTAATGAGAACTCCTTGGACTTATTGCATATCGACGGTTTGCATACCTACGATGCAGTTAAAGAGGATTTCACTAATTGGTACCCTAAGGTGAAGCCTGGTGGCATTGTTCTGTTTCACGATGTTATGGCTAAAATCAAGGACTTTGGGGCGTGGAAGTATTTTGAAGAGCTCGAAAAAGAACATGACGAGGTGTTCAAATTTAATCATGGGTTTGGTCTGGGAGTGATTAGGAAGCCAGGTGGCGAACCCAGCAGTGAGCCGCTGCTGAATCTTCTTTTTTCAAAAGACGAAGAGACACAAAAGCGGTTGCGGCAGTTTTATGTGCATGCCGGACTATTTTTGGAGGCTCGTCGTCAGGCCGCTTTTTTCCGCCAGTCCCGCAAAGGGAATAAGAAAGGCGGACAGGGCAAAGGAAAGCTGGCGGCAGAGGGCGATGGTTAGGCCCTCTCGCTGCATTGGCTTGTCGCCTGCAGTAGGTTGTGGCATTTGACAGCACTTTAGGGAGTGTGCAGGATAAACACATGAACGCTTATCACAAACTTCTGAATCAGGCAGAACAACTCGTCCAGGAAGGCAACTATCGATCTGCCATTGCATTGTTGGAAACGGCGGGAAGGTACGATGATCCTGCGCTGGCGCAGCGACTGGTTGAGTTGCGTATACAGGGGTATCCTGAAATGGAATGGCCACAACCCCACGGTAATTGGCCCCCTGTTCACGACAACCGGTTTGGATCGGTAGAAGGCTTTCCTGAGATTGGGGCGGGTGACCTCGACGCGGATGCCCTGAAGGCCGGTATTTTTGGTAAGGGCGGTCTGATTGTGCGGGGGTTAATGGATTCTGCTCGAATTAAAACGATGCGGGAAAACATCGACCGCGTGTTACAGGCCAGAATTGACGTTTCTCAGGGCGCAGAGTCAGACGCGGACAGTAACCCTTGGTACCGGAGATGCGCCAGCGTGCAGGGAGGGCCTGCTCAGTTTCGTGGGGGTGAGCGCTACACCAATGTCGGTTCGGTGTGGAGTGTTGATAGTCCTCCTGTAACGTTTCAGCTGATTGAGTATTATCGCGAGATCGGTCTTCCCGCGCTACTGACCGGCTATTTTGGAGAAGATCCGGTGCTTTCTGTACGCAAATGGGTGGTCCGTTGCGCAGCGCCAAACAATGGTGCTTCTTCAGGCTGGCACCAGGACGGTTACTTTCTTGGGGATGCCTCGTCCATCAGAACGGCAAACTTGTGGATCGCGCTCACAGACTGTGGCGGTGATGCCGATGCACCGGGATTGGAAATCATCGGGGGGGGGGAAAGAAAGATACATGAGACAGGCACTCATGGATCTCCTTTTAATTGGACAGTGGGCCAGGGCCTTGTGGACGAGATAACGCAGACCAACCCTGTGCAGTGCCCCAGATTCAGCGCGGGAGATGCACTTTTCTTTGACCACTTTAATCTACATCGCACGGGCTTTGGCTTAAGTCATACGAATAATCGTTATGCGATAGAATCTTGGTTTTTCGCGGGGTCAACGGCGCCGTTAAAGCAGCAACCGGTGGTCTTCTAGCGTCACCGAGACGATATGTCCGCGCTTGTTGTGTCTGTTTTTGTGGTTGGCGAAATGTCTGTTGCATTGAGTCGGCGACGCCAGTGACGCCCGCGAGTTTAGTGAGTTTCAGCTATGGAAGCGTATGTATGACAATTAAAAGTGCGTGTCCTGATGGTGCAGACGGACTCGACGCCTATCGCGAGGTGCTCGAGCAGGTTGAGACACTGACTAAGGCCGGCGATTATGATGCGGGTATCGCCCTGTTACAACCGATAGCGCGGGCTAGCGGCAGTGAGGAATTGATGCGGCGCCTGATTGAGTTGCGGGTAGAGGCTTTTCCCGCAATGGCCGATAACATTACGCTTGAGCCTATGTATGAGGCAAACGAATTATTGGGCAATACCACTGCACTGCGCGCTCGGATGGCGTCAGACGGCTACCTGTTTCTCCGTAATATTGTCCCTACGCAACGGTTAGAACAACTTAGGCATGAGATCACAGAAATTCTTGCCGAGCTGGGGTGGATTGAAGGCGGACGGAATCGAATGAGCGCCAAGGCACTATGCCGGCCGCGCAGGGAGGGCAGCCCCAAGTTTTTTCAAGCACACGACCGCATCGTAAAACTTGAATCCTTTCATAGCCTGGCGCATGAAATCAATGTGATAAACGTCATGCGACAGGCGCTAGGCGAGAGCGCTTTCCCTCAGCCTCTGAGTATTGTCAGGCTCATATTTCCTGATAGCCCAGAACTGGCTACGCCACCGCATCAAGACTTTCCTAACAATCAGGGCACTCCAAATTTGACTGCGGCATGGATGCCATTGGCGGATTGTGCGGTCAAGGATGGATCTTTGGCAATTATGGAGGGCTCACATAAGTATGGTGTGCTCCCTTTAACCTTTCACTTGGGCGCCGGTAATCGACGTGCTGTGCTCAGTAAAGAAGTGCTGAAATGTCGCTGGGTGGGTGCGGATTTCAGAGCCGGGGATATCGTGCTCTTCCAATCAATGACCGTTCACAAGGCTATGGAAAATCACAATCTCGAGCATATGCGTCTGTCCGTAGACTTTCGCTATCAACTGGAGGGCGAAGCGCTTACCGAGGGCTGTCTCCAGCCTCATTTTAATCGTTTTAGTTGGGAAGAGGTCTACAAAGATTGGACGTCAGATGCATTCAAATATTATTGGCTGAACAAGGACTATGTCGAAGCTCACTGGGACAAGGCCTTACATGAGCTGCCTGAAGGCCATGTTGACGAAGCCTATGAGCAACAGCTGGCCTACAATATCGCTTTGACGCGCCGGAAAGACTGCGCTACTGATAAAAATGAGGGCTAGCAGTGCTGGTGTTAAGCGGCACTATTGCCGTCGAAAAGGTCTGCATGTTGGCGCTCACCAGGCGATAGGTATTTGATTCTTTGGAAAGCTTGATGCGCCAAAAAACCAGGTTTCGACTGCATACCGCAGTTTGGTGAAGTCGGGTCGATATTGAGTTCTGTGTAGATAAAAATGATCGAAGAAAAATACATCGCCGGCACTGAACGTGGGTGCTAGTGGTTGGCTATTGACAAGACGACTGGACACCTGTGAATCACTAACTGACCAGTCGAATTGGGCCCCCGCCGCAGAGGCAATTTTATTGAGCCGCTGTGGTACAACATCCATACTAGGCGCGCCTGTTGTGCCGCCGCATTCATTCAGTGGCATCCACATATTCAGGCTATTGAGATTAGTCCCCATAAATGCGCCATCTTGGTGCCAACCCGCCTCTGCAACCGGCAGTTTGGAGCGCCTTAAAACCCACTTTTTGACAGAGAGACATGGCGGTTCGCCGAGGTACAGTCCGATCAGCTCTTTTAGGCCGTGTGCTTCGTACAGCTGTAACAATGCCTCTGCGACACTCGGGGCTTCGACACACATAGCTGATCCAGACTCGCGGTGAAAGCTCCTTGTATTGCCAAGCTCTCTATCCTTCTTTGGCATGATGGTTCTGAGGTTGCCGGGTGGATTGTAGTAGGTATTAATGCCCGGAGTTAAAGTCGAGTCTGAACAAGCGTCGATGACGCTGTCCGCAGCCTTGATGAGTGTATCCATAGATGTTTTAGAAAAGAGGTTGCGGACGATGAGTGCGCCATGCTCGGAGATTCCCGCACGTAGGCTATCTATGGTGAGCTCATTCGCAGTGATTTCTGGCACGCAGCGCTCGGCAGGTATCGGAGGTTCATGCTGCTCGCTCACGATGAGTGAGGGGTGAGCAGCAGCTTCACGCGCCCGATATGACTCAATCCGAGTGCTAATCCTGGCACAGTCGGACGCTATATTGCGAGATTCAAGGTCTACTGTAGTAAGTTCAAAAGCACTCATAAGTCTCTTTGATCACCAAAAGCTATCAAAATTGTATTCGATTTGTTTTGTCGAGTCGATAACTGCGCAAGCACATGGACTAATTTATGGTGAATCAATGCAAAAAGTCAGGAGAAAACGGTTTATCCGGAAACGCGGTGAATGCAGTACAATAATGCACATCAATCTATAAATTAGTGGTTACACACTGTGTTTAATCTGTCAGGGCTGATGGTACTTGCGCGACACCTGATACTCGCAATTGGATTCTCCTCAATTGTAGCCAATACCGGTTCCGCCAACACGGAGGAATTCACATTACCGAATCTCGGTGAATCCAGCACTAGCATGTTTTCATCCGAATTCGAGTACCAGTTAGGCCGTGCCTGGTTGCGAGCTTTTCGCGGTCAAGTCCCCACCATAGATGATCCCTTGTTGTTTGATTACGTAGAAAATCTTATCTATATGCTGGTCAGTCATTCTAGATTAGAGGATCGACGCATAGATCTGGTCATCGTCGACAATCCGACAATGAATGCCTTTGCTGTTCCCGGCGGCGTGATAGGCATTCACAACGGGCTACTTCTATGGGCCGAGACGGAAGACGAATTTGCCACTGTGTTGGCGCATGAAATCGCTCACTTGAGCCAACGTCACTTCTCGCGCGGAGTAGAGTATCAACAAAAATTACAGCCTTTGACCCTCGCCGCTATGTTGGCGAGTTTTGTGTTGATGGCAACCACTGGTGCAGACGTGGGTATGGCGGCTTTGTCGGCAACACAGGCGGCTGCGCAGAATTCGGCGCTGAGTTACAGTCGAAGTAATGAGCAAGAAGCTGACCGCGTTGGTATGCAAACGATAATAGATGCGGATATGGACCCGCACGCAGCGCCTGTGATGTTTGAGCGTATGCTGCGCACAACGCGGTATTCAGCCAGCGAACAGATGCCCGAATTTCTTCGTTCTCATCCCCTGTCCGAAAATCGTATTGCCGATACACGCAATCGCGCGAGGAAATATCCCAAAAAAGTGCGCGATCCAGACCTGAATTATCAATTGATGCGGGCCCGCGTTATCACTGAGCTGTCCGAAACCCCAGTTCTGGCGGTAGCCAGATTTCAGGGAGAGCTGGACGGCACACCCTATTCACGCGAAGCCGCTACCTATGGGCTGGTTCTTGCGCTGACGGCTTCTGGGCGTGCTGATGAGGCTGGGGTGGAGCTGGACTCCATTTGGTCAAACAGTCCTGATCGTCTTGAATATATCATTGCCGATGCGGATATTGATATGGCACGTAATAAGCCAGATCAGGCCGCAAAGAAATTGGCTCGCAGGTTAGCGGTCTCCCCGGGCAATCATCCGCTGACCATGAGCTACGCCAGAGCATTGATGAAAAATCAACAGCCACATATCGCCGCCGAAGTACTAGTGAAGCAGAGCAAGCGCTGGCCCGATGATCCCAGTCTTTGGTATCTGCTTGCAGAGGTACAGGGTTTGTCCGGCAATATTGCAGAGCTGCATCAATCTCGGGCGGAGTATTTTATTCTCAAGGGGTCTTTGGGCGACGCTAAAAAACAACTTACCTATGCGTTGAAATTAACTCAGGGCAACTACTTGGTTTCAGCTAAGATTCATCAGCGTCTGGTGGATGTCGCCAGAATGCAGGAGCGTATGGAGGAGTTTTAAATTCTCGCCGTAACTTCCCCAGGGACCAGGGCCTCAGGCGTTGCCTTTGACTGTGACCTGAAGCTCGCTGGCAAAGTCTAGCATGCGGCGCAAAGGAATCATGGCTTGCTCTCCGATAGCGGGATCGACACTTATCTCGTTATCGGCCCTCTCAAATACCTGGGCCAGTGTTTCCAGATCATTCATTGCCATCCAGGGGCATTGGGCACAACTACGACAGCTGGCGCCTTCACCGGCCGTGGGCGCGATAATAAACTCTTTATCGGGTGCCTGCTGTTGCAGCTTATAAAATATACCTTGGTCGGTGGCTACAATGAAGCGCCTGTTGTTCATTTCACTTGCAGCCCGAATAATCTGTGTGGTTGAACCCACTCGATCGGCTAAGTCCACCACTGCAGCGGGTGATTCGGGATGCACCAGTACCGCGGCATCGGGATAGACTCGCTTCAAATCGGCGATACCGCGTGCCTTGAACTCTTCATGCACAATGCACGCGCCATCCCACATGAGCATATCGGCGCCGGTTTGTCGTTTTACGTAATCACCCAAATATTGGTCGGGCGCCCAGAGAATTTTTTCGCCCTGTTCTGTCAGATGTTCCACCACATCAAGGGCTATGCTTGAAGTGACGACCCAGTCGGCCCTGGCCTTCACTGCCGCTGAGGTATTGGCATACACAACAACTTTTCGCTCGGGATGCTGATCACAGAAAGCCGAAAATTCATCGATCGGGCAACCCAGATCCAAAGAGCAGGTTGCTTCCAATGTTGGCATCAGAACGCGTTTCTGGGGTGTAAGAATCTTGGCTGTTTCACCCATAAATTTGACGCCCGCGACCACGAGTGTGCTGGCGGGATGATCATGGCCAAAGCGTGCCATTTCGAGCGAATCCGAGACGCAACCACCGCTCTCTTCGGCCAGGGCCTGGATTGCCGGGGACGTATAATAATGCGCCACGATGACAGCATTCTCTTCCTGCAATCGGACTTTTATCTGGTTCTTAAGTGACTGTTCCTGTTCCGGTGTAAGCTGCTTTTGCTCGGCACGATCGAGATGGTACTGCACCTGATCCCGGATGGTTTTCAGTTTTTCGGAGGCAAGACTCATAGGTGGCTATTAAAGGCGGAAAAAACGAAACGCAATTCTAACATAAAATAAGCGGGTGTTAATTCCCCATCCCCCATAGAGACAAACTCATGGCGCAAATAGCTCGTGCAGTTGCCACAATACGACGACGCATTGAGCCGTGAATCGAGAGACTTGGAAAGGGCGTCGCCGCTTTGGTAATTTTCAATGAACATTTACTAGAGTTTCACTCATTAATTCCGTATAACCTTATGTTATTTAAAGAATAAGACGTTGGTTGCGTGACGGCTTCTGCGGTCCAAATGCGACTCACCAGCGCGCTGCCAATCGTCAGTGAACAAGTAGTTAGGGATTCAGAGTGGAACAGCACACAGTACTGATCATATCCGAGAACAAGGCGGACCACCTTATTCTTGCAGAATGCTTAGCGCGCGCTAAACCGGCGAGGTTCCAGCTTGCAGCCTCAGAAGCCATGGAGCGCCCACTCGAAGCGCTCCTGGATCCTATGATAGATGCCGTGATTATGGGTCATGGGGCTCAAACGGAATATTTATTACGCCTGGCCAACAAGAATAATGCCGCGGCCCCGCTTATTATGATGTTGGATGAGTCCGAGCAGGCTTCTTTTGGCCATTTGCGCGAACTGGGCGCCCAGGACTATCTTATCCGCGGGCAATTGCAGGATGCACTGGTGCACCGTATCCTCGATTACAACATTCAACTCAAGCAGGCTCGCGAGCAAATCCGGCACTTGTCCAATCGCGACACGCTTACCGGGGTGCTCAACCGGGTGGGTTTTCGTGCTCATTTGGAGCGTGCGATGGACCGCTCTAAACGGTATGGCTTCAACACAGCTCTGCTCTACATCAACATCGACCAGTTCACCAACATCAACGACAACTATGGCGAGTCTGATGGCGATGTCATGATCAAATCTATATCGCAACGTCTGGTCAATAAAATGCGCAGTACAGACAGCATAGCGCGGCTTGGTGGCGATGAGTTTGCGATTGTTCTCGAAGACGTGAATTCGACTGCCGATGTGGAGCTTATTACTGAGAAAATGCTCAAATCTATTTCCGCTCCGATGCTTCTCAGTGATCAGCAGGTGGCAGTAGAGGCGAGTATCGGTGTGGCGATTTATCCGGAAGACGGCGGTGAGTTTTCAGATCTGGTGGAACACGCCCGCAGCGCGATGCAGCAGGCTAAAAGCATCGAGGGTGGTCGTTTCGTCCGTTACTCCGAGAAGCTTGCCTTCGATGTCGGGGGAAATTCCTCCCTCACGGCAGAATTGCGCACGGCAGTGCGAAAAAATCAGTTTGAGCTGCATTACCAGCCTCGAATAGACCTCGCATCTGGGCATCTGGTGGGACTAGAGGCCTTACTGCGCTGGAATCATCCGGAGCGCGGCCTCCTGTTGCCCGTTGATTTCATGTCTGCCTGCGAGGATATGGGGCTTATGAAAGCCATCGGTTATCAAGTCATTCAGCACGCTTGCAATGCTCAGATCTGGCTAGAAGAACAAAATATGCAAAATGTGGATGTTGCAGTGAACATCTCATTTTCTCAGATCGAGGACGACCCTTTTGTTGAAATTGTCAAAGATATTATCGTGCGCAGCGGTGCAAACGGCTCGAAAATCGAGTTCGAATTAACGGAATCTACTATCTTGCAAAGCTCTGTAGAGATCAAGTCGCGCATGAACGAATTGCGAGAGCTCGGGATCTCCTTCTCACTGGATGATTTTGGCACCGGTTTTTCCCAGCTTAACCACCTTACGGAGTTGCCGATTTCTGCGTTGAAGATCGATGCCTGTTTCGTGCGCGACCTACCGCACAATGAAAACCAGGAAGCGGTCTGCTGTATGATCATTGAGATGGGGCGTCGACTGGGTTTGGTGGTCGTGGCAGAGGGCGCAGAAACGCATGAGCAAATCCAATTCCTACGTGATCACCATTGTCACCAGGTGCAGGGGTTCTATTATAGTCCGGCAATCCCGTTGCAGAATCTTCCGCGTTTTGTGCAAGAACACGGTGTGCTGCGTCGCGACCAATTGTTGTCCTAATCTATTCGAGCTAGTGGCAGGCGAGGTGATTTCCTCCGTTTTTGTCGTTAAAAACCTCTTTCGACTCACTACCACCTAAAAACCCACCCTGTTGAGGGGCACACCGTTTTGCAGTTTCTAAGGCGACCGCCTTCAAGCCCTTATTCACACTAGTAGAGAGTCCCTACTAGTGATAGCCTAGAGCTAGAATCACAAGAATCATTTCCCCCAGTCAATTTAGAGTACAGGTCCTATACGCCATCAAGCCAAAATTCTTGTTGTTGACGATGATCAGAATGTTCGCCTGCTGACACGCCAGTGTCTCGAAGCGGAGGACATGGTCGTTGTTGAAGCCTCCAATGGTTTTGAGGCGATAGATGTTTTCGTTGTTGAAAGGCCGGATCTAGTATTCATGGATGTAGAGATGCCAGGCATGACGGGCCTTGAGGCTTGTCAGCGCATCCGAGAATTGCCTCAGGGTAAAACCATTCCTATTATGATTGTTACGGGCTCGGAAGATCGGGAGTCTATAGACAAGGGGTTTGACGCTGGGGCCACTCAGTATAAAACAAAGCCGGTCAACTGGTCGTTATTGGGGCGTGATGTTCAGTATATGCTCCGTGCCAGCGATGCGTTTAACTCGCTGAAGCGACAGGAAGATCGACTCCGGCACCTCGCTTACTATGACCCCCTCACAAGTCTTCCTAATAGACGAAGCTTCAATGAGCAATTGGCCCGGCTTCTCAAACGCAGTCAACGACGCAAGACCATAGCGGCACTGCTTTTTATCGATTTAGATCACTTTAAGCGTATTAATGATTCGATCGGCCACGCCCGTGGAGATAGTTTGTTGGTGGAAATAGCGAAAAGACTCACGATGGAATTGCGTGAAGAGGATTCTATTAATTATTTTTCTGAAAGCAACGCAGTGGATGAGAAAGAGTCCGGTGCTGCTGAAATTTCCAGATTGGGTGGCGATGAATTTACAGTTGTTTTATCAGACGTGGATAACATGGCTGATATCGAGAAGGTCGCCAAGCGTATCCTCGATTGTCTCTCGCAGCCAATACCCCTGCAGTCACATAACCCAGTGGTGACGCCCAGCATTGGAATTGCGCTATACCCTCAAGATGGTAAAGATCCAGATATCCTGATTCGAAATGCGGATACTGCCATGTATTTTGCCAAGGCAGAAGGCCGAGCTTGTTATCGATTTTATAATGAAGAGATGAACGCCAAGGCGGTCGAGAAACTAAAAATGGAAGAAGAATTACGCGACGCGCTGCGTAATTCAGAACTAGAGCTGCGTTACCAGCCTCAGGTAAATTCCATAACCGGTGACGTGGTTAGCATGGAGGCGCTAGTCCGCTGGAAGCATCCTAAGCGCGGCATGGTATCTCCAGACGAGTTCATTCCGATAGCCGAGAGTACGGGGCAAATAATCGAGCTGGGTGAATGGGTCATGGAGGAGGTCGCCAGACACTGCCTATACTGGGATACGCTCGGCCTTAGTGCACACCGTGTTTGTGTGAATATCTCCCCCCTGCAGTTTAACCATGGGAACCTGTCTGATTGGATAGCGGACTTTCTTGTTAAATCTGGTTTGTCACCCGATCGTCTAGAGCTTGAGCTCACAGAAAGTGCCATTATGAATGATGCAGAGACCAATATCGCCAAGTTACGCGCATTAAAGTCTCTTGGTGTAGACCTTGCAGTTGATGACTTCGGCACAGGCTATTCATCCCTTAGCTACCTTAAGCGCTTTCCGATAGACACACTCAAGATCGATCATAGCTTTGTTAATGATTTGAATACATCCGATGGGGCTGCGATCGTTGACGCTATTTTGGGGCTCGCAAAAGCGCTCAACCTACGAGTGATAGCAGAAGGCATAGAGAGGGAAAGTCAGTTGGCTTATCTAGTGGGGAAAGGGTGTGACCTATTACAGGGTTTTTATTTCGCCCGCCCGATCTATCCTGAAGACGTGCCCAACATGCTGCAAACAAACTTTTCTGCAGAAATCCAAAAAAGCATGGACAGTTAATTCGGGGCAATTCGACACGGATGAAGTCCTTTCAGTACACGATAACACTCCTGAGTTTCTTGCTTTTCTGCACTCCTGCATTGGCCGCTGACTCGGATGTTCTGTATGTCATGTTGCAGGGCCCGTCATCTGTTGGCCTCGCTGCATTGGTAGAAGAGGAGGGCGGAACGGTCACTCACGATCTCCCTATCATTAATGCAGTTGGCGCCAAACTTGACCGCAAGCAGCTGCAGGAAATACTGAAATCTCCGCTGGTCACACGTCACATAGATGATCTCTCGTCGGTAGAAGAACCGATAGAGACTCCACAGGAAATAGAGACCTGCAAGATACGGGGTCATATCGAACTTGACTTCACCCCTAGTGGCATACAGTGGCGCCTTTATAATAAGCAAACCTCACCCGCTTCAATGGAGAGACTCGAACTGACTTGGCCTGCGACACTGGGACACGTAACGAAGATTGCTATAGCGGATACCACTGTTGCTCCAGCGCTCTATGATGCGGCGGCATTAGGCACATTGGTAATAGACTTTCCCGCTTCCCACAGGCCGCAGTTGAAGGATCTAGACAAGCTGACGGTGAGCTTTGAGCGGGCAACACCCAAAACAGTGCAGTCACCTTTGCGCCAACGCGATTTTACTCTCAAGGCTATTTTCGCAGAAGGTTGCGCTACTGATCTGGTGCCAGGTTACGTGAACAACCATGAAGACTTTTATTACAACAGCGCGGCGGGGGTGGATGCCCTGCACCGTCAGGGAATTACCGGCAAGGGCGTCACCGTGGCGGTGGTGGATTCTGGGTTATGGGAACATGATGCGCTGGTTAACGACACGACCGGCAGAAATAGGGTGCTCGCCCGATATGACGCGCTGACAGATACTTTAGATTCTGAAGTGGTTGACGAGAGTGGCCATGGGACGCATATGTCGAGCATCATCGCGCACAGCGGGAAAACGAAACACAATGGTCGTCCTACGGGCTCCTATAAGGGGGTGGCGCCTGATGCCAACCTGGTGGCGGTGAAGGTGCTGGACCGTGAGGGGCTGGCTCATGTGTTGGAGATTGTCCGTGCAATCCAGTGGGTCGTTGACAACCGCGAAAAATACGCCATTCGGATTCTTAACCTTTCGTTTGCCCAAACTCCCAGATGGCCGTACTGGGAAGACCCCGTCAACCAGGCGGTAATAAAGGCGTGGGAGTCAGGTATTGCAGTAGTGGCGGCGGCTGGAAATGAGGGCCCCGGCGTGGAGACCATTGGATCACCGGGAAATATTCCCGATATCATTACAGTGGGAGCGGTCACGGATTCCTGGACTCCGAATACCCGCGATGATGACTATATACCAGACTTCTCTTCACGTGGCCCTACGCCCAGCGGGCATGTTAAGCCCGATATTGTCGCTCTGGGTGGGCACATGACGGGTCTTATTCGCCCTGAGTCGGCTATGGCCCTGGGGCAGCCTGAGGATATGCTCAGGACTGGAGAGTTCGTCTTAACGGGTTCCTCGCAGGCCAGTGCACTCGTGTCGGGGATTCTCGCACTACTTCTGCAATTGGAGCCGAGTCTCACTCCGGATGACATCAAGTGCAAGCTTATTACCAGCGCTGAGCCCGCGATAAACCGGGATGGCTTGCTCGCCTATAGCCCGTTCCAACAGGGTTACGGTTACGTGACGGCCACCAGAGCATTGCTTTTCGGCCACACTGACTGTGGCGGCGCTGGCTTCGACTTGGTGGTTGATACAGGGGATGACGACCATTTCTATGGGCCTACTATTATTGAGGAGGATGGAAGCCCCAGTTTGCCCGAGCTCAGGAATAGGGTTTCTTCTGAACTCAGTGAAAAGGGCCTGAGTGCGACCCGTAGATGGGGCGTAAAAGAGCATATTGAGCAGCGGTCGGCAGCGACTGTTGATTCGGCTCACCCGAATGCGATGCCCTTTGATTGGCAGAAGCTATATCTGCAGGAAAAGGCTGTCATCGATAATCTGGCCCGCGACGCTCTACCTGATAGTCCTTCTTCTCCCTAGCATGAGCGTGCTAACAGCACCATTAACCCTATAGGGTTAATGGTAGGCTAGCCCCAGCAGCGGCTGCGAATTACCATTCAACCATCGTTTTACCCCGCATAGCCTCATTTTATCCGCTCAGCAGGGTGCTTATTCATCGCGCTCATCACATACCCCAAAGGGGGCATATAGGCGCCTTCATTTCCTCTGCCCTAAATCGTATAACTATATCTGCTCCTGTAGAGCATTGTACTAAGCAGGTCCCCACTAGGGGGGTTGATTAGAGAACTAAATATCAAAATGGGTTCAGTAATTGAAAAGGCGGGTACAAATTATGAACATAAAAACTATTGGATATGTTGGGGCGGCAAGTGTTGCTTTAGCGCTGTTGGCGCCCTCTTTAAGTGTCGCAGACACTGTGCAAGCAACAGATCATTCCGGTAATTTGGTGCATCGAGTGAGCCATGCTCTAGCTGCTGATGCACGCTATACGGCACCTGTGTCGTACTCTGGTAACAAGTGGGCCGAGAAGGCAGTATCGAATGACAGTAAAGTCATTTGGGCTGATTCAGATGAGCCTACCAGTGGTTATAAATGGGGAAAATCAAACGGTTCTGTAAACCTTAACCAGACGGTTGATAATACCGCTGAGCAAGCCGGAAACCGTTGGGGCCGTCGAGATGTTTCTGAGCAAGCCGGAAACCGTTGGGGCCGTCGAGATGTTTCTGAGCAAGCCGGAAACCGTTGGGGCCGTCGAGATGTTTCTGAGCAAGCCGGAAACCGTTGGGGCCGTCGGGATGTTTCTGAGCAAGCCGGAAACCGTTGGGGCCGTCGAGATGTTTCTGAGCAAGCCGGAAACCGTTGGGGCCGTCGAGATGTTTCTGAGCAAGCTGGAAACCGTTGGGGCCGTCGAGATGTTTCTGAGCAAGCTGGAAACCGTTGGGGCCGTCGAGATGTTTCTGAGCAAGCCGGAAACCGTTGGGGCCGTCGAGATGTTTCTGAGCAAGCCGGAAACCGTTGGGGCCGCCGAGATGTTTCTGAGCAAGCCGGAAACCGTTGGGGCCGTCGAGATGTTTCTGAGCAAGCCGGAAACCGTTGGGGCCGTCGAGATGTTTCTGAGCAAGCCGGAAACCGTTGGGGCCGTCGATAAAACAGGACCGACTCCCTCTTATTTCGATCAAACAACTGCTTCATGGGGCGTTTTTAACAACGTCCCGGGGGCAGGTTCTTTATCCTTCTGCAACTTGCTCCTTATCTAACACACCAATATTTATCTTCTAATAGGAATACGAGGCCATCGATATTCTCGTCTATATTGAGTCTCAATTGCGCTGCAAAGCGATGCTCCAGACTCGTTTATAAGTATCACGGGTTTTTTTACTGCGACGGCGTCCTACGCCGGTCGTGTCATCAATTTTTACTGACAGTGTTCAATGGCTGGTACCAGATTGAGGAGGTATAGGCGCGCTCCTGAATGGTGTCCGGTTGATCTGTCGCATGATCCATGCCCAGAGCAATTGCATCCAGCAGGGAATGACGAGCAGTAGGAATCTGTAGCACCCTGACGTAGTAAAACGCAGATTGGTCTGGATCAAATTGAGGGTCTGCCCAGGCTGCCGCGAGTTGCGCTGCGCCAATACGATTGTCCACTTTGCCGGTTTTCAGGTTCACCGAATTACCCACATCCGACAAGCTACCGTCAGCGTTTAATGGACGTTCATCTGACCAGGCGAGATTAAATATTTTTTCCTGAGATTGCCCATCGGCATCCAGCCAGCCTTTCACCATTTGAATGCGGTCAAGATTCGCTCCTTCAGGATCTTTTGTGGCCAGGACAAGAAAAGTTGGCGTCTTAGTTTGATGCAGTTCGCCACCCATGGGCACGCCGCGTGCAGTTGCGAGCGTGTGCAGGTCTGCGTTTTCAAGGTCTGCCTCGGTAAAGTCGGGGCCACCGTAAAATTGCACGGCGATACGCGGCCCCGTCGTGGCATAGACCTCTCTGCGTTCCAGCGCGTCCATAATATCAGAACGTGTGTTGCTCTCTGCCCAGACTGCGGCCATACCGGACGCGGACATTGCCCAGCCTGAGGATCCGGGGCCGTCATCGTTAAAGTTCGAAGTTTTGTTTGCTGGGATGGAGTCAGTGGCCAACTTGCCGTGAAAATTGTCCTCCTCTGCAGAAGACAGGGCAGTGTGCGAATCTGTGGAGCCAATCACTCCCAGCCTGTAGGGGTTCTGTCCTAGATTGGCTTCCATCTCAAGTCCCTGCTTTAACGCTTCTCTGACGAAATCTCCACGCTGAGGATTGTACTCAGTCCATCGACGTTGAATGTAGTAAGGATAAATTTCAAAATCAGCGAACGCATCTTCCGGAGAAAACTTAGAGTGAGTCTCCGAATCGCCTTTTATTTGTGTGATTTCTGCAATACGTTCCCATTTGCTGCGCAGCGCGACATAGTCCTTGCTAAAAGGTTTACCGCGCAAGCTGTTGCCTGAAAACATGTAGCCTTTTGAGATATTCGAGTTGTGTGGAATGGCGGTGAACCGTGCATTAGTTTCTGCACTGGTCTTTTCCAGCCAGCTCCATAGGTCTTCCGGATAGGGACTGTCGTCGAGGCCGAAAGGGTCATACAACTGCGCCGTGGGTGCATCGCTGTCCGTAATGACCACACGGTGCAGATTGGCACCGCCGGGTATTGAGCTCCACTCCCAGCCGATTAAAGCGCTGAACTCGCCGGGCTCGTTGTATTCGTCAGCGGTGTCGGTAATGGTACGCCAGGTGTCAACTTCAACCTGCTTTGGCATGGGCAGAAAACTCAGATCACTGTTTTCTAGACCACTTTGCTCAGCGTCCTGCAGAGGCGTCAGGTCTGGATCGGGCAACACGCGGACAAACAATTCTCTTCCGTCGCCACTATCGATAGCGCGATTCAAAATGAAAGCAGCAACCCACGCTTTGATCTTATCAATAGGACCCAGACCGGAGGTGTCTACGCCATTCATGTGGATGTTGCGAATCTCACCGAGGAATTCAGCGTGGTCTGTGACGACAAGAAAGTCCAGTGGCGTGCCAATCTGCACCCGCGCCTTGTGGTACGGGTGTATAACCGGCATGCCGCGAGCATAGCGATAGGCGGTCTCAGGGCCTGCAGTAAGATTGTTGTTGGTGTAGGCGTCTGAAGAATATGCAGTGTGGAGGTGGGTGTCACCCCATAGCAGCTGTTTTTCAACTGCGCCCGCTCCAAAGGCGATGAAGGTGAACCCTAATGCTAGTGGGACAATAATAATGCTTTGCATAGTGACGTCACTCAAGGCCTAGTCGTATGCATGCAGTATGAAGAAACACGCTGTAATACGCCATCATGTTGACCCTTGACGATCGCTTGACGACAAAATTCCAGGCCGATTAATCAGATTTCTGATGTCATTAAGTGCAAGCAATATTTTTTTGAACCAATGACCGAGAACGTTGTCTAGGCAATAGGGACTGTAGGACTTTGTTAAGTGAGAAGGCGTAATCACCCTGATGTTGCGATAGCGCCGACCAGCCCATCCACGGGCATAACAGGAATTGAATCGAACCGCTGCAAAGTCGTGACGGTTCAATATCGAGGAGAACGCGATGCGATCTGAACATGAGAAGACTGACAAGGGTACGGAGTGGGCAGCAAGACGAGGAGGTCGGCCCGACTTCATTCAAGCGAGTGTTTGCGCTGCATTGACGCTTATCGTCTGGGCTGGGCCCTCTGCGGCCGCTAGTGAGCCCACCGGCTCTGCAACAACATTCTCTGTCTCGGTGGACCTCCTCGACGACTGGGGTTCAGGCGCCTGTGGAGAGGGCGTCGTAACAAATAATGGTTCCGTCAGTAGTCTGTGGGATGTCAGCGTGGATCTGCCCGGCTATGTCACCAGCTATTGGAATTCTGAGATAAGCTACTGGACGCACTCGGACGACGATGGTGGTGCGATGTCGCACTCCTGGCGTGTGGTGGGTGACGAGTGGAATCGAACGCTAGAACCCGACGCTTCAACGACCTTCGGTTTCTGTCTCGACCGGACACAGGAGCCAGAGGCGCCACCTGCGCACGATCCGGGTATGCCCATGGAGGATCATCCGCATTCGGATATGGCAGGCGACTTCATCGATTTGGCAACCTTTGGTCTTACCTATGGCAGTGATCATACGGATCATACGGGCCTTGTCGGTGGAAGGACCGCGATTACGACGGAAGCACTGCTCGCTTACAATAATCTACGGGCATTCGCTGGACTTGCGCCAGCAACGCTCGATGAGGTTGGCGCGTGGGCTTTTGCCAACAACCTGACGAATAATACGCAGGCCTGGGGCACTGATCAGATGGGCGTCGGCCTTTGGTATGCGATGCAGGGCGCTAAGGTCGGATGGATGGCCGATGATAGCTTTGATCCTCAGGTTGTTGCCGATATCGAACGAACGGCGAGATTGGGCGTCTTAGAGGACGTGATGGCCATGGTGGTTGCCTATGGTCACGAAGGTTTTGCTGAGTACCTCACGGAGAATGGCCACGCCGAGACGTTCAACAACACCCTCAAAATGGAGCCGCACTACGGCGGGTGGATGCACGATCGCGCGCATGGTTGGTTGTCGATTGAAAATGTGGCGATTGCCCATGACGTGAATCATCTCACGGTTCTGAGTCATGATCAGATGCAGCCGTTCATGAATGACACCTGGGACTGGCCGCAGTGGCCGGCGCTCGAAGTATCGCAAGCCCGTGTGCTGGAATATTTCCAGAGTATGGTGGTGCTCGGTGACCCACTAGGAAATCACTTGGACGATCTCTCCGGCCCGCCGTTTGAGAACTCAGACATCCCGCTGCCAGCTGGGTGCTAACAGCCCTGGGGCGGCTGCCGCTGGCGCAAAGCAGGGCGCCTAGGGTAGATTTTCTCAGGTGATGTGATCGCTGAACCTAAACCGTTCGCGATCTGCTCTCAATGTCTTATACTGGCGGCAGGTGAAATTCCGTACTAACTGTCATTGTGGTCCCAGTGTCTTGTAGCATTCGAGGACGCCGGCAAGGAGATTGTTGATGCCATCACGCGAGAGTGCCCAGCAGGCGTGGGATAATGCATTGCAAGTGATACCGTCGAGGTATGTCATCCCACCCTGCCAAAGTGTTTTCCCTGCAGGCTTGTTGGGGTCAATTGACCCCCCCATGTTGGAAAAAATCGTACCCGAGGTGTCAATAACGTCAATACAATGTTCGGTAATGCGATAGCGTCCCGACACCGGGGCTGTAGTAGATCGGCATGCGCAGCACAGTGATGGGTTACTTGCGGGTACTGTCTCGATACTGTGTTGTGGTAACAGTCGTCTCCGGTCTGTTGTGGCAGGAAAATTCCCTCGCTGGAACATCAGACTGGGCACCTATTGTGAAAGCTGCGCTGGAAAACCTGGATGCAGCAAACCTCGACGAAGACTGGTATTTCACTATGGAAGTGCTTGAGGAAGACGAGCTGCAGATGATTTACAGTGATCCACGACGCGATACCTACGAAAGAAGACAGTTGCTCACGGTGGACGGTGTAGCGCCGGATAGTCAGCGGCTGGATGAATTTCATGACAAAGAAGTGAAACGCATCAATGACATTGACCCCGATGCAGCAGGTTATGGGTATATGGTTGACATGGAAACGCTGGATCTGATTGAGGCCAGCGATGGATATACAAAGTTTTCGTTCGTGCCCAGGGTGAAGATGCTAGAGGATTCTCGCGATCAATTGCGTGGCACGTTACTGCTGGATTCGGCAACCCAACACATTACGGAGATTGAAATTCTCAATACTGCGAAGCTGTCTCCCGCATTTTCGGTTACGCTGGACACTTTCCGATTAGGGCTGTCTTTTGAGGAAGAACAGGGCGAAAATTTGCTGCGCAAACTGGAATCTCATACCGTGGGCAAGATGGGCTTTTTCAAGAGCTTTGATGCGCTTGTGATTTTCAACTTCAGTGAATATACACGGGCACAGCCCTGAGCACCCCTACAAATACGTAGACAATGCTAGGGCCTGTCGCTTACGGCACGTTAAAGCGCACCACTGCGGCAGGGCTCATCAATGGTTTGCTGAGGGTTAAGGTCAGTAGTCCGTCATGGTCTTGCGTGCGGACAACCTCTGCACCCAACACCTCAATGCTGCTTGAGGTGATGCCCGGTTGCTCGATAGTGAAACTCTGCTCCACCGCGCCAATCACAATCGCATACAAGGCCGTGTCACTTTGGGTATAGCGTAACTCTCGGCCGCGTAAGTTCTTAAATCGACTCCAAGGTCGCGTTGCATAGATGGCCTCACCGTTGATGCTCAGCCACTCACCCAGGCCGAGTAGGGGAGCCTGTTGGATGTCAGGAATGTAACCATAGCTATCGGGGCCAACATTGATCAATACGTTGCCATTTTTAGCGACGGTGTCCACCAGATAATCCACCAGGTCAGCGGGCGTGAGCATATCTGCGGCAGTTTCAGCGGCGTTAAACGCGAAAGAACCGCCCAGTCCACGCGTGGATTCCCATTTAAATGCAGGTGTCCCCGGGAGACTGTCGTACTCAGCAGTCTTGTAGCCGAATCGTGCCGGATCATCCACTAGTGGGTCGGACTCTGAGGTCAGCAGCAGTCGCCCCAGTGCTTTTAACACCCAGGTGGCACCGGGAATGCGGGCAATCTGCCCAAGGACGTCTACGGCTCCCCAGCGATCGTTGACGGTGCCATCAGGGACCTGCGTGAAGTAGTAGTCGAAGAGCTCGCCCTGACGCCCTTTTGACGGATATCCAATGTCTGCCCACAAAAGGTCCGGCTGATAGCGGTCGATCAACTCCACCATGTGCTCATACGTATAATCGGCATAGGCCTGATTGCCCGGTGCGCTCAACAGAATATCGCGGATCATGTCGCCGTCTGTCACCATTTGGAAAGACCAATCTAGCCCGGTGGAATAGTAGGTGCCAAAACGCATGCCGCGGGCGCGCACGGCCTCCGCCAGTTCGCCGACCATGTCGCGTGTTGATCCCCAGTTTTGGCGATGGGGGTTGGTTGCTGCACTGGGCCACAGGGTGTAACCGTCATGGTGTTTGGTGACGAGTACGACATATTTTGCGCCCGCCCTGGAAAATAAATCAGCCCAGGTGTCCGGGTCCCAACCCTGATTCACACGCCGTTCAAACGTCGGTTGAAAGTCAGAGTAGGGCGCATCACCATAGGTGGCGGCATGATGGCGTGCTGTCTCGCTGCCCGGATAGTTCATGGCATTGAGATACCACTCAGCGTAGGGCATTTCCTCGCGCGGGGAATCGTAAAATAGAATGTCCTCTAGCTCGCCGGGGCGCAGCGGTGGGCCAAAAGCAAACGCGGGAACCGATGCCGGGCCCCAATGGATGAAGATGCCCAGCTTTGCGTCGTCATACCACTTGGGTATATCGCGTGAACGCTGCAGCGTACTTTCGGCCACAGGATCGGTGCAGGCGCTGATTGCCAGTAAAACGATGACAAGCGTTAGGCGGCGAACCGTGGTGATTCGAGAACCGGACAGCATAGCCTTAACCTCCCGCTTGTCCTTTACTGGGGCCTGCGATTTTCAGTCGCTGACAGGGTCAGCGCTTTCGGGGACTGCACTTTGAGTCATGCTCGCTTCCTTGATCTGTCGCCATCGAAAGGGCGAGAGAATCTGTCCCCACCACGTCATAGGAAACGCTGGAAGGTCGGCAATTCCAATCTCCTCCGGAGGGCTGCGATCTGAGGGTAGAAACCGCGTGCCGAAGACCCAATCCCAAATACTGATGGTTTGTCCATAGTTGTGATTCGCTTCAACGATGGTTTTGGAATGATGCCAGCGGTGCAACTCTGCCATGCTGAAAATCCAGTTTAGAGGTCCCAGGCGCAGTTGCACATTGGCGTGTTGAAAAATCCCGTGAACGGCCGCTATCATTCCAAAGTAAGCCAGCATTACTTCACCGCAGCCCAGAATCACCAGTAAAAGGTAGGCGGGTGCGAACGTCAATAAGGAATCGATGGGATGAAAGCGTCCGGCGTTAAGCCAGTAGAGCCGCGGTGCGCTGTGGTGTACGGCGTGGAAGCGCCACAGTGCTTGCTTCTCGTGCTCCCATCGGTGTACCCAGTAGCCCGGCAGCTCGCCGACAATGAGCACCAGCGCAATTTGCGCCAGCAGTGGCCATTCGGTCGGCCACAGTCCTACGCCAAATCGATCCGAGAGCCACCCGCCCATAGCCACTCCAATGGCAATCATCGGAGGTGTAATGACAACGATCAAAATGCCAATACCAACTGCGTGGCGTGCATCCACACTAACGTCTGAACGGCTTTTGTTCCAGCTGACATGGTAGGGATACACATGCTCAAATGTGGCGACAATGGCGAAAGCTGCAAACTGGGGGCCAAGGATCGCCAATGGAGGAGCCATGCCGCCGGCCATCAACCACCATGAGCACAACACGGACAGTCCCATGACAATCGGAAATATCCCCCACTGGAATATCAATGGCGCTTGCGCTGGAGTGTGGTCTGCAGTCAATGAAGGCTCTTCCATTAGGTTTTTCTTATGCGACAGCATAATGCCTATCGTATGTTCTTAAGACACAGTTTGAGTTATTGCGTGACAGTCGTCAATTATCGTATCTTTCCGCCATTTTGAGAGTGTGGTTAGGGCTCTCCTTCCCTTTAGTCTCACGTGCATCGGTTTCAGCTGGGGAACACTAACATGACGCCCGCACCGCTGTTATAATAGCGATCATTACGAACGCGTTTTTTATTCAATGCGGACAGAACCGCTGCGCATCAGCCGACGTATAATCAGTTCAATAGCTTGGAGTATGTAAAGTGAATACCCCCACCATCAACATTGTTTTATTTACCGTGTTCGCATTCAGTCTGTCGGTCTGGGCTATGCAGCACAACGGCCGGGACGCAGCGTCCGTTAGTTCTTGTTATGGTGATTGCTATAAGGAGTATGAGGAGTCGAACGGCGGCGTCGTGGCGATCGCACAGGCGCAGGCAGCGGCGAAGGCAGAGGCTTCGCCCGCGGAGCTGGGCAAGGGTATTTACGCCGGATGTGTTGCCTGCCATGGGCCCAATGGCGGAGGCGGTGTTGGTCCTCAGTTGGCCGGTCAGAGTGCCGATGTTATTTTAGATAAGCTGCAGCGCTACGGGAATGGCGAGACATTGGGCCCGCAGAGCGCGCTTATGTGGAGCCAATCGGCGCAATTGAGCGACAGCGACATGGAAAATATCTCTGCGTACGTAGCGACCTTTTAAGCGGCTTATTGAAACGTAGCATACTGCATTACATTAGCATGGCGGCAAGCACCAGCGAGGTGCTTGCGACCAGTGTCAGTTGCAACCTTAGGCGCGCGTAGTAAAGCGGTTGCGTTTGAATCAGAGCACGGCGTCTCTCGATAACAAGCGTTGCAGTGAACACAAAGGCACCGAGCAGGAAAAAGCCGGCTGTTGATAGCAGCACCTGACCAAAAAATGCGACCAAGGCGATGCCGTTACTGAGAAGCAGCGTTGTTGGGTTGCGCTGAGTCAGGGCCGTGCCCCACCACGCACCCACCAGAAAGCAGATAATGACCAACGTATAGGTGGCCAAGGCGTTTGCCCATAGGGACTGGTTTTGAGTGTCGATATACAGCGCTAGTAGCAGGCCTAGGAAAGGCAGCAAGCCTGCCCGTCCTAGCCAAGTGGCATATATCGATGTCTTATCGAGTATCGGTGGGGTCTGTTGTTGTTCTTCTGGCGCGAGATGGCCTTCTGGAACGCCGTGGTCTGCGTACCACTGTTCCCATTCATAAGGCGTCAGCGTTTTGGGAACATCACCAGAGAGTGCTCGTCGCAGTGATTTGGCCCCGAGGCCATGGTCGGTGGACTCCTCCTTTTCACCCAAAAGGTGCCGTATTTTTTTGTGATCGACAGCCATTGGGCACGATTCCATTATTTCGGTAAGCGGTGATAGTGATTACGGACATCACCGAACATCGGATGATATCTTAGCGCACCCTGCGCTATCGCGTGTGTCCCGGTGGCTGGCAATCGGGGCAGTGATACAGGCGTCGGCTGCCAATTTCATGGCGCTCGATACTGTGCCCGCAGTGATAACACGGGTAATCTGCGCGACCGAAGACATAAAACCGACGCCAGTTGCGGCTCAGCCCTTGGGCTTTTAGTGCATTGGAAAGGCGGGGCGCGAGTGTGATGCCGCCGGTTTCATAACTGCGCCGACTCAATGTCAGGGTGCTGCGTGCCAGTCGGCCAATGTCGCCGCGCGACAGCTCGCCGGGACGAGCTCTTGGATGCAGGCGCGCATCGTGCAATATCTCAGAGCGCAGGTAGTTACCATTGCCGGCGAGAAACTTTTGGTCCAGGTATAGCGCAGCAAGCTCCTTGCGGACAAAATCTGGCTCGCGTAAGCGCTGTGCGATATCACGCCAGGTTAGCGAGAGGTCCATAATGTCGGGACCAATTTTTGCGAGGAATGGGTGAGCCATCAGTTCGGCAGTGGGCCACACGCTGATGTCTGATGCGCTGTAGAGAATTGCGCTGTGCGTTGACGTTTGGAGCAGCAACCGCATAGACCGGCTCGACTTAGGCAGCTTATGTCCGCGGATCACTCGCCAAACGCCATAAAGCTGATTGTGAGAGTAGATACTGTAGCCGTGCTCGAAGTGTGTCAGCAGCGCTTTGCCACGGGTTTCGATGTTAATAACTTGATGGCCGCGCAGTTGCGCTGAGTAGCGACGCAGGCGTGGGACGCCAAACTTCACTGTGTCTACTGTGCTGCCCTCTAGCACGGCGGCGATCTCGTCGGCAGCACGGCGAATTTCTGGTCCCTCGGGCATAGTGTATTTTCCTGTTGGCGATGTATCGTCACACGTTGGTGAGGGCTGCGCTGTGACTGCAATGCAGTCTCTTTAGCAGGCGGTAGCACGTTATCTTTTATATCCGATGTCATTGAGGCACGACGTGTCTACGGTGGAACAGCACGGTTGCCCAGTATAACTATCTGCTGCATGATAATGATAAAGGGTTATCACAACATACGCAGATTGGCTGGGGTGGGATCACGCAGATTGCCTGTCTCAGGCAACGTTTTACTTTTTAGCAGGAATTCAAACGCAGTGTTATGAAGGTATACGGAATTGATTTTACCAGTAGTCCATCATCAAGGAAGCCGATCACCTGCCTTGAATGTACGCTTGTGGATTCCTCCCTGTCGGTTGGCACGTTGATGCGCTGGCCGAACTTTGAGGGGTATGAGGCGATGCTGCGTCAGCCAGGGCCATGGATTGCCGGTATGGATTTTCCCTTCGGGCAGGCGCGGCGATTTATTGACACCGCGGGCTGGCCTGAGAGTTGGCATGGTTATGTATCCCATGCAGCGAGTCTCGGTCGGGTCGGCTTCGTGGACGCGCTGAATGACTATCGAGTGGGCAGAGCGGTTGGCGACAAGGAGCATCGTCGTGAAACAGACAAACGTGCCGGCTCCATCAGTCCACAAAAATTGTACGGTGTTCCCGTGGCCAAAATGTTCTTTGAGGGAGCCCCTCGACTGATAGCGGCCGGGGTGACCGTTCCTGAGTTACAGCAGGGAGACCCGCAACGCATTGCCGTGGAGGCCTATCCTGGTGTCTTGGCGCGCTATATTATTGGCAGGAAAAGTTATAAGAATGATACCAAAAAGAAGCAAACTGCAGCGCTGCGTGATGCCAGACTGCAAATTTTGCAGGGACTATCAGGCGGCGCACTGAAAGCGGCTTATGGCCTTGAGGTGGCTGCACCATTGCACCTGGCTGAAGACCCTTCCGGAGATAGTCTTGATGCGCTTCTGTGCGCGGTGCAGGCCGCATGGTCATGGACGCAGCGGACCAGCAACTACGGCGCGCCAGAGGGATCTGATGCGCTGGAAGGGTGGATTGCGGACCCTCTATCAAAAAAACAAGAACCGCTGCAGTGAGCTAACGGGCACGATGCAAGCCCCTTGCCCCGCACTTTACTCTCCGGCCATCAGTCCCAGCACTCGGTCACGGAATAATTGAGTAAACCTGTCCACTTCAACCTCTAAGGCAACCTTGGCGTTAATGTCTGGACGATTAAAGATCATGCGTTGAAAGGGTTTGTGGTAGGAAACACTCATTCCCTGCGCTGGGCCAGCCCCCACCTCCATTTCTACGTACGAGTCCTCCAGCGTGACTAGGCTCGTATCCATAGCTACCGCCATCGCAAGACTGTCATACAGGTGCAAAGAGCCCGATCCGGAGGCTCCCCCCATGATCTGAAACCAGGGCGCCGAGGACGCCTGTACAAACTCCCCTAGTGGCGTGCCATGGCTGGCACATTCCTCAACCTGTGAGGGGTACAGATGGGTTTGATGACACACATCGAGACCTACCATGGTCAGGTCAGCACCTGACCGAAAGACAATGTCTGCGGCGTCTGGGTCCTGCCAGTAATTGAACTCCGCCGCCGGCGCTATATTGCCTGCACATTCGGCGGTGCCGCCCATCATGACAATATTCTTTAGTGCAGAGGCAAACTCGGGGGCTTGCTGGATGGCTGTTGCGACATTGGTGAGGGGTCCGATGGTCACCAGAGTAATTTCGCCGGGGCAGGACAGTACGGTATCGATCAGAAATGAAACCGCATCGGCGTCTGCACCTTTCGGTTCCAGCATTGGGGTGATTTGCTCGGTGGCATAGCGCTGTTCGAGAAACGTTATCTGAGTAGTTCTTTGCGCATTCATCGGCCTCAGACACCCTCTTCGCAGCGGCACATCCTGGCGTCCCAACAAGCTGAGAAGGTGGTGCGCGTTGGAGTAGCCCTTTTCCGCTGGAACATTGCCCTGTACGACGGTAATGCCCTCAACAGTGACCTCCGGAGAATTGAGTGCCAACATAATGGCAAAACTATCCTCTGGATCGCCGCCAAGTGTCCCCATCGCGGGGTCTGTATCAATGATGATTCGCATGATTTTTTAGCCTTTAGAACACACTATCGGAACTACCATATTAAACGTGTTGTCGCTGTGCGCCAATGTTAATTAGCCGTTACACCTTGCAAGACCGAAGGAAATATCCAGAGAATTCCAAGACGCCCCTTTCAGTGCGCGAACAGGCAAAGTAAATGACTTGGCTCCTACTGGGTGTTAGAAGTCCGGCTCGCGACTTCCGAGAAAAGGACCTTGTCGAACAAAGTCGCGAGTGTCTAACTGTTGCATCATAAACTGCGCCAGTTCACCAGCGCGCACGCGAAAAGCCGGCGGTGTTTTGAGCGATACCAGCGGTGGCGAATCAAACGGTTCGGGATCTATCAGCGGACAGCGCACCAAGATCCAGTCAGCGTCACTGTCTGCCAGTAGGGCATACTCTGCCTGCTTGTCCTGCAGTGCGCTGCGCAGACCAATTTGCGCCAGTGTTCGTATCCACCAGCCCAGTAGATTGCGGTTATCACCAGGCATCACGACCGCTGCGCCAGATACTGCGATATAGAGGGAAATATCTTCCGCTGGCATCGCCTCCAGCACATTGCGAGTCACCGTCGTATTGATAAAGCGTGAAGCATCACCATCCGCTTTTACCGGCCCCAATGCACTGATAACGGCATCACTGCCGTGTAGCAGTTTGCGGATCACGGCGGGGTCGCGAGCATCACCTGTGATGATGGTGATGCGGCCACTAAACCGGGCGAGTTTGGCCGGATTGCGCGCCAGTGCCCGCACGGTGTAACCGCGGCCCAATGCGGCCTCCAGTAGATACCCGCCCACCATGCCAGTAGCGCCCAGCAGTGCCACTGTGTGGTGTTGGGAAGACTCCGTCTGGGGAACTGAGTGCGCTAGGTCTTCGCGTGTTGGCTGTGCTGTGCACGCAAGCATCAGACTGGCACAGAGGAGTATACTCAGCGTTCGTAATAGCCACCGCCAATAGTGCATCGACCCGCAGCACTGTGCAAAATGGCGCGCCAACATTTGTACTTCTAACATTATTCTGTGCATGCCCTTTGATGAGAGACGCACTGTAGCAGAAGTCACTTTTGGAAGGCCAGATCCTCTATTTTTTTTGTCATCTGAGGTGCCGTGTGATGCGGCATGAGTCGTCTTTTTGAGTGACTGTGCGAGTACCAATATCTAGGTCTCGGCATCTATCGAGTCACCCAACACATCCCCTTGACGCAAGTGTGATGGAACTATCAGCCTCCTTTGCCCTCTGAGTGTCAGGTAGACTGGCCTTGGCTTGTGAAAAAAAATATACTGTCAGGGTGGATAAAAATCGACACCTGTAGATTATAGAAAAAACCGCTGCGCGCTAACAGACGTAAAAATAATTCAACAGTTCGGATATTATAAAATGAAGATTCCTAATATCACCACGACCTCTGCGGTCGTTATACTAAAGAAGCTTTCTAGCACCTTTCAAGGCGTTTTGGCTGTCGGCTTCGCACTGGTACTGGCCGCCTGCTCCAGCGGCAGCAATAATGATAACAATGATGGCCCGCCGCCCGCTGCGGCGCCATTCCAAGAGTTGATTGACCAAGGCGTCACGCGCTATATGGGTGTGTATTCACCCAGCACCACTGCGCAGGTCGGAGACTCTATTGAATATACCTTTGGCGTCGGTGAAGGTCCGCTTTGCCTCTATGGTGAGCCTTATACAATGGCTACCAGGAACAGTGGTTCAGACGACCTATTGATCTTTTTGCAGGGAGGCGGTGCTTGTTGGTTTCCAAATTCCGGCGGTCTGTGTGCTGCAAGTAGCAGCGCTGCAGGACAATTGCCTATTCCCATTAATGGTCTACTCTCACCGGATCCCTCTAAAAGTCCACTGGCTGGAACGAGCGCGGTCTACGTACCCTATTGCGACGGCGGTCTGCATGCCAGCGACGCTGACTACGATAGCAACGATGACGGTAACATTGATCTGTATCACCGCGGTTTACACAATCTGACAGCGTCACTTGATGTGGCTATGGGCGTTTTTCCAGCGCCGAGCCGTGTCATTTTGGCGGGTGTGAGTGGCGGCGCATACGGTGCCCTTTTTGCGCTGCCTCTCGTCAGTCAAGCCTACCCGGGTGTGCCGATTGATGTACTCAATGATTCCGGGATTGGCATCACTAGACCAAACGATCCCGTGTTCAATCAGGCCGTTGTGGAATACTGGAATATCGAGGATTTTTTCCCTGCCAGCGTGCCGAACGTTATGCCGGAGGGCTCTCCAACAACCTTGCTCAACTGGCAGCTGAAGCAGGATACTAACATCAGGATGGGTATGTTCAGTTACGCGCAAGATTCAACAATAGGTACCTTCTTTCTCGGTCTCGACCCCTCTGTTTTTGAGGGCCTATTGCGTTCGACAGTGGCAGATGTCGAGACAGCAAATGAGCAAAGGGTGCGCAGCTTTATCGCTGACGGCGGCAGTCATACCTTTCTTGGGGGAGACTTGTCCCTCAGTGTAGAAGGGGTAACGCTTTATGATTGGGTTGATGCCATGATTAATGAACCGCTCGAGAACTGGGAATCGGTATCAGGTGCACCAATAAGAGATGAATAGATTGGTGGGTGATTGCGGTGCCTTGCGACGCATTGTCGAATCGCGCGGCACTGGGGACAACTTTTCTGCCATTTAGGGTATAGTCTCTGCAAATTCACCTGACAGGACTAGAAAAATGGACTCTGCCAATATCAACGATGAAGTGTTCGGCGAACTGAAGAAACACTGGGCTTGGATGTTGTCTTTGGGTATCGTGATGGTGATTCTTGGCGTCATTGGTCTCGGTATGACCGTCTTGTTCAACGAAACCGTCGTAATGTACTTTGGTTTTTTGCTGTTATTTGGCAGCGGAGTGCAGCTGATGCAGGCCTTTCGCGCCGAGGCGTGGAAAGGACGCGTGTGGCATGTGCTGATTGCATTGGTTTATATTGTCGGTGGCATTATCGCGGTCACTGAACCGGTGATAGCAGGCATGACCCTTGCCTTACTCATCGCCTGGACCCTCATTGTAATCGGCGTACTGCGCCTGGTGATGGCGCTACAAATGCGCGGCGCTGCTGGCTGGCTTTGGACTCTGTTGGGCGGCGCTTTAAGCGTGGTGTTAGGCGTTATGATTATAAACGAGTGGCCGCAGTCCGGCTTATGGGTGATTGGCCTTTTTGTTGCAATAGAAATATTGTTTGCTGGCTGGTCGCAAATCATGATCGCGCTAGCAGCAAAGAATTATACCGCCAAAGACGCCGCAACAGCGTCTTAAGCCGTACCGCGTTTACCGGCTCGTCTCGTGCTCGTATATAGCCCGTGGCGAGCCTCCCGTTAAAGGGACGCGCGCGGTGAAGGTGATAACGTACAGCAGTCGTTTTAACATATCTTCTTTGCGTCAAGCGCCGCACTCCTCAGGGAGCAACTCATTACTCGCCTCGATCGCTATCTCAGTAAACGTGTCGGTATCAAACGCAAAGACGTGCGCCTGCTGTTGGCGCAGGGCCGCGTCGAAATTGATGGTGAACGCGCCAGCGATGTAGGACACATTATCACTGCATTTTCGCACGTTAGTGTCGATGGAAAAATTAGTCAGAACAGGTCTCGCCGTTATCTCATGCTCAATAAGCCAGCCGGTGTGGTGAGTGCCACCGTGGATACCCAGCACACTACTGTGATCGATTTGTTAACCGAGGACTATCGGGCAGAGCTGCATATCGTCGGTCGGTTGGATTTTAATGCCACCGGGCTGATGTTGCTGACTAACGACGGTCAGTGGTCGCAGAGTATCAGCCAGCCAGCAAGAAAATTACTGAAGCGCTATCGGGTCACTGTGGAAAATCCACTCACGCCAGAGTACGTTAGCGAGTTTCAGCGGGGTATGTACTTTGCCTATGAGGACATTACCACACGCCCGGCTGAGCTCACTATTCTCAGCGATTACTCTGCGGAAGTCGGGTTAGTGGAAGGCCGCTATCATCAGCTCAAACGCATGTTTGGTCACTTCGATAATAAGGTGTTGAGTATTCACCGCATTGCGGTCGGGGCGTTACAGCTAGACCAACAGCTGCTCGCTGGACAGAGCCGCGACCTAACGGTTGCTGAAGTTGGGTTGATTTCCAGCAAAAAAGTGATTAAGTCCGCTGTTAGCGCAGAAATCTAGCGGCTACAGAGGAGTCTGACTTGATTGCCGCTGTGGTTTGAGATCCAGCACAGAGGACTTGGCGCGCTTCCACAGATCTTATTGAAAGGGTTTGGCTCGCCGGCAAATAAGCCGGCACTCTCTATCGCGTAGGCGCCCTCTATTGTCTGCTGTTCTCCACTCTGTCTTGAACTGTTGCAGACATTATTGTCCGGCGGTAGTGCGAAAAAAATGTAGTCGATACGACTTCTCACATTAAGCGCGGGGCTTTCAATCGCGTCCAGACGGCTACTGCGACCAGAAGTACATCCGATGCCTGTGGTGGAATTGCATTCAGCCTCACCGGCGGCTAAATGACTATCCAGCCAGCCATGATTTGTCATAGCCAGATATTCGGTGCTATTTGGTACCGCGTTGAAATCTCCAGCAATAAGTGCCAAGTTCTGCGAGCCTCGGGTTTGTTCGACATAAAGAATGAGTTGCTCTGCCTGACAAGCGCGCACGGTATCGCCCTTGTTGCATTCAATGGGACAGTAATCCTCATCGCAGACGTTGGTTGCAAAATCGGAGCCGGAGGCGAGGTGAGTGTTGTAGACATCCACCTCACCGGACGGATGGTCAATTCGAGCGTGCAGTACATGTCGAGCGAAGATCAGAGCGCCAGTCACTTCATTATATAATGGGCCATACAATATCCGGGTGCCTGTCTGTAAGACCGGGTAACGGCTTAGGATGAGTTCCTCGTCTATCTCGGAAATAGCCACCGCTAAAAGTGGCTCATAGACTATCCGGTAATCGAACCCGCAAGCGGCTGCTAGGTTGGGCAATTCCGCTACTATAAGCGCTAGTATGGATTCTACTGGCTGACCTTGAGAGGTCGGCGCGAAGTCGCTGTTAATCACCTCTTGCAGGGTGACAAGGTCAGGACATCCCTCTGCGATCAAATGCTCCGCTAGCAAAGCAATACGCTCGCGAATTCGACACTGCTGTGTGTCAGTGTCTGGTGAATCGCAATCAAAACCGTGCAGCAAATTTAGATTGACCAGTGTGACAGAAGTATTCGATGTCGCGTGACTACCATTGTTATCGCAGCCACCCAGCGCGATGATGACGGGTAGCAGAATAATGGATAAACACGTAGTGGCTTTCATTAGATACGGCCGCTCTCAGGATGCAGTGGTCTTCCCCGCGCCGCCTTCTTATATGCCTCCGGCAAGCCACGACTGGATTTTACGCCAAAGGCGGTCAGCGGTGTCTTGATCATAGCTGTCGTCGCTGCTTTTTTCCACTTGCCAATCTTTTCTGGTCGTTTCCAGGCGGCAACCCACAGAAACCCATGCCGACCTCTCTTTCAATGCTGTTCCTACTAGGCCTGAGTAAGCTGCGTAAAGCCCGAGTCTTCTCAAGCCCCCCTAATACGGGTTTTTATTGGCGGGTGATTGTACGTCGCCAGACCTTAGGAGCCGTTTGACGCTCTTCCTGAGAGACACATAAACGTGAGCCAGCAGAGGCTTTACGCCCTCATTTTATCGCTCATCGGCTTCCACTGTACTCTGATCGGCTGGCCGGTGATTGAGTCCACGCCACTGATTTCGACATAGTAGCCCTCTTTGTCTTCGGTCCGCTGCGCTAATGACGCTAAGTAACCCTCCACTCTCGTATAGTTTTGCTTGATACGATCAACATCAATCTTTTCAGGCTTGTGCGAGTCTATAAACTGCTGTGCAGCCTCGTTGATATACATGGGACTATCTCCTTTTGATGCTTTTGATGTTCGCTTGTGTCCCGCAGTGTAGCGACGATAGCGGCTTGTGCCAAGGTGATGGAGCGCGCGAACGAACGCTAGATAGAACGTCTCTGGACGCTCATCAATTCATCCCTCTGGTATCTGTAGCGCTTTGGTGGTTGCCTTCTGTGGCGGCTGTTCTGTTGGCTCCTTTGAATGCTGACACCCACGCATCAACTAGCGAGAGGCTATGATCCAAAATCAAGCTGTGCTCTTCTCTATAGTAGGCTGATAGTTCAGTCTGCCTGCAAATAGAATCCCCACGGCTTTGATCTGAAGCGCTAAATCGGATATAAGAATAGACCGTCGGTTTGATCATTTTCGGAGGCCAGCACGATTTGCGGCTATTAGTCTGCGACCTGTTACACTCTTAGACGCTTAGTGCTTATGAACGCATTTGCCGGCGAGGTCAGTGCAAAATAAATAGAAAGAGGATAGTTTTTTGGACGATATATTGGGTTATTCAGGCAAGACAGTGGTCATTACCGGCGCGGCCTCGGGTATGGGGCAGGCTGCTGCTCAACTGCTTGTGGATTTAGGCGCACAGGTTATAGCGCTAGATATCGCACCGGTTACGGTTTCGGTGGCGAGTGCCATCAAAGTCGATATGAAAGATCCAGCCTCGATAGACGCAGCCGCGCAAGCAATTCCCCAAGAAATTTATGCGCTGTTCAATTGCGCAGGCGTTCCTTGCCCCCCCTTTTCAAATAGGGACACGCTGCTCATTAATTTTGTGGGGCTGCGCTACCTGACCGAAGCACTGCTTCCACGCATCGCCGAGGGTGGCGCGATTGCCTCGATTGCCTCAACCGCAGGTATGGCCTGGAAAGGCAATTTAGAGAATGTGAAGACATTTTTGCAGCTGGATAATAGTTTTGAATCAGCCAATGCTTGGTTTGAGAAAAACCCTGAGGCCTGTGCAGATGCGTACGGATTCTCTAAGCAGTCGATCATTGTGTACACGATGACCCAAGCAAAAGCGCTGGCACAAAAGAGCATCCGTATTAATTGTATCGCGCCTTCCCCAACGGCCAGTGGATTTATGGATAAGCTAAAAGGCGAAGGGAAAATGCCAGATGAGTTGGTTGATCTTTTTTTGCCCTCAAATGGCCGCTATGCCACCGGCGCTGAAATGGGAGAGCCATTGGTTCTGCTGAATAGCAAGTTGGCCAGTTTTGTCAGTGGTAATAACCTGCCTGTAGATTTCGGCTTTTGCGCTGAGGTGTATATGGGCCAAAGAGACGATCTATTAAGTATCTCTCAGTAGATTCTGTACGTTACTTTTACCCCGTTGCGAGCTGATAAAAAATGCCTGAATTCTCCATAACGCCCGATGCGCTGAGCGCAGAGCAGTTAACGAAGTATCTGAAAGCCAGTGGTGCTCTGGGTGACGGGCGGGTGGTGTCTGCCCAGCAGAAAATCATTGGTACGGGCAAGATGGGTGACAATGCACGGTTTACGCTGTGTTATGAGGGAGACCAAGAGACTGAACATGGCCGCGCGCCGGATACGTTAATCGCTAAGTTTCCAGCCGCAGACGAACATGCGCGAGCGATGGCGGGTGCCCACGGGGCTTACTACAATGAAGTGATGTTTTATCGCGAGCTTGCGGCGAGTACTTCGATGCGTACGCCAAAGATCTATGGCAGCGAACTCAGTGATGATCGCTCGTCTTTTTTGCTTCTGATGGAGGACATGGCGCCCGCAGAGCCGGGAAATAATCTGCTGGGTGAGTCGCGGGAGCATGCTTCCTTAGCACTTGGGCAGGTGGCCAAACTGGCCGCGGCCTTTTATGACGATGCCAGTCTGGAAGATCGGGATTATGTCGTGTCCGCAGCGCGGGATGATGGCGGGGCGTTTGCTCAGTCACTTATGGAGCAGTGCTGGTCAGGTTTTGTAGACCGCTTTGGTCACGGTCTTACACCGCAATGTATCGCGTTTGGTGAGCATTATGTGGGTAATGTCTGTCACTTTGTGACTCGCTATCAAGGCCCGAAAACACTGATACACGGTGATTTCCGCAGTGAAAATATTCTCTTTACCTCGGGTCAAGCGGCCACAGTCGATTGGCAGACAGTCTCTGAGTCCTCGGCGCTAGCAGATGCCGCGTATTTCCTGGGTGGCAGTGTTAGTGCTGAGGACAGGCGACTGTGGGAGCATGATTTAATAATAGAATATCATCGTAGTTTGGGGGAGGAGGGCGTGGAGATTCCTTTTCAGGAATGCTGGGAGCAGTACCGAGAATACTCCATGCACGGTTTGATGATCATCGTTTTGGGTGCTAGCTTCAGTAGTGCAGATGAGCGCAGTGACCGCATGTTTCTGACTTTGATTCAGCGCCATTTGCAGCACTGTGTGGACGTTAATGCCGCAGAGTTTTTGCCGTAAAGGTTGTTGTGAATTTAGCGTGTCGCCCCTAGGTCTCTTCAATTCTTATGAGGTGTAGCCCTTTGGGTTTCGCCTTAGGACTTAATTTGTCTTGCTGGTGCTCCTGCAGATAGCGCGCAATATCACCGAGCGTCACCTGCCCTTTGACGAGTTCATGCAACGCTCCCATGAGATAGCGAATCATGTACTTTAGAAATCCGTCACCGATAATTTTTAGATAATAGACATTATCTGCCAGTGGCAGAAAATTCGCTTTATGAATATCGCAGTAAAATATTTGCCTAATGGTTGTGCCGGCATTGCTCTGGGGACTACTAAAGTTGTAAAAGTCATGTCGGCCCATAAAAAGAGCACAACCGGAGCGCAGTAATTCAACGTCACCTTGCTCGTTATCGTCCATTGGTAAATGCAGCGCAATATCTGAAGTCGCCACATTATCAACCGGTGAAATTGAAAAATAGTAGTGGTACTCTTTTTTGGCACTGGCTTTATTAGGCTGATAATTTTTTGTTGATGGTGCGCAATCTAGGATGCGGATGTCGGCAGGCAATAAAGAGTTAAGCCCTGATAACAGGTGATCGGGAGTGATTTCCATAGGAAGAGTAATCTTTGCTATCTGACCCTGTGCGTGAACGCCACCGTCAGTGCGACTGGCGGCTGCAATGGTGCATGTTCGATGCTTCGCTATCTTTTTTAAGCAGTTTAAAATAGTGCCTTCTATTGTGGCCTTCTCCTCATGCGAGGTATCTACAGACTGTGCTTGCCAGCCAAAATAATGCGTTCCCTTGTAGGCAATTGTTACTCGAAAATAGTACATAGCCGTATTGTGTGTCTCATCGGTTCAAGTCTGTAGGGAAGTGTTGCGTGGATTAAATCGGTTTGCCTATAGGCGTTAGAGGCGACAAAGCGTAGCCGGAATATGTTGTGGCGACGCAAATCGGCATTGGTCCCAGTGCGGTGATAAAAAAATGCGCGATATTGCGTGTGAATGAGCCTCTTAACAAGATTTTTTGCTCAGAAATCGTTGGCCTAATGTTCTGAGCGAGTATCAATAATTAAGGCGGAGGCTCCAAAATTCCTCACGTGTCTTCATTTAGCCAGTCTAAAGCCGCTGCTTCATTGTCAAAATATTTTGCGTCACCAGACACAAACCAGGAGCCAATTTTTGCGGCCATCTCTTGCCAGTTTTTATTGCCATAAATCGCAATTTTTACAAACTGAGTGCCATGTTTTACACCCAATTTGAAATCATCCCAAGCGGCTCTAACTTCCCAGCCCTCAAGCTCTGTTAAGTCGATTAACGCTCTAATGTGTGGTTGCTTGACCTCTATTAGAGCCGAATCAAGCATGGGCGTAATTTTTTCGTAATCTTCATGAGTGAGCTTTCCTGATAACTTCAGTGTTAGGAAAAAATCACTGTCAATTCTCTCAATCCCAATTGTAATACCGTGTCTTTGAATGCTCATAATGAGACCTCATCGTCTTCCTGAATGTGCAGGCCGCCCTAAGTTCTAGTTTATACCAAATTATTGCGCACGGAGGTAGCCTCAGTGGGTCGCCGGGCCACTATCTGTGCAATAGCCTGCTGCTGGCCACTGGATTCGCTGATGCTCTGTCCCTCAAAGTGATGCAAAATTTCCCAACCGTCAAAAATAGTCTCTAGTTCTCCTGACTGTAGTAGGAAATGGGGGTTGGTGGGCCGACCGAAGCGCGGCTGATTGACCGTATAGGTCTCGTAAATCACCAAGCCTCCAGGGTGCACCGCGCGCTTGATGGCTGGCATGAGCGGCCGATGAAGATACCGAAATACCAGAATGACTGAGAATGAGAGACCTTTCAGCGGGTCGCTTTCGGCATCCTCAAAGTCTACACACCAGTAGCGGGCTAATCTGTTGGCTTGGAGACGTTTCGAGACGTGATCTAACGCGTGTTGCTGGCGATCGGCAAACGTAACGCGTTGGCCTTGGGTGACCAGGTAGAGGCCATTGCGCCCGCTGCCACAGGCGAGATCTAGTGTTTGTTCGGTGAACCCCGATTCAAGGATGGTGGGCAAAGTCTGCTTGACTAAATGAGAGGCTTGCATCGGCGGTATGGTATCAGATTGATGTCGTGTCTAGGTGATTTCATCCCAGGACGGCGAATCGGCTACGGATTTTGGAACAAAGTTCCAGCGCTCGCGTAACGCTTCGAGCGGCTCAGATGCGACTGTGAAGAAGTCGAACATGTGGTAAGTGTCAAACGTGCATTCGCGACCCCGCCGCAATGCATCTGCGACCCGCTCCGGCCCTCCCGGCTTTTCCAGGATGTGATCCCCATGGAGACCGGTTAGGGCGCTGGGCATAATGCCGCCCTGATAGAACGCGAGTTGACCGGCGATGAAGGTGAGCGCCGCGCCAGGGTCGTCCGTCGTTGTCATGCGAAAGGCGCCGACTTCAACCTCACCCATCGGACTCGTGCCATAGTCGCATAAGACATGAACCCAGTCGTGATGTGACTCGCCCTTGCTGGCTGCGCCAGGGGTGCCCGGATAGGCAAAGTTGCGCTGCTTATAAAAGTCCCAGACACCTCTGCCTAGGCTTCCGGGCGGGCAGTGTTCTAGAGCCGCCCAACGAGCGCTCTCGAGTGGATCGGCGGTGATCGTCAGAGCGAACGCCCGGGCACCGTTCGCTTCGATGAGTGCGGAGAATGCCGGGTCAATCTCTGTGCACGCACCCCAAAAGCCATTACGGTAGAGGTCGTATTGCGCACGGGCTTGGGCGCCTTGGGCGAGCTCGCGGGCGACCGTCAGATCGATGTCGTTCACGCCAAGGTCGGCTGCCCAGCGATCGATCGAGTCGCTCAGTTTTGCGGGGATCTCGTGGAGGCAGAGCTCGCAGATGAGCATCAGATCGACGATTTCGCGGCGCTGCTCGGCATTGGGGAACGCTGCCGCAACCTCGTCGATCGTCGCCGCTGGCAGGGTGCGAAAGTCCTCATCGAAGTTGAATAGCGCAGAAAAGATCGCACCCAGCAGCTGGGGCTGAACATCCAGTGCCCAACCGCTCTCCCTGCAGGCGCCGACGATAGCGGCGGCCATCATCGGGACCTGAGACGTATTGATGTGTTTGAAAAACATAACGTTATTATACACCTCCAGCCGCTGTCGAGTCATCCACCAGGTCTCTGTATGAGGCCACTGTTCAACACGCAAGCAAAGGATTGGAGCAGGCCTGCATCATCAGGTTGTCAGGAAGCGGTCTGAAGGCTATTGTGTGCAGCCTCAACGGTGTCGCAAAGAGGCTCGAATGAAAGAACTAGACGGTAAAACAGCAATAATCAGTGGTGGGGCAGAGGGGATTGGCCTCGGCATAGCGCAGGTGCTTGGTCGCTACGGTATGAATATTGTGATCGCAGATATCAATGCTGAGCAACTGGAAAAAGCAAGGCAGAGCCTTGAACAGGCCGGCACGCCTGTGTTGGCAGTAAGCCTGGATGTTGTCGCAGTTGAGCAGTGGCGCAAGGTTACTGAGCAAGCGGTGGATCGATTTGGCAAGGTTCACATGCTAGTGAACAATGCCGGTGTAGGAGGTGCCCCAAAGCCCATTGACACCAGCAGCGAGCAAGACTGGCGCTGGGTCGTAGACGTGAACTTGATGGGTGTGGTCAACGGCGCGCAAACGGTCATTCCGCTAATCAAGGCGCATGGTGAAGGCGGGTGGGTTGTGAATGTTGCCTCAATGGCCGGCTTTGTGCCGCTGCCTATGGCGAGCGCCTATTCAGCGACCAAAGCGGCGGTGGTTGCCATGTCTGAGTCTTGGCACGCTGAATTGCAAGACCAGAATATTCATGTTGCTGTGCTTTGTCCGGGCTTTGTTAAAACCCGCATTAACCTTTCACAGCGCAATAGGCAGGCGCAGTATGAGTCTGATGACAGTTTACAAAGCGGCTCAAAACTACAAGCTAAGCTCGGCCAGCAGATGCAAAGCGTGCTCGATGCTGGTGCGCCGCCGGAGCTAATAGGGGAGCGTGTGGTTGAGGCCATTGCAGCAAAAGAGCTCTATATTGTGACGCATCCTAATTTCCGCTCAGCAGTAGACGCACGCTTTTCAGCGATCACTGAATGCTTTAAACGCGCTGAGTCCAGTCCGCTATTGGCCGATATCGTTAAACAAAAGATCCCAGGTTTGGATTGAGACTGAAGCCCACGCATGTTTGCGCACAACCACTATTTTTGGAATAAGGAAGACAGACTATGTCAGAAGCACGAGAGCTAGGTATTATTGTTTACGGTGCAACGGGGTATACGGGTCGTCTCGTGTGCGAGTACTTGAACAAGCAGTATGGCGTTGGAGGTGACGTGAGTTGGGCAATGGCTGGGCGCAGCCAGGACAAGCTAGAGCAAGTGCGGGACGAGATGGGTATTCCTGTCTCTGTGCCTTTAATCGTAGCCGATGCAAGCTCTTCGTCATCCGTCGATGCATTGGTGCAGCGCGCTCAGGTGATACTGACTACGGTGGGCCCCTATCAGCTCTATGGAGCTGACGTGGTGCGCGCTTGCGCCCAAGCCGGAACCGACTATGTTGATTTGTGCGGCGAGCCTGCATGGATGCATGACATGATCACGGCCCACGGCGAGGCGGCGAAGGCCAGCGGCGCGCGCATTGTTTTTTCTTGTGGTTTCGACTCCATACCCTTTGATCTGGGCGTATTTTTCTTGCAGCAAGCGGCGCAGGAGAAAATCGGCGGCGTAGTGAGTCGCATTAAAGGCCGTGTGCGTTCGATGCAAGGCACGTTCTCCGGCGGGACACTCGCCAGCTTCAAGGCGACGATGGCGGCGGCGGCTAAAAACCCCGAGATGATCAACGTACTCATGAATCCTTTTGCGCTTACCGAAGGCTTTACTGGCCCGGAGCAGCCTTCCGGTTTTGCACCCATCTATGAGGAAGATCTCGGCAGCTGGTCTGCACCCTTCGTCATGGCAACCATTAATACCAAGAACATTCACCGTTCTAATCTGTTGTTGGACCACGCCTATGGCGAGAACTTTGTTTACGACGAAATGTTGCTGACGGGGCCTGGCGATTCAGGCGAAGCCATTGCCAATGCTGTCGCGGCAGACAAATCAATGGCTGAAAACCCGATTAAGCCCGGGGAGGGCCCCACGAAAGAAGAGCGCGAGAACGGCTTCTACGAAGTCCTGTTTGTGGGTTCAAATGCAGAGGGCAAAACAGTCAGTGCCAGCGTCAAGGGTGACAGAGACCCGGGCTACGGCTCCACCAGTAAGATGATTGTGGAAAGTGCAGTGTGCTTGCTGCTGAATCCAGACACCAAGAACCGGGGTATTTTAACGCCCGCGCCAGCGATGGGCTCTTTACTGATTGACCGTCTGCAAGCGAATGCGGGGCTAACGTTTCAGATTGAAAGCTAGCGCGCATTGCGTGCTGCTTGATGCGGTTGCTTATTCGCCAGACGTCTGCTGCGCCCGGTAAAAACGGGTCCCGACGTGAAGTCTCAGACGCCGACGTTTGCCAATTCATTAGGTGCGCTTTGTTTAACCACAAAGGCAAACCCGAGTAATAGAACCAGCGCGGCGATGCATACCCACAGGGCAGCGGCATAGGTGTCGAAGTAGTCTAGCCCGAGGCTGAACAGGGCCGGACCAATGGCACTGGCAAATACCATAATCGAGGTGCAAAGACCGGTAATTTCGCCAAGGTGGAGTGGGCCAAAGTTGCGGATAAAGGCGAGGTTGGATGTCACAGACCAGAGTCCGCCGCCTATTCCGAAACCAACGACCAGTGCGGCGTAGCCCCAAGTGTGCTGTAGATGCAGCAGTCCTATCGCACCCAGCAGGAAGCCCCCCAGCATGACAATCATAAAGGGCTTGAGGGAACGCTTATCGACCAGCCACCCGCACAAGAGGTTGGTGGCGGTGGCAAATACGGCAGTAGGGAGAAAATAAGCGAAGGCCTCCGTCTGACTGCGGCCAGCCGCTGCAAATATTGAGACAATGTGAAAGGTTACTGCTGTGCCCAGTAGCGAATGGATACCTAAGCTAAGCGTCGCCAGCCAGAAGACAGGGGTGCGTCGTGCCTGATCAAGTGTCGCGCTGGGCCGCAAGCGGGCTACAGGTACTTGATCTTCGTGAGTGTGCCCGTCAACCAAAACACCACAGGATCGAGGGTTGTCTCTGAGAAAGACCAAAGCGATGCCCGCAAAAACCAGACACACAAAGGCGAGTTCCCACAGCGCTTCATGCCAGCCGGCTCTAACGATAGACCAGGCAAGTACCAAAGGTGCTACGGAAAACCCGAAACTCACGAACACGCCCCTGGCGCTAGTCACAAGCCCGCGGCGCTCTTCAAACCAAACCAGCAAGACATTGCGCGAGGCATTGGTCAGTATGCCCTGACCGAGAAACCGGACACCAAAATAGCCTAGAGTGATCAACAGAAAGCTCACCACGACGCCGCCACCGAAGTGAACGGCAAGGCTGTCAGACACTGAGATAAACAGCACCATGATGGCGAGGCCTGCACTGGCGGCGGCCATCGTCACGCGCCCACCCAAGCGATCGTACCATCGGCCTGCGCGGGTTAGGAACAACGATGAGCCTACGGTGCCGATCAGATAAGCCATGGAAAGCTGAGTACGGCTTAAGTGCAAAGCCTCGATCAGATAATCGGTAAATACCGCCATGCCCATGGTTTGCCCAGGGATGCTGATGAGAATACCCAGGGCGCTGAATCCCCAGATAACCCAGCCGTAATAGAACGGCAAGCGGCGGACGTCGAAGGGCCAGTTCGATCTGATGGGTGATTCTGTCTGTGCGGTCATGGGGAGATAAGATGGCTTTAGCAGGTAAGGTGGACTATTTGACCATATCGGTGACTCGACGGCACCTGCAATCTAGCGGCTACTGACCACCGGCATTGTTGTAGGAGACGTGAGGCTGACTCTTACTGCCTACTCGCCGGCCCCCACCGCTCAGAAGCCATCCGGCTCTAACTCGCTCACTTAGTGAAGGCCGATGCAGTGCCTTCAAGAAAGTACTCGGCCTGCTGATAGCCGACGCTGCCCTGAACGCAATGGCTTTTTGAGGTTAGCGTCGAGTCGCTTAGCACCGGGGTTCTTATCTCTCTTTTTCTCAGTCATGTCATCGCTGCGGGATGAGAGCTTAAGATTAGGCTCTCCTAGTCTTAATATTAGATAGCGATTACTCTGCTACGGGGCATTTCCCCACTGTCTTCTATGATCATCTGAATCACCTTCGATTTTGGCACTCCCTCAGCCAACAACTCTCTGGCATATTCCTGCTGACGGGGGGTGAGATCGAACATCACTCCAGACTTCTCTGGTGAACTGCCACTAACAGATACAATAGGCCTTGTGCCTTTGTGCTTTGTGTCAGCTTCATCAAATGTCTTGGACATAATGCGCTCCTTAATAGTGAGCGCCCAGTTTACAAGGGATGGAGTGTATAAAATGTAAGGGTTATCACCTATAGAAGTGTTCACTGTCGGCCTGCGCCAACAGGCCGCTTACATCATCCGTTCGTGCAGGTTAAACAGAATCCAAATGGTGCCGCCAACCATTAAAAACAAGATGAGGCTGGTAAAGAGGACGAGCTGAAGATCGTCCCGGTGAGAGTGCCAACTGATGTGCAGAAAATAGCGAAAATGCACAACGATCTGCGCCACCGCCAATACCGCAAGCGCAAGCAGTCGCTCGAAGTGCGGTAAAATCTCGAAGATCACCAGCCCGAAAGCCAAGGCGGTCAGCATGAGTGCCAGTAGGCCGCCGATGCAGTAGGACTTTAAATCCTGTGCGTACGTTTCGACGTGTTCGTCAGTCATTGCGTCGCCCTTCATAGTGCCACCCCGAATAAGTAAACAAAGGTGAAAATACAAACCCACACGATATCCAGCATGTGCCAGAACAGCGCGAGACGCATCAGTCGCAGTTTCACCTCGGTGGTGCGACCCAGTACCAGCAACTGCACCAGCATCACGATCATCCAACACAAACCGGCCGTCACATGGATGCCGTGGGTTGCCACCAGCATATAGAAGGCTGATAGGAAGCCACTGCGTTGAGGCACAGCCCCCTGCTGCGTCATTATCCAGAAGTCGCGCACCTCCATACCAACGAAGCCCGCACCTAAGCAAAACGTCAGGACTAACCAAAACACCAGGTGCAGCCTATCGGCTTTGTACTTCAGAGCCAGCGAGGCCATGCCAAAGGTAATACTGCTGCTCAGCAATAGCATTGTTTCGATAAAGGCGCTGGGAAGATCGAAGACATCGGTCGGGCTGGGGCCGCCCGCCTGACCTTGCACGCTCATGCTGGCATAGGTCGCAAACAGTATGGCAAACAGTACCAGGTCGGCCATCAGGAAAACCCAGAAGCCAAAAATGACGGGCTCGGCCTCGTCGTGGCTGTACTCGTCGGTACTGCCCAGGTTCAGTCCTGGGTGGAGAAGTGACTGCCGCTTCATGCGAGTACCTCCGCGCGGCCGACATTGGCGCTGGTATCTTCCTGTTCACGGGGTGTAGTGGCGCACTCTCGTACCTGCTGCAGCCAGGCTTCATGGTCTGCACGCACTTCGCTAGCCGGAATGACCCGCTCTGTTTCTGTGACAAAGCTCCGCGCTATCACCGCGCCCCATATGGTGACGAAGCCCAAGGCCACCAGCCACCAGATGTGCCAGACCAGTGCAAAACCCAACGCAATTGCGCCAACACCGATAACGGGGGCCACTATGCTATTTTTGGGTACAACAATGTCTTCGTAGGCGGTTGGCGAGGCGTAGGCCTTACCCTGTTCTTTGAGTCGGGTGAAGGCGTCCTGTCCTGACACCTCGGGAATGACGGCAAAATTGTACTCCGGCGGTGGTGCGCTGTTAGACCATTCCAGTGAGCGGCCATCCCAGGGGTCACCTGCGGGTACGCGCCGCTGGTCGCGTTGGCGTACGCTAACGACCAATTGCACGCACAGAAAAATGAAGCCCGAGAACAGCAGCAGCGCACCGACAAACGCCACCTGCAGCCACCCCAGATACTCGGGTCGGAACCATTCCACGGTGCGACGCATCGCGCCCATCAGGCCCAGCGCGTAGAGCGGCATAAAGGTCAGGTAAAAGCCTATGGACCAGCACCAGAAGGACGCCTTGCCCCAGCCCTCTGCCAGGCGGAAGCCGAATGCCTTGGGGAACCAGAACTGGTAGCCGGCGATCATGCCGAACAACACGCCGGGGATGACCATATTGTGGAAATGTGCGACCAGAAATAGGGAGTTGTGTACCGCGAAATCCACCGGCGGGTTGGCCAGAATCACCCCGGTCAGTCCGCCGATCACGAAGGTCACCAGAAACATAATGGAAAACAGCATGGCCGTGGTCAAGCGGATGCGTCCGCGCACCATCGTGAGCAACCAATCATACACTTTCACGCCTGTCGGCACGCCGATGAGCATCGTCGCAATACCAAAAATGGCATTCACGTTGGCGCCCTGACCCATGGTAAAGAAGTGGTGCAACCACACGGTAAAGGACAACACCGCAATCGACATGGTGGCAACGACCAGGGATTTATAGCCGTAAATGGTTTTGCCGGAGAAAGTAGAGATGACCTCGGAGAACACTCCGAAGGCGGGCAGAATTAAGATGTAGACCTCGGGATGACCAAACAGCCAAAACAGATTGGCGTAGTTCATCATATTGCCGCCCAGATCATTGGTGAAGAAGTGGAATCCGGCGTAGCGGTCCAGCGCTAGCATCAGGGTCGCAATCGTCAGCGGCGCCATCGCAAAAATCATCAGGACGCTGGTGCACAGGCTGGTCCAGCAAAACAGTGGCATGCGAAACAGCGTCATGCCAGGAGCGCGGTTCTTGTAGATTGTGGTGGCAAAGTTCACGCCTGTTAGCGTACTGCCGATAGACGTCAGGCTGATAGACCAAATCCAGTAATCCACGCCCTCGCCCGGGCTGAACTCGATGCCAGTGTAGGGCGGATAAGCTGTCCAACCTCCGGTTGAGAACTTGCCTACCACGAGAGAGATCATCACCAGCGCGGCACCGGCGGCGGTCAGCCACAAGCTGATGGCATTGAGCAGCGGGAAGCTCACGTCGCGGGCGCCAAGCTGCTGCGGCATGACATAATTGATCATGCCGGTGATAAAGGGCATCGCCATAAAGAAAATCATGATGCTGCCGTGGGTGCTGAACAACTGCCCGAAGTGGTCGGGCGTCAAGACCCCCGGGTCGTTCACGGCGATGGACTGTTGGTAACGCATCAGCACGCCTTCGATAATCGCTCTGGCGAGCATGACGAAAGCGACCACGATATACATGATGCCGACTTTTTTGTGGTCGACACTGGTCAGCCAGTCGAACCACAGTGTTTTCCACCCTCGGTAGTAGGTGAGCAGCGCCGCCACGGTGATCATGCCTAGCACCAGAACGCTGCCGGCGGCCCCGTCGATAAACTCGCTCATGACCGGGTTTTCGAAGGTTTGTACGAAAGAAATGTCTTGGGGAGTTAGCGTCCCCAGTAAAGAAAAACTCGATTCAACAGTCACAGATCAGTTCCATCCGCTTTCATGTGGGGGTGGCCACCGGTGAAACCCGCTATGACCCCGGTGAATAGGCCTTCAGCAACGCTGCCGAAGGATTGCGGCGCCGGCAGCACCGAAGGCTTCGCCAACAGAGCCCACGCGGCTTGATTGAGTGGCGGCTTTGAGTCGCTCATCTTGGTTGCCCACGCATCGAAGTCGGCCTGACTCACCGCATGGGTGATGAACTTTTGGTTGGCGAAGCCCATGCCGTTGTATTGGGTGTTCAGGCCGCGAAATTGGCCCGGCTCTGAGGCGAGCAGATTCATTTGCGTCTCCATGCCCGCCATCGTGTATATCTGGCCACCCAAGCGCGGGATCATGAAGGACTGCATCACCGTGCCGCTGGTCAGGCGAAAGCGCACCGGCCTGCCTGCCACAATCATCACCTCGTTTACCGATGCGATGTTCTGATCGGGGTAAATAAAGACCCATTTCCAGTCCAGTGCTATCGCTTGTATTTCCAAGGGCGCTTCTGCGGCAGCCAAGGGCTTGTAAGGGTCCAGTTCGTAGGATTGATGCCACAGATTCCAACCCAGTACGACAACGATCACCGCGGGCAGCCCCCAAATCAGGATCTCCAGTGGCCAGGAAAACTCCCAGTTTGGCTGGTATGACCCGCTCTTGGTGCGCAGGCGGTAGCGCCACAGCGTCCACGGCAGGGCGATAAAAAGCGGTACGATAACAACAGCCATTACCATCACGATGAAAATAAGATGATCGCGCAGTGCCTCGGCGATCGGTCCGGCGGGGTTGATGAAGCCATTGCTAGCCGTGGCGGCGACGCTGAGCATCAGCAATAGCAATCCTCCGGCGCTTTGCACGAGTATTTTGGTCAGTTCTTGATGTCGTCGCATGGATACCACATTTTGTATTGTATTATATTGTTCGGGCTGGGCCAACGCATCTCGCCAGGGTATCTCTACGTCACAGTGACCTGTCTAATGCAGGTCTGTCCAGTATAACCAAAAAGGGAATGTTAATCGCGCCACATTCTCAATCTCCGAGTTGATAGTATCACGTATTTTAGCAAGACTAACTAGCGCGCCCAACACTAAAATGTAGGCGGAGTAGGGGTCGCTATTGGTTGCCTGAGTCTTGTTCCTCTACCGCTTGATCAAATTGAATAGCGCACCGGCTATGATCAGTCCACCACCAACATAGGTCCATAGTGAGGGCAGTTCGGCAAACACTGCCCAACCCAGTATCACCGCAAAAATAATCTGAACATAGGAGTAGGCGGCGGTCTTTCCCGCGGTCCCATAGCGCATAGCATGGGTGAGGCCGAGTTGGCCTATCTGCGTGAATATTCCCACCATGAGTAACAGCACCAGAGACTGTCCATCGGGCATGACGAATTGATCGCCTAAAATCGCCACGGAAAGCGGTAGTGCAACGAGTGGAAAGTAAAAAATGATGACGGACGCGTCCTCCTCCAGACTCAATCGTCTGACCAGCACATACGCCACTGCACTGCCAAAGGCACCCAGCAGTGCAACAGCGACACCGAGTGACGGTAGGGCAGGTGCCGCGCCAGTGAACACGCCGGGCTCTACCATGACAATCAATCCCGCGATGCTAAACACAATGCATATGACGGTCGAGCGCTGAATACCCTCTTTGAGTAACAGTAAGCCTAAAAGCGCTGTGAACATCGGGTGCATGTACTGTAGTAAGGTGGCCTCTGCCAACGGCAGGGTCATCAATGCGTAGTACACGCAGATCAGGGCGAGCGATCCCACAATGCCGCGAGCGGCCAACAGTGTGCGATGTGTTCCCCACACAGACAGGCCTTTTCTGCGCACATCGATATAGCTAAGCACCAGCGATACCAATGCGCGTGCCGCGACGATTTCCAACAGTGGGATGCCGCGGGTCGACACCAGCTTGACGCAGGCGGCCATGAGCGCAAAACCCAAGGCAGACATAAGCATATAACGCGCGCCGGTGAGTTGGGCCTTTGGCTGCGTAGAAGTTGTAGTCACGTATTACTCGAAGGCTTGCCTTGCGGATTAACGCATTCACATGCGGACCAGTTGGGGCACGACGCAGTATCGGAGCCCGGTTCAGAAGATTTACTAATTGACGTCATCCATCATGTCAAAGTTTACTTTCATGGCGCGGGGCAAAAGCCACTTATCTAAGTCGCGGGCTAGCATTTCTTCAAGGCTTCGCACGTCCTCCCCAAACCAGTCACAGATTTCTCCAGACAGCTCCTCACTCAATTCCAGTTCATAGCTGTCCTGTATTGCCAAAGCGTTCTCTAACTGCTGCCCACTTAGTTTTTTTAGCTTGAAATCACGGCCTCGTCGCTTCTGCACAGCGGTAATTTCTCCATTTCTATGTGTAATATGATCATATATGTAGGGAACCTTTTGAGCCTGGTTAGCATGAGGCAACTGGAGCGCACGCACAACCGGGGATTCAAAGCCAAGGAAAGCATCCAATTTACCAGAGACCTGAGGCCAGTCATCAATCAAATCTTCAAATATAACAACGTGGCAATTTTTTTTACCAAAGGTCTCAAATACATTTTCTACCAATCGGCTATATTTCGTAAAATAATATTGTTTGCGGTCCTTGAAAAAGCCACTGAAACTGACATTTATTTGCTTCCGAAAATAATCTGAACGGTCACCCAGCGAATAATGAATCCGCAAATCGTGGACATAGTGCGACCATGCACGACGAAAGGGACAGCGCAGGCAGATAATAAACTTTTTTTCCGAATCCAGTTCCGCCAACCTCACTAAGACATTTGGTTTACGGAAGTAAGAGGGCGTAAAATCGACAATATAGCCATCGAAACCCATAAAAGGGCGTCGGTAAAGGCGTTGATGAAAGTCAGCACCTTTGTCAAAGTGGCGAGCGAAAAATCCAGCCTCCTTTTTTTTCGGACAATTGAAATGCTTCGACTGTCGCAATGCAGAATCAAGCGAAGTTGTACCGCACTTCTCCACACCAATAGCAAATAAGTATTTCAAAATTGCCGTCCACCATTAGGTCTTCCAACTGATTACCTGACCACAGATCCCATTCCTGACCTACAACGAGTAGACGCTGATCTGGATCTCTTGACGCATCAGGTACAGCGGTCTAACGTTTGCATCAAAATCTATACTTCAATGCCTAAGCTGACCAGTCTAGTCGATAGACGTGGCTCCTACTAGGTCATATTTCGGGTACGCCCTAGCTCCTATCAGAAATTATCACATCACTATCCACGCGCTTTCCACATTAAAGGTCATGGGGTGACGGTCAATGCGGTGCACCCGGGGATTATTCAGACCAACTTAGCGCGTGATGCCGGCGGCCTCTTAATGACGTTAATGGGCCTCTTTGCCAATCCCTTAGAAAAAACGGTAGAGCAGGGCGCGGCGACGCAATGTTATGTAGCCGTTAATCCGGAGGCTGCAAACACGTCTGGAGAATACTTTTCAGATTGTGGTGTTGCCAAAACCTCGCCTGCGGGGCGCAATGACCGGCTGGCGAAGAAACTGTGGCAGAAATCAGAGGCGTTAGCGGCGGATTATTTGCCCTAGCCTGCGAGGCCGCAGAGTGATGCCGTGGCGGGCGCAATGGCGGGTGCAATGGCATAATGATTGACGCTTGTAACGCATTAACAGGAGTCTTCTAATGCAGAAAATGTTTAGCGCAGGGTTAAACGGGTGCACACGCAGTGCCGGATTTTTGATGCTCGCATTTTTTAGCACAGGTCTTATCGCGCAAGAGCCTTTCGAGCGCACTGAACAGCGTGAGCCGTGCGACGAATATCATGTGAATAAACGTCCGATGTTCGGTGACCTGCATGTGCATACCAGCTATTCGTTTGACAGCTACGTTTCCAGTCAGCGCAACGATCCCGATGCCGCCTACCGCTACGCCCGCGGAGAGCCGATTACCCTGCCTGACGCAGACGCAAACCAGACGGTCATTGCGCAGATTCAGAGGCCGCTGGATTTTACGGCCATTACCGATCACGCGGAATTTCTTGGCCCTATCAATCTTTGCACCCAGGACGCCTCTACGCTGTCCTATTGGTTTCCTGCGTGTATTGCGACGCGAAATGAATTTTTTCTTGTTCAGTTGCTGGCCGCGAACTACTGGGTTTCACTAGGTGTTACGGACACCTCCAAGGATAAAAAGCAATCGCTTGTCTGTTCGATTGGAGACTGTGACAAGGCGCATAAAGAGACCTGGAAAAAAATTCAGGACGCGGCCGAAAAACATTATGATCGCAGCAGCGACTGCAGTTTCACCACCTTCAATGCCTACGAATATACCGATGCGCCTAACTTCTCCAACCTGCATCGCAATGTTATTTTTCGCAACGACAACGTGACAGCAACAGCCATTTCCACCTATGACACCGGTTCGCTGAACTACCCAGAGCTATGGAAGCGTCTGCGCCAAGAGTGTATCGACGGGGATGTCGGCTGTGATGTGATGTCGATACCGCATAATTCAAACCTCAGTCGTGGCTTGATGTTCCCCGATCCGAACAGTGAGCAGGAAGCGCAGGATCGTCTGTTCTTCGAGCCTCTGGTGGAATTGGTGCAGCATAAAGCGGCCAGTGAATGTCGCTTTGATCGGCTGCTGGGTCGCGGTGTGGCAACCGAGGATGAACTGTGTGATTTCGAACAGGTGCAATCGGACAACCTTTCAATGCTCGGCTCAGTGTTCGGAGAGTTACGCACTGACGAAGCAGACCCCGTGGCAATCGATGAGTTTGGGCGACGCAACATGGTGCGCAATGTACTCAAAGACGGCCTTGCACTGGAGCAAACAACGGGCACCAACCCGTTTAAGATGGGCTTTATTGGCAGCACCGACACTCACAGTGCAACCCCCGGAGGCGCAGAAGAAGACAACTATGTGGGCCATCTTGGCAGGCGCGATGCCGGCTACCGCAATGTTCAGGATCACTTTTTTGATAATCCAGGGGGTTTGGCCGTCGTCTGGGCAGAAGAAAATTCTCGTGACAGTATCTTCGAAGGTATGCGTCAACGGGAGGCCTACGCCACCAGCGGCACCCGCCCCATTGTGCGGTTCTTTGCCGGAGAAGAATACGCGGCTGAACTGTGTAGTGATCCACAGATGATAGAGAAAGCCTATGCGGGCGGCGTACCCATGGGCAGCGAGTTAGAGGCCTTCGCAGCTTCACCCACTTTTTTGGTCAGTGCGGCCAAGGACGCCGGCAGCCGCGGACATCCCGGCCTTGATCTGCAGCGTATTCAGGTCATCAAAGGCTGGCTGGATGACGCAGGGCAGACGCACGAACAGGTTTTTGATGTGGCAGGCAATGCAGACAATGGGGCAGGCGTCGATCCCAACTCCTGCAGGCCGACGGGTAGCGGCCACAAAAATCTTTGCGTGGTATGGCAGGATCCTCATTATGACGACAGTGAGGCCGCCTTCTATTATGTTCGAGTGCTTGAAAACCCCAGCTGTCGCTGGAGTACCCTCCATTGCCAGGCTGCCGGGGTGAATCCCTTTGCCCCGAATTGCGCTGAGCAAGCCGCCACAAAGACTGAGCGCATGAAGGACAACGGCGCGATAGGTGACGTTTATGGTAAATGTTGCCTCGACCCCAGCCAGCAGCCTTTTTATTCTCCCACGCTGCAAGAGAGAGCATGGACTTCGCCTATTTGGATTAATCCGCGTAAAACATAGCGCAACTTACTCACTGCAGACTCCGCCAAGGAGCAGGAATCAGTGGCTTCAGGGGCGTGCTGGACGGGACTATTTTGGGTAGACTAACGCTCCTGTCGTTTACGAGCTGACATCTTGCGTAAAGATACTGCCGCCACCCGCAAACGTATTATTGATACCGCCGAGCGATTATTTGCAGAGCGAGGAGTCGACAATACCAGCCTATTGGATATCGCGAAGGCCGCCCAGCAAAAGAATCGGAGTGCCTTACAGTATCATTTCACCAATAAGCAAGGACTGCTGGACGCTGTTCTGGACAAGCATGCGAAGGGTATTGCCGAGTACCGAGTAACAATGCTGGACCAGCTGGAGTCCGAAGGCTCGTTTAGCCTCTATCAGCTCATTGAAGTACTGGTGCTTCCAGTTGCCGCTCAACTGGATGATGCCGACGGTGGGCATGCGTTCCTAAGAATACATAGCCAGCTAATGACTTCCGAGCGTTATCGCGAGCTCCGCGCTCATCGCGACAAGGATGCGACGGACATTCAGCGCTTGAACATAATGATTGTGCGGTGCATCAATACAAACAATCCAGAAATCATCGGCGCGCGCTTATTATTAATGGGGGCTCTAATGATTCACGGGTTGGCGGGTTACCTGAGTCAAGCGGATCGTATCTCCCGTCCTATATTTTTACACGCCATTATTCAGGGCATTGTTGACCTGCTTCAACAGCCCGATTCTCCAGATCCTCGAGATTTGCCAGTCGACCTGTAAGCGTGGCGATGGCGGCAACGTGCGCTATTCTTACTTAATACTAATTGATTAAGTCTGTGCGGTGTGTTCCAATCTTCGCTGTATTTTATTGTTGATACCCCGCTGGAAAATTAACGCCTCCTACCGCGACAGGCACCGCCATGAATCAACTGCACTACCGCACCTGTAACCTCTGTGAAACCATGTGTGGCATAGAGATCGAACACGATGGCAAACAGGTTATCGCCATACGCGGTGATAAGAATGATGTCCTGAGCAAAGGTAACATCTGTCCCAAGGCCATCGGCTTGCAAGATATCCATACCTGCGAGGATCGTTTGCGTAAACCGTTGAAGCGGGTTCGCAAAAATCCCGAGCAGAAAAGTCACGATGACGCGTGGGTAGAAGTTGAGTGGGATGACGCCATTGAGTATGCGGCTGAGGGTCTAGCGCGGATTCAGAATCAGCACGGAGCTGACAGCATTGCCTCCTATTTTGGTCGCAGCACTGCGCATAATATTGGCACGCTACTCGCGGTTACGCCGATACAAAAAATTATGGGCACGCGTAATGTTTATACCGGTTCAACCGTTGATCAGATGCCCCATAATTTTGTCTGGCATCATATGCTGGGGCACCAGTTTCTTTGCACCATCCCCGATATAAACCGGACTGACTATTACCTGATGCTCGGCACTAACCCTAAAGTGTCGAACGGCGCTCAGATGTCGACGGGCGCAAACACGTATAAAAAACTCAATGAAATTCGTCAGCGCGGCGGTAAATGCGTATTGATCGATCCGCGTCGCACTGAGTCAGCTAAGTACATGGATGAACATCACTTCATTATGCCACACGCTGATTCAATGTTTTTGATCGGCTTGATTCAGGTGATTTTTGCCAAGGGTCTGGCCAAGCCGGGTCGTATGGCAGAACACATCAATGGCTGGAGTCAGATTGAGCCACTCGTTAATCAGTTTGATTTAGGTCGGATTGCTGAGGTCACTGGCATCGCGCGTAGCGACATAGAGCGTATTGCAGAAGAATTTTCGAGTGCCAACAGTGCTGTCTGTTATGGGCGTACGGGAGTGTCTATGGTGCAGTTTGCGGGTCTCACTCAATGGCTGATGCAAGTCATGAACGTGATCACTGGCAATATGGACGAGATCGGCGGCATGATGTTCCCTAAGCCTGCTATTGAATCGCTGCCCCTGACCCAATCCAGCTGGGATACGTATCGCTCTCGTGTTACTGGGCGGCCCGAGTTTTCGGGGGAATTCCCAATGGCTATTCTGGGTGAAGAGATTATGACGCCAGGGGAGGGCCAGGTGCGTGGGCTGCTCGGCCTGGCGGGGAATATGGTGCTCTCCATGGCCGATGGCCATCACACGGAAAAGGCGCTTAACGCACTAGAATTCTATGTGGCGGTCGACCCCTACCTCAACGAAACGACCCGTTTTGCCGATGTTATTTTGCCGCCGTGTGGACCGTTGGAAAAAGGCCACTACGACATGTTTTATCATCTCTATGACACCATAAATTGGTCCAAATACTCTCCGCAGTTATTTGAAACCCAATCTTCCAAATGGACAGATTTCGAGATATTTACCGATTTAATGGCATGCTTTGCACGCAAGCGTACTGCCAATCCTCTCAAGAAATTGTTCTACGGCGCTATTCACACATTGGTACGCCATACATTAACGACCGATCGCATTGTAGATCTGGGACTGCGTTTCGGGCCATACGGTAAAGGTATCAATCCCTTCAACAAGAAGGGGTTGTCTTTGCAAAAGCTTAAGGATAATCCTCACGGTATCTTCCTCGGCAACCTCGAATATTCATTACCTGAAGGCCTTTACACTGCCGACAAGAAAATTAATCTCGCGCCACAGTGTTTTGTCGATGATCTACCACGTTTAAAAGCCCACTTTGTTGACGGCGGCATGGAAGCGGAACAATCTGAGTCTGAATTTGATCTGAAGATTATTAGCCGCCTCACCAATCGCACGCTAGGGTGGATGCATCATAGCCAGCGCCTGGTGAAAGGTAAGAACCCTTGCGAGCTGATGATGAATCCAGCCGATGCAATGGCTAGAGATATTTCAACAGACAGCCTGGTGAACGTGACGTCACGCACTGGCCAGATTCAAATGCCTGTCATCCTCACAGAGGACATGATGCCGGGAGTCGTTTGTATGCCGCATCTGTGGGGGCACAATAGGAAAAACACTCGCCAGAAGGTGGCCAATGCCAACCCCGGTGTCAGCATGAATGACCTTACCGACGTGACCGGCATTGATCAGCTCACCGGAAATGCCATCGTGAATGGTGTACCGGTAAAAGTTGAGGTCGTCGCAAAGACGGCTCCTACGCAGCGCCAGCACGAAGACGAAACCGTAGAGGAGTTTGTGGTTTAGTTATTGCTGCCATGACTCAATACCGAGGTTTAACTATGTTTCCACTGAAACGACTTTCCGCCGCTTTTTTAACCGGCCTTTTTGCCGCCTCTATCTCCGGCATGGCTATCGGCGAGCAGCATCAGGCAAGCGCGCAGGCTGCAACCGACACGTCACCGATACACGCAGCCGTCAATGACAAAAGCATGCCCCGTTTAGAGGTGACGTTTAGCCGAGCGTTTGGAGCGCCTGCCGATGGCTCTTGGGACGGTCTTTTCTCTGCGGACAATATCTTGGATCCAATACGCTATGCCCGTGAGGCACCCGAAAAAACACTGTTTAAATCGGGTCAGTATGCGCTCAGCTCAACGACTTCGGGGAATGAGATCTGGTACGGCACAGCGGCATCCGTGTGGTGCTACTGGCCTTACATTTCGATGAAAATGCCACTGGCCCTGATGAATCATGAAACGCCCAACCACGCCTGTCAGATGACACCGCCGACGGGACAGCGTCCCACCGCGCAAATCTACTTTCACGATGTTGAGACGGGCGTCACTACCCACGTCGGTCCGGACACCGTTATCAATGGCCAGCAGTTTTTGACAGACTCAAGCTCCAGTGCGATCGAGCTGTCCAGCATAGACGCCATGCTTTCAATGCCCGGCTACACTTATCGAGGCGCAGGCAGTATCGATAATCTCACTTTTTTTGCCGGCTCAAATCAATACTCAATTAGAGACGTAAAGGCCAAACTGCTGGACGGTCTGAGCCCTGAGCAACGCGCTATTGAGTTGAAGAAATTCCCCGCCAATTTTGATTTCTCTCAATCGGGAATTATCGGCTATAACCGTATTTTTATGTTCGACAATGTCAAAAAAGAATACCTAGGCTATGCCGAGTTTTTCTTTGATACCGTTCGTCGCTTTCAGACGGTAGCCCACCCTGATGGCAGTCAGGGGTTGTACTGGTTCGGCGGTCCTGACCAGTCTGGTGGCCAAGTTGGCAAGAGCTTAAACGCCATGCTGCGCTGGGTGGGCACACAGGATGACCCCTTGTCCGGTGGCATGCTGGACAATGGCTTTGATATTGTGTCTGACCAACGCTTTGAGCAATACGGTGTGGTGGGTGATTTTCGGGAATTTGAGGTGGACGACAAGAAACATTTTGTCAGTAGCTCCTGGTACAACCCCTATGGGGAGCCAGCCGCGATGCTGGTCAGTAACGCCATGCCAGCCAACGGCTACTCGGTGAAAGCGCCTGTCGTTTATCAAACGGTTATGAAGTACACCGACTATGATCCCGATCAGGTGGGTGGACGTGGCGCCAAGTTCGCAGCGAATGCGTTCTTTGGAGACTACCTCTATTTTGGTTCTTATCATCAGGGGACCTCTGGGGCCTACGACAAAATTATGCATAAGTACTGTGACGAACAGCAGATTGAAAGCCTGTGTCAGCTGAGCGACTACGACACGCAAGATATAAAAGCGCATAGGGAATATATGATGAAAACCTGGCGTGCAGCGTCTATTTTTCGGATTAAAATTGAAGATATTCTAGCGACGAATACGCCACCGAAAGACAAAGTCGAGCTGCTCTATGGGAAAGAAAAAGACTGGGTTTTCGTACCCATAAAGTCACCTGGCAGCAACATCTACGACGGTTATCAATTTGTTATGGAAAATAACAAACTGGATCAGACGCCACTGTTCGGCGACGAAGGCTTTGGGCATCAGGGGATGGTTTACACTTTCACGTTCGTGGAGCACGATGGGAAATTATTTTTAGGCCTGTGGAACGCTACGTCGGGCCTATTCGACATGTTTGATTACACTGACCATGAGTTTTGGAACCATAGAGCCCTGTACCTGTTCGGTATAACTGTGCCGCTGCGGCCTTTCGGTCAGACTGATGTGGTTGAAAACAACCCCGCGCACTTCCTGTATCAAAGCGTCATCGATGATGGCTCACGCAATGGGTACACGCCAGAAGAGGCGAAGAGAGGCTGGTTAATGGTATTTGAAGACACCGAATCTCCAGCGGTTGAGTTTAAAGACGGCTTTGGCAACCCCTGCAACAATGGCGTGCGCAACTATGCAAAGGTGAATGGTGACCTGTACCTAGGAACCACGAGTTGGTGCAACCTAGGCGCGGATTCCGGTTTAGAGTACTACCGGTACGAAGGCTCAAACCGCTAATCAGGGGCAGCGGCTAATCGGCAGCACAGACCCGCCGGAGATAGACCACCGCTAAAAATTACAAGCGCGCTGTAGTACACTCACCGCTGACCCCGAATGGTATCGCGGCGAGTTTCTTTTAGAGCAAGCACACCATGCAAACAACAACCCAACAGACCCTCCCGCTGCGTTTGGGCATCACGCCTTGGCACATGAGCAGTACCATGGATGCCAATGCACTGTGTACACAGGCTGAGCTGGCCGAGCAGTGCGGCTACCACTCTTTCTGGTTGCCAGAGAGTCATTTTGCAGGTCCAACTTCAGTGCCCGAGCCTATTGTGCTGTTGGCAGCTGTGGCTGCGCGTACAACCACCATCAAGCTGGGCACTACCTCGTATCTGCTCCCTATCCGCAATGCCCTGCAGGCAGCGGAGCAAGTTGCCGTGCTGGATCAGCTCAGTGGAGGCCGACTCATTCTCGGACTCGGTCGGGGTTTTGAAAAGAATATGCTGAGTGCTTTCGACGTTAACCCCACAGAAAAACGCGAGTTACTCAACCGTAATCTTGACGTGATGAAAGCGGCTTGGGCAGGCGGTATTGTGGGTTCTCAGGCGATCGGTGCGGTGATGTCGCCACTGCCCGTACAGAAACCTCACCCGCCCATCTGGATGGCGGCTTTCGGCCCGAAGGCATTGGCGCAGGCGGGGAAGATGGGCACGCCCTATCTAGCGTCGCCCATGGAATCATTGCAGCAGTTAAAAGACAACTACGAGATTTATAATACGGCGTTAGATCAAAACAGCCAGCCCAGGCCGAGTGAAATCGTACTGATGCGTACGATTTTTATCAGTGATGACAAAGCACTGTGCAAGCAGGTAACACGTGACCTCGCACAATTGGCAAGCACGCTAAAGTTTGGCAACACGGTGATGGAAGCAGCCTGGATTGTGGGCAATGCAGACGAAGTTGCGAGCGAGATTCATGAGTATCAAGAACAGCTTGGCATGAACTACCTGATTGTTGCGCGCCCGCGCATCAAAGGCTTAAGTCGTCAATGCGCCGAGCAGTCGATGCGCGCATTGGCCGCAATGGTGGCGAATGTTTAGAGCGGGCCCATTGGCAGTAGCCCGCATTTCAATCAATGGCTGATGGGTCATACCGTGGTGTACCTTACCTATAGGGGTCTTTCCCCTAGTGGCTGCCGATGCTGAGCCGACGCTTCACGCCACCCGATATTTCGAGATCTGGATGTCCTCTGCCCCAAGGTCCGCGTAGTTGTCATTGGCGCGACCAATGCCGAACTCGCGCCAGGTAAAGGGGTGGTACTGGGGGTTGCCGTCGCAGAGTTCAGGGATTGGTTCTATCACGGCATCGAAGGTGGGGTTCAGGAAAAAGGGGATGCTGTAGCGATCCGTCTCGCGCATCGGCGTGACCCGGTGGACGGCGGCCTTGTACTGGTCGTTGCTCCAGACTTGTAGCGAGTCACCCAGGTTCACCACGATGGTGCCGGGACGCGGAGGGACATCGATCCAGCCGTGCTCTGCGGACTCAGTCTGCAGCCCGCCTGTCTGATCCTGGAGCAGCAGCGTGATCACGCCGGGGTCGGTATGCGGGCCCAAGGCCAGGTCTCCTAACGGCGCGAGACTCTCTCGATCAGACGCCGGCGTGGGATCATCGAGCGTATAGTGGTTGAGGCGCATTAGACTCCCAAGCGAACTGCCGTGGTGTTGCGCTGCGATGTCAGGCGGCAGGTTCAGGGCGGTGAGCACGAGCTGTAGCGTCTTTTCGGCCGCCGCGCCCATGACGTCGAAATACTCTGTTATCGTTTCCTGCACGTCAGGCATCCAGTCAGGCCAGACATTCGTGCTGAATTCGGGAGGCAAAGCAGGGGAGAGCAGGTCGAAGACCTCTTTGCGATCACGTACCCGTTTGGTGAGCTCGCGATCATAGTATCCGGTGGGCTGGCCTTCCTTGCGCATGAGCTGATGCTTCTGCTGTGGCTTCGATGCGAAGAAGCGTTCAGTGGCATCCCAAGTGCGCTCAATCACCGCGTCGAGGCCGTGCCCCTCGATGAGGAAGAAGCCGTGATCGCGGCACGCAGCGTCGAGTGCGGCGAGGGAAGCGGCCGAGGGATTGGAGAGGTCGATCGTCGGTACGCTCATGCTTTTTCTCCTAAAATGAGCCGTGGACTATAACCAAACATCAGCGTCAAAGACATCGCCTTTTTCAAGCGTCGGCATACACCGGATGACCACAGTTGGCGACACCCCATTCACTGCGGCAGCCTGCGTATCGGTATCGTGGGTAAACAGAGAGTGCGTTACTGCGACAGCCAGGTCATTACCTTGGCGACCAGCGTGTAGAACCACTCTTTCACTGCCAACCACACACTCGATGATTCACGTAGCGCTTTATCTTCATGGCTGCGCTCAATAATATAGGCGTGCACAAAGCGTGCATCGTCTTTATCGAGTACATCATCAAAGCGAGGCATGCCGGCATTTTTAATCGTACCTTCGAGTACCACTGGCAAGAAATTCTCATGCCATACCGGGTCGAGATGGCGCAGGTCCGGCACCGAGCCATCACTGACTGCATCCATACCATGGCATCGTGCACAGTAGCGACTGTATAGATGGTGACCGCGTTTCAATTCCTCAGCGCTGATATCCAGCCGCGTCGGGGGCTCGGGAAACTGCTTTTTAGGGATGGCAGGTAGTGACTCACTGGCACCGAGTTTAAAGGTAATCACCCGACCGTTTATCACCGGCCGCTCATGCTGTATGCCGATCATCAAGCTGAAGCCGCCGCCTCGGCCGACCATTACGGTGACATAGTTCTCTCCGTCTACCTGATAGCTGATCGGTGCGGCCATCACGCCATTTTGCACATCAGCACGCCACAAACGTTCACCCGTATCGGCGCGATAGGCATAAAAATAGCCGTCGACGCTACCCTGGAATACCAGGTTTCCGGCAGTGGCCAGCACGCCACCGTTGGGTCCGTAAGGGTAGTCCGCTCGCCATGCCGCCTGTTGCTTTACCGGATCCCAGGCCATTAAAAAAGACTGGGGCATGGTTTTCAAAATCGCTTGGGTCAGCTGTTGATTCAGGTCAGCACCATCAGCCTTATAGCCTAAATTCCAGTGGCGCGGCGTAAACTCAAACGCCTCCTCGGCTTCAAACTCGGTACCAAATTCAAGGGTCGGAATATACATTAAGCCGGTATCGGGGCTATAAGCCATGGGGTGCCAGTTATGCCCGCCCAGTCCGCTGGGAAAGATCATAGACGTGGTGCCGGGCGCATAACGCACACCAGGATTTTCAATCGGCCTGCCGGTACTCAAGTCATAGCCACTGGCCCAGGTAACTTTTACATAGGGCTCCGCCGACAGCAGCTCACCAGTGACGCGGTCATAGATATAAAAGAAACCTGCCTTAGGTGCCTGCATCAGAACTTTGCGCGGCAGGCCCTGCCACTCTATCTCCGCCAGCACCATTTGCTGGGTGGCCGTATAATCCCACGTGTCCCCCTCTACCTGCTGGTGATGCCACAGATATTCACCGCTGTCGGCATTCACGGCCACGATAGAGGTCAGAAATAGATTGTCCCCGCCATCAGGGCTGCGCATGTCACGGTTATGCGGCGCGCCGTTGCCGACACCGATATAGAGAATATTCAACTCGGGGTCGTAGACAATGGAATCCCAAACGGTGCCACCACCGCCGACCTTCCACCACTCACCGGTCCAGGTTTTAGCGGCCATCGCCATCAGCTCATTTTCAAAGCCATCGGCGGGGTTGCCCGGAATCGTATAAAACCGCCACGCCTGTTCGCCGGTTGCGGCATCATAGGCACTGACATAACCGCGCACCCCATACTCCGATCCGCCGTTGCCGATAATCACTTTGCCATTGGCTATGCGTGGCGCACCGGTGATCGAATACGCCTTGTTAATGTCTGTGGTCTGCGTTTCCCAAGCCGCGAGGCCGCTGACTGCATCGATCGCAATGAGGCGCCCATCCAGTGTGCCGACATAAACCTTATCTTGCCAAACAGCCACCCCGCGATTAACGGCACCGCAGCAATATTTATAAGCAGTCTCGCGCGGCACCCGTGGGTCATATTTCCACAACATCTCACCTGTGCGGGCATCAAGAGCATACACCACACTCCACTCGGCACTGGCGTACATCACCCCATCAACAACCAGCGGTGTACCCTGCAAACCATTGGTGAAAGGGGTCTCAAAAAACCAGCTAATGCCTAATTGATCGACATTACTGTCATTGATTGCTGTCAGCGGGCTGAAGCGCTGCTCACGCCAAGTGTTGCCGTGACTCATCCAGTTGCCCGGCTCTGCAGCGGCATCCGCCAGGCGTTGATCACTCACAGACAGCGAATAGCCGGGTAATGAAATAAGCAGTAGCGCGATAAAAGCGATTAAACGATTCAGGGTGAAGTGCCAGCCAGTATTATTGAGCGATCATTATACCGGCCGCGAGTAAAATTGTCAGGGTTGTGACAACTGCGGGCTGAACCCGCAGTCCCCTCAGATATTTCTGAAGGCCGCCCCACAGCAGCGCGGCCTACCTGTTTAGAGTGCCCCGCATTACAGATCGTCAGGTAGCTGTGTTGTGCCGCCCGTTGAAATCGAGGGAGTGGTAGCGCAGAATGTCGAGCTGTTGGTAACCTCCCACGATAATAATTGAATAAGGATTTGTGATGCCCGCATTTCGACTAAACCACATGGAACTGACCCTGCCACCGGGTACGCTGGACAAGGATCAGGATGCAATCTGCGCTTTCTACAGCGAGGTGTTCGGTTTTGAAACGATTCCGTTGCCGGTGCCGGTAATGGAAACACCGGGATTGGTCATGCGTACCGATGAGCATACCAGCCAGTTCCTGCTGTTATCGGAGCAGGAGAAATGCATACAGTCTCCCGGATATGATCACCTGGGTTTTATCTACGAAACCCGCGCAGAAGTCGATGATGTCCGGGCGCAGTGCGCGCAGTGGGCGAAGAAAGATGAGCGCCTGCAGATCAAGGACTACGACGACATAGTCATTGGCACCTCCACCACGCGTGCATTCTATGTGCGCTACCTGCTACCGATCTGGTTTGATGTGCAGACTGTTGAGTATGAACCGGGCACAGAGCCGGCGAATCGTTGGGTGTATCAGTGACGCCAACTATTCGGGCAACTGTCCCTGCAGGAAGCGCAGCATGTTGCCACCCATCACGGCACGAATTTCTGCCTCGGTAAAGTCCTGGTCCAGCATGGCCTGTGTGAGTGCCGCCAGTTCGGAGGTGTCCAGTGATGTTGTTACCGCGCCGTCGTAATCTGAGCCTAGTGCAATATGCTCGAGACCCATCAGGTCAATGCCATAGCGAATGGACCTGACGATACCCGCCGGTGTGTAGTCACAGGCGGTTGCGTCCCAATAGCCCACACCGATGATGCCACCTGTCTCCGCCACTTGCAGCATCAGATCGTCATCCAGATTGCGCGCTGAGTCGCAGTGCCCCTTGAAGCCGCCGTGCGAGAGAATGACGGGGCGTGATGACAATTCCAGCACGTCGCGTACCATTTGTGGGGATGCGTGCGCGATATCAATTGTCATGTTCAGTTGGTCGGCGCGCTCAATAACACTGCGGCCAAACCCGGTGAGCCCCTCACCGCTGATGCCGTGCAGTGAGCCGCCCAGTTCATTGTCGAAGAAGTGCGTCAACCCTACAAACTGAAGTCCCTGCGCCTGCAAAATATCGAGATTGTTCACGTCACCCTCTAGCGGATGGGCTCCTTCAATCAGATACATTGCGCCCACGACATCGGGATCTGACTGGCGGGCGCTCAGCAGTTGTTCAAGGTCGGCCTTGCGGCGAATGAAAATCACTTCAGGTTTATTGGCGTCTACCAGATCATGCAATTTGTCCAGCTGGTACTGCGCCCGGGCAAACAGTGAACCCCACGTTGAGCTGGGCCAGCCGCTGACGATGGCCAGTGATGTAATAGTGTCTGTTCCCGCTTCATTGCTTTCGTAGTTTTGGCCGGTGGGGCTTTTAGTCGTCGCGGAAAACACCTGTATCGCGACGTTGCCCTGGCGCATGCGCGGCAGATCGACCTGCCCGCGCGTGGATTGCTCACTGAGATCACGATCCCAAAGTAGGGCGTCGCTGTGCAGATCGACAACAAAGAGTGAGTCATGCAGTGTCCGGGCCCGCTCAGAGATGTTGTACGGCGCATGCTCATCGACAACATTCAAGGCGCTTTCCAGAAGGCCTGGCAGTACTAGACGACCAATAGCAGCAATAGCAATCACAAATGCCAGCATTCCGAACAGGATTTTAGACCGCATACGTTATATGACCTCGCTGGTTGAGTTGTCGGTAGATAGGTTACCTCTAAATGGCCGGGTATAGGTAAAGAGTATATGGGCTCATTTTTTACTAATGCCCCTGGTGCTGGATGTTGGTACTATGTTCACAACACGTCGTTACCCAGAATAATTATTAGTCATTAACCCATGCGCGAACAATGAGACTCTCTCAGTCAGCCCTGAAAAAGGAATATATTCCCGCGCTGGAGGGCATGCGGTCACTCGCCGTTCTGGCCGTCTTGTTCTTTCATCTGGAAATCAACTTTTTCCCTGGTGGTTTTCTGGGGGTCGATTTATTTTTTGTCATCTCCGGCTTTATCATCACGCGTAACCTGCTATTCGATCTTGAACGCCAGCGCTTCTCCCTCAAAGACTTTTACTATCGTCGATTCCGCCGAATAATCCCGGCCCTTGTCGCGACCATATATATTACACTGCTATGCGCTGTTGTGATAGTGCCGGCAGCTGAGCTTGCGCTTACCGCGAAATCGGCCGTCTACCCCGTAGCAATGTTAATGGTGACTTAGGCATCACAAATTAGTCGATAGAACTAACAATGTCAGAACCTTGGCGAGGGACATGTTGAGTTACATGCCAGGTATTTGCGCGTTCTCATCGGCATACTGCGCACATCGGGCCTCGTCCGGCTCCACCAACAACTCAATGTCCGCCGCCGCCGCCAGAAGCGCGCACTGGACATGATCGCCGATCTGCGAACTCACGTTGAACACGGCGTTATCGTTGTCGGGCGCAGCCGCGAGGATATCCGGGTAGCCTTCTTCGGGTGCGATCAGGTAGCCCAGTTGATCGTTGGCTAGCCCGAAGAAAAAATGCTGTTGCGCTTCGACACGTTCTTCCATCGCCAGTTGAATCGCCGGGTAACCTTCGCCAGGCACTGCCGCGAACAATACGTTGCCGATGCGAGCTGCAGAGACCACTGTGCCGATGGTTTCTTCCTCTGCCGATAACCAGGGCGGCGTGTTACTGCGCAAGATCAAGCCTTGCAAAACGACGAACGGCAATATGGGATTGGTATAAGTTTCCCGCAGAAAACGCTGGGTGACCGAAACCTCGTCACCTTCCACGGGCTCAAGATCAGCCATGGCCAGGAGTGCGCGCTCTTCCACCAGTGCGCCATATGATCGCAGCCGCTCCTCATTTGTATCGCCGCCACCAATGTCGCGCTGGGGTTGGGTGCGACCAACGTCCGCCACCATCACCAGCGCCGTGTCAATGCCCAGTTCGCTTTCGATGCTGCTGGCAACCACGCTTGGCCAGTCACCTGAGATGAGGGTATTGTCGCTACCCATTACCGTTGCATGGGCCGAGAAATTGATCATGGCGGCGATCACGCTGGTGGCATCACCTGGTTCAGTTGCAACGAGCACGCGCAGTTCCCCGTCTACGACGGCATTGGGTGGTGCATCAAACTGGCTGCGAATAAGGTCGGTCGCATCGACTGCACCGATCGAGAGCTCGGCGGGCGTACGTGACTCGTACGCCGCGACGATCGCCGCCACTGTCTGGTCACGCAAGTAGGTAAGGTACGACTCAGGAACCCCGCCCCACACGCCAATGGTGTCGGGGCCGGCATGACTGTGATCTGAGCCGATAATGACATGCGAGCGGGGAATGGCGCCCCCGGTTGCGGCCTCAACCGCTGCCGCGACGTCGAGCAGGCCGTAGGGCCCCTGCTCATAAGCGGCAAACATGCCCTGTGTTTCGTTCTGGGCAAACGCCAGCGTGCCGTTCGGACCATTTACCACGAACGCCCTAACGTAAATTGGCTCGAGCACGCCGGTTGATGGACGCTCCGGGCCCAGCCCGTAGCCCCCAAGGAAGACACTGCTGCCGTCCGGAGGAGCGGTGTCTGCCGTGGGGGTGATATCGCGCTTGGCGGCGCCCACTTGCAGGCCAGACACTGGCCGAATGCCGTCGCTCCCGTCTGAGCATCCCGACAAGGGTATCAGTATGGCCAGGAAAGCGGTGCAGAGCAGGGTGCCGCTGTGATTTTTCAGTGCTTTTATTGTTACTTTACTTTGCATGGTTGGCATTACTCTGTCGCATTTTTCTGGTTCAATGGTACCGGTCACTTCAATAAGAGACAATAATGACGTCACTTATCGAGGTGTTTATGACAGAGAAACGCCACCGATTCCCACCGGACATTATCAGCTACGCAGTCTGGCTCTACTATCGCTTTAATCTCAGCCACAGAGACATCGAAGATCTACTTGCCGAACGAGGCATCACCGTCAGCCGAGAAACGATTCGTCTCTGGTGTATCAAGTTTGGTGCCCTATACGCCCGGAGACTACAACGAAAACACCGAGGGTTTGGCGACACTTTCTACATCGATGAGGTCTTCATTAAGATTAACGGTAAGCAGCATTACCCGTGGCGTGCTGTTGATCAGGACGGAGAAGTGGTTGATGTCTACCTACAGACCAAGCGGGATGGAGCCGCGGCGAAACGTTTCTTCAAAAGGTTATTGCGAAGCCATGGCGGCGAGCCTAGAAAGATCGTTACCGACAAACTGCGCAGCTATGGCGTTGCTCAGCGCGAATTGATCCCAGAGACGATCCACAGCACTAAGCAGTATGAGAATAATCGGGCAGAGCAATCGCATGAGGCGACCAGGGTAAGAGAGCGGGGGATGCGTAGGTTCAAATCAGTTGGTCAGGCTCAACGATTCCTGGGTGCGCATGCTGCGGTTTTTAACCTGTTCAATCTCGGCAGGCACTTGGTCAGGGCTGAACATTATCGAAGTCTCAGGACAGGTGCGTTCGCTGAATGGAGTAGGGTGGTTGCCTGAGAATCCAACTCAGATAAGGGCGGCCTGAAATAGTTAACTTGCCGATACCCAAATTCCCAATCTCAATCTTGGGGAAAATGTCGTTATTGTGTATAGGTGTGCGCGTAAGTGCGCTTTAAAAAGGTGATAGGTACTGGGTTTTGATCGTCTGTGATCGCCTGTGATCAACAGATCAGGCTATACTGTGATTATTGGCGATAGTTTGACCAAACGCCAATGGCTACAGTAACGTACGTACCATAGGAATAGCCTTCCCAGACACCGTGAGACATATTATGCAAAAGCCAGATACGAGCCTTCAATTTCGCACCGCTTGGCGTGCCCTAGGTCGCCTGCGTCTAGACCCCGATAACACCGACGAGGTGTTCGTTATCATCCGCGCGCTGTCGGGCAATTCAGGCGAGCGCCACTATCGCAAGTTTAAGAAGACCGAGGCCGGCCAGCGCATCTTGGCAGAAAAGCGCAACTTACTGGACACTCTGATAGACCACGATTACTTGCGCTCGCTGCCGCAAGAGAGCCTAGGCCACCAGTATCTGTTGTTCACTGAGCGCGAAAAAATTACCGCCGAAGGATTGGTCGCGGCGAGCGAGTCTGGCGGTCGTACTGAGGTGGGTGAGAATCGTCAGCGGTTCTTCAATCGCCTACGTGATTGCCATGACTTGCAGCATGTCACCACAGGCTGGGGGCGCGATCTGCTCGGTGAAGGCTCGGTCCTTGCCTTCAGCATTGCTCAAAAGTGGCACCACGGTATTGCTCTAATCGTCGCTATGGCGTTTTGGACGGGCGGGCCTGAAATGCGCGGCATGATTCGCAAGGCCTGGCGGCGCGGGAAGCAGAGTGAATGTCTCGAGTTTGCAGATTGGGAGGGGCTGCTACCGCTGCCGCTTGCGCAGGTTCGGCAGCAGCTCGGATTGGGCGAGCCGCCTGTGTATGAGCCGGTCTGGTCTCTTGGTGCTGCTGCTTCGACGGTGGGTCAGTGAAAGCCTGGGATTGACGCACGTTTTACAGCGGGCCGCGGGCTTGTTGGGAGCTCCACGCTGACGTTTTTTGACACAATCTTGATAACAGCAGGAACGATCTATGTCCCGATTAAGTCGACGCGGTTTTCTACAGTTTAGCGTGGCCGCCGCGGTGGCCAGTACCGCCGCGTGCAGTTCGGACGAACCCGAGATAAGCCCGGACAAGCGGTTCCCACCGGGCAGCTTCGGTGCCAGCGCAACGGCTGAAGCGGTGACTGAAGGGGTAAACCTGAGTGGCAAGACGGCATTGGTGACCGGCTGCAACTCCGGCCTCGGCTATGAAACGCTTGCTGTGCTGGCGGGCCGCGGTGTGCATGTCATCGGTACCGGCCGCACGCTGGAAAAAGCCCAGCAGGCCTGCGCCAGTGTGGGCGGGAAGACCACGCCACTTGCGCTGGAGCTGGCGGATTTCCAGTCGGCGGTCGACTGCGCTGACGCCGTGAAGGGCATGGGTGTGCAGTTGGACATGGTGATCGCCAATGCCGGCATCAACGCCTTCGGTGAGTTGATCCTAGTGGATGGCATAGAACGCACGTTCAGGGTTAATCACCTGGGTCACTTTGTACTCGTCAATCACTTGCTGCCGCTGATGAACCCGCAGGGAGGCAGAATCGTGCACGTCGGCAGTCGCTCCGCCTATAAGCAGGCACCGCCTGCAGGCATCGTGTTTGACAGTCTGAATGGCGACGTGGTGCTCGAGTCGGGTGAATACTACGGTCAATCTAAACTGGCGAATGCGCTGTTCTCTTTGCAGCTATCAAAGCAATTGGCCGGCTCGGGCGTCACGTCCAACGTGATTCACCCGGGTCTGGTGCAAACCAACATTGCCCGCAATGCCCCTGCTGTCATCCGCAAGGGCTTTGAATGGGTGGGCCCACTGATTGCAAAAACCCCTGCCGAGGGTGCGGCCACTCAAGTGTATGTCGCTGCAAACCCGGAGGTTGCCGGGGTGAATGGTGCGTATTTTGAAGACTGTAATCCGGTGACGGTGAATGGGCCGAACCACGTCTTCGATCAGCCCATGGCGCAGAAGCTGTGGCAGGTGTCGACGCAAATGACTAACGGCTATGTGTAACCCCATACGTCAGTTGTAGGTCTGGCCAAGCGCAAGACGCATTGACCGAGTCAACCCAACCCACACATGCCAACACCCGCAATCCGATTAACTGACGCAGCATTCCCTACCTCTATCTTTTAAAGCGACTATTGAGCGATCTAAAGAGGCAGGCATTCATTTTCTTGGTGACGTACACACGGCTATCGAACACATTCTTGTTCCACGAGATCCCCGAGTGTATCGCGTTGCGTATCTGCTATCTGGAACGACCTTGCGTGCTCGCTCGGCGCACCGCAGCCATGACACATTCCAAATTTAGTGTCACCGCTCTTAAACCAGAGCACAGCAGAATCAGCAGCGTTTGAATCGAACAGCCTCACTATCTCTTCGCCCGGGGATTGAATCTTAGTCCAGATTCCCGGTGGTGCGAGATCGAGACAATCGGTCGCCAAAGAGTCACAACCTGCCAAAAGGATGAAAATAGTGAGGCACAGTAGCTTCAATCTCAGTGCCAGATTTGGAGGCGCAAGCTTACGGCAGGGGCGGCCAGATAGCGGCCGGCCCTGTTGTCCGTGCTGGTGATGTGTGCTTTGCATTGATACTACCTCGAACGTTACTACGGTGGCTGTAGTCGATGCCTTGACGAGATCATCGCTATTGAGACTAGCCTCTAAGTCTAGTCGATTTTCTTGATACGTGCGTCTTGAGGATATGCCGTCAAAAAATCCGATAACACTTTGGCTGCCAGAAGACCGCATTTTATGAAAGATAAGAATCCATTGGCCTTGGCGACACGTTCCAGCCCAGGATCAGGCCGGTCCAGCGGGGCCGATGAAACGTTACCATCCGGCTGACCTCAAGTGTGAACGATATCCCTGAATCTCAACACGGATTTTGTAATATTCAGCAACGATCTATATATTGTTTACCATGAAATCGAAGATTATAAACTTCGGGTCAATTAATATTGATCATGTCTACCGAGTCCCACATTTGGTTAAACCGGGTGAAACACTCTCGAGTCTAGATCTTGTTACCGGCCTAGGTGGAAAGGGTGCCAATCAATCGGTTGCTATCGCGCGCGCAGGCGTATCGGTGGCGCATGTCGGTAGGGTTTTCAAAGGTGATAGGTGGGCAGTAGAGTTACTCGCCTCAACGGGCGTCGATACCGACAACATAGCGCTTATCGAAGGTGCCAGCGGACATGCCATTATTCAGGTGGATGACCAGGGTGAGAACGCGATAGTGTTGCACGGTGGCGCTAACCAGAGTTTTTCGATAGCGGATATCGAGTCGGCTCTAAACCACAATCAACAGGCACGCTATTTGTTGATGCAGAACGAAACAAATCTACTAGCAGAAGCGTTTGAGCTTGCGCAGGAAAAGGGTATCAAGATTGTGCTAAACCCGGCGCCAATGACTGACAATATTAAAGACTTGCCGCTGGCAAAGCTTGACACCTTGATTGTTAACCGAGGCGAAGCAGAAGCGCTGTGCGGCGCAGCAGATATTGATCAAATGACTCAACAAATGGCAGCCCTCGCGCCGCAGACTCGGGTGGTCGTTACCCTGGGTGGCGATGGCGCTATGTTGCTGGCCAATGGCGAGGTCACACACATGAATAGCCCAAGTGTTGATGTGGTTGACACAACGGGCGCAGGCGATACGTTTGTTGGGTACTTTTTAGCTGGCGTGGCGGAAGGCATGAATGACCATGATGCACTTCAGCGAGCTTGCCTCGCGGGGTCCATCGCGGTAACCCGTCAGGGGGCTATCAAGGCTATTCCCGACAGATCAGAGGTTAATCGCTAGCGAGGGTTCAACCCCCAGTGGCTTGCCACGACACAGGTTTTTGCTGGCAACACTATGCCCTGCTGTTTGTGACGAGGTTTTTGATTTAGACGAATCTAATTCGAAAAAATATTATTATTGATAGGGGTCCAGGTGTCGCTAATGCACAGGCTATCGTCTGACACCTCTTGTCTTACCAGGGTATTGATTTGCCCTGCCAATCATAGAAACTACCGGAGTCTTCTAGCTGCAAGTCGCCAATGACTGTCAGCAGCGAGCTCGCGCACTCGGCAGGTGTCAATACGCGATTTTTGTACCGCTCGGATACAAAGGGTTCTGACAGGCGCGAATAAACCGTCCCGGGATGCAGGGCAACGACGATAGCGTTGCGATGACTGATACGCCACTCGTTTGCGATCGTTTTCAGCAACATATTGTGTGCAGCCTTGGAGGCGCGATAACTATACCAGCCGCCAAGTTGGTTATCCTCGATACTGCCGACTCGCGCCGAAAGAGAGGCAAGCACCACCGGATCATCGTGACGCAGTAACTTACTGAATGCTTGGGCCAGCAAAGGCAGCAGCATAGCATTCACCTGAAAAGCCTTCTGTAAATGCTCTGGGTTGAGGGTTTTGAGCCGTTTCTCGGGACCTTGGTGTTGATTATGTAGCAAGCCTACCGTATTGATGAGCAGATGAACGCGGTCTAGGGATTCCTGCACCCGCGTGGCGGCGTTCAACACGGACTCGGCGTCCTCTGCATCGAAGGTCACGTAGGTAACACGCTTATCATCAGACGCGTTGTGCGTACTGCGTCCAAGAACAACTGCACGATGTAACGACTGCCGTTGCAACAGGTTTTCCAGCAGAGCTGAGCCAATAGCGCCATTGCCTACAATGACAACGTTGAATTGACTCAATGCCAGACAGTTATCCTGACTCATGTGACGGCCTCCACGCACTTTGTGCTGTTAGATCCGTCTCAACAATGTGAACTGACGGGAGAATCAGAATTGCTTTCATCACTTTAAATCCAATTGGTTGCATAGAGTTGTACGCATTGTCGATAAGAATGGACCTGACGCCTACTGGACTTCCCAGGATTTTCTAGGCACGCAAGAGTCAGTCCACGTCAGTGGTGTGAAGGCTTGTAGCGATAGTAGCGGCATTTCTGCGGTGGATGTGTAAAAACCGTTGACGGAAGTCAGGCATTGAATACCCGAAGACTTGAGTGCGCCCTCCCGAAATAAACATTAAGGCGCTGTGATAAAACGTGCGCACTTGCGTCACGTTGTCAGAGCTTTAGGCCTGACAGTGCGATTCCATTAGGGTTTTATGCCTAAACGTCCCACACTTAACGTCGGTCTTGTAGGAGTAACACTGTCGCTGTTAACGCATAGTGATTAGCGCATTAATGACTGATCGGCACGACCGGTGATCATTGGCATGTCGTTGTACGTTCTGATTCCTGGACTGGCTTTGCAGACATAGGGAACTGCGTTTACACAATGCATGGCGGTTGCCACCAAGGCTGATTCTTCGCCGTCAGCGCCGTGCTCAGGAGAGTCGGCGTGCAAGCCTTCTGTCACTAATTGAATGCGGTTGTCGCCGATGACTTCCATTTCAAAACGCTCTTTACCTAGGTCCCAACCGTCTTCAAGGTGACTGTTACCCATGTACCAATTGACCGCCGCTTCTATCACTGGCGTGCCTTTTACCGTGCCTTGCCACGAGAACGACTGAGCGGCAACAGTGCCTTTTTCAAGCACACCAAAAGGTGTTTCAATATTAGCGGTTGCGAGACTCCAGCGATGCTTAGTGACAAAGTCTGAGTCAAGCGTTACACCTATCTGATCGGCTACCATGTCGATCGACTGGGTAAACCCATCGGCAAGGACATCTTTCATAATACTGCCGGCCAACTGTTCTTGAGTTTGACCAAACATCATAATGTTGGTCACCACCTCTTGCGCATCATAGGTGCGAAGGTCTGAAAACTCTTCGCCGCGAACGTAACGTACGTTAGTCACAAACGCCGAGGCCAATAGCGGCAGTTTTTCTGTCAAACCACCGGGGTGTATACCCGTACCATGCAACACCGACTGCCCTTTTTGGCACGCCGCCTCAAGTTGGCTAGTGTCCCGATTTTTTGGGTAAACCCAACCACAGGAAGTGATCACACTTTTACCCGATTCAAGTAGAGGGATAACCTCTTTGAGGTTGGCCAGAAGCGGCATGTAAACGACGCAATCTGCCTCTAATGCCAGTATCTCTTCGATTTTATTCGTTGCTTTTATGCCCGTGTCAGGACGGCCACATAACTGACCTGCGTCCATGCCATGCTTATCATCGCTGTAAACTTTAACGCCAACCAATTCCATGTCTGGATGATCAAGAATACCCCGCAGGGCTAACCGTCCATGAATACCCGTTGCCCACTGCACGACTTTATAGGTCATTTTATTGCTCCGTTCAGATGTCACTGATTGAATGAGGCTATCTTAGCTGAATTCAATGCTCGAGATAATGACAGAATTGAAAAACTAATTTTTGTTGATGAACAAAAGCGAATAATCTAGTCTTAACTTTGTTAAAGGCTCCAGAACCCACACATTAAACCTTGCGAGAGGTGGGGAAAGACGTAGGATGGCTTTAGTGCTGAGTTCACGATCGGCTTAAATCGCTTGAGAAGGCCCGGAAAGGGTGGGGGACAGATGGAAGATCAAGGGATAGTGGCTGAGCTGGAGACACTGAGAGCCCAGCTTAAGCAATTTGAGCAAGCCCGTCTTCAGAAAAAGTTGTCAGTATCGGAGCCTGCCGGGGTAGCAAATCTGCAAGCCTCGGTCACAGCAGAGGAAAGTCTGAGAGACTCTGTTGAGGACTGGCTTAGCGGCCTTGATGATCTTGATGCGACACAAATGTTGGAGCGCGTAAAAGACGTCACCGGCAACTGGTTTGTTGATATTAACGACGACCTAAAAGACGTGAAGCCCGCGACCCTCCTTCTCATTTTTGGGCTTGGTGTACTGGTAGGTCGATTAACATCTTAGGGAGGTTCAATTGTCTGATTCAATGTTTAAGCTGCAACTACTCGCTCGGTCCGAATTGGCACTTACGCAAATCCGTACGCGACGTGCCGTAAGCAAAAGCACGTATATTGCCTTTTCTTTGGTGCTCTTTCTGTTGGGTATTGGCATGCTGAATGTCGCTGGGTTCCTGGCGCTCGAGGCATCATTCAGCCCAGCGAACTCGGCGCTAATCATCGCGTGTGCGAACGGAATCGGGGGCGTCATTGTACTTCTGCTGAGTCAAAAGGCGGGGCCCTCAGAGAATGAAGAACGTATGGCAAAAGAGGTTCGCGAAATGGCGTATCGCGAACTCAATGAGGATGTGAATGACGTTAAAAATAGATTAGAAAATCTTGCGCAAGAGGTTAGCAACATTGGCGAAGATATCTCTCGCGCAACAGGCGTACTGCGCTTCCTGCTAGGTCTGCTAAAAAAATAGCGACCAGGCCCCATTCATTCATCTCCCCAGAGGCCGGCGGTTTAGGCCGCTTTCGCCTATTAAAAGCCTTTCGCTCTATGATATGGTTCAATTGTACTGATCTCTAACACTCGCCAATGCCCCATGGATATCATGTTCTATTGCACTTCTTCAGTTTTATGAGATCCATCCGTAACTTTTTTCGTAATCTTAAAGTGATCGGCATTATGGTCTACAGCGCCATTTTGGGGCGTGCCTACCTCAGCAAATTTACACCGGAGGCGCTATGTTATTGTCACAGTGAAGGTGAAGAACGTCTGCTGGATATTTACCGCCCCGTCTCCCCGTCAGCAGAGCCACTGCCTGTCATCGTTTGGTTTCATGGCGGGGCATGGAAAATGGGTAACCGCAAAGCCATCGAGCGCATTGCTGCGGAGCAACTGGCTCGAGGCTTTGCGCTTGTGAGCGTCAGCTATTCACTCAGTGATGTTGCACAGTGGCCTGTTCAATGCCACGAAGCGAAGGCAGCGATCCGTTACTTACGCGCAAATGCCGACACGCTGGGTCTGAATTCAGACATGCTTATAGCCGCTGGCATGTCTGCCGGTGGGCATATGGCCTGTATGCTGGGTGTGTCTGCGGAGCATGAGCAGTTGAATGGCCAACTGGGCGAGCACCTTGACCAATCCAATCAAGTACAAGGCGTGCTGGCCTTATACCCTCCGACTGACTTTCTTGCAGTCCTCAAAGATTTTGATGGGCTACTGGATTATTACGCGGAAGATTCTCCGGTTACCGCCTTATTAGGAGAATCGATAGCGACTGCACCGCAGAAATCCGATTTGGCTTCGCCTCTGAAGCTGGTGCAGAGCAGTTGCCCTCCTACCTTTCTGTTGCACGGTGACGCGGACCCTATCGTGCCGGTGGAGCAAAGTGTGATGATGCATGAAGCATTACTGTCTGCGGGCGTTGACAGTCAGCTGATGTGCATAGCGGGCTATACCCATGGAGATTACCGCTTTAACCGTGATGAACCCGCCGCGAGAATGTCTGCTTTCCTGAAAAAAACCGCCCTTAATCAATAACAGCGAGCTAAGGACTAGACTGATCATTAAAGTGCTAACAGCCCCTCTATCACTGACCCGCGGCGGCACGCGCCTTAGCTAACGTTATGGCCTGCCGATCATCTTACTGTGAGGCTCAGTGGGTTAACAACACGCAGTATTCAGCGCATAACCGACTTTTTTGAACCCAAATTTAGGTTTTTGCGTATGTACAGTAAGATAAGGACGCAAGCTGATGAAACTGACCACCATAATATTGACTGCACTGATGATGCATTCGGGGCTCCTGATGGCGACTGAAGAACCTGCCTTTACCCTCATTAAAAAAAGTGAGCCCTTTGAACTGCGTTTATATGCACCCAGAATCATTGCTGAAACCGCGGTAAGCGGTAATATGAAAAAGGCGTCAAGTTCTGGCTTTAAAGCCATCGCCAACTTTATTTTCGGCAACAATCAGCATCCCAGCAGTGGCGAAGCAGAAAATATCAGTATGACAGCGCCAGTGATATTACAAAGCAGCAATGTCGAGGCTTTTACAACGTCTAATCCAGCGAGTGATGGATCCGAACAGGCCTGGCAAGTCAGTTTTTTTATGCCCAGCCAATACAACCTCGAAAGCTTGCCAAAGCCCAACAACTCAGCGGTTACAGTGCGTAGTCTGCCTGCCAGTTATGCCGCTGTGATGCGTTTCTCAGGTTTTAGCGGGGCTGAAACAGTCGCTAAAAATACCCAAGCACTGCAACAGTGGATTCAACAACAGCAACTGAGTGCTTTAAGCACGCCACAATTAGCGCGCTATAATCCACCCTGGACCCTGCCGTTTATGCGCCGTAATGAAATCATCATAGAAGTTGCAGCCCCCATAATTGCAGCACAAGAAAATACAGCGCAATAAATTATTCAGCAACGTTGCCAGCCACACGTAAAGTGAATTAAAACGGTCATGCCTAAAAACCTTTCCAGCAAACAATGCGAAACCTGTGGCCTGAGTTTTAACTGGCGCAAAAAGTGGGCGCGCGACTGGGAATCCGTCAAATATTGCAGCGAACGCTGTCGGCGCAATAAAATACCATCTGCCAAAAAGTCGCTCGACGGATGAATATTGTTTGGCTTAAACGAGACCTCAGGCTCACCGATCATGCCCCTTTATGCCAAGCTCTGGCCGCTAATTCGCCATTTATTCTATTGTATATTTTTGAGCCACTGTTAATACAAGACAGCCACTACAGCGATAGACATTGGCGTTTTATCTATCAGTCTCTGTGCGATATGCAGCGCCAACTCAATCAACAACAGCGCGGTACGTTAACCGTGTTAGGTGGGTCTGCTGAAAACGTATTCGGCGCCTTACACCAACAATATGCGATTGAGCAAGTCTTCAGTTATGAAGAAATAGGCTTAGCCAATACCTATGAACGCGACAAAAGCCTGAGCCGATGGTTTAGGTCTGCGCATATACAATGGCTTCAAAAGCCAACCGGTGCAGTCGTGCGCGGTCTTAGTCAGCGCAGTCAGTGGTCACTGAATTGGCGTAGCGTTATGCACAGCCCGCTTGATGAGCCGCAATGGGGCCAACAATCGGCACTTAGCCTAGACATGGACGATAGCTTTAAACCACAGATTCAACCGCACTGGCGAAAAGCACACGATGATTTCCAGCACGGAGGAGAAAAACTGGCCTGGCAAACGCTGGCCGATTTTTTTGAAGGTCGCGGTAGAAACTACCGCAAATATATTTCTAAGCCGCTAGCCAGTCGCGAAGCTTGTTCTCGCATGTCACCCTACTTGGCCTGGGGAAATATCAGTTTACGACAAATGTATCAAAGCGTGGCGCAATTTGATCAAGCAGGCTGGGGTCAGGTGCGCAAAGCCTTGTGCGACAGGCTCAGCTGGCACTGCCATTTTATGCAAAAGTTTGAAGACGAATGTGAAATTCAAATGCGGCCCATGAACCGAGCCTTCGAACACTTCCCTATGGATACCAGCACCGGCTCAAATGCACGCCTTGAAGCTTGGCAAACTGGTCAAACCGGCTACCCCTTAATTGATGCAGCGATGCGTTGTGTGAACGAAACCGGCTACCTGAATTTTCGTATGCGGGCGATGTTGGTCAGTTTTTTATGCCACCACTGCCAAATAGATTGGCGCCGTGGTGTAGAACACTTAGCACGGCAATTCCTCGACTTTGAACCCGGCATTCATTATCCGCAATTTCAAATGCAGGCCGGTGTTACCGGGGTGAATACGATAAGGGTTTACAACCCGGTCAAACAATCGCAAGAACATGACAGTGAGGCTGAGTTTTTACGCCAGTGGTTGCCAGAATTGGCGCCTTTACCACAACCTTTAATGCATACACCCTGGCTGATTACACCCATGGAAGCCATCATGTATGACTTTGAGCCAGGAAAAGACTACCCAGCGCCCATTGTTGATATTCAACACAGTGGAAAGCTAGCGCGAGATCGACTTTGGGCCTTCAAATCTGACGCATTGTTACTGAAAGAAAAAAAACGCATTCTTAAACAGCACGTGAATGGTCAACACCGCGCTAAACGTAAACCTGCATAACATCATCAGAATACCTTCATCCGCACTACTATTGCGCAAAACGCTGGAAAAACCCGGGGCAGACCACGATGAAGCGACGACGGTCTTTGGGGAAAGGTGAATCGTGGGCTGGCGAAACCGTGGCCTGCCCGACGTTTTTGCAATGCGGTATCGATGGGGATGCTTTGAAATTTGACATCGACTAGGGCTCCACTCGGTCGACCCACACAAACGCATCGGCATGCAGGTTAGGTTCACCATTCCAGCGGTAGGCCACCAGCTTGCCTCCGGGCTTCGCCACACTGTAATCCAGGCAGGCTACATTGCTTTCAAGGGGCGCTGGCGTCCCGCTCTGCCAATAGTGCCCTAAGAACACAGGGGGTTCATGGTGCCCATAGCTGACGCCGTGGTCACCTTTGATCTCATCGTCCGGAATATGTTTTTGCCATTCAAGCATGCCGAGGAACTTGCCGCGGTAGGTGGTTGACGTGCGATCCCACCAGCGGATGCGCATGTGGCGACGCTCCTTGCCGTAGCTGTCGAGGTAGCTGCAGTCTCCTGGCAGCGGTATTTCCTTGCCTTTGAGTAGGGTCTCCACCTGATCGTATTCCTGTCGGCCCTTGGTGCTGGCGTGACGCAGGAGGGTATTGGTGAGGCGCGGGCCCTCATGGTGCTTGATGAGACTCGCGATGACGTCCTTGTCCCAGCAGGCGTGCACCACTCGCATATCACCAAGATCTAGCCACATGGGCAGTGTTCTGAACCAGTCGATCATGTCTAGGTAATCCGGAGAATCCGCAGGGTATTCTGCAAGGAAGGCCGCGTGTTGTTCTTTGTTGTTGGAGTCGTGCGGCCGCAAGTGCGAACCTTCATCCAGTGGTGTCGCATAGGCCACGGCATTAAACTCATGGTTGCCCATTACCGACAGGGCATGCCCCTGTTCTATCATGGGCCGGACGATTTCGAGCGTCTGGCGCTGATGGGGACCTCTGTCTATAAAGTCCCCCAGAAACACTACCTGTCGTTCTGCATGTTGGTATATGCCGGCGCGCTGGGTGTATCCCAGCTTTTCGAGCAGCGCTGCAAGCGTTCGTGCATGCCCGTGTATGTCGCCGATGAGGTCGTAGTTCATAAGGCTCTCCATGGACCCCCACAACCAATCCCGTGAAGGGCCGGTGGTGGCGTTAAGTCAAACAGATTAAAAGAATTTGAAACACGTGTGAGGCAGAGGGTGCCGCCACATAAACAGTATAGCGCAGTCGGACAGATAGGACGAACGCCCACAAAAAGGCCTGCCTGAAAACACTACCTGTGCATGCATACACTCTAAACATCTGGCGAAAAAGGACTACTATAAACACCCTGCGGTACGAACCTGCGCCTGAATGGCGAACGGTTACCCCGTCGGATGAATCCGCAGCGAGCAAGCACATCGACCACCACAAGCAGGGCCAGGAGCGCGCAATGGGCCCAAGGGCGAAGCCTTGCCTACTGACACTGAAAGGGCTGATCAGAACGCAAAAAAACGAAGCACTCTATTAGAAAAAAAGGAAAATATAATGACTGCGATCAATAAAGCGTTACAAGCCGTCACTCTGGGCGAAGTACAGAGTTTTGAAAATCTGCACATCACACCGCTGCTGGCAGCGGTGCCTGGCATCGCCGACTATCTTACGCTGGGTGAAGCCCAGGAGCAGGGCCTTGCGGTCGTGACCGAGGTGTCGGATTCCGGCAGTGTGCCAACGCTGCTGCTAGAAAACAGCGCCGAGCAGGCCTTATTCCTGCTCGACGGAGAGGAGTTGGTGGGTGCTAAGCAGAACCGCATTCTCAATCTCACCCTGCTGGTGCCGGCGCAAACGACACTGGAAATTCCCGTGTCCTGTGTGGAGCAGGGCCGGTGGAGCCACCGCACGGAGGAGTTTGCCTCAGCCGATCGAGCCATGTTCAGCAGGGGGCGGGCGCGCAAGGCGGAGCGCGTCAGTGAGAACATGCGCAGTAGCGAAAGTCGCCACTCAGATCAGAGCGAGGTCTGGGATGATATCGCCTGCAAGATGAGCGTGATGGACGTGGATTCCAGTACAGACGCAATCGCGGATGCCTTCGAACATTTCTCTGGTTCTGTTGATGAATATGTTGCAGCTTTTAGTACGAGTGAGACCCAGGTGGGCGCCTGCTTCGTAATCAACGGCACGATCTGTGGCCTTGAATTATTCGACGTGAGTTCTACCTGCAGCAAGCTGATGCCAAAGCTGATTCGCAGCTATGCCATCGATGCCATTGAGGAGAAGCAGGTGACCACGCCTACCACCTCGCCCAGCATCCTCGAGTTCATCCAGCAGGTTGCAGCAGCGCCTGCCGACAGCTTCGAAGCGTTGGGTGAGGGCGAAGACCTGCGCATTCACTCAACGGCAATCGCCGGGGGTGCACTCGCGGCGCGCGAACGGGTAGTGCATCTGTGTGCCTTTAGCCAGGAAGCCGAAGCTGGCAGCGAAAGAGGGTCCGACAACATGCGTCGCGCTAGCGAGAGGCGCCGTTATCGCAATCGCTAGCCGATCTTTTTAGACGATCACGACGGTACGGCAAACGGCTGATCGACATCACGATGAAAACCAGGAGATGACTATGAACAGATTTATCATCAGTGCAGTGCTTGCAGCGCTGTTTGTTAGCACAGCGTATGCCGATGAGTATATCGGTAACTACAGTGCCAATAAAAATAATGCAAACTCGACGTCCAATCCCAACGGGGTCGGGAGCCCCTACAACGCCAATAGCATTAATAATCCTAACGGCAGGTATGGCAGCCCCAATAGCGCGACGTCCGCTAATAACCCGTATGCAACGGAGGCGCCGAAACTGTATAACAGCGACGGAGAATACCGCGGTCGACTCAGTGACAACCCGTATGATGCGGATTCAACGTCTAATCCCTATGGCCGCTATGGCAGTGAATACTCCAGCGACTCGATCAATAATCCTTATGGGGCGGGCAGCCCGTACCGCAGTGATAGCCCGAATAATCCTTATGGCGAGGGGTTAGAAATGTATGGGGAGTAGAATGATGCGAACAGCCGGGTGGTGAAAGAATGCAGCACTGTGAGACAGGCTTTTGGCTGACGTTTTGTTCAGTGCTGATCTAGACTACAACCTCCACCATGCCGCCCGTCACCGCAAAGTGAATCCAACGGCTCGCCACCGGCTTACCTGTCGCTCTGCTGATGCCTTCAGAATAGGCTTCCAACTGTCCAGAATAGCCCAACGCAATCTCTTCCCAATCGGATCTCGCCCGCGGCGACGCTTTATGATCAATGAGCACAAAGCCTTCTGGTGTCTCTACCAACAAATCAATCCATCCGCTAACCACCTGGCCATCATCAGTGGTGTAGTAGAGGGGGAACTCGGTGTAGTAGTGCAGCGGCGTGAAACGTTCGTCTAGCCTATCGATCAAGCGCTTCGCACTGTCATCGGCCGCCGCAACCGATATCGTATTATGCATGTCATGATCTCGCAGCACTCTGTGGGTGGCGTTTTGGCCCATTATTGTTGTCGCGATCACCGCGTGTAATGCTGAGCCCAGAGTCGCGGGATCATATTTACCTGTAATCTCCAGTCGCTCACCCAGTTCGATGATCTCACCAATACGGGCCGTTGCAAGCGGTGCTATTGATGACGGACTCACTCGTGCTGGCCGCTTATCCATGGCCAGTGCGTCACTGGTTAGCCAGGTGGGTTTGTAATCCGGTAATGCGGTATTGGTTTCATTCGGCACGAGGTCAATCGATTGGGTGGGTATCACCTCGCCGCTGGGCAATGTAAGTGTTTCAGCCTCAGGTAACATCCAGTCGGCTTCCAGCGTATCCATCCACTGCCCGTTCGTATCTTCATTGTTCATGGTGAGGATCAAGCCATCCCTGGCGCGAGTGAGGGAGACATACAGTAAGCGTTTGGATTCCTCTATTTCTTGCTGCATAGCAATTTGGCCTGCGGTGCTGTCATTGATCTGATCCAGCAGAGCAATGTTGGCACTTTGCCCGCCGGTGAAGGCCGGCCAGTAGCGCAGGGTGCGATTGGCCAGTGGATTGTCTAGGCTTATCGGCGTCTGCGAGGGCAGCACGCTCAGGCCCCAGAGTCGGGGTTTCAGTTTGGCGTCTAGGTCCATGGCAATCACCATGGGCCATTCCAGACCTTTGGCGCCGTGGTGGGTCACCAGCTGTATGGCATTTTCGGAGCCGCCGGTGGCCTGAGTGTCTTGGTCTGACTCAGCCAGTTGGTAAAGCCACAGCACTAAACCTGCAGCCGTCGCGGGTTGGTTTTGAGCGGTACATTGGTTCAGGTATTCTTGGGCGTGGGCCAGCAGGGCGGCGAGGTTATTGAGGCGATGCTGGCTGCGCTGTTCGGTGGGTCCCCAGCGATAGACAGATTCTCTGACATTGCCAGCCTCCAGTGCGGTGCGCAGTGTTTCCAGTGGTGTGAGAAAGGTCAGCCGGCCGCGCTGGGCTTTTAATGCAGCCACCGGACCTTGTTCATCGTCTTCCAGCCACGCGCGCGATTGATTGCTGTCATCTTGTAAATACGCCATGCGCTGAGCTATCCAGGCTTCGGGGTTTTCACAACCGGTGAGGCTGAGTATCTCTGCGCTGGCCAGCGTGTCGAGCGGGTCTATTAGGCGGCGCAGGCAGGCCATTGCCAGGCAGACTTCGGGTGTGTCCAGCAGGCCCGGGCGTTTGTAACGTATCGGCAGTTTCGCCTGGCTGAGCGCACCGGCGATGGCGTCGAGGTTGTCGTGCGTGCGGCACAGTATGGCAATATCGCTGTAAGTGGCAGGGCGGGTTTGCGCGCTGTGTTTGTCGACGACGGTGCGACCGGTTTGCATCATGCTGCTGATGCCATCGGCGAGGGCGTTGGCCCGCAGTTTTTTGTTGCCGCCGTGAAGGCGCCATGTTTGCACCGCAGGTTCGTCAGTGACGGCGCGTCGCGCCGATGTCAGGGTCACTTGCTCTGACGCTAAGGTGTCGGCAAACGCAGGGGCGAATACGTTGTTGGCATAGGCCACCAGTTCAGGTGTCGAGCGCCAAGACTGTTGCAGTATCTCCGGGGTGTTGCCTTCTTCCGTAACGCGCTGCACCACAGCGGCCATCAGCGTTGGATCGGAGCCGCGAAACCCGTAAATGGATTGCTTTGTATCGCCTACCCAAATCACCTGTTCTGCTAACTGTGACAGCTTGAGGAACAGCGCCAGCTGTATTGGGCTGGTGTCTTGGAATTCATCCACCATCAGCAGTTGTAATTCCTCCTGCAGCGTTGCTTTTACCGTGGGATGGTCCAGCAGTTGAAACAGACGCTGTTCCTGGTCGACAAAATCGATCAGCCCCTTTTGTGTTTTCATCAGCTGGTAGGCGCTCAGGCTGGCCGCCGCAATCTCGAACGCCTGCTGCGCAAAAAAGCGTAAATCTTCATGCAGGGCTGGGTGTTTGGCATAGTCGACAGCGATGTCGGCGATCGGGTGGGCAAAGGACTTGGACTTAGCGCCGGGCATTTTTTTAGTCAGGGAAATCCACTCCGACCAGGTCGCGCGCTGCTTATACAGTGCGGCGCGAATCCCAGTGATCAGTGAAACATACTCTCGCGTGACCTTGGTGCGATCGACGGTAGTATCGATGCCGTCCAAGGCTTGCTCGATGACATTCAGTAACTGCCTGTCTAGATCGCGGCTGCTGGCCTTGGGAAAATGAACCAGTAACTCGTCGGCGCTGGCCTTGCCCAAATGACGGATAGCATCCGGCGATTGGTTGTTGGCGCGGGCGGCATCGGCGATGCTTTTGACCTCGGCGCGCCAGTTGAGCTGCTGCTTACGAGTGATAATCTGTAGGCGGTGGCAGGTGCTATTCATGTCGCGTATCAGCTGCTTATTGTCCACCAGGGCCCGCTCCATCGCTTGGTAGAACAGCACATCCCCCTGGAGATCGTCCAGCACCTGCTGGTCGGGTGGCATGCCAGCCTCGAAGGCAAAGCGCCGCAGTATGTCGCCGCACACGCCGTTCACGGTACCAATCAACGACTGTTCCATTTGGTTGGCCACATCCAGTTTGCCGGCCGTGATGAGGGCAGCGCGCACCCGCTCCTTGAGTTCGCCCGCCGCGAGTTTAGTAAAAGTGGTGGCAATCACGCCGGCGGGTTTTACCTCGCCGGCGGACAGCAGTTTTTCCAGCTTTTGGGTGAGGGAGAAAGTCTTGCCGCTGCCGGCACCGGCGCTGATGAAATGAATGTTGGCGCTCATGCGCCTTCTCCCCAGCCGGTGAGAACGCGGTAGTCATTGAACATGTCACTTGCGCTGGGAATGCTCAGGCAGTCTTCGCCCGGTGCGGAATCATCGGTCGGTTCGGTGCCTTTCACCGTCACCTCCACCAGGCCGCTGTCAAACTGTGCCTTGCGCCAGCGCCAGCTCTCTTCAAAGCGCTCCCAGTACTGAGCGGCGTTTTCTTCGCCGTCGGGTTTGAGGATGTCCGCACGCGGGAAGAACGTGTGGTTCAGGCTCAGCATGTGCGAGTCCTTGGCGATGAAGTAGCTCAGTGTGGGTGACCACTGTGCATTATTGTTGCGCCGCAACTGGGCGTAGGTGGCTAACTGCAGATAGCTGTTTTCTAGCAGGGCGTCGCGGCGGTAGTTTTTGCCGCCCCATTTGATATCCACCACGGCCTCTTGGCCGTCTGCCCGCGTGGCCAATACATCGATGGAGCCGTTGAGCTTGCCGCCGGCGTAACGGCCTTGCTGCCACAGCTCCATTTGCACGCTGACCACATCGGCATCCTTCAAATGGTCTACCAGCGTGCCCAGTGAATCCTGCATCTGGGTAATAAACTGTTCGCACTCCGCCTGACGGCCCAGCTCCAGTAACAACGCACCTTCCTGTTGCAATAGGGTGGCGACGTTGTGCTCCACCCAGCCAGCGATACTCGCGTTGTCTATCGTGTCGATAGCGGCATGTGCTTTGAAAAAATCTTCATACAGGCGATGGGCCAGGTTGCCCTTTAGCAGGTTGCCATCACTGACCGTGCCCAGCGAACCCGGACGGATGCGAGCGGCGTAGCGCAGCAGCCATTGATAGGGGCTGTGAATATAGGTGTCTAGGCTGGAGAAGGACTCCGCCTCACGTTGCGGCAGGTCCGCTGCCACGGGTAACCGCCACCAGCGTACTTTAGGCGGGAGTGGCCGCACGGGTAACGGGCTTTGCGTCACACCGAGCTCGCGTCTGGTGTCACTGCTGGCGATTTGCAGTGTGGGCAGGCCTTTGGTGACACTGTCGATTTGATCCCAGAGGGGGTGATGTCGTTCGACATCATCATGCAGGATCAACGTACAGCGTTCCTTGGCACATAGAATGGGGCGCAGCCACGCCTTGCCCAGCCATTCCAGTTGTTCGTCCTCAGACTGCAGGTGCACACCGTTAGCCGCCAGCGCCGCGCGCTCGGTGCGTGACCAGGGCCAGCGCTGCACCCGATCGTTGGCCTGACAATCCCACCAGATCACATTGTCGACGGCATCAAAGAAGGTGCCTGCATGGTCGGCCCGCAGCACGGTGGGCTGCCCCGGTATCACTTCGGCGCCGCGGTCTGTCACCGGGGCGCCGGTGCCGCGCACATCCTCGATCAGGCGGCGTACATTGTCCTGACTGAGCACAGCGCGCCCGTGCTCTTTTAAGCGTTCGATCGCGTTTACAAACTCCAGTGCCTGGTTTAGGGCGATGTTGTACAACGCCTTGCGGTCATTATCATCGCTGGCGTCCTTGGCACCCTGCAGCCAGTCGGCCACTCTCTGTGCGCGTTGCGCCAGTATGCTGCTGTCGACTCCGACGCTCGGTGAGAAGCGCGGGGATTCCAGCCAGTAACGAAGGTCTTGTTCCAGCTTTTCGCGTTTGCTGGGTGCTTCACGCTCAAGGCTTTTGGCGATGACTTGTTCCCAGGCGGCACTGCCGATGCCGGGGGTGCTGGCAACGGTTTGCGCCAATCGCTCTCGGATACGTGCAGGAATAGGCCCCACCGAATGCGACAGAAACTGAAACAGGGCGGTGGGATTCAACGGCGCCCACAACAGTTCACAGGCCAGCGGCAATACTTGAAATACCGGCCGCCACGGCGACAGCGCGCTGAAACCGAGGCGCGGACTGTTCATATGCTCCAGCGTCTCGTCTAGCAGTTCGCCGCGGGACTCGGCCAGCACGGCGATGGACTTATCCGGTGCCTCCGATAACCAGCCCTGAGTCAGCAGCGCGGTGAGCGGGGTGCTGTGTTGGGCAGAGTAGGCGCGCAGCGCAATGACCGTGCCGTCACCGCGCAGCGTTATCGGGTCACTGCCAGCGGCCAGCAAGTGGCGCTGCAGCTTGCCGAGGTCGGAGTCTTTGTTGGCCTGTGGGGGAGTGTCTGGCAACTCATGGAGGGTGGTGCCGGTTGCGACGATGGCCGCAATCAACTGACGCCACAGAGAGGGAAAGGCCGACAGGGCATCGCGCAGCGTGATGCTGTCGATGGCGATCGGGTTGTCTGGCAGTAATTCGATGACGCGCGCTATGCGCTGGCCCAGGCTGAGGTCTAAGCGCGTGCTTGCCAGCTGTTCGATAGCCGCCATGTCTTGAAGCCGGGCCGGTGCATCCTGCTTGAAGTTACCTTGCCATCCCGCCAGATACCATTGGTCGCGCCACTGCAACAAGGTGCGCGCGACGGAGAATGGGTCAGCCTCATAGGATGCATGATAGAAGGCCTTAGGGTTATTCGCCTGTTCTAAGCAGCCCAGGTATTGGATGAGGCGCGCAGTGAACGATGTCTCAGACGAGGGAATGCCCAATTGGGTTTCAAGCGCACGAAGCAAACCGTGAGGGCCTACAGAGACGTCACCCAGCGAATCCATTTTAAGCGCCGGAAGGGGGGAATCACCCTTAATCGCCACGGTGACTTGAATCTTGCCGATGTTGGTTTCTGACCGCATTATCGAGTTTACTACCCCTAATATTCCGCCACCCATAATAGGCTGATATCCATGAACCCGCCATCAGGCGCAAAAGCTACCCGCGTGGTTAGGCGACCTGTATGGATGACCATGTTGTTTGTGATGCTGTGGTGTGTTCTTCGAGTTGAAGCTTACAGGCAGATAATGCTCAACTCCCCTGCTACCATTCGGAAGGGTGATTCGTTATGACGGGGGTTCGTTTGTCGACGTACTCTTTTGCCGTTACATCAGTCGTTGTTCCCCTGCGGCGCTTCCTTTTGCCGTTGATTTGCAGGTTCCGCCCAGATTGAATCCAACGACGGTTGCTCGCCGGCAGCAAGACGTATCACAGCCTGGTAGACAAGCTGCGCCCTGTTGCGCATGAAGCGATTAAAATCAGTCTCGAGTCTGCTCTTCAGCGCTTCACCATCCAGCCCCTGATAATGGGCTTTACTCAATAGGTCATAGGAGACTAAATGGGTCTTCAACCGATCTGATACCGCTAGCTCATCGGCCCATTGAACCCGCTCTTTAAGATAGTCAATCGGGTCCTTGCGACCGATAATACGATTGGTCTTCCAGGTGATGAGCGCGCAATTGAGAGCGTAAAAACTCTCTATACTCGCGGCTGACAGCAGGGCGTCGGGAAAGATATGGTGATACTCACGTTTTTGAATACTGTCGAATGAAGCGGGCTTGCTATCGGCAAAATCATGGGCACCAAAATAGTTGGATACTGCCAATATGCCCCTGGCCTCGATGCCGACTTTCTTCGGCCACCCGGCTGCCATGAGCGCATCCACATCGGCGAGCTCATGTTCTTTGCGGTTGAACACCGGAACCTCAGATAGTGCCTGGTCGTCAAAATCGGGCGTACTCAGAAATGCCTTGATGCCACGGTGCTTGTCTTTGACACCTATAAAATCAGCATAGGCTCTGGATGCGGCGGAGTTTTCGTAACGGTCGGTAAAAAAGGACGACCACAAATAGGCGCGTAACAGCTTTTCGGCCTTGGCAACAAAATCGCCGTGCTCTGGCACCAGCTCATAAGCTGCCGCAACGACTGCTAGTACGTTACTGGTAGGTAGTCGTGCTTCATCAAAGACACCCTGACTTTCCAACAGGTTGGCCATTCGCTCCAAGCCGTGCTCGAGCTTTTCCCAATTATCGAGAAGTACCTGCTTATCCATCTCGATCATGCCCTTGTTATTTGGCACTTTCTCCTGCAACAGTGCCGATGTTGCCAATATCAAGTTTCTTACATCACCGAAGCGCGCTGCTTTAGGACACTTGCTGATAAGGTGCTCTTCCAAGTCATGCAGGGACTTACCCGCTACACTCTCCACTTCGGCAACAATAATGTCGTACAGGGAAAGCGGTTTGCTATTGGTATTCATGTTGATGAATACTTGAAGCGCCACGTCTTTTGGCGTGTTGGCGGGCAGCGAAAGATACGGCAAGTTGAAGTGCGTTACCCGCTCACGGAGGGTATTGATCTCCTGCTTTAATCTATCCTTGAGGGCCGTATAGCTCTCCAGCTTCTCGAATGCTTCGGGGTCTCCTTTGCTGGGTTTTAAGTGCTGTGTAGCCTTGCCTATCCACTTATCAACCACCGCTGAGTTATCGCCTGGGCAAAGTAGATGCAGTGGGAATAAACCGCGCTCTAGGCACTTGGACGGATAGTCGGCCCAAACTGGTCGACGCGAACCTCTTTTATTCGTCCATCGACTCTGGCAATAAACCTGCATTTCTTCCGATTGCATGTACTCACGCTCATCGAACTGCGGCAAATAGATGAAGTAGTTCTCATAGTCGTAGTTATTATGCATGCCACGCCAAAATGCCGTGAGGCGCTGCTGACCATCCAATAAATGCTGGGTAACCGTTCCTTTCACAGTAGGGTCAGCGGAACGGATGTAGCGAGAGATAAACTTTTCTTCTCCTGCCACCTCCAATGCTAACGTTACTCCTACTGGCAAGTTGTTAATGATGGTGTTGAGAAAGCTGGTAATGCGCAATTTATCCCAAGCCTCATAACGTTGAAAACGCGGCAATTTCACCTGGCCCTGCTGAATTGCCTGGAACCAAACGCCCAGGGTTCTATCCTGCGCCTTACTGGACTGCTGCATAATGCTCATGTACCCACCTTTTTATATGTAATTTTAGTGTGACCGCTGATTTTCATTTAACACTTAAGTGCACGGAACCATTCAGATAGCCCATTTGATGGAAACATATAGCAGAGTTCTCGGTGGCATAATGCTCAATCTGCCAGTCATTTTTCACAGCGACGGCGAGTACAAGACGGATCTATCGGAATTCTTTGTTACTCTCGCTCTGGTGTGTATCACACGTTTTATTGCCCGACGTTTTGGTTTCCCTTCGAAAATCTTCCCGATTGAATTCTGGTATTCGCGCTTTGACCGGCGTGGATTTCTGCCCTTTCCAGTATAGCGAAACTCCCTGTTTGGACTAGTTGCCCTAATGAGGTATGGGTAAGGAAGCGATCATTCAATGCCGTCTGACTTTGCACTTGTTCACATTACACTGTTTCCTTAGCTGATTGGCCTTACGGAAGTAATATTTTCGGTGCTCGACGGTTCTACGTTCATGGAGCTTGGCGCTCGAGCTCTGTCGCTCACTTGATTCTTCTTTCATGCCAAATTCGGCTAAAGTTGACTTATAATCGTCGAAATATTGTCCCTACTCCTTTTTACTGCTGGCCATAGTATTTTTATGGCCATTGTAAAACGGCTCTGCACCCCTAGGCCGCTTGCGTTTATGCTTAATAGTAAACACCAGTACAAAAAATTTTACGCTTCCAAGAAAATCAGGCATTTGCTGTTGTGAGCACTCGTTTGACTGTTTTCACAATATGATCGACTACTAACTCTCTATCCATGCCTGGCTTTAACTGAATGCCATATGCAACATGCTTGATTTCACGGTATGTGTTATCTGAATCAAAATATTTAAGTTTATTGATAATAGAATCAAAATTTTCAATTTCTTCTCTGTATAGGTTTAGCCATATCGGTGTTTGGCTCGCCTTGGTGCACCATTCATAGCTCGAAAAGTAGACTCTGCAAACTATTCCAAACGATCTAAAATAAAAGCCATAGCCATATTTATCACCTGTCGCTTTTAGACCTTTAAAGCTCGCTTCATTCCACGTGCGCAGATGTTTATTACATTCATCTATGACATCTGGGAATTGATAAGATAATCTTCCATTCATAGGGTCAAGGTCTGACCAGCTTAATGGGGGCATACCCTCGGAATCCAGCTTTAAACAGAGCTCCTTTAGTTGAAGTAAGTCGGATGCGAGGTAGTTGTTATTTTCTTTGTTGTTTTCTTGTTCAATTAAATTTATGAAGTTGAGCCACGAGTAAACAATAACTTTATTGTTTTCACCACTGAGCCTTTTCGATATATCTTGCTTCAGTGAGACAACTCTTTTCTCTGGTGCCAGAAATAATAATGCGCCCTCTGTGCTCAATTCCTTTATATAATTATTAGGTTGATTTGAAGTTAAATTCGCCCAAAACTTCCCCTCAATAATTACTGTCTTGTTACCGTCTTCATCTAGGCCCGTGACATCAGGCCTGCCATTAGACTTTGTTGATAGCTCCGTAACATAATATGTGGGGATATGGTCTGCTCGTATTACTTTCTTTAGAGCAATACGGGCAGCTGTATAGTTATTTAAGAGATATGCAATACTGCTGTTAGCAACATTTTCATATTCAGAAATAAAATTACTAGCAATATGCGATAAAAGTGATTCTTTCATTCTTTACTTATTCTTAATCATTGAGTTTTACCCATTGTACTAAGGTTTTTGATGAACGGAATTCTATTCTTCACAAGCGTCTGCTTTGAGGGCGTCAGTGGCCTTCAGACTCATTATAACCAAAACGGCCGCTCCTAGTCGAAAGCGGCTGACTTCTGTCTCGGTAAGGCGTCTACAAAGTTTTCAAGAATTCAAATTAAGGGGCCACAGGTCTTTTAAGCCCAAGCTGCGAAGATGACCTGCAAAGCATAACCCGCGATGACCTGAAGGGCATGGCGACGGATCAAGCCTGCCGGCGCTTTTAGGACTGCTTCTAGTGCACAGCCAGCCAGAAGCGCCTATGCACCTCAGCTAGTCGTTTTCTCCCCTCGAGTATTGGTCCCCGCGTTAGCCGCGGGGGGCCGGGCTTACCTGATCGTATTTGTGCAGGGCATTGTGGCTGAGCGATTTTTCCCCTTGCTCACTTCGGAGGGGCACATTTTATACAGAGCAAACTTGGAAAAGCCGAAGCAGGCGGTCAGCCCAGGCACTCAACTTATTATGAGGATGGGAGCTACGCACACATCATGTAATGGCCTAATTGAGCTTAAGGGCAGTGTCAGCAGGGGCCGGGGTGGTGTGTGGTCGAAAATAATGATCAAAAGTAGGGTTTTCCCTACTGTAGAATAATTCTATACAAGGCATCATGAAGGGTGTTTTTAAAATCCCCTTTCCAGCGACAGCGCGAGCTCATGCACAGCGGCTTTCGTGGCCGTATGCAACGGGGGCGCCGAAACTGTATAACAGCGACGGGCAATACCGCGGTCGACTCAGTGACAATCCGTATGATGCGGATTCAACGTCTAATCCTTATGGCCGCTATGGCAGTGAATACCCCAGCGACTCGATCAATAATCCTTATGGGGCGGGCAGTCCGTACCGCAGTGATAGTCCGAATAATCCCTATGGTGAGGGGTTGGAGATGTATGGGGAGTAGAATGACGCGAACAGCCGGGTGGTGAAAGAATGCAGCACTGTGAGCCTGGCTTTTGGCTGACGTTTTTTTCAGTGCTGATCTAGACTACAACTTCCACCATGCCGCCCGTGACCACGAAATGTATATTTGGCGATTGCATATTTTGTAGTCGGTAACACAGAAGAAGCGAAGCTGCGTCTAGGCAAAGCAAAGCGCTTACTCGCTCAGGCCCCTAGACGGTATTTCAGTGATTGGACTTTTGAATAGGCAACACCGTCACAACCTTAAGAGCAATTGGCCGAGATGCAAGATATGATTTCTGGGAAGTATGTTTTACCCAAGGTTGTTGCCCAAGGGCCTGCACAGCATAAGCTGCACTAGTTTAGTAAAGGGTTCAGAGCCTTTCAACTGTTAAGTAGCGTCGCCGTCTACACATAAAAATGCACGTTGTTCATACCTTTTTTTGCTCGAGAAGCGGATCCACAATCTCACTAGCCCCGGTACTAAGGAACGTTACTGGCCTATCCGTTGCGCGAGCTGTGTAGGTGTTCCCAATAATAAAATGCCGTCTGGATTTGCAGTCGTCCTAGCCACACTGTTTGCCGGGCTAGTTAGTCTTGCGGAAGGAATATTTGCCGTGCTCGACGATCTTACCATCGTGGAGCTTATCTCTTGAGGCTTGTCGCTCACTGGGCTATTCCTTGATGCCAAAATTAGCGAGGGCTGACTTGTAGTCCTCGAATCGTTTGCCAAACTCTAGCAGTCCCGGCCCAGAGACGACGGCGGCCACCGGTTTGCGCGGTTTTTTCATTGCGCTTCTCCTGCAAAAGGTTCTTTATGTAAACAAAATTACATCTCGCTAAGCTCTAGTTCAATGTCGTTGGCCGCCGTTAGCATTGCAGAATATGCGCAGCTAGGCGCCACCGCCCCGATTCAAATGCTCGCTGTCTTTCCCCTTCAGGCTTAAGTTCTTGAACAAGAGCTCCAACCCAGTACTGACGATTAGAGGAGCTTTTTTTCGAGTAGGCTGCCTCATATGTTGCGATAGGGTGCAAGCTTTCATGCTGCATTCGCGCGAAGGATACAGTCCAAAAATTCCAGAGTAACTTTGTCGATGAGGGCTTAAAGCTTGGCTCCACAGGCTGGACATTCTTTAATGACGAAAATATCGCCGGGGCTAATGGCTGCACTGCATTCTGGGCACGGTTCTGACTCGCCCGCCATTGCACAGCAGTTTTTCTTTGGGTTTGCTTTCTGTGTGTTCATTGTCTTTTCCTTTTAGTGTGGGTGACGTTCCTCTGTGTTGCCTCTAACCTTCTAGGCAGCCCAGCTTTCGTTGTGCGCAACTTTTTTGCGCTAATATCTGGCGAGTCTCTGAGGTATTCGATTCAGTCTGCCTGGCTGCCGGAGTCGAAAATGCTTCTAAGCCGCGCCCAACTTTCATCGGGCAAGGTTTGTATGATTTTTATCAGCCGTTGGTCACCACTGCGCAAAATACGACCGCGAACCACCGGCGCTATTTCTTCTGCATCCTGGACCTCTTGCTCCTCAATATCGATTCCTCGAACGATTGCGCCGGCGCGCAACGCCTCGTCCAGTGATAGTTTGAAATCCTGCTCGAATGACGAGCCGCACGTATGACAAGTCTTCGCGGACATTGGGTTTAAAGCACCGCAGTCCCCGCACGGCTTCACCCGCTCTGGTCCCTTGGGGAATTCATGGCCGCATATCGGGCACTCGCTAGCCCCCAGTTCGCATTCATGGCCGCATTCACTGCAGCGCTTATGCCGGGGAGCCGCAATTCCTTTGCGAGCCGCGGGAGACATTTCTTCTTCCACTCTGCGAGCGTAAGTCTCGAAGGTTTCGAATGACGGCATGACGACATAGGCGCGGGTGTCATCGGCAGAGCCCATGGTTCGCACAACTCGTCCTACGGCCTGTCTGAAGGCAAGTTCGGTTAAAGCGTTCGGCAGGTAGAGCAGTACGCGAAGCCGCTTAATGTCTACACCTTCAGATACCATCGCGACAGATACCAGCCAACGCTTATTGGTATTGCGGAAGGCGCGAATCTTTGAATTTGGGTTAGGCATGTTGCTGTGCACTAGGATAGGCTTCTCACCTTCAATCCTCTCTATCAAGGCAACCATGTACTCAGCCATTTCTATGGTCGGGGCTATGATAAGTCCTCCCGCTTCCGGCATGCGATGCCGGAGTTCGGTGAGCTTCTCGCTGCCCCAGTCGATCATTGTGGCCTGATAGCCATCCATCAAAGGTGTAATCTTGTCCTTTTCATATTGCGGTGTCTTCGCCAGTCGGTAGAAATCTAATGCTTTTTGCAGCCCGTGCACCCGCTTTAGTACTTTGGGTATTACGGCAGACGCCTGTCCAGACACCTTGATCTCATGTCCCTCTAAATCGACAGTGAATTTCCCTTCATGGCGGTGAAAGGTGACCGGGCGGCAATAGCCGAGATCTACAGCGTCACCATAGGTAAGTACGTAGGTGCCAGCCTCAGGGTGATCAATCGCTCCTGCGTCATCGTATGCAAGCCATACCGATTCCGCGCCATCGGATCGTATTGGGGTCCCGGTGAGTACGAGTACAAACTTCGCGGCTAAGAAGGCTCCGTCCGCGCCCTGGCCCCACGCGGCTTCTACTGCTGCGTGGTGGTGTTCATCACAGATTACGAGCGTTTTTTGTGCGCTACAGACGGCTTGCAGCTCCGGCAAAAGTCCTTGCACTGCGGCCCAGGTGGAGCAGACATCCAGTGATAAGCCTGCAATGTCGCCATCTGCTGCCGTCACCTTAGCCATGTGGCGCCCGGTGACAAACCGAAAATCATCCGCCCATTGGTTTACGACTTCTGTTCTTGGGGCGATTACGACAACTCGCTCTATCTCGTGTGCACTAAAGAGCTTTTGTGCGATAGCGCACGCAGCAAGAGTCTTGCCAGCCCCTGGTGCTGCGTTGATAAGGAAGTGGCGGTCTTCTCGCTTCGTTACGAGCCAGTCTATGGCCTTGTGCAGTGCGTCTTTCTGCCAGTTTCTCAGCTGAATGGTCATTTTGAGCCCTTCCTTAAATTACATGGGGCGCAAAGTGCTTGCCCGTTGCGGGTTATCGTCTTTCCACCTTTTGAGTGAGCCACCACATGGTCTGCATGAAAGCCATTGGCCAGGGGTTTACCGCACTTGTTACAGTGCCCACCCGCAATCCAGGCTAGGATGCGACGCTGTCGCTTGCTGAATAATCTGCTCATAGCCCCAACCAGTAATATTCTGTTAATGCGACTTCCTTAACGGGTAGATTTGGTGGTGGTGTTAAGGTTGCGCATTCGTTGATTCGTCTAAGAGCCGCTACGAACGGAACGCGTTTTGATTCAATCTTGTAGCCTTCTTTTCGCATGTCTGATATGACTTTTGTGAGGCTAGGGACCCCAAAAAGCACGATGCACTCGAGCTGGGTTATGGGGTGACCAGCCAGCAAGTGCTCTTTAACGCCTAGCACGAGTTGTGTTTTGCTCATCGACATATTTCCTCCCTATGCAGCCATTGAAAGTGTGTGTGCCAGGAGTGCTTCCTGAGACATGTGTGGGCTGAAGTCATCCTCAGCTGAGTATTCTTGGCTGACGATACGCCAGCTCCAGCGCTCCATAACCTCGTTCACCGGAAGCTCCGCAAAAGGCGTGCGTCCGTGATGCACCGTCTTCGGTGAAGGACTGATGGAGTCCTCCGACGCATCGGCGATTAAAGACGCACACTCGAGCAGCTCGTGTGCAGGCATCTCGCCACCGTAAACACGCTGGAGTTCCGCGTATATCTGGCGAACTTTTTTTGGCTTGTTCATAGTTACTCTCCCCTGTGAAGGTTCGTTCTAATTCCGGTAAGTGCAGCGTCTGTGTCGCGGCTCCATAAGGTGAGATTCACCACGCAGCTCTGCTTCGTGCTAATTAATTCTTCGCCGGACTGGTAAGATGCGCTATTTAAGGTCAGGCATTCGAGCCCAGGCATCTGTTCCGCTTTAAAAAAAGGCGCAATGGCTAGGCCGCCAAACTGCCTTGGTTGATCGAAAGCGAGATGCTTGGGTAGTGGTGCTGTCATTGTCTCTCCAGAGTAAATATTTTGTTTTCAATATAGGTATAGCAAAGGGCGTGCCAAGTTTTTATCCGAACAGAGAAAATTTAATAAGTCATTGAAAATAAACAATAAATATAATTTAATCATCACGGTTTGGGTATTGACAGCCTCACGGCCGGCACCGAGCACATAAAAAAAATACCCATAACATAAGAATATTTGCTATATTGACCTTCGATTGTAAGGTGGGGATAGACGCTCTGATCGAGGGCGCAGCAGAGGGCTAGGTATATGACAAAAGAAGCACTTGTCTGTTGGGTGGGAAACAAGGACTTCAAAGCCGCGGAAGAGGGGGGTGCCCAGCTGGGCCCCGTTCTGAGTACGCTGCAAGAGAGGCCGCACCGGCAAGTGCACCTTCTTTACAACTACCCCGCAGAGCGCGTGGAGGCCTATCGAGATTGGCTGGAGTCGCAGATAGAGGTAGACGCGCACCTCTACAAGGCCAAGCTCGAGTCTCCAGTTCATTACGGCGACATTTACCAAGAGGCGAGTCGGTTACTCACCAAGCTCCTGGATGAAATTGGTAAGGATCAGTTGTCCGTACTGGTGAGTCCAGGCACGCCTCAGATGCATGCTGTTTGGTTGCTTATGTGTAAGACCACTCTGAAGGTGCCGATGTTGGAGTCATCGGAAGAGCAGGGTGTTGGTGATGTAGAAGTACCTTTTGATATCGCAGCAGATTTTATTCCGAGTATTCTGGCCGAATCCGATGCGACCCTTAGGCGCCTTGCCTCGGGACAAACCGCAACTCCGCCCGCATTCGCGGACATCATTACGCAGAGTCCCGTCCTGAAAGCCCAGATCATCAAAGCCCAGAAGATTGCAGAACGTGATATCCCCGTATTGATCCTCGGCGAGTCAGGTACGGGTAAGGAGCTTTTTGCGAGAGCAATACATGAAGCCAGTCAAAGAGGGGGTGACCGCGGTGCCGGGCTTGTATCCGTAAACTGCGGTGCCATATCACAGGCGCTTGTGGACAGTGAGCTGTTTGGCCATAAGAAAGGCGCATTTACTGGTGCAGACAAGGACAAGGCTGGATATTTCGAAGTGGCCGACGGAGGCACCATTTTCCTCGATGAATTTGGCGAGCTTCCCGCGGAGACGCAGGTGCGCCTTCTGCGTGTGTTAAATGATGGTACCTTTGCCCGCGTGGGTGACACCGAACAAAGAAAGGTGAATGTGCGCGTGATTGCCGCAACCAATCGCGATTTGATGGCTGAGATGGTCGAAGGTAATTTTCGCGAAGACCTCTTTTACCGTGTGGCTGTGGGGGTGGTCAATCTTCCGCCTCTGCGCGAGCGGGAGGGGGATCTGATGTTGCTAACGGATAAATTACTCGAAGGCATCAATAGCGAAGCGCTGGACCTCGATTCCGGCTATAAGCATAAAAAATTATCTGCTAAAGCAAGAAATATTATCAAGTCGCATGGTTGGCCTGGTAATGTCAGGGAACTCCAGGCGAGCCTTACTCGGGCATCTGTCTGGTCTGGAGGCGAGACCATCACCGAGCGGGAAATGCGCGAGGCGCTCTTGGAGCGGCCCGCGAAGGCGGGAGACCTGCTTGGCAGAAAATTAGATAATACCTTTGATATTCAGGAGCTTATTAAGGATCTGAAGAAGCACTACATAAAAAAGGCGCTCGCGGAAAATGGTAACAACAAGACCAAGTCGGCTGAAAAACTGGGGCTGAAAAGCTACCAGGTGTTGAGCAGCTGGATGGAAGATGTGGGACTAAAGGAATAGTTGGCACGCCCTTTGCTTTAGGGGCAGTATGGATAGAATCGAAATAATGACATCACAGAACTTCGAAATGCTTCGATCGCACTGGCCCGACCTGGCAAACCTGGGTGGTCACGCGGAGAAGTACGTGTTCGATGATCCCCAGAGTGCGCTAATCAAATTGCGCTGCTTTGCTGAAAAGGTGGTGGGCGTTGTTTATAGGGAGTGGTCTTTGCCCTGTTATCCCAACGACAAGTTTATTGACCGCCTGGAAAACAACGCTTTTGCTTCAGTAGTAGACCGCGGCATCATCGACAAGCTTCATGCTATTCGCAAGGAGGGTAACAAAGCCGCACACGAGGGCAAGTTTGGCAAGGGTAGCGCTCTCTGGTTGCTGCAAGAGTCACATATACTCGGGTCCTGGTTGCTCATTTGCATGAAGCGAGGCGCGCCAGAAGACCTCAAGCCTTTCGTGGAGCCGCAGCCTGCTGAAAAAAATTCTGCCAGTAAGACCGAAGCGCTTAACAAACGCCTCGCAGAGCATCAGGCTCGCTTCGACCAAGCCCTAGCCGAGCTCGAAGCCTCCCAGAAATCGGAGCAACTGGCGCAACAGGAGGCCGCCAAACTCAAGCAGCAGCTGGATGAGACGGCAGCCGCGCAGCACAAGCAGGCCAATGAAGTCGCCAAAAACCTGCTGGAGCTGAACGAAGCCCAAACGCGCCGGCGTCTGATCGATACCGAGCTACACAGCCGCGGCTGGAATATTGACCTGGTAAACGGTAAGGACACCGAAGAGGTCAAATTCGAAGTCAAGGTGGACGGCCAGCCCACGCGCACCGGTATCGGCTATTGCGACTATGTGCTCTATGACGACAACGGCAAACCCCTTGCAGTCATCGAGGCCAAGCGCACGCGTGAGAATGCTGAAAAAGGACGCCAGCAGGCCAAGCTTTACGCCGACGCGCTGGAAAAGGCGCATGGTCAGCGTCCGGTCATTTTCTACACCAATGGCCACGACATCTATATTTGGGACGATGCCCAGCAAGCGACGCCACGTAAACTCTACAGTTTTTATGGAAAAGACAGCCTGCAGTACCTGATCCGTCAGCGAGCCACGCGCAAGGACTTAAACGCGACCCCCATCGATACCGATATCGCCGGGCGGATGTACCAGATCGAATCCATCACCCGTGTCTGCGAGCGTTTCACAGCAAACCATCGCAAGGCGTTGCTGGTTCAGGCAACGGGCTCGGGCAAGACTCGCGTGGCAATTGCGCTGACCAAGCGCATGATCGACGCCGGTTGGGCCAAGCGTGTGCTGTTCCTGTGCGACCGTAAAGAGCTGCGCAAGCAAGCGGGCAAAGCGTATAACGAGTTCCTTAGCGAACCGCTCTACATCGTGGGCAAGAGCAAAAAAGAAGATCGTGCGACTGCCCAGCTCTACATCTCAACGTACCCCGGCATGATGCGTATCATGGAGGACTTTGATCCAGGGTATTTCGACCTGATCATCGCTGACGAATCACACCGCTCGATCTACAACGTGTTCGGCGACATCTTCAAATACTACGACGCGCTGCAGTTGGGGCTGACCGCCACACCGGTGGAGATGATCAGCCGCTCGACCAGCCAGCTGTTTGGCTGTGAGTATAAGATGCCCACAGCTAACTACCCACTGGAGCAAGCCGTCGCAGACGGCCACCTGGTGCCCTTTAAGGTGGTCAGCCATACCACGCAGTTCCTGCGTGAGGGTATCCAGGGCCATAGCTTGAGCAATGAGCAGATCGCCGAGCTGGAAGAGCAAGGCATAGACCCCAACGAGCTGGATTTCAACGCAGCCAGTCTCGATAAGGCGGTGTACAACAAAGATACCAATCGCGCCATCCTCAAGAATCTGATGGAGAGCGGCCAGCGGCTGGCCGATGGTCAGACTTTGGGGAAATCGATTATATTTGCCCGCAATATCCAGCATGCCGATCTAATGGCTGAACTGTTTGCCGAGATGTATCCAGAATACGGCGGCAACTTCTGCCGCGTGATTCATTCAAAGTTAGAGCGTGCCGAGGAACTTATCGACGATTTCAAGGCGACAGACGGCAAGGATAGCGAAATTACCATTGCTATCTCTGTCGACATGCTGGACACCGGCATCGATGTGCCGGAAGTGCTGAACCTAGTGCTCGCCAAACCGGTTAAATCTAAGGTGAAGTTTTGGCAAATGATCGGCCGCGGCACCCGCCTTTGTCCAAATCTGTATGGCCCTGCGACCGATGGCAGCGACGATAAGTCTAAGTTTCTGATCTTTGATCACTGGGCCAATTTCGAATACTTCGAGATGGAGCCGGAGGAAGAAGAGCCGCGCCAGAGTAAATCTCTCAGCCAGAAATTGTTTGAGTCGCGGCTGACCTTCGCCGAGGAGGCGCTAAAACGCGGCGAGATGGATGCCTTTGGCAAGATGGTGGTGTTGATCAAGCAGGACATAGACAGCCTGGATGACAAAAATATCGCGATCAAGGATAACTGGACGCTGAAGCAACAGCTCAGCCAGGTTGATGTGTTACACCAGTTTGCGCCGGTGACCAAAAATCTGTTGTTCGAGCAGATGGCGCCACTGCTGCAGTGGCGCAATATCAAGGCGCAAAGCGAGGCCCTGAAGTTCGATCTGGATGCTGTAAATGCACAGTATGCTCTTATGGCACAGCCCGAGCTGCTTGAGCCGGTAAAGGAACAGATACTGGGTAAGGTGCGCAGTCTCTCCATGCACCTGAACCAGGTGCGCAGCAAGGCCGCGGACATCAACCAGATCCAGCAGGATACTTTCTGGCAGGTGGCCACGTTCGATGACTTCGAGCAACAGCGTCAGAGCCTGCGCGGGGTGATTCACCTGCGCGACAAGGGCGCTACGCCACCCTCGGAGCCGCTGATGATCTTGGATATTAAGGAAAAAGCGGGCGAGTACCGAACCGAGGAGCGCAAGACCAATATCCGTACGGTGGACTACGAAATCTACCGGCAGGAAGTCGAGAAAACGCTGAAGCCGCTATTTGAAAAAGACCCAGTGCTGCAGAAGATTCGTGCAGGGGAGCGGGTAACAGAGGCCGAGCTGGAACAGTTGAACGCGATGGTGCACACGCAGAACCCTCGTGTAGATCTCAACTTGTTGGCAGAGTTCTTCCCAGAATCGACCGCAGGTGTTGACCAACTGTTGCGTACCATCGTTGGCCTAGATGCCAGCGTGATAAAGCAACAGTTCACCAAATTTGTTCAGGAACACCACATTGCGCTGAACGCGATTCAGCAGCGCTTTTTGGGCCTTTTGGAAAGTGAAATCTGCCGCCGTGGCCACATGACCGTCGCCGACTTGTACGAGCAACCGTTCAAGTCACTGCACACCGACGGTATTGATGGGCTGTTCCAGAACGAACAGGCGCACCTGATCGCGGGCTTTGTCGCGGGGTTTACCGTTAAGGCAAATGAACCAGTGCAAAAAGTACAGCTGCCAGCATCCGGGCAGACAGCAGAGCAACCAAAACATTAGATACAGCATGGCCTGGGCTAGCCAGGCAGCAAAGCGTTTAAAGAGAAGACAATGATTACAGGCGAATTAAAAGGCAAAATCGACAAGCTCTGGGGAGAGTTCTGGACGGGCGGTGTCACCAACCCCCTGACGGTGATCGAGCAGATCACTTTTCTGATGTATGCGCGCTTGCTGGATATGAACGAAACCAGCGATGAAAAGCGTTCAGAGCGCACCGGAGAGTCATTTGGGCGACGCTTCAATGACGATCAGCAAAAACTACGCTGGCAGAACCTGCGGCATATCGAATCGGCTGACGAGCTGATGAAAGTTGTGCGCGATGAACTCTTTCCTTTCTTTAAGACTACCAGTGGCAAAGGATCACTGTTTACCGAGTTCATGAAGGATGCGCAGCTGATGATCCAGAAGCCGGCATTGCTGCGCAAGGCCATCGACATGGTCAACGAGTTGCCGCTGAGTCAGGGCGACACCAAAGGTGATCTCTATGAGTATTTGCTTAGCAAGCTGACAACCGCAGGCATCAACGGTCAGTTCCGTACGCCGCGGCACATCATACGGGCAATGATTGACATGATGGACCCGGTGGCCACCGATCGTATCTGCGATCCGGCCTGCGGCACAGCGGGCTTTCTGAGTACTACCTACGAGTTCATGCTGGAAAAATACAGCTCAGAGGATGGCACGATCCGCGAGACAATCGTGGATGAGAATGGCGAAGAGGATGAACAAGTAATCTACACCGGTGATTTGCTGGCAGGGCACCGAGAGCATGTTGATCGCGACATGTTTCATGGATTTGATTTCGATGCCACGATGCTTCGCATTGCCTCCATGAATCTGGTGATGCACGGGGTCACGGAGCCGGATATTCACTACCAAGATACGTTGAGCCAGGGTTTTGTTGAGCGTTTCCCCAAATCAGCCAGAGACGGCTTTGACCTGGTGCTGGCTAATCCGCCGTTTAAGGGCAGCCTGGATGAGGAAGATATAGATCCAGCGATACTGCGCTCCGTTAAAACCAAGAAGACAGAGCTTCTATTTATCGCATTGATTCTGCGCATGCTCAAAGTCGGTGGCAGAGCCGCGGTAATCGTACCGGATGGTGTGTTATTTGGTTCTTCCAAAGCGCACCAGCAACTGCGTAAGACGCTGATTGAAGATAACCAGCTGGAAGCGATCGTTAGCCTGCCCAGTGGGGTATTCAAGCCCTATGCGGGAGTCAGCACTGCGCTGATAATCTTTACAAAAGGTGGCCAGACCGATCAGGTGTGGTTCTACGATTTGCAGGCGGATGGGTTCTCTCTGGATGACAAAAGAACGCCTTTGCGTGGAGAGGGTAGCGATGACCTGCCGGATTTGGTGTCGCAGTGGAAAGACTACAGCACTAAGGCTGCAACAGGAAAGTCAGTGGAACAGTGGAGTGATAAGACGGCCAAAGCTTTTCTTGTAGAGAAAGCCGATATTGCAAGTAATAAGTATGACCTTTCTATCAATAGCTATAGAGAGGTGGTGTATGAGGCGAAAAATTACGAGCCGCCTAAGGAAATCATTGGGCGGTTGATGGAGCTGGAGGAGAATATTCAGCAAGAGTTGAAAGAGCTGGAGTCGATGCTTTGAGAAGTGTGGTGATCGAAAAACTGGGGAATCTAGCGCAAGTTAAAGGAGGTAAGAGACTCCCTAAGGGTCAGGCTTTCGCTGAAGGAAAAACAGAATTTCCTTATATTAGGGTTACTAATTTTCACTCGCGCACCGTTGACAAGAGTGATCTGAAGTACATAACTAAGACTACCCATGATCATATAAAAAGATACGTCATATCTCAGAATGATGTATATATTTCTATAGCAGGAACGATCGGCATAGTTGGTAAGGTTCCACCGGATTTGGATGGGGCTAATTTGACTGAGAATGCTGCGAAAATTGTTATCAATGACACTGCCGTAGTCAATCAGGACTATCTATTATGGTACTTATCGACCCGGGGGCAGCGCCAAATTGCATCAAAGAAAAAGATCGCGGTGCAGGCGAAGTTGGCCCTTTATCGAATTGAAGAGATAGAGGTCCCCCTCCCGGCTCTTGAAGAACAAAAACGCATCGTCTCTATCCTAGACAAGGCAGACAACCTCCGCCGCAAACGCCAGCAAGCCATCCAGCTCGCCGACGAATTCCTGCGCGCTGTTTTTTTGGATATGTTTGGTGACCCAGTAATGAACCCTAAGGGATGGGAGAAAGTTGCCTTTGCAACCTTGTTGGATGCGATTGAAAGCGGGGCTAGTCCTAAGTGTGAATCGCGTCCAGCAAAAAAAAGAGAGTGGGGTGTCTTGAAGCTTGGCGCAGTCAGTTATTGTGTTTACCGCCCAGGAGAAAATAAGGCAATGTTTGAAGATAGTGTGCCTGATGTAAGGCATGAAGTTCAACAGGGTGATCTGCTGTTTACCAGGAAAAACACGTATGAACTCGTGGCAGCGTCAGCAATTGTTGAGGAAACTCCGGAAAGGCTTTTGCTTCCTGATCTGATTTTTCGTTTTCAGACGAACTCAAGAGTAAACAAGTTCTACTTGTGGGCGCTATTAACTCATAGTGGTATGAGACGATCGATTCAGTCCCTAGCTTCGGGCGCGGCCGGTTCCATGCCGAATATTTCAAAAGCGAACCTTAGATCAGTTTCGCTATGTTTACCCCCAATATCAGAGCAGGAGAAGTTCGAGATAATTTGTAGAAATATATGGGACACTAAGAAAAAGATATTAGAGGTGATGAACATTCCGTTGTTTGAATCACTTAGTCAAAAAGCATTTTCAGGAGAACTTTAGCCTGTGATTGGTCATTTAAAAAGCCACAACAAATCCGAGTACTATTTACAGGTTCAAAATCCATGAAAATCACAGAGCTAAGCCTCACCAATTTCCGATCTTTTAAGGAGACTCAGAAGATCGAGTTTGCTCCCGTTACCTTGCTTTTCGGGCCAAACAGTGTCGGTAAGAGCTCTGTGCTACTTGCCCTATTCTATTTGCAGCAGATTCTAGAAAAGGGCCAATGTGATCCCGTCCGAATTGAAGCGCTAGGCGATAAACACATCGGTGGTTTCAAAAACTTGGTTAATGGTCGTGACCTCGGCAAGGAAATGGTCATAAAAGTTAGCTTTTCAACCGCTGATGATATTGGCGCCACCTACAATGACATCGAGGATATTGTCAGTGATGACAGTCTGGAATTGTATGCCCTTAACTCTGATAGTCCTGCCGCGGAGGCCAATTCCGTGAGTCTGGAGTTTAGGTTAGGCTGGTCTGATTCAGAAAAAACCGCTTTTGTGTCTCGATACACTGTCTGGTTAGATGAAGAATTGGTTGCTGAGGCGACTAGTGATCCTGGCTTGAAACAACCTATGATCAGCTATATCAACTACGAGCACCCTTTAGTTGTAGATGAAAATGGCGAAGACGATTTCGCAAGCCATTTTCATCGCCTAATTACTGAGCCTCGCATGGCCAATGAAGCATTTGAGGTGTATGACGTGGACAGCGTTGCATCCCGCGATAAAGCTTTTTATCACGTGCCAATCGGCTTTCGCGGCAGAGCTGGCGCCTTACCGCTATTGGGGCGCCGCCTTAGTACATCGCTGAACTTAAATAGTGAGATTGATAATTGGAGAGTCGAGGAGATATTGTCGGACGTCCTAGTTGCTCCCTTGGATAATCTACTGGAGTTTCTCGCAGAAAGTTTGTGTATCGGGCCATTAAGAATTGTGCCAGACGACATGTATCAGGCAGACCCATACCCGCAGCAGAAAGACTGGTACACGGGTAAGGCCGCGTGGGACGCTATGCGATCAACTGACTATCTAATGAATAAAAAGATTAATCATTGGTTGAGTGATAAAGACACACTGAACATGGGCTACAAACTGGTCTATGAAGTTGAACAGGGTGAATCGCGATATATTTCGTTACCAACCGGTGCGCTGGAGGCGGACGATTTTGTCGCGCTAAGCGATATGGTGGACGTAGGCAAGCTAGAAATAACCTTTTCTACAGAAGATTTGGATGTTAATCCTGAGGCTGAGGAAACTCCAGTGTCAACTGATGCTTTCATGTCAGCTATGTCAGTTATCTCTTCGGCTTCTGAAACCACCTCCGGCCTTTACTTGGATAAAGCAGACTTCAAGAGGAAGCACATTGCCTTGTGGGATATTGGAAATAATTTGGCAGTTTCTGCGTCCGAAATAGGGGTTGGCGTATCCCAGTTAATGCCTCTTGTAGTGGCAGCCAACACGCGACAGAAGGGACTCGTCGCCTGTGAGCAGCCTGAGCTGCATGTTCATCCGAGAGTTCAGGTGGCTATAGGAGACCTGTTAACTCAAATTGAAAACGGCCCAAGTTTTCTTATTGAGACGCATAGTGAGCACTTGATCCTGCGCATCCTGAGAAGGATTAGAGAAACCGGAGACGGAGATTTACCAGACGAAATCAAGGCTGTTTCTCCTGCAGATATTTCTATCGTTCACATGGACTCTAGCGAGAATGGTGTAAGGGTGCATCGTATTGGCATTGATGAAGATGGCGAGTTTTCTAAAAAATGGCCCGACGGATTTTTCGCAGAGCGATCGAAGGAGTTGTTTTAGTGTATTCGGTGTTCGCTGTGGATCCAGAATCGATAGATAGCTGGGAGTCGCTGCGCTATATCGTCGAAAAATTCGGCTATAGCAGGGGGCTGCTTATTGCTCGTTATCCCAAACGTTGGAAGAAGATGGTCATGGAAGCTTGCCTTGCGAATGGAGTGGGTGAATATGAGCTCAAACACATCGAAGAAAAACTCAGCCTCATTAAGAATGATAGGCTCTATAGAATGGGGCTGCCTTATGCAGAGCCATCATGGATAGACAATGTTTCGCAGCCAGAAGTTTTGAAATGTTTTGACGCTGTTTTGATAAAAGGGGCTCGTGCAGGAGGCAAGTTTCATGATGTTATTAGTGTAGATGAGGAGTTATTTGAAGGCCAAAGGGAGATGCGAGTCAAACGTACAGCCTTGAATCTTGCAACAGTCGCTAAACGTTTACTCTCTGAGGTCGCTACAGTCGTTCTAGTGGATCCATACTTTCGTCCGGAACCAAAGTGCTTAAAAGTATTGTGCGAATTGGTAACGGCATCCAAGGCAAGGGGCAAGGGAGTCACCCAGGTGGTAATTTATGTGGCGTTGTCTAAGTCGCCCGAGCCCAAAGATGCGTTAGAAGGTTTATATCGAGAGTCACTAGCAGATCTAATTTCGGGAGGACTCAAGTTATCTATCTGTCGAGTTAAGGATAAGGAAATTGATTTTGATTTTCACGCAAGATATCTACTGACAGAAAAGGGTGGCCTGCGCTACGATCGCGGGTTTATTGAGCCGAATGATCGCTCCCAGCGCAACCATAAAACCGATGTAACATGCATGGACAATCAGTTGGTGGCTGAGCTGCGCGATCACTACAGGGATGACCTCACCGGTATTTTGTCAATCGATTCACTACAAATCGCTTAAAATGCTACTTGTGTCCGTTAAGGAGCTGGACAAACCACAGGCTTACTCGCCGGTGAGCACCTAGCGCATGAGTGGCGCCAGTATGGGCATAGGCCTCTTCACTCCAACTATTCGGCGTGGCTGGGCAAAAAAAACCGCTGAGCTCCTGTCTAGTATGGGCTATCAGGTTAATCGCCGTAATCAGCACCGTCTGACTGTTTGGCTGCCAGCAGAGGCTCGTCGTCTTTCAAATGAACTTTACTATTTGGATGGTCTTGAGCTTGATTCCTGTTGGATTAGCGCAAGTCAGACAGCGGTGCGTATTCATCCTCGCAGGCTGTATTTCGATTCATCCGATGCCCAATCACCCACTCGAAGCCCTGAGCGCCAGTTGCTCGGTGGGCTTGCACGCCCCGAAACGCTTTCATCACGTCTTATCGCTGACGCGGTTGGACTTGGCAGCACGCTCGTGGCCGAAAAAATCATGAAGGACTTGCCGGTCGATGGTGATTCGCTAGCCACCGGGCTCGTTCAGAACACGCGCGGGATTGGACGTTCAGGCACGTTGTTTGCTCTGGAGGCTGACCTCTGGAGAAGTTTGAGCAAAGCTAAGGCATTCTCAGTACCAAGCCGCATGAAGGTGATTCTGGTTTATGATGGGGACGAGCAATCGGCCACGGTGTCCACATACGGTGAAAAGCTGGGACACGATTGGTTGCCGGCGCTGGGGGTGCCGACCACTGCAAGCACTGTGCGCGTGGCTCAATTAAAGGCTGTGCTGCCAGAAATAAAGAAGGTGCAACGCGGAGACCGAGCGGGTGACTTCGTGGATGCTGTTTTTCTCGTTGCGATAGAAGGGCAACCAGGGCAGAGGCTGCCTGCTGACCAGGAAGAGTTACTGACCGTGCTGGATGATATGCAGCTGCCATATCGTTGTTTCTCAACGGATAACAAACAGCCTAAGTGGTCATCTCGTGCGCAAGCCGTCTCTGTGCTTGAAGGCGCGGGTGGCACACCCTACCGTCTTGCTTTGCCGTGTTCAGACAAGCTAGAGAATGCGCTGCTGATTGGCGTGGATATCGGGCACGACACGCAAAAACGCAGAATCAGCCATACCGTGGTTTCGGTGTTAGATCACTTTGGGAAACATATTATTTCAGTACGGCGAAGCGGCAAGCTGAATGAAGCGATCGATTCGGCGTGTCTCAAAGAGATGCTGTCCAAAGCAAAAGAAGTCGCTTGTGAGCGAACAGGTATTGAAGCCCGGGCGGCGGTGGTGTTCCGGGATGGCCTGGTGCCATTGAGTGCTTCAAAGGCCAGCACCGCGGCGGAGTCCGCTGAGGACTACCGTGATGGACTGCAACTGCCGCTGTCTCTTATAGAGCTCAGAAAGAGAGGAAACCCATTTCTTTATACCCAATCCGAGGCAGGGTTCGAGCTTGCGGCTCCTGGAACTGCCTGTGCGCCGGTCGGTGCGGAAGTGCGTTTTTCATCTGCATATGCAGCACAGGCAGGGTTGCCTTGGGTGTTCAAAACCCGAATTCCCCCCGGCTTTGATGATCTTGACTTGGGCCTTGATGCGGCCACAGCTATTGCGGTCGGACTGTGCTACTCGCCTTCACTTGGACTTCGAGCGCACCTGCCGGGTCCGGTTTATTGGGCCGACGGCCTAGCCGCAACGCGACAATATTCCTACAAGTTCGCTGGCCAGCCAGTTATCGAACTTTAGTCTCACAGGGGCAGCGCCCCGACCGCAGTCGGGCTTAGTGCCGAGTAGCCTTAGCCCCCCTAAAGCCGCAACCGCCTCCGCCTGACCGGAAAGCGCGCATATGACATAAAAAATTTTGTGTCTATATAATATATTTTATATTTTGCAGAGCTAGGAAATAAAAAAATCTATGTAAAACAGATACATAAGAACTTGGCACGCTTCCTGCTACAGGAGTAAGTAATTATTCTTATATTGGAGAAACAAAGTGAGCCAACGCATCGTAATAGACCCTAACGACCCCGTAACCTGCCCAGATTGCTCGCATGAGTTCCCCCTGGTGCAAGGTATTTCTCATCACCTGATCGAGCGGTACGAAGAGGAATACGACCAAAAGTTATCAGAAGAACGAGAGGCTCTCGAGGCCCGTGCGGTTCGCACTGCCGAACGGCAATTATCTGGCCGTTATGAGGAGCAGGTAGATGAGCTCACAGAGAAGCTAGAAGAGGCGCAGGCAGAGCGTGTGAAAACTCAGGACAAGCTCGTCAAAGAGAAGGAACGGGCGGCGCTTCATGCCAGGGAAGAGTCAGCAGGGGAGCTTGCAGACCTCACGCAGCAGCTCGGCGAGAAAGACAAAAAACTGGAGGACTTTCGCAAGGAAGAGCTGGCCCTGCGCAAGGCCAAGCAGGCTCTTGACCAGGAGAAGCGCGATCTTGAGCTGACATTGCAGCGCCAGCTGGAAGAGCAGCAGAGCGCTCTACGGGCTGAGATGGGCAGCGAATTTCAACTCCGGGAGGCGGAGTTGCGAAAGAAAATCGAGGATGCACAAGGTGCAAATGAAGATTTAAAACGAAAACTCGAGCAGGGCTCGCAGCAGCTGCGGGGTGAGGTGCTTGAGCTAGAGCTTGAAGAAGTGCTCTCTCAGGCTTACCCGATCGACACCGTCGAGCCAGTATCCAAAGGCGTCCGAGGGGCCGATGTGATTCAGACGGTCAAGTTACGGAGCGGCGCGAGTGCCGGAAAAATCGTGTGGGAGACGAAGCGCGCGGAGAACTGGTCAAACAAGTGGATTCCCAAGCTCAAGGATGACCAACAATCCGTGGGCGGAGAAATTGGAGTGCTAGTCAGCACCGCTTACCCCGCTAACGTTGACGAGCCATTCACCCAGATCGACGGTGTTTGGCTGGTACGTCCAGAGTTTGCAAGACCACTGGCTGATGCGTTACGCGCCATTTTGATTGAAGCTTTTCGGCAGCGCTCTGCCTCTTCAGGTAAGAATGAAAAAATAGAGGCGCTTTATGACTACGTTTGTTCGGCGCAGTTTGCCCAAAAAATCAGGGCTGTGTTGGATGCCTATGCCGCTATGCGGGACGATCTTGAGCGCGAAAAAATGGCCATGCAAAGACTTTGGAAAAAGCGCGAAGGTCAGCTGGAAAGAATAACTGTGAACGTGGTGGGAGTGTGTGGAGAGCTACAAGGGCTATCAACGGCCTCGCTCCCTCATCTGGATGAGGTGGCGCCCATTGAGGTCGCCTAACAAAACATCAATAGAGTGGAATTTTTATGAATGACGAGCAGGAAGAAGTTTGCCGCAAGGTTAGGTCAATGGCGGGGGCACTGGTCAAAAAAGGCGCCGAACCCAGTGACGTATCGTTCGCCTTGAGCATGATAGCGACTGAGCTCGGCCTAGAGGTCACGGATGGCAATATATCAGTGTTTCCTGTCGTGATGTCAGGCATTACCTATGCGGTGGCTAATGCTGTGGAAGATCGAGGCGATCTGGAGCCAGTCGACGAGGATGCCACGCCTATCGGGGCCACGGTCCATTAAAAGGTCAGGGCATAACAACGAATTTAAGCAGATTGGCGCAGAGTTTATATCAGGGATAGCAAGACGAAATGGGTAATGTTTTAAAATTTGTACCAAGAACGACATTTGTAGAGGAAATACGTAATGGCGTCATTACAGAAAATATTCGAAAAGCACTCCTCGCCGAGCGCGACAACCTTATCGAGTCGAAGCCACATTCATGGGATTTAAAATTTGTCTCTTCGATATTGGAGCTGCCGAATCCCTCAGAAAAAAGAATGTCGGCCAAGCAGATAGACCAGCTAGAGAGAATTGTGGGCCATTGGAAGTATAAGCATGAAAAGCGTTTTGAGCCGAGCAAGGGCGCCGGTGAAAACAGAGATAATGTTATATGGCTATGACGTACCGTGATTTTGGTCAGTAGACGGTCGTCAGGAAGCCAGTCGAGGCACAGGACGCTGAGTCATACGATTTTGCGGTTGACGGCGGCGAAAGGCAGGCCACTAGGATGGACTTGCCGTTACAACGACGATTTGATCTGAGTGAATTTAAAGAACTACCCCAGCCGGCGGTGGGGCATATAACACCGGCAGTTGGAGCTGGCGTCGGCTGCGAGTAAGCGCAGTTGATTCCTTTAGCCGACATGGAATTGGCCAGAAGCATGAAGCGCAGTGAATAGGTGCAGCGAATAGTGTGGCTATTAACCATCTAGGTGAGCCAGTGATCCAAGCGGACGATAGGAAAGACTACCAGCGGGTGCAAGGCCCGCGCTAACCGATAACCATCAGGGAAAGGCCATGCACCATAGCACCGTTATTTTTTGTATCCGAACGCTATTCGCTGCGCTGGTCGCGGTGGGTTGGGCATATCAACTTGTCGTTGTCCAGATCATTGTGGTCGGATCGATTCTGTTTGTGGCGCATTTTGCCGGACGCATTTTATACAGTGCTCACCGCGCTGGGTCGATGGCCGGGCTCGTCAGCGTAATACTGTCTCAGACGATACTGACGGGAGACGATGACGCGGAAGATAAGCGCTGGTTCCTGAGCATGTCTGAGACACCAAAACTGTGGTCGGTTTTCCTGACGTACGACGTACCGATAGCCGTGCTGTTGACCTACTTCGGCTCGGGCGGATGGGGCGCGCTGTACTTGGGAGCGGCCACCGTTCTTCACGTTTTACTAAAAACCGTACGGGGCCAGCTTGAAGCCACATCGGACTAGGCGCTATCTGAGCGAAGAGATTGATAGCTGGCATCCCAAATGCCTCGAGGGAAAACGGGGGACACATGCAACACTTTTTAGAACTGATGAATATGATAATCAAAGGAGAGAAAGAAATGATAGGCAATGCAATTAGACAAAAATTTCCCGATAGCCGCGGCACTGAAGTTGCTATCAGTTTACTTGAAAGGCTGCAGGAAGCGCTTCGTCACTGTGGAGATTATCAATCTCTGTCACAAGAAATACTGACGGGGACGGATATAGATTCTGGGCTAACCGAAGGGAATTCAGATTCTCTGCTGGGCCGTCATGGGGGCTGTAACGTGATTCCATCAAGTGGGGAGGACGGCCAATGCTGTGACCTTGTACTGGCGCTCGCGCGCGGCAAGGGGAAAGGTGAACAATCTTTCAAGAACGTCCTCCGAAAGCTAAGAGAGCACCTGATCCATTGCAAGGGAACACAGGTTGCGGTGCTGCTTAGCGATAGGTGGGCGCCAGAGGAGTTCGAAGAGAGTAGGATGGATATTGAAGGGCATGTGCGGCAGGGCATGATCTTTATTCCGGTACTGGTAACGGAAACATCTCTGACTATTTTCTCTACATGAATTTCAGGCCAACAAGACGTTACTTCTCGTGAGTGAAAAATACGGAGAGCTAAATGGTTAAAGAGCAAGTGCTTTCAAAAACCCGCTTTATGGCTGGACTGCAGTGTCCTTTGCGGCTGTGGCTGAGCGTTAATGAGAAGAATACACCTGAATCCGACGTAGACGAGGTCTCTCAGGCAAGAATGGAAAGCGGTAATCGGGTGGGCGAAATCGCCAGAAATTACTTCCCCGGCGGTATTCTTATAGAAGGTGAACGATATGAGTATGAGAAGAAGTGTGTTCTGACCCAGGACGCCCTGAAGAATGGCCATTCAATTATTTACGAGGCGGCTTTCATGCACGAGGGCACCTTCGTGGCTATCGATATTCTGGAGAGAGGTTCAATAGGTTGGATTATTCGGGAGGTTAAGTCGACTACCAGCGTAAAGACTGAGCACGTTCTTGACGCTGCTATCCAGTTAATGACTGCAAGGTCGGCAGGCCTTGACGTTGTTCGTGCAGACTTACTGCACTTGAATCGGGAGTGCCGATATCCGGATCTGACGAATCTATTCGCCTCTGAGGATGTCACGGCGGGAGCAGAGGAAATGATAGCTGACTTGCGGGCTCGTGAATGCGAGTTGAAATGCGTGATGGCAGAGGATGCTCCTGAGGTAGAGGTCGGGGCTCACTGCGATTCACCCCGGGCATGCGCTTTTAAAAGTCGATGCTGGCCTGAAATACCAGAGCATCATATCAGTACACTTTATCGTTTTGGACAGGCCAAGACCCAGGCGCTGATTGAGCAAGGCGTCCATACTATTGATCAGGTTGATGGCAGCACAAAGTTAAATGCTACCGCGGCAAGGCAGGTCGATTCTATAGTCAGTGGAAGGGTGATCGTCGAGGCGGGGTTAGGACCCGCCCTAGATAGCTTGACTTTCCCAGCAGCGTTTCTTGATTTTGAAACCGTCTCTATGGCGATTCCTGTATGGGATGGGTGCAGTCCGTATACTCAAGTCCCTGTGCAATTCAGCTGCCACTTCATGGATAGTGGCGGTGCGTTGCAACATCATGAATGGTTGGCAGTCTCCGGATGTGATCCGAGGCCGCAGCTGGCCAAGGCTCTCGTGAAGGCCTGCGAAGGGGCGGAAACAGTGGTTGCTTATAACGCCGGCTTTGAAAAGGGCTGTATTATTGGTCTAGCTCAGGTCTGCCCGGAACTGGAGGAGCAGCTGATGGCAATAGCGGATAAACTGGCCGATTTGCTTCCTATGGTAAGGAATAACGTTTACCACCCTCAGTTCCACGGTAGCTTTAGCATTAAGTCAGTGTTGCCAGCATTAATTCCAGGCATGGGGTATGCAAACCTTGATATTGCTTCCGGTGATCTGGCTGCTCTGAAGTTGGAGAAGATGATTTTAGGTGAGATTGAGGGCAATGCGGATGAGCTGCGATCTGCCCTTCTGAAGTATTGCGAGATGGATACATTGGCAATGGTAGAGCTATATCGAGAGCTACAGAGCCTCGCTGGTAAGGAGGTGGTCTGACTGCGTTTTGAACTACGCCTTCATAGGTAAGGCGAATAGCCTGCGCCGCCATGCCGCGCCCCTGGTTGATCCAAAAGGGTGTTGAAGGGTGATAGCATTGAAAAAATGTTTCTGATCAAGTTGGTGAAATGTGCTGTGAATACGACCAATAGGTGCTGGCCAAAAAGCCTATCGGCGTATAGTATTATACGCCATCATGTGAGCGGCTGACGGCCGGGAAAGACCGGCAATTATAGCTTTGCGAACTATTAAGTCAGTTGCCTATTGTTTACCGTTGCTAATATAAAACGATATCGCCAACGTGTGGGTTACCAAAATGTTGAAGTACCTAAAAATTCAGAATTTTAAGGCGTTCGGTCCAAATACGCCCCCGATTGAGCTCGCCCCCATAACTCTTATATTCGGACAGAACAGCGCGGGAAAGAGCTCAATACTCCAGGCGCTTAGTCTATTGAAACAGACGCAAGAGTATGGGTTTGGGGATACTCCATTACTACCTCGTGTAGAGGGCGGCCTAGTAGATTTAGGTAGCTACAAGGAGTTTGTATTCGATCACGATGATTCTTGCGAAATGAAGCTGGGTCTTTCTTTCACACAGAGCAAAGTGCAGGCTAGAGCCATTTCTATGCCTGGTGCCGGTGGAATGGAATATGGCTTTAAGATCAGTGAATCTTCGGGTGATATTGTCTTCTCTAATTTTCGAATTTTAACAAGCGATCTGCAGGAGAGTCTGGCGACTCTTAAAGTGAAGAGGGGCACAACACGTGACCTGCGAGGCTATCCACCTTCATCTCGCGCGAGTTTACAAGGCACAAGGTATCAAATTGATTCGGAGAGGAGGCCTTTTGTTGCAACATGTACAGATATTTCCAAGAAAGAGTACGTGTGGGAGGAGCTTTATCAGTTCTGGTTCGAAAACAGAGAGATCGTTATTGACTCTATGTCAGAAAAGCTCTCGCTCAAGGAAAGAGAGTATGCCTCACGAGAATCAGAGGGAGATCCCAGGCGTGAGCATATGGCGAGAATGCTCGGTGACTTAGAAGATAAGGGGAAAGATGGCAACGCGATCGGGTCTTTTAATGATAGAAGGATGCACTTAAGAAGAGCACTCGAGGAGCAGAGGGAAAACTTTAAAAAGTTGCAGAGTGAAGCAGAGGAGGAAATTTCGCATATTAAAGAAACGATAAAGTTCTATTCCAGAGAGTTCGGAATCAACGAGTTTATCGAAAGATTTGTTGCCTGGGGTTTAAAACAGCGAAGCGCCGTTATCGGTTTTAGTATTTCTGGACGAAATGTTAGAGATTCATCAAGTCTGCCAGAGGTGTTTGCGTTAGAAGAATATGGTGTATCTAAAAGTTCTGGACGATTCGCTAGTAGCTCAAACTACGTAGATGTTATGCGAACATCATCAGTATTGAGCCGGGGAGTAGTAGAATCGCTGTCTGCTCTTTTCCCAATGGGTCCTTTTAGAAGGCCGCCTGAGCGTTGGTACTTCTTCACAGGTACTAGCCCTAAAGATGTAGGTTACAAGGGCGATCATTTACCTGATCTCCTCTATCGCAAGCCTGAAGTTCTTAAGCGAGCAAACGAATGGTTGGAGCGACTAGAGATTGGGTATCAACTTAGGATTAAGGAAATAGGTGACTCTGGCTCTGATCTATTTGAGGTAAGATTGATTGATAGCAGGCGTGATAAAGAAGTTGAAGTAGCTCTATCTGATGTCGGATTTGGTATTAGTCAGATACTGCCGTTTATCGTTCAAAGTCTGGCTTCGCGGGACAGAGTCATATCGATTGAACAACCCGAGGTGCATATACACCCTCGCTTACAGGCCGATCTGGGTGACTTGATTGCCGAGTCGATTAGTAAGCCATATTCTCACCAATTTCTTATCGAGACTCACAGCGAGCATCTAATCCTGCGGATGCAAAAACTAGTGCGAGAGGGAAAGTTGAGGCCAGAAGACTTATCAGTCTTATTTGTTTCAAGGGGAAAACTCGGCTCCGAAGTAAATAGAATAAGATTAGATAAAGATGGTGACTTTATTGACGAATGGCCTGGGGGATTTTTCTCGGAAAGAAGAAGAGAACTGCGTTTCTAATTGGGGAGTGCTTTTATGTTGGTAAGCATTGTAATCGATCCCACCTGTTTCAGCGCGAGCTGCGTTTCTGATGTTGGTTCTAGGTCTTCCGCGGAGAGACTGCTTTCAGTCTTTACTCATAATGCTGTGCTTCTCTGTGATTCGAAGTCGACGTTCTTCATGACTGTCCTGGATGGTTTAGAACAATTGGGTCCTAAGCTTGGTCAGCAACTCTTGATACAGGGTGTAGATCTGTCGAATAGAACAGAATCAGTTGTCGAAATTGGCTATCAGTTGCCAGGGGAGGGCGTGGATAGACTACGTCATATCGCACATCATCTTTCGGCAGATATTGTGGTCTGTGCCAATGAAGGGGATGTTGAACAGCTAGAAGATTTAGTGAATGAGGGCGTTGAAGTTTGTCAGCTAGACTCGTACCTAGAATCTGTTGCAGAGCAGGATCGAGATAACTGGAGGTCTCCGCAGCGGCTCGACGACCAGCCCAAGGAAGAGGTGCTGAATGTGCTCGCTCGATTGGTCAAGTATGCACCTGAGCTGATTGTAATTGATAGGATGGTGGCCAAGTGGGCGAATGAAAAACCGGAGCCAACTCGCCGGCTGAAGGAATGGGCGTATGGCATAGTTATGTTGATGGAGCTGTGGAATCAGCATTCGCCAAAAGCTGGGAAGCTTGATGCAAAACTTGTGATCCTCACAGAGGGCGGGTCTCCCGGTGGTAGAGGAGGTGCCATCAACGCGCAGCGTGTTGTAAAGAATCTCAAAAAGGCTCTTGGTCAAGCTGACCGTAAAAATATACTGGACGACATAGTGGTTGACCTAAGGCGTGATTCCATTCCGTCTGTTTTGCAAGACAGATGGATTCGGTCCGGTTTAAGGTGCTGGCAGGTGAGTCATGAAACAGAGGCGTTAGCAGATGTTGAGAAGCCCATTGGTTCACGAAAGATTTTGATGATTAACCCTGACTCTAGCGGAGGCAGAGGGATAGTTGACCAAGTCTTTCGCCTTAAGCGCATAGAGTTGCCTGCTTGATGAAGAGATGTAGTGCTTCGAAGATCTAAGAACACTATGTACCGCCAACGAGTTGTAATATCCAACTCGCCGGCGGACATCGTGTAGTGAAATGGGGCTTAGTATTTGTGGCCTGGCCAAGATATGTGTTTGGGTGCTTTGCGCTTTCCAGCCCAAATCATTTAGCCAGATCAGTAGATTTTGCGGTATCTATGATTGACTGTAGAGAGACTGAATTGGTTCACAGCATTCTGGTGCTATTAATATATGTTGGTGGTGAGGAATACACCGGAGCTTAGAACAGAAATTGAAAGAACCACGGTAACTAATTGAATAAAAAAATAATTAACGTAACCGCAGCCGTAATTGTTAAGGACGGTAAGGTTTTGGCGGCCCGTCGAGGGCCTGGAAAGCACCTCGAGGGGTACTGGGAGTTTCCAGGGGGCAAGCTTGAGGAAAATGAAACTCCCGAGGAGTGCCTTGAACGCGAGCTAACCGAAGAATTCAGCATCAGTTCCACAGTGGGTGCCTACATTGGTGAAAGTGTCTATGACTATGGTGAGAAGGTCGTTCGTTTGCTGGGTTATGAAGTACAACACACAGCAGGCGACTTCAAGTTAGTGGACCATGATGAACTGCGATGGTTGGAAATCGATCAACTCGCAGGTGTAAAGTGGGCACCGGCAGATATCCCTTTAGTGGAGCAGTTTAAGGCTAAGGCAGCGACTGAGGCCTATTACACGGCTAATGCTCAGGACTATTGTGATGAGACTAGGGCATTTGATGTAGGTGATCTCTATCGGCTCTTTCTCGATCAATTAGCTGACGATGCGCATATATTGGAGCTGGGATGTGGCTCTGGTCGCGACAGTAAAGCTTTTATGGATATGGGTTATATAGTCACTCCCGTTGATGGTAATGCCGAGGTAGCCGCTTGCGCCGAGCAGTATTTGGGGCGCCCTGTCGCTGTGACCACCTTTCAAACACTCGATTATCAAAAAGCCTTTGATGGTGTCTGGGCTTCAGCCAGCTTGTTGCATTGCCCAAGGGCCCAATTGCCCGACGTATTTACTAGGATCTCTCAGGCTTTAAAGGATGGTGGTGTGGCTTATCTGTCGTTTAAGTGGGGAGACGCCGATAGCGTAGACGATCGTGGTAGGCATTTTACGAATTTTACTGAGGATTCCCTCAAAGGGTTACTCGGTACTTTGACTGAGTTTATTGTAATTAAGATCTGGACTGAAACCAAACCCCTGCGAGATGGCGAGCAACAGTGGGTCAATGCGTTGGTTAGGAAGTTGGCCAGATGAGCCCTTTTCCTACTAAGCATTTGACCGTCGGTGGTGATGACCCGTTCCTACCAAGTTTATTGGATGCGATTAATCACGCAACGGAAATCAGTATCACTACGGCTTTTATTCGTATGACTGGTGTACGTCTGATTCAAGAGGCGCTTGTTGATGCGCTAAATCGCAAGGCCCGCGTGCGGATACTGACTGGCGATTATCTGGGCATAACCGATCCCAATGCGCTTCGTTACTTTATGCTGCTGCAAGAGCAGGGTGCTGAAGTAAGGGTGTTTGAGAGTCAGGGCAAGTCCAGTTTTCATATGAAGGCTTATCTTTTTACCCGCAGCCTTGAAGGTGTGGTGGAAGAGGGTTGTGCTTTTGTGGGGTCTAGCAATATCAGTCAAGCCGCGTTGAAAGATGGCTTGGAGTGGAACCTGCGTGTCAACCGTGATGAAGATGAACAGCGTTTTCAAGCTATCTTGGCTGAATATGAATCAGTGTATAACGATGTCCGCTGTAAACCGCTGACCCATCAGTGGATTGATGAGTATCTCAAGCGGTTACCTCCACCCGAAATGATAACTGCCACTGAGCCCGGCCAAAAAGAGGTCGAGCCGCCACCGACACCAAGCCCAATACAGAAAGAAGCACTAGCGGCCTTAAGCGATAGCCGTGAGGAGGGCTATCGCCGCGGCTTGGTGGTCATGGCGACGGGATTGGGTAAAACCTGGTTGGCGGCTTTTGATAGCCAGGAGATGAATGCCAAGCGGGTCTTGTTTGTCGCCCATCGTGAAGAAATACTCAATCAAGCAGAAGAAACCTTTGTACGCATACGGCCCGATGTCAAAGTCGGGCGGTATAACGGCAAGGCGCGTGATTTGAATGTTGATATGTTATTTGCTTCCATCCAAACTCTGGGGAGCACCCGTCACCTACAAACCTTTGGTCGTGATCATTTTGATTATGTTGTCGTTGATGAATTTCATCATGCCTCGGCGCGCACCTACCAGCAATTGCTGGGGCACTTTACCCCGCGTTTCTTGTTGGGCCTGACTGCCACCCCAGAACGTACAGATCAATCAGACATCCTCGGCCTGTGTGACGATAACTTGGTATTTAATAAAGACCTCTTCGACGGTATTGAAGCGAAGTTATTATGCCCATTTAGCTACCAGGGCATTGCCGATATTGTCGATTATCAAGAAATTACCTGGCGCAATGGTAAGTTTGATCCTAACCAACTGACCAACCAGCTCGCCACCCGTGCACGTGCTATGCACAATCATCGTCATTGGGAAAAGCATCATCAAACACGCACCTTAGCTTTCTGTATCTCTCAAAAGCATGCTGACTTTATGGCCGAGTATTTCATTCGACAGGGGGTTAAAGCCGCCTCAGTACACAGTGATTCCAAGGTTCTCAGAAATGAAGCATTGGCCCAATTACGTAGCGGAGAGCTCGATGTCATCTTCTCGGTGGACCTCTTTAATGAGGGCGTCGATCTACCCTCGATAGACACTGTTTTGATGCTCCGGCCCACGGAATCAAAAATCATCTTCTTACAGCAGCTGGGTAGGGGATTACGTAATAGCGAGAATAAAGCCAAGCTTGTGGTATTGGACTTTATCGGTAACCATATCAGTTTTTTCAGAAAGCCTGAGGCCTTGTTTAAGCTAGGTATGACCAATAAAGCGCGTAAGGGTTTTATTGAGGATGTGAAAGAAGAGAATTTATTGCTGCCTCCTGGCTGTTTTGCAAATTATGATCTGCAATCCATAGAGTTTATGGAAAAGTTGATTGAGACCAAGGTAGATCAACAAGAGGGGGTATACCGTGCTCTCCATGAGTCCTATGGTCGCCGCCCGTTACTTGCCGAGTTCTATAGGGCAGGTGGTGGCGTAGAGGCTATTCGCCGCGAGCATGGACAATGGTTGGCATTTGTTGAAGGCGAGCATAATGGAGAGGGTCAGTCAGACTTAACGTCTCTTGAGCAAAGTTGCCTTGCCGAGTATGCCGATTTCTTTTTCGAGTTAGAGACTACCAAGCTCAACAAGTCATTTAAGTTGGTACTACTGGAGGCTTTAGTTGAGCTAGAAGGCTTTGCGGAGCCACCCAACACAGCTGATCTGGCGGCTAAGAGCTTTGAAGTACTACAGCGTCGCCGGGCGCTCTTGGTCGATTTGCCCAAAAAGCATGCCAAACACGCCGAACTGCCCGCTAAGGACGAGAAGGCCTGGCACAAATACTGGCTTGATAACCCCGTTAACGCCTGGTTGGGCGGCAACAAGTCGGGCAGCAGTGCCTTTTTTACTGTCAACGAAGACAAATTTGAGTTTAATGCTTCAGTGCCTAGTGAGGTTTATGATGCATTCTCGTTATTAGTGCAAGAGTTAGTCAATTATCGCTTCTTACAATACGAAGCACGCCTAGCCAGCAAAGGGGAAACCCAGGCTCCAACCGTCTATAACGAAAATTTGCAACAGATCCCCTATTTCTCTGACCTAAAAATAGCCTGCGGCCATTTCAGAACCAGTCCGCATGACAACGCTAGTATTGAACATCAGACCCTCCCTGAGAGTTATGGCGACCTAGACCCAGCCAAGCATTTTATTGCGAGGGCATCAGGTGATTCGATGAACGGTGGTATTTCACCAATCAGAAATGGAGATTACCTGTTGCTCGAACGGCTAACAACAAGTGCTAACGCTGCCATTGGAGAGCCTTCAGCAGATTACTTAGGGGATACTAATAATGCAGTTGTAGCCATTGAGCAGCGCTCGGTAACAGGCAGTGACCAATATTTATTGCGCATGCTTGCCAAACAGGGAGAAGGGCAATATCAACTAGTCGCCCAAAACCCTGACTACCCACTCATCAATGCCACGGATGATATGGATACCTTTGCACGTTTGAAGCACGTCCTTGATGTCAATGACATGCTCTTGCATGGAGAGTACTACAAGAATGAGATTGCCGAATTATTTGGGATGGCCTATCAAGAAGGTGTGTGGAAAATGCATGGTCACGTCTGTCCGAAAGTTTCAGATGATCAATTCCTCTTTGTTAATCTCAACAAGCAGGGAGCATTAGAAAACCTAAAGTTCCATGATTACTTTGTGGACCAGTCCCATTTCCACTGGCAGAGCCAGAATATAGCGACCCCAGAAAACGAGAGAGGTCTAGGAATTATTGAAGCCAATGCGCGCCCCGGTTCTGTCTATTTATTCGTTAGGAAGTTTGCGAAAATTAAAGGCAAGGGAGCCCCGTTTATCTTTTGTGGTCGCTTAAAGTATTTAAAACATACGGGTGCAGCGCCTATGGATGTTGACTTTGAACTCGAAAGTCCCTTGTCGGACGGGCTGTATGACTTTTTTAGGTAGTTAATATTACTAGATGATGGGTGGGGCTACTTCTGAGGGTAGAGTAGATCTAAGAATAGAAAAATATTTAGTTGAGATAGCACTTTGATAAAGGTCATGAGTTGGCTATACCACTTTTTAGAAGCTTGATAGGTTGTCGCTCTTTGTCAGGCGAAAAGTCTTTTATTTGACTCTGCACGACCTGATGTCGCATCGCTAGGCTCCTGAAAGATTGCGGCCTACACCGCAGTCAAAACGTGCGTGCGGCGGCGAATGTCATGCTAGACTGGAACCAGTAAGTGATTTTTCTGAAAAATATTAGAAAATTTTTTGCTGCGTCAATGTTAATGAGGCTTAGGTAAATAGAAATGATAAACAACTGGATGGTTCGAGCAGGCCGCAAGGGTATTTATAGTGAAGACTTTGAAGGCGGTTTTGTCGCTATCGGCTGGTCGCAACTAGGAGACCTGTCACAATATGTTTCAGATGTCGATTTGAGAGAAAAATATATCGAGGTGTACGGTAACGAAAAACCTCAAGCTACGGCAAATGCTGTAGCCATGATTACTAAGTTTCGAGACAAGATAAAGGCTAACGACTATCTCGTAAGCTATAACCCTGAGACAAGAGAGTATTTAGTAGGAAAAGATCAAGGCAAGTACTCATACGAGCCTGAGGCCATTGGTGACTACTCAAATCTGCGCGCAGCTACCTGGCTGGGAAAGGTAAGTCGAGATGTTCTCTCTCAAAGATCCAGGAATTCTTTAGGTTCTACTCTGACACTATTTTCTATCAATCAAGATGTTATGGATGAATTTTTGGCTGCACTTAAAGGAAAGCCGATTCCGGATGAACCGCTGGACGTCGCTGGTGTGGAAGATGGCTCAGTGCTGCTCAAGGATGAAACTGTCGACCGGAGCCATGAACTAATTAAAGACAAAATCGTCGGGCTGGGCCCGGAGGAAATGGAAGAATTGGTAGCAGCCATTCTTCGTGGCATGGGGTACAGGGCGAAAGTTTCTCCAAAAGGCCCTGATCGAGGAGTCGATGTTATTGCATCATTAGATGGTCTTGGTTTGACACGGCCTAGAATTAAGGTCGAAGTGAAACACCGCGGCGGCTCAATTGGAGCGCCAGTTATACGTGGTTTTATTGGGGCCTTGCGCGACGGTGATTCCGGTTTATTCGTCAGTACTGGCGGTTTTACCCGAGAGGCACGCTATGAGTCAGAGCGATCAACATTCCCCCTAACATTGATCGATCTTGATGATTTGGCTGATTTAATTGTCACTCACTATGAAGATTTTGATCTAGACGGACGTGCTCTAGTCCCCCTTGTAAAAATCTACTGGCCCGCTGATTGACTACGGACTGAGCCGTCCGCAATAGGGAAAGCGCACATGCAATGTTAGGTCTAATTGCGATCGCACTCTAGCTGGTGTAGACGAGCACGTTATCTCTATTTGAATGAATAAATAGACGTTTGGCGAACAGCAACCTGTTAGCTTAATGCAGCAATGTCTTTTTAATCGCTGTACACCATCGCCCCTAATCTAACTTAGGCACTCGAAGCACAAACACCACCCCTGAACCGTCAGCGCGATTGTCGGCGCTGATTGTTGCGTGATGAAAATCGGCAATCAGTCGCACGATATGCAGTCCTAGTCCTAGGTGCACGGTGCCCGTTTGCTCTTCTCGCAGAGACACCATGGGGTCGAACAGGCGATCGCGCATTCCCGCCGGTAGGGTAGGGCCCTGATTAGAGACCGAGAGCTGCCAGTCGGTTTTTTCAGCGCTCAGCCGCAGTGTTATGTCACCGTCCTCGGGGCAGAAGGAAGCGGCATTTTCCAGCATTTTATCCAGAGCCTGCACAATCAAATCGGCAGCGCCGGTGATGGGTGCGGCGGGCACTTGAATATCCAGTGCGAGTCGGTGTTGCGGATAGATTGCTTGGTAGGCTAAAAAAAGTTCTTCGAGCAATGGCACCAGGTCCAGTTCGGTGGGCAGATTATTTCGAATACTTTCTTCGAGGCGATTGGCTTCGCTCATCGCGGTCAAGATGCGTTGCAGCCGTGACAGGCCTTCACGCGCGCGCTGCAGGTAAATGGTTGTGTCCGCTGCGTCTGGCCCAGACTGTTCTAAATTGTCCAGTGAGCTTTGGATGATGGCGATGGGGGTGCGCAGTTCATGCGACAGTTTGCGACTTAACGTGCGCAGGTAATCGTTGTACTCGCGCACGCGGTCAAGCAACTTGGCATAGTGTCGGGATAACTCGCCGATCTCGTCACGCGCTTTACTGCGGGGGAAGGTGTTGGTGACTTGTCCATCAGCGTCGATGGCATGGTTGGCCGCAGACGACAGTTTTCGAATACGCCACGACAGCAGGCTGGCATAGCCCAATAAGCCTAACGCGCCCACGCCTAAAGCCGACATGCTATAACCCAGTAGACGGCTGAACGCTTGATCGGTCAGCGACAGATAGGTCTCGCCGCTCTGGCGTACGATGACCGCACCGATAACGCCGTCGTCATCGATAATAGGTGCGGCCGCGGATTGAATAGTGCGTGTGCGATAGGCGGGATCACTGTAGCGCTCAGTGGCAGCGTCGCCCTCAAGTGCCGAATCAATTTCTTTGCCGCGTAATCGGCCCGGCTGTGAGTCTTGCGGCAATGTCATCAGGCTGTCGTTGGACAGAATGCTGCGGTACATAAGTCGCAGTAACCAAAACGTATCATTGTCAGCGGCGCGGGGGGTATCTGAGGTCATCACGTCCGCGATGCTCCAATGGTCTTTATCCACTACCTGAATACGATCATTCTGGCCTAGGAAAGAGTCAAGCAGGGTCTGAAGTTTGGCGGGGCTATAAATGAGCCACGGCGGCGCCGACAGGTCATTGGCTTGGATGTTGCCTGCAGTATCCGGCGCTGCGCTGCTCGGGGAATCATTGAGCACGTAAAAACCCAGCCGTCCGCCGGTATAGAGCAGCGGGATTTGAAGCTCGATCGTATAACCGTTTTGGGAATCCTGCCAATGGCCCTGAATGTCAGTGACGTTAATGCCGCTCTGCCTGTCATTGAGCCGTCTGGCCCTGACGTTGCCCGGTGCAATTGCCGCAATGACATAGGCTTGCGGTCTGCCGTCATACCACAATCGGATGACCAGACGGTCACCGTTGGGTCCCGCAAGGCCGGGGTTGTAATACACTAAATTGGGATCGGTGACCTGCAGCATCACAGACAGGTTGTCGCCATAGGTCTGTGCCTTGTAGGTCACGGCAAGTGAAGAGTTAGCGCCACCGCTGAATAAACGGCCCTCCACGGTGTTCCAGCCATCATCACTGCCACTGATGTAGCCATCGATATCGACGGCCCGTGTTGCGGGGTAGGCATACAGAGATCGTTCATTGGCTTCTTCGGTGCGGCGCCCGGGGTTGGGGTACAACAGTGTGTCTTCTGCTGCTAATACGGTGGCAATCGCTTGCGCAGTGGCCTGTAAGGAGCGTTCTTGACCCAGACGCATGGCCCCCTCCATTTCTCCAATGAATTGACAGCCGGCCCAGGGCAGGGCGAGCAGCAGCAGGCTCACCAATAACAGTTGGCGGCGGAGATTCACGGTTTATTCACCAGACCAGCGATACCCAACGCCATGCACGGCCTTGATATGGTCGAAGGTGTCGTCGACCTCCACAAACTTTCGCCGGATGCGTTTTATACTGGAGGTAATGGAGTTGTCTGCCTGCACGACACCTGCCGCATCCATCAGTTGGTCGCGCGTCTTTACGTGTCCGGGACGATTCACCAGTGCTTTCACCATCCGAAACTCGTTGTGGGTCATGTCAATTGCGATGTCGCGCCAGGTGCAGGTTAAGCGTTCCACATTCAGCATCAGGTCACCCTCTGTCATAATATCTTCTGGCTGCTCTGGCACCCGCAATGCCTTCACCCAGGCAAACAGCGCGACGATGCGGGCCAGCATGTACGGCAGGCTGATGTCTTTGGTCCAATAGTCATTAGCACCCAGACGCAGGCCGGAAATCTTGTCCAGCTCTGAGTCTCTTGCCGTGAGAAAGACAATCGGCAGCGCAGGGCTGCGGCTGCGCAGATCACGGCACAGTTCAAAGCCGCCCTCAATATCATCCCCCAGCTCAATATCAATGATGGCAAGGTCCGGAAGTTGCTGGCGAAAAGCCTCGCTGGCGCTGGCCTGATCGCTATACAGTGAGACGCGAAAGCCATTGCGCTGCAGCGCATCACGATAATTCGCGGCGATGGCATCTTCGTCTTCTACAATAGCGATATGGTGCTGCATAGGTCTGTGGTACTCGTTAGTCCGTTTGTGCCGCTCATACTTTCAAATACGCAGGCCCAGCTCAAGAGTCTGCCACAATTCGCCATAATTGATCAGCAAAAAGCCACTCTCAGCCCCCGATTCCGCCATCTCCACCCTGTTAAATGGTGAAAACCACAGGGAGAGACCGTATGAATGACCAACACTATGACGCTAAGCGTTACGTTAGCATCCCACAGATCGCCGGCAGCGTCAGGCTGTGGACAGCGCTCCGCTATCTGCCGGCCTTATTGCTGGGCAGTGTGATGCTGCTACTGTTAGCCACCGCGCGCGCCGAGGCAGTGGCCGCAGAAGATGCCGAAGCACTCGGGCTAAACGGGGTGAGCAGTGGCCATTTTCTGCTGCGCGATACGGCCACTGGGCGGTATGCGCCAGCGCTGATTCAGGCAAGCGAGGTGCATTTCGATATCAGCGGCATGATCGCAACGGTCACGGTGCAGCAAACCTTCCGCAATGAGACGGACCGTTATTGGGAGGGCGTGTATGTCTTTCCTCTGCCGGACAACGCAGCGGTGCGTCATCTGGAAATGCAGGTGGGTGATCGTCTGATTCTGGGGGAAATAAAGGAAAAGGCAGAAGCGAAGAAAATCTATCAGGCGGCGAAAAAGGCCGGCAAGAAAGCCAGTCTGGTGGAACAACAGCGGCCCAATCTGTTCACCAACAGGGTCGCTAATATCGGTCCTGGTGAGGCCATCACGGTACGCATGGAATATGTGCAGACCGTGGACTACAACGACGCTGTGTTTTCTCTGACGTTCCCGATGACGATTACGCCCCGCTATATGCCGGGCCAGCCGTTAACTGCAGCGGATGCGGGCGACGAACGTGAGGTCCTGACAGTCGACCATCATCTGGGCTGGGCGAGACCGACGAATCAGGTGCCTGATGCCAACCAGATTTCGCCCTTCTTATACCGCCCAACCGCGGGTGTCTCGAAACCGATTAACCCGATCAAAATCACCGCAACGCTGGATATGGGTATGCCACTTGCCATTTTGGAATCGCCTTATCACGAGGTGCTGCTGTCGCGCAGAGCGGGGGTCTATAGCATTCGACTGGTTAACGATGTCAGCGAAATGGATCGCGATTTCATACTGGATTGGCAGCCGGTGAGTGGCGCCACGCCAAAGGCGGCGCTATTTACTGAAAAAGTGGGTGAGGAGTATTACGCGCTGTTGATGGTGGTGCCGCCCGCCGCAAAGCGCATGGCGCCCAGCATTGCACGCGACATTGTATTCGTTGTCGACACGTCGGGCTCTATGGGCGGTGTTTCTATCGAGCAGGCTAAATCGAGTGTGTCCAAGGCGCTGGAGCAACTGCGCCCGCAGGACTCTTTTAATATCGTTGAGTTTAATTCCTATCATCAGGCGCTGTATAAAACCTCCATGCCGGCAAGTCGGCATTACATTGACAAGGCGCAGACGTTTGTCCGGCAGCTGGAAGCCTCCGGCGGCACCGAAATGTTGCCCGCTCTGCGCGCAGTGCTGTCAATGCCCAGTGGTGCGGATCACGATGATCTTAACGCCGTCTTACGCCAGGTGATCTTTATTACCGACGGTGCAGTCGGCAATGAGGCGGCGTTGCTTGAAGCGCTATCGTCCCATCTAGGCGACAGTCGGTTGTTTACCGTCAGTATTGGCTCTGCGCCGAACAGTTGGTTTATGCGCAAGGCGGCGCAGCTCGGGCGAGGTACCCACACACACATAGGCGATACCCGTGACGTTGCAGATAAGATGGCGTCTTTGTTTGAGCAATTAGCGCGTCCGGCTGCCGTCGACTTTCAGATAGCGTGGCCCGCGGCAGTGGACGCGTGGCCCGAGCGGTTGCCCGATCTTTATCAGGGTCAGCTGTTATCGGCTGTGGCAAATTTTGGGTCCACGATGCCTGTCGGTGACATCACCGTCAGTGGCCAAATCAACGGTCAGGCCTGGCATCAGCGTCTGCAGCTGGATGCCAGTTCAGCGGCAGAAGGCTCAAGCGGACATGCGGGTGTCGCGAGTGTGTGGGCCCGCCAAAAAATAGCAGGGCTGATGGATCAGAAGATCGCGGGGCGCGAGGGGGCATCCGTCCGTGCAGAGGTGCTTCCGCTGGCGCTGAAGCATCGGCTGCTCAGCCCCTACACCAGCTTTGTCGCAGTGGAGCAGGTGGTCTCACGGCCTATGGGCGAGTCAGCTGACAGTAAGGCGGTGCCCAATACGGCCCCGCTAGGCCAGAGCCCGCAGACCTTCGCCTACCCGCGCACTGCCACAACCGGCCCGGCCAAAGTGTGGTTCGGTGTGTTTTGCCTCTTTCTTGCGATGATCATATGGGTGCTGCGTCAGCCGGAGGTGGACCATGTCCCGTCAGATCATGAGTAAGCGACGTGCGGAATGTATCATTTTGTGTCTCCTGCTGCTGGGCATCTATCAGCTCAGTGGTGCTGCAATGATCGAGATGAAAGCAACCTTGGCGCCAGTGCTAATAGAGAAATCGTGGAGCCAAACTCTGCGTACCGGAGAGCTGGCGGTCAAGCCATGGCCCTGGGCTGACACGTGGCCGGTCGGGCGATTACAGGTTTCGGCTCTGAATGTGGATCTGCTGGTGCTGGAAGGCGATTCCGGCAGCGCGCTGGCTTTTGGTCCCGGGCGTGCGTTGCCCTCTGCCGAACTGGGCGCAACCGGCACTACGGTGATAGGTGGTCATCGCGACACCCACTTTGCGTTTTTGGAACAGTTACGCAAAGGACAGTTACTGCACATCGAGTTACCGTCGGGGAAAAGGGTTGAGTACCGCGTGCGAGCCCTGCGCGTTGTCGATTCAGATCAGGAGTCGCTGTCGGTCGATACAAGTACGGATAAAAAACTGCTGTTAGTCACGTGCTATCCCTTCGACGCAATACTGGCTGGCGGCCCATTGCGCTATGTCGTGACAGCGGTGCCGACGTAAGTAGGCTCTATGCGAGCCGTCTGTCATGCTACTTAGAGCATGGAATAATGAAAAATTCTGACTTCGCTGCGTTTGTAATGTTAAGTCTTATGGCGTTGACGGTAGAGATTGTCGTCTTATCATCGCTGACTATAGGCAGCCCCAAGCTTGGTGCACGGTGCCTATTGGTTCCCCTCGCAGACAGACCATGGGGTCGGACAGGCGATCCCGCATTCCCGCGGGGAGGGATTTAATTAGAGACCGAGAGCTGCCAGTCCGTTTTTTTCGCACGACTAGAATGTCACCTTATTTTCTTGCTGATTCGAGTGCACTGAAGAAGGATAAATTGGATAATGTTAGGTGCTATTTCGAAGGCTTTTTCGAAGGCCATACCAAGATTTTATCGTTTTCAGGGGAAACTCCAAATCCGAGCGCCTTCCCCGGTTTAAAAACCATGGGAAGTGGTACAGCATGTATTCAAGGCAGCACTATGACAGACGATCTATTCACTGACCTACAGCAAAAAGATTTGCCCTTTTTCCTGCCGAGTGCATCCGGTTATTCATCAAGTTGGAACGAGAATTATCAAGGGTTTGATCTAGCGATCCCTAATGGTGAACTGTTCTATGCAGAGACTTTTTTCGACCCAAAAGAGAGCGATAGAAGTCTTGAATATTTTTTAGAGAACGACACTAACGATTGGCGGGCAACAGATTGGAGGGCGTTGGAGCGGGAGCAACTCTCTGAAGTGAGGTTTAAAAATATAGAATGGCAACATGACAAATTGATGATGTACGGCAAAGAAACATATTTGCCGCGCTATTCCGCATGGTACGGCGATAGTGATAAGCCATACACGTATTCCGGGCTAACGCTCCATCCCAAACCATGGAACAACGGGCTTTTGACTATAAAAGACAAAATCAACGACGTTGCCGATGTGGAATTTAACAGCGTATTAATGAATTGGTATAGGGATGGGAATGACTATATGGGTTGGCATGCTGACGACGAAAAGTCGTTAGGACTAAACCCCGTTATAGGGTCCGTTAACTTTGGAGAGGCTAGAGATTTTGTGCTCAGGAGGCGTGATAACGCAGAAAAACTCGTCATCCCCGTTAAGCATGGCACATTGTTAGTCATGAGAGGCGAGTTACAACATTTCTGGGAGCATTCAGTGCCCAAGAGAACCAAACGAAACCACGATAGAATAAACCTAACGTTTAGAGTTATAAAGTTATAGCGACTCGGCGTCGCGTATCAGTGCAGGCAGGGACAATTAAGCTATCTGTCGTGACAGCGGTGCCGACGCTGATAGGTCTGCCGCCCCGTTCTGATGTAGCTTGGTCTGGGAAGGCGGCTGACGGCCAACTGCTGAAAATTGAGGCGCTTTAGGTGTCTTAGCCCCAACTGCGTCGCCGCCTGTGAGTGTCGCATTTGTGTTCTTCCTCCGATTAGTGGCTGCGCACTAAAAGTCGTACTCTTGGGTTAGCTGGTTATCCAGCGCGGGCAGATCTGTGGCTTTAAAGACGATAGAGTCGTCGTTATTGAACCCCAGCTCAACCCACGGTGAGTCGTTGCCGTTGAGTAATTCCTGCAGATGTTTGATATTGTGCACGGCTTTGCCGTTGATGCGGTTAAGCAGCAAACCTGTCACATCATAGCCTTCGTTTAAATCATGCTGTAATACATTGACGACAAACAGGTGTCGACTGGGATTCTGCGCAGTATCCGGCTGCAGTTGAACTTCCGTGTCAGCCACGCCGCTTCCTAACGTGATGTCTTCGGCATGGAGAAATTCAAACACTTCGTCCGTCAACTCAATCAGCACAACCCCGCCTATCTGCATCCACACCGGGCGGTAGTTATAGGTCACAGGTGTTACCGCGAAGATATCATGCCAAGTCCACGTTAGCTCGCAGGAAACACGGCGAGTTGCGTCGTTGGCGACAACCTCAAACGTCAAACTGTCACCCACTTGCTTGCGCGACGCTAAATAATCAATTGGCACAGAACCCACCGTACCTGTGCGGATCAATCCGTCTGGGCCAATAGGAAAACCGTCGACAGATACGATAATATCGCCGTCGGCCAAACAACGCTTGTCTACAGGGCCGGCAGACTGTGTCACTCTTACTCCGCTGCGAGAACCCATGCCATAGAAATCTCGCTGCGTAGCATTAAAAATGGTTTCTTGGTGAAAGGGCAATATTGGCACGCCGTCAGCAGTGCCGTCCATGACATCGGTGAGGAACTGATTAATCACAGGCACGGGAATAGCATAACCAATATTGTCAGCCCGACTCAGTGTCTGCGTGCTAATAGCGATCAGCTTGCCCTTGTGAAATACGGGTCCACCGCTATTACCTGAATTAATCGCAGCATCGAGCTGGTAGGTGAGATTGCTTATCCCCGAGTAGGCGTAGCGCGTCACTTCTGTGCGCGACAAAATGCCTCCTGTGATAGACATGGAGTCGCCCCCGACAGGAAAGCCCACGACCATGACATCACTGCCCACCGGGATATTTTTGCCGAGTGTCACCGGCTTGCTGCTTTTGTAGAAACTGTTGTCTGCTACCACCAGTAACGCAAGATCAGACGCATCACCGACCTTGTCAATCGTCGCCTGATACCAGCGGTCGGAATCACCGCGCTTCACTTCAATTCTGAGCGCTTCGGCAATCACATGTGCATTGGTGATCAAGCGGTCACCATTGATTAATACGGCAGACCCGTAACTGGTGCTTCCCGATCCCCTTTGCCAGGGATTTTTGAACTCAACCTCGTAGCCCGTGATCCGAACCTGGGCAACAGAGCGCAGCAGGTCTTCAGCGGCGCTGATCTTGCTGCTGAAAGTAATGATGCATAGACAGATGAGTAGACGGTGGTGCATAAAGGAACGCCTCGACAGCAATGGACACAGTATTTTTAACGGTAGATTTTTTATCAGGCTACTGCAATGGTGACTATAGGAACATGTCTGGTGATCAACCACAACGAGTGCAGAGTCTCCTCTGCCCTAGCGGGAGAACCACGATTAGACGATGACGGTCTTTGGCGAAAGGTGAATCGTGGGTTGACGAAACCGTGGTCTGTCGCCAGTTTTCCGCTTGTCCCCGGTTTTCCATTAGCGCAAGCGACGCGATTGTCGCGCACTTAGCTGTTACTTAGCGCCGTGTGTCGCTATAATTGACGGTTTACATCTTATTTCTGTGGTGTCGGTTAATGCGTAAAAATCTGATAATAGCGTTGCTCATCTCTGCTGGGCTGTTCCTCTGGTTAATGTCGGGCTTGATTTTCAATAATTCGGCCAGTGAACCCGTGCCTGCAATTTCGGAGCAACAACTTCGTGCCAAACCGGAAACGGATAAAAAGCGAGCAACGGTGCGAGCGGCAGTGTCGCAGGCAGAGAAACGCGCTCGGATATTGGTTTTGCGCGGTAAAACTGACAGTAAGCGCAGTGTAGACGTTAAGGCAGAAATAGCCGGTAGTGTTATAAATCGACCGGCAGAGCGAGGCAGTCGTGTCGAGTCTGGCGACGTGCTTTGTCAGTTGGCGATCGATGATCGTGACGCAGCAGTTGCTGAGGCAGATGCCGCACTTAAAGATGCTCAAATTTCTTATCAGGGCAGCCTCAAGCTCCAGCAGCGCGGCCTCCAGTCCGAAACGGCAATCGCCAAGGCAAAGGCAAAGCTGGAATCTGCTAAAGTGCAATTAAGGCGGCAACAGCTCAATTTGGCGAGAACTCGTGTTGTTGCCCCCTTCGGGGGCGTAGTTGAAAACGTGCAAATGAACGTGGGCGATTACGCAACGCCAGGTGCGGTTTGTGCCACCTTAATCGACCTTGACCCTATGCTAGTGCGTGCTGATGTGACGGAGGCCGAAGTTGACAATATGGAGGTGGGTACCCGCGTTGTCGGCGCCACCAGCAGTGGTGCACAGATTGTGGGTACGCTGACCTTTATCGGGAAGCAAAGTGACCCTATGACGCGTACTTACCCAATCGAAATTACGGTTGAAAACAGCGATTATAGTTTGCGCTCGGGGCTCACAACCACGGCGAAAATGCAGTTAGGCGAAGTGTATGCTCACAAGATTTCTCCGGCATTGTTTACGTTAAATGATGCAGGTGAATTAGGCGTGCGCACTATCGCAGAGAATAACGTGGTGAATTTTTTCAAGGTTCAAATTATTGAGGACACTAACGAGGGCGTATGGGTCACTGGTCTGCCTGATACCGTAAAACTGATTACCGTCGGACAGGAGTATGTGCTGACTGGTGAGACTGTCGACCCGGTTTATCCCGCACCTTCGTCTGATGAGACTAGCCCGGAGTGATCACTTCTTATATTGACTCGGCGATAGAGCGCTCTCGCACCACCATGCTGATGATGGGGGTGGTTATCCTATGTGGCCTGTTAGCTAGGGCAGCGCTGCCTATCGCAAACGATCCCCATATCGAGCTGCCCCTGTTTGTCGTCGGTATTATTCACGAGGGTATCTCTCCTGAAGATTCCGAGCGTCTGCTGGTTCAACCCATGGAAATTGAATTGCGGAAAATTGAGGGTGTCAAGGAGCTCACGTCAAATGCGTCAGAAGGAAGCGCCACATTATTGGTAGAGTTTGACGCGCAGTATGACCTTTCAGAGGCTCTATTGGATGTTCGAGAGGCGGTAGATCGTGGCAGGGCAGAGATACCCAGCACAGCAGAAGAGCCGTACGTGCGCGAATTGACAGTGGATGATTTTCCCATCGTGCAAATTAATCTGCTCGGCGAGGGCGTTGACGAGCGCAGCGTTTATGAGGCTGCGATCAAGTTGCGCGACGAAATTGAATCTATTGCTGATGTGTTGGCCGCCGATCTTAGAGGAAATCGGGAAGAGGTGCTCGAGGTTGTGATCAATACCGAAGCATTGCAGGCCTACCAGATTTCCAGTGAAGAACTTATCAGCAGATTGCAGCGTAATAATCGCCTGATACCGGCCGGTAGCATTGATACGGGTAAGGGCCGTTTTTCGGTAAAAATTCCTTCTGTGGTCGAAGAGGCGAGTGACCTTGGCGGCCTACCTATCCGCACGGTTGGCGACACGGTAGTCACGTTGCAGGATGTCGCGAGTGTGCGCAGAACCTTTAAAGATCGCACCAGCTATGCGAGATTTAACGGCCGTGAGGCCATATCCATAGAAGTCACCAAACGAAGCAACGCCAATGTCGTCGAAACCGTGCACAGTGTGCTGGCACTAGTGGACCGTGTGCGCGCAGAAATGCCAGCAGGTATCGAGGTGGTTGCTTCGCAAAATCAGGCCGAGTTTGCCAGTCTTCAGGTGACGGAGCTTCAGGGTAATATCATCACGGCTCTCGCGCTGGTCATGGTGCTGGTAGTTGCTGCTATGGGCTTTAGAAGCGGTGTAATTGTCGGTATGGGCATTCCTGTATCCCTGCTGTTCGCTGTCACTGTTGTTTATTTGCTGGGATATACCTTCAATTTTATGGTGATGTTCGGGATGCTGTTGGGCCTAGGTATGTTAATCGATGGCGCAATTGTCGTTACCGAATATGCAGATCGCAAGATGTCTGATGGAATGGATCATAGGCAAGCTTACTCGCAGGCGGTCAAGCGTATGTTCTGGCCCGTTATAGCCTCAACGGCCACTACGCTTGCTGCATTTGCGCCCTTAATGTTCTGGCCCGGAGTGTCCGGCCAGTTTATGCGCTATTTACCGGTTACGGTGTTTAGTGTGTTGCTGGGTTCTTTACTCTATGCCTTGTTGTTCGGTCCAGTACTGGGAACTTTGTTCGGCAGACCCAGCGGGCACGATAAAAAGTCTGTCAAAATGATCCATGTGCTAGAGACAGGAGACCCAACACAGTTACCCACGGTGACAGGAGGTTATGCGCGGTTTCTCAGCAGAGTTTGTGCTAGCCCAATACGCACGCTGGGCGTTATTTCGTTTGCGCTATTGACTGCTTTTTGGAGCTACGGCAAGTTTGGCGCTGGTACTATTTTCTTTTCAGATGCCGAGGCCCAGTACTTTCAGGTGTCAGTGCTCGGCAGAGGAAACTTTTCAGCGGATGAGGTTAACCAGTTGGTGTGGGAGGCTGAGCAAGAAATACTGCAGATAAAGGGCATAAGATCCGTTAACTCTAGCACTATTCTGCCGGGAAATAATCGTTCAGGGGGTGGCTCAAACAGCAGTTCAGATCGTATTGGCGCTATTTTCCTCGAACTGCTAGCCGAAAATGACCGTGAAATGAAAGCCGATGATATTGAACTGGAGATTAGACAACGGGTTTCATCTCTACCCGGTATTGCCATTGAAATTTTGCCGCTGGAGCAGGGGCCGCCCGTGGGAAAGCCCATTCAGATAGAATTGGCTTCGCGCAATCGTGCGCTACTGGAACCGGCAATGGCGCGGATTCGTGCCTATATGGACACACTGCCTGAGTTGTTATACATCGACGATACGGCTGCTCTGCCAACCATTGAGTGGCGCATAGAAGTGGATCGAGCGCAGGCTGGCATCTATGGTGCCGATGTTTCCTCTGCAGGCATCGCAGTTCAGCTTGTGACTAACGGTGTAAAAATAGGCGAATACCGGCCCGACGGTGCCGATGACGCGGTTGATATTCGGGTCCGCTATCCTGAGCACGAACGTGGTATCAAGGCTCTCGATACAATGCGTATTAGTACAGCGCAGGGTCTGATCCCGATGTCCAACTTTGTCCAAATGAAGCCCGGACCTGGCCTTGATACCCTCGAACGTATTGATTCTGTACCTGTGGAACGGATAAGAGCCGATGTGGTTTCGGGTGTGTTGGCAGATGCTATGGTCAAAAAAATTGACGCTTGGTTATCGCAGCAGGAATTTGATCCGAACCTTGAAATACGGTTTCGAGGTGCGAACGAAGAGCAGGCTAAATCTATGGATTTTGTGGGAGTCGCTTTTTCTCTCTCGCTGATTCTAATGTTTGTGCTGCTGGTGACGCAATTTAACAGTTTTTACCAGAGCGGATTAATTTTGCTTTCGGTGATTATGTCGACGGCTGGGGTCCTTCTGGGCCTGCTGATTTTGGGTAACCCGTTTAGTGCACTGTTAACCGGCGTGGGGGTGGTTGCGTTGGCGGGTATCGTTGTGAACAATAATATTGTGCTCATCGATACCTTTAACCGCTTGCGTGTGATGCATCCGGAGTTAGATGTTCGCTCTGTCATTGTGCGTGCAACATCGAGACGGCTGCGTCCGGTGATGCTAACGACGGTAACCACTGTTTTTGGTTTATTGCCATTGGCTGCCGGCCTGTCGATTGATTTAATTAATCGCACGATTACTGTGAATGGGCAGATGGCAATGTTCTGGGCACCTCTGTCTCAGGCCATTGTATTTGGACTGACCTTTGCGACTATTTTGACGCTGATTGCGACGCCGGCCTTGCTGGCTTTACCAACCGCTGTGCGAGAGAAATATCATTCTTACCGTGAACAAAAAGAGCACCGAGGCGACACCTAGCTATAAGGTAGTACTGTAAGAGCAAAGAAGAAGCTATGGCGGGCTTAAAAGACAACATGACCAGTGTCGCTGGGTGGTTTGGTTGAAGGGTACTTGCTGTGGAAGCATCTGAGTCAAAAGCCTACCCATTAATCGTCTCTTGATCTCTTAAACCTGCAAGATGCTTCTAAGCAAATTCTGGCACGGTTTCGAACCTGTTTACGGTGGCTCACTGATGCGGAATTCGGGGTGCTGTATCTTGCCTCCGGCGCTAGCCACTATGCTGACGCCGCCGATAGCGATTAGAGTAATCAGTGCAATCACAAGACAAACCCATGGGAGCCAGCGCACGCGGGCCCAGCCGATCGCGATTGCCGCGATGGCAAGCGCGGAGTTTGCATACAGCAGCGGCAGCCAGGTCTCGGCAAGTTCTGCGTGGTAGTCCAGCCAGTCTCGGCTGCGTCCGTTGAGTAGGTCATAAACGGCGGGGTAGGCTGCATCCCCGTAATTCGCCACAGGGACACTTATGCCAGCCGTAATGGCAATTAACGTCAGACCCGTGAATAATAATACGGTCTGACGCAAAACCAGCCCAACTGCTAATATCAACCATGCGATAATCAACCCGATGACAGGAATGTGATTTAGCAACACGTGCCGGTAGGCAGGGTCCGCCATTAGGTCCATCCAGTCCACGCGGTCAGCTCCGTAAGGCCCATGCGGTGCAGTGTGCCTGCTGATTCACCCCGCCGTCTAAAATATCACAATGGCCACATTCTTGACCTTCACCGACGTCGGGGCTAAAGAACTGGCAGCTACTGCAGGCCTGAGCAGCTGTGGTAGAGCGTTCAGAGTATTGATGTATTTTGCGCATTTGCTCCTCACCTCGACTGAGGAACTCAGGGTCTGCGCAAAGAGCGGTGACAGCGGTATCGCAGGCATGCAATAGCGGCGCTGCGGCTATTAGGCCGCCACGCTGCAATAGCTGGCGCCGTGTGAATGCTTGCTCTGTCACTTTTTCTGGGCAACCTGCATGCTGGTCTCGGGCATAATGATAAAGGCTGGCACGGCGGCAAACCTGATGACAGTCGACATGGAAGTACATTGGCCCGTCTCTGGGTCGGGGTGACCGTCAGCAACCCGGGGCAACGCATGGTAGATGCCCGCGCACTGATAGCCAATATTGTTAGCCGCGGCGCGCCCAAGATGGACAGGTCCGATATAAACTTCCGTCAAAAAGTTGAACGTATTCTCAATATCCCAGTACCCCGCTAACACGCCCTTCATGCTGCCATCGGCGAGCATTTCGGCTCGGATCTGTAAGTCGCGAAACCAGTAGTAGTTATCAATTGCCTGGACTTTGAATTTCAGCTTGGCATCAACCGGTCCGGCCGTGAATATCCCATCTTTGATTTCTCCTCGAAATGCCGCGCTGTGAAACATTGTGTCCGCATGCACGAGCTGGCTCATGTCTGGTACCACGTGGCCGTTGGCATCTTTTGTAATGGGGCCGGCGCTTGTGAATAGTTTAGCTTCTACAAGGCCTTTATCGCGAGTGCCTTCCACCAACTTTATTTCCAGTAGTGTTGCATAGCCATTCTCTAAAATGGAATTATTACTATCAAATAGTCGATCGAATAGACCGTCAGGACGATAGCCTTTGACGCAACCCATCAGGCGATAGTGCTGGTTATCGATGCCGGTCTGTCCGTTAGCGCCGGTAAAATCGTCATGAGCACATTGGCCTTCGCCGCTAGCGAGCGTGTTTTCACCATCGAGGTCCAGTCCTGCGACAGAAGCGTCGCCCTCAAAAAGAATGTGGCCTGGGTCTGGCCACACTGACGGGTCCTTACAGGCATCGGCGGGCAACAGGCCTAGCGCGCCTTCACGATCACCTGCCTCGTAACGGCGCTTCACTTCATCGCGAACTTCAGCGTATTCTTCAGAAAAGAAATCCTCATCGGTGATGTTCATGCCTTCGGGGCATTCGCCAGGGTTTTCTTTGGGAATGTCATAAGACCACTCGGTAAACACAAAGCCGCGAACCTGTTCTTGTGCGGCGGCAGCCATAATCGCGTCCGTCGGAGCTACACTGGCAGACTTATCACCGCAAGCGCCAAGCAGAATTAGTAGAACGGTGGTGATCAGGCTCTTCATTGTCACTTCCTTCTTATGATAGGGCTGCGGTCTGTGATTCTGTCAAACGAGGATGTCTGAAATAGGGCGGTCGGTTTGATTTTGATCCGCACCCCATTGGCCCACATTGAGGCCCATTGCCTGTTGCATTGTAAGCCCCACACGGCTCACCGATTCGCCCACGCCGCTGACGTGCAACCCGGTGCGCAGTCGTCCACCGGCAGTGCCTGCTGTCATAAACGGCATGCCCACTATGCTATGCGTGTTGGCCTCTGAGGTTTCCGAGTGCGCCATCACCAGACAATTGTCCAGTAATGTGCCATCGCCCTCTGGCACAGCATCCAGCGTTTGACAAAATTGCGTCCACGCCTCCATGCTCTTGAGTACGAAAGCGGTTGCATTAGGTTGGTAGCCTAACACTGCATCGCGTGGTTCCTCATGAGTAAGCGTGTGGTGGGTATCAGTGCTGCCGGGCATACGGAGGCTAGAAGCACGATCAGAAAACTGCATGTTGAAAACGCGCGTTTGATCGCAAGCTAAGGCCAGTGCCAGAGTTTGCGCCATCAGTCCATGGTTAGCCATTACGTTATCAATTTCGGTGTCGCGTGGCAGATCAACCGGTGCTTGGGGTGTGCTGCACGCTTGCAGCGGCGGCGGCTGTTGTAGTTGCAACTCTAATTGCTGTTCGAGCTGGCGTAGCGCAGTGAAGTACTGATCAAGACGAGCGCGGTCGCTGTATCCGAGCTGGCGCTCTAGACGCTTGCGGTCTTCTGTCACAATGGACAGCGCACTTTTGCGCAGCAGTACGCTGGGGTCGGGAGAGAAATCTTTGGCGTTAGGGTCTGAGAATCCAGGACCAAAGATGCGGGTATAAAATCCCAGCGCGCTCGGTTCCGCAGGATTGACGCTGCTGACATCGCGTAGGCTGTTACTGTGGCGAGGATTTCCTGTCGCTGCCATTTCCAAAGATCTGAAGCGAGTGCGGGTGCCGATCGCGTCCGATATCAGCACGTCGAGAGTTGGGCCTGTCACGGTGTCTGCCGTTTTGGGAGCGCCGCCGCACAGTGCGCCGAACACACCCGTGCGATGCACCTGATTGGCCTCGCCGTCAAGGAGTACGCTATAGCCACTGAGTATATTCATGCGATGACGCATAGGTGCAATGGGTAGTAATTCCGGCGACAGCTCCCAATCAAGTCCCTCAGTGCTTGGATTCCAGCGCGCTGGGTTCATGCCGCAGCCAAAAAACCAGGTACCAAAACGTTGGGGCAATGGTGCGCCGGTTGCCGCCATAGCATTACCATTGGTGTTAAGGAAAATATCGAGGAAGGGTAGACCGACCGAAATGGCGGCACCACCGAGTGTACCGCGCAGAAATGTGCGCCGGTTAAGGCCGCCGCTTTTACTGTTTTTCATGTTGGTTTACTCTTGCTAATGATGAGGGAGACGTGAGCTTTATCATCAAATTCGGTTCTGTCAGTGTCCGTAGTTTGCTGTTTGACAGTCTGTGCCTTGGGCGCTTGAGGCGACGGTGCGGTCGCAGTGCGAAATGCTTCACTGGTGGCGATGTCACCCATCAATGCCGGCACACGATAACCCTGGCCAGCAAAGGTATCCTCCAGATAACGCAGCAGGCGGCGCTCGCCGTTGGTATGTTTTCTGCCCACGGCATAGCGATAGAGGTTCTCGACCAGACAAGCGCTCACTAACGGGCTTTCAGCAAACGCCTGCCCTAACTCTGCGGCATTGGAAAAAGCAGCACCGTCGAAATCGCCGCTGGTGTCGATAGTTGATTCGTTTTCTGCCAGTCGGAACTTGCCGATGCCGTCGAAGCTTTCTAAACCGAGACCAATGGGATCTGTAAGCGCGTGGCACTTGCGGCAGCTGGCCGCAGTGGCATGCATCGCCAGGCGATCGCGCGCTGTGTTATGCACCGCTGCCACATCTTGCGTAAATTGGGTGAAATCGATATCCGCTGGAGCTTCAGGAACGGTTTGACATAGCAACGCCTCCCGCATGAATACGCCACGCAGAGTGGGTGAACTGCGGCCTGGATGAGAGTGCAGCATAGCGAAGCTCGCATGCGACAGCAGCCCGCTGCGGGATTGATTGGCGGGGAGTGTGGCTCTTTCCCAGCCATCTACTGCCCGCACCGGTATCCCATAAATCGGGCCCAGTGACCGAGTCATCGGTATTTGATTTGATGTGAACAGGGTACGGTAGTCCGCTTCTTGTGTTACCAGTTGATCGACAACAAAACGCAGGGTTTGTTCGCGCGCGTCAGCGGCCATTCGGTTATTAAATAATGGATATTGGGCAACATCCTTGCTCAAAGCGTCAAACTGATCAAACACAAACACATCTTCAAAAAACGCGCTGATGCCAGTGGCAATGTGTTCAGAGGCCACCATACGATTGACTTCGCGTGCCAGCCCCTCTGGCTTAGACAGCTCACCGCGTTCAGCCGCTGCCAAAAGTGTTTCGTCGGGGCCGCGATTCCACAAGAAGTAACTGAGCTTGCTTGCTAGGCTCAGATTCGTGAGCTGCAACCTGTCCGGTTGATCTGGCAGCGGGGCGGGCTCGGCTACTTCAACTCTAAACAGAAAATCAGGCGCTACCATCAGACTGGCGAGGGCGAGTTGCAGGCCTGCATAATAGTCTTGCTGCTCTTCTGCAACGCGAGAGGCTACCTGAGCGCGAAGCCCAATATCTTCCTCTGTCAGTGGGCGACGCAGCAGTATGCGACCAAGCTCGCTGATTGTTTGAGTTATACAGGCGTGATCGGGTGCAGTTGCTGACTGGGGTTCGCACGGAAGGATGTCCACACGCAGTTCAGGAGAAGTGGCCTGAGCAGCAATGCTGCGCGCCATGGCTTCGTACTGCTCGAATCCACTGCGCGTGACTGAGACCCGTGAGGCCCCAAGTGCGTTGAGGCCCTCTTGACGATTGTCGGGTTCGAAACGGCCGGCCACCTCAATCTGACTACCAAAGGTGTCTTCAATGGCGTTTCGATATTGTTCGCCTGTGAGGCGCCGCATCGCCAGCGGGCCGCCAGTTGCACTGGGGTCGGGATTGCTGCAACCGAACAACAGTAAGACGCTGGCACCGATCAATACTCTGGACATGTATCTCATGTCTTTCCTTTGGTCTTGCGACTGCAATCTGCGATATGCCTAAGCATTAGAGTACTATCTGGTCGCCGATTGCACTATTACGTTTTTTTAATGAGGCCCTAGACGTTATTCTGTTTTTAAAAGGTATAAATAGCGGTGAAGCCAAATTCACGCCCCGGATACTGCATACCTTGTAGAGTCTGTGTGTCCTCGAATTGGACAGGATTGATATTGAGGTCTTCGTTGGTCAAATTTTTTGCCCAGAGCTTTAATTCTACCCCTAGGTTGGGCTCAAAAAAGACCACTGACACGTCAAAGCGGCTCTTGTTCTCGTCAAAGCGGCTGACGCTGGGTATGTCGGGCTTGTTGCTCTCTGCCAGCGTTTGCCGTGCTGGTTTGGATTGCCAGGTCCAGTTCAGGCGCGTGGCAAGATTCCAGTTGCTGCCCAGGTCGTGTTCATAGGCGAGTTGAAAGTTTGTCTGCCAGCGGGGCAAAGCGTTGAGCGGCTTACCGTTCCTGGGACAGAATAATTGGTCTGGGAAAGGCGTCTGGCCGGGTAAAAGTGCTGGTTCCTCACCCGACTCGCATAGGCGACGGTTCCAATCTTCAATGGTAGGGTCGGAGTAGGCACCGCGTAAGGCGGCCTCCCAGTGCTGGGCAAATACATAGGTAACGTCGAACTCGACCCCGCGCGTAAGCACTTCATCGGCATTACCGAGTTGGTTGTTGAACAGGCCACCTAGGGGGGTCAGTGCGGGCACCTCGCCAGGAAAGCCGATCTGATGATTCTTGAACTCTTGGTAGAACAAGGCAAGCGTAAACCGTAGATGATTGTCCAATAACAGTCCTTTTACTCCGATTTCATAGGAATCTGAGATCTCTTCTTCAAAGGCTGCGACCTCGCGTCCGAAGGCTGCGATTTCCGGAAAGAATTCGGACAGTGCGAATACGCCAGGCACTAGCGGATTGAACCCTCCCTGCTTAAACGCATTGTCCGCAGAGGCATAAAACGTGAGGTTGTCGCTGTAGTAGTGGCTGAGCTTCACACTCCATGAGAGGTGATCGAAATCCAGTTTATCGTCGACGAGGGCAATGTACTCCAGAAAGCGAATGTCGCCTTCCATGGTCGTTTCGATATCGTCATAGCGGGCGCCCAATCCCAGCTCCCAGTCCTCGGTAAAGGCGTAGCTAATATTTCCGTAAACGGCGTTACCCGTATCTTCGCTGCTCGAGTCCCCAATCACTTCTGTGTCTGTCACCACGACGTTGAACACGCCGTCTGCGGGGCGAGTGAAGTGATAAAGGCCAGTCACATAGCTAAGGTCGCCGATAACATCTGAGAATCGCAGTTCATACGTGGTGATCTTATAGTCTAGGTCGATGTTGAAGATTTCATTGGAGTTAGGAAAAGGCTTTCGGTTTTCGTTGGAACTGTTGTCGAACCGCTGATGCATTGCTAGGAAGTCGACGTCACTGAAGCCCGCTTCCCAAGACCAATGGATACTGATGTCCTTGATATTACCATCGACCTTGCCGACGAATTCACCGTAATCTTTTCGGTCTTTAAACTTTCCGTACTCTGCTGGAATGCCGGTATCACCGCCGGTTCCAGGTATTTCGCCTTGATAGTTAAATGAGGAAACATACTGGGAGAGATCCTGATAGTTGGCGATCGTATCTAACTGCATGGTGTCGCTCATGAGCCAGCGCAATTTTGCACGCACGGCTTTTGTGTCGTTGCCGCCACTGGTCTTGTCTGGCGAGATCGGGTTAACGTTCTCAATATAACCGTCGTCATCGCGATACACCCCCGCCAGGCGCAGCGCAAGTTGGTCATCGACCAGAGGAATATTCACCGCACCGCGCAAATCTGTAGCCGCCAAATCAGAGGAATCATATTGACTGTAAGTTGCCTCCAGATAGCCTTCCGTGCCCTCCATGCTGGGCGACCGGGTAATGATATTGTAGGCCCCGCCAGGCGCGTTGATGCCATAGAGCGTGCCTTGTGGTCCACGCAGCAACTCCAGTCGCTCCAGATCAACCAATGTCGAAAACACGGTACCGATTTGTGATTGTGCGAATTGGTCCACAAAGACCACGACGCTTTGTGGTGAGCCTACTGAGAAAAATCCAGGGCCTACCCCGCGTAATCGGATTGATGCCGATTGAATGCCGGGGAAGATTGAAACGCCTGGTGTAAGCTGCACCAGATCAGTAAAAGAGAATGCGTTGATGTCCGCGATGTCTTGAGCGGTTGCCACACTGATTGAAATAGGAACGTCCTGAAGAATTTGGGTGCGCTTCTGCGCAGTGACCAGAACCTCCTCGAGAACCACAGGTACCGGGTTCTGCACATCCGTCTGGGCACGGAGCGGCACGGAAATGGCAGCAAATATTGCAATGTAAGCTGCAGGTAATATTGCCTTAAACATGTGCTCACCTTTATAGTTATGGGCATAACATAGTCCCGAAATGGGTCTGAGGTCAACAATGCTTGGGAGTTAAAGACGAGATAAAAGAGCCAACGGGGCAGACTTTTGCCCGGAAGTTACTAGCCTGCAGACGGCTGTCTGCGGCGTCGGCGCTAAGGTTCAATTATTGAATACTCGCTTGAGCCGCTGGGCCCAGGTCATTGCGGTATGACGCTCGGCTGAGGTGCGAGCTTACGCTTTCTTACGCTTGATTCCAGCAAGGGCCAACAATGCTGAGCCTAACAGCCATGCGGCAGCGGGGAGGGGAGTGGCGTGAACGTAGGCACTCAATTTTATCCATCCACAGAAGTTAATGAGCAATACCTTTTTTGGGTGTTGCCATGACTCAACCTAGAATGAGCGATACAAGCAGCCAGGCTGGTGGCTTGGCACTGCTACCGGCGCCAATACTGGCCTAGCCCACATACCTAACGGGATAACTCGGCAAGGCTAAAATTTCAGCCGCCATAGCTGGCGTCGCAATCGGTCTGTCGTATTTTTTAGCTAGCGCAACCACTTCTGTTACTAATTCAACATTAGAAGGGGTACGGTTGCCACCGTAGGGTTCTAACCCAACTTGTACATGGCCCCCTAGACGAATCGCTTCTTCGGCGATGCCACACCGAGCACAGTCGTCACCAAAGCTAGAGACTAGCCAAGGTAAGTCGCAATCCCCCATCATGCCGAGATAAGCGTTTAAGCTGGCCGGTGTGGGCGGCATACCAAAAGGCAAATTATCTGCACCAAAATAAAATTTTACCATGGTGCCTGTGGGTAATTTACCAGCGCGGTAGTAAGCCAAAATAAATTTAAGAAAGCTCGGTTCGAAGATAGAAGCGCTTATGCCAATGCCCAGCTCACGGCATGTTTCAACGTAATAAATTGAGTCGTTCATGTCGTTACGATACAACGAGTCAGTGCCTATAAATAAGCCGTCTTCGCCTGCTATTGAAAGATTAAACGTACCAGGGTCACACAAGCCTTGCGCTAATAATCCTTCTTCGGCCATGGTTGTTATATGGCTATAACGCGCTTCTACAGGAACGCCCTCTTGGCCAACGGGCATTGTTGGGGTCAAGATGGCGTCCGGCCGCTTTGATAACAGGGTGCGCCAAGGCTTGGCGTATAGTTCAGCGTTTAACTTGCCGGTGCCACCGAAAATAGATTCGGATGTATGATTATGAATTAAGGCTGCACCTGCGTCCATGCAAGCCATGGCATCGTTAACGATTTCGTCATCGCTATAAGGGACGTTTGGGTTCAGGTCTTTATTAGCTGAGCCGTTTAACGAGGCTTCGATAATTAGGGGGATTCCAGTAACAGATGTAGTGTTCATCAATATAACCTAGTGGTGAGGACATTTGGGGTCAAAGTAAAAACGCGAAACATCGGACTGAACAACGGTGCCTACGCCCTTGAGTTTTTGCTGCGACCCCAACAACACAAATCGCGATCTAGAATAGCTCCAGGTTCTCACCCTTTGGTCGGACCTCAAGTCGATCACCAACGGTAATGTAACCTGTATTGAGAATTCTTGCACACAGACCGCCGTGACCAATCATCGCTGCTACGCCACCCTTGCCCAGTGCCGCGTCCATGCGTGAACAGGGGTGGCATAAAGCGGTAGCTTCAAAGACGGCCTCGCCAATCTGGAAGCGCTGGTGTCTTAGTGCGTTGAGATTAATCCCGCTGACCACAAGATTGCGGCGCAGTAAGACAGGATCGATGGTGCTGAGTCCGGTGAAGTGGGCGATCTGCTGCATGAACTCTTCCGATATCAGCGTAACCTGCCGTGCAGAGCCAGGCGTCTTGTCCATTCTATGATCACCCTCCAGACCTTTGGCTGCTATTGCCTTTGCTCGTTCAACGGGCGTCACCTGACCGCGTCGCTCCGAACGTAGACCGATCCAGGTCAAGGTTCCAGGAGGTAGATCACGTGCAATTTTGTCGAGTGGGTTGCTTCGCTTAGTCATTGTCTGTCTATGTATCATCTATGAATAATTGTCACGCCGGAGAGACGCGCTCGCCTAGTCGGATGCTCTAAAAACTCTAACGCTATGATGAACTACTGTTTGTATTATATATTGATTACTTCAGGTGACCTTGCATTACTTCAAATTGGAGCGGTGCCAACTGAATTACTGCCTTAACTTATTGACATTAAAAAATTATATAAATAATAGATGTGCATATACCCCCAGATATACCCCCGTTCAAAGCCCGCTACCCCGTATCATATCCACCGAGTCGTCAGGATACCGAACGGCCTATGCCGCCGTAGCGATAAACGTCACCACCTGTCGCCGAATGCTAAAGAAACCAGGCGGTGCGCTCTTGCTAAATTTAGCCTCTAGGGTGTGCGGTAGAAAAATCCGCCCATCTGAGTGGGGATTCCGGCTTCACCCATCCACGCGACTGAAACAAAGGTCTGCGTGTTGAAATAGCATCCCGGATCCATATAGTAAAGCTCGGAAGGGCCAGAGGTCATTCCAGTGAGGGGAAATGTAAGGTTAAAATAGGCGACAACGCTGTTGGTCTCCCGCCAGCCATCAGCGAAGAACGAGTGCAGTGCACATTCTTGGTCATTGATGGTCTCATAATACGCCATTAGCGCATCGACGTCTGAACCACTGGCCCAAGTCCATCCAGTCATATCATGGCCGTTCAAGGGCCCGTTGCAGATTCCACTTTCGCAGACGTCAGCAATCTCCTGGTACGCAACACCAATAAACAAATCGGGCTGATACCAGATTTTCCCATCAACGGCGATGGTGTCTAGGCCGCAGGACAAGTCTGGGTTGAGCGGGCAGGGATCATCTACGTCGAATATTCCGTCATTGTCATCATCCACGTCTAGATGATCCTTAATGCCATCATCATCTGTATCAATGCCTACGAAGGTAAAAAGAGGCTTTGCATAGAAGTATATTCCAGTATCCAAGATAGAATTGCGGATGCTTTCAAATAAAGGGTCATCAGAGGCCGGGCCATTGGAAACGGTACAGACGGGATTCTCAGAGTCGGCACATTGGTAGTAGTCCCCAGCCTGCCATTTGGAAAATTCGTACCCTGGTCTAGCGGTGGCGGTAAACGTTTCGATAAAGCCCGCAGCAGTCACGTCGAATTCACAGATGCTGCCACCTGCGCAATCCCGTGTGCCAGAGCTTGACGAAACATCACCGTTTGCCGTGACCAGCAAAGCAAATTTGCAGCCTGTCATTAGGAGAGCGACGAAGAAAATAAAGAGTGTCTTGGTGCCTGTGTTCATATTGATTCCTTTCATTTATTTTTACTGAGACTAGGCAGTAGCCTCCACTTTATTTCCCGCAGCACCTTGGGTGGGCGCAAAGCTATATAGGCTCCGCGACTGCCATCATCTGTAACCGCTATCGGTGCTGGATGTATAACATCCTGCGTGCTAACTAAATCCCCGACTCGGTCGTTAGGAAGGAAATGAGTCCTGAAGTTGCAGTGGTTTAATGACGCCATACCCTAACATGCATAGGCAGGGGAGGGTAGGGTGAGGGGCGACCGCCCCTTTTGCTTTAACTGGGGGGGTAGTCAGCTTAAGAGTTAGAGTCCTTTAAGCTACCTGGCGAACGACTGTCTAATGACTTCAGCCATTCAAAGAATAGACAGTGTCTTAGTGATCAATGCGTGTATCATGGTTGCATCCTTTTATTTATTACTTTATTAAGTATAGCCGTTTGCTTGATATGGCTACAGATGTTCACTCACCTGATAATGAAGCTTAATCTTTGCCCGCGAAGTAGGGAAAACCCTACTTAGGTTTCTATAACGTCACGCTGTCTACTATCGGCGCCGATATCTATTTACTCGCCTCATACAACAACCAAATCGGCAGCCTCACTGGAATATACTCAGGTGTAATCGGAGGGCTGCTTGCCGCTGGCGTACTCGTTCCTGCAGCGTTCGTTGCTGTCACAGAACAGTTATAACTTACGCTGTTAGTCAGCCCTGAGACGGTGATGGGTGAGGTGCTCGCACAATTCACATTTGTTCATTCCTGAACGAGAGCATGCAACCGTCCGTGCCACACGTTTTTCAGTAGCGTCCTTGCTGATCTGGGGCTGTGGATTCGCGTCCTGCGAAAAGAAGTAATGGCCCAGGGGTGCTTGGGAAGTTGGCACCAGGTGCGATAGGGTAGGGCGGCCTTGTTCCTTTTCGCGTAGATGAGCCAGGATGCTATCGATGATGTCCCGGATGTCCTGTAAACTCTGCCACGTTTCAGAATCAATAAATTGAACATTCAATCACCCAAAAGGATCTCTCCAATGAACCTATTAATTGTTTTAACGTCACATGATCAATTGGGTGACACTGGCCATAAAACGGGCTTTTGGCTGGAAGAATTTGCCAGCCCCTATTACGCTCTATTAGATGCCGGCGCGACAGTCACTCTGGCTTCACCCCTAGGCGGTCAACCGCCCCTCGACCCCAAGAGCAGCGAGCCGGGTTTCCTAACCGACGCGACACATCGATTCGAAGATGATCAGGCCGCTAAAACCGCCCTAGGGACTACAGTCAAATTGTCGACAATGAACGTGGAAGATTTTGATGGGGTATTTTACCCTGGTGGCCATGGCCCGCTTTGGGACCTGCACAGTGACCCTGACTCGATTGCTCTGATTGAGGGATTTATTGCCGCAGGCAAGCCGGTAGCTGCGGTGTGCCACGCGCCTGCTGTGTTACTCAAAGCCAAAGCTGCTAATGGTGATCCACTGGTTATGGGTAAAAGTGTCACTGGCTTTAGTAATAGCGAAGAGGCCGCGGTGGAGCTGACCGCGGTGGTTCCCTATTTGCTCGAAGATGAGCTTGTGGCAATGGGTGGCTTGTACCAAAAGACCGAAGATTGGAACTCATTGGCAGTCGTCGATGGTTTGGTTATTACCGGCCAGAACCCTGGCTCCTCAACTGCGGTTGCCGAAGCGTTGCTAGAGACAGTCAACCGGAACTAGGGAGACGCTGTCCCCGCACTGCGGCAGCTAGATTTTAGATCCCCTATGCCCTAAGGTTATCGAAGCATCAGCCCAAGGTCTAGAGATTATCGTCGCTTAGAGCGCATTACAGGCCGTCTGAGAGGTGTTACGATTTGGGCTCGCAGCCTTGAAAAGGCGTTCGCTGAGGTGATCGCACAATTTATATCCGCCCATTCCTGAGCGAGAGTCCGCAGTAGTCCGTGCCACGCTTGTTCTAGTAGCGTCCCTGCTGATGGAGGGCTGTAGAGTGTTTTTGGGTCAAGTCGAGTAAGGCGCCCGGCCGCCTAGTGTCATCAGTCGTCGCCCTACGTTTATGTCAGGTAGCGGTGGCTTCAGGCGCAAACATTCCGTAATAGGTTAGGATGAATAAAGAACAGCGACAAGCGAAAAATGTCGTCATACTCTAACGTCTAGGATGGGCTACTATGATGTGACCACCCTTGAAGAGCGTGAGCCGAAATTGAACCACACCCTAGGTTGTTCGGAGGAAGAATATGCCAAAAGCGATTCATGGATTTTGCGATGACACGCTGGGAGATCACGATGCTGTAGCACTTGCAGCACTGGTCGAGAGTGGTGAACTTCAGATCTCGGAGATATTGGAGGCCTCTATTGCGCGAGCGCACCAGGTCGATCCGCATCTTCACGCTATCGTGGAGCACTGCTCTGAGCAATCGCTAGAGAGGTCTGGCGGTGATTCTAGTGGGCCTTTTGCCGGAGTGCCTACGTTTATTAAAGACATGAACGACCTGATTGGTTTGCCGACCCGGTATGGCTCAGCAGCCTATGAGGGCGCGCAAGCGGCGACAAGAAATGATCCTGTTGTACAGCAAATGATAGACCTGGGCTTTGTGCCGTTAGGTAAAACAACCATGCCCGAGTTCGGTTTGATTTGTTCGGCGGAGCCGGCCGAGGGACTCGGTGAACCAACGCGTAACCCCTGGAACACCGGCCACGGTGTTGGCGGTTCCTCGTCTGGCTCTGCGGCATTGGTTGCGGCAGGGGTGGTCCCTATTGCTCACGCAGCGGACGGGGGCGGTTCCATCAGGATACCCGCAGGCAGCTGTGGACTGGTGGGGCTCAAGCCAAGCAGGGGGCGTATTATTCCGTCGCGAATGCTTGCGAAACAACCGATAGTGTTTGCCACGGACGGAATCGTAAGTCGCTCCGTAAGAGATACCGCACATTTTTATGAGCATATCGAACGGCTCAACCGCAAGCCCGAGCTTGAACCTATCGGCTCGGTTACCTCGCCGATAAAGCAAAAGCTTCGTATCGCTGTGGTAACGGAATCCCTGGGCGGTATACAGATTGATCAACCGACCCGCAAGGCCATTGAGCAAACAATGTTGCTGCTGGAAGGGCTAGGCCACACAGTGGAGTTGATACCTATTCCCGCGCCCGAGTCCATGCGGATGGACTTCGTCAATATGTGGTCTGCGAGCGCCTATATAACTAGGAAGTCTGGCGGGAAATCACTGGATCCCTGTTTTGATTCCACCCGGTTGACGCCGGTTGTCGATGGCTTAGCGAACGATTTCCTGAAGAAAATTTTGAAGATCCCCGGGACATATTGGCGCCTGCGCAAAGCTCATAGTGATTGGGCGAGAAACTTTACTGAAATCGATGTGGTGATGACTCCCTGCGTGAGTCACCTGACACCTGAGATAGGCTACCTAAGCGAAGGCCTCGACTATGAGACCTTGTTTCCACGCGTGATGACATGGGCCTGCTTTACCGGACTGGCCAACGCAACTGGCGGACCGTCGATATCTCTACCACTGGGCCATGATAGTGAGTCCAATCTCCCCATCGGCGTGTTGTTTAATGCTAATCACGGAAAAGAGCGCTTGTTGCTTGAACTGGCCTATCAACTCGAAGAGGCGCAGCCTTGGAAAAAGCTTTGGGAGTAGGGTACCGCCAAGTTAAGCTACTGATATCCGTATAATCGACGGATGAATACTTATAAACGCCACCGATTCCCACCCGATATCATTTCTTACGCCGTCTGGCTCTACTATCGTTTCAATCTCAGCCACAGAGACATCGAAGATCTACTTGCCGAACGAGGCATAACCGTCAGCCATGAATCGATCCGACTGTGGTGTATAAAATTCGGCGCTATATACACTCGAAGACTGAAACGAAAACACCGAGGCTACGGCGACACGTTCTACATTGATGAAGTCTTCATCAAGGTACTGACAAGTTAACTTGAGGTCACGGGCGGAGCCGACACAATTCGGCCTTTGGCGCTAGCAATCGAGTCGCCAGCTCGCACTTTAGGTTTGTTTATTGGGTGTAATGAATGCTAAAACTCCACTTTTCGAGGAAAAATAAGTTAACTCGTTAGTACCCCAGGTAGTTGTGTTTAATAGTCAGTTACTTAGCTAATAGCGATATCGCTGTCAGTATTTTTTTTAATAGTGTGTTGGCGCGGATTAACAGTTTTTCTTGTTGATCAAATTCTGTCGGCTAATTTTATAGAGGCTTTGCAGAGTTGATTAAGCATGGATAAAAAAGTTAACGTATCATTATCTTTACTTTTTACTGTCAATCGGGCTGTACATGTTTGTCGATAAGTTTGCTGCTCTAATCAACAGCTTAATTCAAGGAGATGGGGCATTAGCCGATATTGTTACCGATAATGATGGTATTCATCTAATAAATAACACCTTAGTGTTTACTCTTAGAGGGATATATCTATTAATCTGTAAGTCCGAGGATATACCCTATAGTAAATTTAGAGCAGCGTTATACCAAGGAAACCTCAATCAAGAGCTTGGAAAACTCGGTTATCAAGTGGTGATTTCTGACTCTACCGGTAATATTGATACCAGTTGGTACCAGCTCAAACCGATTGAAGTCGTTTAAGCGTTTCAAATTAGATTGAATGTTGTTATTATCGTGATTGAGTTTTAGGTGCCTTGAAAGGGATAATCGGGAAGTATGGTAAACAGCTTGTTTGTTACTCCATCGCTGCCCCCGCATCGGTAATAGAGTTGTTTGCAAGGCCACTGAAGCGTCAGCTTTGGGAAGGCGCAAACTTAGCAATTTGCACTCTTTGAGCCCGAAGACCGGCCTAACAATTTTACAATTACAATGCACGGTGGGTGCACATGGATAAAAATATGACAACTCAAGTAATCGCTAGCCAGAATATTCGAACTAAAGCAGGCAGCTCTGTAGCTCTGCAGAATATGGCTGCAATAGCATTTGGAGCGATTGTTCTATTTGCGGTTGGTTTTCTACCAATGGATGTTGCTCATAATGCAGCGCATGATACTCGTCATGCCTTGGTTTTTCCTTGTCACTAGCCCACTAGATTTACACAAATTAATGGCTTAAGCCCAAGTGGTTTAGGCTTTAGGTGTTTCTGGTTAAGGGTATCTTGTGGTTTTTCGTCAAATCATTTATAACGCGCTGTTGGCTGGATTTATTGCCGGCCTGTTACTGAGCGTCGCTCAAGTTTTAATAATTGATCCAATCATCTTTGCAGCCGAAAGCTATGAAGTGGAGCACGACCATGGTGGCCATGATCATGCCAGTGAAACCTGGGCCCCACAAGATGGAGGTGAGCGCACCGCTTTTACTGTTATAGCTAATATAAGTGCAGGTATTGGTTTTGCTGCAGTGCTTATCGCTGTTATGTCGCAATTACAGGCCATGGGATTAACCACGCTATCGGTAGCTAAAGGCATATTGTGGGGGCTTGGGGGCTATGCCGCTATGTATGTTGCACCCTCTATTGGTTTGCCGCCAGAAATACCCGGTAGTGAAGCGGCTGCATTAGAGAGCAGGCAATTATGGTGGGTAATGGCAGTAGTCGGTGTCGGAGCGGGTTTGTTGGCACTGGTTTTTGGTTCCATTAAAATTAAAATTGCCGGCGTTGTTGCTATCGCTTTGCCCTATATTATCGGTGCGCCAAAACATGTTGGGGCACTATTTAGTCATCCTGCGCCAGATGCAGTTATCGCGTTAACTGCCCTTCATGAACGTTTTCTAATTGTCACGGGAGTGGGTAATTTAATTTTTTGGATAGCATTAGGGCTTGTATCCGGGTGGGCCGTTAGTCGGTTTAAAGTTGATTCAGCAGGTGATCAGCTTGAATAATTTTCCGTTCACCGCGGTGACTGGTCAGGCCAGTTTTAAGTTGGCTTTATGCTTGGCGGCAATTAATCCAGCAATTGGCGGTGTTTTAGTGAGTGGGCCTCGGGGCAGTGCTAAATCTACCTTGGCTAGGGGCTTAGCTGATGTAATGGTTGATACTAACAATGACAAGGTTAACTTTATTACTTTGCCATTAGGCGCTACCGAGGAAATGCTGCTCGGCACCTTAAATTTAGAACAAGTACTGGCTAGTAAAAAAACAGAATTCCAACCCGGTTTACTATCCAAAGCCAATAATGGTGTTTTGTACGTCGATGAAGTGAACTTACTCCCAGATAACTTGGTTGATCTATTATTAGATGTTTCAGCTAGTGGGGTAAACATTGTAGAGCGCGATGGGGTTAGTGAAAGCCATAGTGCTCGCTTTGTACTACTGGGGACGATGAACCCAGACGAAGGAGAGTTGAGACCACAGTTGCAAGACCGGTTTGGCTTGTCAGTTGAACTCAATAATCAATACAGCATTGAAGATAGAGTTGAGATTGTACGTTTACGCCAACAATTTGATATGGCTCCAGATAAGTTTTTAGCTTCATCTAAAGTCCAGCAAGAAGCTTTAGCTGAAAAGTTATCAATAGCCAAAAATCGATTAAAAAAAGTTATCTGCGATGAGTCGCTAAGACTTTTAATTGCTAATAAATGTCAGTCTGCAAATGTCGATGGTTTGCGCGCCGATATTGTTTGGTATCGGGCAGCGACTGCTCATGCGGTATTAAATGATCGAATCGAAGTCATTGAAGAGGATGTATTAGCTGTAGAAGAGTTGGTGTTAAACCATCGCCGTAATCACCCAGACACGCCGCCGCCAAGTAATAATAAGCCATTTTCTAAACCCAGCAAGCAAGCTGATGAGAGACCCGTTGGCGGTGATTGGGGGGCGATGGATCCACAACAACAACTCACAGCTGAAAAGGTCAGTCTAACTTTGCCTAGCCGTATTCATTCAAATACGTCGCGTCTAGTTACGGCGCTAGGTGATACTTTTGTTAACCGCAAAGGGGGTGGCAGCGCCGGGATTGAGGCGTCAAAAGCACCATCAAAACGCATCAACTGGTTTGCCAGTTTACTGGCAAGTGCAGGACAATGGCCTTTAGCACAGTTAAGGTTTAGGCCGATAAAAACCGGTCAGTTAAAACTCAATATTGTGCTGTTAGATACATCGGCCTCAACGCTGCACAATGAACTGTTCGCAAAAGCTAAGGCGACCATTTTATCTATTGCAGAGAAAGCTTATTGGTCACGCGAACAATTAACAATTTTGGGTTTTGGCAACGCCCGCGTCGAAACCCTATTGCCTACTAAGCGCGCACCCAAGGCCTTGCGTCAGCTACTGGATAACATCCCTGCCGGTGGCGGTACACCGTTGCGCGAAGTGTTACAACATACCTTGTTGTTTCAACAAAACGAGCTTAGAAAGAACCCTTCACTTGCACTGAACACAATTATTATCACCGATGGGAAAAGTACTCAGCCGTTTGATGATATTAATTTGCTAGGTCAGATAACACTACTTGATATAGAAAATTCGCCAGTTAAGCGCGGCAAAGGTGAGCGTATTGCCAGTGTATTAGGCGCTGATTATTTTCTGCTCCCAGCTTAATAAACTTAAGGCCATAATTATGAGTGACGATAAACATAAGGCCCGTATGGTCAGTAAAAAAGCAGTAATGGATGCAAAAATAGCCAACGCTACAGAAGAGCGTGGCGTGTTAATTTTGTTAAAAGGTAACGGTAAAGGCAAGAGTAGTTCGGCATTTGGTACTATGGCTAGAAGCGTCGGGCATGGCAAAAAATGCGCCGTTATCCAATTTATAAAAGGGCGCAGTGAAACGGGTGAATATAAGCTATTTAGAGACCATGATTTAATTGATTGGCATGTCATGGGGCATGGTTTTACGTGGGAGACTCAAGATAAGCAGCAAGATATATCGGCCGCAAAAAAGGCCTGGGCCTTGGCCGAAACATTGCTGCAAGATGACCGCTACGACATGCTGGTATTTGATGAATTAAGTTATATGTTCAAATACGAATACCTTGACGTAGGGCCAGTCGTTGCGGCGTTGAGTAAACGTCCAAAAGATCAGAATGTGATTATTACTGGCAGGACAATGGCGCTTGAGTTGCAAAATATCGCCGACACTATTTCAGTGGTTCAAGATGAGCGTCATGCCTTTAGACAAGGCGTTAAAGCGCAAAAAGGCATTGAATACTAATGGCAGTTGTAAGTTGCCCAGCTCTGTTCATAGCTGCGCCGGCCTCGGGGCAGGGTAAAACCACTGTTACTGCAGCATTGGCAAGACTGCTTACCCGACAGGGTAAAGTGGTGCGAGTTTTTAAAACTGGACCAGATTATCTTGACCCCCAAATACTGCAGCAGGCATCTGCTCAGCCGGTAGAACAGCTAGATATGTGGATGGCGGGTGAACAATACTGTCAGCAAAAATTTTATGAGGCCGCTAAAGTTGCCGACTTAATATTGGTTGAAGGTGCAATGGGTATTTTTGATGGGGAGCCCTCCAGTGCCGATCTTGCCGCTCGTTTTAATATCCCTATAGCCATTGTTATGGACGTTAAAGGTATGGCACAAACAGCCGCAGCTATAGCCGTTGGCTTGGCTAACTTTCGAGATGACGTTGAGTTTGCTGGCCTTATAGCAAACAACTGCGGTACGGATCGTCATCGTCAGCTAATAGCAGACGAGTTGCCAGATTCATTGCCACTGCTTGCTAATTTGCCCCGCTCAGAACAAGTTGCACTGCCAGAACGTCACTTGGGTTTAGTCCAAGCTCATGAGGTAGCGACTGAGTTAGAAACCCGTTTTGAGGCCGGTGCCAATTGGCTAGAACAGGCAGGTTTTGGTGACTTTATCGATAAAGTAAAAGTCATAGAATTTCATTCTGCTGAAGTTCCTGTTATCCAAACGTTATTAAATGGAGTCAAAATAGGCATCGCTAAAGATGAGGCATTTACTTTTATTTATGCCGCGAATATACGTTTATTAGAAACAATGGGTGCAGAGCTGGTGTATTTTTCGCCTCTGCATGACCAACATTTAGCCGAAGTTGACGCGTTATGGTTGCCAGGTGGTTATCCAGAGTTGCACGCCCAAGGTTTGGCTCAAAATACTAAGATGCTTGAACAGATTAAGCAGTTTTTTAGCCAAGATAAGCCGGTGTTAGCCGAATGCGGTGGATTTTTATACTGTCTACAAACCTTAACTGACCTTGACGGCCAACAGTATCCGATGGCGGGCCTGTTGGCAGGCCACGGCGCGATGCGCGGCAGAAGTGGTTGCCAGGGCATGCAGGCAGCATTACTGCCCGAGGGTGAAGTTCGCGCTCATGCTCACCATCGATCCCGCAGCGAACAAACCCCTGAGCCGATAACGCACGGTGTGCGTCAGCGTCATCCCGCGCCGGGTGAGGCAATTTATCGAGAGAGGCAGTTAACCGCATCCTATCTGCATTTGTTTTTCCCTTCTAACGCCAGTGCGGTGGCGCAATTATTTCGCCCCTCATTGAAGGTTGTCTCGTGATAATAGAGGCGTTGCCAATTATTATGTTGGGCTTTAGCCTTGGTTTAATGCACGCATTAGACGCTGATCATGTGATGGCGGTGTCAGCATTAAGCAACACCAAGCCCAGTTTAAAAACCACCTTATTATTTTGCAGTAACTGGGCGCTAGGCCACGGTGGTATTTTATTGCTCAGTGGTGTGATGCTATTTGGTTTAGGGTTGAATTTACCGGTAGAATTTATTCACCTTGCAGAAGTTTTAGTTGGACTCCTATTAATTGCCTTAGGATTGCTATTCTTTTGGCGCATCAAGTCTCAGGCTATACGCCTTGACGAGCATCATCACGGCGAGGTGGTTCATCGTCATTTGCATATGGCCGATCATTTTAACGAATCAAATGGTGGCGGCAGCGTTAAGCAAGCGCATACCCCTGTAATGGTTGGCATGCTGCACGGTTTTGCTGGCAGTGCGCCAGCTTTGGCGTTAATACCAGCGGTGTCGCAAGGTAATTTATCGCAGTCGCTTGCATACTTAGCTGTATTCTCCTTTGGCGTTATGTCGTCGATGTTAGTTTTTGGTTTGGGCTTAGGTTTTTTACAGCAGCAGCTGCAACAACGATATGTACGGCTATTTAATTGGCAACGTTATATTATTGCTAGCCTGTCTGTTGCGGTCGGCAGTTACTGGCTAGTAAACGCTATCTAATAGGTGAGCTGTGTGGAAAGAAAGTAGCGAAGCAGTCGTAAAACTTAAAACAGGGCTTACCACAGGCGCGTGTGCGACAGCTTGTTGTGTTGGCGCCGCACAGTTGTTATTGGCTAAGCATCAAGTTGATGTAGTGAGTATTACGCTACCTAAAGGGAAAACAGTTGAGCTAAATATTGTTAGTTATGTCGCTTTTAATGGCGGTATTAAGGCTTCAACTATTAAAGACGCGGGTGATGACCCAGACGCAACTCATGGAGCAACTGTGTTTGTTGAGTTGACATTAACTCCTCAGCCAGGCGTGGTTTTTTCGGCCGCGCAAGGGGTGGGAACAGTAACCAAAGAAGGTTTGTTATTGGCAATAGGTGAGCCGGCAATTAACCCTGTCCCTAGAGCAATGATGGCCGAACATTTATTGAGTTTGGCTAAGCAATATAATTATCCGGGTGGGTTTTTAGTTGCCGTTGGGGTAGAAAACGGTGAAAGTATTGCGCTTAAAACAATGAACGGAAGGCTTGGTATTTTGGGCGGATTATCCATATTAGGTACCACTGGTATCGTGCGGCCGTTCTCTTGTGCAGCGTGGATAGCGTCTATTTATCAGGGCATTGATGTAGCTAATGCCAATGGCGTAGTGCACATTGCTGCCACTACCGGTAATAGCAGCGAAGATGCGATTAAGCGCTATTACCAGCTCGATGATATGGCGCTAATAGAAATGGGTGATTTTGCTGGTGCCGTTCTGAAACATCTTAAAAAAGTATCCGTTAAAAAATTAACGATCTGCGGTGGCATTGGAAAAATTAGTAAGCTGGCCAATGGCCATATGGATTTAAATAGTCGGGTGTCAGAAATTGATTTTATGCATCTTGCCAGTGTTGCCAGTGAGATGGGCGGCGACGAGTCATTGCTAACAGAGATTCAAGGCGCAAATACTAGTGTGCAAGCCTTGCAGTTGTGTCAGGCAAAAAATATAGATTTAGCTGGAGCGCTATGCGACAGAGCGTTAGTTGTGGCGAAAAATATTGTGCCCAGGGATGTTGAGGTTGAGGTTATTGCCATTGATAGAAAAGGGCAATTCGTTGGCTCAACCAGTCCAGAGATAATGGCTGGGTTGGGTTAGTGACATTACTGATACTTGGCGGTACAGCGGACGGACGTCGCTTGGCTGAAACATTACATAAGCAATCTATCCCCATTATTTATAGTGTTGCCGGGCTAGTGCGAGTACCTGATGTTAGCTGCCAAATTGTTAGCGGCGGCTTTAGTCAGTTTGGGGGATTAAGTCACTATGTTAAACAGCAGCAGGTAACGGCAATATTAGACGCAACTCATCCTTATGCCGCAACCATGAGTGATAAAGCGGTAACGGCTGCAATGACAAGTGAAATTCCTTATTGGCGTTTCAATCGCCCGCAATGGACTCAGGGCGATAAGGAAAGTTGGCAGGTATTTAATAGCCGAAGCGAAATGTTCCAGGCTTTGACAGAGAAAAAGTCAGTGTTTATTACAGCGGGTCAGTTAGACCAAGATGAAATAGATCTGTTGGCTGTTAACCAAGGGCAAAAACAAGTGTTGCGCACGGCTGTAGAGCCCAAACGTTTACTGCCAAGGAGTATGTTGTGGGTAAAAGCGATCGGTCCATTTTCTTATGATGATGAGTTGGCGTTGATGAAAAAACACGCTATTGATGCATTAGTGAGCAAAAATAGTGGTGGTAGCTCTACTGTCCAAAAATTAAACGTGGCACGAGATTTAGAGATTGATGTCTACATGTTAAATCGGCCTATATCGTCTGCCGCTGAAATTTCTTTTACTAATCATGCAGAGTGCGAAAAGTTTGTACTCTCAACATTTACCTAAGCTCATTACTTAATTATGCCCTACCAATTTAACAAAGATCCTCAAGCCATAGAGCGAGAAAGCTTTAGACAGATCCGCACCTTAACTGATCTTAGCGACTATGATAAACAGCAACAGCAAGTGGTAATGCGCATTGTGCATAGTCTTGGCATCCCTAGCTTAGCTAGTCAGGTGCGTTTTAGCGCTCAGGCTTGTGTTAACGGTATGCGAGCCCTAGCGAATAATGGTGATATTTTATGCGATGTTGAAATGGTCAAACAGGGCATCACTAAGCGAATGATCAGTAAACAGCCGCTATGCTTTCTTAATACAGACGCTACTGCAAGACATGCTGAAGCTAACCTTGAAACCCGCTCGATGGCTGCGCTTAATAGTTGGGCAGACAAATTAGCGGGTAGCGTCGTTGTTATTGGCAATGCACCCACAGCATTATTTAAGTTATTAGAGATGCTAGAAGCAGGGACTGATAAACCGTCTTTAATTATCGGTATGCCGGTAGGTTTTGTTGGCGCTGCAGAATCAAAACAAGCGCTCTGGGAAGCTCATCAAAATCTTGGTGTGGAATGTATCACCTTGTTAGGGCGAGAAGGCGGAAGCGCTGTGTCGTCGGCAAGTTGTAACGCCTTACTGCGCTGCAATCATGGTGAGTATTACTAGTGGCCGGACCAAATATACATATTATCGGGCTTGGTGTTAGCGAATTCGCTGAATTATCTACCCAGACACAAACAGTCCTTAGCGGCTGCGATATGGTGATTGGTTCATCGCGCCAGCTCGACACTGTAGCTTCTTTGTTAGATGGTATTGATATTATCAAAGTAGTACTGCCAAAGCTTGATCGGTTAAAGGCAACCATCATTAATGCTGAAGCAGCGGCCATTGCTGTCATCGCCTCGGGAGACCCGTTATATTTTGGTATAGGTCGTTGGTTTAGCAACAACTTTGCCAGTCAATATCTGTCGTTTTATCCGGCCGTGTCGAGTATACAAGTTGCTTGTCATCGCTTTGGTTTGTCATTACAAGATATCAGTGTATTGAGTTTACATGGTCGTCCCCTAGAAAAGCTTCGGTCGAAAATTAAAGCCAATACAACCCTAGTGGTGTTAACCGATAAGTTTAGTCAGCCTCAAGTGTTAGCCCGCGAATGTATAGCGGCTGGGTTTGACCAATCGATACTGCATGTGTGTGAAAATTTGGGTTATACAGACGAAAAATTATCATCACATTCAGCGCAAGCGTTAGCCTTAAACCATCAGTCGTTTGACCCCTTGCATGTCAGTATTATTTCAGTCATGGGTAAAGGCGGCGTGCTGCCAGAGTTTCCTGGTTTTCCTGACGCCGTTTTTGAAACCGGTGTAGAACCGGGCAAGGGGATGATAAGTAAGCGTGAAGTGCGGCTGACTATATTGTCTTTTTTACAGCCGGCTAATGATGATGTTATTTGGGATATTGGTGCGGGCTGCGGCGGCGTATCGGTAGAGTTAGCTTATTGGAATGAGCAAGTAGCAGTGCACGCTGTTGAGTATCATCCGCAACGCCTGCAATATTTGGCAACTAACCAGCATCGTTTTGGTGTGGTCAGTAATTTACATATTGTTAACGGGCGAGCGCCCGAGGCTTTAGCTGAGCTACCAGCGCCCAACAAAGTGTTTGTTGGCGGTAGCGATGGCGAGCTAAATAACTTGCTATTACAAGTTTGGCAGCAGTTGCCTGCAGGTGGAATTTTAGTGGCCAGTGCGGTTATCGATAGTACCAAACAGCAATTACAATCGTTTGCTCAGACCCTTAATAAATGTCAGGTAGAAAGTGTTATGTTAGGTGTTAGTCGCGGCAGTTTGGTTGAAAAAAAAATATCCTATATCGATAAACTACCGGTAGAAATTTTTTGCTTTAAGAAAATATCAAGCGCAGTAGGAGAAATGTAATGACTGCCAAATTTATAGGTGTCGGGGTTGGCCCAGGAGATCCAGAACTTATTACCCTTAAGGCGTTAAGATATATTCAGCAAGCTGATGTCATTAGCTATATTGCCAATGAGAAAGGCGAGTCACAAGCTAAAGAAATAGCCCAGCTGGCACTGGAGTCTATCGCTGATGAATATGAAGAAATAGCATTGTTTATGCCTATGTGTGATGACCGCCGTGTTGCCAATAAAGTTTATGATAAAGCGGCTAATGATATTAGAGAGGCACTAAAGGATAATAAAAATGTGGTTTTTTTATGTGAAGGGGATCCGTTATTTTTTGGCTCCTTTGGCTATTTGCTGGAGCGTTTACAAGTTGATGTAGCGTGCGAAGTGGTACCGGGTATTTCGTCGGTGCATGCAGCATCCTCAGCTTTGCAGTTGCCACTGACAATGTTAAAAGAATCGTTTGCTGTAGTTAGTGGCAGGCACAGTGAAGAGAGCTTAACGCATACGCTTAACAGTCATGACAGCGTTGTGATAATGAAAGCAGGACGGTCGCGACAACGAATTTTAAATGCACTAGCGGCAAGTAATCGAATGTCTGAAGCATCTTATCTAGCATATATAGGACGTGAAGGCGAGGATATTCAACGGGATGTAAGCCTGCTAGAAGGTGAAGCAGGGCCATACTTTTCGCTGTTTGTTGTGGTTAAAACCGCGCGCGATAGAAGTTGATGAATAGATCGATAAAAATAGTTGCCTTAACCGATGCCGGTTTGTCACTTGCCAAAAAATTGGCGGCGCAACTAGAAGGCAGTGAGCTGTGGTTTAAACCAAAACCTTTTGCCGAAAAAGTACAGCGGGCGTTTAGTGCTGGCAATGGGCTAATTTTAATTTGTGCAACGGGCATAGCGGTTAGAACATTGGCTCCAGTAATAAACAGTAAATCGGAGGATCCGCCGGTATTAATATTAGATGAGAGCGGTGAGTTTGTTATTCCGCTGTTATCTGGCCACGAAGGTGGTGCTAATGATTGGGCTGCATCGATAGCAAAACTGATTGGAGCACAACTGGTGATGACCACTGCCAATAGCTACTTAAAGCCTATTTATGCCGTTGGTATGGGGTGCGAGCGAGGCTGTTCACAGGAAGATCTCGCTCAGTTATTGGATGCTTGTTTGGCTCAAGCTGGAATAGATATCAAGCAGGTTGATAGTATTAATAGTATTGATGTAAAAGCCGATGAAGTAGGGCTGCTTGAGTTAGCTAAAAATTTGAATAAACCGTTTCAAACCTTTAGCGTTGAGTCGTTGTTGGTCGTAGAGAATTTATTGAGTACTAAGTCAGAATACGTTTTTAACACCGTCGGTGTTTATGGCGTGGCTGAGTCAGCGGCGTTAGTTGCTGCCATGAATGTAACCAATAACAATGCAGAGCTTGCTTTAGTCAAGCAAAAAACAACTAAAGCTACCTGCGCAATAGCCAGAAGTTATCCAAAAAATAGTGTATAAAATTGCTAAAAATTAAAGAAGATAGATATAAATCATGACTAAGTTATACCTTGTAGGAACCGGCCCTGGTGATAAAGATCTTATTGCACCCAAGGCAATGGCGGCAGTACTTGCTAGTAGTGATCTTGTGGCTTATGGCTTGTATTTAGCTTTGTTAGGTAGTGTTTGTGATGGTAAAACTCATCATGATTTACCCTTGGGTGAAGAAATTGGCCGTGCAAGATTAGCCTTAAATTTGGCCGCGAGTGGTAAAACCACAGCGTTAGTATCTAGTGGTGACATTGGTATTTATGCTATGGCCACTTTGGTATTTGAGCTACTTGACCAACAGTTACAGGGCAAAGAGCGCCATCCCGAATGGCTGGATGTGGATATTGAAGTGGTGCCTGGGATTTCGGCAATGCAAGCAGGTGCTAGCCGAGTTGGTGCAATGCTAGGCCATGACTTTTGTACTATTTCCTTATCTGACTTATTGACTCCATGGCAGACTATTGAAAAGAGACTGCATGCCTGCGGTGCAGGAGATTTCGTCGTCTCTTTTTACAACCCTCGATCCAAAAAACGTGATTGGCAAATTAATACTGCCCAAGATATTTTGTTGCAATACAGGCCCCAAGATACACCGGTATTGCTCGGACGTCAGCTTACCCGTGATGATGAAAATATAACGATCACTACATTGGCAAAGCTGCATTCTGATGATGTCGATATGTTTACGCTAGTATCCGTGGGTAATAGCGAATCACGACATATCGTTAACGGCGCTAAAGAGTGGATTTATACTCCTCGCGGCTATAGTAAAAAACTTTAACATTGACTCAAGCTATTGGTAGATAGCTTTTTAAGGAATAACCATGACAGTTTATTTTATTGGCGCGGGTCCCGGTGACCCAGAACTTATTACCGTTAAAGGGCAAAAACTTATTAATCACTGTCCGATAATTTTATATGCAGGGTCACTAGTGCCGCGAGAAATATTTAGCGCTGTAGAAAACAGTGCTGAAAGAATTATCGATACGGCATCAATAGATTTAGGTCAAATTATGGCCCATATTGAGGACGCCCATAAAGACGGCAAAGATGTAGCCCGAGTTCATTCCGGTGACCCCTCTTTATATGGTGCCATAGGCGAGCAAATTCGACGTTTGGATGAATTAAATATAGATTTTGAAATCATCCCTGGTGTAACCGCCGCTTCCGCATCAGCAGCGTGGCTAGGTAAAGAGCTAACGCTTTCGGGTGTGTCGCAAACAGTTATTATGACCCGTTATGAGGGTAAAACGCCGTTTCCAGAGGGTGAGCGCCTGCCTGCATTAGCCGCCAGTGGCGCAACACTGGCCATTCATTTAGGTATCACGCGCATTCATAAAGTAGTGGAAGAGCTTATTCCGCACTATGGCGAAGATTGTCCGGTGGCAGTGTGTTATCGTACTTCTTGGCCAGACCAAGATAAAGTTACCGGCACGTTAAAAGATATTGTTGCTAAAGTCCGCGCTAAGAAGTTTACTCGCACTTCACTTATTTTGGTGGGACATGTTTTAGGGACAGAAGAATTTCGTGATTCTTATCTTTATGATGAGAGTAAAGCCCATGTTTATCGCCCTAAGGTTAAAGGCACTAAAGCTAGAAGTGTCGATACGGCTTTAGCTCATCCAACGGGTAAGTCCTAGCGTTTACAGCTAGGAGTTCCTGCCAACTCGGGTTTACTGGCTTTTTCTTCATCAATAATATGTTGAGGAAATTGCCCCATAAAACAACAACACATGTTTTCGTTAATCATAGTGCGCGGTCCGTTGGGGTGGGCTATGTGCTTATAACGGGCATGTGAATGCCCGTGACTATGAGAGTGGCTATGAGAGTGACTAGTATCATTGGCGCTAGCATGCGAATGTGCACGTCCCTCTGGTTGAAATTCGGCATGATGGTGATGGACATCAACTTGCCCTTTGGCTAGGCGCTGTTTAAAGCTTTGCATTAAACCCATAGCCGGTTCAGGTTCGATAATAGTTTCTTCGATCCGTTGCACAAAGGTGTTGATGACGTGAATTTGATCACGTAAATAATTGGCTTTCATAAAGGTTATGTCGGGGTTTTCTGCCGCCACTTTATCGACATAAGCGTGGATTCTGCCAATGAGCTTGCCACCAAATAAGAAGTATGGAGCGACAACAATTTTTTTATAACCTAGCTTAATCGCCATTTCTAAACCGCGACCGACTGATGGGTAAGTGACGCCAGAATAAACCGTTTCAGACCAGCCAAAGCCTAAGTTTTCGCAGACTATTCGGGTTAGCTTTGCAGCTTCCGCATTGGCTTCACTGACTGAAGTTCCGCGGCCAACCACTACTAGCATAGTGTCATACAAATCGCCGTCATGAACATGGTCTAAGCCCATAGATTCTAATATACGTGCCTGAAAGGCCTGAATCATTTCATGGTGTAAACCTAGCTCTTGACCATACTCTATCTCTAACCCTGGATGTTTTTCTTGATAAGTGATTAATACCGATGGAATATCATTTTGAGCATGGGTAGCAGCAAATAGCATGCCTGGCACTGCATAAATTTTCTCAACGCCTTGAGCTAATAATTTGTCCAAAGCCATATGAATATTGGGCGAAGAATATTCCAAAAAACCATATTCTACGTTTAAGTCTGGGTAGCGATCACGTAATCCTTTGGCTAGTAAACTGAATTCCTCTTCTGCAATTTTCGCACGGCTGCCATGCCCACAAATAAGTACGCCAGCGTTTTTAGGTAAAGATTCTAATAGATTCATATTTGCTTATCTTGTTAGTGTTGAATAATATTCGATGTCGCTTCTAGCACAATACCATTGTAGCTTAGATTACTATGATCATTGGCATTTAGACCGACACGAATTGTATGTGGGCCAGGCGTTAGTGCCTTTAAGTGGTGCCATGGGCTGTATACTCGCGCTATTTTATAGCCGTCGACATATATATGCGCATGGCCTTCAGGCAATGAACTGATCGCCTGATTAACGTTTTCAGGTTCAAAGCTAAAGTGACTAACCGCTATGTGAATATTCCATCCTGCCACTGAGTCTGCTACTACCGATAATAGTATCTCTGGTTTTTCAGTCTCGGGGTTAATGCTCAATAAATCCGTGTCACCATGCTGGTGCTTATTATGATCATGAGTCACGGGAGCCGGCGCTGCTTTATGAAGCGGCTCATCGCTGCAGGCCGTTATTAGTAAGCCAAATAGACCGCTTAAATAAAGAGCCCTAAACGTTGATGTTTTCATTCGAAACCTTTTTTGTAAGTCGGGGCGATTATGGCAACTAACGGCAACAAAAAAAACTATTAAGCGCTATTTTATAGAAATATTTTTATCGGTAAGGTATTATGTTATTACGATTTTAGGTTCCGTACGGATTAATAGGGAATGCCTTGCTCCAGTTTGATTTGGATGCAAAAAGTAGCTGTCCCCGCAACTGTATGCAGTAAGTCGCTATTAATACCACTGGGGTTTCCCCTGGGAAGGTAATAGCAATATTTGAGCTGTGAGCCAGTAGACCTGCCTTTATCGTTTATACCTGATGTCGGGGACTGCATCAGAAGAAATTCTTTACGATTTCTTCCATACTATCCCGACGCCAATTATTTTTGCAGGATTAACCTGATAGCAGGCGTATCGATGAAAAATCTATATTACTGAAATCATCCTTAGCTGCAGTTCTGCTGTCGATTGAAGACTCTTACTTTCTTTCGATAATTCCGCGGACTGCGCGGGTTAGAATTACCTATAAATTTTAGCAAACTATTTATTAGCAGTAGCGGTTTAAGTTGTTGCGCATTGAGAGGTTTTAAAAATGCAGTTGAATAAAATACCAGCCACAATAGTTACCGGTTTTTTGGGAAGTGGTAAAACAACCTTGTTATCTAATGTATTAAAGCAGGCCGCTGGCAAACGTATTGCCGTAATTGTGAATGAATTTGGCGCATTAGATATTGATGCAGACTTACTCCGTAGCTGCCCACTTGACTGCGAAGATGAAGGTGCGTCATTGGCGCAAGGCGAAAACGGCATTTATGAATTAGCCAACGGCTGCATTTGCTGCACAGTAGAAGAAGAGTTTTTACCGGTAATGCAGCAGTTAGTAGAGCGCCGTGATGATATCGATCATATTCTCATTGAAACATCGGGTTTGGCTTTGCCAAAACCATTGGTGCAAGCATTCAATTGGCCAGAAATAAAACAACACTTTACGGTTGACGCGGTTATTACTGTAATCGATGGGCCAGCGGTTGCGGCGGGGCGTTTTGCTAATGATGAAGCGCTAGTGCAAGCCCAGCGTCTGGCCGACGAAAGCCTAAACCATGATCCTAGTTTAAAAGAGTTGCTAGAAGACCAGTTAAGCGCCGCCGACATTGTTGTCGTCAGTAAAAATGACTTACTCGATGACAGTGCGCGCGATTTAGTAAAAGCTGTCGTTGAGGGTAAAGTGTCAGATTCGGTAAAAACAAGCTACATTAGCAATGGTGAGGTGCGCTTAGATTTATTAATGGGTATTGAAGCAGCCACCGAAGACAAAATAAATCATGTGCATAATCATCATGATCATCACCATGCCCATGGCGAGCATCATGCCCATGCCCACGATCATTTTGATTCATTCGTCATTACCTTGGGTGAAGTAGACGAAGATAAAATTCAACAAATGTTAACCAAACTCATTACTACCCAAAATATCTACCGAGCTAAAGGCTTTGCAGCACTACCTGGCAAGCCGATGCGCCAAGTACTTCAAGCGGTAGGCCAGCGACTGGATGTGCATTTTGACCGCCTGTGGGCTGGCGATGAAGCTCGCGCCACTAGCTTGGTCTTTATCGGTAAAGGTATCGTCGAAGCAGATATTAAAGCCGAGTTATTAAAGGCCGAAGTCGTTAGCGCCTAATGCACTTACTGGCTGCCCAACCTGGTGGATTCACCGACGATGTTGGCATTATTGACCTTGGGCAATCAGCTGCCGATATCGTTATATTATCAGCCGCTGACAGCTCATTAGCCGCGCTGGCCAATAGCGCTGAATCATTATCAGAAACTTATCCCTCTATTCGCTTAGCCAATTGGTTGCAGTTATTAAAACCAGCAGCCTTTGACTTATATCAAGACAAGGTTTTAGATCAGGCTAAAGTTGTTGTAGTGTCTTTTTTGGGTGGCGCTAGTTATTGGCAATATGGATTCGATCGGTTGCAAGCATGGGCAAGGGCGTGCGATAACAGAACCTTAATCTTGGTTCCTGGCGATAACAGTCCAGACCAGCAGTTGTTTTCTGCATCGACTATTGAGGCCGAAGATAGTCAGCGGGTTTGGCAATTCTTACGTGAAGGCGGCACCGTCAATAATCAGCAACTGTTTTATTTTTTGGCTAATCAATATATCGATGGTCAAAGCTATCAATGGCATGAACCCGAGCGCTTGCCTAATTGTATGATGTATATGCCGGCATCAAAGCTTAAACATTCCCAAGCTAGCTATGCCGATTGGCATCAGCGTTGGGGCGAGTTAAGTCATCAGGTTTGTGTGGTGCTATTTTATCGCAGCCATTTACAAAGTGCTAACACCGCTATGTTCGATAACTTAATCAGTACGCTAGAGGCACATGGCCTGCAGCCATTGCCGATAGCCATTAGCTCACTTAAGGATCCTGAGTCGTTAACCTTGGTGAATGCTTTAATAGATCAAGCGGGGGCTAAGCTGGTTATTAACACTACGGGTTTTGCGAGCAATACAGTGGCTAGCCCTGATTTGTCATCTCAACCCAGTGATTTTAATTCTCCCTTTATAAAAAAGATCCCCGTTTTTCAGCTAGTGCTGTCTAGTAGTACTAAAGAAGATTGGCAAAGCTATAGCCAAGGTCTGCGTAGCCGCGACATTGCTATGCAAGTAGTGTTGCCAGAAATGGATGGGCGTATAGTTACTCGGGCCGTCAGCTTTAAGTCAGATTCGCATTATAGCCAGCGCTGTGAAATTTCAGTGGTACGTTATGTCTTACACCAAGAGCGTGCCAACTTTGTTGCGGAGTTGGGGCAGCGCTATTGCCAGTTATCAATTAAGCCAAATAAAGACAAACGACTGGCGCTAATTTTAGCTAACTATCCAACCAAGGACGGGCGTATTGGCAACGGTGTCGGTTTAGACACACCAGCATCAACAATTAATATTTTGCAGGCACTGGCAGACAATAATTATCCGGTCGAGTCTATTCCTACTGGCGGCACTGAATTGATTAAAGAGTTGTTAGGGGCGGTGACGAATAACCCCAACACGTTACATCAGCTGCCCTGCTGGCAGAGTATTAGTTTAGCTCAATATCAACAGTGTTTTAGTCAGTTGCCAGAGCAAAATCAACAAGCGGTATTAGAGCGCTGGGGGCCGCCAGAAGCTGACCCTAAGTGTCGTAGCGGGCGCATTATGCTGGCCGGTATTCGCCTTGGTGGAACCTTTGTTGGTATTCAGCCGGCGCGCGGCTTTAACATGGATTTGTTGGCCAACTATCATGATCCCGACTTAATACCGCCGCATAGTTATTTGGCGTTTTACTTTTGGTTACGTCATGTTTATCAAGTAGATGCCGTGGTACACGTTGGCAAACATGGCAATTTAGAATGGTTGCCTGGTAAGGGCACTGCCTTATCGGAAAATTGTTGGCCAGATATAAGTTTGGGGCCAATACCGCACTTTTATCCGTTTATTGTCAATGACCCAGGCGAAGGGGCGCAAGCCAAACGGCGCGCACAAGCCGTTATTATCGACCACCTAATGCCGCCAATGACTCGAGCCGAAGTTTATGGCGATTTAGCTGAGTTAGAGGCTTTAGTGGATGAATATTATCAAGCCATGGGTCTAGATATTCGCCGCGAGAAATGGTTGCGCGAAAAGATTATACAGCAAGTTAAAGACACTAATGTGTTGCAAGAGTTGTCGTGTAAAAATGAATCTGATGACGGCGTATTGGCACAGCTAGATACCTATTTGTGCGACATTAAAGAAGCCCAAATACGTCACGGCTTACATGTGTTAGGTTTTTTACCAGCCGCTGACAAGCTTAGCGATACCATTGTGGCGTTACTTCGTCTGCCCCGCGGTCGTGAAGCTAAAGATCAAGGGCTGTTGCATAATCTTATTGTTGATTTGAATTTGCTTGATGGGGATGAGTTATTTGACCCATTTGTTGATCAAGTGTCAGTCTGGAATGGGGCGAAACCACCGCAATTATTAGCCGTTGATAATAGTGATTGGCGCACTAGCGGCGATACTCGCGAGCGACTTGAACTGCTAGCCATGCAGTTGATAAGTGTCTATGTGATAGGTGAGCGAGTAATTGATAAAGACTTTATCCACGCTTATCCGCAAACCAGCGTGCAACTCCACTACGCCAAACAGGTATTGTATCAAGCGCTAAAAACCAGTGTGGTGCAAGAGATATCAGCGCTGATCGGTGGTCTAAACGGACAGTTTGTCGAGCCGGGGCCAAGTGGCGCGCCAACGCGTGGACGCTTGGATACATTGCCCACGGGGCGTAATTTTTTCTCGGTAGATAACCGTTCAATTCCTTCTCCTGCAGCATGGGCGCTGGGAAAAAAATCGGCTCAGGCGTTAATTGAAAGACACCTCCAAGAGCATGGTGACTATCCAAAGCAGCTAGGTATATCTGTTTGGGGTACGGCCACTATGCGCACAGGTGGCGACGACATTGCCCAAGCCTTTGCCTTAATGGGAATTAAACCGGTTTGGGCCAAAGGCTCTCAGCGCGTTATTGATTTTGAAATTATACCGGCGATGTTGTTACATCGGCCTAGGGTAGATGTAACCTTACGCGTGTCTGGTTTTTTTCGTGATGCCTTTCCCAATGTAATGAAGCTTTATGATAGTGCCGTTCAAGCGCTGGCAGAATTTGACGAGCCGGGGGGCATGAATACTATTCAACAAAATGTTGAGCAGCGAGCGCAAGAATTAACTGAGCAAGGCTTGCCGCCTGTTGATGCCAATAGACAAGCCAGCTATCGAGTGTTTGGCAGTAAACCTGGGGCTTACGGTGCTGGCTTACAGGGTCTCATTGATGAGCGCTGCTGGGAAACCCGCAATGATTTAGCCCAGGCTTATCTTAACTGGGGCGGCTATGCCTATGGTAATCAGCAGTCAGACAGTGACGGCGTTGACGCTAAAGATTCTTTTCAACACCGTTTAAGTAAGCTTGAGGCAGTGGTGCAAAATCAAGATAACCGCGAACATGATTTACTCGACTCCGATGACTATTATCAATTTCAGGGGGGTATGACCAATGCAGTAACTGCTTTTTCTGGCGATGCGCCAGCGGTGTATCACAATGACCATTCAAATCCAGCGCAGCCAAAAGTTCGCACCTTAAAGGAAGAATTAAACCGAGTCATTCGCTCGCGAGTATTAAACCCTAAATGGATAACCGCCATGCAAGAGCATGGTTACAAAGGGGCCTTTGAAATGGCCGCCAGTGTCGATTACTTATTTGCCTATGACGCAACCACTAATCTGATTGACGATTATCAATATGAAAGCGTTGCCGATGCCCTAGTGCTCAATAATGATATTCAGCAGTTTATGCAAGAACATAACCCGAGCGCATTAGAAGAGATGGCCGAGCGATTATTAGAAGCTACCCAGCGCGGGTTGTGGCAACAACCCGGCGATTACAGTCAACAGCTGCAAGATTTGTTGTTAGAGATAGATGCGCAGCAAGAAAGGGCTAATTAATGTTTTCAACGCCCACTACATTAATGGTGCAAGGCACTACCTCTGATGCGGGAAAAAGTATTTTGGTAACTGCATTATGCCGCATTTTGGCGCGCCATAAAATTTCAGTAGCGCCGTTTAAATCACAAAATATGGCTTTAAATAGCGCAGTTACTCCATGTGGTGGCGAAATTGGCAGAGCGCAAGCCGTTCAAGCTCAAGCCTGCTATTTGTCACCCTCTATTGAAATGAATCCTATTTTATTAAAACCCAATAGTGATTTAGGCTCTCAAGTCATTGTTAATGGTAAATCTATTGGCAACATGAAAGCGACTGAGTATCACCTGTACAAACCAGATCTGCTTAATACCGTTGTGGCTGCTCATGATTCACTAAGCCAGCGCTATCAAGCGGTAATAGTGGAGGGGGCTGGCAGTCCTGCAGAGATAAATTTGCGCGAACACGATATTGCTAATATGGGGTTTGCTGAAAAAGTTGATTGCCCAGTGATTATTGTTGCCGACATAGACCGTGGCGGCGTGTTTGCACATTTATACGGCACCTATGCCTTATTAAGTGATTCAGAGCGCGCGCGAGTCGTCGGCTTTGTGATTAATCGCTTTCGCGGTGACGTCGATTTACTCACCCCGGGTTTAGTCTGGCTAGAGGAAAAAACCTCAGTGCCAACCTTGGCAGTTATTCCCTATATTCATGATTTACACATAGAAGCTGAAGACAGTATTAGTAATAATCAATCACAAAAGACTGAAGAAAATCGGTTAAAAATAGTTGTTATCAATTATCCCCGTACTAGCAATCATACTGACTTTGATGTTTTACGAATGTACCCGCTTATTGATTGTGAATTTGTTAAAGAGGCCAGCGACTTCAGTGGCGCCGATGTCATTATTTTGCCAGGCAGTAAAAATGTACGTGGCGACTTAGCGGCAATGAAAGATAGTGGTTGGCCAGAGCTTATCAATAGCCATTTGCGCTATGGCGGCAAAGTCGTCGGTATCTGCGGCGGCTTTCAAATGTTGGGTGATACCATTCATGACCCACAGGGAATAGAGTCTGCGGCGGGTTCTTCCCGCGGTTTAGGTTTATTAGAATTTGAAACCACGCTGGCCGGCAGTAAAACTCTGCGTAATGTGAAAGGCATAAGCTTAACAAGCGGCGCACAGGTTAGCGGTTATGAGATTCATGCAGGAATTAGCACCGGCGCCGCACTGGCCTCACCATTGTTATCACTAAGGCTGCAACATGACGATGGCAGCTTTGCCGGCAGTACATTCAACGATGGTGCGATAAGTACAGACGGTAAAATCATTGGCACCTATGTGCATGGTGCGTTTGATGAAAAGGCAATGCTTGGCGAAATACTAAGGTGGGCAGGTTTAATAACATTAGCTGATTTTGACTATCAAGCCTATCGTGAGAATGAGATAAACCGTCTGGCTGATGTGGTAGAACAAGTACTACCCATAACCACATTACGACAATTACTATCATTGCGCCCAGTCTCTTGAGTACCTTGACTGTTTTTATCGCGCTGTTAATCGATAGAATATGCGGTGAACCAAAACAGTGGCATCCGTTGGTAGGTTTTGGCAATATCGCCAATACTTGTGAAGGCTATCTAAATAAAACAGCATTCACCAATAGTCGTCAAAAAGTGAATGGAATTATAGCGCTAGTTATTGCCGTGCTTCCTATTGTCGGCCTCTTCTCGCTTATTAGTAGTGCGCTGCTGTCATATCCGATTGCTCATTTTATCTATAGTGCGGTGATGCTTTATGTTGCCGTTGGTTGGCATAGTCTTATTGCCCATGCGAACGCTGTTATTAAGCCGTTAACAGACAATAGAATAGATGAGGCAAGGCTCGCTTTATCAATGATTGTAAGCCGAGATACAGCCGCACTCGATGAAACCGAGATTGCTAAGGCGGCAACTGAGTCGGTATTAGAAAACGGCGCTGATGCAATCTTTGCCGCAATATTCTGGTTCTGTATGTTGGGCGTTCCAGGGGTTGTGCTTTATCGCTTAAGTAATACCTTAGATGCAATGTGGGGCTATAAGAATAATCGATTCTTAAATTTTGGTTGGGCTGCGGCAAGGTTAGATGACTTACTCAATTTTATTCCCGCTAGGCTAACTGCCCTTAGTTATGCTGTAGTTGGTGATTTTACAACATCACTGCGTTGCTGGCAGCAGCAGGGCTTTAATTGGAAAAGTCCAAACGCCGGTCCAGTAATGGCGGCAGGCGCTGGAGCGATTAATACCTCTTTAGGCGGCGAGACGTCGTATGATGGTAAGCTGCAATTTCGACCGGTGTTGGGTCCGATAGAAAGTGCGCATACTTTAGCCAGTCATCAGAGCATTCAACGTGCGGGCGACTTAGTTAATAAATCCCTTCTGCTTTGGCTCTTTGCATTAGGGCTGATGGCATGGCTGTTATGACTAGCATGCAATCATCTAGCGATCGATTAACAAATCATAGTATTGACGAGCGCTTGCGTCAGTTACGCCATAACCTTCCTCTTCATGGCGGCGATATTGAGACCGCAGCAGCTCGCTATGGAATACCGTTAAGCAATTGGATTGATCTTTCGACCGGAATGAATCCGCAGTCATATCCTATTCCTGACATACCTGTTCAAGCATTTCAGAACTTACCCTACTGGCGGCCAGATTTTTTACAAGCCGTAGAAAACTATTATGGGTATGGTATTTTTGTACCAGTGGTGGGCTCCCAGCAAGCCATACAAGCTCTACCCAATATGCTAATTAACGAAAGTCATGGCGACGTTTTGTTGCCAGCAGTGGGCTATCAAGAACATGCTAAACAATGGCGTAATTCGGGGGCAAGCCTAGCCTATTATTCAAGCGTGTCGGTTAGTGATATGTGCCAAGACATTGACGCAAGTTTGGCGAGCAATGCCGCCCAACATCTTGTTGTCATAAGCCCTAATAATCCTACAGCCATCGAAATAGATAACGAAATACTATGTGCTTGGGCTGAAAAATTAGCTGCGGGGTCATATTTAATTGTTGACGAAGCTTTTATCGATGTAGGTCATCAAAGTTTACTGACCATCGGTATATTACCTAGCAATATTATTATATTACGCTCATTTGGTAAGTTTTTTGGTTTGGCGGGTATTCGTTTAGGCTTTGTCTTTGCCAATCAAGCAATAGTAAAAAAGTTGAAAACTATTTTCGGCACATGGCAGATTAATGGCCCAGCGCAAGCTATTTCAACAATAGCGATGAATGATGTTCATTGGCAAAAACTGACTAGGCAGCAAATCTTAATTAATGCCACAGTGATGAAAAATCTATTAAATCCGCTCGCAAAGCATTTTAATTTTAAGGGAGTCATGAGCGCTTCTTTATTTTTTTCTTATGCAATGAGTATAGACCTAGCCTTGACCTTAAATGATGTATTAGCAAAATTAGGTCTGCTTACACGAGTTGTTATTATCGATGACAATAATGCATTGCTTCGCTTTGGTAGTATCAGTTCAGACAATGATAGCGCGGTACAACGTATTCAAGATGCTGTAAAAAAACTGTGTAGTATAGATACCGTCGCCGCGCTACTAGATTATCAAGTGGATGCTAACTGATGCAATATTTCCCCCTTTTTCATCGTCTAAATAAGGGCGTTTGTTTAATAATAGGCGGCGGTCATGTGGCTCAAAGGCGCGCTCGTGCATTGATTTCAGCTGGCGCTACTGTTCATCTTATTAGTAAACAAATATTACCTAAATTGGAATCTTTTTTAATCGACTCTGGTGCCAGTTTTGATAAGCAAGCCGTCGATTTAACAAAATTGGCAAATGATTATGAGTTAGTCGTTGCGGCAACCAATGATAAGGCTGTTAATTTAGCTATTGCAAATTATGCCAATCTTAATCGTATTCCAGTAAATGTAGTTGATGATCCTGCCGCTGGTGATTTTATATTTCCTGCAGTTATTGAACGAGCGTCACTGACTGTTGCTGTATCCAATAGTGGCAATTCTCCTGTACTTTCACGCCTATTAAAACAACAAATTGACGCTTATATACCATCCACCTTTGCCGCTTTATCAGATTTTGTTGGCAACTATCGCCAGCGGGTAAAAGTATCTATCCCTGAGGATAATATTCGCAAGACGTTTTGGGAAAATATTATCCAAGGTGGTGTTGCTGAAGCTATTTATATGGGTAAAGAGCAGCGCGCACATGATCTTTTTGAATCAGCGTTAGCCGACCCCGAAAAATTTAATTTACAAGGTGAAGTTTACTTAATTGGTGCTGGGCCAGGAGATCCTGAGCTTTTAACGTTAAAGGCGTTTCGATTATTGCAAAAAGCAGATGTTGTTTTGTATGATCGACTGGTTTCTGCAGCGGTAATGGCTTTTATCCCTCCCGAGGTCGAGCTGATTTACGTGGGTAAGAATCGTGACAATCATGCTGTGCCTCAAGATGATATTAACCAATTGCTTGTTGACCAAGCGAGAAAAGGTAAGCGAGTCGTCAGGCTTAAAGGCGGCGACCCTTTTATCTTTGGCCGAGGCGGGGAGGAAATACAGACACTGGTCGATTTCCAAGTGCCATTTCAAATTGTGCCGGGTATTACTGCTGCCAGTGGTTGTTCGGCCTATGCAGGTATCCCTTTAACTCATCGAGATTATGCCCAATCCGTTCAATTTGTAACTGGTCAGCTAAAAAGTGGTACTGTTGACTTAGATTGGGCAGAACTAATTTCGCCGGGTAAAACATTGGTGTTCTATATGGGGCTGAAAAGTCTGCCAATAATATGTGAATCGTTAATAACATACGGTATGCAGCCAGATACCCATGTTGCATTAATTGAAAAGGGGACTACCCATGAACAACGCGTGTTGGTATCAAATCTTACTGAGATTGAAAGCATGTTAGCCTCAGCGCAGGTTTCCTCACCGTCTCTCTTTATTGTTGGCAGTGTCGTGCAGTTGGCGGAAAAACTCAGCTGGTTTAACGCGTAAATGAGCAATTCTCACAGCTATTCAGACAGTGAAAAAAAAGCAGTTTATAAAGCTATTGCCCAGCGTCGTGATATGCGCCACTTTAATGGCAAGCCATTAGAGAGTGATGTTTTGCAGAAGATTATTGTCGCTGCGCATATGGCACCTAGTGTAGGTCTAATGCAGCCTTGGCGTTTTATTCGAATTACCGACAAATTAATAAGACAATCTATTTTTAATATTGTCGATAAAGAGAGCAAGCTAACCAGTGAAGCCTTAGGACAGAGGAAAAAAGAGTTTTTAAAACTGAAAGTAGAGGGCGTGATGCAGTGTTCAGAATTACTTATTGCTGCACTACCCGATGGCAGAGAAGAACATATTTTTGGGCGACGAACAATGCCAGAAATGGATTTGGCCTCTTTATCCTGTGCAATTCAAAACATGTGGTTAGCAGCAAGAGTTGAAGGTATTGGTATGGGGTGGGTGTCGTTATTTTCACCCGAAGAGATTAAGTCGCTGTTATCGATGCCAAGTACTAGCCAGCCCATTGCTATTTTATGTATTGGTCATGTTGATGAATTTTATGAAAAGCCTATGCTGGTTATGGAAAACTGGGCAGAGGAAAGATCGCTTGACAGTATGGTCTATGAGAATCACTGGCAGGGTTAACATTAGTAGTGGCATCTCCCAACTTTTATTAGCTCTTATTTTAGCATCGGACACTTTATGACAGGCACGACTAAATACCCCAATCTATTTGCCCCGCTTGACCTAGGTTTTACTACCATAAAAAACCGCGCCATTATGGGGTCTATGCATACTGGGCTTGAAGAAGCCGAAAATGGATTTGAACGCATGGCGGCCTATTTTTCTGAACGTGCCGCTGGTGGTGTCGGTATGATTATTACAGGTGGTATTGCGCCTAATGTAGAAGGCGGGGCAGGCACCAAACTGGCTACCTCTGAAGAAGCCGACCAACACCGAATGGTTACTCAAGCGGTTCATAGCGCCGGTAAAGATGTAAAAATGTGTATGCAAATACTGCATGCAGGGCCCCTAGCTTTTGCCGAAATCATTGTCGCGCCGTCGCCGGTTAAATCACGCTTGTCGCCACTGATCCCTGCAGCGCTAGACGATGCAGGTATTGAAAAGCAATTAGCCGACTTTGCTAATTGCGCGGCCAAAGCTCAGGGGCCCACTGTGTTTGACTTCAACTGTGTTGGAGTCGACGCAGCATGCTGTCATCAGGCAAGGGGGCCCTTGGTCACGCCACCTATGAACGTCATCGCCCAGAGCAAACTCTGCTCTACCAACCTGTAGAGAAACACTACCCCGCCCTGGTTGAGCAATTGGAATGTCAGGGCAAAAATCTTCCCGCTCATGTCCATCGAGAATTTGAAGCGTATCTCAAATGCGGTCGCCTCGAATACGGGTTCCTTCGCGTGCGTTGCGATACCTGTCACTTCGAGCGACTGGTGGCGTTTTCCTGCAAGAAGCGTGGATTCTGCCCCAGCTGTGACGCCCGCCGTATGGCCGAGACAGCGGCCCTTCTCTTGGACGAGGTATTCCCCGATGTGCCATTGCGTCAGTGGGTGATCAGTTTTCCGTTTCCTCTACGGTACCTGTTTGCCGCCCACTCGACCGGCCTAATCCCGAACTGGAACGCGTCGCCAAGGCCAATGGATTTTCCCTGCACGCCGGCGTGAGTTGTGAGGGGCATCAAAGGGATAAATGGGAGCGCCTCTGCCGGTACATCGCTCGCCCCGCCGTGGCCATCCCACGTCTATCACTCAGCTCTACGGGCAAGGTGGTTTACACCCTGAAGACGCCTTACCGAGACGGAACAACCCAGGTGGCCTTCGATCCGGTGGATTTCATTGCACGATTTGCAGCCCCTGCCCGGCCCCTTCTGATACCGCCAACCAGGGCGCCACCTGCCACGCTGTCTCTTTTCGCCGGGACGGAGTTTCATCAGCAGGGACGCCACTGAAAACCCCATGGCACGGACTGCTGCGGGCTCTCGTTTAGGAATGGACGAATAGGAATTGCACGGTCACCTCAGCGAACAACTTTTCAGAGCAGTAGGCGGGTATGTCGCGAATTTCTCCCGTTCAGTTAGGGGCATCAGTCAGGAAATCTAATCTCAATAGGCCGTTTATTTGTCCTATACTTACATTACTACACCAGTGCCAACTGCTAGCACTAAAGGTAAGGTCTTAGCCGGGTTTTCTAGCTCACCCGTTAGGTAAGTTGCTGCATTCCAGCCGCTATAGGCACAACCTACATAAATGAGTGCAACAGCAAAACTGCCACTGGTGATTAATTCAATGTCGCCTGGTGCTGGCGTAAACCTAATTAACTGATAATTATCTACAGCGTAAAGAGCGGCGATAGAAAAGCCGATAACCAGCACAATTTTAGCGAGGGTAAAAACGGTTTATATATTACCGCTATTACGATGACTAGTAGCATGGACTAATGTCATTACCACTACCAAACCGGTTGCCAGCCATAAGGGCGATAATTGAGGAAAAACTGAAGATAAATATACGCCGAACGTTATCGCGGCAAGAGCGGTAGGTGCGGCAAAGCCAACAGTGGCCGACACACAGCCAGAGATAAACCCTGCCATTGGATGATATATCTGACTGAGGAAATTATATTCTCCGCCCGACCTAGGCAGCCTAGCACCAAGTTCGGCATAGCAAAGTGCTCCGCTAATAGCGATTATCCCGCCTAAAACCCACAACACCAAAATAACAAAGCCTGATTTAATATCGACTAACTGAAATCCCAGACTCGTAAAGACACCTGTACCAATCACAATAGCGGCGGCGGTCGATGGGCTAAATTTAGCTGTATTACTCATTATTAGTTTTATTCACTCTAAATCAGATAAAAGAATGGCCTTCTAACTCTCCACTATTATCCCATTTCTCGGTATAAATGCGTATTTTGAATTGTGCACGTAATTCTCATCCCTTGCTTTCCAATTTGAACAATGCAGAAAAGTTACTTACAGAACCTACATAAAAAAATAGCCGCTGCAATTTGAACGGGGCGTTTCAAAAGACTTCTAAGGGTATCCGTCACAATAATATAGCCAATCCACCCCAAGGTTAACAACATTGCATTAAGCCAATATATGAATACGAATAAGCCTCATCAAGTTAACGACAAAGTTAATATCAGCAACATACCCACTTCCTGTAATTCAACCAAGGCGCCCATGCAATCGCCAGTAACACCTCCCAACCGTTTGATACATTCATTACGCCATAAGTAAAACATTGCAGCAGCAACTGACAACAACACTAGCGCCGAACTCCACGGTAAATAAATAACCGTAATAGCGACCGATAAAAGTAGACAAAAACCTATCAGCTTAGGCGATAAGTATTGAGCAACCTGCGCCCCAATGCCCTCAGGATTTGCATACGGTGCATAGATAAATGCAGCCAATAAAGTAGAACGCGCTAACAATGGAATAATTAGCAATGCAAGATAATGGGGTGAGCCCAATAAGACAGTTAAGGCAGCGAACTTTACTAATAACACTAGCACGATAACAACCACAGCTATTGGTCCAGCAGCAGGGTCTTTCATTATTCTAAGTGTTTTTTCTCGACTACCTTGCCCACCTACCCACGCATCACTACAGTCGGCTAAACCATCAATATGCAGCGCACCGGTAAAAGCAACCCAAAGGGTCAAAATTATAATAGCTGACAAAAACGTCGATATACCACTAAGGAAAAATGACACGATGAGGAGTAAAATCCCCAATACAATACCAACAAGTGGATAATAATAAACCGACTGTGCCCACTGCATATCACTAGCAATAATGGTTTTACCCATTGGCACACGTGACAAAAACTGCATCGATATAACAAAGCATTGCCAGCTGCTGCATAATTTATTCAATTTCACTCACCCGGATAATGACCCAAAATCATTGGCGAAAATGAATCACTATGATGAAACACTTTTATTCGAGTCATTGAAGCATAGGCGACTTCAATACGAGTTATCGCCGTTAAAGGCGATTGCATTAAATGCGCTAGTAACAATCTTATCGTTCCACCGTGCTGGACAACTAACACATGTTGATTTTTATAATCAGTCAATAGCTTAGTAAACGCAGCAACAACTCTATCTTGAACAACCTGAATATGCTCACCATCAACTGGAGTAACACTACCTGGTTTAGCGTAATACTGCATAACGAACTCTTGATCGTTTTTCCAAACATCACTAACTAGCTGACCTTCCCATTCGCCAAAATGAATTTCACGAAAGTCATGCTCAATGGCTATAGGAATTTGATTTTCAGCCGCATGCTCTTGTGCAAACAATTTACAACGCGTTAAAGGCGAGCTGACAACAGCATCCCAGCCGCTATGAGAAGCCACTGCATTTCGCATTTGCTGCCAACCCAAATCGGTTAGCGACACATCTGTCGAGCCCCGATAGATTTCACCACCCTGGCACTGCCCATGGCGCAATATATCTATTAAAGTAAAATTTTCGTTATCTCGCATGACTATTACTATCTCGCATAATGACTACTATCAGTTATTAAAGCTTACCTTTATGTATTCGAAACTTGAGCTTGTTCAAAGGTCGCCATTGACTCATGTAATGCCAATGCCATTTTGACCAAGGGTAGGGCAACTCCAGCACCACTGCCCTCGCCTAATCGCAATTGTAAATCAAGCAAGGGCGACGCCTTAAGTGCAGCCAAAATATATTCATGGCCAGGCTCTTGTGAGCGATGTGCAAACAACATCCAAGAGCGAGCGCTAGGATTAAACTCACAGGCTAATAACGCCGCTGCTGAGCTAATATACCCGTCTATTAATATCGGAACGCCTAGTTGAGCACAACGAATGTAGGCACCCACTAAGGCCGCTATTTCAAACCCACCAAGGCAAGTTAAAATTCCTTCTGGTGTAGTTAGTCGCTGCTTGTGTAATATTATCGCCTGTTTAATTACTGCTCGCTTAGAAGCTAAACCCGCTTCATCAACGCCTGTTCCTTTGCCTACGGTTTGATCTTCAGACAACCCCAATACGGCACTAACAATTGCTGCGGCGGAGGTACTATTACCGATACCCATTTCACCGCCAATAAACAGCTCAGTATCGCTATTTATCTGCTCAGCACCTGCTTGCAGGGCATTAGCCATTTGATCACTATCCATGGCAGTAGCTTTGGAAAAGTTATTGGTACCTTGAGCTATGCTGCAATTAATTACATCGGCAACACCGTCAAGGCGAGCAACCAAGCCCATATTAACCACCGAAAAAGTGGCACTAATATGCCTAGCTATTACTGAAATAGCGGCACCGCCACTGACAAAATTTCTAACCATTTCACCGGTAACAACTTGCGGGAATGCAGAGACTCCTTCCTCTACAACACCGTGATCGCCAGCGAACACACATATTTGAATATTATCTAACTGCGCAATTTCACGCTGCTGCCAGCCAGCAAAATCTACGGCTACCTGCTCTAATAAGCCGAGTGATCCGGCTGGCTTGGTTAATTGCTGTTGCCGAGTTATTGCCAACTGCCTACTAGACTGACAAATTACTTTTGACGGATGCTGCCACCAGTTATTCATCAATCTGCTGCCACTGGTTTTATCTGTAGCGGAAGCCCGGCGACCACCAAGGTAACCTGATCGCACATACTGGCAAGTTGCTGATGTAAAAAACCAGTTTCATCGACAAAGCGTCGCGTCAATTCTCCCATTGGGGTAATACCCATTCCCACTTCATTACTAACAAATATTACTCTACCGCTAAGCTGACTAAACACTGCTAACAACTTATCTCGCTGTTGTTCCCAGCAATTATGATGCAAACAATTACTTAACCAAAGAGTTAAGCAATCAACCAAAATACAGCTATTAGCATTGGAGTGAGACAACAAAACCTCTGCCAATTCTATAGGTTCTTCTACTAGCTGCCATGATTCATTACGGCTAGCTTGATGAAGGGCAATTCGTTCGTGCATTTCACCATCGCCAGCGGTACCAGTGGCTATATAAATCAACTTCAAGCCAGATTCAGTAGCCCGTTGCTCGGCTAATTTACTTTTGCCAGAGCGCGCACCGCCTAATAGTAATTCACTGTGTAAATTCATTGCTCAGTAAAACCCGCTAAAAAAAGTATAACAATCTGCACTCCGATTTAGGGAATGCTCCACAAAGTCTATATTAACCCGAAATATCTACAAAATAGGCGTTCCGTTAACAATCCGTTTCGACCCATCTAACACTGGCAAATAACCATGCCTATTTGTCGCTGTTTAATCAATGCGGAAAATGACTAGCTTTAAATCATGCCGCACTATTTACATTCAATATATCTGTTAATTAGAGTCACAATAATCTTTTAGTTTATTTGCGGATAAGCCAAGTTGAACCACACTAATGACTTATCTAATACCTATAACTGCTGATGTCCTCGCTTGCTCCTATATCTGAGCAAGCACTCTAGCAAACTGCGCTTTTTTTTCGCTATCAGACATGTAGATGCAAAAGCGGACTGCACAAATATTTACAGGCTATTAACGCCATCGCCTGTAAATAATGAATGTATTTCGTTGAACACCTGTCTCTGGCGAAATAGTAATTTCCCAATAATATCAGAGTGTTGCCTGTTGCTGCTTGCTCCACCAAATATTACCCTCCGTAGGCATGAAGGATGTCATTTACCTGCTTTTTCACCTGCTCACCACCGTCGCAAAGCTACTTCAACCCGGCGGCAGTCGGACAGTTATTGCCGAAAACCTGCTCTTGAAGCAGCAGCTGATAATCCACAGCAGGTCGCGGCAACGAGCACCGAACCTTTCAACACAGGATCGCACCTTACTCGGCTTCAGGACGTTATTTCTGAATCCCAGACGTATTGTCAGAGCCGCCATAATCATCACGCCTTCCACCCTGCTGTCATTCCATAACGCGCTGAAGAAACGAAAATACCGACTACTGTACTCACCAAGTGGCGGTGGAAAACTAGGTCCAAAGGGCCCGTCCAGAGAGATCATTGAGGCCATCGTTGCGATGAAACGACGCAACCCTCGATACGGTCGTCCTCGAATCGCAGAGCAGATCAACTTAGCATTCGGGCTGGCCTTGGATAAAGACACTGTCAGGCGTGTACTCGCGGTTTATTTCAAACCAGACCCAAACAACTGAGGGCCATCTTGGCTTACAACTATTGGCTATACGAAGGACAGCTTGTGGAGCGTAGACCTTTTCCGCTGTGAATCTATTGTATTGAAGAGCCACTGGGTAATGGTCGTGATGGATCAGTACACCCGCAGCATCATTGGCTTTGGTGTGCATGCAGGTAACGTGGATGGACCAACTCTCTGCCGCATGTTCAACCAAGCCACCTCTGGACGATGCTGGCCAAAACATCTCAGCTCGGATAACGATCCTCTCTTTCAATACCACCGATGGAAAGCCAATCTGCGCGTGTTTGATATTGAAGAAATAAAATCAGTTCCATATGCGCCGATGTCACATCCTTTTGTGGAAAGGCTTATCGGTAGCATTCGGCGAGAGTTGCTTGAGCAGACACTCTTCTGGACTGCGACTGACCTGGAAAACAAGCTGCGTGGATATCAGTGTTATTACAAGGGATGTCGGACACATTCTGGACGGGATGGCTCCACTCCCATCGAAGTAGGGTGCCGCCAAGTTAAGCTACTGATATCCGTATAATCGACGGATGAATACTTATAAACGCCACCGATTCCCACCCGATATCATTTCTTACGCCGTCTGGCTCTACTATCGTTTCAATCTCAGCCACAGAGACATCGAAGATCTACTTGCCGAACGAGGCATAACCGTCAGCCATGAATCGATCCGACTGTGGTGTATAAAATTCGGCGCTATATACACTCGAAGACTGAAACGAAAACACCGAGGCTACGGCGACACGTTCTACATCGATGAAGTTTTCATCAAGATCAACGGTAAGCAGCATGACCTGTGGCGTGCTGTTGATCAGGACGGAGAAGTGGTTGATGTATTTTTGCAGGCCAGGCGAGATGGTGCAGCAGCAAAGCGGTTTTTTAGAAGGCTGTTACACAGTCATGGCGGCGAACCCAGGAAGATTGTGACCGATAAGCTACGCAGGTATAGCGTTGCTCACCGTGAACTGATACCGGATGCTCTTCACGATAATTCCCAGTACGCGAACAATCGGGCCGAGCAATCCCATGAGCCGACCAGAGTGCGAGAGCGGGTGATGCGGAAGTTTAAATCAATCAAGCAGGCTCAAAGATTTCTGGGCGCTCATGCTGCAGTGTCAAACCTTTACAATTTGGGTAGGCATAAGGTCAGGGCTCAGCATTACCGTGATCTCAGGGTGAGTGCGTTCGCTGAATGGAGTAGGGCGGTTGCATGAGACTTGAGACTAAATTCCTCTGATGTCAAAAAGTTAACTTGCCGATACTTACGCTAGGCGCATTGTCTGCCCGGGCCAGAAAGGCCTGATGCCGAGCACGGACCAGGCGTGGCTCTATTTTCGTGGTCTCTTATTGGCGGTTCGATTGTGTTAGCAGACTGATGGCTTTTCCCCAGGCCCTGGCGCCTTCGAGCTCGTTGGCGCGCTGGCTTGCTCAGGGTAGACTCCAAGAGCCAGGATTTTCCGCTTGCCAGCATAACGATAGTCATAGCGCCAATATCGGGCGCAAGTGCGCTGTACTTGTAAATGCAGTCCGCCGCCGTCGGTGAGCTTTCGTACCTTCGAGTGGCTCTAATCCACTAATTCGATAACATGGGTGTATCCTTCATCGTCATCATGTCTGGTGGAGATTTGGCCACGGGCGCCAATGTATTTTCCTGTACCCCCAACGATGGCTCGAATTTGCGGGATGTTTTTGGCTATCTCAAGTTCGCCACGATGAGGGAAAACCGACTTACCCGAAATCACCAAGGTGTTCGCATTACCAAAGTCAAACACCATGCTGACGATTCGATCTTGAAACACCTCATGCTCCTTTTCGGGAATGTCAACGGTCAGAACGAAGCCACTTAGCTTTCCCTCTTCACCATTGGTTGCCTGTACAGTTGCGTCGAACGCCATCAGGTCTCCGTGGGACTGCCCCTTCTGACCAATATCAACGCGAGCCAGACTAGGCTCATCTTGATGAATCGTGAACTTCGTCGTGACCTCCGCTGCTTGCAGAACACCTGAGTTACTGAATGCGATGAACACGAATGTGAGTGCCAAAAACAGCCTCATTGGCTGTCGGATTGGCGATTCATGATTACTCCGGGGAGTCTTGCAAGTTCTGTAATAGGAAATTGTTGAGTTGACTATATTCATTGTGTTTGCCTGCGAGTATGGTTCGAGGAATAAACTCAGTGTGAGTTCAAGCGATGGCTAAGGTGACAATAGACATCGATTGTACCGATACTTGTACCGACAAATTTGACGGTATTCAATAGGACTCGTTGGATGGTATAAGATGGAGTATAACCCCAAAAGCGCTTATAAACAGGGCTTTTAGGACGTATTTGAAGATATGCTAAGTGTATTTGGTGGAGGCGGCGGGAATTGAAACGCTGCTATAACCCCATGAAAATATTGATTATTTAATATCCGCTAGTGCCGATACGGTACATCCCACGGTACAAAAGGTATTTGATTCCTACTAATGGCCGCGAAGTAGGGAAAACCCTATTTATGGTGGTGGGTCATGCTGCGGCCTCTCAGGACGCTGTGCAATAGGAATAATCCCCAGCCAACAAAAAACCCGCACTAGGCGGGCTTGAGAGGGCTCAGGCTTTACGTAGCTTACTGATACCCACAAGAGATAGCAGTCCTGCCATGATGCCCAGTAGCCACAGTGGGCTGGTGGGGACGGGCGTTGCTGCGGTCGGTACTGGTGCTGCTTCCGCAGTGACACTTCCTGTTGGGCCAGTCTCAGGCATAAAGGTCCGCTGCGGACTATCCCAGCCCGTGGCGCCTTGAACGTAGGTGATGGTCGCTAGTTTGGGATTTACCTGAAACATATCGAGGCTGAATGTTCCGAAATCTCCCAAAAAGGCGGCGCTGGTGAGGGCGTTGCCGGCGAAAGCGAATTCCCCAAGCGTCTCAACGCTGTCTGAAATAGTCACGCTGGTGAGGGCGTTGATGGCGAAAGCCCCCTTCCCAATGGTCGTAACGCCGTCTGGAATAATCACGCTGGTGAGGCCGTTGCCGGCGAAAGCCTCAATCCCAATGGTCGTAACGCTGTTTCCGATAATCACGCTGGTGAGGGTATAGTTGTTGCGGAAAGCATCATCCCCAATGGTCGTCACGCTGTCTGGAATGGTCACGCTGGTGAGGGCTTTCTGGTAAAAAGCAGAATCCCCAATGGTCGTAACGCTGTAGGTGGTTGTGCCATCCAAAACAGTGGCAGGAATCACTATGTCCGTGTCTGTGTTACCCGATGTGCGACCCTTTACTTCGACATCAGTCGTTGCACCGATAACGGTATAACTGAAGCCACCGACATCAAACGCCAAAGCCTGAGCCGATAGTATTGAAAGAACAAACAGTGTCTTAGTGATCAATGCGCGCATCATGTCTGCATCCCTTTATTCTTGTTGCGTTCAGTATAGTCGTCTTGCTGAATATCGATACATCTGCTCGTTCACCTGATGATACAGCTTAATCTATGCGAGCGGAGTAGGGAAAACCCTATTTATGCGACCTAGTGAGCCTGCCAGCCACAGCGGGGAGCCCTTGGAGCCAGAAGCAATAGTGTGGTGATCGAGGGACAGACTATAAGACTCAGACAAGCCCCTTCCGCGCGCCACAGGAGCCAGGTGGGGGACGTCGGCTATGGGCCGCAGCGCATGTTTATTAACTCATGGAGCGATGTGTGGTGGAACATCAGATGCGGTCGCTTGGGAGCTTTAGCACAAGCACCACGTGATGATGTTGTGGATGAATAGCACCCTATTTCTGTGGTGGGTGGAATGATGGTGCGGAGAGCTGGCTGGTTAGGGTAACAGCCTTGATCGACTGAAAGTATGCAAGCTGAGACGCCCGAAACCAAAACGGCCCCGAAGGAGCCGCTGTGTATATTGCAGTGACTGAGCGAGCTTCCCGCTATTAGTCGTCAAACTGCTCTAGGCAGAAAGCCGTGGCTAACCGGAGTCCATTGCTCGAAATGGTAGCACCCTGAGCGGCCTCTCCGTCACCCACTTCGTCACAGTAATAATCAAGAGTACAGGACTCCTCCGTTAGCGGCGTGCCATCTGGTGTTTCTCCCGCGACCAAGGTATAAGACACGACAATCGCCGAACCGCATGTATTAATGAGGCAAGGAGGCGGAACAGCCTCATCGGCGGTGTATGTTTCCGAGCCGCTGCAGCTGCTTGCTTCAACGGCGGGTGATGGCGCTGGGGGCTGAGCGATGGGACGTTCACTCATAATCGTAAAAGAGGCAATAACACCCAGCGTCGCAAGCGGCGCAATTGCCCGAACAAGTAAACCCCGGTTGCGCGAAACACGATAAACCACCAAAGCCAATAATACCGCCAAAAAGGCTGTGCCAAAGGTGCTCATCGTGGGCACTGCTGTGGGTGCTACTGCTGCTGCAGACCAGCTTATCTGGAATGTGCTAAATCCGCTTGAACCTTGTGCTGCTGCCTGTCCCGATACCATCATCGAAATAAGCAAGAATGCGAATGAGGCGAGTACGCCGCGCTGTGGTGCTGTTGTAGTTGGGGTCATTGGAAGTATCGTCCATGATTTCATTGCCGGCAGAGGGTAACACAGGAATGCCGATGGATCGCGTGGTTTCTGCGGGGGTTGGATACCTGACAGCAAAACGGCCCCGAAGGAGCCGCTGTGTGTTGCCGTATTCGAGCGAGCTTACTCAGGCTTTACGAAGCTTTCTGACAGCCACTAGCGATAGCAAACCAGCCATGACGCCTAGGAGCCACAGAGGGCCTACAGGCACAGCTGTGGCTCCCGCTCCGGGTTGAATGCCTGCTAGGGTCACCTCTACCGGATCGGAGGGTGGACCCACAGGGTTACCGGTGCTATCTAATGGTTGCAGTGTAATAGAATAAGTTGTGCCATTGGTGAGCCCGCTGATCGTGATCGGGCTAGCATTATCCTCCGGGCTTAGGGCGACAGCGGCCCCTCCATCCAGACTGTACTGGTAGTTAGTGATTACGGGAACAGGTCCGACTAGCGTTGGGGGCGGAACCGAGTCGTAGTCCACTTCATCGCCATCGGTGAAATCAGTACAGTCAGCATTACTGCATGTCACCTTGCCAGCGCCAGTAATGCGGCTCGTTCCGTCGCTCACAGAGAAGGCAATGTCTGCACTCCCGTCACTTGGCGTTGCGGCAAGATTAACCGCCGTTGTTTCGAACGGGAACCCCCCCGGCACGGTCGATTCAAGGCCCACAAGGACAAATCCGGGTGCGTCTGTATAGTCTGCGTCGAACGCACTGTTCAGAAACACAACACCCGTGCTGAGATAGCCGGAATCAAAGGTAGTGGCGTCCACTCCCGTTGTCGTAGTAGTGGCAGTGATGGTCCCGCCTGCTGGGCCGAGTGAGACAAACGTAAACGACCCGGTTACTGTGCCACTTGGAGCGCCGGTTGTGGCGTCATTAAGTGTCACATTGGTCCATGTCCAAGGCCCCAGAGACTGTCCACTTGGCTGTGCACTTGCGGTTATGACAAACAGCAGGGCGGCTGAGCCTACCAATAAGTTGGCAACAGTTCTTATCACTGCAGACAAGGCGAAGACGCTACGCTGTGGTGCTGTTGTTGAGGTCATTAGAAAAGTCATCCAGAATAATTATTGATCATGAGAGCCTATAAGACCTCAAGCAATATGTACACTATGTAAGGTTTGGGCATTGCTATGTAAAGTTACGTGCCAGACCAATACCTTGCCGTGTTGGGCTGGGGAGTGGCGCAGCCATAAGGTCGGGGATTTATACATAATCTTAATTACGCGAGCGCTAGCGGTCATTGGCCAACCAGAGGGCAGGCCTGTGCGCGTAATGGCAGATTATGTTCAATCGCTGACTACCCATAGCCTCGTGACTAAGCGAGGTCATGGGCTTGCCAGATGCGGTAAAGTCGTTTAAATATAGGGGGACATGGAACGCTGGTGGAGTTCATCTTGGCGTGCTAAAACCAGCGGCTGCTGGCGGTCTCTAGCGCACGCTAATGAACGACAAAAGGCGTATTATGACGTATTTAAAGGGTATTAGAAGCGCTCGTGGTTGGATATGATCGCTGGAATAGTGAAATGGTGGAGGCGGCGTCAATCTACTTTGGCCGGTAACATATTGAATATATTGAATTTACTTAAATCTATATGTCTAGGTTGCCCCATAGGTTGCCCCTACTGCTGGTCGGGGTTGTCTTTGCCTACGCTTGTTGCGGGGTTAAACGGTCGAGAGCGACTCCAATCATATGGTCCCCGAATATGCTTAGTTACCCTTAGGCGAATTTTTTAGGCCCTCCTTTAATGTGCCTCCTCGTGGCAGGTGGATGGAGCCGGTTTGCCGTCGATCAATCAAGTCGGGGTTGCCAATGGCTGTGAAATTGGGGTCTTGGATGCCAGAGTTCGCTGAGCACAGGCCATTTGCCAAAACCCACTCTACGTTGTCACGGTGAGCAATTCTCCAGATCAGACCCTTTTCTGGGTTTAGGTACTCGTATGCCATGCGCCTGCAAGTCAGAAATTAGTATTCAATGCTCTGCATTCTACCCTGCTTAAACTTAAGTTGGGTGAATGTGGCCGAAATCATTAGCCAACTTGGTTGACGGCCTGACCCGGTAGTTGAGTTACCTTGACTGCGTCAGTTCTTCATTAAACAGGGCAAAGCTCTTTCGTGCGTGCTTATCATAGAGAGTTACAAGCCTTAGAAACGTTTTCCAATGCATGTAGACCGGTTTATTCGATAACGGATTTACCACTCCCGGGATGGAATTAAGCCGTTCTCGAATTTTCTCTGCCTTTCTAAGAAGGCGGTCGCTCTCGCTCTCCCTCTGGCACGGGTAGGTAAGCTCGTTGCAGTGGCGGCATGTAAATACTCGTCCTCCGTATAAAATTGCTACACGCCTCCCACATCGCGGGCTGGGGCAGATGAACCAAGGTCTCTTGCCTCCGAAGTGACAGGCCGTCCATGAAAGAGCTACAGGTTCGGCTTTCTCTATTCCGGGGCCACCGGTCGATCTTTCAACGTACGTGATCAAAATGAGGCTAGATAACCCAATAACCGTCACGGAACCAGCAATGACGTCGCCAGCCGTCCAGAAAAGTGTTCGCCGAGCCCCATCCTCGCAAATACCATCCCGGTAGAGCAATCTCACATCTATCGATAGAAGGTCTGTGGTAAGGGGTTTAGCCGAAGCCATGGCAGGTGCATATGGTATAGATATATGTTTCCCCTCATTCCGGACAGGCGCCTGATTAGCGCTTTCGTAACTCATTGATTTGCAGCACGTTGTTCACCGAAGACTCACCAGTATTCCACTGCTGACCCTCGCATTGGGTAGGTTTGTCCCTCGAAATGGTACAGGTACGTCCCTCTTTTTGGGATCGCGATTTTTTCTTGGGCAGAGATGCGACTGGCGCGCCAGGCTGCCAAAGTCGCCACTCGTCGGTAGGCTCCCTACCATTGGTGGGTTCAATCGTCAGGCGCCATTCCCTGGCTTTTGATTCTTGCCAGTATTCGCCTTTTTCAAGTGCGATATATCCGTGCTCGGCAAGCGTATGGAAAGCTCTGGCGATGGTGTCCTTATTTGCCCGAATTCGCTCGCTAGCCTGCCTCACTGATAAAACAAGCCGCCCATTTCGTCCAGGAAGATAGACTCTTTGAAACTCCTCTAAGAGGCAGCGAGCTACTGGGTTAAGGTCTCTGTATGCTGGAGACTCCATCCATTCTTCATGTTTCTGAATAAATCGGCCTTTGCGCCGGATCTTTTTGCTGATCGACTTAGCCATTGAGTTTTCTCACCTCCTTCACGCGTATGGATCTGCCAGAACGAATGGCGTAGGGGGCACCCTTTGAAACCTCTATGATCAGTCGAGCGAATCTCTCACCGGCGCGGGCGCGGGCTACATGAACTGGCTGGGATTGAGTAGTTGACGTCTGGATTGCCCATTGGAGGGTCTCCGCCAGGCTGCCGACAACATGTTCCCTGTGGTTGAACGCGAGATAGGAAGTCATTTGCCAGCCTCCGATCCAGCTTCGGGTTTGGCTAAGCAAGAAAGCTTGTCTATCCAGGCATCTATATCGCCTTGGCGCCAGCCGACCATTCTAGGGCCGAGGTGAACGGGAGTCGGGAAAGCTGATTCGCCAATTTTTAGGTAGATGGAGGACCGGGATAACCCAGTTTTATGGATTACTTCAGGTAGTCTCAGGATTCTATTGGTCATGCTAGTGGTTCCTTGGCTGTTGTTGAACACTCGCCTTCCAAGGTATGGCACTAGCTGCTGCTGATCACTGAAGGAAATTAGCCATATTCTTTCGGTAGATACCGGAACGCTGGCTCGCGGTCCGCATAATCTTTGATGATGGTTGCTACTGTCCTGTCTGAGAGGCCGCATTCATCGCCAGTTTTCTCCAGGTTTTCCTGATAGCCCATCTCTTTGAAGAGTTTGTTACCGATAAAGATTTGCGCGACCTTCTTGGCTTCAGCCTGTTTCTCGATACTTTTTCGGCCTCGCGAGCCAGATTTTCTCGGTCCGATGACATCTGAGACTTTTACTACGCCCTGGCCTCGCATCAGCCTCTCAAGAACATCGGCAGTCAAACACATGATGCTATCTGGGATCGGGTATCCCCGCCTTGCATTGCCTATGAAGTGATCAAGCTGGCTTTCGAAAAGTTGGCGATCTTTATGCTTCTTGGCGGCGTCGATTAGGTTATCTATGCCCTTGAGCATGCTTTCGCTAGCGCATTCATCATCTGGTTTTGTTTTTTCCCACATACTGCAATACCTAATCTTCTGTAAACACTAGATGGGTCTGCTCCAGCCACGGGTAACGGCGTGGATCATTTTCCTCAGTCACCGTAATTCGTTGCCCGGTTAGCCTCAAAATCCTGGCCGCCTCGAAGATATGCCATCGATATTGCTGCCAGCAATCGGCTGCATTTGAAAAGGAGTCCTCGAGCTGTCCGTTCTTTAGTTCAGTATATTTTTCCTGGCCTTCGACCGAGTCCTCCCGATCATTAAGAAGTTTCAGTACATGCTCGATCTCGGGTACTTGCAGTGCATCCGCAACTTGTGCCGATATCCCGCAATCATCCTCCAGTCGATTTCTCATCGAATAGTAGAGAGTTCTCATTCGTTGGCAGTAAGAGGCGATCGACCCTGTCGAGTCTGGAATTATTAAGTAATTGCATAGCAGCCGATGAAGTTGCTCGAACTGGGATTCTAATGTCGGACAGTACCGCTCGACTGGCTCGTCAGGAGGGATGACATGACTTCCTGGTGATTTTTTGCTCAATGGGCCCCTCCGTGAGCGAATCTCGTGAGTGAGTGTATGTCGGTGGTGGCGCTAGAGGGTCGAGCCACAGTGATCTTGATCTGGTATCTGTTAAAAACTCAATTTCTCTTTGGACTCTGTCGGACGATACAGTACATTACAGTACAAACGCAGTAAACCTAATGAGGCGCGCCTCTGATAGTTTAGCTTAAGAGTTTATAGAGAATGGACGTTTGAATATGCAGGTAATCGACAATATAAACACCTTATTTGGTGAAGAGTTAAAGTCATCACTGACCGCTAAATCAAAGCTAAAGGTCGCTGCATCATGCTTTTCTATGTACGCTTTCGTCGCCCTAAAAAAAGAGTTATCAAAAATAGACTCTCTCGAATTTATCTTCACCTCGCCTACATTCCTTCCAGAGAAAGCTACCGATAAGATTGAAAAAGAACATCGTGAATTCTATATCCCAAAAATACATAGGGAGCGCAGTGTATTCGGGTCAGAATTTGAGATACACCTGAAGAATGAACTCAATCAAAAAGCCATCGCCAAAGAATGCGCTAGCTGGATTAAAGACAAAGTAACTTTTAAATCGAATACATCAAGTGCCCAAATGCAGCCATTTGCTGCAACAGAAGCTAAAGATGGCGATACAGTTTTCGCACCGATAAATGGCTTTACGGCGGTAGACCTTGGCTACCAAAAAGGTAGCGCGGTATCCAACTTCGTACATAAATTTGATCAGATGCCATTCACTGCACAGTACTTACAGCTCTTTGATCAAATCTGGAATGACCCAGAAAAACTAGAAGACGTAACCGAACAAGTCGTCCAACATATCGAGTCGGTCTACCACGAAAACTCGCCTGAGCGCATTTACTTCATCATGCTCTACAACATCTTCCAAGAATTTTTAGATGAGATGAATGAGGATGTACTGGCCAACGACCGAACGGGTTATCAAGATACGGTGATTTGGCAAACACTATTCAATTACCAAAAAGATGGTGCCACAGGCATCATCAACAAACTTGAAATGCACAACGGCTGCATCCTCGCTGATTCTGTTGGCTTAGGTAAAACCTTTACCGCTTTAGCAGTAATGAAATACTACGAGCTACGTAACAAATCTGTATTGTTACTTTGCCCCAAAAAATTAGCAGACAACTGGCTCACCTACAACCGTAATGTCACGACGAATATACTGGCAAAAGATCGTTTCAACTATGATGTGCTTTGCCATACTGATTTAAGTAGGGTTTCAGGGGAATCATTCGGCACCAAACTTAATCAAGTGAACTGGGGTAATTATGACCTGGTTGTGATTGACGAATCTCATAACTTTAGAAATGATCTGGCCGTTAACGACCGTGAAACCCGCTATCAAAAGTTGATGAATAAAGTCATCAAAAGCGGCGTTAAAACAAAAGTACTGATGTTGTCAGCCACTCCAGTAAACAACAAATTTACTGATCTGCGTAATCAGCTTGCCCTGGCTTACGAGGGGGAATCAAGCAATCTCACCAAAAAATTAAAAACAAGTAATACCGTAGAAGCTATCTTTAAAAATGCGCAAAGAGCTTTTAACGATTGGTCAAAACTAGAGCCAGAGCAGCGTACGCCAAAGGCTATTTTAGACTCGTTAGATATTGACTTTTTTGAATTGCTAGATAGTGTCACCATTGCCCGTTCACGCAAACACATTCAAACCTTTTATGACACCACAGATATTGGGCATTTCCCCAAGCGAAGAGCGCCTTTGTCTTATCGTTGCCCCCTGACCACACGCAACGATGTCGTCAGCCTAAATGATATATTCGATCACCTTAAGCTACTCAAGCTATCAGTCTATGCGCCCATAAGTTATATCTTGCCAAGCCGATTAAAAAAATACGAAGAGCTATACGATACCGAAGTAGACGGGGGTAAGGGCAAACTGAGGCAAGTTGACCGCGAGAAGAGCCTAGTGGCGCTTATGACCACCAACTTGCTCAAGCGCTTAGAGAGTTCGGTTTATTCGTTTCGTAAAACCTTGCAGTCACTCTCAGATAATCACAATCGTGTCTTAGCATTAATCGATAAATTCCATAGCATGGGCGGCGTAACAGAAATAAGCGATCTAGAAGAGGCAATGGACCTGCTGGATGACGATGATGGCGAAGCCTTTCAAGAAATGAGTATCGGTAAAAAAGTACAAATCCAGCTAATGGATATGGACTTACCTTCCTGGCAGCAAGATTTAAGTGCCGACCTAGAAATAATTGATTCCTTACTGGCGTCTGTCTCCAAAATTGCACCTAAAGATGACGCTAAGTTACAACACCTAGTAAAGCACGTTGACGACAAGATTGAGCAGCCGATCAATACGATAAAGGGCAAGGGCAATAAAAAGGTTATAATCTTCACCGCCTTTGCCGATACGGCCCAATATCTGTACGAGCAATTGGCGCCCCAATTATGGTCGATACAGCAAATACACACAGCGATGGTAACAGGCTCTAGCTCACCTAAAAGCACCCTTAAAAGCGCAAAACGCGGATACGACATACAAGAAATACTCACGCTCTTCTCTCCCATATCTAAGTCTAAGGAAGCCATTCTTCCGCAAGAACCGTCGGAGATAGACGTTCTGATTGCCACCGACTGTATTTCAGAAGGCCAAAATCTACAAGATTGTGACTACCTCATTAACTATGATATCCATTGGAACCCTGTGCGTATTATTCAACGCTTTGGCCGTGTTGACCGTATTGGATCATCGAACGAATCCATACAGCTGGTCAACTACTGGCCTGATATTTCGCTCGATGAATACATCAATCTAAAAGATCGTGTTGAAAGCCGCATGACCATCGTAGATGTCACAGCCACCGGTGATGACAATGTACTTAGTGCCAAAGCCAATGATCTAAGTTACCGAAAAGAACAACTCAAACGCCTGCAAGAAGAAGTGGTTGAGCTAGAGGACTTGAAAACGGGTGTATCCATAACCGACCTTGGCTTAAACGACTTTCGAATGGATCTCATGGGTATGGTCGAAAAATATGGCGAGCCTATAACCGCCCCCAATGGAATGCATGCCGTTGTGCCAGCCAATCCAAAAAAGGGCTTAAACCCAGGGGTAATCTTTGCGCTTAAGAATATTAACGACACAGTAAATATTGACCAGCAAAACCGGCTGCACCCTTATTACCTAGTTTACATCAGTAATGACGGAGAGATTGTTGCAGACCACACCGAAGTGAAGCGGCTCCTGGATTTAACAAGAAGCTGCTGTAAAAACCATACCAGTCCTATTGCCAATGTCTGCGCCCTGTTTAACTCAGCTACTCAAGATGGCCGCAATATGGAACCTTACTCAAGCCTGCTCAGCGATGCCATACGCAGCATGGTGGACGTAAAAGAAGAGAAAGACCTAGACAGCTTATTCAGCAGTGGAGAAACCACTGCGCTAGTGAATAGCATTCAAGGCTTGGATGACTTCGAGCTACTGGCTTTTATTGTCATACAAGGCGAGCATCAATAGCTGTGATGAATAATAATGATGGATGACGCCAACAAACAAAACCAACCCCGTACCCATTGGAAGTTTCCAGAGACTGCCAAGTTTGGCCGTGTTATCCCCAAAGAAAAGCTCTACAGCCAAGCGGGTGCTAACGCCGAGTTAAAAAAACTATTCGTAGAGCAAGTCACCCAAATTAAGTGGGCGTACAAACTAGCCGAAAGCACCATAAACCTTTCCAAAACCGAACAAGTGCATGAGCTAGAAGTAATTCACATAAAACTAAAATCGCAAACCCTTGATGAAAAAATATTAACTGCGATCGACAAAGCCATACCGCACCCTACCTTATTTATGCTGACTCGTGATACAAAAGAGGCAAACACAACAGAGCAAGAAATCGCCTATCAAGCTGCCCATAAACTTAGAACTCTCACGCAAAGCAATAAAGAAAAATGGCAGCAAAGCGCGTACCTAAAAAGCCAGTGGTTAGTGCCAAGCAGCCAGCATGTTGCACCATTACCCGCTGCAACCAGTTTAGAGAGCCTGTACAACCAGTTGCTGGAAGCGCTCATGCCTTTGGGTTTTCAAGGAGCAAAGAATTTACAAGAACCGAAAAGCACCTATGAGCATACTAAGCCACTACAAGAAAAGCGCAGCCTAGAGGATAAACTCGCAGACCTGGCAGCTATAGAAGCACTGAATAAACAAATCAAACAGATAAAAGTCAAGCGTGATAAAGAAAAACAGTTTAACCGTAAGCGCGAACTGAATGATCAGTTTAAAGCCTTAAAAAAACAGCTGGCCGAGCTTATTGGAGGTTAAGATAGCGAATAATTAAAGCGCTACTTAAGCCATAAACCTTACAACATACAAAATTTATAAGATTAGAGACCAATATGGAAAAGCTAAAAATGCACAGCCCCGACATCACACAGCAGAATATTGATAAGTTGTTAGAACTCTTCCCCAATTGCAAAACTGAGAAGCAAGACGCTAATGGTGAGCTAATAAACGGGGTAGATTTTGATCTGCTCAAACAAGAGCTGTCTAAAAATATTGTTGAAGGCCCGCAAGAGCGGTACCAGTTAAATTGGCCGGGTAAGAAAGAGGCACTTTTAACGGCCAATGCACCTATAGCTAAAACACTGCGTCCCTGTCGTGAAGAGTCGGTAGATTTTGATACAACCGAGAACTTGTTTATTGAAGGCGATAATCTTGATGCGTTAAAACTGCTGCAAGAGACGTATTTGGGTAAGGTGAAGATGATCTATATTGATCCGCCATACAACACAGGTAAAGATTTTATTTATGCGGATAACTTTTCTGAGTCAACTGACGAGTATTTACAAGAGTCAGGGCAAAAGGATGAACAGGGTAACCGCCTTGTAGCCAATACGGAATCTAACGGGCGGTTTCATTCAGATTGGTTAAGCATGTTGTATTCTAGATTAAAGCTTGCCAGAAATTTACTTCAGGATGAAGGTGTTATTTTTATAAGTATAGACGATGGCGAGCATGCAAACCTAAAAAGAATGTGTGACGAGGTCTTCGGTGAAGGAAATTTTATTGCCAATATTTGTTGGCAGAAATTTCACTCCGTAAAAAGCAATGCAAGTCATAATGTTTCGCAAAGCCATGATTTCATTCTGTGTTACGGAAAAGTCGCTGAGGAAATTGTTCTAAAAAAATTACCGATGTCTGAAGAAGCGCTCAAAGTATATAAAAATCCTGACAATGACCCTAGGGGGGATTGGAGGACAGCTCCTTTGACTGTTAGCTTATTAACAGGGTCGCGTGGTGCGTCATATAAAAAAACCGGTAAGTCAACAGGATTATACGAAATTACTTCGCCTAATGGGGGGAAGTATTATCCATCTTCTGGGAGGTGTTGGATTGCAAAGGATTCAGTTGAAAGGCTCCGTAATGATAATCGTATCTGGTGGGGGAAGGATGGGAGCGCAGTACCAATGCAAAAAATATTTCTTGCAGAAAAAGGGGGGGTTAAGACTATTTCAACCTTTTGGGATCATAATAATTTCGGTAGTAATAAAAAAGCAAATGAAGAGCTTAAGGACTTGTTTTCAGACAATGATGATGAAACTGAAAACTTCCCAACACCGAAGCCAACTAAGTTAATCAAAACCCTTATTGATATAGCAGATGATAAAAACGGAATAGTTTTAGATTTCTTTGCAGGCTCAGCTACGACGGCTGCTTCCGTTATGGCACTAAATTCTGAAGATGGTGGTAAAAGAAAATTTATAATGGTTCAGCTGCCAGAAGAAATATCATCAGGTAAATATAAGAATATTTCAGATATTGGCAAAGAACGTATCCGTCGAGCAAGCAAAAAAATTAATGAAGAAAATCCAGAGTCTACTAGTTTAGATACAGGCTTCCGCGTAATTAAAATCGATTCCAGCAATATGAATGAGGTGCACTATACGCCTGACTCAGTAGCTAAAGGCGACTTGCTTGATCAAATAGATCACATCAAAAACGACCGCAGCAGCGAGGATTTATTATTTCAAATTATGCTCGATTGGGGTGTCGATTTATCCTTACCAATTCACAAGAAAGCCATCGAAGGCAAAGAAGTCTATTTCGTAAACGACGATGATTTAGTAGCATGTTTCGACAAAGATATAGATGAGGCGTTAATTAAAGCCCTTGCAGCGAAAAAACCCTTGCGCGTGGTGTTCCGTGATGATGGTTTTGTATCTGACAGCGTAAAAATCAATATAGAGCAAATTTTCAAACAGTTGGCTCCGGCCACCGATATCAAAGCGATATAGGGGCATTAATTCGTGAAGATTAAGTTTAAAAGCCAAGCTTACCAAACCGCAGCCGTGGAAGCGGTGGTCGATTGCTTTCAAGGTCAGCCAAAAATCAACCCGCTCAATTATCGTTTAGATAAAGGTGTTTCTAATAACGCTGGCCAGCAAGCAAGTCTTGCTATCGACAGTGATGAAGGTTTTCGTAACCCTGATATTAAACTCGATGAAGCTGAGTTGCTTCGCAATATCCAGCAAGTGCAAAGCCGCCAAAATTTGCCAGTAAGTTCATCGCTAATTGAATTTACGTTAAAGAACGATAAGAAAAAAACGATTGAGCCTGTGAAAGCAGGCTATTTGAAAAATGCACGCGCCATCGCACCCGTGCACTTAGATGTTGAGATGGAAACTGGTACGGGTAAAACCTACTGCTACATCAAAACCATGTTCGAGATGAATCAAAAATACGGCTGGAGCAAGTTCATCATTGTTGTGCCCAGTATTGCGATTCGTGAAGGCGTGACTAAGTCATTGCAAATTACTGCAGATCACTTTGCCGACAGTTATGGTAAGAAGGTTCGCTTCTTCACCTATAGCTCTAAACCAACTGAATTGCCAAATATAGAATCTTTCTCAAGTAATACTGGCATCAATGTAATGGTCATCAACATTCAAGCCTTTAATGCGACGGGTAAAGACAATCGACGTATTTACGAAGAGCTAGATGACTTTCAGTCGCGCCGCCCCATTGATGTCATCAGCGCTAACCGCCCCATATTATTCTTAGATGAACCACAAAAAATGGAGGGTGACAAAACCCTTGAGTCGTTAGCTAAATTCAAGCCACTAATGGTGATTCGTTATTCTGCCACCCATAAAACCAATCATTTGAAGATCCATAGATTGGATGCGCTAGACGCCTACAACCAAAAACTCGTTAAAAAAATTGCGGTGCGCGGCATCAGTGTAAAGGGCCAAGGTGGAACGGCATCTTATTTGTATTTAGAGAATATCGAAATTTCAAAGCAGGCACCTAAAGCCTGGGTAGAGATTGAAGAAAAATTAAAGACGGGCGTTATAAAAAAGAAACGAAAACTCATAGGCAAAGGCGATGACCTCTATATTAAAAGTGGTGAACTTGATCAATATAAGCACTATGTTGTCGCAGATATTAATGCTAATACCGATACCGTCGAATTTACCAATGGCGTGATATTAACGGCTGGCGATGCCTTTGGTGATGTGGATGAAGCCGTGCGCCGTCGTATTCAGATTCGTGAAACCATTAAGGCCCACCTAGAAAAAGAAGAGCAGTTGTTCAAGCAAGGCATTAAGGTCTTATCACTATTCTTTATTGATGAAGTGGCTAAATACCGTGATTACGATGCTCTAGGTAATAAAGGCCAATATGCGACGATATTTGAGGAAGAGTACACAGAGCAAATTGCCTATAAGTTGGATCAATTGGAACTTAACCCTGAATACCACGCTTACCTAAAAAACATTCAGGTTGAGGCTACGCATCAGGGTTACTTCTCTATCGATAAAAAAGGCAAGATGGTTGATAGCGTTACATCGTCTAAGTCAGAAAAGACACAAAGCACAGATGTCGATGCCTATGATCTAATCCTGAAAGATAAAGAAGCTCTACTGTCGTTACCTAAGCCTGCCGATGGTGAAGAAGCACTTGCCAAGAAAAGCCTGCGCTTTATCTTCTCTCACTCAGCACTACGAGAAGGTTGGGATAACCCTAACGTATTTACCATGTGCATACTTAAAAACAGCGACAACACTATTTCACGCCGCCAAGAGGTAGGGCGTGGTTTGCGTATTTCTGTTAATCAAAGTGGTGATCGACAAGATCAACCGTCAACGGTTCACGATATAAACGTACTGACAGTGGTTGCCAGCGAAAGCTATCAAGACTTCGTGACTAATCTGCAAACTGAGATTGCAGCTACCCTAGCCGCAAGACCGCGTAAGGCAGATAAAGAATACTTTAATGGCAAGACCTTAAAAACGGATTCGGGTGAGATAGTTGTTACTGAGATAATGGCGAATCAAATCTATCGCTATTTAATGAAGAATGACTTTACTAACGATGCCGATGAAATAACCCCAGAATATCATTCGGCCAAAGCCGAAGGTAAGTTGCCCGATTTACCGGCTGAATTACAACCTTATACCGAAGCCATTTTAAAACTGGTAGATGGCGTATTCGATGTTAATCAAATGCCTGACTTTGGTGATGGTCGTAAACCAAAAACCAACCCGTTGAATGACAACTTTAATAAGAAAGAGTTCAAAGAGCTTTGGAATCGAATTAACAAGAAAGCAGTTTATAAAGTCGACTTTGATTCTCAAGAGCTGATTGATAACGCTGTTTTTGTGATTAATAAAGAGCTTAAAGTCACTGAGCTAACATATCGTGTTGAATCAGGTGAAATGAATAGCGGTATTACTGATGGTGCCTTAAGAGATGGCAAGGGTTTTGCCATTAAAGAAAGCTACGATGATAAAACCAGCGGCAGTGTTCATTCAAGGGTGGAATATGATCTGCTGGGTAAAATAGGCGAAGCCACGGTTTTAACCCGTAAAACGGCAGCGGCTATTTTAACAGGCATTGAAGACTATAAATTTGGTTTGTTTAAGAAGAACCCCGAGCAATTTATCTCTGAAGTATCGCGCCTTATCAAAGAGCAAAAGGCCAGTATCATCATCAATAAGCTTAGCTATGATGAAACAGATCAAACCTTTGATTCCAATATTTTCACGGCATCACAAAGCAAGCAAGACTTCAGTAAAGCCACAGAGCCGCTAAAACGCCATATCTATGACTATGTGATAACTGACTCCAAAGTTGAAAAGAACTTTGCTGAAAAGCTTGATGTAAGCGACGAGGTGGTCGTTTATGCGAAACTTCCAGGCGGATTCTTCATTCCTACACCTGTAGGTGACTACAACCCTGACTGGGCTATATCCTTTAAAGAAGGTTCTGTTAAGCATGTTTATTTCATTGCGGAAACTAAAGGCTCGATGTCTAGTCTAGATTTGCGTGGCATTGAAGGTCGAAAAATTGACTGTGCCAGAAAGTTTTTTGAGAAACTGGCAGAATCAAGTACTGGGGAAAAAGTGAAGTATGATGTGGTAACGGATTACGACAAGCTAATGACGGTAGTTGGCAAACCGACTGCTGCCTAAATTAAGAAAATTGAAAATACTATTGATTAAATTAGTGGTGACATAATCACCTATTTGTCATCACTAAAGGATATCCACTATGGACACCTTGGAAACGGGGTAGAACCCACCAGGCCAGGTTAAGCTGTTGAGGCGCACAATTCTTGGTCTTGCAGTGCGAGGGTGTCTCGCAGAGCAAATTATTGAAGAAGGTAATGGAGACGATCTTCTCGCTCAGGTGGTGGCGGGTAGACAGTCTGATCGGCGTAGGTAGACCAGGCAACAGGTAGGCGGGCAGCCTTTTGAACTGCCTCCTATTTGGGTTTGGGCTTCGCTTGGAGATGTAGTTGATTCTGGCCCACAGCACGGACTTTCACTGCGAAAGTCCGAGCGAAGCGATGCTCCAAAAGCGATAACCCTTATAGCTACTACGAGTGGCTTTTTCGACTGTTCGCATTTTAAAAGGGTTGAAGCCGATGTAGATGTTGATTCTGACTTGTGGCTACACCTAGATGATCTTCTATTTCAACGAGGGAATACGCGTGAATATGTTGGTATCGCTGCTATATATGATGGTCCTTCGGGGCAATTTATTTATCCTGATTTAATGATGAGAGTAAGGCCAAGTGGCCAAGTCCGCCTTAGATTTATCCATTTCGCCTCTATCGGCCCTTATAGTCGCAGATATTTGTCGACAGTTGCAACAGGCGCGCAGAAGGCTATGCCTAAAATCAACCAAGGTATGCTTAGGGCGTTGGCAATTCCACTTACACCACTTAAAGAGCAGCTTCGTATCGTCGCTAAGGTGGACGAACTCATTGCCCTCTGCGGACGCATGGAAGATGGGTTGGTTGTCGATATGAATTATCGTCCTAGAGTACTGAGCGCGTTTCTAGCCTAATAGGTATACTAGGTTCAGACATGCCAGTAGACTTTGATGTACGCGAATGGTATCTGCAGTCCGTCAGCTGAAGCTTGAAAAATGGCAGCTCGGTGGAGGGTATTCGGAGAATTCATTTCCATGTGATTTTTTGGGTTTAGGTTTTTAGGCTGTCGAGGTAGTCAGCCCAGTCTTGCATCATTGCGCGTCGCTCGGGCAGGTGTGCAGTTCTGTTATAAGCTCGGCCTAAAGGATCGCGAACCTGATGGGCTAGTTGGTGTTCAATTATGTCTGGGCGGATTTCTAAGACTTCATCCAGAATAGTTCTCGCCATCGCCCTGAATCCATGGCCGCTCATCTCTTCCTTGCCAATCTCCATTCGGCGCATTGCCGACAATATGGCGTTGTTGCTCATTGGTCGTTTGGGGCTTCTGGCTCCCGGAAAGACAAACTCCCGCTGTCCAGTGAGTGGTTGCAGTTCTTTGATGATGGCGACCGCTTGGTTGGATAAGGGCACGATATGCTGGGTCTTGGTTTTCGAAACGATAAATCGCCATTCTGCCTGATCTAGGTTGATGTCTTCCCACTTGGCAGTGCGAAGCTCTCCTGGGCGCACGAATACCAGTGGGGCGAGCTTGAGTGCGCATCTTACGGTCAGTGTTCCCTGGTAGCCGTCGATCATGCGAAGTAGTTCGCCTACTCGCTTCGGTTCGGTTACGGCAGCGAGGTGTTTTTTGATCGCTGGTTGGAGTGCGCCTCGGAGGTCTGCGGGTACATCGCGTTCAGCACGGCCTGTCGCAATGGCATAGCGGAACACTTCACCGCAGTTACTCAGCACGCGATGGGCTGTCTCAATGGCACCGCGCTCTTCTACTCTACGGATGACCTGCAGGAGTTCCGGCGCGGTGATCTCGGCAATAGGGCGCTGGCCCATCCAGGGGAATACGTCACGCTTCAGTCGCCCCGTGATGTTGTCTGCGTGGATCTGGCTCCAGGCGGGCGACTTCTTGGAGTGCCACTCCAGGGCGACCAGCTCGAAGCTGTTGGCGCTCAGGTGGGCCTGTGCGGCCTTGTGGGCCTTCTTGTGCTGGCTGGGGTCTATATCTTCGCTGACGAGTCTACGGGCCTCATCACGCTTTTCGCGGGCCTTGCCCAGCTTGGTATCGGGATAAGTCCCAAGAGAAACTCGCTTCTCCTTGCCGCGAAAGCGATACTTGAAGCGCCACCACTTGCCCCCCTTGGGAGAAACCTCCAGATACAGGCCCCGCTCGTCGTAGACGCGGTAGGTCTTCTCCTTGGGCATGGCGTTCTTGATCTTGGCGTCTGATAAGGGCATGGGGGGCAACTAGTTTGGTATTTTGCTTGGGTGCCCCCGATGTTGCCCCTTGTTGCCCCCGGATGTCAATGTATCACTTCGGACGTCATAGGCCGCTGAAGTTGACATAATTGCAGCGTTTTGGGCAATAAAAACCCGCATTTAAGCGGGTTATAGGATGATTCTGAATGTTGCTGGATCTTGCTAGAATCCTTGATTTGGTGGAGGCGGCGGGAATTGAACCCGCGTCCGCCAGTACTCTGCCTTCAGCTCTACATGCTTAGATTCCGTTAATTAATTTAACCGCATACAGCCCAACGGGCAGGACGTAGTTGGCGAGTCTTGTTTAAGTTTAGCAGCGCGGTCCAAGACAGTCCTTGCAGCGATCCAGTTCTAGATGACAGTCAGTAGCGCGGGGCTGGCACCTTGCTAAAGACCGCTGGCGGACGAATCCGCCAGAAGTGCAACAAAAAACTGCTTACGCAGCTAGTTGAGCACCGTAGTTGTCGTCATTGGCAACTAATAGTTTGCAGCTTTGGATTTACGTGATTGGCTACCATCACGGCATGCACCTCAGGGTTCGCAACCGTCGTCGAATCCGAATCGCCCCCATTGTGAATTTACATTATAGCGCAATTCTTCAGGCTTTGGGGCAAACCATTTCTGAGGAGGCGGCGAGCGGATTTTTGAGGCACAAGTCTTTGCTGATCTGCTGATTGATCTGTGGGCAGGGGTTTTCGCTGGCCAGAACCCGTTTGATCATGCTTTCGCCCAAGACAGACAGGCCCGCGGTCATAACGGCTGCCCAGCCGCGCACTAGAATGCTGGCGGCGTTGGGGACTATGGCTGGATCGGTGAGAGGGCCTTTGATGTCGACTGTATTAGAAAAGACACTTCCGACAGAGATGCCTATACCCTGGCGACCCCTTGAATCCAGATTCATGTGTATGGTCTCTTGGCCAAGGTCGACCTGAATGTGCCCGAGCAAATTAGCATCATTGGTACGCAGGGCAAAGCCATAGGGCGTAACACCCTTGCCGTCCTTGAGTAGCGCCACAGCGACGCCGCATTCGAGCTGCGATTTTTCACGCTCGATACCGGGTATCAGCGTAGTGAAAATGGAACTGACCAGGTCGGCCGTGAACAGTGCTGAGCTGGAGTAATCGAGAGGTCCTTTGCCTAGTTCCATATAGAGCAGGCCACTAGTGTTGGCGGCAAGTTCAGCCTCGCTCTGCCCGTGGCTTTCAATAGAGATGAAGCCGCTGCGGGGAAAGGTGTTTCCGTCTGCTAGCCCGAGCATGTTCTTATACGTACTGGTGAGCTTAAGCACGGGTGGTAATGCCTTGGCATTAAAATTGACGCTGGCCTCAGCGCTGCCCCCACTGAGCTGGCCAAGGCTGGCCTTCAGTAACAATTCACCATCGATGAGATGGCCATTTACATTCAGCGCCTTTGCGCTAATCACTGTACTTTCCAGCGAATCCAGCTCCACAGCAATCTCCACATTGAAATGCTTTATGGCGTCTATGGGCAAGGGGTTTGGGCTAAACAATTTGTCACTGGATGTGACATCACTCTTATCCTTATCCTTATCCTCACCAGCAAGAAATCGCAGCGGGCTTAACAGTATGTCGCCCACAAACGAGGCACTCGTGCTAGCGACAGAAGACAGGTCTGTTGTGCTTTTGGTACTTTGAGTTTTCTTGGCTTTAGCGTTTGCGGCGATCTCAGCGTTTTCCCAAGGCAGCAGCGACAAGGCGCTACTGTGCAGCTTGATTTTCAGTAACGAGGGAGTTGTGCGGTGATAGCGAATACTGCCTGATAGGTCGCTTTCTCCCCATTGCAGCGTGGTGATTTCCGCATGCATGCCATCGAGCAGTCGCGTAGCCTTCATCTCGAGTTTGCGGCGGGCCTGGAGGGACTCTCCCTGCTGGGGTTTGGTAGCCTGAAGATTAATATAACCGACCATGTTGCTTGCCAGTTCTCCGATCGTACTCCCTTCGCTGGTTAGCTTGGCTGAACCCGAGACGGGGACATGTTGCTCTTTGATGCCCTGAATCAGGAACTTGTCTAGATCAATATCCGATAGCTCCGCAGTGGCTTCGAGTGTCGCTTGCTTGCCTTCCCACGAAATCTTGGCCTGACTTTTCGCAGAGCCATTGCGGGTGGTGAAATTTAACATTTTCACATCAAACATCTCAGCGCCTGATACTGCCTCGAGCTGCAAGCTTGACAACACCACGTCATCAATCTTCAGTGATTCTGCGTTGAGTGACACCTGGGCCTCACCGAGATTCATCATTGAGGAAAATAGTCCAGCATCATCGGCATCGTCGGCAGATTGGGGCAGAAGAGAGCGCAGTTCCGAGATGTTGAGTTTTTTCGATTTCAGGTTGGCAATGATCCATGGCTGTCGGCCAGACACAATTGAGATGCTCCCCGTCAAATCTTGATCAAAAGAATCGATATTGATTTCTTGAAGCTCCATCCCGACAATCCTGCCCTTGTCGGTCACAAGGTGGGACTCGCCGGAGAATAACAACTGCTCTTCTTTTGTGGCGGGTCTCTGCCAGTTATCATCCGCTCTCAGCTGCACTGTTAACGCGGAACTTCCGTGCATTGTCTTGAAGACATCGCTCATGCTTTTACCGCTGCCTGCAAAATGCATAGTGCCTGAGGTGCGGCTAAAAACCACCCCGCTTTGTCTGAAAATGGCGGATAAATCTAGCTTGTGGAATATTGCGCTCATCTTGAAGTCGGCGAGTTGGGTCGGATGTTTTTCAGCCTTCAGAGCCAGTTGGAAGGTCCCAGCATGCTTGCCAGTCCCCGTTGCGATGAGTGTGCCACCTTGTGCATTGCGTTGCAGTGTCGCCTGCGCCTCTATGAGGTTGAGCCTAGGTGTCACGAGACCCTTGATAAGCACGGTCACATCCAAATCCAGCTTCGGAAAGATGTTGAGATACTCTGGTATCGCTATCCCAGGAAGCATTGTTTCTGCGTCATTGGTGGTCAGAAAGCCCAGTGCCAGGTTTTCACTCTTAACGTTGACCGTGAGCGTGTTCGGCGTCCCATCGGACAATGAGGCTGACCCACTGATTTGCCCTTTGCCCAAGACGATAGCGATGTGGTCGAGTGCGAACTGGTCTGGGGTATTATTCAATCGGGCCTCAATGGACACCGGTGTAGCCGCTTTGTTGTTGTAATGCCCTGCCAGTGCAATGTCGCCCCGCAGTGAATTGAGCAACGTCTCCGGGGTATCTCCGCTGCCCTCGAGCGTTGCGTGCCCGGTATGCCATAGCCAGTTTGTGCCGGTGAACTGGGGCGCCAAGCCAGCGTTGATTTTTTGTGCCTGCAGGGTCGCGTCCGTGCTCACGGTCCAGCCCTGGCGATCACTTTTAATGGCCAGATCGCCGGTTAGAATTCCGGTGGGCCCTTTGCTTGCAAGAGACGCAATCTGCACGCCCTGTTCGCTAGTGGTTAATGTGAACGTGGTGTCCCCCGTTACCTCACCCTGCAGGCGGATTTTCTTGATGGAGACTTGGCCTCGATGCGCAGGCAGAGTGAGTCGTGGCAGCGTCGAGGCCAGTGTTGAATCAGTGGTTTTTGTAACCCCCGAGTCGCTATAAGTGTCAAATAGAGCCAATAGTTGCTCTAACTCGAGCTCGGGAATAGTGGTGTCAGACTGGTCTGGAAGACTCCAGGCCACCTTGCCAGTCGCATTGACCTGTGCGCTCATGTCGGCTGCTTGAATGTCAGCCCGCACTGAATAGGCCGCTGATTCTCCCTGCTGGATTTTGGCTTTGAGAGATACCTGGGAGTCAGGTTTGTTTGCAATCTGCATCGTCGCATCTATTTCTACAGGGGCCAGCAGGAGCAAATTTTTCAGGGCTGCTAGTTGTACGTCGAGGGTCAGTTTCCCCGCTTGACGTTGCTCCCACCATTGCACGCTTATGCCCTCGCGCACTGTGCGCTGCCAGTGCAGTTGATTGAGCGCATAGTCGTCGCCTTCATCGCTGACATAACGTCCGCTCTCGACGGCTAGATCCGCGGGAAGCCACGGGTCGAGGAACAGGTAATCTTTGGCCGCAGGTGTATCAGAGCTGGGCCAGCGTGATGGGCGTAACATGAGGTCGTTAGCGCTAGCGTGTCGCAATCGGATTTCGCCATGCAATAGGGCAGACAGTACCAGTGAGACCTCTACCTCGGTGGCCACAACGGCAGGATTCTTGGTATCCCCCATGGTTAATGTCGAGCTTTGCGCCGTCAGTTGCAGCAGGTCAGCCTTTATCGGCGCGAGTTGCACCGGCAGCCCGAGCTCTTGGGTCAACAGGGGCCCTAGCTTGGCATCAAGCGCCCGTCCCGCTAGTTGGTTCCCAAACAATAGCAGGGCCACAACGACCAGGATGACAACAGTGACAAAAATACGTCGTTTCAAAGGATTAGACCGCATGTGTTAGGGGCGGCTATGATACCAGCGGGAGGTTCCCCGTGCTATGATGTTGGCCTGCTGAGAAGACGGACCTTACTGTTTGACGTTATCGCGCACGATACGTTGCTTTTGGCGGTTCCAGTCGCGATCTTTTTCGGTATCACGCTTATCATGATCTTTCTTGCCGACCGCCAATGCGATCCTCGCCTTCACTAGATGCCCCTTCCAGTACATTTGCGTACACACGCAGGTGAGGCCTTTTTGTGAAGTAGAGTCGACGATCTTCGACAGTTCCTTCTTATGCAGCAGAAGCTTACGGGTGCGAGTGGGATCAGTCACGAAATGTGTTGAGGCAGTGTCCAGTGGGATGATATGCGTCCCCAGCAACCAGGCCTCGCCGTTTTTCATGAGCACGTAGGAGTCGGCCAGATCGGCTTTGCCCATGCGCAGACTCTTCACTTCCCAGCCGCTAAGGGCCACGCCTGCTTCGAACGTGTCCAATAGTTGATAGTCAAAACTGGCACGCCTGTTTTGGGCGATGACATTACTGGGTTTTTTAGGTTTCTTTTTGGCCATGGCGCGCATTATACGGACAAGGCCCAGAGGTGAAACGTGAATCTTCCTCTTTTCACATCTGACGCCGTGCGGCATTGTAAGATCATGACTAAATACCCGTTTTTCGGATGAATATTCCTGCGTTCAACACCCCGGATCGATGGCATTTGCGCACGACATTTGTGCTGGCGCTGTCGGCCTCTGCCTTGGGGATGGGCAATCTGTGGCGCTTTTCGTATCTGACTGGTGAGTATGGCGGTGGGGCATTCGTCATCACCTATGTGCTGTGTTTATTTTTAATCGCAGTGCCGGTCATGGTCGCCGAGGCTGCTTTGGGCCGTTACGGTGGTCCTAGCTCTGTGGCGGCCATAACCCTTGCCAGTGACAGCGCTGGGCTCTCACAGGGATGGCGGCTGATAGGTGTCCTAGCCTGCTTGACCGGGGTGCTGATTCTCGCTTTTTACATTGTAGTGGCCGGATGGAGTCTGGCGTATGCGGGGTTTATGTATGAGGGCACTTTTGCCGCAGCCCCGGCATTAGAAGTAGGGACGCACTTCGCGCAGTATCTGACCGACACGCCAGCGCAAATTTACTGGCAAAGCCTATTTTTACTCGCCGCAGCAGGCATAGTGGTGTTGGGTGTTCAGCGTGGGCTTGGCGTACTGGTCTGGATTGCGGTGCCGCTCATGCTTGTTATGTTGGCGTTCCTGCTTAAGTTCGCAGTCGACTACGGCGATATTGATGCTACCCGTGATTATCTGTTCTCCGCCCAATTAGTCGATTTCACACCACGGTCAGCACTGGTGGCGCTGGGACATGCTTTTTTTACGCTGGGTGTGGGTGTGGGAATCGGCATCACGTACGGCGCCTATGCCCCACAGCAGACTCCGATTGGGCGCTCGGTAGTGGTGGTGGCGGTGTTCGATACCCTCATTGCTATGCTGGCCGGACTGGCAATCTATTCGGTTGTATTCGCCAATAATATGGATCCAACTGCAGGTCCGGGCCTGTTGTTTATTAGTCTCCCCTATGCGTTCGGCAATCTCGATCAGGGAGACTTAGCGGGCACGGTATTTTTTGCGTTGATGGCTCTAGCTGCGTTGGGTTCAGCCGTAGCCATTCTGGCGCCCATTGTTGCCACGGTAAAACGCCAGTTTCTAGTGGAACGTTTTACTGCGACATTGGCCGTTGGCGCGGCCGTATGGCTGCTGAGCTTGGCGGTGGTGGACTCATTTAGACCGGCAGCCCGGATCACCTGGTTGGGCAAGCCCAATCTGATGAGTTTACTGGATAGCGTTACGGCAAACGTGCTGTTGCCCTTAGTTGCACTGCTCATTGCATTGTTTGTGGGTTGGGGTCTGCGGTCTGACATTCTGCGCCCGCAACTGGCTCGAGGTTCCGATGGGTTTTTCTCGCTCTGGCGCTTCCTGTTGCGGTATATTGCTACTCCGGCAATTGCGCTGTTGCTGCTTGCACCGTTTTATTGGGCATGAGGATTATGGGTAGTAGGTTGGTGGCGGCAGTCTGTAACACGGTAAGATCGCAATCATGACCGTTATCAACCGTAGCGCCTTGCTGCCCTTCAGTGCTTACCAGTTGTTCGAATTGGTGAGCGATGTGGAATCCTATCCGCGTTATATGGAAGGCTGTGTGGGTGCCTGTGTTCTGCGCCGTGAAGAGGATTGGGTTGAGGCGCGTCTGGATCTAGCGCGCGCTGGCATCACCCAAAGTTTTAGTACGCGCAATCGAATGTCGGCTCCGCGGGAAATCACACTGGAATTGATCGATGGCCCTTTTGAATACTTTGCCGGGCGTTGGGACTTTCACGCGCTGGGTGACTCCGCCTGCAAAATGAGTTTGAATCTGGAATTCACGATTAACGGAACGTTGCTCGGTGTTGCAGCGTCCCGGTTATTCGACAAAGCGACAAATAATGTGGTGGATGCTGTAGGTCGGCGTGCCAGTCAAATATACGGTTGATCTTATGAGCGAAAATACTACGATTAAAGTTGAAGTGGCCTACGCGTTGCCACACAAACAAGCACTTCTCGAGGTCGAATTACCCGTTGGAGCAACGGCTTTAGAGGCCGCGCAGCTATCAGGTATCGCCAGTACCTTTGACGGGGTGGATCTGGATAACGCCAAGTTCGGCATTTTTGGGCAGGTGATTTCGCCGACGCAGGTTTTGCGCGGCGGAGACAGGGTAGAGATTTATCGGCCGCTCACCGCCGATCCAAAGGAAGTGCGAAAAGCGCGCGCTGAGCGCGCCAAAGAACGTCGGCAGCAGGATGCGCCTGACTGAACCCAGTCGTCGCCGCTACTGGTAGGTGGATGATTCCGAAGCGGGTTCTGCTGATGGCGAAGTGGCTGTTGGAGCGCCGCCTGTTGCGGCCCAGTCCGCTGAAACAAAGTCTCCGAATACGTTTACAAGCGTGTCATCGTTGAACTCAACCGCGACTCGAGATTGCTCGAGAACCTTTGATCCATTGCGTATCATGAACACATAATCCCAGCGATTGCGGTTAAAAGTGTCCTTAATCAATGGAGTGCCCATGATGAAGTTCACCTGACGCCGACTCATGCCCGGCTTGAGTTGATTGACCATTTCTTGGGTGACGATATTGCCTTGCTCGATGTTTATTTTATAGACACCGGGAAAGCCGCAGGCGCTAATAAAGACCAGAGTTAGGGAGATCAACAAAATCCGCATGGGATAACACTTCCACTTCCAATATGAGAATGGCATCATACCTCCACTTGTCAACACAGAGAAGCCCTTAGGTTATGGTTGAGCAAAATCAGGAACTACGCGATGCGGGTTTAAAAATCACTCTGCCGCGTGTCAAGATTCTACAGCTATTGGAATCTTCAGAGCTCAATTCACAGCATTTGAGCGCGGAAGAGGTCTACCAGGCGTTGCGCGATGCCGGAGAGGATGTGGCTTTGGCAACGGTTTACAGGGTCCTCACGCAGTTCGAGGCCGCGGGTCTGGTTTCGCGTCACCACTTTGAGGCGGGTCATTCAGTATTTGAGCTGGCCAAAGGTGAACACCACGATCACATGGTCTGTGTCAGCAGCGGGGAGGTCGTAGAGTTTACCGATGCGGTGATTGAGCAACGCCAACATGAGATCGCCAAAGAACGTGGATACGAACTGATCGATCACTCCTTGGTGCTATACGTCCGCAAAATAGGCTCGACTTAGCTTTCCAGCATTTCCCGGGCATGCGCTAGCGTCTGCGGTGTAATTTTGACACCACCGAGCATACGGGCAATCTCTTGCACTTTGTCATCACTCCCCAGCTTTTTCAGACTCGTTTCGACAAAGGTGTCGCTACTGGTCTTGGACACCTGCAGGTGATGAGTGCCCTGGGACGCCACTTGGGCTAGGTGGGTAACGCATAACACTTGCGTGCGCTCCGACAGCGTGCGTAATAACTTACCCACGACTTCAGCAACCGCACCGCCAATGCCGACATCTACCTCGTCGAACACCATGCTTGCGACGGTAGCGGTGTTCGCCGTCACGACGCCGATGGCCAGACTGATACGTGAAAGCTCGCCACCCGATGCAATTTTGCCCAGAGCTCGGGCGGGCGCACCGGGGTTGGTGCTGATGAGAAATTCGATGTCCTCGTTGCCGTGCGGGTGAGGGTCTTCACTTTTCAGGGGTATGAGAGCAATCTCAAACTGACATCCGTCCATGGACAGTGACGCTAGGACCGAAGAGGCGTTCTTCACCAGTTTTTTCGCCGCGCTGCGCCGTTTTTTACTCAGGCGAATTGCACTATCCGTGTACTGTGCCGTCAGATCAACCATCTCCAGCTTCAGCTGTTCGATACGCTCGCCACCGCTGGCCAAGCCCTGCAACTCGCCTTGCAGCGAATGGTGCAGCTCAGCCAGCCGTTCAGGCATCACCTTATGCTTTCGGGCGATATCGTAAACACTCTCTAGACGCTTTTGCACTTCGCTCAGACGGTCTGGATTGACCTGAACGCTGTCGATATGACGCTGAATCTCACCGCAAGCTTCGCCCAACTGAATGGCGGTAGACTCCAGTAGATTTCTGGCATTGATCACAGCAGCCGTGGCATGAACATCTCCGCCGAGCAATTTCAGGGCCTGGCGTGCGCCCGTTTCTTGATCATCACAGAGTTCCAGCGCTTGATGAGCGCCCTCCAAAATCTCTTCGGCATTGGCGAGTCGGTTTTGCTCCTGTTCCAGCGCAGCCAGTTCGCCCGTCTGCAGGCTTAGGACATTGAGCTCTTCCACCTGGTAGGTCAGCAGCTGGATACGACTGGTGTGTTCATCGGTTGATCCCGTCAATAACGCCAGCTCGCGACGCTTGCGCAGCCAGTCGGAGGCACATTGCTCGACGTCTCGGGTGAGGGGCTTGTGCCCAGCATAGGCGTCCAGTAACGCTCGTTGTACCGGTTTTTGCAGTAGTGACTGATGGGCGTGCTGGCTGTGGATGTCGATCAGTAATGCGCCCAGCTCGGCGCAGTCCTGAAGGGTGGAGACGCTGCCATTGATATAGGCGCGACTGCGCCCATCGGCGGTGACAAGCCGGCGTAATAGACATTCGTTGCTGGTGTGCAAATCACGATCTTTTAGCCAGGCAATGGCCAGGGGGATAGCGGTGACATCAAAGTTAGCGACAATCTCTGCGCGGTCACAACCATGACGTACGGTCTTCGAATCAGCCCGGTCTCCGAGGCACAGGCCCAGTGCGTCCAGCATGATGGACTTGCCCGCGCCCGTCTCGCCGGTGATCACTGTCATTCCTGAGAAAAACTCCATATCCAAGGAAGAGACAATGGTGTAGTTGCTGATGCTGATTTGGGCGAGCATGAGAGACCGTCTTTGGACTTTTCGGCAATCTTAGCATGGAACATTAGCGGCCTAAAACCAATTTCCTAAAGCGTATAAGGCGGCTGCAGGAAAGCAGGATCAACGTCGTTACTGTCAATTCCGCCTGTATGCGGCACATCCGTAGCCACTTAAATAGCAATGGGACACGATATATGTTGCGTGTATGTCTTTGTAATTTCTGCCTCCTGTGATAAACATGTAGGTGTGTCATTTTGGGTTGTAACTTATGGCGGCAGGAGTGATTTCAGAACGCGCTAGCATTCTGTTAAAGACATTAGTTGAACATCATATTCAAGATGGTCAGCCGGTTGGATCCAGTACCTTGCTCAAAGTGGCCGGTCTGCCTGTCAGTGCGGCGACTATCCGCAATGTGATGTCTGATTTGGAGGAGCGGGGCTATTTGCACTCGCCCCATACCTCGGCGGGCCGGGTGCCGACGGCTTTAGGTTACCGCTTATTCGTGGATACCCTTTTACAGATTCAAGCTCCGGAAGACGATGCTGTGTCCGCGCTGCGCGCTGAACTCAATCCTGACAAGTCCGCCACAGAACTGGTGCAGGCTGCCTCCTCGCTGTTGTCCAACATTACCGCCCAAGCGGGTCTGGTCACCGTGCCTCGTCAGGAGGCGAATCAACTGCGCCAGGTGGAGTTTTTGCCCCTTTCTGGCAATCGGGTACTGGTGATTCTCGTCGTCAATGAGCGAGAGGTGCAAAACCGTATTATCCATACCCAGCGGCCCTTCACGGAGGCACAGCTGCGTGACGCGGCGGCCATGGTGAACCAGCGCTACGCCGGCCAGGCCCTGAATCAGGTGAAGGAGCGGATATTGCGTGAAATGCGCGAGGCCCGTAGTCAGATAGACAGTTACCTGGAAGATTCGCTCGATTTGGCCAGCAAAGCGCTGGATCAGGAGGGTGATGGCGAGGAGTGTATGATGGTCGGCGAATCTCGGCTTCTCGGCAGCGCCACCGCTGAGGAAATGCCTACGTTGCGTGATCTATTTGAGTCCTTTGAACAAAAAAAGGATTTGCTGCACCTGCTGGAGCGCAGCACTCGTGCCGAGGGTGTGCAGATCTTTATCGGTGAGGAGGCCGGATACGACGTATTTGGTAACTACAGTGTGGTCACTGCCCCCTATAATGATGGTTTCCGGACACTAGGCGTGCTGGGAGTTATCGGTCCCAAACGCATGGAGTATGCCCGCGTTATCCCTATTGTCGATGTCACTGCCCGGATGCTCAGTTCGGCGCTTTCAAGCTAGCGACATTCACCCCTCGGCTGGCAATTACGTGCCTATCAATTCTTACAAATTCCGCGCGGCAAACCTTGAAATGGCTGCGGCTGGCCCCATATCCCGTTAACGATTTCCGATTGTGCGGCTCCACAGAGTGGCGCATCAGTAGTCATCACTTTACAGGGAGTGCCAGCGTGGCGAAACAAGACCCAAATCAGCCAGGGAGCGATGAGCCGCTTGATGGCGTCGTAGATAGCGCAGCAGACAGCGCAGCAGCGCCTGAGACTGCAGACGATGGCCCAAGCGGGGAGATATTGTCTGCGGAAGAGCAGATAGAGAGGCTCGAAGAGGAGCTGGCTATTGCAAGGGATGCGGTTCTACGAGCTCAGGCAGACTCTCAGAATGTCACAAGAAGAGCGGAGCAGGACGTGGAAAAGGCGCGCAAGTTTGCGCTGGAGCGTTTTTGTGGCGAATTGTTGCCGGTTGTGGATAACCTCGAACGGGCTCTGGAAGCGGCCGTGGGCGACAATGACATCGTCAAGCCCATCGCTGAGGGGGTGGAGCTGACGCTCAAAAGCTTCCACGATGCGCTGAAAAAATTCCATATTGTGACGGTAGACCCCGCCGGAGAACCGTTTGACCCCCAGCTGCATCAGGCCATGAGCATGGTGGAGAACGGTGACGTAGAACCCAACACGGTGATCGCGGTGATGCAAAAGGGCTACACCCTTAACGGACGGCTTGTGCGCCCTGCGATGGTGATGGTCAGTAAAAGTCCAGCGGGAAACTAATTTGAGCGAATAGACAGCTTTTTGGACTCTTTTGGGGTCATTTTGGGGTGTGCAGTGGGTACCTAGCCCTTGAAATCAGTCAATCAGGGCCAATATATAACACAACGTAATTGATAGCAGCGGGTAAACCCGCGACAACAAACTGGAGACAGACAATGGGTAAGATAATTGGAATTGACCTCGGTACCACCAACTCCTGCGTGTCCGTTATGGAGGGTGGTAAACCTAAGGTTATCGAAAATGCTGAAGGTGATCGCACGACTCCCTCTGTGGTCGGTTATACAGATGAAGGTGAAATCCTGGTTGGCCAGAGTGCCAAACGTCAGGCTGTTACCAATCCGCAAAACACGCTGTTCGCGGTCAAGCGCTTGATCGGTCGTAAGTTCAAGGACGATGTGGTTCAGAAAGACATCTCCATGGTGCCGTACAAAATCATTGGGTCGGATAATGGCGATGCCTGGGTGCAGGTAAAAGACGATAAAATGGCACCGCCGCAGGTGGCTGCTGAAATTCTGCGCAAGATGAAAAAGACGGCTGAGGACTACCTTGGCGAGCCGGTCACTGAGGCAGTGATTACTGTACCTGCCTATTTTAATGATTCGCAGCGGCAGGCGACAAAGGACGCCGGAAAAATTGCCGGGCTAGATGTGAAGCGCATTATCAACGAACCGACGGCAGCAGCGTTGGCGTATGGTATGGATCAGGGCAAAGGCGATCACACTATCGCGGTTTACGACCTGGGTGGCGGTACTTTTGATATCTCCATTATCGAGATTGCCGAAGTCGATGGCGAGCACCAGTTCGAGGTGTTGTCCACCAACGGTGATACGTTCCTCGGCGGTGAAGACTTTGACATGCGGCTTATCGAATATCTCACTGCACAGTTCAAGAAAGAGAGTGGCATAGACTTGCATAGCGATCCGCTGGCTCTGCAGCGCCTTAAGGAAGCTGCTGAGAAGGCTAAGATAGAGCTATCCAGCGCCCAGCAAACAGAGGTCAATCTGCCCTATATCACCGCTGATGCATCTGGGCCTAAGCACATGGTGGTAAAATTGAGCCGCGCTAAACTGGAATCGCTGGTGGAAGACCTGGTGACGCGGTCTATGGAACCGGTAAAGCAGGCATTGAAAGACGCGGGCCTAAATCCCAGCGAAGTGAATGAAATTATCTTGGTCGGTGGGCAGACCCGTATGCCGATGGTGCAAAAAGTCGTGGCGGATTACTTTGGTAAGGAGCCGCGTAAGGATGTGAATCCGGACGAGGCCGTGGCCGTGGGTGCCTCAATTCAGGGTGCAGTATTGTCGGGTGACGTGAAAGACGTGTTACTGCTGGATGTCACACCGCTGACATTGGGTATTGAGACCATGGGCGGTGTGGCGACACCGTTGATTGAGAAGAACACCACAATTCCTACTAAGAAATCGCAAATCTTCTCTACTGCGGATGACAACCAGTCAGCGGTAACGATTCACGTCGTGCAGGGTGAGCGGAAGCAGGCTACGGGGAACAAATCACTGGGCCGCTTCGATCTGGCCGACATCCCCCCAGCACGGCGCGGCACGCCTCAGATCGAGGTGACTTTCGATCTGGATGCCAATGGTATTCTGCAGGTGTCGGCGAAAGACAAGGCCACGGGCAAAGAGCAGTCTATTCGAATCACAGCATCGGGCGGTTTGAGTGACGACGATATCGAAAATATGATAGCCGATGCCGAGGCCAACGCTGAGACCGATGCGCAGTTTGCTGAATTGGTGGATTCGCGCAATGCCTGCGACGGACTGGTGCATGCTGCACGAAAGACGGTCGAGGAAGCCGGTGAGCATGCCAATGATGAGGAGAAGGCTGCTATTGACGCTGCCATTGCTGAGGCAGAAGAAGCGCTAAAGGCGGATGACAAAGACGCTATCGATGCAGCGGCTGCCAAGCTCACTGAAGTGACCGGGTCGGTGGCGCAAAAGATGTACGCTGCGCAGTCTGAGGAGGCCGCCAGTGGCGGTGATCAGGCGGAATCTGCTGCAAGCGACGATGCCGTCGATGCAGTCGATGCAGAGTTCGAGGAAGTGAAGGACGACAAAAACTAAAAGCTGGTGTCCTTTGCCCGCGTGATGGACGATGAGTCCATTGCGTGACAACACTAAGACTACGCGGGACATCAGTGCCCGCGTAGTCATTTCAGGAAGAGCTGTAAAAGAGCCATAAGAGTTTATGTCAAAACGTGATTGCTATGAGGTGTTGGGCGTCAGCAAAAGTGCCGACGAAAAGGATATCAAGAAGGCTTATCGTCGAGAAGCGATGAAGCATCATCCAGACCGAAATCCTGACGACCCTGCCGCAGAGGAAAAATTCAAGGAAGCCAGCGAGGCCTATGAAATCCTTATGGACGCCCAGAAGCGGGCTGCGTACGACCAGTATGGCCATGCCGGCGTTGATTCGGGTGGCGGCGGTGGTGGCTTCGGCGGTGGTAATTTCAGCGACGTTTTTGGCGATGTGTTCGGTGATATTTTCGGTGGTGGCGGCGGAGGGCGTGGTCGAGGTGGTCCTCAGCGTGGGTCTGATTTACGTTACACTCTGGATATTTCTTTGGAGAATGCGGTCAATGGCACTACGGTTGAAATCCGCGTACCCAGTCTGAGTGCCTGTGATACCTGTGAAGGCTCTGGTGCGAAAAAAGGCAGTTCTCCTGCTAACTGTTCTACCTGCGGTGGCGTCGGTCAGGTGCGCATGCAGCAAGGTCCTTTTCAGGTGCAGCAGGCCTGCCCGAGTTGCCGAGGGCGCGGCAAAACTATTTCTGACCCTTGTGGTACTTGCCGTGGCCAGGGCAGGATGGAGAAAACCAAAACGCTGTCAGTCAAGGTGCCGCCGGGTGTCGATACCGGTGACCGCATTCGTTTGTCGGGTGAAGGAGAGGCAGGACCAGAAGGGGGGCCCTCAGGCGATCTGTTTGTTCAGATGTCAGTTAGGCAGCACCATATCTTTGAGCGCGATGGGAAAAATCTGTATTGTGAGGTACCCATTACCTTTGTGGAGGCCGCGCTGGGTGGCGATTTAGAGGTGCCCACACTTGAAGGTCGGGTTAAATTGAAGATACCGGCTGAGACGCAGACCGGTAAACTGTTTCGTCTGCGGGGCAAGGGCGTAAAACCCGTGCGGGGCGGCGGCGTGGGCGACCTACTATGCCGTGCGGTGATCGAGACACCGGTTAAACTCAATAAGGAGCAAAAAGCATTGCTGGAGCAACTACGCGGTAGCCTGGGAGAGGGTGGACAAAATCAATCTCCTCGACAGACGAGCTGGTTCGAAGGCGTGAAGAGCTTTTTTGATGATATGAAAACATGACAACACGGATTGGTATTACGGGCGCCGCAGGGCGCATGGGCCGGACCCTGATTGAAGCGATTGGGCAGGCTGATGGTATGGTATTGACTGCGGCCATCGAGCGTCCCGAAAATACGCTGGTTGGTGCGGATTCGGGTGAGTTGTCCGGGCAGGAAAAAAACGGCGTAGCCGTTGTCAGTTCACTGGCAGACGTGATCGGTGATATTGACGTGTTAATTGATTTTTCAGTGCCCGATGCAACGATGGTTAATCTCGCCCTGTGCAGTACCAGCGGCGTTGCCATGGTGATTGGCACCACCGGATTTACACCCGAGCAGCAGGGCGATATTGAGCAGGCCGCGAGCCTTGTGCCAATCTGTAAGGCGTCCAACTTTAGCACGGGCGTTAATGTGTGTTTCAAGCTACTGGATATGGCGGCCCGAGTGCTGGGCGACGACGTCGATATTGAAGTGTATGAGGCACATCATCGGCACAAAATCGATGCGCCTTCCGGCACTGCGCTCAGTATGGGCAAGGTGGTGGCCGATGCGCTGGGTCGTGATTTGGACACTGTTGCGGTGTACGGACGTGAAGGCCAGACCGGCGCGCGTGATCGCAATACCATTGGCTTTGCCACCGTGCGCGCTGGCGATATTGTGGGCGACCACACCGTCACCTTTGCGGCCGATGGCGAGCGTGTAGAAATTACCCATAAGGCTTCCAGTCGTATGTCCTTTGCTCGTGGAGCCGTGCGCGCTGCTGGCTGGTTGGTAGGGCAGAATTCAGGTTTTTACGATATGCAGGATGTACTGGGCCTCTAGCAGAGAGACACACCCGAGACGACCCGCACGACCCACACTTGGCTGCCAGTGCTTTTAAGCGCGTTAATTTAGCGAAGCCAAAAGGTATAATCGAACATTCACAAGGAGAGCAAGTGACCGATTACATAGTTAATATAGATGAAACCAACGCCTCTGCGCTCCTCATCGAAGAATCCCATAAACGCCCGGTAGTGGTAGATTTTTGGGCCGAGTGGTGCGAACCCTGTAAAGTGTTAATGCCCCTGCTGGAAAAAATCGCCACGGAATATCAAGGTGCTTTCTTGCTGGCTAAGGTGAATGCAGATGAGCAGCAGGATATCGCTCAGCAATTAGGTGTGCGCAACCTGCCCACGGTGATGGTGATACAGGGCGGTCAGCCCGTAGACGGTTTTTCCGGGGCTCAAACGGAATCGTTTATTAGAGAAATGTTGGCGAAGTATCTGCCCAAGCCTTGGGATGCACTGGTGCAAACTGGGTTGGAGGCGATGGAAAGAGGAGAGTTTAACGAGGCTCTTATGCCGCTGCGTCAGGCATGGACTGACTCTCAGCAGAGTCATGATATTACTATGACGTACGCCCATGCCTTGATCGAAAGCCTGCGATTGGATGAGGCAGAAGCATTATTAAAGGGTGTGCGTAAGGCAGATCAGGACGCGGCCTACGAGCAACTGCAAGCGCAGCTAGACATCAAGCGAGAGGCCGCAAAGTCGCCCGAGATTGAGGCGTTGGAGCAGCAGCTAGCCACTAACCCGGATGACCTTGATGTCTGCTACCAGTTAGGTGTGCAATACATAGACACTGGGCTGTTTCGTGATGGCATGGAACATTTTGTCAGCATACTGCGTAAAGACCTTAATCATGGCGACGGAGCAGCAAAACGCATGCTGTTGGAGTCGATTGCATCACTGGGCAAAGGTGACCCGTTGGCTGTAGAGTACCAGCGGAAGCTCTACAGTCTGTTGCATTAAGACTTTCATTGCGGATACAGTGTGCCGAGCCAAATGATTCACCGTGTTTTTGGTCGGCAGCGCGAAGCACGTTTTGGCAATGACGGCTGCTATGAGGCACAATTCGCTGTTGTTTTCGATGGTTAAATGACCACACTAATTTAAGGCTAGCCAAGCATGGCTATTATTGGAGATTATCTATGAAACTGGGCTTTCTGCTGGGCTATTCCGGCAAACAAATTCATATACCAATGGAACTGATACATCAGGCGGAATCGATGGGCTTTGATTCTGTGTGGACAGCGGAGGCTTACGGTAATGACGCTGTGTCCACTGCCACCTGGATATTAGCGCAGACCAAAAAAATCAGGGTGGGAACGGCAATTATGCAGATGCCCGCTCGATCTCCGGCGATGTGTGCGATGACATCAATGTCGCTGCACCAGCTGTCAGGCGGTCGGTTTATTTCAGGTCTGGGTGCCTCCGGGCCGCAGGTGGTTGAGGGCTGGCATGGTGTTCCCTATGGCAAGCCCGTCACCCGCACCCGTGAATATATTCAGATCATGCGTAAGATAATGGAGCGCGATGGCCCAGTGGAATTTGATGGCCAGGTTTACCAGCTTCCCAATAAGGGGCCTGGCACTACTGGACTCGGTAAATCCTTGAAGTCGATTTTGCAGAGCAGCCCTGAGATACCTATTTACACAGCATCTATTACGCCTGCAGGGCTCGCGTGCGCGGGTGAAGTTGCCGACGGCGTGTTCCCTGTTTGGATGGATCCTCAAAAATACGACATCATAGGCGAGCATTTGGACAAAGGGTTCGCCAAAGCGGGGAATGGCAAGAGTCTAAAAGATTTTGATGTCGCACCCTTTGTTATGGTTGCCGCAAACGACGATCTGAATGCGGCCTTTGATTCTCTGCGCCCGTGGCTAGCGCTGTATATTGGAGGCATGGGGGCTAAGAATAAGAATTTTTACCACGACTATGCCACGCGGCTTGGTTACGGTGATGTTGCCACACGGATACAAGATTTGTATCTGAGCGGTAAAAAGGACGAGGCTCAGGCTCTGGTGCCGAATGCGTTAATTGACGAAGTGTCGCTGGTAGGGTCACACGGAAGAATCATTGAGCGACTGGCGCCCTGGAAGGAAGCCGGTAAACGCGGTGAAGTGGGTTCAATGCTGTTGAGTGTCGCGAACCCGCAGATCCTAGAGCTATTCGCAAAGGAAATGCTGTGAGCCAGTTAGTCGCCTCATTAGTGGCTGCGTTCTATGCGCAGGTGTTTCTGCTATCTTGCAAGTTGGCTTGCGAGCAATAGAGGTTCTTATAACCCCACGTGGATACGGCAGAGCGCTTTGCGCGCACCATACTGAATGGATTCGAATCTTATTTCGCAGAGTTCCAAAATATAACACTGGCGACGCGAACTCGCTTTGAGAATGCCGACTGGTCTGGAATACAGCAATCATCAATCCAGCGCATCGATCTCTATAAAGCTAAAACCCGTCAAATATATCAGTGCGTGGAGCTGATCGCAGGGCAGGATCTTCGCGATTTTCAGTTCTGGCGGGAAGCGCGCGCGATATACGCGCAGTTGATTGTGGAGCACAATAACTTTGAAATAGCCGAAACATTTTTTAATTCAGTTTATTGTGCAGTATTGAAGCACCGAAAGATTCGTGACGAATATGCTTTTGTATTTTCGCCTAATGCCGATATGCCATCTGCGGATGTGGAAAAGGTTTACCGCACTTACACGTTGGAAGGGTCTCTCTCCGATGCTCTCCAAGCATTACTCAACGATTATGCTTTTGCGATCCCTTATGAAGATATGCAGCGGGACATTGAAAGTATTCAAGAGGCGATGCTTAATAGTGTGGAGCTAGGTTTCGATGCGACAGAAAACACCCAAATGCAGGTCCTTGAACATCACTTTTTTCGTAACAAGGGTGCCTACATAGTCGGGCGTATAGTGTCTGGTGATCGATCAACGCCTTTTGTTCTGCCCATTCTGCATAATCAGGGGGGTGCAGTTTTTGTCGACGCTATTCTATTTGGTTCTGATAAGGTCAGCGTGCTGTTTAGTTTTACTCGATCCTATTTCTTGGTAGATGCAAGCAGGCCCGCTCAGTATGTTTTATTCCTCCAGAAGCTTATGCCGGCAAAACCCATTTCCGAGATTTACAGTGCCATGGGGCACAATAAGCATGGAAAAACCTATTACCATCGCTGTGCTTTTAGGCATATGACGAATACCAACGACCAATTCAGTGTCGCCCCGGGGATTAAGGGCATGGTGATGAGTGTCTTTACCCTGCCATCCTACGACTTTGTCTTCAAAATCATTAAGGACAAGTTCACGCCTCCCAAGGACATGACCCGCGAACAAGTGAAGGCTAAATACGCGCTGGTGAAAAAATGGGATCGTGCTGGCCGGATGGCGGATACGCAGGAGTTCACTAATCTGGCATTTGCGCGCGAGCGTTTTTCGGATGAATTGATGCAGGAGTTGCGTGAAGTCGCGCCTTCTGTGATCGAAGAACACGGCAAAGCCCTAATCATTAAACATGTGTACGTAGAACGTCGCATGACGCCGCTCAACCTGTATCTTCGCACTGCCACCGACGAGCAGGTAGAGGAGGTGATGGATGAATACGGTAATGCCATCAAGCAGTTGGCCGCCGCCAATATTTTTCCCGGGGACATGCTCCTTAAAAATTTCGGCGTGACACGACACGGTCGAGTAGTCTTTTATGATTACGATGAAATTGTGCCGCTGACAGACTGCCACTTCCGTATCCTCCCCAAGCCTCGCACGGAAGAGGAAGAGATGGCCAGCACACCCTGGTATTCGGTAGGCCCCAACGATATTTTCCCAGAAGAATTTCCGCTGTTTTTCTCCGGAAATCAGCGCGCGCGCAGAGTGTTTGACACGCTTCACAGTGATATTTATGAGGCTTCATTCTGGACGGATTTACAGGACAAGATACACACGGGATACGTCGAAGACTTCTTTCCCTATCGACGAGAGTTTCGCTTTAATCGTCAACCCAACACTATTTCAGAGAGTGTCTGATGGCCACTATTTATCTCGTGCGTCATGGTCAGGCATCCTTCGGTGCTGAAAACTACGACAAACTGTCCGATTTAGGGTGTCGGCAGGCGGCGGTGGTAGGTGAGTATTTTAGTGATCAAGGTATACACTTCGATGCTGTTTACAGTGGCGACCTTTCGCGGCAGCGCAATACAGCGCGATTAGCCATTGCCAGCCAGCCCGCAGACGTCCCTCACCATATTGATGCTCGCTTCAATGAGATTCAAAATGACCAGCAGTTGAAATATCTCGTGCCTGAGGTGATAAAATTCGACTCGAAGATTGAGGCGATGGTGGATAAGGGTTTGAGCTCGAGCAAGGACTATCAGAAGGTGATTGAAGCCGTATTTAATTACTGGGTTTCTCCTGCCTGTGATGATGCGCGCCTCCAAAGTTGGGCAGATTTTTCCGGGGGTGCCCGTCAGGCCATGGCAGATGTGATGCAAGAGCAGGGGGCAGGTAAAACCATCGGTATTTTTACCTCTGGTGGTACGTTAGCCACTATTGTTGCCCAGATACTAGGTCTAGATGGCGAAAAAACCTATCAACTTTATGAGCCTATCTTTAACTGCTCAGTGACACAGCTGTTTTACAGCCGCTCAAAAATTTCACTGTCTTATTATAATGACAGCTCATTTCTGCAGGTGCTAGGTCAGCAACAGGGCGAAGCGCTAATTTCCTATCGCTAATTCATCGCTAGAGACGCTATGGAACTATTCCTGATAAGGCACGGGGAGGCGGCGGCAAGTTGGGGCGAGTCTCCTGACCCCGGCCTCAGTCATCTCGGTCAGCAGCAAGCTGAAGAGGCCGCTGTAGCCCTGCAACAGCATGTCGGCAGTGACACATTATTGTTGAGTAGCCCCTTGCAGCGTGCTCTTGAGACCTCTGTGCCTCTGGCCAAGTCGTTGCGGCGCGATGTGATTATTGAGGATGTGTTTCGAGAAATACCATCGCCTGTGCCGCTAGCTGAGCGCCAGGTCTGGCTGCGTCAATTTATGCAACAGCAGTGGGTGGAGCAGGGGGATGAACTGATTGCTTGGCGGGCCGCGGCGTTGCAGCGGCTTCTAGCGTTAACTCAGCCGGCAGTAATCTTCACCCATTTTTTGGTCATAAATGCCGTGGTCGGACAACTGCTTGATCGGCCTGAAACGCTTTGCGTCTGGCCAGCTAATGGCTCTATTACTCGACTGCGCCACAACGGTACGAGTTTAGAGCTGCTCGCTCTTGGAGATCAAATAGAGACGACTGTTAATTAGGTGTGCGTATACGCTGCAAGGACTCCTGAGCAGTAGAGGCCACTAGAGTCCCATCGCGCGTATAGAACGAACCCCGACTAAACCCCCGCGCCCCGGCCGCGATCGGGCTGTCCAGGCAGTACAGCAAGTAATCATCTGCTTTAAAAGGCTGATGAAACCACAGGGCGTGATCAAGACTCGCCGCTTGCATGTCCGTGTTCATTCCGGTGTAGGGATGCGGTAGTAGCGCCGAACCAAGCAAGCCAAAGTCGGAGATAAAAGCCAGTAAGGTTTGATGTCTGGTCAAGTCGTCTCCGAGATCTCCTAGCGCGCGAAACCAGATCTGCTGCTGTGGTTCCTGCGGTTGGGGGTTGAGGTAGTCTCGCGGCCGCACATGTTTGCGCTCGATGGGGTGCACTAAGGGCGGCTCTATGACGCCGGGGTTTTCTTTTGCTAACCGAGACCAGCGATCAAAGTCAGATTCAAGTTCCTCCGGCGGTGGCACTTGCAATGCCTCGACCTGGTGCGATAGGCCGGGTTCTTCAATGTGAAACGAAATAGACGTACTGAAGATGGCAATGCCGCCCTGTCTGGCGATGACATTCCTAGTGGTGAAGCTTTTGCCGTCGCGAATTGGATCCACTTCGTAAATTATCTTCCTTTTGGGATCGCCTGGGCGCAGAAAATAGGCGTGCATCGAGTGGGCAAAAAAGCGTTTCTCTACGGTCCTTATCGCTGCATTCAGTGCCTGTGCCAGCACCTGTCCTCCGAACACGCGCGATGGACGTTTAGGACTGTTCCCTCTAAACAGATACTTATCCATCTGCTCAACCTCAAGAAACTTGAGCAGTTTATCTAGATCACTTGCCACAAATATACTCCATAATGTTAGCCGGTTAGCCGGTTAGCTGTTTTTGCGCGGTCGCAGGCCGTTAAAAAAGACATCAAAATAGTCAATCGCGGCGTCGTCAATGCTGTCAACGCTGCGCCATCGCTTGATGTCCATGGCAGCGTTTCGTGCGCCTGTAATAAGATGTTGCGCTACTAAAGTATTGATCGGGCGCACACTGCCGTCTTCTATTCCGTCGTTTAAAAATGCTCCGAAATTTTCATTGTTCTTATCGGTACGCTTGAGTATCTGGCGTCTGCGCTCCATCGGCAACGCAGTAATCGTGTTGTAGCGTATCAGAGGTCCCTCTTCAGAATTTTGGACATAAAAAACACGGCGGCATGTCATCTCTGCTTTTTCCAAGCCCGTGCCTGCAAATTGCGGGGACTGCGCATGAATTCCCTCAATAATATCCAGAGAGAGGTTATAACAGTGGAACAGCAGATCTTCCTTGTTTTTGATGTGGTGGTAGAACGCACCTTTGGACACATTTAGGTGCTCTGCAATCTCATCCAAGGAGGTGCCGGTAAAGCCCTGCGTGTTGAAGAATCGGGTGCCTGTTTTAAAGAATGCCTCCTGCTTCAGGCGATTTTTCTCCACACGGTTGAAGTCCTCTGGATACACTGATTCTTTGCTTTCGTGAAAAAGTTTGGCAGGAGAGTGGGGCGCCTCACCGGCACATATGCCGTTGGTAATAATGTCCAGTGCCTCGTTGGCGGTGGTCCTCACCTTTTCTCTAGGAATACTGTGTAGCCAGGAAAACGTCCAATCTACGGAGCCCACTATGGCGCGCGTGGTGGATGTGGGTTCACAGGCCCCGATGGAACCCTCGGCGACACCTTGGCGGATATACTCTCGTAGGCGTTTGAACAGACCAATGTAGCTGGCCTCGACGTGTTTGCGCTGGGTCCCCTTCAGAGCGGCAATTTCTAGTAGGGCGGCGATATGAGGTGCTCTACCTTCTTGAGCTGCAAGCCAGTTTTCGAAATGTTGAAGGAAATAGCCCGATATGCGCTCCATTGCCCCCGCGTGGCGTTTCTCGATCTCATCCAAGTCTCTGTGATGAAGTTCGAGAGCTCCCATGTAGCATTGGTAAATAAGGTCTTCCTTGTTTTTTACATAGTAGTACAGGCTTGTTTTGGTTAAACCTAGGCTGTCTGCAATATCATGTAACGTGGTGGCACGCGAGCCTTTGTAATTGAATAGCCTCGCCGCTTGCGACAGAATCGCGATGCGCTTCGCATCGTGCTGGACACTGCGATTAAACGGTGAAGCGCTGCCGCTGTTAGCGGCAAGTATGTCTGCTTTCATTCGAGTGTTCCGGCAAGGTGGGGCGATAGACCTACTGCTAATTCTATAATTCCAACTCTAAGTATTATTTTGGGCTCTGTCTACACCAGTGTGGGAAGTTTGCTAGGCTGCCAAGTCCATTTTTATATCAAGCCACTTGCGAGAGCGATAACGATAAGACAGTAAACTAGCCTTGATGGCGTAGTCTAGAACCATTACTGAGAATATCCAGTAAACAGAAAACTCGAGCCACATGAAGGTCAGCGCCGGAATTAGGCGTCCAAAGATAATACCGCAAAAGGTCGCAATCAGTGGAAATCTGGTATCGCCTGCCCCCCGTAAGGCTCCCCCTAGAGTGAACTCACAAGCCATCAGCGGTTGGGCCAGAGCGATGAGGTACATAAATACTACCGTCAGCTCAATAACCTCAGGGTCATCGATCATGAAGCTTGCCAGTTCTTCTGCGAACGTCGCTAGCAAAATGGATAATAGAATCATTGATGCCAGTGCCATGCGCAGCGAACGAGCGACAGCCAGTACGGCCAGGTCTGGTTCCCCCGCGCCCATTTGCTGACCCACAAGAGTGGCAGTGGCAATGCCGAAGCCGAACCCTATGACAATCGGGAATGCCACAAGGGTAATACCAATACCGTAAGAGGCGTAAGCCGCGGTTCCGTAATGTGCGACGATGGCAAAGAAAGCGAGAAATGCCAATTGCACTATGCCTTGTTCCGCAACCGGGGGTAAGCCGATCTTAATCATCTGTTTTGACGTTGCCCAATCGATACTTTTTCGTTTTGTCGGCTTTAGATTAAAATGACCGCGCCACCAAGCAAAAAAGAAGATCATGGTAATGATTGAGGCGCCAAAACTCCCGCCGAGGGAGACGCCAGTCACTCCGAGTTTGGGCAGAGGGCCGATGCCAAATGCCAACAGGTAAGCAAAGGTTACATTGAAGATAGAACTGAACAGTAGAAACCACAGGGGCGTGATGACGTTGCCCGTCGCCCGAAGCGCGGTGCTGAGCATCATGCTGATGGCAGAAAAAACGTTGAATAAGCCCAGCCAGAAGATGAAGCTGGCCGCAAGAGCAGTCGTCTCCTCGTCCAGACCGAAGATTCCTGCGATAGCCTCTGGCGCCAGAAGTATCGGTATACTCAGCACAGCCGCCAGTGCCACAGATATCACAATGGATGTCCACGTGACAATCTCGGCCTGCTTGGCCTGCTGTGCCCCCCAGCTACGCGCAACCATGGCGGTGCTGGCCACCGATACACCCATTAAAATCGCCTGGATCAGAAAGAATACGCGGTGACCGGTCGTTACGGCTGCGACGGAGGTCGTACCCAACTGGGCCACTATTTTAATGTGCAGTAAACCCACCGTAGTGAACAGTAAGTTAGAGAGAATATTGGGCCATGCCAGACGCCAGACGGACCGGTTTGTCGAGGTTGGCTTATTGGGTGGGGAAGCGGACACGTGATGCACTCGTCAACTGAGGCTATATTCTACCATCTCAAGGCTGAGTTAAGCAGCTATGTCATGCCCAGACACTCAGTGTGACGAAAACAGTCTTGTGTATGATCATTTACCATACCAGTGGCTTGCATATACGCATACATGATGATCGGTCCGACGAAAGTGAAACCCCGTTTTTTCATGTCTTTGCTCAGCTGGTTAGAAATGTCGCTGGTCGGAGGAACATCGCGCATAGAGCTCCAATTGTTCTGTATGGCTTGGCCGTCGACGAAGTCCCATATATAGTCAGAAAAACTCCCCCATTCCTGCTGCACGTCTAAAAAGGCTCGCGCGTTCTTTCGCGCGCCGTACACCTTGAGCCGGTTGCGGACTATTTTCGGATTTTGTAACCGTTCATCCAGCTCTGCATCACTGTAATGGGCGACTCTGTCGGCATCGAAGTGGTCGAACAGTTCACGGTAGCCATTCCGCTTGCGTAGTATGGTAATCCAAGAGAGACCGGCCTGGGCCCCTTCTAGAACCAGAAATTCGAACAGAGTGGGATCATCGTGCTTTGGAACCCCCCACTCTGTATCGTGATAGGCAACATAGAGTGGGTCATCGCCGCACCATGCACAGCGTTTTTTCATCGCGTCGATTGCCATATTATACTCTCTATTATCGCTCCTGAAGCCCGTGCTCCAGTCTCAGAGTGATGGTGGCGGGCATTGTAAAGCTGTGCCAGACTATCGCCTTTAATCAGCGGTGACAATCCAATGACAGATACAATTTTGTACAGTCGTACTGGCCATATAGGCCGCTTGGTACTCAATAACCCACAACGACATAATTCGCTGGGTCGTGAGCAGTTGAACGGTATCCAGGACCGCTTGACTGAGGTGGCCGCTGACAAGGTAGTGCGGGTATTAATGGTATCCGGCGCGGGGACAAAAACATTTTGCGCCGGTGCGTCTTTGCAGGAATTAAGTGGCGGCCAGATCAGTGATGACGCTTTTCAAAAGATGACGTGCCAACTGGCCGACTTGTCAATTCCTACCGTCTGCGCGATGAATGGTGATGTCTTCGGGGGCGGGGCAGAGCTAGCTATGAGCTGTGATTTCCGTATTGGGGTAGAGGGGAGTCGGATGAGAGTACCTGCTGCCGCGATTGGTCTTTGCTATCCATTGGCCGGTATACATCATTTTATTCGCTGTCTCGGCGTGAGGTTAACGAAGCGGATATTGGTTGCTTCTGAAGAGTTCGATGCCAACGCCCTATTAGAGATTGGTTTTTTGGACCATCTGGTGCCGCCACGTAATCTCGATGAGTTTGCGAATGACTTTGCTGGGCATCTCGCCGGCCTCGCACCTTTGGCTGTGCAGTCAATGAAGCACATTATCGGGCTGGCTGCTGACGGTGCCGTTGACCCTGAAGTCGCACTGGAGCTGTCGAGGATGTGCTTGGAATCACAAGATCTCCAGGAGGGTTTTACGGCCAAACGTGAAAAGCGCAGCCCCCTATTTACTGGCCATTAGGCCTTTCGAGCCAAAGGTCCGTGGCACTTCAGTTGTCGATCTACTGCCATCCAGGGTAATCCCAATGCTTCCAGCCATTTTAGGCCGGTAGCTTCGGTTTTTAGGCGCGCTATACTGGCGGCACTGCAGGCGGTCAGACAGTTCTCGGCGATGACAATAACACTGAGCAGGCCTGGTATCGCTTGCCCATCCACGGGGCTCAGGGCGCGCCCGAAGCGTTCTCCGTTGTGCAGTGTTATTTGTTCAAAATCACCACGCAAGGCGAAGCCCTTATGGTTTAGCTTGAGTCGTACTATTGCTGCGCTAGAGCCCTGTGGGACGCGGACCCCGACCAGCCAATTAGCGCCATCGGGTTGCTTGCCAATGGTCACGACGTCTTGGTCCATTTCGATTAGCGCATTCTCGACACCGTACTTGAGCAGAATTTTTCGCAGCGAATCGAGAGCATACGGCTGAACACAGCTGTTTAAATCAATCAGCATACCGGCGTTGGCTAAATGCGCGCCTTTGGACGTGATTTCGAGATCACGCCAGCCAACCAGCTTAAGTATCTTCCCAAGCTGATCCTGAGAAGCAAGCAGTTTGCCACTACTGTCATAGCAATCGCTGATGATTCGTGTGGTGGGATCAAAGATATGCTTACTCTCGTCCCAGAGTGCATCCACATAATGAAATAGGCTGAGAGCCTCGGCATCCAGTGGGATGTAGGCCCCCGTGCCGCTACTTTGATTGATCTGACTGGGAATACTGCTTGGCAGGTGCGTGCTGAACTTTTCTTCGAGCCTGGCCAGCTCCTCCTGACAGAGAGCCAGCAGATCATAGTCTCCGTCATGGCTACCCCCTATAGCGATACGGCACGCTTTTCCGAAGGATCGGAACCGAATTTCGTTTTTCTGCACTATTTTCTGCCCAATTTTAATCTCAAGAAAACTCCTACAACCGGCACGTAATGGCAATAGGATAGATAACTTTTCAAGCTTGGACAATCTATCATTACAGCGAATAGGCCGGCTAGCGTGAGCCTGTTATTTTGGCTCAGTATTCTTGGTGCCCAGAATTAAAGAATTGTAGCGAAATTACAGTGCCGGTCTCGCGCGAGAACGTGACATAACCCCCCAGTTTTTTCACTATTGATTGTACGATAGCGATACCAGAATGTCCGTCTGAAAAGCGTTCGATATTGACTCTTTCACGAATGCCGCTGTCGCACACCGATAATTTAAGGTTCCAAGTTGATGGCCTCTCAATGAGTTTTGATATCATAGTTATGTGAATATAGTTCGTCAGTGAACCAGATTCAAAGGCATGTTGAATGCAGTTTTCCAGAAGTTCATAGATTATGATGGATAATGGTGATGCCAGCTCTGCGAAAAGTGGCGTGGAGGAAACGTCATTTATACTGATAATAGCCTCTGCGCTCACGGATGAATTTTCCAACAGTTTTATCAGAGTAGAGTCAGTGTATTTTTTAAGATTTGCGACAGGGCCTCCCGCTTGATAATAGAGACAATGTTCCAAAATCGATAACGCAGCTACTCGCTTAGAGCTGCCCTGCGAAAAGTCCTGTTGTACCTCGATCGGAATGCCGTTGACTTGATACGATATGCAGTCATTCATCAAAGATAATAGTGTCTGGCTATGCTGATACGCAGATTGAATTAGCTCGTCTTGTAGTTCGAGTTGCTCCTGCATCTCGTCGTGGGACCTGTTCTGAGATTCAAGCATCTCCTTTGCGATCTCTTTTGACCACCTTGTGGTTGCATAGCTCTGGTAGATACGATGTAGCCCCCAAATAAGAAACACCGTTAAGATAGTGTAGATACAGTTCGCCCACCAGCGAGCCCAGAGCGCTGGCAGTACGCGGATATTGAGAGTGATGCCTTCGCGATTCCAGGTTCCCGCTGAGTTTGCGCCTTGAATACGCAGGATGTATTCGCCTGCTGGGAGGTTTGTATAAGTAGCTGTATTCCTGCTTCCACTATTGATCCAGTCAGCATCAAAATTCTCGAGTATATAGCGAAATTGATTTCTCTGGGGATCAATAAAGTCCAGAACGCTAAATTGGAATGTAACGAAGCGATCGCTGTGAGTCAGTATTAGTGACGTAAGATCGGAGACGGAACCTAGGCTTGCCCTGGCCTTACCTGGAAGACTAATATCAGTCAGTCTCATTGGCGAAACTGAGGTGTCTATCACGACTTCACGTGGGTTAAATCTGTTGTATCCGTTTACGCCACCGAAGTAGATGCGGCCGTCTCGGTCTGTGAAGGACGCACCCAATGAAAAATCATTACCCTGCAATCCGTCAGCCTTGGTAAATCTTTTTATCAACTGGCCTTCAGGGTCAAGTTTGATAACTCCGTTCTGGGTCGAGCACCATAGATTACCTTGCGAATCAATTTCTATGCCATATATGGTTGAGGTCGCTAAGCCTACGCCTCCTCTTGCCCGTGTCACATGAAATTTATTTTCGATTTGATGAATTTCTCGCCAGAGAAAGAGCCCATGATCCTTGGTCCCAATCCAGATGTCATGGTTTTCAGCTTGACCAAAGGAATATATAACTGGGCGAACTCTCTCTAGTGGGAACTCAAATAGTTGTTCAACAAACTGATCATTAGCAGGGTCATAAAGGTAAATTTTTGCCTCAGAAACCGCGAGCAATATCCCCGCCTTTGATCGAAATAATCCTGTGATAGATTTCTCTGGTAGGGATTGGTTTTCTAGATAGGAATGAGTTCCCTCAGAAGTGACGAGGAATAAACCATGATTGTAGCTTGCGATCCATGTTTGTTCTTCATCGATGCCTAGCAATATTTTTGTTATGGTCATTTCACTAGAGTGATTTATTTTTGGCGTCCAGTAATTCCCGGTCGTACTGTCGACCACTTGCGCACCATTTTGAAGAAGACCTAGCCAGAGATCATCGTTCTTTGCCGATATTGTGCCAATTCTTTTGTTTTCCAGGGCATACGTATTCGTGGCTAGTTCAAATCGCGAATGGCTGTTTTCAGATTGATCAAAGAAGTACAGGCCGGAGTATGTGCCGACCCAAATGCGACCTCTGCGGTCCTGCTCAAACGCGAGCACATCATTATCTATGCCGCTGTTGTTAAAATCGAACAACTCAAATGGAGAAAAAGACAATGTGTCCAGACCATTGATTGTCCCCACCAATACGGACTTTCCATCTTGAGCGAGGCAAGAGATTTCATGGTTTGATGGCCCTGTGGCCGTGGCGCCTAAGTTCTCTAAAAACGCCAGATGGCTATCTGAGGCAAAGATCCCGCGATCAGAGCCAATGAGTAAGAGGTCTTCGTGCATCAGGAGAGCCGATATATAGCCTATATCGTTTTCGCTAACTAATATGTTGACCTGCGGTTCCTTTGTATCGGGGTCTGATACTGCTAGATCGCCTGTGCTAGTGCCAATAATCAGGATGCTGTCATTTTTTGCAAGAGCCGTTATGCTTGAATTCTTCGATAGGCCAACATCTGACAGGTTAAAGGATGAAATGGCTTGTAATCGAAGATCAATGATTGCAAGGCCCAGAGTCCCTCCGACCCAAATATTTCCTAGCTCATCTTCTACAATGGCTTGTGGTCTGCCGACTATTTCAATCAACCTGGGCTGGTTAACCCACTCAGCAGTGTTGTTAAATCTCGGATCATAGAGAGTCAGTCCACGCTTGGTAAGCACCCAGATATCGCCACTGCTGGCAACAACTAGACGGACCAGCCTAGTGTTATCGCGGTTTTCGAAAGGACTAAGTGAATCAAATTTCTCCGCTTGTCGATTCCATGTCAAAACAACTCCACTGGCCGTTGCAACTAAGACGTTGCCGTCGGTGTCGTCAGTAATATCCTTTATCTCCGAGTCAGGGATCCAGCGACGTTTCTCCGCATTGGCATTAAAGACCGTGACCGTGGCACCATCAAACCGGTGAAGCCCCTGCTGCGTGCCAATCCAGAGGATGCCTTCTCTATCGCGATGGATGGCTGTTACGCTGGGCTGTTGAAGCAGACTGGAGAGGCCTGACCTTGATAGCCTAGGCTGCGCTGCATAAACGTGATCGACAAGGCTGATGGTGAGTAGTGCGGCAAAGATATAGGGAAAATGCGATATTAGACGGTGTTTGCCTAGTCGCATTGTCATCACACTGCGTTCTGAGCTTGTAGCGCCCTGGCTAATGAACAGTAATAACGCCTCGTCAGCATGTTTTTCTCCAGTGGGTTTCTGCAGATCAACTTCGATCGATAATATTCCCGATGGATAATTACAGTTTAGCTGGTTTTTAGGACGTTGCTGTCAAATTCCTCGATAAAGTCTTGGTAGGCCTTCGTGAGTTCAACGGCAGCCTCTGTGAGGCCGATGAACTCGTTAGCTTTAGATTTTTTCTCGATTTGAGAGCTGATGATGCTTACTCTCTCTGCTCCTACGTTAGTGCTCATAGACCTAATGGCGTGTGCTGTGCGATAAATTTGTGTCCCTTCCGCGTGTAATATATCCCCTCTAAGTTCTGTAAGCTTTTCTTCCATTTGGGCAACATAACCTGAGAAGATTGATGGAAGTAACAGCTTTCCGGTCTGTCGTTCAAGGTCCCTTATATTCTCTATAGCCTTTAGATTGACTATTTTCAATTCAATAGAATCGTCAGCATTCTTTTTTGGCGTCTGTGAGCCGCTTACATCAGCCGGATTAAGCCCAGGCTGGTCCAGAAAGGGCGCTTTCAAATGAGACTCAATTGATCTTTGAATGTTGGAGAGGGAGAACGGCTTAGTGAGATAGCCATTCATTCCTGCGTTACTACATCGGTCTCTGTTTTCTTTGTCTGAAGCAGCTGTTAACGCAATAATAGGTATTGAAACATCGTTTCGTTTTAGTTCAATCTTTCGAATTTGTTTTGTGGCCTCATACCCGTCCATGATGGGCATTTGACAGTCCATAAAAATGAAAGAAAAATCTCCTGACAAATACTTTGCTATCGCGACCCTTCCGTTCTCTGCGATTTCGACTTCGTGGCCTAGCAATTGCAGCATTTCAGCGACAATAACTTGATTGGTTGGAAGATCTTCGGCGACGAGAATTCGGATTTTTTGAAGGCTCGGTGTCTTTGTTGTTGTATGTTCGTTTTCTCTGGTCGGTTCAGTATGATCTAAAATTCCCGCGAGGGATTCGCGAAGGGCAATAGAGGTAACTGGTTTGGTGAGGGTTGCCCAGTTAGAAAATATGCTCGGTGGAGTATTTCTATTTAATGGGGTTAACACAATGCGAGCTAACGAATTTATGTTGTTCAGTTTTCTGTTGAGCTCAGTTGTAAATCGATCGCTGTCATAATCTATGATTAGAATAATATTTTCCCAGTTCAGCGGAGAGGCTAGCTCTTCTTCAAAAATCGGTGAAGAGCTGACGCCCTGTCGGGTCAGGTGACTTGAAACCATATTATAGGTGGCAGTGTTTTCGGCGAATATTTTTGCAGTAAACGCTAAGACCTCTGTTTTAGACTGATCACTGGAAGGACCGAGTTCCATTGGGATAGACAAGACTATTTTTGTTCCTTTGCTTATGGCTGACTGAATTGTAATGTCACCCCCCATAACCTCTATATAGTTACGCGAAATAGTAAGCCCCAACCCAGTCCCTCCATACTGACGGGTGGTGCTCGCATCGGCCTGAACGAATGGCTCGAAAACACGTTGCTGTGTCTCTTCATTCATGCCTATGCCATTGTCCTCTACACAGATCTCTAAAACCACATGCTCTTGTTTTGATTGGCTGGATATCGGTTCGACGCTAATATTGATGTTTCCTTCGGCAGAAAATTTTATCGAATTGCTGATAAGGTTCATGACGATCTGTCGAATCTTTGTCGGGTCTCCTATCAATGCGTCTGGCGTTTTTGGGTGGCAAATATTATTTAGCGTTAGGCCTTTTCGACTTGCTGGCTCTGCCTGCAGATAGCATATGTCATCAAGAAGCTCGGTGAGGTTAAAGCCGACCAGTTCTAATTCAACCTTAGAGGCTTCCGCTTTGGAGAAGTCTAGTATGTTGTTAATTAGCTTCAGGAGTGATTCTCCGCTATTGCGCGCAGAACTGGCGAATTGCTGTTGCTGGCCGCTTAGGTCTGTGTGAAGAAGCAGCTCTGTCATGCCGATAATTCCATGCATGGGCGTCCGGATCTCATGACTCATTGTCGCAAGAAAATCTGATTTCGCTCTGGTGGCCTGCTCAGCGATTTTCCTGGCTTCCTGTAAATCACGGGTGCGATCTTCCACCCGAAGCTCTAGTTCTCTCTGTCTTTGCATTGAAATACGCGCTAGTCCAGCTTGACGATAGAAGTAGTACGCAATAATAGCTGCAGCGAACAGGATATAACCTGCGTAAGCATAGGGGCTACGCCATGGCGGCGGAGCGACGCTAATTGGTATGCTAAACGCATCCCAGTTCCAGGTTCCATCCGGACTTGCTGCCGCCAGCTTAAGCTCATATTTCCCTGCCGGAAGAGTTGTAAACGATGCAATTCTTGACTCTGGCGAAACAACCCAATCTGGACTGATTCCCTCGAGTTTATAGGCGTAATTGAGGAGGTCAGGATTCGCGTAATCGGCCGCATAGAACTCGACTGAGAGCATTCTATCTTGATAGTCGAGGTTGATTTCTGTCAGGTCTTCATACGGCTCATCGAACTCGCGCCGGATATTCATCACCTTGATATTGGAAACGGCTACTTTCGGGAGAACGCGATCAGTAGTCAAAAAGTCGTTATTTATCGTGTTAAATCCGCTTATTCCACCAAAGTAGATTGTGCCGGACTTTGATTTGAAGGAGGCTCCGAGAGTAAACTCTTTGGCTTGCAGGCCATCCCTGATTCCATAGTGATGGGACTCAAGGGTCATTGGGTTTACGCGTGTCAATCCTTTGCTGTGAGACATCCAGACCCACCCGGTGTCGTCGCCTTGAATACCATAAATATTAGAGCTTGGTAGAGAGATATTTTCAAAAAGGTGCTGAATATTGACTTGTGAGTTTAATCTGTCCTGTGCCGGCCAAAGGTTTAAGCCCCCACCTGCCGTGCCGATCCATAGTGTGCCGTTTTTGTCCTCGTAAAAACACCATGGTACATCACTTGAAAAACTATTCTCATTATCCCTGTCACTAAAGTAACGATCGAATGTGAGCGTATCCATATTGAATCGATTCAGACCTAGTTCAGTTCCAATCCAAACGAATCCTAAAGAATCTTCAAAAATCGCCAACACCCTATTGTTGCTGATGGTCGTTGCGTCGTTTGCGTCATTTTTTAGATTCAAAAATGTATTGTCGTTCTCTTGATAGATGCTCAGACCGCCACCGTAGGTTCCGATGATTAGTTCGCCTGTCGATAGTCTGAGTATTGAGGTAATACCGTTGGCGCCAATACTGAATTCTCGCAGAGTACTATGCCTATACACGGTCGTTTCACCATTGATCAGGTCAATCTTATTAAGCCCCTGGTCATAGGTCCCTGCCCACACTGTGTTTTTATCGGTGTACAGGCTCATCACCCTCGGATCTGAAATGGCAGGCTCAGTCGATTCGTTAATCCAGTCAAATTCTGTATTCTCAGGGCGGAGTCTGTTGAGGCCATCATCTGTTCCCACCCAAAGGCTCCCATCTGTAGACTCTGCAAACGCATTAACTGAGTCGTTGGAAAGATTTCCTCGTGATCGGTCAAATTTTTGAAAGTCTGTTTTCATTCCTGAGACTAAACCTGATTGGGTGCCGACCCAAAACTTACCCTCGCGCGTTTGATAAATACTGACGATAAGATCTTCGTGTAGGTCAGTGTTTAGGCTGTTATATCCCATGAATGAATCGGTCTCAGCTATGAATCGGTTTAGTCCGTTATTCGTAGCCACCCATATTCTACCCTCGTTATCTTCTAAGATGTCAGACGTTATATTTGAGGATAGAGAGCTAGGATCTTCTTCAGAATTGACGTAATTTCGCACCAAGTCTTGCCCTGGACTGTATCGACTTATTCCGGAATTTTCTGATGTGATCCACAGGTCATCATTTCGGTCGGCAATTAGATTGGAAAGCCTGCCCGATACTAGCGTGGCTTCTTTGCCCTCCTCATGACTGTATGCGCTTATTGCTCCCGTAGAGGGCTCGATTCTCAGCAGTCCGCTCAACTGGGTCGCTGCCCAGATAATTCCATCGGATGTTTGGGCGAAGCTACCGATCTCTCCTGTGTACGGGATGCCATCTGAGCCGGAGATATAGTGGTGGAAGGAGTGGTCCTTAGGGTTAAAACGGCTGAAACCATTTGAGTAGCCAAGCCATATCATGCCTGAGCTGTCGCAGAATAAGGTAAGGATGTCACTCGAATAAGGTGTGTTTTTATCGTTTGGGTCGGCATAGAATTTTTTGAAGCTATTGGTCATGGAATTGTAAAAAACGAGACCTGCCCCGCGAGTTGACATCCATATTTGGCCGTCATTGTCTTCGGTAATTCTTGTAATATTATTGAGAGGCAGTGAATCTGGGTTGGTGGCGGAGTATTGATAGGTCTCTAGTTCGTGACCGGTGTATTTGTTCAGCCCTTCTTGAGCGACAAGCCACAAGGCACCTCTAGAATCCTGAAATGACTGTTGCACCGTATGTTGAGTGAGTTGGTCAGAGAATGCCGCGTGATTGAGGTCAAGGTTAATAAAGGGTAGTTCCGCGGCTTGTATCCCAGAGGCATGGGCAAGCCATACGATAGAAATTACAATTAGTCGTTTAATATAATGGCGATATTGTGTGTTCATCTATAGTCAGTTTAGTTGATATGTTCATTGTGATCTAGCGGCCTGTGAATGTTTTAACGAGAGGCGTATGCGCCGATGTGAGGGCGCTGATGGTCTCAGCCCGGTTAGGAAGATAAATACTGACGATAGGGTTTGAGGGTATTAAGGAGGTTTGATTATCGGGCTTCCATTAAGTGATAGCGACACATGTTTGGTATCGTCACAATGAACTATTTCTTGTGGATTGCGCGAGTGAACTAATGCCTTTGGCGCGTATAATATGAGGCTTGGCAATAGGCGAAGCCTATGGAGGTCTATTCTTGCGCTGTGGGAAAAGTCAAAATATACGTATTCACTTCACTTCACTTCACCTCTGCCCGACCTATTGGAGTTTTTACTGTAACCCTCTCGCTTTTTTCTTTACTATGACGCCAGACGTTTAATGACTCAGTATTAAGCGCAGTCGCGGCCACTCCGGGCAATTTCAATGAAACTATCAGTCATTCTTATTTCGTACGACATGGCTCGAGAGATCCCTCGTACTTTACAGAGCCTGTCGCGGGGTTACCAACAGGGCGCGCTTGATCTCGCTTATGAGGTTCTTCTGGTTGATAACGGCTCACCCGAGCCGCTGAACGAGGCGACATGGGCGGATGTGGATGTGCCTGTGCGATTGATACGAGTTCAGGATGCATCCCCTTCTCCGGCTGGCGCAATTAATATCGCATTACAGGAGGCACAGGGCGACGTTATTTGTTTGATGATCGATGGCGCCCACATTTTGACACCTGGCGCGTTCCGCATGGCACTCGCCAGTTACCAGGCGTTTGACAATCCAGTGGTGGCGATTCGATACTTCTATCTGGGCATGGGGGAGCAACCAGTGTCTATTATTCAGGGGTATGACCAGGAGGTTGAGGACAAACTGCTGGAGAGAATTCAATGGCCTGTGGAGGGCTACCGGCTTTTTGAGATCGGCACCCCGCTTCGTTCGGGGGCGAGCCGCCTTACCTGGTTTAACCGCATGTTTGAAGCAAATTGTTTGTTTATGAAGCGGTCACTCTTTGCCGACCTGGGAGGCGCCGATGAGCGCTTTAACTATCCGGGCGGTGGCTTTTTAAATCTGGATATCTTTAAGCGTTTAGTAGAAGTGCCTGAGGTTACGCCTGTTCAGATTATTGGTGAAGGCAGTTTCCATCAACTGCATGGCGGCACCACGACCAATTCAAGCGGAGAACAGCGAGATTCCAGATTAGAAAAATATCGAAAGCAATACATACAGATTCGTGAATGCGAAGAATTAGTTGCAGATGTCTCGTTTGTTTATATGGGACATATGCCAACCACAGCGTCCAATATTACAGCAGTTGAGCGCCGGAGAGCGCGACAGGCTGGTGAGCTGGTAGACTAGGCTGCGGTCAGGCTATCAAAAGCTAGTAGTGAACCGTATACGTGCGCTAATAATAGGATATCCATGAAGTTATCAGTTATTCTTATCTCCTACGATATGGCGCGAGAAATTCCTCGCACTCTGCAAGGCCTTTCGCGCACTTACCAGCATGGCGCACAGGAACTGGACTACGAGGTTATCCTCGTCGATAACGGTTCACCAAATCCCCTCGATCCGGCTTCTTGGGCAGGAATAGATGTTCCGGTCCGCTTGATCCAACTCAAAGATGCGTCATCATCTCCCGCCAGAGCGATTAATATTGCACTCAATGAAGCGGCTGGCGAGATTGTTTGCTTGATGATCGATGGTGCCCATATTTTGACGCCAGGCGTGTTTCGAATGGCTCTGGCGTCTTACGCGGCGTTTGAAAATCCTGTTGTGGCTACACGGTACTTTTGGCTGGGGCCTGACGCGCAGAATGAATCGATTTCTCAGGGCTATGATGGCACTGTCGAAGATCAGCTGTTACAGAAAATTGAGTGGCCGCATGACGGTTATCGACTCTATGAAATTGGGACTCCACTGCGTAACGGGGGGGAAAGAATTCATTGGTTGAATCGCATGTTCGAATCGAATTGTTTGTTTATGACCAGAGCGCTATTCGAAGGACAGGGGGGGGCGGATGAAAGGTTTGACCTGCCTGGTGGTGGGTTTATCAATCTAGATATTTTTGGCCGCGCGGTCGATGCCCCGGGTGTCACTGCGGTGCAATTAATTGGCGAGGGCTGTTTTCACCAGCTTCACGGCGGAACCACAACAAACGTCAGCATAGAACAAAGAGATATGAGTCTCGATAAGTATAGGAGGCAGTTTGAAGAGATTCGTGGTCATGGGGATGTCGTCACCAAAAAGACGTTTTACTACATGGGCCACTTGCCAACTAAAGCGTCAAAGATCCACAGAGGAAGCTATAAGTAGACCGAGCAGAATCAGCAATTTGTACGGATTTTCCTGGCTCACCAACCATACTGCTTCAGGTCAATGGTATTGTTCGTTCTAAATAAGACGCCTTCCGCCTCCAAGCGGTCTGTCTGTATTTTGTGTGGTGCAGAGCCGTTTGGGAGAGATAATCGTCCCTGAGCATTGATTACGCGATGCCAGGGTATGAGCGTGCTGTGTGGCAGTCCTCGCAACGCTAGTCCAACTCGGCGGGCTGCCTGGCCAAGCCCAGCTTTTTTTGCAACACCACCATAAGTGGTGACTTTGCCCTTTGGTATTGCTGCAACGACCTGCCATATTCGGTGGTTAATGTTGGGTTCGTAGCTCGTCATCTATTAAAAGCCGATTCCTAACGATCTACTGTTAGTGTGTCAGATTTTGTATTTTGCGTCGAGATATCTCAACAGGTGTTGAAAAATTCACCACTGCCGCCATACTTCATAGACTGTCTGCGGAGAATTTTTTATGGGCTTTTTAATTATGCTGCTGCCGTGGCTGGAGCTGCTGACACTTGTCGAACTGGGGATCCTTACCAGCGCTTTGACTGTTCTGGTTTACGTGTTTGTGACTGTGGTCCTGGGCATGGCTATATTGCGGCGTCAGGGTCGAGGCATGTTCGAGCGCCTCAGGCAGGCTCAGGACGGCCGAATTATCGGTCCTGAACTGTTACTCGATGACATGGCGCTGGGGTTTGCCGGTCTGCTGCTAATTTTCCCGGGCATGATTTCTGATCTAGTCGCCCTGATTGTGATGATCGGTCCATTGCGGCGGCGTCTGGCGAATGCTCTGATAGGCCCACAGCCTGAGGCCTATATTCCAGAGCGGGACACCAGCGGCCACGAAACCATTGAGGGTGTTTACCGCCAGGTGGACGATGAAAATAACCCATAACTCATTGTAATTTAAGTCTATTTTATTGGTCCCACAAAAGGTGGAAAAACGTCACGCTACGCTTGACTCCGTAACATTCTTGGCTAGAATTAGCACTCTTGGGAAAAGAGTGCTAATTGGGCCTTGAATTTCATTGCTACGCCCCAATTAATCCCACTAAGCCCCAATCTAGGGTCCCTATAACGTCACATTGTTACATTGGAGAGTTATACAAATGAAAATCCGTCCGTTGTACGACCGCGTGGTCGTTCGTCGCAAGGAAGAAGAAACAGCCTCCGCAGGCGGTATCTTGCTGTCAGGTTCAGCTATAGAGAAACCCAACCAGGGTGAAATCGTTGCAGTAGGCGATGGCAAAATACTCGATAGCGGTGAGTTGCGCCCCTTGACTGTAAAGGTCGGCGATATGATTGTATTCGGTCAGTACGCTGGCAGTAACACCATTGAGATTGATGGTGAAGAATTGATCATGATGGGTGAGAGCGAAATCTTTGCAGTGGTCGAGTAAGACCCCAAAGTCATCGTATTTCACGAGTTAAAAGCAGATTAAAACCTAAGGAAATTTCACCATGGCAAAAGACGTAATCTTCGGTAATAGCGCTCGTCAGCGCATGCTGAATGGCGTAAACATTCTAGCTGACGCCGTTAAGGCAACACTTGGCCCCAAGGGTCGTAATGTCATTCTGGACAAATCTTTCGGCGCGCCCACTGTTACTAAGGACGGTGTATCCGTAGCGAAAGAAATACAGCTTAAAGACAAGATCGAAAATATGGGCGCACAGATGATTAAGGAAGTCGCTTCCCAAGCATCTGATGTGGCTGGCGACGGTACAACAACCGCTACTGTTCTGGCCCAGTCCATCGTCAGCGAAGGGCTTAAGGGCGTCGCCGCCGGCATGAACCCTATGGACCTCAAGCGTGGCATTGACAAGGCTATTGCTGCCGCAGTTGATAAAATCTCTGCAGCGGCAATCCCTTGTGAAGACAGCAAAGCAATCGCACAGGTCGGCTCAATTTCATCCAACAGCGATGAGGCGGTGGGTACCATCATTGCTGAAGCCATGGATAAGGTTGGAAAGGAAGGTGTGATTACGGTTGAGGAAGGTTCTGGTCTCGAGAATGAATTGGATGTCGTAGAAGGCATGCAGTTTGATCGTGGCTATCTGTCACCTTACTTTATTAACAATCAGGAAAGCATGAGCGTCGATATCGATGACCCCTTTATCTTGTTGGTAGAAAAGAAGGTCTCTAATATTCGCGAACTGTTACCTTTGCTGGAGCAGGTTGCCAAGTCTTCCCGACCTCTGGTCATTGTTGCAGAGGACGTTGAAGGTGAAGCACTGGCGACGCTAGTGGTGAACAACATGCGCGGAATCGTCAAGGTTACTGCTTGTAAAGCACCAGGTTTTGGCGATCGTCGCAAGGCCATGCTGCAGGATATTGCCATCCTGACCGGCGGTACCGTGATTTCAGAAGAGGTTGGTCTTGATCTGGAGTCTACGACTCTTGAGCATCTGGGTACCGCTAAGCGCGTTACTATGGACAAGGACAACAGCACCATTATCGATGGTGCGGGTGACGCTGATGCGATCACAGCACGTGTTAATGAAATCCGTGTGCAAATAGAAAATACTTCTTCTGATTACGATCGTGAGAAGCTGCAAGAGCGCGTGGCCAAGTTGGCCGGTGGTGTTGCGGTTATCAAGGTTGGCGCTGCCACCGAGATCGAGATGAAAGAGAAGAAAGCTCGCGTTGAAGATGCTCTGCACGCGACTCGCGCTGCAGTAGAGGAAGGCGTTGTGGCCGGCGGCGGCGTTGCTCTCGTTCGGGCACTGATGGAAATTACCGGGCTGACAGGTGATAACGAAGACCAGACTCACGGTATCAATGTCGCACTGCGTTCGATGGAAAGTCCTCTGCGTCAGATCGTTGAGAATGCCGGTGATGAGGGCTCTGTGGTTCTCAACAACGTAAAGAACAACGGCACTGGCAATTACGGCTACAATGCTGCGACAGGTGAGTACGGGGACATGATCGCGATGGGTATCCTCGATCCAGCCAAGGTCACACGTACTGCACTGCAGGCAGCGGGCTCAGTTGCTGGACTGATGATCACCACTGAGGTGATGATCACTGATGCTGTAGCAGAAGATGGCGCTGCTGCTGGCGGTATGCCAGACATGGGCGGCATGGGCGGCATGGGCGGTATGGGCGGTATGATGTAAGCTCAAACCGACTGCATGATCGAAAACCCCACCGCCTGGTGGGGTTTTTTTTGATTTTGAAAAAAGCCCGGTTATGGTGATTATTAGCAAGGTTCTGCCCGTCATTTTTATGTACAATGTCTCGAACTCATTTTATAACAACAGGAGAGAACCATGATTCTCGAATTTTTCGCCAACAACCAAAATTTTATCTTCAGGTTCGCGCATGTTTTATTCGGTATTGTCTGGATAGGGATGCTCTACTATTTCAACTTCGTGCAGGCTGAATATTTCAAGGAAGCCGAAGCGGACGCCAAAGCTGACGCCCTTAAGAAACTGGCTCCCAGAGCACTTTGGTGGTTCCGTTGGGGCGCAATGTTCACCTTTCTCACCGGTCTCTACTTGCTCCACCTAATTGGCGCCACTATGAATTTTATGGGTATGCCCCTGATTTCGATTGGTGCTCTGGCCGGTACCTTCATGTTTCTTAACGTGTGGCTCATTATTTGGCCTAAGCAGAAGGTGGTTCTGGGCTTGAAGGAAGGCGACGGTCCCTCCAGTGCTGCCAAAGCTGGGCTGGCATCTCGCACCAACACCTTGTTGTCCGCGCCAATGTTGTTTGGCATGTTGGGTTCCAAGTACCTCTATGCGGGAGATTTTAGTAACACGGCTATTTACGTTTGCTTCGCGATTATTGTCCTGCTCGAAGTTAACGGTATTTTTGGCAAGACTGGTCCTATCACCAGCGTCAAAGGCGTCATTCACTGCAGCCTGGGTCTGACTGCGCTGCTATGGGCAATACTGGCTTTCGTATAGACGGTTAGTGTGCATAAAGAAGCCGGGGTTTCCTCGGCTTTTTTGTGTCTCTTCGATAGGCCCTATGTATAATCGTACTTTGTGTTTATACGGCGTACGGCCCGATGCCCCATGACGATCTAGACCACATTCCTCCTATTGTCCCAACCCGCGACGGTGATCATCAGGGCAATACTAGTAGCACCGAGCCTGGCGGAGTGGCCAGAAATCGGCTCACCCGTCACTCAAGCCATCCTGCTGCCATGAGCGCATTGCATTTTTGGGCGCGTTTGATTGCGATCGTCGCGCTTGTGGCTGGGGTCGTTGCTTGTGTTTGGGTCTGGCAGTTACAGGGGCAGCTGCAGCTGGCGGATGGCCAGATGGCGAACTATGCCAGCCGCATCGCCGATCTTGAGGCTCGGTTGTCTGATACTGACGAGGGGATGAATCAGAATGCGGCTGTTCAAGCGGTTAAAGTGGCGACGCTTGAGACGGAAGTGCGCAAACTCTGGGACAATGTTTGGAAACAGTCGAAACAGCGTTTAGACAAGCTGGAGACTCTAACCGCTGCTCAGAGCAACAGTATAAAGGGGTTGGACGTCGCGCTTGCTAGCGCCGAGTTACAATTGACGGAGGTGTCCGGCGATGCTGCCAAGCTGAAGAGCGTTGCGGACAATCTTGCGCGTGTGATGTCCAGTGCCAGCCTCACCCAGACCGAAGTTGAACGTGTGGCGGATAGCCTGAATCGAATAGATTTGGCAGTCGCTAAACTGGACAAGCGAGTGGCGGCTAATCAAGAAGCGGTCAGTTCTATTGATGCTTTTCGCAAGCAGGTCAACGCTAGTTTGAGTCAACTACGGTCCACCTTACGGGCGACTCAGGCGACGCCTTGAGGCCGCTGAAGCATTTCTAAAGCGGTACGATTTTGCGGTCTATGGGGTATATAATATCCCTACGTTTACTGGCCCCGCACCACAAGGAAGTACCACATGAGTGTTATTCGACAGGACGACTTTATTGATAGCGTCGCTGATGCCCTACAGTTCATCTCTTATTATCATCCTCTGGATTTTGTAAAAGCGGTGAACGAAGCCTACGAGCGGGAGCAGAATCCCGCTGCCCGCGATGCCATGGCGCAAATCCTGATTAATTCACGCATGTGTGCTGAGGGCCATCGGCCTATTTGTCAGGACACAGGGATTGTGACCGTCTTTCTTAAAATCGGTATGGATGTGCAGTGGGATGCTGAACTATCGGTGTCTGATATGGTTAACGAAGGAGTGCGTCGGGCCTACACGCATCCTGATAATGTGCTGCGGGCTTCTATTCTTGAAGACCCGGCGGGAGCCCGCAGGAACACCAAGGATAATACCCCAGCGGTTATTCACATGGAGGTCGTGAAGGGCGACACCGTCGATGTGCAGCTGGCGGCGAAGGGCGGCGGTTCTGAGAACAAATCAAAGTTGGTCATGCTGAATCCTTCCGACAGTATTGTAGATTGGGTTGTGAAAACGATTCCCACTATGGGGGCGGGCTGGTGTCCTCCTGGCATGCTGGGTATTGGCATCGGTGGTACCGCAGAGAAGGCCGCGCTAATGGCTAAAGAGGCGCTTATGGATCCGATCGATATCCACGAATTGCGTGAGCGAGGACCTTCCAACCGTTTGGAAGAACTGCGTCTGGAGATTATGGAGGAGGTGAACAAGCTGGGTATTGGTGCTCAGGGTCTCGGTGGTCTCACCACTGTGATGGATGTCAAAATCAAGGATTATCCTACGCATGCTGCGTCGCTTCCGGTTGCTATGATTCCAAACTGCGCGGCCACACGGCATACACACTTTGTACTAGACGGCAGCGGCCCTGCATTGCAGACACCACCAGACATTAATGACTGGCCTAATATTACCCGGGAAGCCGGTGCCAATGTGCATCGCATAAACCTCGATACTGTGACGCGTGAAGAGGCAGCTCAATGGCAGCCTGGCGATACGTTATTACTGTCAGGCAGAATGTTGACCGGCCGCGATGCGGCCCACAAGAAAATGAAGGAGTTGATCGAGAGTGGCGAGGGTCTGCCACCAGAGGTCGATCTCAGAGGCCGATTTATTTACTATGTAGGCCCCGTTGATCCCGTGCGTGACGAAGTCATGGGTCCGGCCGGTCCGACCACTGCCACACGTATGGACAAATTCACCGACTTCATTCTCGAGCATACGGGTCTATTGGGCATGATCGGCAAAGCCGAACGCGGACCTGTTGGTGTCGCAGCGATTAAGAAGCACAAAGCTGTTTATCTGATGGCAGTGGGAGGCGCGGCGTATCTGGTATCGAAGGCGATCACGTCCGCCAAGGTCGTCGCATTCTCTGAAATGGGGATGGAAGCGATCTACGAGTTTGAGGTGAAAGACATGCCGGTGACCGTCGCAGTAGATGCCACTGGCGCCTCAGTGCACGAGATCGGGCCTAAAATCTGGCGGGCGAAAATAGCAGAGCAGGCTATAAAAGTTGTCTGATACGTTTTATTGGCATGATTATGAGACCTTTGGCGCTAATCCGTCCAGGGATAGGCCGGTACAGTTTGCGGGTTTGCGAACCGATGCACAGCTGAATGTTATCGGAGACCCGCTGGTGATATTTTGTCGTCCTGCGAATGATTTTTTACCTCATCCACAGGCCTGTCTGGTGACGGGCATTACGCCACAGCAGGCGCTATCTGAAGGCGTTCCAGAGTGCGAGTTTATTGCCAGTATTCATCAGGAACTGGCGACCCCTGGTACCTGTGGAGTGGGCTATAATTCTCTGCGTTTCGATGATGAAATCACGCGACACACCCTCTATCGAAACTTTTATGACGCCTACTCTCGGGAGTGGCAAAACGGGAACTCACGCTGGGACATTATCGATATGGTGCGCACCACCTGCGCGCTCAGGCCTGCGGGTATCGAGTGGCCAATACGTGAGGATGGGTTGCCCAGTTTTCGTCTTGAAGACTTGACCGGAGCGAATGGTATTAGCCATGAAGGTGCTCACGATGCGCTGTCAGATGTGCACGCTACGATTGCGCTGGCCAAACTGATAAAGGACAAACAGCCTCGTTTGTATGACTATGTGTTGAAGCACCGGGACAAGCAGTCGGCATTATCCCAATTGGATGTGGCTGGGATGAAGCCGCTACTCCACGTGTCCAGCATGTTCGGTGCTCAGCGGCACAATATCGCATTGGTCGCGCCCCTGGCCAAGCATCCGACTAATAGTAATGAAATTATTTGTTTTGATCTGGGCGCCGACCCTCAAATGTTGTTTGATCTGGAGGCATCACAGCTGCAGGAGCTGCTCTATACACGGACTGAAGATTTGCCAGAGGGGACACAACGGCTCGGTCTCAAGTCGGTCCATATTAATCGCTGTCCGATACTGCTCACCCCCAAAATGGTCGATCCGGCAACCGCTGCACGACTTGGAATTAGCGGCAGTGAGTGTCGTAAACATTTGGAGGCCCTGCGAGCCTATCGGGATACAGACGCGAGGGGTTTTACAGCTAAGGTACAGGCTATTTATCAGGGGCGTAAATTTGAGGCGCACAATGACCCGGACCAAATGCTGTACAGCGGCGGCTTTTTTAGCGCTCAGGACAAGCGGGTAATGGATCAGGTTCGTGTGCAGAGCCCCCAGGAGCTTGCTGCCGGAAGTTTTGTGTTTGAGGATCAACGTCTGTCCGAGATGTTGTTTCGTTATCGCGCACGAAATTATCCTGACAGCCTTACTCCGCAGGAACAACCCGACTGGGAAGAATTCCGCTTTCAACGCCTGACCGAGCCCGATTCTGGGGCTAGTTACTGCATGGAGCAATTTCACGCAGAGATCGAAGAGTTGATGGCCGGTGGTACTCTCTCAGAGGCGCAGCAGGCACTATTGGAACAACTTCTGGAGTATGCTGATTCCTTGTTGTCCTGAGCAGGGATGAAGTTTCTTTGGTATTACGCACATGGGCAGAGCCTTTCATCGCCCGTATACTCATCAGCAAGAACCCAGCGCCATCAATGCGGCCAATCAGGAGAGAACCAGCGTGCATTTTGCCGGCAGTCATATCCTCTCGGTCCAGCAATTCGAGAAGGAAGATGTTGAGCGTATATTTACTGTGGCTGATCGGATGGCGCCGTATGCCCATCGTCGTCGTGTCACGAATGTACTCGATGGAGCTATCCTTGGTTCTATGTTTTTTGAGCCCAGCACCCGAACCCGGGTGAGCTTTGGTAGTGCCTTTAACCTACTCGGTGGTGAGGTTCGAGAAACGACGGGTTTTGAAAATTCTGCTATTGCGAAGGGCGAATCCCTATACGATACCGCGAGAGTACTGAGCGGCTACTCCGACGTGATTGCAATGCGCCATCCACAGGAGGGTTCTGTGGCCGAGTTTGCTGCGGCAAGTCGGGTGCCTGTCATTAATGGGGGCGACGGCAGCAATGAGCACCCCAGCCAGGCTTTGCTAGACCTTTACACCATTCGTAGTGAGATTGGTGCCAGTGGGCGGAAGCTCGACCAATTGCGCATCGCGATGGTGGGAGATCTGCGCCACGGTAGGACAGTGCATTCACTGTGCAAATTGTTATGCCAGTTCAGCGGGGTACAGGTCGTCTTGGTTGCGCCCGAAGCTTTGAGGATGCCGGCAGAGATTGTAGAGAACTTGCGCAGCACAGGACACAAGGTGCTGGAATCTGATCAATTGGAGGAAAGCATCTCTGCCGTGGACATTGTCTACTCCACCCGTCTTCAGGAGGAGCGATTCAGCACTCAGGAAGAGGCTGACCAGTATCGGGGCCGCTTTTGTCTTAACCAGAGTATCTATACCCGCCACTGTGAGCCTAATACCGTCATCATGCATCCACTGCCGCGGGATTCCAGAGCGAATGGCAGGGAATTGGACGATGATCTAAATGACAATCCGAATTTGGCTATTTTTAGACAGGCTGATAATGGTTTGTTATTGCGCATGGCTTTATTTGCACTGATTCTTGATGTCGTTGAACAGGTTGACACGCATGCGCGCGACGTCAATTGGTATACCGGTGGCCGCTTCTAATGTCGTTTGAATTCAAATTTGGAGCGCAAGACGTCCGAGTGCTTGATGACCAGAGGGTGTGGTCCGGTCACTATTCAATGCGGAAAATAACGCTGCAACATCGACGTTTCGCTGGCGGCTGGAGTGATCCGCTAGTGCGCGAATTATTCGAGCGGGGTGATGCTATTGCCGTTCTGCCCTATGACCCGGAGACAGATAGCCTCGTCATGATTGAGCAGTTTCGCCCTGGCGCACTGCGCGGTGATGACAGCCCGTGGATGCTGGAACTGATTGCCGGCGTCGTCGAGGCTGGGGAGCGCGATGAAGACGTCGTTCATCGTGAGGCCTTTGAAGAGGCGGGCTGTGAACTGTCAGAGCTGGTCCCCATTGCCACTGTATTTCCAAGCGCGGGTGGATGCACAGAGCAGGTCCGCTTGTTTTGCGGCCGTGTGATTAAGGCCTCTATTGGCGGGCTGCATGGATTGCAGGACGAAGGTGAGGATATTCTGGTGCATTCAATGGGTCGTAGGGATGCTTTAAAAATGCTCGCTGAAAACCAGATTCCCAATGGGCATACATTGATTGCATTGCAGTGGCTGCATATTCACGGTGAATCATTGCGGGAGCGCTGGTGCTGAGGCTTTTCGCCGGCACTTGACTGCACATGGCTGACGGTAGCGCAAAGAGTCCCGTACAAACTGGTCCCGGTCTGCTTCGGTCCAGTGCTGTGGTAGGTACCATGACGACGATATCGCGCGTATTGGGGCTTCTGCGCGATGTGGTGATCGCGGCATTTATTGGTGCCAGTGCCAATGCAGATGCGTTTTTCATTGCGTTTAAAATCCCTAATTTCCTGCGTCGCCTATTTGCTGAGGGAGCTTTTTCTCAGGCCTTTGTGCCGGTGTTGGCCGACTACAAAAAAGCCGGCAGTGCTGCTGCAGTAAAAGCGCTTGTCGACAGAGTAGCTGGGGTGCTTGGCGGTTCCTTGCTATTCGTCACTGCGCTATCCATGCTTGCGGCCCCTCTCGTCACCACGATTTTTGCCCCCGGTTTTGTGGGTCAGCCAGAGAAATTTCTTCTGACGACAGAGATGATCCGTATCACTTTTCCCTATCTGTTTCTTATTTCAATGACCGGATTTTGTGGTGCAATACTCAACAGTTATGGTCGGTTTGCGGTGCCGGCTTTCACGCCAGTGTTCTTGAACCTTTCACTGATTTTTGCTGCTTTGGTCGCTGCCCCTTGGTTTGAAGAGCCCGTTTTCGCGTTGGCATGGGGTGTGCTTTTGGCGGGTGTTGTTCAGCTTTTATTTCAACTGCCGTCTCTTTACAAGCTGGATCTGGTGCCCCGACCCATTTGGGACAGCTCAGACGAAGGCGTGAGGCGTATCGTCAAGCTAATGGTGCCGGCCCTGTTCGGTGTTTCAGTGAGTCAAATCAATCTGTTGTTGGATACGGTGTTGGCTTCTTTTTTACCCACCGGCAGTATTTCCTGGTTGTACTACTCAGATCGACTCGCAGAATTGCCTTTGGGCATATTTGGCATCGCCATCGCGACGGTTATCTTGCCCAACCTCTCTGCGCATCGCGCGGCGGCCCGAGAGACTTCATTTAGTGCCACGCTAGATTGGGCGCTGCGTTGGGTGTTATTAATTGGAGTGCCCTCGGCTCTGGCGTTAATACTGCTCGCTAAGCCCATATTAATTACGCTGTTTGAGTACGGTGCACTAAACGCTAGAGACGTGGACATGTCAGCCTTGAGTTTGCGTGCCTACAGTCTCGGTTTGATTGCGTTTATGTTGGTAAAGGTCTTGGCGCCAGGATTCTACGCCCGCAAGGATACGGCTACACCGGTGAAGATTGGTATCATTGCGATGGTAGCCAATATGGTTATGAATCTGTTGTTCACGTTGCCACTGATGTACCTCTGGAACATCGGGCATGTGGGGCTTGCTCTGGCTACCAGTGTCGCCGCTATACTGAATGCTGGGCTGTTGCTGCGGGGGTTGCTGCGAGCTGGTTTCTATCAATTCCAGCCCGGGTGGACGGTCTACATGCTGCGTCTGCTTCTGTCCACGGCGTGTATGGGCGCTGCGGTGCTATTGATTTCGCCCGATAGCAGTGCGTGGTCAGAGTGGCGCTGGGACCAGAGAATTTTCGAGCTAGTTCTCCTTTGCGGCGCCGGTGTTGGAGTGTATTTTACCTGCCACTTGCTGTTGGGTACTCGAATGTTGCACTTGCGGGCTCCTTCTACCCATTGAGCACCTATCTCTGCGTGGCATATTCACTCTCTTGAGGGCGCTTGGGAATTAGGCTAGGGAGCGCATTTTCGCTATACTCGTTGGTTTGGTCTGACTGGGTTTTCATACCTCATGGAACTGATTCGAGGCTTGCATAATCTGCGGCCCAGACATCACGGTTGTGTTGCGACGATTGGTGCGTTTGATGGCGTGCATCTTGGCCATCAGGCGGTGATACGCCATCTCCTTGATAAGTCGAGTGAGCTGTCGCTGCCGTCGCTGATTATTGTGTTTGAGCCGCTCCCGAGGGAATATTTTTCTCCGCTGCAGGCACCCGCTCGAATAATGAGTTTTTGGGAGAAGACTCGCGCGATGGAGGCGATTGGCGTAGACCGTTTGTTGCGTATCCGTTTCAATGAGCAACTTCGAGGCATGTCGGCACAGCGTTTTGTCGACGATATATTTGTTGCGGGGTTGGGTGTACGTTACGTGGTGTTAGGTGACGATTTTCGCTTTGGTGCTGATCGCCAGGGAGATATCGAGTTTATCCAGCAGCAAGGTCTTCGCTACGGTTATTCCGCCGGATCGACGCCGACGTTCGCAATTGATGGTGAGCGAGTGAGTAGTACCCGTATTCGGGAGGCACTGGAGAATGCAGATTTTTTAGAAGCGGAGGCCTTGTTGGGTCGGCCTTACAGCATCTCTGGCCGAGTGATTTATGGTCGCCAGCTGGGGCGAAAAATTGGTACGCCCACGGCTAATTTGGAATTACGTCGGCTGCGAGCACCTTTGTCTGGCGTGTATATGGTGGAAGTCAGCGGTGGCGGTTTGCAGAATGTTCCAGGTGTGGCCAACGTGGGCGTGAGGCCTACGGTAGATGACAGTATCAAGGCCAATCTCGAAGTGCATCTGTTGGATCGCGAGATTGATTTATATGGCAAGTATATTGAAGTCACGTTTCGCCATAAGGTGCGGGATGAAAAAAAGTTTGATTCAGTAGAAGAGCTACAAGAGAACATAGCGAGGGATATAGAGAAGACACGGGCCTGGTGTAAGCAGGGCTCGAATTCGATAGAGACATTATGAGCGATTATAAAGACACACTGAATTTGCCCCGGACGGATTTTCCAATGAAGGCGAGTCTGGCCCAACGGGAGCCACAGCGCCTGAAACAATGGCAGGAAATGGGTTTGTACGAAAAAATCCGTCAAGAGTGCGCCGGGCGCCCTAAGTTTATCCTGCACGATGGCCCTCCCTATGCGAATGGAGATCTCCACGTAGGGCATGCGGTTAACAAAATTCTGAAGGACATTATTGTCAAATCCAGAACATTGGATGGTTTTGACGCACCCTACATACCTGGCTGGGACTGCCATGGCCTGCCGATAGAGCTCAATGTCGAGAAAAAAATCGGCAAACCTGGCGTTAAAGTGACTGCGACGGAGTTCCGTCAGAAATGCCGTGAATACGCCACGGGTCAGATTGATGGGCAGCGAGCGGACTTTATCCGTATGGGGGTTATCGGTGACTGGTCCAAACCTTACTTGACCATGGATTTCAAGTTTGAGGCAAACATTGTCCGCGCGTTGTCACGGATCGTAGATAATGGCTACCTGCACAAGGGCTTCAAACCGGTGCACTGGTGTATGGACTGTGGTTCAGCTCTGGCTGAGGCGGAAGTGGAATATCAGGATAAGGGTTCAGTCGCCATCGATGTGGCTTTCATTGCGGTTGATCCTGCGGCGTTCAACACCACCTGCGGCGCAGCCTATGACGGCGAAATCGCAGTCCCCATCTGGACCACGACGCCCTGGACGCTGCCAGCCAATATGGCTGTGTGTGTTCATCCACAGTTGGACTACGTATTGATTGAAGGACAGGGTAGGGCCTTGTTGGTGGCGGAGGAATTAGCGGAGGCCTGCGTTTCCCGCTTTGGCCTAGGGTCACTCAAAATAGTGGGGCGATGCCAAGGTGCTGCGTTAGAAAACCAGCTGTTACAGCATTGCTTCCTTGACCGAAAGGTACCGATGATTCTCGGCGATCACGTCACGATGGAAGCCGGTACTGGGGCGGTACATACTGCTCCGGCGCATGGTCAGGACGATTTCGTGGTGGGCAAGCAATACGATCTTGACGTCTACAACCCGGTAGGTGGAAACGGTGTATACCTTCCAGATACTGAGTACTTTGCGGGTCAGCACGTATTAAAGGCCCACACCGCTATCATTGCGTTATTGCAGGAACGTGGCGTGCTCCTGCACACCGAAGACATTCAGCACTCTTATCCTCATTGTTGGCGCCACAAGACTCCGATTATTTTTCGAGCAACGCCGCAGTGGTTTGTGAGCATGCGTAAGCAACAGTTGCTGACAAAAGCGCTTAGGGCTGTAGAAGGTGTGCAGTGGCTGCCGGAATGGGGCAGAGCACGTATCGAGGGGATGCTAAATAGCCGGCCAGACTGGTGTATCTCGCGTCAGCGTACCTGGGGCGTTCCCATCGCCCTGTTTGTGCACAAAGAAACGGGTGAACTGCATCCGCAGACCCTGCAGTTGATGGAACAGGTTGCCCAACGCATGGAGCAGAAGGGCGTAGATGCCTGGTTTGATCTGGATGCCTCTGAATTGTTGGGTAAAGAATCCGATGACTACGACAAGGTCACAGATACACTGGATGTCTGGTTTGATTCAGGCGTCACCCATGCTTGTGTGCTACGTCAGCGCGATGAGCTGCACAGTCCTGCGGATCTCTATCTGGAAGGCTCCGACCAGCATCGGGGGTGGTTTCAGTCTTCGCTGTTGACCGGCATTGCTATCGACGGTGCAGCGCCTTATAAGACAGTGCTGACTCACGGCTTTACGGTGGACGGTGACGGCCGCAAGATGTCCAAGTCTCTTGGCAATATTCTCCCGGCCAAGAAGGCGATGAATGAGCTTGGCGCTGATATTCTGCGCTTGTGGGTCGCAGCAACCGACTACCGTGGTGAACTGGCGGTCAGTGATGAAATATTCAAGCGCACCGCCGACTCCTATCGCAGAATTCGCAACACCGCGCGATTTCTCTTGTCCAATCTTGATGGTTTCGATCCAGGCGCGGATGTGCTGTGTTTTTCTGACATGCTGTCCCTCGACCGCTGGGCGGTGGACAGAGCAGCGCAGTTGCAGCAAGAGTTGGTGGAGGCCTATCGCAGCTATAATTTCCATCAGGTCTATCAGATGCTGCACAATTTTTGTGCTAATGATTTAGGGGGTTTTTATCTGGATGTTATCAAAGACCGCCTTTACACCACGCAATCGGACAGCTTAGCTAGGCGCTCTGCTCAAACCGCGATGTACCATATCTCTGAGGCGCTGGTGCGTTGGATCGCACCCATACTCAGTTTTACGGCGGAAGAGATCTGGGAGAATCTGCCGGGAGAACGAGGGCCGTCGGTAATGCTGGCGCTATGGAGCGATGATTTACAAAAACTTTCAGCCGATGAGGCGATGGGAGAAGATTTTTGGCAGCAGTTGATTTTGGTTCGCACCGCGGTTAACAAGGCCATGGAGTCGCAGCGTGCCGCGGGCGTGTTGCGGGGCTCACTGGATGCTGCAGTGACACTGTATTGCTCCGCTGAGTTAAACGAGAGCTTGCAGGCATTGGGGGACGAATTGCGGTTTGTATTAATCACTTCCTCCGCAACATTGATGCCTTTGAGCGCTGCCGATTCTGATGCAATGAGCACCGATCTTCCCGCTCTGCGTATACAGATCGCCGTCGTCGAAGATGAGAAATGTGAGCGCTGTTGGCATCGCAGTCCGACTCTCGGCAATAGTGCGCTGCATCCGACCTTGTGCGACCGTTGTGTCGACAACATTGATGGTGAAGGGGAGCAACGTCAGTATGCGTAACGGAATTTCCTCTTTGCCATGGTTTGGTTTGGCACTGGTTATCATTCTGTTGGACCAGTACACCAAAGGTCTCGCGAGCAACGGCCTTGAGTACGGGCAGCCGGTGCCTGTGTTCTGGTGGCTGAACTTTACGTTACAGCACAATGCTGGGGCGGCCTTCAGTTTTTTAAGTGATGCCGGCGGTTGGCAGCGCTATTTTTTTAGTGCCGCTGCGATCGGGATAAGCGCCGTATTGGCCGTCTGGCTATATCTCATGCCGCGGGGCCAGTTGCTGCTGGCAGTAAGTCTTGGCATGATTCTGGGAGGCGCTTTGGGTAACCTGTGGGATCGTGTCGCATTGGGTTATGTGGTGGACTTTGTTTCGGCCCACTACGAGGGCCGTTATTTTCCCGCCTTTAACATCGCCGATGCGGCTATATCACTAGGGGCAGTTGGCATGTTGCTGGACAGCTTCTTGAACCGGGACAAACCCGTTTTGGGTGAACAGAAGGCGGATCAATGACGCAGGTAACCGTAAGTGAAGGAACTCGAGTTTACTTGAACTTCTCGGTCAGTTTGGAGGATGGCTCAGAGGTGGACACCAATTTTGGCGGGGACTCGGTTCAGCTTGTCATCGGTGATGGCAGCTTGTTGCCTGGGTTCGAACGCTTGTTGTTTGGCATGGCTCCAGGTGAGAGGCAGATGTTTGTTGTGCCGCCGGAAAATGCGTTTGGTCAGCCCAATAACAATAACGTACAGTATGTGCCACGTAAGCAATTTGATGACGACGCGGATTTGGAAATCGGCCTTATATTTTCGTTTGCCGATGCCAGCGGGGGTGAATTGCCCGGTATGATTATCGCTTTTGATGACGACGAGGTGACGGTAGATTTCAATCATCCACTGTCTGGTCGTAATATTCTGTTTGATGTCATCATTCACCGGGTCGTGCCCGAGGAAATACACTAGAGTAGCAGGGTTCAATGTGGAGACCCTGTTCTTAAATAGACATAGGTGAGTTGTTTTTCAGGAGAGATGTGGGGTAATGGAAATTCGTTTGGCGAATCCGCGTGGCTTTTGCGCTGGGGTAGATCGTGCAATTGATATTGTCAATCGAGCGCTGGAGGTTTTTGGTGCCCCTATTTATGTGCGGCATGAGGTCGTTCATAATAAGTTTGTAGTCGATGATCTACGAGCGCGTGGAGCTATATTCGTCGATGATTTAGACGAAGTGCCTGATGACTGCATTGTCATTTTCAGTGCTCATGGCGTGTCTCAAGCGGTGCGCAAGGAAGCGGCGCAGCGATTGCTCAAGGTGTTTGATGCCACTTGCCCGCTGGTAACCAAGGTGCATGTTGAAGTGGTTGGCTATAGCCTTCAGGGTCGAGAGTGTGTCCTGATCGGTCATCGTGGGCACCCCGAGGTCGAGGGGACGATGGGACAATATGATCGCAGCGCCGGTGGTGACATCTACCTGGTGGAAGATGATGAACAGGCCTCATTGCTGCAGGTCAAAAACCCGGATAAATTGTCCTATGTGACCCAGACAACACTGTCGGTGGATGACACCGCGAAGGTGATTGACACCCTTCGAGCGCGCTATCCGAGTATTGAAGGACCACGAAAAGACGACATATGCTATGCCACGCAGAATCGTCAGGACGCGGTGAAAGCGCTCGCAGCTAAATGCGATCTCGTGCTGGTGGTGGGCTCGCCTAACAGTTCCAATTCCAATCGATTACGGGAGTTGGCTGAGCGCATGGGTGTAGAGGCGTATCTTCTGGATGGTGCCGACGACATAGACCCCGCCTGGTTGCAAGGTAAGTCGTGTGTCGGGGTGACCGCCGGTGCTTCTGCCCCGGAGGTATTGGTGCAGGAAGTGCTCGACGGTCTGATTGCCCTTGGTGCTGACCCCGCGGTAGAGTTGGCAGGGCGCGCCGAGCACATTACATTCTCGTTGCCGCGTGAATTGCGCATCGACGCAACCAATATCTAGAGCGGCCTAAAACTCGTTTATCAGCCCTCTCGGGCATCCAATGACGTCCTTTTCCGGCAAAAGTCGCCAACAGCTGGCATCTTTTTTACTGTATTCCTATGCTTGTTCTCAAAAGGAGAAATGCGGTGGAGAAGGTGTCGCTTTATGGTCGCTTCAGGGGGCTTACCCTGATCGAATTGGTGATCGTGCTGATGGTGATTGCGATTACGCTGTCTCTAAGTGCCCCCTTAATGCAGGACCTGTTGCAAGGTAATCGCTTGCGCTCTGAGTCGATTCGCTTCCTGCGTGCGATCAATCTGGCGCGCAGTGAGGCGGTTATGAGGAACAGCCCCGTCAGTATCTGCCCTTCAGCGATGGCCGTTACCGGAAAAGTTCAATGCTCAGGTACCTATGTCGATGGCTGGATTGTGTTTGCTAATGCTGATAAGGACAAGGTTGTCGACGCAGGTACTGACGAAGTGCTCCAGGTGTTTGAGGGTTTACCGCCTGGCTACCAGCTAACCAATCGCAGTGGCACCAGAGCGGCTTTTAAATTAATTAACTACCTCCCCAGCGGGTCCTCCCACAGCAATCGCACGTTGTTGTTCTGTCCTCCGAGCGATGCGCGTGTGCAGCCGCTGAGTATTGTGATCAATATCGTGGGTAGGGCGCGCTTGAAAGGAGGTTGGGGGGAATGTCCTGTTGTCTGATGGGCGATAGCCCTTTGCATGAATCGCCGATAGGCCGCGCCAAAGCGCAGGCCAATTATGCGGTGTCTGTCGAGAGCGGCATGGGCATGCTGGAGTATCTGCTGGCACTGTTGGTTTTTTCGACAGGAATGATGGGTCTTATGTCAGCACAATTGGTGGCAAAGAAAGTGGTTCACGAGGCGAGCCAGCGTTCGACTGCAACGGCATTGGGACGCGATATTGTTGAGCATATGCGAACAAATTCTGGACAACTTGAGGCTTATCGAGCGCTGGCAATCGGGGACACTACACAGCTACTTCCACTGCCAAACGCTAATTGCGATATCTCTACTTGTACTGCGCTACAACTTGCAGCGTTTGATCTATGGCAGTGGGAGTCGAACCTGTTAGGGCTTTCAGGGCAGCGTAATGGTGCTAGCTCAGGTGGGCTGGTATCACCTCGGGCCTGTATCTCAACTGATGATGGCGAAGTGGCTGTGACCATAAGTTGGCTTGTTTCCTCGGTTGTCCATCAACCAACACCATTGACCTGCGGGGCTGATGATATTGGCTCCGAGGCAACACCGAATGGATCCAATGACGACACATTACAGCGACGACAGCTCATGATTTCCACCTACATAGGAAGACGTTGAGCATGGCTCGTCATAAGCGAACATTTGGCTGTGCTTCAGGGCGAGGCTTTTCTTTGGTTGAACTGATGGTGTCAATGTTATTGGGAGTCATCCTTAGTGCGGGGTTTGTCAGTACTTATCTAGGTGCTAAGCGGAATGCCTTTTACGACGAGCAGATGGCGCAAATGCAGGAAAACGGACGTTATGCGATGCGTCTACTGTCACGAGAGCTGGCGATGGTAGGCTTTTATGCAGGTGTTCCCTCAATGGACGGGGTTGTCCCAGTGTCAGTGGGTGGGGATTGTAGTCATCAGAATTGGGCTCTGGACGTAGAAAACGCATTGGAGTTCGTAAACGATTATCCTGGAAATTCTGTACCTGTTTCCCAAAATTCCACAGCATTTACCTGTTTAGATAGCACCGCTATACAGATCAATACAGACCTGTTGGCGATCAAGCGCACGGCGGTTAATGCCAGCTTGCGTCGTGGAGTCGTCGCTGATGGCCTGACCGCGTCTACAGGTGAAGTCTGGTATTTCCGATTGGTGTTAGGTGGTTCGGCTGAGTGGGAAAAGCTGCGTCCTATCGATTTGCTTGATCCCTCTATAGCCGTGCCTTCACTTAGCTACTGGGAGGCGGTATCCAGGATTTTCTTTATCCGCAGCTATTCTGAACCTGATTCTCAGGGCGACGCCATTCCGACACTCTGTATGGAGACACTTGCTGGCGACAAGATGACTTCACGGTGCCTAGTAGAGGGGGTGGAAGATCTGCAGTTCGAGTTTGGTATTGATACTGACGCCGATGGGGTTCCAAACCAGTATAAGTCAGCCCCTACTGGCGATGAAATGCAGCATGCCGTTGTGGCGAAAATTTATATATTGCTGCGCAGTATTAGTATGATTCCGGGGTATAAAGATCAAAAATCGTATGCACTGGGGCAGAAAATTCTGCCGCCCCGGCACGATTTCTACTTGAGGCGCGTCATCAGTTCATCAATTCTCCTTAGAAATCGACTCCAACCTTTAGGTTGAAATGGCAGAGCCATGAAGAGCCATCCGAAAACCGCGATTAAGACAAGTCATGGGAGTGTACTGATACTCGCCCTGGTGTTTATGCTGATGCTTGCGGTTATCTCGACGACGGCGATGCACACCGCCTTGCTGCAATTGCGTATGGCTGCCAATGATCAGTTTTTGGAGGAGGCCTTTCATAAAGCAGAGGCTATTGCTGATGAGTTGTCGCAAAGCCCCGATAACTTCTTGCTCGATACAGAGGTGGGGCATTCAAATTGCCCGCTGGACCCGAAGATTCTTGATTGCGAGTTCAGACTTCTGCCGGTACCTGTGTCGGCTTCAACATCTGAAGGTTACGAGATCGATTATCGTATCACCAGACAAGATCCGTTGTTATGGCAGGATTTTCCTATGAGGGCGTCACAGGCCACAGTGCTCAGCAGTCGCACTTTTGATGCAGCGATTTTTGAAGTCGATGTGCGTGTCGATGGTAGTAGGAAACGGCGCGGTAGTGCCCATGTAGTTCAGGGCGTTGCTGTGCGCGCGATACTGGTAGGCGATGTTATTTCCCTGCCAGGCGAGGGCATCGATTGGTATGCTATGGACGGGGATGGCGTGCCCGATATCAGCACACTATTGCCCAGTCATGCGAGGACGTTATATCGGACCTATTGGCGGGAGCCCGGCATTGATCCTTTATAGGCGCACCCGCGTAAACTGATGAGTAACATGAGATATAAAGGTTTCACTCTGATTGAACTCGTCATTGTGGTCTCAATAGTATCAATATTACTGGTTCTGACATTACCCTCGTATCAGCGACAGCTCATCAATACTCGGCGCAGTCTGGGTGTAGCTGAATTACTGGACGTTATGATTAGACAGGAGCAATATTTTATCGACCACAAACGTTATGCGGAGACTCTTTCGAGTTTAGGTTTTTTGACTAGTCCTTATGCCATTGGCCCTGACGGGGAAGAGGTTTCTGTGCTAGCAGAGAGCAGGGTCTACCTTATCGATCTTACGACAAGTGAATATGCCTACATGCTATATGCTGTTCCTCAACTCAGTCAGGCTGAAGATCGTCTGTGTGGGATGTTGAAGCTGAATTCCATGGGAATTAAGTCAGCAACGGGTGATGGGCCTACACCCTTATGCTGGTAAGACAGACTAATTATCCAATCCCAGTTTTTTTTGTCTATATCGCAGGCTTCTAAAACTTATTCCCAGCATTTTCGCGGTCTCGGTCTTGTTCCAGCGGCACTGTTCCAGTGCCCGACTGATCATCTCCCGCTCTATATCTTCCAGATAGCCTTCGAGATCGCCATAGGCATCATGGCTCTCGTACGCTTTGTTACTTCGCTCACTGTTTCCATCTTGTGAGGAGGCGGAATCTCTTATCGTGGCACTGGCAAACTGAAGATCATCGGCGGTAATACTATCGCCCTCGGAAAGCGCGAGAGCGCGCTCTAGTATGTTTTCCAGTTCGCGCACGTTGCCGGGAAACGTGTAATTGTTCAGTGCGTTTACAGCAGAATTTTCCAGGCGAGCTTCGGCCGTACCGTGTGCTGTGCCAATGCGAGTTAGAATATTTTTGGTCAGTGCGGGGACGTCCTCTAGCCGCTCGCGAAGACTGGGGACTCTTACGTCGATGACGTTTATACGGTAGTAAAGATCCTGTCGGAAATTTCCGATTTCGACCTCATTGGCTAGATCTTTGTGGGTCGCGCTCAGTAGGCGAATGTCAGTGTGCTGTTCTTCGCTTGCACCCACCGGGCGTATTGTTTTCTCCTGTATCGCGCGCAGTAACTTGACCTGCATAGCGAGGGGCAGATCAGCGACCTCATCGAGAAACAAAGTGCCGCCAGAGGCTGCTTGAAAGAGACCTTCCTTATCTTGACTGGCACCGGTGAAACTCCCTTTAACATGCCCGAATAACTCGCTCTCCATGAGTTCCGGCGGAATCGCGCCACAGTTAACAGCAACAAAAGCGCCGGTGGCCCGTGGGCCGTTATTGTGAATTAGACGCGCCACAACCTCCTTGCCACTGCCGGACTCGCCGTGAATATGCACCGGCGCCTGGCTGCGAGCAAGTCTGGATATTTGCTGGCGCAGAGTTTGTATGACGGGGGCGCTGCCGATCATCCCTTGATCCAGCGCATCCTGCGCCTGACTAGTGTCGGCCTGCAATTGCAGGGCTGAGCTGATCAATCTGCGTAAATTCTCCAGTTCAACAGGCTTGCTGATAAAATCGAATGCCCCGGCTTTGAGCGCTGAGATGGCTGTCTCCACGCTGCCGTGGGCGGTAATCATAGCAACGGGAATGTGAGGGAATTCCTGTTGGATATACTGCACCAGGCTGATGCCGTTGCCATCGGGCAGACGCATGTCGGTTAGGCACAGGTCTGGCTGTACCCGTGCAACAAGTTCCTTGGCCTCCTCAAGTGTCGCCGCGCTATGGGTTTGAAGGCCCATACGGCTTAGTGTGATATCCAGTAACTCTCTGATATCAGGTTCATCATCCACGATTAAAACGCTTTGGGTGGCCATTTAAAGAGCTCGTTGATTAATAGAGATACGGAAGCAGCTTTCACCTTTTCCAGTGGGTCGATAATCGAGATCCGCATTATTGATTTCACAGAGCTCCTTGCAAAGATACAGGCCCATACCGCTGCCTTCAGTCATTGTGGTAAAGAAAGGCTCAAAGAGTTTAGCCCGATCACCGAAGGCTACGCCACTACCATTATCAATCATATTGATCTGGTATTGGTGAAGGGTGGAGTCAATATCAATATGAATGCGCGCCGTTTCTTTTCCTGTTCTCTGTTTGCTGTGGCGCAGCGCATTATCCAGTAAGTTAGTAAAGATACGTTGTAAATTCTCGGGATCGAATTCGATGAGCAATTCCTTATAGTCACAATCGATGGTGACTTCCGCGGGTCGGTTCAAGGCATTGAGATATTCGCGAACGAACTCACTTAGCCAGGATGCCAGCAGTAGTTGCTCCGGTTTGGGAGGCTCGCGACGTGAAATTTGCATGACGCTTTCAACAATCCGGTTAACGCGTTCGCTGTGGTGTTGAATGATATCTGCCATGCGGTTGTCAGAGGGTATAAGGTCGGGTGATTCCTGTAGTAATTGGGCGGCGTGACTGATGGCCCCAAGCGGGTTGCGAATTTCGTGGGCGATACTGGCTGTCAGTCGACCTAGAGAGTTGAGCTTCAGCGACTGCGCGTACTGGGTCACAGGTGTATAGTCTTCCACGAAAATAAGGAACTCGTGGTTGACATGGGGTTGCAATTCTTGGAAGTTGGCAATCACTGGGTTCCCCCCCTCTACGACGGTGAATGGCGCAGCCCGATGGATGCCAGAGTGTTTCCACTGCGTGAACTGGCCCGCCAGCTGCACACAGTAGTCTTCCAGCTGCCCCCCCTGCTCTTCTGTTATCTTTCTCTCTGGCGCGAGTAGGCGAATAGCGGATTGATTCATGACTCGCACAAGGCCCTCGTTATTGACCAGCAGGATACCTGTTTGCATATGCTGCACTATTTGTTCATTGAGTCGCTGTAGATTATAAAGGTCGCTGGCACGGTTGCGTGCCAACTCTTCGGCCCGACCTAGACGGTGGGCGATTGTCTGGACCATAAGCGCCACGCCGAAAACAAGCAGGCCCAATAGTCCCGCAGGAAAAAGTGAACCGATGTCGAGGACGTCCCGCAGTATCAACCAAGTTGTATCCAGCAAAATAGCCAGAACACTAATAGCTGCAACCAACATGGCGAGCTTTCGATTTGAAATAAGTACCGCGCTGGCGGCGACCGTAATCACCAGTAATGCGGGCAGGCCGCTGGTCATTCCACCGCTAGTGTCCGCCAATAAGGTGAGGGCCATAATATCCACCAGAAAGACCAATAACATCAGCGTCTGGTTTTCATTAAGGCGTGTAGACAGAGAGCCCACTAGAGGGATGTTGGTAGCTAGATAGACCAATGCAGTGGTTGTGTACAGATTAGGGTTTAGCGACCCCACTAACGTGCGTGTGTTCGGATTCACCAGCAGAATCAGCAATACGATGGAAAGGAGGGAGCGATAAGCCACATAAACACGAAACAGTGCGAGATTTTGATAGCTCTGCGAGTGGACTTCAGGTTGGGTCTGTAGGGCTGGGCGATTCACCGTGCGCTGGCCTGTTAATGTTGCTGTCATTGAAAGTGAGACTCAGTGTAACAGGATTGTTTGAACGAGGGACTGGCTATAGGTGCCGCTTTTCCGGACAATACGAACCTCATATTGTCATCGCCTGAGAGTTCCATGAGTATCCTGAATATTTTGATGGCCCAGATGAACACCCTAGTGGGTGATTTTGAAGGGAATACACAGAAAGTTATCGACGTTATAACGCTGGCTGAACAGATGCATAAAGCACCTGTCGTCGTGTGTCCTGAATTAACACTGAGCGGCTATCCTCCGGAAGATTTACTGCTGCGCCCAAGCATCGCACAGCGGGTGAGTCAGGCCCTCAATACTCTGTGCGCCTCCATGACTGGCAGAGCATATGTGGTGATAGGTTATCCGCTGTACGAAGACGGTGTTCTCTACAATGTCGCCGGAGTCCTGCACCGCGGTGAAATACTGGCTCAGTACCGCAAGCAGAGTCTGCCTAATTATCAGGTTTTTGACGAAAAGCGCTATTTTCATCCAGGTGACCAACCGTGTGTTGTCAGTATTGAAGGTGTGATGGTGGGTTTGAGTATTTGTGAGGATATTTGGGAGGGAGCCCCTGGCTGCCAGGCCGCAGATGCCGGCGCGCAGTTGTTGCTGAACATAAATTCCTCGCCCTTCCATCAGGGTAAGCGTGCCGAGCGTTGGGAAACTGTGGGCTCAAGTGCCAGGCAAGCTGGTATTCCGATCGTCTATGTGAATCAGGTGGGGGGTCAGGATGAGTTGGTGTTTGACGGTGGCTCTTTTGCTGTAACTGCCGACGGCGTTGTCGCAGCAGCTGCGCCACAGTTTGAGGAAGGCGCATACTGGTTGCAACTGGACTTCGGTGGCAGTGCCGTCGAAATTGCCGGCCCTGATCTTCATCCCCCACTGGACGAATTGGAAGCCACTTGGCAGGCTTTGACGCTGGGTGTTCGTGATTACGTTAACAAAAACCGATTTCCCGGCGTGATTTTGGGTTTATCCGGTGGTATAGACTCTGCTCTTACGCTCGCTGTGGCTGTCGAGGCGCTCGGTGCAGAGCGAGTAGCAGCTGTGATGATGCCCTTTCGGTACACCTCGCAGATGAGCCTAGAGGACGCAGCGGAGCAGGCAAAAACACTCGGTGTGAAATACAAGGTGATTTCTATAGAGCCGATTTACGAAGCCTTTGTGGATAGTCTGGCGCAAGAGTTCAACGATACCGAGCCCGACACAACCGAAGAAAATATTCAGGCCCGCTGTCGCGGTGTGTTACTGATGTCTATCTCCAATAAAAGAGGTGCGTTAGTGCTCACAACAGGTAATAAAAGTGAGATGGCGGTTGGCTATTCAACGCTCTATGGTGATATGGCCGGAGGGTTTGATGTGCTCAAAGATGTACCCAAGACCCTGGTGTTCGATCTGTGTCGTTACCGGAACTCCCTGGGGCCCTGTATTCCACAGCGTGTCATCGATCGACCGCCTTCTGCGGAGTTGGCTCCGGACCAGAAAGACGAGGACAGTCTTCCTCCCTACGATATTTTGGATCGCATTCTGGCCTTGTATGTAGAGGAGGATTGCAGTGCGGAGGCGATCATCGCCACAGGTCTGGATCGTGAACAGGTACTGCGAGTGCTTCGCTTGGTCGATGTCAACGAATACAAGCGGCGTCAGGCGCCTATCGGTGTGCGGATTACGCGGCGAGGCTTCGGGCGTGACCGACGGTACCCCATTACATCAGGCTGGCGTCTTGGCGGCTAGTGTAACGCCGTAGGCTGTGCCGGATTAAATCTTCGGACGGTTATCGAACTGCGGCGGCTGGGGCGGATCGAGCAAACCCAATGAAGCCTGGTTTATCCAGGAACGTTGCACACCTTGCATGGTGTAGTTACTAATGAACTGTCCATCTTTACCTATGGCGGGGTAATCGGGAAAGTTTGTCGCTAATACATCGACGGACTCGTCAGCGAGATCATCCATTCCAAGATAGATATAGCCCTGCGCCATGACGGCCAATCCATCAGCTACCGCTGGGGTGCGCTGAAAATTCTCTACGACAAATCTTCCCCGATTGACAGCGGCGAGGAAGGCACCACGTCTCAGATAGTAATTAGCGACGATAATTTCGTGACGGGCAAGCAAATTTCGCAAGGAAATCATGCGAGCTTCCGCGTCTGCAGCATACGGGCTGTTTGGAAATCTGGCGAGCAGTTGTGCAAACTCGGCAAAGGCCTCTTTGGCTTGGCTGGTATCACGACTGGTGGGGTCGGTGGGCAGGAACCGAGCAAAGATGTCTTCGTTCCCAGTGTAGGCCGCAAGGCCTTTCATATAGTAGGCATAATCGACATTGGGGTGCTGGGGGTGTAATCGGATAAAGCGATCTGCTGCTTCTACTGCTGCCTCATGTTCATAGGCACTGTAATGCGCGTAAATAATTTCCAGTTGAGCCTGTTCAGCGTACTTGCCAAAGGGGTAGCGCGCTTCCAGCAGTTGGAAACTGCGCACAGCTAGGTCGTAGTTGTCGCCGCGCAGGTAGCGCTGAGCGTCATCGTAGATTTGCTGCTCACCCGCATCGGCGGCGATATCGGGCAACTCATCGTTGCTGGAGCAGCCGAAAAGGGCCAGGCTGAATAATAGGATCAGAATGTATTTCATGTTTCCACCTAGTGGGCTTCCGCGAGCGTGCTAAAATGCCAGACAGCGTGAGTGTCATCGATACGGTATTTAACCACAGGCTGGCTGGCGCATAAACAGGAATTGTCATGAATGATAGGGTGAAACTGCAGGCGAGTGTCCCGCAGGAAATGCACGGCAGCAGGTTGGATCAGGTTGCGGCCGAGCTTTTTTCCCAGTATTCCCGCTCTCGCTTGCAGGAATGGATTAAAAAAGGGGCATTATTGGTTGATGGTCAGCAGTGCCGTCCACGAGATAAAGTGCTAAGTGGCGCTGATCTGCGCATCGATACTGAGTTGGAGGCGGCAGTTGGCTGGCAGGCTCAGGACATAGCCCTGGATATCGTGTATGAAGACGACACTATTTTGGTGGTGAACAAACCTGCGGGACTAGTGGTGCATCCCGCTGCGGGTCATGCAGAGGGGACATTGGTAAACGCATTGTTGGCCCATGCCCCCGAACTTGCCCTATTACCTCGGGCGGGCATCGTGCATCGTCTGGATATGGACACTTCGGGCATACTGGTCGTTGCCAGAACCTTGCCCGCCCATCACCGTCTGGTTGAGCAGTTACAGGCGCGCACTGTCAAGCGGGAGTATTGTGCGTTATGCATCGGCGCGATGACGGGTGGAGGCACAGTGGATGCGCCCATGGGTCGCCATCCGCGACAGCGTAAGAAAATGGCGGTTCTTGTTGCGGGGGGCAAACATGCTATAACCCATTATCGTTTGGCGCAGCGCTTTGGCCATCACAGCCGCATCACGGTGAATCTGGAGACCGGCCGAACGCATCAGATTCGCGTACACATGGCGCATCGCCGCTATCCTCTGATAGGCGATCCGACGTATGGCGGGCGTCCTCGTATCCCCAAAGGGGCATCTGACAGGCTTGTTGATGCTTTACGTGGCTTCTCGCGACAGGCGCTGCACGCGCGCACACTAGGGTTCATACATCCAGGTACCAATGAGTGGGTGGAGTTTGAGTGCCCGTTGCCGGATGATATCCTCGGTCTAATCGCCGTGCTGGAACAAGAGGATCTGCCTTTTGCTCGTGACACCACCCTTTATTGAGCCTGACTGGCCTGCCCCGTCCAGTGTCGTAGCGCTCTGTACGACCCGATTGGGAGGTTGCAGTGCAGCCCCTTACGAAAGCTTTAATCTTGCCCATCATGCGGGCGATGCCGACAGTTCTGTCGCGAAAAATCGCAACATTCTTGCTGCCGCACTCCCCCTAGGCGTTCAGCTTTCCTGGCTATCACAGGTGCATGGCACGGCTGCAGTGCAAGCAGGGCAGGGTGGATATTATCCTTCAGCAGACGCCCAGTGGAGCCGCAGTCAAGGTGTGGCCTGCGCAGTGTTGACCGCAGACTGCCTGCCGGTGCTGTTGTGCTCAGCTTCCGGCGATATTGTTGCGGCGGCACACGCCGGCTGGCGCGGTTTGCTGGCGGGCGTGCTGGAGACCACGGTTGGGGCGATGAACACAAGCACGGATGAGTTGCTGGTGTGGTTGGGCCCGGCGATAGGCCCTGCCGCTTTTGAAGTGGGGCCTGACGTTCGCGAGGGGTTTCTAGCCGCGGCCCGACCGTCTGCTGTGCCCGCTGTTACTCAATGCTTCGTCCCTAACCCCGTTCGGCGTGAGCACTATTTTTGCGACTTATACGCGCTGGCCCGTATCCGATTGGATGCGCTCGGAGTCACCAACATCTTCGGAGGGGGTTTTTGTACGTATAGTGATTCAGAACGCTTTTACTCCTATCGACGTGATGGTGAGACCGGTCGCATGGCCAGCGTGATCCTGTTGCGCTAATGTCTCCATTGGCCCTAATGTCCATGCTTGTAATAAGGGAAATTGCCCCCATTTATATTACCAAGAGATTGATAGACCTTCTTGGGAGGTTATCAGCTAGAGGAATGTATTATGAGAATGGATAAATTGACCAACCAGCTGCAAGGCGCCATGGCTGATGCCCAGTCTTTGGCGTTGGGTAGGGATCATAACTTTATAGAGCCCGTACACCTGTTGAGCGCGTTGTTGGAGCAGTCTGGCGGTGCCTGTAGTCCGTTGCTGCAAAAAGCGGGCGCTAATATTGCTGGCCTAGTTGCGGGAACAAAAGCTGCTATCGACGCATTGCCAACGGTTTCTGGGACAGGTGGCGACATACATCTGTCGAACGACTTGGACCGCATTCTGAACGTCACTGACAAGTTGGCCCAGCAGGGGGGAGACACCTATGTTTCCAGCGAATTGGTGTTGCAGGCCATGCTGGAAAGTAAAACATCAGCGGGTAAGTTGTTGCAGGCCAATGATGTTAAGCGTCTGGAGCTTAAAGCGGCAATAGATGCGATGCGTGGCGGTGAGTCTGTTGATAATCCAGAGGCCGAGGAGTCACGTCAGGCTCTGGACAAGTATACGATCGACCTCACCGAGCGAGCAGAGCAGGGCAAGCTAGACCCTGTGATAGGCCGGGACGATGAGATCCGGCGCACTATCCAAGTGCTACAGCGTCGGACTAAGAATAACCCCGTGCTGATCGGAGAGCCTGGTGTTGGAAAAACGGCGATTATCGAGGGCCTGGCCCAGCGTGTCGTCAACGGTGAAGTCCCCGAAAGTATGCGAAACAAGCGCGTGCTGTCACTCGATCTGGGTGCTCTGCTGGCCGGCGCCAAATTTCGTGGCGACTTTGAGGAACGACTCAAGGCGGTGCTCAACGAGCTGTCTAAGCAGGAGGGCCGTATCATCCTGTTCATCGATGAACTCCACACAATGGTGGGTGCAGGCAAAGCCGAGGGCTCAATGGACGCAGGCAATATGCTCAAGCCAGCACTGGCCCGTGGTGAACTGCATTGTGTGGGTGCGACCACGTTGAACGAATATCGCCAGTACGTCGAAAAAGATGCTGCGCTGGAACGTCGCTTCCAGAGAGTATTGGTGGATGAGCCCAACGAGGAAGATACTATTGCCATCCTGCGTGGGCTCAAAGAGCGCTACGAGGTACACCACGGGGTGGATATTACGGACAGCGCCATTATCGCGGCTGCGAGGTTGTCCGAGCGTTACATTACTGATCGCCAATTGCCGGACAAGGCGATCGATCTGATCGACGAAGCCGCAAGCCGCATTCGCATGGAGATAGACTCCAAGCCTGAGGTCATGGATAAGCTGGAGCGAAGGCTGATCCAGCTCAAGATCGAGCGCGAGGCGGTCAAAAAAGATACCGATGCCGCGGCGAAGAAACAGGTGGAGCTGCTTAACGAGGAAATTGAAAAAGTTGAACGAGAATTCTCTGATTTAGAGGAAATATGGAAGGCGGAAAAAGCCTCTGTGCAGGGAACTGCACAGATTAAGAGCGACTTGGAGCAAGTCAAGCTGGATCTAGAAGGGGCGCGTCGAGCGGGTGACCTCACGCGGATGTCGGAGCTGCAATATGGGCGACTCCCAGCGTTGGAGAAACAGCTGGAACAGGCACATGAAACGGAAACGACAGAAACCGTACTGCTGCGTAATAAAGTGACAGAAGAGGAAATAGCGGAGGTTGTGTCACGCTGGACCGGGATTCCCGTGTCCAAGATGATGGAAGGTGACAGGGAGAAACTGTCACGCATGGAGGACGCCCTGCGCGAAAGAGTGGTAGGGCAAGACGAGGCACTGACGGCCGTTTCTAATGCGGTGCGCCGCTCGCGGGCGGGTCTGTCGGATCCTAAGCGCCCTAACGGTTCCTTTCTATTCCTTGGCCCTACTGGTGTCGGGAAAACCGAGCTTTGCAAAGCCCTCGCAAACTTCATGTTCGACAGTGATGATGCGATGGTGCGGTTAGATATGTCGGAATTCATGGAGAAGCACTCAGTGGCGCGTCTCATTGGCGCTCCTCCGGGCTATGTGGGTTACGAAGAGGGCGGTTACCTAACAGAGGCTGTGAGACGACGCCCTTATTCGTTACTGCTGTTGGATGAGGTCGAAAAGGCCCATCCGGATGTCTTTAACATTTTGTTGCAAGTGCTCGAAGATGGCCGGCTCACAGACGGGCAGGGCAGGACGGTGGATTTTCGAAACACGGTAGTGGTAATGACCTCTAACCTCGGCTCTCATTTGATTCAGGAAATGGCGGGAGAAGATAATTACGAGGATATGAAAGCGGCTGTGATGGAGGTAGTGGGAACCCATTTTCGACCGGAGTTTATCAACCGGGTAGACGAATCCGTGGTATTTCATCCGCTGGCGATTGAGCAGATACGTGGGATTGCTAGGATTCAATTGCAGGATCTGCAGGCTCGTTTGGCAGAGCAGGAGTTGACGCTGGAAATCAGTGACGTTTTTATGGATCGACTGGTGTCAGTGGGCTTCGATCCGGTCTATGGTGCGCGACCCCTGAGGCGGGCGATACAGCAAGAGCTGGAGAATCCGCTGGCGCAGCGCATATTGGCAGGGGATCTCCAGCCGGGAGATATCATAGCTGTCGATTTTGAGGAGGGTCAATCCAGCTTCACGGTGTTAGAACAATAGAGGAGCCAGCGACAGTGCTATTGGTTTCGAGGCGTTACTAAAAAGGACTCTGGATCAAAGTGTATCGCGGTGATTAGCAGTGCGTTTTAATCGCCGCCAGCGTCTTCTCTTTCTCAGCGACCTTTTCTTTTTCACTCAAATAGTACACCTCGCCCTGATCGTTACGCATTCTAATTCGGGCATGTGTCTCTATCTGTTTGAGGTTATCTCTGGCCCGTTCGCAGTAAAGCGCATTCTTCTCTATCTTGGGTGCTGCAGTGTCCACCCGTTCAAAATCGTTACTTGGAGTTGGCTTGACGTTGAGCGGCACAGCACCTTCATTGGCGTCGACTTTACGCACCAAGCTTGAACCTGTGGAGATGACTTCATACGCAATACCGGCGGGTGGCGGCCGATCACTGATTACAGGGTTGCCCCTTTCATTACTCCACCGATAGACTGTCTCCTCCGCAGTGGCGTAAGAGGCTAAGAGGACGAATAGCGCCGTTATCACCGCAAATACACCGGCAGTCATTGTGCTCTTCAACAGTGTGTCTCTCCGATCGCATATGTTGAATATGAATCGGCCCAAAATACCCCACATCACTTCTGGGGGCAATCTGGCAATGGGTAGCGGTAAACGACCAGTCGCAACGGTGGTTGACTTTCGAGACCTTCAGACGCGACAATAGTGGCGTCTTGCAAATGGCAATGGCTAATGTCGAGTACCCTCGGCCACTGGTCTACTGCGTCAATACGATGATTTGATGCAGCTGCTTGTAAGTCCCGTATTCAATTTGTGCCGTATTGGCCAAATTGAGGGCCAGACACTGCGCTACCCCGCAGGGCGACCGATACACAGTTTGTTCGTGATCGTATTCCCCCAGTGGGTGATTCCGGGCAGTGTATCGAGCTTCAAATGGGGGTGGTGTAGCTAATCAGATACCGGTTCAGGTATTTCTTCAGCAATGTCCACACGCTACTTTAGAATGATCCGGCGAGGGTAACGCGCCAGACGTTTTGATATTGGAGAATGATTGTGGAGTTGTTATCCGGCGGTGAGATGATCGCCCGTGCACTGGAAGACGAAGGGGTCGAGTATATTTTCGGCTATCCCGGTGGCGCGGTTTTACACATATATGATGCTCTGTTCAAGGACTGTAAGATTCCTCACATATTGGTGCGCCATGAACAGGCGGCAACGCATGCGGCAGATGGTTACGCCAGGGCGACCGGCAAGCCGGGCGTTGTATTGGTGACGTCTGGTCCAGGTGCTACCAATGCGATTACTGGCATTGCTACCGCTTATATGGATTCAATTCCGATGGTTGTGCTCGCCGGTCAGGTGCAGAGCCACTTGATTGGCGAGGATGCCTTTCAGGAAACAGATATGATTGGCATCTCGAGGCCCATCGTAAAGCACAGCTTTATGGTCAAGCGTACCGAAGACTTACCGATCATGATCAAGAAAGCCTTTCGCATTGCGTCCAGCGGTAGGCCGGGCCCTGTCGTTATCGACATCCCCAAAGATCTGACGCGACCCGATGCAAAGTATGAGTATCATTATCCAGAAACGGTGAAGATGCGCTCCTACGCGCCCGCTCAGCGTGGCCACACCGGACAAATAAAGAAAGCGACAAAATTGTTGCTCGCTGCCAAGCGTCCGATAATTTATGCCGGCGGTGGCGTGCTGCTGGGGGACGCTAGTGAACAGCTAACGCAGTTAGCGAGGGAATTGAACTATCCGGTGACCAAAACCTTGATGGGTCTGGGCGCTTATCCAGGCACAGATCGTCAGTGTTTAGGGATGCTGGGGATGCACGGTTTCTATGAAGCAAATATGGCGATGCATAATAGCGATTGTATCCTCGCTGTTGGCGCACGCTTTGACGACCGTGTTACTAACACCGTAGGCAAATTTTGTCCCGGTGCCAAGGTAATCCATATTGATATAGACCCGGCGTCTATCTCGAAAATTGTAATGGCAGATATCCCTATTGTTGGGCCTGTTCAGTCGGTATTGACCGAAATGCTGGCGCAGATTGCATCGCTGCGTGAGAAAGACAGCAGCTTGCCAGATAAGCCTGCGTTAGAGCATTGGTGGCAGCAGATTGAAGAGTGGCGAGCGGCCCATGGTTTGTTTACCGGGCGCCGTTACGGTGAAAGCGACATGATCATGCCGCAGCAGGTTATCCAAAGTCTGTACCGCGCTACGAAGGGCGATGCCTACATTACCTCCGATGTCGGGCAGCACCAGATGTTTGCCGCGCAGTACTATCCTTTTGATAAGCCACGGCGCTGGATAAATTCCGGTGGCTTGGGAACGATGGGTTTCGGGCTGCCCGCGGCTATGGGGGTAAAATTAGCCTTCCCTGATATGGACGTTGCGTGTGTCACCGGTGAAGGCAGTATCCAGATGAATATTCAGGAATTGTCTACCTGCACTCAGTACGACTCTGCGATCAAGATCATCAACCTGCGTAACAATAACCTTGGCATGGTAACGCAGTGGCAGGATATGCAGTATGAAGGACGCTATGCCATGAGTACTTATGAAGATTCTCTTCCCGATTTTGTCAAGCTGGTAGAGGCTTATGGGCACGTGGGCATGCAGGTGACAAACCTAGCGGACTTAGACGGGGCTATGGACGAGGCGTTTGCCATGAAAGACAAACTGGTCTTCTTGGATGTCATTATTGACCCTACGGAACACGTATACCCGATGCATATCGCTCCCAATGGGGCGATGAAAGATATGTGGCTCAGCAAGAACGAGAGGACCTGACATGCGACGGATAATTTCTATGTTGATGGAAAATGAGCCGGGTGCATTGTCTCGCGTGATCGGCTTGTTCTCTCAGCGCGGTTACAATATCGAAACGCTAAACGTAGCTCCCACAAATGATCCTACGCTTTCTCGACTGACACTCACAACGGTGGGTAGTGACCTGCGTATCGAGCAGCTCACCAAACAGCTCAACAAGCTAGTGGATGTAGTGAAGCTTGCCGACTTGACGGAGGGTGCGCACATTGAAAGGGATATGATGTTGATCAAGGTGCGTGCCAGTGGCGCTGCGCGCCACGAGATCAAACGCACCACTGATATTTTTCGCGGACAGATTGTCGACGTGGGCCCCAATATTTACACCATTCAGATTATCGGGACCAGTGAAAAGCTTGATGCATTCGTGGCGGCCATGTCTGATGCCGATATTCTTGAGGTTGTGCGTTCGGGCGTCGCTGGGATTTCTCGCGGAGAAAAGGTGTTGAGCCTTTAGTTTCGTAGATTACCTTGAGTATTGATATTAGCCACAGCGGCGCGGTGGTAAATATTGAAGACAATAAAAAAGGGGGTCTAGAGGCCCCTTTTTTATTTACTGCGATGGTTATTTAGATAATGCGTTTCATGGCCGTCATGTAGCCGCGAAGCTTTTTGCCGACTATTTCTACTGGGTGACTGCGGATTGCGTCATTGACGGCAATCAGTTCCCTATTGTCGACATCATTGTCTCCGCCAATACCCTTGCCGATGACGTCTGTGTCGATCTTACTCATGAAGTCTGCCAAAAGAGGTCTGCAGGCGTGATCGAACAAATAGCAACCGTACTCGGCAGTGTCGGAAATCACCACGTTCATCTCGTATAATTTCTTCCGTGCAATGGTGTTAGCTATCAACGGTGTTTCGTGTAGGGATTCGTAATAAGCCGATTCATCAATGATGCCCGCGGAGACCATGGTTTCGAAAGCTAATTCTACGCCGGCCTTAACCATGGCAACTAACAGGATGCCGTGATCGTAAAACTCCTGTTCGGGAATGTCGGCACGGGTATTGGCTGACTTTTCAAAGGCAGTTTCAGCGGTCGCAGCACGCCACTTCAGAAGATTGGCATCGTCGTTGGCCCAGTCTTCCATCATTGTGCGTGAAAATTCACCGGTCATAATGTCGTCCTGATGCTTCTCATACAGGGGGCGCATGATGCTCTTTAATTCTTGTGCTAGGTGAAAGGCGCGAATTTTGGCAGGGTTGGACAGGCGGTCCATCATGTTGGTAATACCGCCGTGTTTCAGGCCTTCGGTCACGGTCTCCCAGCCATACTGGATCAGTTTGGATGCATACTCAGGATCGATGCCTTTTTCGACCATTTTATCGAAGCAGAGAATGGCACCGGCCTGGAGCATGCCGCAAAGAATAGTCTGCTCACCCATTAGGTCAGATTTCACTTCAGCGATGAAGGACGATTCCAATACACCCGCACGATGCCCGCCTGTGCCAGCAGCATACGCTTTGGCTAATTCCATGCCGTCGCCGTTGGGATTATTTTCTGTGTGTATTGCAATCAGCGTGGGTACACCAAAGCCGCGCTTGTATTCTTCGCGCACCTCTGTGCCAGGGCACTTTGGAGCGACCATAATGACGGTGATGTCATCGCGAATCTGCATGCCTTCTTCAACGATGTTAAACCCATGGGAGTAGGATAGGCAGGCACCTTTCTTCATCAGAGGCATAATCGCAGTAACAACGCTGGTGTGCTGCTTATCCGGCGTAAGATTGAGGACCATGTCCGCCTGTGGGATTAATTCCTCATAGGTCCCGACCGTAAATCCGTTCTCTGTGGCGTTTTTCCATGACTGACGCTTTTCCGTGATTGCGCTGTCGCGCAGTGTGTAGGACACATCAAGCCCGCTATCACGCAGGTTCAATCCCTGATTAAGGCCTTGTGCGCCGCAGCCGACGATGACTATTTTCTTCCCGCGAATCCTATCTACGCCGTCGGTGAATTCTTCTTGCCCCATGAAGCGGCACTTGCCCAGTTGCTTGAGCTGCAGGCGCAGCGGCAGAGTGTTAAAGTAATTGTGTCCCATGATGAAAGTCCTCGGGTCTGGTGATTCGGCTAGTTTGACTGGACCATACGGCAATTCAATGCTTGCGTAAAACGCTATATTTGTAATACTGTATTGCGAATTATGCAATACAGGTGGTTTTGCATGGAGACCCGTGCCCTATCAGTCTTTCTCTGCGTATCAGATACGCTCAATTTTAGTCGCAGCAGCGAACTATTGCATATGAGTGTGTCTGCAGTGAGCAGGACCATACAGCGCCTTGAAGATGAACTTGGGCAGCGCTTGTTAGAGCGTAACAATCGCAGTGTGAAGCTGACGAGCGCCGGTCACGAGTTCAGGGAGTATGCACGCAACTCCATAGACGAGTGGCAGCAGCTGAGACGCACGTTGGGCAGCGACCAAGATCTGGCGGGGGAAGTCAGTCTCTATTGCTCCGTGACGGCGACGTATAGTGTATTGGCGCCCATTCTGGAAGCATTTCGTTTGACCCATCCCTCGGTGGAGATCAAAATGCATACCGGTGATCAGGCTGATGGTATCGGCAGGATACTGGCGGGCCAGGATGATATCGCAGTGAGCGGCCGACCTAGCCAACTGCCGCGGCGTCTGGAGTTCCTGCCGCTATTGCAGTCTCCCCTGCAATTTTGTGCGCCAGCGGCGGACTGCGCAGTGCGCGATATGGTATTGACGGGAGATCTTCCCGGTGGCGATATTGATTGGAATAATATTCCGTTTATTGTGCCGGAACGGGGCGTGACCAAGGAGACATTGGATACCTGGTTTCGAGAGCGAGGTATTCGACCTCGTATCTACGCGCAGGTAGCAGGCCATGAAGCCATTGTTGCCATGGTCAGTTTGGGCTTGGGGATTGGCATAGCACCCCAGCTGGTCATCGAAGCAAGCGGAATGGCAGATAGGGTAGACTTGATTGACGTACAAGAGAGTTTGCCGCCGCTCACAGTAGGCCTTTGTAGCCAGGGGCAGCGACTTGCCAGTCCGCTGGTTAAATCGCTCTGGGATGTCGCTAGGCAGACCTACAGTGGCAGGGTTTGATACCATAACGAAAATGGGTACAGTGGATAGCAGAATGAAAGAACAAGGTGAAAACGCTTCCGAGCAAACCTCAGGGTCGATGGAGGCAACGGAACAGCCTGCAACCAGCAGTGTTGCGCCGCGTATCGACCTGCTGGTGGATGAGCATGAGGAGGAAGTCTCTGAGAACGGCCGCACGGTCCGTCACCGAGGTATCTACTTGTTACCCAATCTGTTTACCACAGCCGCATTATTTGCGGGATTTTACGCCATTATTGCCGCTATGCGCGGGGACTTCGAGAATGCCGCTGTTGCAATATTCTTTGCTATGGTATTGGACGGACTGGACGGGCGAATCGCGCGTCTGACCAATACTTCCAGTAAGTTTGGGGCGGAATATGACAGCCTGGCCGATATGGTGTCATTTGGAGTCGCCCCGGCGCTTGTGATCTTTAGCTGGGGCTTGGGAGGATTGGGCAAGTTTGGTTGGAGTGCGGCATTCATTTATGTGGCCTGCGCTGCACTGCGTTTGGCGCGGTTTAATACTCAGATCGAAATCGCAGACAAAAACTACTTCACCGGCTTGGCCAGTCCGGCAGCGGCAGCGATTATTGCTAGCACCGTCTGGGTTTGTAACGACTTGGGATGGGTTGGCAGCGAGTTGCCACAGGAGTTGGCAATCTTTGTTGGCGTGCTGACCGCGATCGTCGGCTTCTTTATGATTGCTAACTTCCCTTACTACAGTTTTAAGGGCATTGATTTTCGTGGTCGCGTACCGTTTGTGGTCATGATTGCTGTGGTGCTTGTTTTTGGCCTGATTACACTTGATCCCCCCAGCGTGCTGTTAGCAGGCTTTGTGATCTATGCTTTGTCGGGCCCAGTAATGCAGGTTATAAATTGGCGCAAGAAACGACTGGGTTGACGTTTACGTCGGTTGGTGGCAGTGGCACCGATAGTCAGTCTGACGCGTTAACGTAATACCGATAGTCAAAAAGAAGCGCCGCTGAAAGACAGGCAAGGATAGACACCTGTGGGCTGTAGCTTGGAGTCGATCGCAAAAGAGCTGCACGTGGCTCGAATGGTAAACCCGGTCAGGCTTGTATCAATTTTTATGTAGCCGCCCAAGTCGAAAACGATCGCTAGTAGTAAAGTTGTGTTGGGCATAAACGGACTACTCAGTCCTTAGTGTTCGCTACTGAAAGTATTACACAATGCTAGACAATAAGGTTCCGCTACCCAATAGACAGAGTCACCATTTCAAAGGGACTTGATTTTTTGGAAAGTATTTAGAGTCGAAGAACCAGTTTTCGATGGCATATCGGCTCTCTGAGCTGTCAGCCAAGTATTGGCTTCGATGCATTAAAAACTGATCGAAAAAGAACGCATCGCCTTTTCTAAAGGTCGGCGTGACGATCGCCGACTCACCGTATTTGTCAGTTATGGCCTGGGCCGATATCGTCCAGTCCAAAACGCCTGATCCCTTGGAGAATAGATGTTTTAACGGTACTGGAATGACATCAAGACCATGGACACTATAACCCGTGCCGCAGTCTGAAAGCGGAATCCAACAATTCAGAGTGGCAATATCATCTCCCATGAAAGCTCCGTCCTGATGAAAATCGATTATATTTTTAGGAGGCTGGGATTTTCTAATGACCCACTTATAGATGCTCAAGCAGGGGTCGTTCTTAAAATACTTTGACAATAATTTCTTTAGATGCGTTTTCGTAAAGAGCTGTAATATTTTTTCGGTCAGTAGTGGTGTGCGCGCCACGAAAAAACTGTTGTGTTTGCCTAGTGCCTGAGAGAAGTTTCTGGCCATTTTTACCGTGTTAAAATAAGTCGAATTTTCTTGCTGTTTGACCCTTATATCTTCGACCGTATTTTTTAACACTTCATCAAGGTTTACGGACTTAGTCAAATACCTACTGATAGCAGAATCTTTATTGCTATGCAGGGAGACAGAGTAATCCACATACGTGCGCATGTCTTTGACCTCATTGGCGCTAAAAAAATTCCTGACAATAAGGCATCCGTTCTGCCTGATTGCCCGATGTAGTGCGTGACTGTCGAGCGCGGTGGCGTCTACTTCCGGAACGGCATAATCGCCCAAAAGGCTCTCTTCGTCGACATCATCATCAGAAACCCTTGTCAAACTCGACGACTGTCGATCTTTGAAATGATCGATTCTGCGGCCTAACGTGGATAGGTATTTATCGCGCTTTAGCGCGCCATCAAGATACAGCAGGGCCTTGCGAGTTAAAATGCTTCCCGGAAATAAGGTCAGAAGGGCAAATACGCTGCGCGTTGGTGTTGCACGAAATTGGTCCATCAGATGTGTCTTCGTCCATGAAAATGGTACCGCAAAATCTTAACATAATCAGGATTCTCAAGGCAAATGATGCACCGCTTGGATCATTAGCCGACACCGGCTCTGCTCTGAGGCGCTGTGCATTGGCGCTTCTCCGAGGCATATCGCCTGAATACAGCATCCACGATGCCACTAGGAATCTACGGTTTCTGATTCTGCTCTCTAATGATGCTATGTGGCACCCTACTGCGTCGCGAATTTGTCATCGCGGTTGTCCCCGCATCGAGCCTATCACCTGTGCAGACACCTCCCTATAACAGGAAGATATTATTCCTGCTAGCCTAGGAGCAATCCTAGGAAGCTATTGCCGCTATTGCTGCTATTGCCCCGAAGCCCCTGCAAAGCTCGGGCTGTAGGGCAGCGTTTACGTTGACAAGTGCGTAATTAGCATCTTGTTTTTCATTATTTTTTGATTGATTAGGGTAACTGGAAAATAATTCAGCAAAAGCTCTTGCAGTGGCAGGCCCTATGCGTATACTACGCCTCCCCGATGAGGCAGGTCCTCACCGGTTATCTGCGCCCTTAGCGGCAGCAGATGTTGTTTAACAAGAAGATGAAGACAGATGTGTGGGCACTTGTTGGGATAGTTGTCACAACTATTCAGATGCAACAAGTGACTCATTAATTCATAGTAATTTTTGATTTTCGAATTGTATCTGAGCTGATGATTTGAAGGGTGAAGCGAGGTACTCGCGTAATCCTTCCCTCTTGTCTTGAGCCTGTAACAGGGTGAGATGGCAGAGGTTAAAGATTAAACTGAAGAGTTTGATCATGGCTCAGATTGAACGCTGGCGGCAGGCCTAACACATGCAAGTCGAGCGCGAAAAGCCTTCGGGCTGAGTAAAGCGGCGGACGGGTGAGTAACGCGTAGGAATCTACCTGGTAGTGGGGGACAACTTGGGGAAACTCAAGCTAATACCGCATACGCCCTAAGGGGGAAAGCGGGGGACCTTCGGGCCTCGCGCTATCGGATGAGCCTGCGTAGGATTAGCTAGTTGGTGGGGTAAAGGCCCACCAAGGCGACGATCCTTAGCTGGTCTGAGAGGATGATCAGCCACACTGGAACTGAGACACGGTCCAGACTCCTACGGGAGGCAGCAGTGGGGAATATTGCGCAATGGGCGAAAGCCTGACGCAGCCATGCCGCGTGTGTGAAGAAGGCCTTAGGGTTGTAAAGCACTTTCAATTGGGAAGAAAAGTTTGTCGTTAATAGCGCCAAGCTCTGACATTACCTTTAGAAGAAGCACCGGCTAACTCCGTGCCAGCAGCCGCGGTAATACGGAGGGTGCGAGCGTTAATCGGAATTACTGGGCGTAAAGCGCGCGTAGGCGGTTTGTTAAGTCAGCTGTGAAAGCCCCGGGCTCAACCTGGGAACTGCAGTTGATACTGGCCGACTAGAGTACGAGAGAGGGAGGTAGAATTCCATGTGTAGCGGTGAAATGCGTAGATATATGGAGGAATACCAGTGGCGAAGGCGGCCTCCTGGCTCGATACTGACGCTGAGGTGCGAAAGCGTGGGGATCAAACAGGATTAGATACCCTGGTAGTCCACGCCGTAAACGATGTCTACTAGCCGTTGGGAGACTTGATTTCTTAGTGGCGCAGCTAACGCAATAAGTAGACCGCCTGGGGAGTACGGCCGCAAGGTTAAAACTCAAATGAATTGACGGGGGCCCGCACAAGCGGTGGAGCATGTGGTTTAATTCGATGCAACGCGAAGAACCTTACCAGGTCTTGACATCCTGCGAATTTTCTAGAGATAGATTAGTGCCTTCGGGAACGCAGTGACAGGTGCTGCATGGCTGTCGTCAGCTCGTGTCGTGAGATGTTGGGTTAAGTCCCGTAACGAGCGCAACCCTTGTCCTTAGTTGCCAGCACATAATGGTGGGAACTCTAAGGAGACTGCCGGTGACAAACCGGAGGAAGGTGGGGACGACGTTAAGTCATCATGGCCCTTACGACCTGGGCTACACACGTGCTACAATGGAACGCACAGAGGGCTGCAAAGGCGCGAGCTGGAGCGAATCCCACAAAACGTTTCGTAGTCCGGATTGGAGTCTGCAACTCGACTCCATGAAGTCGGAATCGCTAGTAATCGTGAATCAGAATGTCACGGTGAATACGTTCCCGGGCCTTGTACACACCGCCCGTCACACCATGGGAGTGGGTTGCAAAAGAAGTGGGTAGACTAACCTTCGGGAGGTCGCTCACCACTTTGTGATTCATGACTGGGGTGAAGTCGTAACAAGGTAGCCCTAGGGGAACCTGGGGCTGGATCACCTCCTTAAACGATGTTGGCGCTACCTAATGAGTGCTCACACATTTGTCTTCATCTAATTCGGTTGATGCGACGGTATCGCCAGCTCGTCTGCGAGCGTTATTTTTTTGCAGGCCTGTAGCTCAGTTGGTTAGAGCGCACCCCTGATAAGGGTGAGGTCGGCAGTTCAAATCTGCCCAGGCCTACCAAACACGGTTTGGTTTACTTGGTAGACTTTGAGATTGCTGGAAGGACTCCGGGGCTATAGCTCAGCTGGGAGAGCGCCTGCCTTGCACGCAGGAGGTCAGCGGTTCGATCCCGCTTAGCTCCACCATCTTATCCAAAGTGGATATATTGCATCAACGAGATCAGAAAGAAGTCTGTTTTTATGAGCAGGCTTCTTTCTGGTTTTTACAGCCGGAACGTTCTTTAACAAGGTAGATTAAGCTGAATCTTTGAGCTGACATAAAGCACTTTGGTGAGTTATGCGGTTCATTGATAAATTGTTCTGTGATGACGGGTTTCAATTCCCTGTTGTCACAACGAGTTGTAATAAACATTGTGACTTAAGCGTCACAAACATCCGGCGGGTGTGCACTTTGATCGGTGTACATCTACTAGTACCTGGCCTGTGTTAAGGGGGTCGGGGAACTGTTTTCTTGGGATGTCTTTTGTTGTTTGAAAGGCATGATCTCTTGTAGTTTGAGAGAAACAGATAACTTCGGTTATATGGTCAAGTGACTAAGCGTATACGGTGGATGCCTTGGCAGTCAGAGGCGATGAAGGACGTTGTAGCCTGCGAAAAGCTTCGGGGAGTCGGCAAACAGACTTTGATCCGGAGATGTCCGAATGGGGAAACCCACCTGGTGTAAGCCAGGTACCTTGCACTGAATACATAGGTGTAAGGAGCGAACGAGGGGAACTGAAACATCTAAGTACCCTTAGGAAAAGAAATCAATTGAGATTCCCCCAGTAGCGGCGAGCGACCGGGGAGTAGCCTGCAAGTGATAGCAGTTGGGTTAGTGGAACGGTCTGGAAAGTCCGGCGATAGAGGGTGATAGCCCCGTACACGAAAACCTGATTGTGATACTAAGCTTGCGACAAGTAGGTCGGGACACGAGTTATCTTGACTGAACATGGGGGGACCATCCTCCAAGGCTAAATACTACTGACTGACCGATAGTGAACCAGTACCGTGAGGGAAAGGCGAAAAGAACCCCGGAGAGGGGAGTGAAATAGAACCTGAAACCGTATACGTACAAGCAGTGGGAGCAGACTTGTTCTGTGACTGCGTACCTTTTGTATAATGGGTCAGCGACTTATTGTCTGTAGCAAGCTTAACCGTTTAGGGGAGGCGTAGGGAAACCGAGTCTTAATAGGGCGTCATAGTTGCAGGCAATAGACCCGAAACCGGGCGATCTAGCCATGGGCAGGTTGAAGGTTGAGTAACATCAACTGGAGGACCGAACTCACGTATGTTGAAAAATGCGGAGATGACCTGTGGCTCGGAGTGAAAGGCTAATCAAGCCCGGAGATAGCTGGTTCTCCTCGAAATCTATTTAGGTAGAGCGTCGTGTCTTACCCTGGGGGGTAGAGCACTGTTTCGGCTAGGGGGTCATCCCGACTTACCAACCCGATGCAAACTCCGAATACCCAGGAGTACAATCACGGCAGACAGACTGCGGGTGCTAACGTCCGTTGTCAAAAGGGAAACAACCCAGACCGCCAGCTAAGGTCCCTAATACCAGTTAAGTGGGAAACGATGTGGGAAGGCTTAGACAGCTAGGAGGTTGGCTTAGAAGCAGCCATCCTTTAAAGAAAGCGTAATAGCTCACTAGTCGAGTCGGCCTGCGCGGAAGATATAACGGGGCTAAATTGGTAACCGAAGCTGCGGATGCGTGCTTGCACGCATGGTAGAGGAGCGTTCTGTAAGCCGTTGAAGGTGAACCGGGAGGTTTGCTGGAGGTATCAGAAGTGCGAATGCTGACATGAGTAACGATAAAGGGGGTGAAAAACCCCCTCGCCGGAAGATCAAGGTTTCCTGTCCAACGCTAATCGGGACAGGGTGAGTCGGCCCCTAAGGCGAGGCAGAAATGCGTAGTCGATGGGAAGCGGGTTAACATTCCCGCACTTCTTATTATTGCGATGGAGGGACGGAGTAGGCTAGACCATCAGGGCGTTGGTTGTCCCTGTTTAAGGTTGTAGGTCAGTATCTTAGGTAAATCCGGGATACTCTCTTTAGTGAGGAGACTGAGAACTGATGACGAGTTCTGGCGAAAGTCAGAATGAAGTGGTTGATGCCATGCTTCCAAGAAAAGCTTCTAAGCTTCAGATAATAAGGAACCGTACTGTAAACCGACACAGGTGATCAGGTAGAGAATACCAAGGCGCTTGAGAGAACTCGGGTGAAGGAACTAGGCAAAATGGTACCGTAACTTCGGGAGAAGGTACGCCGGCTTTGGTGATGGGACTTGCTCCCTAAGCTGAGGCTGGTCGAAGTGACCAGGTGGCTGCGACTGTTTATTAAAAACATAGCACTCTGCAAACACGTAAGTGGACGTATAGGGTGTGACGCCTGCCCGGTGCCGGAAGGTTAATTGATGGGGTTATCTTCGGAGAAGCTCTTGATCGAAGCCCCGGTAAACGGCGGCCGTAACTATAACGGTCCTAAGGTAGCGAAATTCCTTGTCGGGTAAGTTCCGACCTGCACGAATGGCGTAACGATGGCCACACTGTCTCCACCCGAGACTCAGTGAAATTGAAATTGCGGTTAAGATGCCGTATACCCGCGGCTAGACGGAAAGACCCCGTGAACCTTTACTATAGCTTCACACTGGACTCTGACTTTACTTGTGTAGGATAGCTGGGAGGCTTTGAAGCGATGGCGCTAGCTGTTGTGGAGCCAACCTTGAAATACCAGCCTGGTAACGTTGGGGTTCTAACCTAGGTCCATTATCTGGATTGGGGACAGTGTGTGGTGGGTAGTTTGACTGGGGCGGTCTCCTCCCAAAGAGTAACGGAGGAGCACGAAGGTGCGCTAAGCATGGTCGGAAATCATGCGGTTAGTGTAATGGCATAAGCGTGCTTGACTGCGAGTCTGACAAGACGAGCAGGTACGAAAGTAGGTCATAGTGATCCGGTGGTTCTGAATGGAAGGGCCATCGCTCAACGGATAAAAGGTACTCCGGGGATAACAGGCTGATACCGCCCAAGAGTTCACATCGACGGCGGTGTTTGGCACCTCGATGTCGGCTCATCACATCCTGGGGCTGAAGCCGGTCCCAAGGGTATGGCTGTTCGCCATTTAAAGTGGTACGCGAGCTGGGTTTAGAACGTCGTGAGACAGTTCGGTCCCTATCTGCCGTGGGCGTTGGAGAATTGAGGGAAGCTGCTCCTAGTACGAGAGGACCGGAGTGGACGAACCCCTGGTGTTCGGGTTGTCACGCCAGTGGCATTGCCCGGTAGCTACGTTCGGACAGGATAACCGCTGAAAGCATCTAAGCGGGAAGCCCCTCCCAAGACTAGTTCTCCCTGGGAATTTAATTCCCCTGAAGGGCCGTAGAAGACTACTACGTTGATAGGCTGGGTGTGTAAGCGCTGTGAGGCGTTGAGCTAACCAGTACTAATTGCCCGTGAGGCTTGACCATATAATCCAAGTTATTTGTAGTGATACAGATGAGAAGACAGCGGATGTTGTGATTGAGTCCAGTGTTAAGACAAGAACAGACAGCTTAATTTACCTCCCTATTTGAGTGAACCGTGGCGCTGAGTAATCAGGTGAGACCCAAAGAACACTTAAGCCAGTTTGCCTGGCGACCATAGAGCATTGGAACCACCTGATCCCATCCCGAACTCAGAAGTGAAACGATGTATCGCCGATGGTAGTGTGGGGTTTCCCCATGTGAGAGTAGGTCATTGCCAGGCTTTAATTTTAGATCCCGCTGCATCCGTGCTGCGGGATTTTTTTATGGGCGATGAAAAAGAAAAAGGTCTATCTGTTGTGCCGCTTTTTTATATTCTCAGGTCAAATTATCGATTCAGTAGACGGAATCATTTTTTGTCGTGCAATAAAAAAGGGTACGCCGAGTAATCGACGAACCCTTTATTTGGAATGCCTTTACGAAGCTAAGGCTTGGGAAGTATTCCCAGATTAAATACTTTTGTATTTTCGGACGCGAAGCCATCGTCACCCTGACTCACAACCTTGACTGTGATCACATAATTACCCTGCTGAACATTCGTTGCTTGCCAGATTAAAGTCCCATTAGGGAACCCTGTCGTAAAATCGGGACCATCGAGAACGCTGCTGCCGTTACTCGTGACGGCACTCGACCAAGTATTGGTGTTGCCACCGCCTGAGATGCTGAACTGGAAGGAGTATTCAGTCCCCACTATGCCGCCGGGCAGTGGGTTGTCAGTGGTGATTCTTACGGGTGGCCCCGAGGCCTGCAGATCGTAGGTCCGTATGTCCGAAGACGGAGTGGTCGAATTTGGATCGGCGACCACCTGAATGGTTATTAGATAGTTCCCCGCCATGACAGCTGCAGCAGGCCAGGTCAATATACCGGTGCTTGCGTCGAGGGCGCCGCCAGTAAATGAGGGAGGAGGTGTCCCGAAGCCGCTGTCAGCTACAACGGACCAAAGGTATTGTCCGGTAAGCCCTCCTACTGCGCGTAATATCGTGGTGTAAAGGAGCGTCTCAGAGGCCTCCGGTAGTGGGTTTTCAGTGAGAATCCTCACCGGTGGACTGTCCCCGCCCGGTACGGTAATCACATAAGACCGGGTATCAGTCGCACCCGCTCTGCCCCTTAAGGTGACGGTATAGCCATACTGGCCAGGCAGGAGTTCATTGGTGTTGCCGGTGATCAATCCTGAAGCCGGATTCATTTGAAAGCCGGTACCGGGGACGCTGATATCGTTGCCAGACCAAACGTAGGGCTGTTCTCCCCCAGTCGCTTCGACCAAGGCTGCGTACAGCGTTCTGTCTGCGTCCGGAAGAGAGCCTGTCGTAATGTCCAGCACTTCTGAACCACCGCCCGCTGGAGCAATGGTCAAGGTGATGGCGGATTGATCTGTACTGATGCCATCACTGACTTGGATTATAAGACCAAAGGTCCCTGCTAGTGTTGGAGTGCCCGACAATACACCCGCGGAGCTAAGCACTAGACCAGATTGCCCGCCATTTGAAACGAGTGTCCAAGCATACGGTTTATCCCCGCCTGATGCGGTTAAAACGGCGGCGTAACGGTCATCGATGGTTCCGTTGGGAAGCGATTGCGCGGTGATCGTCAGCGGAGAAGAGCCAGCGGTCACCTCTAATATCAAAACCTTCGATACTGTGCGCGTATCATCCGTGACAGACACGGTAATGCCATATTGACCTTCCGCGGGTGCAGTGCCACTGAGTATACCGTCAGGTCCCAGTCGCAGACCACTGTCACTATTGTCTATTAACGTCCACATATAGTCACCTTGCCCACCCACGGCCTCTAAAATGGCAGTGTAAGGTTTACCCTGCTCGGCCCCCGTTAGAGGCGATGGAGTGGCAATGGCCAGTGGCACGGGCGTATCACCCGTCACAGTTAAGATGAAGGAGTTTGTGACTTGTGTATTCGTGCTGTCGGTTACTCGTAGGGACACGCCATAGTCCCCGATCGATGGCGCCGTGCCGGAAAGGATCCCTTCATTGTTGATAACCAGCTTAGTGCCGCCATTATTAACCACGGCCCATGTATAGGGTTTTGCCCCTCCATCGGCTTCCACCAGTGCGGTATATGCGATGCCATCGACAGCATTGGGTAAAGCCGTGGTAGTAATCGCTAGATCAATAGTAACGTCTGGGTCGTCTGGCGGGAGGAAACCCGAGTCCCCGCCCCCGCCCCCACAAGCGGTGAAGGCGAACAATAACGTGCATAAAGCAGCCAGACGGCCGATAAGAGTGGTGCCCCGAATGGTCATTGATTATCCCCTGTTGTTCACTGATGAGCGGGCCTTAACACCTAATCCTGCCTTGGATCATTTTTGAGGTATTCGTTCTAACCGTCAACCAGTGGCTTATCCCCTGCTGGTAGATTAGCACGACACACTATAAAAACTCGATAAATAACATAACGATAGGCACGGTTGTTATTTTTTACGCAGGTTCTATCTCGGTGCAGAGCTGAGGTTTTTGGGCCATTGTCTGGGCCCGTTAACACAGTTGCGCTTTAACACCATCTGAAACGTTGCACAGTGCTTGCTAGCTGATACCATCGGCCCCATGAATGTGTCCTCTAAACCTCAACTCTACCTATCTGTCTCAGTGGTGCTTCACAATAGCCCACTGGCGCTATTGAACAGCGCCATGCAGAGTTTGCACAGGTCAGCTCAAGCCGCTTTTCAGGCGAACTGTCTGGCCCGAGTGACGGTGTATTTGATCGACAATTTATCGCAAGAGTCCTACCGCGCCGAGCTGACCCAGGAGATCACGGGCTGGCCGCAAAGTGAATTTTTCGATATTCAGTACCTTCCATTAGCGAGCAATCGGGGCTTCGGCGCTGGCCATAATGAAGTCCTCCAACGGCTGGCGAGTGATTTTCATTTGGTGCTAAATCCCGATGTAGAGTTGCAGGACGATACGCTTCGGACGGGCTTGACCTTGCTACTGGACAACGAGGATGTTGCGTTGGCCAGCCCTAAAGTGTTTAGCGGTGGTGGCGAGCAGGAATTTCTGTGTAAACGCTATCCCTCGGTTCTTGTATTGTTACTGCGAGGCTTCGCCCCGCGGTTTCTCCGTCGTCTATTCCGTCAGCAGCTAGCCGCCTATGAAATGCGTGATCTGTGTCAGGATGAGGGACAGGGACAAGGACAAGGACAGGTCAACGTGGCAATAGCGAGTGGATGCTTCATGCTGGCCCGCACACCTGACCTGCGAGCAATCGGCGGCTTTAATGAGGATTTTTTCTTGTACTTTGAGGATTTCGATCTGTCGCTGCGGCTGGGCAAGGTGGGCCGCCTCGTCTTTGATCCGGACATGCGAATTATTCATCACGGAGGTTACGCGGCGAACAAGGGTCGACGCCACCTGCGGTACTTCATTACGTCAGGAATGATGTTTTTTAACCGTCATGGGTGGCGCTGGATATAGTCAGCTGTTAAAAACTGTTAGACTTTACGCTCGGTTACCGGGTCTAAATGAGAGCAAAAATGCATGAATTGAGTCGTATGGCGTACCTAGACGCACTGGGGATCGACAGTTATGTGTCGCGGGCCCAGTTGCCAGGTGCAGCCGCTACTCAACGCCTCGCGATAGTGATAGCGCCTAGCAGCCAGCAGCTACCTGCTGGAGTGATACCAGAGCCTCTACTATCACGGCCTGCGCTCGCTGCTCAGCCCGCACGTCCGGCGGCGGTCAGCGTGCAGGCTAGTGCCTCGTCACAGCAGGGCGAGCCTGTGCCTCGGTTCAGTTTGACCGCGATTGTTGCCGGTGATTGGTTGTGGCTTGAGGAGTTGGCCGGGCCGCTGACCACGGATCAGGTCAGGCTGGTGCAATCAATGGCGCAAGCCCTGCTGCTATGTCATGCATCGCCAGGCGTTGAAGTAAAACCTGCCGTCGAGCCTGAAGTGGCTCAGTTTGATTGGCCCATTCACACCAACCAGCAGCTTGATCTGGGCGAAGAGGCGGCTCGAGCCAGTGTCGCGGGCTTTGTTGATAGAAGGCTGGGAGAACACGGATGCCGTGGTCTGGTGCTGCTAGGTCAAGCCTGTGTGCAGCGCGTGCCTCGGCAGCAGACTAGCGTTGTGACTGTGAATACTATGAGCAGCGCAGAAATATTGGCACAACCCGCTCTCAAGCGGCAGGTGTGGCGCGATTTGTTGCCGCTGGCTAGAAAGGCGTGAGAGACGATAGTGCCCCTGCCGTCCTGATTCAGATTGTCTGCGGTTGTGTCGCGCACGGTTAGGCCCGCTTCTCCGGCAGACGCCGGATCGCTGGCGGCCATTGATGTCAGCGTCAATATCAATCCTTGGAATGCGCGGCAGTTCGCCGCTGCCTGCAGCGACGCCAACGCAAAAGAACAGTTCGCGATGGTGGTCGAGGAGGATGGCCGGACAGACGGTTTTTTGGTGTTTTCTCAGGTGCTGGATGAGGCCTCTATCTACAGTATTGGCGTTCATTCGGCCCAACAGGGGAAGGGTCTCGGGCATCTGCTGCTGCAAGCTGCGCTGTTAAAAATGAAAGAGGCTGGTGCCACCCGCTGCTTTTTGGAAGTGCGTCAATCCAATGCTGTTGCCCGGCGATTATATAAGGGCAATGGATTTGAGTTGGATGGGACACGCAAAAGCTATTACCCCACAGAAGGCGGACGAGAGGATGCCTTGTTAATGTCGCGGTGCTTATTAAGGAATATGCAATGAACGTTCTTGAAACTGAGTGGTGGACCCTGGCGCTTCCACCCGAGTGGTGGGCAGACTCGGAGGAGGACAGTATTTTAGTCGGCGATCGCGACGATGTCGGCTGCATCGAGATAAGCACGCTGCACAAAGAGGAGGGAGACTTCGATCAAAATTCCGTGACGGCAATAGCGCAAGAGGAATCGGAGCAGGTGCTGGAGTGGCAGCCAGTGACGCTGGGAGAATTTTCTGGCGTCAGCAGCCGCTACGTGGAGGAAGAAGCGGCGGTTCGTGAATGGTATGTGTCAAGCGGCACCCTACTGTTATTTATCACCTACAGTTGCGACGAAGAAAACGGTGGCATGGATGATGCCGCAGTGGATGAAATACTCGATACGCTCATGTTGGCGACAGAGTAACCCTTAAGATACAGCCCCTGTTACGCGCACGCGTTTGGCGCCTTTTATAGGACGGGCCTTCACCGCGTTCTGTCGTTTCTTTATTCGATCGTCGATCAGGTTTTTAACGGCAATAATTAGACCGGTAAAGATAAAGGCGCCGGGCGGCAGGATTGCCAACAGGAACGGTTGATAGTCCGGGTACATGACGATTTTCCAGTTGGCCGCGCCTGGACCGAACAGCAAATCCATATTGGCGAACAGCGCACCCGTGCCACTCAGTTCGCGCAGAGCACCCAAGACCGCCAGTACACAGGCAAAGCCTAATCCCATAATCAGGCCATCGTAGAAGGACGGCCCTATTGAATTTCTAGCGGCAAATCCATCAGCCCGGCCCAGGATGACGCAATTGGTTGTGATTAAGGGCAGGAAAATACCCAGAATTTGGAATAATTCATACGTAAAGGCTTGCATCAACAATTCAATACACGTGACGGCTGCCGCAATAATCATTACGAATGTGGGAAGGCGCACGGCGTCGGAAACGAGATTGCGAATCAGTGATACGGACGTATTAGAAATGATCAGTACCATCATCGTGGCCAGTCCTAGCCCAAGAGCATTGACCACACTGCCAGTGACCGCAAGCAGCGGGCATAATCCCAGTAACTGGACAATGGCCGGGTTGTTTTTCCATAAGCCATTAAGGGATAGATCCTTGTAACTGACATCCGCCATTATGTGTCATCTCCAGTGGGGGCAATGTTGGTGTCGCCAGTATCGAACAGGGTCGCTTTATTTTTTTCGGCAAATTGTAAGACTCTGAGGATGGCCGCAACGACAGCTCTGGGCGTAATCGTGGCGCCCGTAAACTGGTCAAAAATACCCTTGTCTTTTTTGACAGCCCAACCGGACAACGTCGGATTTTGCAGTGAGCGTCCATTGAAGCCCAGCATCCAGTCAGATTTTTTGAGATCCACTTTGTCGCCTAGCCCGGGTGTTTCCCTCTGTGCCAGTGCACGCACGCCTGCGATCGTACCGTCTCTATTAACACCCACAATCAGTTCGATGTCTCCTGTGTAGCCATCGCGTGCGACGGCTGGAATGATCACCGCTACCACTTCTCCATTTTGTCGTGCGACATAAATCTGCTTGTCCACTCTCAATCCCAGTTCCACGTCCTGCGGGCCGACGGCTATGGTGTCATCCAGCATTGAATTGTCGTGTCGACTTCTGGGAACAATTTGTAGCAAGGCTTTCTCTTCCGCCAAGCGTTTTTGCTCTGCGATATCGTCTTTTGTTAGCAGGTGTGTGCCAGCGATGAGCGCCGTCGTGCACGCAGCAAAAATTGCGAGCAGAATGCTGTTGCGGGTAATAGATCGTCCAAGCATTCTAGTCTCCTCCGCGCTTGTTGCTATGGCCATACGTGCGAGGTTGGGTATAGTAATCGATAAATGGCGCAGCAAAATTCATAATCAATACAGCAAAAGCCACCGAGTCCGGATAATTTCCCTTGATCCTAATAGTATATATCAGCACACCGATCAGGGCGCCAAAGATTAAACGGCCGCGTAAGGACACCGCGGAACTCACCGGGTCAGTAACAATGAAGAAGGCTCCAAACATGGTGGCACCGCCTAGCAGGTGAAACAACGGCGAACCCCCACTTGCGGAACTGCCGCCGTCATAAAAGATGGCGGCGAGTAGCCCAAGAGTGACCAGCATTGCCACAGGCGCATGCCAGGTAAATATGCGCTGATACAATAACCAGACTCCTCCGGCTAGAAAGGCAATATTGGCCCACTCCCATCCCAAGCCAGACCAGCGTCCAAACTGCGGATACTGGTTCCATAGATCTTTAATTAGCAGACTATTGTTCTGTTTTAACAGGTCCAGCGGTGTCGCCATGGTAGTGCCGTCATAGGCCGCGGGGGTAAAACACGCCTGCAAGGCTTCCATAAATCCCGGCAACTCTCCGAGGCCACGCGGTGGCGCCCATGCGGTCATCTGTATCGGGAAAGAAATGAGCAGAATAACGTAGCCCACCATGGCAGGGTTGAATGGGTTATAGCCCAGCCCACCGTACAAGTGCTTCGCTAACAAGATAGAGCTCGCGATACCCACTGCAATGAGCCACCACGGTGCATAAGGTGGTAAGGCAATGCACAATAAAACGGCCGTTACTAGAGCACTATAGTCTTTCAGATAAAAACCCAGAGGGCGTCGTCTCAGCTTCAGTGCAAGCGCTTCACAGGCCAGCGCCACGATACTTCCCCAAAGGATATTGACCAGCGTGCCAAAGCCAAAAAAATGGGTTAGGACAATAACGCCTGGAATAGTGGCAAGCAGCACACTTTGCATCACCCTCTGAGTACTCATCGGGCCATGCGCGTGGGGTGATGTGAGGCGCATCAGAGCCATGTCATGCGTCCTCGGCGGCATTCAGCTGCTGTTGCACAGCGTTGATTTTTTCGGTTAGACGCGCGACTGTCGATTCCAGTGCATCGATGACCTTGTCTTCCTCGGCATTTTCCCGACTCTGGATGAGCACGGCCTGTGATTTTTTCAGGCGGTTCTGTAATTTTCCCAGGTCGAGTCGTGCTTTCTCTTGCGGGCTTAGCGATGCTTCTGACGTGCGGGCTTGCATCGCTCTCTCTATAGCCGCCTGCGCAGCGTCAACAGGAGGCTGCTCTGCAGAGTGGGTGTCGAGACGCTGCTCACAGTCTTTTAGGGCCTGCTCCGCCGCTGTCAGTTTGTCTCGGGTCTTGTCGACACCGGTTTGCAGTGCCCCTACAAGATCACTCCCTTCTGCCTTGGCCTGTTCCAGCTTAGTCGTTGCAGTGGCCAGTCGCTTAGACGTGGATACAACGGCTTTCTCCAACTTCTCCAGTTCACTTTCCTCACCAGCACCAGCACCAGCCTGCTGTGCGATTTTTTTAGCCTTAGCGCGCTCAATGGCAGCTTGGATCGGGTCTTCTTCGCCACTTTCTTCCGCTGCCTGGGCACGCTGTTGTGCCGCAACTTTTCGTGCAGCGCGTTTCGCCTCTTTTTCTTCCTCAGCATGCTCTAGGCGTTCCTGGCGAGCCTCGAATCGAATGCGGGACTGCTCCGCGATTTCATGATCGCGACGCATTTGTAAAATTTCGGCCTTGGAGGCTCGGTAGTATTGGACCAATGGAATGTGACTAGGACAAGCAAAGGAGCAAGCGCCGCATTCGATGCAATCGAACAGGTTGTGCTCTTCCAGCTTTTCGAATTCTTTGCCCTGTGCGAACCAGAACATCTGTTGTGGTAAGAGGCTGGCCGGGCAGACCTCAGCACACATGCCGCAACGGATGCAGGCTTGGGCAGGTGGTGGTGTGGACAATTCTGTTTCACTGGGCGCGAGCAGGCAGTTGGTCGTTTTTACGACAGGCACATCTGTATCCGGTATGGTGAAACCCATCATCGGTCCGCCCATAATAAGGCGCTTATTTTTCTCACTCTGATAACCGGCTTTTTCGATCAGATACTGCACCGGGGTGCCGATCAATACCTCAAAATTTTGCGGTTCATGTACGCTTTCTCCGGTGACAGTGGTAATTCTGGAAATAAGCGGCTGCCCGTGTACAACAGCGTTGAAAATAGCCACAGTGCTGCCAATATTTTGGCAGACAACGCCAACCTGAGAAGGCAAGCCGCCGCTGGGCACTTGTTTTCCTGTGAGGATCTCAACGAGTTGCTTTTCGCCGCCGGAGGGATACTTGGTGGGGAACGTGACGATCTCAATATCTGTACCTTGAGCTGCCGCACGCAGAGCGGCAATGCCTTCTGGTTTATTGTCCTCGACACCGATCAGAGTTTCTTTCGGAGCGATGATTTGCCGCAGAATTTTTGTGCCCTCAATGATCTCGTAAGCCTGTTCGCGCATCAGGATATCGTCAGCAGTGATGTAAGGCTCACACTCTGTGCCGTTGATGATCAGTGTTTTAATTTGGGTGTCCGACTTGACCGACAGTTTGACCGCGCTCGGAAAACCGGCGCCGCCCATGCCTGCAATTCCGGCATCGCGAATTATACCAATCAGGTCAGCTGTCTCCAGTTTCTGATAGTCCGAGACGCCGCTGTGTTCTGCCCACTCATCCTGGCCGTCTGAGGTGATCACGATACAGGGTGCAAGGTAGCCGGAGGGGTGTGCAATGAGGCGGTCCTCAATGGCGTGAACTGTACCCGAAGTCGGTGCGTGCACCGGCACGCTGACAAAGCCTCGTGCTTCGGCGATCATCTGGCCCTTGAGCACACGCTCGCCAATAGATACTACTGGGCGGGCCGGTGCACCTATATGCTGAGATAGTGGAATGATCAGCTCAGGTGGAATGCCGGCATCGGCGATCGGTGTGCGCACAGACTGATGTTTGTTTTCAGCCGGATGGATGCCGCCGTGGAAGTCAAAAACTTTTCTCATGCAGCGCGGTCCTTGGGTGCATCGCTAAGGACAACATCGGTGGCAATAATGTCCACGCGTCGGCTAACGGGGTCAGGTAGCTGCCAGTGCCAGGTCTTTAGCGATTCCTCCTGAGCAATCATGTCGATGCAGTCGACAGGGCAGGGCTCAACGCACAGATCACAGCCGGTGCATTCGCTGATGATGACCGTATGCATCTGCTTCGCCGCGCCTAGAATCGCGTCGACAGGACAGGCCTGTATGCATTTAGTGCAGCCAATACATTCATCTTCACGGATGAAGGCTACCGTTGTGACTTTCTTGGCTTCGCCGTGTTCTTCATCCAGGGGTAGCGGCTCCAGATCTAATAAGTCGGCCAGGGCCTGAACGCCCGCTTCACCTCCAGGCGGACATTTGTTGATGGCTTCGCCATTGGCGATGGCCTCCGCATAGGGTCGACAGCCAGGATACCCACACTGGCCACATTGGGTCTGGGGCAAGATGTTGTTGATCTCGTCCGCAATGGGATTGCCTTCGGTTTTGAATTTTTCCGCAGCAAATCCCAAAAGAGCGCCAAACGCAGCCGCGAGTCCTACCAAAGCGATGAGGGCAGCAAACAGCGGATATTGTGTTAGGAGCTCAATCACTTGTGTCTATACCAGTCCCGCAAATCCCATAAAGGCCAAAGACATCAGGCCGGCGGTTATCATACCCACGGCTGCGCCCTTGAAGGGCGCAGGCACATCCGCCACCGTCAAGCGTTCACGCATGGCAGCGAAAAGAACCAATACCAAAGAGAAGCCCGCGCCCGCGCCGAAACCGTAGAACAGCGACTCCAAAAAACTGTGGTCTTTCGAGATGTTGAGCAGTGCAACGCCCAGTACGGCGCAATTGGTTGTGATCAGCGGCAGATAAACACCCAGTACACGGTGCAGCAGTGGACTGGTCTTGCGCATGACCATTTCAGTAAACTGCACGACGACGGCGATCACCAGAATGAATGCGATCGTTTTTAGGTAGCCCAGCCCTAGCGGGACCAGCAAGAACTGATAGGTCAGGTTGCTACAGGCCGCTGCGAGCGTCAGCACGAAGGTGGTCGCCATAGACATGCCCATAGCGGCTTCTAGCTTATTTGACACGCCCATGAACGGGCACAGTCCCAAGAACTGCACCAGTACGAAGTTGTTGACCAGAATGGCGCCGATCAACAATATGGAATAGTCTGCCAGCATGGTTAGGTTCTCGCTGCGCTTTGTGCGCTAAGTACGCTCGCGCCTGCAATTCTAGGACCGTCATTTTAGCGTTTCTGACGGATTAATGGAGTCTAATTTTACAGACTAACGACCATTAGGTAAAAGTCGCTTTTTGGGACTATTTGACTTGCATCCCCGGCGTAGCGCCCGCGTGTGGCTCTAAAAGGAAGATATCCTTGCCTCCGGGTCCGGCGGCCAGCACCATACCCTCCGACAGGCCAAACCGCATTTTACGTGGCGCCAGGTTGGCCACCATCACCGTCAGTTTGCCCACTAGGTCTTCCGGTTGGTAGGCTGATTTGATGCCCGCTAATACTTGCCTGCGTCCCGCAGGGGTTCCTTCCGCATCGAGGCTGAGTGTCAGGCGCAGCAATTTGTCCGCACCCTCGACGTGTTCAGCTGCGATAATTTCAACGATTCTCAAGTCAATTTTGGCAAAGTCGTCAAACTCGATAGTGCTGACTTGGGCGGGTGCGTTATCGGTTTCGTTCGATAGCGCGACCTCTGCCGCCTGCGAATCCTTGCTGGCCTCTATCAGGGCTTCCACCTTTTTGCTGTCGATGCGCGTGAGGAGTGGCACGAACGTTGCCAGCTGATGCCCTGTTAGAGGTGACTCTAGTGCCGTCCAATCCAGTGAACAGTTCAGAAAGGTTTCAGCCTTTTCGGCCATGGCAGGCAACACGGGCTTCAGGTAGGTCATCAGTACTCGAAATAGATTGATGCCGACGCTGCATACATCGTGCACCTGCTGTTCAGTCCCATCCTGCTTGGCCAGTACCCAAGGTTTTTTCTCATCGATGTATTGATTCGCTTTGTCCGCCAGCGCCAGAATTTCACGCATTGCCTTGTTGAATTCGCGCTGTTCATACAATTCGGCGATGGCACTGCCTTTGGCAATAAAGTCCTGCACTAGCGCGTGTTCTGCGCAACTGGGAGCAAGTTGACTGTCAAAAGAGTTGCGCAAAAAGCCCGCGCAACGACTGGCGATATTCACCACCTTACCGACAATGTCGGAGTTGACCCGTTGAATGAAGTCCTCCAAATTGAGATCGATGTCGTCTATAGAAGCCGATAGCTTGGCGGCAAAATAATAGCGCAGATACTCTGCGTCGAGGTGCTCCAGATACGTGCTGGCCTTGATGAAGGTGCCGCGACTTTTGGACATTTTGTTGCCATTCACGGTTAGGAAGCCGTGTGCGTAGACGGCAGTGGGCGCGCGCAGCCCAGCTGATTGCAGCATGGCGGGCCAAAACAGGCCGTGGAAGTTGATGATGTCTTTGCCAATGAAGTGGTACAACTCGGTGTCAGTGCCGAGTGTCCAGTAGGGCTCAAAGTCGTGTCCGGTGCGATCGCAGTAATGTTGAAAGCTGGCAATGTAGCCGATGGGGGCATCCAGCCAAACATAGAAATACTTGCCCGGTTCCCCGGGAATCTCAAAACCGAAGTAGGGGGCGTCGCGGCTGATGTCCCACTCTTGCAAGCCAGCCTCCGTCCACTCCCGGAGTTTGTTGGCGACCTGCGGTTGCAGTGTATTGGAGTTAAGCCATTCCTTAAGCATTGCCTCAAATTCAGGGAGTTTGAAGAACAAATGGGTAGACTCTTTTTCAATGGGTTTTGCGCCCGATATGGCTGACACCGGGTTGATCAGCTCCATCGGGCTGTAAGTGGCTCCGCAGGCCTCACAGTTATCGCCGTACTGATCCTCGGTTTTACAGCGTGGGCAGGTGCCCTTGATGAAGCGGTCGGCGAGGAATAGTTGCTTTTCCGGATCGAACGCCTGCGTAATCGTCCGAGTAGCAATATGGTTGTTTTCCTTCAGCCGCTGGTAAATCGCCTCGCACCAGAAACGATTTTCTTCGCTGTGGGTAGTATGAAAATTGTCAAAGCCGATGAGGAAGCCGGTGCTGTCACGCAAATGTTCTTGCTTGATGCTGTCGATCTGCTGCTGCGCGCTTATCCCCAGTTTCTCTGCTGTCAGCATGATAGCGGTGCCGTGGGCGTCGTCGGCACAGATGTAAATACAATGGTGCCCGCGGGACTTCTGGAACCGCACCCAGATGTCGGTCTGCACCTGTTCCAGCAAGTGTCCTAAATGCAGAGAGCCATTGGCATAGGGCAATGCGCTGGTAACGAGGATTTTGCGTGGAGCGGGTGCTGCCATGAGGGTCATCTGCTTCATAAAACGGCGCTCATTGTAGCGTTTTTGCGAGCGAGTTTCATCCGTGGCAGTTGTTAGGGTGCCATTGTTGAACGCACAGCATGTCTCTATACTGGCGGGCCGGAAAATGCTGGCCCAATGCTCTCGGTCCAGTCTCACAGCGCTTACAGGTATTGATGAATCAGATTAAACACATTGTTGCAGTTGCTTCCGGTAAAGGGGGCGTGGGCAAGTCCACTACGGCGGTCAATCTGGCCTTGGCTCTCAGCGCCATGGGCTCGCGAGTGGGACTATTGGATGCCGATATTTATGGGCCCAGTCAACAGCTGATGCTCGGTATCCCTTCGGGCCATCGTCCCGAACAGCAGGGCGATCAGCACCTTCTGCCGGTGGAGGCTTACGGTTTGAAGACCATGTCTATGGGATACCTGGTGGATGACCGCACCCCGATGGTATGGCGTGGACCGATGGCGGGCGGCGCTCTGGCGCAAATGCTGGAACAGACCCTGTGGGGTGAGCTTGATTATCTGGTGATTGATATGCCGCCTGGAACAGGCGATATTCAGCTTACTCTGTCGCAGAAGGCCAAGGTAGCCGGCGCGGTAATCGTGACTACGCCGCAGGATATTGCTCTACTAGACGCGCGCAAAGGTATCGAGATGTTCCGTAAGGTGGACGTCCCGGTATTGGGGATTATAGAAAATATGTCGGTGCATATTTGTAGTGAGTGCGGGCATCATGAGCATATTTTTGGCCAGCAGGGCGGGGATCGTATTTCAAAAGATTACGGCGTGCCATTGCTGGCCAGCTTGCCGCTGACGCTTTCGATACGAGAACAGACGGATGCCGGACGTCCCACCGTGGTTGCTGCCCCGCAATCGGCTGAGGCTAAACTGTATCTGGATGCTGCGGCTGCGGTGCGAGAAGCGCTAGCGGCCCAAGAGGATAACGGCGTGCGTCAGTTTCCTGAAATAAAAATCTCTGACGACTAATTGAGCGAGCAGGTGAATGACACATGAGTATCAAGGCAGACAGGTGGATTCGCGAAATGGCCACCGAGCATGGCATGATTGAGCCGTTCGAGGCCGGTCAAGTGCGTGCTGATGGCGACAGGCGACTGATCTCTTATGGCACATCTAGCTATGGTTACGATGTAAGGTGCTCCCGCGAGTTTAAAGTGTTTACGAATATTAATTCGGCGACAGTGGACCCGAAGAGTTTTGATGAGGGTAGTTTTGTGGATGTGGTAGGCGATGTTTGCGTCATTCCACCGAACTCTTTTGCGCTAGCGAGTACCGTGGAGTACTTCCGTATCCCGCGCAATGTGCTGACGATTTGTCTGGGTAAGTCGACCTATGCCCGCTGTGGCATCATTGTGAATGTCACGCCACTGGAGCCCGAGTGGGAAGGCCATGTCACTTTGGAATTCTCCAATACGACCACTTTGCCAGCGAAGATTTACGCCAACGAAGGGGTCGCACAAATGCTATTCTTTGAGTCGGATGAGGTCTGTGAGGTGAGTTATAAGGACCGCGGCGGCAAGTATCAGGGCCAGCGCGGCGTGACGCTGCCCAAGGCGTGAGCTGCACTCACTGAGACACCCCCCCGCTAGCGCAAGTCAGCCGTGTACTGAATGCCGTTCGCGGGAATCGCATGGCCATCCAGTGTTGCGCCCTCACCGGTTAGCTGCAGGCGTCCCTGCAAATACCAGCGCACCGCGATCGGATAAAGCGTGTGTTCCTTTAGCGACACTCGGGCGGCCAGACTCTCTGCAGTATCATCGTTCAAAATCGGTACCCGGCACTGAAGCACAGGCGGCCCACCATCCAGTTCCTGCGTCACAAAATGTACCGTCGCCCCGGCTTCGGCGTCGCCTGCATCTAGAGCGCGCTGATGCGTGTGCATCCCCGGGTACTTGGGTAGTAGGGAGGGGTGAATATTGAATAGACGCCCTACAAAGGGCTCAACCAACACAGGGGTCAGAATTCGCATAAAACCTGCCAGCACGACCAGATCAATTGAGAAGGCGTGAAGTTCATTGACCAATGCTTGGTCGAATTCCTCGCGTGTTGCGAAGTTGCGATGATCGATAGCACGGGTGGCGAGCCCGGCACTCTCTGCGCGCTGCAGACCAGCGGCCTCAGGATTGTTGCTGATGACGATGCCTATCTGAGCGGCCAGTTCACCGCGGGCGCAAGCGTCGATAAAAGCCTGCAAATTCGTTCCATGCCCTGAGATGAGAATGGCCAGGCGAGCCGGCACCTGTGAAATCACGGCAGCAGTTCTACCTGATTATCACCCTGGGTAATACGGCCAATTTCCCAGGCATTGTGTCCCGCTGCGATCAGCATTGAAAGGGCCTTTTCCACATGCTGAGGTGCGATACACAGCACCATACCAACGCCGCAGTTAAAGGTGCGATACATCTCAGTTGTTTCGACATTACCCTGAGTCTGAAGCCATTGGAATATCTCAGGCCACTGCCAGCTGCCCGTTTCGATAAGCGCGTTACAGTTTTTTGGCAGGACACGGGGCAGATTTTCTAGCAGTCCACCACCGGTGATATGGGACAGGGTTTTCACCGGAACTTCCGCGAACAAAGCCAGCAGAGCCTTGACGTAGATTGTGGTGGGCGTCAGCAGGGCCTGTCCCAGGGTTGTCTTTCCCAGCGTTTGTTGCAAATCTGCACCGCTCACTTCCAGTATTTTTCGAATCAGTGAGTAGCCGTTGGAGTGTGGCCCGCTGCTTTCAATGCCAAGTAAGATGTCGCCTGTGGCCACTGTACTGCCGTCGATAATCTCTGATTTTTCCACTACACCGACACAAAACCCGGCCAGGTCGTAGTCGTCACCCTCATACATACCGGGCATTTCGGCCGTCTCGCCGCCGACCAATGCGCAACCTGCCAGCTCACAGCCTTTACCTATGCCAGTGACCACATCAGCAGCGGTATCGATATTGAGCGCACCGGTAGCGTAGTAGTCAAGGAAGAACAGCGGTTCTGCGCCCGCCACCACGAGATCGTTTACGCACATAGCGACGAGGTCTATGCCTATCGTATCGTGAATGCCCATTGTCATCGCCAAGCGAAGCTTGGTGCCTACGCCATCCGTGCCCGACACCAGCACCGGCTGTTTGTAGCCGGCAGGAATTTCACACAGAGCGCCGAATCCCCCAAGGCCACCCATGACTTCCGGTCGCATAGTCCGGGCTGACACCCCTTTAATCCGCTCTACCAGCGCGTTACCGGCGTCAATATTGACCCCTGCGTCTTTGTAACTCAGGGCGTTCTTCGCGTTCTCATCGCTCATTAGGTGGGATCCAGTAAAATGTTGGCTGATGGGTAAGGTGGGGTATTTTATCGTGCATGGTACGCGAGCGCACTCATGAATTGATATTCGGGGTCCAGTCGTGTCGATTTTTGTCGTGTTTGTTTTTACCACGTAGTGGGCACCTCACCTCAGACTCACTCTTTGAAGGCAGAATAGGCCCGGCGCACGTTAGTGCTGCTACAATGCGCCTATTGGCGGGAGTACTGGGAGAATATGGTGAAAGCGACACGGATAGCATTGACGTATGTATTGCTGGCTCTGCTGTTGGCAGGGAATGCCGGGGCGGAGATGGTGCGGGATCTGCACTCGGCCAGTGTACCTGTGGCAAATCAAGGGTCTAAAGCGCTGACGGCTGCGGCCAGTCAGGCCCTGACTGAAGTATTGGTGAAAGTGTCTGGCTCGCGCCTATTGCTTGCCAACCCGGTGATCGTTAAGGCGTTATCAGATTCCCGCGCGCACGTGCAGCAATACGTTTATACGCGCAATGAGCTGCCCGAAGTGGGCTTTTCGGTGCGGTTTGAGTTTGACGGTGAGTATGTCACTGACCTAGTGATACAGTCGGGCGCGCCGCTATGGACGGCCAGCCGTCCGCTGGTGCTGGCATGGGTGGTGGTTGAGGACGAGCAGGGCAGACATTTCGTCGATAGGGATAATTGGCCCGACGAGGCGCAGGTGCTAATCGAAGCATTTTCCCGTCGCGGCGTGCCGGTGCAGCTCCCGGTATTTGACCTGGAAGATATGGCAGCGCTGAGCCTCAATGATGCCTGGCGCCTAAATGCAACAGCTATCCAAGCGGCCTCCGCACGTTATAACGCGCAGGACATAGTGGCAGGCCGTCTGGCGAGTGTGGGCGAGGGGAAGTCCGCGGGCGACTGGAGCTATTTTTATCAGGACGGTCGCGTCAATCGATCCGTCACCGTTGATAATTTAGCGTCATTCATGCGTGATGGCGTCAATATTGTCGCCAGTGAAATGGCCGCTAGGTATGCCGTGGCGCCCACAACCGGTGAAAACGGGGATATGCACATGTCGGTCATCGGTGTTTTCACCTATTCAGAGTATGCGGCTATCGTGAGTTGGTTGGAAAATCTGGAGTTGGTTGAACAAGTCATTATCAAACAGATACAGGGAGATCGGGTTCGGTTTCGCCTGCGAGCGCAGACAGACGCTGAGCAACTGTCTTCGATTATAGAACTCAATGAAAATCTCCTGCTCGTTCCAACGACTGAATCGGATGCGGTGCTGAGCTACCGATGGCAGAGGTAGACCCCCCCTTAGACGTGGCGCGCCATTCGCTAGAGCATCAATTATCGCTTGAGGTGCGTCTGCGCGACGACGCCACACTGGACAACTTTTTGGCTTTGCCGAAGGTTCAGCCGTTGGTGGGTGCTCTGCAGAGCCAGTTGGACCCTTCTGGCGAGTCGGTCATTTACTTATACGGTCCAGCTGGCACGGGAAAGTCTCACCTGCTGCAGGCAAGCTGCCATGAACCGGGAGCCGAAACGATTTACTTGCCTCTCTCGGACTTGCGCCAGTATGCAGCTCGGGACGTGTTACAGGGGGTGGAAAACCTGGATCGGATCTGTATCGATGATATCCATGTGGTGCTAGGTGATGCGAAATGGGAGCAGGCTTTATTCAATCTGTATAACGACGCTCGTCAGCGCGGGTGTCGGCTGGTCGTGGCGGCAGATGCTGCCCCTCGTGCGCTGGCCGTCAATTTGGAGGATCTACGCTCGCGTTTGTCTTGGGGCATTGTTTACCAATTGGCGCAGCCGGAAGATCACGACAAAGAGGCTATCTTGCAATTTCGGGCCAGCCGCAGGGGTTTGTCTCTGACCCCGAGTGTTGCATCTTATATCGTCAGCCGCGCGCCGCGCGCCATGGATCAGCTGCTGCACGTGCTAGAGACCTTGGACAAGGCCTCCCTCGCCGAGAAGAGGTCACTGTCTATCCCGTTTGTCAAAGAGGCATTGGGTTGGTAGGCCGCAACTGAATTGAAAAACACAGATTAACCAGTCACTGGAGTTGGAAGCTGTCTGCATCCAACTGGCAGGGAAATCTGTCACGATAAAGTTGCAGTGCAGCACCGTCGAGAACGACCTGAAAAGCACTGTTGTCGCTGTGGGCGTCCAGCAAAATTTCACCATCTGCGGCCACCGCTAGACTGCCCCCGCTGTAGCTAAGTCCTCGTGCGTCGGTCCCGATGCGATTGACGCCTACCACGCAGGCCAGATTCTCTATGGCTCTGGCGATGAGTAATTGGCGCCAGTGTGATTGTCGCTGTGTCGGCCAATTGGCGACATAGAGGGCGAGGTCGTAGTCCTCGCAATTGCGACTGAACACAGGGAAGCGCAGGTCGTAACAGACCTGCAAGTTGATGCGCCAATCTCGCCACTGAACAATCACTCTGCCTGCGCCCGGCAGATAACGCTTATCTTCACCTGCCATGCGAAATAGATGGCGTTTGTCGTAGTGCTCAACGCCGGCAGGTGTGGCAAATAGCATGCGGTTGTATACGCCCTTGCCCTCGCGTACCGCAATGCTGCCGGTGATTGCGCAATCGCGTCGCTGGGCTATTTCCAGCATCCATTGCTCGGTGGCCCCGCCAGGTTGTTCTGCATTGGCCAACGCGTTCATGGAGAAGCCGGTAGTGAACATCTCTGGCAGCACAATGAGATCGGTATGCCCTTTGATATCATCAATTATCGTTCCGATCTGTCGCCGATTATCCTCAGGTTGTTCCCAGGTAAGTTCGCACTGAATGAGGGTGACCGTTAAATTTTGCATAACCGCGCCGTCAGCATGAAAAACACCGGTTCTTGACGTGCGGTTAGGGCAACAAGTGAGATCATGGTTCAGTTTTCCTTTTGGCCGAGGTTGGCATGCAGTACAGCGCCATTGATGACAGGGTTGTGATGGGCCCAGCGGATCAGTTCGGCGATTTCTTCGGGTTCGATAAGGCGGTTGAAGCTGTTCATCGCAGCGACGCCGGCCTCAATACTAGGGTCACTGCCTAGGTGTGTGCGTAACATTTCGGTGTCGGTGAAGCCGGGGCAAATCATTGCAGTATGAAGACCGCTGCCCATCAGGTCCTGGCAAGTAGCGCGCATCATCCCCAGTTGCGCATGCTTGCTGATGACATAGCTGAAGGAGCCGGGTACGGCTTTTTCTGAAAGCGTAGAGCCGATGTACAGTATGCTTGATGATGCGGGCATTAGAGGCAGCAAATGCTGATTAAGGCTGTTGACGGCAATCACGTTGGTTGCCATCACTTGGTTCAGGCTGTCGCTGCTGCAGTCGCCCGCGCTGTCCTTTTTCATCTGACTGGCATTGTGGATTAAAGTCGCCTCAGAGCAGTCTGCCAGGGCTTTTTTCAGTGTATCGCAGGCAATATCAATCGATGTTTGGCTACTAAGATCGCAACGGAGGCTAGTAACCTCGTCGATCGCACATTGGCGACGAGCGAGATTGAATACGGTAAAGCCCTCATTGAGGAATGTTTGAGCTGTCGAGCTACCTATGCCTACGCTGGCACCGGTGATTATTGCTACTTTCATTGTCTATAATCCTTAACGCCCGATATGGCGTTCTAGCGTCAAGCTGTGTACGCGAAATAATGAGGCTCCGTGATTTCTATCGTGACGTCAAGCTGCAGCTCCGTTAAACTACCCGTATGGAAGAATTAACAACTTTGTACATCGATAAGGAAAGCCACAAGTTTTCGGCAGCCCATTATACTATTTTTTCTGCGACTGAACGTGAGCGCTTGCACGGGCATAATTATTCGGTCTCGGCGAAAATTGTGGCCCCGATGGGCTATAACGGCTTCTCTGCAGATTATAACGTGTATAAGAACCGTCTCGCAGCGCTGTGCGACGCATTAGATGAGTATACGCTGCTAGCCGGAGAGTCTCCTTATCAGGAGGTGGTTGAGTCTGGCGCTTGCTATTGCGTGCGATATGACGGGCAGGAGATACTTTTCCTGCAAAGCGATACACAAGTTCTTCCAATTCGTAATGCCACTGTGGAGGAGTTTTCTCGCTATCTTTTGGGTAAATTACTCGACGAGAGTGCGGGGGATGACTTGCGCGAGGTTGAACTTTGTGTCGCCTCCGGGCCCGGGCAGAAGGGCTGTACCCATTGGCACAGCGACTGACAGGTGCCGCTACGATTAGCCGCTAATACCGCAATGCCGAAGCAGTGGCTTAATACTCGGCTCGCGACCTCTGAAGGCAACAAATAATTCCATCGGCTCTTTCGAACCGCCGGCCTCAAGAATACTTGTTCTGAATGCAGCGCCGGTCGCCGCGTTGAAGATGCCGTCTTCCTCGAAGCGCGAGAACGCGTCCGCCGACAATACTTCTGCCCACTTGTAGCTGTAGTATCCGGCGGCGTAGCCGCCAGCGAAGATGTGGGAGAAAGCATTTTGGAACCGGTTAAATGGCGGGGGTGAGGTTACCGCCACCTGCTGCCGTATCTGATCCAAAAGGCTTTGTACGGATTCAAAAGCGTCACTTCCCCATTCTAGGTGTAGGCGGAAATCGAACAGGGAGAACTCCAGTTGTCGCATCATTGTCATGCCTGATTGGAAGTTTCGCGCTGCCAATAGCTTATCCAACAGTGCCTCCGGTAGCGCTTCTCCTGTCTCATGATGGCCCGAAATAAACGCGAGAGCCTCGCGTTCCCAACACCAGTTTTCCAGAAACTGACTGGGCAGCTCGACCGCATCCCAAGCAACGCCATTGATGCCAGACACGGCGGCTACCGTCTGGCGCGTCAACATGTGATGCAAGCCATGGCCGAATTCGTGGAACAGGGTGGTGAGCTCGTTGTGGGTAAGCAATGCAGCGCTGTCGCCCACCGGAGCCGTGAAGTTACACACCATATAGGCCACTGGAATTTGCAGACCCTCGGGAGTCTCACGTCTTACCCGGCAGTCGTCCATCCAAGCACCGCCGCGTTTATGTGCCCGGGCATACAGATCAAGAAAAAAGCGGGCGATGACTTCGCCATCGCGCAGCAACTCGAACAGCTTGACGTCAGGGTGATAAGAATCAAAGTGCTCTACTTCGTTAACATCGACCCCATAAAGACGCCGCACTACCTCGAACAGGCCGGGCAAAACTCGGTTCACCGGCAGGTAGGGTCGTATATCTTCTTGCGACACTTGGTAGAGGTTTTGACGTAATTTTTCGCTGTAGTAGCCCACATCCCAGGATTGCAGGTCAGTCAGGCCGGTATCATTGCGCGCAAAATCCACCAGCTGTCGCCACTCCTCTTTCGCTTGCGAAAGGGACTGCTCTGCCAGCTGCTGCAGGAAATCCACAACGCTAGCCGAAGATTCAGCCATTTTTGTCGCCAGAGACAGTTCTGCGTAGTTTTCAAATCCTAGTAGCTGCGACAGTTCACTGCGCAGTTGCAGCGTGTCCGTGATGAGCGCGGTATTGTCCCACTGGCCACCGTTTGGCCCTAGTTCTGACGCCCTTGTGCAGTGTGCGGTGTAGATCGTTTCCCGCAACTGTCGATCATCGCAGTAGTTCAGTACGGGTGACAGTGACGGGAATTCGAGATTGATCAGGTAGTCCTGCTGTCCCACCGCAACCGCTGCCTGCTTGGCGCTGGCCATTGCCGTCTCAGGCAAGCCACGCAGTTGCTCTGCCGTCACCTGCTTAGACCAGGCACTCGTAGCATCGAGTACGTTTTCTCCGAATGTACTGCCCAGCTTGGACAGGCGCTGTCGTAGCTCGCCGTAACTTTTTTTCTTGTCTGGTGGCAGGGCTACCCCCGCAAGTCGAAAGTCTCGCAGCGACTGATTGATGGCTTTTTGCTGTGCCGTATTCAGGGTTGTGAATGTCTTCCCGTCGGCTATCTGCTGGTAGGCGGCACACAGGTCAGTGTGCTGCCCCATCCATGTGCTGTATTCAGACAGCAGTGGCAGGCAGGCATTGTAGGCCTCGCGCAATGCTTCGTTGTTGCACACGCCATTGAGGTGCGACACTGGAGACCAAGCCTTAGCCAGTTCGTCCTCAAGCTCTTCTATTGGCTGCAGAAGGTTGCCCCAGGTGTAGCCCCCCTTATCGGTAGCCAATAGCTCTTCAATGCGGAGTTTGTTGGTCTCGATGAGCTGCCTGATGGCGGGTTCCACGTGCTCGGGTTTAATGCGTGAAAAAGGCGGTAGCAGGTGTGGTTCAAGTAGGGGGTTGGGCATAGTGTTATCTTCCAGCTGACATTCGGTACATGAGTCTAAATCAAATCAGAAATCACTCGCGCGGTTTCTTTTTTTTCAGTGGAGTGAAGCCGTCATTGACGACAACGGTTCCGTCTGTTGCTTTTGCTCGACGCTTACCAATATTCTTTTGGTTGCGTGTGCGTGTTTTACTTTTCTCGGTAGTGGCCTTTTCCTTCTTTTTCTTGACGCCTGACGCTTTACCAGAAGATTTTACTTTTTTAGGCCCGCTGTATTTCGCCTTCAGACCGGTCAGAGTGCGTCGCTCAAAACGCAGTGCGAGATAGCGTTCAATGCCGACCATCATGTTCCACTCTGACGCGTTCGCCAGAGAGACGGCTAGCCCCTTTGCGCCTGCCCGACCGGTGCGTCCGGTGCGGTGCAAGTAATTGTCTCCGCTGTAGGGTATGTCGTAATTGACCACCAAGTCGATACCACTGACATCGAGACCTCTGGCGGCCAAATCGCTGGCGCAGACGATATGGACTTTGCCGTCGTGGAATTGATGCATGACATGTTTACGTTCTTCCGTACTCATTTCACCGTGCAGACACCCACAGCGCAGATCTTCATATCTGAGCAGGTTAGACAGTCGTACCGCCGTGGTACGTTTGTTGCTGAATACCAAAGCGCGATGAAAGCCGCCTTCTTTTATTAGCGCGGTCAGCAACTTGTCTTTGTGTTCCTGACTGTCCGCCAGTATCAGCTGGTGCGTAATGCTGCTGTGAGGCTGGCGTACTTGGCCTACCGCAATCTGTTGTGGCTCATGTAGCAGTGTTTCCGCGATGTCACCTACGCCTCGGTGTGAAAGTGTTGCGGATAGCAGCAGCACCTGTTTGCTGTCAGCGCTGAGCTCAGCAATTTTGAGCACGTCTTCGCGAAAGCCCATATCCAGCATGCGATCGGCTTCATCGAGCACCAAAGTCTGAAGTCCGCTGAGATCAGCACTGCGTTTCTGACAGTGCTCCAGAAAGCGCCCAGGTGTCGCCACAACGATTTCTGGATCCTTGCGTAGTTGTGCTTTTTGATACTTAAAATCGGCTCCACCGGTAATGGCTTGGGCCTGTATTGGCGACATGATCAGCAACTGGCGGCACTGCTTGAGCACCTGCCGTGCTAACTCTCGGGTAGGAACGAGAATCAGTGCCAGCGTGCCTGTCTGCCTTGTGGAGCTCACGGCAAGAATTTTCTGTGATAAGGGAATCAGGTAAGCCAGTGTCTTTCCGCTGCCGGTCTCGGCACTGACCAGCAGATCTTTGTCCTGCAGTGCCATAGGAACGGTTAATTTCTGGACTTCGGTGGCTTCAGTTAGCGCAAGAGCATCGATACCCAGACGCAGGTGACGGTCAAGCTGTAGTTCTTCGAACACTCTATTGCGCTCCACGGGTAATGTGTATGTGTATGGCAGGTTCCATTCTCACAGGAACGAGTGATACTTTAGACGAGTTGTCACAGGTTGAACAGGGAGAAGGGTTTAATGGTGCAGGCGATAAGAATTTGTGAGACCGGCGGCCCCGAGGTGATGATGCTGGAAGAGGTGCTGCTGGATGCGCCGGGCTCGGGCATGGTGACCGTTGAGAATAGGGCGATCGGTCTTAATTATATCGACACATACCATCGCAGTGGACTGTATCCACTGTCGTTGCCCACAGGAATAGGCCTGGAGGGCGCCGGGGTAGTGCAAGCTGTGGGGGAGGGTGTCACGCTTGCTGAAGGTGATAGGGTTGCCTATTGCTCGGCGGGCTTTGGCGCTTACGCGCAGGCATTGAACCTGCCGGCTGCACGTCTGATAAAAATTCCTGATGGGATCAGCTTTGAACAAGCGGCGGCATGCTTACTGAAAGGACAGACCACCGAATACCTGCTACAGAGGACCTACCCCTTGTCTTCCGGCGAGACCTGCCTCTTCCATGCGGCGGCGGGCGGAGTTGGGCTACTATTCGGGCAATGGGCTAACAGCATCGGCGCCACGGTGATTGGCACCGTGGGTTCCAAGCAAAAAGCCGAGCTGGCCCGGGCTCATGGTTTCGCCCATGTCATCAATTACCGCACGGAAGACGTGGTGCAACGGGTTCTGGAGATTACGCAGGGCCAGAAGGTGCCGGTGGTTTACGACGGTGTGGGTTTGGATACTTTCGACAGGTCATTAGATTGTCTGCAGCCGCGCGGACTGATGGTGAGTTTTGGAAACGCCTCGGGGCCACCTGCTCCCCTGAATTTACAAATGCTGGCCAACAAGGGTTCTCTGTATATTACGCGCCCCACGATGGTCACCTACACGCTGTCGAGCGAAGAGCTGCAGCAATCTGCTGATGATCTGTTCGCTCGTGTGCTGAGCGGTGATGTGCGTGTCGCAATTAACCAGCGTTACCCGCTGGTCGATGCACAACAGGCACACCGTGATCTGGAAAGTAGAAAAACTACCGGTTCAACGATTCTCTTACCGTGACGAAATGTAGCGGAGAGAGCTCATGATGGGCTCGTCAGCTGTAAACCCCGAGGATGCGAACCGGGGTAGGGCGATGTATGCCCTGATCGCGTTATTGCTGGCGTATATATTGTCTTTTATCGACCGCAATGTGATGGCGGTTTTAATCGGTCCTATTCGAGCTGATTTTGCAATCAGTGATTTCCAGTACAGCCTGTTACATGGGTTTGCCTTTTCTATGTTCTATATTTTTCTTGGATTGCCTATTGCGCGATTGGCGGACAGGGGAAGTCGCAAATGGGTGATTACCATCGGGGTTCTTTTTTGGAGTCTAATGACTTGCCTATGCGGAATAACACGCAGTTTTAGCACTCTTTTTGTTGCCCGCGCCGGTGTGGGTATTGGAGAAGCTGCGCTGTCACCACCCGCTTACAGTTTGCTGAGTGACTATTTTAGTGAGGGAAATTTGCCCAAGGCGATGGCGGTTTACACGCTTGGAATTACCATAGGCGGTGGTTTAGCCTATATTATCGGCGGTGGCGTCTATGAATATTTTACCGAGTACGGTGCGCTGTCATTGCCATTTGTGGGAGAACTGCGTCCTTGGCAGAGCACATTTTTTATTGTCGGGCTGCCAGGGTTTTTGCTCGTGCTGATGCTGTCGCTCATCGCAGAGCCGCCGCGCCGCGGGGCTTTGCCTGAAGAAGCGGGGGACTATAGTGTCGCCGAAGTGAAGACACACCTGCGTCTGCATTGGCAAGCCTATGGTAGTTTGATCATGGGAGTATCGCTGCTTGCCGTGCTGGGTTATGGCACGATGGCTTGGTATCCGGAGTTTCTGGTGCGCAGTCATGGTATGGACCGGGCGGAAGCAGGGTCGCAGTTTGGTCTGATCTTTATTGTCGCCGGCAGTGTCGGTGCACTGCTGGGGGGTTTCAGTGCGAAGCCTTTGCGTGAGCGTGGTTTTGAGGATGCCAGCATGCGCTTAATCGTGTGGATTGCTCTGCTGTGGTTGCTGCCTGCTGCGCTTGGCCCCCTGTCTTCCAACAGCAGCCTGGCACTATGGGCAGCGGTACCAATTGTGTTTTTTCTTAACAGCTATTTTGCGTTGGCAATTTCGGCACTGCAAAACATCACGCCCAACCGGATGCGGGCCCAAGTATCTGCTTTGATGCTCTTTATGACCAACCTATTAGGGTTGGCCTTGGGGCCCAGCGTGATTGCCGCATTGACCGACTTTGTTTTTGCCAATGACGCTGACTTAGCCTATTCATTGAGCCTGCTACCTTTGCTGGTTTGTCCTCTCGCAGCGGCTTTGTTGGCATGGGGTCTAAAATACTACCGTGCTGCGCTATTATACTGCGCTCATAATCCAGGAGAGTAAGGTATGTCACTGCGCGTCACACCGGTTGTATTGCTGGGGAAAGAGGTTCGCTTGGAACCGTTGGGGCTTATCCACGCCCAGGGGCTATACAACCGTGGCCGGGTAGAAGCAGACTGGACTCACCTGCCTCGCTCGTGTTTCGTTGATCTGGCAGATACCCGTCATTGGATTGATGAAGCTTTAGGTGTAGAGGGACAATTGCCCTTCGCTATCGTAGAAACAGCCAAGGACAAGGTGATAGGCAGCACACGTTATCTGAATATCAGGCCAGAACATCGCTCGCTGGAGATTGGCTGGACATGGCTTGGACAGAATTGGCAACGTACAGCAATTAACACAGAGACAAAGCTGCTTCTGTTGTCTCACGCATTTGAAAAATTGGGCTGTATACGCGTGGAATTTAAGACTGACACTCGTAACGAACGTTCGCAACGAGCGCTGCAGAGAATCGGCGCCACGAAGGAGGGTGTGCTGCGTAATCATATGATTGTGCAGGACGAGTTTGTGCGTGATTCAGTCTATTTCAGCGTGATCAGTAGTGAATGGTTAGATGTCAAGGAGCGTCTCGAAAGACTTGGAGGCCGCTCCTGATTTCTGACTCGCTCAACTCACAGTGGTCTGAACGGTTTCGTTTTCCGAAAAGGTGTCGGCAAACAGTGGAGACGTGAGGTAGCGCTCTGCGGAGTCAGGCAAGATCGCAACGATCAGCTTGTCCCTGTGTTCTTTTCGTTGCGAGAGTCGATGTGCAACAGCCATTGCTGCGCCTGAGGAGATGCCCGCCAAAATACCCTCGCGCTGCATCAGTTTGTGGGCCCATTCAATCGCTTCCTCGCTGGACACCTGTTCAACGTGGTCGACCATACTTAGGTCCAGATTTTTCGGCAAAAAGCCGGCACCGATGCCCTGTATTTTGTGGGGAGCATGGGTGGGTTCTATTCCAGCCTTGGCCGCCGTGATGATAGTGGTAGAGTCGGGTTCAACCGCCACAGTTAGCACGTTCTTGCCCCGGGTTTTTTTCAGATAACGGGAAATACCCGTGAGGGTGCCACCGGTTCCTACGCCCGATACTACGATGTCCACCTCGCCGTCTGTGTCCTCCCAAATTTCTGGCCCGGTGGTTTGTTCATGAATCGCAGGGTTGGCCGGGTTTTCGAATTGGCGCGGCCCCCAGTACTTTTCGGGATCAGCGGCGATGATGTCCTCCGCCTTCTGAATGGCTGCAGAAACGCCTTTGGCGCCATCGGTAAGAACCACCTCTGCCCCCATGGCCTTCATTAGCATGCGCCGTTCTAAGCTCATGGTGTTGGGCATGGCCAATATGCAACCATAGCCTTTGGCCGCTGCGACGAACGCGAGGGCGACGCCTGTATTGCCACTCGTGGGTTCAACGATAGTCATTCCGGGCCTGAGGCTGCCATCACGCTCCGCCATAGCGACCATATTAGTGCCTATACGGCACTTGACGGACATGGCCGGATTGCGATTCTCCAGCTTGGCATAAATATTTCCATCACTGATGTGATTGATCTTGACCAAAGGCGTACCGCCAATGGTTTCAGCATTATTTTTGTGGACATTGCCCATGTTGATACCCTCTATTGAACTGATTCAGGCCGCTCTTCCTGCATAAGACTAGTCTCGTCAGACGTGGCTGTCTATTGCCTGCCACTATAGGCGCTCGATTGTGGCGAAAAAATAAATTTATTTCACTTTTGGCGGAACTTTTCGCCAGTAGTAAAGTCATATTAAACACAGACGCTGTGACAGTAGTTGCTGTAAAGGTAGTGAGCCTGTTGTGGCAATACCGAATTTCGTCCAGATCCTCCTCTCCTTGCAGGCTGCTAGCCTGTTTCAGCCGGTCCTTTGGACCGGCTTTTTTTATTCTAGTTCGACGCTTTGTTCAAATCTTGCTGGGTCGCTTGTACCAGTGAGGCGAGAGTCTGTGGCCCAATCAGTGTTGCAACGAGTCGCCCTGTTGGATCGAGAATAAGGGTTGTGGGCAAGACTACCGGCCTGGGTATGCCCAGTTGCGCCGCTGGATCTGATTCCAGGCTGGCAAATGTGACGCCCAATTTCTGCCGCTGTAGTTCCAGCTCATGGCCATTTGTCCCGTCATAGTTTACCCCCACCACAGTGACCTGAGCGTAGTCCTGATCAAGGCGGTTTAATTCTGGAATTTCTTTGATACACGGTGCGCACCATTGTGCCCAGTAGTTGATCACAACCCACTGTCCCTGCAGACGTTCCAAGCTTGACAGGGTCGTGCCAGGATCATGTTTGGTGCACCCCAGTAGCGACAATACCGCAGCAAGAATCAGTACATACCTCACTGGCTGAATAAATCCGCCAGATTAATGCTCAGGATATCACGTTGATCCTGGCGTTCACTGGCGAGTAGGCGCAAAGCATCGCTCTGCCAGCCACTGTGGGTAGCGAAGTCCTGTTCGGATAGGGAGTGCTCATCGTCGATCCATTCTTTCAATTGCCAGAAGGGGATGGTGTGTAGATCTCGGCTCAGCAGATAGTGGCCCTTATCGTTCTCGGTAATCACTTTTTCCTGAATAAGAATGTCACGCACCATACTCCACGTTTCGCTGTCCAGACCCCGAATGACGTCGTGCCTACCGTCAAGGAGTTCGATCTCTCGTACCGCATCGCCTGATTTTTGTTTTTGCCAGAATAAATGCAATACATCGAGTGCCTTCAGCGTTGCTGGTCGATTTGCTTGTTCATTGTTTTGATAGGCCGATAGACTATGTACTAGAATACCTCCCATGAGTACGATGTTCCAAGACAGATAAATCCATAATAGGAACAAGGGTACAGCGGCGAACGCGCCGTAGATGAATGTGTAATTGGAACCCACGACTAACTGTGTAAATGCCGCGCGGGCAGCGTGAAATGCCAGAGCGACGAATATCCCCCCATCAACGCGTGCTTGAACGGCACCCGGCAATTGGGAACAGCGGCGTAAATCAGGCTGAAACCTGCCGTGCTCAGTAATAGCGGCGTGCTCTCCAACAGGAAAGCTTTAGCCCCAAAGATGTCGAGGTTTTCCAGCGCGTTGGCGAAGGATGAAAGGTAGGTGCTTATGCCCAGCGCCAGACCGATGGTGATGGGCGCCAGGGTCAATACAGCCCAATACAACAGAAAGCTGGATAGAGCGCTACGGTTCTCCCTAGCATGCCAGATCATGTTGAATGCGTGCTCAATATTGCGCAGCATCAGGATAGCCGTCACGAGTAGAAAGACAATGCCAGGTCCGGTAAGGTTTTTCGCTTGCTGGGAGAAACCGTTGAGGTAATTTTCGATATCAGAGCCGCTTTCAGGCATCAGGTGTGTGAACAAGATCGTTTGCATCTGGTCCTCGGCGCCCTGAAAAGCCGGAATGGCCGACGCGATTGTATAGAGGACCGTTAACAGCGGCACCAGCGCGAACAGGCTCATATAGGTCAGTGCGGCTGCATTTTCAGAGCAACGATCCGCTACGAATCGACCCGCGAAATAGCGTATACGGCCCCATAGTTCGGAAAATAATAGTATGCGAGATGTCATATGAGCATTATTGCATGACTCGAGGGGCGCCTGCACGAATCAGTATGCTCGATTCTGTCAGTTGTCTGGGCGAAATCTGTCGATGTTTTGGTATACTTCTCCGCAATTTTGTCGCGGTCATAGGAAATCAACCATGAGTTTAGTTACGCTTTATCATAATCCACGTTGCTCCAAATCGCGTAATACTCTTGCGTTGCTGAAGGACAATAGCGTAAATCCGGAGGTGGTACTCTATTTAGACACCCCACCGGACACTAGAGAACTAAAAGCGCTATTAAAGAAACTTGGCCTGACAGCAGCTCAGTTGGTGCGACGCGGCGAGGACGCGTATAAAGCTTCCGGCTTGAACAAGGACTCCGATGACGAGGAAATACTAGCAGCCATGGCCAAATATCCGAAGCTGATTGAACGGCCCATTGTGGTCAAAGGAAGTCGGGCCGTGCTGGGTCGTCCCCCTGAGAATGTTCTGGAGCTTATCAAATGAGCGCAGAGCCCTATGTACTGGTGCTTTACTATTCCCGGCAGGGTGCCACAGCGACGATGGCACAGCACATAGCACGCGGTATTGAACGGGTGTCAGGTGTGGCTGCCCGACTGCGCACCGTCCCAGCGGTGTCTGCAACGTGCGAGAAAAGGGAAGACGATATTCCCTCAGACGGCCCGCTCTACTGTGAACTGGAAGATCTGCGTGACTGCGCTGGAATGGTTATGGGCAGTCCTACTCGGTTTGGTAATATGGCTGCGCCGCTGAAGTATTTTATCGATCAAACCTCAACGCTGTGGTTAAGCGGCACTATGATTGACAAGCCGGCTGCTGTTTTCACCTCCAGCTCAAGTATGCACGGGGGGCAGGAGTCGACTTTACTCAGTATGCTGCTGCCGCTGTTACATCACGGCATGATCGTTGCGGGCCTTCCCTACAGTGAAACGGGCTTAATGAGTACGACCTCCGGAGGAACACCGTACGGGGCTTCGCACTGGGCGGGTAATGATAATATGCGGGCAGTGGACGAGGTTGAGGCGGGGTTGTGTCGTGCGCTAGGGCAGCGCGTAGCGCGCCTGGTAACGGGAGAACGGCGATGAGTGCCTCTTTTGCGTTGCGGTTGACATGGGTGAGTTGGTTGACGCTGTTCTTACAGCAGGCCGCTGATGCATGGGCGTATCAGGCGCCGTGGTTTATCTGGACACTGAAATTATTGCCTTTGCTGATTTTTTTGCCGGGCATGCTTAAGGATAATTTACGCAGTTATATCTGGCTGTGTTTCGTTTGCCTAGGGTATTTCATGATACTGGTGCAGCGTATTTTTGCGCAGCCGGATAGCCTGTTGGTCGTGATTGGGCTGGTTGCCGTTGTGATACTGTTTACAGCTGCGATGCTGTATGTGCGCTGGCGCGCCAGAGAGCTGCGTGCGGTGGACGAATCTTAAATAAATACTGGAGCTTAGAATATGAGTAAACCCTCACTTTTGCGCCGTTTTTTTTCCGGGATTTGGCGGGGGTTGACGCGCATCAGACTGGCAATCTCGAATATCCTTTTTCTCGCCATGATTGCGTTTATCTATTTTGTTTATATTGGCGGTGCACCCGAGCCACTCCCAGAAAAAGCAGCCCTGTTATTGAATATAGGCGGCACTGTGGTGGACCAGAAATCAGAGATCAATCCTTTGCAGGCGCTATTGGAAGCCCCCTCTCCTGAAAATCATGAGGTATTGCTTAGAGATATCATAGAAGCGATTGATTACGCAGCAGAAGACCCAGCCATTAATTCCTTGGTGATGGAGCTTGACTCTCTGGGACGTCTCGGCATTAGTAAAACCCAAGAGATTGTTGATGCGCTACAAAATTTTCGCGAGAGCGGCAAACCTATGGTCGCGATCGGTGATTACTACACCCAAGATCAGTACTTGCTGGCCAGTCATGCCGATACGGTTATAGCGCATCCTTTAGGGGGGGTAGCTTTAGAGGGATACAGCAGTTATCAAAACTATTTTCGAGAGGCGCTGAAAAAAATATCGGTCAATGTGCATGTCTTTCGTGCGGGGGATCAAAAGTCGGCAGTGGAGCCGTTCATGCGTGACGATATGTCGCCCGCTCAGAAAGAACTGACCAGCCGATGGCTGAATAATTTATGGGGGCAGTATACGACAATTGTGGAAACGCAACGGACACTGAAGCCTGGAGCGGTCGATAACTATGTAAACAACTTTGCGCAGATGCTGCAAAATCATGGTGGGGATGCGGCACAGACGGCGCTTCAGTCGGGGCTGGTAGATCGCCTGCTCACCCGCAGTGAGGGTAACGATTACCTTGTTGAAGTGGTCGGGGCTAGCGATGACGATGGCCTCTACGAGGCGGTGGTATTTGAGCGCTATGTGGCGCGAAAGCGTCCACTGTCACTGGGTACTCCTGACGGCGATCGCGTTGCGGTAATAACTGCAGTGGGAACCATAATGCCCGGGAAACAACCGCCCGGATCCATTGGGGGTGATTCTTTGGCGCAATTGATTCGCGGTACCGTTGATGCCGATGGAGTTAAGGCCATAGTGTTGCGGGTTAATAGTGGCGGCGGCAGCATGTTTGCATCGGAGGTTATTCGAGAACAGATGCTCTATGCAAAGAGTATGGGTTTACCCGTTGTTGTGTCGATGGGTGCCGTTGCTGCGTCTGGAGGTTATTATATTGCTGCCGACGCTGATGAAATTTGGGCGACCCCATCCACGATTACTGGCAGCATCGGCGTCTTCGCTGCGTTCCCCACCTTTGAGGAGTTGCTACAGCGCGTGGGCATATCCACAGACGGTGTAGGCACGACAGCCTTAGCCGGTTCAATGAGGGCTGATCGGCCACTCAACCCGCAGTTAGTTGATGCCCTTACCAGTGGCGTAAAGTTTGCGTACAAAAGTTTTGTGCAGATTGTCGCACAGGGTCGCGATATGACTGTCGCTGAGGTTGATCCCTTAGCCGAGGGTCGCGTTTGGAGCGCTGCCGACGCGTTAAAGGCAGGCCTGGTTGATAACCTCGGCAGCCTCGATGATGCCATCGCTGCCGCAGCAACCAGAGCCGGCTTGGAAAAGTACAAGGTGCACTATGTGGAGAGGCCCCTGTCTCCTCGGGATATGGTACTGAAGAAACTGGCCAACAGTGTCGGAAGCTTGCATGTGTTCACGCGTTCTGCCGCCAATTCTGCTTTATCTGGTTTGTTGGGTCCCATGCGCGAAGCTGCCCAGGAGTTGGGTGCCATGCAAGATCCAGGGTATCTTTATGTGCGCTGCGTGGCCTGTTCCCTGGCGCACTAGCACAGTGATATCTGTCAGGACTGAGTCAGCGCCTCATGCGCGATATTTTTGCTGGCTCGCCAACCGGCGAGGTCTTCCAGAATCATATAAAGGCAAGGTATTAGTAGCAGCGTAATCACCGTGGCAAACACAATGCCATAGGCTAAGGATATGGCCATGGGCACCATTGCCTCTGCCTGCGTTGTGCGCTCGGTTAGCATGGGTAAAAGACCAAAAAAGGTTGTCAGCGAGGTTAGCAGGATAGCCCGAAAACGTCTCGCCCCTGCCTCTACCACTGCGGCATAGCGCTCAGCGCCGTTTGCGACGGCCTTGTTGACGAAGTCCACTAGTATGAGGCTGTCGTTGACGACCACGCCACTTAGCGCAATCACACCCATGAGCGACATCATGCTCATCGGATACCCCATTACCCAATGGCCAAAGATCGCACCAATCATGCCGAAGGGTATAACACCCATGATAATTAAAGGCTGCAAGTAAGACTTGGTGGGAATCGCCAGTAGCGCATAAATACCGAACAGCGCTAAAGAAAAGCCTACGATCATACTCGCGGCCATTTTAGCCTCTTCGTCGGCAGCACCCGAGATGTTGTAGCTTAGCCCTGGATATTTTTTCTGCAGGGCAGGTATCAGATTTTTTTCGATATCCTTGATGATTTTGTCCGGCTCGACGATACGCTTATTGACCTCTGCGGTTAGCTCCGCAGCTCGCTGGTAGTTGATACGTGTGGCTTTGACTAAGCCCTGTTTGACCTGCAGGTCAGCTACCGTGTCGAAAGGCACCTCATCCCCTGTAGGTGTTCGGATGAACATATTGCTCAAACTACTGACGTTTTCACGATCTGTTTTAGGATAACGCACCATCACCTTGATCTCATCGATACCGCGTTGCACGCGCTGGGCCTCCGCGCCATAAAACGCGTGTCGTACCTGCGTCCCTAGGTCAAAGCGAGTAATACCCAGAGCCTCTGCCTCAGGCAAAATATCGAGATGAAACTCATCAGACGTATCACTAACGCCGTTACGGATATCGTACAATCCAGTGTAGAGCCTCAACGCTTCTTCAAAATCATCGGACGCCTTTTGCAGCGTATCAAAGTTGTTATGCATCAGGTCGAACGCAATGGACGGACCAAAGCTGGGGCCCTCTGCACTGGTGATAGAGAACACTTCTGCGCCGTGTATTTTCCCGACTTCTGAGCGCCAGAGTTCTTCGATTTCACGGGTTGAGATGGTTCGCTGATCTTCTTTAGTCAACTCAACATCAATGCGGCCGTTAATGCGCTCGAAACCATAGGTGGCCATGTGTTCGAGTAAACGCTCATCAGTAGCACTATCGCGCCGGTATTGCTCTTCTATTGTTGTAAAGGCATCGGCGATTTGAGTGACCGCTTGTAGTGTTTGCTCCTCAGGAGCGCCTGGGGACATCCGTAATTCGACCTGTAAGAATTCTCCCGGAGTGTCAGGTGCTAATACAGTGCGCACGGAGCCACCTGCTAGCAATCCCGCGGATAACACCAGCAGCATTAGAAAAAAGGCCAATGTCATATAGCGGTTGTCGACGCAACGCAGCATGAAAGGTTTATAGCGCCGTTGTACAAAACGAGTTAAATGCCTGTTCACAGCCTCTTGGACATGGTCAATCTTCAATAGGATAGGATTAGTGGTGGGCTTAGAGTGCGCCAGATGAGCCGGCAGAATCCACTTTGATTCGACCAGTGAAAAGCACAAGCACATAATGACAACCCAACCACAGGCGGCGGGAAAGGCCCCAAACACCCCATCTATAAACAACGCGGGTATAAAAGCCATGATGGTCGTTAAGACGCCAAATGTAGCAGGGGTAGATACGCGATAGACGCCATTGATGACGTTTGTGACGCTGTGGCCGAACTCTTCCGTCTCTGTGTAAGCACTTTCACCCATAATAATGGCATCATCGACCACGATGCCCAGCACCAGTATGAAGCCAAATATGCTGACCATATTGAGTGATTGACCGATAAAGGTGGTGTTAATCAATGCCATGGCACCGAGAAAGCACACGGGTATCCCCAGCATGACCCAGAATGCTAACTTTATTTCCAAAAACAGGGCGAGAATGATAAACACGAGTAGCGCACCCATTGCCAAATTTTTCACCATCATGCCCAGCCGACCTTTGAGGTAATAGGTCGTGTCATACCAGATATCAAGCTTTACCCCGTCAGGCAGATCACTGGCTTTTTGTGCCGCATAGGCCTTTACGGCATCGGCCGTTTCGATAATGTCCTGTGTGCCCATGGAGAAAGCGTTAACGCCCAATGAATAAGTGCCATCGAACGCAGCAAAACCTGCGGAGTCTACGAAACCATCGTCAACGGTAGCTATGTCTCCTAGCATCAGACGAGTACCGTCTGGCCAGGTTTTTACAACGATACTTTCAAAATCCTGTTGCACGTAGGCTTGGCCCATAGTTCGCAACATGATTTCGCCATTATCAGTTCGCACCGAACCCGCAGGCAGGTCCAGCGACGAGGCAGCGATAATGTTGGCAATGTCCCCCAGACTGAGATGGTATTCGCGCAGCAGTTGTTCGGAAACTTCGATGCCGATTTCATAGTCCCGAGCGCCGACCACACTGGCAGCAGAGATCGCGGGGTAGGTTAATAACTCACGTCGGATTTGATCAGCAAGAGCCTTCATTCCGCGTTCATTAATATTGCCCGACAGTTGCAGAGTGAGCGCTGGGAATAGAAGCTCAGGCTGGCTGATGACAGGTTTTTCCGCTTGCTCTGGAAAGTGTTGTATTCCGTCGACCTTGCTCTGGATGTCGGCCATTAACTTGGCTAGGTCGATGCCCTCTTGCGGCTCAATCATCATAAAGGCACTAGACTCGAACGAGTCTGACTCCACGCGCTTTATACCATCGATGTCGTTAATCGCTTCTTCGATTTTAAGGACAACACCCTGCTCGACTTCTTCCGGCGCCGAACCGGGATAGGCTACGGAGATAAAAATGACTTCAATATCGAATGCGGGGAACATCGCGCGCTGGATGTTAAAAGCCGACCCTAGACCTACGGTCATGATGATCAACATAAGGAGATTCGCTGCCACCGGGTTTTGTGCGAACCAGGCGATGACCCCTTTTTTAGGCTGCTGAGACATTAGTTGCCGTAGCTGTCGTTGGTTAGAAGCTCAGCGGCAGCAGTGGCCTCGATGATTTCTGACTCCGGCTGTTCTTCGGGTCTGCCTGCTTGGTCCACCATGTTGCTCGGTATTTGTGACTCTATGCGAACTTGGGCACCTTCGAATGAGTTGTCCAGCGTTGTCAGTGAGACCAGTTCCCCATCGTTCAGGCCGGCGCTGACATAAACAAAGTCACCTCCGGTGCGCAGCAATGTCACGCTGCGAGTTCGCAGGAGCCCAGTCTCATCGATGACCCACACGTTATTACCTGCACGGATAATGTAGCGGGGTAGTCGGACGATATCGACTAGTTCTTTGCCCTTGATGCGGGCATTGACAAACGTGCCGATCCGCAGTGGGTCTGCGTGTGGATATTGAAGGCCGTAAGGATCTTCGATGCGCGCAACACTAAAAAGTACGCGCGAACGCGCATCGAAAACGCCTTCAGTGTGGTGCAGGTAGGCGTTCCAGTGTTTTACTTGGCCACCCACCTCAGTATACAAGTCGACTGGCGAGCCATTTTGCATGGTGCCAAGTTCAGGCAATTCTAGATACTCCAATTTGTTTTGCGGTATTGGTAGGCGTACCTGGGCATATTCAACTGAGAAGATGTCTACTAGCGGAGTCCCTGCGGCGACAAACTGACCCAGCTCGCTGTGTTTTGTTCGAATCAATGCATCATACGGCGCGCTGATACTGGTGCGCTCCAGATTATCTCTGGCGGTGTTGAGATCGGCCTGTGCGGCCAGCATCTGTGCAAGGGCTTGGTCCAGCTGCGGTTTGCGCAGGTAGAGATCTTTTGATGCTTGAGTGCGTTGCTTACCCCTTGGTGTTTTCTTCCATTCCTGCTCTGCCACTTTTGCGCGGCCTGTTTCTTGCGCTAGGTTGCTCTGTGCAGATTTGACCGACGCTTCGGCGCGCAACAGGCTAGTTTCGTAATTTCGTGGGTCAATCCGCAACAAAACATCATCTTTGGAGACGAACCCGCCAACGATAAAAGAGGGAGAAACCTCGATAATACGTCCGTTAACCTCTGACATAACCGATGTCTCCTGCAGTGGCGTAACAGTGCCCTGAGCCTGAATCGGAATACGCAGGTTCTGCTTCACAACTTCTGTCACGTCAACTGTAACAATCGTTCTGACAGGCTCCTCAATAATCGTTGCGGGTCGGTTCAGATAAAGTATCGTTGTGATCACGACGGAACCCGCCAGCATGACAATCGAAAAAAAGACTTGTTTGTTTCTGGAGACCACTTTGTAGCTACCAATTAGAGTCCGTTGACAGAGGGCGCTAAAACGCGCTGGTACGGACGTTGCATGAAATAGGCGACCATTTAACCATATTTCGGGTATTTATGAGTGTGAAATACTTGTAATTAAACGGTTTAAGCAGATCTACCCCGACACGGGCATAGTAGTGCTGGTGGGTGGTATAGTGCCTATGACTTCGACGATAGGGAAAGCGCATCATGACAACAGTGTTTCACAATCCGGCTGCTTTGTTGGCTGCAGTTGGACAGCATCTAGGTTTTAGCGACTGGGAAACAATCACTCAGCAGCGTATCGATCAGTTTGCCGATGCTACCGGAGACCATCAGTGGATCCACGTTGATCCTGAAAAAGCGGCGCAGGGTCCTTTCGGTAAGACTATCGCACACGGCTATCTTACGCTGTCTATGGCGAATCTTTTTTTGCCACAGATCATGCAGGTAGACAATACGTCCATGGGGGTTAACTACGGCTGCGAAAAAGTACGCTTCCCTGCCGCGGTCCCGGTGGATAGTCGGCTACGGGGTGGGGGCGAAATCATTAGTGCCGAAGAGGTAAAGGGGAGTGTGCAGGTTGTTGTGCGTATGACAATTGAGATCGAGAGCGGCGAACGCCCCGCATGTGTACTCGACACAATCAGTCGATTTTTCCCTTGAGCTGGAGCCACGGTGTTTGTTAAGGCCGTCACTGACCGCAGACTTTTTCACAGGAGACACTATCAGTGCTGGAAACAAGTAATCTTATAGAGCCAGTCTATCCTGCCGCCACAGTGGTTCTGATGCGAGATTGTGAGGAGGGTATCGAAGTGCTATTGGTGCAGCGTAACAAAGCGGTGCAGCACATGGGTGGAATGTGGGTATTTCCGGGAGGCAAGGTGGACGAAGCCGATTATCCCGGCGACAGAAACGAGTATCAGGCGGCGTTAAACGCTGCCATTCGTGAGACTAGGGAAGAGGCGGGTCTGAGTGTCACCGCGGATCAGTTGGTGTACCTGTCACACTGGACGACGCCCGAAGGCGCGAAAAAACGTTTTGCGACCTGGTTTTTCCTGACGATATTAGACGACGAGCAGGAAGTCCAGGTCGATGGCGGTGAGATCGCCCGTCACCGTTGGGCCGAGCCTAGTGCGGCTTTGGCAGAGTCGCAAGATTTGGAACATCCGCTGCGCTTGATGCCGCCGAGTTATGTGAGCCTTTCTGACATTGCCGACTGTCAAACTTGCGCAGAGGCGCAGCGCAGAGTTGCTGAACGTGATGCCATCATCTATGCGCCGCGCATTGCTTTTGTTGAAGGTGGCATCTGTTTTTTATACGCAGGCGATGCTGGTTATAGCGACTCTAACCTTGACGTAAAAGGTGAGCGCCACCGCCTTTATATGATCAACGATCAGCTGGAATATATTCGACAACCCTAAGGCCGACTGGAGGAAAAGGACATGACTAAGCGACCTGTCAATGCAGGGCTAAGCCGACGCAGCTTGTTAACCGGGCTTGCTGCTACTGCCGCCGCCACCGTCGCAGCGGGGTCTGCTGCGTTGCCGCGTTCGGCTGTGAAAACATGGGACATGAGTATCGACGCATTGGTCATTGGGTCGGGTTCAGCGGGTGTTTGTGCCGCTATTGAGGCCCGTCAGGCGGGAGCCGAGGTGATGCTCATTGAATCCCTGTCGCAATTTGGCGGCTCGTCTGCGATGTCCGGCGGTGTAGTCTATGCGGGCGGTGGTACAGCTTTACAAAAAGCGCTCAAGGTTGAAGACAGTGTTGAAGAAATGTACCGTTTTCTTGCTTTAGCGGGTGACGCTAATCCCCCGCTGGATAAGATTGCTTTGTACTGCGAGGAGAGCCCTGCCCATTTTGATTGGCTGGTAGCGCAGGGTATTCCTTATTCCCAGAAGTTGACGCTTGCGAAGGGTCTCCCCATGGGTGATGAATCGTTGTATTTTTCTGGCACTGAGCAGGCATGGCCAGCGCGGGAATTAGCAAAGCCAGCGCTGCGAGGCCATGTGCCAGGAGTTGAGGGCATGAATGGCGGTCGGCGCCTGATGGAGGCTCTATTGTCCCGTGCAGTAACATTGGGTGTGAGCCTGCACGCTAGCGTTTCTGCTGACCGGCTTGTGATCGAGAGCGACGGCCGGATCGCCGGCGTTATCGTCACTGTTGCAGGTGAGTCGCTTGCTATACAGGCCAAGCGTGGTGTGGTGCTTGCCTGTGGCGGATTCATTCACAATCGGGAGATGCTTAAGCTTTACGCACCAAAGCTCTATGAGTGTTCTGTGCCTTGGGGAAACGTAGATGATCAGGGCGATGGCATCAATATGGGCATTGCGGTTGGTGCCGCAGCATTACGTATGCACGAGGGGTTTGCAATCGCTCCGATATACCCGCCGGAAAATGTCTTGTCAGGTATCGTGGTGAATGCCTCGGGGCAGCGGTTTATCTCTGAGGAGTCTTACCATGGCGTGTTGGGCGACGCTATTACTTACCATCAAAAGGGGCAGGCCTGGCTCATTACTGATCAGCGCAGTGGGTATAACTTTCATCAGGACAATTTTTTACCGGTCGCAGAAGGCTCCAGCATTGACGTTATCGCCGCGCAGTTGGGCTTTCCTTTAGGTGCGTTGCAACAGACGGTTAATTACTACAACCAACATGCGATCAATGGGGACGATCCCATGTTTCGAAAAAGTAAGACTTACCTGCGGCCGCTGCAAGGTGCGCCCTATAAAGCGTGGGACCTGTCGGTGGCGGACGCTTTTTTCCCAGCACACACTTTTGGTGGTTTGCATACGAACCTTGATGGGCAAGTTCTGAGTAGTTTTGGAGACATTATTCCCGGTCTATATGCGGCTGGACGCAATACAGCGGGTATACCGACTGCGCCTTATATTGCCAGCGGGCTGTCGGTAGGTGACTGCACTTTTTTTGGACGCAGGGCAGGTCGAGCAGTCGCCGCCCTAGACGGAGGTTTGTCGTGAATCACTTATGCGCTGTGGTTTTGTTCTCTTATGGTCTGATGATGTTATCGACTCAGGCTGCGGCACAGGAACTGCGGCTTGCCGGCGATGCTGACAGGGGCAGGCTTGAGTTTGGCTCCTGCCGCACCTGCCATTATGCTGAAGCGATCATGGGCCACAATAACGGTCCAAGCCTGCATAGAATATTTGGTAAAGTTGCTGGCAAGCAGGAGGGTTTTAACTATTACTCGGAGGTGTTTCAGACGGCCCAGTTTGTGTGGACGCCAGAACTGATGTTTGCGTGGTTAGAAAACCCTATGGCGATGTTTCCGGGTTCCTCAATGATGAGTGCAGGTGTACCGGACCCGCAGAAGCGAGCCGATTTGATTGAGTTTCTCAAGCAAGCCTCTGTGCGCGACCCCTGACTCATTGAGCCAATGCGCTATTTCTTGACGATCACCGAACTGCCGTGCCCAAACAATCCTTGGTTGGCGGTAATGCCGACTTTTGCGCCTTGAACCTGCCTGTCTCCCGCCTGCCCGCGTAACTGCCAAGTCAGCTCACAGATCTGGGACAGGGCCTGAGCCGGCACCGCCTCGCCGAAACAGGCCAAGCCGCCGGAGACGTTAATCGGAATTTTTCCGCCAAGGGCAGTGTCACCGGCGCGCAACAGGGCTGCTGCCTCACCTCGTGGGGCCAATTGTAAATCCTCAATCCAGTCCAGTTCCAACGCGGTGGACAGGTCGTAGACCTCAGCCAGACTGATGTCCTCGGGGCCGATACCTGCTTCTTCGTAAGCTTTGAGGGGTATGGTGGAACGGTAGGCATGCGCTTCGACTCCTGCAGCCGCTGCGGAATCAGTAGCGATGTCGGGCATCTCTAATACCCCGCTGGCAAAGGTCGGTGTTACCGTAGAAATAGCCGCTACGCGCGGCGCGTTCCCTTTGCCTATCTTGCGTGCATATTCCAGGCTGGACACGATCAGGGCTGCGCCGCCGTCGCTGGTGGCGCAAATATCCATCAGTCGCAGAGGGTCAGCAACCATGGCTGAGGCCGCGACATCCTCGGCGGTAAAGCATTTACGATAGCGCGCCCGCGGATTTTTGCTGCCCACTAACGAGTTCTTGACCTTGACCGCAGCAAAATCCTGCAGAGTATCGCCGTAGAGATCCATGCGGCGTCGGGCATAGAGCGCAAAATAGGTCGGATTGGTGATGCCGAGGTAGAAACGTACCCAATCAGGATCTTCGGGTCGGTAACCGCCTGCGGGTGCCAGGAATCCTTTTGGAGTGGTGTCCGCGCCTACAACGAGGGCGACTTCACACTCGCCTGACAAAATTTTGTTGCGTGCTGCCGCTAGCGCTTGAGATCCCGATGCGCAGGCTGCATAGGATGTGTTGACCTCTGCCCCTTGCCAGCCCAGCGCCTGAGCGAAGGTGGCGCCCGCCACAAAGCCCGGATAGCCGCAGCGGATTGTAGCGCCGCCAGAGACAAACTTGACGTCCTGCCATGGCACTCCCGCATCTGCTAGCGCCTCGCGAGCGGCCGCCACACCGTATTGCACGAAGTTGTGACCCCATTTGCCCCAAGGGTGCATGCCGGCGCCCAGAATTGCGATTTCATTGGACATAATATTGTGCTCCAGATTCAGCGGGCGGCTATTGCGCCAGCGGTTGCCACTTCCAAGTGACTTTGATGTCGTCGTCTGTTTCGTGCAGTGGTTGCAGTACCAGCTCCATCGGCATGCCGACCTTTAGATCATCCACAGTGAGCCCCTCAATGACTTGCCCCAGAATCACCATTTGCTCTGTTTCGAGCTGCACTCCAGCAATCGCGTAGGGCACAAAGGGTTCCTGTGCCACAAACGGCGCAGGAGGTTTATAGCAGGCATTGGTATAGCTCCAGACTTTACCTGTCCGACTGAGCTCGACTTCGCGAAAATCTGTACTTTCACACTGCGGATTTCTACAGTAGTCATTCTGCTTGGGGAAAAAATACGTGCCACAATCCTGGCACTGGGTGCCTATAAGGTGCGGTTTCGCTTCCATGGTATGCCAGCCCTCAATGGCAGGTACAAGGGGCTTTGAGCTCATATGTTAATTCCCTAAAAAAACGGTAGTTAGGGTACTACCGGGCGGTAGATACAGGCAAGGGTCTATTCTCATGAAACGGGAGTAGGCGAAGTGAGTCTGCCATGGTAGACCTGCTGGAGAGTAGACAGCCGATAGAGGGCTCTACTATACTCACGTGGCTGGGTAAATTTGGTTCCCGACCTAGTAATCCTATTACACTCGAGGTGCACATTAATGAATACTGAAAAATCCTATGGCAAATACAAAATGGTTGCGCTATCGATTGCCGCTGTCGCGATCCTCAGCGGATGCAACACCGTCGCGGGTGTTGGTAAAGATGTTCAGGCGGCAGGCGAATCAACAACGAAAGCGGCAGACAAAGTCAGCGACAAGATGTAGCCGCTGCCCCACTCGGGCGCTAACTTAGAATGCGTTAGTTCGCCTTAATGCTCGCTAACGCATTTACTGCACAGTGAAAAATGCAAATTTCTTGGGTCCTCTCTGAATTCAGGAAGTTAAGTAGAAGACTCACGCTAGACACTTTTAGCGAGGATGCGCTTGCCTCGTCACTTTACGCAGATTGTTTCCTGTTAATCTCGTTTATTTGCTTGTGCAATTTTGCCCCAGCACCTCGTGTGGGATGAAGGTTTTGCCTGAAAATATCGGCGCCATTTAATGACCGTATTGATGAGACTAACTAGTCGGGAGTGACTATGCGTACCTATGCAATGACAGGTGGCGCCACAGGTATTGGCGCGGAATTGAAGCAGCAACTGAGAGCTGCTGGGCACAAGGTGATTTCCGTGGATATTAAGGAGGGCGATATCATCGCTGACCTATCCACGGTAGAAGGTCGTAAGGCCGCCGTGGAGGGCATACACTCACTGGCACCGGATGGTCTAGACGGGTTTATTCCCTGTGCGGGGCTGCCCCCAGTGGCGAAACCGTTATCACTGATTGCGCAGGTTAATTACTTTGCTGTGGTGGCCACGGTTGAAGGATTGCGAGGCCTATTGCAGAAGAAAAAGGGTAGCGTGCTATTCGTCTCATCCAATTCTGCCCCAATGGTCGCAACCGATGATCCCTTCGTTCAGATTTGTTTGTCTGGTGATGAAGAGGCAGCTTGCGCTGAAATCGAAGGGCGCGACGGGCACACAGCGTATGCTGGTTCGAAGAGGGCTGTGACCATCTGGATGCGCCGTCACGCAGCAGAATATGCCGCTGCTGGAGTGCGCATGAACGCGGTGGCCCCCGGTATTACGATGACACCTTTGACTGATCTCGTTTTCGCTGATGCTGAACTAGGCCAGGTAATGAAAGAGTTTGGCGATTCAGTGCCTGTGGGTCGTACCGCTCAGCCAGTCGATATTGCGAATGTTATGCGTTTTATGCTCAGCGATGAGGGCAGTTATCTCTGCGGTTCAGTCTTTTTTGTCGACGGTGGTTCCGACGCTATGATGCGCGCAGACGACTTCTAAAGCGCTATCATGGCTCAGCACGAGGTGACCGTTGCTTTACTGTGCTGCTTGGTCTTCTTTAATGTCCGCAGCGATAATTTCACTGAGCTGCAGTAGCAGCTTGCTGTAAGCCTCTGCAACCTGCTCAGGTTCTGATGCGCCGGACGGTAGAGGCAGCTTGAGTTGGCTGATGCGACGTTTTACAGACTCTCCATTGGTCGGGCGGTACACCAGCCATTCCGCTTTTATCATGGCCTCATTCTCGTTTGCGTCTAACTGCAACAGGTTAACCTTCACGCCATAGTCTGGTGCTCGTTGCGGGTTCCAGGGGAAAAATCGCATGTTCTGTGTGTGCAAAAGTCCCGAAAGGTTGAGCGCCATCACACGTTGTATTCCATCTTCAAGGGGTTCACCCCACAGGTCTAGGCTAAATATATGCAAGGTGTTTTCGTCGTGGTTATACACGAGGTTTTGGCGTATCAGGTATTCGGGCACCTCGATGGGCCCGACCCCGATCGCTGGTGTATCACCGTTGGCAATGGGAAACTCCTGAGCTGACAACACGTAGTAGTTGTTGGGTGGGCTGCTGCCACAGCCGGTTAGTAATAGGCTTAGAGCCAACAGCCACAACATTGGCGGAAATTTCCCCCTCATTTTTTGCCTCCTCTTTTCCCTATGATCACTGACTCGGGCTGTTCTTCTAAAGTGCTCGCCAGCGATTGCAATGATCGTCCAGCACGTGTCATTTCAGCCAACGCATTGTTTAACCGGTACAGAACCGCTGAATCCGGAGACACTAGCGCGTCGATGCCCGTCATACCGTGCTGGAATGTTAAGATAGCCGCATTCAAAGCAGCAAGGTTGCTTTCTACTAGCGCTGATAGCTGCGGCAAATCTTTGTTTACATTGTTGACGGTGACGGAAGTTTCGTCCAGCAGTATATCCAGTTTGGGTCCAGACGTGGCCAGTTGTCCCTGCAGTTGCGTGCTCAGTTCGCGCAGCGAAGTTAATGTGGTGTTCATGCCGGCAGGTAAGGCCTGAAAATCTTTGCTGCTGACCAGAGAGTCTATGCTGCTGCTGATGTTCTCTACCTGTTTATTCAGTTTTGAAAAATCGATGTTTTGTAGTGTTTTGGTAAAGCGTTCGAGATCGGTTTCGATAGTGGGGATCTGCAGATAAGGTGAGTTAATTTTTACCAAATGCGCTGCGGTTTTCGGATGAAAATCAAGTTCAATATACAGTAGGCCTGTCAGTAGGCTTTGCGTATTCAGTTGCGCACGCAGACCACTTTTGATCAATTCTTCTGTGAGGTTAACGTCTGGGTCTCCTTCTTGTCGAATATTGTTTTTATTAAAATTCGCCTCAACGATCATGGTTGCGCTGGCCGTGTCACTATCAAGAACTAAATCAATATCGGTTACTTCTCCAACTTTTACTCCGCGCAGGGCGAGCGGAGCCCCGACGCTGAGACCCTTTACCGAGCCATCAAATACCATAACCACTGTTTCTTTGGTGCCAAAGCCCGAGCCCATCAATAAGAGCACGGTGGCGACAGCAATCAGGATTGCGCCTAAAACAAAAGCACCAATAGCGACGGTATGCGGTTTTTCACTCATGACCTGTCCTTTATGTCGGCAGCGGCGCTGCGTGTCAGAAATTGTCTCACCACTGGCTCTTCATTAAAATCACGCAGCTGCGCAGGGTTGCCATAGGCGATCATGGTTTTGCTAACATTATCAAGGTAGACCGAATTGTTAGCGATGGCGAAAATGCTGGGTAATTCGTGGGTCACGATCACTACGGTCGCGCCCATGGATTCTTTGATTTGTAGAATCAATTCGTCAAGGAGGCGCGAGCTAATCGGATCTAGCCCTGCTGAGGGCTCATCAAAGAATAAGATTTCAGGATCCAATGCGATGGCGCGGGCCAGAGCAGCTCTTTTTTGCATGCCTCCGCTAATTTCTGAGGGATAGTACGACTGGTATCCCGCGAGACCTACCAGTGCCAATTTGTAGGCCACGATATCGGAAATCTCTGCCGCGGTATAAGATGTATAGAGCTCTAACGGCAGAGTAATGTTTTCTGCCAGAGTCATTGCACTGAACAACCCCCCTGACTGATAAGTGATGCCCCAGCGTTGTCGCATGGCGCCTTGCTCGTGTTCATCTGAATGAAAAAAGCTAGCGCCGTCATATAAGATGTCGCCGCGAACTGGCGTCATTAAACCAAGCATGTGTTTAAGTAGAGTGCTTTTGCCGCAGCCGCTGCCACCCATGATGACGAAGATATCGCCTCGATTAATGGTAAAAGAAAGGTCATGCTGGATCACTGTTTGGCCGTAAGCCATGGTGAGATCAACGACCTCAATCTGTCCTTGCTTTGAATCTGTCATATGCTTAGCTGCTGAAATATGATGTTGATCGCGGCGTCAGCGACGATCAGATAAATGAGAGCGGTTACAACAGCATTGGTTGCGGCCTGGCCAACGGCTGCGGAGCTGCGGCCCGAGTTGATCCCGGCGCGACAACCCGCTATGGCAATTAGTATAGCGAAGACCAATGCTTTCAAGAGGCCCACCGCGACATCAATGAAAGACAGCGCGGCTTCACCTTGAACCATGTATTGGATCGGCGAAACCCCTAAACCGCCTGCTACAATGCCTCCGCCCAAAATGCCTAGGATATCCGCATAGATGGTCAGCAGCGGCATAATAATAATCAGAGCCAACATCCGAGGTAATACCAAAAATTCAATCGGGGATATACCCATGGTCGTGATGGCATCGATTTCTTCGTTGGTCTGCATGGTTCCCAGTTGCGCGGCATAGGCTGCGCCAGTGCGACCTGCCATAACGACTGCTGTCATCAAAACGCCCATTTCGCGCAGCATTCCAATCACCACCAGATTAGCGACATAGACCTCCGCCCCGAACTGCTTTAATTGTACTGCGCCGAGATACCCTAAAATCATGCCGACGAGGACGCTGGTGAGAGTGATGATGGCAAAGGCATTAGGGCCAGCCTGAAAGCAGAAATTCCAAAAATCGCTGAAGCGGGTGTTGGCCTTACCTCTGACCAGGCGAGACAGAGCGATAGTCACTTCGCCGGTAAAGGACAAGGATTCCCGTATATCGAGGGTGACTGTGCGGAGTAAGTGTCGGGGATTGAGGGTTGACCACCAAGATGGTGAGTCCTCTGCGGTAGGTTGATAGGGTTGTACTGCTGTTGCTACAGCTAGCAGTTTATCAACTCCCGCAGGCATATTTTGATTTTGGAGTGCGATGCCCTGAGTATGGCAATAGTCGTGACATCGCAGCAAAAATGCCATAAAAATGGAATCCCACGCCCCTAAAGATGATCCATCAATAGTCAGATGACTGGGGCGGCTACTGCGCAGTTCAGATTGTAAAATACTGAAGCTTGCTGTGTTCTTACCTTGCACCCAGTCCCCGGAAAATGACAATGTAGACGTGTCCATTGCGTCGGGGGCAAGCTTGTATTTTGGCTGCAGTGAATTCATGGAGTGTTGATTGTCGACTAGAGGTTGTTAGTCTAATGGCTAGTACCTGTAATTGCTATGCCCTACTGAAACGGTAAAGTAGATGTGCTTTTGGCGATAACATTGGACGCCTTTTGGTAAATTTCGACGACGGAAGTCTTGTTTCCCGCTTCCCTGCGCCTGGCAATCATGGTGATAGGGAAAAGAAGGGTATCGCTTTCCTGGTAGCGCAGGGCACGGCTGCGGCCGACATTGTCTTCATAGAGCACCCAGCGCATACCCAGTTCGGCAGCGAGCAGGTCACCCATAATGACCCCCATGGCTTGCAGTTCGCTGGCCTGGTCCGGTCACACCAATGGCTTGTCCAGCAGCGCCTGCAGTAGTGCTAGGTCGAGCTTGCGGTCGCCGTTGAATTGTCGACCGAGGTTCATCACAGCTAAATCTTGCATAGTCTCCCGCTGCTGAGCCATCAATTGCCAATCCACGTTGGTTCCTGTGCCAGACTCCCAGGCGAGCCCCAGCACAGCAAAAGCAAAAGCGCGAGCCTGATTTTTTTTGGCGGTGTCATCTAATGCCCTGCATGCGCTAACGTTGTGATGGCATTAACAGTAGCAGCTTTCTGTTCATTTTGACCTACAAGGTTGTCATCCTGCTGCCGTCATTTATAATGATGGCGTTCAATTTGGGCGCTTGGGCCTACCCCACAGACCATGATGCGGAGACAGCAAATGATTACCGGCAGTATCGTGGCCTTGGTTACCCCAATGCACGCCGACGGCAGTGTCGATTGGTCTGCCTTGGCGCGGCTTATGGATTTACATTTGGAAGCTGGCACGGCGGCAATTGGCGCAGTAGGCACCACCGGCGAGAGTTCCACGCTCGACGCCGCAGAGCACTGTGAGGTGATTAAATTTTGTGTCAAGCACAGTGGGGGTCGCATCCCTATAGTGGCAGGAACAGGCTCTAATTCCACGCGGGAAGCGGTCTATTTTACCAAGGCGGCCGCAGGGGCTGGCGCAGACGCGTGTTTGTTAGTCACTCCCTATTATAATCGTCCGACCCAACGCGGACTCTACGAACATTTCAGGACCATTGCCGAGGCGGTAGACATACCTCAGATCCTTTACAATGTACCCGGGCGCACTGCCGTCGATTTGGCCAATGATACGGTAGCCCGATTGGCAGAACTGGATAATATTGTAGGGATCAAGGATGCGACGGGAGATGTCGCGCGGGGCAAGGCGCTGATAAAGCGCTGTGGTGATGTTATTGGGATTTATTCGGGAGATGACGCCACGGCGATGGAGTTGATGCTGGCCGGGGGCAATGGAAATATTTCGGTTACCGCTAATGTGGCGCCATCGCTGATGTCGCAGTTGTGTGCGCTGGCGTTGGCGGGCGAGCGTGAGCAAGCCGAGGCGATCAATCGTTGCCTATTACCCTTGAACCAGGCTTTGTTTTTGGAGCCCAACCCCATTCCCGTCAAGTGGGCGTTATGTCAGCGTGGTTTGATCGGAGAGGGCATACGTCTGCCTTTGACAGCTTTGGATGAGCAGTATCAGTCCGAGGTTCTTAAGGCCCTAGAAACAGCCGGAGTTTGATAGTTATGCAGGTGAATAGGGTGAAAGCGATATTGGTGGGCGGTTTGTTGCTGTCTAGTACCGGCTGTGGGGCGATATTAGGAGACCAGGGTGTATTTCGCGATAGCTCTGAGGATTACAAAAAGGCGGTGGAAACTCCCTCGGTTATTTTGCCTGCAGGGACCGAGAGCGTGCCTCTGCGAGATATTTACGTGATCCCAGAGATCGATGATAAGTTCCTGTCACAAGGAGACTTCGAGGTGCCCAAGCCGGTACCTTTGTCCGCCGGAAACGGGACGGAAGTGGTTCGATTGCAAAAGCTCGGCGACGATAGTTGGGCCCTGATTAGTCTCGCGCCAGGTCAGGTGTGGCCTCAGGTGCGTAATTTTATGGCTGCCTCAGGGATGCAGATTGTCCATGCTGATGCGCGGGCTGGGGTCATGGAGTCCAACTGGCTGACAGTGGAAGGGCAGCCTTTGGCAAGCCGTTTCCAGTTTCGTATGGAGCAGGGCGTGCAGCGTGAGACGAGTGAGTTGCATGTACTGCAGATGCAGCAGACGGGCACGGTATCTGCGTGGCCTGCCAAATCTGATGATCCCGATCAAGCCGCTGAAATGTTGAGAGCAATCGCGCAGTTTCTAGCGGATAGTGCTGACTCTGCGCCGGTGTCAATGATTGCCGAGCAGGGGATTGCCGCCAGTGGAAAAATAAGCATGCAGGAAGCGCCAAATGGTTATACTTTTTTGCGACTTGAATTGCCCTTTAATCGAGCCTGGGCGTCCCTCGGTCGCGCATTGGAAAAGTCTTCGTTTGAAATCACTGATCGCGACCGCAGTAATGGCACTTACTATATCCGTTTTCTTGAGGGTGGCGCAGAAGATGAAGACGGATGGTGGGGCGATTTTTGGGACAGCGCTGACGATGAAACGTTGTTCGATGAGGTGTTAGTCGTCTTTCTGAAAGCTCTACCAACGGGGACGACGATGACCATTACTATTCAACCTCAGGACGTCAGTGTTCCCTTCGGAAAGCGCAAAGCACAGGAACTGTTGTCCCTCATAAAGGGCAATATAAACTAACTCGTGCAGTCTGGAGCGAGGAACTAGCGAGTGCAATTCGCCTCTCTCGGATCGGGGAGTAAAGGCAATGCCACTCTGGTTCGGGCCGACGATACTCTGGTCATGGTCGATTGCGGATTTTCGGTGCGCGAAACTGTGCGGCGAATGTCGCGTTTGTGCGCTGATCCGAGTCAGCTCGATGCCATACTGGTCACCCATGAGCACTCCGATCACAGTAGTGGTGTCGCGGCACTGTCGCGCAAATTTCAGATACCGGTATACCTGACTCACGGCACGTTCAGTACCGGTCGCTGTGATGATAGCTTTGATCAGTGCTTATTTGATTGCGAGGATGATTTCAGTATTGGCAGTCTGTCAATCAAGGCGGTTGCTGTGCCTCATGATGCAGTGGAACCCTGCCAGTATCGTCTGAGTTCGGGGGGTTGCACCTTGGGGATTCTCACCGACCTAGGCAGCATTACACCCCATGTGATTGATAATTTCCGTGCCTGTCACGGCCTGTTGTTGGAGTTCAATCACGATCTTCCACTGTTGATGGGGGGGCCTTATCCGTCACATCTGAAGCAGCGGGTGAGTGGCGATTGGGGGCATCTCAATAACCAGCAGGCCGTCGATTTATTGGCTCAGATAAACCATGTGGCACTGCGTCATCTGGTGGTAGCGCATATCAGCGAAAAAAATAATAGCAGGCGGCTAGCAGAAAACGCACTATTATCGTTACTCGATTCTCTCGATGGTGTGATTTTTGCCGATCAGGTTGACGGTTTTGGTTGGTTGGATCTCACCTAGAAAAACGCTTTTCGGGTTACTCAGCGACAGTGCTGCGGCAGTATCATGGATGTCACCTGCGTGAGGTTTCCAGGCTTTGGACACTGCAAGTTTGGATTGCCGGATAGATCGAGCTCACGAAGTCCGGCCAAGCCATAAAGCGGCACGGGGTCAATGATTTGGTTGTCATCAAGATAGAGGGCCTCCAATGTTGCCATCTGGCTGAGTTCGACCAAATTGCGGACTTGATTGGCCGATAGACGCAGCGCTTTTAGGCCTGTGAAGATAGAGAGTCCTTCGAGACTTTCGATACCGGCAAAACTGCAGTCGAGGCTCATCAGCTGTGGCGCGGTCGTGATAGTCCCATCATTGATCGCCTGTTTCACGCAATCATTCAAACCTGTGTCGGGTATAGCGTAGTCGCGAAAAAGCGGCTTTGGTGCGTAAACGATTTTATCGTTGACCTTAAAGTCATATTCCTGGCAGGCGCTAAGGATAAGAAATACGGGCCCCACAAAACAATAGACTAGACGGCGTAACATGCCTGGCACTCCCAATGGTTATCTGAATCACTAAAGTCTGCTGATTCGGTCGGTTCAGCATAGCTCCCGCGTCGACAGGCCTCTATAATGCCAGTAGTTGCGATGCACTTCACTATTCTTAAGACATTAAACGACGAGTACCCAGATGTCGACAACAAACGATGCCAGCAGGCCAGCACAGGAAGGTTTGGCGCTGCAGGCCGCTACCACCGCAGACGAAGTCTGTGCTGTTCAATTGGCGCACAGGCTCAGTTTGCCTTTGCTAACGACGGGCATAGATCTTGCTCATTTTACCCTGGCAAGAGCCGTATTGGTTGTCAGTGGTCAGGCACTCTATCTGCAGCAAACCGGGAGAGGAGTGCCGGGCCCCGTGGCGGTAAATTTTGGCAGTCCAGGCATGCGCCATCGCAGTCGCTCAGGCACCAGTGAGCTACTGGGCAAGGCCGTAGGGTACGGTAAGAAAACACCTCTAAGGATATTGGATGCGACCGCTGGACTAGGCAGGGACGCGTTTGTGCTCGCTGACCTAGGTTGTGAGGTCCTGATGTGTGAGCGCGAGCCCGTCATTTTGGAGATGCTGCGTTGCGGCTTGCAAAGTGCAACTAGCAGCAGCGATATCTGGTTGTCCGGTGTTGTCCAGCGCATGCGCTTGTGTTCACAAGATGCACGACATGTGCGTGCGAAGGAGGTGCAGGGTATGGATGTAATCTATCTGGACCCAATGTTTCCACAGCGGACTAAAAGTGCCGCCGTAAAAAAGGAGATGGCCCTTTTTCAGCTGTTACTGGAGTGCTCAGCAGATCCGCAGGATGCAGATGCATTGTTGGCCTGGGCATGGGAACAGGACACTGCCAGAGTGGTAGTCAAGCGTCCCTCCAAGGCGCCAAATCTAGCGACGCTGAAGCCATCTCACTGCATCGAGGGCAAGTCAGTGCGTTATGATGTTTACGTGCACCGCAAACTATTTTGAGCCGCGGCGAGCGGAGCCGTTTTTTTACCGTGTTATCGTGGCACAGTTAACCTAGGGGTTGCGCAGGCGGCCACTTTAAAAAGGTTGGGAGATTTCATGTCTGAGCACAAAGTTACTGCGTTGGTTACTGGCGCCTCGGCGGGTCTGGGTGCGGAGTTTTGCCGTCAGTTGGCTCCGCTGTGTGATGTCATCATCGCAGTGGCACGACGTAAGGAGAAGCTTGACGCCTTGGCAAGTGAATTAGCCGATTCTGCGGAGGTGCGCTGTCTAGAGGCTGACCTCGGTACGGTCGAGGGGGTGGCCATAACCATGGAGGCCATCCGCCAGCAGGGTCCGGTCGACTATTTGGTTAACAATGCAGGTTTTAGCACCTTTGGTCATTTCGACCAGTTGCCGATTGATGGGCAACGGGACATGGTGAATCTGCATATTGACGCTTGCATCACTCTGTGCCGCGCAGCGATTCCTTTTATGCGTGAGCTTGGTAGCGGCAGAATTATTAACGTGTCTTCACTGGGGACATTTTTTCCGGGCAAGGGGATGGCGGTTTATGGCGCGTCTAAGGCCTTCCTCAACTATTACTCACAGGCTTTACAGGCGGAGCTGGCAGGTTCTGGGATTGAGGTGCAAGCGCTTTGTCCGGGATTCACACACACGGAATTCCACGATTCTATGGCAGAAGATGGCTTTGATCGCAGCCGGATTCCAGATCAGATGTGGATGAATGCAGACGCCGTTGTAGCGGCCAGTCTCGCAGCGCTGGGTAATGGACAGGTGCTCGTTGTGCCCGGCGATGATAATGTCGACCTCGCAAGGGCGGGCCTGCAACGGCAGTTAGACGACTTATAGCAACAACCGCGTCAGAATACCTTTGTAGATCGCGGCCAGGCGCGGCAGGTCAGAGACCAGCACCTGTTCATCAATCTTGTGGATGGTCGCATTGACTGGGCCCACTTCCACTACTTGAGCTCCGGTAGGCGCAATAAAGCGGCCATCAGACGTGCCCCCGGCAGTCGACAGCTCAGGTGCCTTCCCTGTGACTTCCAGTACGCTTGCTATGGCGGCGTCCAACAGCTTTCCATTAGGGGTTAGAAATGGCTGACCACTCAAATTCCACTCTATAGCGTAATCAAGCCCGTGAGACTGCAATATTGACTCGGTTCGCTGACGCAGTTCCTCATCGCTGACCTCGGTAGAAAAGCGGAAGTTGAACACAACCTCTACTTCGCCCGGAATAATATTGGTGACGCCGTTGCCCCCTTTAATGTTCGAAACTTGCATCGACGTGGCCGGAAAAAACGCATTGCCCTCATCCCATACTTCAGAGGTTAGCGCATGCAGCGCGGGAAGAAGCCGATGGATGGGGTTGTCTGCCAAGTGTGGATAGGCGATATGTCCTTGCACACCACGCACAGTCAGTGTCGCTCCGAGCGAGCCTCTGCGGCCATTTTTAATGGCATCGCCTAAAGTGGCGGAACTTGCTGGCTCTCCTACTACGCACCAGTCTATCGACTCGCCTCTTTCACGCAGATAATCCAAGACTTTGACCGTGCCATCCACCGCCGGACCTTCTTCGTCCGACGTGATCAGAAAGCCAATCCGCCCTGCATGGTTGGGTTGCTCAGCTAAAAATTCTTCACACGCGATCAGCATAGCTGCGAGGCTGCCTTTCATGTCCGCGCTCCCGCGACCAAACAGTATGCCGTCGATCACGGTAGGCTCAAAAGGAGGATTGCTCCAGCGGCTGGCTGGTCCGGGCGGAACCACGTCAGTGTGCCCCGCAAAAACCAGCAGTGGACCCTGATCGCCGTGCTCGGCCCAAAAATTACTGACGTCACCGCAGGGAAGTCCAGTACAGTTGAAATTAAGCGCTTGCAGTCGTTCAATCATCAGCGCCTGGCACCCGGCATCCTCAGGGGTTACTGAGGGCTTACGGATCAGCTCGCAGCATAGTTCCAGCGTTTTTTCCATGTTGAATGTCTATCCTTGGGCTTAGTTGTGAGAGTGCAGCTCGTTGTTCAGTTCGACCGCACTGCGATTGGTTAAACACTCCACCGCGCCTGTGGTGGAATTGCGACGAAATAGCAGATCCGATTTTCCAGCGAGATCCCGTGCTTTTGCCATTTCCACTGGCATGCCGTTAGCGTCCAACATCGTGACTTTTGTACCGGCCGTGACAAATAATCCAGCCTCTACGGTGCAGCGATCACCGAGCGGGATGCCAATGCCTGCGTTGGCGCCGATTAGGCACTTCTCTCCCACAGATATTACGATATTCCCGCCGCCAGACAGGGTGCCAATGGTAGAGCATCCTCCGCCCAGATCAGATCCGGTACCCACCATGACGCCCGCTGAAATACGGCCCTCGATCATACCCGGACCCTCGGTGCCCGCGTTAAAATTGACAAAGCCCTCGTGCATGATCGTTGTGCCTTCTCCCAGATAAGCCCCTAAACGCACACGGGCGGTATGGGCAATGCGGACTCCGCCCGGAACCACATAATTCGTCATCTTCGGAAATTTATCGACACTGCTAACCTCAAGTACCTCGCCGCGCAATCTCGCCGATAGTTGGCGCGCGGGCAGTTCACTGATATCGATCGCGCCCTCACTGGTCCATGCGACATTGGGCAGCGCGCCAAACAGACCTTCTAGGTTGGTGCCGTGTGGAGATACCAGACGATGTGAGAGTAAGTGTAGCTTTAAGTAGGCCTCAGGCACATTGCACGGTGGCAGGTCTTCCTTAAGCAGTACGGCCACGGCAGGTCTGCCACTGTCGATAAGCTGTGCGGCAAGGCTTGCATGATCGGTCGCGCCCGCTGTCTCCAGCGCTAGCTGCAGCTCCGTCAACTGCTTAAGGCTGAGTGTGTCATTGCTATCGTAATTTCCCAGTGCAGCCGCTAGGTGCTGCGTGGGATGCAAGATCGGTAGCGGAAAGAATATTTCCAGCCACTCTCTATGACTATTGTGAGTGCCAACACCCAGTCCAAGGGCAAATGCGCCATTTTTCATTCTCGTTCCACCATAAATTAAGCACCCATTCAGAGGGTGCGTAGATTGAATATTTTGGCGTAGTTCGCCGCGGAAAATCCGACAAATCGCTGCTGTCCCGTGTCCAGTAGTGGCCGTTTGATTAGCGTGGGGTGTGACAGAATCACCTTGTGAGCATGCACCTCGTCCATTGTCATGCGGGCCTGTTCATCGAGTGCCTTCCAGCTAGTACTGCGCCTGTTTAATAGATTTTGCCAGCCCAACTCCTCAATCCATGCTGTAACTGCTTCCGGGTCCAACCCATCTTCCCGAAAATCGTGATACTGGTAATCGATTCCATGTGTATCCAGCCATTTTCGCGTTTTTTTCACGGTGTCGCAATTTTTGATGCCATAGAGTGTAATCATAGTAATACTCCCATGGGTAGCGTATTGATGGGTCGAGTAGCATAGCAAAGGCGGCCGCTGAGTTATAGCTGCCCTGTAACGCACCGATTGTATTCGTTGCTCCGATAATCGAGGGGAATAACCGCGCTTCAAGCCTTGAGGGTTTTCTTTGGGTGTTTTCGCTGTGGGTAACAGACACGGCATATTTCGCATACTCGCCCATCGCAGCTGCGCGCTGAGCAATATTCTCGGCCATAAAAAATGATCTGCAGATGAAGGCGGTTCCAGTACTTTTGTGGGAATAGCCGCTTCAAATCTCTCTCTGTCTGCACGACATTTTTGCCGCTAGTCAGCCCCCAGCGCTGCCCCAACCGATGTATATGTGTGTCCACGGGAAATGCCGGTACGCCAAAGGCCTGAGACATAACGACACTGGCAGTCTTGTGCCCGACGCCGGGCAGGCGCTCAAGTGCCTCCATGTGGGCGGGCACTTCACCACCGTGTTCTTCAAGCAGCATTTCACTCAAGCGCTGAATGGCTTTGGATTTTTGTGGTGACAGGCCACACGGCCGTATGATCTCTCTGATCTGCTCTGCGCTTTTGGTCGCCATGTCTGCCGGATTGTCAGCTAGCTTGAACAGAGCAGGCGTTATTGTGTTCACGCGTTTGTCGGTACACTGTGCGCTCAAAAGCACTGCAATGAGCAGTGTGAAGGGGTCACTATGATCCAGTGGGACCGGTGTTTCTGGGTACAATTCCTGCAGGCGTTGTAGGATATATTTGACACGTTCAGCTTTCAGCACGTTACTGAGCCTAGAACTTTTCTAGGCGGTGAACAATGCGCTGGGCGGCTTCGACACAGTCCTCGATGGTGGCCACGAGAGCCATGCGCACCCTATTTTCTCCAGGGTTGATGCCAGCCGACTCCCTGGCGAGAAAGCGGCCTGGTAATACGATGACATTCTCTTCGGCGTAGAGTTGACGAGCGAACTCAGTATCGCTGATGGGCGTTTGTGGCCATAGATAAAAGCCTGCGTCCGGTGCCGCCACAGGAAGATGGCCTTCTAGCTCTGCCAGAACGGCTGCAAACTTGTCACGGTATTGCTGTCGGTTGGTTTTGACATGTTGTTCATCGCTCCAGGCTGCGATGCTGCCAAGCTGGTGGTGTATCGGCATAGCACAGCCGTGATAGGTTCGATACTGAAGGAAGCCACGCAGTATTCGGGCATCTCCAGCCACAAAACCCGAACGGAGGCCGGGTAGGTTGGAGCGCTTAGACAGGCTGTGAAAGACCACGCAGTTGCGATAGTCGCTGTTGCCCATTGCAGCACAGGCCTGCAGTAGACCCGGCGGTGGGGATTCTTCATCAAAATAAATTTCTGAGTAGCATTCATCACTGGCGATGACAAAGTCGTGTTCCTGAGCCAGTCGGATGACGTGCTGGAGTTGTTCAAGAGACATGAGAGCGCCCGTGGGGTTGCCAGGGTTGCACAGATAGAGCAGCTGGCATCGCCGCCACTGTTGTTCTGTCACACTACTGAAGTCGGGCAACAGTCCGAACTCCTCAGTGCAGTTGATAAAGTGCGGCGTGGCCCCTGCTAGCAACGCTGCTCCTTCGTAAATCTGGTAAAAGGGATTGGGGCTCATGACCAGCGTTGTTGGGCTCGCCGTGACTACCGCTTGGGCGAAAGAAAATAATGCTTCCCGAGTTCCGCTCACAGGGAGGACTTGCGTGTCGGGATCAACATCAGTTAACCCGTAGCGGCGCTTTAACCAGAGGGCAATTGTGCTTCGCAGTTCAGGCAGTCCCGCACTTGAGGGGTAGTTGGCAAGTCGGTGCAGGTTATCTGAGACTGCTTTGAGAACAAAGGCGGGCGACTCGTGTTGCGGTTCCCCAATCGACAATGCGATGCGTGTTTTTTCGGCGGCGGGCGTCAGGTCACTGAATAGCTGATCCAGTTTTGCAAAAGGGTAGGGCTGAAGGTGCTGTAAATAAGGGTTCATCAGTTTTTCAGCTTGCAGCCTGTTCGTCTAGCTCGTCGCAAATCGTGCGTTGTAGCGCGTTGCACAATTTTGGGTCTGTGAGAGCTTGTTGTTGATCATCGGTGATGAAAAACACGTCTTCCACTCGCTCCCCCAAGGTTTGGATTTTGACTGCTTGCAGCTCGACATTGAACGACATGAAAATTCTGCCCAGGTGGGCCAGCAGGCCAGGTCTGTCAGGGGTGGAGACTTCCAGCACAGAGACGTTCTTGACCTCATCTAGGGACATACTGGTCTCGGTGGGGACGACGAAGGATTTCATTTTTCTGGGCGTGTGCCAATTAGGATGTGTTAACTCTTCGGAGATATTGGCCAGATTTTTGCTGAGATGTTCCTTGATGTGTGCCAGTCGTGCTCCATCTTCTGCGATGGGTTGGCCGTCGGAATCGAGAACGAAGAAAGTGTCCAGACTCATGCCATCGTTAGCATTATATATCCTGGCGTCATGTACGCTCAGATCAAGCTGTTCCAGACTGGCACAGATGCTGGAGAACAGCTTGGCGTTACTACGAGCATGAATAAAAATTTGTGTGGTGTTGGCAACACTCGACTCCACACTATTGCGGGCCAGCACGAGCGGGACATCGCATTCCAAGTGGCCCGCGATGGCCTCGGTATGCCATGCGATATCTTCACTACGCTCTCTGAGGAAATAATCTTCTGTGCGACCCTGCCATAACTCGGTGAGTTCCTCCAATGTAAACCCACGGCCTTCCAGTATTTCCGCAGATGCTTCGCGAGCCTTAGCGACCACGGCCTCCTTGTCGATGGGGTTATCCAGCCCACGGCGCAGGGCCCGTCTTGTCTCAGTGTAGAGCTGACGCAGTAGGCTGCCGCGCCAGGCGTTCCATAAGGTCGGATTGGTGCCATTAATGTCCGCCACCGTCAGCGTAAATAGATAGTCCAAATGCTCCTCGTCACCGACATGTTCTGCGAATTGCTGGATGACCTCTGGGTCTGATATGTCCTTGCGTTGCGACACGGCCGACATAAGCAGATGGTTGCGCACCAGCCACACGACCAATTCAGTATCCTTTTGATCGAGTCCATGCTCTCGACAGAAGCGTTCGGCATCGACTGCTCCCAAATCTGAATGATCACCGCCACGCCCTTTTCCGATATCGTGATATAGGGCGGCGATATACAATAACTCAATCTTGCGCAGTCGCCTTGCCACTCGACTGGACACTGGAAACCTGTCCTCAGCATCGGGAATCCGGAAGCGTCGCGTGTTCTTGATTACCTCCAGAGTATGCGCATCAACCGTGTAAGTGTGGAACAGATCGTGTTGCATCTGACCCATGATGCGACCGAATTCAGGCAGGTAGTCGCCCAGGATGCCGTAGCGAGTCATGCGACGCAGTTGCGATGTCAATTCGTGAGGGCTGCGCAAAATTTCCAGGAAGGTTTGTTTGTTGTGTTTGTCGGCCCTAAAGGTGTCGTCTATTGATGATCGGCTGTCACGTATCAGGCGTATCGTGGGAGCGGCGATACCTGTAATTTCTTCGTGGGTGCCGCACAGTAGGAATACCTCCAGCAGTGCTTGGGGATGCTTGCTAAAAAGATCGCTGCTGCTGGCCTCGATATAGCCGTTACGAACGTGGAAACGATCGTTAAGGGTGCTAATGTCATCTTCCATATTTTGGCGCAGGATTGCCTGATCAAAGTTCTGGATCAAAACCTCGTTCAGTTGCCCAAGGGCCAAGGCCCAGCGATAGTAAGTTTGCATGAATTGCTCTACTGCCAGCTTGTCGCCGTCTTTTAAGCCCCACAGAGCTGCAATTTCACGCTGGTGGTCGAACAGCAGTCGGTCCTCTTCGCGGTTTGTAATCATGTGCAGTGCGTAGCGCACCTGCCACATAAAATCTCGTCCCGTCGTTAGAATAGCCATCTCTTCAGGGTTCAGAAATTCTTCCGCTGTAATCTTCTCCAGAGATTCCACACCGAAGTGGCGCTCGGCAATCCAGCCGATGATCTGCAGGTCACGTAACCCTCCCGGAGAGCTTTTGACATTGGGTTCCAGGTTGTACTCGGTATCTGCGAACTTGGTATGTCGGGTTGTCTGTTCTTGCAACTTGGCCTGAAAAAAGTTCTGGCTTGACCACATTTTGTCCGGACCTGTTAGTTCGCGCACCTGTTGCATCAAATATTCGGGCCCACGGATAAGGCGGGCCTCCATCAGGTTGGTCAGTATGGTGATGTCGCCCGCGGCCTGCTCGACACAATCGGTCACGTCGCGAACACTGTGTCCAATGTTGAGGCCAATATCCCACAGCACGGTCAGGAAGCCAGAGAGTACATCCTTGCAGTCTTCGCCGTTGTCCCCGAGGAGGAATAGTAGATCTACATCAGAGTGTGGATGCAGTTCGCCGCGCCCATAACCGCCCACAGCGACCATAGCTAATTCCGATGGCTCCCAGTTCTGACGGTCCCACAGGATGCCCAGCAGTGTGTCGACGAAGACAGCACGCTGGCGAATGAGATCCCTAGCGTGAGCCCCTGAGAGAAATTGTTGATGTAGGTATTGTGTGGTGCTGGCGATAGCGGCTTTGCAGCATTGGATTTCATTTTCGCTATCGAGCTTTACTTTGAAAAGGGCTGCATCAAACATGTCTGCTGGTAACAGCATGGGTGGGTTCACTATGCGCCCAGCCTTGCTTCGTTGCTGCGACGCGTGAGTACCTCACAGCCATCATCGGTAACACATAGAGTATGTTCCCACTGGGCTGACAATCGACCATCCAGTGTGGTGACCGTCCATCCATCGGTCTTGTTTAAGCGGGTGTCCCGCCGGCCCGCATTGATCATGGGCTCAATAGTAAATGTCATTCCGGGTTCGAGTACCAGTCCGGTGCCCTTGCGCCCATAGTGCAAGACCTGTGGATCTTCGTGAAACACCTTGCCGATACCGTGGCCGCAGTATTCCCTAACAACCGAGTAGTAGTTCTTTTCCGCATATTGCTGGATGACGTGGCCGATATCCCCCAGTGTTGTACCGGGTTTAACCAGCTCGATAGCTTTGTACAGGCATTCTTGGGTAACGTCTATTAGTCGACTAGCATGGGTGGCCACGTCACCTACCTGCACCATAATGCTGGTGTCACCGTGGTATTCGTCTTTGATGACGGTGACATCAATATTGACGATATCGCCATTTTTTAATTTTTTTGTATCAGAAGGAATACCGTGACACACCACATCGTTAATTGAAGTGCAGATGGAACGCGGGAATCCGTGGTAATTCAGTGGCGCGGGAATAGCTTGCTGGACCTGAGTTATATGCTCGTGACAAATGCGGTCCAGCTCGCCGGTGGTAACGCCCACCTGAACGTGCGGTAAAATCATTTCGAGAGTTTCTGCGGCGAGGCGACCCGCGATGCGCATTTTTTCTATCTCACCCGCTGTTTTGATTGATGCACTCATCAGTAACCTATTGATATATATTAAAAAAATGGGTGGCATGCACGTAATTTTCGCGCTTACGCGGCGACATTCTACCCTATTCGAAGTGCAAATGAGTAATGTCACGGTGTCGCTGTGAGGCAAAGTTCTTTTATCCATGGCCTTGTTATGGTATAAAGCGCGCCTCTTTTCGGGGGTGCTGTAACCTAAACCGCATGGGATAGATCAGGACCGTGGATTAAGAGTAAGTAAATAGAAACCTAAACGTCGCACACATATCAACACCTGTACCAGGGTGCCGTCTGGCCTTATAAGGCTCAGTAGGTTTGGTTGCAGGGATATGTGGAGGATTAACCCATACAAGGTAATTTATTATGTCTCAAGTGCAAGTTAGTATGCGCGAACTGCTTCAAGCAGGTGCGCACTTCGGTCACCAGACCCGCTACTGGAATCCTAAAATGGACCAGTACATCTTCGGTGCTCGCAATAAAATCCATATTATTAATCTTGAATATACCGTCCCAGCCTTTAACGATGCGCTGGAAATGGTTATGCGACTGGTCGCTAACAAGAACAAGATCTTGTTCGTTGGAACCAAGCGCGCTGCTGGAAAAGTCATAAAAGAGCAAGCTCAACTCGCCGGTATGCCCTATGTCAACCATCGCTGGTTGGGTGGGATGTTGACCAACTACAAAACAATTCGGGCCTCAATCAAGCGCTTACGTGATCTGGAAGCCCAGCAGGGTGACGGCACGTTTGAGAGCTTGACCAAGAAAGAAGCTTTGATGCGAACCCGGGACATGGAAAAACTCGAGCGCAGTATTGGTGGTATCAAGGATATGGGTGGTTTGCCCGATGCTCTGTTTGTTGTCGACGTAGACCACGAGCGCATCGCTATTACCGAAGCGAATAAGTTGGGTATTCCCGTCATTGGTATTGTTGATACCAATAGCAACCCCGATGGAGTGGATTACATTATTCCCGGCAATGATGATGCGACTCGTGCCGTTAGGTTGTATGTGACGGCGGTGGCTGATGCTTGCATTCAGGCCAAGGTTGAGTCCGGAGAAGCGGCAACGGCAGCCAATGAATTTGTTGAAGAAGAAGCTGTGGCGGTCGACATTGAAGCACAGCCCGTTGCCGGGGATGCAGGTGAAGTTGAGGAAGTAGTTGCGGCGGAAGCTGTAGTTGAGGCGGAAGCTGCAGTTGAGGCAGCTGTAGTTGAAGAAAGCTCGGAGCCCGCAGCGTAAGTGATTGATATCGTCTCTGGCTTTTTGGTCAGAGAGTTTTATTTCCCCTGGTGAGGCTGCCGGGGGTTTTCGTTTCAAGGAACATGGTTTTTGGGTTTTTAAGAGGAGAAGTACCAATGTCAGCAGCACTGGTAAAAGAATTACGCGAGCGCACAGGTCTGGGCCTTTTGGAGTGTAAAAGGGCACTTGCTAGTGTCGGCGGCGACGTTGAATTGGCGATTGAGGAACTGCGTAAGTCAAGTGGTATGAAAGCGGCTAAGAAGGCCGGTCGCACTGCAGCTGATGGCGTTGTATCCGCCCGCGTGGCCGACGACGGTGGCTTTGGCGTGTTGATAGAAGTGAACAGTGAGACTGATTTTGTGGCGCGAGATGAAAGCTTCTTGGCCTTTGTCAAAAGTGTTGTTGATGCTGCTTTTGACGCCAGGCAGTCGGATGTTGCAGCTTTGATGTCTGGGGAGTTGGAGGCGACTCGCGCAGCACTGGTGCAGAAGATTGGTGAAAATATTGGTGTGCGCCGTATTGAGTTGATCGACGCTGATTCAGGTGTTGTCGGTTTTTATGTGCACAGTAACAATCGTATCGCAGTATTGGTGAAGCTCAAGGGTGGCGATCAGGATCTAGCCAAGGATGTGGCCATGCATGTGGCGGCAGTTAATCCGCAGGTAGTCTCTGCAGCGGATATGCCTGAAGAGCTAGTGGCAAAGGAAAAAGAAATTTTTAGGGCGCAGGCTCAGGAGTCGGGTAAGCCTGACGAAATCATCGAAAAAATGATCGGTGGTCGCGTCAAAAAGTTTCTGGCGGAAAATAGTCTGCTTGAGCAGTCGTTCGTCAAGAATCCTGATATGACTGTAGGCCAGTTGGTTTCCGACGCTGGAGCAGAAGTGATTTCGTTTGTTCGTTTTGAGGTCGGCGAAGGTATACAAGTCGATAAAGTGGACTTTGCTGAAGAGGTTGCGGCACAGCTCAACGGTTGAGCGAGTTAGCAACAGGTTGAAAAATGGGGCTTCGGCCCCTTTTTTGTGGTCGAAATTTGCCTGGGCAGCGCTATAAGTCAAGTTGTCTCACTGAGTGGCGCACATGCGTGTAAACGCTAAAAGAGCCAGAAATATCGCCCCAGCCACTAGGGACTTGGCCTGATGTCCTGTAGTATGCATGTCAGCTTTTGGAGGGACTTTTATGCCCCAGTTGGTGACTGAAAAAAAATATAAGCGGATACTGCTCAAGCTCAGTGGCGAGGCACTTACCGGTAGTGAAAGCTTCGGGATAGACCCGAAAGTTCTAGATTCGATGGCGTTGGCTATCGGCCAGTTAGTGGGCATCGGAGTACAGGTGGGTCTCGTCGTTGGAGGAGGCAATCTGTTTCGTGGTGCCGCTCTGCAGAAAGCTGGACTGGACAGGGTGACCGGAGACCATATGGGTATGCTGGCCACGGTGATGAATGCGCTGGCGATGCGAGATGCGCTTGAGCGTTCCAATATTGCCACGCAAGCTATGTCGGCTATACCGATGACTGGTGTTGTAGACCACTATGATCGTCGCAAGGCCATTCGAGCACTTATGAATGGCGATGTTGTGATCTTTTCTGCAGGCACGGGCAACCCCTTTTTTACAACTGATTCTGCGGCCTGCCTGCGCGCGATTGAGATGGATGCCGAACTGGTGCTGAAGGCGACAAAGGTCGACGGTGTGTATTCTGCCGATCCGATGAAAGTACCCGATGCGGTGAAGTACGAGCGTCTTAGCTACGATGAAGTATTGGAAAAGAAGTTGGAGGTTATGGATTTGACCGCTATTTGCTTGTGCCGAGACCACAAAATGCCGGTGCGGGTATTTAAAATGGAAAAGCCCGGGGCGCTGCTGAATATTGTCAGGGGCGGCCACGAAGGCACATTGATCGAGTAGTGTGGCCTAGGTAGGAGGAGTAGTATGGTTAATGATATCAAAGACGAAGCTAGGGATCGCATGGGAAAGAGTCTCGACGCGCTGTCTAATCATTTTAACAAGATTCGCACAGGGCGAGCTCACCCTAGCTTGTTGGATGGATTGAGGCTTGAGTACTACGGATCGGATACGCCACTCAATCAAGTTGCTAATGTTAACGTGGAAGATGCCCGCACACTGATACTCACAGTGTGGGACAGGACTATGATTCCTGCCGTTGAAAAGGCCATCTACAAATCCGACCTGGGTCTCAATCCTGTCACGGCCGGAGAGGTGATCCGCATACCCATGCCGATGCTAACGGAGGAAACCCGCAAGGGTTTTTTTCGGCAGGCCAAACAAGGGGCTGAGTCAGCGCGAGTTTCGATGCGCAATGCCAGGCGCGACGCCATGGCCATGCTTAAGGAGCTGGTCAAGGAAAAAGACATTAGTGAAGATGACGAACGTCGAGGACAGGATGAGGTGCAAAAGTTGACTGACAGTTTCATCGCCAAAGTTGAAAAGCTTTTAGGTGATAAAGAAGCCGATCTAATGGAAATATAGAGCCTGCCAGTGTCTAATCGCTATAACGTAACTGCTTCAGAATACGGTGCGCCCCCAGTAATTCCGCGCCACGTGGCTATTATTATGGATGGTAATAACCGCTGGGGAAAACGCAGAGGTATGAGCGGTCCTAAAGGCCATCGCGCAGGAGTGGAGGCGGTGCGGGGAGTGATGCGTGCTTGCAAGCATCATGGGGTTGAAGTACTGACACTGTTCGCATTTAGTAGTGAAAACTGGGGTCGTCCCTTGCCCGAGGTGCGCGCTTTGCTGGCGCTTTTGTCCCGTTATCTGCGCAACGAAGTGAAAGAATTACACAAAGATGGAATTCGCGTGCGGTTTATTGGCAAGCGGGGGCGTTTTAGTCAGCGACAGCAGAAACTTATGCAAGAGTCTGAGGACCTGACTCGCAACAATACGAGTGCGACCATAGTGATCGCAGTAGATTACGGTGGCCAGTGGGATATTACTCAGGCAGCTCAGGCCCTGGCTCGACAGGTTCAGGCCGGAAGCTTGCAGCCAGAGGATATTACGCCCGAGTTAATGGATCATAATATGTCCATTAGTGAATTGCCGCGACCGGATTTATGTATCCGCACAGGCGGCGACTTTCGCATCAGTAATTTTATGTTGTGGCAGTTTGCCTACACCGAACTGTATTTTACCGATATTCTGTGGCCCGATTTTACAGAGTTTGAATTTGCGTGCGCCCTTGACGAATACAGCCGGCGCGAACGTCGTTTCGGTATCAGAGAGCCTGATGATCTGTTTGCAGGCCTCCGTTATAATGCTTAGGCAGAGAGTCTTTACCGCTCTGATAATGGCTGGATTATTTTGTGCGGCCATCGCCTATTTCCCGTTGCCATTGCTGGCCCTGTTGCTTGCCATTCTTGTTGGTTTGGGCGCGTGGGAATGGTCAAGACTGTCCGGTTGGGAACATCCGGTTGCGCGGGCTATATACGTGTTAATGATACTCTCAGCGTTGGGCATTGTTTACGTTTACTGTCAGTTGGGTGGTGTTCCGCTGCGGAGTGAGGTGCAGCCTTTGCTTGGACTTGCCTGCCTGTGGTGGTCGTTCGCGTTGCTATGGGTCAAGGGTTTCCCTACTAGTGCAGTTCTTTGGCGCAGCGTGGCGATGCGCAGCGTTATGGGTATGCTGATTCTTGTGCCGGGCTGGATGTCTTCTGTCTACCTGCTCAGTTTTCCCGAGGGGGGAGTATTAATGGTGGCCATGGTGCTGGTGACAGCGACGGCAGATATAGGCGCATATTTTACTGGTAGGTGTTTTGGTAAGCACAAGCTGGCTGTGTTGGTCAGCCCGTCCAAGACTTGGGAAGGGTTCTGGGGAGGCTTGGCAGCCTGTGCGCTGCTGGCAGTAGTGCTGTGGAGCCTGTTGCCAAGTCACGCTGCAAATATTGGATTGGCGTCGGTAGTGGTGGTGACAGTCATTACCGCACTCGCCTCGGTGATTGGTGATCTTACCGTGAGCATGGTCAAACGCGAAAGTGGTGTCAAGGACAGCGGTAGTCTCCTGCCAGGTCATGGTGGGGTATTGGATCGTTTAGACAGTTTGTGTGGTGCAGCGCCGGTGTTTGCAATGGGCTTGCTACTGGTGGGCTGGTAGCTATGGCTAACATCAAACGTAGGGTCAGCGTACTGGGCTCCACCGGGTCTATTGGGATCAATACTCTCGACGTGATAGCCCGGCATCCAAGTCGTTTTGAGGTTTACGCACTGGCGGCAAATTCATCGGTGGATGCCATGCTGGCCCAGTGCTTGGCGTTTGCACCTCGCTACGCGGTTATGATGGATGAGGCGGCAGCGACTTTGCTGCGGCAACAGTTGCCCGCGGAATGTGCCACTGAAGTAAAGCACGGAGAGAGCGGCTTAGCGGATGTGGTTACGGCGCCAGAAGTTGACGTGGTGATGGCGGCTATTGTGGGTGCGGCGGGCTTGCCTTCCACGCTGGCGGCCGCGCGGGCGGGAAAAACTCTATTATTGGCAAACAAAGAATCGCTGGTAATGGGAGGGCATTTGCTGATGCAGGCGGTGCGTGAAGCGGGGGCCCGATTGTTGCCCATTGACAGTGAGCACAATGCAATTTTTCAGTGTCTGCCGGTCGACGACCAGGCGACACCAGGCCACAAGGGTGTCAGTAAAGTGCTGTTGACGGCCTCTGGTGGACCCTTTCGCCGCTGGAGTTATGAGCAAATGACTGAGGCCACACCGGACCAAGCGTGTGCTCATCCCAATTGGTCCATGGGGCGCAAAATTTCTGTTGATTCTGCGACCTTGATGAACAAGGGCCTGGAATTTATTGAAGCGTGTTGGATTTTTGACTTGCAACCTGAGCGAGTGGAGGTGGTGGTTCATCCCCAGAGTGTTGTCCACTCTATGGTCCAATACCTGGATGGCTCGGTGTTGGCGCAGATGGGCAATCCAGATATGCGTACCGCCATTGCGTATGGGCTAGGTTGGCCTGAGCGTCTAGCGTCAGGAGTGGGCCCGCTTGATCTTGTTGCCACAGCCCGTCTCGATTTTGAGGCTCCAGATGAAACGCGTTTTCCTTGCTTGCGCCTAGCACGGGAATCTGTCGCAGTCGGCGGCACGGCTATGGCTGTGTGTAATGCGTCTAATGAAGTTGCTGTAGCAGCATTTCTGGATAAAAAAATTCGTTTTACAGATATCGCCGTGATCATTGAGCGAACGTTGGAGCGCGTGAATATTGTTGAAGTGACTACGTTGTCTGTGGCCGAAGATGCCGATGCCCAGGCAAGAGAATGCGCATTGGGTGCCTTGGCTGATTTGCAGCGCTTTACTAGCACATCGAAACGAGTCTGATGGAGCTTCTCTACACCATTGGCTTAACCCTTGGCACCCTCGCAATTTTAGTGGCGATTCACGAGTTTGGCCATTTCTGGGTGGCGCGGCGTTGCGGGGTGCAGGTGTTGCGCTTTTCCATAGGCTTTGGCACATCGCTCTATAGCTGGCGTGATAGTCAAGGCACTGAGTATAGTATTGCAGCGATACCCTTGGGCGGCTACGTCAAAATGCTCGACGAGCGTGAGGGAGAGGTTCCCGATTCAGAACTGCATCGGGCGTTTAATCGCAAACCGGTCTTACAGCGTATCGCTGTAGTCGTCGCAGGCCCCCTAGCCAATCTACTGCTGGCGGTAGTCGCCTACTGGTTTCTGTTCATGGCCGGAGAAACAGGCTATGTGCCGATTATCGGTGAGGTTGAGCAGGGTTCAGTGGCGGCGGTGGCAGGCCTGGAACCCGACCAGGAAATTGTGGCTGTCGACGGTAGTGAAACGCCGACATGGCAGGCGCTCAGTCTCCGCTTACTTGATCGCATAGGCGATAGCGGCACTATTAAATTTGCGGTGAAGTATCCCGATTCTGATGTGATCTATGAGTCTGAGGCGACTATTCATCGGTGGCTGTCGGATCAGGAGCAACCCGATATTTATGCGGGCTTGGGTCTTCGCCTGTACATACCGGACGTTCCTGCGATAGTAGGCGAAGTGGTACCCAAGAGTCCGGCTGCGGCCATAGGTTTGGTTCCCGGAGATAAGGTATTGCGAGTGGATGGTGTGGCTATGCCGCTGTGGGGAGATTGGGTCGATTATGTTCGGGCGCGCCCTGAACAGGCAATCGAGCTAGATTACGAGCGTGATGGCGAGTTTTTGCAGGCCACTATAGTGCCCCAACGTATCGCCGATGAAAACGGTGAAGATATTGGCCGTGTCGGTGTTGCTGTCGCAATTCCCGACATGCCGCCAGAGATGGTGAGGAGTTATCCGCGGGGACCGCTAGCGGCCCTTGGCGCCAGCCTCGTTCGAACGGGTGAATTGTCAGTGTTTACCCTGAAATCCATCAAGAAGATGTTGACGGGCTTAATCTCATCAAAAAACTTGAGTGGACCTATCACCATTGCTAAAGTGGCCACCGCTTCGGCTAAATCCGGACTGGAGTCCTACATCAGCTTCATCGCGTTGCTGAGTATCAGTCTGGGGATATTGAATTTGCTGCCTATTCCAGTGCTGGATGGGGGGCATTTGTTGTTTTATACGGTTGAGCTATTGGCGGGGCGACCAGTACCTGAGAAGATACAAGCTATGGGGTATCAGCTTGGATTGTTTATGGTCTTGGGGATAATGATGCTGGCGCTGTATAATGATTTCACTCGCCTTTAGTCAAAGGCTATGGGAATAACAGATTTTGGACTTCTCCAAATTGGGGCGAACATTCGGTGATTGGATGCATTTTGAATAAACAAGCGGCTAAAGCGCTCATTTTGGTGCTGGTATTGATTGCACCTTGGGTTGCTGCCGATAGTTTCGTCATCTCAGATATTCGAGTGGAGGGCTTACAGCGTATTTCAGCTGGGACCGTATTCGCTGCACTGCCGGTGGGTGTGGGTGACGTTGTCGACGAACCCATGATCCGAGCTGCAACGCGCAGCCTGTTTGCCACGGGCAACTTCGACGATATTAATATTGGTCAGGACGGCAATGTTTTGGTGATCATTGTGACCGAACGCCCCAGTATCAGCGAGATCAATATCGAAGGGAATAAGGCGATTGAAACGGAAGCACTTCTGGAAGGATTGAAAGGGGCCGGTCTCTCAGTGGGTCAGGTTTTTCGACGTTCCACCTTGGAAGGTATGCAACTGGAGCTACAAAGACAGTATGTGCTTCAGGGCAGATATGACGCCACTATCGAAACTGAAGTGATACCTGAGCCACGCAATCGAGTGACCGTGAGTATTGATGTTGACGAAGGTACTGTCGCATCCATCAAACATATCAACGTGGTCGGCAATAAAGTTTTTACCGAGGATCAGCTGAGTGACGTGTTCGAACTGCACACTACCGGTTGGCTCTCCTTCTTTACCAATGACGATAAGTACTCAAAAGAAAAGCTGACCGGCGATCTGGAGGGTTTGACGTCCTACTACATGGACAGGGGCTACCTAGAGTTCCGTATTGATTCCACGCAAGTGTCAGTTTCTCCAGACAAAAAAGAGGTCTACATCACTGCCAATATCACCGAGGGCGAAAAGTTCACTATTAGTTCGGTGGAACTGTCGGGAGACCTGGTGCTGCCTGCGTCTGATTTGAGCAGATTTTTACTCATTGCCGACGGGCAGATTTTTTCCCAGCAGATGGTGACTTCCACCGAGGAGTACTTGACTCGCCGTTTAGGTGATGAGGGTTACAATTTTGCCAAGGTCACCGGTATTCCTGATGTCAACGACGAAGACAATACGGTCGCCATGAAATTTTTTGTCGATCCAGGTAAGCGCACCTATGTGCGTAGAATTAATTTCAAGGGTAACCTAAAAACAGCAGATAACGTGCTGCGCCGTGAGATGCGTCAGATGGAGAGTGCGCCTGCCTCCGCGGCTAAGATTGAACAATCACGCGTCCGCCTGCAGCGTCTGGGCTACTTCAGCAGGGCCGTCGTGGAGACGCCAGGCGTAGCGGGGCAGGACGACCTGATCGATGTGACGTACACTGTAGAGGAGCAGTCCTCTGGAAGTATTGGCGCAAGCGTAGGTTATGCACAGGATGCAGGCATTATTTATGGCCTTAACCTGCAGCAGGATAATTTCATGGGAACAGGCAAGCGAGTTGGCATCGGCCTGAACGCCTCCCGTTATCAGGATGTCTATAATTTCAGTTACACCAATCCTTATTATACAGAGGATGGGGTGAGCCGTGGTTTTAATATATTCTATCGCTCCACTGACCTCAGTGAAGTCAATATTGCGAACTACAGCACTAACACGTTTGGTGGCGCTGTTAACTTTGGCTATCCTATCAAGGAAACAGCCCGCCTCGGATTCAGTTTTGGCGTGGCGAATACAGATATTAGTACGGGGCAGTATGCTGTGCAGGAAATTCGAGCCAGCCCTCGACTGGATGAAAATTATAGCTGGTTCCAAAGTACTAATAATGGTGATGGTACATACAGTGGCATTGAGGTGCTGGATACTCTGAGCGACTTGCCGCCTAGCTATCAGGTTGCTCCGCCCTCTGGCCCCGGATTTCTCGATGAAAATGGTGATGAGTTCCTAAACTGGACCATGACCGCCAGTTGGACCGAGTCGACATTGAATCGAGGCCGTATGGCGACGCGGGGGGCATCGCAGACCTTGGCTTTGGAAGTGTCTGCGCCAGAAATCTCCGACCTTGAATTCTACAAATTGACCTATGAAGCTCAGGTATTCTATCCGGTGCCGTTTCTGAATACTTGGACACTCCGCCTGCGCACGGAGCTAGGTTATGGCGATGGTTACGGTAATACTACTGGGTTGCCCTTCTATGAAAACTATTTCGCTGGCGGCTTTGGCTCAGTAAGAGGTTACGAGAGCAATACCCTGGGACCACGCAGTACACCGGCGGAACAATACCGAGTGGTGCAGCCCGTTACTGAAATAGATGATGAAGGCAATCCGACGCAAATTGGTGGCCCCGACGGGAATGAATTCGGGTATGTCGCCAGTGACGGACAGCTGTCGTATGGAGTGATTGATAACGATAATGACCCCTTTGGCGGTAATGTGCTGATCGAGGGCGGTGCTGAGTTGTTGTTCCCACTCCCGTTTATCAAGGATCAAAGCCAGTTGCGCACTTCTTTTTTCCTAGATGCGGGTAATGTGTTTGATACCGATTGCGGGCCATTGCAGCAGAGCTGCAATGACGTTGACTTCGGTGAACTGCGCTATTCAGTAGGCATAGGTTTGACCTGGGTCACGGGGTTTGGTCCTATGTCTTTCAGTCTTGCCAAGCCGATAAATTCTGGCGACTTTGACGAGGAAGAGGTCTTTCAATTCACTTTGGGTCGTGGTTTCTGATTTTCTGTTGTTAATTTTTGGAGAAGAATGTGTCTAGATTATTTAAATTTTCACTTGCTGTGCTGGCACTGTCGATGCCGACCCTTGGTTGGACTCAGGGCAAAATAGCCGTGGTTGATGTGCAAGGCGCTATTCTGCAAACGGATGTTGCCCAGAAGCGTGTTGATGAAATTAGGAACGAGGAAGAATTTAAGAAAAACAAAGCAGAGTATGAAAAGCTTCAGGCTGAGGGCGAAGCGCTACTCAAGACGTTCCAGAAAGACGCAGCGGTGATGAGTCAGGACCAGAAGATTGCGGCCCAGAAGCAACTGAGTAGTATGCAGGACGATCTTGACCATGTGACTGGGAAATTGCAGCAGGCTGAACAGTCGGCCGGCCAGGCACTGCTGGAGCAGATGGCGCCAAAGGTGCAAGAAGTGTTGCGCGAAATTATTGAGAAAGACGGTATTGGTCTTTTGCTGCAGCGTAACGCGGTAATCCATGCTGAGCCCAGTTATAGCATTACTGCGCAGCTAACGGACAAGTTGAACCAACTTTCGGCGGACTAACAGGCGTTCTGGGCGCCGGACTAACCTCGGTATCGATGAAATCCGACAGTTTCCGGCGCTATACTCAAGATGATGGACATTACGGATATTCGCAGGCATCTGCCGCATCGCTCCCCATTCTTACTGGTTGATCGCGTGGTGGAACTGAAAGCGGGCGAGTTCATTGTTGCTTACAAGAACCTCAGTATCAACGAACCCTATTTTGACGGACACTTTCCAGACAATCCCATATTCCCCGGTGTATTGCTGCTTGAAGCGATGGCTCAGGCGGCCGGAATTTTAGGTTTTTATAGTCAAGGTAAGACTAACGACGATGGTTCGACGTATTACTTTGCTGGCGCAGATAAGCTCCGTTTTAAGCGTCCCTGTGTGCCCGGGGATCGGGTGATGTTGCGGGCTACTGTCGTTTCACAGCGTCGCGGAATTTGGAAGTTCGATGTAAGTTCTGACGTAGAGGGTGAGCTGGCAGCCAGCGCCACAATACTTTGCGCGGATCGCTAGCGCGAGATGGCACAGAGTCAGCCTTCGGTGAGTCGGGATGAAAGATCTTTTTGAAAGTAGCTACAAAGGCTCCGCTTTGGCGGGCGTAGACGAAGTGGGCCGTGGGCCACTCGCCGGTGACGTGGTAGCGGCCGCCGTCATTTTGGATCCACAGCAGCCAATAGAGGGGCTGCGCGATTCAAAGAAACTGACCGCTGCACGCAGGGAGGAGCTGGCCCAGTTGATCAGGTCTCGAGCTCTGGGCTGGTCGATTGCCAGTGCCAGTGTGGCCGAAATCGATGAGATGAACATCCTGCAGGCTTCTCTTTTAGCGATGCATCGCGCGGTTCAGACGCTTCAGCCCCAGCCTGAATACATTCTGGTGGATGGTAATCGGCTACCCCGTTGGCACTATGCCTCGGAAGCAGTGGTTGGAGGAGACGACAGAGTGCCGGCGATTGCCGCTGCCTCAATTCTGGCGAAGGTTCATAGAGACAATGCTCTGATTGCTCTGGATAGGGTGTATCCGGGCTATGGATTTGCTGCTCACAAAGGGTACCCCACAGTGATGCATTTACAGGCTCTGAAGACCCTCGGTGTGACGCCGGTTCATCGCCGCAGCTTCGCTCCGGTAAAAAAAATACTGGCTGCATGCTAGCTTTTGTACAACATTTGCAGCAAGCCGTATAGAATCATTTCATGACTGAGTTTGTCCACTTACGCCTGCACACTGAGTACTCCCTGGTCGACGGCCTGGTTCGCATAAAATCCCTGATAGGGAGGGTTGCAGAACTGGCTATGCCCGCGGTGGCCGTTACCGACGTGTGTAATTTCTACGGTCTGATCAAGTTCCACAAAGCCGCAATTGCCGCAGGTGTCCAGCCTATCTTTGGGGTAGACCTGATGGTGATGGATGCGGATGACCCAGAGCGGGCCTATCCGTTGTGCCTGTTGGCGATGAATCAGGCGGGCTATCACAATCTTACGTTGTTGATTTCACGAGCCTATACCGAGGGCCAGTATCTGGGGTTGCCCTATGTCAGTAAGCGCTGGCTTGAAGAGACCACGGAGGGGGTAATTGCGCTGTCAGTTGGCGCGGCTGGGGACGTGGGGCAGGCACTATTGGGTGAAAGAGCCGCGCTCGCGCTAGAGCGAGCGAGCTATTGGATGCAATTGTATCCCCAGCGCTTTTATCTCGAGTTGCACCGTACTGGTCGAGAGGGCGATGAGACCCACCTGCATGCTGCGGTAAAACTGGCTCAAGGTCTGCAGTGTCCCGTGGTAGCGACCAACGATGTCCGTTTTCTTGATGCTCAGGAGTTTGAAGCACACGAGACACGAGTCTGTGTTCGCGAGGGTCGTACGCTGGATGATCCTCGGCGGCCGCGTCATTATACCGAGCAGCAGTATTTGCGTTCCACGCAGGAGATGGTGGAGCTGTTCGCGGATATTCCTGAAGCTCTGGCGAACAGTGTAGAGATTGCACGCCGCTGTAACGTGGTACTGGAGTTGGGTAAACCTTACTTGCCCGATTATCCGGTGCCCGATGACCTGACCATGGATGAGTTTTTCCGGCAGCAGTCGCACCAAGGTTTAGATTTGCGGCTGCAGGCTTTGTTTGATGCTAGTGCGCCCGATTTTCAACAGACACAGCAAACCTATCGCGATCGTCTTGAATTCGAGCTGGATACCATTATCCAGATGGGCTTCCCGGGCTATTTTCTTATCGTGATGGACTTCATTCGATGGGCTAAGAATAACGACATTCCAGTCGGTCCGGGTCGAGGCTCAGGTGCAGGGTCGCTTGTGGCGTACGCGTTGGAGATTACTGATCTCGACCCCCTTGAGTATGAGTTGCTGTTCGAGCGTTTTTTGAATCCCGAGCGTGTTTCCATGCCGGATTTCGACGTGGACTTCTGTATGGAAAAACGCGACCGAGTCATTGATTATGTGGCCGAAACGTATGGACGGGAGGCTGTTTCACAGATTATTACGTTCGGGACCATGGCAGCCAAGGCCGTGGTACGCGACGTGGCCCGCGTTCAGGGTAAGTCGTACGGACTGGCAGACAAGTTGTCCAAGATGATTCCCTTTGAGGTGGGCATTACCCTGGCCAAGGCTCTGGAGCAAGAGGAACCTTTGCGCGAGTTTTTACAGGAGGATGAGCAGGCCCAAGAAATCTGGGATATGGCTGAACAACTCGAAGGCGTGGTGAAAAACGTGGGCAAACACGCCGGCGGCGTGGTTATTGCACCTTCAAAGCTCACTGATTTTTCACCTCTTTACTGTGACGAGAGTGGTTCGGGTCTGGTCACACAGTTCGACAAGGGTGATGTGGAAGACGCGGGTCTGGTGAAGTTCGACTTCCTCGGTCTGCGCACTTTGACCATCATCGATTGGGCAGTAAAAATGATTAACCCTGCTCGAGCGCGGGCAGGGGAGTTGCCACTGGAGATCTTGCAAATACCTCTGGACGATATGCGCAGCTTTGAGCTGCTCCGGTCTGGAGAGACTACAGCCGTTTTCCAGCTGGAATCTCGGGGTATGAAAGAGTTGATCGAACGGCTGCAACCTGATTGTTTCGAAGATATTGTGGCGCTGTTGGCACTGTTTCGACCCGGCCCATTGCAGTCCGGTATGGTCGATAATTTCGTCAATCGCAAGCAAGGCCGTGAAAAAATCTCCTACCCGGACGCCCAGTACCAACATGAATGGTTACAGCCCATTCTGCAGCCCACCTACGGTGTTATTCTCTACCAAGAACAGGTAATGCAGATCGCCCAGGTACTTGCAGGTTACACGCTCGGTGGTGCCGATATGTTGCGTCGTGCCATGGGAAAGAAAGATCCCAAAGAGATGGAAAGGCAGCGCGAGATATTTGAAGAGGGTGCCGCAGCGAAGGGTATAAATGGCGGTCTCGCGATTAAGATTTTCGATTTGGTGGAAAAATTTGCCGGCTATGGCTTCAACAAGTCTCACTCCGCTGCCTATGCCCTAGTGTCCTACCAGACCGCCTGGTTGAAAACGCACTACTCGGCGTACTTTATGGCTGCAGTGATGAGCTCAGAAATGGATAACACTGACAAGATCGTGGTGTTTGTCGACGAGTGCAAGCGTATGAAGCTCGTATTGAAACTGCCTGACGTCAATGAAGGGCAGTATATGTTTACGGTAAATACGAGCGACGACATTATCTATGGCCTTGGTGCTATCAAGGGATTGGGTGCGGGGCCTGTTGATTGTATTTTGCAGGCACGCAATGAGGGTGGTCCGTTTTCTGATTTGTTTGATTTTTGTGCTCGCACAGATCCGCGCAAGGTCAATCGGCGTGCTCTCGAAGCGATGATTCGCTCGGGTGCCCTCGATTCACTGAACGTGGAGCGCTGGACGCTGATGGCGGCTCTGGACGATGCTCTGAAAGCGGCTGAGCAGAGCGCCAGCAATCGTGATAACTGTATGAACGACCTGTTCGGGGAAGTGGTGCCAAGCCAGCTTAATGGTAGCAATGATGTCTATGCTGATTTTCGCGCGGCTCGCACGTGGTCGGACAAAGAGCGCCTGGGCGGCGAACGCGATACATTGGGGCTCTACATTACTGGGCACCCTATTGATGAATACAGGGCGGAAGTGCGTAAGTTCGCGCCTAACCGCATTGCCGATCTTAGTGCTAACACTCGAGGCAAACAGGGTAACCAGGTTGTCGTTGGACTCATTATGGCGACCCGCTCTATGAACAGTCGGCGCGGTGCCATGGGGGTGATTACCCTCGATGACAGTAGTGCTCAGATTGAGGTAACGTTATTTTCTGAGGCGTTTTCCGAGTTTCGGCAATTGCTAATAAAAGATACGATAGTGATAGCAGAAGGGCGGATATCCGTTGATGAAAAAACGGGAAAGCTGGCAATGCGTGCCAATAGCTTGCGCAGTCTTGCTGAAGCCAGACAGAGTAAGGTTTCAGAGCTGACAATCGAGATAAGCGCTGAGAAGATGAATGATCAGTTTGCTGATCTGTTGGAGAAAACGCTCGCGAGCGCCCGCGGAGGCAGTTGTCCGGTGTCGTTGATTTACCGACAACCGCACAATTCGGCGCGTATTAGGTTGGGCGTTGGCTGGCAAGTCGTGCCCAGTGATGAATTATTGCAGGAATTGCGCGACGCATTAGGTGGTGAAGGTGTTGCGTTAGCGTATTCTTGAATCCTTGTTCAGCTCTTTCATCGAATGTGTCTATTCAGTGTTATCAATGCTCTAAATATAGGAGAAACTCAGTATGTTAATGAAAGACAAAGTGGTCATTGTTTCCGGAATTGGCCCCGGCCTTGGTCAGGAGTTATCGACACTCGCTGCAAAAGAAGGCGCTTCAGCGGTGGTGTTGGCAGCGCGCACTCAAGCAAAACTTGATGTCGCGGAGCAGGAGATACTTAACCTGGGTCTGGGAACAGCTGTCCTCAAAGTGCCTACTGATATTTCCGATCCGGCGCAGTGTCTGGCATTAGCAGACCGCGTCGCAAAAGAGTTTGGGCGTATCGATGTGCTGTTCAACAGTGCGTATGACCCCGGCAGTTTTGAGCCGATCGAAGAAGCGAGTATGGACGGCTGGCGGCGCGCCATGGACGTCAACTTTTTCGGCACGATGCATCTTACGCAAGCCTGTGTCCCGCATATGAAAGAAAGTGGCGGTGGTGCCATAGTCATGATTGCCACTATGGTGGAACACAAGCCATTGGCGACTCAGGCCGGTTACGGCTCATCCAAGGCCGCGTTGCGTTGTGCCACTAAGCATCTGGCATTGGAGCTGGGGAAGTACAATATTCGAGTGAACAGTTGCCATATGGGGTGGATGTGGGGGCCGAGTGTGGAGGGTTATTTTTCCTGGCAGGCCAAGGCGACTGGTAAGAGTCAGGACGAGTTGATCAAGGACGTTACTCGCAGTATTCCGTTGGGGATTATTCCCGATGACGGCGAGTGCGCCAAGGCCGCTATGTTCTTCGGCTCGGATTACGCTAGCGTCGTGACGGGTGCAGCACTGGATGTTAATGGTGGCGAATATATGCCCGTTTAGTCAGCGGCATTATGTAAAGGGAGTGAGAGAAAAATGGACGATTCAGACAAAATTGAGGCGGCGGTATTTCGTCGTCTGCTAGCCCATTTGGACAGCCGCAAGGATGCACAGAATATCGACCTGATGAACCTCGCGGGTTTTTGTCGTAATTGCCTGTCCAAGTGGTATATGGCAGCAGCCGACGACGCCGGACTGGAGGTGGATTATGACAAGGCCAGAGAGCGTGTGTATGGTATGCCATATGATCAGTGGAAGCTGAAATACCAGACTTCGGCCACTGACGAGAGCATGGCGGCGTTTGAAAAAGCTAAATCAGAGTGAACGGTTAAAGCGGGCCGTAGGGCAGGTAGCGGTTGTCGTTGACCTCGCGAAGCCACTTTAGCAGGGACTTGTCTAGGCGCACGCCCCGCTGGCGCAGGATTTTAGCCAGCGGGATTACCGGAGACGTGGCTCCAGCCTCCCACCCGGGCAGGTTCTCGGCCACGGCGAAAAAGCGAATCAGATGCAACAGGTCATTTTCCAGCAAGGGCTCGGCGGCGGTTTGCCAAATGAGAGGGTCTATTTTCATCAGTCCCGCTAAACGTTGCTTGTCGTTCGCGTTCAGTAGTTGCTCGAGCTGCGCTAACTGTTCCTCATGGCTATAAGCGATGAGGCGGCGTAGGAGGTCAGACTCTAACAAGAGCTCGGTGCTCCGTGCTTCGATCTTTGGATCCCAGGAACCCAGTGACATAGCTTTACGCCTTAATAAAAACAGGGATACAGTGTACTGAATTTTTGGGCTTGGCGGAAAGGTTCTATTGGGTGCGCGGGGAGTTTCCGCTGCCATTGTGGCATTGTGTATTCTCTTTTAGCCGCACGAAAGGGCTGGATGAGTTGCTGGTTTGAGTTATGCTGGTGGTTGATAGGGAGAAGTTACTATGATGACTCGGTTGATGCGAGCAGCCTGTGTGCTGCAATTTTTAGTGTTGGTACTGAGTTTCCAGTCCGCGCAGGCGGAAGAGCTCACGGGTATTTTGATGGTCGAAATCTCGGGCCTCAAAGATGCGTCTGGTAATGTGTATATTGCAGTCTATGATTCTGATTCAACCTGGTTGAGTGATGACATGGTGCTCAATCAAAAAGTGGACATCGCTGATGCCCTTGACGGAGACCTGGTGCGGACGGAGCTGCTATTGCCGCTCGGTGATTATGCGCTGTCTGTATTTTATGATCAGGATGGTGATGGCGAGTTGAAAACAAATTTTATCGGTATGCCCAAAGAACCGATTGCCCTGTCCAATAATGCCGTGGCGAAATTTGGGCCCCCAAAATATAGCGATGCTGTATTCAGTCTCGGCGCGCAACCCATAATCCAGAGCCTCTCTATCAAGGCGCTCTAATGGCTGAAGACAAAACTCGATAGCGCGGTAATATTGCACAAACCACGATGGAACCAAGCTAATTCTGTGTATTGCTTCACAACCTACCTTTAGGGCCACTGCTTTTTCTGCTTTGGGGTGGTATTACTACTCCCTGTAGGTAGCGAGTGGAGAGCAGCGTGTCTAACGGGTTTGTGCACAGTAGAAATGATATGTTGATGGGTCAGGACGCGTTCCGGTTGCGCATGGAAAATCAGTGTCTGCAGATCAAAGAATACCGTCGGGCCATGCTTAGAGAGTGTGGCCGACTACTCAGCCCTGACGAGGCTGCACTAGAATGGATCGAGCGCTACGCGGCGACATTCGATAATGATGGTCTCGGTAGCTAAACTCAATAGCAGCTGTACCGAGAATCATGCGACCACCGTCAGAATCACACTGACTTCATATTCCCGTCGCTCCAATATGCCTTCATACTGTTGACTTTGCCCTCAGCGTTAAACTCGAACACATCGATAATATCAATGGCGATCCCTGGCATCTGAACCTGAAAAGGAAACGCAACTGCGTTACCACTGCAGCGCGGCTCACCGCTCAGCGCTAGTTTGGCGCCGGACTGTAAAGCACCTTCATAGAAAGCGCATACGGCATCGATCCCTATGTGCACGTCAGTGCCGACCGGATCCTCAACCAAGGCATCCTGGGAGTAAATTTCTCTGATAATGTCCATATCCTGTTTTTCGAATGCTTCCACGTACTTGTGAACCATGGCTATCATTGTGTTGGCTTCCATACTGATATCCTCGTTGTTAGTAGCCACACAATGTGGCATAGCGATCCTTGTGAAACCCGGTATCTCCAAAAATTTGCATAGCAACCCGAGCCCGCTTGAGAAAGAAACCGATTTCCAGGTCATCGGTAACACCGATGCCACCGTGCATCTGTACCGCCTCATTAGTGACAAGCTTTACCAGAACATTCAATCGGGCCTTGGCTAGACTGGCCAACAAAGGCAGCTGTTCCGGTGCGTCATCCACCGTGGACAGCGCCTGCAGCAATACTGATCGACACAGCTCTAACTCTGATTGCATATGCGCAGCCCGATGTTGCAATGCCTGGAAGGATCCGATTTTCACACCAAATTGCTCCCGTTCTTTTAGATAGGCAACGGTGCGTTCGAAGGTTTCCAGCGCACAACCCATCATTTCTGCAGCGATGGCCACTCGTCCTCGATCCAGTACGGGCTCGAGAATCGACCAGCCCTTATCGACTGCGCCGAGAATGTCTCCAGCAGGCACTATGACATTCTCAAATGTAATGTTAGCGGCGTTACGACTGTCCGCCATGATGATCCGGTTGCAGTTTATTCCTTTTGCATTGCGGTCCACCAGTAACAGGGTTAACCCGACGCTGTCAGACTCTGTGCCGCTAGAGCGGGCTACCACAATCAGCTTGTCAGCGCTGTGGCCATCGAGCACGAAACATTTATTGCCGTTGAGAACAAAATCGTCGCCCTGCATGTTAGCGGTGGTAGCAATATGCGTGGGCCTGTGGTGATGGGATTCCTCCAGTGCCAGTGCCAGAGTAAGATCTCCGCTAGCGATTTGCGGCAATAACATTTGCTTCTGTTGCTCGCTACCCGCTAGCAGCACAGCAGACGCACCGACCACAGCGGAGGCAAACAAGGGCGATGCGGTTAGCGTGCGCCCTGATTCTTCCAGTACTACACCTAGTCCCAGAAAACCAAATTCGAGACCGCCATAGGCTTCCGGCAGTATGACGCTCGCCCAGCCCATTTCGGTCATCTGCAGCCATAGATCAGGGTCATATCCGATGGGATTATGTTCGTCGCGCAGCTTGCGTAGAGACGCTATCGGGGCATACTTGGACAGGAAATCCTTTGCCGTATCTTGTAGCAAGCGTTGTTCTTCATTGAGTACCAGTGCCATTATCGTTTGCTCCTAGCGCTGTGGTAGTTCGAGGACTTTTTGGGCAATCAAGTTAAGCTGTATTTCGGAACTGCCACCCGCGATGGTCATCACCTTGGACGTGGCCCATAGGCGTGTCGTATCGATTTCCTGGGGCGTAAAGCCGTCACCTTCCCAGCCCATTCCGCGACTGCCCATGATGGCCAGCAACAACTCACTCTTAGTTTTTTCTGCCTCCGTGCCCACGTACTTCATGACCATTGGTGCTGCGCTGCGCACACCGTTTGATTTCTCTTCGAAGGTACGAAAGTGAGTGAGCGCGACTGCTTGCATTAGCATATCGTACTCTACTAGGTCGTCGCGCAGTCGGGCATCGGTGATTTTGCCATTTTCAAATTCCAGGTATTCGCGGGCCGCCACGTTGGGTTGCAAAATATGGCGGGGGCTGTCGCTGCCGATTTCCGCCATCAGCTTGCGCTCATGCACTAACAGAGCCTTGGCAACAGACCATCCCTTGTTTAATTCCCCAATTAAATTTTCTTTAGGTACTTTTACATTGTCGAAAAAAGTCTGGCAGAATTCGGATTCTCCGCTGATCAGTGCGATCGGAGTCGTGGTAACGCCCGGGTCGTCCATATCGATAAGAAGGAAGCTGATACCTTCCTGTTTTTTGACATTAGGGTCAGTACGTACCAGGCAAAATATCCAATCACATTTGTCGCCTGCGGTGGTCCAGATTTTGGTCCCATTAACCAGAAAATGATCGCCCATATCTTCAGCTTTACACTGCAGGCTGGCCAGGTCAGACCCAGCGCCGGGTTCGGAGTAACCTTGGGCCCAGCGCGTCTCCCCATTTAAGATGGCGTGAATATGCTGCTGCTTTTGTTTCTCTGTTCCATATTCAAGCACTGCCGGGCCCAGCATCCAGATGCCGAGGCCGTACAGAGGGGTGCGGGCCTGAATACGCTTCATCTCGCTCTTGAGCACCTTAGACTGCTGCGGAGTGAGTCCGCCGCCGCCGTATTGCGTGGGCCATTCAGGCACGGTCCAGCCTTTATCCCGCATCCGTTCGAACCATACTTTGGCATCCTCACTGGGGAACGTCCCCCGTCGGCCACCCCAATACTGATCTTCAGGTCCCATTGGTTGGCGCTGTGAGGTGGGACAGTTAGCCTCCAGCCAATCGCGCACGTCTAAACCAAACTGATCTAGGTCTTCCAAAATCTCTCTCCTAATAGCTGCTGTTACTGCTGCCTTCCATGACCCTTGTCTAGCGCCATGGTTTTGAGTTTGCAGTATGATACGGGTGCATCCAGTGCAGATAAAGGTACAGCACACGCAGTACAAGGCAATGGCTTAAAAAGTCAGTCCCAAGTGACTAAATAAAGCATATAAGGTGCCTATTTTAAACATAGCGTGCCGGTTCATTGCCTCGTACTGCCGAGTTTGACCGAACGGGCAACAGAGGGCATTGTGCAGTGCGGACTCTGGGAGAAAGTTATGCAAAGGTTTATGGGGAAAGTGGTTCTGGTGACTGGCGCTGGCAGTGGTATTGGTAAGGCCAGTGCATTGCGTTTAGCTGCTGAGGGCGGTTCGATTTTTTGCGTAGATCTTAACCGGGAAGCAGTGGAATCTGCGGCCGCTGAAATTACCGCAGAAGGTGGGGTGGCCACTCCTTGGGTCTGTGATGTGGGTAACGAAGCGAGTGTGCAGGAAGCCGTTGGAGCTTGTATTGAGGGCTATGGGAGCCTTTATGGTGTCGTCAATATGGCGGGAATTCTACGTTTTGACGATACCGAGGAGTTGCAAACTGACGACTGGCAAAAAGTCATCGATATCAATCTTACGGGCACCATGTTTTTATGCCGCGCAGCGTTACCACACCTAGTGGAAACTAAGGGCAGTATTGTCAATGCAGCCTCGACAGCAGCCCTGTCTGGACTTCCCTGCGGTCTGGCCTATTCGGCGAGTAAGGGTGGAGTGCTGGCCATGACGCGCAGTATTGCCGTTGAGTATGCCAAGCGTGGTGTGCGCGCCAACTGTATTTGCCCCGGGGATATCAACACGGGTATGACGGATAAGCTCGCATTTCCCAAGGCCATGGATTTTGAACTCATGCCTCGCATCATGTCGCTGACCGGCGCCAAGTCGCCCGAAGTGGTGGCCGGGGTCATCGCCATGCTGGTGTCCGATGATGGCGTGCACATCACCGGCGAGGATATCCGGGTCGACGGCGGTACTCTATCGTAAAAACGTTCTGCTTCTGCAGGCTTTATTCCTGCTGCTGGAATGCGTCGCGGAAGGCACGGATCCGTTTTGCATTGGCCCCCAGATCGCCTTCACCTACCCGAGATACCGAACGCAGATCAAGTAGCGTCCCCTGAGCACTGCTGCGCACCCGTATAACGATATCGTCTTTGAAGCCCATGATGCTGGTGGTGTCCACTGCCTCGATCACGCCGGTGTTGCTATCTTGGTGGTAAATGTCCCACCCCAAATTAGTCGCCACTTGCAGCGCGCGGTTGTAGGCCTCGTCGGTGGATAGCGGGCTTACCAGGGTCTTCAGGTCCGGATAGGCTTCTTCTTGCTGTCGCATCACGTCCTGATTGATCTCGAGAGTGTTGGACTCTGCCCCGCGCTCTTGTAGCGCCACTGTGAACGTTGGTGGGTCTGCCGTATCGGTGGAAATATCATGAATCATGGGGTGATTCCCCCCACTGGTCAGTGCTAGCAGCAAGACCGCGCCGGGCAGAGCAAACAGCGCGCGCAGCAGGATGTCTTTGCGCCAAGGTGTGAAACGACTCCGCAGTAGTAGGACGATCGCCAGAATTAGCAGCAGCGTACTGCCAAAGCAAGCGATCGCATACAGGGGTAATCCCAGCTGCCATTGGCCGGTGCGGATGGTTAGTACGGACAGTGGCAGTATCAGTAACAAGCCGATAGCGAAGTAACCGAGCCAGTTAATCAGGCGTGGCATGTTGTGTTGTGGGTTCATTGTGTCTCCCTCATCGATATGCGTGAAATAGAAGCTAAGAATACACCGTGGCGACCCGTGCTGGCGAGGCCTCATGTGCGCGCGGTTAGACCGTCTGCGGTGGTTTCAGAGATGGAGGATCTGAGTTACTGCGACAAAGCATCTGATTGCCGTATGCACAGTCAGCACCACTGGGTCAGAGATTGCCATAAAATTGACCGGTAGAGTGCAATGGCACCAATATGGCTAGAGTGGAGGCGAGGTTGTCAGCGCAAGAGGCTGTCGCAAGCGTGTGGTTGCAACGTCATCAACTAGGCTTGAAGGCTTGTTCTAACGGTTCAATTGGGTAGCCCTGTGACGAGTTTAGGCGTCGGGGGTTTGAGGTGTCACGAGGCATCTGATTAACTGGATCTTGATCGCGGCGGAGCAGGTCGCCGTGAAATTCACTGTCATACATCGAGAGAAGAACTATGGGTAGAGTAGCGGGCAAGGTCGCCATTGTAACCGGAGCAGCCAGTGGCATGGGACAGGCTGATGCAATATTGCTTGCTGCACAGGGCGCCACTGTCGTGCTGGCGGACCTGAATGAGTCTGCCGGTCAGGCAGTTGTAAAAGAGATTGGTAAGGACGCTATTTTCATGCGGCTCGACGTTTCCGACGAGGAAAACTGGAAGCAGGTCATTGCTGCGACGCTCGAGTCGTTTGGCCGGCTCGATATTTTGGTCAATAACGCCGGTATTATTGCCCTTGGTAGTATTGTCGACACCACGCTGGAATCTTGGCGCCTAATCAATTCGGTGAATAGTGACGGCGTATTCCTGGGCTGTAAACATGCGATTCCGGCCATGACGGCCTCCGGGGGCGGCTCCATTATCAATATGTCTTCGGTCGCAGCTATTCATGGCCAGTCGTTTGTTGCGGCTTATACTGCCAGCAAAGGCGCGGTGCGTGCGCTGACCAAGAACATCGCCATGTATTGTAAAGAACAGAAAAACGGTATTCGCTGTAACTCGATACACCCCGATGGCGTAAAGACTCCTATGGTGGTCAAGGTCGCTACAGGAAAGGAGACGGCGACGCAGGCCGATATTGACGCGCTCAGTGCATTTGGCAACATGTGCGACCCCGAGGATATTGCTAATCTGGTTCTATTTCTGGCTTCCGAGGAGTCCCGTTTTATCAACGGTGCAGAGATGTTGATAGACAATGCGGCGACTATCACACCGCCAGTGGGTATTTAGCCAGCGCGTTAGGAGAGCATCGTGGAAAAACTACTGTATCCCCTTTGGAAAGTCCCGTCCCTCAGCGGTGATGAGTTTCGCGACGAGCTGCTGCTGCAGCTTGCGCCGCAACTGACACGGGTTGAAGGCGTTCATGGCCTGCGCATTTGCGTGGTGGACAGCGCGGTGTCTGCGGCAGCCGGCCGGTCTATTGAAAGTCATGCGCCGGTGCCGGATGCTATGTTGTCCCTGTGGGTGGATTTCGCCGGCGCGGCAGGACATTGGGAGCCTTTAATCGATGCCCACGTTAGGACTAAGACGGTTTATCTGGTTGCCGAGGCTGAGCCTTTGGTGAGTCAGCAAACGCACCCTTCAATGCCGGGAGAGCGGCTTTACGGTGTGTGTCAGGTGGTGTTTATGTCTCCTCCTGATGATATGGATCGGGACGAGTGGCTGTCGATCTGGAAGGACAGCCATACTCAGGTGGCAATAGACACTCAGTCAACCTTCGGTTACCGGCAGAACCTGGTGGTGCGTCGATTGAGCGAGGACACGCCTGTGTGTTTTGCCGTAGTGGAGGAGAATTTTCCGCCGGAGGCGATGGCATCAGACCATGCGTTCTATGCAACTGGTGGCGATGAGGCTCTGCTGCAAAAACATATGAACGCGATGATTGAAAGCTGCGCACGATTCATCGATTTTCAAAAGATCAATGTCATTCCCATGAGCGAGTATTTAGTGAAGCCCGTTGCAGTCGAGTGACTCAGGGGTTTGGGGACTTTTTCGCAGGCCTCATCGATCAAGCCGGGCTAGATAATCTGATCGGCACATCCATTTTATAACTTCCATATGCGACGCATGATGACGCTGATACAGAGAGATTCATCTGTATCGAGGTGCTTTGCCGGTCGATTAAACGACACGGTCACGCGGGAGACGTGGCTTCGGTGCCCTTTTGGCTGCCTATTTTTTCTAGTCTGGTAAGTGTTGGTAGATTCTGGTAACTTATCTTTTAAGAGTATAAAATATCATACTAGGGAAGTATTTATGCAGAGTGCAGATCTAGTAGCAACGTCCAGTTACGAAAAAGACAGCGACAACGTCTATTTAAAACTCAGTGAAATGGCGGCTGCTCTTTCAGGCCTCACTGAACCTTTCCATCCGTCGATGAAATTAACCAATGACGATCTGCCCATCCTGGTTGATATAGCCGATGAAATTCATAAGGAAGAGCAGCTTCTTTTCAAAGGAAAAACCCCTAGACTCATACAGTCGTGGGTAAAGACTGAAGACCACGGCTTAGTGTTTACGTCTTCTGTGGTGGCCCGCACCGAAAGAGACACCCTAATCGGTAATACGAGATTTGTCTCTGCATCTGTCCTCCATCCTCTTTGGTACCAGCATCTGGATTTCAAAAATCACAGACTGTACGTACCAAGATATGATGTATACATCTCTGCTAGAGATATGCAGGTACTCCGCTTCATGTTGATGGGTTGGACCCGAAAAGGTATGGCAGAGGCCTTGTCTGTCTCCGTTAAGACGATAGAAAAGCGTATAACTGAACTACGTGCTTTTCCCTTACCTGCAGGCAAGCCCTTAGAGCAGCACATGGCTGAAGCAGGACTCTCTGCCTTCATACTGGGTAAACCTGATTGGTTCTCAAAGAGCAGTCTGCACGTCGTCTGCTAAGTTGAGATCACTAAATAGTGCTAAAATCCAATGCTGCTCGGCGATCAGGGTGCTTACTTTAATCCTGTCGAATGAGGATGCAACCCCCAGTTCAGCGACGACGCGTTAACGGCATCCGCCTTTCCGTTGGGCGCCAGTGCCGTGTGTATCCTGGTGGCACAATAGTGTTCTGATTTAATAGCGTCGAACACTTCGATAAGAGATGCTAACGACGTCACTTATTGAGCGGGTTAGCCCAAGGCTATGATCGCTAGCGCGCAGGTGGAGTTGGAGTGCCTCTCGGTGCAATATCGCCGGCTTGAAAGGCCGATCTGATGTTACAATGACAACGATGACTCACGAATCTCAGGGGCGTTCAAATCCTATGTCGTATGACCAAGACTTAAAGACAAAAGCCGAAAACATTCTGCGTGAAGCAACATGGACCTGCGAGGAGTGCGATGGAGACATGCCCCTTGAGTATGAGGAAGATGATGAAGATGACGTGGGGTATCACATCATGGGAGCGAGCTGTGATAACTGTGGTATGCGGTATGACAGAACCATCAATAATGCCTATGGAAAAAAACTTGATGAATGCTCGACTATGGAGTTGTTAGGGATGTAATTTCTCAGGCCCTGGCCCTGTTAGGGTGCGAGTGAATAATGAGGGCGATGGGATGGGAATGGGTAAAGAGACAGCCGTGATAATAGGTGCCTCATCAGGCATTGGTGCAGTGCTAGAAAAGCCTCGCCCATTGGATTTTGATTTCGTAGTCGGCGGGGCACGAAGCACAGCTAAGGGCCCATACTTTCATCGTGTCGAATGAGGATGCTAACCCCCAGTTCAGCGATGACGCGTTAGCGGCATCCGCTAGAACTGGGGGTTAGCTGCAATTATTTAACACGTTCGAAATCACCGGGCTTCCAGGATTTATCAAACCATGGCTCGAGCGGCCCATAGAGGCGTAGCAGCACGCTGTAACTCTTATCCGGCATGGTTTGTATCCAATTGCCTTCATGACCTTTGGGTGCCTTTGGTCCGAACCACATGGTATAAGAGCCATCAGCGTTTGGTTGCACTGATGGATTATTACTATCAAGGCCTGCAAGTTTTTGATCGGTTTCGAGCATTGAGCGATGCTGGCCAGAGTAAACCATGAAAGACCAAAAGTTGTTCGCAGGAATAGGGGCTGGCAGCGTTATCTTGTACGTATTTCCACCATCAAGATATTCGCCACTTGCATCTTTTGTGGCAAAACCATAGGCAGATCCAGATCCCACTCTCGGAGCAGCCATGGCCGGAGTAATGCCTGTCGCTACATAGTGGAAAAAGATTCTGTCATCGAGCACGAGTTCACCGTTATTCATAAATTCTGAACTGCCGCCTACAAACGGTGAAGTCCATTTTCTGTCGGGATAGAAATAGACAGTCTCATTGCGTGGAGCATAGGAAAGAGCTCGAGCAATAGTATTACCCACTGCCACGGCTTCGGTCAGTATGGTCTTCATGCGAGCATCTGGCTTAAAGGGCTGGCCCTTCTTGATGCCAATGGAGGCGAAAAGTCCGACTATTTCGGGGTTGAAGGAGTCGGCCGGCTCATACTGAATAACAGCGTTCAACTCTTCATAAAAGTCAAAGTTATTAGCATGCACGGTATTAAACTGCTTACCTGATATATTAACAAAACGCTGCTCTGGTGGACTTTTTTCTTCAGAAAGCGGGTAGATTCGAAATTTTGCTTTTACGCCTTTAACCGCACCCGCAACATCTCCGTCCTTAACGAAAGCACGCATCAGCATTAGATTGCGATAACTCGGCGTTTTTGCAATAAAATAGCCATCTGGGATATCGCCTTTGTAATCGGAGTGAACAAACAGATATTTTCCCCCTTCACCTTTATCAGGTCCGGTCACACCAACATCGGTTACCCAGCGGAAGTATGCATCATCTACGGGACCGAGCACCCCTGGAGGAATTTCTACGACAAGAGGTCCATCTTTAACATCAATTTCGGCAAAGCCGTAAACAGTCGTTGAGTTTGGAGTTAAGAATAGCGAGCGCGCATCCATAAGGTCTTCTGTAATACCCAAATCCCCTGGCTGCACACCTGCCTGTATTAGGCCTTCTAGAAGAGCATAGACTGAAGCTGCAGGAATACCTTTAAGGAAGGTTGTTGTCCCGCGAGACAAATCCAAGAAATCATAGGCCTTCTCGACAGTGGCGCGACTTGGCGCACCATCGAAAAATTCCAAATCGCCGAGGAATTCTGTTTGGACTTTATCCGGCGTTTTAACCGAGTCAGGAACTTTAGCTGCGTACTTGGGTTCTTGCGCCCAGGTTATATTGGATACAATCAGCAATGTGCCGACGGCTAGTGCTAGAAGTTGTTTTGTATATTTCATAGGTAAGCTCCTCATTTTCTCCACGATAAGCATACACAGAGATGAAGATTTTTAGTAGTGCTAAAAATTGAACTTTCGAAACACGTGGGTTTTTAAATGCGGTAATACGGTTAACGAATGAATCAGGCAATCAGGTGTAAAAGCCTGCTAGGACATACAGCAAAATAGCGGCACCGATAGAGATGTTTATGTCAGAGAAACGTGGTTATCGGTAGGCGAAGGCATTCAATGCAGGCGACTTAGCGTAGTGCCACGATTAAAGGCTTCTTTCAGCATGCTATGCCTACGAGCCTACACCCACCACAAAACTCACACAGGTCGTTGTGCTGCCGCCGACATTAAAGGTGATCATGTTTTCGGCGTCGGCAATTTGGCAGCCTCCCGCCTGCCCGCTCACCTGGTTGGCACAGTCTAGTACCATTCGCACACCGGTAGCGCCCACGGGGTGTCCCAGACCAATTAGGCCGCCGCTGGCGTTGATAGGGAAGCTGCCGTCTTTGGCAATGCGGCCTTCTTCTATCGCTTTCCAGCTTTCGCCTGGCGCGGTTAAACCACTGTGGTCGATAGCCATGTACTCGGTAACGGTAAAGCAGTCGTGGGTTTCCATGCCGTCAAGATCCGTCAGCGCGTTAAAGCCTGCACGTTGCCGTGCATCATCTAGGGTGGCTTTAGCATGCGGGAATAATAGGGGCCGATCCGCCGAAAGCTGCAGTTTGGTTTCCAACAGAATAGGTGCTGAATGGTGACCCCAGCCCTTAACGCGCGGAATGTCGGCCAATGACAGCCCGTTGCGAGCGGCATAATCCTTGGCGGCGCTTTTACCGGCTAGAATGATGCAAGCGGCGCCGTCTGTAATTTGTCCGCAATCCATTTTTCGTACTGCACCGTCGATCACGGGATTCAATTTGTCGTTATTGCTGAAGCAACCTTCGGGGAAATTCCATTCGCGTGTTTGTGCATAGGGGTTTTGCTTGGCATTACAAAAATTGATTTCCGCAATGGTGTTGAGGTGATCACTGTTGATGCCATAGCGCTTATCGTACTCTCTTGTTATACGATCAAACATGTGTGGCCAGGGAAAGTCTGCGTTGTCGGCCTCATGCCCAATCCAGCGCGCTGCGCCCAGATATTCTGCGCCAGTTTTTCCCGTCACGTTGCGCATTAATTCAAGGCCGAGAACGCAGGCCACATTGTAGTGCCCCGCCTCTATATCCCGCATAGCAGATAAAATTGCAATAGAGCCTGATGCACAGGCGGCTTCGTGTCGTGAGGTAGGCAGCGAAGCGAGCTCAGGATAAAGCTGCCCAAAAAAACCGCCGATCAGACCTTGCCCAGCGAACAGATCACCCACGAAGTTGCCTACGTGCCCCACGTCTATTTCGGAGGGCTCGATGCCGGCATTGTGTATGCCGCTTCGCAGGGCCTCTGCGAACATGTCGTAGATCTGCAAATCTTCCCGCGCCCAATTGCGCGCAAAGTCGGTCTGTGCGCCACCTAAAATGTATATCGGCTGACTCATGATATGTCTCCTGAGGGGCAACTGGATATACGTGGCTATCAAAAGACCAAGCAACCCAGGGCAATACTAGAATAGTAGGGAAGTGTCAGCCGCCGAGCAAGGCGAACACGCAGGACACGATAGTGCTACAATTTTGATTCGTTGCAGAAGGTTCCGCTAACGGTAGTGGTCGAGGTCAGTCCGCGTAGCGCTTAGTGAGGGCAACAGGAGAACGGTTTATGGCTTTAATGCGCGAATATCCGATCACCGAGCAGAGTATTGGCCCGGTTAGGGAGCTAGAGGGTACTCCGAGCTGGATCTATGAGCTGGACAATCCTTATCTGCACGGCGTTTATGCGCCCACAGTCAATGAGCTCCATGAAGAGAGTTTGGTCGTCACGGGCGCTTTACCCCGTGATCTCTCGGGTGCCTATTTTCGTAATGGCCCCAACCCCTTGCACCACCCCAAGAATCGCTATCACCCGTTTGATGGTGATGGCATGGTTCACGGTGTGTATTTCAGTGATGGTGCCGCCAGCTATCGCAATCGCTACGTACAGACCGCGGCGCTTACACAGGAACTGAGCGTCGGAAAATCAATGTCCCCAGGTGTCATGGGCCCGTTTGATTACGATATTTCCCGCTTTGGCATTAAAGACACGTCCAACACCGATTTGTTCTGGTACGCAGGTGACTTGATGTCGCTGTGGTATAACGCGGGCGACCCCTATCGCTTAGACAGTCTCACTCTTGAAACTAAAGCGCACTATGATCTAGAAGGCCGTACACAGCGTCGTATGTCGGCACACTCCAAAGTAGACTGGGCAACGGGCGAGCTGCTGTTCTTTGATTATGGCGATGAAGCTCCGTTCATGACCTATGGCGTTGCTGACCCCTCCGGCCGGTTAGTGCACGAAGTGGCTATTGATTTGCCGGGGCCCAGACTGCCACATGATTTGGGTTTCACTACTCACTACGCGGTCCTTCATGACCTGCCCTTCTTTCATGACATGGAAGTATTGCGCAAGCACAAGTATCGGGTGCTGACATTTCACAAAGACATCCCCACCCGTTTCGGCATTATTCCTCGTCGCGGACAAAGTAGGGATGTGCGCTGGTTCGAGTGTGAGCCTTGTTACATATTACACACCACTAACTGTTGGGAAGAGGGTGACTGGGTAGTGATGGACGGTTGTCGTTCAATCAATCCCATGCCTTCTGGTCAGTCTGGTGACGGTGAACTTGCATCCATGCTGGCCTACATGCGTCTTGAGGCAAACGCCTACCGCTGGCAGTTCAATCTAGCAACGGGTGAAGTCCGCGAAGGTGCCATCGATGATCTTAATACGGAATTCAACAAATCAAACCCCATTTTTCATGGCGTAAAAAGTCAGTACTCCTATCATCAACGAATTCCTTTGCTACACGAAGGCGGCCATACTCTTCGTTTTACTGGTTTAGTGAAATACAACAACGACACAGGACAGAGCACGCAGTGGGATTACGGTGAAGGCGTGTTCGGCAGCGAAGCCGTATTTGCTCCGAAGCCGGGTGCAGACAGACGCTCAGCTGAAGATGACGGCTACGTTGTAACACTTGTCACCGACAGTAAAGACGCTACATCGCACTGCCTGGTGTTTGACGCCACCGATATTGCGCAGGGGCCCATTGCAAGCGTTGCTATGCCACACCGAGTGCCAGTGGGGTTTCATGCGACGTGGGCAGCGGGGGAAGACCTGTACGGATAAGGTGCAGTGCTCTGTTTTTTTGACGGAATGAGTCTATTCTTTCAGCAGTGCTGCCGCCGCGATGATTCTGTAAAGGTGTCAGCTCTGCGTAAACACCGGCCAGCTGTCTACTATCGCGCCGTCGTCGTACACGGCTATATCACCAAACTGCAGAAACACATGCTCGCTCTGAGTGGGTCGCATAAAGACCCAGTCGTCGGGCTGCAGCTTGACACTGCTGGAGCCGTTAAGCATTTCCTGATTGGTGGATCGTCCGTACAGGGGGTGAAGGCTTAGGCCCGGGGGTGACACCGGTGTGGCTTTCCAGTGACCGCCGTAGATGAAGAACGCCTGCCGGCTATTCGGATTAAACCAGCTTTGCAGTGATGCCAGTTTTTCAATGCCCGGAACCTCCGCCACCGGCAGCGATTTTAAAACAGGGGTGGCGATAAACGCGGCTGGCTCATGATCTGCCAGCGTATCTAAGTCAAAATCAGTCGGCTTCACCAATGCCGAACCGGCGGACAACTCTGTCGCCACCTGGGCACCGGTGTAGCGCTGATAGGTGGGACTGCCCGCGGCATTGAGTGTCAGCCCCGACAGAGACCGCTGCAGCTGTCTTTCGGCAATGGTAACGAAGTTCTGATAGGTCTTCTGCACCGAGGCAAAAGCGGCCTCCGGGCCGCCCAGTAATCCGGGGTTTTTTGATACGTGCGGATCGTAGCCCATAAAACCGCTGAATTGCAGAAATGGTTCCCGCTCGATAATGTCCAGCGCCAATGCCAGTTGCTCTTCATCTTTAATGCCACCGCGGTGCAATCCGACATCCAGCTCTAGGTTAATCAGCATCAGTTCACGCCGTTGTCGTCCGAGATCCGCGTATTGGATCAGTCTTGCCGGTGAGTCTACTAGCCATTGCAGCTGATGGCGGGCGTCAAATTGTGTTGTTCTGTGCTGCTGATAAAAGCGCGCGGCGGCGGCAACAGGCATTGGCTTGCCCAGTAGCACATCCGCATTCGGCAATTCTTTAGCAATGAGGTTGAGAAAGGGTTGGTGAAAAACCATCAGACGCTGCGTATCAGTATGTGACATCACTGTTTCTAACAGTGGTAGTGAGGGCAGCGATTTTGCGACCACGCGGTAGTCGTAACGACCCGCCAGATGTTGATGCAAGACATTGGCGTTGGCCAGTAACTTCTGCTTGTCGATGATGAGCGTCGGTCGCGCTAACCCTGCTTTATCCAAAGCGGTACTTAGGGTCTGGAAATAGGCACTGTGTACGCCACCATTATCGCTATTTTTGGCGCGCAAGCCCCACAGTATACCAGCGCCACCGACGGCGGCAGCAAGCAGTAGTTGACGACGCCTCATGCCGCTCCGCTAAAGAGGGATGCCAGATAAGGGTTGAGAAATTTAGCGCTAGGATCGAGTTGCTGACGCACTTCAACGAACGCTTCCCAGCGCGGATACATCTGTGCAAACTGAGCTCGCTTTACGCTATTGATCTTGCCCCAGTGGGGGCGGCCACCGTATTTTCTAAAGATTGGCTCGACGGCGTTGAACAAGGGTCGGTAATCTTCCGAGTGGAAGCGATGCACGGCAATTGACATGCTGTCGCGTTGGTAAAAAGGACTTAGCCAAACGTCATCGCCCTTCACATAGCGTACCTCAAGCGGGAAGAACACCGCCTTGTGGTGTTGTTCCAATACCTGCCGCACTTCGCGCAAGGCCGCCAGTCCCTGTTCTCGGGGAAGGTGATACTCCATTTCATTAAAGCGCACATTGCGTTCACTGGCGTAGTTGAGCCACGAGGCTTCCACAACGACTTCCCTATCCATTGTTGCGGCAATGGCCTTGATGGGCAGGCCGCGCAGGGTGTCAGACCAAGACAGGTAATCGCGAATCATTTTTAGGTCCTGCACGGACTCATTACCATCGCTAACGGAGGTAGAAAATTTGTCCTCTTCGGTGATGTCGTGAGTGGACAGGAAGCAACGCTCGGAGAATGGGATGTAATAGAACTCAAAATTACGGTGCTTGTTGGCAAGTTGATCTGCTTGGGCAAGGGTGTCTTCCCAATCCAAGATCCATGACTCGCGTCGTGAGCGGTAGGGTTGGGTATTTTGCATCTGGATTTTGGTGACAATCCCCAGTGCGCCGAGAGACAAGCGGGCTGCTTGGAACACCTCTGGATTGTTGTCAGCATCACACTGTATAAGTTCGCCGGTAGCAGTAACCATTTCCAGCCCGGTGACAAAGCTCGGCAATCCACCTATGTTGGCGCCGGTACCGTGGGTGCCCGTTGCGATTGCACCGGCAATGACCTGCTCATCAATATCTGGCATGTTGATCAATGCCTGACCTACTTCATGCAGTGGTGCGCCCATGGCTGACATCTGAGTGCCGGCAAGAAACGTCGCCCGTAGTTGAGCCGGATCATGGGACACAAGTCCGTTGAGCCTGGCGAGGGACACAATTTGTCCATCGGTGGGAACCAGAGGAGAGAAAGAGTGCCCAGCGCCAACCGGCCGAATTGGACCCACACTCTCCGCCACCAGCTGTTGCAGTTCAGGCAGTGAAGCCGGGGCGAGGCGCGCGCTGGGAACACAGGATTGTGATCCTGACCAGTTCTTCCACCCGATAACTCGCGCTGCTGCAGATTGGCTTAACATCCCTCCACCGAAACTGGCCGCGCTTAAGGCCGCGAAATATTTCAGTAGCTGACGCCTGTTTGGCATGACTAACCGCCGCTCATGAAGGATATCAGTTTAGTGAAATCCTCTTCATTACAATCGAAACACATGCCCATAGGAGGCATGCCCTTAAAGCCGTCGATGGTGTGTTCCAGTAGCACGGGAGCACCCTTTTGCAGACGCGGGGCCCAGGCCTGCAGGTCGCCAGTCCTTGGCGCCCATCCTGCGCCCTGCGCGTGACAACTGCGGCAAGAGCGATTGTACAGCTCTGCCACGCGGGCATCGGTGGGGGTGGTGGGTCCAGACAGCTGGCGCATGGGTTCACTGTCGCCGGAACAAGCACAGAGCAAACTCAGGAATATCAGTAGCAGAGGTGTGCGAATATCGAGCATAGAGCTCCAGATTTAGAATCAGCCGCCAGTATACGCAATAAAGTATGGCGATGGCAGTGGCGGGTCCGCCTGTAGCGGGCTCATTGCGCCCGCAGCGCGGCAACCGTCTCACAACGTCTTGAGAAAAGTAACGAGGGCTAACCGCTCTGCAGCAGTGAGTGCTACATAAGCTTGCTTCGATACCTCAGCCTCGCCACCATGCCAAAGGATGGCCTCGTCGAGAGTACGGGCTCGCCCATCGTGTAGATAGGCCTCGCCCCCACTTACATCCGCGGTAAGACCAATACCCCACAGGGGCGCGGTGCGCCATTCGCGACCGCTGGCATGGATCTCGTCCAGGGTCGAGGCCAGGCCCGGACCCATATCATGCAGTAGTAAATCAGTGTAAGGGTGAATGGTCTGGTTACGCAGTTCGGCGTGAGGGTGATGCGCAGTGGTATCAAACGTATTGACATGACAGTTGAGACAACCCGCGGCATCAAACAGTGCCTCACCGCGCAATGCGACGGGCTCGTCCAAGCCCCGTCTGGCTCGCATGCCCAGTAGAGAGATGTAGTCCGTCAGCGTGTCCAGGTGCTCGTCGGGCAACTCAGTACCAGAGGCACCACAATCGGTCTGCGCCTGACCGCAGTCTGGATTTGAAAACGTTGAGGTCATCACGCCAAGATCGGTGTTCAGGGCGGATGCGACCTGATGCCGAACCGTTGCCTGTTCAGCCCTCCACCCATAGCGTCCGAGGCGGGTGTGCCCACTTTCGGGATCACTGATACGGCTGATGCGCCCGGAAATACCGTCTCCATTCAGATCATTAGGATCCGCCAGCGCCTTGATATCGTCCTCTTTAATCGCTTCAAGCAGGCCCAGTCCCACCAGTTGCGGAGCAATACGCGCTGAAAAATACTCTGGTTGCACACCAGAGAATACGAAACTGGGGCGACGCAGACCGTTACTTTCTTGCCACGGCCCCAGTGTTACCCCCGCCTCGGGATTACCCATGCTGGACTCCGGCTGGAGTACCGCGCCGATCAGTGGGTCGGGGTTGCCGTTCGCGTCTCCGACCTTGACGAGATAACGCTTCAGTGGCTGACCCACCGCAGGCGGCAGCGCGCGACCGTTGCGCGTGTGGCAGGAGACGCAGGAGTGGTTTACATAGTGATTACCAAGCAGTCCTGCCAGCGCGTCGAAGGGCGGATTTTGCGGAGATTCATTGTGCCCGCCATCCTCGAAGTCGGTGTGGTGTACCCTGCGCCCCAGAACGAAATTCTGGCCGTTGATGCTGGACAGGTTGGTCGCCATCTGCAGGAAGTGATTATCCGGCTCATTGGAATACTCGTAGGGCAGGGTGGTCTCACCGCCTAGCCAACCCGTTGCAGATATTGGGAAGGAATCTTCCCGTTCTGTAGAAAAATCACCGAATATGCCGCGGGTCTCCCAAGGCACGATCCCTTGTCCTACAATGTATAAGTAGGTCGTCCCATAATAGTTGTTGCGCCCGTTGGGCACGCCCTCTAAAAACTGGCTCAATTCGAACTCGAGCCGATCTCCGATCTGAAGTGGCGCGTTCGTTTTACTATTGTAAGAAACGTTACGAGTATAATGAGTGTCATCAATTCGAGTCATGACCCCATTGTTATGGTACTCCGCCACAGTGTTGATGCCGCGATAGAAAAAGCGCAGTTCTGCCTCGTTAGGACTCAGCTTCCACTGCGTGGTGACATTGAAGGTGATCGTATTTCCTCCTCGGCCAATGGTGTCAACAATCTCGACAGCTGCCGTGCGATGCTCCCAGTAGAACGACAGATAGTGGTCATAGCTCTGAAATTCATCTTCACGCGCATGCCTGTCGCGCGCCCGGTCGGCAAAGCGGGTAATCAAGGCGGATGCGGTGGATATCTGCTGAGCGGGCTCCAAATTCGTCGTCGCATCATACAGATCTGTAATCGGCGGAACAGCTGCGGAAAATTTGGTGAAGTATGCGACCAGAGGCGGCACGGTATTACCCCAAAAATCTTGCACAGTCTTTGCAGGTACTGAAAAACCGCAATACTGTGTTTGCGGATTTGCGTGCTGACAGTTTCCCCAGCCTTCGAACTCCCATCCCGGACGCGGCAGGGCTTGGTAGATCTCGTCATATGCACCGCTGATATAATTTTCCGAGCAAGTGGGTGCGCCAGAATTGTATTCTTCCAGACTACAGCCGCGCTCCCCACTGGCAGACACTATATCGCCTTCTCCGGCTATCTCCAGCGGGTGACTGCACCCTGCCAGGCATGCCAGAGTAACAATAGCAAGTAGTCGCATTGTATCTCCTCGTTTGGCAGGCTCGAGTAGCCATCCGCGTGGCGTAGACTTCAGTGTAAGAGGTATTCATGGGACACGCACAGTCGTGGATCGTTCCCTAAATAGTCTCGAACCTCAATTGATTGAGAATCAATCGCGCGGCGGCAGCACTCTCTAGCTCAGCCTATGAGCCACCTCATTCTTCATATCACTAAACGCACTGGTCGTGTCGTGTTCGGACTTGGTTAACAAGCTGACGGTAACAATAGCGATAACCCCGGCGAAAAATCCAGGCACTATTTCATAGATGTAATCACTGGGTGTTTGATTGTTGATAGTGAAATCACCGTAGATCCAAAACAGGACTGCACTGGCGCCCACTACGATTCCAGCCAATGCGCCCTGCCTAGTCATTCTTGCCCAGAACAGACTCAATAACACCACGGGGCCAAATGCTGCGCCGAATCCGGCCCATGCGTTGCTGACTAAGGATAAAATACTGCTGTCTCGATTATGCGCTAAAAATATTGCTAGCAAAGCAACTGCAACAATAGAAAGGCGGCCGACGAGTACTAACTCAGTGTCATTGGCTTTTTTGCGTAAGAATGTGTGGTAGATGTCTTCAGTGAGAGAACAGGATGTGACTAACAGTTGGGACGAAATGGTGCTCATAATTGCTGCTAGAATCGCAGCTAATAAAAAACCACTGACGAGGGGATCAAATAAAGTATTGGATAAGAATATAAATATGGTTTCCGGGTCACTAAGATTTCCGCCGATGGATTTAATATAGGCTGCACCGACCAGCCCAACGGCGATCGCTCCCGTCAAAGAAATAATCATCCAGCTCATACCAATGCGTCGGGCAATTTTTATCTCTCGAACAGACCGTATTGCCATAAAACGAACAATAATATGGGGCTGCCCAAAGTACCCCAAGCCCCAGCTAGCGGCAGAAAGTATTCCCAATAGAGAGCCTCCGCCGAGAGTCAGCATCGCAGGGCTTAGTTCCATTAGATAGTGCTGTGTCTGCGCCACACTGCCTATCTGGTTTAGGGTGACAATGGGAACCAAAATCAAGGCCAAAAACATGATGCAGCCTTGTACAAAATCAGTCGTACTGACCGCGAGGAAGCCGCCAAATGTAGAATAGGCTACGACGACACCAGCGGTGATGAAAAGTCCTAGTTCGTAGTTTAAGCCGAATGATGACTCGAATAATTTTCCGCCAGCGACGACGCCCGAGGTCGTATATATGGCGAAGAAAATAATGATAACGACAGAGCTTAATATTCTAATCAGATGACCCCTGTCATCAAATCGGCGCTCAAAGTATTCTGGAATCGTTACAGCATCGTCGAGTAGCTCGGTAAACACACGCAGTCTTGGCGCAACCAGTAAATAGTTCAGGTAGGCGCCGAGCGTCAGCCCCAATGCTATCCATGCACTACTGAGCCCTGAAATATACATTGCTCCGGGTAAACCGAGTAACATCCAACCGCTCATGTCTGACGCTCCCGCTGATAATGCGGTCACCGCTGGGTTTAAATTACGCCCACCGAGCATGAAACCAGTCAGGTCTCCTTTTGTCGCAGAGTAAGCGTAAATGCCGATAGAAAACATGGCGATAAAGTAAACGGTAAGAGAGAGATAGGCACCGGACTGCATTTTGTATCCTGCGGTTAATTAGCAGTGTTATCGTAGCACTCTCTTGCCTGCACTGTTCATTGGTATGCGTTAAAAAAATAGTCTGGTATCGCACGGGGAACGGTTGCCAGGTAACTCGAGCACCGAAGATGACATTGAGGCCTATGCGTGAGCCCCAGTCATTGAGTAGGTTCCGCTATTGCGACGGAAAGTCGCCAACGAGCGGGTCCATGTGGAGCGTCGCGTTAGTTGAACGGGAGGATGTCAATGCGTGAAATTGCTGTATAGCAATCGGCATGACAACGTAATAGCCAGGCATTAGTGTTAGCCGATACCGATACCGATACCGATACCGCTACCGTAGGCACTTTTTAGGCGTTTATTGAAGCCTGGGTTTCATCCTGACACTCTGGATTTGTGTGCTCATCCTCTAATTCAGGATCCTCTAGCAGTGGTATCTGGCTAGGCTCAATAACCGGGTCGCCGCGTTCGGTTAGCACTGACGCAATGACTTCACCGCGCAACTCCACATCCTTGGAGCTGAGCTCAAACAGCGTATTAATGGCGTCGTCTTCATGCTGGGTGCGCATCACCAAGCGAGGAACTGATCCGTCCACCCACGCTTTGGATTTCCCCCAGTAGTGCCCGAGTTGGTTCCGAACAACAAATATGTCAGTCATGGCAGTGGTCTGTCCTCAAAAAATCCGCGCGCTAGTGTAAGCATTTGACAGGAATGTTGCTAGTTTTGGCGTCATCCAAGAAGCAGGTCTTTGGCCTGGTTGATTTGTGCTGCTAGGTAGTCATTGCCACCACGGTCAGGATGCAGTTTTTGGATGAGTTTACGGTGTGCAGTGATAATATCTTCGTTGGTCGCATCATCATTCAGACCCAGCATGGCCAGTGCTTCGCTGCGCCCCATGGCGCTGCTACCTCCCGGGGCCGACTGTTGTTGTCCTGCAGAAAAATTTTCGCCCGGAAAATGCTGTTGTAAATAGCTGTCCAGCAATTGGAGTGAGTCTGCGTCCTCACTGCCACAGTAAGCGAAAAATTGCTCAAGCTGTTGCCGATCCATGTTTGTCAGGCGCCAACCTTTAAAGGCTCCTTGGAGAATTTCGCCCTGCAATGCGCCACTATCGTGATCCATATCCATACGCAGTAGGGCGGTCTCAACGGTCGATTTTTGACTGGCCGCAGGAGCACCCTTATTGCGCAGATGCGCGAGCATTGGAAACAGACGTGAAATTAGCGGTAATCCCTGACGCGCGACGACCAGCAGGCCGGCGAACGCGGCGCCGATCCAGTTCATGCGGCCGGTTGCCGCGAGAAATAGTGTTGTCACTAGGGCGATTCCCAGCCCCAGCTTGATGTATTCAGCACGGCGCTTGTGCGGAGGCATGGCTTGCGCTCGCCGCAGAAGGATGTAGACAACGGCAATAATTGCTAGCAGCAATATTAATCGGGGCACATTTTCTCTCAGGACTTCAACTGTTGGATCAACATTAAGTATCTGTTGATTTATATAAAGTTTTCAGTAAGTTGGTGACAGTTTGGGTACACGTTGAATCTCTTTTGATTAATCCCGTCCCAGGGTCATCCAGCATTGATATTGAACCCTAGAATACACGCTCTAGGGCGCTCTGTAAGCCCCTCTAAGACTGATCTGTGCAGTAAACGTGAGGGATTCCCGATAATACTATGCAGCTGAGGGTCAGAACGGTCTATGCGCCAAGTATAGGATAAATAAAGGGGCTATGGCGGGACATGTTCTTCCCGTATCCCGTTTGACGCAATACAGGCGACCGTGTTTGAACAAGCGGGCTGTGCCAACTCTCTTTGCCATGGCACTGCAGAAGAAGGCGGGTTAAACCTTACGCCCGTTCTGGCACACGAGAGCCTGGTCGGTGTGCGGGCCTAACTCACAGGAAACCATGCCGACCAAATGTTCAGCGCCGTCCTTGGTTCTGTATTGGTGGTCTTCTCTAGCGGCTTGACGGGGTTATACGGCTCGCTAGTCAGCGCCACTATTGTGGCCAAAGATATCAAGCTACCTTTGCCCTTAAAAACAACCGATAAACAACAGCGACGGTAATAGTGCTAGCCAATAGCGCAAATGATAACGGTATTTGGTTAACATCCTCGAAATTAGAAGCTAACGATGTAGTTGCACTGCACACCACCCAAATACCAGAGAACAAAAGTGCGTTAGATGTTGAGGCCATGTTGCGATAGCGCGCCAAGTTATAGCCGACAAAAATAGGGAAAATAAATCCGCCAAAAAAGACGATGGACCATGTTCCAAGCCCGAGTGAGAGAAGACTTAACGGCATTGTCTGACTTATAAACACCATAAAAATTGCAGACAGCAATAAGCCTAGGATTGAATATTTCATCCTGATCCTAACGGGCTTAGCTATGAAGATACGGCTTACGATATTTCCAAATAGCCATGCGATGCCTATTAGAAATGCCAAATTTCCATAATCTATGGAACTCAAATTAAGTTGAACTTGAACTAAAAATGGAGCAACTATATTAAATAGAATAATTAATGAACTAAGCAAACCTAATAGAAAAATGCTGCTAACAAACTGTATATCTGTCAATAAACTAAAATAGTTTCTAGCGGCGACTTTAATGCTAAACGCAGCTTGTGGAAAATGTGTTTCTTTATAGAGAAAAACGAAAGCAAAAAGCCCAGTTGAACTATAGGCAAGCAAAAAATAGAAATTATATTCCCATCCAAAATAATGCTGTAAGTAGCCTCCAATAACCGGCGAAAAAACCACGCCGAAAGACCAACTTATTGTCATGTAGTTTACCAGCTTCTTGTATAGCTCCCCCGTTGCGACGTCACTCAAAATTGATCTACACGGCACAATTGCAGCAGCAAGAACTAGCCCCTGACAAAACCGCGACACCATTAAAGACCTGACAGTAGGAAAAAATAAGAAGACAAGGATCAAGCTGATGTACAGTAAGAAGCCAATGATGACAATTGGCTTCCTGCCATAGTGATCTGATATGGGGCCTACAATTAACTGCCCCACTCCATAGCCCAATATGTAAATGGCAACACTGGTTTGCGCTAATGTAGTCGAAATATGAAAAGCATGACTAATAGCAGGCAAAGAGGGCACATAAATATCAGTTCCCATTCCCGACAAAGGTATAATGAACAGTACGACAAGGAGATAGGTTAAAAAGTTCTTATCTTTTATTTCTTCTTTAGAGGTCAAGGCATCTTACCCGTAGAACGTCAATGTCATTTGCTTTCTTCATCTATGAAGGAGTGTCCAAAGTAGTCCGTGTCATGGGGTTTTCAGCGGCCTCTATGCTGGGCAGTAAGCTGCGCAAAGCCTAGGCCGATAGAAGTATTGAGATAAACAAGGCTAGCGAGGCAACAAAGCGATGTACTGTACTCTTTGTAATAGAGTGGCTCATTGAGTCTCCAACCTTAGATCAGTTAACAGTTTCTGGCAATATTATCCTGTCTGGCTCACGTCCTTATAGAGGGTAAAGCCTATTTCGAATGTGGGCGTACTACTGGCATAGCACCTCGGCAATCGCCAGCCAATAAAAGAACCACACTAGGCCGGCTTGTGTGTTTGCAGATGCCTCGTTAGGGCGCAGACTCCGTTGCCTCATGCAGCAGCCAAGCGGCTGGAGGATGCCAGGGCTAGTGCCACCGTATTAGTTGCCACCATCAAGCAACTGTTTGAGCAGCAGCTTAGCACCGTCACCGCCGTGTGCTTCAAGTGCAGTTCGTCCGCCGGTGGCAAAGCTAGCCACGGCACCCAGTAAGCCTGCCAATAAATCGGCGCTGCTGCTGTCGAAACGGGCGTAGGCGCCGCCGCTGAGTTTAGCCATAGTGCGAAGGGTTTGCTCTACCTGGCGATCGCTGCCTTCTTGAAAAAGGAACAGCGGAAGCTTCAAGAGGCCGCATTGCCCCGCGAGGTCACAGAGATTATCGGGGTTTTCCTCCACCGCATCACCGATGAACACCAAGGCACGCATGGGCGTGTTACGGTGCTCGCTCTGGGCGTGTTTCAGCAGCCGTGCGATCTGAGTGCGACCGCCCTCACACTGAACCAGCCCCATTAACCTTGCGAGCTCGGCACTGTCTGTTAGCCAGCGACTGGCGCGGAACTCACCGAAGCCTTGAAAATAGCAGAGCTGCACCGCCAGTGCTGTGACCTTGCCGCTGACCTGGAACATTTCCTGCTGCAATTGGCGAGCGCGATTCCAGGTGGGCTGACGGCTGGCGGTGGCGTCAACGGCAAAGAGCAAGCGGGGTTGCTTATCGACAAACTGGGTGATGGTTCGGCTTTCTTGCAGAAACTGTGCGATTTCTTGCGAGGAGGACCGGCGAGCGGGTGGTTTGGTCATAGTGCAGTCCTAACCACAGGGCTTCAGTCCTTGGAACTGGTATCTAGTTTGCCTATCTGTTCCAATTTATCCAGATCGTGACAGCGCTTGGCCAGTTCAGCGATAACCTCAGATAGCTCATCACCGCTGAGTCCATCGGTTGATGATGTCTCTGCCAGCTGCCAGAGTTTACGGCTGGATAGCTGATGTGCATTAATTTTATGTGTGTTCATTGTGACTTACCGTTCTGTGCGTCGTCCCATGCTCAAAATGCCCGAGACACCCCCGCAGTATTGTAAAACTAGGGGGATTGTATGATGTGAGTGTGACAATCGCGTGAAATCACAGTTGCGATTTCAGCTTGCAATATTGCAGTTTACACTGCAGGGGCCTTAAAAGGAAAGGGGGCGGCTCTTTCAAAGTCGGGTCCGTCCAACACTGGCGGTTCTCCGGCGCTCCAATGTGGCAGGTGGAATTTGGCGATATGCCGGATACCTGGAGGGTCGATAAAGCTCACTTGGCAATCCTCCATGGTGATCAACTGTACCTGCATCTCGTCGGCGTCGAAGCTTGCTAGGCCATAGCCATTGGCCGTTGTATCGACATATTGCAGGCCGGGATTGGCGCTATTGGGGCCCAGCCAGTCGGTTAGCGTATCGGACCCGGTTTTGCCATATGCGAAGGCGGCAAGCACGCCTGATAGCATGGAAACGTTCCACACAGGCTCTGTTCCGTCCTCTGTCTCGCGATAGACCAACGGACCAAAGCCGGCGTGATCCTCTTTTGCCACGGCAATTAAGTCCTCAAAAAGTGGCGAGGAACTGATGCCGGCGACGTTGAAATCCACAGCGACTGCGGGCGCATCTGCCGCCGTGGTCGATTGGCGAATAGTGCCAGCCCCTTGCATGTGGTGATCGCCTGATAGCGATACTAGCCCGGACACATTTTCCTCCTCGAGATAACGCATCAACACGCTCAATTCAAAAGGATAGCCTGCCCAGCCGTCAATATTGAAAACGCTATCGTGATACCCGGCAAAGGGGAGGGTAGACATGTCTAATCGCATAGGCAGCAGCGGCATGGCGTTGCCCCAAAGCTTCCATGGGGCAGTGGAGGTCTTGATCGTCTCCAAAAACCAGTCCCGTTGTTCAAGCCCCAGCATGCTGCCGGGGGCACGGTGCTGTGCCGGATTGGGGACCGTGCCGTCCCCGAAGGGAAGCGTCTTGGGCGGGTTGCCCTCATTATAGGCACTGCCGGCATCGGCAATGGAGACTAATTCGACAGGATCCAGTGGCAGTTCCATCGACGCAGAAAGGCCGTGCGGAAGGCAGGGCGCGCTGCGATAGCTGCGGGTATCGGTAAGTACTATGTCGACGTATTTGCCCCAGCTTAGTTTTCGGTAGATGCGCAAGCTATTAACAGCGGCCTGATTCTGGATGGCCTCATCTTCCCCCAATACTTGTGGTTCAAAATCGTGGGCAGGCTGTGTTCCAAGTTCATTCAACACCGCCGGAATAAATTCGAACCAGGCTTGGTTGGCGTCCATTTTTCGCTGCGCCTGAAGGACGGGCGCGTCATCATAAGTTGAAAAGCCTTGGAAGTTGTCATTGGCAAACTCATGGTCGTCCCAGATGCAGATAAATGGCCAGTTTGCCCGCGCTTCCTGTAAATGAGGATCACTCAAGTAGGTTTTATAGAGGTGACGGTAGTCAGCGAGTGAAACGGCATACCGGTTTTTGTCTGTGGTGACACCATTTGGAAATGGCGGCACTATCCGAGACAGTGCAGTCCCGTTCAAGCGCTCCTTCCAGCAACGCTCGTAAATGAAATCTCCTAGGTGCAAAACAAACTGAAGCTGGTCAGCGGTGTCAGCGGCACGATCCTCCTTCAGCATGCGCGCCCAGCTGCCGTAGTAGCCTTGCTCAAAACTCTGGCAGCTAACGAAGGCCAGATTGACCTTGCTTGCCTGCCCTGGCGACGGCGCGGTGCGAGTGCGCCCAGTGCGCGATACGGATTTGTCGGCACCAATAAAACGGTAATAATAGTGCGTGTCCGGTGCGAGCCCGTCGATATACGTGCGCACTGTGTAGTCGCTGTCGGCATCAGTCTGGATGTTTTCTTGCAGCAGCAGCGTGGAAAAATCGCGGTTGGAACTGACCTGCAACAGCAGGTGCACTGGGGTATTGGTCTGTGCTGCGGGCACAGCGCGGGTCCACAACATAATCCCGTCGGGTTGGGGGTCGCCCGACGCAACGCCCTGTGGAAACTCCAGCATAGGAGCATCCGGCGGCAGCTGAGCCGATATCGCCCCACCCGGGGCAAGGGTTAAAAAAAAGGTGCTGCTGGACAGTAGCCCCAACATATTTCTGCGCGTAATAGGCATGACGATGGGTTCTTTTAAACGTGAAGACGACCATTTTACCCCATTTATCGCTATACTTGGACCCCATGAAACTGTTCAATATTCGCAGGAAGCACCGCATGCCAACGCCGGAAACAGCACTACCCGGTCGGGCCGAAGAAATGCCCGTCCCACAAGCCCACTATGTTAATGGTCATCCGCTGCGTGGCCCCTTTCCCGCGCACTTGCAACAGATCGTGTTTGGCATGGGCTGTTTCTGGGGCGTGGAGCGCATATTCTGGCAGTTGGAGGGGGTGTTTTCCACGGCTGCTGGCTACGCGGCAGGTTCAACACCCAATCCCACGTATCAGGAGGTGTGCAGCGGACGCACCGGGCATAACGAAGTGGTGTTGGTGGTTTTCGATCCCGCGCAAGTGAGCGTGGAACAATTGCTCAAGGCATTCTGGGAAGGGCACAATCCTACTCAGGGCATGCGTCAGGGTAACGACATGGGTACTCAGTATCGTTCAGGTATCTATGTCTCGGATGATACCCAAGCATCGCTGGCAGCCGCCTCACAAGAGCTCTTTCAGCAGGCGTTGGAGGCGGCAGGATATGGCCCTATCACGACCGAAATTCAGTCGACGCCACAATTTTACTACGCAGAAGACTATCATCAGCAGTATCTGGCCAAGAATGTTAATGGCTACTGCGGCTTAGGCGGCACGGGCGTGACCTGTCCGGCAGGTTTGCCGATGACGTAGATCGCGGGTCTTTCTTTTTTGAAAAGTACTGCCAGTGCCGTTATTCCTGAAGAGAGCGTCATAAAAAAGCCCGGAATGATCAGGTCATCCCGGGCTTTGTTGTACTGGCAAGCTTACCAGTTGTAGGCGGCTTCAATGCCATAAGTGCGTGGTAGGTTATACGTCGTGCCTGCAGTCGAAGTGACGTCCACCAGTGGTGTGCCACCCTGTACATATCTGTCATCTGTAAGGTTATTGCCGAAGCCGGTTACTCGCCAGTTCATATCTGGTGAGTTCCAGGTCAGGCGAGCGGAGAGATCTTCCTGGTCCACTTTGTAGACACCAGAGAGACAACTGGACGCGTCAAAACAGTTCTGCAGATTGGTGCGGTAGGACCAAGAGATCATTGGAACCACTGAGCCATAGTTTGTCTCAAAGGTATATTGCGCCGCTAGGTAGAAGATGCTGTCGGGAAGACGCGGTAGGTCTTCATCGGAGCGATCGATCGGACAGTTGGCAACCTCGCCTGCTCCGGTTTCGATAGCAGTGCACTCTGGCCGTATACCTGATGCCGGTATGCTCTCGATACGGAAATCATCATACTCTTCGATTTTGCCGTGGTTGAACGTGACATTCGCCGTCAATTGAAGGTTGTCGGTGGGCAGTATGACAGCCTCCATTTCAATGCCGGAGATATAAGACGACTTGGCATTAATGAGTGCGCCAGCAATACGGCCCTCGGGACTGATGCGGATGGTGGTTAACTGACGATCTGTATAGTCGGTATAAAATATAGCGGTATTGAGACGCAATTTACGTTCCCAAGCGTCCATTTTAAAGCCGATCTCATAGTTCCAAACTTCTTCCGGGTCGTACTCTCCAACGAGGCCGGTGATCGTATCGACCGTATCGGTAATGCCGCCGGACAGAAAACCGTTGGCAATGGTTAGGTAGGCATTGCCGAAATCCATGAAGCCGACGCCGTCAAACGTGCGCTGAATACTCATCATTGGCGTGATTTTAGAATCGTCAAGCTTCCGCGTCTGGTCAGCGCGGGGGTCGGGCATACCAAACGTGGGAGACAAAGGCCTTGTGTCGATATCGACAACGTAACCGTGGTTTGGATTGAACGTCTCTGGACCACTGGGGAAGTCAATAAAAGTGTCGGATATTGGAGACACCGATGCATCACCGGTGGTTGCCAAGTCACTGATATCGGGCACTCGGAATGTGCGTGTCACTTCCCGCTCTTCCCACGTGTAGCGTGCACCCAAAGTCACGGTCCAGTAATCATCAAAATGCCAATCGGCTTGGCCGAAGACTGAGGCCGACGTATTTTTTGCCTCCAATTTGGTCAGATTACTTTGATAAAATGCAAGGTTGGGAATGGTTAGTGCGCCAAAGAACAGGGAAGGCGAGGTGGCCGCGCCTTTATCTGTCTTTTCGGTAAAACCAAACGCACCGACCACATAATCGAGTTTATCGTCAAAGGCGCTGCCCAATAACTGAAACTCCTGACTGTAGGAATCAGTGTTGCGCTGCTCCGCACCATTTCCGGCAAAATTGGTGCGCCCTAACAGTGCGATGCCGATGGCATCAAGCTCATTGACCTCGCCACCCTCGGCACTGCGTGCGGCGCTGATGCTTTTAAAGTTCAATACGTCAGTGATTTCCCAGTCCACTGTCAGTGCTAGAGTGTTAACTTCAGCCTTGTATTGGTTAGGTTCTAGGTTAGCCATAATTTTGTCTTTGCCCAGATCGTCGTTCCGTTGACACCAGTCGATAATCGTCTCGCCAGTGGACGGTATAACGATGAAGGGGTTCTGCAGGTCCCCCTGCCAGCCCGTACCGGGTATGTCCGTCACCACTTCACAGTTTTGCCCGCGGGCGGCTTGGTCGGTTTTGCCGTAGTTATAGTTCAGATCCAGAGTCAGATCGTCGGCAGCTAACCAGCGCAATTGCGCCTGGCCGCCGTAACGGTTGATATCATTATATTCGCCTTCATAGAAAGGAAAATTGCCCAAAGCCTGGGGCGGCAGGTCATCTGGAATTTCGCTCTGCACGTAGCCGTCATTTTTGGTTTGATACAGTGAAAAGCGCGACATCAGCGTGTCACCGACCAGCGGCACATTGACGGTTAATGTACTGTCGATTTTGTTGTAGTTACCAACGCGCACTAATGCGTTGCCGCCGAACTCATCTTCGGGCCGATTCGTCGCATACAGAATCGCGCCACCGGTCGTGTTCTTGCCAAATAATGTGCCCTGGGGGCCGCGCAATACCTGAACGCTTTGCACGTCGACATTATCTACAATTGCACCGTCGGCGCGGGAAACATAGACATTATCGACGTATATGCCGACGCCCGAGTCATAGTTCACCCCGGTATTGCGAGCGCCAATACCACGAATAAAGGCGTTGCCCGTTCCGGTCGTGCCGTTGCCGATACCCATGTCGACATTGGGAACCACCTTTGTCAGGTCCGAGATGTTGGTCAAGCCTAACTCTTGTAGGCTTTTACCGGTAAACGCAGAAACTGCTACCGGCGTTTCCTGCAGTGATTCCTCGCGCTTTCGGGCGGTTACGACTACTTCTTCAAGCATCGCTTGCCCGAGAGCTACGGTAGGGACCAATCCTACGGAGGTGATACCTAGAGCCGCTGACAGTTGTATTGCTATGATGCGTGGACGAGAGATCATTGCGGTACCTCTTAATTGTTATCGGTGACAATCTAAATCTATCACCATGAAACATTCAAATCTACGGTTATGACGGACTTTCTAATCTGCCCATTACCCAAAGGGGTCTATGGTTCATCCTTTTGGCTACTGCAGAAGTCTGATGCAAAGATGTTTGACTAAGGCAGTAATAGGTGTTTTGTCGAAATGATCTAGAAAAGTCTGCCTATTAAGCTAGTGACTGCAGTTTCCACGCGCAGAATACGCGGGCCGAGAGACACTATCTCGCAGCCGGCACTCTCAAGCTTTTCTAGCTCATAAGGAATGAGGCCGCCTTCGGGTCCGATGACCAGCAGCGTGTTGCCGTCGATGTTGCGTGGGCATAAAGACTGTCCGCCCGGGTGGGCCAGCAGGGCGTGTCTCCCCCTAATCATTGTTGGCAAGTGATCCTCGACAAAGGGTTTGAATGCGCGATGCTGATGCACTAGTGGCACCTGAGTGTCTCGGGATTGCTCCAGCCCTTGAAGTAGATAGCCCCGCACAGTGTCTTGCTCCAGAGCGGGGCTTTGCCAATAACTTTTTTCTACGCGGTAGCTATTGATCAGATGCAACTCGGGTACTCCCAATTCAGCAATGGTGCGTAGGATTCGACGCAGCATTTTGGGGCGGGGTATGGCCAGCACGAGGCTTAGGGGCAGTTTGTCAGGCGGTGACTGATGGAGGGAAATAGCCAAGGTGGCAAACTCGTCATTGATCTCAAGGATTTCTCCTTCGCCCATCAAGCCATCAATTTCACCGACACGCAGGATGTCACCACTGTTGGCGCGGTGTATCTGCCGCAGGTGTTGCAGGCGGCGCCCGCGCAGCGCGATCTTGCTCGGCGCCACTCGGTCGCTATCGGTGAACAGTATCAGGTTCAAAGTGCGGCTAACCGGCCCACAAATCGTAGTCGTCAGCCGCGGTAACCTCTGCCTCTACAAAGTCTCCGGGGCTCAGTTCAATTGCGCCTTCTAAGAATACCCTGCCATCAATTTCAGGGGCATCTGCGCTGGAGCGACCTATGGCACCGTCCGCGTCAACTTCATCGATCAGGATTTCGATCGTTTTGCCTATTTTTGTCTGTAGTTTTGCCGCACTGATGTCCTGCTGCAACGCCATAAAACGCTCCCAGCGCTCCTGCTTTAATTCATCCGCTACGGGGTTGGGCAAATCGTTGGCTTTTGCGCCCTTGACGGGGGAGTACTGAAAGCAGCCCACGCGATCAAGCTGAGCCTCGCGCATAAAGTCGAGCAACACATCAAAGTCATCTTCGGTTTCTCCCGGGAATCCAACAATGAACGTACTGCGAAGCGTGATATCGGCACAGGTATCGCGCCATGCCTTGATTCGTTCCAAGGATTTTTCCGCTGCAGCCGGGCGTTGCATGCGTTTGAGCACCTCAGGGCTGCCATGCTGAAAAGGGACATCCAGATAGGGCAGTATTTTGCCCTCGGCCATTAGCGGGATTATCTTATCCACATGAGGGTAAGGGTAGACATAATGCAGACGCACCCAGATGCCGAACTCACCCAGCGCCTCGCATAATTCCTGCATGCGCGTTTTCAGGGGGCGACCATTCCAGAATCCTGTGCGGTACTTTGTATCGACGCCATAGGCACTGGTGTCTTGGGAGATGACCAGCAGTTCCCGAACGCCAGCCCGCACCAGACGCTCGGCCTCCTCCATGACATCGCCAATCGGCCGGCTGACCAGATCGCCGCGCATGTCGGGGATGATGCAAAAACTGCAGCGATGGTTGCAGCCTTCGGAAATCTTGAGATAGGCATAGTGGCGTGGTGTGAGTTTAACGCCCTGAGGCGGCACTAGGTCAGCGAAGGGGTCATGCACTGGCGTGTAAGGCAGGTACTCATGCACCGCGCTAACCACCTCTTCATAAGCCGCTGGTCCAGTGACACTGAGCACTTTGGGGTGCAGCTGCATAATGGATTGCGCATCGTTGCCCTTGCCCATGCAGCCAGTGACGATGACCCGGCCATTTTTGCTGATGGCCTCGCCGATAGTGTCCAGCGATTCCTGTTTTGCGCTGTCGATGAATCCGCAGGTATTGACCACCACGACATCTGCTCCCTCGTAGGTGGAAACGATATCGTATCCATCCATCTTCAGCTGGGTGAGAATACGTTCGGAGTCAACCAGTGCTTTGGGGCAACCTAAGCTGATGAAACCTATACTTTTTTTGCTTGAATCGGTCATTTTTTGCTCAATTTTTTTGTCGTGCTGCTGGTTCCGCTTTGCTCGCCCTATATCGGCGACCTACGTCAAATACGAGCCAATTTGAACTGGCGGCGATGATACCTGAAGCAATACCAATATTCCCTCGAAACTGCGCAAACAGCAGCCACCTACCAAGTCAGTGGCCGTCATGTTTTTCTAGCAGCTCGCTAGTGCTAGAGCGCGAGCGCGCCCAGGCGGGGTCGGGCAACAGGAGATTCAAGTTCCCAGGTATGCAGGTGTAAATCCAGTACCACCTTAGCCTTGCCGATGTCACGCTGACAGACTTCGCTGGGATCTTCGATGACCAAAGTAGCAGGACCAAACTCACAAAGGCGCGGCACGTGATCCTGCCAATCGTCTCGATGCCCTTCTTCGCGCGCAATCAGCAGGAGGTCCTGCCATGCGACATAATCATGCTCCAGTTCCAATACGGCGGGAAACGTGCGGTCCGGAGCCGGCAGGTGCGCATGCTGCACCGCAAGTGCCGTGCGTAGGGCAGAATCGTCAGCCAACTCAAGAACCTCAATCAAATAGCGACCGATTTCTGCAATAAACAAACTCCAGGAGCCCGGAGGCGCCATATAACCCTCCAATGTTTTTAATGTCTTAGAGATCACCGGCCAATCATCCGGATGGCGGGACGCGCTGGAACGCACTTTGTCATAAAACGCGACTTCTCCCATGCCTGTCTCGCGGCGCACATAGCGTGCGACGTAGCGCAGCAAGCCATAAACATCAAACAGATAATACGCAAGCCGCAGCTGATCCATCTCTTCCCAGTCCTCACGCGTATAGCTGGCCGCCTCCATTAATATTTCACCCGGCTTTGCTACAATGCCGTGTTCTTTGCGGTAACCCGGCTCGTTCATGGGACTATTGGGTAACAACGTGGTCTTGTTGGCTCGCACGCGAATATCCATGTCGGCACATTTTTGCAGATCAGTACTGAAGGAGGTACGCGTTGAGCCCGGCAGGCCCATCATAATATCCGCCGCCAGCGGGAGCTTGGCCCGGCGGAACTCACGGGCAACCTCGTGATACTTCTCCAGTTTGATATTGGAGCGGTCAATGACCTTCAATGTGGTTTCGTCCATCGATTGCAACGACACTAGGCCCTCAGTGAGGATATTGACATTAGCAAATATCTCGATAATCTGGCGCAGGTAACGCACCTGATTCTTCGCGTAATTAATAGGGACTGAGCGCGGGAACCCGTAAGTCTTGCGTAGGTCGGCAATTTTTAAGGCAATGTCCACATCACGCTCCAACATGCCGAAATTTGCATCTGCGATGGAGGCATCCTCAATCTGATGCTTCGCCGACCACTCCAACTCCGCATAAACACGATCGAGATCAAAGCGGCGCACCTTGGATAAAGTCGCGGAACCCCAGTCACAAAACGTACAGCCATAAGGACAGCCACGATTACTCTCAATAATCGCACCGGCTCTAACTGAGCCAAACTCGTCAAACAAGCCCATTAAATAGGGCGATGGAATGGTGTTGAGGTCAGCGATACGATCACGGTCACCGTTTCGCACGATACCACCAGAAGAGCGAAACGAAATTCCGGGCACGTTTTTGAGAACGTCAAGATCAGCAGCGTGAATGTCTAGCTTGTCCAGTAAATCGGCAAAGGTATGCTCGCCCTCGCCGCGCACAGCAACATCCACATGGGGGTTGTCAGCGAAAAACATCTCGCAATCTTTTTCGTAAGATGGCGTGCTCGGGCCGCCATGGATCGTGATATTTGCTGGATTAACCGCTTTAATTGCGGCCGACAGTTTCAAGTTGGTGTCAACAGTCCACAGGTAGTTAGAAAAAATAAACACCCCGGGCGTTGCTGCCCGTTCCACAAGACGCGCTTCATCGGCTAGAAACATGGGCACAAAATCGTAACGTTCACGAAGCTTGCCCCCTTCATACTCCATCGCGTATGCGGTCACCAAACCCAATGACGCAGGAGCCATCCCCTTGTCCATATTGACAGGTATCACCGGGACTAAATCTTTGCCAGAGTCAGCCACTTTTTCATCGTGCGCCGCAACGCGGGCATCCACTAAGGCTTGCACTTCGGCGTAGTCAACGTTGCCGAACAGCTTTTTTTCCATTGAATTATCAATGTGCAGCGGCGCCATAAACACACCGGCTCCTGCCATGCGCGATATCAGCTCGTCGAACTGAGAGCTGTTCATAGCATCTGGATACTGTTGCTCAAGATAGAGAGTGCGCGCCGTCTCTACAGTAATAGCCTCGGCAAAAACACTGACCGCACGCACTTCGGCGAGTGTGAGCTCCATCAGTAACACGCCATCATGATTGTACCAAAGGAAATTTCCATCTTGCGACAGCAGGCTTATGGGAGCGGCTATCGTGATGTCATCAGACCCGACCGTCCCCAATTTCTCTGAGACAGCACCCAAAAATCGATGCACGGGTTTCGAGTCTGTCAGACAGCCTGCCATTTCAAGATTTTCAATAAAGGTGACTACCGCAATCCGCTTAGCATCAAACCGCTTCGCCATAGCGTCTACCAGATCTTCAATATCCCCTTCAAAACCGTGGTTAAATGAATCGACAATGGCAAGCCGGACAGGCGTAGCACGCTTCATCATTCCAGGGAGCTGCGCAAAATGCAGGGCATGCTGTTTCTCGCTGATGGCCAAATAGAAACCGGGTACGAGATATGTAACTTGGTTGGTCATTATTAATATACCTAGTGCGCAATCAGCGCAGTCAAATGACTGTACCGAGGGTACACAATGAGCCTTCTAATACGGTCTTGTGAAACACCATTGCTTTTTACAGTGTACCACAAATATAGCCATTCTGAAGTTCCGGATTTGGGCCTTCCGGTGCGAACAAGAGTCCATGTTACTTGACGATTTCAGCCAGAAATCGAATCTGGCGCTGGCGGCACTAATGCACCTGTTTAACTTTGCAACATCATTTTTTCGGGCGTTGCATTGGGGTTCTATCAAAGTCGTCAAAGTCCTCACTGCGAGTATGTGTTTCTGCTCGCCGAAGAGGAGACGAAGACGGAAGATATCTCGGTCGCGGGTGAAGTCTATCGGCTCTCTAGTGCTGCCATTGACATCGGATTGATTCGCAGCGTAGCTGCGATGTTGTACTGGGTCTCTTGTTGGGCAATACCGTGGTTGTTCCTAGGAGATCAAAACGGTTGAATCTCTGTCACTTCATAGAACGTAACCTCCAGCGAGGCCGGAGGGTGAGCCCCCATAGCCGCCTGGAATTCGGCCATATGCGGCGTTGCCATGTGCGCCTTGAGCGCTTCGAGGCTCAGCCATTTTTCGGTTATTCGCAGCCTATTGGGGTTGTTTAATTCTACGCTAAAGGTGTAGTCATTACAGCCAGACTCCTCCCTGCTGGCTGCTTCCATGGTGTGGATTGCACTCTGCAGTGCGGCGATGTCCTCCGGTTTACTGGTTACAACGGCGTTGACGACAATCATGATCTGTTCCTTTTATTGCGTTTGGTTTGCGAATTGCCTTCGCGTTAATGACGCTTTCTTCACAGGGCTTCTGTTGTGTCCGGACGGTACCAGATGGGCGAGGACCAAGCGCGCTCCTGCAGCGTTTTGTGCAGGTCTGAACGCGGTTGTTCACCGGCGCGAATCGCATCCCAAGTGGACCAGCGGCAGGTCGGGTTTTCCAGCACGCGCACGTAGTAAAAAGCCTCCTGACTTGAATCGAAATCAGGGTCGCGCCACAACGCCTTAAGCTCGCTGGCGCCGGCGCTGCCAGTGGTAGCGCAGTCATCCATATTGACGCTCGCACCATTGTCGGGGCAGCGCGCTGTCTTTGGGTCAACCTCTAGCCCGTTGGAGCAGGCAACATCGTAGATGCGCTCTTGGTGTTGGCCGCCCTCTAGGTAGCCTTTAATGATTTGCACGCGCTGCAAGGGAGCGCCGATCGGGTCAGCAGCAGCCCACACCAGAAATTGGGGTATTTGGTCGCCATTAGCGGTTAGGTCGCTGCCCATTGTGACACCCTGTTGATAGGCCAATGTCGTGAGTTGTGGGCTTTGCAGGAGTTCTGGGTCAAAGTCATAACTGGAAAAGAAGCGCACCTTGATGCGCGGCCCGCTGGTGGCGAATGTTTCCTTGCGACGGAACGCTTGATAAATCGACTCGCGCGTATTTTCCTCCGCCCAGACACCGGCCAAGCCGGACGCCGACCAGAATTCAAAGCCGGAACTGGCGAGATAATCTCTGCCATCGACCTCTTTGACTAATCCGGGATCCATATATTTGATCGCGGTACCGTAAAGAAAGGATGCGGGGATAGAGCCACGCAGTTCGGGCGTACCGTCTAGCATGCCGGCCTTGGAGAAGAAGGTTTCTTCATCTTCAGAGCTTGCGGCGTCGTGGGTATCACTGGAGCCGATTAGGCCAAACTTGTAGGGGTTGATGACGCCACCGGACTGCAGTTGCAGGCCGCGTAAATAGGCATCGCGCACGTAGCTGCCCGCGGGCTCGCTATAGAGTTTGGTGGCGACACGGAACGGTGTGATCTCAAAGTCTGCCCATTCGTCATTCGGTGACAACAGAGGATGGGTGTCTGACGTGCCTTTGATCTGTGTTATTTCCACCAGCGGTTCATTGCGCTGGCGTTGTTTTGCATAATTGTCGTCAATGGGATTGCCTGCCCAGTTGGTTAACTTGAACATCTGGCCATTGGAGCCGTTGGAATTGTGGGGAATCGCCAGGCTTTCTATTCCTTGATTGCGCAGACCGTCCATCCACTGCCACAGGCCCTCTGGATTTTGCGAGTTAAAGCGCGAGAAGGGAACAGCGGGTAAGCGTCCTGTGTCGCGGAATATGACATTGCGGTGCAGGTTGCCTTGGTCATCGCTGGACGACGTATATTCGAAGGCGGCGAACGTGGTAAAACTGCCAGGTAAATAAGCGTCATTCGCCGCTCGAATGGTGTCAAGCCACGCTGACTTGGTCACGGCCTCCGCCATCGGTGCGTCGATCGTGCCATCAAGCAGGCCGCTCAGCACACCGGGGATAAAGGTGCCAAAGGCTTGTCCGCGGGCGATTAGGCTGAGAACATTCATGTTGCTCGGTGCGTTTAAGTTGTGCAGCGGTTCTGCCACGGCATAACGCGAGAACTCGCTGCTGGTGTCTGCAGCTTCTTTTACTAGACCCATCAGCATCGCGTGATCGGTGACTGCGTAAAAGTCTAGGGGTTGTTGCAATTGCACCTGATAGCCGCTGGGGTGGTCTAGTGCCTGCCCCTTGGCATAGCGGTAGGCATCGTCAGGGCTGCTTACGGTGCCAAAAACATAGGCATCAAACGAGTAGGCCGTATGCACATGCAGATCGCCGAAGTAAGCATTACGGTCGGGGTTGGGCGCAGCGCGCAGTGTCAGAATCTCTTCGTTAGCCGGTAGCAGCGTATTGACACCGCGCGCTATGCCGGTCAAACCCTTGTTTTCATTCGTCTGCATATCGTTGAGCGAGTTTTCTGAATCGAAGCAGCCGCATAGGGCGAGGGTCAAACAGCCTGTCATGAAGACTTTTTTGTGCGTCATTTTTTATTCTCCATAATGTCGCGTTGCTTGATGATAGGCGTCGGGCCGATGGCAGTCTAGTGTCAATCTGACCCGGTTTCATGTGACGTTTACCCCAAGCATCGGTGGGATGGAAACCAACACCAAGGATTTGCAAGTGCATCAATTCAAGCGTGAACTCAGTACACCTGATGGCCATCGCCCGTTCCAATGCCTGTAACGCATCGGGATACTGGAAGGAAATGTCTCCCATAGCCTTTTTATCTGTCTTATACTTCAGCCTGCCAGCGACCAACGCAGGCTTTTATGTAGCGGAAGCAGCATTGCACCCCTATCATGTTTAGCAAAATGAGCGCTTAGCTCGGTGGCCTTATGAGCGAACTCACGACGTATCAGCATCACTACGAGGCCTTTGGTCTTAACATTCTCAGCGATATGCTGCTACCTGAGCTGCCGGTGCATGCCGGCACAGATTTGAGTCCATTGGCACTGCACATTGCGGCTTCGAACCATGAGGATTGGCCGCCGTTGGTGGCAAATGAACACAGTACGCCATCGCTGCAAATGGCGCTCGGGGATTGGCGCTTGGAACTAGAGGGCATCGGCTGGTTTCGTGCCTATGCGGGCGAAACTCTGAGCTATGAGCGCTGGGACGACAGCGTCAGCGATCGCGACTTGCGCACGTTCCTAGTGACCAGTGGCTTAGCTGCCCTGCTGATTCAACGCGGAGCTTTGGTGCTGCAGGGCACTACCGTGGTGCGAGATGGCCAAGCGGTGATGCTGTTGGGCGCACCGGCCAGTGGTAAATCGACGCTGGCCTGCTGCTTGCAACAAGAGGGCTGGAAGCTTCTCAGCAGTGAATTGAGTGTGATAAATGAACAAGGGCTAGTATTGCCAGGGCTTCAGCAGCTGAAGCTTTGGCATGACAGCGCGGCTTCCCTGGGCCTGAATTGGGCCCAGATGCCTCTGGTTCGCCGGGGTTTGAAACGCTATGCGCTGCTGCCGCCTGAAGCAGAGGTTAGTTCTCAGGCCGCCCCGCTGGAGATGATCTATATCATCAGCAGGCGGAACAATAGGAAGGACGCACAGGAGTCTGAAATCCAGACTCGACGCTTGGAGAGGCAGGCGGTTGCGCTACTGAGGCTGCGCAACAACGCCTATCAACCACGGGTCTATCGAGCCATGGATCAAGAGGCCAACTTGTTTCTTCAGGTAAGCGCCTTGGCGCGACGCGTGCCTATTTACAGCTTGCAGCTGTCCGATGGCGTGAAACCTATGCAACAGGCGCTTGAGAAGGTGGATCTTTTGGCTCCAAGCAGTCTGGAAGCTAAGCCTACTGTCGAATTAGACGCTTCGGCAGAAGCGCAAGAGGAAGCGCGATGAGCACGCAAGACGGCGGCTATTGGTATTTAGCGTCATATCCGAAATCAGGGAACACCTGGTGTCGAGTGTTTATCACCGAGCTGCAGCGGCTGGCAGGAGAAGAGACGCCCGAGGAGCTCAATCTCAATCAGGACGTGGAAACCGGCGCCATCGCCTCATCGCGCCTGTGGTTGGATGATCAGCTCGGAATCAACAGTTGTGATCTTAGCTTTGCTGAGCTTGATCCCCTCCGCGGTCGTGCCGGAGAAAGCGCTTGGTTGTTTGCCGAGGGTGAGCGCTTTCACAAGGTGCACGACGCCTTTCAATCACTGGACTCGCGCGGCCGTCCGGTGGTGAGTACGACGGGGTGTCTCGGAGTGGTTTACATCCTGCGCCATCCAGAGGATGTGGCAGTATCTCTCAGCCATTTCTTCTCTTGGCCACTGCCGCAATGCGTCAATTTTCTGCTAGACCCTTCGGCGGCATTGGTACCCTCTGAACGTCATGGCGACCATCAGGTGAGGCAGCACATGGGCCGCTGGGATCAGCATGTACGCTCGTGGGTAGACCAGCAGCAGCTGCCCGTGCTGGTGATGCGTTATGAAGACATGCTGATGAAAGGGCCCGAAACCTTCCTTGCCCTAGCCCAGTTTCTCAGGTTACCGGATGCCCCGAGCTTGGTTAACCAGGCCTTGCTTAACACCTCGATTGAGAGCCTGCAGAAACTCGAAGATCAGGTGGGCGGCTTTGCAGAAAAACCCAAAGGTGCTGAGCGCTTTTTCCGTTCTGGGCGCTCTGGAGAAGGTGCACAGCAGCTAACGCTTGAACAGCGCCAGCGTTTGGCAGAGGGTTTGCCAGCGGTAATGCGGCGCTTTGACTACGAGAATGTCGATAAAGCCTAACGTGTTGGTGTCGCGTCTGACAATAGTTGTCAGCGTCTAATCTGCTAACGCTTAAGGCATCAACACGACAACACGCTTTGCGCAGGCTTGATGAAGCCAAGCTTGGACGTCTTGTCTGCATTGATCAACTTCAACCGAATAGATAGACACTAAATGAGTGCAGATTTCATCCAGAGATTGCGGTTGGCTGAGTGCATCCCAGATGGCCGACCCTTCGTCGTTGAGGATGAGATAATCGCTGGTTTTGCTCTGAAACAGTGCGATTTCGCCATCCAATTCGCTGAAAACGGCTTCTGGGTTGCGTTTGAAGCAGGCGTTGAGTTCAATGTTGATAACGGGTTCCTTGGATAGCTACAATCACAGCGCCAGTGTACAACGACCGCGCTAGTATTTGTGCTACATCAAGGCATAAATTAATAGCCGTCATTAAAAAAGTGCATGCGATTCTTGCGGATTTAAAGGTTAATTTACATCCCAAGAAACGCTTTATTGGGACAACTATAAGGGGGTTTGATTTTCTGGGATATTGGCTGGAACCGAATAAACCGCTTGTGCCGTCAAGTACAAGCTTAACTCGCCTCTTAAATCATGCTCGCCAGCTTTATGAGCAAACAGCTGATGTCAATCGGTTGCGGGAGTATGTGCAAAGGTGGGTTCACTGGCACCGTAGCGGATTGCGAGGTTTGATTGATGAACGCATCCGCTTTCAACGGTTTTGGCTATACGTCATAAACACACTCAACATAACAGGTAATAAAGCCCGCCCACTATAAGAGCGGACGTGAGTCTTTTTTCAAGTGCTTGCTTGGGGTTATGGTGTGCCTGATTCCGCGGGATTCTATACATACATAAATAACAACAGGTAAAACGTACAGCATCGAACACCGTTTATCGCTATCCGCGTGGGGCTCCATCACCTACCGGATCGCAATCGGTCCGCAGGGACGCCACTGAAAAACCTCATGGCCTGGGTCGCTGTGTGCAATCGTTCAGGAATAAACGAATATAAATTTATAATATCCGCCGCGAGCAAGTTTTAGCTGAGTATAGTTACCTAAATGCGGGGGCTTGGCGGGAAGGCGCAACATGGTGCGCCGCACGCGATCGTCTATCACTCAGGATGCGGGCGTTACGTCAGTCGCAAACGAGGTTGCAAGGTTTCGCATTGGAACTTTTATCGGTGCTGACAGCGCGTCGAAGTCAAAGGTCGACATGTCCACACTGCGTACGCTGGGATTGTCGCTGGTTTGGAAATACACCTTCAAATTCTGTAAGTCATAAGACACCGTATACTGCGTCCCGCCATACTTGAGAACCTCAAGTTCTGCCGGATTCAATTTCTTGTCAACTGCCTCCATGGGGAGCACGAAATTTGAAAGAATGCGAATGGATTCATGCACCGTATCTTCGCCACCCGAAGTGTGCCGTGCTGTTTGCGTCCAAGCCAGCGCGCGGATAAACCGTGATGGAGGGGTAAAATCACCAGGCAACCCGATCAAGCCGCTGCCGTAGCCCATCGGAGCGATATCTATACCGTTGACATCTCTCGACGGCCAGGCGTCAGCACGCATGTTCACGTAGTTACGTGCGTTATTGATATGCCAGTCATAGGGCGGCGAATTCGTCAGAACACCCAATGTCTTGTCGTACACACTGAGAGCGCCATCTACATATTCAATAACGATCTGGTCACCACTTTTGTCGGTGACTGAGAAATGCACTGGCGCTGCCTCACCCAGTTCAGGGGTGACGATCGGTACAACCCTGATAGTCTTAAGCCCTTCCCTGACTTCTGCAACCGTTGCGAAATGACCCAAAATAAAGCCCGAAACGTCGACAGGAGCTAGCGAGATCGAAGCCTTGTCAGGTTCATAAGCCTGATATTCAGCGAACCCCGGTAAGTAGAGCAATGAAACATTCAATCCCTCGGAGTTAACACCGTCACCAAAAAGCATCTGACCCAGTAAGGTGACACCGACAATATTATATTTCGCAACCCACTCAGCGCCGTCCTGCCTATCCGGCATTGTCATTGCAGAGAAGGCAGTGCCTGATGGCACAAATGTCATCTCCGGCGATAAATCAAACGCACCCCACTCCATAGTTCGTGATGCAACTACAGTGCCATCAGCGCCTGTCAGTGTAATAAAAGTACATGCGCCTGCAGAACTAACCTGCAGACTCACCAATGCAACTGCAACCAGATAAGAAACGATCTTAGACATGTTCATTTTTGCGTATCCATTTTGACAAAGAAATAAATGAAAAGTATAGAACATTTGCATGTACTCCGGACGGATTTTCTCTGTGGCTCAGTAGCCCGCTGACCAACCGATGCATTGTCGAAGTCAGGCACTTGATTTGTCTGCCAGTTACTTCTCCAGTGTAGCCTGCTAATTGCAGGTTGTATATTTTTCTTCCGATCATCGTCCTGCTTTTACGATTATCAGTAGCCGGGACCTTGTAGTAGATTGAGCAAAGTGAGGGGGTATTAATACTTCCTATACTTGACGAAATAAAAGAGCCAGCGGGTCAGTCTTTTGCCCTGAAGTTATTAGCCTGTAGACGCTCGTTTACGGCGTCGGCGCTTCGCTGCTTTCTAGACCGGGTAGAAAGGCGTTATAAATGCCATTGATCGTCATGGTCGGGAATGCAAAGTCGATATTCTCGGCCGTAAACTGCTCTAGGATCGCCAGATTGACATCATGAGAGATGGCCAGACTTTGTGAGTAGTGGGTGGTAATATCCCAGTAGGTGCAGTTGATTAATAGTGCAGAATCTCCAAAGTCGGCGAAGTGCACTCTCGGCTCGAACTCGAAGGGGGCAGTGGTTTTCTCATCGAGGATCTTCCGAATGATCTCGACGGCACGTTTCATTTGGATCGGTGTTGTAGCATAGGTGACGCTGATAGAGATCTCGCAGCGGATATGGGGCCTGCGTGAGATGTTTTCGAGGCGGCCATGGGCTACTAATTCGTTGGGCATGTAAATGAGATTGCCGTCGCTGATGCGCATGCAGGTCGAGCGGAGACCGATGGATTCTACGCTCCCAACATCCTCGCCGATGCGAACCCAGTCCCCTTCACGAAACGGGCGTTCCAGCAGCAAAGTTAAGCTGGCGAAAAAGTTCTTCAGTGTATCTTGAGCGGCGAGGGCGATGGCCAGCCCGGTGACGCCGGCTCCGGCCAACAGCGTGCTGGCGCTAAATCCGAGCTGAGCTAGAATTTTGAAGAATACAAAAGCGGCAAGGATGATCGAAATCGAGCGACCCGCAACCCGGATCAGGGCGGCATCGAGGCTTCGGGGACCAATGCGGGGTGAGGCGATGACCATCTCAGCGGCTATAACCCCCAGCGAAAGGATCGCCAGCATGAAAGCGAACATCATGATGGTCGAGCCGGCGAAGATGAAGATTTCGAGCACCATGCCGTTCAAAAAAACATGGTACTGCAGAAAGTCCACGAACGCCGCTGCGCCGCACCCAGTTAGCACAAGGTATAGGAAATGGACGATCCGTCCGGTAAGCGTGATCGGCCGCTTGAGCGTGCGTCTCATGATGACGAAGACGAGCACAAGGCCTCCCCCTACGATAAGAATGGCTATGAAGGTCGTCGTCCACTGCCAAATGGCCTGTCCAAAAACCTCATGTCCTGTCCAAATAGGCAGATTATTGACCAAGGCAGAGGGGATCAGCCAACCCGGCTCGAAGAAGTGAAGGCGGTGCAGGCTTTTCCCCAGTGTGCCGCCGATTGGGTCAAGGTGGGCCATGCGCTTATAGGCATCACTGGCCATCTCCCGTGTTTCCTGAGAGATAACCCATTCTCCAGAGCGGTCGCCAGACTCTAACTGGATCAGCTCAATCGGTACGTTCTTGAATCGAAAGCGGGTCGGTCGTTGATCCAGTGGCATATCGGAAATCATCTTTGCGTCGGGAATCGTATCCCAGTCGGCCATGGGTACGCGGAGCAGTATTCCCCGCAGCAGCACAGCGGCGTCAGTTGCAGTGGCGAGTTGGAACTCCGGCGCGACATCGGAGAGGTCAAAGCACTGTGCAAGTCGATACTGAATCCAGTCTAGATGTTCGTAGGTGCTATAGGTCCGGCCGCCAGCGATCAATGCCTCTCGGTAGGCATCAAGCGTGCGGGCTAAGCTCCACATCAGGCTACGGGGACTGTCGAGCTGCTCGGGTTCAACGACATCGCGAGGGGAAGCCGTGCCGGGGAGCTGCTCGGCAATCGACCAGGGGTGCTCATCGTTGGTCTTAGTGGGAGGAGCGGCTTTCTCGCCGGGGACTTGAATGGCAGGCCCACTTTTGCCAGTGGGTGCGGTTTGTCCCATCACCGACGCGGTGCCTGAGAGAATAAGCAGCCCCAATAACAACATTGAAAATTGTCTTAACACGGTGCGAGTATAGGTCAAAGTATAGGGTAAACAAAAGGGCCGTGAGCAATGCTGTTGCGGACAGATGATTGCGTGACTATTAATGGGCAAACCGCGATATGGTTTTGGCAAGTTCTTAGCGTTTTAGGAACTAAAGTCGGCCTAAGCCCGCATAGTGCGGATTTTTTGTTGTGGATTAGTCCTATTACACAAGAGCCAGCGCAGGTTGTGTCCTTCTCGCTTCGTCATCGTCCTGGCTTTTACCACAGCGCATTGATCCAGTATTTCGTTTCTTTGTCCGGCGCAGACATGTGCGGGCTTGGAGTGTGTTGTGGTGGTCGACTGAAGTGCTAGGTGGTCGCTATCTTTTAGTTTGAGGATACTTAAGACCTACAATGAATATATAGGGGAATATGGCGCGTACGCTGGTGTGCTTCGGCTAACTACCTTGCCAACTATAAACCACGAGCGTCAGAGCGCCTGCCAGCAAAACGGCTCCCGAAGGAGCCGCTGTTAAAGGTGGGTTCACTGGCATCGTAGCGAATTGCGAGGTTTGATTGATGAACGCAACCGCTTTCAACGGTTTTGGCTGTACGTCATAAACACACTCAACATAACGGATAAAGCCCGCCCACTATAAGAGCGGACGTGACTCTTTTTTCAAGTGCTAGCTTGAGGTTAAGGTGCGCCTAGCAACTAACACTTTTACTAACAAGCACTATTAAAAACAGTAAAAGTGCTACTGCAATCGTCCCAACTATCGTGAACTCGGACACCGCGATTATCGACGGCATCGGTAAGCCCTTTTATCGTGGGGGCGTTCCACGCTTTTTTGACGGGTGCCTTTGGGGCTTCGGGCGTTGCAAAACGATAAAGGATATCCGCCGATACTCGTCCGTCGAAGGCATCGTCGTAAGACAGGTTGGTGCCGATGCTGAAACCACTACCGATGTTGTAAGCCACGCGTCCTTGCACACCCGAGCCGTCAGCATATCCAAGGTCGCCTTTTTGGTAGTAGTAACCAACGGAGGTTTGGAACTCAGGCGTAATGCTGTAGCCCACATCGACACCGTAGGTATCCAAGGACCCACCGTCATAGACACTGTTGAGTCGGTATTCTGTGTCATCAACGGGAACCAGCGCATAGACATTGACATTCCACGTATCCGAAACCGCCTCTATGCCGAAAGCCACCTGCTGGAAATCAACCTCTTGCGAGTTGGTCACTGGCACACCCGTATCAGCAGACCCTGTTGCCATCTCACGCGTGTCATAGCCGCCATTCACACCCAACATCCAAGCACTGTCATCGGTGAGCCAGCGATACCCTATGCGTGTCGAGGTCGATAGCGTGGTGCCATCCACTTCTGTGTTAATGATGCTGGAGTAGTCGCCGAAGTCTGCAAAGTTGGCATTGGCAAGGACGTCCAAGAACAGCACGCCGTTATCGCTCACCATCATGGGTAGGAAGAAGCCAAGACCTGCTTGGTTAGGTGTGCCTGCGCCTTGTGTGGCCCCTTGGAAGCCCCAGTTGAACTTCACCACGTCTTTGAGATTGACCTCCATCTCAACAGGGTCTTTGGTGCTGCTGTCTTGTGCCACCTGTGCTAACACACTGCCCGACAGGGGCATTGAGAGCATTAATATTGCAGGAGCGAGTAGATGGCGTTTTAGGGCTGTTGAAGCATTAGTCATTAGAAGCGTCTCGTTCACTATTGAATTGAGCAGACTATACCACGCTGGCTCTTGTGTAATAGGGCTAATAGACAACAAAAAACCCACACTAGGCGGGCTTGAGAGGGCTCAGGCTTTACGCAGCTTCCTGATGGCCACTAGAGACAGCAGTCCTGCCATGATCGCCAGTCGCCACAGTGGGCCTCAAGGTTGCTAAGCGTTTTCATAGACCCCAATCTATTCCAATTTGATAGTGTGCATGCTTCTATAGACACCAGTCATCAGAGCACGAGTAAGCCTTTAGCCAACCAATCGGGTAGTCTGAACAGTAGAGGGCTTAGCCACAATGCCAGCTTGGATGTTCCTATTGGAACGAAGGTTGAAGGCACACTGGGGGAGGCGTTGGACGCGGAGAAACGTGTTGTTTACTGCGGTTCTGAAGTGGCTGCTTGCGTTAAATTTTTTTCACTGGCGCTCATAGAAAAGCACAACGTCACTTTTTACCCTGGTAGCCGGAGTGATTGGTGTACGTATTTGTAATCAACGCCGGAGGACGGTATGCAGAAGCTAAAGCATGAAGCTGAACTGGTGGTCCAAGCCCTGCGTGTCGGCGCGGTGTATGCTAAAAAACGCGGCGTGGGCCAATTCGAGGAAACTGACTCAGCAAAGGAAAAAGTCACCTACCTTTATCGCTTGCTAGTGCACGACAAGCTTATTCAGCCGCTTGCTAAGGGTCAGGACACCGAACCCAATATGAAACATAAATTGGCGTTGTGGATGTCCAGGCAACTACCCTCCGATCATCCACTGCTGCTATAAACGCCTTAAAAATCGGGGGGGCAGTCGCCGCGCAGCCACTTGCCGCTGGTGGGGTGGGTGAATTCCAGCACGCTAGCATTGAGCATCAGCCGATCGGCCATGTCTAATGCCGTGGCGTGTGCGTACATATCGCAGCCCAGAATGGGGTGGCCTAGTTCTCGCATATGGATGCGCAGCTGGTGTGAGCGCCCGGTCACGGGTTTCAGCAACATTCTGCTGCGGTCACCGCCGCGCTCCAAGACCTGATAGTGGGTCAAGGCAGACCTGCCGCGCTCGTAGCAGATTTTTTGCAGCGGGCGTCGCTCCCAGTCGCTGGTAATCGGCAGATTCACTTGGCCTTCATCCTGCTCCACCACATCGAACACGACAGCGTGGTAGGCCTTTTTGACCTCGCGTTGCTGAAATTGGCGGCTGATGTGAACATGAGCCGGCTTGTTAAGGGGTATTACCATGATTCCTGAGGTATCCAAATCCAGACGATGCACGATGCTTGCGGTGGGGTAGCGTTCCTGAAGTCGGGTGATGAGGCAGTCCTTGTTCAGGGGATGGCGGCCCGGGATGCTGAGCAGGAGATGGGGTTTTCGCACCAACAGAAGATCGTCGTCTGCATACAAAATGACGATTTCTTCTGTGCTGTGGGGAACAAGATAGGGGGGTAGTTCCTGCATTGTGTCTCATTCAAACAAGTAGCGTGCTGGTCAAAGGGCTGTTTGGTCTGCCTGTGATTGTATTGCGCCCCTCTTTTCGAGAGCAAACCCCTGAGCGGCCGCAGTCGAACAGCTTACAGCAACCGCTGTAGCGAAGCATTCACTCTCTCCAGCGAGGGTCATCCGGTGACCTGATCTTGCTGTATTGTGCTATGTCGCCTGTGGCTGTCTGGCACGAAGCGGTTATCTCGATGCCAAAGTGAATCTCGTATTGGTCTGGGACGCATTAATTTTGTACACTGTGCGTTCACTCAGCCAGTCGAGAATGCCCGCAGATGAACCCCAATTACCTGGACTTTGAGCAGCCGATTGCCGAGCTGGAAGTTAAGATCGAAGAGTTGCGACTGGTGGGCTCGGATAACGAGATCAATATCGGCTCCGAGATAGAGAATCTGAGGGATAAAAGCACCAAGCTCACGGAGAAAATCTATTCTAACCTGAGTTCCTGGGATATCGTCAAAGTGGCGCGCCACCCGCAGCGCCCCTACACGCTTGATTATATCCCGCGTATCTTTACCGAGTTCGATGAATTGCACGGCGACCGCCACTTCGCCGATGACAGCGCGATTGTTGGGGGTCTTGCCCGCATCGATGGCCGTCCGGTGATGGTGATTGGTCAGGAGAAGGGGCGGGCGGTGAAGGATAAGGTCATGCGTAATTTTGGCATGCCAAAACCAGAGGGGTACCGCAAGGCCCTGCGCCTGATGGAGCTGGCTGAGCGGTACAAAGTTCCAGTTGTTACCTTGATAGATACGCCTGGAGCATACCCTGGTATTGACTCCGAGGAGCGCGGTATCAGCGAATCTATCGCCCAGAATTTGGCGGTGATGTCGCGTTTGTCGACACCTGTTATCTGCATTGTGATTGGCGAGGGCAGTTCCGGTGGTGCCCTGGGGATTGGCGTGGGCGACCATTTGGCGATGCTGCAATACTCGACGTATTTTGTTATTTCCCCAGAGGGTTGTGCCAATATCATCTGGAAGAATACGGCCAATGCGCCGGATGCGGCTGAAGCAATGGGCGTTACTTCCAAGATCCTGCAGGACCTGGGCATTGTTGATGCCACGATTCCTGAGCCTCTTGGCGGTGCACACCGGGATGTTGACCTGATGGCTGAGCGGATCAAGGAACACATCCTGACGCAGTTGGACACCCTGCAGGAGATGCCGATAGAAGAGTTGCTCGACAAACGCTATCAGCGACTCATGTCTTACGGAAACTAGGCGGGATTGCTCCATTTTGCCGAACTCGATAGCCCGCTAACCGGCTTAGTCACAGCCCCCCACTGGTATGTGGGTTTGAGTGGTGGTGCAGATTCCACTGTGCTGCTGCATTTGCTGCACAATTGGCGTGCGGCCAATCCCTCAGCGCCGGGGTTGAGTGCCATTCATATTAATCATGGCATGCAGCCAGCGGCACCCGACTGGGAGCTTCATTGTGCAGGCTTATGTCATCGGCTTGCGATACCACTGATCAGTCGTACGGTGGCAGTGCCATCGGGTGGCAGTGCTGAAGCCGCTGCTAGGGGCGCGCGCTACAGTGCCTTTGAGGATCTGCTGCCGGCAGATACGGTACTGTTTTTGGGCCATCACCTTGATGATCAGGTGGAGACTTTTTTTTTGCGTTTACTGCGTGGAGCAGGGGTAGAAGGGCTGGCCGGGATGCCTCGCGCGCGCAACCTAGGGCAGGCTCAGCTGGTGCGTCCTCTGCTAGCCTATGGTCGCAGCGAGATAGAACAGTATGCTGCCGACCACGATCTTGAATACGTGCGAGACCCCTCCAATCACGATACCGCGATGGACCGCAATTTTTTGCGTGAAGAGGTGCTACCGCTTCTAGCTAAGCGCTGGCCCGCGTATCGACGGTCCGTCACCCGTGCCAGCGAGCACATGGCGACAGCCTCTAGCACGCTGGCGCAGAATCTCGGTGTACCGGAAACGGTCTATAGTGAGCTGGGTGACCCTGGCTTGCTGTTAGCGCAGTTGGTTGATGCGTCAGAGGATATCGCGGCGGCGCTGCTGCGGGCATGGTTGAGGGCGGCCGAGTATCAGGCGCCAGACCGCGCCGCGGTGGACGAGTTTCTGCGCCAGTTGCGAGTGACTGCTGTAGACGGCAATCCGAGACTGGTCTGCGGATCCTATGGCCTGCAACGTTATCATGATGCTGTATACCGATTGCCTGATCTCTCGGCACCTCCGGCGGCATCATCGTTTGCGCTGGCGCCTGGTGCGAGTGTGAAAGTCCCCGGAGTAGGCACCGTCAGTCTGGTGCGATCAGACGGTGATGGCCTGCGGCTGATGCCTGAGGAGCAGCTCACACTGAGCTGGCGTCAGGGCGGGGAGCGCTGCTGTTTGCCGGGTCGGGCCGGTAGTCGCAGCCTTAAGGGGCTAATGCAGGCGTGGAAAGTGCCTCCCTGGTGGCGCGGCCGAGTGCCTTTGCTCTATCTGGGGAACGAGCTAGTGGCGGTGGGTGATTTGGGCAGGTGTGAGTCCGACCGATGGCAGGAGGTTGCTCAGGGCAGTGAATCTCTCTGGCTGGTGCGCTGGGAACGGTCCGCTAGCGCCAGTTCTGATTGAGCTGGCCCAGCCTTTCTGGTATCTTAGGTTCCCATCTTTTGCAGGACTTGCGCCAGTAATCGAACCCCCAATGGACACTGGATATTATGTCTTGTGTTCGTAAATACACCATCAATATGGGCATGTCATGGCGCGTTATATTTTCGTCACAGGTGGGGTAGTGTCGTCTCTTGGCAAGGGTATCGCAGCTGCGTCACTGGCTGCAGTGCTCGAGGCGCGGGGTATTAAGGTGACGCTGCTCAAGCTCGATCCTTACATTAACGTCGATCCCGGCACCATGAGCCCGTTCCAGCATGGTGAGGTATTTGTCACCGAGGATGGGGCAGAGACCGACTTAGATCTGGGCCATTACGAACGATTCACCCATACGGTGATGAAGCGGACCAATAACTTCACTACCGGCAGGGTTTATAATTCAGTACTGCGTGCGGAGCGTCGCGGAGACTATCTGGGCGGCACGGTGCAGGTCATCCCCCATATTACAGATGAGATTAAGCGTCGTGTTGTGCTGGGCGCGGGCGACGCAGATATCGCTGTGGTTGAGATTGGCGGCACTGTGGGCGACATTGAGGGCCTGCCTTTTCTGGAGGCTGCCAGGCAACTCAAGCTGGAAATGGGTCCCAGTCACGCATTGCTGATGCACCTCACGCTGGTGCCTTATATTGCCACGGCCGGCGAGATTAAAACCAAGCCCACTCAACACTCGGTTAAGGAACTGCGCTCCATAGGTTTGCAGCCGGACATCTTGTTATGCCGATGCTCTGTTGAGATAGGGGAGAGCGCACGAAAGAAGATTTCTCTGTTCACTAACGTGGAAGAGCGTGCCGTTATTCCGCTGCTGGATATGGACTCAATTTACAAAATTCCTGGCATGCTGCGAGATTTTGGTCTGGACCGGTTTGTTGTGGAGCGTTTTGGTATCGACGCTAAACCTGAAGCAGATTTGTCCGACTGGGACGATGTTGTCGAGCGCGAACTTGCCGGCAGCAGTGGCCGGGTGAGAGTGGCTATGGTGGGTAAGTATGTTGATTTGCAAGACGCCTATAAATCACTCAACGAAGCGCTTGCTCATGCCGGGTTGCAGACGTTGACTGATGTCAAGATCGAGTATTTCGACGCCGAAGACATTGAGCACAATGGTACCGATGCGCTTCATGGAGTCGATGCCATTCTAGTGCCGGGCGGTTTCGGAGATCGTGGCGTGGAAGGCAAGATCACGGCTGTGCGGTATGCGCGGGAACACAATATTCCTTTTCTGGGTATTTGTCTGGGTATGCACGTCGCATTGATAGAATACGCGCGTAACGTTTGTGGTCTTGAGGGCGCTGATTCTTCTGAAATGAATCTGTCTACCCCGCATCCTATTGTGGCTCTGATTACAGAGTGGATGGAAGCCGATGGCAGCGCAGTGCAGCGCGATGAGTCTTCAGACCTCGGTGGCACCATGCGTCTGGGTGCGCAGCCTTGCCATCTGGAAGAGGGCAGTAAGGTGCGCGAAATTTACGGCACCGAACTGATAGCGGAGCGCCATCGCCACCGTTATGAGGTGAATAACAATTATGTGGGTCAGTTGCAGGCTGCTGGAATGCGTGTAGCAGGTTGGTCTGATGACCGTTCTCTAGTAGAAATAGTCGAGTTGCCTGCTCACCCCTGGTTTATTGCCTGTCAGTTCCACCCTGAGTTTACGTCTCGGCCCCGTGGCGGACACCCACTGTTCACCAGTTACATCGAAGCGGCCATTGCCCACTCCCGGGTTAAGGCCGACAACCAAAACTGATAGAGAGAGCGGGCCGTGACGGATAAGAGCATTTCTCTTGGAACAGTGCGTATCGACAATACCGCCCCGTTCGTATTGCTGGGCGGCGTCAATGTACTGGAAAGTAGGGACTTTGCCCTGCGAGTGGCCGAGCACTATGTTGAAGTGTGCAATAAACTCGGCATTCCCTATGTCTTCAAAGCCTCTTTTGACAAGGCTAACCGCTCCTCCATTCACTCATTTCGGGGTCCGGGTCTCGACGAAGGCTTGTCAATTCTGGCCGAGGTGAAATCAACCTTCAACGTCCCCGTCATTACCGACGTGCATACTCCGGAGCAGGCGGCACCCACTGCGCAGGTGTGCGATATTATTCAGCTCCCTGCATTTCTGGCGCGTCAGACTGATCTGGTGGCCGCCATGGCGGCGACGGGCGCGGTGATCAATATCAAAAAGCCGCAGTTTCTCAGCCCTGCACAAATGGCCAATATCGTGGAAAAATTTGCCGAGTGCGGCAATACCCGTGTCATGTTGTGCGAGCGCGGAAGTAACTTTGGTTATGACAATCTGGTGGTGGATATGCTGGGTTTCGGTGTCATGAAGCAGAGTTGTGGAAATGCCCCTCTGATTTTTGACGTCACTCATGCACTGCAGTGCCGGGACACCGGGGGAGCTGCTTCCGGCGGTCGTCGGGGGCAGGTGGTGGAGCTGGCGCGCTCCGGCATGGCACTCGGATTAGCCGGCTTGTTCCTCGAGGCTCACCCCGATCCGGACAAGGCGCGCTGTGATGGTCCAAGTGCGCTTCCTCTCGCACAGTTGGAACCGTTTCTGGCGCAGGTGAAAGCGGTAGATGACCTCGTGAAATCACTGCCTCCACTGGAAATTGACTAGTAATTACGGAGTTTGACGGCATGACATCGATCACCAACATTCAGGCCTTTGAGGTCATGGATTCCCGAGGAAACCCCACCGTGATGGCGGAAGTAACGCTAAAATCGGGTGAGGTAGGTGCCGCCTTTGCACCCTCCGGCGCTTCTACTGGTTCGCGTGAAGCGCTGGAACTGCGTGACGGCGATGCTGCTCGATATGGCGGCAAGGGCGTGCTCAATGCTGTCGGTCATGTGAATGGCCCCATTAAGTCGCTTTTGTTGGGGCGTGATGCGGACGCCCAGCGCGAGCTGGATGCGGCCATGATTGAGGCGGACGGAACTGACAACAAAGCCACGTTTGGCGCCAACGCGATTCTTGCCGTTTCTCTGGCTGCCGCAAAGGCTGCTGCACTGTCTCGGAGGATTCCTCTGTACCAGCACATTGCTGATATCAATGGGACCTCTGGCTTTACGATGCCGGTACCGATGATGAACATCTTAAATGGTGGTGAGCACGCGGACAACAATATCGATATACAGGAATTTATGGTGCAGCCAGTGGCTGCGCCCAGTTTTGCTGAGGGACTGCGCGCGGGTGCAGAAATTTTCCATCAGTTGAAAAAAGTGTTGTCGGCGCGTGGCTTGAGCACAGCGGTGGGAGATGAGGGCGGGTTTGCACCAAACCTGCCATCGAACGAGGTGGCCCTTGAGGTGATTGCCGAGGCGGTCGAGAAGGCCGGATACAAATTAGGCACCGATATTACCCTCGCGCTGGACTGCGCAGCTTCCGAGTTTTATCGCGATGGCGTCTACGATTTATCGGGTGAGGGCAAACAGTTTAACAGTGAAGGCTTTACTGATTATCTGGCAAACCTTGCGCACAGCCACCCTATTATTTCGATAGAGGACGGTCTCGATGAATCTGACTGGGATGGCTGGAAAATGCTGACCGATAAGATTGGTGACAAGGTACAGTTGGTGGGAGACGACCTGTTTGTCACCAATACCAAGATACTCAAGGAGGGTATCGAGAAGGGTGTCGCGAACTCTATCCTGATCAAGTTTAACCAGATTGGTAGTCTGTCTGAGACGCTTGATGCCATCGCTATGGCGAAGGCGGCTGGGTATACTGCGGTGATTTCCCATCGCAGTGGCGAGACTGAAGATACGACTATTGCCGATCTGGCGGTCGCCACTGCCGCCGGCCAAATTAAAACAGGCTCGTTGTGTCGCTCCGACCGGGTAGCCAAGTACAACCGCCTTTTGCGTATCGAAGCGGAGCTGGCCGGTGGCGCACCCTATCGCGGCCTAGCAGAATTTTTTCGCCAGTGAGGGCCTAGTTTTGCGTTGGCTACTTCTGTCTCTGTTAGTGGTGCTGGGTGCACTGCAGTACCGACTTTGGTTTGCTGAGGGCAGTCTGGCTGAGCAACATCGACTGGAGCTTCAGGTTGAGGAGCAGACGCTGATTAATAGTGAACTGCAGGCGCGCAATTCGGTGCTGGACCGTGAAGTGCTGGAGTTACAAAGTGGCAACAACGGCGTTGAACAGCGCGCTCGGGAGCAGCTGGGATTGATACGCGAAGGTGAGACATTTTATCAAGTCGTCGACAGTCCTCCCAATGCTGCTCCGGACGGCAAATGACGCGTAAAGCCGAGGCGCGCTGCTGGGCGGTCCTGCCCGCTGCCGGTATCGGCAGTCGCATGGGCGCAGAGATTCCGAAACAATATATGGCTGTGGCTGGCGCCACTTTACTCGAACACAGTTTGCGTGCCTTGCTCAATTGTGAGCAAATCTTGGGAATCATTGTGGCGCTGCACGCTGACGATACCCGAGCGGCAGGAATGCCTATATTTCAGGATCCGCGAATACAAATGGTCTCTGGTGCCGAGCAGCGCAACGGTTCTGTTTTGGCGGGGCTTGATGCCCTGATGTCCCAGGCGGCTCTGCGCGACTGGGTTCTGGTCCACGATGCGGCGCGGCCCTGTCTGCAAACGCACGATATTATGAGATTGATAGCGACCGTGATCGCGAATGAGACTGGCGGGATACTGGCGGAACAAATAGTCGATACGGTGAAACAAGCTTCAGCGGACGCGCGAGTTTTGCGCACATTGGATCGTGCCACTTTGTGGCGGGCCCAAACGCCACAGATGTTTCGTCTTGATGAGTTGCGCGAGGCGTTGCAGCAGGCGCAGACCCAGGGCCTGGCGGTGACTGATGAAGCCTCCGCCATGGAGATGGCTGGATATCCGGTACAATTAGTAGCCGGGTCAGCGGGTAACCTAAAGGTTACCGTGCCGGCTGATCTGCCATTGGCCGACTGGTATCTGCAAACGCAAAATGGAGTGGTTTGGCGTGAGTCGTAAAATAGGGAGCGGTCATCAATGCGTATAGGCCATGGCTACGATGTACACGGCTTTGGAGACGGAGAGACGCTGGTGCTCGGTGGTGTGCATATAGCGCATGATCGCGGCCTGGTGGCGCACTCTGATGGCGATGTGCTGATTCATGCAATCTGCGATGCACTATTGGGTGCGATGGGTCAGGGCGATATTGGGCAACATTTTCCTGATACGGACCCAGCCAATGCCGGTATCGACAGTCGCCTTTTATTAGGCCGGGTGATGCAGTTAGTGCATCAGTCAGGCTGGGTGCTGGGCAATCTCGATGCCACGATCATTGCCCAATCGCCGCGCATGGCGCCCCACATTCAGGGTATGCGCGAGAATTTGGTCGCTGATATGGCGGCGAGCCTCGGGCAAGTCAATGTAAAGGCTACGACCACCGAAGGCTTGGGTTTTACCGGTCGCAAGGAGGGTATTGCAGCCCACGCAGTAGTGCTTCTGCAGATCCCCACTGGATGATCACGCCATGGCCCCGGGCATGGGGTTTGTCTTCCGGCAGCGCCCTTATCCGCTGCAGGCCAGAAGATTTTTGCGTCAATGAACGGCTGGGCTTTGAGCTATCGGGTGACGGCGAGCACAGTTTTCTGTACCTGCAGAAGCGCCAGCTCAACAGCATGCAGCTATTGCAACGCGTGTCTGAGCTCAGCGGCGTAGCACAGCGTGATATTGGTCTCAGCGGTCTCAAGGATCGCAACGCGGTTACCCGGCAGTGGTTCAGTGTTGGTATGGCAGGGCGCGCTGAGCCTAACTGGGGATCTCTGGAATCCGATGGTGATGTGAAGGTGTTGGAGGTTTCTCGCCACTTGCGCAAGCTCAGGCGCGGCGTGCACCGCGCCAATCACTTTACGCTGGTATTGCGTGAGTTGATCGGAGATAGAGTTGCTCTAGAGCAGCGGCTGCAGACACTGCGCGATGAAGGTGTTCCCAACTATTTTGGCGAGCAGCGTTTTGGACGCAATGGTTCGACACTTGAGCAGGCGCAGCGTTGGATGCAAAGCGGCCGCAGGATCTCGCGCGAAAAGCGCAGTCTGTATTTCTCTGCTCTTCGCGCCTATGTGTTTAACCGATTGCTTGCGGTTCGAGTAGAAAATGGTGACTGGAATAAGATCCGGTCCGGTGATGTGTGTTTGTTAAACGGGACACGCAGCTTTTTCACTTGCGATGAGGTTAATGATGATATCTGTAGCCGAGCGAGCCGCGGTGACATTCACCCAGGTTTGCCGCTGTGGGGTCGAAGTCAGAGCAGGGCAGAGTTGGGGTTTAACGAACTGCAGATGGAGTGTCTGGCACAGTGTCATGCGATTTGTGGCTTCCTGGAAGAATCCGGCCTGGACCTTGCTTGGCGCTCAGCGCGCATGGTGCCTGATGACTTTTGCTGGCAGTTTTGTGATGATGGTAGCTTACGGTTGGACTTTGCTTTGGGTGCTGGCAGTTACGCTACTGCGCTATTAGCTGAGTTCGTACACTATAAAGAGGGGTATACAGAGAGTGGTATCGTCAGTGAATAGGATTGATCTTCACGGCATCGGAATGACCTCCCAGAGAACCCGAGAGCGTTTGATACAACGCTTGGTTGATCAGGGTGTCAGTGATATGGCGGTGTTGGATGTTATGCGCACAACGCCGCGCCACCTATTTCTCGATGAGGCAATGGCGCATCGCGCCTATGAAGATGTGGCTTTGCCCATCGGTTTTCAGCAGACATTGTCACAGCCCTATGTCGTGGCACGAATGACGGAATTGCTGTTGGCTGCGGGGCCGCGTTCTCGGGTATTGGAGGTCGGCACTGGCTCTGGTTACCAGACTGCGATACTCGCGCAATTGGTAGACGAGGTGTATAGCGTGGAGCGTATCAAGTCGTTGCAGCAAAAGGCACGCCAGCGTTTGCGCACACTTAAGTTGCGCAATGTGCATATGAATCATGCCGATGGAGCGATGGGATGGGAGGAGTGCGGACCCTTTGACGGTATCCTTGTGACTGCCGCTCCGGAGCAAATTCCCGAAGACTTGCTGTTGCAGTTGTCCACGGGTGGCCGCATGGTGATACCGGTGGGGGGCGAATACCAACACTTACAGGTGGTGACCCGCACTCATGAGGGCTACGAAACTGACATTGTCGAGGCTGTCTATTTCGTGCCTTTGTGTTCAGGCAAGGAGAAGTAATGGCTCTGTCATCCGCGGGTATTTTCTTGCGTGGGTTGCTGATGGGTGCAGCGGACATAGTGCCTGGAGTATCCGGGGGGACCGTCGCTTTCATTACCGGTATTTATGATCAGTTGCTCGATAGTCTCCGGGCAGTCGACCTCGCGTTTCTGGCGAAGCTGTCTCGGCTCGATATAACGGGCGCCTGGCAGCATATCAATGGGAGGTTTCTACTGGCTTTATTGCTGGGTATTGCCACCAGTATTTTTTCGTTGGCACAACTCGTGTCCTGGGTTTTGGAACATCACCCGGTGCCGCTGTGGGCCTTCTTTTTTGGTTTGATTCTGGCCTCGGCGCTAGTGCTGCTGCGTGAAGTGGACAACTGGTCAGTGCCTAAAGTGCTGTGTCTGTTATCCGCTGGTGCAGTTGCCGTATGTATTGCGCTGTCGCCGGTGATGAGTCTGGAAATGGGCCTTGCCGGTGTTTTTTTGGCGGGCTTTCTTGCGGTCTGCGCGATGATATTGCCGGGAATATCGGGCAGTTTTATTTTGGTGTTATTGGGCATGTACAGTACCACTCTGGTGGCGCTTAAATCACTGGACTTAGTGTTTATACTGGTCTTTGTTATTGGCGCGGGGTGCGGGCTGCTGTGTTTTTCACGCCTATTGCATTGGTTATTACAGAGATTTCATCAGGGGACGATGGCCGTACTGACAGGGTTCCTGTTTGGTTCTCTGTTAGTCGTATGGCCATGGAAGCGTGTGTTGGAGTGGGTGGAGGGGAGCCACGGCCAGTTAAAGCCTGCGCAGCAGTTCCCTGTCTCTCCTTTGGACTACCAGGTTTATACCGGACAAGACCCTCAACTGTGGTTTTGTTTATCCCTGATGATAGCGGGGTTTGCGCTTGTCTGGCTGATACATGCCTCTTGGAGACATGACTAACGTGGGTCAAGCCCATGTTGAGGGAAGTGTGTGCTAGCAAGAATTCTACTGAGCTTGGTGTTTTTCTGCCTTGTCGCCTGTGGCAGTCATACGCGCGCGCCCATCGAAGATCGGGGTACTGAGTCACTGGAATTGGTCTACAGCGTGAACAAGGGGGATACACTTTATTCCATTGCCTTTCGCTACGGTCTGGATTTTCGCAGTGTCGCGGCGGTTAATGGCATTACTGCGCCGTACACTATTTACCCTGGTCAGAAAATCAATTTGGGAGAGGTGGTCTCCCCCCGTGAGTCTGGCCGCCCTCTTGTGATGCCCGCACAGGGATCGACGCCTGTTGATAATACACCTCCCTCTTCCGGGGCCGCATTCTCGCCAGTGCCAGTGGCGCCCGCGCCAGTGGCGCCGGTGCCCTTGATAGACAATCAAGCTAAGCCTATTGTCGGCGAGCCAATCCCGACAGCCTCGCCGATGCCTGCGGCCTCTCAGCCCAAACCAAAGACCTATGTGGGCGCCAATGTTACGACCTGGCTCTGGCCGGCATCTGGGCCTGTCACGCGGGGATACTCGCAAAATGTGCATAAGGGAATCGATATTGGCGGCAATCGTGGGGACCCAATTGTTGCGGTGGCCGCGGGTAAAGTGGTGTATGCGGGAACCGGCATTGTTGGGTTTGGCGAGCTGCTAATCGTCAAGCACAACGATGTTTACCTTAGCGCGTACGGGCACAATGATCGCTTGCTGGTTAGCGAGGGCCAGGCTGTCAGCGCAGGAGAAATTATTGCTGAGAAGGGCAGTTCTGGCACAGACACGGTAAAGTTGCATTTTGAGATACGCAAGGAGGGCAGGCCCATTGACCCGCAAAAAGTATTGCCGCGGCGTTAGATTACTGCAAAATTAGGTGTGCGGGTGCGCAAATGTGAAAGACTAGCTAAAACTAATTTATATAGCGCTTTTGTCCGCGATTGCAATCCGCAATTAACTTAGGTTAGTGTTGACGGTAGTGCAGCAATACTGGTACCCCGCCAGAAAAAATAATGGGCTATCGACATGGCTATGGATAGAGCAAACGAAGGTTCGGAAGGAGATTCGACAGCACGCACCGTCGCGAAGCGTGCTCCTGTTCTAGAAAAAGCCGTGTTGGCCAATTCGTTATCGATTAAATCCAGACGTAAACAACGCGTTGATTCATCCAAAGCAGAGCAGGCAAGCGAAGGTGTTGAGGCAGGGGGGGCTCAACCTTCGATTGATGCCGCCGATATTGATTTTGAAGCAGCGAAAGAAAAACGTCCCCGCAAATTAGATCATTCATTTGATGCTACCCAGTTATATTTGAATGAAATAGGCTACACACCTCTGCTCACCGCAGATGAAGAAAAACATTATTCCCGCCTCGCGATCAGTGGTGATGAGGCAAGTCGTCAACGCATGATCGAAAGCAATTTACGTCTGGTGGTAAAAATTTCTCGCCGTTATTTTAATCGCGGCCTTACCCTTTTGGATATTATTGAAGAGGGTAACCTGGGTTTGATCAAAGCGGTTGAAAAGTTTGATCCAGAGCTTGGTTTTCGTTTTTCTACTTATGCGACCTGGTGGATACGTCAGACTATAGATCGGGCGATCATGAATCAGGCGCGTACCGTACGCTTGCCGATACACGTTGTGAAGGAACTAAACGTCTACCTGCGTGCAGCGCGAGAACTCAGGAAAAAACTTGACCATGAGCCGTCTGCGGAGGAGGTCGCGAGCCTACTGGATTGTCCAGTTGCTGATGTGGAGCGAATGTTGGGTCTCAATGAGCGGGTTGTTTCGATCGATGAGCCGTCTGGGAATGGTTCGGATGGCACCCTGGCTGATGCAATTGTCGATTCGCACATGTCTGACCCCTCAGAGCTATTGCAGTATAGTGATATTCAAGACCATATTAGTGTTTGGTTGGCAGAATTACCGGACAACCATCAGGAAGTCGTTTCACGTCGCTTCGGTTTGCGCGGTTATGAGATCAGTACGTTAGAGGAAGTGGGTCGTGAAATTGGATTGACCCGTGAGCGTGTGCGACAGGTTCAGATTGAAGCGCTCGAGCAATTGCGCGGTATCATGGAAGCGCACGGTCTTAGTGGCGAATCGCTGTTTAGCTAAACCTTAAAGTGCTTTACTTGCAATGTCCTCTATCATTTATGCGCCAAGATTTAACGCATTGGCCCTAATAATTTTATACTCAGGAATTTAAATCAGAATTCCCTATAAACCAGCAAGGTCGCACTAATGGATGCATGCCAACCTTATGCGAGTATGCAGTTAGTCTGACAAAATATAGGTTACAGCCACTATGTCCGAAGATATCCGCAAGCGACTGAATCTGCCTGACCTCAATCAGGTGGGCTTTGTTGTGGGTAATCTGGCGCAGGCACTTGCATTGTATGAGCCATTGTTCGGGCCATTTTCTACCATGGATCCTGGCCCGATGACCTATGACTACCGGGGAGTGCAGGAAGAGTGCGTGATACGTCTCGCCTTTGGTAAAAGTGGCGACGTGGAGATTGAACTGATTGAGTGGGTGTCTGGCGGTTGCCCGCATAAAGAATTTCTAGAGGCCGGCAGGGAAGGCATGCACCATCTGCGATTTATTGTTGATGATCTAGAGAAAAAGATTAAAGCCGCCGACTCATTGGGTTATGAGGTAATCTGGGGTAAGCGTTGGGATGAAGGTCTGGCGGTGGCTTATTTAGAGCGGCCGGGCGATCCGTTGGTGCTTGAGTTCTTTGAAAACCATCAGGGGTAAGTCTGTTATCCGCTTAACGCCCTTGCGAGTAGTCATTTTTTCTAGAATATAGACGGAGTGCTCGAGCTTTTAAGTTTGATTTTAGCGAAGGAAATGCTCACTCGTTAACGCTGTGAGTGATGTGATGAAGCGCTGACGACCGCTACAATAAAACCCCCGTCATGGCCGCGTAACGGAGGTTTGGGATCTAGCGCTGCAGTAAAGCCAGTTTATTGGGTTTGCCCGCCCATTCCTCTGAGTCGGGTAGGCCATCTTTCATTTCGGTAATGCAGGGCCAGACCTCTGCCAGTTCGGCATTCAGTTCCAGAAACACTGCCTGATCTTCTGGCAACTCGTCTTCGGAGAATATGGCATCTACCGGACACTCTGGCTCGCACAGTGCGCAATCAATACATTCGTCTGGGTGAATCACCAGAAAATTTGGCCCTTCGTAAAAGCAATCGACCGGACAGACTTCAACACAGTCTGTGTGCTTGCAGTTGATGCAATCCTCTCCTACAACAAATGTCATTCCTGGCTAGCCTCTTAAAAAATAATATCGTAACTACGGGGCGTTAGTTTACTCGCTGGACGCTCAGAAATGAAGGGCTGTAGGACGATATTCTGCGGCTCTGTGCAGGTGGCGACAATCTTCAGTACGGCTGAATTTTCGATTGATTTCGAGATGTGATCAGTCCAGGTGAGTCTTCAGCTCATAGAGTGTGTCTAGGGCCTCGCGGGGGGTCAGGTCATCGACATTGACCGCTTTTAATAAGTCGATGACTGGGTGGGGCTGGGGCGCGCTAAATAGATCATCTTGGGCTCTAAAATCGGCGTTAGCCTGCTGTTCCAAAATGGCACCACGCTCTAGTTCCAGCAGTTTTTCTTGCGCGGCCTGTAATACCGGGGCGGGAATCCCGGCGAGTTTTGCGACCTGCAGTCCAAAGCTGCGGTTGGCAGGTCCCTCCTGGATGTTGTGCAAAAACACCACATGGTCCTGATGCTCGGTGGCATCGAGATGCACATTGGCCATGGTCGGGCACTGTTCGGGCAGGCGGGTCAGCTCGAAGTAGTGGGTCGAAAACAGCGTAAAAGCTTTTACGGAGCGGGCCAACTGTACGGCGGCAGCCCAAGCCAGGCTGAGACCGTCAAACGTGCTAGTGCCGCGTCCCACTTCGTCCATCAGTACCAGGCTGTGAGGGCTAGCATTGTGCAGGATATTGGCGGTTTCGGTCATTTCGACCATAAACGTAGAGCGGCCTCCCGCTAGGTCATCGGAGGAGCCAATGCGCGTGAAGATGCGGTCTAATGGTCCCAGTTTTGCGGCACTGGCGGGCACGTAACTGCCGATATGAGCGAGCAGGGCTATGACCGCGTTCTGGCGCATGTAGGTGGATTTTCCTCCCATATTGGGTCCGGTAATAAGCAACATGCGCCGCTGTTCATTGAGCAGGGTATCGTTTGCAATAAACGGTTCTTGTAGCACCTGCTCTACCACCAAATGCCGTCCCGCGATGACTTCGAATACCTGCTCGTCACAAAATTGTGGTTGGCATAAATTGAGGTTGTCCGCGCGCTCCGCCAGATTCGCTAATACGTCGATCTCGGCGACTGCGGCAGCAGTATTCTGTAAGGCCAATAATTGTTCATTAAGGCGCTCGAGCAGCTCATCATAGAGGCCCTTTTCTCGCGCCAGCGCGCGACTTTTACTGGACAGTGCCTTGTCTTCGAATTCTTTAAGCTCTGGGGTTATGAAACGCTCGGCATTTTTTAGCGTCTGACGACGAATATATTCCGCTGGTGCCTGATCAGATTGGGCGCGGCTGATTTCAATGTAATAGCCATGCACCCGGTTATAGCCTACTTTCAACGTGCTGATACCCGTGATCTGTCTTTCACGCTGCTCGATATCCAGTAAAAACTGTCCGGCATTGGTGCTGATTTGGCGCAGCTTATCGAGCTCTTGATCATACCCGTCTGCGATAACGCCGCCATCGCGGATCACAACGGGTGGATTCTCGATAATGGCACTGCTCAATAAGTCACACATTTGTGGGTAGTCACCGGTTTGCGCACTGAGTGAGCAAAGAAGTTCGGCAGTAAGACGGGAAAGCTCCGCGCGCACCTCGGGTAATGCTTGCAGTGAGCTCAGCATTCGCGTCAGGTCTCTAGGGCGCGCCGAACGCAGGGCAACACGCGTGAGAATGCGTTCCATGTCACCCACGGGCTTTAGGGCATTGCGTACAGGTTCATAGACATCGTTTTCGCACAGGGCATGAATTGCGCCATGCCGTTGCCGCAGTATCTGAATATCGGTCAGTGGTCGGTGTAGCCAACGTCTCAAAAGCCGGCTTCCCATGGCCGTTACGCAGCTATCCATTACCGACAGCAGCGTATTGCTGTGCCCCCCGGTCATGTTGAGGTCAATTTCAAGATTGCGCCGTGTAGCGACGTCCAGGATGACACTTTCGGCAAGGTTTTCCTGCTGAATGGAGCGAATATGCGGCAGGTTACTGCGCTGAGTATCCTTTACATATTGTAGTAAGCAGCCAGCGGCACCAATGGCGAGTTCGAGGTCGTCGCAGCCGAAGCCCTGCAAATCGTGGGTCTGAAATTGGGTATTCAGTGCGCGCTGGGCGCTTTGTGAATCGAACTCCCACGCCGGCTGGCTGCGAGCGCCTCGGCGTGCGGTAATCACGGGGTGATAGATGGACTCGTGGTACAACGTCTCAGCAGGGTCTAGCCGTTGCAACTCTCCCGTCAGGGCTTCCTCCCCGCTGATTTCCAACACCCGAAATCGCCCGGTACTGAGGTCGAGGTAGGCGATACCATAACGCTCTTGATGCTGGGAAATCGCCAGTAGCAGGTTGTCGACTTTATCGTCCAGTAGCGCTTCGTCAGACAGGGTGCCTGGAGTGACTACCCGCACCACCTGGCGATCTACAGGCCCTTTGCTGGTCGCCGGATCGCCGATTTGCTCAACGATGGCAACCGAGATGCCAGCCTTTACCAGTCGCGCAAGATAGTTCTCTGCAGCGTGATACGGAACGCCGCACATGGGGATGGGTTCGCCGGCAGACGTTCCGCGTGCTGTGAGCGTGATGTCGAGTAACTCCGCCGCCCGTTTTGCATCGTCAAAAAAGAGTTCGTAAAAATCACCCATGCGATAGAACAGCAGGTCCCGAGGGTGATTTGCCTTGATCCGCAGAAACTGCTGCATCATTGGTGTATGTATAACATCTTGATTCAAATGGAAATTATCTTTAGCTATTAAAGGGCATCGGTTTTCCGCAAGCCGCTATAATAAGGCAAACATCGCTTAAGAACACGACTTCAAATACTTTTTGTGACGTTGCGCTGACGGCGGCGACGAATGCTCCACAGGGAAAACATTGAGGCCTGCGAATTCATCGGCGCGTTGTGCGTTGTTGCCATAATTGCCGCTTTTGGCGGCCTTGACTATTAGTAGGCACCGCGCCAGTTGTTTGCCATAAATGGAAGTAGGAGACTCTTTTTTGGGCCACTAATGACTCTCGACACACACTGAATATCTCTTATACTTCAGGCTCATGCGCGACGGTAATGGCATGAGCTTCCCCTAAGGGGCGCAAAAATGCATAAAACAGAGGTGATAGATTAATATGAATGAGGAAGATGGAAAAAATACTGTAGAGGCGGCGCGCGAGGAAGGTGTGTCCGAGACGATCAAGGGAAAAGATTGGGAGAAGCTTTTATTCGTCGTGCTTTTGTCTGTAGCATTGTATCTTGAGGTTGTTTATGCGGCACTGTTATTAGTGCTGCTCAGTGTTGTCCGTTACCTGATAAAAGGTAGCGTGGGCCCGCGACTGTCCAATTTCTCTGACGCTCTGATCACGGTTGTTAACGGTACACTCCGTTATATCCTGTTCCGTACCGACGACAAGCCATGGCCTCTAAGCCCCTGGCCCGCGACAGAAGTGTCGGCAGGTAATGACTCTGCAGAGACCGCAGAGGAAGTGGCTGAGAAGCTGGCAGAAGATCAGGGCGAAAGGCCAAGTAAAGACTAGTGGTCTTAGCGCTCTCATTCCCTCGTACTCTAGACTCACTAGGCGTCGCATAAGGCCCCAAGGTCCTTATTGTTGGAGAGGGGTATTACTCACTGTGCTATGCCTCAACATTTTTTCGCTGTGATCGGTGGATGATGTTACATCCTATATACTGCCTCAATAATAGCGATAAGGAATATTGATATGGCGTTGAAAATAATCGTGTGGGGAACAGGCAATGTCGGACGACCAGCGATTCGTGCGGTAATGTCACACCGTGATCTCGACCTCGTTGGAGTGATTGTTGCAAGTAAGGACAAAGTAGGCGTTGATGCGGGGCAGATCGCAGGCGTCGGCGCAACCGGCGTGATTGCCACAGACAACTGGCGTAGCGTGATAGACGCAGGTGCGGATGCTGTCGTTTATACCGCCACAGCGGACACACGCCCTGCCGAGGCTATGAGTGATCTGTTGGCCTGTCTTGAGGCCGGTATCAATGTAGTCTCTACCGCTTTTTATTCTTATCTGGATCCTGCGTCTACTCCGGAAGATGCTCTTAAGCCCATCACCGATGTGTGCACACGAAGTGGCGCATCCTTGTTTGTGTCCGGGATTGATCCGGGCTGGGTTATGGATATGCTTCCTGTTGTGCTCAGTGGTGCGGTGTCGGGTATTCGCGAGATCCGCACCCGGGAGGTTTTTAATTACGCGCTTTACGATCAGCCACACGTCGTGCGAGAGGTGATCGGTTTTGGTGGCCCGATGGATGCGTTGCCGATGATGCTGCACGATTTCGCGATTGAAATGGTGTGGGGTCCGATGGTGCGCTTAGTGGGTGAGGCGCTAGACAAGCCGGTAGAAAAACTGGAAGTGAAGGTCGAGCGTTTGCCCCTGCAGCGTACGATAGAGGTTCCTGGTATGGGGACTTTTGAGGCGGGCACTCAGGGCGCGTTTCGATTTGAAGTGTTGGGATATCACGGTGATAAACCACTTTATGCCCTCGAGCACGTCACCCGTATCGACGATGAATGTGCCCCCGACTGGCCGTATCCTCCTGAGGGGAGAGGTTGTCATCAGGTGATTATCAGTGGCGACCCTGACTTGCATGTCAGTGTACATGGCGAGGATCACTACGAGCCTGGCCTGGCTGGCGGTGGTAACGCGTCCGCAGCCAACTGGGTGGTCAATGCTCTGCCCGGGGTATGCGCTGCGAGACCCGGTGTGGTTACAATGATGGATCTCCCTCGGATCACAGGCGCAGGACAGCTGAATAATGGATAATACAACGATGAAAGAAGATACCGCAAAAACCCCGCCACCACCGCCTGCTAAGTCACGCGGTATGCGTCTGGCAAGACTGGCGTCAACGCATGCCCTTGTATTTGTGGTCGCTCTGTCGTTGTTCGCTGCCGCCGATAGCTGGAGTACAATTACTGGGCTGGGTATTGCGACAGTGCTTTGTGTTGTTACCGGTGCGCTAGCCGGCATTACGTTGACAACGCTGGTTCACGAATGGTTTCACTATTTGGGTGCTCGTTATTCTGGCGCAGCCTACGATATTCCGCATAAGCAGGGACTGTTTCTCTACAATTGGGATTTCACCCACAATAGCGTGCGTCAATTTCTCATTATGAGTGTTGCTGGTAGCGTCGGTGGTATCCTTGCTTTGAGTATACTGTGGATTTCGGTGCCCGCTGATAGCTGGGGTCGTGCCGCACTGCAGGGCGGCGCAATCGCCAGCGTGGTATTCGCCGCATTTATTGAGTGGCCAGTGATACGGCGTGTCCGTGTCAGTCGCGATCCACTGGTGCAAATGTCTACAATTGATCAGCGAGTTTTGTCGCGCAGTTTTGTTGTTTCGAGCATCGCTGGTGTCTTGATGACGGCGTTTTTAGTGGCCTGAGCCCAGCATAAAAGTGTTAGGCTGGTTAACGTTGGCATGACATTTACAATACTGAGTGAGTGGGAGAATAGCGTGAAAAATAATGTAATGTTAAGGGGCGCAGCCCTGCTGGCGATCACAGCATGCTTCGTGGTTGGGGGACAGTTGGCCGTCGCGGGGGAAGATCCTGCACCGCGTATCCTCGTTACGGGAGCCGGCAGCGTTGATATTGCGCCGGATATGGCAGTGCTGCACTTGAGTGTCATGCGAGAAGCCTTGACGGCGCGTGAAGCGCTGACCGCTAACTCTGCCGCCATGACCAAGGTGCTAGCGGCTATGACCACTTTGGGTATTGCCAAGCGGGATCTGCAGACGTCCAGTTTTAACATTCAGCCGCGCTATACGAGTCCGCCTAGGCAGAGCTCAGGCGCTGCTGAGGCCCCTAAGTTGGTGGGCTACACGGTGCGCAATGCGTTGACCGTTCGAGTCAGAGATATCAGCCGAGTGGGTGAGGTGCTGGATACGTCTGTGACACTGGGCGTCAATGACGGTGGCGGCATCCAGTTTGCCAACGACGATCCTTCGGCGGCGATAACGCAGGCGCGAACAGAAGCTATGCAAGAGGCACTGTCCAAGGCCGAGACCCTGGCAAAGGCGGCCGGTGTCCGCATAGGCAAGGTTCTGGAGATTTCTGAGCAGCAGTATAATTCACGGCCAATGCCCATGGCCAGGATGGCGATGGATTACAAGGCAGAGTCAGTGCCCATTGCTGCGGGAGAAAACAGCTACAAGGTAACCGTCAACGTGACGCTGGCCATTAAGCAGCAGTAGATAACGCGACAGCATAGTGCGTGCAAACTCAATACCAAGGCTAACACTATGCGTATAGGGATTTTTGCCGGGGCAACTGCAGAGACTAGTTTTGGGCTCACTGGCCTTGTGGCTTTCGCCCTTGATGTTGAAGCGCGAGGCTTTGATACGCTGTGGTTGCCAAATATTTTTGGCATGGATGGTATCGGGGCCTGTGCTATTGCCGGTTGGGAAACGCAACGCATTGAGCTGGGTACCGCAGTAACGCCAACGTATCCACGACACCCCGCGGCGCTGGCGCAGCAGGTCATGACGACACAGCTGGCCTGCGATGGTCGCTTTGCCTTGGGTATTGGCTTGTCCCACCAGGTCGTCATCGAGGGCATGTACGGCTTATCCTATGACAAGCCGGCGCGACATATGTCGGAGTATCTGCAGATTCTTACGCCGCTGTTACACGGCAAAGGCGTGCAATTCGAAGGGGAGCAATTGACGGCTAAACTGGCTCTGGAGACTCCCGATACAGATGCTGTCCCGCTGCTGGTGGCAGCGCTTGGCCCTGCGATGCTCAAGCTGGCCGGCACTTGGGCCGATGGTACCAGCACCTGGATGACAGGCCCCAATACGATCGAGGATCATATCGTCCCTATCATCAGTGCTGCGGCTACCGAGGCTGGCAAACCTGCGCCGCGTATTGTCTGTGGTTTGCCTATCTGCCTTACTGACGATGTCGACGCGGCCAGGGAGCACATTGGCAAGTCGCTGGAGATTTACGGCATGTTGCCATCATATCGTGCCATGCTTGATCGCGAGGGTGTCTCCGGGCCTGCAGAACTGTCGATAGTGGGTAACGAGACCACACTGCGCGCTGAGATCGCTCGCTTGCGTGATGTCGGGGTGACCGATTTCAACGCGGCAGTGATTACGGTGGGTGATAGCAAAATGGCGACGACACTGGACTTTTTGCAGTCTGAATTAGCGTAGCGTTACCCCGGATGCCGGACATTATTGTGTGCCAATATGTGGCTAAAGCTATCTGCCTTTTGCAGGCTCCCCATCAATCCGGAGAGTATTTCTTTGAAGCGGACTGTGTCGCCCTCTCCCGTGAATGGGTCGTTAAAAAGCACCGGGCTGATAGGCATGCTCTGTGGTTTTGTCTTATTTTGCAGAGAGCGAGCGGTGCGATCGTGCGCTACATCATGGGTATCGGCGGGTGCACAATGTCAGTGTCCTTTGCGGAACGGAGGGAAATGTTGACACATGAAAAAATGTATTCTGTGGGGCTTGGCGGCGTCACCTTATCAGTTGAAGATGCAGTCGCTACTGGACTTCACTGGACATGACTGGGAGCGCTGGCCGCAACAGGCCGGTCGCAGGTCTGCCCTGTCTATGATTCTGCGTCTGGAAGTGGCAAAGCGCCGCGGCACAATCCAACGGTTTCCTGCGATGTCCGCTGAGTTTGACGAGTACCCTGCGGTCCCGTTTTATACACACAATGGCAAAACGTTTTACTATGATTCATCGGCTATGGCGCACCACCTGGATCAGGATCCGGGACGTCAGACGAGCCTGCTGATTCCGCAGGATCCGAGGCTGGCTTTCATTTGCCAATTGATCGACGAGGCCTTTGACGAATTTGGCCTATACATGGTGCACCACATGCGTTGGGTGGGTTCGGCCCAGACCACGCCCATGGGTAAGATGACAGCCCGGGAATTTCGTCGACTATTGCCGCCGGGCTTTGAACCGCTCCTTGCACGCCGTTTGTATCGACGCCAGATATCGCGCTGCCCCTACCTGTTCAGCGTCGCGCCCCAGGGTTACGACGCGGGTGTTGCCAGAGACAGAACACCGCCCTCACGGCCGGGTTTTCCACCGACGCACGCGCTGCTGGACGGGGCATGGCGTCGCTATCTGGCAGCCATGGAACACCTGCTGGCTAATCAGCCTTATCTGTTAGGGGGGCGTTTTACGCTGGCGGATGCCAGCGCCTACGGTCAGCTGGGCATGAACCTGGTTGACCCGCAGGCTATTGCGCAGCTGGAGTTGTTGGCGCCGAACACCTTTCGCTGGCTATGTGCTATCCGCGACGGCCGACAGGGTGAGCAGGGTAGAGCAGGTTTAGCACTGACCTCAAGCCTGAAACCCCTGCTGCGCATCATCACCAGTACGTTTGTCGCGCTGATGCGGCAGAACGAAAAGGCTTACGAAGACGCTGTAGCCGATGGCGAAACCGTGTTTAACGAGGCGGCGTTCGATCGTCATCGTGCGCTTTACGACGGACATCTCCTGGGGCATCCGTTCCGCGCTGTTGCGAAAACCTTCCAAGTGCGCGTCTGGCGGGAGTTGAAGGAAAGCTGGCAGGCTCTTGATGTGCAGGACCGGAAGTCTTTGGAGCAGGAACTTCTGCCCGATGCGGGTATTACCTTCAGTCCGGACAGCGCCGTCTGAGCACAATAGATTGCTGAGAAAATGACCTGTCGATTATTCAGGCGGGTTATTTTCATGCTTGCCAAATGATCGCATTTAGTGACTTTTAGGGCTTGCAATCCTATTTTAAACAACTGATTATATATACAGTAGTTTTGCTGGCAGCCAAACGAGGTCTGCCGCAGGCGGGGCCGGAGTTAACCCGGTAAACTAAACGAGAATCAGTTGAGTATTCGCAAAATGAGAGAGGCCACTATGGACGCTAACAAGGGAAAAGCACTGGACGCAGCACTGAGCCAGATTGAACGACAGTTCGGTAAAGGCACTGTCATGCGCATGGGAGACCGGGAGCATGTGGCTATTCCTGCCATCTCTACCGGTTCATTGGGGTTGGATATTGCTTTGGGCATCGGTGGCCTGCCTAGGGGGCGTATTTGTGAGATTTATGGCCCCGAGTCTTCTGGTAAGACAACATTGACCCTGCAGGTGATTGCCGAGGCCCAGAAGATGGGCGGCACCGCCGCCTTTATTGACGCCGAACACGCATTAGATCCCGCCTATGCTGAGAAGCTGGGTGTGCAGATGGATGAACTGCTTCTCTCTCAGCCTGACACAGGCGAACAGGCACTGGAAGTCGCAGAAATGTTGGTGCGTTCCGGCGCGGTTGATGTGTTGGTCATCGATTCAGTGGCGGCATTGACGCCCAAGGCTGAGATCGAAGGTGAGATGGGTGCTTCTCATGTGGGTCTGCAGGCGCGGTTGCTCAGTCAGGCGATGCGAAAGTTGACGGCTGCCATCAAGCAGACCAACAGTCTGGTTATTTTTATCAACCAGATTCGTATGAAAATCGGAGTGATGTTTGGTAGTCCGGAAACCACCACCGGTGGTAATGCTCTGAAGTTCTACTCATCTGTACGTCTGGATATTCGCCGTATTGGCGCGGTCAAGGATGGCGATGAAGTAATAGGCAACGAAACGCGAGTGAAGGTGGTGAAAAATAAGGTGTCGCCACCCTTTAAACAGGCAGAATTTCAGATCATGTATGGTCATGGTATTTATCGGATGGGTGAGGTGGTCGACTGGGGTGTGAAGTTGAACCTGGTGGAAAAGTCCGGCGCCTGGTATGCCTACAAGGGCGACAAGCTCGGGCAGGGCAAGGCCAATGCCGCCAAGTTCCTAGGCGACAATCTTGCAGTCGCTCGTGAAATCGAAGATCAGATCCGCGCGCAAATGCTGACGCCAACTACGCCGGAGAAGGCTGCAATTTCTGCTGATGTTGCGGAAAACACCGAGGAAACTGCGCTGAAGTAGCGATACTCTGGTCGCAGTATTATTTTTGAACATTTATCACAGGTGCCGAGGTCCCGCTTATCTCTCTCCAGCTCTCGGCGCCTGTTCCTATCATGTCTGAAGACCCTTCACTAGAAAGCAACCAAGCGGAGGAGGCGGCGAGCGCTGAAATAACGCCAGCGGATGTTCGCTTGGCTGCGATGAACCTGTTGGCGCGTCGAGAACACTCGGTGCGTGAGCTGCGTAATAAACTGAAACGTCGGTTTCCTGATGATTCAATGATTGATGAGCAGATTGCTCGCCTCACCGGTCAGAATCTGCAGAGCAATCTGCGCTTTGCTGAAAGTTATGCCCGACAGCGCATCGGTCGCGGTTACGGTCCTGTGCGCGTGCGTGAGGAACTGCGGGAGCGGGGAGCGTCAGGCCTTGATGTTGCCGCTGCAATGAAAGCGTTACAGGTTGACTGGTTCGCTGCCGCGTCTGAGGTGATACTTAAGAAATTTGGTGCTCTAGCGCCCAGTGATATAAAAGAGAAAGCTCGACGCGCTCGCTTTATGCAGTATCGGGGCTTCACTGCTGAACATTATCAAAAGCTCTTATAAGCCCGGTATAGGGCGCCAGTTGTGGTCAAGTAATACCCGTTGCTAGTGGCGCAGTGCCTCTTCTACAAAATCCAGGCGGTCCTGGCCGAAGTACATCTGGTCCTCCATGAAGAATGTTGGCGTACCAAAGATGCCGCGTGCGACAGCCGCCTCGGTATTGGCGATGAGCTCTGTCTTTACCTCCGGATCTTGGGACAAGGCCAGCAGCGCCTGTGCATCCAGTGCATGTGCCGTCAGCGCGGCTACGACGACTTCTGTGTCGCCCATGTTTTTCCCCTGCACCCACACCGCGTCATACATGGCATTGATAAAGGTCTGCGCACAATCGAGACGCTGGGCAGCGATGGCAGCCCGCATCAGGTTTAGGGTGTTGATCGGAAAGTAGGGGTTGGGATTCAACTCCACACCATAGCGATGTGCAAAACGCGGTAGATCGTGCGCCATCATGTAGTGCCCCTTTGCCGGAATGGCTACCGGGGAAGTGTTGCCGGTGGCCTTGAATACACCGCCGAGCAGCATTGGTTTGTAGGTCACATCCAGAGGGTACAGCGCAGCCAATTGACCGAGCCGCTTGTGCGCCAGATAGGCCGTGGGGCTGCCGAAGTCAAAGTAGAAATCCAATGTTTTACGCATGAGTGTTTCCCTGTCCTAATAATAGCGGTGCGATACCGTGCGGACTGAAGAGCCGGGTCGAACTCTGCGCCCGTCATGTTCAGACGCAGGTTGGCGCTGGTATTCAGCATTGAGCCGTTCTATTAGGCCGCTTTTGGCGCGGGCTGGGCACCTCGGATTAGCGCGCCGGGCACGGCTCCTGTGTGTTTGCCATTCTCCATGATGATCTCACCATTGACGATGGTGGCGATATATCCACTTGCACCTTGGAACATGCGTCGTCCGCCCGCAGGGAGGTCGTAAATAATTTGCGGTGATTCCAGTTGTAACGTCTCGAAGTCGATCAAGTTAAGGTCAGCTTTCATACCGACTTCCAGCGTACCGCGATCTTCAAGACCTACGCAGCGCGCGGTGTCAAAGGTCTGCATCTTGACAACATCTTCGAGTTTCAGGCGATGGCCGCGCTCGCGGTCACGTACATAATAGCTGAGCATCTGGGTAGGAATGCTGGCGTCGCACAATACGCCGCAGTGCGCACCGGTATCTGCGAGAGAGATAACGGTGCTGCTATCCTCTAGCAGTTCAACCTGTCGACTGAGATCATTCGCGCCGTAGCCAAAGCAGGGAAAGTACACGACCGTTTTTCCGCTGTCCTGCATCATCAGGTCATAGCAGAATTCTTGCGGAGACACGCCAGCCTCTGCCGCTTTGGCTGCAATGCTGTCTTCGGGGGCCGGCTCATAGTTCGGCGGATTACCTAAAGGATACAATTTGTCATAGCCGCCGATGATGGTATCCATAAACGAATCGCCCATTAGCGGCAAGTCCTCAGCGACAATGGCAGCGCGGACTTCAGGTTTTTGCAGTTCAGCTAAGCGATCCTCATGGGACATGACTGAGAGAGGGCCATAGTTGGCATGAAAGCTGAACGGGTTGATGGTGCCGTCCCAGCTAAGCAAGATGTTCACCGGACGAGCGCCAACGTGAGGAATCAGTTGGGCGCCCTCAGCATTGGCCTGGCGACAGTAGTCCAGCTGCTTGAGGACACGATCCCAGTCCGCCTCTTCACGGAAAAAAAGCACGAAATTAATCTGGCAGTTATTGTCGACCGACAGCCGCTTCATCCAGTCCATTTCCTGCTCCCAGTTATGGAAGTCAGATACTAGGCCGAAGATACCCTTGCCGCCCAGTTCGCCAATGACTTTGCCAATGCCGAGTAGCTCAGCTTCGTCGGCATAGGTTCCCGGCATGGCCTGGTCGCCGCCAGTGGTGTGCAGTTCGGTGCGTGATGTGGTGAACCCGATAGCACCGGATTCGATACCTTCTTTGACAATGGCTGCCATAGCGCTGACATCTGCAGGCGTTGCTATCTCATTTTTGGCGCCACGTTCACCCATCACATAGGTTCTTACAGCACAGTGAGGCACCTGAGCACCGACATCGATGGCGCGCGGGAATTTTTCGACAGCATCGAGATATTCAGGGAAAGTTTCCCAATCCCATTTCACACCTTCATGCAGCGCAGCGCCGGGAATGTCTTCCACGTCCTCAACCACTGTGATCAGGCGACCTTGAGCGTCTGCATTGGGCTCGCAGGGCGCAAAACCAATACCACAGTTACCCATGATCAGAGTGGTAATGCCGTGGTTCGCAGCGGGGCTGCAAAGGGGGTCCCAAGTGGCCTGTCCGTCCATGTGAGAGTGCACATCCACCCAGCCTGGGGTCAGCAATTTGCCCTGGGCATCGATTTCTTTTTTGCCTTTGGTTTTGACATCGCCCACTGCAGCGATCTTGCCATTATTGATGGCGAGGTCACCAGAAAATGCGGGTAGGCCCGTACCATCGACTATGTTTGCATTACGGATTACTAGATCGTACATGTTTATTGTCTCCAACGGATATCGTCATACAGTGTACTTAACTTACTGAGGCCCATGCTAGTCCACGCTTGTTAAATGCTTCAGTCGGTTTAAATTTTACGGATTTGTGGCGATCTGTAGACGACCTATTGCATTCCTTTTCTGCCCGACTGAATATGCGCTATCCTCGCCATAGCCTAGACAACCGGTCGATACAGGTCTACGGTTAATCTGATGCTATTTAACAACAAGAGGCAGCCCCATGGATCTTAATCGCCGTAATTTTACCCTCGCTTCTCTCACTGCGTTGAGTGCACTGGCGCTAAATCCGGTCCAAGCAGCTGGGCCTCCGGTCAATCGCAGGATTGTGCTGGCTGCGCGCCCTGTCGGTATGCCGACGAAAGACGATTTTAAGCTGGAAACATTACCCGTACCTGTGCCGCAGGACGGTCAGGTGCTACTCCAGACCCGGTTTCTATCGCTGGATCCTTATATGCGAGGCAGGATGAACGCGGGTAAAAGTTACGCGGACAGAGTTGAGTTAGGTGACGTGATGGTCGGGGGCACGGTGAGCCAAGTGACCCGCTCTAACAATGCTGCTTTTGAGGTGGGTGACCTGGTAACGGCCTATGCGGGTTGGCAGGACTATGCGTTGTCTGACGGCAGTGATTTAACCAAACTTGATCCGCGTATTGTCCCGTCCTCTTACGCACTGGGTGTGCTTGGCATGCCAGGGCTGACCGCATATGTAGGATTACTCGATATTGGCCAACCTAAACCTGGGGACACGGTAGTGTTGGCTGCCGCAACCGGAGCGGTGGGCTCGGTGGTAGGCCAAATTGCAAAACTCAAAGGCTGTCGTGTGGTGGGTATTGCGGGTGCGAAAGAGAAGTGTGCCTATGCAGTAGACGTGTTGGGTTACGACGCCTGTGTGAGTCACTATGACGATGATTTGGCAGCTCAGTTGGCCACGGCCTGTCCGGATGGTGTTGATGTCTATTTCGAAAACGTGGGTGGCAGTTCTTGGGAAGCGGTCATGCCGCTGCTCAATAATTTTGCACGGGTGCCGATCTGCGGTTTGATTTCACAATACAATCTGACCGAGTTGCCTTCCGGGCCTGACCGCATGTCGCTGCTTCAAGGGCTTATTCTACAGCGCAGCCTGAAAATGCAGGGCTTTATTGTGAGCAACTACCGTGACCGTATTCCGGCTTTTATCGGCGACATGAGCAATTGGCTTGCCGCGGGGAAAATTAAATACCGAGAGGATATTGTCGATGGTCTGGAAAATGCGCCACAGGCATTTCTCGGTCTTTTTTCCGGTCAAAATTTCGGAAAGCTGGTGGTAAAAGTCAGCTAGAGGGGTATTTTCATCGAGCGCTGATCGCAATGCCCATTAAACAATGTCCCCTCCACCGCGTCACGTTTGATAGGTTCTCTCGCCAGTGCCTATGCAATGTCCAAGACGCTAAACACTAAAATAGAATGACACCAGAGGAATGCACTCACAACTGAGGCGCAAACGTATCGGCCGAAGCTAATTCCCAGTCGCGGGCCCAGTCGTCTGGCACAACATCACTCAATAAAACATTCGCTGCAAGAGGTGGAAAAACGTCGTCAAAATGTTGGTTGATGCCATTTGCGCCGCGCCGCCAGATCAAATGAGGAAACATTTTTTTGGGGTCGTCAAGACCCATTGCGCCGATGATTTCGAAGGCTGACCGCAGTGTGCGCTGCTGAAAACTGGCAACCCGCTTGTGTCGACTCTCTACGTCCAATGCCTTTCCGCGCACTGGATCCTGCGTGGCGATACCGGTAGGACATTTGTTGGTGTTGCAGGCCTGAGATTGAAGGCAGCCTAGCGCCAGCATTATGGTGCGGGCTGCATTAACAGCGTCAGCGCCAATCGCCAACTTGGTGACTATGTCAAAGCCAGTTGCTGTCTTTGCCGACGAAATGATGCGAATTTTTCCACGCAGGCCCGTGCCGACTAGGCAGTTGTGCACGAAGTTTGTGCCTTCCAGACAGGGAACCCCTAGTCGATTGCTGAACTCTACTGGTGCTGCGCCGGTGCCTCCCTCGGCGCCATCGACTGTGATGAAGTCGGGCGTAATGCCGGTCTCGAGCATGGCTTTACAAATGGCTAAAAATTCATACTTGCGACCAATGCACAATTTAAAGCCCACGGGTTTTCCGCCACTCAACTCCCTGAGTTTAGTCACAAAATTCAGCAGACCTTTTGGGGTGCTGAACTCTCTGTGTCCAGGCGGTGAGATCACATCTTCACCCATAGGGACCAGTCTGATTTGGGCAATTTCGCTCGATACCTTGGCCGCGGGTAGCACGCCGCCATGAGATGGCTTTGCACCCTGTGATACTTTTATTTCAATCATCTTGACCTGGTCAAGCGTGGCTGAGGCTTTGAATGATTCTGAATCGAATCCGCCATCAGGTAAGCGACAGCCAAAATAGCCAGTACCGATCTGCCAGACGATGTCGCCACCCTGTCGATGATAGGGGCTGAAGCCTCCTTCGCCGGTGTTATGGTAGAAACCGCCCAGCTTTGCGCCCTTGTTGATTGCCATAATGGCGTTGGCACTGAGTGCACCGAAGCTCATGGCGGAGCAATTCAGGCGCGCAGCATTGTAGGGTTGGGTGCACTGGTCGCCACCAATCAACACACGTTTAGATTCCTCGAGCACCTCGGTCGGTGCGATCGAGTGTGCAGCGCCTAACCAGCCTGCTTGCGTGATGTCATGTGCGGTGCCGAAAGGTTGGGTGTCGTCCAGCCCCTGCGCTCTGCGGTAAACGAGATCACGCTCCTCTCTATTGAAGGGCAGTTCTTCGGTATCGCCGGCGATAAAGTATTGGCGAATTTCCGGGCGGATAAACTCCAGCGCGTAACGCATATAGGCCGCCACTGGATACAGTCGATTTAGCGTGTGAGGACTGAACCATAAATCATGTATACCAACCACCACGTACAGTCCAAGAATGAGGGAGATGACGTGAGCTGGGGCCCAATGACTGGATGCTATATAGATAGAGGCTGGGAAAAGTACCAGAGCAATAAACCAAAATAGTTTCTGCATGAACGTCACAATATATGCTCCTTAAAAAATACAGTTGTAGGATTCACAAAACCCTTTGAATTCGTTGTGCGTCTACCATGCTCATTCCTTGCGCATCTGAGTCACATGCTCGCAAAACGTAATGTTGCATTATGCGCTAACGACAGGTTTTCTTTTTTGCAGGTCAAGAGTTGGTTGGTGCCTGGCCCGTAGGCATAAATAAACTGGCCTAATTTTAGCGTGTCAATCATGGATTCGGCAATCTCGGCCCGTACTGCAGGGCAACCCCATGAGCGCCCCAGAAGACCTTGTACTTTTGCCGCGACGGGATCCACATAGGGCGCCCCATGCATAACGATAAAGCGTTGCAACGCGGACTCATTGAAGCCTTTACTTAACCCCTGCAGTCTCAGTGAATAGCCATTGCCGCCTTGATAGGTTGTCTGTGTCAGAAATAAACCTAAGCTGGTTTGATGGCTGCCCTCACGATCTGAAAATGCGTTGGGAATGTCACCGCCAGAACCCTGACCATGCGCAACATGCTCCTTGAATAATAATGTCCGATTGTTCAAATCAATTACCCACAGACGCTGCTGCTGAGAGGGGATAGTGTAGTCGATAATAGCCAGGCGGCTGGCCGATTGTCCAACACCATTATTCTGCGCGCATTTCATAGCGGCAACGGCTTCTGCTATTACGGCAGGGTTCAGTGTTGGGGCGAGGCCGCTTACCAGGGCAGAGTCATCAGCCCTTGCCTGCATAGTGGCAAGCAAGCCGAACGCCAGAGCCGGCAATAAGCGCATGATGATTATCTTGGTCACAAAGTCTGCATTCAAGTTGCCTAATCAAAATTAACCACGCCACAGTGTATAATAAATGTTAATTAATTCAATGCGATAGTGTCGATATGCAGTGTTTTTTTAATTAGTTCAGTGCTTACCTAAAGTAGTCATAGCGTCATTTAATCATCGGATGGCGCAAATGCCTGATTGAGGAAAGCAATTCTCGCCAGCATTGAGCGTTTTGAAATCTCACTCTTCGCCATGGCATCATAACCATGCACTGTTTGTTTGGTTTCGTTGATGAAAACCTCAATGCCTTGCTGCTGCAGGGCCGCAATATAGCTTAGACCCTCATCTCTGAGCGGGTCAAATTCAGCCGTTTCCACATAGGTCATTGGCAGGTGGTGCAATTGCCCATGGCCGGGGGCCGCATAGGCAGGGATAGCTGTTTCTCGGTAGCGGCTCAGATACATATCCCACATGTGTCTGTTGGAGCGGGCATTCCACACCGGCACGTCGACAAACTCGGTTGCAGACGGCGTTGAGCAAGTGTTATCCAGTACCGGATAAATCAGTAGCTGTGCGCAGAGTTTGATGAGCTTTTCGTCCCGGGATTTTTGTGCCACGCCTGCTGCTAGCGCGCCGCCGGCACTATCGCCTCCGACGGCGATGCGATTAGCGTCAATGCCTAAACTTCCAGCCTTTGTGATGACCCATTCTAGGCTAGCGTAACAATCGTCGAAGCCACCGGGGAATGGATGTTTGGGTGCCAGTCGATAAGGGACAAAGAGTACGATGCATCCCGTTTCATTGGCATAGCGTTCGCAGCTTTGTAGGTGGAGGCTTGCATAGGTGATTCCGAAGCCGCCACCATGGTAATAAACGAGGGCAGGGGCAGGAACCCGTGCCGCCAGGTTATGAGGTGTCATGGTGAAAATCTTCAGACGACTACCATCGGCTCTTGTGATGATGTGATGCGCGACCGTCAGCTTGAGTGAGCGCCTCGCAAAGAAACACTGCGCTTTCATGGCCGTGTTAATTAACCACAGTAGCACTGCGTTGAAAGTTAAGGTCACCACGGGAAATTTTTCGAAGTCGGGATGGATGTCGTATTTTTTATTCATAGTGTCTATTTTCTATGTTGTTGATATTTTCTTGAGAAGAAATACCGTCAAACGATCGTGTCGTATCAAAATAGGCTACTTTGCAGCAGTCGTTTTTTGTAACCAAGCCGTTATTGGCGGTTGTAGCTAATCTGTTAGGCCAGAAGGTTGCTTTCAATCGGGCGTCGAGTTTGATTTATTATACATGCTTACTGGGATTTTGATCTCAACTTGTCGATAGCGCCGATGTGGTCCATGCTGGGCAAAATAATGCTATGGACGTCTATTACTATGCTATCCAAATTTGATGATTACCCAATTCACCAGACCGCAGAGCCTGTCTTTCATACCGCCTCAAGTGATCGTTTTTTCTATGATCGTTACTGGTATAACGGGCATGCTCAGGACGGCAGCTTTTATTTCGGTGTGGGGATGTGCCGCTACGCTAACCTCGGCATCCTCGATTGTAGTTTGAGTTTGGCTATAGACGGACACCAGTACGCCTTTCACGGCTCGCGCAGAGCCCCCCAGGAACCTACTGACACCACGGTAGGTCCCTTTGCGTTACAGATACTGGAGCCGATGGGACGTCATCGAATCCTGATAGAGGCCAATGAAACGGGTATAGAGTGCGACCTGCTGTTTACCCCCCGCACCGCTTGTATAGAAGAGGGGCGTCAGACGCTGCGCAACGAGCGACATATCGTGATGGACGCGACTCGTCTCGATCAGTTTGGCTTCTGGTCAGGCTGGATTCGCTACGACGGTAAAGAGTTGAAGGTTGATGGGCGCACGACCTTCGGTTTGAAGGATCGCTCCTGGGGCATTCGCCCCGTGGGAGATGCCTATACCGGCGGCGCACCCTTGGCTGAGTATCAGGCCGTGCATTTTTGCTGGATGCCGATTCACTGGGAGAACGAGTGCAGCCTTGCGGGTTGGTTTGAAGACGGCAACGGCTACCAGTGGCACACGGACCAAGCATTTTTGCCACACTACTCCAGTATGGACGCGATTCCAGGCACCATCGACCCTCAGGCTCGCGTATGGCAAGGTAAGGTAGAGCACCAGCTCAATATGATTCCGGGTACGCGGCGCGCCCGCTCAGCGACCATTACCATGCACGACCGATCCGGTGAAAGTATGGAAGTGCATTTGGAGCCGGTGCTGGTGCATCGCATGAAAGGCCTGGGTTATCAGCATTCTCAGTGGGGTCACGGTAAGTGGCAGGGCGAGCTGGCCATAGCAGGCGAAAGTTGGAAGGACAGTGATCTAGATCCGCTGGCGCTGGAGAATCTGCATATCCAGCAGATCGTAAAGGCAACGTGTGGTGATAAGGTGGGTCATGGTGTGCTGGAGCAGATGCATTTAGGGCCGTCGACAGTACTGGGCTTCGACGACTGGTTTGACGGTACAAAATAATCATAAGTAGCTCAATCAACGCACGATAAGCTAGTTTTGTTGGCATAGTTTGATCAGACGAGTCATCCAGAGGCGTAGAAAAAAATGGCCAAACGTAGAAGTTTGCTGACTAGATTTTTGAGAATGGTGTTGCTGCTCGGGCTGGTGCTTGTTGGCGTGTCTTTGGTAGTGGTCTGGCAGGTAGGCGCCTGGAATCTGGTTTTTCCATCACATCATCACGATATTGTGGCGCCCGTTATTCCGTCAGATATGGTGTCTCCTGCTGTTCTGGTGTTCAGCAAGACCAACAGCTTTCGCCACACAGAGGGTATTGCCGGAGGCGTAAAGGCGCTGCAGACCATAACGGGAGCTCAGCAGTGGGGGATGTTCCATACGGAAAACGGTGCCGTGTTCAATGAAAACGATCTGGCCCGTTTTGACGTGGTAGTTTTTCTAAATGCTTCTGGAGATGTGCTCAGTGACGAACAGGAGGGTGAGTTTCAGTCATGGCTCCAAGCGGGTGGCGGATGGCTGGGGATTCACTCAGCGGGTGATGATTCACATTCCGAGTGGCAGTGGTACACAGACAACCTGATCGGAGCGACCTTTACTGCCCATATCATGGGCCCTCAATTCCAGAGCGCCACTGTTGTCATGGAGAATCAGGCACACCCGGTGCTATTAGACATGCCTGATACCTGGCAGCACGAAGAGGAGTGGTACTCGTGGGAACAAAGCCCGCGAGTAGAAGGCTTTACTGTTTTAGCCTCTTTAGACGAAGCCTCCTATAGCCCGGTGCAGAAGTTTATGGATTATGAGCGAGACCTGCGAATGGGCGATCATCCGGTTGTGTGGGCTAACTGCGTGGGCGATGGGCGCAGTGTTTATGCCGCCATGGGGCACAAAGCAGAATCCTTTGAGCAGCCCGTTTTTCGGCAGTTGATCCTTAATGCCTTGAGCTGGCTAATTTATGCAGAGGCTTGTCCGTTTTTGCCAGAGCCCGATGACAACGTAATGACCTCGGTTTCCAGCGCTGGAATATCCCCTTCGGGTAATTGAAAGCGCCAGAACATGATGCCGTAGGGTCGCCCTTCGGTGTCCAACCAGTTAGGGCGTCCCGGGTCTCGGTGTGCCACGATCATTTCGAAGCTGCCGTCCTCGTTGGGCACAGTTTGCGTTCTATTCAGTGAGATACTGCGTTCCTCGTAGTTCAGGGTCTGCAGGAATCGATTGAATAACACCACATTGGCAAATCGGCACTTTGGAAAGCGGCCTCGGATCAGCAGTGCCTGATCCGGGCCGAGTACAAACGGCGCCATGCTGTACACGTTGTCGCGGGCAGCATAGGTGATGGAGTCGTGGGAGTCGTCTTTTTTCGGTGGCATAAACTGATTGGGTACTCTTGATACCCACGATGGACTGTTTTCATTGTTCATTGTAATCACGTTGCCGCTCACAAACGTGGTGACGCGCTGGATGCCTGCGGCGATCTCGGCATCATTCGGTGACTGTCGAGGTGCTACTGACTCAAGATTGCGAATATCGACCGGAATGTGGTGTAAGCGATCGTTGTTGATGCAGTGCTCACGCTCATAATAATGCCGTGTGGTAATGCTGGCGGCCCCCTTAGCCATCGGCATCCAGTTGCCCTCGGCTTTTTCTGCGCTAAGAATAATGTCGTAATCGCCATTTTCGTCCGCCTTGAACTGGGTATCATTGAGGGTGGACCCAATGCCGTCACTGCCGCTATCGGCCGCTAACTCTATGGTGAAGCTGGTGTAGGTGGCGCCGGCGAGATTGCCTGTAATGCGGTAGCTGTGCTGGTCATCAATAACCGCTGAGTAATACCTTGCATCCGGGTTGTCTCCCAGCATCTTCTTGTGCTGATTGATAAAAGGGGTAAAGAACGGTCTGGCAGGATCCGCTTCGAGCCAGGCCTGCAGCGCGTGCATGAGGACGTGGAGCATGACACGGTGCGCCTCGGCGAAATCTTGCGGCGTACGCAACTTCCATTCGGGGCTTGTGAATGCGATTTCGAGGTTGTCCAGCGCCTGTTGCAGTTCTGCCAACGCTTTCGCAGCAGCGCTGTCGGGCTTCCCCTGAGCTACGGCGGCCACTGTTGGCGCAAGGATTCCTCCGATCAGGCCGCTCAGGGCGACTCCCTTCAATAATTCGCGACGTTGCATAGGTTGTCTCCTGGTGACGGATGGCTGGATATCAGTGGTTACACTTTTTGTCGCTCGCTCAGCGGGCGCTGCCCACCGCACAGGACATCTGTGACTCGCTCGGTGTCCATATATTCCTTTAGTCTGATTAATTTACCTGATTGAAATTCAAACAGGAAATGGTATTCATTGCTGTAGGTCTGCCCGGAAATATGTTCTCCCACACTGGTCGCCTCGACAGCGACCTTGTCACCTTCGCCGACCATATTCAAAATAGTAAATGTGAGTCCGTTGGGGAATACGTCAAAAATTCCGCCTGCCGAAGCCGCAACCTGGTCACGCGAAAAAACGCCGGATATCAGCGTGTTGCCCATAGTTTGGACGCAGCCGTCGGCGGCATAAGCATCAACGATGAACGCAACGTCCCCACGGTTCAATGCGTCAAAAAATTGCGTGACGATTATTTTGTTAGAATCACTGATGTTATGCATAACTGAACTCCGATGGTCGTTAGCGTAGAGGTTAGCTTAGAGGTTGGCAGAGTCAACTCGGCCGCGTCGGGATTTGAGTTGACCGCGTTTTGTTTTACTGTCCACTCGCTTTCTCTGACTACTGCGAGTGGGCTTGGTGGGTTTACGTCGTTGACGTGTCACACTGGCGGCTCTTATTAACGCACCTAAACGGTCTAGCGCATCGCCACGATTTTTTTCCTGACTGCGAAAGCGCTGAGCCTTGATGATAATGATGCCATCGCTGGTAATGCGCCGGTCATTGATTTTTTTCAGGCTTTCTTTGTACGTTTCTGGCAATGACGATGCTCCGATATCGAATCGAAGGTGAACGGCCGAGGAGACTTTGTTGACATTCTGTCCCCCTGCACCTTGCGCACGTATAGCCTGAAACTGAATGTCCGCCAGTGGAATGCTAACCTGGTTCGATATTTTCAGGTTCATAGTGCGACAGGATGCATATTGGGTAGCGATTCGCAATTACTAGCGGTTTCGTCCCAGTTTTTCATGTGCGTCAACCCATTCGTTGGTGCGAGTTTCCTTGTCAATCTTAGCCGCAGCGCTCAGTGAAATTTCCCCCGCCAACACCAGTCCGGCGGCGATTTCTGCCAATTTTAGAGCCCTACCTGGGCCAAAACAATCCATTATCTGCAGGCATTCGCGTTGAGTGGGCAGTGCAGTGCCGCCCCCGTAGGTGGCAAGAATCAAAGCGGGAAGCGTAATGGAAAAATAATAGTCTCCATCACGAGTGACCTTGTTATAGGTAGAGCATTGGTTGGACTCGCCGATATTGGCAACGTCCTGTCCGGTCGCAAGGTAGAGAGCAGCGAGGCCGTTGGCAGGGTGGGCAGCGTTGTTGGACGAGTTGGTCAAAAAAGCACTCAGGTTGCTAATGCCTTGGCCATAGTGCATTTGCTGCGGCGAAATGCGCAGGTTTTTTTTCATCACGTCGGCGGGGATGGTGATCTCCGCGGTGACTCTTCTGCCGCGTCCCTTTAGCATATTGACGGAAGACGTTTTCTTTTCCGTATCGAAGTTTCCCGACAGCAGGTAGTGGGATAATGCTTTGAACTCTTTGTTGATCCACTCACAGGCAGCGAATGTGGCCTTGCTAGTCATATTCTGTCCTGCAGCGTCTCCTGTGCTGTAATCAAAGCGTGTAAAGACCATATTATGGGCGTGGTAGTGCTCGATCTCATTCAGTTTGCCCACCGAGGTGGTTGATTCTGCTTTTGCCTTGATGTGTTCAAAGTGTTCATCCAGCCAGAGTCCGAAGTCGCGCGCTTCCCTCGCGCTGGGGAAAACAAAGACAGGTGCTCGTTGCATGGCCTCGCCCGATACGGTGGTGATGACGCCACCGCTTTCCCTGATAACGCGCATGCCCCGGTTGTAGCTGGCTAGCATTGTGCCTTCTACAGTGGCCATGGGGACGTAAAACTCGCCTTTGGCATGTTCACCATTGACCAGCAATGGGCCTGCTAGACCGATGGGAATTTGGGCCACCCCAAAAATATTTTCGATATTTCCCGCCATCTCAGCAGGATCGAACGAAAATTGCTTTGTGTGCTCGAGTTTGGCGGGTGTATTCTCTTCGATGAAGGCCTGACGCTCGCCTATGATCTCGAGGCTGTAATCATCATTATTGGATCGGGGTATTTTTTTGCTCACACTGATGACCTCGCTGAGAATTAGGCGTTGAAATTACCCGATTAGACAGCGTTGGTCAATTTGACGCGAATTTTTAATGGTGGCTTTACAGTCAGCCTGCCGCACCAAAGGTATGTTGAAAATGTCTCTCAATGACCTGCAAAAAGGCCTCCCCATATTTTTTTAGCTTGCGCTCGCCAACACCTGGAATCTGTCCGAACTGCGTTGGATTGCGGGGGAGGGCGCTACACATTTCTTTCAAGCTGCGATCGTGAAAAATAACGTAGGGGGGAACACCTTGCTCCTCTGCCAATTCGCGTCTGCATTCTCGCAGTGCTTCCCATAGTGTAATATCGATATCACTGGGCAGTGCCGTTTTGGTTTGCTGTCGCGCGGTTTTAGTGGTGGTTTCGCGGCGCAACATTATTGCCTCTTCGCCGCGTAATAATGGACGACATTTCTCCTCCAGGCGCAGTGCGCCGAAACGCTCCATGTCGACGTTCAAGTATCCCCGGCCTACGAGTTGTCTGAACACCGAGCGCCACTGCTTGTTGTTCAGTGCCGTCCCAACGCCATGGATGGGTAGATGGTGGTGATCAAACTGCAATACTTTTGCATTCTCTGCCCCGCGCAATACATCGATCAGGTGATTGACTCCGAAGCGCTGTCCGGTGCGATAAACAGCGCTAAGTGCCTTGCGGGCCGCATCGGTGCCATCCCAGGTGTCGATCGGTTCAAGGCAAGTGTCGCAGTTACCGCACGGCTTGGGCTGGGGTTCGCCAAAATAGTTTAGTAGGGCCTCACGCCGGCAGGTGGTGATTTCGCACAGGCCGAGCATGGCATTCAAACGGTGTTGCTCTGCCCGTTTGTGTTCTTCACTACCCTCGGAGGAGGCCATCATTTGTCGCAGTTTAATCACGTCCTGCAGCCCGTAAATCATCCATGCGTCAGAGGGTTCGCCATCCCGGCCAGCGCGACCTGTCTCCTGATAATAGGATTCAACCGTCTTGGGCATATCCATGTGTGCGACGAAGCGCACATCAGGCTTGTCTATCCCCATGCCAAAGGCGATGGTGGCAACGATGATAATGCTATCTTCGCGCAGGAAACGCGTCTGGTGGTCAGCTCGAGTATCAGAGGGTAGACCTGCATGGTAGGGCAAGGCGTTAAACCCTTGGTCTTGCAACCAAAGCGCGATTTCTTCTGTTTTTTTGCGAGACATACAATACACGATCCCGGCGTGATGTTGATGCCCATCCTGTAAAAAACGCAGCAATTGCGATCGGGGGTTGTCTTTGAGTGCGATACGATAGTGGATATTGGGTCGATCAAAGCCGGCAATAAACTGTCTGGCCCTGCTCAGATCCAGCCGCATAATAATTTCGGCGCGTGTGCGCGCGTCCGCTGTGGCGGTAAGGGCTATCCGTGGAATATTGGGGAAGTGTTGATGTAAAAGGCTTAATTTCAGGTAGTCAGCGCGAAAATCATGTCCCCATTGGGAGACGCAATGTGCTTCATCGATGGCAAATAACGCTATATCAGCCTGCTGCAGTAGAGTGAGGCAGCGTTCCTGAGTGAGGCGTTCCGGGGCGATATACAGTAGATCAAGATTGCCGGACAGTAGATCCTCTTCTACTGCCCGTGCTGCCCTGACGTCCAGCGTAGAGTTAAGGAAGCTCGCGCGAACGCCAAGTTGCCTCATGGCGCTGACTTGATCTTGCATCAGGGCGATCAGGGGAGAGATAACGATGCCACATCCGTCTCTGGCCAAAGCGGGGATCTGGTAACAGAGGGATTTACCTCCACCTGTGGGCATTAATACAAGGGCATCACCACCCTCGATGAGGGTCTGAATGATTTCGCTTTGGGGTTCTCGAAAAGATCCATAGCCAAAGACAGATTGTAATATTTTTTGGGCATTGCTCATGGCGATGGAGTATACCGCAGTGGCGGCATCACACCGGAACATTAGCCCAAACGTAATACTAAATGGTAAAATACTGCACTGTATACATGATGAACTAGGAGTCGAGATTAGCCATGAGCAAGACAGACGTAAAAACCGATTATCAAATTCACCTTGAGTGCCTGAACCGTTTTGTTGACCTTGCCAATAGCATTAAGGATGAGGGTGTTGATATTAAGATGGTTGCCCATGGCCTGATGTCAGCCTCTGGTTACTATACGACCTATGCTATTGGCGGAAATGGCGGGGGCCTAACAGATTCTGGCGTGGAGAAGGTCACCGCTACCTACAAGAGTGAGCTGGAACGCATACAGAAGCTCAAGAAAGAGCAAGTTGATCCTAAAGTTTAGTGCTTTTGTGCCAAAGTGCCTATTGTTACCGGCTCAGCGAGCTTATGTTCTTAGCTGGCAGCGTCCACCGGCAATGTGGTGAGGTTCAGGCTGCTGCTCGCCGATCGGTCTGTGTGCGACGATCGTTGGCCACCAGAATGCCGTTGGCGGCGAGAGGAAATGTTACCGGCTTGCCATCCCGGCGATCTTTGGAGCTGCGCGGTACCAAGCGCAGCGCCGGGTTAGCGGAGTCCATCGCATTACGCTTCTTATCTTGTGAAGCATAGTTTCGGGACGTCACAGCAACAACATAGGCGGCTATGACAATAGCCGCAGAGCCAGCTATACCGAGAATAATTAGTATTAAATCCATCACCTATAATGCCCTATAAATACCTGTGGCGGAAGCCTAATCCATTAGAGCAATATTCGAGCCAATTCGGCTATAACCTTAGTTTACAACAACTTAATGGGTTGGTGGTATTTGAAAAACTGAGAATGCTCAGAAAGTGTAAAATTTTCTGACATTTATGGGTTAGAGCAGGCTCTAACCTGAGTCGATGAACCCAGCGATGCCCACGGCAATGACGACGTTTGATTAGAAACACGGGTTGTGGCTAATTTAGGGCCAAGGAATGATTCTCCAACATGCACAATGCTAGTGTGCCGAGGATCTAGAGCAAAATCTCTGTCGGATGAGGGTGGCTCAGGAAATCTTTTGGACTGGCGCTGAATCCGTACGCCCCGGACTGGAATACCACTATGAGGTCTCCCGGACCCGCCCGCGGCAGAATAACCTTATTGCCCAGCACATCCAGTGGGGTGCACAGTGGTCCGACGACGTTGACCACCTCCAGTTCATCCGCAGATATTCGATTACCCAGGCACAGGGGGTAGTTTTTCCGAATGATTTGGCCGAAATTTCCCGAGGCAGCGAGATGGTGGTGCAGGCCGCCATTGGTGATAAGGAAGGTCTGCCCACGAGAGACCTTTCTATCAACCACTTCGCAGACGTAAATACCTGCTTCGGCTGCGAGATAACGGCCCAGTTCCATTACGATTTCTGCTCCTGGAAGCTTTTCCTGGGCGGTCTCGATCAGAGACGATAGGTTGGCTCCGATGGAGGCTAAATCCAGACGTTGCTCTCCAGGGAAGTAGGGCACGCCCAGACCACCACCGATATTGAGCCAACGCACAGGTGACGGGGCGAATTGGGCGAGACGGAAGGCGAGTTCGAAGGTCTTAGTTTGGGCTTCGATAATGGCCTGCTCACGCAAATTCTGTGAGCCGCTAAAAATGTGGAATCCCATGAATTCCAAGGGCAGTGTTCCGAGGGTCTCCAGCATCGCGGGCACGCATTCGGCATCTACCCCAAAGGGCTTGGGGCCGCTGCCCATTTTCATGCCAGCCGACTTGAGCTCAAAATCAGGATTGATACGAATAGCGACACGTGGGCGGATGGGCTGCCCCTCAACCAGTGCCGCGATACGCAGCATTTCAGCATTGGACTCCATGTTGATGATCACCCCGCTGTCCACCGCAGCTTGTAGATCGGCATCTGATTTCCCCGGGCCGGCAAAACTGATGTTGGCTGGTTTAGCGCCAGCCTCTAGGGCTACCTTCAGTTCGCCTGCAGAAGCCACGTCCAATCCCTCAGTAATTCCTGCCAGATACCGTACGACCTCAGGCATGGGGTTGGCCTTCATGGCATAGTGCAAGTGGATTTCAGCCGGCAGTGCCGCGCGTAACTGCTCTACCTGCGAGCGCATCACCGTGCGGTCATAGGCATAAAAGGGAGTATTACCCACCTGCCTAGCGAGATCGACAAGTGGTTGCCCGCCGATTCGCAGGCAATTATCTGCGACTTCGAACTGATTCATTGGTGCATGCTTCGGTGTTTCAGCCATACTTTTTATCTTGCTCATGGTGAATCATCCTGAAACATAGTTTGATACTGTTCAGACAGCATGCGTCGGTCGATTTTACCGTTGGCGTTATGGGGTAGCGTGTCTTGCACGGTGACTATTGCGGGCACCATAAAATTCGGCAGTTCTGTGCGACAGCGACTTAAGACTGCATTTTTTAGGGTGTCATCTACCTTCGCGCCTAGAGCAGGGGTAACGACCAGCAGTATGGCCTGACCGAGTGCAGCATGAGGTAATCCCATAGCCACTGCTTCGGTGACCAGGCCGGTACCGTGGATAATGTCTTCTATCTCTGTGGGACTCACCCGATAGCCAGACGTCTTGATCATTTCATCGTTGCGGCTGATGAAGTAAAGGTAGCCTTCCTCATCTTTCATTACCTGATCGCCAGACCATACGGCCAATTCTGTGGAGGCCATCTCGGGCGAGCTATGCGGACAGGGCTTAAAGCGTTCAGCTGTCTCATCGGGATCATTCCAGTAACCCAGGCTCACCAGTACGCCGCAATGCACCAGCTCACCAGGTTCGTTGGGCGCACACTCCCTGCCTTCTGCGTTAATCACTAGGATCTGAGCATTGGGAATCGCTTTGCCGATTGAATGTGGGCGAACATTCACCTGATCTGGAGGCAGATAGGTTGAACGAAAGGCTTCAGTGAGGCCGTACATCAAGAAAATATCGGTCGACGGCAGGATTTGTTGCAGCGTCCGGGTAGTTGATACTGGCATGGCACCACCCGTGTTAGTGATGTAACGCAATGATTGTGTTGCTTGGACTGGCCATTCAAGCTCTTTGAGCTGATTCCAAAGTGACGGTACCGCCGCTAAACCAGTGATCCTGTAGCGCACCACCGCCCGCAGTACATCGCGGGGCAGTAGGTAGTCCATCAGGACGACGGCAGCACCTACTGAAAAGGCCGTGGTGAGCTGGCTGAGCCCCGCATCGAAGCTAAGGGGCAGCACCGCAAGTACGCGGTCAGTAGAGGAATTACCCAAATAACCGGTGACACTGTGCGCTCCGGCCACCATGTTGCGATGGGACAAGACTACACCTTTGGGGCTGCCGGTACTGCCTGAGGTGTACAAGATAGCGGCCATATCGGTGTCGATACGGCGGTGCGGTTCCACGTTGTCGCCGGATAAGTCACAAAACCCTTTGTAGCCTATAAGTCGTTGTGGGAGCGGGGTTGCCTCTTCTGGCGCCTGATCTTCTGCCAGAACGATCGTGTGTAGATCAGGACAGGTATCACATACCCCCACGAGTAAAGCCAGGCGTGGGGCAGACGTAATCAATACTTTGACATCGCAGTGGGTAAGGATATACGCGACTTGATGCGGTTTAAGTAGCGGGTTGATGGGCACAAAACAGGCGCCGGCTGCCGCGGCGCCAAACAGACTGAACACGGCTTCTGGTTGCTTCGGTAGATACACCGCAACCCTCTCTCCAGGACCGATTCCTAGACCCAATAGTGCGTTGGCGGCCTGCTCCACCCTGTGTTGCACTTGCCTGTAGGTGAATGTCTGGTCCTTAAATAGCAGCGCGGGTGCGTCTGGCGTGACCTGCGCACTGTGGGGAATAGACTGATGAATCAGGTCTGGCATTGCGATAAAATCGATGGGGAGAGCTCGTCTGCGAGAGGTCTTTATTGTAGCTTAATTGAAGCACGACGATAGGATGGATTATGCGATGAATATGTGCCAACGACAATGCCAGGATGTCTAGTGTTGTATTCCCATACGTTCCAGTAGTTTGTATAGGGTTGGCCTGGTAATTCCCAGCACATTGGCTGCTTCGGTTACATTCTGGTTGGTGTGGCTCATGGCCTGAAGTACAGCAGTATAGTCCGCCTTGTCTCGTATCACCTTGAGGGTTTCCAGGATGGGCTCTTCCTTACTGCTGGCCAATTCGAGGCCCTCAGCGCTTATCTGGCTGCCATCAGCCATAATTACCCCGCGTTTTACGCGGCTCTCCAGTTCACGCACGTTGCCTGGCCAGTCATAGGCTGCCATAGCCGCGATAGCTCCAGCGGAAAAGCATTTTGCAGAGCTACTATATTCCTTGCTCCACTGATTGAGAAATGATTTGGCCAATAGAAGAGTGTCGCCTTCACGCTCTTTGAGACTTGGTATTTCGAGCACAATGTCACTAATACGGTAATATAAGTCTTCGCGGAACAGACCCTTTGAAATCAAGTCTTCCAAGTTCTGGTGTGTGGCACAGACGATACGTACATCCACGGGAATTTCCGTACGCCCCCCAATGTGTTCTACCACTCTTTCCTGTAGGAAGCGCAAAAGTTTAGCCTGCAGTTCCATGGGCAGGTCCCCAATTTCATCTAGAAATAGGGTGCCCTTATCCGCATACTCAATCTTCCCTGGTGTCTGTTTCACTGCACCGGTAAAAGCACCTTTTTCGTAGCCGAAGAGCTCACTTTCTAGTAGATTCCCCGGTATCGCGGCACAGTTGATGGCCACTAACGAATGGCCAGCTCGTGGGCTCAACGCGTGCAGAGCCCGCGCGCAGAGTTCCTTGCCGGTTCCGCTTGCTCCCAATACTAATGTGGTAATGTCTGACGGGGCTATTTTTTCGATCGTACGACAGACTTTGAGCATTTGGGGGCTGGATGTAATGATCCCCATTAAAGGCATGTTCTGATTATGATTCTGAAGTCTGCGATTTTCGAGTTCCAGTGCATTCACATGGTAGGCGCGGTCCACGAGTAGAGCCAGCATTTGCCGGTCGGCGGGTTTTTGGTGAAAGTCATAGGCGCCCAGTGCAATGGATTTGACTGCGTTGGCGTAATTATCATCTCCGGTAAGAATGATGACTTTGGTTGCAGGTGTGAGTGAAAGAATTTCACTCAGGGTAGCGAGTCCCTCGGTGACACCGCCAGGATCGGGCGGCAAGCCTAAGTCCAGTAAAACGACATTCGGTTCGATACGACGCACCTGATTAATAGCTTCCGCGCGATCGCCAGCGATAGTCACCTCGAAGTCATCAAAGGCCCAGCGTAATTGGCTTTGCAGCCCCTTATCGTCTTCAACAACCAGCAGTTTCCTTTTGCTATCTTTCAATGGCAATCTACCTTAAGAAATGGGGGATGCATGCCGGGCACCCGCTTGGTTAACACAGGGTATGAGTACGCGGAATATAGAACCCTGCCCCACTGCACTTGTCACGTTTATTTCACCCCCCAGACTATGGATGAAATCGCGGCTCTCAAATGCGCCTATACCCATACCTGTCAGGCCCTTTGTGGAGTCGAAGGGCTTAAACAGACGGTGTCGGATGAACTGTTCATCCATTCCCGTGCCGTTATCCTCAATTTCCACGATGGCAAAGCCCGATCCGGTCAATAGCCGGACAGTCACTTCCCCTCTCTCGTTGGTTGCTTCTTGGGCATTTTGTATCAAGTGTTCAAATACTGTTCGCAGCCGATCACTGTCACACGCCAATGTTAACGTATTATCCACCACTGTGAGTTCGGGGGTGGGGCTTTGAAGTTTACAGGCATCCACAGCGTTTTGCAGTAATTCCATCAGTTTGAATTCTTGTTGTTGTGCCCGCAACGTCTCACTGCGCAATTGCGTCATTAATTTACTCATTCGGTCCACCGTATTGCTAACGGTATCAACCATGTCATCAATAAATTCAGGATTTCTCTTATGCTTTTTTGCATTTGCAACGATCAGAGAAAGTTGCGCGAGAATATTTTTGAGGTCGTGGATGACGTAGGCTGAAAGGCGGTTGAACGCTTCGAATTGACGCGACTCAACCAGTGCCTGGTCGGCCTGAAACTGCGCTAGGTGACTCGCTGCCTGCTTGCCGGCCACTTTTAGTAGATCCCTGTCCTCCCAGTTGAGGTCTCCTGCGATCTCAGATTCGCGAAGCAACACAATGCCTTGCAGCTTGTCGCCAAATAAAAGCGGTATAATCAGCCAGGCGTTAGGAATAGCACTTATCATCGCGGGCATTGCGAGATTTGCATATATGTCTGGATCACTTTGCCATTCTCGTAGATCAATAATCCATTCATTGGTTCGTAGCCATTCAGGCAGTTCGCTTAAATTGATATCCGTTAGAGGGATTGGCATATCCCAGTTGGCCGCAATAGTGAAACGTCCGCCATCGGTTCTGCTCCAGAGGACTCCTCCTGGGCTTTTGGCTAGGTTGGCCATAGCGCGGGTGATATTTTCAGGGATGTCGGTCTTGCCGCTCGCAAGAATTTCAGTGAACTCCAGCCATTCAACTCGGTAATCATATTTGTAACTGAAGAAATTTTTGCTTAGCCACACCCTGAAGCTGGCCCGGATTCGTCCAGAGAACAGTAACACAACCAAGGTCAAGCCAGCGGCACACAAAAATGTGATTTGCAATATGCCACCCCAACTGCCCCCCAGATAGCGAATCGAATAGCCTGTCAGGGCCATTGCAATGAGGTAGACACCCGAGGCCATCAAGGTGAGAGCATGGAAGGCAAAATGTCTTGAAGTGCGAAAGGCTTGCTGGTTCGCTATAACCTCTTTGCCAGCAGTGCGGCTAACGCTGACGCCAATTAGGATGGCCGCCATTGCGCTAATAAGCCCTCGTGCTTGCCACGCATTCTGATTCAGCTGGCGGAACAGAAGTCCCTCTGCATACATAAAAAGATCGAAAGCGAACAATATACCTAGACCCAGACACAGTTGCTTGGTGAGCCAGAGTTCAGCATCATTACTATTGCGGTAATATTGTTCCAGCAGTAACAAGCTCACAATAGACATTGCAAGCCAACCACCGGAGTTTGCATACAAGGAAATATTGAAGAGTGAAGGCATCTTCTCCAGCAGAGGATCAATGCTGATGAGTAAAACGACAATCATGGTAAAACTTAGGTAATACCAAGGGACCCATCGATTGCTTGCCAGTATGTGATCGGTGCCTTGTAATCGTAAGGAAAGTAGCTTTAGCAAAACAAATATCCAAGCGCCGTTACGAGCCGCCTCGGCCAGTTGTATCAGCAGCAAAATGGGGTTGGGCAGCAAGGTTGATATAGCGACGACTGCTGCCCATGCCGCGGTCAAAATGCTCGCGGTCAGCAGGGCGTTGCCCACTGGATTATGTCGTCTGGAGATGGAGATGAATATAACGAGGGTAATAAAGGCGAAAAAAGCAGTGCCGTAGCTGTACAGGCCGATGTTGCCGACTATGCCGACTTGAGTCTCTAATTTAGGAATTAGAAAGTCGAATGCCACGTTATGTCCCTCGATAGAAATATTCAGAAGCAAACACTATACTTCTGTTTCGCTGGTGTAAATGCTGGTATGAGTGACGAGAGAGGCATTGTATAAGATAACTGGCGTACTCAATTGAGAATAATGACAATAAACATTTTATTGTTTAGGCCTGTTTGCTAGCATCCAGAGTGTCAGGCTGTGTCAAAGACGTACAAGTCTTGCATAAATAATGCTGTGGGTTTTGGGTAGTTAGACAAAGAGTAAATAGCGGATGGAAGATTTAGACACGATAGCAATCGTTGGCCTTGGATATGTTGGGTTGCCTCTGGCAGTGGCTTTTGGTCGCTTGCGTCGCACCATTGGTTTGGACTTGAATGTCGAAAAACTGAATTTTTATCGGGCGGGCACCGACCCCAGTGGTGAAGTGGAGCCGAAGCAGTTGGCTGCGGCGACTATGCTTGAGTTTTGCAGTGATGCCAGTAAGTTGTCTGAGGCACAGATTATCATCGTGGTTGTGCCCACCCCGATCGACGAGGCCCGACGGCCCGACCTTTCGCCTCTTGAGGGTGCTTGTCGCTCCGTAGGTGCACATCTACGACCGGGGGCTACAGTGATTTTTGAATCGACGGTTTATCCTGGTTGTACGGAAGAAATTTGCGTCCCGATATTAGAGCAAGCGTCGGGATTATCTTGGGCCGGCCGGAACTCCAATAGCGCTGATATCGAGGGTGGCTTTTATGTTGGCTACTCTCCCGAGCGTATTAATCCTGGAGACAAGGAACATCGTCTGGAAACAATCATCAAAGTGGTTTCCGGGGATACACCGGAAACGCTTGATAAAATAGCCAGGCTCTATGGCGAGGTAGTGAATGCGGGCACGCATCGAGCGGCAACGATTAAAGTTGCTGAAGCGGCCAAGGTTATTGAAAACACACAGCGAGATCTTAATATTGCGCTAATGAATGAATTGGCGGTGATTTTTAACCGCCTGGGTATTGATACGCTTGATGTTTTGGAGGCAGCAGGCACGAAATGGAATTTTCTCCCTTTCCGGCCTGGCCTGGTCGGAGGCCACTGTATTGGTGTCGATCCCTACTATCTGACGTATAAGGCAGAGACGGTTGGCCATCATCCGCAGGTTATTCTGGCTGGACGCAAGACAAACGACAATATGGGAAAGTTTGTGGCTGAGCAAACGGTCAAGCAATTGGTGCAGCACGGCCACCGGGTGAGTGGCGCTAAGATTGCTGTATTGGGTCTGACATTTAAGGAAAACTGCCCCGACTTGCGTAACTCTAAAGTGGTGGACATTATCGATGAGCTGCTGGAGTACTGTTGTGAGGTAATAGTGCACGACCCTCTGGCGAATGCCGCGGAGGCGCTTTCAGAGTATGGGATAGCACTTTGCGAACGAGAGGATTTAAGAGGCTGTCAGGCAGTTATTCTTGCTGTTCCGCATGCTCAATACCTTCAAATGAGCGTGGCGGAGTATGGAGAGATGATGGACGAAGGTGCCACGTTGATAGATCTAAAATCTGTGTTAGATCGGGAAGAATTAGAAGCTGAAAAATTGAAAGTGTGGCGACTGTGACGTCTAATGCTGGTGGTCTTGGCGCGAGATCTGTCATCGCCCACTGAGTTTCAGGAAAATCATTTCCATCGTTGGGCGACACAGATTCATCTGCTGTTGTAGTTAAAAGTCACCGCGAAAACGTTTCGGGTCAAAATTCTACCTTGAGAAGATTTTGGTGCAAGGTTAGCATGGTGCTATTGGGTGGGTTAATTGCTGCTATTTCCATTCCATTCTCCCACACAACGCATTCAACGGTAATAAAGAGAGTTATGAATATTCAGTCAGATGTCATCGCGATCCTGCAGTCAAACCTGGGTGTTCCTGTTGGTGCCATCATGCCACACCCGGATACCCCCGTTTTGGGCGCAATACCGGAAATGGATTCCATGTCTGTTATTGGCATCTTGGCCAGTCTTGAAGAGCAATATGGTATTACGGTTGATGATGATGAGATTAGTGCCGATGTTTTTGCCACGGTGGGTAGTCTGACCACTTTTGTGGAGTCTAAGCTCAGATAGCCATTGAGCCATTGAGCCATTGAGCCATTGAGCCATTGCGTGCCGGGACATTATAGTGTCGATTTGTGGCACTATAGGCTGTCGCTGAACGAAAATACGTTTTCGAGGCGTGCGCAGCCGGCTATCACGTGACCCCGGTTCTATTCGCCTTGCTGTAAACGACCATACTTAATATGGACCGCTGAATATGCCTTTAGGCATCAATATCCTGCGCTGGCTAGTCATTGTGTCTCTGTTGACCGGCACTCTAGTGCTGGCAAAGCCCGATCTAGACCGCATGCAAGGCTTGGCGCTGAGCCGGTATGGCCAGAATGCGGCTGACCTAGTGGCTCAATGGCGCGTCATGATTGACGACATTCAGGATCTTCCAGACGAGCAGAAACTGGTCAAGGTAAATCATTTTTTCAACTCGAAGATTCGCTGGGTGGAAGACCCTGAGGCTTGGGGGCAGAAAGACTATTGGGCGACACCGTTAGAGACCATGGGTAATGGCGAGGTTGACTGCGAGGATTTTGCCATCGCCAAGTATGCAACCCTGATCCTGGCCGGTGTTGATGTGAATAGACTGCGCATTACCTATGTCAAGGCGCTAATGGATGGCCGCAATGGCAATGTTTACGCAGCGCACATGGTGTTGGCTTATTATGCCGCTCCTTCAGCCGACCCCATGATTCTTGATAATCTGATCCGCTCAGTGCGCCCAGCTTCCAGTCGAAAAGACCTGACACCCGTCTATGGGTTCAACAGCAATGGTTTATGGGTTGGAGGTGCCGCGGCGCCGGCTACCACTGATCCTGGGGCCAAGCTTTCACGCTGGCGCGATGTGCTTCAGCGTGCAGCAGCAGAAGGGTTGGGTTAAGCCATGAATGCAAGGGAGTACTGATATGTCTTTATATAAACAACTTTGGCTGGCGGTCATATTTTTGTTGACCCTTGTGTTTGTGGGTAGCGTTATCGTGACTAGTCTCTCGGCGAAGACTTATCTCCAGCAGCAGTTAAGCATGAAGAATTCCGATAACGCTACAGCGTTGGCTCTTTCGCTTACGCAGCAGGATGCTGACGAGGTGTTGCTGGAGCTCACTCTTTCAGCGCAATTTGATACGGGTTTTTATGAGCTAATTCAACTCACTGACCCCGAGGGAGTGGTCACCATCTTGCGCGAAGATACCCAGGATACAGGGGACGCTCCCGACTGGTTTATGAAGCTTTTTCCTATTGAGGTGGAGCCGGGCATCGCCAGTGTTATGAAGGGTTGGCAGCAGGTAGGTTTGCTTACACTGCGCAGTCATTCTCGCTTTGCTTATGCTGAGCTGTGGCATAGCACGCAGAAGATGGCGATAGTATTTCTGTTGGTCATGATTCTGGCCGGTGCGTTGGGCAGTTATCTGCTTAAGATTATATTGCGACCGCTTGAAAACGTGGTAGATCAAGCCAAGGCAATTGGCGAACGTCGTTTTATTTCCATTCCCGAGCCGAAAACACTGGAGTTTCGCCAGGTAGTGAAGTCCATGAATAACCTGTCTGAAAGAATCAGGCAGATGCTGGCGCAGGAGGCCAAGCGCCTTGAAAAGTTGCAGCGCGAAGCTCATGTCGACAAGGTGAGTGGACTGATGAACCGTGAGCCATTTATGAGATCACTGGATGCGGCCTTGCACAGTGATGATGTTAATTCAGCTGGCAGTATTTGTTTGGTGCGGCTGACTGGACTCATGGGGCTCAATGAAAAATATGGGCATACGTTCGTTGATAGTATGATCGCGGACATGGGCGCGGGCTTGAACAGTATCGTCACGGACCACAGCCGTTCGGCCGCCTGTCGTCTGAATGGGTCAGATTTCGCACTGCTGGTCCCGCGTGCCATACAAGCGGATCAGGCCGCGAAAGAAATTCAACAGGCGCTTAGAGCAGTCCTCGAAGACCGCAGTATCGATGATGATGTGCCATTGCCTGCTGCGGCGAGCCTCTATCAGCAGGGGGATACCATTGGCGAGATTATGACCCGTCTGGACAGTTCTATGTTGATCTCTGCTAACGAAGGGATTTCACGCATTAATATCGCGGCAAAAGGCGATATATCGTTGACCTCTGTGCGAGAACAGATGGTCCATTGGCGTGATATATTTGACCACGCGTTTAGCGAGGGCCTTTTCTCGCTTGCCACCTTTCCGGCCATCGGCACCGATGGCGGATTGTTACATATTGAAGCGCCGGTGCGCCTTGCATGGGAGGGAGAGCTCATTACCGCTGGCCAATTTCTACCTTGGGTTAACAGGCTCGAGATGTCACGTATGTTGGATCAGCAGGTGGTCCAACTGGCACTGCAAAAAATTGAAGAAACAGGCCGGCCGGTGAGTGTCAATTTGTCAGTGGCGGCTGTGGTGGAGCCGTCCTTTGCTGAATGGATTAGCGAGCAGTTATCTGTACATGCAGATGCAGCAGAAAAACTGTGGATGGAATTAGCCGAACCAATGGCTTTTCGTCATCTCAGTGGCTTCAAATTACTGTGCAGCCGGGTCAAGGAGTACGGCGCTAAAATCGGTATCGAGCATATGGGCCACCAGCTGGCGGCATTGGGCGAGCTGCATGATGTGGGCTTGGACTATCTAAAAGTGGATGCCAATTTTGTACGCGACATCAACGAAAACACAGCAAACCAAAACTTATTGAGTAATCTGTGTGCCGTAGGTCATTCTATTGGTGTGATCGTGATCGCTGAGGGCGTGCGCTCTGACGAAGAGTGGGAGACACTGAAGGAAATAGGATTCGATGGCGCCACGGGGCCAGGAATTGTCTGAAGGTGGTCGGCCTGCCATAACGCTAGGTACTGATGGGGCTAAGAGGATACCAGTGCGGGCGCCGATTTAATGTCTACAGTGGACGCTTATTTACGGTAACCCACAGAAATGTTTCACCACCGATATTTCTGTAATCGATGGAATCAATATTGAAACCAATATCTTCTAAATCAATATACAGTTCATCGGGAGCTTTGTGGCTGTAATATAGCTCCTGTCCCATAAAATTTTTGTAGCCATCAAATGATTTTTTGCCCGTGTACTCTTCCGTTGCATAAGTAAACAATGCTTTTCCATTTGGAAAAAGCCACTTGTGAAATTTTTTAAACATGTCTTTGTGCTTGTCGACTGAAATATGAAATAAGCTGTAGCTTGCTATGATTGCGTCGAATTGATTTGATTCGAAATCAACTTCACTGATGTCTGCATGCATTGTTGGCATTTCTGGCACATATTTGGATGCTAATTGAATCATCTGTTCTGAAAAATCCACACCGACGACTGACCAGTTATGATCCGTAAAGTAACGAGCAACCGGCTCACCCGCTCCACATCCTAGATCAAGCAATTTTCCATTTTCCAGGTCTAGTGTCGAGTAAAAGCCATCTAAAACATCAGACATATCAAACTGCCCACGATTCTCTTCGTAGGTTTTTGCAAAAGCATCATAAATTTTTCTGAGTGTATTGTTCATTATTTTCTTTACGGGTACTGACGGTTACAGGGATAGCGGAGTATAAATTTCACCGATTCTCAGTTTAAAAACGCCATAAAACAATAGCCCACTTCTTTCCCGCTTTTTTTGCGAGTAAAGTCAGAAAAAATGAGAAATGTCCTATAAAAATAATGGTACCGAAGGCCGGACTTGAACCCTAACCCCCGCATAACCCAGCCATACAGCCTATAGTGACAACTCAGAAGGAAATGTGTACCAAAAAGTGTACCACGCTGACGGGGGATGGAATAGCGGCGCGGAGAGAGCTGTCGTTAGGGTAACAGCCTTGATCGACTGACAGTATGCAAGCTGGAGCGCCTGACAGCAAAACGACTCCCGAAGGAGCCGCTGTGTGTTGCATTAGTCGAGCGAGCTTACTCAGACTTTACGAAGCTTCCTGATGCCCACCAGCGACAGCAAACCCGCCATAATGCCCAAGAGCCACAGTGGGCTAGTTGGGACAGGCGTGGCGCTAGACGGCGGCGTGCCGGAAGGCGGAGGCGCGACGGTGTCTGGGCCCCCGACAACGAATGGTTCACTCGTTGCAGATGCGGGACTCGTTCCTATAATGTTCGTCGCTGTTACAAAACACTCATACGTGTCGTCATTGTAAAGCGAGGTGACTGTAATAGGTGACGTGGGGCCAACTACGTTTACCCGAACCCGCCCCGAACCCACCACACGGAGGCAGGAGGCTGTGTAGCTGGAAGCTGGCGAGCCATTGTCAATCCCCGGGGTAAAGGCGACGGTAAGCTGACCGGCGCCTGGCGTTATCGAGTCTATGGTCGGGGCGTCCGGTGGCGAGCAAACTATCGACGTCGCTGTGATCGTGGTCGAGCCATTGCTAAAGTCCTGCGGCCAACCCGTTGTCCCTTCACAGTAGGTGATCGTCGTCAGGTTGGGATTGACATCGAACATAGCTTCTCTTTCGGTGGAGCCGCTGCCTGTCGTGTTGAGTTGAAAGTCACCAAAGTTGCCCCCAAAGTGCGCGCTGGTGAGGGCGTTGTCGGAGAAAGCAGCTACCTCAATGGTCGTAACGCTGGATGGAATAGTCACGCTGGTGAGGGCGTTGCTCAAGAACGCCTGACCACCAATGGTCGTCACGCTGTCTGGAATAATCACGCTGGTGAGGGCATTGTATTGGAAAGCATCACGCCCAATGCTCGTAACACTGTAGGTGGTAGAGCCATCCGCAACCGTCGCAGGAATGACCATATCAGTGTCAGTGTTACCCGATGCACGGCCCGTTACGTCAACAGTCGTCCCACTGGTGATAGAATAACTGAAGCCACCGACATCAAAGGCCAGAGCTGGCGCAGGCGAGCAATCTACCGGCGTCGTTCTTATGCCGCTAAAGGTCTGCGGCCAATTCCTTGCGTCTTCACAAGACGTAATCGTCGCTAAATTGGGATTGCTCTCGAAGGTGTTGGACGCAAACATGCGAAAGTTGCCTTCAAAGGCCACGTTGGTGAGGGCATTGCCGTCAAAAGCAAGGGACCCAATGGCACTCAGGCTGTCTGGAATAATCACGCTGGTGAGCGCGTTGCTCAAGAAAGCCTGCTCACCAATGGTCGTCACGCTGTCTGGAATAATCACACTGGTGAGGACGTTGTACTGAAAAGCCGCACCCACAATGGTCGTAACGCTGTTCCCGATCGTCACACTGGTGAGGTCGTTGACGGCAAAAGCAGAGGACTCAATGGTCGTCACGCTGTCTGGAATAGTCACGCTGGTGAGGGCGTTGCTCAAGAACGCCTGACCACCAATGGTCGTCACGCTGTCTGGAATAATCACGCTGGTGAGGGCATTGTATTGGAAAGCATCACGCCCAATGCTCGTAACACTGTAGGTGGTAGAGCCATCCGCAACCGTCGCAGGAATGACTATATCAGTGTCAGTGTTACCCGATGCACGGCCCGTTACGTCAACAGTCGTCCCACTGGTGATAGAATAACTGAAGCCACCGACATCAAAGGCCAGAGCTGGCGCAGGCGAGCAATCTACCGGCGTCGTTCTTATGCCGCTAAAGGTCTGCGGCCAATTCCTTGCGTCTTCACAAGACGTAATCGTCGCTAAATTGGGATTGCTCTCGAAGGTGTTGGACGCAAACATGCGAAAGTTGCCTTCAAAGGCCACGTTGGTGAGGGCATTGCCGTCAAAAGCAAGGGACCCAATGGCACTCAGGCTGTCTGGAATAATCACGCTGGTGAGCGCGTTGCTCAAGAAAGCCTGCTCACCAATGGTCGTCACGCTGTCTGGAATAATCACACTGGTGAGGACGTTGTACTGAAAAGCCGCACCCACAATGGTCGTAACGCTGTTCCCGATCGTCACACTGGTGAGGTCGTTGACGGCAAAAGCAGAGGACTCAATGGTCGTCACGCTGTCTGGAATAGTCACGCTGGTGAGGGCGTTGCTCAAGAACGCCTGACCACCAATGGTCGTCACGCTGTCTGGAATAATCACGCTGGTGAGGGCATTGTATTGGAAAGCATCACGCCCAATGCTCGTAACACTGTAGGTGGTAGAGCCATCCGCAACCGTCGCAGGAATGACTATATCAGTGTCAGTGTTACCCGATGCACGGCCCGTTACGTCAACAGTCGTCCCACTGGTGATAGAATAACTGAAGCCACCGACATCAAAGGCCAGAGCCTGAGCCGATAGCATCGAAATAAGCAAGAATGCGAATGAGGCGAGTACGCCACGCTGTGGTGCTGTTAGTTTCATAACAAGAGCTTGCCGTGGTTTATTGGCGGCAGAGGATAACACAGGAATTCCGATGGGTCGCATCGGTGCTGCGGGCTTGAGAGCAGTGTTGTTGTGGTCGAGTGAGACACTAAACGTACAACCCAGACAAGCCCCTTTTGCGCACCACAGGGGCCAGGTGGGGGGAGGAATACCTGACAGCAAAACGGCCCCCGAAGGAGCCGCTGTTTATTGCATTCGCCGAGCGAGCTTACTCAGACTTTACGCAGCTTCCTGACAGCCACCAGCGACAGCAGTCCTGCCATGATGCCCAGTAGCCACAGTGGGCTAGTTGGGACAGGCGTTGCGCTAGACGGCGGTGTGCCGGTGGACGGTGGCGGCGTGCCGGAAGGCGGAGGCACGACAGTGGCTGGGGCCCCGACAACGAATGGTTCACTCGTTGCAGATGCGGGACTCGTTCCTATACTGTTCGTCGCTGTTACAAAACACTCATACGTGTCGTCATTGTAAAGCGAGGTGACTGTAATAGGTGACGCGGCGCCATCTACGTTTACCCGCCTCAAGACACCGACACCGAGGCAGGAGGCCCTGTAGCTGTAAGTCGGCGAGCCATTGTCAGTCCCCGGGGTAAAGGCGACGGTAAGCTGACCGGCGCCTGGCGTTATCGAGTCTATGGTCGGGGCGTCCGGTGGCGAGCAAACTATCGACGTCGCTGTGATCGTGGTCGAGCCATTGCGAAAGTCCTGCGGCCAACCCGTTGTCCCTTCACAGTAGGTGATCGTCGTTAGGTTGAGATTGACATCGAACATGTTGAGTTGAAAGTCACCAAAGTTGCCCCCAAAGGCCGCGCTGGTGAGGGCGTTGCCGCCGAAAGCATATTGCCCAATGGTCGTAACGCTGTCTGGAATAGTCACGCTCGTGAGGGCGTTGTTGTAGAAAGCAGCCTCCCCAATGGTCGTCACGCTGTTTCCAATGGTCAGGCTGGTGAGGCTGGCTGTCGGGCCTGAGAAAGCAAAATCCCCAATGGTCGTCACGCTGTCTGGAATAATCACGCTGGTGAGGAAGTTGGTGAAGAAAGCACCATCCCCAATGGTCGTAACGCTGTTTCCGATGGTCACGCTGGTGAGGAAGTTGCCGAAGAAAGCAAGATCCCCAATGGTCGTCACGCTGTAGGTCGTTCCGCTATCCACAACAGTGGCAGGAATCACTATGTCCGTGTCAGTGTTACCCGCTGCGCGGCCCGTTACCTCGACGTCAGTAGCATTTAAGATGGTATAACTCAGGCCACCAACATCAAAGGCCAAAGCCTGAGCCGATAGTAGTATTGAGAGCATTAATACTGCAGGAGCGAGTAGATGGCGTTTTAGGGCTGTGGCAATTGGTTGCCAGTGGTTAGACAAGCGGAGGACGTGGTGCGAGCAGCTAGAGGAGTTGACGCTCTAACGAACGGGCATTCTAGCAGTGCTCTGGTGTACTCTAGAGCGACCGGAAGCTTATGGGAGCGAGACAGTGCAATGAATAGATATCTAAAGTTCGTGGCACAACTGTCAGCAGCGATAGTACTCATCGTTTTCCTTGTGTATTTATTCGGCTTTATCGGTGTAGTCTTATGGGGCCTATCTGATTAGGTTTCCAGCGCCTTGCCCTGCCTGTGCTTCTATTGAGGCTAGGAGTTTCCTTGAGCTAGCGCTGTGTTTGTTCAAGCCGCCTCAACAACCAGCACCCCCAAGGATAGACCGCTGATAATACGATTGCGTTTGGGAAAATTTTGCCGCAGCGGAGGCGTACCTGGAGGAAACTCCGTCACGAGGCAGCCTGCCTGCTTCAGCTGCCGCGCCAGCGCCTGATGACGCCGAGGATAAACTGCATCGATGCCTGTGGCCATCACTGCAACCTGTTATAACCCGTCAGTGGTATAAGCGAATGGCGGAGAATATGGCGCGGAGAGTTAGCTGTTGCTGGTGTTGCTACTGCTCAACTATAAACCATGCACGTAGTGACGCCTCACAACAAAACGGCCCCGGAGGAGCCGCTGTGTATCGCATTGGCCGAGTGGACCTACTCAGGACGGAGGCTTCCTGACAGCCACTAGTGACAGCAAGATAGCCATGATGCCCAGTGGCCGCAGTGGGCTTACAGGAACTGGTGTGGCTGTCGCTGGAGGGGCTACTGCTTCCGCGGTGACACTTCCTGTTAGGCCAGTGCTAGGCGTAAAGGTTACGTCATCCCATCCCGTAGCGCCTTGAGCATAGGTGATGCTCGCTAGCTTGGGAGTGACGGTAAACATTGCGAGCTTGAATATTCCGAAATCTCTTAAAAAGGCGGCGCTGGTGAGGGCGCTGTTGTCGAAGAAAGCAGCATTCTCAATGAGCGTCATGCTGTCTGGAAAGGTCACGCTGGTTATGAAATCGGAGCGAAAAGCACCCCCCTTAATGAGCGTCATGAACTCTGGAAAGGTCTCGCTGGTGAGGCCGTTGGCGCGAAAAGCCTGAAATCCAACGCTCGTAACGCTATAGGTTGTCCCGCTATCCACAACAGTGGCAGGAATCACTATATCCCTTGTAGTGTTGCGCGATGCACGGCCCCTTACTTCGACATCAGTCGCGATCGTGAAGGGGTTGACGTAATAGGTGATGCCATCGAAATCAAATGTTTGCGCCAATGCCTGAGCCGACAGCATCGAAATGAGCAAGAGTGCGAATGAGGCGACTACGCCACGCTGTGGTGCTGTTGTAGTGCGGGTCATTGGGAACATCATCCGTAATCGATAGATATGTATGCATAGAAGACTGCTGAGTGACTCTGCGAGAGAGGGCAAAGAATAGGTTGTTTTTGCTTGGTGTCACAGGGTGCAAGAGCCCCCGCAGAGCAGGGAAATGCCCCTGATTAACTCGTGTGCGCTACGTGCTGTGTGAATTCAGTTTCGAGCGCAAACCAATCATTGGTCGCCATGAGAAAAGGCATTAGACGATGCAGCACTAGGAGCTGGGCCAAGCCGTGAGCTCGCTCTCCTTCAGGTGTGAGCTTGTCTTTGATCTTTGCTAAGCGATTCTCCACGCTCTTAACCGTTGACTGCGTGCCATGTGCGATAACCTTACGTGATAAGCCTTGGACAAACATGTTGAGCACCGACAAGTCTGTGCGCGTCAGGTGGTGACCATTGGGTAGCTCCAACACTTCCAAATGATTGTTTAAGAGCAAGGGCCAGCCGTTGTAGTGCGACGATGGGCTGACTACATATGATTTAGAACGGAAGCCACCACCTCGTAACGGTGTTCTATGCTTAAGCGCTTCCATCCAGCCATTGGACGTTGCTGCCCTTACACTGTTGCTGATGGGTTGGTGTTTAGTGAGCATCTTGTGTTCTAGCTCAAGGATGTACTCCTGGTGGTTTTCAGACAGTCCCATACCCTTGGCTAGCTCCATGCGCTCCCACTTCATATCTGGATGATATGCTTCCAAGCCAGCCATGTCGGTGAGCTCCTAATCAATGTGGATGTAGTAGCCCTCTTTATTTACCCTATGGTTCGTAGGCGGTTCTAGGCGTCTGCTAGGTGCTGCACATGACATAGTTTTTATCCTGCGTTTCCAGATAAATTATTTTAGGATTTACGGTTTCGCTCTTCACACTAAATAGCGCAGTGTGCTTTCTATCGCTGTATTTTGGCTTGCCGACAAAGCTAAAGCTTTTAACTAAATCATCATCTCCGATCAGTAAAAAATATCCAGACGCAATGTCAAAATCCCCCGTCAGTTCGATACCCATCACAGAGTTTTTATACCTTGCAGAGCGGTTTACTTTCAATATTTCGCAGCGCCCATCACGTCTGGTGAGTGAGGTTATAGGATGATCTAAAAAACTCAAACCCTCGTGAGAAAAGACTGATAATTTATTCTTTTTCAAGTACTGATATTGTATCTCCCGAAGGATCTTTCCTCGTACCTCGCTGCTTGGCCCTAGGCCTCTTTCATCTCCCGGAGAAAGGGCATACACAGCCATTTCCGCTCTCGATTTAATAATCTTTTCACTGGGGTGTGATACACCAAAATCTAAAGCTATAAACACGACATTTATAAAAATAAATGCGATGGAAAAATTTCGGATAAGTCTAGTATCATTTTTCACCAGTTCAAAAGCTAATAGAAGACTTGCCCAGTTGAGTATTGTTGCGTACCAAATGTATCGAGGGACTGGAGGAATATCCGGGCTGGTTGAAAATCTCAGCCATACTGCAGAAAAAATTGAGACTGCGGCAAATGAAGTTGCGTAAATGGCAAATCTTTGATGCAACCTCAAATCGTATCTGTAATGGTAAATACTCTGTAATGAAAGCAGGATAACGGCTAGCTGGGCTAACGAATAGGCAATTGCGAGGTAGCCGGCCGAGGTGCGGTCAAAGTTTTTTTCGAGGAAAAAATGATAGACGTGTCCACTAAGCTGTTTCAAACTATTTGAGAACACCACTTCGAAATTAACTGCAGATACGGATGATTTACGACCTAGTGATGAGGAAAGGTGGTTAAAGTAAAACAAGACACACGCTATGATGAGCAAAGATAACAGAGTCAATAACGACCACCTCTTGCGTGAATAGCACTCTAACGTACCCACTGCCAGAACAATAATAAATGTTTCTAATGAAAAAAACCCCAATGCTGCCACGAATACAGTTATCAAGCTCAGTAGAGTCTCGTTTACTCGACCATGTGTACCCTGCAGTAACTCGCCAAGCAGCACTGCAAATGCAAGAATAGACAATAAGCACGCAGCCGCCATTACATCCAGCATTGGGTATGTAAAGGCGGTCTGATTTGACATTGAAAGCCACAGCGTCATTAGTAATGAGGCGCTTGCTACAGTGCTAAAAACCCCTAGTCCTAATCCTCTTTGGCGCCGCAATATGCACAACAAAAGTCCAAAAATGATGAACTGTGCGCTATAGACGATGTTGTGCAATAGACTAAGATTACCGCTACTTAACTGGGTGTCTAGCCATAAGACAGCAGTCGGAAAAGTAAATGTATGCTCGTTGTGGAAGAAATACGCGTTTATCGGTGCCCCTGTCCTAAGCTTCTCGGTGACTCTCCATGAATCGAAATATAACAGGTTCTCTGTACTCCCATGGGAGTAATGAAGTACAGATAAAGCTGATAGCAAAAAAAGAATTCCAATTACAGCAAAAGTTAGTTTTATGGTTTTTTCGAACCTCATACGTCCATCTCCTCTGCATCAGATGGTGTTCCATTCTCGAAGCCATGCGTAACATCAGTCTGCGCCTGCTTCAAAGCAGCAGTTGAGAAAACGGCTAGCAGTAGTAAATTCGCAGTCATTATATAGTTATGTAATATTTTAGCGGGTAAATGCGATACGCGCTCTAATGGGTATTATAAATGGGGATTTCCCTAAGTTTTATCATTGCAGGAATCAACCAGCCACCACGTGCTGATCACCTGTGAAGTTGGAGCGGGCTAGCACATGATGTAAGCCGCTCACTTGGCTCTCGAGGAAGTCAATGTTGCCTTCACGGTCTCTGGCGTCGATCGTTAGGTGTTCTTCGTAGAACTGCTCACTCGCTTCTTCGACATACTGCCGTATGGTTTCCCTGATCTGTTTGTCGGTTAGCACCAATCGCGTCCTTGCCAATCTCTCTAGTAGTGATTCAACTGCAACAGCTACGGCTCTAGCAGGTTTGCTAGCCAGTCTGCGGGACGATGTGTTGAGAGTATGCCGTAGCTCCTTGGTTAAAAGCAGCGGTCTGTGGCAGGGACGGATGATATAACGGAAGTAAGAACCAGAGGGTTTGAGTAGGAAATTTTTGTGCCAACTCATAATCACAGTTGCGGCAAACCCTTTGAATAAAGGGCTATACGTTGCTTGGTACCGAAGGCCGGACTTGAACCGGCACTCTCTTGCGAGAATCGGATTTTGAATCCGACGTGTCTACCAATTTCACCACTCCGGCAAAGAGGGCTGGGATGACGCCACTATAGACGAAGCTCCCTGCAGAGCGCGCGAGTATAACAATCTAAAATGAAACTTCAATAAATTTCCTTAACCTTAGGAAATTTTGCCTGTACACTGCCCGCCGGTTCCGATGTGAACTGAATCTATGAATGTCGCTCACAGTGGCGCGATTAATCTGAGTATCTAGGGAGAAAAGAGCATGGCGATGAAATTAGTTAAAAAAACGGCTGAATACAGCATCTACAAACGTGGTGACGAGCGTTACGCTGTTAAAGATGCCAATAAAAAGGCCGTTAATGGCGAAGAAAAGGCACGTATCCTGTTGGCAGAAGACTTGATCAAAGTCACACTGCCTGCTAAGCCTGTGGTTGAAGAAGAGGCCGTTGTTGAGGCGCCAGTGGAAGAAACCGCTCTAGCAGAGGCTGCTGTCGAAGAAGCGCCCGCTGAAGAGGAGGCTGCTGTTGTAGAAGAAGCGCCTGCTGCAGAAGAAGCGCCTGCTGAAGCAGCTCCTGCCGAGGAAGAAGAGAAGTAAGCTTCCGGGCTTGCTTCTCAGAGCCGGCCCAGCGCCGGCTTTTTTATCCATGAAACGCAGCGACTTCAATTACCTTTTGCCCCCGCAATTGATCGCCCAGCACCCGCTGTCTGAGCGCAGTGCGAGCAGGCTTTTGGTGCTGGACGGTGCTAAAGGAGCCGTCCGTCATCAGCGTTTTTACGAGCTGCCTGATTTTCTGAATTCTAACGATTTACTCGTCTTTAATGACACTCGGGTGATCCCCGCTAGGTTATGGGGACAAAAAGTCACCGGCGGCAAAGTGGAGATTCTGATTGAACGGCTGACGGGTTCACACACCGCTGTGGCCCATATTCGAGCCAGTAAATCTCCGCGGGCCGGGTCGGTTATTCATCTGTGTGAAACGGCAGAGTGTGACCCCGGGCCTTTTCAGTTGGCTGTCACCGGGCGTGAGGGGGATCTGTTTTGTGTGTCCTGTGAGGGCAGCACTGCGCTGGCCGATATTCTGCGGCACATTGGCCATATGCCCCTGCCTCCCTATATTGAGCGTGAGGATGACAGTGCTGATCAGGACCGTTACCAGACGGTCTATGCTGCGCGTGAAGGTGCGGTCGCTGCGCCTACTGCGGGCTTGCATTTTACCGAGGATTTACTGGCACAGATCGACGCCCTTGGGGTCAGACGAGTCGCCGTGACCCTGCATGTCGGCGCGGGTACGTTCCAGCCAGTGCGAGAAGAAGACATCGAACGACATGTGATGCACAGTGAATTTGTCGAGTTGAGTGAGGTCGTGTGTGCAGCGGTACGAGAAACACGAGCGCGTGGAGGTCGAGTCATTGCGGTGGGTACAACAGCTGTGCGCTCGCTGGAGTCTGCTAGTATGGCCACCGGCGAGATACAGCCCTTCGTTGGGGACACCAACATTTTTATTTACCCTGGATATCGTTTTCATAGTGTAGACGCCATTGTTACCAACTTTCATTTGCCTGAATCAACACTGCTGATGTTGGTGAGTGCCTTTGCAGGTAGGGAGACTATAATGGCGGCATATTTGAAGGCCATAGAGGAGGAGTACCGCTTTTTTAGTTACGGTGACGCCATGTTTATCACGAGTGAACAGAAGGATCAGAGTTAACCATGAGCGGCCATTGTGATATGCAGTTTGAGCAGTTAGGCAACGATGGTTCGGCCAGACGTGGACGTTTAGTGTTTCCGCGCGGCAAAGTAGAAACCCCTGCGTTTATGCCGGTTGGGACTTACGGTACTGTTAAGGGCATGTCGCCGCGGGACATACGCGCCACGGGTTCCGAGATCATTTTGGGTAACACCTTCCATCTGTGGTTGCGTCCGGGGACCGCGATCATCGAGCAGCATGGGGATCTGCATGATTTTATGGGTTGGAATGGGCCTATTCTGACAGATTCAGGCGGGTTCCAGGTTTTCAGTCTGGGTGCTATGCGAAAAATTTCAGAGGCTGGTGTCGCATTCCAGTCACCGGTTGATGGCGCTAAGGTTTTCCTGGATCCCGAGACGTCGATGCAGATCCAGCGCAGTTTGGGCTCGGATATTGTCATGATCTTTGATGAATGTACGCCCTATCCGGCGACTGAAACAGAGGCGCGACAGTCGATGGAGCTGTCCCTGCGCTGGGCGCTGCGCAGCAAGTCTGCGCATGGAGCTAGTTTGGCCTCGCTGTTTGGTATTGTGCAGGGCGGAATGTATCCGCAATTGCGTCGGGAATCTCTCGCTGGGCTGGTCGATATCGGTTTTGACGGTTATGCCATCGGTGGGTTGTCGGTTGGAGAACCTAAAGACGAGATGCTCAGTGTGCTCGATACCCTGGGTCCTATTTTGCCCGTTGATAAGCCGCGTTATCTAATGGGCGTCGGAACACCTGCAGATCTGTTGGAGGGGGTGAGACGGGGAATTGATTTGTTCGACTGTGTAATGCCTACGCGTAACGCCCGTAACGGCAATCTGTTTACCTCGCACGGGTCGCTTAAACTGCGCAATGCCTGTCACAAGACAAGCACGTTGCCACTTGATGTGGAGTGCGATTGTTATACCTGTCAGAATTTTAGCCGTGCGTATCTGCATCACCTGGATAAGTGCAACGAGATTCTTGGTTCCCAGCTGAACACTGTTCATAATCTGCATTTTTATCAGCAGCACATGGCGGCGATTCGCACTGCAATTGACGACGGTGTTCTGGAGCAATTTTCCCAGGAATTTTATGTGCGGCAGGCACGGGGTGTGTAATGTATAAACTGTGCTTCTATGTGCCAGAATCTCATGTAGAGCAGGTTAAGGCCGCTGTTTTTGCAGTTGGGGGAGGGCGGATTGGAACTTACGACAGATGCTGCTGGCAGGTGCTTGGTGAGGGAGAATTTCGGCCTTTGCAGGGCAGTAGCCCTTTTTTGGGCCAACAGGGCGAGCGTAAAACGGTGGCGGAGTATCGAGTGGAATTGGTGTGTGAGGCTGAATGTATCCGAGCTGCAGTAGCAGCACTGCTGGATGCCCATCCTTACGAACAGCCCGCCTGGGATGTTGTTGTGTTGGCCACTGAGTTGCCACACTCATGATCCATTCTACTGCGCTGTTGCGGCGTGTCGACGCAGGTCTACCGCTGTATAAAAAGGCCTGGAAGCGACCGTTGGGAGAAGGTCAGTGGCCACAGGCTGCTGTTCTGGTGGCGCTTACTGAAGAAACTGAGCCTCGTGTGTTGCTGGGTCGCCGCGCGATGCATCTGGCACTGCACCCCGGAGAAATCGCCTTTGCCGGCGGTAAGCGCGAGGTGGAAGACCTCTCGCCTTGGGAGACTGCAACACGTGAAGCGATGGAGGAAGTCGGCCTGTCATTGGGAATGATTCAGCCGTTGGGAGAGTTAGAGCCGCTGATGACGCGGACTGGCTTTGAAGTCTTCCCCTGTGTAGCCAGTGTGCCTGCCGCCCCTGACTTAGTGGTTGATCCTGGCGAATTTGATAGCGTATTTTTTGTGCCACTGGCTGTTTTTGGCGATCCCGCTATATTTCGCCTGAAAACGATGTCTTATGGCAGCGAGTCTTGCCGTGTGCCGCATTATCAAGTGGGCAAGGACAATATTTGGGGTGTCACCGCGGCTATACTGGCGCTGCTGGCCAATGTCGCCTACGATGCGGGTTTTGATTTGCAGCGCGATTGGAAACAACAACCATGAAATACAGTCTGGGTGATAAACAAGTGACGCTGGTGGGTGAAGGACATTTTATTGCACCAAATGCAGTGGTTATCGGTGATGTCATTTTGCATGAGAACGCCAGTGTATGGTTCAGTTGCGTGCTGCGCGGTGATGCTGATCGTATTGAGGTGGGGGCGGGTAGTAATATCCAAGACGGTACGGTGATGCACGCGGATCCGGGTTTCCCGCTGACAGTGGGGAAGAACGTAACGGTGGGTCACAATGCGATGTTGCATGGCTGCACCATTGGAGATGGCTCACTGGTGGGTATCAATGCTGTCGTTCTTAACGGGGCGAAGGTAGGAAAAGGCTGTCTGATAGGCGCCAATGCATTGGTGACGGAGGGTATGGAAATTCCCGACGGTTCTCTTGTGTTAGGATCGCCTGCTAAAATTAAGTCCCAGTTATCTCAGGAGCAGCAACTGGGCTTGATCTACAGTGCAGATCATTACATTCGCAACGGTCAACTTTATAGTGCACATCTCAAGGAGCAGGAATGAGCATTGATGATTCGAAATCACCTTGCATTTCGATATGTGCTTTGGACGAGAATGACATCTGTATGGGGTGTTACCGCTCTGCGGAGGAAATCACCGACTGGTTTATGTCCACCAATGAGCAAAAACAGGAAGTATTGCGTCTTGCACGTGAGCGCTGTCAGGCAAGCACCACTATCCGACTTCTGTAAATGTATGTGTTCGTGGAGTCTTGGATGATTTGGAGTGCACCGTCGCGGACAGAATTTCGGTGAATCAGACGAGAGGTTGAGCCCTCACCGACCGCACAACATTCCCTTCAAGTTCGAGAATTTCCAGACGGTAGTTGCCTATGGTCAGCCCCGCAGGGGCAGCGGGGAACGACTCCAGATATTCCAGTATTAGGCCGCTTAGCGTTTTCGGGCCATCTTTGGGCAGAGCCCACCCAAGCGTTTTATTGATGTCGCGAATATTCTCTGTGCCATCGATGATGTAACTGCCATCGCGTTCCAACAGAATACTCTCTGTTGTTTCAGCCATATTGGAAGTAAAGTCGCCGACGATTTCCTCTAAAATGTCTCCCAGTGCGACCACGCCTCGCACTTCGCCATATTCGTCAACAACGACAGCCAGCGGTTTTTTCATTTCCTGGAAATTAATGAGCTGAGTATGCAGGGGCGTGCTCTCTGGAACAAAATACGGTTTTTCCATCTCTCGTTCCAGTGCGATCCGGTCCAGTGTCAGACCGTTCACTACACGACTGATGCTGCGCATGTGCAGCACGCCAATGATGTTGTTGATGTCATCGCGCCAGACCGGCAACCGCGTGTGCGCGGTCGATTGAATCTTAAGCAGTATCTCTTGGTCGGTGTTGTCGAGATTAATGCCGTACACTTCATTGCGAGGCACCATAATGTCATCGACCGACACCTGCACCAGATCCATGATGTTGATCAATAATTCCCTGTGCCTTGCAGGAATTAACTTGCCGGCGTCGGTTACGATGGTCCGCAACTCATCAGCGGACACGTGTTCATAGGCCTCTTTCTTTGGATCAAAGCCGAGCAGTCGCGACAACCTATTGGTCACTGCGTTAACCATTGCAACGACAGGGCTCATGAGTGTCATTAGCGGGAGCAATATCACGCTCGCAGGGAATGCCACCCTTTCTGGGTGCAGTGCCGCAATCGTTTTTGGCGTGACTTCAGCAAAAACAAGAATGACCACTGTCAGTGCGCCTGTGGCGATGTAGACGCCGGCATCTCCCCACAGTCGAATGGAGATGACTGTTGCGACGGCTGAGGCGAAAATGTTGACCAGGTTGTTGCCGATCAGGATCAAGCCAATCAAGCGGTCTGGACGATCCAGTAATTTTCCGGCACGAATAGCGCCTCCGATCTTGTTTTTCTGCAGGTGCTTCAATTTATGACGATTGAGCGACATCATCGCGGTTTCTGCACTGGAGAAGAAGGCCGAGAGAATGACGAGTAGAGCAAGAATTGAAAACAATAAACCCAGCGGTGCGTCGTTCAAAGCCGGTTTGAACCTCGTAGAAAAGAGCGATCGCCATCTTGTAGAAAAACCAGCGGCGGAGCAAGCCCCATTGTCTTTTTTAGCAATGGATCAGGCACGGTGCAAGATCACTTCTAACACCAACTTGGAGCCGAAAAAAGCCAGCACCAACAGCCCAAAGCCCACAAGCGTAAAGCGCACAGCAGTATTGCTGCGCCATCCCAGCTGGTAATGTCCCCACAACAATGTGGAAAATAGCAACCAGGCGGCGATGGTCAGGGCCGTCTTGTGCACTAAGCTTTGGGTGAAAATATCGTCAATAAATACAACGCCTGAAGCGATAGCGATCGTCAGCAGAGCCACACCAATCCACAGAAGTTCAAATAACATAGCTTCCATCAGTTGTAGTGGCGGTAACACTTGGATAATTCCACGGGTGTGTCGATTCTTCAGTTGATGGTCCTGTAGGGCAAGTACTGTGGCCTGAATGGCCGCTAGTGTGAGTATCGCGTAGGCCAAGATTGAACTGCTAATGTGTAATACCATCCCGCCACTAAGATGGCTCAGAAGCGGCGTTGTGTCGGGTGCAAAAGTGGCTACCAGTACGGTCAGGGCCGACAGCGGGAATAGCACGATCAGTAAGTTCTGTAATGGCCTACGGGTCAAAGATGTGACGCAGGCCAGGTTGATCACCAGAGAAATCAGCGCGGCAACTTTGAAGAACCCCAAGTCGACACCCTCGCCGGGAAACACAATTTTCCAGACGATAAGTGTATGCGATGCGAGCGCAAACAGACCGAGTGCAAAGACACCGCGACCGAGTTGCTTGTGCTGTTGCGACAGGCGCAGCAATTGCAGGCCGGTGGCGGCCAGATACAGCAGTGCGCAGAGCGGGGCGAGTAATGAAATTGACATCGGTTTGGGGCTTGGGCCGGAGTAAAGTATACTGCGCCCTTTGTACCGACTTGTCACAGTAGAATCAATAGCAATTGCCGCCTCGGTCTTTAGTGGCCCCGGAGATATAGATGTTTGAGAGTTTGAGTGATCGATTGTCCCACAGCCTGCGCACCGTTTCGGGGAAGGCGCGGCTGAATGAGGAGAATATCCAAGACACGATGCGTGAAGTGCGTATGGCCCTGTTAGAGGCCGATGTTGCGATGCCAGTGGTCAAGGACTTTGTAGACGCTGTCAAGGAGCGCGCGCTGGGTGAAGACGTGATGCAGAGTCTCAGCCCCGGCCAGGCATTTCTCAAGATTGTGCAGTCCGAACTTGAGGCCACGATGGGTTCAGCCAATGAAGGGCTGAATCTGGCTACCACGCCCCCAGCGGTCATTATGATGGCAGGCCTTCAGGGCGCGGGTAAAACCACGACAGTCGCCAAGCTGGCAAGGTTGCTCAAGGAGCGGGACAAGAAGAAGGTCACGGTTGTCAGTGCTGACGTATACAGGCCCGCTGCGATCAGGCAGCTGGAAGTGCTGGCAGAAGAAGTCGGCGTGGATTTTTTCCCCAGCGACATTGGGCAAAAGCCAGTGGCGATTGTGCAGGCGGCTTTGGCGCATGCCAGAATTAAATTCAGTGATGTGCTGATCGTCGATACCGCGGGCCGGTTAGCGGTTGACGCGGACATGATGGCTGAGATCGGTGAGTTGCATGCGGCGGTAAAGCCGGTGGAGACCCTGTTTGTGGTGGATGCGATGACAGGCCAGGATGCGGCCACTACAGCAAAGGCGTTCGATGAGGCGCTGCCGCTGACCGGTGTGATACTGACCAAGGTCGATGCGGATACGCGCGGTGGAGCGGCCCTGTCAGTCAGATCGATTACCGGTAAGCCGATCAAGTTCCTTGGTGTGGGGGAGAAGACCACTGCGCTGGACCCCTTTCATCCGGACCGGTTGGCTTCGCGCATCCTTGGGATGGGCGACGTACTCTCCCTGATTGAGGAAGTAGAGAGTAAAGTTGATAAAAAGAAAGCCGACAAGCTGGCGCGCAAGATCAAAAAGGGTAAGAAATTTGACCTTGAAGACTTCCGTGAACAGTTGCAGCAAATGAATAATATGGGCGGGATAACCGGCATGCTCGATAAATTGCCGGGTATGGGCAAGATGGCCCAGGTGGCGCAGCAGAACGTCGATACGAAAATGTTTACACGAATGGAGGTTATGATCGACTCCATGACCCCCAAGGAACGCCGCAACCCTGAGCTGATTCAGGGTAGCCGCAAGCGGCGTATTACCCAGGGATCTGGCACTCAGGTGCAGGATCTCAATCGTCTCCTGAAGCAGCATAAGCAAATGCAGAAGATGATGAAGAAGCTGAAGGGCGGGGGCATGGAAAAGATGATGCGTGGTCTGGGCGGAATGATGCCCCCCGGAGGTGCTGGTGGCCCTGGCGGAAGTTTCCCCACGCGCTGAGCGATTCGTGCAGGGTTAGGTTAAAAATAACGTGTTCTGGGGTTTAATACTCGACGTATTTTCCGTATGATACGCCACCTTTCCGGCTTGCCAGCTGGTTTTCGTCGTGGGTGTTACTGCAATATCGCAGCGTGTCCCCGCTTATTTTAGGAAATTACGTAAAATGGTAACAATTCGTCTTGCTCGAGGTGGCGCCAAGAAGCGCCCTTTTTACCACCTTACCGTGACTGATAGCCGTTGCTCGCGTAACGGACGCTTTATAGAGCGTGTCGGCTTTTTTAATCCGACCGCACGTGGTCAGGAGGAGCGTTTGCGCGTCGATACTGACCGCGTTGAGTACTGGCGAGGCCAGGGCGCGCAGGTTTCAGACCGTGTGGCCAAGTTGCTCAAGGATGTCGCTGTCGCGGCCTGATAGGCCAGTCTGGCTGAACACGGACTAGTTTAATGAAAGAGTCCGCTGTCAAAGAGATGTTGGTGGTCGGTAAAGTGACCGGCTGTTATGGCCTTAAAGGTTGGGTAAAAATCCATTCGTATACGGAGCCGCTGGAAAATTTCCAAGGCTTTGGCGCTTGGCAGGTGATGCGCCGAGGAGTCTTTGAGCCGATTGAGTTTGATACGCTTAAGCGCCACGGCAGGGGCTTAGTTGCCCACATCGCAGGAGTGGATGATCGGACCCTCGCGGAATCCTACAAAGGATTGGAGGTGTCGGTGCCGGTAAGTGCTTTACCTGTGTTGCCGCAAGGAGAGTACTACTGGCGTGATCTGCAGGGCTTGCGGGTCCGGTGTCAGGACGGCGATGACACGGTGTTGGTGGGTTTAGTGGACCATCTGATTGAGACGGGCGCCAACGATGTGTTGGTTGTCAAAGCCTGTGAAGGCAGTATAGATATGCGGGAACGTCTGATTCCCTATTTGCCCGGCAATACAGTGATTCGGGTAGATCTTGATGAGGCGGTGATTGAGGTTGATTGGTTCCTCGACGACGACTGAGGGGCCGACTGAGCGCCCTGGGCGGGACACAATGCGTATTGCACTGGTGAGTCTGTTTCCAGAAATGTTTGCCGCGGTAGGCGACTATGGCGTTGTTGGAAGGGCGGTCAGGCAGGGTCAGGTTAACCTGAGCGTCTGTAATCCTCGTGATTATACGGTGGACGCCCATCGAACGGTGGATGACAGGCCTTACGGCGGCGGCCCGGGAATGTTAATGAAAATGGATCCCTTGCAGCAGGCGATTGCCGCAGCAAGGATTACGGCAGGATCGAATACGCGGGTGATCTATCTCTCGCCCCAGGGGCAGGCATTCGATCATGGCAAAGCCATGGAGCTGGCTGGCCTGGAAGGACTGGTTCTAGTTGCAGGGCGCTACGAAGGGGTTGACGAGCGCTTGATAGAGGCCGAGGTGGATGAGGAGCTGTCCATTGGCGATTATGTATTGAGTGGTGGCGAATTGGCCGCCATGGTGGTCATCGATGCGGTGACGCGGCAACTGCCTGGTGTATTGGGGCATGAGGCGTCTGCGCTTGAGGACTCTTTTGTAGACGGGCTGTTGGATTGCCCGCATTACACTCGGCCCGAAACCTATCAGGGAAGGAGTGTGCCAGACGTATTGTTAAGCGGTAATCATGAAGAGATTCGCCGCTGGCGCTTGAAGCAAGCATTGGGAAGGACCTATGAGCGTCGCCCGGAGCTGTTGCAGGGCAGGCTCATGAGAGTCGAAGAAGAGACATTGTTGGCGGAATATATTCGCGAACGGACATTATCAACAGAGCACTAACTGTGAAGCTGCAGAGTTATTTAACAGGAGTACCACATGAGCACTAACAAGATCATATCCGAGCTTGATGCAGAGCAGATGGGGAAGGAGCTTCCAGAGTTCAGCCCCGGTGATACCGTGGTTGTTCAGGTGAAAGTCATCGAGGGTACCCGTGAGCGTTTGCAGGGTTTTGAGGGCGTTTGTATCGCCAAACGCAACCGCGGGCTGAACTCTGCGTTCACTGTGCGTAAGATCTCTCACGGTGTGGGCGTAGAGCGTACGTTTCAGACCTACAGTCCAATGGTGCAAAGTATTGCTGTCAAGCGTCGAGGAGACGTGCGTCAGGCAAAACTGTATTACTTGCGAGAGTTGAGCGGTCGCGCTGCGCGCATTAAGGAAAAGCTGTAGCACGTTACTACGGTTATTGCGGGTGCTGAAGGCGGCCTAAGGGCCGCTTTTTTGCGTTTGATGCAATGAGTCTGGCGGATGGTGAGAGAAGGGAGTTCGGTGGTAAGCTCAATGCAACCATTGTGATAGGGTAAATACATGCCTTTGGACCCCCTGATACACCCGGATATCGAACGTTATATCGACGCCATGTGGATGGAAAAAGGCTTAAGTAACAATACCTTATCTTCCTATCGTCGTGATCTCAGGCAGTTTAATGAGTGGCTGCTGAAGAGGGACGGTAGTACGATTACTCAAGCGACACGGTCAACCCTTCAGGCTTACTTGGGAGCCCGCCTCCAGCAGGGTCAGTCGCCTCGCTCCAGTGCGCGCTTCCTGTCTTGCGCGCGCGGTTTCTACCACTACCTGTTGCGTGAGGGGAGTCTTAGCCTCGACCCCACGCTGGATGTGGACAGCCCTCGTTTGGGGCGGCCTCTGCCAAAGGCATTGTCCGAAGCGGAAGTGGATCGGCTTTTACAGGCTCCAGATTTGGATGTCGTGCTCGAATTGCGTGATCGCACCATGCTGGAATTGTTGTATGCCTGCGGTTTGCGGGTGAGTGAACTGACGAGTTTGCAAATGGTGCAACTGAGTATGAATCAGGGTGTTGTGCGGGTATTCGGTAAGGGCAGTAAAGAAAGGCTGGTGCCGGTTGGTGAAGAGGCCCTGCGGTGGTTGCAGCGTTATCTGGCGGGTCCACGGGCAGAGTTACTGAAGGATATTCCATGCGAGGCATTGTTCCCCAGTCGCCGAGGGACACAAATGACTCGCCAGACCTTCTGGTATCGTATTAAAATCTATGCAGAGCGAGCAGGCATCAAGAAACACTTGTCACCCCATACTCTGCGCCATGCATTTGCCACGCATTTGCTGAATCACGGCGCTGACCTTAGAGTGGTGCAAATGCTGCTGGGGCACAGCGACCTTTCCACAACACAGATTTATACTCATGTCGCACAGCAGCGCATGCAGGAGTTACACGAGCAACACCATCCTCGCGGTTGAGGAACTAATGGGGCGAACCCTGCTCCAATGAACGTGGTTTTTAAACAATGATTGTGGGGAAGAAGCCCACGCAGAAAAGGAACAGAGAATGACTTACCGAACTTTGAAGTTGGCGTTGATGGCGATACTGATGACGGTTGCACCGCTTGGGTTGGCCGCAGAGCCGTTGGACAAGGCCGAGCTGGATGCGTTGCGCACTGCGCTGAATGTGGGGGGTGTCGAGGTGATCAGTGCTCAAATGAGCGAAATGCCGGGTGTGGTCGAGGTGCAATTGAAAGAAGGTCCGCTAGTGTACTCTACCTTAAAGGGTGATTTTTTCATTGTGGGTGATCTCTACTCTGTCGGCCCGGCAGGCTATGTTAATTTGGCTGAGCAACGTCGCGACCAGGAGCGAGTGGAAATACTGGCAAAAGTAGATCGGGATGACATGATCATCTTTTCTCCGGAAGGCGAGACCCGCGCTTATATCTACGTGTTTACCGATGTCACCTGTTTCTATTGTCAGAAGCTGCATCAGGAGGTACCTGAACTCAACAAGAATGGCATCGAAGTGCGCTACCTGGCGTATCCGCGAGCGGGTGCAGGCTCGCCTGGATTCAATCAGCTTGTCAGTGCCTGGTGTGCCGATAATCCGCAGGAAACATTGACCCAGTTAAAGAGCAAACAGTCAGTGCCTGAAAACATCTGTAAGGACAACCCGGTCGCTGCACAATTTAAGCTTGGTCAGGAGATGGGTGTGAACGGTACGCCAGCCATCATTACCGAGACGGGAGAAATGATTCCCGGTTATAGGCCGGCTGATCAATTGATTACTATCCTGGGATTGAACTCAGAATCTGGTCAATAATGCCCGACTGGGCCTTGCCGCGTTGACAGTAGGAGGCTGACTCAGTACTGTTTGCTTCGTTTTTTTAATCATGGCGCGACTGCTGGAGCGCCCAGTAGAGTCAGATAATTGTGGATGACCAATTTCGGCGTATCGAGCGTCTGCCGCCATACGTTTTTAATATTATCGGTGACCTCAAGCAGCAGGCTCGCGCGGCTGGGCAGGACATTATCGACTTCGGTATGGGCAATCCTGATCAGCCCACGCCTGAACATATTGTGGATAAACTGGTGGAAACAGCTCGTCGTGGCGACACCCACGGTTATTCCCAGTCCAAAGGTATACCCCGCTTGCGTAAGGCAATCTGTGACTGGTATCAGCGGCGCTTTGATGTCTTACTGGATCCTACTACTGAAGCAATAGTGACGCTCGGATCGAAGGAAGGCCTGGCCCATCTGGCATTGGCCACGACCGGCCCTGGTGATGCCATATTGGTACCGAATCCGTCTTACCCCATTCATCCCTATGGTTTTGTGATTTCTGGTGCAGATATCCGTCATGTGCCTATGGGTGAGAATGAGGAAGAATTCTTCGCTGAGCTGGAAAAGGCGATATTCACCAGTTGGCCGCGTCCCAAGATGTTGGTGCTGAACTTTCCTTCCAATCCTACTGCACAGTGTGTGGAATTGGAATTCTATGAAAGAGTGATCAAAATTGCGCGGGAGCATTCGATCTGGGTGGTCCAAGATCTGGCGTATGCCGATCTGTGTTATGACGGCTATGTGGCTCCTTCGATTCTGCAAGTGGAAGGCGCGCGGGATATCGCTGTTGAGTTTTTTAGTATGTCCAAAAGCTACAACATGCCGGGTTGGCGCGTCGGTTTTTGTGTTGGAAATAAAGTACTGATCAGTGCTCTGGCGCGGATGAAGTCCTATCTTGATTACGGTATGTTCACGCCCATTCAGGTTGCTGCGATTGCTGCATTAGAGGGCGATCAAAGTTGTGTGGCGCAAATTGTAGCAATGTATCAGTCGCGTCGGGATGTGTTATGCAGCGGCCTCAACGCCATTGGCTGGGAGGTCACTCCACCAAAGGCTACCATGTTCCTCTGGGCCAAGATTCCGCAGTTCTATCAAGAATTGGGCTCAGTTGAGTTTAGTAAAAAGCTATTAACCGAGGCTCAGGTAGCGGTTTCCCCGGGTATTGGTTTTGGGGAGTACGGCGAGGGCTATGTGCGCTTTGGCTTGATTGAAAATGAGCACCGCACACGCCAGGCGATTCGCAACATTAAGCGGATGTTTAAAAATAACGGCGTTGCCTGAACGACGATGGGCTTGCAGCGCGACTATTTAAAGTAGGAACGATAGTGAAATCAGTCAACATAGGCATTTGCGGCGTAGGCACAGTCGGAGGTGGCACATTGAATGTCTTGCGAGACAACGCGGAGCTTATAGCAGCGCGCGCAGCGGCTCGGTTGCAGGTGATTCATGTCGGCGCCCGCCACGACAGTCCGGCCTGTGATCTAGCCGGTATCCGTGTCAGCCGAGACATATTTGAGGTGGCTCGCGACCCCGAGGTCGATATTCTCGTGGAGCTGATCGGCGGCACGACTGTTGCTCGCGAACTGGTAGAAGCAGCGATTATTGCCGGTAAGCATGTAGTCACCGCCAATAAGGCCCTGATTGCGGAGTTTGGTAACGAGATCTTCGCACTGGCAGAGAAGCACGGTGTGGATGTGCGTTATGAGGCTGCGATCGCTGGTGGTATTCCTATTGTCAAAGCCATGCGTGAAGGCCTAGCGGCAAATCGCATTGAATGGCTTGCAGGTATTATCAACGGCACTGGAAATTATATCCTCACTGAAATGCGCGACAGAGGGCGGGAATTTGCGGATGTACTGGCCGAAGCTCAGTCCCTGGGTTATGCGGAGGCCGACCCAGCCTTTGACGTAGAGGGCACCGATGCGGCGCATAAGCTGGTTATTCTCGCCTCGCTAGCGTTTGGTATGCCGTTGCAATTTGATGCCGTCTACACCGAAGGCATTACTGAGCTGACAACACAGGATGTTGGGTATGCCTTGGAACTGGGGTATATCATCAAGCACCTAGGTATTGCGAAACAAACGGATGAAGGCGTTGAATTGCGCGTGCATCCAACGCTGATACCTGATGATCTGTTGCTGGCGGATGTCGATGGCATAAAAAATGCAATTCTCGTAGAAGGCAGCGCGGTGGGGCCTACACTGTATTATGGTGCCGGCGCGGGTGCCCAACCCACAGCATCGGCAGTGGTTGCTGATCTGATCGATCTGGCCCGAGATGTTGGTGTGGGCGTCAGTGCGCGGTTACCGGCCCTTGGCGTCGCTTTAGCTGATTTGCGAAGCCTGCCCATTATACCGATTGAAAAAGTAAAAACCCCCTGGTACTTGCGCATGGAAGTAGCCGACAAGCCGGGTGTGCTGTCCAGGGTCGCCAGTATTTTCAGCGAGCAGGGCATCAGCATAGAGGCATTGATCCAAAGAGCACCCGGGCAGGGCCAGACTCTGGTGTCGCTCATCGTGCTTACCAACAAGGCACCCCAGGACAGCGTGGATATCGCCGTGTGTGAAATAGAAGCATTGGAGACAATTAGCGGCAAGGTCACGCGCATTCGGGTGGAAGCACTGGACGGTTAGTCAGTTAGTTAGTTAGGGCTTAACAAAGGATCAGCGACACGTGAAATACATTAGCACCAGAGGGCAGGCGCCTGTGCTCAATTTTGAACAGGTCCTTCTGACGGGCCTGGCTTCGGATGGTGGGTTGTATGTGCCTGAGACCCTGCCCCGTTTTTCCCATGAGGAAATCGCGGCCATGGCTACGCTTGATTATCCACAGCTAGCGCAAAAAATTATTACACCTTTTGTGCACGACTGTATTCCTGCGGATGACCTGCGCGCGATGGTGGTGGAAACCTACGCTGAGTTTCGCCATAACGCGGTGGCCCCTCTGGTACAGGTCGATTCGGACCAGTGGATACTGGAATTATTCCATGGGCCAACTCTGGCTTTCAAGGACTTCGCGTTGCAGTTGCTTGGGCGCTTGCTGGACTACGTATTGGAGCGTAAAAAGCAAAAAGTGGTGATATTGGGCGCCACCTCGGGCGATACCGGTTCAGCTGCGATTGAGGGTTGCAAGCACTGTAAGAATGTCGACATATTCATACTTCATCCCAATAATAGAGTGTCTGACGTGCAGCGGCGGCAGATGACGACTGTACACGGAGACAATATCCATAACCTGGCGGTAGAAGGTAACTTTGATGATTGCCAAGCGATGGTGAAAGCCAGTTTTGGTGACCAGAGTTTTCTTCCCGATGGCCGCCAGCTCGTGGCAGTCAACTCCATTAACTGGACGCGGATTATGGTCCAGATCGTGTATTATTTTTATGCTGCAGTCGCTCTGGGTGCGCCCGCTCGTCCAGTCGCGTTCTCAGTGCCCACAGGAAATTTTGGCGATATTTTTGCGGGTTATCTTGCGCGACAAATGGGTTTGCCCATTGAGCGCCTGATTATCGCGACCAATCGCAACGATGTGTTGCATCGCGTGATGACGGGCAATACGTATGGTCGTCAACCGCTGGAGCATTCGTTATCCCCGAGTATGGACATTACGGTTTCAAGCAATTTTGAGCGACTGTTATTCGATCTGTATGGTCGAGACGGCGCGGCCATCGCCGACTTGATGCAGCAATTCGACCATGGTGATATAAGCTTGAACGAGACTGCGATGAAGCAGGCGCGCTCTTTGTTTAGCAGCCAATGCGTCTCGGATGAGGAAACGTGTCAGCAGATCGCCAGTACCTGGCGAGGATGTGAATACCTGCTGGATCCGCACAGTGCCATTGGTGTGAAAGCGGCTTTGGACAGTGATGTCGCAGCAGGGATTCCGATGATTACCATGGCGACTGCACATCCTGCGAAATTTCCAGAGGCGATCAAAAGTGCGGGTCTGACACAAGCCGTTGCCCTGCCACTACATTTGAGTGACCTGTTTGAACGCAGCGAGCGATTCCAAGTCCTGCCCAACGATCTGGCGGCGGTTCAGGAGTTTATCGCGGCTAACATTAACGCCTGACCCAGGCCGCCCGCAAAGTGCAGAAACATATTCGCCGCCGGGAGACTGTCTCTACAGAACATTTTTCCGATACCGATATCCATCCATTGTTGGCGCGGGTCTACAGCGGACGCGGTGTCGATTCATGCGGGCAATTGGATCTATCTCTGGAGTGCCTGCAACCCCCAATGCTGTTGCTTAACGCCGACCGCGCGGCGGCGATGCTGGCAGATGCACTTTCCCGTGACGATAGGATTGTTGTTATTGGCGACTTTGATGCAGATGGCGCTACTAGCACTGCACTTGCGGTCTCGGTCCTCACAGCCTTTGGCGCCGGTCATGTCGACTACCTGGTGCCCAATCGCTTTGAGTATGGCTACGGCCTGACCCCAGAGATTGTTGCACTCGCGGCCGTCGATAAACCCGACCTGATTATTACCGTGGATAACGGTATATCCAGTCTGGAGGGGGTGGCCGCGGCCAGGGAATTTGGTATCAGTACACTTATCACCGACCACCATTTAGCAGGTCGAGAGCTTCCCATGGCGGACGTCATTGTGAACCCTAATCAGCCCGGGTGTGGGTTTCCCAGCAAAAATCTCGCAGGTGTTGGCGTTATTTTTTATATTATGCTGGCGCTGCGAGCCGAACTGCGTTCCAGAGGGTGGTTTGAACAACGTCCGGAGGTCAATTTGGCCCAGTATCTGGATCTGGTCGCACTGGGAACTGTTGCGGATGTTGTGCCACTGGATCGCAATAACCGCATTCTGGTCGCAGAGGGTCTAAGACGGATTCGCGCAAGCCAATGCCGTCCCGGTATTTTGGCGCTACTTGAAGTGGCATCCCGCCAGCCTCACTCGGTAGTCGCATCGGACCTCGGATTTGCGGTCGGGCCGCGTATTAATGCGGCGGGACGCCTGGAAGATATGTCCATTGGCATTGAATGCCTACTTTGCGAGAGTCTGGTAGGCGCGCGCGCGCAGGCTGACAGGCTGCATCAGCTCAACCAGGATCGCCGGGTTATCGAGCAGGACATGCAGGCAGAGGCCATAGCAATATTAGCAAGGCTGTCGCTGGAAGGAGGTGCGGACCTGCCCGTCGCTATGACGCTCTACCAGAGTGGATGGCATCAGGGCGTCATCGGCATCCTAGCGTCACGTATAAAGGATCGGCTACACCGTCCGACGATAGCATTTGCCGACGGTGATTCGGGCGACATCAAGGGTTCGGCCCGTTCCATTGCGGGCATTCATATTCGCGACATTCTGGATGCTGTCGCCACCCGCCATCCCGGCCTTATTACCCGCTTCGGGGGTCATGCTATGGCAGCGGGTCTCACGCTGCGAAGAGAGGACTACGAGGCATTTTCTGTTGCCTTTGTTGCAGAGGTCGCGCGCCATGCAGAAGATGTGCACTTGCAGGCAGTGATTGAATCGGATGGAGCGCTGGCGCCGGATGAATTTGAGCTGGAGTTGGCTACCAAGCTTCGTTTTGCGGGACCCTGGGGGCAGCATTTCCCAGAGCCCATGTTTGACGGTTGTTTTTCAGTGGTCAGTCAGCGCTTGGTAGGGCAGAAGCACCTCAAACTGGTATTGGCACCCGTTGGCAGTGCATCATTACTGGATGCCATCGCCTTTAACGTCGACCTGGATATCTGGCCAGCCCCGGAAGTCGAACAAGTTGAAATTGCCTACCGTCTTGATGTAAACGAGTTTCGGGGGCAGCGCTCGGTACAGCTTATGGTTGAGCATCTAGTGGCGATAAGCCCGCTTTAGACGCTTCGGCTGCGAGCCTGGATGGGCGACTCCAGGCTGTTTTCTCTGTCCCGCTGCCTGCTGCTGGGGTAGAATGCCGCCTTTGTATAGCGCGGTTTTATAACATGCTTGAGATCAATCCTCTTCTGATGCAATTAAAAGATATTCAGGTGCGCGCTGGCGTACTGAGGGGGTATCTTTGACTTTGATCAGCGTAAGGAACGTCTGGCCGAAGTAGAACTGGAATTGGCTGAGCCCAGTGTCTGGGAGCAACCGGACCGCGCTAGAGAATTGGGGCGTGAAAGGGTGTCGCTTGAGACCATTGTTCATACCATCGAGACACTTGATACCAACGTCATCGATGCTAGGGATCTACTTGAATTGGCATCTGGCGAAGACGATGAGGCAACAGTCGCAGAAATTGAAAGTGAGGTTGGGAGTCTGGTCACATTGCTGGAGCAGCTGGAGTTTCGGCGCATGTTTTCGGGTGAAATGGACCCCAATAATGCCTTCTTGGACATCCAGTCAGGCTCCGGCGGCACAGAGGCTCAAGATTGGGCAGAGATGCTGTTGCGCATGTATCTGCGCTGGGGTGAGGACAAGGGGTTTAAGACTGAATTGATCGAGGCCTCAGGAGGAGATGTGGCTGGGATCAAGAGCGCGACCATCAAATTTGAGGGAGAGTATGCCTTTGGTTGGTTGCGGACTGAAACGGGAGTGCATCGTCTGGTCCGCAAATCTCCCTTTGACTCAGGAAATCGTAGGCACACATCGTTCGCATCGATTTTTGTGGCACCGGAAATCGATGACAATATTGAAATCGATATCAACCCTGCTGATCTTCGTACCGATACCTACCGTGCCAGCGGCGCCGGTGGCCAGCATGTCAACAAGACCGATTCGGCCGTGCGCATTACCCACAACCCTACGGGCACCGTGGTACAGTGCCAGACCGAACGTTCGCAGCACCAGAATCGCGACAATGCCATGAAGCTTCTTCGTGGCAAGTTATATGAACTGGAAGTGCAGAAGCGGAATACGGAAAAACAGGCCATGGAAGACAGCAAAGCAGATATAGGCTGGGGCAGCCAGATTCGTTCTTATGTGCTAGATGATTCCCGTATCAAGGATTTGCGTACCGGAATAGAGACGAGCAATACCCAGGCAGTACTCGATGGCGATATTGACCGATTTATAGAAGCATCACTAAAAAGCGGACTGTGAGAAGTATTATGAGTGATCAGGAACAGGCGTCTGGAGAAGGAACAGGTGATGCGCGTGAAGAGAACAAGCTAATCGCTGAGCGTCGCGGCAAGCTGGCAGCCCTGAGAGAACAGGGTAATCCGTTTCCCAACGATTTTAGGCGCACCGCGATGGCGGATAAGCTGTTGAGTGAATTTTCAGAATGTTCCAAGGAGGAGTTGGAACAGGCCAGTCGAGTTTACTCGGTCGCAGGCCGTTTGATCCGCAATCGAGGCTCATTCCTGTTGCTTCAGGATGGTTCTGACCAGATACAACTGTATGTCAACCGCAAAGGACTGAGCGAAAGTGCGTTGGCGCAAATTAAGAGCTGGGATCTGGGTGATATCGTGGGGGCTACCGGTCCGTTGCACAAATCCGGTAAAGGCGATCTCTATATCAATATGGAGGAGGCGCGACTTTTGACCAAAGCTCTGCGTCCCCTGCCGGATAAATATCACGGGCTGGCAGATCAGGAGTTGCGCTACCGGCAGCGCTATGTCGACCTGATCGTGAGCCCCGAGTCACGTCAGATATTTCGTATGCGTTCTAACATCATCGCATTTATTCGCGATTACATGAGCGCTCTTGATTTCATGGAAGTCGAGACCCCGATGATGCATGTTATCCCTGGGGGAGCGGCGGCTAAACCTTTCGTTACGCACCACAATGCGCTCGATATGGACATGTATCTGAGGATTGCGCCGGAGCTTTATCTGAAGCGCTTGGTGGTGGGTGGGTTCGAACGCGTTTTCGAAGTTAATCGTAGTTTTCGCAATGAAGGGCTTTCGACACGTCACAATCCCGAGTTTACCATGCTGGAATTCTACTGGGCTTATGCTGATTATGAAGATGCCATGAATCTGACGGAGGATATGCTGCGCAAGCTCGCTGAAACTGTGTTGGGTAGCACCACGGTGTATTATCAGGGTGGCACATACGATTTTTCCAGACCCTTTACTCGGGTCACGGTATTTGACGCTATTTTGCAACATAATCCGGACATCAGTGCCCAGCAACTGTCTGATGCGTCAGCCGCAAGACTCATTGCGCAAGACCTGGGTATCTCGCTTAAAGAGAGCTGGGAGTTGGGTAAAGTTCAAATAGAGATATTCGAAAAAACAGTGGAACACTTGCTGGATCAGCCAACCTTCATTACGGCCTATCCGACAGAAGTTTCGCCGTTGGCTCGACGCAGTGACGGAGATCCTTTTGTCACTGACCGCTTTGAGTTTTTTGTGGGCGGACGCGAACTCGCTAATGGATTTTCCGAGCTCAATGATGCGGAAGATCAGGCCGAGCGCTTCTTGTCTCAGGTGGCGCAAAAGGAAACTGGAGACGAAGAGGCCATGCACTTTGATCAGGATTATATTCGTGCCCTAGAGTATGGTTTGCCACCTACAGCGGGTGAGGGAATCGGTATTGATCGTTTAGTGATGTTACTCACGGATTCGTCCTCTATTAGAGACGTATTATTGTTTCCTCATATGCGGCCTGAATAAGTGCCTCCGGCGTGTGAGCTCCGAGATTATGGCGCCCGTGCAGGAGGCTCTCGATTGAGCTGTCAGCGGGATTTTGAATGCGCTACACTCGGCGGTGGTGGTTTACTTTGAGGACACAGTATTGTTTTTGACTCGCGTTTCCTTTTTTGTACTAGGTGTCATTGTTTTATTGCTACAGGCGTGCGCATCTGGGTCTCCTGCAATCGACTCGCCGCAAGTGTCATCGTCTAATGAAATTACCCTTAACCTTCCTGATCAGACCCTAGCACCCTGTGTCGACGACCAGAATGTAGGCGTAGATTATACCTATCTGGAGAAAGGTTTTAGTGCGATGGTGGCAGGTGATAATGTTGAGGCGGTAAACTACTTCAGACGATATCAGCGCCTTGAATCATCCCCCGGGGCGGACTGGGAGGCGGGCATTGCCATCGCTTATGAAAAGATGTTGCCCGACAGCCCCTACTACAATTGGAGAGCTGCGGCTGATGCCTATCGTCGCCTAATGAGACGGGTGCCTGAAGGAATCGAGCTGAACCAGCAAGTTCTGATCTTGGGCGGAACGTTGGCAGTATTGGTGGAGTTACATGACTACATCGACGAGCTGCAGAACGAAAAGGATGACCTCAGCGAGAATCTGGAAAAGCGTGAGGAAGCGCTTAAGCGGCTGCGTGAGTTAATTCTGGGTCAGTAGGAATCAGTACCGTGAAACTCGAGCCAACGCCGATTTCGCTTTCTACCGTTATGCTTCCTCCCATCAACATGCAAAAGTCGCGTGAGATCGCCAGCCCCAGCCCCGTACCCCCATAGTTCGCACTGGTAGACGACTCGGCTTGAACGAAAGCATCGAACACGTAGGACATTTGGTCGCTGGTGATGCCTATACCCGTATCCTCTACGGTAAAGGTTATCCAGCCTGGTCGTTCAGGCACCTCCTGCGCGCTGACGCTGATATGGCCATCCTGGGTGAATTTGTTGGCATTGCTTAGTAGGTTGGTGAAAATTTGTCTGAATTTTGCGGCATCGTTGTAAAGCGCAGGTAATTCTTCCAAGCCGCTGATTCTCAACTCATTATGGTTACTTCTTAACAGCGGTGCCAAAACGTCACACGCCTGTTTAATAATGACTGTGGGATTGAATGTCTCACAGTGTAGGGACATTTTCCCTGTCTCAATTTTTGATAAATCCAGAATGTCATCAATGAGAGAGAGTAGTTGCCGACCGGAGTGAATAATAGTGCCTAGATCCTGTTGAAACTGTGGGCGGTTTATCTCACTTTTATCGTCCATTTCATCATGTAACAGCTCGCTGTAGCCAATAATGGCATTCAGTGGAGTGCGCAGTTCGTGGCTGACGTTGGCCAGAAACATACTTTTGGCCGCGTTGGCCTCGTCGGCGGAATCTCTGGCCTTGCGCACATCGTAAATAGCATTACGCAACTTGTCTGACATGTCATTGAATGCATCTGCTAGATCGCCTAGTTCTCCGGTGTCATCGATATTGTCAATGCGATAGTTGAGGTCGCCACTTCCAAAACGTTCGGTACCTTTTTTCAGCCTTTTTAATGACGTATTGGTATAGCTCAGTAAAAAATATCCCAGAGTCGCGGTGAGGAATATGGAGGAAAAAAAGCCGATGACCGTAATGCGGTCAGTCAGATCAATAGTGCGATCAATAATATCCGAGCGTTGTGCTGCAATAAATTCTTGTCGTTGTTCCAGTTCACTGAGGCGCTGACTAGCCTGAAGAAAGGGTAGAGGATCATTCATGTTCATTTGGAATGTTGGGTCGTTGTAGCTCCGGTAGAACTTCAGCCAGCGTTTGAGCAAATTGCTGCTACTCTGCCAGAGCAAGTCATAGTTGAGTCCAGTCACACCTCGGCTCAACTTGCCGAGTTTCTGAATTTTTTGGTTGATAACGACTAGCGCATCTTCAGCCCGCTGCAACTCGGCATCTCCCAGTCGCTCCTCGGTGGTATCGCGCAATGCGGCCAGTATGAGTATTTGCTGTCGCTGATCTTCTAATAGTTGCTCCACTTCTGTAGACAGCTGGGCCGCGGAAACAGAATTCCGGTAGGCTAGCATGCTCTCATTTCGGGCATAGCTGCCCCAGAAGTGTGTCCCCACATTGACTGCAAAAAGCACCAGTATAATGACCAGCGAGAGGGTGAGTTGACGACGTAAGCTCATGCGCGAGTAAGCTCCCGTATCTTGGTGAGTAAACCCGGAAAGTCCACTGGCTTGGTGGCGTAGTCATCACAACCGGCTTCCATGGCGTACACTCTGTGAGCTTCCGTGGCGTGCGCGGTGAGGGCAATAATGGGGATATCTCGGATGCTCTCATCTTCTTTTGCCCTGCGACTGGCGGCCCAGCCGTCGAGGACAGGCAGGTTCATATCCATTAAGACCACACTGGGTTGCTCCGCGTGCATGATATCCAGAGCCTGTTGACCGTTACCGGCGGTGATGACTTCGAGTCCAGCGCGATTCAGTCGTCGAACCATCATGTTGCGATTGAGCTCATTATCTTCCACAAGCAGAATGCGCTGGCCCGCAGTCATGTTTTTTCTCCGGCGACCTGATGGACGAGGATGGTTTCATCGATGCCTTTAACATTTATCTGCTCACTGCGACCCAATCGATAATTGCCCTTGAGGCTTTGCAGCGTGCTTTCTGAGATCAGGATTTCGTCGCCGGCAGTGACATCCTCAATACGAGAGGTTACGTTCATGGGGTGCCCTACAAAACCGTACTTGCTACGCCTCTCAGAGCCGATGTTGCCCGCAATGACATCGCCCGTATTAATGGCGATGCCCGTGCTGATGGCCGGAAATCCTTCGGCTTCGTTGAGGGCATTGATGTCAGCCATGGCAGCCTGCATCGCAAGGGCACACTTTACGGCACGATCTGCATCATCATCTCTGTACTGAGGCGCGCCAAAAACAGCCAGAATAGCATCGCCAATAAATTCGTCTATGGTGCCATGATGGGCCATGATGATGTCTGTCATGACCCCTAGATATCGGTTGAGCATCGAGACAACTTGAGCCGGTGCGAGGTTTTCACTGAGAGAAGTGAAGCCGCGTATATCAGATAACATAATGCTGACTCTGCGCAGGTCCCCACCGAGTTCTAGTCCTTCCGGGCGCTCCAAGATGTCGGTCACGATCTCGTCGGAGAGATAACGCCCAAAAGTTGCTCGGATAAATTTTTCATTGCGTTCCAGTTGGAGGCGATACTGTTGCTCCTTATCGTGCCAGCGCTTGCGCTCTATTCCGGCTTTGATGCGAGCCTGCAGCAGCACGGGATTAAACGGCTTGAATAAATAGTCGTCGGCTCCAGCCTCAATGCACTCGATGATGCCGTCCATATCCTGGCTCCCCGAGATTACAATAACGGGCGTGGCTCTCCACTCGGGATGCTCCTTGATGCGGCGCAGGACCTCGTGGCCGTTCATGCCCGGCATTATTAAATCCAGTAGAACCACATCTACATCACTTTGCTCTAGTGCACGCAGTGCCTCTTCACCGCTGGCGGCGGTGATGACAATGTGCCCAATGCGGGACAGATTTCTCGCGACCAGCTCTCGGTTTTCCTGTCGATCATCGACAGCCAGGATAAACCCTGGATCCGATTGAATGTCCCGACTTTGATTGGCGGACTGCACGGTGCTGCCGTTGTGTGCAGCCTGTACCGACTCTAGCAGCGATGACAGTATGGCATCGAGGTTTGAGTGTGATGCACCGATATCCTCACGCAACATTTCTGCGTAGCCGCGCAGCGCCGTCAATACATTCATGAGATCGTGACTATGGGTGGCGAGCTCTGACGTATCCAGCATTTGTTCAAGGCGGCTGGCGGCGTCAAAAATGTGGGTGAAATCGCCCAGTGTCAGCTCGCCCAGATGGTCCTGGTGGATGGAAAACTCTTGCCGCAACGCCTCGAAGTCGCGTCGCATATGGTCGATCCATTCTGGGGTTGGGCTGGTGTTGATGGTCATGGGTTAGTGTGTCGGGCGATTCTGCGCATGCAGGGCCACAGTTCCATCGAGTCTAGGTGCCCAGAGTGTAACAATATGGTGGCACACGCACACTGTACTTATCCTTCCAATTTTTGGCTCAAGTGGGTTACAACGAGCAGTTGGGAGCTTTAGACACGTCAAATAGGCCCCTGTTATAAAAGTGGCATACCAATTTTGCTCTCAAGGGTGCGTTTTGCTAAAACTTTGAGGTACTATCTATAGCACTGAGTATAGGGATTAGGTGTACTAAATGTTGCAGCAAGTTGAAATATTTCGGGGCCTGGCGGCGGAAGAGCTGAATGCGTTGGTCGCCAGTAGTACAAGTCGGTCGTTTCCTAAAAATACAGTGGTTATCCATGAAAACGATCCGGCAGATTCGCTATTTGTGATTGAAAGCGGCAAGGTTAAGGTTTACTGCAGCGACAAAAACGGCAAGGAGTTCATTATGAACACTCAGGCCGCCGGAGATTATTTCGGTGAGTTGGCTCTGCTAGATGACTCGACACGCTCTGCCTCTGTTCGCACGGTAGAAAAGTCCAGTTTTTGTATTATCTACAAGGAAGACTTTAACCGGGTGTTGGATAATCATCCGAATATTGGTCGCCAATTGGTGCGCAATCTCGCACAGCGTGTGCGCAAATTGACGGCTGATGTCAAAAGCCTTGCCCTGCAGGATGTTTATGGCCGTGTGGCCAATGTCTTGATGGACCTTTCTGAAGAGCGCGGTGACGGCTCTCTCTATATACCCGAGAAACTGACGCAGCAGGATATTGCCGACCGTGTGGGTGCGTCACGAGAGATGGTGGCCCGAATCCTCAAAGATCTCACGATTGGTGAGTACATAAGGTTCGAGGGTCGGCACATTATTATTAATTCCCGATTGCCGGCGAAGTATTAGGCAGTTTTTATTTGTTCCTGCCCGAGTTGCGGTAATCCCGCTTTGGTTTGAAGCCCAGGTCTTCTTGCCGGTTCACCGTCGCCGCGCTGGCTCCGTTTGAGTCATTTGCGATGCCTCTATAGCCCAAGGGCGTAATGTGGGTGCTCTCAGCTCAATCTACACGCTTGACCGTTAGGCCTAGACGGCCGTTGGCCACTCTGGCCTCAATTTCATCCCCAATTGAAACGCTGCCAGCTTCCCGAACCACCAAGCCGTTACTGTCCGTCACAATTGCGTAACCGCGCTGCAGCGTGCCTAGTGGGCTCAGGGAGTCAAGCATCTGCGCCATATGGGTCAGCCGATTTCCGCAGTCCTGTAAACGCTGCCGCATGGCAGTCTCCAGCTGTTTCCGGCGGAGCAGGGTGTCGCGTTGTAGCTGTTCTAGTCGGGGGAGCGGTGATTGCGCCATGACGCGGTTTTCCAGGAGTGCTACTGCTCCACGATGTCTCAGCAACACGTTTTTTTGGGCCAGTAGCAAGCGCTGCTCGAGCTCATCGAGGCGCTGAGCACGCTCCCGAAGCTGCGCTCCGGGGTGTTTCAAGCGCTGACTTAAGTGAGTGAGGTGGGTTGTCACAGCGGCGAGCTTGCGCTGGATCGCGCGCACTAAATTCCCCTCTGTTGTTTGCAGACGCTGCTGCCACTCGTGCTGGTCAGGGCTCAAGAGTTCCGCGGCTGCCGATGGGGTGGCGGCCCGACGATCTGCGGCCATATCGGCAATACTAAAGTCCACTTCGTGCCCGACGGCGCTGACGACAGGTAATTCACTGGCGGCGATGGCGCGAGCGACTATTTCCTCATTGAACGCCCACAGATCCTCGAGTGAGCCACCACCGCGACCTATAATCAGCGCATCTAACTGTATTTTGCCTTCCTTTTGCCACCGATTCGCCCGGTCAATGGCGCTGGCGATCAGTGCTGCCGCACCTTCGCCCTGCACAGGTACGGGGAGCAGGAGCACATCGATTGCTGGGCAACGTCGCTTAAGAATAGTGAGTATGTCGTGAATAGCGGCACCGGTGGGGGAGGTAATGACACCCAGATGTGATACAGATGTGGGCAAGGGCTGCTTGCGCACTGATTCAAACAGCCCTTCTGCCAGTAATTTGGCCTTGAGTTGTTCAAATGCGGCCTGCAGTGCCCCAGCACCGGCGTGCTCCAGGTGTTCGACAATTAACTGAAACTCACCTCGGCCTTCATAGAGTGATACCCGGCAACGCAGGCGTATAGCGTCTCCATTTGAGGGTGTAAACTTCACTCGCTGGTTGCGATTTTTGAACATCGCGCAACGCACCTGGGCGTTGCCATCCTTCAAAGAGAAGTACCAATGTCCGGAGGAAGGGGCAGCAAAGTTACTGATTTCGCCCTCGACCCAGACAAAGTCAAAGTGACTGTCCAGCAGCGTCTTGGCCTGCCTGTTGAGCTGGCTGACAGTGAGCATCGGGGGTGTGTTACTAGATGTAAATGGGGTGCTCAATGGACGGTGGACTCAGCTTTGTCTTTTTCTTGATCGGGCAGTGTACTTTATTCCGTTTTAAAGCGCATTCGCTTGCTTTCTGACGCTCTGCTAATTGTGATCCTGTGCACTTGTATTTATACTTGCGGGTTCTATTCATCCTCACTAGCTGGAGAGCCACCCTTATGCTGCGTATTGCTCAGGAAGCCCTTACTTTTGACGATGTGCTATTGGTTCCAGGCTATTCTGAGGTCGTTGCTGGCGACGTATCACTGTGTACGCAGCTCACGCGTGGTATCAGTCTGAATATCCCTCTTGTCTCCGCCGCCATGGATACGGTGACCGAGTTTCGCCTGGCTATCGCTCTTGCCCAAGAAGGCGGTATCGGCATTATCCACAAAAGCATGACGATCGCCGAACAGGCGGAACAGGTTCGAAAGGTTAAAAGGTTCGAGAGTGGTGTTGTAAAGGACCCCATTACTATTCAGCAAGGGGCCACTATCACCGAACTGATTGCTCTAACGGGCGCTCATGGCATATCCGGTGTGCCTGTGCTTAACGGCGAGGATCTTGTGGGTATTGTGACGCGTCGCGATGTGCGCTTTGAATCTAACCCACAAAAGCTGGTCTCCGCTATTATGACGCCTCGCGATAAACTGGTGACGGTGAAGGAGGGCGCTGATCTGGCCCAAGTGCAGGAGCTGCTCCATCGACACCGTATTGAGAAAGTGCTGGTGGTTAACGATGCCTTTGATCTGTGCGGCATGATCACGGTGAAGGATTTCGATAAGGCTGAGAGCTTCCCCCTTGCGTGCAAAGACTCCTACGGTCATCTCCGTGTGGGGGCGTCGATTGGCACTAGTGCGGATACGGATGACCGGGTAGAGGCGCTGGTTGCTGTGGGTGTTGATGTGCTCGTGGTGGATACGGCGCACGGACATTCACGCAATGTGATCAACAGAATCAAAATGATCAAGAAATGCTTTCCCTCGGTGCAGGTGATCGGTGGCAATATCGCGACTGCCGCTGCCGCGGTTGCTTTGGCAGAGGCCGGTGTGGATGGCGTCAAGGTGGGTATCGGCCCCGGCTCCATTTGTACTACGCGCATCGTCACCGGTACCGGGGTGCCTCAGATCACCGCTATCTCCGACGTAAGTCAGGCGCTTAAAGGAACGGGTATCCCCGTTATTGCTGACGGCGGTATCCGATTCTCAGGCGACATTGCGAAGGCGATTGTGGCAGGAGCACATTCGATCATGGTCGGTAGCATGTTTGCCGGTACCGAAGAGGCCCCGGGAGAAGTGGAGCTCTACCAGGGTAGAACCTATAAAGCCTATCGAGGAATGGGCTCTTTGGCCGCGATGTCCCAGACACAGGGCTCCTCTGATCGCTACTTTCAAGACACCAGCAGAGGCGCAGAAAAGCTCGTTCCGGAAGGTATCGAGGGTCGTGTCCCCTATAAGGGACCGGTCTCCAGTATCATTCATCAATTAATGGGAGGCGTGCGCTCTGCGATGGGGTATACAGGCAGTGCGTCCATGGAAGCCATGCGCACCGAGCCTGAATTCGTGCGCGTCACCAGCGCCGGCATGGCTGAGAGCCATGTGCACGACGTGTCGATTACCAAGGAAGCGCCGAACTATCCGGTAAGTTAGGGCTTTGAGTAACGTCATTACCGACTCTGTGTCGGTTGCGGCACACTTGCCGGCAGTGGTAGCTGCTGGATTAGTGATCATCCGATTTTTCAGTCAGGACACACCATGAGCGCAGACATTCACGCCCAGAAAATCCTTATCCTGGATTTTGGTTCGCAATACACGCAATTGATTGCCCGACGGGTTCGGGAAGTGGGTGTGTACAGTGAAATTCGGGCTTTTGACGTGAGCGAAGAAGATGTGCTGGCGTTTAATCCTAGCGGGATCATCCTGTCGGGCGGACCAGAGTCAGTGGCTCACGAAGGATCCCCGCGGGCCCCGGACTGCGTCTTCACGTTGGGCGTACCCGTGCTTGGGATATGTTATGGCATGCAGACTATGGCCGTGCAATTTGGTGGCACAGTGGTCGGTTCATCTGTTAGCGAGTTTGGCTACGCCCAGATAACGCAGGTTGGCAATGGCAGATTGTTGCACGATATCTACGATCATTCCGCCGAGGATGGCAGAGGTCTGCTGGATGTGTGGATGAGTCACGGAGATAAAGTGGTGGAGCTACCGCCGGACTTCGAATTGATGGCTGAAACCCCGAGCTGTCCCATCGCGGGTATGGCACATAAAGACAAGCCCTTCTTCGGGATCCAGTTTCACCCTGAGGTGACCCATACCTTACAGGGTGCTCGTATCTTCGAACACTTTGTACTTGAGCAGTGTGGCTGTGAGGTGCTTTGGACACCCGCCAACATTGTTGACGACGCTATCGCCCGTGTAAAAGCCCTGGTAGGTACAGACAAGGTACTGTTGGGTTTGTCAGGCGGTGTGGATTCGTCCGTAGTGGCGGCCCTGTTGCATCGCGCAATTGGCGATCAGCTGACCTGTGTGTTTGTGGATAACGGATTACTTCGTCTGGATGAAGGCGACCAGGTGATGGAGATGTTTGCGCGCAATATGGGGGTAAAGGTCTTGCGCAGGGATTGTGATGAACTATTTCTAGGCAGACTAAAAGGCGTTTCTGATCCTGAAGCTAAACGCAAAGTCATCGGTAATACCTTCATCGATGTGTTCGACGAGGAAGCAGGGAAACTGACAGGGGTGAAGTGGCTGGCTCAGGGCACAATCTATCCCGATGTCATTGAGTCCGCTGGAGGCAAAAACGGCAATGCCCATAACATCAAGTCGCACCATAATGTAGGTGGACTGCCAGATGATATGAGTTTTGAACTGGTAGAGCCGTTGCGTGAATTGTTCAAGGATGAAGTGCGCAGGATAGGCCTAGAACTCGGCCTGCCCTATGACATGGTGTATCGCCACCCCTTTCCCGGTCCGGGCTTGGGCGTTCGGATTCTGGGCGAAGTGAAGAGGGAGTATGCCGACCTATTGCGCTTGGCAGACGCCATTTTTATCGAGGAATTACACCGAGACGATTATTACCATAAAACCAGCCAGGCCTTTGCCGTTTTCCTGCCGGTGAAGTCAGTGGGTGTGGTCGGTGATGCGCGCCGCTATGAGTATGTTATTGCACTGCGGGCAGTAGAGACCGTGGACTTCATGACTGCGCGATGGGCGCACTTACCCTATGAATTACTCGAGCGCACGTCGAATCGTATTATTAATGAGATTTCCGGTGTTTCCCGCGTGACGTACGATATCAGCAGTAAACCCCCTGCAACTATTGAGTGGGAGTAATGGAGTGTCATCGGCTGTAAGCCATGAGGATTGGATGCGCCGTGCTTTGGCGCTGGCAGATCGTGCTGCCAATGAAGGCGAAGTTCCGGTCGGTGCTGTTGTAGTGCGCGATGGGCAGTTGCTGGGAGAGGGTTGGAACCAAGTCATTGCAACACAAGATCCCAGTGGTCATGCAGAGATTGTTGCTTTGCGCGATGCCGCTCGATCCCTTGGTAACTATCGTCTGTCGGGAGCAACCCTGTATGTCACGTTGGAGCCCTGCACCATGTGTGCCGGAGCGCTGGTGCATGCCCGCATCGCACACCTGGTATTTGGCGCTAAGGAGCCTCGTGCGGGTGTGGTGTGTAGCGCCTGTTCGTTACTAGACGAGCCCTGGTTTAACCACCAGATGAGTTGGCAGGCTGATGTGCTGGCAGAGGAATCCAGTGCTCGCCTGCGAGCGTTTTTTAAGGCGCGGCGCTAGTCAATCTATCGCGGCTTAACACTGACAAAAACCCGCCAGTTAGAATTTTAAAAGGTCTGCAGCCGAAAATTGTTTATTCCTTCGGGGAAATAATCTTCACTATGCAGTGGCGGTGTCGGTTGGTTGTCGGGAATATCTTGCCAGACGAGAATGCTGTAGTAATGGCGGATGTTCTGCACCAGAGTAACGGCTTCTTTTCCACGAGCGTAGCCGTAACGTGTTTTTTTATAGTACTTGGACTCCTGTAAAAGCGGCAATCTTTGCATCACATCCTGCCACAGATCTGGGTTGCTGCCCTGGCGTTGAGTGATTACCCGCGCATCCTCCAGATGACCTAGACCGATGTTGTAGGCCGCCAGCGCCATCCAGGTTCGATCTGGCTCCTGTAATCTTTTGGGCAAGCGTCGCTTCAGGTCCTTCAGGTATCGAGCGCCACCGCGAAGGCTCTGATTAACGTCCAGGCGATTCTCTACCCCCAACTCTCTGGCCGTTGGTTTTGTCAGCATCATCATGCCGCGTACGCCGGTAGGGGAGGTGGCGTTTGGATCCCAGCGCGACTCTTGATAGGCCATTGCCGCCAGCAGGTGCCAGTCCATCTGATATTCTGTGGCAACTTGTCGGATGAGCCTGCGGTACAGCGGCAAAGTTTGCCGCATGTTCTGGGTAAACACGTGTGCGCTGATGCGCGATACACCATCGCTATGTCCAAAATGTTCTTCCCGCAGCCGCGCCATCGTTCCATCACTGTTCAGGCGTTCTAAGAAGGTGTTGATGAATGTGATGAGATGCGTGTTGTCGGTGTCAGGCGCCAGATACCACACCATATCCTGTTCTTCATAAAGGTCAAAGGCGACTTTCTGGCGTGGGTAGAAGCTTTGCTGGACAGCAAACTCATTGGAGTCGACGATGGCCACATCTGCCTGCCCTAATTTGAGTAGTTCCAGTAATTGCATGGTGTCTGCCTCATCTATCTCCTCCCATGTTAGGTCGGCAGCCTCATTTTTTTGCAGCGTGTGTAACGTGTCGACGTGGCTGGACTCTGCCAGAACAACAATATCCATTGTGGTTAGGTCCGAAACGCTGCGTGGCCTGAAATTGCCTGCGACATAAACAACCTGTGGCGTAAGCTGGCTATAGGCAATCGAATGGGGGTAGCGTGCTGCTCGACCTTCCGTAAGGGTGAGTCCTGCCGCTGCGATATCAGCATCCTTGTCGCTCAGCTGTGTGAAAAGGTCATACAGGTTGAAGGCGGTTTTGATCCTCAACGCGACACCCATCTCTTCTGCCAGCAGACCCGTTAGAGCATACTCAAAGCCGGTGGGGCCGTCTTTGGCTAGGTAATAAGTGGTGGGGCTGTTGCGGCTCACCACGACCAATTCTCCCTCTGATTGGATTTTATCAAACGAGTCCTGTGCGTCACAGCCAAGCAGCATGCACAGCGACGTTATGATCAGTATTATTGTGTACAGCTTCATGTCTCCCATTCTAGCGGCACCCATGAGGCGCTCCCAGTCTTAATTAGCGTGGTAATTGGGTGTAATTTCGGTTATCGGAGAGAGATCAAATGCAGTACACTGACGCTTCTCTCAAATGCCTCCTTTTGGAGTTCTTCACAGCATGTTATCTCTGCGCGGTGCTCCCGCTCTATCCGAATTTCGCCTGAAAAAACTGGCACAAAGAATCTCGGAGATCCATCCCGACATCCAGATTCTGCGGGCCGAATTTGTCCACTTTGTGCAGTTACACCGTCCCCTGACGGAGCAGCAACAGAAAATACTGGCCAGTCTACTCACGTATGGACCCTCATTGCCCACCACTGGGGAGGAAGCGCTGGCAAACGCCACCTTATTGCTGGTTGTCCCTAGGCCGGGCACTGTCTCTCCCTGGTCTAGCAAGGCCACTGATATCGCCTACAACTGTGGTCTCCAGGAGATTGAACGGTTGGAGCGAGGTCTGGCTTGGCATTTCAGCCTACCCGCAAAGCTCACTGCATCGGAACGCCAAGCCCTCGAGGCGCTTGTGCATGATCGAATGACGGAAACGATTCTTTCCGCAATGGAGTCTGCTCAGCAGTTATTTGAGCATGCAGCTCCTCGTCCAATAGCGACGGTGGATGTGCTTAGTAATGGTCGCGATGCGCTACTGGAGGCGAACCGTACCCTTGGACTGGCTCTCGCCGATGATGAAATAGACTACTTATTGGAGTCGTTCATTGCTCTGGGGCGAAATCCCAGCGACGTTGAGTTGATGATGTTCGCGCAGGCCAATTCGGAGCATTGTCGCCACAAAATATTTAACGCCGATTGGACCATCGACGGCACACCACAGGCACATTCACTGTTCGGTATGATTCGCAATACCAATGCGTGTGGCGGTGAGAATGTGCTCTCGGCGTACTCTGATAATGCGGCTGTGGTGGCGGGTCCCGTTGCGGGACGGTTTTATCCAGACCCACAATCCTGTGAATACAGTGCCTCTCAGGAGAGTATTCACCTGTTAATGAAAGTTGAGACCCACAATCATCCGACGGCAATCGCGCCGTTCTCGGGGGCGGGAACAGGTGCTGGTGGCGAGATTCGCGACGAGGGTGCGGTCGGGCGCGGTTCCAAGCCAAAAGTCGGCCTGATGGGTTTTTCAGTGTCTAATCTCAATATTCCCGGTTTTGAACAGCCATGGGAGGTTGAGTATGGCAAGCCCGGTCGAATCGTCAGTGCTCTAGAGATCATGTTAGAGGGGCCCATTGGCGCCGCGGCGTTCAATAACGAGTTTGGTCGCCCCAATCTTTGTGGCTACTTCCGCAGCTTTGAATTGACAGCGCCGGGTGCCAGCGCAGCGGAAATACGGGGCTACCACAAACCCATCATGATTGCCGGTGGCTATGGCAATGTCCGTCAGGAGCATGTGGAGAAAGGAGAATATCGAGCGGGGGCCAAGTTGATTGCGCTGGGCGGCCCCGCAATGCTAATCGGTCTGGGTGGGGGTGCCGCTTCATCCATGTCTAGCGGACAAAGCCACGCAGATCTTGATTTTGCTTCTGTGCAACGGCAAAACCCGGAGATGGAGCGCCGTTGTCAGGAGGTTATCGACCGTTGCTGGCAGTTGGGCGAGAACAACCCCATTGCCTTTATTCATGATGTGGGTGCGGGTGGGTTGTCCAATGCCTTTCCCGAACTGGTGAAGGACGGTGGCCGTGGCGGGCGTTTTGAGTTGCGTGCTGTGCCAAATGATGAGCTGGGTATGTCACCACTAGAGATTTGGTGTAACGAATCTCAGGAGCGTTATGTGATGGCGGTGGAGCCAGAAAATCTGGCGAGTTTTGAAGCGATTTGCGAGCGTGAACGTTGTCCTTTCGCCGTCGTCGGTGAAGCAACAGAAGCAATGCATTTGCAACTTACCGACAGTCAATTTGGGAATGTGCCGGTGGATATGTCCATGTCTGTGCTGTTTGGCAAGCCGCCGCGCATGAGTCGTGAGATTCGTCGGCAGACTATTGAGCACGATGCACTGCATCTGGATATTTCGGTGCAAGAGGCGGTGGAACGTGTTTTGCAGGTGCCCAGTGTCGCGAGCAAGAATTTTTTAATTACCATTGGTGATCGTTCCGTGACGGGTATGGTGGCTCGCGATCAGATGGTCGGTCCTTGGCAGGTCCCTGTGGCGGATTGCGCGGTGACAACGGTATCCTACGATTCATTTGCTGGAGAAGCCATGGCCATGGGCGAGCGCACTCCGCTAGCACTGATAAGCGGCCCTGCCTCCGGGCGTATGGCGGTTGCCGAAGCAATCACCAATATTTGCGCGGCGGCGATTGGGGATATCCGAGATATTAAGTTGTCGGCCAACTGGATGTGTGCCGCTGGATACGGCGCTGAGGACGAGATTTTATTTGACACAGTGCGGGCAGTCGGCATGGAATTTTGCCCCGAGCTGGGAATTACTATCCCGGTGGGTAAGGACTCTATGTCTATGCGCACCACCTGGAAAGAAGGGGGCGAGAATAAATCCGTGACCGCCCCCATGTCGCTGATCGTCTCTGCATTCTCGCCGGTGATCGATGCGCGTCTCTCAGTGACCCCGCAGCTGAACCCTGAGGCTGATGCGCTTCTTGTCCTGTTGGATCTTGGTCGCGGAGCCAATCGAATGGGGGCTTCTGCCCTGGCTCAGGCCTGCGGGCAGACGGGCAATACAGTGCCGGATATAGATAGCGCAGCGGACCTCAAGGCATTTTTCACGCTGGTGCAGCGCTACTTGGCCAAGGGCCAAATGATGGCCTATCACGACCGTTCTGATGGCGGCTTGTTGACGACATTGTTGGAGATGGCGTTTGCCGGTCGCTGTGGCTTAGAGATAGAGCTGTCAGAGCTGCCCGGTGGCGCGCTGGAAAAATTGTTTAATGAGGAAGCCGGAGCGGTATTGCAAATCGCTACATCGCAGCTGCATGATTTTCAACAACAGGCGGCAGAGTTGGGTCTGGACGATTGCCTGCACGTGATCGGGCGGGCGGTGATAGGTGATGCGGTTAGCGTGGCAGATGGGGCTCAGGTTTTTCTGGATAGCCGAGCGCGTTTGCAGCAACTTTGGGCACGCACGAGCTATGAGCTGCAGGCCCTGCGCGATAATCCCGAGTGTGCTTTAGAAGAGTATCAGCGGCACACCGCGGAAGACTCCGGGCTGTCAGTGGGCTTGAGTTTTGATGTCAATGAGGATATCAGCGCCCCTTACATCGCAACCGGAGTTCGCCCGCGTATAGCCGTGTTGCGAGAGCAGGGTGTCAATGGGCATGTTGAAATGGCAGCCGCTTTTCACCGAGCAGGCTTTGCGCCATTCGATGTGCATATGAGCGACCTTCTCAGTGGGCGCGTCGACCTGAAGCAGTTTAAGGGCCTGGTGGCCTGCGGTGGCTTCTCATACGGTGATGTATTGGGTGCCGGTGAAGGCTGGGCAAAGAGCATTTTGTTCAATGAGTCGGTGCGTGCTGGGTTCAGTGCATTTTTTGAACGTGAAGATACCTTTACTCTCGGTGTTTGCAACGGTTGTCAGATGGTCTCTGCGCTTAAGGAATTGATTCCCGGTGCTACGCTGTGGCCACGCTTTGTGCGTAATCGCTCTGAACAATTTGAGGCGCGGCTGGCGTTGGTTCGAGTCGAGTCCAGCCCTTCGATTTTGTTGTCGGATATGGCAGGCTCGCACCTGCCTATCGCAGTGGCGCATGGAGAGGGTCGTGCTCAGTTTGCGAGTACCCAGTCACAGAGGGATTGTGTAGCCAGTGGTGCGGTGGTGTTGCGCTATATTGAAAACGACCTTGCGCTGGCAGATCGGTATCCCGCTAATCCTAATGGGTCTCCAGCGGGCATCACGGGTCTAACCAGTGAGGATGGCCGTGCCACGATCATGATGCCGCATCCAGAACGGGTTTATCGCACGATCCAGCATTCCTGGACACCTCCCCAATGGGGCGAGGATGGAGGCTGGTTGCGGATGTTTCGTAACGCCCGCCGCTGGCTGGGATGAGCGTGATGCCGAAACGCCCCTTGTGGCCGCGGCCTGTTAATTTATAATGGCGCACTTTTTTACGTGGGCGCGCACCGCATTGAGCGCCCGAATTTTTTTCAGTTAGAGCGACACTATGTTAAATAAGTACCCACTGTGGAAATACCTCCTCGTGCTGTCTGCGTTGCTCCTCGGCCTGTTCTATGCGGCGCCCAACTTGTATGCGCCGGACCCGGCACTGCAGATTGCCGGACAAAGCAGCTCACAGCAGATTGACGATAAAACCTTGCGTCGAGCATTAAATGCGCTGGATGAGGCGGGGATCGCCTATTTTGGGCAAACTATTGATGTTAATGGTCGTCAGGCTCTGTTGCGTTTAGAAGATGCAGATCAGCAATTGGTAGCACAGGCCAGAGTCTCTCGCGCCTTGGGGGATGGGTTTATCGTGGCGCTCAACCTGGCTCCGACAACGCCAGACTGGCTTAGCGATTATGGCGGTCAGCCGATGAAATTGGGTCTGGATCTGAGTGGTGGCGTACATTTCAAGCTCGAAGTGGATGTTGACGCAGCGGTAGAGCGCCGTATGGAGTACTTCGTCAATGATACCAAGCGGGCGTTGCGAGAGGATCGTATTCGTGGGCTTGTCAGGCTCAATTCTCAGGGGAAATTAGAGGCACGCTTTCAAACTGAGGCATTGCGCGAGCAAGCGCGGGAGATTATTGCAGAGAACAGCCCGGAGCTGGAGATCGAACGTGTCGAGGAGGGCGATAGTTGGAATCTGTTAGCCGCGATGTCGCCGCAGGCCCGCGACGAAATTGAGAGTTACGCTGTCAGCCAGAATCTGACCACGTTGCGCAACCGGGTTAATGAGTTGGGGGTGTCTGAGCCACTGGTACAACGTCAGGGCAAGAACCGTATTGTGGTTGAGCTGCCGGGCATTCAGGACACAGCGGAGGCCAAACGTATTTTGGGCAAAGTGGCTAACCTCGAGTTTAGGTTGGTGGCTAATAGGGATGCCGCGCAGTCCGATAAACAGCGTTTTGAGTACCGCAGTGCTGACCGCAGCGGCTCGAGTGAGTGGTTAGAGCGCGATGTCATTATCACCGGGGAACGGGTTTCAACCGCGCAGGCCAGCTTTGACCAGAACGGGCAGCCCAACGTGCAGATCAGCCTGGACAGTGAGGGGGGCACATTGATGTCTCGAGCCACCCGCAACAATATTAAGCGTCGCATGGGCGTGTTGTTCATCGAGCGTAAGTATCGTACTCGCTATGAAGTCGATGAGGAGGGCGCCGAAGTCATTGTGAAGGTCCCCTACGATGAAAGAAAGATACTCACGGCTCCGGTTATCCAGTCAGCCCTTGGTGCGCAGTTTCAGATCACCGGTCTCGACAATCCACTGGAATCTTCGGAGTTGGCCTTGATGCTGCGTGCCGGGGCGCTAGCAGCGCCCATCACCTTTGTCGAGGAGCGCACCGTTGGGCCGTCTTTGGGTGCAGAAAATATCCGTCTTGGCGTGCGGTCCGTCTATTACGGTTTGACGCTAGTGCTGCTGTTCATGGTGCTGTACTACCGAGTTTTTGGCGTTGTGGCGGTGATTGCGCTGACCTCTAACTTGATTTTACTGGTGGCCGTGATGTCGATGCTGGGGGCCACGCTGACGCTCCCCGGTATAGCGGGTATTGTGCTAACGGTGGGTATGGCAGTGGACGCCAATGTGTTGATTTTTGCTCGAATACGGGAGGAGCTAGTCAATGGACTGTCACCGCAGATGGCGATCCACTCGGGCTTTGGGCGTGCATTCACCACTATTCTTGATGCCAACCTTACGACCCTGATTGTTGCGGTCATCCTCTATGCCGTGGGTACTGGGCCGATTAAGGGCTTTGCAGTGACGTTGTCGGTCGGTATTTTGACCTCTATGTTCACGGCAATACTGGGGACGCGCGCTCTCATTAATCTTGTCTATGGCGGGCGCCGTGTGCGGAAATTATCGATCGGGGGCAATCAGTCATGAAAGTGATTAATTTTATGGGCCAGCGTAAGCTGGCGGTATTATTTTCAGGGTTGCTGCTGCTGGTATCCATTTTTTCTCTGGCGACGAAGCAGCTTAACTGGGGATTGGACTTTACCGGCGGTACATTGGTAGAGATTCATTACAGTGCGACTGCAGATCTTAATGCGATTCGCAGCACCCTAGAGACTCAGGGCTATGCCGGCTCTAGCGTCATGAGTTTCGGCAGCGATCAAGATGTGTTGATCCGTTTGCCACAGGGCTATTCTGACGCGGAGGGTACGGCGCTGTTGAGCTTGCTCCAGGAGACTTTTGTCGGCGATGTGGAGCTTCGCCGTATGGAGTTCGTCGGTCCGCAGGTGGGCGACGAGCTGCGCGAGCAGGGAGGTCTGGCCATGCTGCTGGCAATAGGCTTAGTGACACTCTATGTTGCGTTTCGTTTCCAGTTAAAGTTCGCTCTCGGCGCGGTCGCGGCTCTGTTGCATGACGTGATTATTACGTTGGGCTTTTTCTCTTTGACGGGTATGGAGTTTAATCTCACGGTGCTGGCCGCGATATTGGCGGTGGTGGGTTACTCCATTAATGACACGATTGTTGTCTTTGATCGCATTCGAGAAAATTTCCGTAAGCTCCGTCGTGCGGGGCCCGTTGAAGTGGTGGATATCTCCATTAGTGAAACGCTGGCACGAACACTGGTAACGTCGGGTACAACGTTGATGGTCGTGCTCGCGCTCGCTATTTTTGGTGGTGAAATGATTTTCGGTTTTGCCGTCGCTCTAATAGTGGGTATTTTGATAGGTACGTATTCGTCGATCTATGTGGCTTCTGCCTGGACGCTGATGATGGGAGTGACGAAGGAAGATCTCATGCTCCCTATCAAGGAAGGCGCTGAGCAGGATGACCTTACACCCTAACTTAGTTCTCAGGAAAGACACATGGAACCGATGATTAAAATTGCGCTTCGCGCTGCTCGTAAAGCCGGTGAAAACATCGTGCGAGCGTCTGATGAGCTCCATCGCTTTGAAGTAAAAGCCAAAGGGGTTAACAACTTCGTAACGGAGGTTGATCTCAACGCCGAGCAGGAAATTATTTACCAACTGCAGAAGGCGTACCCCGATCACGCTATTTTGGGGGAAGAGAGTGGCTTTATCGGGAGTGAGGATGCGGAGTATCGATGGATCATCGACCCGCTTGATGGCACCACCAACTTTATTCGCGGCATTCCTCACTATGCTGTCTCAATAGCCTGTATGTATCGGGGGAAACTTGAGCACGCCGTGATTGTTGATCCGGTTCGGCAAGAGGAGTTCACCGCATCGAGAGGACGTGGCGCGCAGCTTAATGGTCACCGAATTCGTGTGAGCGACCTTGCGAATCTGGAAGGCGCTTTGTTGGGGACAGGTATTCCATTCAAGAATCACTGCGATGACAAGCTGGAAGCTTACAGTAAATCGATCGAAGTTCTCGCGTCTCAGTGTGCCGGTATCCGCCGCGCTGGTGCCGCATCACTGGATTTGGCTTATGTTGCGGCAGGTCGTCTGGACGCATTCTGGGAGATCGGGCTATCGTCTTGGGATATGGCGGCCGGGGTGCTGCTGGTGCGCGAGGCGGGTGGGCTGGTGGCGGACATTGACGCATCTGATAATTACTTGGATTCTGGGAATATTGTGTGCGGAAATCCTAAGTGTTTTAAAGCAGTGTTGCAGGTTGTTAAGCCCCTGTTGTCTTGAGCTTTGGCTCCTTGGTAGCTGTTGATCGCTGGTAAATTCGATTAATTCCCCTGCGATTTTCTGCTAAACTTCGCCACCTTCTCGTCGCAGCCCCGAAATAGCCAATGAACACGGACAATATTCGCATTGTATTGGTCAATACCAGTCATCCTGGCAACATTGGGGGAGTGGCGCGCGCGATGAAAAATATGGGGTTGACGCGATTGTATCTGGTCGCTCCTCGGGACTATCCGAATGAGCAAGCGGAGTGGCGTGCGGTTTCGGCCAAAGATATCCTTGATACAGCCATTATTGTGCCGACTCTCGAAGACGCGATTACAGATTGCCAGTTTGTGGTGGGCACCAGTGCGCGAGAGCGACGAATACCGTGGCCCCTTCTGGATGCTCGCCAGTGTGCTGAGCGCATGGCGCAGGCATCATCGCAAGAACAGGTTGCCGTGCTGTTCGGTCGTGAAGATCGCGGTTTGACCAACGAAGAGCTGAGAGTGTGCAATCTGCATCTCAATATTCCGACGTCAGGCGCATACAGCTCGCTGAACCTGGCGATGGCCGTGCAAATTGTTGCCTACGAGTTACATATGCTGAGATCCTCCATGGAATTACCCGTAAATGAGCTAGAACAGTGGGATAGCCCGTTTGCCTCGCAGGGGAATATGGAGCACTTTTATCAACATCTCGAAGAAACGCTTATCGATGTGGAGTTTTTGGACCCGACGGCACCGCGCCAGCTAATGTCTCGTCTGCGCCGCCTGTACACTCGGGTGCGATTAGATGAGATGGAGCTTAATATTCTGCGGGGAGTCCTTAGCGAGACTCAAAAATGGGTAAAACGCGCGCGCAAGGGGTCTTAATCGAGCCGCTTTACCCGACAAAAATAGTCGGACTAATAGTTGACCAATTTGGTAGGTTATTGCATACTTCTTAACGTTGATGCGCGAGGGTAAAGGATGCGACTGACAACAAAAGGGCGATATGCGGTAACTGCAATGCTTGATCTTGCATTACACAGCAGCGATCAGCCTGTTAGCTTGGCCGATATTTCGGGGCGACAAGATATATCATTGTCCTATCTGGAGCAGCTGTTTTCTAAGTTGCGGCGCAACAGTCTAGTGAGCAGCGTGCGAGGCCCTGGCGGTGGATACCGCTTAAGCCGAGGCGGCCACGATATTTTTGTGGCACAGATTATCGACGCGGTAAACGACACGGTTGATGCCACAGGGTGTGGCGGCACAGCTGACTGCCAGCAGGGCGAGGTATGCTTAACTCACTATCTGTGGTGCGACCTAAGCGATCAAATTCACGGCTTCTTGAGCGAGATCAGCTTGTCTAATCTGCTTGAGAAAAGGGAAGTGCAGACGATTGCGGCGCGGCAGGATGCGCGCAGTCATAAGAGTCACAGCTTACCTGTGACAGAAATCAGGGGTGATACACTACCCGTGACAGAAATTTAGGCAGGCGCTGAACGCGCAACAGTTCATGGAGCAATAGCAGTATGGAAAAACCTATTTATTTTGATTATCTGGCAACGACTCCAGTTGATCCTCGTGTGGTAGAAAAGATGGTCCATTGCTTGTCTATCGAAGGCAATTTTGGCAATCCGGCATCGCGCTCGCATCTTTACGGCTGGAAGGCGGAAGAGGCGGTGGAAAATGGCCGTCGTCAAGTCGCCGACCTGATCAAAGCAGACCCCAGGGAAATTGTTTGGACCTCAGGTGCCACCGAGTCGGATAACCTTGCAATCAAGGGCGCGGCTCACTTCTATGTGAAGAGGGGTAAGCATATTGTCACCTCCAAAATTGAACATAAGGCTGTTCTTGATACGTGTCGACAGCTAGAGCGAGAAGGCTTTGAGGTGACTTACCTCGATCCAGGTAGCAATGGTCTGATTACGCCCGAAGCGGTTAGAGCGGCATTGCGTGAAGACACCGTTTTAGTCACGATCATGCACGCTAATAACGAAATCGGCACTGTCAACGATATAGCCGGGATTGGTGAGGTGACGCGTGCTGCCGGTGTATTGTTTCATGTTGATGCAGCCCAGAGTGCGGGAAAAGTCGTCATCGACATGGAGAATATGAAGGTTGACCTACTTTCAATGTCTGCCCACAAGATGTATGGACCGAAGGGTATTGGCGTTTTGTATGTGCGGCGTAAGCCGCGGGTTCGACTCGAGGCGCAGATGCACGGCGGCGGACACGAGCGTGGTATGCGTTCGGGCACACTGCCTACCCATCAGATTGTTGGTATGGGTGAGGCCGCTCATGTTGCTCAAGAGGGCATGGAGCTCGAAGCAGTGCGCCTGAAGGCGCTGCGTCGTCGCTTTTGGGACGGCATCAAGGATATCGAGGAAGTGCATATTAATGGTGATGGTGTGCACCGTTTGCCGGGCGCGTTGAATGTCAGTATTGCCTTTGTAGAAGGTGAATCTCTGATTATGTCGCTCAAAGATTTGGCCGTTTCAAGCGGCTCAGCGTGCACATCTGCAAGTCTGGAGCCGTCTTATGTATTGCGCGCACTTGGGCTCAGCGATGAATTGGCGCACAGCTCGCTACGTTTCAGTTTTGGTCGTTTCACCACTGATGACGATGTGGATGCGGCAGTAGCACAATTGCGTACCGCGGTAGAAAAGCTTCGAGACTTATCCCCTTTGTGGGACATGTTTAAGGATGGTGTAGACTTGGACAGCATAGAGTGGGCTGCCCACTAATTCCAATTGGAGGAACAAGACAATGGCATACAGTGACAAGGTACTAGACCACTATGAAAACCCCCGCAATGTCGGGAAACTCGATGCGGATGATGAAAGCGTGGGCACCGGAATGGTGGGTGCTCCAGCCTGTGGAGACGTTATGCGTCTGCAGATTAAAGTGAACGCTGACGGCATCATCGAGGATGCTAAGTTTAAGACCTACGGTTGCGGCTCGGCGATCGCCTCGAGCTCCCTGCTCACAGAGTGGGTGAAAGGTAAAAACCTTGATGAGGCAGAGCAGATTCGCAATACGGAAATCGCCGAAGAGCTAGCGTTGCCGCCGGTCAAGATTCACTGTTCGGTATTGGCTGAAGATGCTATCAAAGCAGCAGTCAAGGACCTCCGGGAAAAACGGAGCCGTTAGCATGGGTGTTAGCATTACAGAATCTGCAGCGAAGCACGTTGCAGGGCAACTCGTGTCCCGAGGTAATGGGCTGGGTATTCGTCTGGGAGTAAGGACGTCGGGCTGTTCTGGTATGGCATACGTGCTTGAGTTTGTTGACGAAGTACAGGTAGAAGATCAGGTGTTTGAGGACCATGGTGTGAAGGTATTTATCGATCCCAAGAGTATGGTTTATTTAGACGGTACGGAGCTAGATTTCGTGCGCGAGGGATTGAACGAAGGTCTGCAGTTCCGCAATCCCAACGTCTCCGCTGAGTGCGGCTGCGGTGAGAGTTTCACCGTTTAAGTTAGGCGATGTGATACTCTGGTATGTCCTTACCTGAATTCCAAAAAAATTATTTTCAGTTGTTCGATCTGCCAGAGGACTTTGCGCTGGATCAGGCGCAACTGGGCAAACGCTATCGACAGTTGCAGAAAGAGTTGCATCCTGATCGTTACGCTAGCGGCTCCGCTCATGAGCAGCGACTGGCGGTTCAGTATTCTGCCCTGATCAATGAAGCCTACGCCACACTGCGTAAAGCACTTCCTCGTGCGCTTTATCTGCTTGAGTTGGCGGGCATGAGCAAGGAAGACATTTCGGGTCAGCAGATCGACGGTGGTTTTCTCATGGCGCAGATGGACTTGCGTGAGAAACTAGTGTCGTTGGCCGAGATGGTCGATCCGGCGACTGCACTGGAGCACCTAGTCACTGAAATCGGTGTAGACGTCAACCAATTGCGTGACCAGTTTTCTTGCGCTTACGCTGCGGGCGAACTATCCGCTGCTGCTAGCGCCTGCGTTAAATTGCAATATCTGGAAAAACTGCTGCTGGAAGCTGAGCAGATGGAGTCCAGATTGATAGACAATCAGACTTAACAGGATCAATCATGGCGCTACTAAACATCGCCGAGCCGGGACAGTCCCCTCTTCCGCACCAGATAAAGCGGGCAATTGGTATTGACCTCGGTACGACGAACTCCCTGGTTGCTACGGTGCGGGCCGGCAGCGCAGCTATCCTACCCGACGAGAAAGGCGTGATGATGCTGCCTTCGGTGGTTAATTATACCGATGCACAGATGCCACGTGTAGGCGCCGGCGCATTGGCTTTGGCTGCCCAACACCCCGCCGACACCCTTATGTCGGTAAAGCGCTTTATGGGTCGTGGGAGCCGTGATGCGATTGGAGACGCGCAGCGTTCTCATTATCGCCTCGCTGAGGGCGAAGAAGGTCTGGTGCGTTTTATGACCAGTAGTGGTGAGCGTAGCCCAGTTGAAGTTTCGGCAGATATTCTACGCGTGTTGCATAAGCGTGCGTTGGCAACTCTGGGTGGTGAGATTGATGGTGCGGTGATTACAGTGCCGGCCTACTTCGACGAGCCACAGCGCCAGGCCACCAAGGATGCGGCAACGCTTGTCGGATTGCGTGTGTTACGGCTGATGAATGAGCCTACCGCTGCAGCAGTGGCTTACGGACTGGATTCTGCAGAGCAGGGTGTCATAGCGGTCTATGACCTCGGGGGCGGAACCTTTGACATTTCCATTTTGCGCTTGCACAAGGGTGTATTTGAAGTGCTGGCGACCGGTGGCGACACCGCTTTGGGCGGCGATGATCTTGATGCTGCCCTCGCAGAGTGGGTCTTACAGCAGTGTGGGTCACCGTCCCTCGCGCCTGGTCAGTACCGGCAGCTTCAGGCTGCTGCACGCGCGGCAAAGGAGAGACTATCTGATGAGGTGGCGGTTGATCTTGACCTGACCGGAGTGCTGCCCTCGGGTGGGGCGGTTCGAGTGACGCGAGAAGATTTTGAGAGCTTGATTCAACCCCTCGTCAAACGAACATTGGGCGCCTGCCGTCGCTGTCTGCGCGATGCGGAACTGGATGCCGGCATCGATAACATCGTCATGGTAGGCGGCTCCACGCGGGTGCCCCTCGTGCGCGAGGCCGTCGCTGAATTTTTTCAGCGCCCTCCGCTGGTGGATATTGATCCTGATCAGGTTGTGGCATTGGGGGCTGCTATTCAGGCAGATATTCTGGTCGGCAATCGTCCCGATGGCGACCTCTTGCTATTGGACGTCATCCCGCTGTCATTGGGTATTGAAACGATGGGCGGCTTAGTAGAGAAAATCGTTCCACGTAACACCACTATCCCGGTGAGTCGCGCTCAGGAATTTACAACCTACAAAGACGGGCAGACTGCGCTGGCGATACATATCGTTCAGGGCGAACGGGAAATGGTCAGTGACTGTCGCTCCCTCGCGCACTTCGAGTTGCGCGGTATTCCTCCAATGGTGGCGGGCGCCGCGAGAATTAAAGTGACATTTCAGGTTGATGCGGATGGTTTGCTCAATGTGTCCGCTTGCGAAGAAATTACGGGTTCACAGACCAGTGTCACGATAAAGCCGTCATTTGGATTGACTGATGATGAGATCACTACCATGTTGCAGGCCTCCTTTAGTCATGCAGTTGAAGATAAACTTGCGCGCCAACTCGCTGAGCAGCGCCTGGCGGGATGGCAGTTGCTCGAAGGGCTGAAATCTGCTCTCGCGGCAGATGGCGAGGCCTTATTAAGCGAAGAAGACCGTGAGGCAATTACTGTCCCAATGACTGAGTTACGAGCGCTGCTAGAGGGTCAAGATACAGATGCCATACGCACGCTGACGGAGCGTCTGGGACGTCAAAGCGAAACATTCGCTAGCCGGCGAATGGACAAGAGTATTCGGGAGGCTCTGGCGGGAATGTCGCTGGATGCTCTCGACGATGAGGTGATGCAATGACGAAAATAGTAGTGCTGCCCAATGAGAGCTTATGTCCCGAGGGGATTGTGATTGAGGCTCTACCTGGAGAGAACATATGCCGTGCGTTGTTGCGTCATCATGTCGAGATCGAGCATGCCTGTGAACTTTCCTGCGCCTGCACCACATGCCATGTCATTGTGCGAGAGGGTTATGACTCACTGGAGGCGCCTGATGAATTGGAAGATGACTATCTGGATATGGCGTGGGGCCTAGAGCCAGACTCGCGCCTCAGTTGCCAGGCTGTTGTCGGTGAAGATGACCTGGTCGTTGAAATTCCACGCTACACCATCAATATGGTATCAGAGCAACATTGACCGGAGAGCGTTTATGCAGTGGACTGACATTACTGACATCGCCATCGAATTGCTGGAGGCCCACCCTGATGTGGACCCTTTGTCCGTTAACTTTGTGGACCTGCGCAATTGGGTAATGGCATTGCAGGACTTCGATGATGAGCCCGGCCGTTGTGGCGAGAAGGTCCTAGAGGCGATTCAGGGCGCCTGGATTGAAGAGTTAGAGTAGTCATTATTAGCACTTCTGTCTTTTTGCCCGAATGTCTGTGCTCCCCTCCCCAGCAGCACTTTCACTACAGCGCTATTGCGGCCTTTACGCCAGCGGCAGTGGCTGCATAAGCTGTAATTTGTCTTATTTGTCCTGCCGATTTGTAACGCGCTGATTTAAAAGAAAAAGAATCTTCCCCCTAACCGTGTTTGCAGGTGAAACGGCGGCCCAAAATCCGTATAATTACGCGCTTTCAATAGTGAAATTATCTGGAGAGTCACCATGGCTGTAGAACGGACCCTGTCTATCATGAAGCCCGACGCGGTTGGCAAAAATATTATTGGCAAGATTTACTCGAGATTCGAAGCTAATGGATTACACATCGTAGCCTCCAGAATGTTGCGTTTGAGTGATACCGTCGCCGGTGGTTTCTATGCTGAGCACAAGGAGCGTCCCTTCTTTCCTGCTCTGATTGAGTTTATGACATCTGGCCCCGTTGTTGTGCAAGTGCTGGAGGGTGAGGGCGCTATCGCAAAGAACCGCGAATTAATGGGTGCGACCAATCCGACGGAAGCGGCCGAGGGCACTATTCGAGCAGATTTTGCATCATCGATAGACGCTAATGCGGTGCATGGTTCCGATTCCCCCGAGTCTGCTGCGCGCGAAATTGCTTATTTTTTCGCCTCCAGCGAACTCTGCGAGCGCTAGGCTCTAGGCGCCCGGCTGCTCCCCATGACTGCTTCTACTGCGATTCCTCCGATCGGCCCGCAACACGCCAAGATCAATTTGATGGGGTTGTCGCGGCTACAGATGGAGCAATTCTTTCTGGACCTGGGTGAAAAAAAGTTTCGCGCACACCAGATTTTGAAGTGGATACATCATGCCGGCATCACCCAAATCGAGGAGATGTCTAACCTGGGTAAGGCGCTGAGGGAGAAGCTTATGGAGGTCGCCGAAGTGCGGCCGCCTGAGATCGTCAGCCAGCAGGACTCCAGTGATGGCACGCGCAAGTGGGCAATACGAGTCGAGGGCGGCGGCCTGGTAGAGACAGTGTTGATTCCTGCAGGTAATCGCGCCACGCTGTGTGTTTCTTCTCAGGTAGGCTGCGCTCTGGATTGTAGCTTTTGCTCTACTGGCAAGCAGGGCTTTCAGAGAGATTTAAGCGCAGCTGAGATCATTGGTCAGGTGTGGTTAGCGATAAAGTCTTACGATGGATTCAAGCCCGGCGACCGACGTATCGTGACGAATGTCGTGATGATGGGCATGGGGGAGCCTCTGCTGAATTTTGATAACGTGGTGGCGGCGATGGATCTCATGCTTGAGGACCTAGCCTACGGTTTGTCCAAGCGTCGCGTGACATTGAGTACGTCCGGCGTCGTTCCCGCGTTGGATAGGTTGGCCGCGGTCAGCGAGGTGTCCCTAGCTGTCTCCCTGCACGCGCCGAATGATGCATTACGTAATCAACTGGTGCCAATCAACCGCAAGTATCCTATTGCCGTCTTGCTTGAGAGTTGCCGTAATTATATGGCGGCCCAAAGCGATAAAAATCGGGTGGTGACGATAGAATATACACTGATTGAAGGGGTCAATGATCAGCGCGAACAGGCTCTGGAACTGGCAGAATTGCTGCGCGACGTGCCCTGTAAAATCAACCTGATTCCTTTCAATACGTTCGCACAGTCCGAGTATCAGCGTCCCAGTGGCAATGCGGTATCACGCTTCTGGCAAGTGTTGATTGATGCGGGCTACATTGTCACGATCAGAACTACGCGTGGAGATGATATCAATGCCGCCTGTGGCCAATTAGTGGGTGAAGTAGTGGATCGCACTAGCCGCAGTAGCCGTTATCGCGCAGCGACTGATGCTCAAATAATTTCAGTGGGGTAAGCATGTTGTTTCAGATGCCGATCAGATTGAAAACGTGTGTGTCTCAGTTGGTTCTGCTGTTAGCGTGTATTGTATTGGGCGGCTGTATCTCAACGACTACGGGTGGTTTTAGCGAGGACGCATCGCCCCAAAGAGCTCTGGACACACGCGTAGCGTTGGCGCGTGATTATATTGGAGCGGGTAATTGGGTTGCCGCTAAGCGTAATCTTGACCTGGCCATGCAGATCGATGACGATAATGCCGAGATTTACGAGGCCTTTGCCCTAGTCTTCCAAAGTACCGGCGAGTATGAACTCGCTGAGAAGAACTTTAAAAAATCGATACGTTTGGATGGAAAATGTTCTCGCTGCCGTAATAACTACGCGGCTTTCTTGTACAGCCAGGAACGCTATGAAGAGGCGGAAAAGCAGCTAGACGACGTTATTCAGGACACACTGTATTCGGGGCGTCCCAATGCGTTTGTGAATTTAGGCTTATGTCGGATAAAATTATTCGATATGCAGGGAGCCGAAGAGGCCTTTGTACGTGCTTTGGCTATGGACCGCACTAATCAGGTGGCGTTGCTGGAAGTCGCGCAGATGCGGTTTGATGCGGGAGATTATCCGACTGCGAACAAGTACTATGGTACTTATCGAAGTGTGGCCCCCCAACAGTCAGCTCGGGGCTTATTGTTGGGCATTCGTTTGGCCCGCATTAATAGCGATCGAAATTCGGAAGCGAGTTATGTGTTGTCCCTGAGTAGCCGATTTCCGAGCTCTATCGAATATGAAGCTTATAAACGGACTAAATGAAGTGACTGTCAATACAGCACAGCTCGACGCCTTTGCGACTCCCGGATCGCTGTTAAGAACGGCAAGGGAAAAACAAGGTATGACCGAACGTGAAGCGGCCGATCGTCTGAATTTAATGCCTAACTATGTGGGGATTCTGGAACGAGATGACTACACGTCTTTGCGCAGCCCGCCTTTCGCACGCGGCTATGTGAAAGCCTATGGACGGATGTTAGGTCTGCATGAAGAAACCTTGATGTCCGTATTTGATCAGACCACCGTGATTGCGCCGATTAAAAATGAGAAACGCAAGGATACGAGGCCTTTGCAATTACAACGAACAGGCCTAGGTGTTGTGATCGGCCTAGGGGTGCTGCTGCTGTTGGTGGTTTTACTGTGGTGGTCTAGGGAGGATAGTGCCGAGTTGTCCTTGTCTAAGTCGAATAGGGATGCCCCGCTGTTTTATCGCGACGCATTGCAGTTCGAAGCTAGAGGTGATGAATGAAAATTGAATCTCCTATCAAGCGCAGAGTTTCCCGACAGATATTTGTCGGCAATGTGCCAGTCGGCGGTGATGCGCCAATCAGCGTGCAAAGTATGACCAATACGGATACTTGCGATGTGGCGTCTACAGTCGCTCAGGTGCTTGCGATCGCTGATGCGGGTGCCGATATGGTCAGGATATCAGTACCCAGTATGGAGGCGGCCGAAGCGTTTAGACGGATTCGTGAACAGGTCACAGTGCCACTGATTGCCGACATCCATTTTGACCACAAGATTGCGCTTAAGGTTATTGAGTACGGCGTCGATTGCTTGCGGATTAATCCGGGCAACATAGGCCGAGACAGTAAAGTGCGTGCGGTCATAGACAGTGCGCGTGATAAAAGTATTCCGATCCGTATAGGCGTGAATGCAGGATCTCTGGGTAAAGATTTGCAGCGCAAGTATGGTGAACCTACACCTGAGGCGCTGGTAGAGTCGGCCATGCACCATGTCGATATCCTAGACAAGCTTAACTACCCAGAATTCAAGGTGAGTGTGAAAGCGTCAGGTGTGTTTATGGCAGTCGCGGCATACCGCTTGCTGGCTAAGCAGATTGACCAACCTCTACATTTGGGGATTACTGAGGCCGGTGGCTTACGTGGTGGGACAGTCAAGTCCGCTGTCGGGCTAGGCATGCTGCTGATGGATGGCATCGGTGATACCCTGCGCGTTTCTCTGGCGGCAGACCCGGTTGAGGAAGTTAAAGTCGGTTTTGATATTTTGAAAAGTCTGCAGTTGCGTGCTAACGGCATCAATTTTATTGCGTGTCCAAGTTGCTCGAGGCAGAATTTCGATGTGGTGGCCACGATGAATATTCTAGAGCAGCGTCTGGAGGATATTCGTACACCGATGGATGTTGCCGTTATCGGTTGCATCGTCAACGGGCCTGGTGAAGCGCGCGAAGCGGATGTAGGGCTAACCGGTGCTAGCCCTAATAACTTGATCTACGTCGATGGAGAGCCGCATCACAAGATCAGCAATGAAGACTTTGTCGACCACCTCGAAGAGGTGATTCGAGCGCGTGCAACTGATTTAGAAAAACTTCGTGTCGCACAGGAAGAACAATTGATTGCGAAATCATCGACATGATTGACGGCGTCCTAGGCGGGAGAAGTTGTGAGTGAAATAGCGGCCATTCGCGGGATGAGCGATATACTGCCGGATGAGACACCGCGCTGGCAGTTTTTGGAGCGCACGGTGGCTAGCGTTCTGGCCGCGTATGGCTATGGCGAGATACGCCTGCCCGTGGTGGAAAAAACGGCGCTGTTCAAGCGTTCGATCGGCGAAGTCACGGATATTGTTGAGAAAGAGATGTACACCTTTGATGATCGCAATGGCGACAGTATGGCGCTGCGTCCGGAAGGAACGGCGGGCTGTGTGCGGGCCGCAATTCAGCAGGGAATACTCAATACCCCTCGGCGCCTTTGGTATACGGGTCCCATGTTTCGCTACGAGCGGCCACAGAAGGGTCGGCAGCGGCAGTTTCATCAGACGGGTGTAGAGTCGTTTGGTGTCGCCACGCCCGATATGGACGCAGAGCTAATAGTGTTATGTGCCAGATTATGGAGGCGGCTTGGTCTCACAGATTGTGTTGAGTTACAGATAAATTCCATTGGGAATGCCGAGGCGCGTAAAGCCTACCGGGATGCCCTGGTCGATTATCTTCAGGGGCACTTAGATGCGCTTGATGAAGACAGTCAGCGCCGCCTACACAGCAATCCATTGCGTATTTTGGACAGTAAGAGTCCCCAAACTCAGGCGATACTGGATGGTGGGCCTACACTGACAGATTTTCTCGATGAAGAGGCGAATACCGATTTCGCGCGCCTGTGTGAACTTCTAGATGCAGCCGGAGTGGCCTATGTGGTCAACAGACGGCTTGTGCGGGGTCTGGATTATTATAACAAGACAGTGTTTGAGTGGGTGACTGACCGACTTGGAGCGCAGGGTACCGTCTGTGCGGGTGGTCGCTATGACGGCCTGGTGAAGCAACTGGGTGGCAAGCCCACTCCGGCGGTTGGGTTTGCCATGGGCATGGAGCGCTTAGTACTGTTGTTAGCAGAGCAAGGCGTGGTAGCGGATGCCGCAACTGTTGATGTGTATGTGGTTGCTGTTGGAAGTGATGCAGAACTGATGGCGTTGGTATCTACTGAGCGTGTTCGTGAGGAGAATCCGCGGTTGCGCATTATGCAACACGCGGGAGGTGGTAGTTTTAAAAGCCAGATGAAAAAGGCCGATAAGAGCGGTGCCCGTGTTGCTCTTATCTGGGGTGAGGATGAAGTGGCGGCGCACGCGGTCACGATTAAGTCGTTGCGTGAGGGCGATGGCGAGCGGCTCGAGCAGAGTACCGTGCCACTCGGAGAATTGGATTCGACATTGTGCGCAGCACTTGCGCCTTGAGATTGTGTAAGAGGAAAAAATAACGTGGAAGAATATCGTACCGAAGAAGAACAGGTTGAAGCGCTGCGCCGCTGGTGGCAAGAAAATGGCCGATCCATCATCGCAGCGGTGATTATCGCGCTAGCTGCGAGCTTCTCCTGGCAGACCTGGGAGTCCAGTCAGGAGGGTCATCAAGAAGAGGCTTCCACTGTGTACGAGGCGATGCTGCGGGCTATTGGCGTCGGGGAGGCTTCGGTCAACGCGCAAACGGGTGTTAATCTAGCGGAGCAGCTCAAGCAAAATTTTGACGGAACCATCTACGCTCAGTTTGCTGCGCTGCATCTCGCCGCGTTGGCAGTTAATCGGGGCGAGCTTCCGAAAGCAGAGGACGAGCTCCGCTGGGTGCTAGGTAAGGCTGCAAAGGGAAGTGATGCTGAGCAGGTTACTCAGTTGAGGCTAGCCCGTGTGTTGGCTTCGTCGGGCGATACTGCGCAGGCGCTGGCCATTCTAGAAGATGCCGCGCCAGGGCCCTATGGGGCCTCCTACGCTGCTGCTCGTGGCGATATCCTGCAGTCTACCGGTCGTGCGGACGAAGCACGGGATGCCTATATGCAAGCATTAGCACAAGCGGGCAGTAACCAGGAAGGACTGAACTTTTCGGTATTGCAACAAAAGCTGCAAAGCCTTACGCCCGTAGCTGCTCGTGATCTCAAAGAGACCGTGAGTGGGCCGTTGGATATGTCTGAGCAGGTGCCTGCTATAACCGACCCTGTCGAAACCTTGGAGCAATAACATCATGCGGCAAATATCCCGGTACCTACTCTTGTTCACTATGATGTTTAGCATCGCCGGTTGCAGTACTATTTCAGGGTGGTTCGACTCAGATGATGATGACCCAATGGCACCGATGGCACTGTCAGATATTACCGAAACGGTGAAGATTAAAGAGCTGTGGTCAGTCGGAGTTGGTGATGGGCAAGGCGATGGATTTTATCGTTTGCAGCCTGCCATTAGCGGTGAGGTTATTTACGCGGCGTCCGCCGATGGCGAGGTCGTGGCCGTGGACCGTAAGCGGGGTAAGACACTGTGGGAGGTTGACCTTGATCTTTCTTTGTCTGGTGGAGTGGGGGTATACAAAGATGTCCTATTGCTCGGTAGTAGTGAGGGCCTTGTCCTGAAGTTGGATGCCAACACTGGCGAGCAGCTTTGGACGACGATGCTGACGGGAGAAATTTTGTCACCGCCACAGGCTAATGGCAAGGTGGTTGTTGCCCAGACCTACAACGGTAAATTACAAGGCCTTGATTTCGCTACAGGACAGCTGCTCTGGACCTATAACAGCAAAGTTCCGGTGTTGACCATTCGTGGTACTAGCGTGCCCATAATGGAAAATAATCGGGTTTATGCGGGGTTTGCCAATGGCCGAGTAATGGCGTTCGATGCTCAGACTGGTTCTATTGTTTGGGATGGGCGCGTGGCTATTCCTCAGGGCCGTTCTGAAATTGAGCGGATTGTTGATGTTGATGGGACCATGGAGTTGGCGGGGAATGAACTGTATGCAGTCAGCTACCAAGGCAGCGTCGTAGCGATCGATGTCGAAAGTGGGCGTAAGATTTGGCAGCAGAAGGCGTCTTCCTTCTCCGGCGTCTCTCTGGGATTTGGCAACGTTTATGCCGCTGATGAAGACGGTACTTTGAACGCATTTATGCGTAATGGCGAAGGTGTGCGCTGGAGTCAGGGTGCGTTGGGTTATCGTCAGTTATCCAGGCCAACTCCGGTTGGAAGTTATGTAACGGTAGGAGATTTCGAAGGTTATCTGCATGTTCTTTCTCAGGTTGATGGTGATTTTGTCGGTCGGGTCAGGGTGGATAGTGATGGGGTGCGCGCTGATATGTTAAGCGAAGATGGCATTCTTTACGTGTTCGCTAATGACGGCGAACTCGTCGCATATGAGATCACAGCGAAAAACGAATGATACCGGTAATCGCCATTGTAGGTCGCCCCAACGTTGGAAAATCGACACTCTTCAATCAGCTGACGCGCAGCAGGGATGCGCTCGTTGCTAATTATCCCGGCCTGACGCGAGATAGAAAATACGGCGAGTCAAAAATTGGCACACTCCCTTTTATCGTCATAGATACTGGCGGCATTACCGGCGAGGAAGAGGGTGTTGATTCCCCTATGGCTCAGCAGGCCCTCACCGCGATAGAAGAATCAGATGTAGTATTGTTTATGGTGGACGGTCGCGAAGGACTGAATGCTGTAGATCAAGCGTTAGCCGTTAAATTGCGACAGGGGAATAAAGCTTTTCACTTGGTAGTCAACAAGATCGATGGCCTCAACGAGGATATTGCTACCAGCGATTTTTATGCTCTTGGCGTGGACGCTATGTTCGCTATTGCCGCTTCCCATGGTCGTGGTGTGAGCAGCATGATAGAGAAGGTGCTGTCGAAATTCTTAGACCTTGAGGAGGAGTTGGAGCGCGAGCGCTATCCGGACAGTATTCGGGTCGCTATTGTAGGACGCCCCAATGTCGGTAAGTCTACATTGGTGAACCGTCTGCTGGGAGAAGAGCGCGTTGTCGTATTCGATCAACCGGGAACCACCCGTGACAGTATATACATCGATTACGAGCGTGAAGACCAAAAATATACACTGATCGATACCGCTGGGGTAAGACGACGCAAGAATATAAAGATGGTAGTGGAGAAATTCTCCATCGTAAAAACCCTCAAGGCAATAGAAGATGCCCACGTGGTGGTGTTGGTCATGGATGCCCATGAGGGTATTGTGGATCAGGATATGCACTTGCTAGGGCACTGCGTAGACAAAGGTCGTGCTCTGGTACTGGCGGTCAATAAGTGGGACGGTCTTGATTCCGATGAGCGGGACTGGATCAAGAGTGAGCTAGACCGGCGATTGCGCTTTGCCGACTATGCCGATACGCACTTCATCTCAGCGCTGCATGGGACTGGGGTAGGGCATCTCTATAAATCAGTCAATAGCGCGTACGCCTCAGCCACTCGCAAGCTTAATACCAACGTGTTGACGCGGATCCTAGAAGGCGCAGTTTTCGATCATGCTCCACCGATGGTCAATGGCCGACGCATCAAAATGCGCTATGCGCACGCCGGAGGACAAAACCCTCCTCTCATTGTAATCCACGGCAACCAGACCGGTGACGTCCCCAAGAGTTACAAGCGCTATCTGGAAAAAGTGTATTGTCGTGAACTGGACCTGACGGGAACGCCAATACGCATTGAATTTCGCACCAGTGAAAACCCCTTCGCCGACAGGCGCAACAAGTTGACTCAGCGTCAGGTGCAGCGCAAGCGTCGCCTAATGGCGCATGTTACCAAGTCGAAGAAAAGTAAAAAGAACAAATAGCGCCATGATCGCTGGTAATGACAGGCCAGATATGGATTCGAGGGAGAGCATCGATTTCTTTGTAGACCGTTTCTACGAGCGGGTGCTCGCTGATGAGCAGTTGTCGCCGATTTTTGTTGATGTCGCAGAGGTCGACTTGGCAATACATCTGCCCCATATCAAGAACTACTGGCGTAAGTTGCTACTGGGAGAAAAAAAATACCAGCGACATACCATGGATGTCCACCGGAAACTCAACGGCAAGCGCGCACTTCGAGCAGAAGACTTCCAGCGATGGCTGGATTTTTTTAGTGCTACAGCGGACGCACACTTTGCCGGTAAGAGGACTGAGCGCGCGAAGCAGGTGGCTAAAAAAATTGCTGCCAATATGGAGCAGAGCCTGGGAGCTCGGTCGGATCCCCTTCGCAGTGAGTAATACAGACCCATGCTGCGACTAAAATAATAGTTATAATGAATATTTCGTGGTCTACTTGCCCCTTGCTTGCCGAACCCTATCCTGCACATAGGAGTTGGACCATGAAAAATCTCGCTAGGCTAACGCTTGTCATGAGTCTCCTATGGGTGTCTCTGTTGGTGCAGGCCGATCCCGATGCCGCAGCAAAATATCAGTCCTGTGCCGTCTGCCACGGGGAGGGAGGGCAGGGCAACGTTGAATTGGGTGCGCCGGCATTAGCAGGGCAGGGGGCGCAGTATCTGGAGAGGCAGCTGCAGTATTTTAAGTCAGGCGTTCGTGGCGCCGACCCACGTGATACCCAGGGCCTACAAATGCAAGCGATGGTTGACACGTTGGCAGACGAGGATATTCCTGCTGTCGCGGCTTACCTGTCTGGCCTCCCTCCCGCGGTTCCAGCCGGTGTGCCAAAGGGAGACCTGAAAAATGGAAATAATTATTACCAGTCCAAATGCGGGGCCTGTCACGGTGGTCAAGCGCAAGGCAATTCTGGCTTGAATACACCAGCCCTGTCTATGCTGAATGGCATCTACCTAAAGCAGCAGTTCCAGAGCTTTCAGCAGGGCTTGCGGGGCACACATCCAGAAGATAAGTACGGGCGGCAAATGAAGATGATGTCCAGCAGTCTGCCCACTGATAAAGACCTAGATGATGTCATCGCCTATATTCAATCAATGGCGAAGCCACTGTAACTTTTTGCATAAATGATAACCCGCTTACTCACATTGGTATCCCTTGCACTGATTTTTCCTGTCAGCGTTAGCGCCTCCCCATCAGTGAGTATTGTGTTGCGAGAGAATTGCCCGCCCAGCTTTGAGAAAATGCCTGACGGGGGCTGTAAACTTGTTACGCTCTATGGATTCTATGATTCCGTACAGGGGGCTGGACTGGGTGGAACACAGACATCCTTGCCGCAGCATCGCGATGGTTTTACGCCACAGCAAATTGACCTTGGACGCTATCTTTTTTTCGATCCGGTACTGTCCAAAGACGGTTCTATTTCGTGTGCCAGCTGCCATCACCCGGATCAGGGCTTCAGCGATGACCTGCCGCGCTCAATCGGTATGGGTGGCGAAGAACTCGCCCGCGCCGCACCCTCCCTATGGAACGTCGTATTCCTGAAAAAATTTTTCTGGGACGCCCATGCTGAGACCCTTGAGGCACAGATGCTTGACCCATTGTATGCGCCTAATGAAATGGGCAACACGCCCAATGGCTTACTGGCCACTATTAATAGTATCCCCGCTTATCACGCACTCTTTAAAAAAGCGTATCCGCAGCGAAAGGGAGAGAGCATTGTGCTCGATGAGATTTACCAGTCGCTTGCCGCATTTCAAACCTCGCTTATTTCCTTAAACAGTCGCTACGATCGCTATGCGCATGGATTCCACGCTGCTCTGTCAGAGAATGAGATTGAGGGGCTTAATATTTTTCGTTCATTTGTTGCGCGCTGTGCTGAATGCCATACCCCTCCACTGTTTACTAATCAGCAGATAGCCGTGATTGGTGCGCCAGAACCAGAGGGAATGGCTGTTGATGTCGGTGCACAGAAAACCTTCAAAGAGCCTCGGCTTAAGGCGGGGTTCAAGGTGCCCACCTTGCGTAACATAGATAGGACCGCGCCCTATATGCACTCGGGTAGTTTTGACAGCTTACATGCTGTTGCTGAGTTTTATAATGGAGGCCGAGGTCATGCAGTGCCTGAGGGTGTTGATCTCCAACTACATTGGCATATTTCTTCGCCTGATTTGAGTGACTACGAGCTAGACCGATTGGTCGATTTTATGGGAACCTTGACGGATGAGAGTTTAAAGCCTCAAATACCACAGTGGTTGCCATCCGGATTGACGCCGATCAGTCATAAATCGACCACACACACAGCGATAATAACTACGAAATCGGGAGAGTCGTTATGACTGCAGGGAAAATACTCGGCCTGATCTTGATTTTTTCTGCGTTCGCAGCTGGACTGGTTATTGGAAAAAACAAGAGCTCCGCAGTTGCACCGATCATCACCGCCGTCGGCGGAGGGGCCGCCTACGAGAGCGGCTTTAGCGCTAAGGATAACGAGTTGACGATCAGTGGGAACTCGAAGTCTGTTGCAGGACCACCGATGACGGATGTGGTGGTGGTTGTCAATGATGGCGAATCTATCCAGGCAGCGGTCCACAAGGCTGAGCCGGGCACAACGATTCAGGTCATGCCCGGAACCTACAGTGAAACAGTCTATATAGATAAAGACGGTATCCGTTTGATTGGTATTATCAAGGAGGGGAATCGCGCCGTGTTGGATGGCGAAGGAAAATTGAATGATGCCATTCTTTATTCCGGAAACAACATTGTGGTCGAAAACTTCACCATTACGCGATACAAGGGTAATGGCATCATGAGTCAGGCTGGCAACAACTGGGAGATTCGTAACAACATCATTATAGACACGGGTGTTTATGGCATTTTTCCGCAACTTGGTCAGAACGGTGTTATTGAGCACAACGTAGTCTCTGGCATAGAAGATGCAGCTATTTACGTTGGTATGAGCGACAACGTGCACGTTGCCTACAATGATGTATTTGACAGCGTCGCGGGTATTGAAATCGAAAACAGCCGTCACGCAATTGTGGAGGCAAATCACGTTTACAATAACACCGGCGGCATTCTCGCCTTTATTACTCCCGGTCTTCCCATTAAAACCACTTACGACGTGATCATTCGCAACAACTTTATTATTAGCAACAACCACCCTAATTTTGCTGCGCCGGGATCGACGGTGGCGGGGGTGCCAGCTGGAACCGGGATACTGGTGATGGCAGCTGACGATGTAGTGATTGAAGGCAATATCATTCGGGACAATAAAAATATCGGCATTCTAATAACTGATCATGCGCATGCGGCGAATATTACTTTTGATCCGGAGTCTGATCCAAATTCAGACGGCGTAAAAATCCTAAATAACACCATGATCAACAATGGAGCCGATCCCATTCCAGAGATTAAAGCCTTTATGTTGAGTGAGTTGAATATGGGCAATCCTGATATCGCCAGCATTGGACCTTCGGCCGACAGTTGCATTATCAATCGCCACCGATATGTCGCCGTAGGCATTAAGGGGTTTTCTGAATGTGATTTCACCAACACCAACGGTATTGGCAATTATTTGCTACCACCCGTGCCGCCGCGCGAAATAAAAAGCGAGGATAGGGGGAAGATCGCTTACTTGGGTATCTGCGCTGGATGTCACGCTTACACCGGTCGCCTGATCGGACCCCCCGTGCAGATTATTCAGGCACTTTATATAGATGACCCTCAGGGTATTGCAAACTATATCGCCAGTCCAATCAAGACGCGAGACGATTATCCTGAGATGCCACCGCAGGATTATCTCGACGAAGATACCAGATTGGCGGCGGCGCAGTATATGCTTAAGGTTAAGAACTAGTGCCTCAAAAACGGCGCTGCGGTTTAATCACTCCAGCGGTTCTCTCAAGTTTTTTTATGGCGTCAGTTAACGCATAGCTCAGTCGAATACATTGCCATGTTGGTAACGCTCGTCTTCACCCGCGGCTTGAGTCAGCGCTGCGACATTCGATTTTGTGAAGAAGCCCTCATACCCATGACAACGCTCTACATATTCTGTGATCAGCAGGGAATAGTTGGAGTGCTTTGAGAAAATCTGCTTAAGGTTGGGCGTGTCACTGCATTCGCCCACTACGTGCGCCAAAAAATCGATGCCTTTTTTCTTTAGAGCGTCGACAACGAAATCAATATTTTTCTCACCGCTCGAATGATCGCCATCCTTTATCTCATAGGCTATATGGTGCATTCTGCGGCCATAATTGCGTACAAAGTCTTCCGTCGGCATCGGCGCATTCTCGAAAGAATTGATAAACGACGGTATATTGTTTGCTGTAAAAACTTTCGCCGGCGATTGTTTGTCATTATCGACCTGAGGGTTGCGATTCACGTTGGTAGATGAGTTCTGATCTTTGATGTTGTAGGCGCCCCAAAAATAGTAATTACTCATCGTCAAAAATTCTAGGATTGCATCTTCGCGTTCGCCGGCAAGTATCCGCGTGGCCATGTGGTCAACCCCTAATACCAGTTCAGTGATATTTAGGCTTGCAGCCCTTTCAGCGGCCTGCTCCAACGTCGACTGATCCGCGCCAGAAAGTTGGATTCGCTTGCCGTGCTCGAGTTCTTCCAAGTCGAAGGCATCGTGTGGTGTATAGCCAATTCGATTTCCGGTCATGGCTGAGGGGAAGGTAAAGTTAAAATGTTTATTGGAAAAAAATTCGTTCTCTGTTTCTTTAGGGTAGTGAAACCTGATGCTATGCGACTCAAGTACTTCGCGGGTTGCTTTTAAGTCCTGAGTTGAAAATATTTCACCAATATAGCGCGCATTCGGCTTTCCCCGTGACATCGGGTAGAGCATATTTAAGCGGGTTAGATCGTCTTCAAATGCAGCATGAAGTGGTTCGAGAATGACAAATTTCGGGCGTCCGGAATGTCCATTCAAAAAGTAAAATTTGTGCGTTGCATTTTGATAGACGTCACTTAGCCGATAGGGCGTCATCAGGTAGAGTTCTTCGATGTAAGCGATCGCGTCTCCTGTGTCGACTTGCACGACTAACGCACAGATGCCGCCGAGGAGATCGTCGAGGCCACTACTTTGGCGTCGCTCATAGATGCGCGCAAGATAATCATGAAAATACTCGGAATTCTTCTTGTCACCCAGAGGCTTGTATTTATTGATGTCTAGAGTCATGGGGTAAGTCCTTCGTTCTTCAGGTAATTTTTTAGTCGAGCATGCGATGTCGGTAACCCGACCATCAGAGAGCTTCGATCCGCGAATCTCCAGATGTACACTAAGTTTGAACCTGTTGAGAGAAATCTTCCAGAAGAAAAGAACAAAAGTGCGATTAACGTAAGATTCTAGTAAAAGAGGCTGATGCCTCCTTTTATTGATGGTTCGGCCGTTGACTTGTGTTAGTCGCATGCTACGATCACCCAGCTGGGCTTAATTAATGCGGTGGGTGAGTATTCTTTCCAATCCAAGGATGCTATATCTGCACGGAGCAGCTACAAAGCTGTAAGACCTTAACCAGGAATCAATAATGAAACGACTCTTTTTGTGCGCTATCTCCATGCTATTGTTCACCGGGTCGGCGCTAGCCAACTCTACACTCACCATTACTCATGGGCCGACACCAGCGCCCACGCTTCTCGATCTGGGAGAGCCTGGTGATTCAGTCGGTGATGTGCGAATCTGGAGGTTTAGTGCCAAGTCGTCTGATAATCGAGCTGTAATGATGGATTGGTTGATGACTACCACTGGGTATGCCGAGCATACGAGTGAGTTGGAGAGCCGCGTAACGCTTTCTGTGGTTTCTTTCGATGACGAAGGCAAAGACACGATCCAGCTTCAGGGCGTTGGTTTGTACCCGATCACTGGATCTACGTTAAAAAGTGAAGTCACGCTTGAGCGTGCAGTAATTGGAGGCACCGGCCAATATGCAGGCGCCAGTGGTGCTGTTACATCCACTCATTTGACTGACGGTTCCTGGCGGCATGTGTTTAATCTTGACTAACTGTGCTGCACAGAAAAAGTTCGTCAAGTGACTCACTGGTTCAGAAAACTCCAGCCCGGTGCAAATGTGCCTGCAGCCGGAAAAATCGCACCCCAGGGCCAGTGTGCGGGGATTAATTTTCAACGATGGATACCAAAGAAGAGATCTGTATGTCTAAAAGTGTGACTACCGTAGGATCGTATCTGGCTTCGCGATTGGAGGAAATCGGCGTACAACATTACTTTGGTGTTCCTGGAGATTTCAATCTCGTTTTGCTGGATCAGATGCTGGAGAATGAGCGCCTTCAGATGATCTCCTGCTGCAATGAACTGAATGCTGGATATGCCGCCGATGGTTATGCCAGAGCGACAGGAGGTCCGAGCGCTGTATTTGTCACCTATAGTGTGGGTGGCTTGAGTCTGCTTAACGCGATAGCAGGCGCTTATGCGGAAGATTTGCCGGTGATTGCTGTGTCAGGAGGGCCTAATACAAATTCAGAAGCGGAATTCGAAACGTTGCACCATACGCTGGGCGTCCTGGATTATGATTATCCGCGTGCGATGTTTGCGAAAGTGACAGCGGAAGCAATTACCATTCGAGACCCTCGTGAAGCACCCCAGCAAATCGACCATGCTATTCAGACAGCACTTCGATTTCGCAAGCCCGTTTATATAGAGATTGCCTGTAATATCGCTTCGGCCATTACGTCAGAACCGACGGCACGATCATTCGGCGGCCCTACGTCGAGTGATCCACTTTCGCTTAAGTGTGCGGTAGAGAAAGCGGCAGAATTACTCAATGCCGCGATTAAACCTGTTTTGGTGTCCGGTGTTAAGCTTCGTGCTTTTGCGGCAGAATCACAGTTTCATAAACTGGCAGACCAGTCCGGTTATGCGGTTGCTAGTATGCCTAACGCGAAAAGCTTTTTTGACGAGCAACACCCACATTATATGGGAACGTACTGGGGGCCTGTAGGTTCTCCTGGCTGTGGTGAAATTGTCGAATCTGCAGACCTCTGTCTCTTTGCTGGGCCAATGTTCACTGACTATTCAACGGCAGGGCATGCGACGCTGGTCGATCCGAAAAAAATGATCCAAGCCCTTGCCAATAGTGTTGTCTTTCCCGGCCAGACTTTTAGTAATGTCAAATTGGCAGAATTTCTTGAGCATCTTGCCGTGGAGTTAAAGCCTAACAACACTGCACTCGCTGCCTACAAGCGGATTCAAGAGGACGCCACTGCTTTAACGCCAGGTGTGCCAGAGACGCCCCTTTCGACTCGTCAATTGTTTGCAAGGATTCAGCAGATGTTGACGCCGGACTCCACGGTGCTGGCTGAGACTGGAGATTCCTGGTTTAACGGGATGCAACTCGAACTTCCAACCGGATCGCGATTTGAAGTACAGATGCAGTATGGGTCGATTGGTTGGTCGGTTGGGGCCACTCTTGGTTACAGTATCGGCGCGCCAGATCGTCGGCCGATTGCTTTGATCGGCGATGGATCATTTCAATTAACGGCGCAAGAAGTGTCTACGATTATTCGTTATGGACTGAAACCTATTATCTTTGTAATGAATAATGGTGGATATACCATCGAAGTGGAAATACATGATGGCCCGTATAATACGATCAAAAATTGGAATTATGCTGATTTAGTTAATGTGTTTAATGCAGACGATGGTAATGGTTGCAGTTTTAAGGCGGCAACAGAGGGCGAGCTCGACGATGCCATTAAAGCGGCCGTGTCGCATGATGGTCCGGTTCTGATTGAAGTCCTTATAGATCGTGACGATTGTAACAAGAACCTTCTAGTCTGGGGTGGGCACGTGGGAAAGAATAATGGTCGCCCCCCCCGATCGAGATAAGTCTAAACGCATGACCGGCGATCTACTCTCGTCGCTAAAGGGCCATCAACAACCGCCAGAAGAAATATTTTATCTTCGATAGTCCGTCAGGCTGTGTCTGTTCTCTCCGAGTGAGTTTGGCCTCAGTCAGTGCTGCCTAGTTTTCGATCGACAATCGGTTCGTTGGCGTTCGAATTGGGTGATGAGCAGATAGTGGACCAGGTCCGACGTGATTTTAAGCATTCAATCCCTTATGTCTAGACTGGCAAAGAGCTGTGGTTTTTCATGCCGTTGGGAAATAGTTTTGATATCCTTAGTGGCTAATGCGTAAATACAGGAGAATTGTCATGGCGCAACTTCAGGACAAAGTGGCTATTATTACAGGGGCTGCGCGGGGCCTTGGCCGAGCGTATGCAGAGGCTATGGCGCGCGAGGGCGCTGCTATCTTTGCCTGTGATGTTAACAGTTGTGATGAAACCGTGGCAGCTATTGTCGCGATGGGCGGTCGGGCGGAGTCGGCTGTGACTGACATCGCGAGTATGTCCAGTTGTACGGCGATGGCAGAGCAGGCGGTCAGCGCATTCGGAAAAATCGATGTGCTGGTCAATAACGCTGCGCTTTACGGCGGCCTGAAGGGCGCACGCTTTGAGCAACTGGATGAAGCGCAATGGGATGCCGTGATGAACATTAATGTCAAAGGGCTGTGGCAGTGCTGTAAGGCGGTAGTCGATCCGATGCGCGCCGCCGGTGGTGGTTCCATTATTAATATTTCGTCACTGGCGGCGGTTTATGGGCTGCCCTATGGCATGGATTATGTGGCATCCAAGGCGGCGGTAATCGGAATGACGCGTGCCATGGCGAGGGAGCTAGGTAAGGATCGAATTCGTGTGAATGCTGTAGCGCCATCAGCAGTAATGACAGAAGGCACTGAAGAGTTTTTTGGCGAGAAGCTAGAAAAAGCTAAACAGGTAATCGCCGCCGGGCAGCTGATACAGCGCAATCTTCAAACAGAGGATCTGACGGGGACGATTGTCTACCTTGCCTCTGATAGCAGTGCATTCGTGACCGGACAAACACATATGGTCGATGGTGGTTCGTGGTTTCTCTAGGCCCACTCAAAAACTTTTCTGAGGATACATACCGTGGCGATTGATCAAACCTACCCCGAAATTCGAGCGGCTGTGTCCAGCCTGTGCTCGCAGTATCAGGGTGATTATTGGCGAAAGATGGATGCTGCAAAAGCGTACCCCACTGAATTTGTTCAGGCTCTGACAAGTGCGGGCTTCCTTGCGACGCTGATCCCAGAGAATTACGGTGGCGCTGGTCTGCCCCTTGGCGCTGGCTGTGCTGTCCTTGAAGAGGTGCACCGAAGCGGAGGCAATGGGGCGGCCTGCCATGCGCAGATGTACACCATGGGTACCCTGTTGCGCCATGGCAGTGAAGAGCAGAAAGAGCAGTTTCTGCCGGCCGTCGCTGATGGTAGTTTGCGCCTGCAAACGTTTGCCGTGACAGAGCCTGGCAGTGGTACCGACACCTCGCGTATTCGTACAAACGCTGTGCGTGATGGGGAGGACTATGTCATCAATGGCCAGAAAGTCTTTATTTCTCGCGCCGAGCACTCCGACTTAATGATACTGCTGGTCAGAACCACGCCTAGGGACCAGTGCGTCAAACATACCGATGGTATGTCTGTGCTGTTGGTGGATATGCGCGAAGCGGTGGGTAATGGCTTGACGATAAAACCCATTGAAACGATGATGAATCATGCCAGCACCGAATTATTTTTTGATGATCTCAGGGTTCCCGCCTGCAACTTGATTGGTGAAGAGGGTCAGGGCTTCAAGTGTATTCTTGACGGCATGAACGCTGAACGTATTCTGATCGCAGCCGAATGTATTGGTGATGCTCGCTGGTTTACGGCCAAGTCGGCGGATTATGCGCGCGAACGCACCGTCTTTGACCGACCCATCGGGGTCAATCAGGGGATTCAGTTTCCCATCGCCAAAGCGTATATCCAGACCGAGGCAGCTGCTCTGATGGTGCAGCGGGCGGCTGATTTATACGACGCTGGCAAGCCTGCAGGATCAGAAGCGAATATGGCAAAACTGCTGGCCTCTGAGGCAGCATGGGCCGCGGGAGACACCTGCATTCAGACGCATGGTGGCTACGGGTTTGCCACAGAATACGACGTCGAACGTAAGTTTCGTGAAACTCGCCTCTACCAGATAGCGCCTATATCGACCAATCTAATTTTATCTCACATTGCTACGCGTGAGCTTCAATTGCCGCGGTCTTTTTGATGGGGCTTGCACTTGAAGGTGTGCTAGTCGTCGCGCTGGAGCAGGCTGTCGCCGCTCCTTTCTGTACGTCACGTCTGGCTGACGCTGGAGCGAGGGTGATTAAAGTCGAGCGACCGGAGGGGGATTTTGCGCGAAGTTACGATGATGTGGCAGATGGTGAGAGCGCTTATTTCGTCTGGGTTAATCGTGGTAAGGAATCCATTTGTCTGAATATTAAGGATTCGCGTGATGCCGACTTGCTACGACGAATACTGTGTGAAGCCGATATCTTTATTCAAAACTTTGCACCAGGTGCTGCTGCTAGAGCAGGCTTTGATGCCAATGAATTACGCCAGGCTAATCCACGGTTAATCACCGTCGATATCACCGGTTACGGCGCTAGTGGTCCCTACCGGGACATGAAAGCCTACGATCTGTTGGTGCAGTGTGAAAGTGGTTTGGCGTCCATTACCGGAGCACCGGATCAGCCGGGTAGGGTGGGGGTATCTGTCTGTGATATCGCCTGTGGTATGTATGCGCATGCAGGGATACTGGAAGCGTTGATTGAACGCCAGCGGACCGGGCTTGGAAAAGGTCTTTCAGTGTCACTGTTTGATGCGTTAGCAGACTGGATGACAGTACCGTTGCTGCATCAGCAGTACACTGGCACAGCGCCCGCCCGGATGGGGCTCAACCATCCCTCTATTGCACCCTACGGAGCTTATACCTGCAAAGGTGGAGCCCAGCTGGTCATCGCGATCCAAAATGATCGCGAATGGATACGTTTTTGCGCTGATGTGCTCGAGCTTCAGACGCTGGCCGAGGATGCACCATACCTTACCAACATTGCACGTTGTATGAACCGCGCGGCACTGGATGATAAGATCAATAGCGTGTTTTCTAACTTAACGCCCCAAGAGTTGGAGCGACGGCTATTGCAGGCAAAAATCGCCTTTGGGGCAGTCAACTCAGTGGCTGATTTGGTGCAGCATCCGCAGCTACGTCGCACCTCCGTGGTAACCCCTTCCGGGATGGTAGAGCTGGTTGCGCCACCGGTAAAAACAAGTGGCGAGCAATACCGATTACGGCCGGTGCCAGGGCTGGGAGAGCATACCGATTCAATTCGTCGCGAGTACCACAGTGATACCTGACGACGCTGTCTTGGCTGATTGTGTATGAGCACTGTTGATATTGAATTTTTACAGGGCTGGGTTGGTAGTACTGAGACGCACTGCGATGTGATATCAGTCGCGCCAGTCGCAGGGCTGTCCGCAAGTCTAGATTACCTAAGCCCTCTAGCGCGAGTCGGCGAGGCACTGCCGCCGGGCTGGCACTGGTTGTACTTTCAGGACGCTGTTGCGGCGTCAAACCTAGCGATTGACGGACACGTAAGACGTGGCGAATTTATGCCGCCGGTGCCGCTCTTGCGTCGTATGTGGGCGGGCGGCCGCCTGCGTTTTTTTTCGCCTGTTACTATCGGTGACGAAGTCCGTCGGGTATCAACCATTGCGTCCATTACGCATAAAGAGGGTCGCAGTGGGGCGTTGATTTTTGTCACGCTAAGCCACCAGATTTTCCAGCAAGACAAGTTGGCCATTGAGGAAGAGCAGAATCTGGTGTATCGCGACTATGGCACTGGTAAAAATATAGTCAGGCCCGCGCCAGCAGAGTCTCAGTGGTCTAGGGAAATCTGCCCAGATTCCGTACTGCTGTTTCGGTACTCCGCACTGACGTTTAACAGCCACCGCATTCACTTCGATCGGAACTACGCCACTCAGGTTGAGGGTTACACTTCGCTGGTCGTGCACGCGCCGTTGACGGCGACACTGCTTCTGGATTTACTCCGCCGCGAATTACCCGATAGCGCAGTCAAAGACTTTGAGTTTCGCGCCATTAAGCCTCTGCTTGAGGGCGCTCCACTGTTTCTTCAGGGTCGACGGGATGGCCAGGAAGTGAGTTTGTGGGTTCTGGATGACTCGGGCGCGCTGGCTATGGAGGCGAGAGTAACCTTATTTATGCCAGAGAATATTTAGCCAGAACGTCGCGCGATTTTTCGACGGAGTCTTCTGATAATGCTAGTCGTTAATACCTAGAATAATTCAATCTAAATTCGAATCTTTCGATGTAGCTTCCGGAATTTACATTGTTTAAACTGTCGATTGCCAACAATACGATATCGAATAATGTAATAACAAGATATTCAAAATTGATATATCTAGAGTCTATAAATGCACAATACACTATAAAAATAGTGTTTTTTTAAAAAAATGTAAAATAATTGAAAGACTCATTCATGCGGAATGTGAACTTCTTGTGCGCAATAGGTCTGGCATAGTCTCTCTCTAAGGCGCAATCTATGCGAAGCGTTGCAGGTGTAACGCGTGCATGATGAAGAGCGGTGCTGAACAGTATGCAAAAAAGGAGAACTCAAGACTACGATGTGACGGCCAATGGGTTTACCCTCATTGAAATGCTAGTTGCCGTTTTGATTTTGGGTGTTCTTTTACTGGTAGCGGCTCCCGGTTTTTCTGATCTTATCAGCAATAACAGGATGGTCTCCGAAGTGTATGTCCTGCGTGCTACGCTAAGTCATGCGCGCTCGGAGGCACTGGCGCGTCGTGCGCCCGTGGTGGTGTGCCCTACCACTGACGGCCTCGCTTGTGCGGACTCCAACGATTGGTCGGCCGGTTATATGACCTTTGTCGATACCGATAATAACAATGTTGCCAATTCCGCGGATGTTGATGAAGACATTATTCAGTGGGAGGCCAGGCAAAGCCCTGTCGCGATAGGCTTCGATAATGTTAGTAAGCGAGTGCGCTTCGGCGGGCAGGGCATCGCACTGGGATTTGACGGGACCTTTACGTTCTGTGATAGCCGTGGGGCAGGGGATGCCCGCGCACTTATTCTTAACCCGGTAGGTTCGCTGAGAGCGGCTCTCGACAACGACGCCACGCCCGATGGCATCGTCAATGCTTTGGATGATGCTAATGTTGTCTGCAACTAGAAAAATCCATTGTGTGGGCGGCCCAGTTCAGTCGGGCTTCACCCTGATTGAGGCACTGGTTGCCGCTTTTATCTTGGCAGTGGGGATTATGGGTATTGTGAGCCTGCTGTCTCTGTCCAAAGTGTCCCAGCATGAATCTATACAACGGACCCGAGCCGTGGTGTTGGCCGATGATATTCTGGAGCGTATTCGCAGAAATCCGGCGGGCATGTCAGTCTATAATGTTGGCTTGTCGGCCCCGTTGGGCGGTGCGAGTATTGGGGCAGAACCCGTGCCTAATTGTCAGTCTGCCATCTGTACCCCAACTGAACTCGCCACTCATGATCTGTGGGCCTGGGAACGATTGCTCGATGGCACCTCAGCCATTGTCACCGATAGTGGGGCGCCCACGGTAGGTGTACGCAATGTGAGTGCGTGCGTCAATTTTACTGCCGATGACTGCAGACAGAATACCGGCATAGTGGATGTGGTGATCCAATGGCAGGGATTGCAAGAAACGGCTGACGCAGTCATCAGTGGAGGAACAGTCTGTGGGGATGCAGCGGCCGAAGATACAACCCGGCGTCAAGTTATCGTGAACAGCTATGTGATGGATGAGACGGAACGCATGGATGAGACGGAATGCATGAATGAGACCGAATTATGAGATCTTATAGACACCTCCGGCGTCGGCATAAACCCACTAAGGGGTTTTCGCTGGTAGAGCTCATGGTTGCCATGGTGCTGGGTTTTATTGTTATCGGTGGCGCTATTTCGGTCTATCTGGCCTCCAAGCGATCGTTGACAGAGGTCGAGCAGGTGGCAACGCTCTCCGAGAACGGACGTTTTGCATTGCAACTGCTTGGCTATTCTGCGCGCCATATCGGGTTCTATGGCGGCCCTAACCCTTACGATATTAGGCCGGAGAAGCAAGTAGGGGCAGTGGCCGGAGACTGCACGGATATTGCGGCGGCCTATGACACTGAGAACTCATTTTTTGCTCTTCGCGCGGGGGGCCCTGAGAACGACGCGACCAGCGCGAGGGTAAAGGGTTGCATTACGGATGCGATGCCCTATACAGACGTATTGGTTATTAAAAATGCTGGCTCCAGTCCCCTGTCTGGTGGATGGAGCAGTCAACAAACCTACGTCATCGCGGGCATAGTCTCATTCGAGCTGCGCGATGGAGCAGACATGCCGCTTGATATCGGTGAAAGTTATGTCGCGTATCCCTACCGCCTACAGATTTACTATATTCGCGATGGTGCCACACCGACGCTCAGCCGCAAAATTTTGGCCTGGGATGCAAGCGCGGGATCGATGTCTATACAGACCGAGGACCTGGTGCAGGGGGTAGAAAATATGCGCTTCCGATTCGGCTATGATTCTAACGACGACGGTGAAGTGGACACTCTAGCGAATGTGACCGATGTCACTGATGCCGATAAATGGGATCAGGTGACCTCATTGCAGGTCTTTCTGTTACTGGCCAGTGATGTCTCCGACCCAAACTACACGGATGGGAAAACCTATCAGTTAGGTGATATTGCCGTTTCTCCAGAAGACTCTGTGCGCAGAATTCTCCTGCACTCTAATATGACACTGCGCAATCGAAGGCTGGCTTGGCGTGGAGGGGGACAATGAGCAATCCAATCCTAAACGCAATGAGAAACGCTACGCGGCAGAGCGGAGTCGCTCTGGTTACAGGACTGTTGTTTCTTCTGGTGGTGACGATTATTGCGATTACGGCTGCTAACAACAGCACGCTGGGTCTTAAAATGTCTGCCAGTGTGCAAGATTCGTACCGTTCATTTCAGTCTGCAGAAGCGGGCATCGATGCCGTGCTGGGGCTTGGAGTCACGCCCTTGAATCCATTTGAGAAAAGAATTGATACGGCCGACCCGTTGCAGGGGCTTACTGATTTTGAGGGGAGCATGAATCATCCGTTTAGGAATCAGGCGGCAGATCCTAGCACTGTGCCCATTGATGTGGACGTTCGTTTTATCAGAACCGGTCGCTGCAGACTGGCTGATTACAGTGATCTATTTGATTGTGACTACTACCGTATTAAATCCGAACATGTCGAGCCTGGCCGGGCCAGAACCCAAATTCAACTCGGCGTCGCCGCGCCCGCACAAAAGTAGTGATCCAATGAGCCAGTCAGCTAAGTATCCGTGGAGGACAGTGCCATGCTTAACACCATGATCCGACCATTATTAGCGTTGCTAGCGGTCATTGCTTTCGCCTTGACAAATGCTATCTTTCCGGCCAATGCCGATGACACGGAAATTTATCTGGCGGACTTTGACGCCAGCAGTATTGCCGCACGTGCCAAGGTGCTGATCGCCTTTGATGACTCCGGAAGTATGAGCACGATGGTTGAACAGCAGCGGCCTCCCTACGACGCGGGTGAAAGTTATTCAATGAGTGTTATGGCCGACCGAATCTATTGGTCTACCGACGGAAGCATACCTTCCGCCAGCAGCAATAACTGGTTTTCAGCGGAACAGAACCGCTGCGCTTCTTCCTATGGCGATCTCGATGTTAGTGGTCGATTTACGGCCGAACGTGCCAGGCGCTGGGTAGACTCTGCTGTGCAGCAGGGGCAATGCACCACTCAGTGTCCCGACGGCACAGAATATCGCAATCCTCCCGGCCCCAATAATGCAGGGTGTTATGAGGAGGTGGCCTCTAATGTGCCCGTTGCCAAGCTCGTTTATCGTCGTGACGATTGGTCCAATAATAGGTGCTACGAAGGGCTATTTTATGTGGATCCGCCTGGCAGTAATAACGATGCATGTTACGAAGAAGTGACGTCAACTGAGTCCGTAGAAGGCTGGGTGTACCGTTCCAACGATAGTAGTAACGCGTGTGTTGGCGGTAATACCTATCTGAGGGTAAACCCTCCAGGCAGTAATAACACCTATGACGCCTGCTTTGAAAGCGTTACGGAGCCGGAATATACAGTGTCATCCGACTGGGAATATGTCGGGCCTCGCGTAGAAGTCTGTGAAGAAGAGACGGTCGTGCCCGGTTCATGGCAAAGTCTCATTGGCAGCGACAATGCGCCGTCACATGTGGAGTGCCGCGATGATGTCACGAACAGTGTCGACGACAATGGCCCGAGTCAAGGCGTCGGATACCCTCAAAACAATGTCATTAATGGCAATGAGTATGGACCTAGCGCCGACTCAACGGTGGAGTGGGGTGACACACCTTATACGTTCTACACGTCTAATTACCTGAACTGGCACCACGATGATAGTCTGATTGTGTCGCGCTCAAGGCTGGATATAGCGCAAGAAGTCATCTCAACTATTATCGATACCAATCCCAGTGTTGACTTCGGTCTACTTGAATTCAACTACGATGCGGGAGGACGAATAGCGCATCGCATCATACAGAATATGAGCAATATCCAGCGCGATAATCTCATTGGCCTAGTGGGCCAGATAGATCATGGAGGCAGCACCCCAATGTGTGAATCCGTGTATGAGGCCTACAATTATATTGCGGGCAGGCCGGTTGAGTATGGCAACTCTGCACTATCAGGCAGTGACTCTTTCGGAACTTGGGACGTATTATCGAAGGATTCTCTCGCCGAGAGTGGTGGCTCATACATTTCCCCCAATAGCGAATGCGCCTATACGTACATCATACTGATGACTGATGGCTTACCGCAAAGGGATACCGGTGCGAATCAACGGATTAAGGATCTAGCTGGTGTGGAGGGCTGTGAAGTTTATGACAGTGCCGACAGCGGCGGGCTGACCGAAAACTGCCTCCCACAACTGACCGAGTATATGGCCAACAATGATCTCGCGCCCAATACTGATGGCGATCAGTTCGCCATTACCTACACCATTGGATTTACTACCAATCAGCAACTGCTGAGCGACGCGGCTAAGAACGGCAAAGGAGAATACTATACGGCAGATAATGCTCAACAACTAACCGAAGCCTTTCAGGGTGCGATTGTCGGTATCCTGTCGCAGGCGACCACGTTTACTTCCCCTGCTGTTGCTGTGGATACGTTTACGCGCACCCAGAGCCGCGACGAGGTGTTCTACGCCATGTTCAAGCCGAGGTCCTCTGTTGATTGGATAGGCAATATCAAAAAACTAAAATTGGATGGAAACAAGGTGCTGGTTGACTCTGGAGGTCAGCCAGCCTTGGATGCCACGACAGGTAATCTCAAGGGCAGCGCAACGACTTTCTGGAGTACGGCCGCGGATGGAGGGGATGTCGACAAGGGTGGCGTCGGCGCTCTGTTAGCCATTCGCGATCCCGCTACACGCGACATCTATAGTGATACGGGGGCTAATGGGGCGTTCGAAATATTCAACACAGCCAATTTCGATGCCGATGCACTGGGACTGTCATCGGATGCCGAATTATACAGTGTGCTGGGAGCCTCCACTCAAACGGCTGCTGAGATGCAGATTGATTGGGCCAGAGGTTATGATGCCTATGACAGGGATGGCGACGCGATCACCAATGAATCTAGGAACTGGATTCTGGGCGATATGCTGCACAGCCAGCCCTTAGTGCTCAACTACGGTGCCAGAGGCAGTTTTACAACATCCAGCCCCGATTTGAGATTGTTGGTAGGTTCTAATTCGGGCTTCGTACATCTGTTCGGGAATAGTGATGGCGAAGAGGACTGGGCTTTTTTCCCCAAAGAGCTCGCCTCAATTCTTCCCAAACGCAGGCGCAATACGCTGTCTAATGAACACGTCTATGGCATGGACCTGACCCCGGTAACCTATACCTACGATAGTAATCAGGATGGCACGCTTGATTCCAGTGGTGGCGATAAAGTCTGGGCCTATCTTGGAATGCGCAGAGGTGGAAGCGCCTACTATGCCCTGGATCTGTCTAACCCCGACAGTCCGTCTTTTATGTGGCGTATTGACGACAGTACATCGGGCTTCGGTGAGCTTGGGCAAACTTGGTCTGAGCCTGTAGTAACGAGAATACCAGGCTACGTTGATGGTAGCGGTGTTAACAAACCGGTGCTGGTGTTTGGAGCTGGCTACGATACCGGTAAAGATGCATCGGGTGTGGGAACTCCCGATCAGGAGGGCAGAGGCCTCTATATCGTGGATGCCCAGACCGGTGCTCTGGTTTGGAGTGTGACGCCTGCAAGCAGTAGTGCTACTAATTTGCAGGAACAAGGCCTTCTCCACTCAGTGCCTGCTGAAGTGGCCGTGCTTGACAATAACGAAGACGGAACTGCCTACCGAATCTACTTTGGCGATACAGGCGGCAATTTGTGGCGTGTTGATCTGTCGGGTAATGTGCTGCCCACGTCCAGCCAAGATACCTGGCAAATTAACAAGCTGGCTTCTTTGAATAACGGCAGCGCCGCTAGCGATAGGCGTATCTTTAACAAGCCAGACGTCGTCTTAATGCGTTCGCGTGGAGAAGTTATCGATGCCATTATCATCGGTACCGGCGACAGAACCAACCCGAATGCGACTGATGTCGACAATCGTATCTATATGATTCGCGATCGTGCAACCCTGCCATATAGCACTGTGAGACCCACCCCCGGTGAATGTATAGGACCTGAGTTTTTAGATTTCCGATGCGGTTGGCCGATTTTCGATGATGATTTTTACGACATCACGGAGAAGACGATTACTGAGGGGTCAGAGACAGAGAAAATCATTGCGATTGAATCTTTGAGGGTTGCCGATGGCTGGGCGTTTGACCTGCTTTATGCGGGCGAGAAAGGCTTGGCAAGTTCGGTCACGGTTAACGGCAAGGCGTATATAGGCACTTTCACGCCGTCAAGCTTGTTCAGTGACAGCAACTCCTGCGTCCCGCAGTCGGGGACAGGGCAGCTGTATATCATGGATATCTACGATGGAGACAGGGACGCGATCGATCTCGGCCCTATTATTCCCGACACGCCCGCGCTGTATTTTTCTGACGATAGCAGTATCTATATCTTGCTGCCCCTTGGAGTGTCGGATGTAGCTATTGCGGACGTAATAGATTGCAAAGGGGGCGTCTGCGACATCTTCCAGAGTATACCGCCACCTTACGGCAAGTACTGGTTCCAGGAGGCGTACTAGTGAGTCGGATAAGCGGTTTTCAGCCGAGCCATTCGTCACCAGCCAGGGGTTTTACGCTGGTTGAATTGATGATTGTTATTGTGATCGTTGCCATACTGCTGGCGGTGGCCCTGCCCAGTTACCAAGATAGTGTGCAGAAGGGCAGGCGTGCCGATGCCAAGTCAGCCCTGCTCGATGTGGCCAATCGCCAGGAAGGCTATATGTTGGATAGGGGAACCTATTCTCTGGAACTGACAGATCTTGGTTTTAATCAGAACCCTTATACCTCTGAAGACGGGCACTACAGCGTGGCGGCGACTGTGTGCAGCGGCGGTTCAATTGCGCGCTGTTTTGTACTGACTGCGACACCCCTGTCGGGCTCGCCTCAGGTAGATGACACGCGGTGCACGGCCTTTATCCTTCATTCGAATGGCTCTAAAACGGCGACAGGTAGTGATGAGCTAAACTGTTGGTAATCAAATACGCAGAGGTACACCCAATGTTAGACGTGAAAACGATACTGCTGGTCATTCTCTCCGTGCTCACCACCGCTGAAGTGTTGGCTGAGAGGGCGTGGCCGAATAAGGTATTTGACTGCCAGGTCGTGACCGACTCTGGGTCAACCGGTTTAGTGGGCCTGCAGACCTTTTCATTGAAAGACGCTGAAGAAGGTGTGGTGGGGCTCACTGCAACAACGCTTTTGGGTAATAGGGAGAATGCCGTTCGTGTTGTGCAGTGTGTGGAGCAGGGTCGCGGGGCATCGTTTAGGGATCAGAATTTTCAGGCCTGGGTAGACGGTCAGCCGCGCTAAGATCTGTCTTTTTGTCTGACGGCAGCTGAATCCTCAGGCCGTGGGACAGGCATGTCCAGTCACGATAATTCACCCTGTGAATAGTAAAAATCTTTACCATAAATTTCAATTATGAGACGCCAGTCTTTACACTACGCGCCTGTTAGCTGGTCGGGCAGTGCGCTGTGCGTCACCCTGCCAGACCCATTGAAAAATCACACGCTAGTGTACAGAGGGACTACCATGTCTACATTTCAAACTGATATCGCTGAATTGGATCAACTGCGTGAAAAGAACGGCAGTGCTTGGGATCATATCAACTCTGAATCAGCTGCGCGTATGCGTCTGCAGAACCGCTTTAAAACCGGGCTGGACATTGCCAAGTACACCGCCTCGATTATGCGTCAGGATATGAACGAGTACGATGCCGACAGTAGTCAATACACTCAGTCTTTGGGTTGCTGGCATGGCTTTATTGGGCAGCAGAAACTGATTGCCATCAAGAAACACTTCGACGATACCAGTAAGCGCTATCTGTACCTGTCTGGCTGGATGATTGCCGCACTGCGATCCGAGTTTGGACCGCTTCCTGATCAGTCCATGCACGAGAAGACCTCAGTGTCCGCGTTGATTGAAGAGTTATATACCTTTTTACGGCAGGCCGATGCTCGAGAGCTCGGTGGACTGTTTCGCACGCTGGATGCGGCACGTGCAGCCGGAGATCAGGCTGCAGAGCAGGCTGCGCAGAAGAAGATCGACAATTTTCAGACGCACGTTGTGCCTATCATCGCGGATATCGACGCCGGTTTTGGTAATGCCGAAGCAACCTACCTGTTGGCGCGGCAAATGATCGAGGCGGGCGCTTGTGCCATCCAGATCGAGAACCAGGTGTCCGACGAAAAGCAGTGTGGCCACCAAGACGGTAAAGTCACAGTCCCCCATGAAGACTTTTTAGCCAAGATTCGCGCGGTGCGTTACGCCTTTCTCGAACTAGGCATTGACGACGGTGTGATCGTCGCCCGTACTGACTCGCTCGGTGCTGGCCTTACCAAGCAGATCGCGGTGACTCAGACCCCAGGTGATCTCGGTGATCAGTACAACAGCTTCCTCGATATGGAAGAGCTAGACATCTCAGCAATGAGCCATGGCGACGTGATTATCAAGCACCATGACAAGCTGATGCGTCCTAAGCGTCTGCCATCCAACCTGTACCAGTTCCGCCCCGGTACCGGTGAAGACCGCTGCGTCTTAGACAGCATCACCTCCTTGCAACACGGTGCCGACCTGTTGTGGATTGAAACTGAGAAGCCGCATATCGGTCAGATCGGCGGCATGGTTAAGCGTATTCGAGAAGTGATTCCCAACGCCAAGCTAGTCTATAACAACTCACCGTCATTCAACTGGACACTGAACTTCCGTCAGCAAATTTTTGACGCATGGAGCGAAGCAGGGAAAGATGTTTCAGCCTATCAGCGCGATGCACTGATGAGCGTCGATTATGATGAGACTGAGTTGGCCGCTGAGGCAGACGAGAAGATTCGTACGTTCCAGTCAGATTCTGCGCGTGAAGCGGGTATCTTCCATCACCTGATCACATTGCCTACTTACCATACCGCGGCACTGTCGACCGATAACCTGGCCAAAGAATACTTTGGTGAGCAAGGTATGCTGGGCTACGTTAAGGGCGTTCAGCGTAAAGAAATTCGTCAAGGTATTGCCTGTGTCAGGCACCAGAACATGGCGGGCTCTGATCTGGGCGACGACCACAAAGAGTACTTTGCGGGCGAAGCGGCCCTGAAGGCGGGTGGTAAAGACAACACAATGAATCAGTTTTAGCGGGTAATGACGCGAGCTTAGCGTTTTAGCGCGAGCATTTTTGGGCGGGGTTTATCCCCGCTTTTTTTTGCCCGCTATTCGAGGGTTCCTCTGTCGAACGAATATGGTACCTTTCAGTTGTAAGCCTTGTGTCGACGACACTGGGAGGGAGAGACTTATGCGTTGGGATGATATTGATAAACAGGTTTGTTCCGTGGCACGGGCGTTGTCCGTAGTGGGCGAGCGCTGGACCATGTTGATTTTACGCGATGCGTTTCTGGGTACACGCCGATTCGATCAATTTCAGAGTAATTTGGGCATTACTCGCCATCGCCTCTCAGAGAGGCTTGGCAAACTGGTGGAGCAGGGCGTTCTGGTGAAAGTCCCCTACCACGATCGTCCGCTGCGCTATGAGTATCGCCTGACGCGTAAAGGTCTGGGCCTATATTCTGTGCTCATGAGCCTGTCTCGCTGGGGTGACGAGTGGATGGACAGGGGCGAGGGGGCACCTTTGGAATACGTACACCAGAGTTGTGGCCACAAGACCAGTCCCACCCTCACATGCAGTGAATGTGGCGATCCTCTACGACCAGAGGAAGTTAGGCCGCAGCTAGGGCCAGCGCTGTGCGATCCTGATCGCCCAGCGGAGGCCACATCGCTGTCGGATATCCCGACACTATTGAAGCGAACCGTATAGCGGGGGGTGACCTCTTTACGCTTTAGCGGCTAGCAACGCCTGATCGATATCCGCCATAATGTCGTCGATATGCTCGATACCAATAGATAGCCTGACCATGTCGTCGCTGACACCGGCAGATGCCAGTTCCTCGGCATTGAGCTGTCGGTGGGTCGTGCTGGCCGGATGACAGGCTAGAGACTTCGCATCACCAATGTTTACCAAGCGTAAAATTAACTGCAGTGCGTCGATAAAGCGCGTTCCTGCAGCCATTCCGCCGTCGATACCAAAACTGAGGATGCCGGCCGCTTTACCGTTGCAAAATGTCTTACTGTTTTCGCGATAGGGGCTATCGGCAAGGCCGGCATAATTTACCCAGCTCACCTGCGGGTGCTGCTGTAACTGTTTTGCGACCTTTTCGGCATTCTCACAGTGCCGTTCCATACGCAGACTCAGAGTCTCCAGGCCCTGCATGATCTGAAAGGCGCTCTGCGGCGACAGAGCAGCACCGGTATTGCGCAACGGAACGACTCTACAGCGACCAATATAGGCTGCCTCTCCCATGGCTTCGGTGTAGACAACACCGTGATAAGACGGGTCGGGGTTATTCATTATGGGGAAGCGATCATTATGCGCAGCCCAGTCGAATTTGCCTGAATCGACGATGGCACCGCCGATCGTAGTGCCGTGGCCACCGATATATTTGGTCAATGAATGTACTGAGATATCGGCACCGTAGTCGAATACTCGACACAGTATTGGTGTCGCCACAGTGTTGTCTACAATCAACGGGACGCCTGCAGCGTGAGCGATATCAGCCCAGCGCTGAATGTCGACAATATTACCCGCCGGATTGCCTATGGATTCGCAAAATAGCGCCTTGGTATTTTCGTCGATTAGAGAGGCTACTCTGTCAAAATCATCCGCCTTGGCAAACCGGGTTTCAATACCTTGTCTCGGAAAAGTATGGGCAAACAGATTGTAGGTGCCCCCATAAAGCTGTGAGGTGCTGACGATATTGCTGCCGACCTCGGCGATCGCCTCAATGGAATAGCGGATTGCCGCCATGCCTGACGCTACAGCAAGAGCACCAACGCCGCCTTCCAGTTCAGCTAAACGCTGTTCAAGTACCGCATTCGTGGGATTCATAATGCGGCTGTAGATGTTTCCCGGCACCGCTAGGTTGAACAGGTCAGCACCGTGCTGACTGTCGTTAAAGGTAAACGATGTTGTTTGGTAAATGGGCGTGGTCGCAGCATTCGTTGTGGGGTCGCCCGCATAGCCAGCGTGAAGAGCGATAGTTTCTGGTTTCATTGCCTTATCCTTTCTGGAGGGAGATTAAACATTACATCAGGGTCGATCTTAGCAAAGGCAGTGCAGCTAGCAAAGGCAAGACGATGATTGGATAGCATAAATTTGGGGCGGTATAGTATTGAGGCGGTCTAGCATCGAAGCCGGAGTCAACGGATCTGATCCAATTGTTGGCACAAGCTTCGGGCCCCCAGCACGATGCGGGCAGAGGGTCGCTGCAGGTGGTCGGGGTTGACAAAAAACAAGGCTTCGTCTGCTACAGCGGTGAGAGAAGGATAGGCTCGCCACTGATCCAGCCATTCCGGCCGCGCTTCCCCCATACCGCTGGCAACGATAGCATCGGGGTCACGTAACAGGACAGATTCGATGCTGACTCTCGGGGCGAGTGAGCTGGCATCACCGAACACGTTGTGACCACCACACAGGGCGATAATCTCGCTAATCAGGTGCTCGCCATTCACAGTTTGCAGTGGGTCGTTCCAAATCTGATACAGCACGCTTAACGATCGTTTCTCCCCATAGCGGCGGTGTAAAGCGTTGAGTTCTGTCTCGATGCGGCTGGCTTCGGCTTCACCGATGGCTGGCGTTCCCGCTAACTGGCTGAGGTTGCGGATGCTCTTTGGCACATCCGAGAGTTGACGTAGTTCACTGACATAGACTGGGATGCCCAGTGCCTCAAACGTTGACAGCGTTTGCATACCATTACCCGAGCCCCACATAACAACCAGGTCAGGATTCAGAGCCAGAACCTGCTCTAGACTGAATGCGTTGTAGGTCCCCACTTCAGGAACATTTTTGGCCTCATCCGGAAAATCGCTGTAGCTGACAACGCCCACTAATTTGTCGCCGGCACCGGCGCTGTAGAGGTTTTCGACGATATGCGGTGCCAGTGCCACAATGCGTTTAGCGGGTTGATCCAGCGTTACCTCGCGGCCTGAGAAATCTTGCACGGTAATCGCTTGCGCAGGAACCGCGATAACGTAGAGGAAAAGCAGTGCAAGCCACAGTTTCATCGCAAGGCCGGGCGCAGAGGTGTGATCATAGGGTAGCCCTCTTGCGGATGATGCCCAACAGTAACGTCCACCCCAAAGACTTCTTTAAACAGTGTTGTGGTGAAAACCTGTTCCGGGCTTCCATAGGCTACCTGACATCCGTTGTCTAGCACCAGTATCTGGTCCGCAATGCTGGCCATAAGGTTTAAGTCGTGTATCACCACTACCAGCGCGCAGCCCCGCATGGCGAGTTGATGCGTCGCCATAAGTACCAGCTGCTGATGAGCCAGATCTAGTGCAGAGGTAGGCTCATCCAGCAACAGAAGGCTGCCACTCAGCGACTCTTGGCCTAAGACTTGGGCAAATATCCGCGCCAGCTGTGTGCGTTGTTTTTCACCACCGGAAAGTTGCGTGTAGAGCCTGTGGCGCAGGGATGCAGTGTCTGTGAGGTCCAGTGCCTGTTCGACGATATCGCTGTCGCCTTGGTAGCCACTGCTATGCGGTATGCGCCCCAGCCTCACGACTTCTTCGACGGTATACGGAAAGCTGAGGAGAGACATCTGTGGAAGAAAAGCCAGCCGTTGTGCGCGCTCCTGTGGTGGCCATTCAGTCAGGGACCGATCACAGAAGGTCAATTGTCCAGTGCTGGGTTGGATGTCGCCCGCGATCAGTTGCAGCAGACTGGACTTACCTGCGCCGTTCGGTCCCGCAAGCCCCAACACAGTGCCAGGCTGCAGGGTGAAAGCGATATCCTTGAGCAGTGCTTGCCCCCAGGGTGCAGCGCAGACGCCTTTGAGTTGTAGCGTATTCACAGACTAAACCAGTAGGGGTGTTTGCAGTTGTTCACTACTGCATCCCGTAATGGTGGCGGTTACGCAACAGGGATATAAAAAATGGGACGCCAACGATGGTGGTGATAACACCCACGGGTAGTTCGGTGGGTGCCACCACAACCCGAGCGAGAGCATCCGCCACGACCAGCAACAGCGCGCCTGCCAAAGCGGATGCTGGCATCAGATAGCGATGATCAGGTCCGGCTAACATGCGCACTATATGCGGCACGACTAGGCCCACGAAAGCGATGGTGCCCACAAGGGCAACTGAGGTGCCGACACCGACTGCCACCCAGATAATCAGTGCAAGCTTGATGCGGTCGACCTTGATGCCTAGATGGCGGGCTTCTGACTCGCCCAACAACAGCGCGTTCAGCGCCCCCGCGTAGCGCGGTAGTGCCACTAACAATGCGCCACCCACTACCGAGGCCAGTATCAAACGAGGGTAGTTCGCTCCGTCCAGTCCTCCCATCTTCCACAGGCTAATCCGCCTTAGCATGTTGTTGTCGGCAAAAAATTCCAGCAGGCTGCCAATCGATCCAGACAGGGCGGTGATCGCGATACCCGCCAATAACATAGTCGCCACTGACGTCCCGTTGGCTGATGTTGCTAATCGGTAGACGAAGAGCACGGCAATCACGCCTCCCACAAAGGCCCCAGCCGATACGAGTGACAGTCCAATATACCCTTGCAGCAGGCTACCTCCGGTAACGATGATCAGGGCGGCGCCCAGTGAGGCGCCGGCCGTTACGCCAATCAGCGAGGGGTCTGCGAGTGGATTACGAAATAGCCCTTGCATAGCGGCGCCGCTGATGGCCAGCGTGGCACCCATAACCGCTGCGAGCAGGACCCGGGGCAAGCGTATCTGCCCCACAATGAGGGCGTTCTGGTTGGCGGCTTCTCCCAATACTGTATCGAAGAGACCTTGGCCGACATCTAGGAAGGAAAGACTGACTGCGCCACTTGCCAATGCCAATGCCATAGCGCAGGGTAATATGGCCGCAAGAATAGCGATCAGTAATCGCGCGCGTTGTTGCCTCTGTGAGTAAAGGCTAGCGCTAATAATCAACGCCTTTGCGGGCCATAATGCCCGCCTTAAACGCGTGCTTTACTTCTCGGACTTCAGACACGGTATCCATGGCTGCCTGCAAGGCTGAGCCGCCCCCGCGTCCGGTGACGACCACGCTTTGCGTGAACGGACGTTCGTTAATCGCGTGGATGATTTCGTCTGCAGGGAGGTAATCGTAGGCGATCATGTAGGTGAGCTCATCCAGTATAACAAGATCGTAGCGGCTATCAGCTAGCATCTCTTTGGCCACTGCCCAAGTGCGAATCGCCGCGATAATGTCGCCACTACGGTCCTGCGTGTCCCAAGTGAACCCCGTACCCATTTGATAGAAGCTCACCTGCGGACACTGCTCCTTCAGGTAGATTTCCTCGCCTGACAGTTGCACGCCCTTGATGAACTGCACAACGCCCACGGTGTAGCCATAACCGAGGGCTCGCATTACCATGCCAAACGCGGAGCTCGACTTACCTTTGCCATCGCCAGTAAGAAGGACGGCTACACCTCGCTCTGTGTCAGCGGCGTCGATGCTAGCATCGATACTGGCCTTTTGTTTTTCCATGGCCGCTTTGTGCTTTGCGTTCTTGCGTTCGTCACTCATGACAGATCCTTTAGAAAGAATATCTTAGGCCGGCGTAGCCGGCGACCTTGCTGGTATTATAGGTCGGAACCTCTTGATAGTCTTCATCCAGGAGATTTTCGATGCGGCCATAAATCTCCAGTGTCTCGATTAACTGGAAGCTGGCAGTCAAATCGACGACTTCATAGTTATCGAGGTCTTCACCATCGATACCTTTCGCGTCGCGTGCCATGCGGACAAAAAGTCCCAACGCCAGCCTATCGTCTACTCCCTGCCACGTCAGGCCCAAATTGCCTAGCTGCTTGGGACGAAATATCCGGTTGAGGTTATCGTTGCTTTCGGTGTCGTTAAACGTGTAGTTGCTAACGATTGACAGAGTATCCCAAAGGGTTGCTTGAGCGACAAGTTCTACGCCGGTTGACTTTGAGTCACCATTGCTTTGCAGATAACCAGAGAAGTCGATGGGGTCGAAATAAATCTCATCGCTAATAGTCTGGTCAAAATAGACTGCTTCTAGGTAGATGCCTGTCTCAGTTGACCAAGATAATCCCACATCGAAGCCCTTGCTCTTCTCTTCGGCAAGTTCAGTGCCCTGGGCCGGTGGAGAGGCAAAATCGCCAGTATTGTATGCAATTTCATATAAGCTGGGGGCGCGAAAGCCAGTGCCATAGGTCCCTTTAAGTTTTAGCTCACCTTTGGATAAAGGAATAAGATAAGCGCCGCTCACGCGATAAGAGGTGTGGGTGCCGAAATCTTCATTATCGTCGTAGCGCACACCAGTCGTCACATAGAGACTGTCATTGAATCCGCCCTGGTACTCTAAATAGTACCCTTCTTGATTACGGCTGGTGTCAGTGGTGCCGTCGTCCATGGATTCAGATTCTAAGTCAACACCGTAGACGAGCCTCAGCGCATCCCCGCCCGTAAAAGTGCCAAGATAGCCGCCACGTTCTAGGCCACCCTTGGGCTTGAAGAACGAAATACCATCCGCATAAAAATCTCGCTCCGTATCACTGTTGCTATAGAACAACTCGTGATTAAAACGGCCGACCACGTAGTCACCCTGAACCCGCCATGCCTGTTGTTCATAAGTATCCTTGCACAGGTCGGTGCGTTCAAAAGTGACTGTGTCGAAGCAATTATCGTAGTCATTTTTTGAGTCGACATCGTACAGTGATAGCCCGATACGCAAGTTATCACTGGCGTTCCAGCCAAAACGCCCGTTCATCGTAGTATTTTTGTAACCGTCGCGGTCGCTCAGTTGAGTGTCATCAGAGCGCGCGTTAAAACCATCCGTTTGGAAGTCTGCAGCGGATAGAGTGAAATCCACATCGTCATTCCCCCCGCCAATATTGCCGGCGAATTGCTGCGTCCCATAGCGCCCGCCTTCTGCACTGAGTTCACCGCCGAAGCCTTCGCTGGGTGCGATCGTTGAAACATTGACCACACCGCCGGCGTCGGCGCCATACATTAAACCTTGCGGCCCTCGCAGGATTTCCACTCGCTGCACGCCAGAACTCAGTAATTGCTCTACACGTGGCCCTGTCTGCGGAGATGAGGTGTCAGAGATGTCGATGCCATCAAGCAGTATTAGAGTGCGAAAGCCCTCTTCTCCGCGAATCCTCATGGAGCTGGCCCCACCTGGGCCGCCTGCATTACTGACGGCTACACCCGTCTGGGTGCGCAGTATCTCGTAAAGCGAGTTAAATCCCATTTGGGAAATTTCGTCTTGGGTGATGACGGATATCGAGGTGCCGACTTCGCGTAGAGGCATCTCGACACGCGAAGAGGTGATGACCATTTCTTCTAGCTTGTCTTGAGGCGGAGAGCTTTGCGCAGTGGCTAAGAAAGAGGTGCAACCCGCAGCGGCGGCAATAAAAAGCGATAACTTATTCAAAGGTAACCCTCGGGTGACGTAATATAATTAACGATCAAACGAGGGAAATCGGAAACACAATGCAAGCATTGAGCAACCAAGTACAAAGCCCTCCGCTTCATCGTTGCGCGTTGCGCGTTGCTAGGCAGGTATCGGGCTGACAGTCGATGACTGTCTACCGTTGCGGGGGCAGCGGTGGACTCGGCAATAGCCGTCCCACACTTCCCATTTAACCCACCCAGCGAAGAAGAAATCGCGGTGAGCACCTAACAATTGCGCCGACTGTAGAGTGAAGAACACGCCGTGTCAATGCCGGTGGAACCTAATTGCATCCCATTCTAATGACATCTATCGGGTGGATTTGGTCCTTAAAAAGCTTGTTAGTGCCAAAGTCGCTGGCTTTGCGTAAACTGAGCGGCCACCCCGAAAAATAGTATCAGCGCATGACAATTACTCCTGACATAGTGAATCAGGTCGCCGTTCTGCTCGGCAGGGCACCTCGTGGGCTGGAAGATGTCGCCGTGACAGGACCGGCTGGAGAGCCTGTGGTTATTCGAGTTGCGTCCCTTGTTGAGGATAAGCCATTTCCAACATTATTTTGGCTGGTAGATCCTGCGTTATGTTATCGCATCGACCAATTGGAGGCTGGGGGATTAATCAAACAATTTCAACAACGTGTTGATCTGAACGCTAACCTGCAACGCAGCATGCGTGATGATCATGAGGCGTATATTGCACTGCGTGACTCGTACCTGCGTCCGGACATTCGGCAGCGGTTGGAAGCGCTTGGTTTTAGTGAGGCACTTGTGAATAAGGGTGTAGGAGGAATCGGAGACTTTACGCGTATACGCTGTTTGCATACGTGGTACGGGGCCCATTTAGTTGAGCCCAATACAGTCGGCTGCATGCTCGACGACTTGTGGCGCCTGCAAGCGAAATCGCTGCTCGCAGAGGTGCCGGTGATTGCGAGTTGACCTGCAGTATCCGTGCGCGCTAAAAAAGAAGGCGCCTAGCGGGTATAGTCGCAAGACGTTCCGTTAAGGTTATCTGTTCGCAGCAGTTGTTTGCAGTGATTGGGCGTGTTGTCAGCAGGCATCATTTGAGCCTTTACAGCTTAGATGTTGTACCAGATCGCGCTTATTCTGTTGTGTGGCTGTGCTATATTACCCCCCCCCATAGAGCGTGGGGTTTATCAAGCAATGACAACAAAATGGAATAACGCATGACGGCCACAACCGACGACCTTCGCATCCAGCACATCACTGAACTGATATCTCCGGAACAACTGGTGAAGGATATCGGCGTGAGCGAGCACGGGGGGCTGACAGTCGCTCAGGCCCGCCAAACGATTCATCGTATTCTTAACGATGAAGATGATCGACTGCTGGTGATTGTTGGTCCCTGTTCAATACATGACCCCGAAGCCGCCTTGGAATATGCCGCGTTGCTGCGCCGCGCCGCCGAGGAGTTGACCGAAGACTTATTTATTGTCATGCGAGTCTATTTTGAGAAGCCCCGTACCACCGTGGGATGGAAGGGACTGATTAATGATCCTGATCTGAATAACAGTTTCGACATTAATAAGGGTTTGCATCTAGCCCGGAAGTTGCTGTCGGACTTGGCAGATATGGGTTTGCCGTCTGGCACTGAATATCTTGATTTAATCAGCCCGCAGTACTCTGCGGATCTCGTGTCTTGGGGCGCTATCGGTGCGCGCACCACCGAAAGTCAAACGCATCGCGAACTGACGTCTGGCTTATCCTGCCCTGTGGGTTTTAAAAATGCCACAGATGGGGACATTCAGGTGGCAGTAGATGCCATACGGTCCGCGTCTCAGCCGCATCATTTTTTATCGGTCACCAAGCAGGGTCATTCTGCAATATTTGAAACCACGGGGAATGAGGACTGTCATATTATTCTGCGCGGAGGCAAGCATCCCAATTACGATATGTTTTCGGTGCAAGATGCAGAGGCGATGCTGACCAAAGCGGGCCTACCTGCGCTGATTATGATTGACGCCAGTCATGCGAACAGCCGTAAGATCCCTGCGCGTCAAATCGATGTCACCCGGGATATTGCCACCCAGGTGGGTCGCGGTAATCGGAGTATTTTTGGGCTAATGCTAGAGAGTAATCTGGTGGAAGGCCGTCAAGATGTGGTCGAGGGTGAGCCATTGACGTTTGGACAAAGTATTACTGATCCCTGCATGAGCTGGGATGACACCCTGCCACTGTTGCAGGAGCTGGCCGCAGCTGTCCGTCTGCGCCGTTCTGTCGATAAAATTGTAAAAAACTAAGCGAGGTAAAGCGCATGCATTTAGGATTCAGTTCAATGAACACGGCGGACGACCCCGCTCCTCATATATTGGCAAAAACCTTGGAAGAGGCTGGGTTCGAGTCGTTGTGGTATGGCGAACACAGCCACATTCCCGTTTCTCGGTTGACGCCGTATCCACCCGGCGGTGAAATGCCTGACCCTTATAAAAACATGATGGACCCTTACGTCTCACTGATGGCCGCGGCCTCAGCCACCACCCGTCTTAAGTTGGGTACCGGCATCGCGCTGCTGATGGAGAGAGAGCTGTTTTCCCAGACAAAAACGATTGCCACGCTGGACAGGTTGTCTAATGGCCGAATGATTATCGGGTGCGGTGTGGGCTGGAATAAAGAGGAGTTTGAGAATACAACCAGCTTGCCGTTCGGTCGTCGCTATCTTGGATTAAAGGAAACGGTGCTCGCGCAGCGCGCATTGCTGACCGATGCGGAGCCTGAGTTTCACGGCAAGTTGATCAACTTTGATCCGGTGTGGTTTGACCCCAAGGCAACACGTCCAGGCGGGCCACCGGTTATTTTTGGCGCAATGGGCCCACTGGGAATAAAGCATGCGGCCGAGTGGGCGGATGGCTGGATGCCAGTAGATGTGGCGATGCAGGATATTGAGCAGGATATTAAGGCGTTTCGTCAAAATGTGCAGGGCAATGGTCGTAACCCCGATAGCGTTGAAATCACGCTAGTGGTGATGGCGCCGGTGACCGCCGACCTTCTAAAGTCGTACAGAGATATGGGCGTCGATCGCTGTAATATCGGTGTGGGTATGGAGAATTGGGGCAAGCCGGAAATTGTTATGCCCATGATTGAGAAATTCTCCAAAATTATCCCCCAGCTTTGAAGTTAATAGTGCTGCGATTTTGTTGTGTATCTTTCAATTTAATCTTGTAATGATAAGCAAATAATTGGGCATTCCGGATGGAGGCCCAAAACTACTGACCTACCACCTTGTTGACTAACAGACTCCTAGCAGAATCGCTTGGCCGGGGTCTACCCCGACCTTTTTATATCCCCCTTAAACTTCATAGATTGAGCAAGGCAAATACTGGTGGCGAATAGCTGCGCGCAATGCTACTTGGTTCTGATAACGAACCTGCTTAATTAAAGCGAGGCGACTGTCTTTTAGCAACTGGCTATAAATCGCTGTATACAGTTATACTAGCTAAGAATAGACAAAAAATGTTAAATCTACATTTCGGTTTCAGTGCCAAGCGTGAGTGGTAAGTTAGACGAAGAGCCAATTCGACATGGGTTTAATTAACGCGCTATGTATGACCCATTGGCGAATACGATAAATTTGGAAAGAATGTCATGAAGAACGTAATCTGCGCAGTTTTTTTCTTGGTCGCGCCGCTGTCTGCTCATGCTGCGTTCATACTTGACCTCGGCTATGTGCCGGGATCAGTTGCGGATACGCGCAGCACGCTCTCTCTTCGCGCTTACGATGATTTTTACACCTTTTCAGTGGTGTCAGATGTTGACGATGCGAAAATCAAATTTGCCCTAGAGCCTTCGAGTGCGGGTTTCTTTCAGGCGGGAGGTTTCAGAATTGAACTATTTGAGGGTGTTTCGAACCCCGTCGGCGTTTCAATTGCTTCTGCAGAGAGCCGCGGTGATCAACCGAGCTTATTTTTGTTAGCAGACTTAAGTGGTGATACCAACTACGCGCTTCGCACTGCTTTTAACTATAACGGTGCGAATGAAGTTACAGCTGCTGCCACCACGAGCGTAACTGTGGTGCCAGTTCCTGCAGCAGCATGGCTTTTCGGCTCAGGTTTAATTGGCTTAATTAGTTTAGCCCGACGAAAAAAACATAGAATTGTTTCGTAGGGTGCATTTGCACGTTGATTGGGGCGAGCGAAATAAAGCGCACGATGCGCGCATTAGCAACGTTAAGTACAGCATTAATTTGGACAGCTTTAACGGGATGTCATTCTGATCACTCTGAGTCTGTCGATCTTTGCCAACCACACTAGGGTTTGACGCCCATTTGCGGTTTTCAATCACCAGAAGATTTAGCGCTAATTCCTGATAAAAGTGGCCTGTTAGTCAGTGAGTTTGGGTAGATGGGTGACGAGGACGGGCGGTTATCGATGCTTTCTGTGAGCGACAGTGAGCGCACGGTGTTATACGCATCAGACATGCCCTGTGACTCGACTGCACCGTTGACAGACCGCTTCGAAGTGGTGTTGGATTGGCGCACACGAGACTTGCAACGAGCACTAAGCGAAGCGTTATATGACACCGATTTTACTCACTCACCCTGATTGCCTTATTCATGAAATGCCTCGCCACCCCGAACGACCGGATAGGCTTAGAGCTGTTTTAGCAACGCTGCGTGAGCGTGGTTTAACAAGTGAAATGAATCAAGGGCTCGCTAGCGAGATTAGCCTAGATCTGATTGAGCAGGTGCATCCTCGCCGCTACATCGACGACGTCCTATCCTCTGAACCCCTTGAAGGCGTGGCCAAATTCGAAGCCGACACCTATATGAATCCTGGTAGTAGTCGAGCGGCAAGACTTAGCGCTGGCGCTGTAGCGGAGGCAACATCGAGAGTGCTAGCCGGCGAGAGCAATCGCGCCTTCTGCGCTATAAGACCCCCAGGTCACCATGCAGAGATCGCAGCCGCTTTTGGCTTTTGCCTGTTTAACAATGTTGCTATCGGCGCGTCAGTCGCATTACAGGACCCATCTGTGAAGCGTGTGGCGATCTTAGATTTCGATGTGCATCACTGCAACGGCACTGTTGATATCTTTAAAGATGATCCAAGAGTCATGGTCTGTAGTAGCTTTCAAGAAGATTTTTATCCGCACCGTTTTCTCGACTACGAAAATCAACATATCATCAATACGCCACTAGCAGCGGGCACATCCGGTGGTCAATATAGGTCGCTGATAGAGTCGACGTGGCTACGGCCAATAGAGGCGCATAAACCGGATCTCATCTTTATATCTGCTGGCTTCGATGCTCACCGAGAGGACCCCCTTGCAGAAATACAACTCATCGAAGACGACTATCGTTGGATAACCGAAATGATAGTCTGTCTTGCTGAGACCCACTCAAAAGGTCGAATTGTCTCTACGTTAGAGGGAGGCTATGACCTGCAAGCATTGGGTGATTCGGCCGCAGCCCATGTCGCAGCCCTTGTTAACTGAACACAAGAGTGGCTCAACGGTAGGGTGAATAAAGAGGGTTTTTACCTTCTGAGTTGTGCAGCCTACCCGTCAAGTTGAGATGGCTTCGGTGTGGATTCATGCTAAACTTCTGTTGACGCAAGAAGTGGCTGGCAGACTTTGCATAATGCCTGTAGCAGTTACGACAATAAAAACAGCGGTACAGGAGTTGAACGCATGGCGCTTGCACACGCAATAATGACGGCTCTGATCGACGACGATCTTTCGGGTATTGAGTTGGCCAAGGATTTCGAAGCCTCACTCGGCTTTTTCTGGCATGCATCACATCAACAAATTTATCAAGAACTGCACAAGCTTGCTGATAAGGCTTGGCTGAATAAACGGGAAGTACAACAAAGTGGTAAGCCCAATAAAATTGTCTATGGCATTACTAAGGCCGGGCGGGACGCCCTGGCTGAGTGGGTGTACGGCGTAACCAAAACACAATCAGCCAAGGATGAGCTGGTGATCAAGTTGTACAATCTTAGTGCTGAAAACGCGGTACATTTGGCGACGGAGATTGGCGATCGCAGGCAGGAAATGATGCGTATGTTGTATGTCTACGAGAAAATTCGCGTGCGATATTATAGTGATCCGGAGTCCCTGCCAACTCGCAGTAAAGGCGTATACTTGGCGCTGGCGCGTGGACTTGGGCATGGTCAACAGTTTATGGCATGGTGTGACGAGGCCATTGCCTTAATAGCCGGCACCGAAGGCAGTTAGTTTCCACCGCGTGTGGGATGTCTCTGAAGCCTTTGCTGCGCGCTCTGATTAGGCAGCTCCGCTGCTTCCAGCCTGGCTTGTGGTCAGTCTTCTGCTCCCCATAGCTGTTCTAGTCTTTGGTCTCGTCCGCAGTTCCAACGGTAGTACTTGTAGCGCACGGGATTTTTCAAATAGTAATCCTGATGGTACTCCTCCACCGGCCAAAACTGCCCTCGATCCCTGATTTCGGTGTAGACAGTCTGCCCACTGAAACGTGCAGCGACCTTCGCTTTTGATTGCTCTGCGAGGACTTTCTCTGACTCGCTGCCTGGAAAAATAGCGCTTCGATAACTGGGGCCCTTGTCGCAAAATTGGCCCTGATTGTCGAACGGGTCAACATTTTTCCAAAATACGTCTAACAGTTCGGCGTAATCAACGATGGCTGGATCATAGGTGACCTCAACAGCTTCAAAGTGACCCTGATGGTTTCCAGAGTAAGTAGGGTTGGGCAGCGTGCCACCGGTAAAACCAGAGACAACGCCCGTGACGCCTGCCTGCTTTTCGTAGTCGGCTTCCATGCACCAGAAACAACCGCCCGCAAAAATGGCTGTGGCTGAATCTGCCATAACCGGAGAGGTCAGGGCGAATAGAACGATGAGGAGCATGTTTTTACAGCGCATTGTAGTGTGTCCTTGGGGTCATTGACGCGATCTTATAGACAGCCATCTGTAATGAAAGTTCGTTGTTGCTGAGGTAGTCCCAACAAGTCTTTTGCTCTGAATACTGGCTTACTGGCTCAAAATAAAGCGTGATTAGCCCTCTTCTGGCCGCCGTGACCCGTCCCTGTATCGAAAAGCGACGAAGTATTTGATCTCAGGACAGCCCGCTGCTGGGTCTGGCTCATTCTCACACCCAACATAGCATTGATAGCAGCGCTTGGGCATAATACCAGAAGATAAAACGCTTGGGTTTACTGGTTCCGACTGAATGTATTATCAATATTTTGGGCTGACTGAAGCGCCATTCTCCATAGCGGTTAATCCCCGCTATCTGTTTATGAGCGCCCGCCACAGGGATGCATTGGCGCATCTGCTCTATGGGGTGGGTGCGGGCGGTGGCTTTATTCTGCTGACGGGTGAGGTGGGCACGGGCAAGACCACAATAAACCGCTGCGTACTGGAGCAATTGCCTCAGGACACAGACATCGCCATTATTCTGAATCCCGCTCTCAATGCCATCGAGTTATTGGCCAGTGCCTGTGATGAACTGCGTATTGAATACGATCATGACAAACACACACTGAAAACGTTGACTGATAATCTTCAGCGCTTTTTGCTCGAAAATCACGCCAGAGGGCGTAAGACGGTATTGTTAATTGATGAGGCACAGCATCTCGATTTTGATGTGCTTGAACAGATCAGGCTACTGACAAACCTCGAAACCAATAGTGAAAAACTGTTGCAGATTATTCTGATCGGCCAACCTGAGCTGGCCCAGATGTTGGCGCGACCGGAGCTGCGGCAGTTAAATCAGCGCATCACCGCGCGTTACAATTTGGGGCCACTGAATCTCGATGAGACGGGTGCGTACATCCAGCATCGGTTGCAGGTGGCCGGGATGATCCCGGGACGGGTGATCTTTGCGCCCTCTATCGTGCGCAGTATTTACAAGGCTTCAGGGGGAATTCCTCGGGTGATCAATGTCTTGTGTGATCGCATGCTACTGGGCGCCTATGGGCGCAACGAATCCAGCGTGAATCATGCCATGTTGAGATTAGCGATGCAGGAGGTCTTGGGCGATGAGACTGTCGTCACGCCGTTGTGGCGATGGCTGGGAATGGCTGTGGTGTTGCTGCTGGCCATTTGGACAGTGGGTTGGCTACTGGGCAAATACACGGGGGGCGCCGCAATATTGGCGCCATCGTGGATGGATGTGCAGCTAGAGCCTGACGCGATTGAATTATCCGAGGAGGATCCTATAGCGGACGCTCTCGTCACATCAGAGGCAGAGCTTTTACCTGATACGTCATTGGATGCACCGGCGGCGCCAGACGCATTAAACGCGATCAATGCGATGCAAGCCCCTAGTGTCGCTATGGCAGAGCTGTGGGCGCTTTACTCTGTTGAGCCAGCGCCCGACGAGGTTTGCATGAGCGCAGCGCAAACGGGTTTGGCCTGTCTCGAGGGAGAAGTCTGGACTTGGGATGAATTGAACGTTTTTAATAGTCCCCTGTTACTGGAGATGATCACGCCGCAGCGATTTTCGGCCGAGGTGTTGTTGCTAGGCATGAATGAGCCAATGGCCTGGGTGCTGGTGGAGGACGCTGTCGTGTCGGTACCTTTGGCGGAACTAGCACCCTATTGGACCGGGCGCTACCGCCTTTTATGGCACCCACCGGTAGGGTTTGAGAAGTCTCTTGTGCTGGGAGATAACAGCGCTGTGGTCGCACTAGTGGCACAGCTTTTCGCTCGCTTAGATGGGCAACCGACCCCTTTGACGGGCCGGCGTTTTAATAGAGCGCTGGAGCAGCGGGTGCGCCTATTTCAGCAGCAAAATGCGCTGGTAGATGACGGTGTCGCAGGCGTGCAAACACTGCTTAAGCTGAATGAACAGCTAGCAATTGATGTGACTGCAGCGCAGGCCAGAGAGCAACTGCAGGCCGCGGCAGGAAATGGGTCAAACCAATGACTGTAGATGTTTCGCTGGTGATGGATATAGGAGCGTATCCGTGTCGCTGATTCTTGATGCGTTGAACCGCTCCCGCCAAGATAAAGATTCGGTGCCCAATCTGGCAACGCATCATACTTTTGACAAAATGGCATCACGCAAGCGGCAGTTCCTACCTTGGGTGGCGTTCTCCGTGGCAGTGGTGATCATTGGCTGGCTTGTGATAGGGCGATTATTCGCGACTCCCGTGTCTGATATTGAAGTTGGCGCACCTGCTGAGCAGGTGTCGAAAAATATCACCACTGCGGGTGAGTCCAATTCTGCTGAGGTTAAAGAGGACGCCGCAGATGAAGAACAGCTGGTTCAACCCGTGGTGGAGAGCCAGGTACAGGACGCACTGGAGCCAGTGGAGCCAGTGGCGGTAGCGCTTGCTGTGGATAGCCTTGAACCGGATACTGCGTCGGTTGCGATAGAGACAACAACGCCGATTTCGCCTCCAGTGGCGGAAAATCCCGCAGTGGCGCAGCTCTATCAGAATCGTAATGTGATAGACGATGCGCCGGCCCAACAGCGAACGTCATCCGCCGCATTGGACCTATACGCAGACTCCGGTAATGAAGAGCCTATCGATATAGCGAGGGTGTTACAGTCTGCTCGTGAGGAGATGAAGGATGCGACCCTTGACGAGCATCCAGTGCCTTTGCTATCCGCTCTGTCTCAGCAAGTCAAAGACGATATTCCTACGCTATATTATCAGCGCCACGACTATTCAAATAATACGTCCATCTCGACGGTAGTCATGAATAGCAAAACTCTAAAAGTCGGTGGGAATCCGGTGAATGGCGTCAAGATTGAGGAAATTCTTCCTGATTCAATAGTGCTAAGCTATCAGGGCACACAGTTCCGATTGCGTGCTCTGAACAGCTGGGTGAACTTATAACACTGACTGCTGCCCGTCTCAGAGCCCCAGGTAGTCGCGGACAATCTCAAAAATCTGTGGTTGTTGCACAAATGGCCCTACTAAGTCTAACCCTTCACTATTACTAAAAAGGGGTACCGATGCGCCTGTGTGCTCCTCCATCATGAAGTTGCTCGTCGCATAGTTTATTGACATATGGCTCCCTTCGGGCGTCATCACTCGGGCTATCATGCCCGGCGTGGAGGTTGGGATGGGAAAGGCATCAAATAGACTGACGTAAGGAATCAGCTGCGCTGCTTGTGAATGATCTGCGGTCACCAGTATTAATGTCCGTGGATGGGTCTCTGCAAAAGCCAAAGCGCTGCTCAAGGCTTCTTCCAGCTGCTGCACTTCGCCGATTGAGCCACAGGGCTTGCGTTCATGCGACTGCTTGTCAATAGAGGCAGATTCGACCATTAAAAAGAACCCGGCATCGTTGTTGTGGCTCAAGTGACTCAGGGCGGCCTCTGTCATTTGTTGTAAATCGGGCACTGCAGCAAACGCCGGGTTGGGTTCACAACTCATGGGTTCGGGTTGTGTCACGCTCCCCAAATAGGGGTGTATATGATTGAGCCAGCTGCGTTTGGGTTCTTCTGCTGCACGGCCATTTTCGCCTTGCCAACGAACAGGTAGCGTGCTCGGCGCAAATAGGCCCAGCAAGCGTTTGTCCGGTGATGCTGCTGCTAGCTCGGCGGCCGTCGTGACAACCTGAAAACCATTATGTTGTGCCAGGCTGTTCACGCTCTCAGTCGTGCCCTCGGCATCGGGTAAAAAATGTTTAGCACCACCACCGAGCATCACATCTAATGAAGAGTCAGCCAGTTGCTCGGCTATAGAGCCTTTGCCCCCGTTTGCTTTGAGATCATCAGAACAGTCGCCCACCGGTATGCCGCTATAGGTGATATCCACCATCGCGTCGGGATTCTCGCACAGGCGCAGGCTAATGTGAGCTGCAAAGGCCGCTGGCGTGGCATCGGTAATGCTTGCAGTGCTGACAATGCCTGTGCGTAAGCCATGGGCTGAGGCTAATTCTACTATGGTGGTGAGGTCTTCATTGCTACCGGGACTCGTGCTGATGCGCCCTCGGCTAGTGATGACGCCGGTTGCCATGCTGGTGGCCGTATTGGCTGAGTCTGCCACATACACGGATTTACCATCAGGCTGATCTTCGGTGGTGAGTATTTGCATTGACGAGCGCACTGGTAGCTGGTCCAGCTGGAGCTGTCCTGCCGCACCCTTGAGGTAGTTACGCGCTATCGTAATTTGTTGCTCGTCCATGCCGTCTCCAATAATGAGGATAACCTGACGAGATTGGGCTGCAGAACTAGAATCGGGCGAGGGAGTGCCATCCTGTGCCATCACAACGGAAGCAGAGAGTGCGAACCCGCAAAGCAGATAGCGCATTTTTTTGTTATTCATAGATGAAACCCCGTCCCTAAAGTCTATAAAGCGCGTATTGATACCATGCAAATCGCGTTGTTGCACGCTTAAATATCAGTTTTAGCACGCGTGGGCTTATTGCGAGATCCGGCGCTTGGCGCTTGCCCGAAAGCGCGTGATTGCTCATTTTTGTTTCTTAGAGCGGTTAACCTTTGCATGACGATGTGGCACGATAGCGCCCCGCATCGTCGGTTGACGACGGATTTCGCTCAATGGTCTGCAGTGGCAATAAGTCGCAGACTAATGGGGTAACTTAAGGGTGAGGAATCAACATGAAAATGATGACTGCAATCATCAAGCCATTCAAGCTTGATGACGTTCGTGATGCACTGCACCAGCTCGGCATCAGTGGCATGACAGTGGAAGAGGTGAAGGGCTACGGACGGCAGAAGGGTCATACTGAACTTTATCGTGGGGCAGAATACGTGGTGGAGTTTCAGCCTAAGATTAAGATACAGATTGGAATCAGCGACGACCGAGTTGATGCAGTGATTGAGGTTGTGTGTAAAGCGGCAAGTACTGGCAAAATCGGTGATGGCAAAATATTCATCACTCCGCTGGAGCAGAGTGTTCGTATCCGCACTGGAGAGACTGGCGAGGAGGCACTCTGATGATGTCGAAAATCGCGAAGAGGCTACAAATAACGACTGTATTAATGGCGGGGCTATTTGCCGCCAGTGGTGCCAGCGCTGATGAGTTCAGCGGAGCCGATACCGCATGGGTACTCACCTCGACTGCCTTGGTATTGTTTATGACCATTCCCGGGTTGTCGCTATTTTATGCGGGCCTGGTGCGGGTAAAAAATGTGTTGTCGGTGATGATGCAATGCTTCGCTCTGACCTGCCTCATGTCAGTGGTATGGTTTGTCGTCGGTTACACCATTGCCTTTGGCAGCGAGGGGGTCGAGCAGGGACCCTACATAGGGGATTTCGGTAACATCTTTTTCAGTGCGATAACAATAGACTCAATGAGCGGGACCATCCCCACTACGTTGTTTGCTGTTTTCCAGATGACATTCGCTATCATTACGCCAGCACTGATTGTAGGAGCCTTTGCGGAGCGTATGCGCTTTTCGGCGATGCTTATCTTCAGCACTATCTGGCTAGTGTTCGTATACTCGCCGGTCTGTCATTGGGTTTGGGGCGGTGGCTGGTTAGGTGCAATGGGACTACAGGACTTTGCCGGCGGCACCGTGGTGCATATTACTGCAGCGGTAGCGGCGCTGGTGGCGGCATTAATGATGGGGCCGCGCAAAGGCTTTGGTACCGTTGCCATGCCGCCACACAATCTCGCAATGACTGTCGCTGGCGCTGGTATGCTCTGGGTCGGTTGGTTTGGTTTTAACGCCGGTTCGGCGTTAGGTGCCAACAATACGGCTGCCATGGCCATGCTGGTGACTCACTTATCTGCCGCCTGCGGCGCGTTGGCATGGATGACGATGGAGTGGGTGCGCCACGGCAAACCATCGGTGCTGGGCATTGTTACCGGTATGGTGGCTGGTCTGGGTACAATTACACCTGCCTCCGGTTCTGTCGGTCCCGCTGCGGCAATCGTCATTGGGCTTAGTGCAGGTGTGGTGTGCTACTTTGCCACCAACTTTATGAGGAATGCGCTGAAAATTGACGACAGCCTCGATGTGTTTCCGGTGCACGGAGTCGGCGGGATGCTTGGGACTTTATTGATTGGCGTGTTCGCCTCAGAGCAGCTCGGGCTTTTCAGTGGTAATGGGTTTTCCGACGGAATTAGTAGCATGGGAGGCCAACTGTGGGTGCAGGCGACCGGCGTGGCGGCGACGTTTATTTATACGGGCGTAATGACGTTTATAATCCTCAAGTTGGTTGACGCTATGGTGGGTTTGCGTATTGATGAGGACGAAGAAAACCAGGGCCTAGATCTGGTGCTGCACGATGAGCGCGGCTACAACCTTTAAACACCTGTCCGTCTTACAGAAGGCCAACGCTGTTGGCCTTTTATATGAGGGGCCATCAGTGTTATGAACTGGCAGCACCACTATGCCACCATCAACGGTATCCATATGCACTATGTGGAGCAGGGGGAGGGCATCCCGGTGGTTTTGTGCCATGGCTTTCCTCACCTGTGGTTTAGCTGGCACCGACAAATTAGCGCGCTGTCCGACGCCGGTTACCGGGTGATTGCCCCCGACATGCGCGGCATGGGTCAGACTGAGGCACCCTCCGAACTCTCTTCTTACGACATTGATCATATCACCGGCGATCTAGTGGGATTGCTTGATCACCTTGGCGTGGAGTGTGCTGTATTCGCTGGTCTAGACTTCGGTGCATTTGCGATTTACGACCTTGCGCTGCGTCACCCCGAACGTGTGCTTGCGGTGATAGGCCTAGAGAATCCTGCCGCGCCGCACAATCCTGATGAGCCACCTCTCACCGAGTATCGGCGCATGGGGCAGGAACATTTTCTGCACATTGAATATTTTCGAGTGCCGCCCCGGGCAGACCAGGAGCTCGCGGCACAGCCACGTCGGTTTTTGCACAAGGTGTTTCACACGCTGAGCGCAGCCGGAAATTACTTTGACGTATTTAAGTATCCGCCGGAAACCTCGTATATCGACGCGATGGCCGAACCGCCGCCGCTACCCTGGCCCTGGTTGTCTGAGATTGAGCTAGAATACTTTGTCAGTGAATACAGCCGCAGCGGTTTTACAGGCGGGCTAAACTGGTACCGCTCTTTTGACCTAAAGTGGCTGCAGCGAAAGCCTTTCGAGGGCATTCAGAGCACAGTGCCTGCCTACTTTTTGGGCAGTGAGCATGACGTGGATTTGGAAGGCTTCCACGGAGATGACCCCATCGGTCTTATGCGCGCTATCTTTCCTGATCTGCGTGCTGTGCGCATGATTGCTGGCGCGGGCCATATGGTGCAACTTGAAGCTTCCAGCGAAGTAAACCAAATCCTGCTCGACTATCTACAGGATATTCAGCAGCGGCAATTGCAGTAGCGACGCTTCTGTGTGGTGTGAGCAAAGACTATGCTGGCGCATCGCTAGGGGCGATACCAGATCGGCGATGTCCAAGCGCGTTCCTGAATCTGCCAGGGCAGTTCGGGATCACTGCAGCTGGGAGGCCGTTGTTCCGGGGCCAAGCTGAGGCAGTCGTAATGGCTCCAGCGGCAACTGGGATTTTCCAACACTCTGGCGTAATAAACAGCGGCCACCTGTGGGTCAAAATTTGGATCTTGCCAGCTGGCACATAACTGGGAAAAACCTCGACCCGATACTGCACAGGTTTGCGGATCTACGCTTGCGTCAGTGTCTTTTGCACCTGCGACGTCATAAACCGCTTGCTGGGTTCTACCTTGGTCGTCGATCCAGCCTTTGATGATCTGAATGCGCTGCAACAGGTTGCCACCGTCGCGGGGATCGCGATTGGCGCTGGCAATAAACACTGGGCTGGACTTTGCGCCTGACGGAGCCGGAGGGATATCTGCTCCCATGGGCACACCTTCGCGGTAGGCTTCAGCCAGATAGTTGTCACTTTGACAGAGGCCGGCATCGATATTCCATCCGGCAAAAAAGCGCGGGGTGATACGAGGGCCACTAGTGCCAAACGTTTCTTTGCGCTGCATTGCAGCGAATAGCGCATCGCGGCTGTTTTCGACCGCATAGATGCCAGCGATACCGCCCGGGTTGTAACGCACGGGAGAGCCCTTTGCGATGTCGCCAGGCACGTTGACCTGACCGAGGAGTCGATTCTGTATCCCTCGATCATTGCCGTGCGAGCCCTGGTAACCGTTTTCCTTAACGCCAGCGGGCGCGCCGATATGGGTATCTGTGGCCGCGATAATACCAAATTTGAAAGGATTGACTCCTAACGCTTGTTCCTCTGAAAGCCCTGCGGTCAAGGCATAACGCACAAAGCTGTAGCGCGAGACACAGCCTTTGAGCATCATGCCCCCGCTGCTAAACTTCTCGCCGCAATCGGGGATGACTTCACTGGGAGGACGTAGTTTTTCGAAATCACACAGTTCGTCGGCAGCGCCGATAACGCTGGCAATGCCGTTGCGACACTCTGAGTCACCCTTTACCTGCATCATTTCTGCCAGCGGCTCCAGTCGCGCTCGCAAAGCCGCCAGTCGTTGTTGTTCCTGTAAGGATAGGTCCTGGTTGGTGTAAGGGAACCACATGCGCCCGCTGCTCCAGTTACTGTTGTGCGGGATCGCCAGAACGTCGCAGCTGCCGTTGCCCTCGATACAGGTCTCATCAAGCCAGCCCCATAGCTGTTCCGGTGTGGGTGCATCCTTAGCGCTCAGAGGTGCCTGAGGCACCGTGCTCGACTTGAAGATAACGTTGCGATGCAGGTTGCTGGCTTGATCGGCCAGTGTGTATTCATAAGCGTGAAAAGTGGTGAATTCGCACTCTTCGCTGTGGTCATGCCACGCTTCGGTGCTGCGCTGGTTTTCGCGCCAGACTTCCACGGCTGTGTCGCGACACAATGAACCGTCCTCGCCGCAAACTCTGGTGGAGCGGTCCTGTCCAAAGATGGCAAAGCTAGCCAGGCGCATGAGAGATTGCATTTTTTCTTCCACCGGCAGGCGCACGTCACCCCGATAGAGACGACAGACCAAACTGCCGTAAGCCGAGTGGTCGGTGGTGTAGCACAAGCGTGTTTCTCCCAGCGCCTCTGCATGGTCGGTGACCGCTGTAAAATCCAGTGGTGTTCCGATGTCTAGCATTGGTGGCTGGTAGTCTGGGGGATCACCGAGCAGGCGCAGCGGGAGAGGTGTGCCGCGAGCGAAACTATAGGCCTCATCGACGGTGGTGGTCACCCCAAATGAAGTGGAATCGTACGATGCGGCGGTATGGACATGCAGGTCGCCGAAAAAGGCTCTTTTTTCCGGATAATAGTGCAGGCAGGGTTGTTGAATCTGGGGGTCGTCATCAAGGGTTTGCACCGACACCTGATCCCAGGTCGATAGAGTATCGGAATCCTGCTGCACCCGCTCGAACTCAAAGCGCAGCCACAGTAGAGAGGCCCCGATGAGCAGAGCCAGTATCAGTGTAGTGGTAATCGCGTATTGTATTGCTTTGTTCACGCAAGTCACATTCAAGTAGTGGATTTGTGAGGGCTATCGTACCTCAACGTATTACGCTGTGGAATATGATGGACTCCTGTTAGAACGCTTGGTCTAGTGTATGTTCAACTACCGTGCAGCTGCTCGACTAACATAAAAAGGCGCGCACCGAATGTTCGTTTTAAACGTGCGCCGGGACTGCTAGATGAGTTTTTTCGGATCGAGCAGGGTGGTCAGTTCCTTGCGAGAAAGCTCGGTCATTTCGACGGCGACGTCAAGCACGGGTCGTCCTTCCTGATACGCGCGTTTGGCAATTTGGGCAGCTTTGCTATAGCCCACCAATCCATTTAGTGCCGTGACCAATATCGGATTTCTAGCCAGATTGGCCGTGATCGTATCGTGATTCACGACAAAGTCTGCAAAGCACTTGTCCGCCAGTGCCGTGCAACTGTTGGCCATTAAGTTAATACTCTGCAATAAGTTGCAAGCTATCACTGGTAGCATCACATTGAGCTGAAAGTTACCCGACTGGCCGGCTATCGTGATCGTGCTGTCGTTGCCGATGACTTGTGCTGATGCCATAGCCACTGCCTCCGGTATGACGGGATTAACCTTGCCAGGCATGATGCTGCTGCCCGGTTGCAGGGGCTTGAGGCTGATTTCACCCAGTCCGCATAAGGGGCCGCTGTTCATCCATCGCAAGTCGTTGGCAATCTTCATGAGAGCGACTGCCAGTGCCTTGAGCTGGCCTGAAAGCGCTACTGCCACATCTTGACTCGCAAGGGCCGCAAAAAAATTGTCTGCAGGCTCGAAGGCCTGTCCGCTTGATGCGTTGAGATGAAAACAAAAACGTGCGGCGAATTGGGGGTCGGCATTGACGCCCGTACCCACTGCCGTGCCGCCCTGTGCCAACTGGCGCAGCTGTGAGCGACAATCGTTGATCCGCTGTCCTGCTTGTAGCAGCTGTGTGCGCCAGCCTGACAGTTCCTGCGCCAGACTTAATGGCATGGCGTCCATCAGGTGCGTGCGTCCCGTTTTTATGCTGTCTGCCAGCGACTCCTCGCGTAAGGCAATGACATCGGTAAGATGGTGCAGTGCTGGCATCAACAAGTTGGCGAGTGCTAGTTCGGCGCTGACGTGAATTGCCGTGGGAATGACATCGTTGCTACTTTGACTGCAGTTGACGTGGTCGTTGGGATGCACGGCTTGCCCCAGTTGTTGACTGGCGAGACTGGCAATGACCTCGTTGGCATTCATGTTAGTGCTGGTGCCGGAACCTGTCTGGAATATGTCGATGGGAAACTGATCTTGATACTGTCCTTGTGCGACGGCGGTGGCGGCATCGGCAATGCTGGTAGCCAGAGTGGCGTCCAGTAACCCCAGTTCGACATTGGCGCGGGCGGCGGCGGCTTTGATGAGGCCGAGTGCACAAATCAAATGTGCTGGCATGGTGGTGCCGCTAATGTGGAAATTATCGACGGCCCTTTGAGTCTGCGCACCGTAAAGTGCTGCAGCAGGCACCTGTATCTCGCCCATGCTGTCTTTCTCGGTGCGCATGTTACCCATGGCGTTACTCCTATCAGGGCTGATTGGCAATCCGGTTTAGCACATAGGTCAGCACACCACCGGCGCGGTAGTATTCTACTTCCACCGCAGTGTCGAGTCGGGACTGCAGCTGTATTTCGCGACGCTCCCCAGACGGGTAGTGAATGACGGCTGGCAATAGCTGTTGCGGCGTTAGCTCGCCCTCAAGGTCGAGAATGTCGAAGCACTCATCGCCTTGCAATGCTAACGTTTTGCGTGTGTCCCCAGGCATAAACTGTAGCGGAAGGACACCCATGCCGACCAGATTGGAGCGGTGTATGCGCTCGAAGCTTTCTACGATAACAGCCTTAACGCCGAGGAGTAGAGTCCCCTTTGCCGCCCAGTCGCGACTGGATCCGGTGCCGTATTCGCTTCCCGCGACAACCACTGTGCTGATGCCTCGAGACTGGTAGTCCATAGCCGCATCGTAAATGAACATCGGTTCGGTAGCGCCATTGAGGCGGGTGTAGCCCCCTTCCAGCGATGGTGTCATTTCATTGCGGATACGGATATTTCCAAAGGTGCCGCGCATCATCACTTGGTGGTTGCCGCGCCGTGAACCGTAGGAGTTGAAGTCGGTTTCGTTGACACCGTGCGTACGCAGGTATTGCGCTGCAGGACTGTCTAGTGGAATCGCCCCAGCCGGCGATATGTGGTCAGTGGTGACGGAGTCACCCAGCATCGCCAGCATGGGCGCAGCCAGGATATTGTGTTGGTTACCTTGATACTGTTCTTCAAAGAAGGGCGGGAGCTGAATATAGGTGGAATCTTCTGAGAACGCGTAGGTGGCGCCGTCGCTAGTCTTTATCGACTGCCATGTTTGATCACCGTCGAACACGGCACCGTACTCCTTTTTGAACATGTCGGTATGCACGGTCTGTACCAGATCTGCGATCTCGGCATTACTGGGCCAGATGTCTCGCAGATACACCGGATTACCCTCTGTGTCATCTCCCAGTGGTTCCTGGCTCAGATCGATACGGGTGGTACCGGCCAGGGCATAGGCCACTACAAGCGGTGGAGACGCAAGCCAGTTGGCTTTCACCAGTGGATGAATACGCCCTTCAAAGTTGCGGTTGCCCGAGAGTACTGAGCAAGCTACCAAGTCATTGGCCGCGATAGTCTCTTCCACTGCGTCCGGTAGTGGCCCCGAGTTGCCGATGCAGGTGGTGCAGCCATAGCCCACCAGATTGAAACCTAGCGCATCTAATGAGCTCTGTAGTCCGGCCTTCTTCAGGTAGTCTGTGACCACTTTTGATCCAGGTGCCAGTGAAGACTTTACCCAAGGCTTGCGCTGCAAACCGAGTGCGAGAGCCTTTTGTGCCACTAGTCCAGCGCCAATCATCACCGCTGGATTGGAGGTATTGGTACACGAGGTAATGGCAGCAATGACGACATCACCGTGGTGCATTGACTCTGTGGTGTCGGCGAGCGGGAACGCCGTTTCTAGCTGGTCGGATTTACCATCCAGTTCAATGAACTGATCGACCGCTTCACGTAAATCGCGCACCGTGACGCGGTCCTGCGGGCGTCTAGGGCCGGCGAGATTCGGTTCGACCGTGGACATATCCAGCTGCAGTGTGGCGGCGAAATTGGGTGTGATGTAGTTGTGGTCACGCCACATGCCCTGTGCTTTGCAGTAAGCCTCCACCAGAGAGACAGTGTCTTCATCACGCCCTGTGAGTCGCAGATAGGTGAGTGTCTGGGCATCAACCGGAAAGAAGCCACAGGTGGCCCCATACTCCGGCGACATATTAGCAATAGTGGCGCGATCAGACAGCGGTAGGTGGTCAAGTCCGCTACCGTAAAATTCTACAAACTTGCCCACCACACCCTGTGCTCTGAGCATTTGTACTACCTGCAACACCAGATCGGTTGCGGTAATGCCTTCGCGCATCTGGCCAGTAAGCTCAAAACCGACAACGTCCGGTATCAGCATTGAGATCGGTTGTCCCAGCATGGCCGCTTCAGCTTCGATGCCGCCAACGCCCCAGCCGAGAACACCTAGGCCATTAATCATAGTGGTGTGGCTGTCTGTGCCTACCAGTGTGTCGGGACAAGCGAGGGGTGTGCTATCTGTGGGTTGGTGCCGCACAACCTGTGCAAGGTATTCCAGATTAACCTGATGACAGATGCCGGTGCCCGGCGGTACTACTCTGAAATCGTCGAACGCACCCTGACCCCATTTCAGGAATTCATAGCGTTCGTGGTTGCGCTGCATTTCTATAGCCACGTTCTGTTCGAAGGCATTTTTACTGCCAAACTTGTCAATGCTCACTGAGTGATCGATGACGAGGTCGACGGGCGATAACGGATTAATTCTTTCTGGGTCGATACCCCGTTTGACTAGGGCGTCGCGCATGGCCGCCAGATCCACCACGGCCGGCACGCCGGTAAAATCTTGCATCAGCACGCGCGTGGGGTGGTAGGCGATTTCTTGATCGGAGCCGCCTCCTGCGCTACCTGCTAGCGTCTCGATATCCTCGCGCGTGCAGCTCATGCCATCCTCGTGGCGCAACAAGTTTTCGAGAAGAATTTTACTGCACACCGGGAGGCGGGCCACGGTACTGTGCGTCGCCAGCGCCCCACCATTGACAGCGAAGTACTGGTAGATTTTACCGTTAACGTCCAGCGTTGAAAGGGTGTCGAAAGAGTTTAAAGATAAAGTCACAGTGAGATACCTATTTAGACGTTCGATTTGTCAGTATAAAGGATAACGATGCTTGGTGCTGCTTCAGCTTTAGTTATAGGCATATACCGCAACATTGTCTGTCGAAGCATAGTGACCCTTGTCCTAGGGCGTACTCTTACAGTTCGAAGACACTAATCCCGTCCTCGACGCGCACATTGCCGCTGTGCCCGATCGGGTCCTGTGCCATCAGCTGATTCAGTGTGTCGACATCGGTGCCAGTGTTGGCAACAATTCGTTGCCCCGCTTGATTACGCCCGATGACAATCCCTCGTTTGGGTCCTTCCCGGCCAAAGCTCACAGTGTAGGTCTCTATGGTGGCAGTACCGGCAGGGTCGGAGGCCACTGACAGTCGTGGAGATTCATCGATACGTTGTTGTAGCGCGTGGCTGTCTATGTCTTGCCAGGCTTCAGTGGGAGGTTCTGTCGAGTATATGCCCAGCGAGTGTTTCGTGAGGTACATGCCATTGGCGGTGACCAGTCCATGCCCGCCACCGGTGTCGCGCAGAGACGTGATCATCTGTGCAATTGCATGCAGAGAGTAGTTGTTGCCGGGCCCGCCGAAGAAGGGCAAGCCGCCAGTGACAGTGACCCCGCGGTTGTCGAGCGGCGACAACCCAATTTCGTTGCAGGCGACCTCTACCGCACTGGGGAAACAGCTGTAGATATCGAAGTTTGAAATTTCATCCAAAGCGATGCCTGCGCGCGCTGATACAGACTCCCATGCCGCCTTGATGGCCGGGGAACTGTGGAGGTTAGGTCGCTCGCTGACATACCAGATATCGTTAACGTCAGTACCGCCGCGCAAGTAGACCCAGGCGCTTGGGTCGATGCCCATCTGGCGTGCCTTGCGGGCGGTAGTCATGATTACCGCGGCAGCCATGTCAACTTCCAGAATGGGATTCATGGCGCGCGTGTAGGGGTATCCGATATAACGATTCTTTTGCACGACAGTGCTGATCTCTTCAGCACTCTGGAATTGCTGTTTCCAAGCATGAGGGTTACCGGCAGCCACCAGGCTCATGCGGCTGCAGATCTCGGCGATGTGAGCCGTGTGATGTTCCTGGCTGGTGCCAAGGTGATGTCTCAGACTATTCTCAAACAGGGGGTACGTATTAATCGGTTCATAGAGCCCATGCGCCAACTCTATCGCGTTGTGTCCCTCTCGTTCTTGCCCCACCGTTGTGGGCTGGGCCTCTGTCTCTCCGCTCCAAGCCGAAATGTCTCCTCCAGAGCGCAGCGCCGAAAACAGCGTCGCCAGCAGTTCTGCGCCAGCGAGCAAGACGACGTCGTGTTCGCCGCGCGCCAGTTTCCCGGCGAAATGATTGATGAGGTATTGTGGCGTGTTGCCGCCGATCGTACCCTGAAAAATTTTTGCATCAGTAATGCCTAGGCGATGGCTTAACTGTCTGCCGGGATTGCGAGGGAACAGTGCGCCGGTGCCGGGGGTCGTGTCGGCGATAAATCTAATCATGGCGACCGTGTCGATGGCGGACGTTATGCCACTGTGCCCCGCGTCATCAATAGCGGCTGTCGCAGCTGCGCAAAGTGCGTCTAGGGGTGTTCTGCTTACATCCGTTGAATGCCAAGTCTTTTGTCCAGTGCCTATGATGACGGGCGCGTTGTCTGGAATATGCATAATGTTTGTTTTGTATCCAATAAGGGGTTTCTTTGTCGCCACAACATAAACAGGATCAGCAGAAAAATCCAGCCAATGATTGATTGTTTATTCGTAATGCAACCAATCTGGCCTGCCCTAAAATGCGCTCGTTGGCGTTGATTTTTTCTGAAAAAGCTCTATGTTAGCTCTGTTGCCACTTGCCCTAAAGAGAGAATACACCTATGCAGTCTCAGTTTGAGGGTAGCGCCCATCGCGTGGTGTTGCTAATTTTTCTTGGGGTCGCGTTGTACGGCTGCTACTGGATGGTCAAACCCTTCCTGCAGCCCATTATTATGGCCATATTGATTGGCTTATTGGCATATCCGGCTCATGAGCGTCTAGTTTCTTTATTGCGAGGGCGTGAAACCATCGCTTCGCTTATCAGTTGTCTGGCGCTGTTATTGATAATTTTGTTGCCCACATTGGTGTTGTTGGTCGCTGTCCTTAAGCAGGGTATTAGCTACTCTGTGGTCGTTCGGGAATGGGCAACCTCAGACAATATACATCAGCTTATGTCGCATCCCTGGTTGCATGAAGCTCAACTGCGGGTGACGCAGATTTTGCCAGAGGGCGCACTCGACCCCGACAATATCCGCGCCAAAGCGCTAGCAGCTGCGGGCGCAATGGGGAGCCACTTTGCCTCAATATCGACATCGATATTGGGCAGCATGACCCTGTTCGTCGTGCATTTCATGTTGTTGCTGTTCGTATTGTTTTTTGTGCTGCGCGACCATGAAAAATTAATCGCTTTCATGCATCGCGCTCTGCCATTGTCCCGTAGCGCGGAAGATACGCTGTTTGATGAGGTGCAAACTGTCAGCAAATCGGCTCTGATGGGCTCTTTATTAACGGCCATCGCTCAGGGTATTGTGGGCGGGTTCGGTTTGTGGCTTGCCGGATTTCCGGGTCTTTTCTGGGGTGCGGTGATGGCGTTTACCTCGCTGATACCGTTGGTGGGCACAGCATTGATTTGGGTGCCGGCGGCGCTGTATTTGGCGTTTACAGGTGAAATGGGTTGGGCCGGATTTTTGGTGGTGTGGGGCGTCGTGGTGACGGGGTCAATCGATAACTTTTTACGCCCTCTGTTAATGCAGGGTGCGAGCATGAGCACTGTGGTGGTTTTTTTCTCGATTATCGGAGGCCTTCAGGTGTTCGGATTGATCGGTCTTATTTATGGCCCCCTCGTGTTTTCGCTCGCGTTGGTGTTGTTCAAACTCTACGAGAATGCGTTTTCCGATTTTCTTGATTCACAGGACAACCGCTAGCTCGAGGGTGCATAGAGTCGCCTGAGGAGAGGCTTGTCGATTTTCCCGGAGGCGTTGAGAGGCAGCTCATCGACGCGTATCCATCGTCTGGGGGTTTTGTAACGGGCTAGGAATGCGCGGCAGTGAGTGTGGAGCTCCGAGTCGCTGGCATCATTCCTGAGTCGTACTATTGCGCAGGGACTTTCTCCCCACCTGGGGTGTGGCAAGCCGATGATGGCACAATCCCTGACTGACGCGTGTTGGCGCAAAACTTCCTCGACTTCTCGGGACGCAATATTTTCCCCGCCGCTGATAATCATGTCTTTCTTGCGGTCGACAATGTACAGGTAACCGTCGTCGTCAAAGCGGCCGATGTCTCCGGTGAGTAACCAGCCATTGTCCATTGCCAGTGCAGTGGCGGCATCATCATCCCAGTATCCGATCATGCACTGTGCGGCCTTGACCAGAATCTCTCCGACTGCGCCTGTGGCGCATTCATGCCCTTGTTCGTCGATCAATTTGAGTTGCGCCGTGGCGAGGGGGCGGCCTACCGATTGCAGTAACTCCGGCCGATCTAGGGCGGCTCTTTGATGATCCTCTACCGTGAGGAATGACACACTGCCGGCGAGTTCTGTCATGCCGTAACTTTGGCACAGGCCTACATTGGTGTCGGTCAGCAGCCTCTGCAACAGTGTCTGAGGCATAGCCGAGGCGCCATAACCGATGGTGCGCACTGAGTTCAGGTGCGCCGGAGTGAAGCCAGGGTGATCCAATAATAGGGCGATCATGGTCGGCGCGAGGGACATTGTCGTCACCTGTAGTTCACTGCAGGCTGTGAGGGTGTCAGCGGCATCGAATGAGCGCGCCAGGACAACAGCGGCACCGTACAAATGTTGTAGCAGGACATTGTGAGCGGATACGTGAAATAACGGAAAGGGGTAATAGTATTTATCGGATGGCTGCACCGGTCGTGACAGTGCCGCTGAGCGTAATCCCGCCATCAATGAACGATGACTTAACATCGCCCCCTTGGGCCGACCGGTGGAACCAGAGGTAAACAGTATCCATGCCGGATCCTCGGGGTTAGTCGCCGGCAGTGGTTCGCGGGGGCCAGGCTCGCGCCAGTTGATATAGTCTTCGTTCAGATAAACAGTCTGAATAGCGGGTGAAAAGTCAGCGTGTGTTAGTACCGGCTGCAGTAATTCCCGGTCACCGAACAGCATAGTCACGCCAGCAGATTGCAGCTGATAGATTAATTCTGCGGGTGCAAGTCTGGCGTTCAGCGGCACCAGAATTCTACCCGCGGCAGTGGCGCCATAAATCAGTTCTACAAACTGGGGGCAGTTCCACGACAGTACCGCTATGCGATCGCCTGCGGCGCCGCTGGCGGCCAAGCGTGTTCCCGTAGACACCGCATTGCGGTAGAGACTGGCATAGTTGATCGCGTCACCGTGCCACCACAACGCGACGCTGTCGGGTCGCTCGACGGCATGTCGTTCGATTAAATGGTGCAGTAGCGTGCACGTCTGCTCATCGGACGGCATATTGACCTCGTCGATGCTTATCCGCCTGGCGTGTCGACCACAGCGCATAGGCTGCAAATCTTTGGCTAGGCATTGACGACAACCCTGGGTGTGCGCTGCGGCATCCGTGTGGTGAGTTCATAACCGATAGTGTTGGCCCAGCGAGCCACTTCTCCCAGTGACAGGCCTGCGCCCCACAACACGACTTCGGCGCCGCGTTGAACGTTTTGGATGTCTGTCACGTCGACAGTAATCATGTCCATGGAGACGCGGCCTGCGAGTGTGGCACGTTGCCCGTTGACGAGTACCGGCGTACCGTTAGGCGCCTCGCGAGGATAGCCGTCGCCATAGCCAACAGTCACCGTGGCGATCACGGAGGGCCGCTGTGCAACCCAAGTGCCGCCGTACCCGACAGATTCACCCACCGCAACGTCGTGGAGGGCGATCACCGCAGAGGTCAGTGACATGACCGGTTTCAGAGTTTGTGCATTGGGGTGATCCTGTGCCATGGGCGAATTACCATAGAGCATGTAACCCGGGCGAACCCAGTCGTAATGCGCCAGTGGCCAGGCCAGCAACGCCGCTGAATTGGCTGCGCTGCGTGCTGCGCTAAAAGGCAGGTCATCGAACACAGCAATTTGTCGCTGCGTTTGTTGATTGTGTACATCATCTGCCGAGGCAAAATGCGTGTAGGTCACGATGTTGTCAGCAGCGTTGGGCGTGGCCATCAGGCGTTGGTAGCACTGCAAGGCGCTTGCTGGCGTGACACCGAGCCGATTCATGCCGGTGTCGACCTTGAGCCAACTGGGCAGCGGCGCAGACAATGTTGCATCTTCTAGCCACTGCAGCTGTTGTTCGTTGTGGATGCTCAGCCATACCCCAAGTTGCGCGGCTATACCCAATTCGGATGCCTCGAAGATACCCTCTAAAAGCAGTATGGGCAGTGTAATGCCGACATCACGCAGTGCAGCGGCTTCTTCGAGGCTCGCAACAGCCAAAGCATCTACATTGGGTTGCAATGCAGCGGCAATCGTTGCCGCGCCGTGGCCATAGGCATTGGCTTTTACCACGGCCATCAATTTAGAGTGCGGCGCCAGTTTACGCGCCACACTGACATTGTGTCGTAGCGCGCCAAGATCTAGTTTTGCTTGAGTGGGTCTGGCCATCAGAAATCAAACTTATGAGTGGCGTAGAGAGTTTGCGCCACCAGCCATACATCACCGATGTTGCCGTCGGCGACAGGCTTTTCGTCAATCGCAATCACCGGTACGATATCCCGACTGGAACTGGACAGCCATACCTCATCAGCATCATTCAGTTCAGCTAATGTGACGACGCGTTCTTCGATGGCAATGCTGCCATCACGACGCAAAATTTCCAGTAGCGTGTCGCGGGTGATACCGGGGAGTTTTTGTTCATCCAATAGCGGGGTCGCAACGATGCCATTTTTAATGACGTAGACGTTGCACGAAGAGGCCTCTGTAATTTCATCTCGGTCGTTGTAGAGAATGGTTTCATTATGACCTCCCGTGTGGCTTTGCTGATAATGCATAACATTGCCAAGCAGTGAGGTCGATTTAATATTACAGCGCTGCCAGCGTAGATCCTTTGCCGTGATAACGCTAAAGGGTGTTGTCGCATTTTTGTCTGCTACGGGTGCAGATGGAATCTCATAGGCGAAAGCGAAAATAGTGGGTGCGAGGTCATCGGGGTAGGCGTGGTTACGCTTCGTGTCGGCGCCGCGGCTGACATGAAAATAGAGCCCGAGGTTGCCACTGCCATTGCGCGCAATCAGTTGTAACGCAATCTCTCGCCAATGGTCGTAATCCACACGCAGTTCGATTCCTATCGCGTCCAGCCCGTCCTGCATGCGTTTCAGGTGCGGCGCAAGGCCGACGAGTTGGCCGTCGTAGGAGGGTACTACCTCGTAGATACCGTCGCCGAATAGGAAGCCGCGATCCATCGGCGAGATGCGGGCCTCATTCATTGGGATATAATTGCCGTTTAGGTAAACAGTACTCATTCATGTGCCCATTGTTTCACTGCAGCCGCGCTATAGTGCGCGCGGCAAAAAATGTGTGAGCACGCGCAGTTGCTCAATGATGTTTGCTCCCTCAAAGGGCAGTAGCCCGTCTTCGGTGAGCGTATTTTGTCTGGTCACGCCGTCAACACTGCCGCGGGCGGAGAGATAGTGAAGCAAGTCCTCCGGCGAGATGTTTGCCAGCAGGTCTTGCTGCGACCATAAACCCAAAAAAGCGATTAGGCCATAGGCGCCCCAGTTGGAGACATCGGCTACCAGCAGTTCATTGCAGCAGGTAACCGAGGCGGTGATGTCCAGGCGGGTCAAAGCTGTGGCTATATTCCCCATGCCGATTTCGTTGCCACCATCTCCAATCGCAATGGTAGGGCAATTCGCTTGGCTGATGAAGGGGTCGAAATAAAAACAGTGAGCGGTAATATCTTCCCCGTGCATATTGTAGTAGCGGCCATCTGCGGCAATGCCGGGACGCTCGATCGCGACAATAGCGTGCGGTTGTAAGGCCAATAGTTGCGTCGTAGCCTCTATACGCGCCGCCTCTAGGTTGCGTGCGGTCAAGTTCAATACACGGTAATCCGGAGCCAGTGCGCGTGACAACGGTGCCCCGCATGCGATATAGGGACGCGCCCCCAGCGCTTCTAGAGCTTGGTACAGTGCTATGGCACCGACCGGTCCATCGGTTTCAAAGGTGCTGGAAACGGGAAATCCGGTACCAATGATAACCGTGCCGGTGCTGTTTCGCAGGTGTCGTGCGGCGCGCAGATAGTAGCCGGGCTGGAGGGCTGCTTGAGCGACGGTCATGTGGCGCACATTTCTCGACACCAACAGTTGTTCAATAGACTCGCTCAGTTGCTGCTCATTCATTGTCGACGCTCTTGCAGAGGCTTGCGTAATGTAAAACGCTGAGCCAGCTGCAGGGCCTTGTGGGCGGTGTGGCGGGTTATGGGAGCAAAATGCACGCTGCTCCCGGGCACCAATTGGGTCATGCGTGCGGCATCCAGCGACAACGCTGCGCCAATTTTGGGATAGCCCCCGATGGTTTGGCGGTCATTGAGCAGCACGATCGGTTGTCCGTCCGGCGGTAATTGGATGGCGCCAAAGCAGATGCCTTCGGACAAGACGCCCTTGATATCGCATTTGATGACGGGCCCCTCCAGCCGATAGCCCATACGGTCGCAGCGCTCGGATATTTTATAGGTGCTACCGAAAAATCGACGTTGTTCGACCCGGTTGAAATGGCGCTGCTGGTAGCCCGGGATGACGCGGACAGTGAGCGTATTCTGATAGCGGGGCTGATCCCTGTCGGCCAAATAATACTGTTTGCGCGCAGTTACAGTGGGGCAGGGCAGTTGATCTCCAACCTGTAAGCTATGGCCCCGCAAGCCCCCGATATTTTCCCTCACCACGGTTGCGGTACTGCCAAAATAGGCTTTGATGGTGAAGCCATCAGCCACGCCGAAATAACTACGACAGCCTGATCTGGCGAAACCGATCTGTATGATGTCGCCGGCGTATACGCGTTGCACGGCCCACAAAGACTTCTCTTGGCCGTTAATGCTGAGCGGCATAGGTGCACCCGTGAGGCAAATATAGGTATCGACGAGAGTTTCCAGTTGCAGACCGCCAACACTGATTTCGATGGCGGTGCTAGCGGGCGAGTTTTGCAGTAGGCGGTTGCAGTAGTGGAACGCTTCTCGGTCCATCGGTCCTCCATTGCTCAGCCCGAGGCGGTGCTGACCCTGGCGTCCGCTGTCCTGCAGCAGGCTGAGCATGCCTGACTGGACTACGCGCATACTCATGCTAGATCGCCTCCTAGTGTCAGAAAGCGCTCGCGACTGATGGGTTCAAAGTGCACCGTATCGCCGACGGCTACCGGCATGCAGGGTTGGGCGCCGGGGTCGAACATTGGCACCGGGCAGCGGCCGATCAGGTTCCAGCCACCCGGTGAAACGGAAGGATAAACGGCGGTCTGACGATCGGCTATGGCAACTGACCCTCGCGGGACACTGGCTCTGGGGGTTGCCAGGCGGGGCGCCGCAATGCGTTCATCCACTTCTCCCAGATAGGCAAAGCCGGGCGCGAAACCAATGGCGTAGACTCTGTATTCGCTGCTTGCGTGCAGGTCGATCACTTTGCTGACGGACAGACCGGCGCGCTCAGCCAGGGACTCCAGATCGATACCTACCTCGGGGGCGTAGTAGACTGGTAGCACCACAGTGCGACGCTCGAGGACGGTGGGTGTGGACACATTGCTAAGGGCGCCCCGCACGCGCCTTGCTACGCTTAGGTGATTGGTGCGCAAAGGGTTATAGAGAATCAGTACCGATGCATAGGAGGGCACCAGATCGATAAGGTCCTCGCCCATGACATACTCGATGGCGCTGGTGGCGGCCTGGACACGAGCGGAAGTCTGAGCATCCACGACGTCTCCAAAATAGACCATTAGGGCATCTTCTCCCACTATACGCAGTTTCACTGTGATTCAGCCGCCGTTTACCAGCGCACGAATCGCTTCGATGGATCCCACGCTTTCAGGGTTGTCACCGTGCACACAAAGGGTATCGACTTGCAGTGGGATGATATGGCCGCTCAAGGTGGTCACGGTGCTGTCCTGTCGCAACTGCCGCACCTGCGCCAGCATGCGCTCGAGGTTGTGCACGGCGCCTGGCTGACTTCTGTGCACGAGACTACCGTCGTCGCCATAGCAGCGATCAGCAAATGCCTCGAAGACGAGTTTTACGCCGGCTACCTTCGCTTCCTCTCGGTGCCTATCGGTCTGCCCTGTGGACTGCATCATCAGTGTCAGTGGGTGGTGGTAGCTGGCTATCGCATGGAGAATGGCGGCGCGCACGCCCGCCTGCGCCATCATGTCGTGATACAGGGCACCGTGCGGCTTAACGTAGGACAGTGCTAATCCTTGACTCTGCGCCATGCCCTCCAGTGCTGCCACCTGATAGTGCAGACAGGCAATGATTTCATCGCGGCTGAGTGTCATGCTGCGACGGCCGAAACCGACAATATCGGGGTAGGCCGGATGGGCGCCGATTGCTACGCCGTGCTGTGCCGCCAGCGCCAGCGTTTTGCGCATCGTCAAAGGATCACCCGCATGGAAGCCACACGCGATACTCGCTTGGTCGATATAGGGCATGACGGCAGCATCATGGCCCATATTCCAGTTGCCATAACTTTCGCCTAGATCGCAGTTAAGTTGCATTGATTCTCCCCGGTATTACAGCACGGCCAATTGGCTGTTGCGCACGTCAGTGATCAGCATACACCCCGGACTGTGGGTGATGGCAAAGGGCAGTCTGGCCGCAGTCAAAGCCACCTGTGGGGTGACGCCACAGGCCCAGAACAGTGGAATTTCAGTCTCATTTATCGGTACTGCGTCGCCGTAATCCGGTCGCTCTAAATCCTCAATGCCGATTAGTCTGGGGTCGCCCAAGTGAATGGGCGCGCCGTGGACTGCGGGAAACCCTGTACAGATTTGAATGGCGCGAATGGCATCGCTGGCGTTGAACGGACGCATGCTGACCACCATCTTACCAGAGAAGGGGCCCGCTTCAGCGCAGTCAATATCGGTTTGATACATGGGCACGTTCAGGCCTTGGGTCACATTGCGCACTTCCAGTCCATCGGCTAATAACGCTTCCTCAAAGGAAAATGAGCAGCCCAGTGCAAAACTCACCAGATCGTCGCGCCACAGCGCAGTGATATCCGTGACTTCTTCTGTCATTTTACCCTGGCGGAACACTCGATAGCGGGGCACATCGGTACGAATATCGATATCGCCCAGCTCGGGCAGCGCTGCAGCGCCTGCGTCTCCCACGGCAATGACTGGGCAAGGCTTAGGGTTTAGCTGGCAAAAACGGAGAAAATCGCCGGCATTTTCTGCAGGGAGAATCACGACATTGCATTGTACGAAGCCCGCTGCCATGCCCGAGGTGTTGCCAGTATGCTCTCCTGACCGTATCGCGCGGCGCAGTTTAAGCGGCGTTGCTGTGCTGTTCATGGCCCCTCCTTATCTCGGTCGATACTGCTTCCAGAGCTCAGAATATCAAATATATTGCCTGTAAGGCATATTGCTGTGTGCAGATGTCGCCAAACGCTGTTTGGCATTGGCCCACAAATCTGGATAATAGCGCCTCAATTGGCAACAGGGTAACAACCGTGCTCAACACACTGCTTGACGTGCTAACGCCCCAGTCTCTGGGTGAGAACAAATTCAGTGCCGGTAATATGCACCCCGCCGCTTTTAGGGTGTATGGCGGTCAGGTATTGGCTCAGTGCGTCAGTGCTGCCGTGGCAACCGTTGCCGCCGATCGTATTCTTCATTCGCAGCACGCGTACTTTCTGCGCCCGGGCGATCCGACTAAACCCATTATATTCGAGGTGGAACTTGCCCGAGACGGACTGAGCTTCAGTTCCCGGCGTGTGGTGGCACTGCAGGGAGGCAAGCCTATTCTGGTCAGTTCGCTGTCATTCCAGATGCCTTCGAAAGGTGATGACTATCAGCCTGATATGCCGCAGGTGCCGCCTCCAGAAGCGTTGCCCAGTGAGCGCCAGTTAAGTTTGGAACACGACAATCTGGACGAAAGCTTCATGATTACTACCGGAGAAGACTTGGATATTCGTCTTGTCGAGCCAGTAGACTGGGACAATCCGGTGGCACGGGAGCCGGTCTTACAGGCGTGGATGAAGACAACCGGCCCGATGCCCGATCAACCCGGACTGCATCAGGCGGTACTGGCGTATTTGTCTGATGCGGTCCTTATTGATGTTTGCTTGATAGCGCATGGACGACACTTCGCGCATGTCGGTTTTCAAGTGGCAAGTCTTGATCATGTTCTCTGGTTTCACGAGGATTTTCGTGCCGATGAATGGTTGTTACACACGGTGAAAGCAGAGCGCATCGGTGGCGGTCGCGGCCTAGCCAGTGGTCGCTTCTATACCCAAGAAGGGCGTCTGGTGGCGACTACCATGCAGCAGGGCGTGATGCGGTTTCGTTAGGCCACTGTCACTTTTTGATGGAAACTTCTATAGTGTTGAACGAGCACGCCAAATGAGTGAGGAATAGTCCATGCCGCATCCCAGTATTACCGCAAAGACCTACCCCCATAAACCTGCCATTATTATGGGTTCGACAGGTGAGATTGTGACCTATCAGGAGCTCGATGAGCGTTCCAATCAGGCAGCGCAACTGTTTCGTTCACTGGGTCTGAAGTCGGGTGACCATATTGGCATGATGCTGGAAAACAACCGGCAGTTTCTGGAGATTGTCTGGGCGGCCCAGCGCAGTGGTTTGATATTTACACCGATCAGTACACATTTAAAGAAATCGGAAACGGCTTACATTCTGCAAAATTGCGGGGCTAAATTGTTTATTGGTTCACTTGCCCTGTCGGACGTGGCAGAACAGTTGCTCGCAGAGGCCACAGGCGTTGAGCACTATTACATGGTGGGCGGCATCAAGCCTGGCTTCGAGTCTTGGGAAGAGGCTACAGATGGGCAGCCAGATACCCCGATAGGCGATGAGAGTAATGGGGTTCCCATGCTTTACTCCTCGGGGACCACAGGACAGCCCAAAGGGGTTTTTGTCAATGATTACGCGAAAGACGTTAATACGCCTCCTTGGGCAGCACCCACCCTAGGTGTGCTGTTTGGCTTTGGCGAGGAGACGGTCTATCTGTCGCCTGCTCCCCTGTATCATGCGGCGCCATTGCACTACAACATGATGACGATTTATAACGGCGGCACGTCCGTGATTATGGAAAAATTTGAGCCCGAGTTGTCGCTGAAGCTGATCGAAGAGCATCGCGTCACCCACAGTCAATGGGTGCCCATTATGTTTAATCGGCTGCTTAAACTCCCCGAAGAAGTCCGGCAGGCCTACGACGTGAGTTCGATGCAAATTGCCATTCATGCGGCCGCTCCGTGTCCTATCGAAGTGAAAGAGAAGATGATCGAGTGGTGGGGTGAGATCATCATGGAGTACTACGCAGCCAGCGAAGGCATCGGCTTTACCTTGATCGATTCTGCCAACTGGCTAACCCACAGAGGTTCTGTGGGTGTGACCCTAGTGGGTGAGTTGCATATTGTCGATGATGAGGGCGCGGAATTGCCACACGGAGAAATAGGAACAGTCTATTTCGGCGGTCAACAAAGAAGCTTCCATTATCACAATGAGCCGGAAAAAACGGAGGATGCTTACAACGACAAAGGCTGGGCAACCACCGGTGATGTAGGCTACGTCGATGACGAAGGCTATCTTTACCTTACCGACCGTAAGAACTTCACCATCATCAGCGGTGGCGTGAATATCTATCCTCAGGAGGTTGAAAATATTTTGGCCATCCACGATAAAGTGGCTGACGTGGCGGTATTTGGAATTCCGAACGAGGAGTTTGGGGAAGAGGTTAAAGCAGTAATCGAGCCTATGAACTGGGCTGATGCTACAGATGAGACGGCTATAGAGATTATGGAATGGCTGCGCGAACGTATCTCCAGCATCAAGATGCCACGCTCAGTGGACTTTCATCCTAAGCTGCCGCGCATGGACAACGGCAAACTGTATAAGCGCCATTTGGTAGAAGAGTATCGCGCTAAGGTGCTTGGTGATACGAACACAAAGTCCGCTGAATCGGATTCGCCCTAAGCCTAGGGGCAGCTTCCGCAGAGACGTATAGGGCTCAAAAGCCATTTCCCAATATCGAACAATACTAGGAAGACTGAAGATCCAGTATCCGCGAACATGGATGCAGCCTGATCAGGAACTGATGGCCCTTAGCACGTCGCGGCACTCATTTTCCGTAATGAATCGCGGCGAGGGATAATTTCCGCCCTCGGTCAAAGCGGCTGTAATCAGTCCTTCAATATCGTCTGTGCGAATGACATCAGTTGTTCGTGGAATGCCTATCTCATCATTGAGAGCCCAGATCTGGTCAATGAATTTACGTGTCAGCGCGGTGGATGTTTCAGTGCGCGCACCCATACCGCAGTAGACAGCGATATCGGCAAGCTTCTCCGTCGCATCCTCTTTAAGGAGCTCCAGCACATGCGGTAATAGCAACGCATTGCCCAGTCCGTGCGGCACCCCATACTTGGCGCCGAGGTTGTGAGAAATCGCATGCACGTATCCAACCAGTGCGTTGGTAATGGCCAATCCGCCATAATGTGATGCCAGTGCCATTGATTCGCGCGCCTGCAAATTGTCGCCGTTGCGACAGGCTTCTGCGAGATTGTCGAACACGAGTCGACAAGCGGCGAGCCCGTAATAGTTTGTATCGTCTGTCTCCCATCGTCCGATATAGGACTCTATCGCATGGGTGAGTGCATCCATGCCTGTTGCGGCTGTAATGTGTTTTGGCAGTCCGCGCATTATTTCGGGATCTAGCGCTGCGGCCTTAGGTATGAGGCACGGATCTACAACGGCGTCTTTTGCATGTGTTTCGTTATTGGAAATCACGGCGATAAAGGTGGCTTCAGAGCCTGTGCCTGCCGTTGTGGGCACGGCAAAAAAGGGCACGGCTGGTAGTTTGCATTTGCTGATACCCAGGCAGCCCGCTGTATTGCAATTGTTGGCGGCTCCCAGAGCAATTACCTTAGCCGCATCAATGGAAGAACCTCCGCCGAATGCCAGTACGGAGTCGCAGCGCTCTTGGTGATAGCAGACAATACCGTCGTCCACTATCTGCGCTGTCGGATCTGGCAGTACACCATCGAAAATGGCTGTCTGTACGCCAGCCTGGTGCAGCGCTTCCAGTGTTGTATTGAGAACCCCCAAATCGTGGAGTGGCTTATCAGTCACTACCAGAATTTTACGCAAACCGAAGCGACCAATAGCCTTGCTCAACTGGACAGTGGACCCTTCGCCGATGAATACCATTGGTTTTGGCTGCGGCTTGAGGAAAAGTGTGCTGGCCAGAGATTGGCGGAGCCGAAAATAGAGTTTTTTGTGGATTGCTGTCATAACAAAGGCCTTATCGCAAACGGTAATCCGTAAATATACCTCAGTGTGAGGCTGATGGCTAAATATGGATGAAGATTGGAGCAACGGTGACATGGCACAGCTGCTACGTCGCACTGCGCGGCGATTACACTCAAAAAATTCGTTTGGCACGGTGGGTTTTGAGTGCAGCGTATAGAGTTTGCCGGCTACCTAGCGGCTCCGATCTGCCTCTTATTTTTGCTATGAATAGCTGGAAATTTGCTCAGTCGCTGATGAAGTTTGTGAGTGCTGGCGAACTGGGCCTATTGGATGCTATGAGTTAGCGTGTATTTCGCTTATGCTGGCCGAAGAATGCGCAAACAGGCGCTCTCTAACGTATGGGTATCTCATTGTTAAATGCACTCAAGTTAAAAAATCTCCAGAAGCAGATGGACCAGGCCGTTACCTATGAGCAGTGGAGTCAATTTGCTCAGCAGCACGATGAAATATCTGGGCAGAAGGGCTGGCGCGCGGTAGACAAGACCAGCCAATACGACTACTCCCAAATTCGATTGCGCTTGGACAAATTACGTCAGTTGCGTGCGCGGCAGGATTACCAAGGACTTTTGTTCACGCTCAACGAGGGTATTCATGGAAACTTAGGCGGTATGGGGCGGCATAGTCTCTATAGCCGTGCAAAATTTGGCACCAAAACCTTGATAGAGCAGTATATTGATGAGGTCGATGACTCGCTGCGCTTTCTTGCGGAGTTGGAGAGTGACGACATTACTACCCAGCAAAAGCTCGACTTTTTTTATCGCGCCAATATCTGCTTTGGCCGTTCCGCCCTGATGCTTAGTGGTGGCGGTGTGCTGGGCTTCTACCATATGGGTGTGGTCAAGACTCTGCTGAGCGAGGGTTTGCTGCCACGTGTCATTTCCGGTTCTAGTGCCGGTGCGCTGGTGGCGGCAGTCATCGGTACGCACACCGATAAAGAACTTGAGTTTTTTTACGATCCTGCAAATGTGGTCTCTGAAGCCGAGCAGGAGGCGAGCGTATTTTCTAAAATGTTTTTTGGCGCTAACCCGCGTATAGAAGTGGGTGACCTTGAGAAGTTGGTCGCTCGCATGATCCCTGATTTAACCTTCCATGAGGCCTATGAAAAGACCGGCAGGCAGATCAGTATCTCAATCGCACCGGCAGAGTTGCACCAGCAGTCGCGCTTGCTAAACGCCATCACGTCACCGAATGTGTATTTGCGCGCTGCGGTGATGGCCTCCTGCGCCGTGCCGGGGGTGTTCCCTCCAGTGATGCTGATGGCGAAGAATCAGCATGGAGAGGCTCAGCCCTACCTGCCCACCCTAAAATGGGTGGATGGCTCCATCGCCGATGATCTGCCCGCAAAACGCTTACAGCGGCTCTACAGCACTAATCATTTTATCGTGAGCATGGTAAACCCCATTGCCATACCCTTTTTGAACAAAAATGGAGAACGCAGTGCACTAGGTGCGGCTTTAGGCACCATGGGTATCGGTGTGGGTCGAGAAATTCTTAACTTTTATCGGGGCATTGTGCAGAAGCGCGGCGATAGCTGGCCGCGGGTCAATATGTTGGTCAGCAGCATGCACGGATTGATAGATCAGGAGTACAGTGGCGATATCAATATTGTCCCTAATTTCAGTTGGTACAACCCCGCCAAACTGTTATCGCATCTGTCTGAAGAAGACTTGATAGAGTTGATGGAGGGCGGCGAAAACTCAGCGTATCCTGCTGTAGAAGCCATCCGTATCTGCACCAGAATCAGTCGCACCATGGAGGAGATTTTGAACCGTTTTGAGCAGGGTGATCTGCGCCCTGACGCGTCCGAGTATCATCGTCCACGTAGCTCGCGACGCCGTCCATCACCGACCAGTGCAGACCGAGAGTCCTTGCGTGAGCAGCGACAGCATTCGGATTCAAAGAAGGTGGCCACAAAGAAAAAGCCTGCCGCGCGCAAGAAGATTGTGTCCACCCCAAAGGCCGCAGCTGCTGATAAAAGGACGTCGAAGCAGGGTGTCCGCGCTAGAGGGTAATGACGGCTTCAGTCAGACTGAGCAGGGCAAACAGCGGTAGGGCAAGTACTTTTAAATCCACCTATGAACTCAATAGACTCTTAAGTCTAATTTGCGGGCGCGGGTGGTTTGCCTCCGATGGCTATTAGTTGTGCCGCAGTGTATTTCCTATGAGCGTTGCTCATGCATCCTCGGAATAGCGCGTAATGACCATCTTGCCTAATGCCATTTGGTGTACCTGGTCAGGGCCGTCTGCCTGGCGGCACCAGCGGGCGTAGTTAAATGCTTCTGCCATGCAGTAATCTGCCGTTAGACCCCCAGCACCGTGCATCTGCATGCAACGATCGATGATGTTTTGGACCATCAGAGGCACTGTAGTTTTGCTGGCCGCAATCATATCCAGTGCACCCATGGTGCCTGCATCATCCATTTTCTTGCAGGTTTTCAGCACCAGCAAACGCGCCATTTCGATTTCTGAAAAACAGCGGGCGATATCCTCGCGGACGGACTGATGCTGGCTGAGAGTACGGCCAAAGGTGGTGCGCGATGCAACGCGTTTGCACGCCAGTTCAAGCGAGCGCTGTGCTGCGCCAATCAGTCGCATGCAGTGATGAATGCGGCCCGGGCCTAGTCGACCCTGAGCGATTTCAAAACCTCGGCCTGCACCCAGCAGCACGTTATCTAGGGGTACGCGGACATTATCAAATACCATCTCGGCATGTCCTATAGGGGCGTCGTCATAACCGAGCGTGGTTAGTGGACGTATTAGTTGTAATCCCGGTGTGTCCTTGGGCACCAGCACCTGGGTCTGCTGCTTATGACGATTGGTGTTGTGTGGATCTGATTTTCCCATGACGATAAATATCCGGGTGCGCTCGTACAGGGCTCCGGTAATAAACCATTTACGACCGTTCAATACCCACTCGTTGCCATCAGGCACGATGCTAAGTTCGACATTTGTGGCATCTGACGAGGCTACCTGCGGTTCTGTCATGGCATAGGAAGAGCGAATCTCCCCGGCTAGAAGCGGGGTTAGCCACTGTGCTTGTTGGGCTGACGTGGCGTACTTCATGAACACTTCCATGTTGCCCGTGTCCGGTGCATTGCAGTTGAACACTTCGGGTGACCACAATACCCGCCCCATGGTTTCTGCCAGCGGCGCATAGTCAAAATTGCTCAGGCCACCGTGATCGCTGAACTCGGCCAGTGAAGGTGGAATGAACAAATTCCACAGACCCTGCTCCTGCGCTTTAGTCTTGAGTTCATGCATGATGGGCAAGTAGCCATAACGGTTTTCTGCTACGTGCAATTGGGCGGTGTATTCTTCTTCTCTAGGGTAGATGTTCTGCGTCATGAACGCGTTGAGTTGTTGCTGATACCTGCGAGATTTTTCACTGAAATCGAACACACGGCTCTCCGTAGCGGGTGAAATGACGTGGCGATAGCATTATCGCCACGCGTTGGGGGCGCTAGATACGCTCGATGATGATTGCGGGTGCCATGCCGCCGGCTGCGCACATGGTGATGAGGCCAAACTGCTGGTCTCGACGCTCTAATTCATCCAGCACGGTGCCGATTAACAGTGCACCGGTGGCTCCTATCGGATGGCCCAGTGCCATCGCACCACCGTTAACATTGACCTTGTCGCGGTTGAGTTGCAGGTCGCGGATAAATTTTTCCGCCACCACAGAAAAGGCCTCATTGATCTCAAACAGGTCGATGTCTTCGATGGACAGACCTGCTTTCGCCAGTACTTTTCTGGCCGCTGGGACCGGAGCGTTCAGCATCAGGGTAGGACAGTCACCCATGTTGCACATCGCTTTAATGCGGGCACGCGGTTTCATGCCGTGTGCTTTGGCATACTCGGGGGAGGCCAGTAGCACTGCACCTGCACCATCGACCACGCCGGAAGAGTTGCCCGCATGATGCATGTGGGTGATTTCCAGCCCTGGGTATTTTTGCAACAACATACTGCGGTAAGTCAGGCCACTTTCATCCAACGCATAATCTGCAATCGGCGCAAATGAAGCCTTCAGTTCTGCGAGGCCTTCTAGGGTCGTTTGGGGACGGGGAAATTGCTCTTTATCCAGCGCCAGTGTGCCGTCAATAGAGTAGACCGGAACCAAGCTATTGTCGAAGTAGCCGTTGTCAATTGCATTAGCTGCTCGTTGCTGCGAGACGTACGCGAGTGCATCCAACGCTTGCCTGTCGATACCTTCCATGCTCGCGATTGCATCGGCGCAGACACCCTGATGAGGTTGCGGATGCAAGGCTCTTAGGGCTAGGTTGCCATTATCGAGAAACGGGGTAGGGGTTGCTCCTTCTTCCCCATAGATCGACATCATTTCTGCGCCGCCACCAATGACTAGGTCTTCTGTTCCGGACATGATGCTCATGGCTGCAAGGTTGACCGAAGTGATGCCAGAGCCGCAGAAGCGGTCTAACGTCATGCCGCTGGAGCGAATGTCGTAGCCCGCTTCCAGTGCAGACATTCGTGCCAGGTCGCCACTTTGACGTCCTCTTTGGGAACTGGTGCCAAAGATCACATCATCGACATCGGCGGTATTGAGGTCATTGCGTTCAGCGATGGCTTTGAGCACTGTGGCACCGAGATGCTGGGGATGCTGTTCTGCAAGGGCGCCTTTGCCCTTCTTGCCAATGCCGCGTGGTGTGCGGCAGGCGTCGATAATCCATGCGTCTGTCATTGTCTTACTCCTTATTTGCCTTTCCAGTTAGGGGCGCGTTTTTCAGCGAAAGCGACAGACCCTTCGATAGCGTCTTCGCTTATGAATACCGGCATCGTCAACTCCTGTTGCTTCTGCCACATTTCATCGGCGGACCAGTCTTCGGACTGTAATATAACCTGTTTGCTAATCGCGACTGCCAGTGGCCCATTGGCAACAATCCTGGCAGCCAGCGCTTTCGCAGCATCAAGCGCTGTTCCTGCTGGTACCACTTCATTGATCAGGCCAATATCATAGGCACGCTGGGCGCCGATAAAGTCACCGGTTAACGCCAGTTCCATCGCCAGTCGCTTGGGTATTTGTCTGGGGAGTTTAATGAGTCCGCCGGCGGCAGCGGCGAGACCACGTTTGACTTCCGGGATGCCAAATTTAGCATCATCGGCAGCAACGATAAGATCGCAAGAGATAGCGAGTTCCAAGCCTCCGGCCAGGGCATAGCCCTCAACCGCAGCGATAAGCGGTTTACGCGGCGTTGCCTCGGTCAGACCCGCAAATCCACGGCCCTCAACATTCGGTGTTTCACCGGTAACAAACGCTTTTAGATCCATGCCAGAACAGAACGTGCCGCCAGCGCCGGTGAGAATCGCTACGCGAATACTGTCATCGCTGTCGAGTCTGTCCATGGCGGCAGCGACACCTTCGGCGAGTGCTTTGTTGGCGGCATTTCTAGCTTTCGGGCGGTTAAGTGTGACGGTCAAAATGCCATCAGTGACATCCATTAGTACTTCTTCAGCCATTGTTCTAATCCTCGTTAGTGAACGTTTGAAAAGTGTCCGACGTCAGACGCCGGTGTGGTAATCAGTCGTCAGTCAGTCAATAACATTGCCAGGTCAGCCAGTTGCGTGACGGCTTCACCCTGTGAATCTGCTTCGGCACTGGAAGCGGTTCCTATTTGTGCGCGCTTAACAATGCCTTGCAAAATTGCCGCGAGGCGAAACAGCGAGAACACCAGATAGAAGTTCCAATTTTCAATGCCGTCGCGTCCAGTACGTTCACAATAGCGCGCGATGTATTCTTCATCACTGGGAATGCCCAGCGCTGCGCGGTCGACGCCTCCGAGACCTTTGATGCGGCCCTCCCGTGGAAGCATCCAAGCCATGCATTGATTGGCTAGGTCCGCCAGAGGATGGCCCAGCGTAGACAACTCCCAGTCTAACAGCGCAATGACCCGCGGTTCTGTAGAGTGGAACATCATGTTGTCCAGCCGGTAGTCACCATGGACAAGTCTTACCGTGCCGTCATCCTCAGGCATTTTGGCCACAAGCCAGGTCATCAATGACTCCATCGAAGCGATGTGGCAAGTCTCGGACGCGCGATACTGTTTGCTCCAACGGCCCAGCTGACGCTCAAAGTAGTTCCCTGGTCGACCGAAGCTGGTCAGACCAACCGCATCTACATCAACATTATGCAGGGCGGCCATGGTTTGGTTCATGGCATCGTAGATAGCGGAGCGCTCTGCGTTATCGGCCGCATCGGGAAGTAGAGGGTCCCACAAGATGCGACCCTCCTTGTATTCCATGACGTAGAACATAGAACCAACGATATCGTCGTCTTCGCACAGCACGAACGTTTTTGGTACCGGCACGTCGGTATCACGCAATGCACTGATGACGCGAAATTCTCGATCGACCGCGTGGGCTGATTTCAGTAATTCGCCAGGTGGCTTGCGCCGCAGCACATAATGTTTGCCGTCTGCAGCGGTGAGTTTGAACGTGGGATTGGATTGACCGCCCTCAAATTTTTCCGCACTTAAAGGCGCTGTGAACCCTGTCATATGCAGGGTTAAATAGTCGCTGAGTTTTTGGACGTCTAGACTTTGTGTCTTCATATGTCTTCTTCGTTATGTTGGACAATTGATGCCATACACGCATGAGCAAAGTTTGTGCTGTGGCCGGCCCGGTAACAATGACAGCTCGCAACAAATAAGTGTACCGGAACTTACAGGTGTTCAGTATTTATTGAGTCGCGTCACCGTGAACGCTATGCTAAATGCCTGTTCCGCCCAGTTTAGCATTTCTGTGACACGCCGTGACATGAGATGTACTGTCGGCTAAGGATTAATGTCAATCAACAAGGAAATATTCAGCGTGGTGCAGCCCATTGGGGATACAGAGCAACGCCAAGTAGAGCAGAGGACAGAAGACTATATCTGCCGGGCAGAGGGTATTTTCGGCCGGCCTTTCGATCGTGTTCCGGTGCTTTTCGACCTAAAAGGACAGACGGCGGGCATGTTTAAAACCATTGGCGCGCGTCGCTTGATCCGCTACAACCCCTGGATTTTCTCCAAGTATTTCGAGGAAAACCTACGTGATACTGTACCCCATGAGGTGGCCCATTTTATCGTGCATGAGGTCTATCCCAAGCGGGGTGTAAAGCCCCACGGGCTTGAGTGGCAGGCGCTGATGGCGCGTTTTGATGCCGACCCAGGTGTCACCTTCAATCTTGACCTGGAGGGTGTGCCCCAGCGCAGGCAAGCTAAACACCGTTACCACTGCGGCTGCCAATTACACGAAGTGTCTACAACCCGCCATAACCGCGCACAGCGGGGCAGAGTGCGCTATCAGTGTGTCACCTGCGATGGCCGTTTGGTGTACTTGTCCTGACTTCATGCCAGTGGGTCGCTACCGTGCTGCGCAGCCCAGTGCTCAGCCCCGGCTCAGAGTCCCTTGCGATAGGTATACGGCGTTACGCCAGTCCAGCCCTTGAAGGCCCGTATAAATGCGCTAGATTCCGAGAACCCCGCCCGGTGCGATATTTCCTCAATACTGAGTCCCTGTTTTCCAAGAAAGTGCAGGGCAGTATCACGGCGCATCTGGTTTTTGATGTCCTTGAACGTGGTCCCCTCCGCCGCGAGGCGCCTTCTGAGTGTTTGCGGATGAACTTCCAATGTGACGGCGACATCATTGAGCTCCGATATATCGCGCAGTTGACGGCGGACAATGTCCCTTACCTGTGATGTCCAGCTGTTGATGGCGTAGTTTTGTGTGAGCATGATGAGCGCAGGGTGCCGCAAAAAGTGGCGCAGTGATGCTTCATTCTGTGTGATACGTTTGCTTAGCAGGCCCTTAGACAGTAACAGCTGTGAGTGGGGCTGTTCGAACTTCACCGGGTTGGCAAGGAACATATGACGGTAATCCAGCGCTGGGGCGAGTGGTTGATAATTTAACTGTACGACCTGAATCGGTAGGTGTTCCTGCACCAGCCAGCTTGCAAAGCGATGCAGATTGAATAGCAGCAACTCGTGCAGAAAGGGGTTTGACGGCGTATTAACGTCCTGTGGTACCAGCCGGATCACAGCAGACTCTCCGTCTTCGTCTAGCACCGGGTGCACGCCTAATTCAAACAGCTGATAGAACCGGCACGACCGGCTTAACGCCTCTCCGAGCGTCTCGCACCCAATAACCGCATGGCACATCATCGACCAGCAACCCAGCGGCATGGGCTTGGTCCCATAACCTAGGGTCTCGTCATTCATGGCCTGCATCGTGGCGACCTGCAGGTCGGCGAAGCGTTCTATCGATATTCGCGCGCTGCCTTCCAGCATCAGTCTGGGGGAGACACGATTTTTACGCAACAGGCTGATGGGGTCCAGGCCCTGCGCGACCGCATTTTTCAACACTGAGCGTGCGAAATAGACGGATATTGATAAGTCGCGCATGCGTTTTTTTAGACCTGGGTAACGTGTGTGCTGAGGTGAATGGATTTGCTTTCCACCGAGGCCACCTGGTTGCGTCCGCCCCGTTTGGCCAACTGCATCGCTCGGTCGGCCTCGCCCGACAGTTTGTTCAGTTCTACTGCTCCAAGCGCGCCCGCCACACCGAGGCTTACGGTAATGGCGATCTGCTGTCGGTTGACGGTCAGGGCACATTCGGCAATGTCTAGGCGGATGCGTTCGGCCAACATACGGGCGTCGTCCAAGTGGGTACAAGGGAGAATCAACAGATATTCCTCACCGCCGACGCGGGCCACTGTATCGCTGGCGCGGCTTATGCGCTGTAGGGTTTGAGCGACCTGTCTGAGCACCTGGTCTCCCGCTTTATTGCCGAAGTTGCTGTTGACTTCTTTGAAGTGATCGATGCTCACCATAATAGCGGCTGTGGGCAGCTGCTGGCGGGCAGCCTGCGCTAGGGTGACGTGCAAAGTTTGTTCCAAGCCATGGCGGTTCAGCAGCCGAGTCAGCGGGTCTTGTGTGGATACGTGGGACAGCTTTTGTTGGTTTTCGATGAGCACACTAGCCAGAAAACCCATTGCGACCAGCACATACGCTGAGCTGTATAGACCAAAGGCCACTGTCTGGGCCTGGAAATAGTCGTCATGGGTCTGCCAGAGGTATAGCAGTGCTAGCATGCTGACGACGATCATCAGCGCGGCGGCCGTGATGCCGTCACCCACATTGCTTTTTTTCCAGCTGCGCCAGCCGCAGAGTAGGCCTGCAGCGGCAAAAAAGAACGCAGCAACAGTGACTTGCATGCCAAATATGTCTCGTGCATCGAGAAAAAATACACTGACACAGGCAACTAAGCCGGCGACGCCAAGCACGATGCGACCCGTTTTGATCTGTGCCCGCTGTCCCGCCGCCGTGAATAGCAAATAACTGGAGAGAATTGATGCGGCCGAAGAAATGTCCATCCGCATGGGTGCGCTTGCGCTATGTTGTAGCGCAAAGGCGATCAAGCCCAGCAGGGCAGCCATGAAATAGACGGTATACAGGCCTAGTCCGGGCGCGGGATTGCTGGCATTGCTGAGTGCGTAGACAACAACCATCTGCGCGCAGGCGATCACAAAGATTAAGCCAAAGTAGATGATGATCCAGTTTTCCGGATGAATCTGCTGCATGATTTTTCCAGTTTCAGCCTCTAAGCCCGGCTTGTAATGTCTTGTCCATTTATTTGTAGGGGCAGGTCATTGTTGGCCTACTGGCCGCTCACCATACTACCTACCGTTTATTTGTCCGCATGGGAGCTGGACTGTATGTTGCAACGAGAATTCACTGAAGAGCAGCACATGTTCCGAGACGCCTATCGGAAATTCCTCGCAGTAGAGATTGTGCCACAGATGGAGGCCTGGCGTGAGGCTGGAATTGTTGACCGTGACGCTTTCCGTAGAGCCGGTGAACAGGGCTTTTTGATGGTCTGGCCGGATGAGAAGTACGGTGGCATGGGCGATACTGATTTTCGTTTCGAGCAAATTATTATCGAAGAGACGTCCTATGCGAGGGTGGGTGACTGGTATAACTCGCTACATAGCCGTCTGGTGGGTCCGTATCTCACGCGTTTTGGCAGTGAGGAGCAGTGCCAGAGATTTTTGCCGGGTTGTGTTCGTGGTGAGATTATTTTGGCCATTGCCATGACTGAGCCCGATGCAGGTAGTGACCTCGCTGGAATGCGTTCGACGGCCGTCGAAAAAGAGGATCATTGGGTGCTAAATGGCTCAAAAACGTATATTTCTAACGGTATCAATGCCGATCTTATCATCGTTGCCGCCAAGACTGATCCGGAAAACAACCCCCACGCTATGACCCTATTTCTGGTCGAGCGGGGCATGGAGGGCTTTGAACGAGGCCGCAATTTGAAAAAAATGGGTATGAAAGCGCAGGATACCGCCGAGCTATTTTTTAATGATGTGAAAGTGCCTAAGGCCAATGTCCTAGGGGAGCCTGGAAAGGGTTTCATCTATCTTATGGAAGGGTTGGGGGAGGAGCGCTTGATTGGCGCTGCAGGTTATATAGCCTGTGCCCAGTTGTCTTGGGACCTCACGGCGGACTATGTGAAACAGCGCAAGGCATTTGGCAAGCCAGTGGCAGCCTTTCAGAATACCCAATTCAAGTTGGCTGAAATGCGCATGCAGCTGGATATTGCTCAGAGTTATGTCGATCAGTGTGTTCGAGCCTTCGCGGCCGGTCAGCTCACTGCAGTGGATGCTGCTAAGGCAAAGCTGGTCACTAGTGAGCTGGCGGTTGCCGTCGCCGACTTGGGGGTTCAGCTGCATGGTGGTGCCGGTTATATGGATGAATACCCAATAAGCAGGCAGTATACTGATGCAAGAATTACAACCATTTATGCGGGCAGTTCTGAGGTGATGAAAATCATTATCAGCCGGGATTGTCTCTCAGAGGGTTACACACCCTTTAACACGCGTAATTTTTAGATTTCTAATACACGACAATTAACCCACTAGCTTAGGAGAATTTATATGGACTTAAAAGATAAAGTAGCCGTCATTACCGGCGGAGCATCTGGCCTCGGTCGCGCAACGCTAAGACGTTTTGTCGCGAATGGAGGCAAGGTCGCCATCTTCGATATGAATGAGGAGAAGGGCAATCAATTGGTAGCGGAATATCCCGGTATGGTGATTTTCTGTAACGTGAACGTGACCAGTGAGGAATCAGTCGCAGCGGGTATTGCCGCGACGATTGAAGAGTTTGGCGCGATTCACATTTGCTGTAACTTTGCCGGCACGGGTAATGCAATGCGAACTATGGGCAAGAAAGGCCCGTTCCCTCTGGACGAATTCAATCGCATTATCCAGATCAATTTGGTGGGCACGTTTAATGTGCTGCGCCTGTGCGCTGAGAAAATGTCTACCAACGACGTTTTGAATGACGATGGTGGTCGGGGTGTTATTATTAATACCGCCTCGATTGCAGCTTATGAGGGCCAGATCGGACAAGCGGCCTACTCGGCGTCTAAGGGTGGCGTGGTTGGCATGACTCTGCCTATAGCACGTGACCTAGCAGTGCTGGGCATCAGGGTAAATACCATTGTGCCAGGATTGATTGCGACGCCGCTGATGATGGGCGGTGCTGAAGAAATGTCGCCTGAAATCGCAGAGTTCTTGAAACCGCTAGCGAGCCAAGTGCTGTATCCCAAACGCCTTGGTAAGGCAGATGAGATCGCCCAGTTAGCGCAGCAGTTGGTAGAGAACGACTACATCAATGGCGAATGTATTCGCATGGATGGCGGTATCCGAATGCAGCCTAAGTAAGAGGTTTGCTCCATAGCGTGTCGGCCATAGTGCCGGCACGCGTTAAAATTCAAGTATGGGAGACGACCAATGGGTCCGCTGAATGGTTATACAGTGATTGAGCTCGCGGGTATTGGGCCGGCCCCGATGGGCGGAATGATGCTCGCCGATATGGGTGCGGAGGTGATTCGTATCGACCGCGCCGGCGGGATGGTGATGAAGGACGTTAGCACCCGGGGCAAGAAATCGGTGGTGGTCAACCTTAAGGACCCGAATGGTCTGGAAACCCTGCTGCGTATGGTGGAGAACGCCGATGTTCTCATCGACCCATACCGCCCGGGTGTGTGTGAAAAGCTGGGCATTGGCCCTTCTGTGTGTCTCGCTCGCAACCCCAAGCTTATTTTTGCACGCATGACCGGTTGGGGCCAGGAAGGGCCGCTGGCACAAAGCGCGGGGCATGACATTAACTATATTTCAATTACAGGTGCTTTGTACGCTATGGGTCGCAAAGGTGAAAAGCCGGTGCCACCCTTAAATCTCGTTGGGGACATGGGCGGCGGTGGTATGCTGCTAGTGAATGGTGTGCTGGCAGCGTTGCTGGAAACCGCTAACTCTGGCAAGGGCCAGGTTATTGATGTGGCAATGGTGGACGGCGCGGCACAGCTGATGTGGATGTTCCACAGTTTCGAAGCGATGGGTTTGTGGGACGCTACCGAACGAGAATCCAACATGCTGGATGGCGGGGCGCATTTTTATGACACCTATGAGTGTGCTGACGGCGAGTATATCTCTATAGGTTCTATCGAGCCGCAGTTTTACGCATTGTTAAAAGAGCGGGCAGGATTGACCGAGGAAGATTTCGGCGCTCAGAATGATCAGTCGCAATGGTCAGCAATGAAGAAAAAGCTAACCACGGTGATTAAACAGAAAACACAGGCGCAGTGGTCTGAGATTATGGAGGGCACAGATGTTTGCTTTGCACCCGTGCTTAATTTTCTCGATGCACCAAAACATCCAGCAAATATAGCGCGTAATACCTATATAGAGGTGGACGGACTGGTCCAGCCTGCGCCAGCTCCGCGTTTTGGTCGCACACCTTCGGAGGTGCGACACGGCGGCCATGATGTTGGACAGGATACCGATGCAGTACTCACGGAGATGGGTTTCGGTGAACAGGAGTTGGCAGGCCTCAGGGCTGGCGGCTCAATCGTATGATGATAACTCTTTAGAAGGTGTGCGCGATGAGTACGTATGAAACGGTTATGGTAGAACGCCAAGGTTCTGTCGCGGTAGTCAGCCTGAACCGACCCGACAATCTCAATAGTTTCAATAAAACCCTACGTCGTGACCTATTGCTAGCAGTGCGCGAGGTCAATGGCGATGACAGTGTGCGGGTGGTGGTAGTGACCGGTGTCGGGCGCGTTTTCAGCGCGGGAGCCGACCTGGCAGACGTCCCAGAGGATGCATTGACTTTCCGGGTTGAGGATCAACTCAATGGCGAGTACAAGCCAGTGCTGATGGAAATCCACGAGGCGCACAAACCCTGGATCAGCGCAATCAATGGCGCCTGCGCCGGCATTGGAAGCGCTTTGGGCATGGTCTGCGACCTGACAGTGATGGCAGAAGATGCATTCATCTACCAGGCCTTCGCCGCCATCAGCCTGATACCGGATGGTGGTGCGACTTGGCACTTGGTGCGGACACTGGGTCGCAAGCGCGCCTATGAGGTGATCGTCACGGGTGAGAAAATCCGCGCTGAAAAATGTTTACAATGGGGCCTGTGCAATCGAGTGGTCCCGGCTGATAAACTGCTGGAAGACACTCTCGCTTGGGCACAGGAAATCGCGGGCAAAGCGCCCTTGTCTCTGCGTTATGCCAAACAGGCACTGAACGCTGCGATAGAAGAGTCCGTCAGTGACACAATTTCTGGAGAGGCTAAATTGCAACATATCTGCATGGGTAGCGAGGATGCACAGGAGGGCGTGGCGGCCTTTCTGCAGAAACGTAAGCCTGAGTGGCAGGGGCGCTAAAGCAACCTCAAGGAGAGTTAAATGACGGAACTGCTGCTGCAACGAGAGGACGGTTACGCTGTCCTGACGCTCAATCGCCCCGACGCTAGGAATGCGTTGTCCCCGCAATTGCTGCTCGATCTTTGTGATGCCTTCCGCCTGTTGCAGGACGAGAGCGATATCTATTCTGTGATTCTCACGGGTGCAGGTACGGCGTTTTGTGCAGGTCTTGATCTCAAGGCGATGGCGGAAGATGAGTCCGGTCTTGGCGTGTATGCCATTCACGCGCAACACGATATTACCGCAGCCATGACGGCTTTTGACCGACCCATTATAGTGGGGGTGAACGGTGTCGCTGCCACCGGCGGTTTCGAACTTGCATTGATGGGTGACATCCTGCTGGCCTCTTCAGGCGCGCGCTTTGCCGATACGCACTGTCGCGTTGGCTTGGCGCCGGGTTGGGGATTGTCCCAGAAGCTTGCGCGTATCATTGGGCCGAGTAGAGCGCGCGAGGCGCATTTTACCGGCAACGTTATATCTGCACAGCAGGCGGAAGCGTGGGGTCTAGTGAGTCGTGTAGTGGCTCCAGAGGATCTGCTCGACGCGTGTCGCCAGGTCGCGACGGATATTGCGAGCTGCGTGCCGGAAACAGTAAAGGTCTACAAGAAAATGGTAAACGAAGGCTTGCAGACGGATCTGGCTGCGGGGCTGGCCATGGAGCGCAGTGTGATGACCGATGTTAATCAACGCGTGTCGGGCGATGTTATCGCCAATCGCCGGTCCGGTGTGCAGCAGCGCGGCAAGAATCAGTAATTCAGCCAGTCGCCTGTTCTTCAAGCAGTGGCTATCCGCGTTATAATATTACGCTAGGATCTATGCGGAGACATCGATGGACGGTGACATAAGGCCTGAACTGGAAGCGTTGCGCGAGCGCATAGAACGCACTCTTGATGCAGCTCGGTCAGAGGCGCGCGCCAAACGCCACGCCAAGGGATATCGTACCGCTCGAGAGAATGTTGCGGACTTGGTCGACGAGGGTTCATTTCAGGAATACGGACAACTTGCCGTAGCGGCGCAGCGCAGTCGACGCGAGTATGAGGATCTGCAGACCAGTACTGCGGCGGATGGGATCATCACGGGGACCTGTACTATTAACGCGGGTCTGGTTGGGCCTGATCGCGCGCGTGCAGGCATCATTGTCAACGATTACTCGGTACTGGCCGGCACGCAGGGCTTTTTTCATCACCGCAAACTGGATCGTATCTGTGAGTTGGCCCGTGAGCAATCATTGCCCTTGGTGATGTATACCGAAGGTGGCGGAGGTCGTCCGGGTGATACCGATGTGACCACCCAAATTGCCGGCCTCAATATTAAGTCATTCAGTACCTGGGCCGCACTTAGCGGTAAGGTGCCACGTATCGCTGTGAACAATGGATATTGTTTTGCCGGTAATGCCGCATTGTTTGGTTGTGCCGATTTTTGTATCGCCACGCGTAGTTCATGGATCGGTATGGCAGGTCCGGCCATGATCGAAGGTGGCGGTTTGGGTAAGTATGAGCCCACTGCTATCGGCCCTATCGAGGTACAGGAGAAAAACGGGGTTGTCGATATTGTTGCTGAGGACGAAGCGCATGCGACTACTCTGGCGCAACAACTGTTGTCCTATTTTCAGGGTGCAGTGTCTCAATGGAATACTGTTTCTCAAGAGGTGTTGCGTGATGCAATACCCGAGGATAGACGCTGGAGCTATCCCGTGCGGGACATTATTGAAACTATCGCGGATACCGGTTCGTTCTTGGAATTGCAGCGTATTTACGGCCGAAGTATTATTACCGGTTTCATTCGACTTGAAGGAAAACCCATTGCCCTGATCGCCAACGACTGCCAGCAACTCGGTGGAGCAGTGGATGCAACAGCTTCAGAGAAAGCCGCGCGCTTCTTGCAAATTTGTGATGCATTCTCTTTGCCTGTGCTATCGCTCACTGATACCCCGGGGTTTATGGTGGGCCCTGATAGCGAGGTGCAGGGCGCGGTGCGACGTATGTCTTCCCTGTTCCTGGCAGGCGCAAAACTGCGGGTTCCCATGGTGGCGATATTTTTGCGCAAGGCCTATGGCCTTGGTGCAATGGCGATGACCGGCGGAAGTTTTGTCGCTCCGGTGTACGCCGCTGCCTGGCCAACGGGTGAGGTAGGCGGCATGGGACTGGAGGGGGCGGTCAGACTGGGCTTCAAAAAAGAATTGGAAGCACTCGACGATCTGGTCGAGCGTGAACAGCTTTTTCAGCAACTGGTCGCACGCATGTATGAGGTGGGCAAGGCTTCGGAAGCGGCCTCTTATTTGGAAGTGGATGCTGTTATTGATCCCGCTGATACGCGTGCGGTGGTACTGCGGGCACTCGCCGCTGCGAGAACCGGCTGATGTCTGTGATGGCTGGCAGTAGCGTTTATGTGCTGTGCCCGAAGGCCGTCGTGCAGGCTGCTAGCGCGCTGGGGGTGGATAGTGCGGTATTGCTGCGCGATGCGGGAATCAGCCAGGACCTTCTCAGCGCGCCGGCAGAGCGTATTCCGCTGGCAAATTACATGGACTTATACCGCATGGCGGCTGAGCGCAGTGGTGATCCAGATATTGGTTTGTATGTTGGACATATCATTTACTTCACGGGCATGAATCTGCATCTGTATATGACAACGATCTGCCGTAATTTGAAGGAATATTTTAATGTCATTCCCAGCACCATTCGAATAAGGGGTGATACCGGGCGGGTGTTGATTCGCCCAGAGGGAGAATTTATCCGACTTGAGTGGCATCCGCTCAGTGAGGAAACAGCCACATGGCGGCCACTGGTTGACGAGATGCTGAAGTCCTCCGCTGAAATTGTGAGTGCTATTTGTGCGTTACCCGTTCCCGTGCGTGCCGCCGAGTTTTCCTATCCTGCACCTGATGATACGCGCGCACTAAAACGGACGTTTGGTTCTAACCTCAAGTTTGGTTGTGAAGTGAGTTGTCTCTATTTTTCGCGAGAGGTGGTGCGCTATCCGCTGATTGACGTTGGCTTCGAACTGGGCGCCGATTTTTGGGCTGGCCCTCGCTCGGTGTTCGATGAGCCTCTGACCGTGGATCCTTTTTTGCGTGACACGCGCATCGCCATTCGCCGTGCGCTGCCAGGAGGTGCCTTGACTATCGACAGCCTTGCATTGGAATTAAGCGTCTCTCGGCGAACACTCCAGCGTCGTCTCAGTGCACTGCAGTCAAGTTTCAAGACGATGTTACAAGATGTGCGTGAGGAACAGTCCCGACGCTATCTCGACGATCCGCGATTGGCAGTTACTGAAATAGCGTTATTGTTGGGTTATTCTGATCAAGCATCGTTCTCAAACGCTTTCAAGTCTTGGTGTGGCTGTGCTCCCACGGAGTATCGACAGCGCAGCGACGATTGAATGCATTGTATTGAATGTTAATCTGAACTATGAAGAGGAAAACATGAAGAATCTTTTTGATGTAAACGGAAAAGTGGCGGTGGTTACCGGCGGCTCCCGCGGTATCGGGGCTATGATTGCGCGCGGTTTTGTTGAGAATGGCGTGAAAACCTATATTACTGCGCGTAGGGAAGAAGAACTGCAGGCCACGGTAAGCGAACTGGCCCAAATAGGGCAGTGTATAGGTATTCCCTCGGACCTATCGACTATGGACGGTGTGATCGCTTTTGCGGCAGCGGTCAGCGCCGCTGAAGAAAAGGTGCATATTCTGGTGAATAATGCGGGCACTACCTGGGGTGCGGATATCGATGTATTCCCTGAAAGTGGCTGGGATAAAACCATGGACCTCAATGTGAAATCATTGTTTTTCCTTACCCAGAAATTATTGCCCGCCCTGCGCTCAGCTAGCGCAAAAGACGACCCTGCGCGCGTTATCAATATTGGATCGATCAACGGACTAACCCACCCGCATATGAATAACTACGCCTATTCTGCTAGCAAGGCGGCGGTGCATCACCTGACGCGGCATCTTGGAGCGGATCTCGCTCCCCAGGGCGTGAATGTTAACGCTATCGCCCCCGGTTTCTTTCCCAGCAAAATGACGGCTCACCTGCTGGATCATGAGTCCGAAATGGGGGCACTGTTTCCCTGCGGTCGCCTCGGCAACGCGGAGGATGTAGCGGGCACGGCTATCTATCTGAGCGCCCGCGCTTCTGCCTGGTTAACCGGTCAGACCATTGCACTGGACGGCGGAGCCGTCGCTGCCTCCGGATAAGACTGTTGACATACACTTCCCTTGATTTCGGTATTACCTGCATCGACGCTGAATATGTAGAGCATGGTACGGCCTGTCTTTACCTGATGCAGGAAGGCGATGAATGCGCGGTACTGGAGACTGGCACCTGTCACAGTGTCCCTGCTCTTGAGCAACTTCTGCTTGATCGGGGTATTGGTGTTGAGCAAGTGCGATATGTGATTCCCACACATGTGCATCTGGATCACGCAGGGGGTGCGGGCGCGATGATGGCGACATTTCCTACGGCGCAGTTACTGATCCATCCGCGCGGTGCTCGGCATATGGTTGATCCCCAGCGACTCATCGCCGGCGCTACACAGGTGTATGGGGCCGATCTCTTTCGCCAACTGTACGGTGACATCCAGCCTATTGATCCTCTTCGCATTCGGCAGATGGAGGACGGCGAAAAGGTCTCTCTGGCGGGAAGGCCACTGGAATTTCGCCACACACGGGGCCATGCAGAGCACCATTTTTGTGTGTGGGATGAGGCCAGTCGAGGCTGGTTCAGCGGTGATATGTTTGGTGTGTCTTATTCCTGGTGTCGATTTCCTGGTGGGGACTTCGTGATGCCCTCGACCACGCCCAATCAGTTTGACCCGGAGGCCTATCTTGCTTCGATTGAATTGTTGGGTAGTTATACACCGCAACGATTGTATCTCACACACTACGGAGAACTGGAGTATTCCTATGAAAAGGCCCAATTGCTGGCGCAGCAAATAGAGGTGTATTCCAGGTTTGCCACTGCTGACGCCAGCGATGAAGTGCGTCTATCGCAGCAGCTAAGTGATTACGCAATGGGTTTGGTGCGTCAGTTGGGTGCGTGTGAAGATGAGGTCGAGTTGCGGGCTCGACTCGGGTTTGACTTGCAGCTCAATGCACAGGGTTTGTGTGTGTGGCAAAAACGCCTGCAGGGTCATTGATCGCGATATCGGACGGGCTACTTAAGGTCAATCACGAATGTTACCGTGCCAAAGTATTGAACGCGGCCGCATAATAGTTCAAAGTACATCTCGCAATTATCCTGTGAACAAGACCCTGCTGGGCTTAAAGAGAATAGTGGTATGCCGAGTGCTAACTTTGTGGATGTGGTGATAGTGGGTGCAGGGCTGTCCGGCATCGGCAGTGCCAGGCATCTGCAGCGCGACTGCCCAGATCGCACCTTCGCTTTGCTGGAATCCAGAGAGACCCTAGGAGGCACCTGGGATTTATTTCGATATCCCGGCATACGTTCCGACAGCGACATGTACACACTGGGTTACACCTTTAAGCCCTGGCTAGATAGCAAGTCGCTCGCCGATGGCCCCTCAATACTGAGATACCTCCGAGAGACGGCGACTGAAACCGGTGTGGATAAACACATCCGCTACAACCACAAGGTACTCAGCGCCAGTTGGTCGTCTGAGTCCTCCACATGGACGGTCAGTGTCCAGCGTTCCGATATGGATGACGTTATAGAGTTCGAGTGTAATTTTCTTATGATGTGCGGAGGTTATTATGACTATGAGCAAGGTCATACGCCCGAATTTTCCGGTCGGGATGATTTTAAGGGGCAAGTGATTCACACTCAGCACTGGCCTGAGAGTTTAGATTACAAGGCAAAGAAGGTCATTGTTATTGGCAGTGGCGCCACTGCTGTCACGCTGGTGCCTGAGCTGGCTAAAACGGCCGCGCAAACCATTATGTTGCAGCGCTCCCCTACCTATGTGGCTTCGATTCCGGAACAGGACTCCTGGTCCGCGCGTTTGCAAGGCGTTCTGCCCGCCTCATGGGTGTACCGCATTGTGCGTTGGAAGCGTATTTTGCTGCAGATAGCGGTATTCAATCTTTCACGCAAACGGCCGCAAGTGGTAAAGAAATTGTTACTGGGTCAGGTACGTGAAGCGCTCGGTGAGGGTTACGATATCAAGACGCATTTCACTCCGAATTATGACCCCTGGGATCAGCGTTTGTGTGCCGTGCCTGAGGGAGATTTGTTTACTGCAATTGCGGAAAAGCGCGCTGAAGTAGTCACTGACCATGTCGACTATTTCACCCCAACTGGCATTCACCTCAAATCCGGCAGGGATCTGGATGCAGACATTATCGTATTGGCCACGGGTCTGACGATGAGGTTTATAGGGGGCACAACATTAATTGTCGACGGGGCGGTTGTGGATCCTTCTACACTTTATGTCTATCGGGGCATGATGCTGTCTAATATTCCTAACCTGGTACAGGTATTTGGCTATACAAATGCTTCTTGGACACTCAAGTCTGACCTTACGGGCCAATATGTCTGTCGCCTGCTAAATTATATGCGAAAGACGGGGACGACGATGGCCGTGCCGAAGGTTGCCTCTGCTGGACTCGAAGAGGAGCCAATGCTCGATTTTAGCTCGGGCTATATCTTGCGAGCTGTTGAGGAGTTTCCGAAACAAGGTAAAAAGCTACCTTGGCGCGTTTATCAGAATTTCATAATAGATTTTATCAGCTTGCGTCTGAGACCTCTTGCAGACACGGTGCTTAAATTTAAGTAGACGGATCATGCAGCCAGAATTTTATGTTTGATGCTTTAAGAACTTTAAAAGGAGTAACGCTGATCTCAGTATCGATGCGATATGAAAAGCAGTTCCAGCAGGTGCAGGGCAAGCACATTGCGCCAGATGGTATTGGGCGAGCCGTGTCACGGTGGGTGGACCCTTTGGAAGACGGAGGAGTCCTATGATTATTTTGCACGGCGCGTCCGCGTCGCCGTTTGTGCGCAAAGTGTTGGTTGCATTGGCACTCAAGGAGCTGCCTTTCGAGCAAATTCAGCAAATCCCGTTCACTAAGGATCCGGTGTATCGGAATATCAATCCGTTGGAAAAGATACCGACACTGCAGGACGGAGAGCTGACCATTTGTGATTCAACGGTTATTTGTGAGTATCTCGAGGACGCTTATCCTCGGCCAGCTTTATATCCTGATAATGCCGTTGATAAGGCAAGGGCTCGCTGGTATGAGGAGTTAGGAGGTACCCGAGTGGCGGAACTGGCAGCGGGAATTTTTTTCCAGCGCTTTATGCGTCCGATGGTGCTCAAGCAGGAGGCTGACGAGGAATTAGTTAAAAAAATTATCGAAAAGCAGCTGCCGCCAATTCTTGATTACCTCGAGGCTCAAGTGCCGGCAGAAGGCTTCATTTTTGGCGATTTTATGATCGCAGATATCAGTCTGATGAGTCCTTTTGTGAATGCTGGCTATGCGGGCTACGAAATTGATAGCGCACGCTGGCCTGTTTTCTGTGACTTTGTAGAGAGAGTAAAATCTCATCCGGTTGTCAATCAAATATTAGTGGCGGAAGCCGCTTTGATGGGACGCGGCTGAGAAGCTTCCCCCTTTTTCTATTGAAACTATACCTTTGGAATATGAGGCCATAACTATTGTGACGACTGAAATTTGTACACTGGCGGATATCACTGACGCCAGTGCGGGCGGCAAGGCCTATGGGCTTGCGAGATTGTTAGCCATGGGCTTGCCTGTTCCGCCTGCCTTTGTGCTGCGCAATGCTTGTGCTGACGCCTTTCCTGACAGACTAGACCAAGCTTATCGCGATCTAGGCAAGGAGGCAGTCGCTGTGCGCTCATCGGCTCTGGGCGAAGACGGCACTGATGCATCGTTTGCCGGTCAGTACGACACCGTGTTGAATGTGCGGGGTCCGGAGGCGCTGCGCGAGGCCATCCAGCGCTGCGTGGCTTCCGTCTCAAATGAACGTGCTCGCAGTTATCTGCAGGACCAGACTGGCAGTGACACCGCCACAATGAATGTTGTGGTGCAGGCCATGGTGAACGCCAGAGCAGCCGGTGTTGTATTTACCGCAGACCCAGTAAGCGCTAGACGTGATCTGTTGGTGATTGATGCCGTTGCGGGCCTGGGAGAGGCTCTTGTAAGCGGTGAGGCTACCCCCGATCACTACGGTGTGCATACCAGTGGGAGCATCGTGCGACGACAGTTGACGGCAGCTGAGCCCTTGCTTAGCGATGGAGAAATACTGTTGATAGCGAAGGGCGCCCGGGCGGCCGCGGCTCATGAAGGCCAGCCTTTGGACTTGGAATGGGCAATAGACCAGGATGGCACCTTATATTGGTTGCAGGCTAGGCCTATTACCACCTTGCCCGAAGATCTCAACGAATTTGATACCGTGTTGCCGCGTCCGGATGATGTGCTAACGATTAGCAACGTGAGTGAGATGATGCCCGGTGCGGTATGTCCTTTGACAGGCTCTTTCACCGGCTGGGGTATCGATTACGGCTTGCAGCATATGCAGGTCGCAGTGGGCGCGAGGTCGGGTATCCAGAAAGACTGGCAGATTACCGCCTGGGCCTATGGGCATCTTCTTCTTAATCTGTCAGGCAATGTTGTGATGTCTTCCGCTGTACTGGGTTCTACTGTGGAGCAAACGGGCCAGGCTCTGTGCGGACGCATCATTCCAGAACTCAAGCCATTCCCACCACAGCCTTTTTTGCGTCGGGTGATCAATACGGGCAAACTGCTGGCCTATTGCCTGCGTGCTCCTGCAGTCGTTGACCGATTTGGTGACGAACTTAACGTATTTGTCATCCACAATGAAACCGACAGTAAAGCTATGTGGAGGGAGCTTGAGAAAAAATCTGCTTTCTTTGACCACGCTATGGCGGTGCATATCCAGTCCTCTGCATTATCGGGCTTTCTGTGCACCATCGTGGAGAATATGGTTTCTAGTAAATCCAATAATAGCACCAGTGAAGAGCAGGGTGAGGCGATACGTTTGCTGGCCGGTGCCACCGGGGTAGAGAGTGCCGTGATGCTGGAGAAATTGGACAGTCTCATCGATCGTGTAGTGGAGCATCCATCTGCGCAGCGGGCTTTTCAGCAGGCGACGGTCGACGATGCGCTGTTATGGTTGCGTAACGAACCGGCATTGGCACCGATATTCGCGACTTTTCTGTCCGACAATGGACATCGAGGATATCGTGAACTGTGTATGCGTGATCCAGCATGGCGCGATGATCCCTCGCCACTTATCCAAAGTATGCAAGCGTCCGTACATGCCCGTTTTGTAACCGGAGGACGAAAGCCCCTACTCAGTGCGAATATTGATTTTTCCAGTTTGAGTCGCGGCCTTCGTTGGGTGTTGCCCAAAGCACATAATGCCATTCGCCGGCGGGAGCATACCAAGTCTCAATTGGTAGAGGTTGCTCACCGGTTCAAGTCCGGTTTTCGCCATCTCGGGAAACTGTTGCAAGAAGAGGGCATGCTGCCCGACGCAGACTTGGTCAATTTTTTTAGCGTGAAGGAATTGCCCGGCTTTGTTTTACGCCCTGATTCTGCGGCAGTAGACCGTGCCATTGCGCGTCGAGAGGCGCTAATCTACCAGCAACAATTCGAATTCCCGGAAATTTCGGTCGGTTTGCCACAGCCAATGGAGGCGCGTGCGTCAACGATTACTGACGGTGTATTACAGGGTCGTCCAGCCTCGCGCGGTATTGTCGAGGGCATTGCGCGCGTAGCGATAACCTTGGCTGACGCGGCTAAATTGCAGCCGGGAGAAATTCTGATTACACCGATAACCGATATCGGCTGGACACCCTACTTTAGTTTGATAGGGGGTCTGGTGACGGATCTTGGAAGTTCGGTTTCTCATGGGGCCGTGATAGCCAGAGAGTATGGGCTACCGTGCATCGTCAATTCCCGTGAGGGGACACGCTTTTTTAACACGGGAGATCGCATTCGGCTGGATGGCGATAAAGGCACAGTGGAGCGTCTATGACGGACGAACTTTGTGATCTTGCTGGTGCTGGCACATGCGGCCCGCTGTGACCTTTGACGTTGTCATTCGACCTTTCGGCGAGACTTGGTAGGCCGAAAAGCTGGATCGACGGTATAAAAAAGGCCGCAACGTTACCGTTGCGGCCTGTGAAAAAGCTTTTTAGTACTTACAGAGCAGTATAGCTATACTTTTGACCACCCAGTGTCGCTTGATACATCAGGCCACCCTTGGCGATAGTGAAGATAGCCATACCCTTGTGGTATCCCCCCAGTGACGTTGTATCGGCATCATTCTTGCCACCGCTAAGACCGGTTGAAGCACCACCGCCAGTGTTGGCGCCCGCCGAGGCGGCCGCTGTGATCGCTACGGCACTAGCATCTGCGCTAAATTCAAAGTTTCCCGCGATGAAGTTGATCAGTGCATTCTCATTTTCAAAAAAGATAATTTGGCTAAAAGCTTGCCCACCAAGCTGAAATCCAATGGTCACTTGAGTCATATTAGAAGTGCCAATGGCGACACCATCCCGGTAGACTTTGCCTTCACCGAAAGCCCCGCCAATGCCGATGCCACCTTTGCCAATGGTAGGAAAGACTGCGTAACCGACGCTCTTATCAAAAAAGGTAGCGCTTTCTCCGGCGTTTCTAAAGGTTTCTATAGCGTCAGAGTACGAGTCTGCCTGTGCTGTGAGGCTTGCTAGGCTGAACAGTACGAACGCCATAGTTAATCTTATTAATGTCTTCATAGTGTTAATCCTTTGTGATTGTAGAGGGTCGGTGAAGTATTGAAGCATTGTGATCATGGCAAATGCGCTATACAGCGTCAAGTATTGTAGAGTCATTAGAGTCACTATTATACGTAAGAGACAGCACCTCCATCGATGCGTATGTTTTGGCCGTTGATAAACCCGGCGTTGTCGCTGCACAGAAAGGCCACTAGGTCAGCGACTTCCTCACGACTGGCGAGGCGCCCACAGGGATTGGGGAATTCCTCTGAGACAATGTGGGCCAGGATATCTTCCCAGTCGTCACCCCAGCCTTTTTTGCGCGCTCTCACGCGGTAGCCTGCCTCCAACTCTGGCGTGTGAATCAGGCCAGGAGAGACCGTGTTGACGGTGATTCCCGTGCCTGCCAACTCCTGTGTCAGGCTGACTCCGAGATTGGCCAGTGCACCCTTGGAGGCATAGTAATGAGGCATAATTTTGCCAGGTCGATGCGAGCCTATCGTGCCGAGGTTAACGATCCGCCCCCAGGCACGTTGTTTCATTTGCGGCACGATACCCTGCACCAATCGGGCCACGGACAGGACATTCTTCTGGTACATGTCCAACCAGTCTTCAGTGCTTGCAGAATCCCACTTCGCGAAAGCGGCGGTGCCGTAGTTGTTCACTAATATGTCGACGCTGAGTGCCTGCGATTGCAACTGTTCCAGCACTGCCTGACACCCGGCTTCAGTGGCAATATCACCTTCTACCCAAAAACTATTTTCCAAGGTCTTTGCAGCCTTGGCAGCGCTACCGTCACAATGATTGCTGTGGACAATGACGGTGACACCATTAGTTGAAAGCGTGCGGGCAATTACAGCCCCAGTGTTGCGGTCTGCACCGGTTACCAGTGCTGTCTTTTGATGGAATGTGAGTTGCATGGTGGCTGCTTTCCTGATGACTTCCATCGGAGTATTGGGCAATGTTACATTAACGCATTCAACGGATTATCGGTTCCGACTACTAAAGAGAGAATTCCATGTTGCGTAACGCCTTGCTCCTAATAGTGTTCTTTTTCGCTTCCCTAGGTGTCGCTGCCGAGGGACTCAAGGTCGGTATCTCGACAGATTATCCGCCATTGGCCTACAAACAGGAAGGGCGCATCGTTGGTATTGAAGCCGATAATGCCACGGCCGTAGGCGCGATTCTTGGCCGAAAAATGACCATGGTGGAAATGCCCTTTGAAAAGTTGATTCCAGCTCTGCAGGCGGGCGAAATTGACGTGATAATGTCTGGTATGAGCGTAACGTCTGCGCGTGGCGAGCAGGTTATCTTCACCGACTCTTATATGGAGGTTGGGCAGATGGCTATAATGCTGATGGATAACGCGGGACAGTTTTCTCAGCCCTGGTCGATCTACCGAAAGGGGGTGCGTGTGGGTGTAGAGCCAGGCACTACTGGCGCAGAATTTGCCAAGATTGAACTCGAGGAAGCTCAGATCAGCTACTTCAGCACTCCATCTGCCGCCTTTGACGGCCTCCGCAATGATGATATTGATCTCTATGTTCACGATGCCCCGACCAGTTGGCAGCTTGCAACGTCGCAAGATAATGAGGACCTACTCAGTCTGTATTCACCACTGACCAACGAACAGTTAGCGTGGGCTGTGCGCAAAGACGATGAGCGTTTAGCACAATCGCTGAATGCCGCCCTGCAGACAATGAAAGGCAGTGGAAGCCTGCGCTATATTCTCAATCGTTGGATACCCGTAACGGTTGAGGTACGCTAAGAAATGCCTGTTTTTTTACTGCATCTTTCACCGTTGGGCACAGTAAGAGGAGTGTCATTTTGCTGACACCGAAAAACGTAAACGATTTATCGTGTGAGTGGCTTTCTTCTGCGTTGGGGGCTCCTGTCTCCGGTTATAGTGTGATAGATACCCACACCGGCACCACCGGTCGTGCAGTGCTGGCACTGGAATATGAAAAATCGCTGGATCTTCCGTCCCGGTTGTTTGTGAAACTGCCCCCTGCAGATGAGTTGCAGCGAGCCTTTGTGACATCAAGCGGCATGGGCCGGCGCGAGACTCGTTTTTACGCAACCCTCTCCGGGGAGATTCCGGTACGCGTGCCGCACTGTTACTTTGCCGCCAGCGACGATGCGGGTGAAGAGTATATTATGCTATTAGAGCACCTGGAGGACAGCGGCTGTACCTTCAGAAACGCGAGAACACGCTATTCCGAAAACTACGTTCGGGAAGTGCTGGCAGCGTTCGCACGCTTCCATTCAGCTTATTGGGCTTCGCCACGTTTTGATTCTGACCTCGCCTGGGTGCAGTCTCCGGTGCAGCATGAGATTGCGCTGCCTCTTATCGATAAGGCTTTAAAGATGCATGCCTCTAGCATGCCATCGGTCTTTCGGGAGATGGGTGAGCTGTATCTGGACCGGACTGATGATATTCATCGGCTGTGGAATCGCGGAGAGCCAACGTTGATTCATGGTGATGTGCATGACGGCAACCTATTCTTCGACGCGGATGGTCCGGGCTTTCTCGATTGGGCGCTGGTAGCAAAGGCTCCGGCTATGCGCGATGTCAGTTATTTTCTGGCCGGCGTATTGGCTCCAGCAGATCAGCAAGCTTGGGGGTCGGGCATGCTTCATTACTACCGAGAGCAACTGCTAGCACTCGGTGCGCCAGCGCCGTCTGCGCAGCAACTTTGGCAACAATATCAGTGGCATGCGGCGTATGTCTGGGTTGGGTCGGCAGTGACTCTAGCGATGGGCGATGCGTGGCAGCCGGTCAATTATATGCTGGCGTCGCTGGACCGCCTGCATGCGGCTATGGAAACCTTGGGTTCGGTAGATGCCATTCGCGCTGCTGTCTAGTGGTCGCGTCACTAAGTCTAAGTGTTTTCATCCTGGTTAGCAGAGCGTATGAGAGAGAGTTCTCAATCTCTGTTCTGCCCAATGCGCGCACGCCGTCATCGTCTATTGGCCATCAAGCGCCTCGTCTGACATACTGTTGTTTATGCATGGCAATCTATGTTTGTGGTATGAAAAGATGAACGTAGGGAGTGATGCGAATTAAAAAATTCGTCCCCAGTAAAAAAGACTGTCTGCATGCCATTCCCCATTCAGACTCAACGACAACCACTAGAGTCTGTACTGTGACATCGGGACTGAGATTTCTGATTCATTATGGAGTCGCTGTTAGCCTTTTCTTTGCTGCTTCTGCTGCTTTTCCGGTCGCATATGCCGCTGATGCCTGCCCAGGACAGGGCGTGGCAGCGCAGCAGGGTATCGTCGGTTTTAATTCATTGATAGACGGGCAGCCGGGAACGCCGCTTTTGCCACAATTGACCGTAGTGCCGTCTTATAATTTTGAAGAAGAGAAGTTTGTAAACCAATTAAGCATGAGCGCAGTGCCGGCATCATCCGGGTTCTGGTGCCAGGCGCAATTTGAATTTTTCGCGCCAGTCGTCAAAGCATTTGATGGCGAGATTGACGTCGAGAAATCGGTCGCGGCAAGCTGGCAGCAGCGGTGGCTGATTGATGATGGTTCATTGCCGACCTTGTCAACCGTCGTTGAGGTGCAGGTGCCCTATGATGACTCCAATGCAAATACTGAAATTTCACTGATCGGTATCGTTGCTAAATCCACTGGGTGGGGTGCGGTTTATCTGAACTCGCTCGCCGTGTCGGAAGACGGTAGCGACTTCTCTTCGGTCGATTTTTCTGGCGTCATCGGCGCCAAACGCATCGTCAATGCTACGCTGGCGGTGTTTGCGGATATCACCATCGATGAAGATGGTCTTTATGCACTTGAGCTGTCTGCCGAGCGTGATTACAGCAATGGGTTATCGCTTGGCCCAGGCATCAGGCTGTTGCGTTCCGGCGATGGATCTAATGGTATAGATGTCTCGATCGGCATTATGATATTTAAGGTGTTTGGCGGTTAACGATCCGCCTAGGAGAATGGTTATGGGAATACGCGTCTATCTTGCACTGCTATTACTGTTCTGGTCCGTGCTGGCACCGGCGGAAACACTGCGCGTTGGCATCAAGGCGGTGCCGCCATTTGCCATGCCAGACGTGCAAGATGGCTGGACCGGAATTTCAGTGGAACTATGGCAGCGTATCGCGGTGGATTTGGGATGGCAAACCGAATGGGTGGTCATGGATAGTTCCCGCGCCCAGATCAAAGCCTTAGAAACGGGCAGTATCGATGTCGCGCTCGGAGCGCTATCGATGACGCGAGAACGGGAAGCGGTAATGGATTTTAGTGCTCCGTTTTATGCTACGCATCTTGCCATCGCTACCCCGGCGCAATATAGCAACTGGCGGGGTGTGCTGAAGGAACTGTTATCGCCAGCGTTTCTGAGAACAGTTGCTGTGCTGCTACTGTTATTGGTGGCAGTGGGTGGCTTGTTATGGCTAGTCGAGCGTAAGCGCAATCCTCAGGAATTCGGTGGTTCCGTTATGCAAGGCATCGGCAGCGGTTTCTGGTGGTCGCTAGTGACTATGACGACGGTAGGCTACGGCGACAAGGCCCCGGCGACCTTTATCGGCCGATTGCTGGCCACAATCTGGATGTTTGCCAGCATCATCATGATTGCCGGTCTGACCGCCAGCATTGCAGCATCGCTGACTGTTAACCAGCTGAATACGACGGTGCGTAGCGTTCAGGATCTAAACCAGGTCAGGTCCGTTGCCGTGAGCGGTTCTACGGGTGAGCAATATCTGCGCAAGAATGGTATTCGCATGCAGTTGGTCACCACGGCCGCTGAGGGGCTGATGCTGCTAAGGGAGGGTGACGCGGAGGCGCTGATCTACGACGAAGCGCTGCTGCGTTACCTGTTGAAGGATGCTGCGCCGGGGATCGAAATCCTGCGGCAGTCTATCCAAATGGAGTATTATGCTTTTGGTATGAAGTCCAGTTTTGTTCATGAGGAAAAACTCAACCAGACCCTGCTGGCGTATACCAGTGACAGCCAGTGGAAGGAAATTCTCAATCGTTATCTGGGGCAGCACTGACGAGCAGATGCTCTGGATGCTGACCATCGAATTCTGCGCGTCATGTTGGCACAATAAATCGTCATGCCATCGGTCTAAGTACAGGGCAAATAAAAGGGCTGGCGTGACGCAACGACGTTATCGGTGACTTGGGGAGGGACACCTACTCTAAAGAAATCATAACCGCCAAAACATCGCCATTGAGAGGCCGGGCTCCATGTCCTTTCCCAGTGGTGTCTTCCCCCAGCAAGTGATCACCAATCTTGAAGGTTCTGGTATGTCCAGTGCTTGTCCAAATTTCGATTTCTCCCGCTAACACAACGAACAACTGTCTGCGAGGAGACACATGCATACCACTGCGCCAGTCTTCTGGGAAGCGCATCCACGAAACGTTTGTCGCCTCAATTGGCGCTGAAACATCCAAAGCCGGGGCGGGAGGAGCGAATTGTATCGACGTCATATCGAACTCAATGTCTTCGAAGTGACTTTCGCCCTCCGCATCCGCATATAGGCGAGGACACTTGATCGTGTTTGGCATAGCTGCGCAACCTCTATTGAAACGGACTAGTCATCCATGCCCGGAAAGCGGTATTCGTGGCCCCACAGGTCGCCTTCGATACTGACGGTAGGCACATAGTTCTCCCAGTCGATCAGAAGACCATCGTAGCCATACTCTACCGCGATACCGCCGGGTGCGAGAATGTAGACAGAACACATATTGTCGTTAACATGGCGACCCAGCGTTGCCAGAAAGTGGCAACCTGCTTTTTTTGCGCGGTCCATGGCACGGCCTACCTCATCCATAGTCTCTGCCTCCACCATGATGTGCACGACGCCCAGAGGATGCGGACCATTGAGCAGGGCAACGGAATGTTGGCGCGGGTTGTTGGCGTGCATAAAGTTGATTTTCAGTCCGTCCATTCCAGGCGGATACAGCGTATCGGTAAGGCCGGTGCCAATAAACCGCGTGTAAAACGCTGTGGTCGCCTCAATATCCGGGGCGGGAAGTACGCAGTGGCCGAAGCCCATATCGCCTGTCTGCTGGTAGGTGGTCACAAAGCCAGAGACGCCGGCGGGAGAAACCAGCGGGACGTAGTCCAGCTTTCGGCCCCAGTAAAGTTCTAACGTATTGTCAGCAGGATCCTGAACGGTAGCGAATGCGGTCACATAACGACGCTGAGCCTCCTCGGCAGAGCCCAATACAACGGCATGGCCCGCGCCAGTGAGTTCATCAAGCGTAGTTTGCCACGCCGCTTCGGATGGGTATTCCAAGCCAGTGGCGATCAGTTGATCAGTCTCGCTCGACTCAATCATGAAACGAAAGGGGTGGTCGTCCATGCGCAGAAATTGGGCGCCGGCGTCGTCCGCAATCTGCGCGTCCATTAGCCCCAGTACCGTGGTGCCGAAGTCCATCCATGCTGCAGTGTCTGTTGATGCAATTCTCAAATATCCTGCTGCTGAGACTGACATAGTGTTGCTCCTGGTTTATCTCTGTTAGGTGGCGTTGCTGTCGCCATTATCGACGATTTCCTATTGTTGGGACAACGAGTACTCGTATTTTGCTTCCGCTGGTATACGTAAAGCAACCTTATCACGCGGAAAGTGATCCGATGATCTGAAATGTCATGTTCACATGATCCTTTGCGTCATTGAGAAGCAACGGGCGCTCACTGATACTACTTGACCTGAATTCATTCCCACCAAGGAGGGCTGTGACTGTGTCGCAACCAGAAGTTCTCAACCAGGCGTTTGAGCTTGGGTATACCTATACGCGTTCCACCGGTCCGGTAATTGGCCGCTTCCTGACTGAGCTCAGAAACCGCAACATCGTTGGCATCAAGGCCAGTGATGGCAGGGTCGTGGTGCCGCCCATGGAGTACGACCCCAATACCGCGGAAGCGCTCAGTGAGTTCGTCGAGGTTGGCCAGCAGGGGGAGATCGTCAGTTTTGCCTGGGTTAAGGAGCCTCGCGAAGCTCATCCCATGGATGTGCCCTTCGCTTGGGCGATGATCAAACTCGACGGCGCTGACGTGCCTATGATCCACTGCGTGGCTGCTATAAGCGAAGATGCTGTCGCCACGGGTGCTCGGGTGCAGGCGGTCTGGGCCGATGAAACGATCGGCTACATTACCGATATTCGCTGCTTCGAACTGGTTTAGGAGAGCACGTTATGAGTGAAGAACAGGAAGTAGTGACCGTCGTAAAAGCGCCGGTCTATCTGAAGTATAATTTTACGGCGGGCGCGGCGCCGGCGCGTTTTCTCGCGCAGATCAAAAAGGGCGTGTTGACAGGTCAGCGCTGTCCCAAGTGCTCTGCGGTCTATGTGCCCCCGAGAGGCTCTTGCGGGGGTTGCGGCGTGGCCACTGAAGAAGAGGTCGTGCTGTCCAATAAAGCGACGGTACAATCATTCACCATTGTCTATATCCCTATCCCCAATAACCCGATTCAGCCGCCCTATATTATTGCCAACGTGGTACCGGATGGCGCCAATGTTTCCTTCATTCACCTGATGAGTGAGTGCGTCAATGAGGATGTTCATATCGGAGCGCGCGTGGAAGCGGTGTGGAAGCCGAAAGAGGAATGGGGTTTTGCTATGGACAATATCCGATATTACAGGCCGATCGATGAGCCCAATGTGCCGGTGGATCAGATCGGTAAACTACCTGTAACCGGTCTGGAGGGCTAACCTATGAAAGAAATTGCAATAGTGGGTTTCCAGCAGTCTAACAGCGTGTCTGATGCTGGAGCGGTGAACGAAGTTGAGATGATTATGCCTGTGCTGAGCCGTGTCTTTCAGCAAGTGGGTATCAACAATGCTCAGGACGTGGGTTTCGTCTGTTCCGGCAGTTGCGACTATCTGCAGGGTGCAGCCTTTGCCTTTGTGGCCGGTGTTGATGCTCTGGGTGCTGTGCCTCCGATCAAGGAGTCGCATGTTGAGATGGATGCGGCATGGGCGCTGTATGAATCGATACTGAAAATTCGGATGGGTCATGCTGACTCTGCGCTGATTTATGGCTTCGGCAAGTCTTCACCGGGTGAACTGCCTATTGTCATGTCTCAGCAGCTCGACCCTTATTACCTTGCGCCCCTTTGGGTCGACAGCATTTCGCTGGCTGCACTGCAGGCACGCCTGATGTTGGATCAGGGTTTGATTACGGAACGTGATATGGCTGAAGTGGTATCTCGGTCGCGCCGCAACGCTAGGAATAATCCGCACGCACAACTCGCTGGCGACGTTGCACCCGATGATGTGCTGGCACAGGAAATGTATCTGTCACCGCTGCGCAAGGCGGATATCTGCCCGGTATCAGACGGCGCCAGTGCGATGATCATCGCGACTGTCGAGAAGGCAAAGGAATGGGGTCTGCCGTACGCGATTATCAGTGGCATTGATCACTGTATTGAAACGCACAACCTCGGGATGCGTGACCTCACTGATTCAGTGTCTACCCGCACCGCAGCAAAACGCGCCGGTATGGGCGCAGGCCCGGTAGAGGTTGCGGAGCTCTATGCGCCCTTTAGCCACCAGGAAATTATCCTTCGGCGTGCGCTTGGCCTCTCAGACGAAACCAGTATCAACCCGAGTGGCGGTGTGCTGGCCGGAAATATGATGATGGCGTCTGGCCTGTCGCGGATCGGCGAGGTGTTTAACCGTATTGTCAGTGGTGAGGTGCAGCGCGGTATTGCTCACGCAACGTCGGGCCCTTGTCTGCAGCACAACCTGGTAACCGTATTGGAGAAAGCGTAATGGCTAATTTGGCAGCGGTGGTCGGCATTGGCCAGACCAAATACATGACCAAGCGTTTGGATGTTTCGATTGCCGGTTTGGTGCGTGAAGCAGCGGTAAACGCTCTGCAGGATGCGGACCTCACATGGGACGATATTGATGCAGTGATTCTTGGTAAGGCCCCTGATATGTTCGAAGGCGTTATTATGCCAGAGACCTATCTAACCGATGCATTGGGCTGTAACGGTAAGCCGATGTTGCGGGTACACACAGCCGGTTCCGTGGGAGGGTCAACTGCGCTAGTGGCGGCATCTCATGTGCAGAGCGGTATGTTCAAGCGTGTCCTGACAGTGTCGTTCGAGAAACAATCTGAGTCCAACGCGATGTGGGCGCTGTCTAACCCGCAACCATTTTCTACCCATCTTAATGCGGGCGCAGGCGGTTATTTTGCGCCTATTATTCGAGAATATATGCGTCGTTCAAACGCCCCATATGACGTGGGCATCAAGGTTGCAGTAAAAGACCGTCTGCACGGTGCGCGTAACCCGCTGGCCCATTTGCAGAAGCCGGATATCACCATGCAGGAAGTGGAAGAGTCTTTTATGCTGTGGGATCCAATTCGTTTTCTCGAGGCATGTCCGTCATCTGACGGTGCATGTGCGATGATTATTGCGAACGAAGAGCTGGCAGACAAAGCGTCCAAGAAGCCTGCCTGGATTCGTGGTGTTGCCATGCGGTCAGAGCCGACTATGTATGCGGGTCGTGATGAGGTTAACCCTCAGGCTGGCCGCGACTGCGCAGCGGATGTCTATCAGCAAGCAGGCATTACCAATCCGCGTAAAGATCTTGATTGTGCCGAAGTTTACGTGCCGTTTAGCTGGTATGAGCCTATGTGGTTGGAGAACCTTGGTTTTGCGCCTGAAGGCGAAGGCTGGAAGTTGACTATGGAAGGCGCGACGTCACTGGATGAAGGTGGCGACATACCTTGGAACTGTTCCGGAGGTGTATTGTCGTCCAATGCGATCGGCGCATCTGGCATGATCCGTTTCGCCGAAGCGGCACGACAGGTGCGCGGAGATGCCGGGGATCATCAGGTCGAAGGAGCAAAACTCGCACTGGGTCACGCGTATGGTGGTGGTGCGCAGTTCTATGCTATGTGGGTTGTAGGTTCCGAGAAACCGTAAGAGACACAGGGGAAACATGACTATGGCGATGCATTATAATATTGCGGATCTGTATGAATTAGTGGCTGACAAGGTGCCAGCTCGTAGCGCTCTGGTGTGTGGCGATCAGCGTGCTACCTTCAAAGAGCTGGATCAGCGAGCGAACAAGTTAGCGCACTATCTTGCGTCTGAAGGGGTCGGGCCAGGTGATCATGTTGGGCTCTACTTATACAACTGCAATGAATACCTCGAGGGGATGCTAGCCTGCTTCAAAATCCGCGCGGTGCCGATCAATGTCAACTATCGTTATGTGCAAGAAGAGCTGCTGTATATATTTGATAATGCGGATATGGTGGCGTGCATTCATAATCAGGAGTTCATTCCGCACATCGATGAGGTGCGTGCTTCGGCGGTTGATCTGAAGACATTTATTTGTGTCATGGATGAGTCAGGTTGCGACCCGGCATTGATCGGCAGCATTGAATACGAAGCGTCGATGGAAGGGCAGTCCGCTGCACGTGATTTTGATGAGCGAGCCGACGATGACATGTTTTTGCTCTATACAGGCGGCACTACGGGCATGCCTAAGGGCGTCATGTGGCCACACAAGAACTTGTTTTATGCCGCATTGGGTGGCGGTGGTTGGTTTCATCCCGATGGTGCGATTACGGAGCCGGACCAGATCGCCGGGCGCGTCGGTGATTTTGCCATCGTTGGTATGGCGCTTGCGCCACTCATGCACGGCGCTTGCTGGTGGTATGCCATCATCCAGATGCTGGGTGGTAACTGCGTGGTACTCAATCCCCATCGTTCACTCGACGGCAGTCAGGTGTGGGACATCGTGGAGCAAGAGAAAGTGAACTCTCTGTCCATCGTTGGGGATGCGATGGGGATCCCGTTACTGGATGCTTTGCGCGAGCATCCTGACCGTTGGGACCTCAGCAGCCTGTTCAGTGTGGGTTCCGGTGGCGCAGTATTTTCTGCCTCCAAACAGGAAGAGTTCAAGCAACGTTTTCCGAACGTTATGATCATGAACTCATTCGGTTCGTCAGAGGCCGGCAATATGGGCTTTGATAGCGGTGAGAAAAAATCAGAGACAAAAGGGTTGGGCAACGTGGTCCAGTCCGACTTTATGGATGTGATTACCGATGAAGAAGGTAAGCCTCATGCTGCTGTAAAGCCAGGTGAGACGGGGATCTTTGCTCGTTCCGGTTTTATCCCGGTGGGTTACTACAATGACCCGGTGAAAACCGCTAAGACATTTGTGAACATCGACGGCAAAATTTGGCTATTAACGGGTGATGAAGCACGGCTTGAAGACGACGGTTCGATAACGGTCTACGGGCGCGGCTCCAATTGTATTAATTCCGGTGGTGAGAAGATTTTCCCTGAAGAAGTGGAAGAGGCCATAAAGGCACACCCGGATGTATTCGACTGCTTGGTGGTGGATACGCCGGATGATCGCTTCGGCAGCAAAGTCACAGCAGTGATCGCCACCCGCAATCATTGTCGCGTGAGCCTCGATTCCATTCAGGAAGAGACGCGTAAACATGTGGCCGGTTACAAAGTGCCGCGTGAACTGCATATCGTGACAGAAATTCCGCGTGCGCCCAGTGGCAAGCCGGCTTATCCGAAGGCGAAGGAAATTGCTTTGTCGGGTGAATTTAAGGTGGTGTAATCGCTGCTGCGCCGAGACGGGTGAAAAGCGGTAGCGGTGTCCCGTCTGATTTTGGCGTACAGATTTTCCCAAACGAATAGAACTAACGTATTTAATCCTTAACAGTAGGCAAACACATGGCAGAACTCGATATCAGCACTAAAAACTGCATCGTGGAGCAAGAAGGCAGTGTCCTGATCGTCACGTTGAACCGCCCCGAGGCCAAGAACGCCTTCAGCCCCGAAATGTTATTGGGCATGTACAAAGCCTGGCGCCTGCTGGAGGAGGACGACTCACTGATGTGTGCGATCCTTACCGCCAATGGCGATACTTTTTGTGCCGGCATGGATCTCAAGGCAGGGGCAGACGGTGAGCACCGCTCCACAGAGGAATTTATGGAGCTGATGGGGACTGTGCCGAACATACACTGGCAGGCCTTGTTACGTGACAATAGGCCGAATAAGCCCTTGATCCTCGCCGTGGAAGGTTATGCGTTGGCGGGTGGCACCGAAATTTTACAGGGTACGGACATCCGTATTGGTGCGGAGAACTCTATTTTTGGCGTCACCGAGGTCGCACGTGGACTGTACCCCATGTCCGGTTCTACCATTCGCCTTCGCCGCCAGATTCCCTACTGTCTGGCTGCAGAAATACTATTGTGTGGTGACCATATTACCGCGCAGCAGGCGCTGGATTTTGGTTTGATCAACAAGATCGTGCCGGCGGGAAAAACATTAGAAGTGGCTAAGGAATATGCCGCTAAGATTTGCGCGAATGGTCCCCTCGCTGTGCGCGCCGTCACCCGGTCACTGCGCGAGCATCAAGAGTGCATGTCGGAAGAGGACGCTATGCTGGCTTCTGACGAGCTGGCTAATCCGGTTTTTGCCTCGGCCGATGCGAGGGAAGGAATGAAAGCCTTCAAGGAAAAGCGCAAGGCCAAGTTTACCGGCGAGTAGGTTATTTGATAGGTAGTAGAGATATTTCTCTACTACGCCATAGCAAGTCAGATCGGTGTGAGCCATGGCGGTCGCGGCGGTCGAGAGGAGGAATACGAGAGGAATCATGAGCGACCGAGCTACCACGTTTGACGACATCGTCGCTTCGCGCCACTCACTGCGTGCGTTTTTACCCCGGTCGGTTGATGCCGATACGCTGGCAACGATATTTTCTGTTGCCCAGTGTGCGCCCAGTAACTGCAATACGCAGCCTTGGGTGGTCCACGTGGCGTCGGGCGATAAATTGCAGGCGCTGCGAGCCGACATGCCAGAACGTTTTATGGCGGGCGAATTCAGTATGGACTTTCCCTATGACGGTGTTTATACAGGCGTTTATAAGGAGCGGCAGTACGGCGCGGCGCAGTCGTTGTATGATTCAGTCAGCATTACCCGTCAGGATAAGGAAGGCCGCAATAAGCAGTTTATGCGTAACTTTACGTTTTTCGATGCGCCTCATGTTGCCTTTTTGTTTTTACCTGAACCTTTTGGCCTGCGTGAAGCGGCTGACCTCGGTATGTATGCCCAGACGTTGATGCTGACTCTGACGGCTCATGGCCTGGGTAGCTGCCCTCAGACTGCACTCAGTTTTCAAGCTGACTTCGTGCGCGAGCAGTTGGGGATAGAGGCCAGTAATAAACTGGTGTTCGGGTTGTCTTTTGGCTATCCAGACCCTGATGCCCCGGCCAATGCTTGCGTGACTGACCGCGCTGGGCTTAACGATGCAGTGGCCTTCCATTCTTGATGTAAATAGGTATTCGCATGACTGATTTAGTACTCACTGATAACCGCGATGGCGTTCTGGTTGTGACCTTGAACCGCCCAGAGAAAAAGAACGCGATTAACACACAGATGTGGATTGAGATCAGAGAAACCTTTAGAGCGGCTGCGGCGGATGACGATGTGGTCTCTGTATTGCTATGCGGTGCCGGCGATCATTTCTGCTCAGGCGTCGATCTGTCCAGCTTTGGGGAAGTGGCGGAGGGAGAAGAGCACCCTTTTGAGTCTGCAGCGCGGGCGGTAGTCGAGTTTGATAAGCCCATTGTGGCCGCGGCTAAAGGCGTGGCTATCGGTGGCGGCGCCACGGTGCTGTTTCATGCGGATATTGTCTATGTCGGGGAAAGCTTGCGTCTGCGACTGCCCTTCGCCAACCTTGGTTTAGTGCCGGAGTGGGGCAGCAGCTATATGTTGCAGGCTAACATTGGCGCACAGCGGGCCGCAGAATTATTTTATACCGCCGAATGGGTCAATGCGGACAAGGCGCTTAACGTGGGTATCGCTGCCGATGTGCTGCCCGATGCCGATTTATTTGACCACGCGATGTCTAAAGCGCAGGAAATTGCCCAATGGCCGGTGAATGCGCTGCGCGAAATCAAGCGCTCTCTGCGCCTGCATCATCTCGATGCCATTGATGCAGCGATCAATGCCGAGCAGGCCGGCATGGCGCGACAGGCGGGTTCACCCGAAAATATCGAGGCAATTACAGCGTTTATTGAAAAGCGCACGCCCAATTTTCGTGACTTATAGGTTGTATTGAATCATCGAGATTTTAGTTTATAGTAGTGGCTTTTAGCCGTTCCAGCTTCAGCCACTTCCGGTATTTTTTGAGCTCGATGGGTCGGCACTTTAGCTCGGTAGCGATATTTTTTAAGTTGGAAGATTAACACTAATAATGTATACGGCAGGAGTAAGTACGGTGACTAGATCTCTTTTTAGAGCGACAAAAATATCCCGCAGAGTCGTGCCCGCCTTCGTGGTTATGGCCTCGCTTATCGCTGTCGGCTGCTCCGATGGTACCGGTAGTAACGACTCGCCGTCAGGTCCGCCCGCTGAAGACCGCGCTTACTATATTCTGCCGCCAGGTAACTATGGCGGCCTGCCCACGACGCAAAATTCGCTCGATCAACTGCCGCTGTACGACGCTCTGACGCCGCTGCGCGGCAATGTGACTGACGAAGATATCGAACAGCTGTTTTTGCCCGAGGACTTTCAGCCAATTGGGGAAACCTTCGAAGTGCCTACGGGGCGTCCGGGCACGACTATTATTTACGACGAGTTCGGCATAGCCCATATTACCGGTGAGACACGCGAAGATATGGCCTTTGGCGCTGGCTGGGTCACCGTTCGCGACCGGGAGCTCCTGATATCGCTGGGCCGTGGTCCAGCGCGGGCCGCCGTAGCTGATGTGCCGTGTATTAATGCCTTTAGCCTTGTGACTAGCGGACAAAGCTTCATACCCAGTGCTGCTACTGAAAAATTGGTTACGGATCAGGCCGACCTTCTGCGCGAGGTTTTCGGCGAGGAGGGGCAACAGATCATTGATGAGGCACAGGCCTACGCTGATGGCATGAACGCTTATCATGTCGTCAATGGTGGTGCGCCTGAAGAGCCATACGCGGCTGCTGATGTGTTTGCAGTCACAGCGTTCATCGGATCAATTTTTGGTGCCGGTGGCGGTAGTGAGCCGTCTAATTCAGAATTTCGATCACAGTTGATCAATGGCCTCGGTGACGGTCAGGGGCAGTTGGCCTTTGATGATGTGATGTTGATCAATCAGGGTGCCGCGCCCACAACGATCGATACGCCTTTTGACTATGGCCGTTTCACGGGCGGTGAAGTAACCGGCTCTGTCACTATTGATGAGGGCTCAATTGTCAATCTGGATTGCGTTGTACCAGCCGGCGACTCAGGGAGTCTGTCCACCGCCGCGAGTGGGGCGTTAGTCCCCGCTACCGATACGCCATTAGACCGCGAGGCGTCCAACTTTCTGATTGCAGACGGCTCAGTCTCAGCGAGTGGTTCAAACCTTGCTGTGATGGGTCCACAGCTCGGCTACTACTACCCTGAGATTGTTATGCAGATTCATTTAAGTGCTCCCGGTATCGAGGCGCAGGGTGCGGCAGTGCCCGGGCTTGGCATGTATCTGCTCCTCGGGCGAACGCCGAATTACGCGTGGAGCCTGACGTCGGCCAGTCATGACGTGCGTGATGTTTTTGCCGAAGTCCTGTGCAACCCCAATGGCAGTGAGCCCACTCGTGAGTCGCGGCACTACGAATTTAAGGGTCAATGCATTGCGTTCGAAATATTTGACGCAGGCACCCTGAACGGAGACCCTGTCATATATCCGGTATCCGTTCACGGACCAATGCTTGGAACCGCAACCGTCAACGGCAAGCCCATTGCGCTTACACGCAAGCGTTCGACGTTTGGACGTGATGCCCTAAACTTAGCGGGACTGAAGGATATGACTGAGGGTGACGCATCTACCCCGGAAGCGTTTTACAAATCGGCTAATAAATTCGGTTTTACGTTTAACTGGGGCTATGTGTCGCGCAGCAATACGGCCTTCTTTTCATCGGGGTTCCTCCCGGAGCGAGCGCCTGGTTTGGATCGGGTTCTACCGACGAACGGCAACGGCGACTATGAATGGCAGGGTTTCCTCGGTCAGGCCGCGCATCCCCAGTCGATTGGCGGTCCATCGGAGCGGCTATTGAACTGGAATAACCAGTCGGCGCCCGGGTTTATGCACGGTGATGGCACGCCCTATGGCTCAATACACCGGGTTCAACTGTTCGACCAGTGGCCAGATCGAGTCGACCTCGCCGGGGTGGTCGGGATTATGAACCGGTCTGCGACTGAAGATGAGCGCTCACCCGCATGGCCCGTGGTCAGTGAAGTGCTGGGTGGTTCAGAAGCCCCCAGTCAATTGGCAGAGGAGGTTGTTGCCTTGCTTGATGCATGGGTTGCAGATGACGCGCCGCGATTAGACGCAGACGATGACGGCTTCAACGACGACGCGGGTTACGCCATTATGCAAGCACTGTGGCAGCCCCTTGCGACCGAAGTTATGCGTCCGGTCTTTGGCGATCTCACCGGATCTCTCAATAGGATTCGAAGGCTCGGTGGGAATAACGGCAGCAGTTTTATGCAGACAGACCTAAGCACGTTATTGGGGAAAGAACCGCCCGGGCAATTCAATCTTCTTTACTGCGGCGGCGGTGACCTTGATACGTGTCGGGAATCTCTGTGGCTGATTGTCGAGCTTGTGAGCCTGGAGCTGGCAATCGAGTTTGGCAACAACGACCCCAATACGTGGCTTCCGGAGGCGACCACAATCAGTTTTACCCCAGGATTAATTCCCAACACCATGCGAGGCACCCAACGACCCACTTTCCAGCAGGTATTGGAATTCGCCCCTCAGTAGACGATCGGGGCGCTCTCTGGCGAGTGTGTGCAGAGGTGCCCTCTAGCGTTTAGGTGTCAAGGGCAGGGTCGGTGGTATTAGGGTTGCACAAACTCCGTGATTTCCAGATTGAAACCGGAAAGTGCATTAAAATGTACTGGTGCCGACATCAGACGCATTTTCTCAATACCAAGGCGCTTGAGGATTTGTGAGCCAGTGCCGATGAGGCGGTAGTTTTGTACGCCCGTGGATCCGCTGTGATCGGTAACACTGGACGTCTGAGGAAACTGCAGCACGTCTACAAGTTGTTGCTGACCAGTAATATTCTGCCCTATGAGCACCACTGCACCGTTACCTTCCGCGGCGATACATTCCATGGCGCGGCGGTAGGACCATCCAAGGCCTGCCCCTTCAATGCGCGTACTGAGCACGTCGCGGAGCGTGTTGATGGTTTGCACACGCACCAGCGTTTCTGTGTCTTCATTAATTTTTCCGTGGGTGAGCGCGTAGTGCACGGTGTCATCGATGAGATCAAGAAAAGTGTGTAACTCGAATTCACCGAATTCTGTCATCACCGTTTTTTGATCGCGTAATTCAATGGATTGTTCGTGCATAGCACGGTATTGAATCAGATCTGCGATAGTGCCCATACGCAAATCGTGTTTGAGTGCAAACACCTCCAGCTCGGGACGTCGCGCCATGGTGCCGTCTTCGTTCATGATTTCAACGATGAGCGCTGCGGGTTCGAACCCTGCCATACGGGCTAGGTCAACACCGGCCTCAGTGTGTCCTGCTCGTCGCAGCACACCGCCGGGCTTGGCAACCAAAGGGAAGATATGACCGGGTTGCGCAATGTCGGTTGATGTTGCATTGGGCGCGACCGCCTGCAGAACAGTGTGGGCGCGTTGAATAGAGCTTATGCCAGGTCCTTTGCGTTCGGCTGCATCGATAGAGACGGTGAAGTTGGTTTCGTGCTGAGAGCGGTTGTCCCTGACCATCAGTGGAAGCTGCAGTTGCCGTGCACGTTCTACCGTGATTGGCATGCAGATCAGCCCGCAGGCTTCACTTGAAAAGAAGGTTATCACTTCGGGGGTGACCGATTCTGCAGCGATAATGAGGTCGCCCTCATTTTCCCGGTCTTCATCGTCCATCAGAATGACCATCTTTCCGGCGCGTATATCGTCGAGAATGTCCGGAACGCTACTCAGTGCCATGTTACTGCCTCCATTGGGCGTGGCGCGGATCCAACCGCGCAGGATTGGAGTCGGCGTGTGTGCCGATTGTCGTTGAGATGATTTACATCAGGTTAATGACGACAGTCAGGACTGCGGGTTGTCTTAGCCACAGTCGCAAAAGGGCGCTTATTGAGCCATATACGCAGACTTTTCTCAAGACCGGTCGTTCACTTCCGGGTTAAACAGCTTACCGCGCACGGCTTCGCGATATTTGAGCGGGCTCATGCCACAGTGCTTGCGAAACAACTGGGAAAAATAACTCACGTCCTGTAGGCCTTGCTGCCAAGCGATATCGCCCACGGTCAGATTGCTGTGGCGCAGCAGATCTTTAGCTGAGGCCATTCGCAGGCTCTGTAGGTAAGATAGAGGCGTCATGCCGGTTGCGCGTTTGAAGCGTCGGTTCAGCGTTCGGGGGCTTAGCTGTAGGTGGTTCGCCAGCAGTTCCATGGATACGGGAGAACAGAGATGCGACTGCAGCCACTGTTGCGCCTGTGCAACGTCTTCGTCGTGGTGCGAACTGTCTGCTTCATTCTGGTAGGCCGCAGCACGAAAGCTGCGACGAATTTCCGGCGAGAATTGGTTCTCGATGGCACGGGCGATGGGACTGCCAAACCAATCCTCTACGATATGCACCATCAGGTCGGCAATGGAGTTGACGCTGCCCACGCAGTATATATTGTCACTCTGGGTGATCAAGTGGCGACTCTTTAGCTCCACTGCGGGGTATCGTCGGCTGAACTGTTCGAAGTAGTTCCAATGTGTCGTTGCCGGCCTGCCGTTCAATAGACCCGCTTCTGCCAGCAGATAGCTTCCTGTTCCGACACTGCAGATGCGCGTTCCTTTAGCCGCCTCTTCACGCAACAGACCTAGCCAGTCTCTGGCACCCCTTACAGCCGGCAGTGGATTACGCCAGATTGCGGGCAGCAATAACAGGTCTAGAGGAGGAAGATCGCTAAAGGCAGTATCAGGTTGCAGTGTGATGCCGCTGCTCAGTGTCATCGGCTGGCAGGCCTGCCCGGCTAATAGGAAGCGCACCTGCGATACGCCATGTTCCGTGACACTCGCCATCTGACTAGCTGCCTGCAGGATTTCCATCGGCAGTGCGATGCTGGTCGCAAGAGCCTGGGGGTAAAGAGCTGCCGCTGCTGTGTACATAGCGCATTTATCCTACGTCTCGACAAGGGAGTGGTGTCTAAAATACCACAAAAAGTGTCTTTAAAGGCATGGTTAAAGCGAAGTGGTCTACGTAAACTGTTAGCTCCTTTTTGAGTGGGAAGTCAGTCATAGATGTCCATACAGCGTTTACCGGTGATTGTAGGTTTTGGCGGCATCAACGCTGCGGGAAGAGCCTCAGGGCACCACGCCTATGCCCGTATGACCCACTCGGCGCTTTCAGCGACACAGCAAAGTCGCACGCTGGATTCCCTGGCAACACTGATGGGTCTGGAGGGCGGCGAGTCGCATCAACAGTTTATCCTCGACCACACGTTGGTGCGGCGCATTGAAGCCAGCCACTTTGATGTCGACGCCGTGCGTTGGAATCAGCGCCTGCCTACCGACGGCGATAGTCAGCCTGCAAGTTTTGATCTTGAGCGTAAGTATCTGCCTGATGTCATTCCGCCCCATTGGGTGGTAAAGGGTACCTCTGTCACGCATGTCAATGTGCAGATCGTTGGCCAACAGGACTTCCTGCTGCCGACTTACCGTGAGTTTGATGTGAAATCGGCGGGCCAGCTGCCTAGCGGTTTCGAGCCTGGAACGCTCTATCCTTCGCGTAACCATCCGCGGGGACTCCAGATGACGGTCTATGCGGCTTCTGACGCGTTGGGCAGTATCGGATTGGACTGGGAGACGATCAGCAGTCGAGTCGCGCCGGACCAGATCAGTGTTTATGCCGGCAGTGCTATGGGACAGCTAGACGGTGCGGGCGCGGGTGGGATGATCAAATCGCGGTATAACGGCCAGCGTGTGACGTCAAAGTACTGCCCACTAAGCTTTGCCGAGATGCCTGCGGATTTTATTAACGCCTATGTGTTGGGCAGTCTCGGGTCAACTGGCGCCAGCCTGGGTGCGTGTGCTTCATTCCTGTACAACCTGCGGCACGGTATTGACGACATTCGCAACGGCCGAGCGCGGGTGGTTTTTGTGGGTGCAGCAGAGGCGCCAATCACGCCGGAAATTCTGGAGGGCTATTCCGCCATGGGTGCTCTGGCAACAGAAAAAGGTCTGCGCAATCTAGATGGCCTGCAGCTTGGAGAGGCATGTGATTTTCGGCGAGCCTGTCGACCTTTTGCCGAAAACTGTGGGTTCACCATTGCCGAGTCTTCACAGATGGTCGTGTTATTTGATGACGAACTCGCCATGGAGTTGGGGGCCACTGTTTTCGGTGCGGCCATCGATGTGTTTGTTAATGCCGACGGACACAAGAAATCGATTTCCGGTCCGGGTGTGGGTAACTACATTACTGTGGCCAAGGCGGTGGCAGCGGCTCGGGCGATCATTGGAGACAAGGCACTACGACGGGGCGGGCTGGTGCAGGCACACGGGACCGGCACACCGCAGAACCGTGTCTCCGAGGCCGAAATCCTCAGCCGCACAGCGCAGGCGTTCGGCATAGATGAATGGCCGGTGATTGCTGCGAAGTGTTATTTGGGGCATTCGATCGGATCAGCAGCGGGTGATCAAATCAGCACTACGCTGGGCATCTGGCACCACGGTATTCTGCCTGGCATCACCACGATTGATGCGATCGCGGCAGACGTGCGGCAGGATCATCTGGCTTTTAGTACTGAACACCGCGAGGTGGACACCGCGGAGCAGAAATACGCGATTATTAATTCCAAAGGTTTTGGCGGCAACAATGCCTCGGCGAGTCTGATGAGCCCCCTGGCAACCCAGCGGATGTTGCAGACTCGGTATTCCGGGCAGGCGTGGAAAAAATGGGAGCAGGCCAACGAGCGCGTGCGGGAGCGACAGCAGGCCTATGATGACGGTATGATTGCTGGCACCATCAGCCCGGTTTATAAGTTCGACCACGGCGTATTGGGTGATGGTGATGTCAAGGTAGGCGCACAGCAGCTGACCATCGGTCCGCATACGGTGCGGCTGGATCAGGTGTCTCCCTATGATGATATGAAGATTGACTAAACGTTTTTTTCAGGCACTCCCTATTGAACTCTACCACTCCAATTGATTTACGTGTCCCCGGATTACCGTGTCCCCTGCAGTTGCATGTTCATGGCTCGCAGGACCAGCATGTTTCGCGCCGCATCCGGGAAGACGGAATATGGGAGCCTTACGAGACCTCCCTGCTGTTACGATTCCTCCATCCTGGTGATGTGTTCGTCGATGTCGGTGCCAATATTGGTTACTTTTCCGTGCTCGCCGCCAGCGTTGTGGGTGAACAGGGCGCCGTATTTGCCTTTGAGCCTGATCCGAATAACTACCGCCTGCTGTGTGCTAATGCCGAACTCAACGGCTTTGCTGGCAATATTGTGGCAGTCGAAGCGGCCCTATCAGACACAGCAGGTGAAGGACGACTGTTTCTCAGCGAGGACAACCTTGGCGATCATCAAGTGTATATGGGAGATGAAGATCGTAATAGCGTGCCTATTGTCTTGCAGCGGGGCAGTGATTATCTTGCAGGACGTATAGAGCAACTTGACCTGCTGAAAATTGATACGCAGGGGTCTGAGTTTCAAGTCATCGAAGGGTTGATGCCGCTGCTGGTTGGCCTGGAGAGCAAGCCTCGAATTATCGTTGAATTGACGCCCCATTCCTTGCGTCAGGCAGGCGCCAGTGGCCGGGCGCTGATGGAGTTACTGGGAACGCTGGACCAACCTTTTTGGATAATTGACCATATTGAACACTGCCTCATTGCCAGCAGCTCTGAGGAACTAGCCGTCTGGTGTGACAATTGGGATAAAATCGAAGAGGCGCGTGGCTTTGTCAATATACTCGTCGGCGTGCTGGACTGAGGTCTCGGATGGGAAGGTGCAACATAGCCTTCAAATACTGTTATAATTCTTTTATCAATTGTTAGCAGCATATTCTCATGAGCGATATTCTCCAGTTTCTACAGCAGCGTAATTCCTCTCCTAAACTGACAGCCCCGGGTCCTTGCGCTGCTGAACTAGAACACATCTTTCGCGCTGCGTTGCGCGCGCCCGATCATGGCTGGCTGCGGCCGTCACGCTTCGTCACGATCGGACAAGAACGCCGTGTGGCGTTTGGGGAATTGCTGGAGCGTTGTCTATTGTTGCGTAATCCAGATGCGGATGAGGCGGCGCTTGCCAAAGCGCGTAATGCGCCGCTGAGGGCACCGCTGTTGGTAGTGGCCGTTGTTAAGGTGGCTTTGCATCCGAAAGTGCCACCTATAGAACAACGATTTTCCGGCGCCTGCGCCGCGCAGGCTTTATTATTAGCCGCTGAAGCATCGGGTTTCGCCGGCATCTGGCGCACGGGAGCCGCGGCATATGATCGTGCGGTGATGAGCGGTCTCGGTCTGGCTGAAGATGAAGAGATCATTGCTTTTCTCTATATTGGCTCGCGCAATGGATCTGCTAAAATGATACCGCCACTGGATATGACTCATTTTGTATCAACTTGGTAGTGCCGACTCCCCCAAAGCCAGTCTGAGAGAATGACCTATGCTGCCTGATTTTGAAACCTTAGAAGTGTCAATCGAGCAACAGGTTGCCACCGTTAATCTGAATCGACCGGACAAGGCAAATGCCATGAATGGCGCCATGTGGAACGAGCTACAAGCGTGTTTCGAGTGGCTGGATGACGAGCCTACCGTGCGCGTCGTCATTTTGGCAGGCAATGGCAAACATTTTTGTGCTGGTTTAGACCTGAGTGTGTTTGGCAACCTGCATGGCGAATCTTCTGAGGCCTCGCGTCGTGCTGAGGCACTGCGGCGCACTATTCTGCGTCTGCAGGCTAATCTCACCGCCATAGAGAAATGTCGTGTGCCAGTATTGGCTGCGATTCATAATACCTGTATTGGTGGCGGGGTGGATATGACCTGCTGTGCTGATATACGGTATGCCACGCAGGACGCTTTTTTCTCCATCCGTGAGATTGATCTCGGTATGACTGCGGATGTAGGGACGTTGCAACGTTTACCCAAGATTATTCCGGACGGCGTGGTGCGAGAGCTCGCCTATACCGGTCGTAATATGGGAGCACAAGAGGCTAAAGAGGTGGGCTTTGTGAACAAGGTCTTTGAAGACAAGGAGACTATGCTGCGTGAAGTCACTGCCATCGCCAGAACGATTGCTGCGAAATCGCCATTGGCAATGCGCGGTACCAAGGAAATGATGCTCTACTCGCGCGACCACAGTGTCTCTGAAGGTCTTAACTATATTGCCACATGGAACTCTGGCATGATGAGTCAGGTAGATTTGGCGGCTGGCATTCAGGCGCAAATGAATAAGACAAAGGCCGTATACGAAGACTAGCTTTGAGCAGGCCAGCAGTCACTCTTTGTCACGTCGCAGTTTCTGGAGAGTAGTGGATGACTTTTTTTGCCCGGCTTAATCGCCCTTGGGTACATTTTATTGTGTTGGGCGTCTTGCTGTTTTATCTGCAGGGCGTGTTCCTGCCCGAGCCTAAGCCGGTGGTTGGGCCGCTGAGCGAGGCGCGCATAGACGCATTGCAGCAGCAATGGTTCGCCAGTGTTGGTCGGTTGCCCACGCCGGAGCAGCAGACTCGAATGTTAGAGGCGGAACTGGATAGGGATATGTTGTTCCAGCGCGCGATCGATCTCGATCTCCACCTTTACGATACGGTGGTATACCAGCGTCTATTACTCAATATGCGTTTTCTACAAATGTCCGAAGGCAAAACTGACCAAGAGCTCTATGAGGCTGCGCTGGAAATGCGTCTGCATCTTAGTGATGAAGTGATCAAGCGGCGGATGATTCAAGTAATGGAGCAACTGCTGTTGGCCGCTAACCCACCACGTCCTCCAACGGAAGCAGAAATCATTGCCGAGTTCGATCAGCGTAAAGAAGAATTGCGCAGACCTGAGCGCTACTCCATAGAACATATTTATTTTAATCGGGAGCGAGAGGCTGAGGCTGAGGCTGTCATTGCACAAATCAACGAGCAAAACCTCACGCCAGATCAGGCGCGAGAATTAAGTTCGCCTTTTTTACCGGGCTACCAGTTCACGGAGCAAACGCCGGACCAGTTGGCGCGCCACTTTGGTGCTTCTTTTGTAGAAAATCTTCAAAAAACTGATCCGCAACCTGGGCAGTGGGTCGGTCCGGTGCGGTCTACTTACGGACTACACTACGTGTGGATCAGTGAGCTAGAGCCTTCCAGAGACGCCACTATTGACGAAGTTCGGTTGCAACTGCAGCGCGACCTGGAGTCCCGCGCTAGAGAAACCGCACTGCGAAATAGCATTCATGCGACGCGTGAAAATTACGAGATCAGGCAATGAAGAAAATGCGAATCTTGTTGGCGCTTGTTTTGGGCGTATGTGCAATACAGGCTGTTCATGGCCACCGTTTCGCACCTTCACTGCTGAAGGTAATCGAGACTGCCCCGCAGCAGTACAATATGGTGTGGAAGACACCGGCCCAGGGTGTCAGTAATGTGCCGTTGGAACCGGTGTGGCCGGAAGCCTGCGAGGCGGTAAGCGCAAGTCCTCCGCAGCTCGAAGACACCGGCGTTGTAACGAGTTGGCAGTTACAGTGTTTGATGCTGGGAGAAGAGGGTTTGGTTGGCGAGACTCTGGGTGTTTCAGGGCTAGGTGCCAGTCAAGCATCGGCAATAGTCATGGTGAGCTTGCTTGACGGACGTCAGTACCAACAGGTGCTCAGTGCGGAACGGCCAGAATTTGTAGTGCCTGCTGAGTCGACTGCTGGCGACGTTGCGGGGAACTATACCCGCCTGGGTATGGAGCACATCTGGACGGGTTTCGATCATCTGATGTTCGTCTTTGGCTTGCTCTTGCTGGTGGGCGGTGGAAGTCGGCTGTTTTGGACCATTACGGCCTTCACCCTGGGGCACAGCATCACATTGTCACTTGTTACCTTGGGCTATCTTGATTATCCGGTCGCATGGGTGGAGTTTGCGATTGCGCTGAGTATCTTTGCCCTTGCAGTGGAATTGACGCGAATGGGAAAGCACGACGTGCTTTGGCGCCACCCGTGGTGGCTAGCCGGTGGCTTTGGCATACTGCATGGCATGGGCTTTGCGGGCGCACTGGCTGAAACGGGTTTGCCGCAGGACAATGTTCCGCTGGCGCTATTGTTTTTCAATATTGGTATCGAAGTGGGGCAACTTGCGTTTATCTTAGTGGTGTGGGCCGTCTGGTTCGTGATCAGGAAGCCATTGGCTCCGTGGCAGGATAAATTGTTTCCGATACCGGTTTATATTTTGGGTTCCTTGTCGGCAATGTGGTGTATTGAGCGAGGGTTGATGGCGCTTCTGAGTTAGATTAGGTGCCGCGAACGGCAAGTCAATTTCTCTACTGAGTGACCCTAGGGGGGTTGCTTCAGGGGTGGCGCAGACTGAAGGCCTGGTAGGTACTTTTCGTATTATAAAACGTGATTCAGACGAGGGCAGGGAAATGGCGAGACGCAGAATATACTGTTTGCCAGTAGCTATCCTGCTTGCATCATCCGCGCTCGCCGTCGATGCAGCTACAGAAACAGAGCGGATTGCAGCGCTGGAACAGCAGTTGAACCAGCAGAAGCTTGTGATGCAGCAGCAGCAGCGGCTGCTGGAGTCTATGGCGACAGAGCTGCAACGACTGAAGGCCGGCAAGCCTGGCGTGTTAATACAAGCAACGGAGGTGATCGCGACACAGCAACCGCCCGCGCCCGCAAGCGTGGCGACGCCGGACACGAAGCCGCCGGGGAAAATGTCGGTGAGCATCTATGGGTACGTGCAAACAGACGCTATTTATGACTTTAAAAGGGTAGCCCCCGACTGGGAGGATACGCTTAGAGCGACGACGATTTCCACCACCAGTGGTGCTTACGGGCAGGACGGTAAATCCTTGTTCAGTGTGCGTTCTTCACTTATTGGCATTCAAGGTGGTTATGGTGAGGACATCACCTATAAATTTGAGTGGGATCTGTTCGGCCTAGGTTCCCAGCAGGGCGAAACGGTACTTCACCTGCGCAACGCTTGGGCCACTTATAAAAACTTTGGCATGGGCGAGATTGCGTCCAACTTTATGGATCCGGATGTCGTGCCGGATCTGCTCGATTATTGGGGTCCTACTGGGTTAATCGCTTATCGCAATCAGCAGGCGCGCTACACGGTGCCTTTGGGCGACAATGAATTTTCTATTTCAATCGAAGACCCTAATACAGCATTGACCGTCGGAGAAGGGCGCAGTGTGCAAAACTGCGGTGTGCCAAATCCGTCACCCCAATGTCTGTCGGTTGAATCCCGTGGGGAACAATTGTTCACGCCCTACAACGATGTCCCTGACTTTGGGGTGCGTTACCGTCAGAACGGTAGTTTTGGGCATTTTCAGGTGGCGGGTCTTGCACGTAAACTCGGTTATCAGCGCAAGAGCGATGACTCAAAAGGTTATGAGGTTGGATGGGGCGTTAACACCAGTGCCGTCATCAATACCTGGGGTTCTGATAATCTAAAGGTACAATTGGTTTATGGTGAAGGTATTGGCGATTATATCAATGACGGTGGCATTGATATCGCGCCTGACGCATCTGGCAGCGCACAGGCAGTGCCTCTAGCGGGCCTTAGTGCCTATTATGAGCACTACTGGAATACCCGCTGGTCGACGACGCTCGGGTGGTCTATGACTGACCTTGATACTAGTAGCGGACAGATGGATACAGAGTTTAAACGAGGGCAGATCGCACAGATTAATTTGCTCCATTACCCAGTGGATCATGTTCTGTTAGGAACCGAGTTCCTCTGGGGTGAGCGTGAAGACGTTGGTGGCAATACAGGCTCTGATTATCGAGTTTTATTTAGTCTGAGGGTTAATTTTGATACGGGCGATCTATTGCGATAGAGAGCTGCTACTGTATTGCTGCCTGAAACGTTCAGTTACCTGATGTGCTTTGCACCTCAAAAATAGCAGTATCACCAGATAAAAATTCAAACTCGGTCTACTGTTGGCCGCTCTGCTGGAAAGACTGCAGTGCAGTTTGTAGTCTGATGGTGATGACCGGGGGATGCTTTAGATGCAAAATTTCAACAATGACATTAAAGATTAGAGGATAGTGAAATGACCAAAACCGGATTACAGCTTCGCTCCACCGTAAAGGAAGACCACACGCTTGAAATCACACTGGTTGATATGGCTGTTCCTGAGCCTGGCCCTGATGAAGTGCTGGTGCAGGTTGAAGCTACACCCTTAAACCCGTCTGATTTGGCGCTGCTATTCGGCCCTGCAGATTTGACCACGATAAGGGTGTCCGGGACGGCAGAGCAGCCGGTGGTCACCGCCGATATCCCCGCAGCGCTGATGAAGATGGTCGCTGGGCGAATTGGTCAGTCGATGCCCGTTGGTAATGAGGCGGCTGGAACGGTCATTGGCGCCGGCGCATCGGACGCTGCGCAGGCGTTAGTCGGTAAGCGCGTGGGCATCATCGGTGGGGCGATGTACAGTCAGTACCGTTGCGTCAATGCCTTCATGTGCCTCGAGTTGGAGGCCGGTACAACCGCAGCAGAGGGTGCTTCCTGCTTTGTAAATCCGCTTACGGCGCTGGCGATGGTAGAGACCATGCGAACGGAGAATCACACCGCGCTGGTGCATACGGCAGCGGCGTCCAACCTTGGTCAGATGTTAAACCGTATCTGCATGAACGAAGACGTAGCGCTAGTGAATATCGTCCGCAAGGTGGAGCAGGAAGCGATACTCAAGGCTATGGGAGCCAAATACATCATTAATACAACGAGTGACAGCTATTACGATGACCTGACAGACGCGCTCGCCGAAACCGGCGCGACCCTGGCGTTTGATGCGACCGGTGGAGGTAAACTGGCCGGCCAGATTCTTTCCTGTATGGAAGCGGCGGCGTTACGCAGTATGACTGAGTACAACGGTTATGGCAGTGACGTATTTAAACAGGTGTATATCTACGGTGGTCTCGATCGAAATCCAACGACGTTGACACGCAATTTCGGATTTTCTTGGAGCCTATCAGGTTTCCTGCTGACACCGTTTCTGCAGAAGGTGGGCATCGAAAAAAGTATTCAAATGCGCGCCAAAGTGGCGGCCGAAATAAAAACCACCTTTGCCAGCCATTACACTAAAGAGGTGTCACTTGCAGAGGCGCTGTCGTTAGAGGCAATGGCGGTTTATGGCAAGCAAGCGACTGGAGAGAAGTATCTAATCAAGCCGCAGGATTGATCAAGCATTTTTCTAGCGTTCTACTTCCAGTCCCCATGGGTTGAATTGTGCGCAGCCCAGTGCGTTGTAGTCCGCTTCATTCCATACGTCGTCACCGGCGTTAGCGAGTAGGAAGAGTTGTACGTGGAGCGCACAGCGCGAACGGAGATCGGTGATGTTTGGGTCCTGCGCTATGCGTTCTTTCAGCATTGCCACCGTCATAGGTTCATTCACCATGCGCAGGCCTCCACCGCGGGCAGTGTCCAGCAGCATGAGATTGGCGCCAGCGTTGCTCCAGGCACGCCACTGCGGCAAAACTCCGCTGCGGCCATTCCCTGGTGCGCCTGTGCTGGCAAACTCAGACCAGTAGCTGCGCATCTGCTGGCCCAATAAGTCACGGCCTGCAATGTTGTTATCAGTATAGAGGCCCGGTGCTCCGATGGCTCCGTCGAATCCGCCAAAAATATAGGCGACTTCAAGACCGTGTGCTGCGCCGAGCAATTCGCTGTAATCGATAAGCCAGCTTTTGCCGCCCTCATCCCAGTCCCAGCGATAGGCAAAAACCGGCTCTGAACTATTGGCGGCCATGATGTCGGCGATACCGTCTACCGCCATCGCCTTCCAACTGTCAGTGAGATAAGCAGAGAGTTCGTTATATGCCTGCAGGTCTTTGACGCGCGGCAAAAATCCGAAGCGCAATTCGACGAACTCGGGGTCTTGCGCCAGGAATAACTTCGCTTCGTCCCGATTGGTGCCTGTGATTAGAGGGACGCTGTTGTATCGCGAGGGGTCACTGAACACTGTGTACAGTGTGTCTTGCGGCAGTACGGTGCCATCACGAAAACTCTGTGGCGCGCTATACATGCCTGCACCGCCCGATACACCCTCTAAGATTTCTTGCGGGCTGCGCGAATACATGAAATCGCGTGTTTCTTCATCAGACATTAACATCTGTGCGGCGCGGGCAGCCTTGCTGTCTTTAGCGCGCCCCGAATTTTGCAGCTGCAAAGACAGCCATTCGCGCGAGCTCAGTGCTTGCCCAGGTTGTGTATCGCCATGAAAGTTTTCCGCGCGCCACAGGGGCGTAGTACCTACAGATCCACTTTGTGCAATGGCTCGATGAAAAAGTCCCTTTGCCAGAGGAGATGCCATCAGCGAGAACACATTGCGGCCTCCGGCCGATTCACCAAAAATCGTGACATTGTTTTGGTCGCCACCAAAGTTGGCGATGTTATCGGAGACCCATTGCAGTGCCGCAATCATGTCGAGGTTGGCATAGTTGCCGCTGGCATCCAGCGCGTTGCGGTCGGGCGTGCGCAGCGCGGGGTGACTCATCCAGCCGAAAAATCCCAGCCGATAGTTGATCGTCACCACGACGACCTGTTCGCTACCTGCCAGCAAGCTGGCGTCATAGGTGTTCGCCGTACCGATGGTATTGCCGCCACCGTGAATCCAGACCATCACCGGAAGCTTCTCTGCGTTAAAACTGCTGTGGTCACGGGGTGACCAGATGTTGAGATAGAGACAATCCTCGCTGCCGACAACGGCGCCGCTGTCGTCGGGAAGGCCGTCTAGCGGTCCGGACAATTGTACACAGGCATCGCGAAACGCAGTCGTTCCGAGTGTTTCTGTCCAGGGTTTTACCGGTTGTGGCGAACGCCAGCGCAAATCTGCCACAGGCGGTGCGGCAAACGGAATGCCTAGCCAAACATAGGTATTGTTAGGATCCTCACTGCCAATCACTGAGCCACTTTGAGTGTCGCGCTCGGCGCTTGGGTTGGATATTTTAGCGATTTTTTCAGAGGATGACGCGGGCCAAAAATAGCCGATGAGCACTGCCAGCAAAACCACTAAGATGAGTAAAACAGTTTTTTTCATGACGATGCTCCGATATTCAGGGCGCTGTAATTAGGGGTTTCCTGGCCAGTCTTCCATCGCGATTAGCGGGTAGAAGGCGAGTTGTATGCCTTCCATGATATTACTTTCGTTTTCCAGAATATTGCGGCGCCGTATGTACCGCCCTTTGGTTGAACGGCTGTCGATAGCATCGGTGGCATCAATTCCACCGCGACCGTGAAACACAGGTTTCAATTCTGCGTCATAGATGGTCACTTTCAAAGAGACCATTGCTGCCATCATGCTCCAGTCGAAACTGGCACTGACGCCATCACCGGGGCCCTGCATGGTGGGCGCACGAGTCACGCCATCCCAGCGCGCTAGATGTTTCATGCCACCACTGAACGATTCCTGGACTTCGACCAGGTCAGTAAATATAAAGCCATCGATGTTTGAGCTCTCGGCCAATTCGTCCCGCACACGATGCATGATCTGAGCGAAAGTCTTTGTGTTAACCTTGCCACTGGTTGGGTCTACCGGATTGCCAAAAGCGCGCACTGCGGTATTCCAGTGTTGCTCAAACTCGCGCTGCGGCAGGACAGTAAAACCATTGTCCCTGAGATACTCGGTTACCTGCGCATCGATACGTGGGGCCTCTTTTTCTAAATAGTTGCGTGACTGTGAGCCGAGATTCACATGTGTGATAACGACGGTTTTCATTGGGTGGGCATCGAGGCGCGCCTGGTCGATTGAGGCGGGAAAGACGGTTGGATTGTAGGTCGGTGTCCCGCTGCAGGCGCCTAGCAGAGCAGCACCAACAAAAAAAATACCGTATCGGCAAAAAGTGTGTAATCGACGCATGCTTAACTCACTATTGTTGTATTATTCCATATGTTAACAAAATCCACTGCAGGACACGATATTAAATGGCGCTGGATTTGTATGTGAAGCAGATAGGCGAGGGTCCGGCGGTTATGTTGTTGCATGGCCTGTTTGGCGCGGGCGGTAACTTGGGTGGATTAGCGCGCGCCTTGCGCGCTAAGTTCACCGTGTTCAGTATTGATTTGCCCAGCCACGGACGATCTGAATGGCTGAAAAATCCGAGTTTATCGGCAATGGCAGAGAGCGTACAGCACTGGATGGATACAGCAGGAATAGCCCAGACGCATCTGGTGGGTCATTCCTTGGGGGGCAAAGTAGCCATGCAATTAGCTCTGCAGTATCCACAACGCGTCGAGTCGCTGGTAGTGGCGGATATTGCACCAGTGAAGTATTCGGCGCATCACGATGCTGTCTTTGCTGCACTTGGAGAGGTAGATGCCGCACATTGTACCCGTCGCCAGCAAGCTGCTGACCTCATGGCGCAGCACTTAAAGGGGGACGCGTTGATACAGTTCTTGTTAATGAGCCTGCGGCATGATGCCGAGGGAATATTGCGCTGGCGTTTTGATTTGCAGGGCCTTAGGAGGTCCTACTCATCAATACTGGCAGCGCCGTCGGTTGAGCAGTCCTATTTGGGGCCAGTGCTGTTCATTAAAGGCGGCACGTCAGATTATATTTTAGAAGCACATTGGCCTGTGATTCAGCGGCTTTTCCCCGAGGCGTCAATAAAAGTCATGTCCGGTTGCAGCCATTGGTTGCACGCGGAAAAACCGCAGCTGTTCAACGGGATCGTGGAGCGCTTTCTTGTCCCCCTAAAGCCACGTATGCTACCGCCTGCGAAATAAAATCAAAAGAGAAGAGTTGGCGTGTATTTTACGTTAGGCGAAGTCATAAGCTTGCTAGTATTCGGTCTGCTGTGCATGTATTTTTTAGCGGCGGTGCGAGTGCGGGAACTGGCTTTACAGTCGGTTGTGCACGCCAGTAAGCGCGACGAATTCCAATTGTTGGATCAGTCAGTGCATATACAGCGCATGTCTCTCAGTAGGGGTGACCGTGGCCGCTGGCATATTTGGCGACAATATCGGTTCGACTACACTTACGAGGGAGTGGAGCGACGCCAGGGCTTCGTCATTATGCTTGGCAAGCAATTACAGTCTATTGTGGTGTCAGAAAGAGACCCGACATTACACTAGAGCGCCGGCATCAAGGGCTATTTTTTGATCTGCGACTCCAGCATATTGCCTATTTTTTGCCCGTAGGGGGGTAGGGTGCCTGCCAGTTTCGCCATGTCCACAAAGCCTTCTCGGTAGACGCCGCGGGCGTGGCTGAAGGTGCGAAAGCCGTCACGGCCACGGTAGTTGCCCATGCCGCTATGGCCAACGCCGCCGAAAGGCAAGTCATCGCAGCCGACGTGTAGGGCGATAGCGTTTACCGCAACGCCCCCGGAAAGTGTTTCGTTGATCACTTTGTCCTGTTCTGTTTTATTCTTGCCGAAGTAATACAAAGCCAGTGGTCGTTCGCGAGCATTGATAAAGTCAATGACGTCCTCTAGCTTTTCATAGGCTTTGATGTTCAGCAGGGCACCAAAAATTTCATCCTGCATGCAGGTAAGATCATCGTCGGGGTTGACGATTAGGTGCAGAGCGATCTTGTGCTCGTCACGCTCGGAAAAGGCTTCTCCGGGCGGACACAGAGGAATAATTCTGGCACCTTTGCTAGAAGCCTCATCAATGTAGCCCTTCACGCGATCGTAGTGGCGTTCATTGATGCACGCGACAAAGTCAGGGTTATCCTGAATGGTTGGGTACTGTTCTGCTATCACCGCTTTGCAGCGATTAATAAAGGCCTCCATGCGGCTGTGCGGTACAAAGCAGTAATCCGGGCTGACACAGAGCTGACCGCCGTTCATAGCCTTGCCCGTGATGATGCGTTCCGCAGCCAGATGAATGTCACAATCCTCGCCAACAATCACTGGCGACTTGCCGCCTAGCTCCAGCGTAACGGGTACCATGTTTTCCGAGGCGGCGCGCATCACCAGTCGACCAATGCTGGTGGCCCCGGTAAAGATCAGGTGATCCAGCGGCAGGGCAGAAAAGGCGGCTCCGACTTCCGGCCCACCGGCGATAACGGTGATTTCCGACTCCTCAAAATACTGCGCGAACAACGTGTGCATGATGTCAGCAGTGTGCGGGGTGAACTCCGAAGGCTTAATCATGGCGCGATTTCCTGCGCCCAGTACATCCGCCAGTGGACTAAAAATCATATTCACGGGTACATTCCACGGCGTCATGATGCCAACCACGCCTTTAGGCTGATGGTGCACCTGTGCTTTTGCGCCAAGAAAATTCATCGGCATAAACGGGGTCCGTTTTTCCGGCTTCATCCATTTTTTCAGATTTTTCTTCACGAATTTGAGGCTGCCTACAGACGTCATGATGTCAGTCATCAGGGTGACGTACTTTGAACGACAGCCAAAGTCGGTGTTAACCGCCTCACAGATCGCTTCTTTGTTGTCGACCAGTAATGCGATACAACGATCGATGCGGTCTATGCGCGTGGCAAGCGCGACAGGCCCTTCAGCATGAAAGGCACGGCGCTGGTTGTCGAGTATGACGTGCAGTTCTGCGGCTACAGAGCTTCCCTTTAGTGATGCATTCATGTTCGATTCCTCTTTATACACTTACGCTATGGCAACGGCCGCGGCCTTCTGCACTTTTTTGTGTTTCGAGCTTTCGTTTAACCCTTGGGGCAGCGTGACTTTGACGCCCGCGTCTTGCAACAGCATGTCTGCGCACTTTTCGGCGATCATAACCGCCGGCGCATTCGTATTTCCTGACGTGATATTGGGCATGATGGAGGCGTCGGCAATGCGCAATCGTTTGACACCGTGCACGCGCAAGCGATCGTCCACTACCGCCATTTTGTCAGAGCCCATCTTGCACGTTCCTACCGGATGATAGACCGATTCGGCCTCTGCACGGACATAGTCCAAAATCTGCTCATCGCTCTGTGTCAGCGCACCGGGTCTGAACTCTTCGCCGCGGTATTGTTTTAGGGCAGGGGCCTGAAAGATTTCCCTTACTCGGCGGAAGGCGGCAATGATTGCCTTACGGTCGTGTTCAGTGTCCAGATAGTTGGCACGAATTGCCGGGTAAGCCAGCGGATCCTTACTGCGAACATGCACACTGCCTCGGCTTTCCGGTCTCAAGTAGCATACGGTCGCGGTAGTGCCGGGTGCAGGCTTTAGATTGCCCTTGCTGTCGGGTTCACTGGCCGCAGGGGCGAAATGAATCTGCGAGTCGGCCCTAGAAACATCATTTGTACTGCGAAAGAACACGCCGACCTGTGCTGCCGGATGTGCCAATAGGCCGGTTCCTTTGAGCAGGTACTTAAAGATATTTTTAGCCATTGCTAGAGGGCGGGTTTCCTCGAAGAAGGTCGGCACCCCGTTCAGCCCCTGCTGCACATTAACAGTCAGATGATCTTGCAGGTTCTCGCCCACTCCGGGCAGGTGATGTTTGGCCTCTAGGCCCACTGACTCTAGGTGTTGTCGATCACCGACTCCTGATAGCTCTAACAGCTGCGGTGAGTTAATGACGCCACCGCAGAGTATCGTTTCATCGCGAGCATAGGCGCGCTCCACGTGCGAGCCTTTTTTAGATTTGATCCGGTATTCAACGCCGACAGCCTCACCCTCTTCAATCAGAACTCGCTCACACAGTGCACCGGTGACAACGGTGAGGTTGGGACGACTTTTACAGGCTTTTAAAAAGGTGCGGGCTGAACTTTGGCGCTTCCCTTTGCGAATATTGGTCTGGTAATAGCCGGCGCCTTCTTGGCTCGCGCCGTTGAAATCCGCATTGTAAGGGATGTCGCATTGGATTGATGCTTCAATAAAAATGTCAGCCAAATCCATTTTTTGATCATCGGCAAAGTTCTCAACCCAGAGTGGGCCGCCGTATCCGTGCCAGTCATCTGCACCTTCCGCTTTGTGCTCGGAGCGCTTGAAGTAAGGGAGTACTTCATCGTATGACCAGCCGTTATTGCCCATTGCACTCCAACCGTCATAGTCCTCACGCTGTCCACGGATGTAAACCATGCCGTTGATGCAACTGGTGCCGCCTAGCACTTTACCGCGTGGCCAGGAAATCCGCCGGTGGTGCATATTGGGGTCTGCTTCGGTCTCGTAACACCAGTTGACCTTGGGGTTTTTCATCAAGAAGGCGAAGCCCAGCGGAATGTGTATCAGAGGAAGGTTGTCCTTGCCGCCCGCTTCGAGAAGGAGCACCCGCCGGCTGGACTCGCGAGATAGCCGATAAGCGAGGGCACATCCGGCGGAGCCAGCGCCGACGATGATGTAGTCATAGGTGGTTGGGTTTTCGACCATGGTACATAACCTTCTGTCTGAGCGATTGTTTGGGACCTCCGCACCTGCTCTTGCGCAGAGACAGGATGCGAGCATAGACAAATGAACAAAAATTGATTATTGTTCATTGTCAGCCGTTGGTCAAGGTAGCAATCTTTTAAATGTCGAACGAACAGTTCAATGCACTGCACTACAGTGATCCGATGGTGGCACGGATTCTGGATGCCGGGGAGCAATGTATTCATCGTTTCGGCATACGTCGTACGTCTATGGGCGAGGTGGCTCGGGTAGGCAAATTATCCCGCGGGTCGATTTATAAGCATTTTAATGACAAGGACGCACTGGTTCAGGGCATCATCCGGCGCCGGCAGGAGCACTTTCTTAACCGTACAGAAGGGCGGTTGGAAAACGAAGAAACACTGGTCGACAAACTTACCCAGTCGGTGTTATCGGGGCGCAAGGACATGGAGGAAGGGATATTCGCCGCGCTGGCTGAAATCGAGCCGGAGACCGTGGCGATGATGTTCCTCGATCCCCGGTTTTATGAGCGGAGTTTATCCTTCTGGCCGCCGCACGTGCGTATGGCACAGGAGGCGGGAGAGATTAGTGCAGAGCTCGATGTCGGTATCGCAACAGACCTTATTATGCGCCTGGTCGTGTCACTGGTCATGTTCCCCCAGATGGGCGTTAGATTGAAAACCCGCCGTGCCCTGCGAGACTATCTGCAGCAAATCGTTAGTCAGGGTTTGGGCGCCTCCCTCTAGCGTGAATCTGCAAGGTCGTTGGTTTTTCATTCGAGAGATTTTGTAGATATCCCATAGCCATCATTTTTCCACAGATTCTGTGGATAACTCGGTGAACAAATTGTTTAGCTAGCCCTTAAATGCTGTAATACCCGCTTCTTTACAGATTGGTCAAAAAGTATACAATAATACATTATCGTTTAAAAACAATATGTTACAAGGTTTACTTGAGTGTTTGAGTGCAAATAAAAAGCTAACTACGTGAAACAGCCCTATGCACCGCCGTGTGTGCATAACATTTTTCCCCCGCTACTTGAGGTAACCTTTACGGCCGTCAGAGACACATGAAAGACTGTGATCACAGCTAGCACTTTAGCAGGTGTTTCCAGAACCACTGAATGGGTAGCGTATCTGTATTCGTCAAGTCCTTTTGCGCGTGTTACCCGCGGGTTACCGCAGCGCTGATAAACTCACTCACCACGGTAAATACATCCGCTGGTACAGGTTTCTCGAATGTCTACCTGGCTCAATAAAGGTACTTGCGGTTTCAGCTTTTTCCAAATCCAGCGCGCGATATTTTCGCTGGTTGGATTTTCCAGTCCCGGGACGTCGTTGAGGTAATGGTGGTCCAGCAGGTCGTAGACAGGCTTGAAGCTGGCCTTGAGTTCGGCGAAGTCCATCACCCACCCTGCAGGCTCGGGAGCATCCCCCGCTAGCGTCAAGCGCACATGGAACGAGTGCCCATGAAGGCGCGCACACTTATGCCCCTCGGGCACATTGGGTAGGCGATGGGCTGCCTCAAAGTGAAACTCTTTATAAATTTCCATGTTGATTTACTCTGGTTGTGGTGTGTGGGTCGAATTTAGCTGCCCTTTTTGCAAGCGCATCAGTAGTCGTTTGATCGGCGTGTAGATTTTACTACTAATACCAATAACTTTTAAAATCCGATTATATTCGCAATATCCCCGGCGAGGCATTGACCGCTGAATTAGAATCTCTATAATGCGCTTCTCGGATTTGGGGTGATTAGCTCAGCTGGGAGAGCATCTGCCTTACAAGCAGAGGGTCGGCGGTTCGATCCCGTCATCACCCACCACCATTTTCGAGAGAGTTAGTCTACCGTGGAGCGGTAGTTCAGTTGGTTAGAATACCGGCCTGTCACGCCGGGGGTCGCGGGTTCGAGTCCCGTCCGCTCCGCCATTTAATCATTCAAGCCCATGATTATATTGGTTTATTTGTTTTTGCAACCTCAGCAACCATCAAATTAAGACTCGGTTGACAGCTTCTCGTGGTCACTGAGACGGAATCCTTTGCATAATAGATTCATCGCACGCAGTCCGAGCCCTCAATGGCAGAGCTTACAACAGGACAGCACACCTAGATGGCCGAGCCAAGATGATGCAGGACTGGGCTGACTATCTCGAAAATCCGAGGCTCAAAGCTGGCCCTCACTAGGTTAAAAAAACGATATTTGAATTAAAAAATATAAGCTAAGACGACCTGTCCTGCTCGCAGCATATCGTCCGATCAATTTCATCGATTTCATTTCGTCTAAGATGAAAAAATCTCAGAAAAGCCTTTTTGTATCCCCGAGAATCTAAAGCTGTCCGGTGAAAACCGTTAGGCACCATTAGAACTTTTGGAGAAACATAAAGTGAAAAGTGAAAAAATAGGACGATCACAAAAATTCAAATTCAAACTCAAACAACGCGGTTGATAAGGGTCACAGAAGTGATGAATGTGGTAGGGCTCTCGAAGAGTGGCACCTACCACCTCGCGGCTCAAGGAAAGTTTCCCAAGAGCATACCGTTGGTTTCTGGCGGCACCTCTGTGGCGTGGCTGCATGACGAAATCATGGACTGGCTGGAAGGCCGTGTTGCCGAAAGAGATGGAGGTCTTAACAATGAGTAAATGCTGTACAATTGCAATCTTCCTTTCAGCAACCAATTATGGCGAGTAGTCCGATGGTGCCAGTGATCGACCTACAGGGTACTTCGGGACAGAGTATCGAAAAACTGGCCACCGCTTGTGCCGAGTGGGGGTTTTTCAGCGTCGCCAACCACGGCGTTGACGCGCAGCTAATCACTTCAATGCAGGCTGTAAGCCGTGATTTTTTCAGCTTACCACTGGACATCAAACAGAGTGTCTCCCGCACAATGGATAGCCCCTTCGGCTATTACGACAGGGAACTCACCAAGAACCTGAGAGACCGCAAGGAAATCTTCGATTATGCGCCAGACGAAGCCACGCCCTGGCCTCCATCGCCGCCAGGGTTTCAAGCAATACTTGAAGACTACGCGCTGGCCTGCCATCGGCTCGCTCTGCAACTTGTGGGAATTTTTTGCGAGAGCCTGGGCGCTGAACGAGAAACTTTAGAGTGCCACTTCCAGCGCGGACACAGCAGTTTTCTCCGGCTGAACCACTATCCTCTTGCTGATTTACTGGCTGGAGCCGATGCGGCCCCTGCCGGGCCGCACGGCATAAGCCAACACTCAGACGCTGGCGCCATTACCGTGTTACTGCAAGACGGGCTGGCTGGCCTGCAGGTGCTCAGAGACGACACCTGGGTCGACGTGACACCGGTGGCGGATACTCTGACTATCAATATCGGAGATATGCTTCAGGTCTGGTCGAATGAACAATACCGCGCGCCCTTGCATCGGGTTCGGGCGAGCAATGAGATCGCGAGATACAGCGCAGCGTACTTTTGCAACCCGGACTACACTGCGATCGTCGAGCCGCTCCCCCCGGCAGTGTCCCCCGCCAACCCTGCGCGCTATAAACCGATATCCTGGGCCGAGTTTCGTCGCATGCGAGCGATGGGAGACTATGATGATTATGGGGAAGAGATTCAGATCTCCCACTTTAGGGTTTAACACGCACATTGAGGGTTGGCACCTAGCGCGACTTTTTGTTGATGCTACTGCGCTTCGTTAATTCAGGCTTTATCGATGAAACAGGATAAATCGATCACAATTGTTTCCACGGACACAAAGCTGAAAAACTCTAGCCTCAATTAGCTCGTTGATAGCGATCGAGTTCTCTCGAGTCGAAGCCCTCATTATTGCTGCTAATTTGTCACGCAAAAAACCATGTTCTAATGCTACCACGGTTGCCCGTGTGATCAGTCTTCGGCAAAGTTTATCGGGCAGTGATAGATTTCATGAAGGCCGCCCAGCCATCCAGATGGCCGGTTTCACGGAGCGCCCTTATGCGCGAGGAGATTTTGGTTTGCCGCCGGGCCTGGGTTAGTAAAGCCGCATGTTACACGTAGTGACTTTCCAGCACTTATCAGCGTGCTGCAGTTTCCAATCTGCTCAATTTTGGGAGGCATGTTGTTGGCGCTGAACATTATCGGGATCTCAGGGTCAGTGCGCTCGCTTCTTGTCTTGTGCTTGGCTTAGAATTCTCTCGATAGAGGAGGGGTCTCAGTAGGTTAGACGCTAACGGTCTCGGCAGTCATGACAGAGGCAATTCATCTCAATTTGCGGACTGACTAGATCGAAGCCGGCATCCTCAACGCTTTGTCGCACGGACTTAATCGTTGACTTGGAAACACTGATTTCTTCAACGCGCTGACAACTCCCACAGATAAGAAACTGTGGCACCTCATGATCGTGACTGCACAATATGTGAGCACACGCGACATATTTGTTGGCTAGGTTTAATTTGTGCACCAACTTTTGACTCTGAAGAAACGCAAGAATTCTGTACACCGACATCGCTGGGATGGCATACCCATATTCTTTGTAGCAATAGTCTACTAACTCGTATGCAGATAAAGCTGTCTCTGAGCACAAAAGACCCGACAGCACCTGCTTACGCTTTACAGTAAGGCGAGCCCCCCTGTCTCTGCAACGCTGCTCCGCTTCGTCAACGACTGCATGTATCTCAGCTGTATTGACCCTGCTTATTTTCAATCACTCCTCATACGGTTAGCGACCGCTCACCTGCAGCGTGTTGTCTTGCGCATCTACTTTATCATCTGCGCTGATATAGATTCGGCCAAACTCTCGCACTGTTTCACCTTTATGCTGCCCGGTTACGGTAAACCTCATAGTTTCGAAGCCCGAGCCAAGCGCCTCAAAGCGTATTCGAACTGTTCCTACCCGCTCTTCGAGCGGAAAATCTTCGTCAAGCACTTTAATGTTCTCAGTTCCAGTCACCGTCAACTGCACATCCTTAGAAAAAAATGGTCTGGCGAACTCAACGACGATCTCACGTTCTTCGCCCACCACTGCCTTGATCATTTCGACATGCTCTAGTTCGAAAATCGGTTCTGGTGGCGCTAATCCTACCATCCGCACCACGGCACCCGCGAAAAATCCCATCTCGTCTGGGTCGAGATACAGGTGTCCAGCACACGCCAGGGCCTTAACTGGGCCGAGTGCTAATACCAGACAAGTCATCAAGAAAACGCTTCTTCTCACCATACTAACTCCTCATGCCCGCGACCACTTAATCGCGAGGCCATTTGACTTGCTCATTGCACGTTATAGGCCTTAGCCTGGGAGTATACCCTCATTGATGGAATCGCTGCTGCGGTAAGCGCAGCGGCCAGAACAAAAAAGAGTATCACCAGTCCATCTTGGGTAAATACGCCCGCATCCAGATGCAGTCCAAAATTTGCAAAAAGTGAGTCCCCCAAAAACGCTAAGCATAAGTACAGGCAAGCTGTGCCTAATACGATACCTGCCAGACAAATCAGCAGTGCTTCCAACTCCATCAAGAAGAACAGATAATACGATGGAGCCCCGAGTACGCGCAAGAGATGTATCTCATGACTTCGCTCCCGCACCGAGGCCAACAGCACAGCGCCAAGACCTAGAACAGCCGCGACAAGGACCAACATTGAGATTAGGCGTAGGACACTTTCGAAGACGCCAACCATCTGCCATAGTTCAGACAGCGCCACGCCAGGCAGTATCGCCAGTAGCGGCTCCGCGCTATAGTCGTTGATCTCCCTTTGAAGACGAAAGGTCACCATTCGCGATTTCAAACCGAGCATAAAGGCGGTGATGCTCTTGGGTTCTAGTTCGTCCGCTTCCAACTGACTTTGATCGTAACTCGCTGCGCCTCCAAAGCCCGATTCGGAGCCAGCGTGCATAGCTTCTATACCCTGCAACTGCACATGGACAGTCTGGTCCACAGGCGTTCCAGTAGGAGAGAGGATACCGACGACCGTGAAGAGACTATTCTCATGAAGGCTAAAACTAGTGCTCACCACGCCATGCGCGAGAGTAATTTCGTCTCCGAGAGCATAGCCAAGCGTGCGTGCGACCTCTGCTCCGAGCACAACATCAAAAACGCCCTCAAACGCCTCACCCTCGACAAACTCTAGCGTATGTTTGTTGCCAAAGCTGAAATGCTCAAAATAGTCAGGTGTCGTCCCCAACACCCTGTAGCCATTGTGTGAATCACCCAATGATATAGGTATCGCCCAGGCCACATCTTTGCTTTCAGCTATTTCTTGATAAGCCTTCCAGCTAATGTTGTCTGTAGGTGTGCCTACGCGAAACACCGAATAAAGCAGCAAGTTGAGACTCCCAGTTTTGGCGCCCACGATAAGGTCAACGCCTGACACAGTGCTGGCAAAACTATCACGGGCCTGCTGCCGAATGTGTTCAATTCCAAGAAGCACGAAAATCGCCACGCTGATAGCCAGCAGACTCATAATCACAGACCCTTTGCGGTTCAACAGGCTCTTGATGGCAATTTTTAGAAACATGGTCGACTCACGCTACTCGGTTGATTTCGCTCAGCGCCTGCACCTGAGTGAAGTGCTGGGCGAGTCCCATGTCATGGCTCACAAACAGAAGCGTCATCTTATGCTCCTCAATAATCGACATCAAAACAGATAAGAACGTATCGCGGTTGTCTTGGTCAAGCGAGGAGGTCGGCTCATCGGCAACCAACAGCTCTGGACGATTCACCAGTGCTCTTGCAATAGCAACTCGCTGCTGCTGCCCCATACTGAGTTGAGAGATTGGTTTGTGCCACTCTCGCGATGCCACATTAAGTGACTCCAAAAGGGGCCTTATTGCATCTGCCCCTGTCCTGCGATCGCCACGCTCAGAAAAGCTCCGGGCAAGCTCAATATTCTCAATCGCATTCAAATAATGGACAAGATTAAAACGCTGGAATACATATCCAATATGATTTGCTCTAAAACGGTCTCGTCGACGTCGGCTCATTTGGTCTAATCGCTCGCCGAGAACCGAGACGCCTCCCTCTCGGCATTCCAGTAAACCGCTGACTAGATTGAGTAACGTCGACTTGCCTGAGCCGGAAGGACCGTGCACGAATACTGTCTGCCTGTCAGCGACGGACCAATTATCAATTTCCAGAATAGATAAATCAGGGGCACTGGGCTGGGTGACGCTTACCCCGTCGAGCTCGATCATCATTGTCAGATTGCACCAGGACAGCGGAAGACGTATTTTGATTTCATTATAAGATATGTTATATCATTGTCGAATCATGTTCAATCTCCACCTCAGGAAGTAGCTATGATAAAGCGATTACCAATGTGCGGTCCTGCGACAGTGACTGCAGTTTTTTTGTCAGTATTGTTCTGGCTTCCAGTGCAGTGTCTGGCGGCTCAGAATGAGGATGAGGAACAGCAGTTCGAGACAATTGTATGGCCAGACCTTATACCTGAGGACGTCCTTGAAATTCTTATGAACCCGCCGGCTTACATTTCAGAAACCGAAGATGGTTCAATAGAAGATCAGATAGACAGCAATATCAAAAACGCCATTGCGACTGCCAGCGATGACCCGTATCAGCAGGCACTGATTTCAACCGAGGTCAGGCCTGAAATGAATGGCCTAATGATTAGGCTTCCGGGATTTGTCGTTCCTCTTGAGTTCAATGAGGATCAGGTCATTACTCAATTCTTCCTAGTCCCTTACTTCGGCGCCTGCCTGCACATGCCACCGCCCCCGCCCAACCAGATTGTTTTGGTGGACGCTCCTCGAGGACTCACAGTAGAGGAGTTGTCTACACCGTTGTGGATATCAGGGAAGCTTTCCACGCAAGTTACCGAGAATGACATGGCGATGTCGACTTATTCTCTGCAGATGATGGACTACGAACCCTATTAAGATTAATTTCTGTTTTCATCGGCAACGCAAGCTGTAATATCGTGTAACCAATCGGGTTCAATTCGGTCTGCTATGATCTCTACGCGGCTTTCTTCACAGTCGTCCAGTTCACCTTCCGTTAACGCATCGCGGGTCATATTGTAGGCAAACACTCCATCATTGGTGATGAAGACTGCCTTCATACGCTCAACATCAAGACGGCGCAGGAAAGTCAATAAGCGTGCGCGGTCAAAAACCTTTTCAGGGCCGAAGCGCCAGCCAATACTTTCGAACCCTTCCCCTCCATTTATCGCAGTAATGTACCCACACTCCGGAATCGGAAGGCCGCTTGCCAGTACCGGCTGAAGCTTTCGATCATCATCAATGCCGGGGTCGACTTCGGTGCCGGTGGCGCCCGATAGCAGTGCTAATTCTAGGCGCCCGTATTGGGTATAAACGATCTGCATGTCAGGTCGACAAACGCCTCTCACGAAAGACTGTAGTGCGCGTCGGTCTTTATCCGAGGAAAGGTCATCCTTATTTGCTACTATAATGTCGGCAATCGAGAGTTGCTGCAGGAACGAGGCATGCGTGGTGTATCGTTCATCTGAAAGATTGCGGGCATCCACCAGGGTCAGTGTCTTTTGAATCGAGAGGACATCGCGATTATAGTCCGAGGACAGTGTTTGCAGCACCTCTACCGGATGGCCTAGCCCTGTTGGCTCGATGAGTAAGCGGTGGGGTCGCGCGCGCCGCAGCAACTGTGTAAGTGCAATCTGCATAGGTAGTCCACTGGTGCAGCACATACAGCCCCCAGGCACTTCGCGAATATACACGCCATCGTCTTCGTGACTCTGCCCCTGAACAATACTGCCGTCTACTCCGATTTCACCAAATTCATTGAGCAAGATTGCCCACCGTTCGCCAGCAGGCTTACATTTTAGTAGGTTTAAAATGGCTGACGTTTTTCCTGCTCCTAGAAACCCCGTAATGATATTGGTAGGAACCGCAAGAATAGCGAGGTTGTCATTGCCCATAATTGTATGCCATGGCTCTACCGGTTCTTATCACACTTAATTTGAAGGGCCGATCATAAACATGAGTATCATGTGCCGCCCAGACTTTATTCGGTCGGCCTGTCTCGGGAAATATTTTAGGATCCAAATAAAGAGCCTGAAAAATTCCCGCAGACATCTACCCTGACTCAGGACAGTTGCAGCTAGTGCTTTGCCTGCAGAGTCGAAAGTTTCTAACATGCGTTGCGGCGATTATCACGGCTCCTGCCAAGGTCAGTAGTTTTTCACCGAATTCGCCCAAAAACTCATGCCCCAGAAAGGGCGCTAGGCAAAGAATACCCATTCCAAGAAATCCGGTGTAAAGCACACCCACCCTACGGTGTTTAGAGCAGCCCATAACCAACGCGTAGGCGCTCACCGGAATCACGACGATAACCAGCCACAAATGAAAGCTTTCGTCCTCAAGCCCTAGCGCCACCAAAGACGGCAATAGAACGACCACTAGGGGTAGAGCAAGGCAATGCAATGCGCATAAGGCCGATAATCCAATGGATGCCTTATCGGCCATAGACTGCAGCGTGTTTGTATCGTTGGACATGCTCTGTGTTTTCACTGTTGTTAGTTTTCGACCTAGGCTATATGTTAATTCAACGGTATCAGCCGTTTCGTTGCGGTCAACTCGACCGCGCCTTGCGCCCTATCGGACACCCATGCCGCGTTGATGGTCTCTAGCCCGAAAGGCAATTCCTCTCCGCCGACGCGCACAGCTTCGAGCTTCTCACCCTGCGCGCAAATAAAGGTGTAGTGTGCGCTGATATCGCTGTGGGACTGCTCACCTTCATCACCCCCATGGGACTCATCGCCCCCGTAAAATTCCTCTTCGGACTGACGAGTGTCATGGTCATCGTGCCCTGTATGACCAGTCTCTGCGCCATTAAAAACGGCAGACACATCTACATCTGCCTCCTGCAACTCGCACCGTGCGCCTTTAAAACTGAACAAAGCAGCGCCATTGCTGAGCAGTCTGCGTGCGCTGGAAACGGCGTCCACCTGAACCTCGCTTGCCGCCTCGTGCTCAAAACCCACAACACTCATGGCTGGCGCCATTAGGACGATTTCGACCTTGCGATCCTCAACGGCCAGAGTGATTTCTGCGACACCATGAACATGAGCATCATGCTGGCCCGTTGCACCGGCAGCTAATGGCGGTACAAACACTACTAGCCCTAACGCAATCACCCTCAGTAGCCATCGTTGAGATTGTATGCCGCTCATAACCGTTCCTTCTTTGCCACGGGATCCGGCGAAAATTGGCTTGATCCATTGCTCACTCCGCAACACGGCAAGCATGATACAATATATCATTGTGAAAAGTATACTCCGCAACCGCCGAGACAAGGCCGTTTTCGCTAGCCGCTGGCGACGGCGAAATCAAGGGTCAGTAGCAGCCGCTGTTGGCCTGACTTTACAGCGGGCGAACGGTGAACAAGCCCTGCACCTTCATTGTTTTCCCAAGATTCACCTTTGAGTAGCGCCACATCGCCTGCTCTCAGCGTCTGAATCGCGTCCGTTGAAGGATATAGGCCGCTCTCCGCATCGCTCAGCCCCGCGCTGCCTGCACCCAGTTTGCTGCGATCCGTGCAGTGGTGGGGCAGCCATTGACTGCCCGGCCCGACATAGGTCGTGATGAGGCGACAGGGGACTCTATCGACATGGAATTTTGGGCACATCGGCTGTGTCAGTGTTGCGATCCTCAGGCCAATAGCGGTCAGCTCAAAAAGGTAGCTAAACATGTCTGCCAGTAGCCCGATGTCCTCACTCAACTCAGGGTAAGGGGCAAGCACTGGCACCGCTTCCTCTAGATTGCGCACGTTGGCAGAGGATAATGTTGTGCGCTGACTGATGGGTTTGCCGCCATTACGGAGCCGCCATTCATTCGGTAAACAGGGCGTTTTTTGTCGTTGCCATACTGCCAAGTGCACATCGCTTCGGTAGATCTGTGCAAGCGTCTCAGGCGAATTTCCAAACACCGCTCGGGGCGTGTTTGTATCTGATGGTGGTCTGTGGCTACTGTGTTGTGCCGCTGCCATTATGCTGCCCCCTCCCAAGACGGAAAGGGATCAGGCAGCTTTTGCCAGTGCTCGCGACCAGCCATTAGCTCGTCATCGTCCAGTAAGCAATTGTTAAGTGCGTCGACAACTTTATCCCTGTCCAGATTTTGACCAATGAAGACCAGCTCCTGGCGCATATCACCAAACGGCTCCTGCCAACTCTTCTCAATGGAGGCGAGATAATCCTCATCCTCGGGCCACCGTTCCCGTGGAACCGCTTTCCAGAACATGCCAGCGAAACCATAGCGGGCCATGCCGCCTGCTTGACTCCACTGTCCCGCAAATTCTGGACGACTGGCTAGCCAAAAATAACCCTTAGAGCGAATCAGTTTGCCTTGAATGTCTTCGCCGTGAAGGAAGTTATAGAATTTCTGCGGATGAAAGGGCCGGCGGGCTGTAAAGGTGAAGCTGCCGATACCGAACTCTTCTGTCTCTGGTACATGCTCACCGCGCATCTCCTTCAGCCAGCCCGGTGCCTGCTGAGCGCGCTCAAAACTGAACTTGCCGGTCCCCACGATCTGTTCAATCGGCACCTTTCCGGCCTCAATGGGGATGATTTCCGCCTCCGTATTGAGCGTTTTCAGCACTGCTGTGAGGCGTTGCAGGACATTACTAGCCACCATATCCGTTTTACTGATCAGGATAACGTCAGCGAATTCCACCTGCTCAACCAGCAGATCGGAAACGCTCCGCTCGTCCTCGTCGCCGAGATGTTCGCCTGTTTCTTGAAGAGACTTGGCCTCGTCATAGTCGATCAAAAAGTTCACTGCATCGACCACGGTAACCATGGTGTCTAGCTCACTGACGTCAGACAGGCTGACGCCGTCTTCGTCAGCAAACGTGAACGTTTCCGCTACTGGAAGCGGCTCCGAGATTCCAGTGGACTCAATCATTAAATAATCAAACCGGTCTTGTTCGGCCAAGCGACGGACCTCGAGTAGCAGGTCTTCTCGCAGTGTGCAGCAAATACATCCGTTGCTCATTTCCACCAGTTTTTCTTGGCTGTGATTAAGCTGCACTTCGTTTTGTACTATGCTCGCGTCGATATTTATATCGCTCATGTCGTTCACGATTACGGCGACCCGTCGACCCTCTCTGTTGTTCAATACATGATTGAGAACGGTGGTTTTGCCAGCCCCGAGAAAGCCAGATAGGACGGTCACGGGCAGCCTGTTGGTAACGCTAGTCATAATATTTCCCTCATTGTTCAGTTGAATCGGTAACAGTGTTGCTAAGTTAGCGGTGGACCGCTCAGCACTGCGTTGTTGATAAAGAGACTGGCGTCAGTGTCTATGCTTGGTCCATACCTACGGTAGTTCTGAGAAGGTCTTCAGATATTGCTGCATTACTTGCCTGTGATATTGCCTTGCGTCCATTGAACTTGTACTTCAAAAAAGATACGATATATCATATCATATGATACGTTGCGTCGTGTGTCTAGGATTGAAAGCATCCATCCATAACGCTGTCTCTAAACTGCTGACCGGATCGATGCAGTAAAAACATTACCCGAGCGCGAAAGCTGAGGCGATCATGTTCGCCTCGATCCGCTTTTAGATTGACGCACTTAGAAAAGCCTGAGCACGAAACAGGCTGGACAATGCTAACGCCGTTGCATACACTCAGCGGCCTTTTACCAAGACGGCGATAAATGGATCTAGATTCTCACACTGTTAGTCGTAGGCTTCGCACGCTAGTGCTGCTGGCAGTGATGCTGGCCTCGCAGGGCATCGCGTCTGTGCACAGCCACGATGCCTTCGAAGCTGACGCCCCAAGCGTTTGTTCTGTCTGCGTAATCGGTCAGGGTTTGGATGCTGCGGTTGAGGCTTGCCCCAGTGCCGTCCACCTCGACAGCCATGCGGTGCAGAGACTGTTTCAATCAAGCGGGGATCGTCCCGTTAGCCCCATTAATTTTTACTCCAGCCGTGCCCCCCCGACCACTCTCATAAAAGCTTAAACGCAAGACAGTTTTAACCTTAGATGTCATCACCGAGCCATTGGCGGGTGATTTATGAGAGAGTTGATTTATGTATACTAAAATGCGATATGGCGTCGCGATGGCGCTTTTTGGAAACCTGTGTGCAAGCTACAGCGTCGCGCAGGACAAGGTGGGGGCGTCAGCGTCTCACCAGCACGAAAATATAGAAGAAATTCTAGTCACAGCTAATCCTCTGAATCGCGCGGCGGACGATTTGTCTCAGTCGGCCACTGTGCTGCAGGGAGAGGCTCTGCGTCAACAGCTTGCAAACTCCATCGGTGAAACACTGGCACGCACGCCGGGGTTGTCTAACGCCAGTTTTGGGGAAAACGTGGGTCGTCCCGTCATTCGGGGTCTACAAGGTCTACGAGTGGGAGTACTCAGCGACAGTATGGCGGTCGGCGATGCCTCGTCAGTGAGTCAGGATCACGCAGTCTCTGTGGAGCCGTTTCTAACAGACCAAATCGAGGTATTACGCGGGCCGTCCTCGCTGCTTTACGGTTCCGGCGCGATTGGTGGTGTCGTCAATATGGTAACGAACTCGATCCCGCAGGCTATTCCGGAAAACGGCTACAGTGGGCGCGCTACTGTCCAAGGGAATACAGCCGCTAACGAAGAATTTGCCGCTGGGCGCCTAGATCTGGGTCAAGGCGCTTTCGCATTGCACCTTGATGGGTTCCACCGTCGCACCGACGACTATGAGATTCCCGGAAGAGCATCGCTGTATCCCGAAGATGAGGATGAGCATGAAGAAGAAGGCCATGACGAGGGCGAGCACGAGGGAGAAGAGGAGCATGGTGACGAATCTGATGATAACGGAAAGCTGGAAAACAGCTTCCTAGATAATCAGGGTGGCACTATCGGCTTGAGTTGGATTGGTGAGGAGTGGCGCTTTGGTGTTGCTTACAATGAATACAAATCCGACTATGGTATTCCCGGTGCTGGCCATGCACACGGGCATGAAGAAGGTCACGACGAAGACCATGACGAAGACCATGACGAAGACCATGACGAAGACCACGACGAAGACCACGACGAAGACCACGACGGAGATCATGACGAAGATCATGGTGAGGAACATGGTGAAGGAGAGGAAGAGGAAGAAGGCCCCGTGACTATCCGCCTTCGCGCTGAGCGCACTGACGCCGAACTGGTCGGCAGCAACCCGCTCCCTGGTTTCCAACAGTTCAAGGTGCGGTTTGTTGATACTAACTACAAGCATACCGAGTTCGAGGGTGCTGAGGTTGGTACCGTATTTGAAAGCGATAGTACCAATACGCGCGCTGAACTGAAGCACAATGCCTTTGGCGCTTGGGAGGGTGTCTTTGGTCTGCAGTACACAGACCTTAATTTTTCTGCTGTCGGTGCTGAGGCTTTTATACCCAATACCAATACCAAAACCACTGCGTTTTTCTGGATTGAGCGCGGCGACTTTGGTCCCTGGCAGGTTGATCTGGGTTTGCGTTATGAGGAGGTGAAGATCAAGGTGCCTAACACCTTGGTCGAAGAAGAGGGTCCAACAGGTCCTTCCTCTGACTCTGACTTCCAACCATTCAGCGCTTCCGCTGGAACAGTGTGGAACGTCAGTGACACGATTGACCTGACCGGCTCGGTATCTTTCGCTGAGCGGGCACCGGGCGTGGAAGAGCTCTATGCCAATGGTCCGCACATTGCGACGCAGGTATTCGAGGTGGGTGATGTTTCTCTCGGCAAGGAGTCGAATGTGCATTTTGAAGGCGGCGCTCGAGTGGCGTTTGGTCGCTTTACTGGAAGCGCTACGGTCTTCTATGACCAGTTTGATAACTATATATATCAGCGGGGCACAGATCTTGAGGCCGATGGATTGCCGGTGCGGTTCTGGTTGCAGCAGGACGCGGAATTCATTGGTGGCGAGTTCGAAGTGCGCTATGACTTTGAGACCAACCGCTCTGGTCACTGGCAGGTGTTCAGCTTCGGGGATATCGTGGACGGTGAGCTTAAAAATAACAACGACATACCCCGTCAGCCACCAAAGCGTTTAGCGCTGGGGCTGGACTGGGATCTTCAGAATTGGTCGGCCAATGTATTGTGGATACATGCCTATGATCAAGACAATGTCGCTCCCTATGAAACACCGACGCCGGGCTATGATCTGTTAAACGCAGAGGTCGTCTTTACCGGTCCTGGTGATAACTCATTCGATTGGCAAGTGTACGTGAAGGGTCAAAACTTGTTGGACGAGGATATCCGTAACAGTACTTCGTACCTTAAGGATGAGGCACCTCAGATTGGTCTTAACGTCATCTTCGGCGTAAGGGCCTATTTCTGATTCGAAGACGCTTCTAACGAGCAAAGGGCATTACTTGTCTACAAACAAGTGATGCCCTTTTTTGTTAAAACCGACATTTCGTCACCTTTAGATCACCTTGTGCGCCGCCACTGCCCGCACGATGTGGCGTATAAGCAGTTGTCCGGATTACCGTAACTTTTATCTTTTCGTTCGCTCTGTAAGTTCCTATCGACATGCCTATTATATGATCTATACTCGGTGAATTCTGAGGTATATTTCATGATGGATTTTAGGACATTTCTAGTCCGCACGCTCCCGGCCGCACTGTTAACAGTGCTTGCCTCCTGTGGGGGAGGTGGGGGCGATAGTGGCACCTACTCCGTGGAAAATGCCAACGACGCCTCCGCATTGACGAAGGACCCGGCACTGGCGGTCTTTAATGACCCTGGTGCCGGCCCATGGGAGCTGGTAGCAACGGAGGCTTTAATCGAAGAATGCGGTCTGGACCCCGACATTCTCGCCAACGTTGATGAAACCGCACCGTTTTCCTACGCCATCGTTCGCTATGGAAAGCTTTGTCACGAATTCTACCGTCCCGATCTGCCTGGAAAAAATGAGCCCGTCAATAATTACTCATCGACTAAAACGCTGGCAGCCACTCTGATAGGGCGCGCAGTTTTAATGAGCGAAGATCTACCGAAGCCACTGCGCGACACCGATCGCATGGATGCCTGGATCGATGATATTAGCTTCAATCCCGACGCTCAGGTTGCACACGTTCTCGCGATGCTGGGATACAATGAAAGCTTGGCGTTCGGCCAGCGCATCTATTCCTACGATGCCGGCGGTTCCCGCGAAATCAATCGACTGAGTGACGTTGTTGCAGAAGTGATCGCGCAGGACAGCGCACGTTTCAGTGGTACAACCACGGCCGGTGAATTTGCCCAGCTAGAAATATTCAACCGCCTCGGCATGAACATGAGCGCATGGACGGGAGAGAGTTTTGCATCCACCTGGCATTCCAACTTGCGCGACATGGCCCGCCTCGGAACATTGCTAGTACACGACGGCGTATGGGACCAACAGCGCCTTGTAAGTTCGCAGTGGATTTACAAGATGACTCACCCGGCTTTTGAAGATGCCAATACTGCCTATGGTTACCTGACGTGGGTGGCATCCAATCGCAATTATTACTTCCCTGGTTTTGACATCAAATTTCCTTCACCACTGGGAAACTGTCAGCCACCGGCGGTCTGGAAAGAGTTTCCCCACACGCTCAGCGAGTCCACCGATTGTAACTATGACGGCGCGTACTCTTGCCTGCAGACCTATGACGTAGGAGTCTTTGGAGGCCTGGGCGCTGGCGGACAAAACATTGCGGCGCACCGAGGCCTTGACCTCGTCATGGTCACCAGGAATGCTGGTGGCACCGCTACTCTTACCACGCCCTGGGATCTGATTCGCACGGCACTGGTGGAGCATGATCCGGTGTACGCTGGAGATGAGGACGCATTTTGTAACGCCTATCGCGAAGGCGATTACGCCCCAGATCTAATCCCTATTCCTGAACAGTAGTCTCTTTAAATTTACAGGCGCGCTATGCATGCAGAAGTTCAGCTTGATGGGGCTGTAAATGCTGATCGTATTTATGCTCGCGTGTCGGCTGCACAACGTTGTGTATCCAATCGTGCTGTAGACGTTCAAACACTCTCTCGACAACTTGGAATCTTATCAAAACTGGTTTCTCATGGAACGGTTCAGAGCGCGTTTGAGAGGGCCGCGGCAGTATAGAAATATCAAGGGGTATTGGGGAAACATCGACTGGTTCGAGACCAGTTCGCACAATGATCCTGGCGTCAGAAGTAGGATTTTACTACCTTTGCAGCACTTCTGAAAAAGGCTATCGTCACCAACAAAGACCATATAAGCAGAAAACAACGCAATGGTGTCAATATAACGAGGTTACGATCAAAAATAATCGCACTGGCAGCGTGTCTTTTTGTCAGTATGTCCATGGTGGTCGTTTGCGGTTAGGTTTGCCCAGCGGCAGCGACTTTGGTGTGTTAGGGCGCATTGGCCAGCTGCAGTCGCTGCAGGCATGGGTTTATTGTCCCAGCTGGCCTAGTCAATGCAATATTCACAAATTTAACCTCACCTTTTTCGATTTCATCCGCGTATAACTGCCAGCACTCACTGTTAAGGAACCGATCCTACATGTTTAAACATGCCCCAGCTTGGTATAAAGCTTTATTCGCTTTGTTTGCTTTATTCTCTAGCGCTGTGTTCGCACAAGGAGCCCGTCAGGTAGATGATCAATGGACATGGAGTGCTGCGGGCGGCGCTGTGAACCAATTTTCGGCGGATCTAAGTGATGGGTCAGGTGATTTGAGTGTCACGCGAGGCTTCCTAAGCGCCGGGCTAGGGTATGCGTGGAGCCGTGATACGTCCGTGTCGGTTTCTTTTGGAATTGGCACTTCCGATTACGACTTTTCATCTGGGGCCCTAATCGACGGATACAAGCCGTGGGGGCGCATCCGAGACTATCGACTCTCAGTGCCTGTTCGCTTTTCTCCCACTGAAAAAATGAGCGTCATTGTCATCCCTAGTATTCGCACCCATGCAGAATCTGGGGCCAGCCTTCGTGATGGTCGTACAGAGGGGATGCTTGGAGGCTTTAGTTGGAAGTTTTCGGACACACTGTCTATCGGGCCTGGGTTTGGCTGGTTTTCTGATGTGGGCGACGAAAGCAACGTATTTCCTATTCTTCTGGTTGATTGGAAGATTACCCAGTCACTTAGTCTTAGCACAGGGCGAGGACTGGCTGCATCTCAGGGGCCAGGGTTATCCCTTAACTATGAGGTAGATCGAAAGTGGACGCTTGGATTGACGGCGAGATATGAAAAAACACGGTTTTCGCTTAAGGAGCGAGAGGGTCGCAGCGCGGGGGTGGGAGAAGACTCAAGTACTCCACTATACATTGTTGCTAGTTACAGCCCTTGGCCAATGACCAGCATGACTGCGCTGGCGGGCGTTGATATTGGCGGGACTATGTCTCTGGAAGATGGTCAAGGACAGCGGGTTGCTAAAACAGACATAGACACAGCGATGGTGTTTGGTTTTACCTTCCAAAGTCGCTTTTGATCTGACCTTAAGTGCTGCCCTAACGTTCAGGTGTGCAAGCTGAGAAATTCTCAGCTCTCGAAAAGTTAATTTTCTGATACGTCTTACCACGCTGGTGGAGCGTTACCCCGCATTTGCAGCATCTGTTACATCATGCGATCGATGGTAAAGCTTGCCGTCGCCTGCTTGGGTGGAAACTCACGCAAAGTCGTCATTTACTCATCCATTACCTGCTGTGTGGTCATAAACAACCATAACTAATCCGCAAAGAAACTAGAGTTCAGGGAGGTTTCATAGGGTCTGTGCGCTGATTTTAGTCACTAGTTCGACACGGCATAATGATGTCGCTAGACGCAAAGCACCATAAACGTCAGGCACCGTGATATCGAACAACTGGTCGCTTTTACAGTGAGCTCAATCCTGCATCTGATAGTCCGAAAAGGCCTCAGCCACGCCATCCGTATTGCGCAGCTTGCCTAACGCAGACATCTCTAGTTGGCGAATACGCTCGGTAGACACAGTGAGGTAATCGGCGAGTTCTCGGCGACTCAGCGGCGGAGAATCGTCTAGTCCCCAGCGCAATGTAATCACGCTTTGCTCCTGTGGGGCCAGCGTCTTCAAGCTAGTCATCAAAAAACGATTGAGTGAGAGCTGCTCTGCTTTAGCGGCCGGCCGCGAATAGGTTACACCACTGAGCGTGTCTCCCAGTGTCAATCCGTCAGGGTCGTTGTTAAACGTGCTATCGAGCGATACCGACAGGTTGCCAGTTTGTTGCAGACGCGCTACGGCATCCGGTTCGATTTGTAAGCGATCGGCGAGCACCCTTACACTGGCATCTTCACCGGTGGCATTGAGGTGCGCCAAGCTCTCGCGATATAAACGATTGACTTGCTCATTGACATCGGACGGTAAACGCACGAGAGACCGCTGGTCCTCCAGCATCCGGCGTGACGACTGGCTGATCCAGTTGTAGGCGTAAGTGCTGAAGCGATGGCCTGTCCGGTAGTCATACTTTTCGGCGGCCCTGATTAGTCCCAACATTCCGCTTTGCACGCGATCCATGTAGGGCACGGTTGTACTTTTCATCTTGCCAGCGATAGAAAACACGAGGCGCAGGTTGTGATTAACCAGCTGTTCTCGCGCTTTGAAATAGACTTTTGACTGGCGACGGAACACCTGCCGAGAAATATCGCAAATAGGCAGTGGCTCTTTCGCAGATAGCTCGACTGTAGCTGCTGTGCGCCAGAACTTCTGCCAATAGCGCAGCGCCATCGCGATCTCACCAGAATCGCTGCTGCCCAACTGTATATCTGCAAAGCCCGCAACTAACAGCGGTGACAGGTCCAGCTGCGCGAGTATCATCTGTGACTCGTCGTTATCGGAGAGCTTGTGAGCTTTTCCCAGCAGCTTATGCAGACTTTTTAGCTGTACGACTTTAGCCGTGTCTTTCAGTAGATTAGACTGCTCACGGCGCAAAACGTAATAATGCTCCTTTTCTGAGAACACATTAAGACTGGGTGGGTTCTCCAGGAGGTTGCTAACCCACTGTTTGAGGAAAAAACGGCTGCGCACATCAGTAAGCAATGCTTCCAATAGCACGTCACGTGTTTGCCATTTCCTCTCATCGATATCCCGCTCCTCCTCTGCTGAAAGAAGCGGGTAGTTGCGTGAATGCGTGTACAACCATTCAAGGCCTTCACCATCGTACGCTTTAGAGACTTGATTCATCTTCTTTACCTCTTGTTACGGTGATATATACGGAAGGAAAGCCTTTCTGGGTCAATAATTGTAGTACGGCTTGAAGTCAAAGGAAGTCGAATAGAGAGGTTTTCGACGCAAGTCCGCAGATGGGCCAAGCGGACACGTGTCTGACGGTTATTCTGGTTAGGTCAAACTTGTTTGATGAATAGGCGACAGCAGCAGCTTGAAACCCACGAACAGATCTATCGGGACGCTGGCGTAGAACGTGTTTACGCTCAATTCAGGAGCCGGTGATATACACATTACAGGCGTCGCCAGGCGAGAAGACAGTGTTTATCAATGTCGAAGCAGAGGAATTCTCTTCAAGAAGGCTCTTTTTTGGGTCACACCCTTATAAGTCAGCTGATGTTATGCCGAGATTTTCTGGCACGATATAAAACGAAATTTTTCGTATCCAGGCCTCGTTAGATAGAAGGGTTTTATAAAAACAGCGAAATAGACGCATTACCGTATTCGATGTTTTCTTAAGGGAAAGCATTCAGCTCAAAGGTCAAAGTAGGTTAGACGAATGTGCATGCGAATACTTTCTTGTATTACTATTACTTCGGTACTAGAGCCCGTCATAGGCTACTAACGCTGGAATCGGCGCAACATCCCCTCGAGCCCGTTAAGTTTAACTTCATAGATTAAAGCCATTTGCGCGCCCAACTTGCTCTGAGGAAAGCCCTTGCCGTGGTACCAAACCAAATATGGCTCAGGCAGATCAAGGAGCTGACGCCCCTTGTACTTGCCATAGGGCATTACCTGATTGATGGCTTGCAGTAAGTCTTTGTTATCCATACATTCTTCGAAAGTTAGAGTGGTCCGACTTAAAAATTCAGGAGACAAATAAAGTGGCTAGCGGCACTAAGATCAACACAACCATGAATTTAAAAGATGTCATTTAGATAGCCTCTATTCAATGGTATTTCAAGCAGCCGCCGATGACTTCACAATAGTCGAATCTGCAGCAAAGGCAAACTTTTCCCCGCGGCCCCATTCACCCGCTGACTCTAGGCTATAAAAGCTGGATGCTCTATCGACGCCTAACGCTATGCCGCATAGTGTTTTAAACGTTGGCTAAACTCTCTAAAAACTAGCCTTATAATTTTTTTCTTATGATCTCTTCTAGACCATCAATAAAGCGTTCATGATCATTAGAGCTAGGGACTAATTGAATCTTTTCGCCCCCGTGGTCTTCAAATATGTCTTGGTATTCATGACCGATTTCAATGACTGTCTCCAAGCAATCCGCGACAAAAGCGGGACTAAATGCGAGTAATTTTTTTGCACCTCGTCTCCCTTGCTCTTCTACTACTTTGTCAGAAAAAGGGGTAAGCCACTTTTTGTCTAAGCGAGACTGAAAACAGACGGTATAGTCTTCTTCTTTTAGACCTAACTTATCGGCAATAAGCCGAGTTGTTGCATAACTTGTCGCCTTGTAGCACAGACTATTCTTATCGTTAATTTCAGTTTCACAAGGGGCCTCACTACAAAGGTTGTCCCCCTCATATACTTTATCGACGTGCTTTTCCGGTAAGCCATGATAGGAAAATAAAATATGATCGTAGTCTTTTAAATTAAAGGCCTTTGAGCGCTCAACAATAGAATCGATATAGCCGGAATTATCCCAGAACTGATTGACAATACTAATTTCTGGTGTAGTCCACCATGTACTCATTATCTTCATAGCACGTTCTATGGCAGAGCCACTTGACGCACTTGCGTATTGTGGGAACAACGGAAGGACAATAACATGGTCGTAGTGGAGTGCCCGCATTTCCTCCATGACATCAGCCATAGAAGGGTTTTGATAACGCATCGCCATATACACATCAACATTCGACGATTTAAGTCGCACTTTAAGCTTTTCCTGAACCTTTTGAGTGTGCACCAGTAAGGGCGACTGGCCCTCTCCAAGATCCCAGAGCTCTTTATAAATTTTGGCCGACTTTGGCGCTCTAAAAGGTACGATAATACCGTTCACCAATAATTTTCTAGCAAGCCAGGGCAAATCAATCACTCTAGGGTCATTCAAAAATTCGCCTAAGTAGCGTCTTACATCACTCGTCTTTGGACTATCGGGCGTGCCTAATTGGATTAAAAGAACTGCTGTCTTCTTCATTTCTTAGCGCTTTCCTAGTAAACAAGTATTTTGGGCAAAGATACCATAATTGTATTGTGATGATACGGATGTTCCTTAGGTTTAGACTTTATTCATTCATTAGAAAAAATTCCTTCTGCGTCATTCTCACCCTGTGCGACACGGGGATCAATCTGGAAGATAAGGGTGAGACCTTCGAGGAGTATCACAGTGTTGTGCCGGCCTAATGCAAGTGGATGAGTATGCTCTTACGTGGTTTGCCCATACGGTAGATGCTGTTCCATTGCAGAACGTCACAGAGCAAGAGTAGTCACGCGTCGTAGCTCTTGGATTACGCGAATATGCTGCGCGACTGGTAACAGATGCAGAATCCTAAAGATCACGCCACCAATAAGAGGGTGAATCCCCCCCCCAGGGGTGCCAAACATATCGCCCCTAGAGGCTCTGTATTGTCTATGGTGTGGCGTGAAAAATTGGCGTCTTCATTCGAGCAGGGGGACACACCTTTGGCCTAACCGACGTTGAATGTCAGCAGGTTGGGCAGTGCCTTGTGCGTGCAAAGCTGCAGTAAACAGAAATGAAGTACAGGAAAAAATGGCACTTGCTTTTTAATCTGCGGATGCTTGATGGTGTTTTAAGGGCACGCCGGACGATCCGTTTATTAAAAACTAAATCGTAAAGACCTTTATTTGTCTGACCCCAGCAGCATGGATACCAGCATATCGGCATGGCCCTCGACCATGCCGTCTTCACAGGGGTCTACGTCAAACAGGTCCCGGCACTCTGCGGCAAAAGAGAAGATCGTGGAAGTGGCACTGATCATAATGTAGTACCAGTGAATAAACGCATCTCTATCCAACCCCTGGATTTCTTTCACCAGTTTTTCCATGGCAACTGTGGCGGGCCGTATATGATGCTCAATCATGTACTGGGTCCGCCAGCTATGCTGGGTGGCTTCCTGCGCGACCAGCCGACTCAACTCGGGATGGCGGGCATGAAAGTACACATAAAAACGCACCACGAAGGCCAGGCTTTCACGGCCAGACATCTCCTGGCTAATGAGCAGGCGCTGATCGAACTCTGTTTTCATTAGTCCGTAGATGTCATTGGTGACTCTTTTCCACAAAGTATCCTTGTCATCGAAGTGATAGGCCAGCAGGTTGCGCTTAACCCCCGCCGCATTTTCAAGATCTCGCACGGATACTCCGTCGAAGCCGCGCTCTGAAAACATCACCGTGCCCGCCTTAATAAGCTTGGCGCGGGTAATTTCAGCCCGCTCCTGTACTCGGCGGGTACGTTTTATCGGAGTTTCGGGCTTGTTTTGCTTGTTCTGGGGCATTTTTGGCTCTTATGCTCTGCTGCTTAGAAGCTGGGGTTATAGTGGAATAAGCTCTCCTCTAGCGCAGCTTATTAAACTTGTCTTCTGACAAATAAAGTGGGACAATCTCATTAAACTTGTTTACAGTCAAGTTTAATATATATATGGCAAGCTAGGCTAGCGTGCACAAATACCAATGCGTAGTTTGGAAAAGATCTGACCTTAAAGGATTTATACTGATGAAGCACCCACTGCACCAATATCAACGTACGATACTTTTCGCCGCTCTAACCAGCCTGTCTGCTAACTCGATGGCGCAGATGGTGCTTGAAGAAGTCGTCGTTACTGCCTTCAAACGCGAAAGCAACCTGATGGACACGGCCGCATCATTAAGTTCCTTCGATGAAGGCACCAGAAACCAACTCGGTATCGATACCGGTGCTGATATCGCACGACACACGCCATCACTGACGATTGCACCGAGCAGAGTCAGTATTCGCGGTGTGGGCCGTTCCACCGTGGCCCTAGGGTCTGACCCCGGTGTCGGTATTTATGTGGATGGCGTGTATACCACCGAAACCGATATTTTCGGCTATTCAAATTTTCTGGACATAGACCGAGTGGAAGTACTTAGAGGGCCGCAGGGTACCCTATACGGTCGAAACTCCATTGGTGGCGCGGTTAATTTTATCAGCACACAGCCCAATAATGAGGCCTGGGGCGGCACAGTGGTTGTTGAAGCAGGTAATTATGATTACCTGATCCTGCAAGGGCTAGTGAGTGGCCCAGTAACCGAGGATTTGTCGGCATTAGTGGCGCTTTCAACGATAACGCGTGAAGGCTTCCAAAAAAATGAAGGCAGCAGCAAACGTTTCGATGAGCGAGACAGCGTGTATGGCACCATCCATTTACAGCACGATACAACGGATAACTGGACTAACTCCCTCAAGGTGTTTAGGGCCAAATCTGACCGTAAAGGCGCCCAGCCTTATGTACTAAACCCCTGGTCAACGGCGTTTATTCAACCGATAAGCTACATCAGTGATGGGAGTGCCGCTAATTTTTCCGGGATGTTTCCAGCGCAGAATTTTGCCAATGGCCAGCAGGGTGCAACGGGTCAAAATCCAGCATTAGACAATGAGGATAGAATATCCGTTGATTTTGACCCCTATGTTGACTTGCATCGTAATTCAGCGACCTTCATCAGTGAATATGACTTCGAACAATATACGCTCAAATATACCGCTGGCTATTCTCAATTCGAGTATAAGTCTGATTTTGATGCTGATGGCATGAAGGCATCGGAATCTGGTCTGGACTGGGGCCAGTTGGAGAACTTGGCCGCGTTAGGGGGGGGGACGGTTGAAGACGCGACCGGATTCGGCTTGACGCCAGCCATGACCACCCGGCCTTTCACTCAGAAGAACGATTCGTACTCCAACGAACTGCAGTTGATTACCGATTTAGACGGTAGCCTGAACTTTATCGGCGGTTTGTATTATTACAACAGTGATGAGAAGCAGACGCTGCAGTTTATCGAGAGTAATGGCGAGCTTATGGCGACCTATGCTTATTTTGGTCAGTTTATAGGGCCAGTCAGTGGGGACAATTTGTTGTTTAACGGCCGCTCCGAGCTAGAGACCAATGCTTATGCAGTTTATGGTCAGATGGACTGGGACTGGACCGCTAGTACCATGGTAAATGTGGGGTTACGTTATTCCTATGATGAAAAAAAGGGTTCGGATCAAACCTTTGTGCAGTATGTCGGGGACCCAGGCCAGCGCAACGCTGATGATGATTGGGACCAGGTGACCTGGCGTATCGGGCTGGATCACAATATAACCGATAACCACTTCCTCTACGGTTTTGTCGCGACCGGCTACCGGTCGGGTGGCTTCAACCTGATGGCGCCAAACGAGACGACTGATGTCAATACCGTCGACCCTGAAGAACTTATTTCTTACGAGATAGGTTATAAGGGCACGATGCTTGATGATCGCCTAAAGCTGAGCACGTCAGCTTATTACTATGACTACACGGATTTGCAGGTACTTAAACAAGAACTTATCAACGGTGTGGCAACGCCTGTTTTTGAGAATGCTTCCGATGCTACGGCCTGGGGTTTGGAAGGAGAGCTGATGGCATTGTTGACCGACAGCCTAATGTTCAGCGCGAACTATTCTTACAACAAGACCGAGTATAAAGATTACGACTCCATTGATACCGTTGCCTGTGCCCTCGGGCCGTTGCAGCAGGGAAACGATCTAGCGCCGCTGTGCACGGAAGAACAGGATCTCAGCGGCAATGAGTTCTTATTGTCTCCACAGTATAAGGCCTCGGCTAACCTGGTCTACCAGTGGGAGCTTATCGAGTTTGATTGGAGTGCAATGGTGAGTTACCAGTACGTTGGTGAGCAATATACCAACGCTTTTAACAATGATGAGTACGATAAGCTGGACGCTTATGGTCAGTGGGACGCGCGGCTAAATATTTTCTCACCAGACAATGTCTGGGAGGCTACGGCCTATGTGAAAAATCTTTCAGACGACAGGGAGTCCATCTACAAAGAGCGGCCTAGCACTGTGTCTACGCTCCAGTCACAGGACCTGACTAATCCGCGCATGTATGGCATTAAGCTTACCTACAATTTCTAAGCCTCTATCTCTGGGCGGATAACTCATCCGGGGCACACAGTTCCGGTATGAGTCACGCTGCACTCATACTAAGGTCGCTAGAGGTCACTCAAAAATCGGCGCAATGCCATCTGCCTTGCGCAAGCTCACGCAGAATCTCCTTAGAGCCAACGCCAGCGCAGAGCACCTTGACCTCTCGACAAGCTCTGCAGGCTTAGCTCGCCCAGACACAGTAGATTGCTCAGGACATCATTGCTCACGCATACTGAGTTTACCCAGACCGTAAGAGCACTGATCCTCACGAAGATGCCATCAAGAAGAAGTATAGAAAAAATAAAGTGCCTGTTGAGTAGATTTCCTTACTGAAGGTGCCAAGTGAACTGGAGAAGTTCGCGAAAGACTCGCCTACTCGCCTGGAAATTTGTTTGCGGCGGTGATCGCACAATTCATATCCGTTTATTACTGAACGATAGCATGCAACAGTCGCTGCCATGCGTTTTTCAGTAGCGTCGTTGCTGGTTGAGCGCTGTGGTTGCGGATTCGCTTCCTGCGAAAAGAAGTAATGGCACAGGGGGTGCCCGCGATGGTGGCACCAGGTGCGATAGGGTAGGGCGGCCTTGTTCCTTCTCGCGGCAGCACTAATTACATCTACAAATCGGATGGAAAAGCCAACAAACTGGTGCCACAAATTCCGTTCCCGCTGTCCTGTCAGATTGCCGCCACTGAATATCCTATGCTTGTGGATCCCATATGGAGCGGTCTAAAATGCAATGGGGTTGCTATTTATTCAAAGGGTGCGGAAGAGTGGTGGCTCAGCAATACAAACCCTGAACTAACTCGACTTTCTAAAGTTTTGCGGACGTCTTCGTTCCTAACAATTGACTGCCCCCGACGAGTCACCCACTTTTCGGCAAAAATAGGTGCCAACTAAATACCCTTTTACACTTTTAATCTCAATCTTTGATAACTCTCTCTTCTCAGTGAAAGAATGATTGAAGGGAGGTTTACTCAAATCGACAAAAGAATTTTTGAATCTTCTAGTGCTAGCGCCAGTTGGAATATTTTTGTTGGGGGTTGCAGTTGAGTCGCTAGGACGGTGTTCGATCACTAACAAACTACCGCAGTGGTCAATATTGTCCAGGATGCTTTGAATAGTCTCATTACTGAGGTGTTGAAGGACCTGCCTTATGAGAACGAGATCATAGTATTCAAAAGCAGTACTACTGGCATCCATAACCTTAAAATGAGCTCTGAAATCGTCTGTTTTTTGCTTGGCAACTGTTAGTGCCTGCCTTGAAACATCTATTGCGCAATAGTGCTTTAGGGAGACATTTCGCCTGAGCAGTTCAGAAACGAACTCACCATCGCCGCAGCCAATGTCCAGTATGCTACGTGCGTTAGAATCGGCAATGAGCATGTTAACGGCATCCACTGTTGAACTCAGTAGTTCTCCGCGAGAACCCAGCCCTGAAAACGCAGCGGAGCCGTCACCTCCCCACATTCCGCTTTCATAAATCTTTGAAAATATGTCAGCATTACTATGACTACTGTTGGTTAGTCGCAGCAGCAAGTAATAGGCGCGACCAAAGAAATTCTGAACCCTTTCACTTACTATTCGCAAAAACCAATTAATCACTTTCCCACACTCTCAATTGATGCCAGCTTTGATGGATTTTAGTCGGCCGGTGGCCAAAATTAGATTGCCCACACCAAAATGTCGACATAACGTGCCAACATCATTGGCAGGAGATACGAGTTTATCCGAAATTGCCGCCAAAAATGGGGCGAGGCCTACGATTGTGTTTAGACGAGTGTCGAACAAGTGGCTCAGCTGGCGCTGCAACTTACCCGGAGTATATTTGTTTATGTGTTGGTCCTTGTAACTTACTCGCGAGCGTGCATTTACTGCCAATTCTATAAGTGGCCAGAGGGAGCGGTAGTTGGGTGTTGTCAAAATGAGGTGTCCGGCGGGTTTAAGCAACTGTGACATCTGTTCCAGGAGCTGGTCAACGGTGCTGTAGGGCAGATGCTCTACTACTTCTATTATCGATATTGCATCGAATTTCTCACCTCTGGCAATTAGTTCATCAAGCGAACTGGTCTCAAAAGACAAGTTAGTGTTGCCGTAGATTTGGTTCGCATACTCGATCTGAGGTGCACTGAAATCTAGCCCGATAGAACCTCTACCGACTTTGAAGTTCCCTAGGAACGTGCCTGGCCCGCAGCCTATATCGAGCCAGCGGTCCGAGGTGGGCACTGCATTTGCAACAGCTGAAAACTTCAAGTGATGCCACCAATATTGTATTCCGGACCCGACGCGATAAATTTCGTCATAGTATCCGGCGGGAATACCTTCTTCATAATTGTAGTCGGTCATTGGTGGCTATCCGCCTTGGCTTCTACCGGAACGTCGATTCCAGATAACTCTATTTGCAACACTGTATCGCCAGATCAGGTCTACAAGTACACCCGAGAGACTGGAAATAATTGTAGAGCCGCCCTGAATTGTAAAGACATAGGACGCCACACCAACATTTGCAAAAATTCCAATCGCGGAAGCTGCTCCGTAATAAGCCATGCCTACAAGAAGGTCCTTACCTAAAAGCCGCCGATCCGAGTAGGTCAATACGTTGTTGATCAAAAAGTTGTTTACCATTGCTGTCAAAGTGGCACCCAGCTGAGATGCCCAGAAATCGAATCCGAAAAAGAGTAGAAAATATAGTGTTGAAAAATGTATGGCGGCGCCAAATGTCCCTACTGTAACAAAACCGATAAATCTTGCCGGAACTACATAACGCAAAACCTTTGAAGCAAGATCGCAATACAGGTGCCAGATCACAAGAGGCTCTAACTTTGACTCACCATAGGTTCTCTGACCGAAGTGAAACTGTATCTGGGCCACCTTGCTATTTCGATTGTGGTAAAGCAGATCAAAAAGGATCTTAAACCCCTCGCCACTTAGTCGCGCCAGACTGGAGCTAGCCATATCTCTGCTGACGGCAAAAAACCCAGAAAGAGGGTCATATAGCTGGCGCCCTAATACCCAATTGAGCGCTCGATTTCCATACCTTGAAAGTCGATTTCTCCAAGCTGAAGACAGCCCCTCTAAGTTATCCGTACTATTGTGACTGTCAAACCTCACGCCAATCGCAATATCGCAGCCATCGTGAATCGCCTGAACCATGTCCGGAATTATTGAGGTGTCGTGCTGCAAATCGGCATCCATCACAACACAGACATTCCCATGTGCTGCTTGAAGCCCCCAAATCACTGCCGAAGCCAAACCCCGCTCAGTTTTACGCTGAATGCATCTAATTCTGTGGTTATGCTCTGCGTGACCACGTATTTCAGCAGCTGTGCCATCGGGAGAGTCATCATCAACGAATATGACCTCCCAATCTAAATGGGCGCCATCAAGGCTTCTAGAGAGTTGATCAAGTAATTGGGCAACATTGCCAATTTCATTGAAGCAGGGGGTAATGATGGATACGTCAGTCAAATTGCTACCCGCGATTACAGAGTCATTATTGTATTGGATCCAGCCAAATGAAATTTAGTCCAAGTAGCGCGGCTATTGAGGTGCCAACCGTTTTCGGTATATGGATTACAATCAGCGGTTTTTCTGGATCATATTTTTTCACTTTCTGAATTGCGCTCCAACCATGGTTCTCGAATTCACTTTTTGTGCGTTGATCTATCTCTTGAGGATATCATAGCCTCCCTTGTGATAAAAACCTGGGTGTAAATTAGGCAGTGGTTATGTCGATTAAGTGACGCATGCGACCGTCCGAGTGCTGGCTAATTTTGGATATTTGGGAAGGGGTCTTATCGCCCCAGTGGAGCCCCACGGTATCAGTGTGTCAAAGCCACGACCAAGAACGAGCTGGAAGATCTGGATCAGCTGATCAGTCAACGTGTTGCTAGCGATGATCTGAATTTTCCGTGGTAAACTCCCAGGCAGTATTCTCGAATCCAGGGGGTAGATTGCACCACTAACGGCTTCGGCTACACGTCTAGAGTGGCGCTTCTTTTCCTCAAGGGCCCCACCCGGTTTTGACCAATCTCGGCCCGAAAAAATACGATCTGTACCTAAATTCTATAAAAATCCTTATCAATCAGAGAAGTTTCTATATCCTTATAATAGATAAGTCCTAAAAGTATAGGACAAATAAAAGGGCTATCGTGAAAAAATAGCCTCATCAATACGAGTTACCGCGCCTAAAAATATCAAGGCTAGTCGGTCTGCCTCACTGATCCCGCTAACTGAGCTGAAGAGATGCCTTTATTCGTCTTGAGATGGCAACGCTGTAATTATAGGCTGTGGGCTGACAGCAGCAAGGGCTGTCGGTGAATTAGCAAACCGCCAACAACACGTCAAAATCACGCGGACAAATATTAGCGCGCATATAGTTTACGCGAGTTTTAGTTTGCGTAGGCGTAACGAGTTACTGATGACGGACACCGAGCTTAAACTCATCGCTACTGCTGCAGTCATCGGGGACAGCAAAATGCCAAAGGTCGGAAATAATATCCCGGCCGCTATAGGCACTCCTAGTGCGTTATAAATAAAGGCAAAGAACAAATTCTGCCGGATATTAGTCATTACTGCATGACTGAGTTGTACCGCTTTGAGAATGCCTGATAGATCACCGCTAACTAAGGTGATTTCGGCACTCTCCATCGCTACATCGGTGCCGGTGCCCATAGCGATGCCGATGTCGGCCTGCGCCAGTGCTGGGGAATCATTGATACCGTCGCCGGTCATCGCTACGATTTTGCCCTCGGCTTGTAAATTTTTCACTCTATTCAGTTTGTTTTCGGGCAGGCACTCGGCTTCGAAGTTACTTAGCCCTAGTTCGTTGGCCACCGTTGCTGCAGTATTGGCATTGTCGCCAGTCATCATGATGACCTGAATACCTTTAGTCATCAGCGCAGCAATGGCCTGAGGACTACTCGTCTTAATGGCATCGAAGATAGCGATAAACCCTCTACACGAACCATCTATGGCAATATAGGAGACGGTATGTCCCAGTCTCTGTTGCTGTTCGACTCTAGATTTCAGTTCGGATTCGATGACGATAGCCAGTTGTTCGAACAATCTAGGGTTTCCCATAGCCACCTGGTGATTGTCGATTAGGCCGAGAATCCCTTTGCCCGGGAGGGCCTCAAAGCGACTGGATTCAGGTAGATTCGCCTGCTGGTCTTTTGCGTATTGCACTATTGCCCCTGACAGTGGGTGCTCGCTGTGTTGACTGAGGGAGGCGGCCATTTCCAGCAGGGTATCTTCCTCTCCTTCGTATTGCGAATAGACCTGGTTTACCGAGGGTTTACCCTCAGTAATCGTGCCGGTCTTGTCCGTGATTAGAACGTCGATTTTTTGCAGAGTCTGCAAGGCTTCCGCATTTTTAATGAGAATCCCTGACTGCGCTCCTTTGCCTACACCCACCATCACCGACATCGGTGTAGCTAGACCCAGGGCGCACGGGCAGGAAATAATCAGCACCGCAATCGCATTCACAAAGCCGTACACCAGGGCAGGCTCTGGGCCATAAATAGCCCAGACGATAAATGTGATCAGGGAAATCCCGATCACCGCGGGAACAAAATACTTGGCGATGCTGTCCGCCAGTTTTTGAATCGGTGCGCGCGAGCGGCTTGCGTCGTTGACCATCTGGATGATTTGGGAGAGCAGGGTATCGGCGCCAACCTTTTCAGCCAGCATTACAAAGGATCTGGGGCCATTGATGGTGCCGGAAGTGACGGTGTCGCCCGCTGCTTTATCGACCGGTATCGGCTCGCCAGTGATCATCGACTCATCCACGCTACTGCCACCCTCCGTGATTTTTCCATCGACCGGTATTTTGGCGCCGGGTTTTACTCGCAATTGATTCCCGGCGTTCACGTCGTGGATGGAAATCACTCGATCGATGCCATTTTCGACCAGCGTGGTCTCAGAGGGGGTCAGGTTCAGCAAGGCTTTTATCGCGCCGCTGGTCTGGCTATGGGCTCTGGCCTCGAGTAGTTGGCCCAGTAACGCCAGCGTCAGGATAACTGCGGTGGCTTCGAAGTAGAGGTGTACGCTGCCCGTGTCGGTTTTAAATTCTTCGGGGAAAACGCCTGGATATAATAGCCCGAACACACTAAAGGCAAAGGCTACACCGGTACCGATGCCGATCAGGGTAAACATATTCAGGTTCATACTGATGATGGATTGCCAGGCACGCTGGAAAAACATGCGGCAGGCATAAAAGACTACCGGTAGGGTGAGCAGAAATTGCAACCAGTCCCAATACTTTAGTTTCATCAGGTCGGGCAGGGGATTTCCTGGGATCATTTCACCCATGGCGATAATAAATACCGGCGACGAAAAGGCTGCGGCTATCTTCAGCTTTTGCAGCAGATCCCTGTACGCTTTTTGTTCCGCACCTTCATCGGGTTCTCTGGCTACTAAGCCCATGTCGCAAATGCGGCAGTCACCGGGTTTGTCTTCAATAACCTCTGGGTGCATGGGGCAGGTGTATAGGGCACTGGGCAACAGGCTGGGCTGCTCCAGCAAATCCATACCGCAGATGGGGCAGCTGTTTGGTTGTGTATAGGTCTTTTCACCTTCGCAGTGCATTGGACAGTAATAAATACCGCTCCCGTTGACCATAAGCTTAGAGTTCGTATTTTCGTGGCACCCACCAGTTTTTCCAGGAACATATATACGGTAGCTTGGATCAGCATCCAGTAGCGCTTGTTGCAGTGCCTCCAGTGTGACATGAGCGGTCATCTCAAGGGTGGTCGTGCCGTCGGATAACTCAACGTTTGCATCGGCCACCCCTTCTATAGCGTTGAGAGTCGTTTCAATTTTTTCTTTGCAGGCGCCACATTGAATCCCTGAGACTTTATACACATGTTCCACCCACTTAACTCCTTTAAGTCGCTATGAACTGTAATGGAAATAAAGCTACTACCAAGTTAACTTGTTTTTGCGAATACCGCGAGGACAACATCTATCTGCGGGGTGTAACGGTCCACAGACCCGCGCAGTATGAGAATAATCGGGCTGATCAACGAGATCTTCAAAAGAATCGACTTTTAGTAGATTGACGATTTTTTGAAGCTTTTGCTGATCTGTATCGCTATTGTTTTTCCAGCGCCCGGCCAAGCCTGAAAAGGAGCTTTTCAGGGCGTTCAATTGCCTGTCATCCCCTACGTCAAACAGATGCAGTTTTACATTCTTTCTGGAATGCAGTGCGAAATACAAACCAAACCAAACCAAACCAAACCAAACCAAACCAAACCAAACCAAACCAAACCAATGTATCCAGCCTGTCCCTAATTCGGCGGCGGTGGTATCTCTATCCAAAAGCCCGTATTGACAGGCAGTTTCTACCAGCAAGTCCCCTCTCTCTACGTAGGCATCAATGTTCTGTTTTTCTCTCCTCTTCTGACCAATACTATTGCCAAGCTTTCTGTAGGCAAGACGTGTTACGTTATTACGTGAAAAAGGCTTTCAGCGCGACTGCTGTCACAAAATATTTTTTCATTCCCTAGAAACCCCCCAATGGTGCCATTTACTAGTATTATTGGATGGGATGTGGCTGTTGATGAGAATCATAATGTGAAAGTCATGGAGTGGAATGGAGACCATAACGACATTAAATTTTCTGAAGCAACACAAGGCGCCTGTTTTTCTGGCCGGGGCTGGGAAAGCTCTGGAAAGAAAATTAGCCTGAAATTATCTATGCAAGCCAACCAAATTTAGCAAAGCGATCAGCCTGTAAGCGAAGAGTAATACATCCACCGCCCCCAAACCCGAAAAGAGAGGCTATATTACTATGCGACATCTTTATCGCGCTCAACTAGCAGCAATTTTCTACACATTGATTCTTTTATTCAGCGGTAGCAAGGCTGCAATGGCCGCCAGCTATTATGTCGACAATGTGAAGGGCAACGACGCGGCAAGTGGCGATGATAGAAGCCCTTGGCAATCTTTTAGCCTTGCAGCTTCAAGGCTGACAGCCGGAGACTCTCTTGTCGTCATACCTAATGGGCCAACACAACCCTATCGAGATAAGATAAGAGTCAGGACATCAGGAGAGCACGACGCTGTTATTACCATTACCGGCTCGGCGAATACCGAAAGACCTATTATTACGGGCGCGAGAGATTTCTCGGATCGTCTCGCAGGTGGCTCCATGCAGTGGAGCACTGAAAACCAGGATGGGATTTTATCACTGCACGACGCTGCAGAGCCCGTCATGCTCCTGGTTGGGTCACAGCAATCCTGGAAAGCCTCTGGACTTGACGCATTGGTGCGCCGTGAAAGAACGCCAGCCCCTGCCCTGCTGCCGGGACAATGGCATTACTCAGCAGATCAGAGAATTCTAAACTACAGACCACTGCTCCAAGAAACGATACAAAACCTGCACATTGAAGCCGTGCTACCAGGCACATTACTCCGAATCAAAGGTCAAAGTCACCTGACAATCGGCGATTTACAATTTCGCTATGCCGCCCATACCGCAATATTACTGTCGGGCGGAGTAAGCCACATACTGCTGGACAACGTGGCTGTGGAACACGCGGGAAAAAATGCCATTAGCGTACGAAGTGGGAATAACATCATCATTCAAGATTGTTTTATCAACGACGCGACCAACAACGGCATTGTATTCGGGGGGAGTAAGAACCCGCCATTAACAGACTCTGCAATACGGGGATGCAGAATATCCGGGGTCACAAATAACGATTGCATCACGCTTCACCAGGACAGTGCCGGAAATGATATTGGCTCAGGGTTTCGCATTGAAAACAACCTGCTCACCGACTGTGGCGAGCAGGGCATAGATGTCACTTCAGGACGTGACATTACGCTTTCAGGTAACACAACCTACGGCAATGGCGACTCGGGAATCGTACTGGGCCACGGCGTCGAAAACGTGCAGGTTAACAACCACCTGAGCGTAGACGATGGTCGCTATGCCGGCTTAATTGTCAATCGGTCAAAGGATATTTCATTGGTCAATAACTGCATACTTTCAAGCGTGAAACACCAACTGGTATTTAACGATACGCAAAACGTGCGGGTAAAAGGTAACGTTATTTATCAGGGAAAGAGCAACCGCGGGACCGTTATTGATATCGCCGGCCAATCAAGTGGCTTGCTATTCTCTGACAACATAAGCATTTCTGAATCCAGCAATAACAGTCTTTTACTGAGGTACCTGCAACACAACGATCCCACTGCCAGCAAGGTGATCTATGACAGCAACATTTGGAGCGCACCGCTGATTTCTGGTAATTTTTTTTACACCGCCGCGAAAGGAAAACACTCTCTGGGACGGCACAAAAAGGCCCATCAACCTGAGTCAAATGATCAATTTACTCCCGGGCTGGTATTTAGCGACATTCTCAATATAATCGTGCAAAATCAATGCAACCTTGACTTGGTCCCGCTGCTACACCACAACTGGCTTCCAGCGGAAGAATAGTGAACCTCACCCTGACCTTTTCCCCACGAGTAGAAGCATGACAACGATGAGATCTCCAAACCAGCACAATGAAGATTTCACCATGAAGAAACGTTACACCGAAGAACAGATAGTCAGAGCCATTTTATGAGGGGGGTGGATGGAGTAGGATGGGCTCAAAGTGGTAATATTTATAGCCGAGCTGTGCTACTGTTCAAAGTTACCGGACACTTCAATAAGATACAATAATTACGCCACTTATTGGGGTGTTTATGACAGAGAAACGCACTTACACACAGTATCCATGAGAATTTAAGGAAGAAGCTTTCGCATAGTGAGAATCCGTTAGCCTTGGCCACCCGCTCTGGATCAGGTCGGTCGAGTGGGCGAGTGGACCAATAACTGAAGTGCACGCGTGTTGTCTGCCAATTGCTCGCGCAACTGCTGCACCAATATCAGCGCAGCCATGCCGCCGCCGACCACCGCTATGGTGGTGGATTCAGCCGACATCGCAATCAACCCTCGATGTTGAGCCGTGGTTATCTGATTTATCCATACTATTTTCCCGCTTGTCGAGTGAACGTAAGTGTACTGCCAGGTTAAGACATGACCTTGCAACCCCTACTATATAGGTGGCAAAAGGCAAGATAATGCGGGTCACGCGCGTGGTGAACTCCATCACTTTACAATTAGAATATTTTAAGTCGCCGCTAAACGTAGCGGAATCTGCTCCTAAGCTCCTGGAACATGATGAGCGCCTAGAGCGACTTCAAAAAAGCGACGAGCGCCTGCTGATCACCCGCGGCGAGCTCTTCGTAAGCGGTCCTCGAGTTCTCTCCCTCTCCGCCGTGCCAACGAATGGCCTCTTCTAGAGTACGTGCCCTGCCATCATGTAAATAGGCCTCGCCCGCGTTGACGTCTGCGGTGAGTCCGACGTTCCACAGGGGCGCAGTGCGCCATTCGGCTCCCGTAGCGTCACCCTCAGGAAGAGTGTCAGCCAATCCAGGTCCCATGTCGTGCAGGAGGAGATCTGTATAAGGGTGGATTGTTTGCCCGCGAAGCTCGGCGAATGAGGCCTTGTCCGAAGTGGAGAATGTTGTGACATGGCAATCGGCACAACCTATTTCCTCAAAGAGATCCTCGCCTTGAAGGGCGGTCGCATTCTTGAGATCACGTCGAGCTCTTACCCCCAGGAGGGAAATATACTTTGTGAGATCCTGTAAGTCAGTATCGCTGAGTTCCGCACCTTCTGGCCCACAGTCCTCTTGCTCACGACCGCACTCTGGAGACGAAAAAATACTTGTGAGCACGCCCATGTCCGTCTGGAGGGCTCCAGCAATGTGATACTGCACAGTCGCTTGACCTGCTTTCCAGCCAAATCTTCCTAGGCGAGCATCACCAGATACCGGATCAGTCACAACGCGCATCCGTCCAGAGATGCCATCACCGTCCGCGTCACCAATATCCGCAAGCGCTTCAATTGCCGCCTCAGGTATGGCCTCCAGCAACCCCATTCCTACAAGTTGTGGGGCGGCGCGTGCAGAGAATGCAGCGGGAGTCACGTCTGAGAATTCATAGTTGGGACTTCTAAGCCCCCCCTCCTGCGTCCAACTCTTGATCAAAACTGTCCCCTCCGAGTCCCCGGTATAAGAGCCCGGCTGAAAGACTCCCCCCAAGAGAGGATCGGGGTTACCTTCCTCGTCTCCTATCTTTATCACATACTGGGTGAGCGGCGTTCCGACTTCAGGAGGAAGAGACCGAGTATTTTGCACATGACATGAATCACAAGACTCGTTGATGTAGTGAGGGCCCAGCTTGCCGGCTTGCTCCTCAAATACTGGATTCTCTGGATCTTCGTTGTGCTTGCCATCCTCAAAATCTGTATGCACTAAGCGACGCCCCCGAACGAAAGGTTGGGCATTGTCGCCAGAAAGGTTACCTGCCATCTGCATGAAGTGGTCGCGGGGTTCGTCAGAGTACTGATAGGGCAAGGTGGTGAGGCCCCCCAGCCAGCCTTCTTCGTCAATAGGCAGGGAGAACTCGTCATAACAGGGGCAGATATCATCGCTCGGACCGGGGGCATTCTTTTGCCAAGGCACAATGCCAACGCCCACGACATACATGATCGCTGTGCCGTAGTAATTCGCGCGCCCGCCCTTGGCGATAACGTCATCATGCAGAAATTGACTAAATTCGATCTCCATATGATCACCCACTTGCAGATCCTCTCCCGTGATCGCATTGCGATCAACCGAGTGAGTGTACAGCGCGGGCGAGCTCATATTGTCTACGATGGTGACGCGCCGATTGTCGTGGTACTCAGCGTTAGATCCGCCGCCCAGGTAGAAGAAACGCATGTCGGCTGCTGTGGTGGGCTCAAGCTCCTCCAATCGAAACTCAGTGGCTATCTCAAAGGAAATAGTTTTACCGCCTTGGGCCACCGTATCTGTGATCACAATCGAAGCCGTGCGATCTTCCCAATACATTTTGAGGTAGTGGTCGTACGCCTGAAAATTGTTTTCTCGAGCATGACGATCTCTCGCCCGATCGCCCCACCGTGTGATCAAAGCCGTGTCCGTCAGCTCCAAAACGGAAGCCTCAAGAGGAGTACCTTCATCGAAAAGAGGAATCACTCCTGGGTTTTCGACTACGGCTCCACCGCCCCCAGTACCGGAGTTTCCGTCTGATCCGTTGCCAGAACCAACCCCGTCAATACAACCTGCCGCGCCACAGCCAGCAAACTCGCAGAAATCACCACAACCGTTCCCGTTCGAGTCAGCCTGGCCGTTATTGGGAATCGTCCGGCAATTATCAGGCCCGGCAATGCACACGCCTTCAACGGCTATACCGCCATCGCAGATCATGTCGTTGTCATCGTCGTCATCGCAGGCGTCACCGCCATCACCTGCGCCATCGGTGTTACGCTGGTCGGTGTTGGGAATCAACGGACAATTATCACCTGCAGCAGGCCCGGCAGTGCAAACGCCAGTCACGTCTATATCGTCATCACAGATCGTGTCACTGTCAGAATCGAATGCCATCGCTTGACCCGATAGCATCATCAATATAATCAGGAGCGCGGCAGGCGGTAATAAGCCACGCTTAGCGGATGTTGAAGTGACAGCAGTCATTTTAAAGATTCCCGGAATTATTACTCTCTACCTTTATCTTTTTTTGGGGTTTCTTGCAAGTCCCTTACTACTTACTTTTCCCGGGTAGCGCGGCATCCTTCCAGCAAAAAACACCGGGACATTCGGCGCCTTGAGACGATTCAGGCTTTACGCAGCTTTCTGATGTCCACCACAGACAGCAGTCCCGCGATGATGCCCAGTAGCCACAGTCGGTTGGTGGGGGCGGGGGTTGCAACGGGAGGCGCTGGAGGCACCTGACGCATGACAAGTCAGGGTATCAGCGTCACTGGTCGTAATGGCATTCCAAATAGGCTAATTAGAGCGTCAACTCCCACCGGAATGTAATCGTCTTGTCACCGGGTTGTGGCACTAGCTCTAACGGAGTCACGGCAATCGCGGGATTGGCTAAGGAGGTCTTGATACTCTGCGCCCAATTCCCCTGTGCCATTGCGATATCCAGCTCCGGCGCCGGCCAATCTGGATGTCTGGCAGTGTCGCGCATAGTAATAGTCATGACGACATGATTGTCATCCTTAATGTCATAGCTGGTCTGGTAGAGCGGACCAATAGGTGTGTCCATCGCCGACTGCAGCAACTTAAGGGAATCAACCACCGTAATAAGCGCTATGTTTAAGTGTAGGACAAATAAACGGCCCGTTGAGATTAGGTTTCCTGACTGATCCTGCTAACTGAACCAGAGAAATTCGCGAAATACCCGCCTACTGGCCTAAAAATTTTTCCTTGCCAGTGATCGCACAATGCATATCCGTTCATTCCTGAACAATAGCATGCAACCGTCCACCCATGGCACATCAGCGTAGGAAGTGAGGTGGTTAAGCGACGGTTTTCAGTCCGGTGATTTCAATATTTGCGATACGTTTACTGCTGCACTTTAATTAACGATGCCGTACAGGCGTTCCGTAAGTCACCTCCACTTACGCGAGCCGGCCTTGTCTATGGCGTCAACACTAACGGTGACCAACATGAATGGTCTATCAAGAGCACTCCAGTGTCCAAAGAATTGCCCCGCAGTAGTTTAAACGGGCACTGCTATCGGGTGTTCAAGCTAAACTTACCAGGCCCTTTTGTCGCAATATACAGAAAGCAGAAACAATAGAGAGCGGATAGTTCTCCTCCGTTTGCGATTGGAAAGGGGTGATTTAATCCATGCACCATCCAGTAAGCGACAGCCATTGTGCCACTAGCAATAAACGCTGCGATGCGCGAATAGAACCCTAAAATGATTAGCGAGCCCGCCAGAACCTCAATGATACCGGCGCTTGTACTCATGGTATTTAACGGATAAGGAAACTCGGTTGGGTAACTGACAAGCTTTTGAGTGCCATGGCATAGGAATAAAAAACCCGCGACTATTCTTAACGCGACATAGCTAACGTCTGAATATTTATCTAGGAACGTCATAATATCTCCCCATTTGGTTGTTCTGATGTGTTCGAAAAAACCGCTGTACGGTCGCTTAGGACAAAGACATATGCGGCTGCGGGCAGTGTAGCAGACAAAATGACGCTGAAAACGGCAATATAAGTTCTGCAGAATCATTTTGATCCAGCGACGATGGTGTTTTGATGTGCTCGGCGCCCAAATCCTAGTGCTGGAGCCGGTGCTTTTAGTATCGCAACTCCTCGGAATGCTTTATTCAAAAGTTATAGAGACGCTAATTCTCTTCGGCGCCTCCGCAGGCATCTGCGATTTCTGTAGGTACAGGTTGGTGATGACGGCATTGTCCTCAACGGACACGTATACAAAGGTGCCTTTCGTTTCCTTGCTAAGTGTTAATTCAACCGGCTTACTCATACTATGCCTCATTGTTAGTTGGTTAGACAGGTAGGGTGAATATTATACCTGAGCCTATTACTTTGCGAGATCTGGTCGGTAGGTAGGGCAGGGTAGATGCTGCATTGACTCCAACAAAGTTGAAGTCATACAAACTGGAGCAGTGAGCTTCGCTGGGGGATATCTGAAGTAGCCAGCCGCTCGGTTATATTCGACCTAACCGATTCACGCCCCCGACGATGGGCCTTTATACCAATATCAATAAAATGGCGTAACCCTGCAGGAGGAAGGCATGGCGCTAGTCAAACATTTCACAGGCCGCAGCCATTTCAAGTATCGCACCGTCAAGCTTGGCTGGCGTTAAATCCCGGCATATGGCCTTGCCTGCGGCGCGCCGCAGGGGTGAGTGGGCAACATACAAGTTGAAAGAGCAGAGAGAGTGAGGCAAGGCAAGGAAGACAATTACGAGAGCAGCTATAATGCTTGTGCGCTAGACAAAGGCTCTGATGCAGACACGTCTGTAAGCAGTTTGGAAAGGGCTTTAAAAACAGCCTGTGCTTCTATAGCAGAAGACCCTTCATTCTTAGAAGTTCTCAGATAAAACTAAGACCTCACTCGCCACACATCCCAAGCCCCGCAGCCCCCATGCGGGACATTGACCTACTCATGGCCTAACTGACTGCCACGCCCGCATCCCCGGCCCAATCAACCAACAATTGCTGCGTATCCTGCTGCCAGGGATGAAAGCCCTCAGCATAAAACTCTTTATACAGAGCCAAACCTCCACTAAAGGCTCCCTGCTTACCGAAGAGCCCAGCCAAGCCTTTACGCCACAGCTGGAAATTCAATAATTGTCCGTCTTTGCGCAGTATATAAAACAGCGCTCGTACCAGCTCCAGGCCAATAAAAAATGTCGCGCGCCTCATGACAGCGATGCGAAGTTCTTCACTGCCTCCCACTGCGCGAAAGACGTCAAACGCCACCGATTTGTGCTCCATCTCTTCAGCGGCATGCCAGCGCCACAGTTCGCGCATTGAGGGTTCGGCCTTGTTCATAATCGAATCAGAGCTCAGCAAAAGTTCTGCCAATACCGCAGTAAAATGTTCGATAGCGACAGTGATCGCCAGGTTTTGTATAGGGGGGAGGTTTTTCCTTGCCCAGTCCAGGCGCTTAGTTAACTTACCCTCGAGTTTTTGCAGGTCATAACCGCGCGCTTCGCACAATGTTTCGTTATACCGCTGGTGTTCCCGGCGGTGAAAACCTTCCTGGCCACAAAACCCACGAATATGTTCTTGCAACTCTGGATCAGTTATTTCGTCCCTGTAATGCCTAACGGCATCAATAAAGAATTTTTCCCCAGCCGGAAACGTTATCGACATGCCATTGAATGCTGCAGTCAGAAACGCGTCATCAGCCAACCACTCACCTCGTAGTGCCTCGGCAATATCATGAGAACGGTTGCGCGGCTGAATCTGCACATTGGCTGGCGTAGTTGTCTGACTTGCTGTCTGACCGGTGGATGTACTCGCGGCAAAAGTGCCCGCACGGTTATTTGCCTCTTCGGCGGGCTGCATAATGTTGGGCGTAGTCGATAACATAACAGAGCTCCAATGGATGTCGTTAGTTGAGAGTATGTATTTTAGTTGACAGACTCCCATGAAAAGGAGTTATATACAGTCATATGAGGAGTTAAATACCCTCAACATAAGAGTTAAATACAGTCATTCATTGAGTTATATACCTTCAACAGGCGGCGCGATGCACTCGTACTACATATCAACGCTACTGCAGGTACTGGAACCAAACCAAGTGTCACGAGCGCAGCTATTGGACGGTACAGGGCTGGAAGATGCTGATCCGCAGGCCGCAATTAATCTTACAGCGCTGCAACTTAATACCGCTTGTACCAATGCACTGGAGATTTCTAAGGACAGCCAATTAGGTCTGAAATTTGGCAGCCAAATCAGCATCGCATCTCAGGGTATCTTCGGCTACGCAATGATGACGAGTGCCACCATTGGCGACGCACTCAAGCTATTGGTGCGGTACAACAGGGTGATATTGCCCAGCATTGGCATTGAGTTGCAGTGGCACGACACTGCATTGGAGTTATGGGTTCAGGCGGCTCACCTCCCGGAAGTGCTAGAACGCTTTTATACAGAGGTGCTTTACGCAGCGGTCATCAATAGCGGCAGCATCTTACTCGGCCGCCATACAGCCACTAGCAATCTTCAGCTAGGCTATGCGCCGCCAAGTGATATTAGTTTATATCATAAAATTTTTAACTCGGAAGTACGGTTCAACGCGGTACGCAGTGCCATGTTTTTTGATTACGCCAGTCTCGATTCGACTATATCAACGTCCAACCCTATTGCGCGCGATATTTTTCGACGGGAGTGTGACCGCCTCGTTTCGCGCGACAGCACTGGCGGAATGGTGAGCGAACGCGTGCAGAAAATTCTTCTGCAAGCTGGATCCGAGTTTCCAACATGCGCCAAAGTGGCAACGCAATTGCACATGAGTGAAAGTACGCTGCAGCGTCATCTGCAAAAAGAAGGGAACCGTTATCAGCACTTGTTGGATCAGTTGCGCTATCGTCTCTCCATGGAATATCTTCAGGGCACCAATCTTCCCGTTGCGGAGATCGCTAATTTGTTGGGGTTCAGCGATGCGGCCAATTTTCGCAGGTCATTTAAACGATGGTCGGCAACCACGCCTTCGGCTGTGCGTGAAACAGTATAGGTGCGATTAAAGGGGTCAGAGCTCTTAAATCCGAGTAGAACGACGGCATATCTCTCGTTGATCTTGGTAATGCACAAAGTAGGATCTGAGAGCTTTAGTGCACTCACATTCTGAATGCTCATGTTGACCTCCTAGCCCCTGGCCTTGATTTTCTGGTTTATGAAATCTTCGATTTCGCTCTCAATTCACGCCACAGATGTGCCGCCAGGAACCAACGGTATGCTCTTGGGGGACTTTCCTTGAGCCGCGAGGTGGTAGATGTGACTCTTCGAGAGTCCTACCAAATTCATCACCTGTCTGATCCTTATCAGCCGCGTTGTTTGAATGTTCGAGATAGTGCTATTTTTTTCGTTTTTCACTTTATGTCTCTCCAAAATTTCTAATAGTGCCTAACGGTTTTCACCGGACAGCTTTAGAGTCTGGATGATACAAAAATAGTTTTCTGAGGTTTTTTCGTATTGGAAAAAATTAAATCTATGAAATCTATCGGACGATATGCTGTGGGCAGGACAGGCTTACTTAGCTTATATTTTTTAAAGTATAGGACAAATAAACGGCCTGTTGAGAGTAGGATTCCTCACTGATCCTGCCGACTGAACCGGAGAAATTCTCGAAACAACCACCGATTTCCCTAAAAAGTTGTTCGCCGAGGTGATCGCACAATGCATATCCGTCGATTTCTGAGCGATAGCATGCAACCGTCCGTGCCACACGTTTTTCAGTAGCGCCCTTACTGATTTTGGGGCTGTGGATTCGCGTCCTGCGAAAAGAGGTAATGGCCCAGGGGTGCTCGGGAGGGTAGCACCAGCAGGAATAGGGTAGGGCGGCCTTGTTCCTTTTGCAAGATCAGAATGAACTGCTGGAATCATATTCGGTCATTTTTCAGCCTTCTATGCATTACGAAGTTGCATCAGCCCCTTTTTAAACCCCTAATCTGTTTTACTAAACCCGTCATTTTATGCCCGGTCCGCAGAGGCACGAAGGCTGAATATGATTCCCCAAGACATCATGTCTTGAAGTATCTTAAAGTATCGTGAAGCATTGTGAAGTGACGACTGTTTCCAAAGCGTTACCCAATAATGATGCTTAGGTGACTAAGAAGACCAGGCTCAGCCCCCCAGTGACCTTTTCTGCTTGTGCCTGCTGTCAGCAAATTAGATCAGTCACTGAGAGTTTTATGAAAATTCCTTCAATTAGCTAAACTTAACGAGCTTTAAACTATGAATTTTACCACCGACCCCCGCTTTAATTTTTCTCGCAAGCAAGTTGATGCCATCAACGTTGAACATTACACATCAGTGCTGGATCTGTTTGAACTGGCCTGCGCTGAATTTGCACACAAAATAGCCTTTAGCTGCTTGGGCCAAGACATCACTTTTCGGCAAATAGATCAGATGTCAGGGAAGTTTGCCGCCTATCTGCGCGGCGCTGCAGGTTTACAGCATGGCGATCGAGTAGCCATTCAACTGCCCAATCTCATTCAGTACCCGGTAGCGGCCTGGGGCATTCTGCGCGCTGGGTTGGTATTGGTGAATACCAACCCGCTTTATACAGAAAGAGAATTGCGCCACCAATTTCAAGATAGCGGAGCCAAGGCAGTGGTAATGCTCAGTGATTTTGTCGCGGCGGCGGAACAGGTTATTCCTGATACCGATATCAAGCTGGTAATCACCACCAATGCGCTCGATATGATGGAGCCACAGCCTACTCCCGCACATAATCTGGATCAATCGGTTATGCTGCTTTCACTACCCACAGCAATTTCTCTCGGTGGGAGCAAGGACTCAGGCGGGGGTCCATCACAGATTCGTCCCACATTAAACGATCTGGCTGTTCTTCAATATACCGGCGGTACAACGGGCGTTGCTAAGGGTGCCATGCTGAGCCATGGCAATATTATTTCTTGCATAGCTCAGGGTCGCAATCACTTTGCACAGTATACTAGGGAAAGCGAGACCCGTCTGCTGATCGCACCATTACCCATCTATCATATCTTCGGGTTTACCCTGTATCTTTGCGGCAATTTTTCTTCTGGCGGCCGCTCGATGCTTATTCCCAACCCACGAGATCTCGATGGCCTGCTTGATGTGATGGGATCAGTTCCATTCACTGAATTTGCCGCTGTTAACACCATGCTAGTTGGCCTGATGGCAAACGGAAAATTTGATGCCGTGGACTGGTCAAATCTCAAGTGGACTATTGCTGGCGGCGCTGCACTGGTGCCAGATGTGGCTAAAGAGTGGGAGCGGCGAACGGATTCCAAACTTATTGAGGGCTATGGTCTGTCTGAAACTACCGCCAACCTCACCCTAAATTCCCCCGCAACCCGCCGCATTGGCAGTGCCGGTCAAGCAGTGGGTTTTCAGGAAATAAAATTAATGGATAGCTCTGGTGTGCCGGTAGCAGACGGCGAAGAGGGTGAACTTTGGGTGCGCGGGCCTCAGGTGATGATGGGTTACTGGCAATGTCCGGAGGCGACTGACGAGGCAATCGATGCCGAAGGTTTTTTCAAAACCGGTGACGTCGTTGTAAGACTTGATAATGGCTTCTATAAAATTGTTGACCGAATCAAGGATATGGTTTTGGTGTCTGGTTTTAATGTTTATCCCAATGAAATAGAGCATGTGATAACCAGCCATCGCGATGTACTTGAATGCGCTGTCGTGGGCGTAGTGGATGATCGTACAGGGGAAGCGGTAAAGGCTTTTGTGGTACGCAGAAATAGCGATTTAACAGAGACTGCGCTGAGAGAATTTTGCCGCACCGACCTCACTGCTTACAAGGTGCCCAAGCATATCGAGTTTCGCGACGAGTTGCCTAAATCCAATGTGGGTAAAATTTTACGGCGCGAATTGCGCTAAGCTAATGCGTGAAATTATCCCAGGGGAAATAACATCAAAAAAGTGAAATGCTACGGGTTTATCGGTTTTATCGCACTGACGATATCGGGTTGTTCTCCTGATCCTGCTCCACCAAGAACTGACCTCGACGATCAACCCGCACGAATGGTCAGTGCGTTCTTTGGTTTAGATAATGCTATGCAGGCGTTGAGATATATGGGTGCCGACGGTATGCCTGTAACGTTCTCTAAACGAGTGGCTGATCCCGATTCCCTTGAGCCTGAGATGTTTACTGTGATCAGTCGCTCAGGAAAACGGGTGCATCCTTTACGGGTCACCACTCGCCCAGCCGACGAGACAAGTAAGCGACATAGTGTTTTGCTTATTGGTGAGTTTGGCAATGAGCCCGATGATCCTCCGGAAAAAGTGCAGGTGACCAGCCAATTGATTCTTGCTGGAGGAGATAATGCACAGGGGTTGTCAGTGGACGTGACGCCGCTGAAAGACGGACCTTCACTGGTGCTAGCCTATGCGGTTAGCCCCGAAGATCTACCAGACGATGATGTTCCACCAGAGACCAAACAAGTTGTTGTTGCCATATGGAACGGCGGTGTAACACCAATGGAAGGTGTTATCGCCGAAAACCATCGCCTGGGATATTCTGTTGAAACCGAAGATGGGGCTACCGTACAACCCATTGGTGTTGGCGATATAGGCGGTGATAACTACGAGTATCTCTATCTCGACACAGAGGAAACTGCGCTGCGTGTGAATATCAAAAGTGGACTACTGATGGATCCTCGTGGCGATGTTAACCCAGCCACAAGTGTTGAGGTTGCCGCTCCAAATGGTTCACATGGAAAATAAGGCCTTTATTTTTAAGATAAACTTCGACCTTCACCGTGTAAGTTGACAGATCCCAGTCATAGAGTTCGATTTAATCTTGCATCATCTCTTTCTTTATCCCTATATTATTTGCATATTAGTGTGGCGGCTTAGTCTAAGGATAGGACAAATAAAAGGGCTATTGTGAAAAAATAGCCTCATCAATACGAGTTGGGGAGCCAAAAAAATATCCATGCGTCGGCAGGCTTCTACCCTGCGCATCCAATGGGGTAACCAGAACGGGGTAGTGTTTCTCTATAAATTTCATAGAGTAAGGTACATTGTGGTGTGAAGAGGCCCATAGCATTCCCTGCCAGTGGCGATAGAACTTATTGGTATATTGAGAGAGCTAAATATTCCAAATAGCGCATAGCAAGATTTTTGGGATAGACTATAGTTAATAACAGTGTAAATGCTAACAAGAGAAGTTATCTATACGTAAGAATCGCAATGAAGATGCTGTCGTTATATCCAAGTTGGGCCATTTAAACGACAAGCGTTCTTTGTCAACTGACCAGTGGTTTTTTCGACGAACCTCGTGCTAAAGGAAACTCTTTTATGGGAGCTAAAAAAATTGACTGCCGCCTACCCCGATTGAGCGTGGCATCACTGACGCTGGTTTTTATCCTGGCCGCCTGCAGTGACAGTAACAATAATGATCGTCTCGTGGATGAGCAAAAGCCTCAGGCGGATAACCCGGTGTTAGAAGGACCGGTGACTGGAGGTGGTGGTGATGACTGTTGCATTATTTCTTTTAGTGGGTTCCCGGTCGATTTGACCCAGCCCGGCCTAGACTATAAACCGGGCACTCCCTTTTATACATTTTTGAATTTTGATCTCTCTGATGTGGGTTATACACAGAGCGAGTACTTTTTTTCTGGATCCGCTAAATCATACATCGCAACGGATGACCTTGGTGCGGATGGCAAGTGGAATGTCCAGCCTGCCGATGCCGCTGAGTATAATTCTCGCATGGTGGTGCTGCGGCCGATCAATGCAGATGATTTCAACGGCACGGTCGTAGTCGAGTGGTTTAACGTAACGGGCGGCATCGATGCCGCGCCCGACATGCTACAAATGCACACTGAGTTCATCCGTGAAGGCTATGTCTGGGTCGGTGTTTCCGCCCAGTTGGTTGGGATAGAGGGCGGTGGTGCTTTCAGTCTTCCGCTAAAACAAGTCGATCCCACGCGCTATGAACCCCTATTCCACCCCGGTGACAGCTTTTCTTACGACATTTTTTCCCAGGCGGGGCAAGCCGTGCGTCACCCGGTTGGTCTCGACCCTCTGGACGGATTGACGGTCGAGCGAATGATTGCCGTGGGTCAGTCCCAATCCGCGGGTCGGCTTGCGACGTATGTTAACGCTATCCATCCTACCATTGATCTGTTCGATGGCTTTATTGTTCACGGTCGGGGTAGTGGTGGGGCTTCTCGACTTTCAGAGTCTCCACAGGTGGAGATTTCTGCGCCAAGGCCGACCTTTATTCGCGACGACCTACCAGAAGTTGTTATCGCGTTGCAAAATGAAACCGATGTATTGGGTTCTGTCGCCGCCCGCCAAGCAGATTCAGATGCTTACCGAATGTGGGAAGTAACCGGCTCAGCCCACACTGATCTTTATACTACCTTGACGGGCAATGCCGACATGGGGGATGACCTTACTTTCGCCGATGTAAAACAAAAGAATGATGCAAGACCGCCCTTTATCAGCTGCGTGATACCGGTTAACGATGGCCCGGGTCAATGGGTAGCGAATGCAGCAGTCGCGTCACTAAATCGTTGGATTACGACCGGCGAGCCAGCACCATCGGCGCCTTTTATGACGTTGAATGCGGACCAGTCGGATTTCGAATTAGACGACTTTGGCAACGCAAAGGGAGGTATTCGTACCCCCCATGTTGATGCGCCGGTCGCCACTTTGCGGGGTACAGGCCAGCCCCCGGCTGACGCGTTTTGCGGCTTGTTGGGAACAACAATCCGCTTTGACGAGACGAAGCTTGCTGAACTTTATCCTGACAAGCAGGCATATATCAATGCCATCGATGCTGCTACAGACTCCGCGGTTGAGGCCGGATTTCTGTTGCCAGCAGATGGGGCAATCATCAAGGCGCGCGCGCGAACCTCACCGCTTCCCGCCGCGCAGCCGGACTAAGCTAGATTACAATAATGAGGTCATAAAACGTGCGCTAACTCCATCATCGCGGGCCTCATCGCTACAAGTCTTTTTGCCTGAGTAAGAGTGAATCAAAGGGAGCAGGTTGAAATTCGCATGTTCAGCACCTCGCACGACCAACACAGAGCCGAATGTGATTAAGCTCGGCGCCCGCAGCGAATTTACGCTTGTGCTGATTCTTTTTGCATCAGCAAGCTATATTCTCTGGTCTGTTCTCGAGCCTTGGCTCGGAATCAATAGTCGGCTCAATTTTTCTGCTACGATATTCCTGGGTTCTCCGCCAGTGGCGCTACCGCAGTAGTGAATTTTTGCTGGCGATAGAGCTTGCGCCATTGCAAGTAGCCGAAGATGACGATTACCAGATACAGGTAAAATAGCAGGGAGGTTAGATAGAGTCCCCTATCGAAATATAGATAAGCGGCTATTGCGTCTATTACTAGCCAATAAAGCCAGTTCTCTAGTACCTTTTTGGTCACCATATAAGTTGTGATAACCGCGCCCCATGTCGTAAATGAGTCCAGATAGACCCATTCTGCCTGAGTGTTTTTGTCCAACAAATAACCCGACGCCAGTGATAAACCCACTATTAGTCCGATAACAGCACAATGGGTTTTCCAACCCCACTGACTAATAGCCAAGTTTGTCTTGTTGCTGTCACCCGGTTGCTGCCACTGCCACCAACCATAGACGGCCATTGCCATATAGTAGATTTGAAGGGCGGAATCCATCAGCAAATTCACATCCCAAAATAAAAACGTATAGATGGCAGTACTGAAAAATGCCGCATACCAGCAGCTGATATGTTCAAACATGGCCAATATTAAATAGGCTAAACCCAACAGTACCGCGGCGACTTCCCACCAACTCATGGCGAGCCAAGCCTGTTCGACAGCGGTACTCACCTCCATTTATAAGGCCTCGTAACCCGGAATAAATTTAGTCAAAAAAACACCCATACCATGTTGCTCACGGTGTGGTTTCATTTCAGTTTTCAAGATGTCCATTACAAGATCGTATTCTCCCTGCACAATAGTTGCAGTAGGAAAGGTCTTTACCTTAACCCCTCCGTAACTATTGAGTCGCGCAATAAAGCTATCAATAGGCGGAATAAAGTTCTCGTTGTTCGGGTATAAACTGATTTCTATTGTCAGTATCATCGCTAATCTCCTAAAACTTATAGCGACCAGTAAGGCCTACTACTCGTGGCTCACCTAATTGCACATAGGTGTGTGTGGTATAGCCGTCACGTGGGTCATTGCCAAATCTAAAGCCACGGGTTTCAACGTCTTCATCGGTTAGGTTGCGACCCCACAGGACCAAGCTCCATGTCTCAGATTCATAGCCCATTTGGGCGTTCAGTAGCTCATAACTTCCAGATTTAGCATCGTGACTACTTGAAAAATAGAACTCATCTTTCGCTTCGATATCTAATTGCACAAATACTTTTTCGCTAACATCGAATTTGAGGCCAGCAGCATATTGGTAACGGGGCGCATGTGGTTGATCGCGACCCACTAAATCGATACAGCCGGCGGTATCGCATTCATCTATATCTGTACGTAGCAAACCGGCATTAGCGAATAGCTGCAATGCATCAGTTGCTTGCCAGACAGATTCAATCTCCAAACCATAATTACTGCCTTCAGCAGCATTGGTAATGTAGTCGACAAATGCGCCAGGGCCACCGACGGGAATGATAGAGTCTTTGATGTGCATGTCTTGACGATCGTTGTAAAAAGCAGCTACTCGAATTTGTAAGCTGTCATCCAGCAAGGAACTTTTATTGCCGACTTCGTAAGCCCATTGATATTCAGTATCAAATTCACGTTCGGCTTGATTGAGTGTACCGTCGGTATTAACACCGCCAGGTTTATAACCGCGGGCCAGGCTTGCATATAACAAGTGGTCATCGCTCACCTGATAATCTATTACAACTTTACCTCCATATAGAGTCTCATCGGTATCCAGGATCACTGCGCTGGAGTCTTTGTAGTCTGCGTCCCATTGCTCTACCCGGAAACCAATGGTTAAGCTAAGGCGATGGTTTAATGCAGTGGTTGTTTCACCAAAGAATGCTAGATTTTGTGTTTGATAATCACTCGACAGTTGAGCGTCTGTAAAGGTGTTAAAGTCTAAAAATTCTCGCTTTAAGTCTACATCTCTGTTTTCAAAATATATACCGACTAACCAATCGGTACTGCCGCCAAATATTCTACCCTCCTCGCCAGACAACAGGTGCGCTTCAAGGGTCGAGTTTTTCCTATCGCGAATATAATTGTCAGTGGATGAGTACTCATTTTCAGGGTCTATGCCCACAAAACTCCAATCTTCGTCAAAACCGTACTGCAAATCAGAATCGGCATAACTGGCAATAAATTGAGCATTAAGTTTTGAGCTAATTAACCAGTCTGCATTGACAGAAATGGCGGTAGTTTTTTGTGTGTCTTGGCCAGGTTCGTCAGAGAGCGTATCACCATCACGGTCTAACGAAAAAGCGTCATACCCGTTATCTATATCGATAAAAAATAGTGAGGTATCAATAGTGACATTATCAGACGTTAACCAGCGTAGTTTGGTGCGTAGAGTAAACTCGTCAAAACCATTTGTATCGTCTCTGTTCAGAAAAGTGTTATCCACATAACCGTCTGATTTGTATTGCTGAATAGACGCTCGATATAGCAGATCGTCAGTTAACGCACCACCACTCGCAGCACCTAAACTCCAGCTATCGTAATTACCCACCATTGATTCTACATAACCGTTAAAGTCTTCAGACGGCGCAGTAGATGTAATGGCAATAATTCCAGCTAAAGCATTAGCACCATAGCGTGTGCCCTGTGGTCCGCGTAGAATCTCCACCCGCTCAACATCAAATAACGTGCCTGCACTGCCTATGCCGCTAAAATCCACGTCGTCGATAATAGTGCCCACTGACGGATTAATAGGGCTAGCAAACTGGCTGCGCTCACCAATGCCTCGAATTTGGATATAACGAGTGCGGGAGCTACCCCCGCTGAAGTTTACGTTGGGCGCCAACGCCAATAATTGTTCTAGATGCTGAGCGCTGCGACGTTCGATATCTTCGGCTGTCATCACCGTGACACTGGCAGGCATTTTTTGCAGCTCAATATCGCGAAAATCGCCAGTGACTATTATTTCTTCAATAGTGTTTGCCAGCGATGTGGCGGCAAGCAAGGGGGTTGCCAGCGCGATGGCGGCAGCGATATGACGCAGTGTATATTGCATGTTAGTCTCCACAAATGAAAAGAGACCCGGAGCGACGATAAGACGGCTAATTAAATTTACCTATTCCTACGCCGGTATTAACCGGATCAGGTTCAAAGGGTTCACAACTGTGTCTCAGGCATCAAAATACGAATATTCAGATACCACCCCTAAGGCTTAATGCGGTCAGATCATACACGACGCTAGTGCTAAGTAAACATAAGCTTTGCAGAAATAAAGAGGCTCGACGGAAGTATTGGAAAAATAAACGGCCTATTGAGATTAGATTTCCTGACTGAGCTGGAGAAATTCGCGAGATAATTCCCGATTGCCCTAGAAAGTTTTTCGCTGAGGTGATCGCGCAATTCATATTTGTTCATTCCTGGGCGATAGTATGCAACCATCCGTACCACACGTTTTTCAGTAGCGTCCTTGCTGATTTGGGGCTGTGGATTCGCTTCCTGCGAACAAAGATATTGGCCCAGAGTATGCTCGGGAGGGGGCACCAGGTGCTATAGGATACGGGGCCCTTGTTCCTTCTCTCGAAGATGAGTCAGGATGCTATCGATGACGTCCTGGCCCTCAATAGGGGCGATGACCTTTACCGATCCACCGCAATGACCGCAGACCTCGATATCGATATTGAAGACGCGCTTGAGTCGCTGGGCCCAGGACATTGTGACGTGCCGTTCAGCGGGGGAGTGAAACCTTCAAAAGATTGCTTTAAATGTGCATTGCTTTTGAAGTGGCAGTATTTAATCTCATTATTTAATCTATCAACTATTGTTGCTAACTTCATTTCAAGTTAATTAATTTACTCAAAAGGTGTCCAACTAATTTAAAATTATAAATAATTCGTAAAGGATTAGAACGTAGATGCTGATAGACTATTCGCATTATTTCTACTTTATCATGCTTATTAGAAGAAATAATAATTGATTTGCAAATTTGATATTTTTGCCTATCGATCAAGCGTTTATTATCAAAATATTTCTTTGATTCGATTATACCTAAAGCTCTTAATTTGCTAACTTGTCTTCTATACTGATACACTCTAGATGTATTATTGTTTGATATCCTACGCATGATCAAATCTTCAGGAACATGTGCAATTCTATATTTATTTGCAAACCGAACCCAAAACTCCCAGTCTTCACCTCCAAACAAAGTACTATCAAACCCGCCAATATCAATAAATGCTTTCCTTGATACCATTGCCGAAACCAATCTAATATGAGTTCCGCTAAACAATGTTTTTGTAAGCTCAATTGGACTTATAGAATCCCAATTAATACTATTCCGAAAAGTGTTTTCCTTTTCAGCTTGTTTTATATTAATACAATTATCATCAACATTTATAAAACTAATATTTGTGTGACAGGCCTTTGCACTTGTTTCATTAATTAGGCTAATTTGATTTCCAAGTTTCTTTGGTAGCCATATATCATCTTGATCCAGAAATGCAATATAATCTCCTTTGCATTTTCCTGCAATAAAATTTCTGGCATAAGCTGCCCTCTTATTTTCGGATAATTTATAATACCTTATTACACCTTTTTTATTACTGTATTTTTGTTTAATTATTTGCAAGGAAGCATCCTTTGAATTGTCATCAATAATATGAAGTGTCCAATTTGTATACGTTTGATTAAGAACACTATCTATTGCATTGAACACAGATTCATTAGGCTTGTATATTGGTAGGATGATATCAATGGATTTATTAATCATACAATATTTGATCTTCATTTTTAGTTACGATAACTAGCATAGAACCCGAAAATTTAATAAAAGGAAAAACTGTTTTTAATATTCAGTTTATAGCTCCATTTATGGTTGTAATTATTTTAAGCGGTTTCCCATTTCTAGTTTTATTGTTAAAAATTGTTGAGTATATTGAATACATTTCATAATAAATATCAATATTATCAAATTCACTTCTGTTTAATAAGAATTGAATTGTTTTCGGCCGAAACATATGCATATGTCTGGGCGTATCCCATCCATCCCAATACTTTTTAAATAAATATCTTTCGAATGAATTTGTCTGAGGAGTTCCTATTACTAATTTCTCATTTGGTTTAAAAATTTTAAAAATCTGATCTAGTGTATTTTGAGGTTTTGGTGAATGCTCAGTTACAGGTAACATATAGATCACATCAAACTGTCCAGTCGTGTCATAACCATCGAGCGTTCCGTGAAAGATATTTAATCCATTCTTTCGCTCTTCGCCCTTCGCTTGCGGCCAAAATTCTTGGTTCTATTCCGTATATATTTGAATTGTACATGTCTTTAATATAATCCATGTTTTTCCCGATATTACAACCACAACCACAACCACAACCAATGTCCAAAATTTTATTTATAGATGAAAGATCAATAATTTTCGTCCAAGCTAATCTACCTTTTAAAACATAGTGTGTTATGGCTCAATGGTACCGGACACTTCAATAAGAGACAATAATGGCGTCACTTATCGAGGGGTTTATGACAGAGAAACGCCCTTACAGACAGTATCCACGAGAATTTAAGGAAGAAGCTGTCGCATTGATTAGTGATCAGGGCTACTCCGTGCAGAAAGCGGCCGATTCTCTTGGTATCCGCAGCAATGTTTTGTATCGCTGGCAACGACAGCTAGACGATCAAAAGTCGGGTAAATCGCCGTCAGAAGATGAGCGGGTTGAACTCAAAGAACTCCGTAAAAAAGTTCGAGAACTGCGTATGGAGAAAACCATTTTAAAAAAGGCTAGTGCGCTCTTCGCAAAGGAAATGAAGTGAAATATCGCTTCATCTCTCGACAATCCACCGAATTTTCAGTCACGGTGCCGTGCCTAGTAATGGGTGTCAGTAGTTCCTGCTTTTATGCTTGGCGCGGACGCCCGGCTAAGATTATTTCAGCGTATGAACCGCAGCTGTATCTTCGTGCAAATGCTCTGTTTGAGTCAAGCAGAAACAGCCTGGGAAGTAGAACATTGTCGAAGAAACTACGTGAAGAGGGCTTCCAAGCCGGTCGGTACCGCACTCGGACAATCATGCGAAAGTTGGGACTAAAAGTGCAGCAACGCGCTGCCTACAAGGTAACGACCAAGCGTAAACACAACGATCGAGTGGCAGATAATCTATTGAATCAGAACGTCAAGCCACTATCAGAATGCGTCATCCCTGGGCCGGGTTGGTATTTCACAGTGATCGTGGATCTCAATATACCGACAAGCTTTACCAAAGCCTCTTGGCATCATTTGGTGTTCGACCCTCGATAGGCGATGTGGGTGCTTGGTGGGACAACGCAGTCATCGAGAGATTCTCTGGAAGTCTAAAGCACGATTGGATATTCAAAGTTACGCAGCCGACTCGCGAGCATATAAAATTGGATGTAGCGCATTATATTCGCTACTACAACAACGACCGATCACACACCGCCAATGGCGACTTGTCGCCGTTCAAATACGAGCTGTCTCAATTGAAGGTGTTCGGTATCGGTTGACCAGAACACTACCGGCGGGGTCAGGCCGTCCGGTGTCAGCCCATCCGTGCTTTTTTCCAGTAGATTAGCCAGTGCGGTGGCATCCTCAGTCGTCATGTCGCCATCGTTGACTGCTTTGAGAATGGCGCTGGCAGCCTGTTTAAGTAATACCTTTATCTGGCGTATATCCGTATTGATGGCTGCCCGTTCCGTTCTCTCATGAAGAGTGCTGGCATTGGCACCGCGCGCTTCGGCAGCACAGATAGCGTCGCGGGCCAACAGATCCCGGCGAATCGGGTTGAAACGCGCAATGCCACCGATAATAGCTGGCGTTAAATCCGGGGGCATGGCATCGCCTGCGGCGCGCCGCAGGGGTGAGTGGGCAACATAGAAACTGCCATCCGGCGCTACAACGCTCATGGCCAGTGAATCTTCTCGGCCTTCAGCAAAGTCGCGCAGTTTACACGTTTTCCGGTCCAGCAGACCCATGCCCATATCCAACATAAGGGTCTTGCCCAGCAATGATTTACCACCGTCGGCCATAATCACCACACCGTTGGTGGTGACCGTTGCCGTTAAAGCATTGGATGGCTCATTGACATTGACATTGGCATAACCATCAAAGCCGGTCAGCTCCCCAGTCCACGTTCTGGTGCCGTGGTCACCATAATTCCACTAGAAATTATGTTCTGACCTGCCCGTCATCAACGCTGTGGATTAAGCTGAGGACGGAACATCTTCGGCTCAGAGCCATAATTGAGGAGGGTAGGCCATCTCTCGTGTCAGACAGGCACACCCTCCGCTTTCAGCGGCGTTTCGATAGATGTCGACTTCAATGCGGATGCGCTTTATGATCCTTATAAGTTGGTTTTGCCTTTGAAGGAGAGGGTTGGGATATCGGTGCATGGGAATTTCAAAATCCTCAGTTAAAGATGGGAGAGGAAGGGTTTAAGTAAAAATTCATCGAATCAACAGCCCTCTAATCAAAGTGAGCATGGAAATGATGTCGGCAGTGCCTTTAAGTATACGGCCATCATAAGGCCGTTGGGACAAATCGCTTCTTTTGTGTCGTCAATTCTACTTGTAAGTAGCTTTTTCTGAGAATGTTTCGGTATTTGAAGACCTCTCATAAAGGCTTTAACAAAATATTTTTGTAATTCATATGGGATGTAACTATTTGATTCAAAAGTTTGATTTTAAAATTCTGAAAGTAAAGCTCTTCTTATCTAAATTGAGAAATCATCATACATTTAAGAATGTTGGATATTTAACTTTAGCCAATGTTTTATCTCAACTAATTTCACTTGTAGGAGCCTTTTATATCCCCAAGCTTTTAGGGCCTGCATATTATGGAATTTATAATTCGGTTATTGCTTACGTTGCTCTATTTGGAGTATTTACCTTTAGCGGTTTGACGAAAGTTATCATAAGGGAATCTGCAAAAGACACTTCTAAAGCCCAAGAAATATTAGAATCTACCATTGGCTTGAGAAGCTTGTGTTCACTTTTAGCAGCAACGCTTTCGATAGTTGTTGTGCTGTTTGTTGATTATGAGCTTGGTACCAAGTTTTATATAGCCGTTTATTCATTCTCTCTGCTGATACAAGGAACGCAAGATTCAATCAATACTGTTTTTATATCTCATCAGAAGATGAAAATATTGGGGGCGGTAGCCATCGCAAAACAGCTACTAAGAGTTCCAATGTCGATACTTTTACTTCATCTTGGGTATGGGGTTTTGTCGCTTATTATATTGCACTTGATTTTAGAAATATCTACTACAATTTATTTTTATAGAGCGTCACAACGGATTATTGGTTTCAAATTTTTTAGTAAAATTCAGATATCTAAAGAATATCTTTATAGCGGTGGAAGGTTTTCGCTGTTAAATTTCTTTAATGTGTTGAGCGGTAAAGCTGACCTGGTTATGCTCTCATTCTTAACCACACCAACAAATGTTGGTATTTATGCATTAGCATACCGCCTGGTTGAAAAAGGACTTATGCTAAGGGTGCCAATATCACTAAGCTTATTTCCGTATTACTCTGCTAAGTTTGAAAATAAAAAGCCTCACATCAAAGAATTATTAACACACACCGCATTAATATCTATTCCCCTAGTAATTTTTTTAGTGCCCACTATATTTTTAATTGAGCCGCTAATTCTTAGTGTTATTGGACAAGAATTTATTGCGTCTGCAGATATTTTTAAAGTGCTTGTGTTCTATTTAGTCTTTAATTTTTCTGTTATCCCCTGGGGTTTATCACTACAAACTACTTCCAATGAAAAGTATTCCCTTATTACTGTGAGTGTTTGTGCAATCGCTAATATTTTTCTGAATTTTGTTCTGTTTAGTAAATATGGTATTATTGGCATCGCATACGCTACACTGCTAGTAGAAATAATTAGATTATCAATTACTATTTTTCTGGTGAAAATTAAAATATTATGAGTAAAGAGAACAGAGTATTTATTATATCCGCCTCTGATAGATATAATTTTGGAGATTTATTATTCAATTATATTGTTGATTTTTTCTTATCTGAATATTGTAAAAATAAATATGAAATTATATTCACCAGTCTTTCTGGCAATGATTTACAAAGTGTACAGGGGCATAAAACAGTCGGTCTAACAAAAGGATTAAAGCGTATTGGGGATGGTGATGTCTTAATTTTCGCCGGAGGTGGGGTGCTTGGTCACAAATGGGCGCCAATGTTTTTGCAAGCTGAAGGTGGAAAAAAAATAAAAAAAATAAAGAAATTAATGCCAGATTGGTTATTCGAAGGCTTTATTAAGTTATTTTACTTTAAAACAAAAGCACGTTATCCCTATACAAGATCAATTAATGATTTTAATAAAAGTGTCAGGGTTATTTACAATTCTGTTGGTGGTGGGGCATTAAATGGCATGTCCTCAGTCGAGACTAAACGAGTTTTAACCAGATTGAAAACTGCATCCTATATCTCTGTTAGAGATCAAAATATACAAAATATTATATCTGGAATAAAATCGAATTTAGTGCCCGACTCAGCTATTTTATTATCGGAAAAAATTACCAAGGATGAACTTTACAGCATGGCTGAAAGTAATATTAAGAATATTCTGGATCAGAACTATATTATTCTTCATTTCAATAAAAAAATTTCCAATCGCTATTTTGACGAAATTCAAGAGCTCATAACAGGCATCAAAAATAATTTTAATTTTAATATATTTTTGATGCCTGTTAATTATATAGACAATACTGATATGGAAGGGATGATTTCGCACGAAAAAAACAGGAACTGCACGGTCATTAAAAATAAACTAAAAGTATTTGAGATATGTGCGTTGATTGCAAATTCTAAGCTCATGATTGGCAGTAGTTTGCATACGAATATTATAGCTTGTTCCTATGGTGTGCCGCATCTTGGAGCCACCCACTCAGTATCCAAAGTAAATAATTTTTTTAAAACATGGTATCCAAGCGATAGTGTATTTAATAGTTATGATCTAAAAAAAATATTGGAAATTATACCAAATGCTCTCGATAATAAGTCTGAAGTCAAAAAAAACAGTGAAAGATTAAAGCTAGTAGCTATAGATAATTTTAATAAAATTAATCAGATAATGGAAAGAGAGGCTAATCCCCCTGAAAAATAACTGAGGTTGAAGGTGGAATTTTCTCGCAACCTATACGCAGGAGATCCACATGAAAAAATCACGATATTCAGACAGTCAAATTATGATCATGCTCAAGTAGGGCGAGGCTGAAATCCCAGTGCCGGAGCTGTGTCGAGAGCACGGTATGAGTACGGCAACGTTCTACAAACGGCGCAGTAGATACGGCGGCATGGCTGCTTCGATGATGAGCCGTCCCAAGGAATTAGAGGATGAAAATCGTCATCTAAAGCGTCGGTTAAATCCTATCACTATTTGGCCGTTGCCACTTTCTGATACCAATTTTTGGATTGACTCTAGGCCATCGAGGTGGATTGCTAAGGGTTTTTCGACATAGGTGATTGTCCCAGCTTGCAGCGCCTCTACCACCATGGGGGCATGAGCTCTAGGCCCTGTAGCAATCACTACGGCATCACTGTTTTCATCGGTAAGTAGCTCTTTATAATTTGTAGATGTGCTGGCAAAGCCGAATTTGGCGGCGGCATTCGCTGCAGATAAACTGGTTGCGTTCGCGACTTCTGTAAGGTTGACGGCTGAGCTTTGCTGCAGGCGAGGAAGCAGCATGTTCGATGCATAATTGCCAGCGCCGATCACGCCGAGTTCTACTTTTCCTTCCACTACTTTGTTTTCCTGATTCGCGCCGGTGGACCACAATCGGGTGCTGCTTTCAATTTTATTGGGGTGTTGTAATGCGACTCTAATGGAGGTTTTGTTACCGTCCGCCAAGCCCTGAAAGACTTGCTCGGCATCGGAGAAAGGAAAAACGCCCTCTACTATGGGGTTAAGATCCACGAGACCCTGGGGGATAAGATGCAGAACGGACTCCATGTTGCGTCGTTCGGTTCAGCGTACATAGCCAGGAGGGTAATCAATGCCTTTTTCTTCGTAATTTGGGTCGTAGCGGCCGGGTCCATAGGAGCGGGAAAAGCGCACATCCAGCTCTTTCATATAGAATTCATTCCAGTCTAGGTCCAGCTTGGTTTTGCCTACATCAACTATTTGAGCACGGTCCCGGGCGATTTCACAGGCGAGCTCAACCGGTTTTGTTTGAGCTTTCGCCCGCAGTGATAGCAGTACAGTCGATGCCTATGCCACCTGTCGCATTGCTAATCTTAATTGCAAGGTCAGCGGCATTCGGCTTTGAGGTAAATGTAGTGCCGAATTCCTCAGCCATTCGAAGGCGGTCATCCATCAAGGCAATGCCGACAACATTGACGCCACCAGCCCTGAGTAGCTGAATAAGAATCTGTCCAAGTAGCCCCAGGCCAATTACGCATGCGGTTTCACCTAGCTGCATTTCTGCCTGCCTAAAGCCGTGCATCGCTACCGCCGCTACGGTAATAAAGGCGGCATGTTCCATTGCGACGTTATCCGGTACTGCCACGACAAGGTTCTTGGGGACGAAATTAATTTCTGCGTGATTGGCGCATTCTGCTCCACCACAGGCCACTCTTTGACCAACCTGAAATTCTTCTGCACCAGCGCCAACGGCAATAACAACTCTGGAGATTGAAGAGCCAAGAGGAGTTAACGAGTCAAGTTTGTTCATGACCTTCTGATAAGTGGCAATCAATCGTTGCTGCAGCACTGAATCGACAACCTTTTTAACCTGATCCGGCCGAGCTTTTGCCTTGCCCAGCAGGGATAGCTTTCTCTCTTTGACCTTCACTCCCTCAGTGCCGATTGATATTGCGCTATATTACGGTTTCAGCAATACGCCACCGGGCTTTAGGGCTGGAGTATTTACTCCTTCGATGACCACATCGCCACTCTTATAATTCTGGCTGATCTGCTTAATATTAAACTTCTTAAAGGTTGCAATAATATACTGAGACGCTAGTTATTCTAAATTTACTTCGAGGATAAGGGGAGCACAATCTTAGCATATAATATTAAGCGCTTATTAAACCATAGTAGTATTTGATGAGCTTAAGGTGCGCGTGGTCGAGAAGTAGCACCGGTGGGGCCACGCGGCGGCTCCCGCACGGCGATTTGCGTTCTACGATGTAAAACAAGAAATCCCGTATGAATCTGGTGACGACGTGCTTGTTTTAGAGACCCAGCGCGCGCAGTGTCTTCTGCGAGATAGATTTCTATGCCTTGTGGAGACGCAGCACGATATCGCAGTACGTGCCAATTGGGTAGATCCGCCAGTCCCAATGCTTGTCGAGGACCTTGAACACGGTGATATTGATCAGCCACTCCATAGAAGGTAGAAGAATTAGGCCATGGAGAGGTGCTGGCTACGGTCATCCCTACAGCAATTTCCCACGGGCTGCTGATTAGGGTAGTTTAGGATGTAGGTGGGGGCGTTACTTCTGCCCATACTCATTAGTCAAAGGGTTAAGGCGATGGATCAATTAAAACGCGTACTGTATGTTCACGACTGGTCCATAGAGTCAGACGCGGCGAACGTCATACAGGTGCTAAATATGTGCCAGGCGATAGCCGGCAACGGATACGACCTGACACTCGCGGTGCCCGAATCTGAATCCCAGGGCGAACAGGCGCTCAAGGACACGATCAATAACGCCATGGGCTTCTACCCGAAATTTTCGATCATCACCTATAAGAAGTTTACTGTATTCAACAAGTTCAAGATGCTGTCGGCCTACTTCCCCGTCAGAAGGATCCTCAGGGAATTCAAGCCCGACATTGTATTCCTCCGAAACGTGGTTCTTACCCGGGCGGCTATGAAAACCGGTACGCCGTTCATTTACGAATCTCACAATTCGCTTATGCACAACACCTCGTCATTCCTCAACGACTACTGGAGCAATTATATTCTCAGGTGCGCGAAAAGCCCGCTGATGAAGAAGTTCGTTGTCATCAGCGAAGCGCTGGGACAGTTCTGGATCGTCAAGGGGATGCCAGAGGAGCTCGTCCTGGCAGTCCACGACGGCTTCGATGCGAAGAGCTTTGAAAGTCCCCTAACAAGGGAGGACGCGAGAGCCAAGCTCGAGCTGCCCCTGGACAAGCGCATCGTCCTGTATATTGGTAGTCTCTACAAGGACAGAGAGATTGACAAGATTATCGAACTGGCGGGCGCGTTCGACCAGACCCGCTTCATCATTGTCGGCGGCAACCCAAGTGAGGTGGAGCTCTACGCCAACCTGGCCAGAGAAACCGGAGTCGAGAATATCGAATTCAAGGGCCGCGTCAACCATATCGAAACGCCGGACTACATGTATGCAGCCGACATACTGCTGATGACTTGGTCAAAGCAGGTCAAGACCATCAACTATTGTTCTCCGCTGAAAATGTTCGAGTACATGGCCGCGGGCCGGGTGATTGTGGGGCACGGTTTCGACACCATTAGGGAAGTGCTGACCGACGGCGTAGACGCCTACCTCTCCAACCCTGACATAGAGGAAGAACTGGCGGAGAAACTGCGCATCGCGATCGATTCGGACTCCAGCGAAATCGGTGAACGCGCAAGGCAGAAGGCGTTCAGCCAGTATTCCTGGCAGAACAGGGCCACGCTGATTTTCGACTCACTGCCTTCCCAGTCCACCTGATTGCGCTGCGCGCCGGCAAAGGTAGCTGCCATTCCAATGGAACGAAATGCTAAAGGCCCCAATTCAGTTAATCCCAGATAGTGCGCAATACGGCCAAGCACTAACGCGAGTCCTAGTGCGTTAAGCCATATACCTGAAGCGCCTAGAACCTCCGTGACCATGAGGAGAAAAAGAGCCATTGGCATAGCTTCAATAAAGTTAGCTTGGCCACGCATGCGGCGTACTATTTCTGGATCGTCGCCGGTTCCAATTAGAATTTTAGTTTTAACGCTATTAGGTGTCTAGCAAACCCTGGGAAGTCCACACAACTAATAGGGTTCGCTTGTTTAGGACAGCTTCTAGCAGACTTTATTAGTTCAAGTATAGGAAAAATAAAAGGGCTATCGTGAAAAAAATAGCCTCATCAGTGCGAGTTACCGTGCCTAAAAACATCAAGGCTAGTAGGTCTGCCTCACTGAATGTCTGCCGATGTGAGTGGTCGCACAATGCATATCCGTTTATTACTGAACGATGGCATGCAACCGTGCGTGCCAGGCGTCTTTCAGTAGCGCCCTTGCTGATTTGGGGCTGTGGATTCGCGCCCTGCGAAAAAAGGTAATGGCCCAGGGGGTGCTCGGAAGGGTGGCACCAGGTGCGATAGGGTAGGGCGGCCTTGATCCTTCTCTCGAAGATGAGCCAGGATGCTATCGATGACGTCCTGGTCCTCAATACAGGCGATGACTTTGACGGATCCAGCACAGCGATCACAAACGTCAATGTCGATATTGAAGACGCGCTTGAGTCGCTGGGTCCAGGACATCGCGACGTGCCGTTCAGCGGCTGAGCGAACGTCAGTATTGGCGATTCGCTTCGCGCCTTTGCCGCGTTTGGCCGGTGTAATGCGCCCACGCCAGCAGTGATTGGGCGCCACCACACCGTCGTAGCGAGTGAGGTTAGCCACTTACTGGCCCCCGCAATACTGATGCTCTCAGTGCTGCTATCAGGAAATATGTTAGCACAAGAAGCGGCGACACCCGCTCAAGATAACAGCATAAGCGAGACTCCTGAGATGGAGGTTAACCTCAAAGGTGTGGTGAAGTTCAAGTGGGGCTTCCAAGTCGTCACACAGGGCGCAGGCACACCTAACCAAGCAGGTCTTGGGTTCTTCCTGCCCATGATGGTGAGCGATAACGGCGTACGATTTTTGGACGTCCTTGCTAATGCCAACTTTGCAGACTTCGGTGACTACTCCAGCATTATCAATACAGAGGTTGATGGCACCACGCTATCGACATACGACGCGTATAGGGTCTCGCTGGCTTACCGACGACAAAAGAGCGGACGCTGATGCGCCGAGCTTTCCACAACCTTGGCTGCGCTGCCAGTAAATTAATTCCTCTGCACTACTTTACTCGGCTATACTTCAGTCAATGAAAAAATTCCCCGATATTGAGGTTGTTGAAGGTACCACCTTCGAGCTTCGACCATGGCATCGACTCCCGACGAACAGCGACTGGGTTTGCCTTCGCAAGTGTCGCGAGTTTACCAATCGCTATTTGGCTGTCGCCGATGAATTTCGTGGCTGCCGTATGGTCGAGATTGGTGTTGATCAGGGAGGTAGCACCGCATTTTTTTGGAAGTTGCTGCAGCCGGAAAAGTTGATTGCAATAGAGCTCTCCAGCGAACCGGTCGAGACTGTGACAAATTTTTTGTCTGCACACGATCCAGAAAATCGAGTCGATATCCACTGGGGTATCGACCAATCTGACAGAACGACCGTCCCCGATATTCTCGATCAAGCGTTCGGAGATAGACCGTTAGATTTTGTAGTCGATGACGCCAGCCATTTACTGGTGCCCAGTACTGCCACATTTGAAATGCTCTTTCCCCGACTGCGCCCTGGCGGGCTTTTTATGTTGGAGGACTGGTCATGTGACCACCTCATAGAGCGCGGCCTCGATAACGCAATAGCCAAGGAAGTGGACGGGAGATTTGCCGCAAAGCTGGAGGATTCTATAGCGCGCAATGGCTATCAACCTTCGACGCCGATGAGCGTATTAATTTGTCAGCTTGTAGTGTCCGCCGGCCGAAATCCCGACTGGATTTCAGATATCAGAGTAACCGATGGGATGTGTGAAGTGCGGCGAGGCCCAGCAAATATTCCTCATAACACGCCATTGGAAGCCTACACAGGAACGCTTGGCCGTTGGATATTCGAACCCCGCCTCACCGAGAATGGTTAGGCGTCCGCAACGCTTATCGCATGGGGGACCTCAGACTATGGGCCTTAGGGCGTAACTCATGTAGTTGGATGTTCGGTTCTACAGAAAAAGTATCAATATCAATAAAATGACGGAACCCTGCAGGAGGAAGGCATGGCGCTAGTCAAACATTTCACAGGCCGCAGCCATTTTAGTTGCCGCATCGTCAAGCTTGGCTGGTGTCAGATTAACAGCGCTTTGCTTTAGTAAGTCACCCAGTGCGGTGGCATCCTCAGTCGTCATGTCCCCATCGTTGACTGCCTTGGGAATGGCGCTGCTAGCCTGCTTAAGCAATACCTTTATCTGGCGTATGTCCGTGTTGATGGCTGCCCGTTCCGTTGTCTCATCAAGGGTGCTGGCATTGGCAGCGCGCGCCTGGGCGGCGCAGATAGCGTCGCGGACCAACAGATCCAGGCGAATCGGCTTGAAGCGCGCAATACCGCCGGTAAGGTCCGCCGTTAACTCAGGGTACATGGCCTTGCCTGCCGCGCGCCTCAAGGGTGAATGCGCAACATAAATACTGCCGTCGGCAGCTACGACGCTCATGGCCAGTGAATCCTCTCGACCTTCGGCAAAGTAGCGCAGCTTACCGGTTTCACGGTCTAGCAGGCCCATACCCATATGCAACATCAGCGTTCTGCCCAGCAATGATTTGCCACCACCAATCATAATCACCACACCGTTGGCGGTGACTGTTGCCGTTAAAGCATTGGATTGCTCATCGACATTGGCATAACCATCAAAGCCGGTCAGCTCCGCGGTCCACGTTCTGGTGCCGTGGTCACCCTTGTCGATTATCTGGATCACGTCTTTGGCGGTAACGGCGTAGAGTTCATTGTTATCCGCGGCCACTGTGATAGAACCCACCAGCGGCTCGCCCACATCCACTCGCCAGACTTCAGCTAATTCACTGTCCAGCGCGATAACATGACCCTCGTTATCCGATACATACAAGCGGTGGCCGTCTGCGCTGAGCGCCGGTGTTGATCCGGTGCCGCCCTGAAAGGTCTTGCGGTTTAATACTTGGAATTCCAGACCACCGTTGCCGTCATCAATCAGGTCGAGGGCGTAAATTGCGCCGAGTTCAGACCTGCCGTCTTCGGTACCATCGTCTGCATCTGCCGCAGTAGCGGCCATGTAGATACGGCTCGTATCAGGGTCGATGCTGAAAAAGTTGGTCACCACACCGCCGCCACCATAGATGTAATTGACGGCGGATGAAAACAAGCTCAGGCCTTCATCGGTTTTACCGAAGGCTTTGTCCATCAGTGGGTCGACCTTGTTTAGAATAAAGGTAGGAATCTTGGTGCCTTTACCACTGATGGCGGGCGCACCGGGTATTTGTCCGATCGCTGCGATTAACTCACCGGTCTTACGGCTGAAGGCAAATAAGGCTCCGGCCTTGGTTATCGACACCAGTGAATCTGTCGCCGGATGGTAATTCAGGCTATGGAATTTGATTTTGGCTTTATCGCTGAGGTCCGAGCCAAGAGGGCTCAAACCGGTGGCTTGACTCCAGAGGGTTGAGCCGTCCGGCCGCAGCGCCATCACGCGGTTATAGCCCACGATATAAATGATTTGCGAGCCGGGGTTGTCCGGGTCGTTCAATATAAAAGCCGGGCTGCTGGCTTGTATATCGTCGTCGGCGGGTATCACCCAACGTCGCTCGCCGGTCTGGCCATCAAGTGACACCAGCACCACGCGCTCACCGTGGTAGAACTGCGGGCTAAAGTAGAGATTGCCTTTGTTATCGAGGAGGGGGCCATTACCCACGAAGTACGCAGGCTCTGCCACCCAGTCGAGTTCAAACATGGGCGCGGCGACGCCCCAGACACTGTCCGAGTTGACCACATTCACATGTATGGCACTAAAGGTATCCGGCTCGGGAATAACATCGTAGCTGTGCAGTCCCGCAGCGCGCGCGCCTACCGGCTTCCATTGGGTTTTCTCAGGAGGGCCAAACACTTTAGGGTTGTGAGGCTTCTGGTCAAAGAAGATTTTAAATACTGCGAAGCCAACGATTGCGATCAATAACAAACTGATCACTTTCCAGGTGTTTCTTTTCAAGACGCTCATTGTCGTGTTCACCACTTTGTTATCACTGATACGAACGAGTCGTTAGTCGATGCTACGTTGGTCAATCAATAAGCGGCGTTGCTTATTGCTTACTCCATTCCCATTTCAGAAATGCGTAGGGCGCAAATTCTATGGAATCCACTTCCGCCAGTACTTTTCCGCTGTTTAACATACTGTTATCACCCACGGAATAGAAGCCGCCCAGCATGCGCTCTACCGGCACTTCATGCCAGGGGTCGAACTCGGATGGGGTCAGTTCGATTTCCCCTTCTGCGAAAATAAACGTCTTTGGCCTGAACACAGTTTCTCCCTGGATTAACCGGGGCGGGTAGTCAAATGCTTCACTTGCGACCGGAGAGGGAGAATGTTTGAAATTAAACGCAAGATTAGAGTATTCCCCTTCCGGATTCAAACCTAAGCTCAGCAGTTCATCCATTGCCGAGTTGTCGTTGATCTTACCCGTCAGGTTTGCCTTAACCTTCATGAACTGAATGCCATGCCGTTCTGTCCAGCCCTCAACGGTGTCGCCTTCACGCTGCAATGCAATATTCGCCAGCTTCTTGGGGTAGCCCCATATTTCTCGCCCACCGGCCATGGCCATATCATTTGTTACCGGCATGGACAGGCAGTAAAAACCCTCCTGACCTTCAAAGCTCGCCCTGATCAAAAGTGCGGATTCCTGATACGGAAGACTAAAATTGGTAGACGGATAGTTGGCGACAAAAGCGAGCACCGCAGGTTTCTGTGCTGGTTTTAACGGTGGAGGCAGCAGTTTTTCAATCGCCTCTGGTGTGGTTTCCCAGACAAGCGTCACCATCTCGGCATCGTAGAAATCCCCACTGGCGGGGGAGTTCCCCACAATTTCTTCATAGGTTTTCACGAAACTCACAATGAATATCCTCCGTCAATTCTCATGAAAGTGCATTTAGAATCTTACAGTGCAGGATTGTAGTGCTCACGGTAGAATGGCGTGGAATCATATTCGGCCATGCTGGCTTTCGCCTGCAGGCCAAAGCTAAAAAGAGAATGCGATGAAACAAAATCGTCTACAGCGAGACCTCTTTAAACAGCTCTTAGTGGAATTGGATAGCGCTAGGATTACTCCAGAGCAGTTGTTCTCCCACGCCCGCCTGCAAAGTGCACACGGGTCAAGCGTCAATCAGGTGGCACTTGAAGGTGAAGAAGCGTTTCTCCTGCTCGAAACCGCGGTAAAACTAACGGGCGATCCAACGCTGGCGATACGTTTGGGTCAGCAGATCGGCATTGTCAGTTATGGCGCCTTTGGCTTTGCCTTGATGAGCTGTGCCAGCCTGCGGGAGGCCGTTGCGCTTTTACTCCGCTATGGACAGGTATTTTTCCAGCCCAGCTGGAGTTCTTATGAGCATGAGGGCGGCTTATTGTTGCGCGCAAATATAGCCTGGGGTAATGCCACGCAGCGACAGCTGGTCACCGAACTGATCTTCTCTCAATTTTCTACCGTGGGTAGCACGTTGTATAGAAGCAGCGTCGAGGGTGCTGAGGCGCGCTTGAGTTATTCTAGGCCTCCGCACTCGGCTAGCTATAAGAGTGTATTTCCCGGCCCTGTGACTTTCGACTGTGAACACACTGAAGTGTTTTTACCAGCGCGGCTTCTCGATACGCCTGTTAAAACGGCGAACCGTTCGGAGCATGTGGTTTTTCATCAGCAGTGCGAGGTGATGCTGCGCGGGCTAAACAGTGTTGAGAAAACCACCGCCGCCGTGCGGCAGTTACTGATTCAATCCGCGGGCGACTTTCTCGATATTGCGCAGGTGGCGCAGAGTCTGCATGTGAGTGAGCGTACCCTGAGGCGGCGCATGGAGGCTGAATCGACCAGCTTCAGATCTACCTTCGAGGAAATCCGAGATTTGCTTGCCCGAGAGTATCTTGCAGCAACTGAACTGACCGTTGCCGAGGTAGCGCACCTGTTGGGCTATGCCGAAACGGTTAACTTTCGCCGTGCCTTTGTGCGTTGGAACGGTGTCACGCCCAGCCAGTATCGCCAGCAGCAGGCCGCGTGAATGTGGTTGTCCCTGTCCCTGTCGCTGTCGGGGGTCAGTTGTGGCAAGCCAGGAGGCAGCGGTTGGCCGAAAATGATTCCTTGATGTTTGCTGCTCAAGCGTAAGCTTTCACATTATTCAAAATACGCATAATCATGTGCACTGGGGAACACTCGATGAAAAAATGGTTTTATGGCCTGCTTGGCGTGGCAGTGCTGGCGGCGATATTCGTCCTAGCCTTGCCGACAATCCTGCACAAGGCGGGAATGCATCCAGAATATCATGGCCCCAAGGTTGCACTGCCGGCTAAACGCGCACTGGTAATTACCACCAGTCACGACGTGCTTGCCGCCCCGGGCGAAACAGAAGGGCCAGCTACTGGGGTTGTTGCGTCGGAGCTAACGCATCCCTATTACGTTTTTCTTGATGGGGGTATGCAGGTGGATGTGGCCAGTATCAAAGGCGGCCAGATCCCAATTGCGCCGGATTCACTGGGCCGCGTTTCAATGACACCGGAGACTGAGCGCTTTCTTCAGGATTCGATTTTTCAAGCGAAGGTCGACAAGTCGATCAAAATCGACGACATTGATTTCAGTGAGTACGACATTATTTTTCTGGCCGGTGGTTGGGGCGCAGCCTATGACCTAGGTTATTCCCCGGTACTGGCAGAAAAAGTTAGCGGCGCGTACTACGCTGATAGCAAACCTGTGATCGGTGGCGTCTGCCACGGAGTACTGGGTTTGATCAACGCCAAAGATCGCGACGGTAATTTGCTGGTCGCCGGGCGGCGCATGACCGGGGTCAGTGACAAGCAGATTGAAGAACTCAATATTGAAATTACGCCGCAGCATCCGGAAACCGAATTACGCAAAGCCGGAGCACTGTATGAAAGTCAGACTGCATTTCGTGATATGTTTGCCACTCACGTTGTCGTAGATGATGAGAAGCGCTTTGTGACCGGACAGAATCAAAATTCCGGATTGGAAACGGCGCACAAAATGATGCAGGTTGTTGCTGATCGGGAACAGTAGCCATGGAAAAATTGCTTAAACTATTGGTGTTATTGCCGGCGATCTTCTTTCTAGTCACCGGTATTCGCTGGCTGGTGGCTCCTGCCGCAATAGCGCCTACGTTTGGCCTGACGCTGGCTGATGGTCTCGGGCTCAGTTCTCAGATCGGCGACATGGCCGGCTTTTTCCTAACGCTGGGCAGCTGCATGCTCATTGCTCTGATCGTTGAGCGTCGCAGTTGGTACTATCCCCCGATGATGTTATTGGCGATCACCGCCTTGGGTCGCGTGGTTGCTTGGCTGCTGCATGATGCCACACTGGCAGCGAGTCAGATCGCGGTAGAAGTGATCGTGGCATTGATTCTGCTGGTGGCTTCCCGCCGTTTGCCACACAAGGGCTGAGGGCTTGAAAACGTATTCTTTACGCCGGCTTGCGCGCTGCGCTGCGTTCTGCCTCGGTGGTATCAGTATCAGCGTGTATGGCATGAATGAAAACACTCAGCCAGAGGCGAGCGTGATACGCCCTAACATTGTATTGATTCTGGCAGATGATTTGGGCTATACCGACATTGCGCCCTATGGAAGCGAGGTCAATACACCAAGCTTGAGCGCTCTGGCGGAGCAGGGCTTGAGCTTTACGAATTATCATACTGCGGCGAACTGTGCGCCCGCCAGAGCGATGCTTCTCACCGGGGTAGACAGCCACCTAGCAGGGGTGTCTAACATTCCAGAAATGCTAGCGCCGGAGCAGCGGGCATACGCCAACTATCAGGGCGTGCTGGGGGATGATGTAGTGACCGTGGCGACCTTATTGGAAGACGCCGGCTACCACACCTATATGGCGGGTAAATGGCATCTGGGCATGGATCCGCGCAAGCGGCCAAGCCGGCGCGGCTTTGCCCGCACGATGGCAATGATGGATTCAGGCGCTGATAATTGGGAGCAACGCCCTTATATAGCGCTCTATGATCAGGCTAACTGGTTTGCGGATGGCGAGCGATTTACGTTACCGGAAGATTTTTACTCCTCGCGCTTTTTAGTCGATAGGATGATCGAGTTCATCGGCAGCAATTTACAAGACGGGAAACCTTTTTTCGCCTATCTGCCGTTCATGGCCGTGCACTCGCCGGTGCAGGCTCCCCGGGAATACATCGAACGCTACATGGGCATGTACGATTCCGGCTGGGACGCATTGCGCCAGCAGCGCATGGAACGAGCAGTTGCGCTGGGCATTGTGCCACAGGACACCTCCATGTTGCGCATGGCAACGACAGATGAATGGGGTGATCTGGATGAAGAACGCCGGCGCTATCAGGCTAAGCGCATGGCGGTTTACGCTGCCATGATTGAGGCGATGGATTTTAATATTGGTCGCCTGATGGCGTTCCTCAAACAGCAGGGTCAATACGACAACACCATTTTCATTTTCACCTCGGACAATGGCAGCGAGGCCAGTGGCCCCGATGACCCCCAGGCCTTTCCTAAGCGACTGGCGCCGGAGAATCTTGGTTATACTGTAGATTACGACAACCTCGGCCTGAAGGGCAGCTACAGCACACTCGGTCCCAGCTTCGCCAGCGCCTCTGCGAGTCCCCTGGCGTACTACAAGTTTTATGCGGGGGAAGGGGGTATGCGGGTGCCGCTGATCATCGCCGGAAAGCCTGTTACCCGTGAGCAACAACTGACGCCGGCTTTTGCCTGGGCGACTGATATTACGCCCACAATTTTGTCATTGGCGGCTGTTTCTGTGCCTGGGGAACGCTATGCGGGTCACCCCGTGAAGCCCATAACAGGGCGTGATTTGACACCCCTCCTGTCCGGTAAGGTTGAACGGGTTTACGGTCCCGACGATTCGGTCGGCTATGAACTAACCGATCACGGTGTGCTGTTTGAAGGTGATTACAAGCTGGTTATAAACCAACCGCCGGCCGGTGATGGCCAGTGGCGCCTGTTCAATATTATTGATGACCCGGGCGAGACAGAGGATATAGCGTCATCACACCCACTGCGCTTCCAGCGCATGTTATCTGGTTATCAGCAGTACCGTCGCGATAATGGCGTAATGCCGGTGCCGCGCGGTTATACACCGATAAAACAGCTTGTTTCCAATATATTGCTACAGTACCGGGACGCAGCCATTGTGTTGTTATTAACACTGCTGCTGTTGCTGCCGTTTTATGTCGCTTATCGAATGAAGAGCGGAATGAAGAGCGGAATGAAGAGGACACCCAAACCATGAAACGTAAACACTGGCTCCGCGCCGCCAAGCCCATGCGTACCTACAACGCAATTCCAACACTCAAAGCCATCACAGCATCACTTATCTACCTATTGCTTATTTCCACCCTAACCGCCTGCTCCGACGGCAGTGACAACAGTAGCCGTAGCGTTGCCATCGAAATCACCGACACACCTGGCAGCTTGGCCGTGGGCCGACGCACAGATGTGATGTTGAGGGATGAAAACCGCAACCGCGATATCACTGCCACCTACTGGTACCCCACTGAGGGTGCCAATGCAGGCCCACAGGAAACTGTCGAGGGTGCAGCACTGCTGCCGGGGGAGCGACAGTTTCCATTGGTCATACTCATCCACGGACTGAGCGGGAATGCACCCCGTACCTGGGCCGATCTAGGGCCTCATCTGGCCAGCCATGGCTACCTTGTTATGGCGCCCAGCACGGGCAGCAACTTTCTGGTTAGGGACGACATCATCAATCACCCTGGTGACGCCAGCTTTCTGATCGACACAGCCTTGGGCGTTAATACGGCAGATGAAATCTTCGTGGGTAGGGTGGAATCTGGTGACATCGCCGTGGGCGGCCTCTCCTTCGGCGGCCTAGCGACCTACCTACTCGCTTACGACGAGCAATATCAGGATGCGCGCGTCAAAGGCGTAATCTTCATGGCACCGGCTATCAGTGATGCGCGGCCCGTCAACACCAGCCTGAGTCAGATGATACTGCACGGCACTGATGATCTCACAATCCCTTTCGACTCCAGCCTTAACGTTTATGAGGCGGCTGCACCCACCAAGTACTTTGTCGCAATGCAGGGCGGCAGCCATGCCGGCTTCTCCGCCGGGGCTGACGAGCGTTTTCAAACGGGCACAATGGAGGTGCTGCGAACGAGGAGTATTACGCGCGCCACCGTACTGGCTTTCACTACATCGCTGTTCGCTGACGCGGCTAGCGACCGGGAAGTCGGTGAGCTTTTTCTACAGAATACTCTGGATGCAGAAAACGGCGATATCATCGTGATGTTTGAGAAGTAGGTGGCATCGTCTTTATGCTAACACTGCTGCTGTTGCACCCATTTCATGTTGCTTGCCGAATGAAGAGTGGAATGAAGAGCGGAATGAAGAGGACGTCAAAACATGAAGGGTAATCCCGCGTTTCATCGCTCCTATTCTCGTTGTTCAGTTCGCGCAGGGTGCTCTGGGATGATTATTCCACGAGTTCTTCTCGTTTGCGCCTTACTGTTCACGCCAATGACCTTCAGTGCAGATATTTCCGGAATCTGGAAACACGAGAAAAATCCCGCCTGGATTGAGATTAGACTGGAGGACGGTAGTGGCACCGTTGTGCGCAACGACAAATTTCCTGATCGGATGGGTCGCACCATACTGAGTGATCTACAAGCCGACAAATCCAAAATGGGTCTGTGGCATGGCGTGATCTACGTCGAGAAGCTGGGAGAGTACAAGGATGTGGAAATTTCTCTACCCGAGGCCGACCAGATGCTCATCAAGGGGAGGGTCGGATTTGTGAGCCGTACCGTGGAGTGGGTGCGCGTCGATGAAATGCCTGCGCACTAGAAAGATCAAGTAAAGCAAGTGGACGGGCGCGCTTGGTCAGCCTAACCGAAGAACCACGTTATTACAGCGTCCCAATTGGACTAATAGTGAAATTTATGGCTTACGTGGCACCGTATTCACCCCGAGAAGAGCTTGCTAACGCCGTCATTCACGGCGTTGGTGTTTTGGTCGCCGTTGCGGCGTTGGGGTATATGATGAATGTCGCGCCGGCAGAGCTTAGTACGTGGCAGAAAGTCGGCGTTGTGGTTTATGGCATCAGTTTGATTCTGATGTTCTTGACATCGACGTTATATCACGCGGTCTCTCGCCCACAAGCAAAACAAGTACTAAAGCGCTTTGATCACTGTGCCATTTACCTCTTGATAGCGGGCAGTGCGACACCCTTATTAACAATCGCCATACAGAGTTCGTCGGCTATTGCCGTGCTGATTGTGGTCTGGTCAATGGCTGTGATTGGCGTGTTCTTTAAGGCATTCTTCGCCGGAAAGTTTAAATGGGTTTCCGTTGCCAGTTACCTGCTCATGGGTTGGTTGCTGGTGTTGGTTATTCAACAGTTGTATCAAGCTCTGCCTGTTGCTGGATTCACTCTATTGGTGGTGGGCGGATTAGCCTACACCGTCGGCGTCATTTTCTACGTGAATACAAAAATTCCTTTTAATCACGCCATTTGGCACGGTTTTGTGTTTATTGGCGCGACAAGCCACTGCTGGCTTATCGCAGTACATGTGTTGCATCGTCATCAGATCGCGTAGTGGACCTGTTTCTGCAGGTGTATCGAAGATTGTGCGATTTATTTCAATTTAAAATAGCAGAAAGAGATAAAACTTATGAGCCAAAGCTACCAATCAAAGACTGAAAAACTGTTGACCGAGTTGAGCAATGGTGTCCTGACCATCAGCTTTAACCGGCCCGAAGCCATGAATGCATTGCACCCCGAAATGCTTACCGGGGTCGGTGCATTGGTGGAGCAAGCCAGTGCTGATGATGCAGTGTGTGTCATTGTCTTGCAGGGTGAGGGGCGGGCCTTCTCAGCGGGTGTGGATCTCAAAGTGCTGCAGGATATCGAGCCTGCCTATGGCCGCATAGGCGATCTATTTGACGAACCTGCTAGGCAAGCTTATACCGCGATCCGTAATGCGCGGATACCCGTGATAGCCAAAGTCCATGGCGCTTGCTTTACCGGCGCATTGGAATTGGCGCTGCACTGTGATTTTATTTACACTACCGCGACCGCGAAATTCGGTGATACCCACACTCGATTTGGCCTGCGCCCCACCTGGGGTATGTCACAGACACTGTCCCAAGCCATAGGGATTCGTAAAGCCAGAGAGCTTTCTTTTACCGGGCGAGTGGTGAAAGGTGACGAGGCCGAACGCCTCGGCCTCGTCAATAACGCCGTTGCCGGACAAGCCGAGCTCGATGAACTGGTTGCCACGCGCGTTGCACAAATTGCCGATAATTCTCGCGCAGCCGTTGCTGCTATGAAGGATCTGTACCGACTGAGCCAGCAAGGGCATGCTATCGAAGACGCTCTGGTGAAAGAGTTGAACGCTGAATACACCGATATTCTCGATACCGCAGAACGCCTCGCTGAATTTCGATAGCCGCCTGAGAGTGCGTTTATTCAGTCAATGATGTTACGTGAAATTCATTATGTATAGGAGCTGTCCGTTGTCGACGTTGCAATGGGATTACCCAGCAGCACATATCATCGAACACACTGCGACGAGTGATGAAGCCGATGGGTATGGGCATATCAATAACAGCGTCTATCTGAATTGGCTTGATCAATGTGTGTGGGGTCATTGCAAGGCGGTACCACAGAGCCTCCATCCTATTCTGACGAAGGCATCAGATGATTGTGGTCAGGATCGTCCCCAAAACTCTTGCTAGTACTGCGCCAAATAGTGAATGGGCGAAGACCAGGCGCGCTCTTGAATCGTCGTGGCCAAATCGGGCCGGGGCGATACACCGGCACGAATGGCATCCCACGTTGACCAGCGGCACGTTGGGTTTTCTAACGCCCGCGCATAGTAAAAGGCGCGCTGCTGTGGATCGAAGTCCGGGTCGTGCCACAGAGCCGATAGTTGTGTCGCCCCGGTTTCAGGGTTAATGGAACAATCGGAGATATCCACTCTGGCGCCGTTATCAGCGCAACGGTTAGTCTCAGGATTCACGTCAGTGTCACCGGCACAGGCGACATCAATAATATCTTCATGGGTGTTGCCAGCGGCGTCGATCCAGCCTTTGATAATTTGCAGGCGTTGCAGCGGTGCAGCGTCTGGGTCGGCTGAAGCCATGATCAAAAAACTGGGCGTGTCGTACTCGCTGGAGGTGTCGTCTTGCGAAGACGTGACAGTAGAAAGGCTTCCGCCCATGCTGACGCCATTGGCATACGCCCGCTGCACGCCGTCGGCCGTCGTCAGCATGTCCTCATCGAAGCCGTAACCGGCAAGAAAGCGCAGCGCTATTCGCGGGCCTGATGTGGCGAAGACTTCTTTTCGCCGAAAAGCACGGTAGAGCGCCGCCCGCGTGTTTTCTTCTGCCCATGCAGCCGCCAAGCCTGAGGCACCAAATGTAGGGTTAGCGCCGTTAGCATAAATGTCGCCGTTAATTCTAATATTCATATTCTTCCCCATGGGGTTGGGGACAAGGGCCAATGCCGCTTCCATTCCATAATACGTCAGCTCGCCACTGAGTCCGGCTCGCGGTACCGAACCTCGCTGTTCGGCATTGCTTGATAACAAGCCCAGTTTGGACGAAAAGTTTGACTCATCGTTTTGGCTCGCCGCCGAATGGGTGTCGCTTGAGCCGATAAAACCGAACTGATAAGGGTTGGTGATATTCTGCTGCTCTATTGCCAAACCATTCAACAGTGCCTCGCGCACATAGGAGCCCTCCACCTGACTTAAAGCAGCCGTGGCGACTCGGTAAGGCATGATTTCAAAACCAGCCCACTCATCGCGCGACGATAAGATAGGGTGGGTTTCCGATGTCCCCTTTATCTGTGTTATTTCAACAATAGGCTCATTGCGGATTCGCTGCTGCGCGTATTCGTCATCGAAATTGCTGCCTGCCCAATCCACCAGCTTGAACATCTGGCCATTAGACCCATTGGAGTTGTGAGGTATCGCTAGGCTTTCTACCCCTTTCTCTCTAAGCTCATCCATCCACTGCCAAAGGTCCTCCGGATTAACGGAATGAAAACGAGAAAAGGGCTCACGAGGGAGATTCTCTGTTCCCTCAAAAATGACATTCCTATGCAGATTGCCCATGCCAGCCGTTGAGGATGTATATTCATACGCGGCAAACGTCGTAAAGTTACCGGGATCATTAAATTGATCTGCGGCATCAACTGTATCTTCCCAGGCACTTCTGATAACACCAAGCACTTGGTCACGATCCAGTTCACCTGACAGGATTTGTTCGACCGCTCTTGGCAAAAAGTCTGCAAATGTCGCTAACCGCTTTAATGTACTGTACAGGCCTGTGCCGAAGTTTTCCGGGGCGTTCAGGTCGTGATAGGGCTGTGAAAATGCATTTTTAGAGAACTCTGTGGACGTTTCTGCTGCTGCCTTTGTCACACCCAAGAACATGCCGTGGTCGGTCACCGCGTAAAAATCCATTGGCCGTGACAACTGCATGTCATAGCCGGCAGGGTTTTTGATCGGCTCGCCCCGAGCGAAACGGTAAGCATCATAGGGTGTTGCCATCGTACCCATAGAATATCCGTCAAAAGAATAGGTGGTATGCACATGCAAATCACCATAATAGGGCTTGCGCTCTATGGGACGTTCTTCGGTGGTTGCTGTTGGCAAAGTAGCAATCGCTTCCGATGGCTCATCGTTACGTATAAGCAATTCGGTCTCTGTTTCGAACACTTTTTCATTCCACCCTCGAGGGTTACTTGCTAATAACGCATCAATTTCAGCAGTGGTAGCGATCACCTGCTCGTTGGAATGAACGTCTGCAGCGGTACTGAACGCTTCACCGGATGGCTCCATCTTGGTGTCTGAACACGATATTAAACCAAACAGGGTGGCCGCGATTATCAGACTTACCAGCGGTGGCTTGGTGTTCACTTTTTTGAGTATTTTATCCATTCGTATTCTCTTTAGTGATCCACACACCTTTTTAGCACAGTGCCGAGTTCTCTTGTATGAAAAAAAGTTTAACAGCGAGTGGCCGCCTCGCGCTAATCATAGTTTTAATTCTGAGCTAATTCACTCGATTTGGCGCGTTCTCGCAAATAAAGATACAAAGGAAGCCCGCTGGAAATGCCAATAAAGGTGATCGCAACTATCGGCAACCATGTTTTTACACCCAGCTCGCGACCTTCGGTGTGCATTAATATCGCCAGAGTAATGCAGCCGATAATCACATTAATGCCAACCATGGCAGACACCGGCGAGCTGAAGATAGCAGGCATAAGGTGCGCAGGATTATATCCATGCTCTAAAAGATAAGTGGCACCTGCTATCGGGGGCGCCAGTGTGCCGACAATCGCCAATATCAGATAAATATTTTTTCTGTTCATAGGTTGCGTGCTCATTGTTGGGGTTCTTTATTCAAGTGACAGCATGTTCTCGACGCCGGTGCCCTCGAGTAGGGCGTCAACACTGGCACGGCCGGCCGTGCTGAGCGCTCGATAATGTTCATTGGTCCATCGCAGGCACTTGGCCTGGTAGGGAAAGGTCTGTTGGGACCAGGGTGCGCCATCTATCTCGGCATTCCAGGTCTTTTCGCCAGCTTGAACGGCCTGGACATTGGCCAGTTGCGCGGGGACATACATGCGGCCGATTTCTTGCAACAGGCCGCGTAAGCTCTCGGGTTGATCCGCCAACCCTATCCAATCCTGCTCCGTTGGTTCAAGCCCACTCTGATCGCGCATGAGATCAACCCATGCGACTGTGCGTGGAGACACTTCATGGGCAATCGATCTTGGCGTAGGATCGAACCCCACCAATTGGCTCAGTTGGCCGTAGAGGCCGAAGTCTCCAGCAGCGGGGCGGTTACCCAGCATGTATTTTTGGTTGCCCAGATGATTTTCCATGGCGGCAAGAAAGCGCCGATAGCTGGCGTCGATGACGGGTGCCGTCGTGTCATTGGAACCTACCACATACAGACGGCCTATTTGGCGATCTTCGACAAAGTGTTTAAAGTTTTTATGGGTGTCGCTCGGCATACTGACATCCATGCTGAGCGGTAACAGGGTCCCGGCATTATCCGCGTCCAACTTCGCATGCCACCGATAATGGAACATGTATTTGGTACACCACTCGTCGGCGAAGTCTTCGATCAGGTAGTCGATAAAAGCCAGAGCAGGGTCAATGGGCAGTACCGATCGAGGGGTGTGCATGTCTTCTAGGCGCCGGATAATCGGGGTGGAGTCGCATACGGCCTGCGTGTCTTCCGCCTTTTCAAAAAAGAAGGTAGGCTCGAAGATAGGCTTGGGTTTTTCCACCCCCATCGCTTCACAGGCCTCCGCGGGACTGCCCCAATTTACCGCGTAGGGCAGCCGCCGGTAGCGCAGTAGGGCTAGCATTTTCTGTGTGTAGGGCGATCCGGTTCCCCCTGTAAGTCGAATAGGCTCGTCATCCGTCATAAACTGTCTCCTAAGCATTAGAAATCATGGGCGATGGACGATGATGTCGTCACTGTCAGTGGGCAAGTCAAACCACATGAGGTCTTCTGTGAGAAGGAAGTTGTCCGGTGCCCCGCGCATAAAGATATCTTCCACTACAGAATTTGGCGGCACTGGCACCAGGTGATAGAAGGCCACCATGTCTACATTCGATTGCTCTGCGAGTACAATCAGGGCGTCCGTTGAAGCGTGGTAGTCCATGACGTCAGATACGATCTTGGACTGTCGAGACTGTCCCACTGCGCCCAGCGCCTCCGACAGCGCTGTTACCGTTGGCAGTGACAGCGCATCGTGTAGGAGTAGATCCGCCCCGTCGACGATCTTCAGCGTTTCGCTGGTCACATTGCTGTCGCCTGAAATGACAACGCTGCGGCCGCGATAGTCAAAACGATAACCCACCGCAGGATGAATGGGCGGATGCGAAGCAATATAGGCGGTTATTTTGAGATCCCCATCGTCAAGGATGATGCCTGGAACAATCGTTTTGTGCGCCAATACCCCAAGTGCCGGCGGTAGCAAATCTTCTCCGTGGTGACCCGTGCGATGAATCCGATCTTGCCGGTAAGTGGCATTCACGCCGTTCGTTACCTCAGCAACACCTTGCGGGCCATAGATTGTCAAAGGCTGTGGTCGGCCTTGTACCCAGGAATTGAGGTTAATTTCATAAATTTCTGCGATGTGGTCTGAGTGAAAGTGCGTTAGCAGTACGCCGTCCAGTTCACTGGTCGGCAAGCCTAGGCGACTGATATTGTCGGTAGAGCCGGCGCCGGAGTCGATCAGGAAAAAATGCTCCGGCGTAACAACGGCGATGCACGCCTGAGCCTGCCCCATCCCGAGCGGCGATGCGCTGCCACAGACATAAACTCTCAGACTTTTTGAATCCGGAAGTGCCTCGGCGCCGCGTTTGGCGATGATTGCTATGCCGCGTTCAAGAACCATATCCTGTACTGCAGGTAGCGTGAGTAACGCTCGACCCAAGCCGATAATAATGAGTAGGCCGAGAACTACTATCAACGTTTTTTTCATATCCTAAACTCGCTTGAGGCTCCGTGAATCCGATTTCCGAACGAATCAATATAACGCACGAATCGTGTCCGGCTGCTCGAGGCTGATGAAGTGATTGGTGCCTTCAGTCATGAGAATTGAGACACCCCTGTTTTGCTTCTGCCCCTGCAAAGCACTGGCGTGCATGCTGGCTTTATCCAACGAGCTATCCCGTTCACCCAGTACTACCGTTATCGAATGGAAGTGACGGTACGCCTCGAATTCGGTCTGGCGCTGCCAGGCTACAATAGATTGCACGTTGGTGACACAGGTGGCGTAACTGCGGGACACACTGAAAATAGAAAGGCAAAGAGCGGTTTTTAACGGATTAGTGGGACGCATCATGGGTAATTTGAGTAACCGTTCTGTACTGATAGTGCGCGATAGACCAAAATATATCGGTATAAAATAACACGACAACCAGTGTGACAGTGGCTCTGAGCCGTTGCCTGCCGTCTTCGCCTGCGGCAGCACGGGGGCTTCTAAAATGGCGCTTATTGGACGCTCCTTCGCGGCCGTCAACTCGGGGTACTGACAGCCAGTTTCCAACACAACCGCACCGCCGCGAGAGTGACCGTGCAAATACACGTCCCGACCGGTTACGAGACCCTCGATGACCAGGCCCAGGTAAAAGGCGTCGTGCTCGATGGTGCCCATGGCATAGGGGTTTTCCGACCAATCCAGCTCAATAACATCACGGCATTTTTCTCCAACAAAAGGGCAGTGATAGTTGGCGTTGTTGACCAAAATCAGCTCTGCATCATCATCTGTGTACAAATCCTGAAAATAACGCATATCCTCCAGAAAGCCGGGGAAGCAAATAATCGACCGCGAGCATTTATTGTTCGCTGCCCGTATAGCGATATAGGTAGCGCCCACTTTCATTAGCTCGCCGGTAAATTCGCTGCGATGGATCTGCGGAAGATTGCGCAGACGCCAATATTCTCGATAGGCGTGTAATGTCAGCATAAGAAACAGCAGCATTAAACAGAAAATCAACATAGTGAATTTTTGAGCATTAACATTTTATGATTGATAACCAATAATTCAGTTACTGTTAAAGATAGAACGGTTAACGAAACTCCAATTCATCATCATTGAGCCGGCCAAGACGCAAACCGACAAAGTCTCTCATGTAGTTCTGGTAGTTCTTCCACGGCAAGCGATTGCCATTTTTGGGAAACTGCGCCCGTGCGCGCAGGACATAACCGGCGTCGAAATCTAATAGTGGCACTTCATCAACCGTCCCGTTCATGCGTGGCGTCGCGGTGCTATAGTTGCCGCGATCCATCTTCTTCAGTAAGCGGCAGACGTAATTGCCCGTTAAATCCGTTTTAAGGGTCCACGAAGAATTGGTATAGCCCACCGTAAAAGCCATATTAGGCACATCAGAGAACATCATCCCCCGAAAGATAAAGTGCTCGGTTATATCAAGTTTCTTATCATCGATGCTGTACTGGACACCACCGGCAAACTTAAGGTTGAGGCCTGTCGCGAGTATGACAATGTCGGCATCCAGTTGTTTGCCAGATTTGAGTTGAATACCGTCGCTGTTGAACTGATCAATGTGATCAGTCACCACCTCGGCATTCCCGGCGCGTATTGCGGCAAAAAGATCGCCATCGGGTACCGCACACAGACGCTGATCCCAAGGATTGTAGTCCGGGGTAAAGTGAGTGGCGACGTCATAGTCGGGGCCTAGCGCTTTGCGCACTTGACCAATCAGGTATCTCCGCAGCTGTCGTGGTTTTTTGCGCGACAGGTTATAGATATAAATCTGAAACAGCACTTTTTTCCAGCGTATCAGGCGGAAAACCCAATTATCGGGTAACCACTTGCCCAGAGTCTCCGCCATGGGGTCTTCAGCGGGTATGCTGGCTATATACGTTGGTGTGCGCTGCAACATCACCAGGCTAGCCGTGTCTTTGGACATCGCCGGCACCAGAGTCACCGCGGTGGCGCCACTACCGATCACGACCACACGTTTGTCGTGGTAGTCTAAGTTTTCCGGCCAATGCTGTGGATGCAACACCTGTCCGTTAAAGTTATCGATACCCGCAAACTCAGGGATATAACCCTGCTCGTAATCGTAATACCCGCTGCAATTAAAAATGAACTTGCAGCTGATCGTCACTGATTCACTACTGCCATCACCAGAGCCGCCGCGCTCGGCAGTCACCAGCCAGCGTTTTTCGGACGAAGACCAGTTGGCAGCCACCACCTTGTGCTGATAGCGGATATGGCGCTCCACGTCATTTTCCGCCGCTGCCTCACGAATATAGTCGAGGATTTTTTGGCCGTCGGCGATGGTAGATTTGTCCCGCCAGGGTTTGAAGCCGTAACTGTAGGTATACATATCACTGTCGGAGCGAATCCCCGGGTAGCGGAATAAGTCCCAGGTGCCCCCGCTGGTGGCTCTAGACTCAAGAATCATAAAGCTGCGGTCGCTGCAGTTGCGACGTAACTGGCAGGCGCCGCCAATACCGGCTAGGCCGGCACCGACAATTAGCACATCGACTGATTCAAAAGGTTTAGTCATCGTTATCTCAATCTACAAAGTTGTTGTTGTTGTCCGCAGCGCTGTACCAGATAGGCGACGACCATGCGCGTTCCTGAATGGTGGCTGACAGGTCTGAGCGTGGTGTTTCACCTGCGCGTATAGCGTCCCAGGTCGACCAGCGGCAGACCGGGTTTTCTAATACGCGCACGTAGTAAAACGCCTCTTGCCCTGGTATGAAATCGGGATCTTGCCACAGGGATTTCAGCTCGGCGGCGCCGACATTCGCTGTGATAGAGCAGTCATTCAGGTTTACGCGTGCGCCGTTGTTAGGGCAGCGATGGGTTTGCGAGTCAACAATCAATCCGTCTGAGCACGCCACATCATAAACGTGTTCTTGGTGTTCGCCCTCTTCAAGCCAGCCTTTTATGATTTGCACCCGTTGTAGTTGCGCAGTGTTGGGGTCGGCGACAGCCCAGGTAAAGAAGGTGGGTTGGCGATCACCGTCTGCTTTCAGGGTGCCACCCATGGTGGTGCCATCCTGGTAAGCAGTGCTCACTAAGTCAGGGCTATCCAACGGTGCATTATTGAGTGCGTAACCGGCAAAAAAGCGCACTTTTATCCGTGTACCACTGGTGGCAAAGGTTTCTTTGCGACGCAGTGCATCATAAATAGCCTCGCGGGTATTTTCCTCGGCCCATACCCCGGCAACCCCAGATGCGCCCCAATACTTGTAGCCTGAAAAATCAAGGTAGGTTTGGTCGTCTACCACTTCCACCATTTCGGGCGCGGCCAGCTTGACCAGCGTGCCGTAAAGAAAGCTCGCCGGTATAGACCCGCGCTTTTCTGCGGTATCATCAAACGTCCCAATTTTTCCAAAGTAGTTGTCTTCCTGCAGCGAGGCTGCGCCCGTATGCGTATCACTGGAGCCAATGGCACCGAATTTATAGGGGTTTGCTGCGGCGCTGTCTGCCATGGACAATCCGCGTAGCCAGGCGTTACGCACATAGCTACCGCGTGGGTTGCTGGGAATTCTGGTAGAGGTGCGCAGTGGAAAAATTTCGAAATTGGCCCATTCGTCATTCCTCGACAGTAGCGGGTGGGTGTCCGATGTGCCTTTTACCTGCGTGATTTCCACTAACGGTTCATTGCGCATGCGTTGGTCTGCGTACTCTTGATCAATGGCGTTGCCAGCCCAATCGGTAAACATAAACATGGCACCGTTGGAGCCGTTACTGTTGTGCGGTATCGCTAGACTTTCTATATCTTGCTTGCGCAACGCATCCATCCAGTCCCACAGCCCTTCGGGGTTCATGCTGTTGAACCTCGAGAAAGGCTGCGCGGGCAAGCGTTCGGCACCTCGAAAAATCACGTTGCGATGCAGAGCCTCTCTTTCGTCTGTGGAGGAGGTGAACTCGTACCCTGCAAAAGTGGTAAACGTACCGGGCTTGTAAGCTTCATTCGCAGCCTCAACCGTTTGTATCCACCCGGATTTGAGAGCGTCGTTGACGACCCCATCATTGATCGTGCCATTGAGGAGGCTGGCCACGACGTCGCTGACAAAGTTACTAAACACTTTACTTCTTTTGGCCAAATCTAATAGGCCGCCACCCACCGACTCGTTCATGTTGTGATAGGGCTTTGCAAAATCATATTGCGACACCGAGGTGCTGGTATCTTCGGCTTCATTAATCAGACCAAGCATGACCGCGTGATCAGTCACGGCATAAAAATCCAGCGGTTGTGCCATCTGCACTTCAAATCCACCGGGGTGCTTGATCGCTTCACCTTGCGCGTAACGATAGGCATCGGCAGGTGAGGCGGTGGTACCAAAAGCAGAGGCATCAAAGGACAGCGTCGTATGCACGTGCAGATCGCCAAAGTAGGCATTGCGATCGGGGTTAGACGCAGGGCGGCTGTCATCGGGCATGGGCAGTGCCGGGAATGTTATGATCTCATCACTCGCTGGAATGATTGTATTGGTCGTGCGGTAGTATTCTCGCGCCTCTGCACGTTTTTGCGCCTCCTGTGAGTCGCCAGAGCAACCGGCCATTAGGGCGAAAGCGACAATCATTGCAATGCGAAAAATCATAGGGCCTTATTCCTGATTACCGAAAAAGTAAAGCTGCCGACATATCGTTCCGAGAAAACCGCCAGACTTATCCAGCCGGATCAAGCCAGATAGGGCTGGTCCACGCCCGCTCTCGGATGGTCGCTGGGACCCGGGGGTCGGGCTCTCGTCCTAAACGGATGGCGTCATAGCTTGACCAGCGACAGGTCGGATTCATCAGCACACGCACATAGTAGAAGGCAGCGCGGGTTGGATCGTAGTCTGGGTCATGCCAGACGGTCTTCAGTTCATCGGCGCCGGAGTTCGTGCTGAAGTTGCAGGTCGTGACATCGACACTTGCGCCGTTATCTGCACACCGGCCGCTTATTGGGTCAACGGTTAATCCGTTCGAGCAGGCGATATCAACGACCTTCTCGTGGGTTTGACCGTCAGCATCGATCCAGCCTTTAATCATTTGCACCCGTTGCAATGGGGCATCGATTGGATCGCGTGTCGCCCAGACAAAAAAGCCGGGAGAACGTCGCTGCGCCGCATCAGAATTTTGGGGTACGTGTAGTACGCCACCCATGGGCACGCCGTTGCCCATTAAAGACCGGAACGGGTTTTGGACGTCCATAATGGCATCATCAATACCCCAACCTGCATAGAAGCGCACGGCTAAGCGCGGGCCAGATGTCGCATAGGTTTCGCGGCGGGCAAGCGCATCAAAGATCGCTTCACGGGTATTTTCAGGCGCCCAAACCGCCGCTAGTCCACCCGATGTGTTGAATTTTAGAATGGTTTTATAGGCAGCTGCAGTTTCCTCGGTCGCTCTCAAGCGCCGCGCCGCCGAAGACGTGACCGCGCCCACCGCACCGGGAAAGTCCCATTCCTCTACATCCCCGGGGTTGGAGTTGTGGCTGTCAGTGGCGGCGATAAAACCGAATTGCAGAGGGTTAAACCCCAGCTCTTTATCAAGCGCCAGGCCGACCTTAAGTCCTTGGCGGACAAAACCGGTTTTAAAGGCACAGCCGGTGGTTTCGCCGGGCTGACAGGGGTCAAACACTTGTTCAAAGGCACATTCTTCATCGGTCGCGCCCACGCCGAGCGCACATTCCTGTGCGCCCTTGACCTGGAATATTTCTGCCAGCGGTTCACGCTTTTGGCGCAGGCGCCAGTCAGCCTCACTGTATTCCTGTCCGTCCCACGTATAGCGCGAATACGTAAGGCCCCAAGCCTTGTTGGGATTGTGCGGCATGGTGAGAAAGTCACAACCTTCGCCACAATTGGCTTCCAGTCCCTTCCACAGTTCAATGGCGTTGGGCACATCCAGACTTGAAAGGGCGCGCTCAGGCACCGTGTTGGAGCGGAAGAGTACATTGCGATGGTGCTTGCCTTGTTCGGGCAGTCCTGGTGAATACTCGTAGCCGATCAACGTGGTCAGCTCACCCGGTTCATAGTACTTATCGGCAAGATCCGCATAGCGAGCCCAATCATTCTTGGCGTTTTGATAGCACCGTTCGAGTGCATCATCGCCAAATCTACAGGTAGGAAAAGCGCCGGGCTTAGGCGACTGGCGGGTCGTGCGTTGATAGACGCCGGCAGGTTTTGAGGGGTCCCCTGGGGCTGCGGTGCCGCGCACAGCACTGGTCAGGATTTGAAAAATCATCGGGTTAGGCTCGTTGGCCAGCCAGCAGGCGGCACGCTCCGCCAGCGAGAGGTCGGGGCTGTCGCAGTGGGTGCGGGTGCCAAAGCCTTCTGCGTGGTCGGTGATCGCCACAAAGTCCAGTGGGCGGCTAAGCTGCATGACCTGCCCCCCGGGGCTATCTAACGGTTCGCCTTTGGCGAAGCGGTACGCGTCGTCAATCGTCAGCGTGTTGCCAAATAGGGTGGCATCAAAACTTTCGCTTGTGTGCACATGCAATTCACCCCAGTACAGGTTCATATCAGGATTGGGTGCCGCCTGATAAATACCGGCTTGTGGGGCGGGCAGGGTGACCTTGCTATCGTCTTGCAAGGCATAGTCACGGGCGGCGGTTGCCGGCCCATTTTTATCTGCTGATGCCTGCAAGGGCATAATTAATTTAATCCAAATCAAACCCGCGACCGCGAGCAGCAGGACAACAATACCTACGCCGATTTTCTTCAACATACTTTGCTTTCCTGATATTTCTGCAGACACCGAGCCCACTCGAAATGCATTGTTTCATCGTCTTCGCGCAGGCTCGCGACTAAAGATTCCGGTTTAGAAACGATAGCGTGCCTGCACCGCAATGGAACGAGGTCGATTCGGCAGACCAAAATAGCTGTTGGAATTTGTAACCGGCACGTCGTTGTTCCAAATATTGCTCTTCTCGTCGCTGAGGTTCTTGCCGATCAGCGCGACGCTCCAGCTGCGATCCACGTTCGCCAGCGCAATACGCGCATTGAATATCGTGGTGCCATCATTCTTGGTGTTGGGATCTAGGTCCAGCGCTGAGTAAAACGCATCCTCGTAGTTAATGTCTAAGCTATTGACCAGTACCAAGTTATCACCCAATGGCATCACGAAGCGGCCGGTGAGGGTAGCACTCCATTTCGGCGCAAACAGTAGCGTCTCGTCTTTTAGATTCTGGCCACCTGACTGTCCGGGGGCAATATTACTGCCATCTGGCAGCAGGCAACCGGGGTTGTTAACCGGGTCTTCTGCCTGTGGGATGGTACACGTGGCGCCGGTGAAATCGTCGTAATAGGCATCGAGGTAGGCCACGGCGGCGCCGAAGGACAGGCTTTGCGTCGCCTGCCAGCGGCCATCAACCTCTACGCCCTGACTGATGGCTGCCCCTGCGTTACCGACCCGAAACACATCGCCCACCAGCGAACTGGTCTGCAGGTTGTCGTATTCTGACCGGAACACCGCGATATTCAGTTCCGCCGCGTCCTCCAGCAGGCGCATCTTCGCGCCGACCTCGAAGGCCGTCACCGTCTCGTCGTCGTAATTGAGGATCGAGGGCTCGTTGCCCGGCACCGATTCGCCAGTGAGTTCACCGGTAATCGGGTTCGCCAAACGGATCTCGTACCCGGCACCGCTGTAGGCCTCATCAAAGCCACCGGCCTTAAAGCCGGTACTGATACTGGCGTACAGCATGGCGTCATCACTGGCATCCCACTGTGTGATGGCAGAGAAGGTCCATTTGTCCTCGTCGCGACTGAGACCGCTGAAGTTGTGCTGCCGAACATCTGCTATCAACTGGTTATTGATCGGATTAGCGAATAAAAAGTTGTCCTCTCCTGCCCTGAGCTGCAAGCCGTCAGAGAAGGTTTCTTTGTCCAGATCCTTGGTCTCGTCGCTGTAGCGGACTCCAAGGGAAAACCTGAGCGCATTCGTATAGTTCCAGGTGCCCTGGCTGAAGACGGACCAGCTATAGGAATCCTGGTCGAACTTGCTGGGTACGGAGGGGTATTCCTGCAGGTCAGCGTACAGGGGGGGGGCACTCAGCGGGCCCAATTGCGCAAAATCAAGGGCTTGAAAGGTTCGGCTAATCTTCAGGTTATTGTATTGATAGTAGGCGCCAGCGATCCAGTCGATCGTCTCACCGCCAGGCGAGACGAAACGGATTTCTTGACTGTACTGCTCATAGTCCTCTGATGTTGTGCGCCCGAGCCCCGGCGCCGCACTCAGGTCCGTGTTCCCTCCGGATTCCATATCGTAGCCGGAATAGGCGGAAATCGAGGTCAAGGTGGCGAAATCCAACTCCCAGTTCACGGTCGCAACGAAGACGTCAGTCTTGTTGGTATTGGAGCCATTAACATCGCCTGCGCCCTTGTCCCGATCCGAGATGACGGGGAACGGTACGATACCGAAGGCGTTCTCCTGACCTTCGAAATCAGACTGGTACACCACCGTGGGTCGAGATTTACGGTCAAAGTCGCCGTACTCGTATTTGACGTTAATCTCCAACGTATCGGTGGGCTCCCAGCGGAGGCTGCCACGGGCATACCAGTTATCGTTATCGGGGCCCTCCGCGCCGGTAATGACGTTTTCCCACCAGCCATCCATTGAGCTGTAACGCACTGCGAGGCGGCCAGCCAGATCGTCCGTCAACGGGCCAGACACCACAAGGTTGTACTCCTGCTGCCCATCCTCGGGCGCGTAGAGCGCCCCTACCATGCCCTCAAATTCGTCGGTCGGCTTGGCGGTGGTGATGCTGATCGCACCGGCGACCGTGTTCTTGCCAAAAAGGCTACCCTGCGGCCCCTTGAGAATTTCTACACGCTCCAGATCCATGGTCGTCGGCACAGCCGCAAGCGCGCCGCGCCCGGCGTAAACGCCGTCAGTAAACAGGCCTACGGACTGCTCGAAGCCAGCGTTGGTGCCCGACCCCACTCCGCGAATAAACAAATTCGGTGTCCCTGCACCATTATTAATGGTCACATTAGGCACGTACTGAGTGAGTTCCTGCAGATCCAGGATGGCGAAATTGTCGATTTTCTCGCCACTCACCGCAATAATAGAGATTGGCACGTCCTGCAGGTTCTCGGTCCGTTTCTGAGCCGTGACAACCACTTCCTCCAGCGCGAGGTTTTGTGCCAGAGCGCCACTGCCATAAATCACCAGGGCGAGGGCGGATGTTAATGATCTGCTTATTGTCATGGTGATGCTCCACCGTCATTATTAGGAGTTGAGTTGGGGGAGAGAGATTCAGTCCGCACTCTCAACAAAGCGTTCGACTGCGCTGCAGTATGTGAGCCCAGCCAGCAATTGTGCTGGCTGCCGGAGCCCGTGCAGGCGGGGGCGCTATTCTTTTCGCAGGCGCCTCCATCTTCCTAGAAAGTTGATTCTAAGATGGGGCGCTGAACGGGAGGGAATCATATTCGGCCAACTTCTTGTGTGTCTTCTTTTGAAATGGTGCCCGAAAGTGGTCCCGGGATCGGACGATCTATTCTTTTCAACACGTCTGCAGGTTTTTCGGTCTTCGTTACTACCCATGCTGTCATTGTTGTCGCTCAACCTGATTTTAATGTTAAGGCATCAGAGCGATAGAATACACGTTGCAGTAGAGGGGAAGAACGCCAATGGTCCTGTAATACGTGTCCCCAAAAACGAGTGTAGCGAGAATCCCATGGTTGTGTAGACTAGTGGGGTAAATCCGCATAGCGTCCGAGGCTGCGAATCGATGGAACCACTTGGGGCAAAAAGAGGTTGGACTCACCCGCGGGACATTCTGAAGGCGTTCTCTACCCTTGGTGAACTCACGAAAGATCCGAGTCGAACCGACCTGATCGGGGATTTCATCGGGCTTTTGAGCGGACCATCTTCCGATCGTCTGCTACGCAAGGTCTGGAACGACCCAATGGGTCGCTCTATCCTTGAGGAAGGACCCGACCTTCGAGCAACGCTTGCTGACCGCACCTACCTGTCCTCACTGCCTGCCGGTTCGCTTGGACGGACCTATTTCGACTGGACCAGCACGCGCAACTTCACTGCCGACGGAATCGCTCAGGAAGTGAGCAAGCAGGTGGGACGGGAAAGCAAAGACCCGCGGTCTAACATGAGCGCACGCGTAGTCGATATGCACGATCTGTGGCACGTATTGAACGGCTGGGACTCCGACATCTACGGAGAAGTGCATCTGCTGGGTTACAGCTATGCGCAACTCGGTGGCTGGGCCTGGCTCATCCTCGCGCTCATCGCAAATACTATGTTGGCCACTATGGGTCGCTTCGAAGGGTTTGGTTATTTGCGCACCGCGATCCGTCGTGGCCGCAAGGCGACGTTGTTGGTGGCTGTAGATTGGGAGTCAATGCTGCCGCTCCCGCTAGAAGCGGTACGCCGCAAGTTGTCGATTGCAGATCCTGAGCCCTATCAAAGACTGCTAGATGATGAGGTCTACCTCATGCGCAAGCGGAGCCCAGTACATCGCTGGCTGCTCGGTTCGAAGGGTCGCCCATCAGCCTGAGTGAGACGCACTTCACCAGAGACGACGCCCGAGGATTACGACCTGCAGGATGACAGCCGCGAAGTAGAGGACAAATAAAAGGGCTATGTAGGGAAATGCTCTTCCCGCATCCCGATGCTTCACCTGAATGAAACCGAGCGATGGCCGCCGAGTGTGCTATAACCGAAGCGGCCGATCGGCCAGATAGACGTACATGCCATCCAGAAACAGGATGTGGAAATAATCTCCTGTTCACAATACAGTCTCCCGTGTCACAATGTGCAGTCAAGTCTGCAGTTAGTCAACGTCGAACGCTTTAGAGTTCAAACGAAAATATTTGATGAGATTGATGCCACTTGCATTATTCGTAGGACGACTCTAAACACTACGGCCCCTCATTCGTCGCTGTTCTCAACAACAGTATTGTGGGCGGCGGTAAAGTCTCCAAGGTGATCCAGAACACACCCTGTGCTTCCCAAATACGTTATACTAAACCGGAGAAATCTCATCTTCAGCTTTTCTATCAGCACAGTGTTCTCTGTGCATGTTCATTGATCGGAGTTCAACATGATACGCCCCTTGCCGATGCTGCTTATCGCAGGTCTTTTTGTCAGCTCAACGCTTTACGCAGAACCGGTAGCGGTTGGGTATACCTTGGTCAGGGAGTCAGGCGCTCTCAGGAATAATTCCAATTTCGGTCGTGTAGAGGCGATCAGGGACACAGATATAAGAACTCGGGTCAGCGGCACCCTTGACATGTGGCACGTGCGAGAAGGTGACCACGTCAGTAGGGGCACAATCCTTGCGGAGGTTGACCCCAGGGTTTATCAGGCCAATGTGCGCGTCGCTGAAGCTGAGGTCGCAAAAGCTCAAGCGGCACTTGAACTCGCTACGTTGGAACAACAACGCCTGACGTCGCTGCTAAAGAAACAGGTGATATCTCAGTCAGAGTCAGATAAAGCTACTGCTATGCGAAAAGATGCAGAAGCCGGCCTTGCCGCGGCGGAAGCTGCTCTTGAATTGCGCGCACTTGATCTCGACTACACACGAATCGAAGCACCCTTCGATGGCATGATTGGTTTGTTCACAAGGGACGAAGGCGCGTATCTTGAAGCCAATACTGTACTCTCTAACCTCATACAAATTGATCCTGTGCGTGTCGAAATTTCAGTGTCCGAAACTGAATTCATCAATTATCGTCGCAACGTGCAACAGCGTGACTCGAGCGAGCCAGAGCCGGCTGTAGACCGCGCGTTAATCCTCGCAGACGGTAGCCGCTATTCACATACGGGCCAAATGATGTTTGTCGGCAACAGACTCAACCCTGAAACGGCGACCTTGTCACTTTTTCTGGAATTCCCCAATCCGGATTCGTTGCTTACACCCGGCCAGTTTGTCAATGTGATATCTACACGCAGTCGCTCGGAGCCTTTACCTGCCGTACCGCTATCCAGCATCATCAGTGATATCGACGGAGACTACGTTTTGTTAGTTAATGAAGACGACCGTGTCACTCGCCGCAATATTACGATCACGGATAAAACCGAAGCACTGGCTCTGGTTGGCAGTGGTCTGATTGTTGGTGAGCGCGTCATCGTTCAGGGGCTTACCAAAGCCAAAATAGGCTCTCAGGTCTCTGCCGAATTTGTTGGCGAGGAAGGTTTCTAATGCGGGTCCCTCGCTTTGAACGCTATATTTATGTCGAAAAACCGCGATTGGCCATGGTCATCGCAATATTGATTTGTATCGTCGGTTTTATCTCTCTCAATCAATTGCCTGTTTCACAATTCCCCAGCGTTGCACCGCCGAAGGTCTCTGTTACCGCTATTTATCCTGGTGCAAATGCTGAAACCATTGCCGATATCCTGGCGACACTGATCGAGGATTCGGTGAATGGTGTCGAAGGTATGGAGTATATGGAGTCGGTGTCACGCGACAGTGGGCGCTATGAACTCGAAATAGTATTTGAGCAGGGCACGAATGAGGACATGGCGATGATCCGCGTTCAAAACAGTATCCAGTTAGTGCAATCTCAGCTGCCGGTTGAAGTGATTGAACAAGGGATCTCAATTGAAGCGCGGGGCAGCTCGTCACTGGCCAGAATCGCTTTTTATTCGCCAGATGACAGTCTTGATGATGTGTCCATTAACAATTATGTTGATTTAAATGTACTGCCAGCTATTAACCGTATTAGAGGCGTTTCGAGTGCTGAGATTCTCGGCGGCGGCCAATACAGCATGCGTATTTGGACGGACCCCAAAGCGATGTTTCTGCGTAATATCAGCCCCAGTGATATTGCAGAGGCGATTGAAAATCAGAATGTGCAGGCCACCGGCGGAAAAATTGGCTCGGAGCCGATTCCAAAAGACCAGATATTCGAATATACCGTGAGCGGCCAGGGCCGTTTTGACAATGCCGGGCAGTTTGAAAATGTTATTGTCAAAACGGATGGAAAAGCTGGAATCACTCGCTTGCGGGATGTTGCGCGCATTGAGTTAAACCGAAGCGATTATCAAGTTTCTGCTCAGTACAGTGGCCGTCACCCGATGGCAATGCTAAATATTTCGCAAAATTCGACCGCCAATGCACTGAGCGTTATGGCGGTTGTCCGCGAACAGTTGCAGCAAGCGGAACCGTACTTTCCTCGGGGCATGACCTATTCGATAGTTTATGATTCTACAGAATTTGTCGATGCCACTATCAGTGAAATTATAACGACACTTTTGATCACCGTACTACTGGTCGTTTTTGTAACCTATATATTTATGGGGGACTGGCGCATGGCACTGATTCCCAGCTTGGCCATACCGGTATCGCTGCTGGGCAGTTTTATTGTTCTGGCCGTACTGGGTTACTCCGTTAATACCATAACTTTGTTTGCTCTAGTCCTCGCTATCGGTCTAGTGGTTGATGATGCGATACTGGTGGTCGAAAACGTACAACGTCTCATGGCAGAGGAGGGACTATCGCCCGCTGATGCCGCACGCCGTTCAATGGCGCAGGTGAAAGGTCCGGTGATCTCGACCACGCTCGTTTTATTGAGCGTTTTCGTACCCTTTGCGTTTATGCCTGGCATGACGGGTGAACTCTATAAGCAGTTTGCGATTACCATGTCGTCGGCGGTTATTTTCTCATCTCTGGTTGCTCTGACCTTGAGTCCGGCGTTATGTGTTGTATTGCTTAAGCAGGGAAAAAAACAGCCTGCCATGGTTATTGCCGTCGAAAAGCAGCTGCATCGAATTCGCGGAAAATATACCGCTGCTGCCGGATGGTTTACTCGGCGACCTGTATTTGCTGTGTTGCTGGTTATCCCGTTCGCGGCTGTCGCCTACTATCTTTACGATGCTCGACCACAAGGCTTTGTACCTATTGAAGATCGTGGCACGCTATTTGTCGATATCAGCTTGCCTGACGCCGCCGCATTGCCCCGCACTGAAAAAGTAGCTCAGAGGGTTGCTGATATTATTGCCGAAATACCTGAAGTCAGTAATTTTATTTTGGTGAGCGGTCGGAATATGTCAGGTCCCGCGAGTAATGTCGCTATGGGAATTGTTCGGCTTCGTCATTGGGACGAACGACCAGACACAGCGCAATCGGCTTTTAGTATCCTTGACGAATTACGACAGGCACTCGACGGAATTCGTGAAGCAGATATTAATGTGATGATGCCTCCTTCCATAAGTGGAATGGGACGCTCTGGCGGCATCAACGGCCAATTGCTCGGCGTTACCGGGCAGACGCCGAGTGAGATGTCTGCTGCAATGCGTGCTCTGCTTGTCTCTGCTCGCAGCGAGGAAAGCATTGGCAATGCGTTTTCTAATTACACGGCAGAATATCCCCGCTTGTTTTTGGACATTGATCGCGAGAGGGCCGAAGTATTGGGCATCGATGTCTCTGTGATATTTTCAACTTTGCAATCACAGTTCAGTCAGCGTTATGTAAACGATTTCAATTTGCATGGGAAATCTTATAAAGTCTATATGATGGCGGATATGGATTATCGCCGTGACGGTGACGATGTTTTGAACACGTACGTAATGAGTCGCAGCGGCACCATGGTGCCATTACGATCTGTCGCTAAGCTCGAAAAGACTGTTGGACCCGATAAAATCGAACGGTTTAATCAATACACTAGTGCCAGCTTCAACAGCAGTGCCGCAAAAGACGGATCGACCGGCGAGGTCATGTCGGACTTAGAAGCGATCGCACGTGAGCAGCTACCAGAAGGCTTCTCTGTCGGCTGGTCTGGAATCAGTTTTGAACAGAAGAAAGCGGATGGTCAAAATGGATGGATTTTCATTTTGTCTCTGGTTTTTGTCCTTCTATTCCTTGTTGCACAATATGAAAGCTGGTCCCTCCCGTTAGCCATTTTGCTATCGGTTGTGATTGGCATTTTTGGTGCTACAGTCGGATTAACTCTGGCCTCATTAGAAACGAATATTTATGTACAGATTGGCCTGGTAATGTTGATCGGGTTGGTGTCAAAGAATGCTATTTTGATCGTCGAGTTTGCTAAAGAAAAGCGCGAATCTGGTCTATCGATTATCGATGCAGCAAATACGGCCGCCAAGCAGCGTTTTCGGGCGGTAATTATGACCGCCTTCTCATTTATATTAGGCGTATTGCCATTGATTTTTGCAAGTGGCGCCGGCGCCATTAGCCGTGAAATGATTGGATACACGGTTTTTTCAGGAATGCTGGCAGCGAGTACGTTTGGCATCGTCTTGATACCCGCATTTTACGTCTTGTGTCAGCGCAGTCGTGAAGCGTTCCATCATCGTTTTAATCCACAGTTGGGCACGGATATTGTGGAAGAAGCGACAGACAGTAAAGCCGGCCAAGAGAGCCCGTAACGGCGCTGACAAGACACCGTGTGCGGTAGCAAGTATAGGGCAAGTAAAAGAGCTATGGAGGAAAATATTCTTTCAGTACGCCGATGCTTTACCGCAATGGAACCGAGCGATGGCCGCTCAGTTTGCTGAAAGCGCGCTTGCACTGGCCCACGTGCCAATCTTTTTGGGTCGACTGCAGCTGGCAACTCACAGGAAGTCATGCCAACCCAATGGTCAGCGGTGTCCCTGCTGATTGAATTGTGGTGACGCGTATTCTGCTACGGCCCTTCCTCGCAAAAGGGGACAGCAGGTGAGGCTCGTGCCGGCGGTGCCAGAATTGGCCGAACAGGGGTGTCGTGTACTTTCCTTCGCAGGTGATCCAGAATCCGCTCAGTGACGTCCTGATTTTCAATGCAAGCGGTAACTTTCACCGTACCCCCGCAGCATGTTCTGGGTCAGTGGGTTCGAAGAATGAAGTCGGGCGATTGCTTGAGACAGTGGGACTGGTTTATCTTGGACTCAAGAAGTTAACTTGTCAGTACCTATCTAAGGCATAATTAGCAGACCGCTAGGATAATAACGAATGAAACAGAAAAAGTTCCTGATTTTCACAATTGCAATCGCAGTCGTCTTTGCAGGATTGTATTTTTTGGGCTCCACTCGCGTCCCGCCGTTATATACCATTAAGACGCAGATAGTGCTTCCCGCCAGCCCAGAGAAAAGCTGGGACGTATTGACTGACTTTGCACGCTATCCCGATTGGAACCCGTATTTACCCAGAGTTGAAGCAAAATTTGTCTCTGGAGAGAGCGTCTCGTTTACCCTTGTGGACGAAAATTTTCCTGAACCGCTTGAGCTTGCTGCGCAGCTGGGTGAAGTGTCAGTTAATAGGAGCTTTTACTGGACGGGCCGACTGGGCATTCAGGGGCTCTTTGATACGAGGCATGTTTTTGAGCTATACCCCCGTGATGACGGCAATACAGATCTACACCACTATGAAGAATTCAGGGGCATTATCCCAGCGCTACTGCCGCGAAGAGAGAAGCGCGCAGAATACACTCGTGCAGCCTTCGAACGCATGAATATGGCGCTATACCAACGCCTGAAAGCAAGTGCTAGCTGATCGAGTTAATGGCGGTAAGGTATTGACAGATGAACTGGCGACAACGGCAAAAGCCCGCCGCTGAATAACCACAAGATGGACCCGCATGAGTTGTAGGATAAGGGTCACTCTCAACTAGGCGTGCACGTTAATCCACAGATGAAAACTCTAAAACTCAATTGGTCTCAAGCGGAAACAGCCAGCGGGACAATTCAGGCGTTACGATCTTTGATAGCAGTTACACTAACGGCGTTTACGGTGAGCGCGTGTAGTTCAAAGCTTGACACTACTGCATACTGGCCCATGCACACAATTGACAACACATTTGAAGGGGCCGACGGTGTCGATGCTAATGATATCGACGGAGATGGTGACGTAGACCTGGTTGTCGGATGGGAAGAATCCGGTCAGGCGGCGCTGTATGAGAACCCGGGGGCGCCCAATGTGTTGGAGAATTGGCACCGGACCAACATCAGTGCCGGACTGGATGTCCGGAAAATCGAAGATGCACAATTCGCCGATTTTAATAGCGATGGAAAAATTGACGCCGTCGTTAGCGCTACCGAAAATCGCAATGAGAAGGTCAACATCCACTGGCTTGTAGACAGGAATGACATCTTCAATAATGATTCTTGGAAAAGTGCATCGATTGTTCCGTCCATTCAACTGCCCTTCATAAAGGTTGCTATTGGGCAAATAGACGGTTCTGGTGCCAACGATATCGTGGTCGGCTCCAAGAATGACAGCAGACCCGGCAAGCTTTTATGGTACCAAGCACCCCAGGATCCGGATTATACCAATTCGGACCAGTGGAAAGGATGGCCAATTGCTGATATTAACTGGATTACAACGATTCTAATTATAGATATAAATCAGGACGGTGATAATGATGTCTTGATGTCGGACTGGGCTACTCTGTCATGGTTCGAGAATCCCGGTGAGGAAGCTATTCTTAACAACAGGCAGTCAACCTGGGTCAAGCATGTTATCAGCAAGGAGGCAAATTCGAATTTTACAAATTGTGCGGTGGACAAGAAAGACCCATCAAAAATTCATTTAATCGTGAGTAATGTAACCGCAAAAGAACATGTCGAAGTAGGCGGTCCGATTCTCTACTCAGTTAAAAAAGATTTCGATCAAGCAGGTAACTGGTCGGGGAAATGGATTAAAAATACATTGAGTGCGCTGGAAGCCATGCCCAGCGATGTAGGCAAGCATGACTACGATATCAAAGGAATCGCTTGCGGAAATATCGATGGCAATGAAGAGACTGACCTGGTGATATCAGCCAGCGGCTATGGGCATGGGATTTTTGCATTGATGAACTTACAAGATATATCGGGGGACCAGGCCCTGCACCTGAAAGTCATATCCGATAATAATCACAATACCCGCAAAGGCATCAAGCACGATAATCTCTTGTTGAACGATCTTGATGGAGATGGCGATCTGGATGTTATAACAACAGAAGAAAACGGGAACACGGGCTCGTATTTTATCGCCAGGGGCCTAGGCCTGATATGGTATGAAAATCCGCTTTAGCAGTCTGGTCCGCCTGTTCGAACCTTAAGGTACTGGAAAATCAAGTTGTCGTTACCCAGCCGGCGCCTACCGGATCATTTCATAGGCTGTAACAGAAAGGATGTCAGGTCCTCGCCAGATGGGTCTGTCAGTGCATACGCAGGGTCTTCAAACTAGGCCACTCAAGGCCGACTTCATTCCAATGGCACTTCGGGTGCAACGTTAGGAGGGAGGCCCGGAGAAGCCCATTAGCCTTTCGCAGAGAGGTGGTAATCTGGAACAGACCAGAGCGGTGCTAAGGTAATCTTGTATAGCGACTTTTAATGCACAGCTGGTATGATAGTGATCAATAAGCTAAGTGACGAGTTAAAAACAACAGGATGACGATGCTATGTTCACGAGAATGCAAGATGGCACTCCCGAAGATTGGGCCGTAATTGGAGCCGCGCACAAAGAACACTTTTACAAGACACCGGCACATCTCATGGATATGTTGCGTAGCCTTAAAAATATCACCGCCGGGTTTGCCTGCGATCAGCTGCAACACTCTTTAATGACAGGCACCTTGGCGCGACGCGACGATGCTACCGACGAAGAAGTGGCTATTGCCTTGCTGCATGATGTTGGCAAGTCCGTGAACATTCCCAATCATGGGCCCATTGCGGCAGAATTGATGCGACCCTATGTGTCAGAAGATGCGTATCACGTGATTTATAACCATCAGCATTTTCAAGGAAAATTCTATTACACGTTTATGGGTGAAAACCCGAATATGCGAGACGATTTTACCCAAAAAAGCTGGTATGACCTTGCGGTAAAATTGGTAGATCGCTGGGATGCTCCCGCGTTCGATCCTGATTTTGAGGCCGATAGCCTGGATTCGTTTGAGCCGCTGTTGCAAAAGATTTTTTCGCAGCCAGGACGCGTGCTCTAACCGTCTCCTTTACTTGATGTATTCCCGTGAGGCGGCCCGGATACGGTGCGCCTTGGCGAGTACGCTGAAAAATTTAAACACACAATAAACCAGAGCGAGAGCGACAGCATGCTGACATTGCACGGATTTCCGTTTTCAAATTATCATAACATCGTAAAGCACGCGCTGATGCAAAAGGGTGTGCCCTTTGACGAGCATATTGTGTATCCCAACACGCCTGAAATGCTGGCGGTAAATCCCACCGGAAAAGCGCCGGCCATGACGACAGAAAAAGGCACACAGCTATCCGAGTCGAGTGTTCTGCTAGAGTATCTGGAAGATGCCTACCCAGAGCATTCGTTATTCCCTGAAGATGTTGAGGTCAGGGGCAGGGTTCGGCAGTTAATGAAGGTGTCTGAGCTCTATCTTGAACTCGCTGCCAGACGTTTACTGCCTGCGGTTCTGGGCAATATAGAGTTCCCCCAGGCTACTTTGGACGAAGTGAAGTCTGTATTGGAGCGCGGAGCACACTCTTTGACGGCTCTGGCTAACTTCGGCCCCTATCTTGTTGGACCGGAACTAACACTTGCCGATATTTATTTGCGTTACGCCCTGGCAATTCCAAAGATGGTTGGCCCTGCCAAGCTAGACTGGAATGTGATGGAGGTAGTGCCAGGGCTTGCCGATTGGGATGCGATGATGGCCAGCACCGACATCGCCCAAAAAATTGACGCTGACCAGAAGGCAAACGCAACCGAGTTTATGGCGTTTATTTCTAAGCCTAAATAGACGTACCGCTAACTTAAGCCGCTGTCACTGCAAGAATCAGGTGATGAATACTTAAAAACGCCATATGTTGCTGCCTCCCGCTGATGCGATTCCGACGGGCGTTCGCCGCGGCAGTGTGATCACAGAAGTGACATCGCGAGTCTAAAGCGTGCAAAGATACGGAATCGGGTTGCCTGAGGCTCTGGCTTTCAAGACATCAAAACCGGCCGACGTTTAACCGCCCACGAGTTAGGCCGGACACAGCGCGGTTTTTCTCTTCATTGGTTTGTCTGTCTCAGCCTGAAGGCGAGGAAGGCATTGCCACCTTTCTGGCCGAAGCTTGAATAACCGGCAGAGATGAACATCATGTCTGCCGCGACCATGGGGCCATGTACATCGATAGGCCCGCCTTCGGCTCCTATGCCGCTGACCGACTCGTAGCTGCGCCAACTATCGTGGTACCACAGTTGCTCGCCGTCTGCCGCCCGATAGGCCATGATGCTACCGTCGAGGCGCCCCGCAAATACCAGATCGTTGGCCGCTGTTATCGCGGCAGAAAAACCGCCATAACAACCCTTCCGATTGTCGCAATTGGGCTTGGGTGTAGCTGACCACTGCTGTGTGCCGTCGTCAATACTCAGCGCATAAAGCCCCGGAGCGGGCTGTAATTGACCTTCCGGCAATATACTGCGATCACTGATAGGTACAAACAGTGTGTTCAATTCAGGATTGACCGCCATCCCCCAGTGAATTCCGCCGAGCTTGCCGCCCTGGCCAGCGCGCATCTGCCACAAAATTTTCCCATTGTTCGGATTCATGGCGTGAACCACACCGGATTTCTGCCCGGCCAGCAAGATATCGTTGTTGGCGGAATCCTGTGTGAGTATTGGCGGAGCACCGAAGTCCAGGTCGGGACCATTCGACTCTGGACAGCTAGGGCCACCGATCTCACAAGCTGCGTTGTAAGCGTCCTGCTCGGTGAACTGCCGTTTCCAGATCAGCTCTCCACTATCCAAGTCCAGAGCAAAAACGGCGTCACTGGTGTCGGTGGCAGGGTCGGTGTAGTTCTCGCCGGTGCCAAAATAGAGACGATTACGCTTGGGGTCAACCGCTGGGGATTGCCACACCGGAGCGCCGGATGGGCCAAGTTTGTCAAAGAAAAACCAGTAGTTGCCGCGCACGCTGGCCTTGTCTTCGATAGTGTAGAAGCGCCAGATCTCATCGCCGCTGACGGCGTCAAGTGAAGCCACTGAACCTCGGAAGTCACAGCACTCGTAGAAGGGCACCGCGGCCACCATTAGCTCGTAGGAAGATACGGGAACAAACAGTCGCCCTTGGTGAAAAATCGGCGTTCCGGTCACCATGGCGAAGCGGTGGGGATCCATTTCTTTTTGCCAGACTTGGTCTCCATTGAGTGCATTTAATGCGTAGACACTGCCTTCAAAAGTGCCAAAGAATAATAGCGTATGCGTGACCGCGTTGTGTTCAACCCGCCCATGTACTATTGCAGTGCGAATATCGCCATCCGCCTGAAACCGCCAGCGCAGGCAGCCGGTTTCTCGCTCGAGTGCGTAGAGGATGCCTGCGTCAGAGCCTATGTAAACCGTATCCTCGGTAATCAGGGGGTACGAGTGAGGGGATTCACTGTCCTCAAATCCAAACACCCAGGCCAGTTCCAGTTCATCGACGTTGTCGGCGGTGATGCTGGTGTTTGCAGAACTCTGATAACGACTGTTGTCGCTTGAGATTCCCCAGCTATTGGAAAAAAAGCGCTCATTGCCCGGTGTAGACGGACAATCTGCTGCATGGGTGCAAGCGGTCGCTAGAAGTAATGCCAGGGTAAAAATATAGCGCATTCGAATCAATAGCCCTTTTGTCGAAAAATAAGCAGAGGTGAGTTCCTACGATAAGTATAGAGGCTATGAACGGTATGTTGCGAGCCGAGTTTATCTTCAAGCCTATACGGCGCAATGCCTGCCCCCTGATTGAGCGCAATGAGTGCGCCCAGCAGCATGACTGCGATGTTGGGTGCGTCCCAAAAAATTGGCTTAAAGTGGGGTGGGATAAAGGGGTTTTGAGACTGGAGGTCGGTCCAACGATGCCTGTTTAAGATTCTCCGGGATTCAAGAGTGACGCTACCGCAAGAAGAAGTGATTGGCTCCGGTAGGGCTTCTGAATGAAGCCATCACAAGCAGGATTCCATCCCTCTAGGTCCTGCAGTGCCTCTTGAGGATGACCACTCGACATGATGATTGGCAGTTCCCTGTGTATCTTTCTGAGCTGCGACCATGTCTCGATGCCGCTGAGTCCTGGCATCGTGATATCCATGATCACGAGCTGCAGTGCCGGTCCAATTTCTTCCACTGTAGCAAGCGCCTGTTCTCCATTTGAAGCAAGGTGAACATTAAATCCGGCGCCAGCGAGGTGCGTTGCCAGAATGGCACGAATTGGCGCTTCGTCGTCGACGATGAGGACGTCCCCATTCGCGAAACTTGGGGAAGCAGAGAAGCCGATGTCCTTTGAGCTGGGGTGAGAACGCTCTTGAGCCGGGAGCATGAACGTGAAGTTGCTTCCTTGCCCCTGTTTCGTCTCGATTCTAAGCTGGCCCTCGTGGCTATCCAAGATGCCCCGTGTGGCCGCCAGCCCCAGACCATGTCCGGCAAACTTTGTGGTGAAGAAGGGATCAAAGATCTTCGTTAATGTTTCGACATCCATTCCCTCTCCATTGTCGCGAATCGAGACATAGACAACGTCTACCGAGATATCTCCATGCTCGATGCATGCGTACCTGTCACTCATCGGCGCGGGGCGCCCGATGCCCGTGACGATTTCGATAGTACCCTTGGCGTTGTCGATTGCGTCGGCTGCGTTCGTGATCAAGTTCATTAACACCTGACGGATCTGAGCGGATCCCCCGCGAATGAGCGGAAGATCGTCCTCCAGACGAAACTGAATCTCGATGTTTTTGGGGATTGTTACAGAGATCAAATTGGCCACCTCACGGATCAGCAAGGATAAATCCAGACTCTTTGTCATAAAGGTGGTCTTGCCAGCATAGGCGAGAAGCTGGCCGGTGAGTTCTGCGGCGGTTGTGGCCGCCACCTCAATATCGGCCAGTGCTTCCTGAATCGGGGCAGCGGAGTGGGTCCCCTTACGAGCGATCTCTGTATTGCCCAGGATCGTCATGAGCAGATTGTTGAAGTCGTGGGCGATACCGCCCGCCAACAGACCGAGACCTTCCAGTTTCTGTGCTTGAATCATGGCCTGCGATTCGCGCCGCGCCTGCGTCACATCGGACATTCGCCATGCCCTTCCTTGAAATCCTCGCGTCGTCTCTATGGGTAATGTTCTCACTTCGAGAATCCTGCCGTCGCGCATCATGAGATCGCACGACTCTCGTCTTATCGATTTGAATGACTCCCCCTCAGAATTCCACATCCATTGCATTGTTTCTGGCGGGGGCTCACGAAGTATTGTGCCTAAATGAACCTGAAGTTGATGGCCCAGGTCGAACATCTCTCGAGCCGGCATCCTCCACAGATTCGCAAACGCTTCGTTAATATACCGAATTTCACCGCTCTGCTCTTTGAAGAGGAGCCCCTCTCCCATCGCGAGGTCGAGAGCCTCAAACAATGCGAAATGTTCCTCAGACTTGTCCAGTGCGTTTCGAAGCGCCGTCCGATCTCTCAGTCGCAAACACAGTCCTATTTCGTCCCCGTGATTTCTCTCAACGATGGAGACTTCGATCAGGACGTAGCTTTCGATTCCCGACGGTGATGTGAATCGGTGTTCTTGCGAGTGCGGCGCATTTTCATCGGAGCCCGCGAGTGAAAAGCTAGGCACGGCAAGTGCGAGAATTTCATCAATTGGAGCCCCAGGGTTTAATCTCCCCTGACCGAAGAGTGCCTGTGCGTTTGGGTTTGCGTAAATTAGTTGGTGGTGACGGGTGACGATCACGATAGGGTCAGCGTCATGGTCGAGAACGCCCGGTAGAGAGACGGACTCTAGCACGAAGAGGTCGCGGCGCTCGACTGCAAATAGAAAGAGGAGGCAGCTGAACGCGTAGCCGAGCGCGGTCGGGTCGAACGATAGCGCCACGGGACTGAACACGTAATACATGCTCATCGACATCGGAATGGAGACGGCGACGACAAGGATCCAGCATTGCGCGCGTATCGTTGGATTCTGTGCGAAATATCCCTCCCGCGCATGGACGAATACTGTCGCGCAAAGGGCAGCGTAGTTGACGATAGCTGTCACGTACCAGAGCGGCCCGTACTCACTTCTCCCTAGGGGACGCGTTTCGATAAACTGTCCATGCCAGGGATTCGTGATTAGGGTGATCCAGAGCAGGACATTGATCGTGACGAGCACGGGAAAGGCTGACCGAAAGGGGATCTTTTGATGCCCCACCATCTCTGAAAAGCGCGTCGTAAAAAGCCACCAGCCCGGCGCGATCATCAGCAGGCCGGTGTAGACCATAAGCATTCCGGCCCAGCGGATCTCTAAGTCTTCCGACCAGATTGAGGCGAGGAGGTCGCCGAATGAGAAGATGAGCGCCGAGAGGAAGACCATGGGAAGCGCCGGCCACAGCGCTGCCGGTGGACGCCGGTAAAAAACGTGCGTAGACATCGCCACTAAAAGAACGATCCCAAGTAATGTAGCGATTTGGGCTTCGGACATACACCAATCCAGTTATGTGTTGCAGAGTTTAAAAGCCACCGTGTTCATCATGCCACAAACCCGCACCCCAGAGTACAGGGCATATGTTTGATCGGGTCGCAGCCGCACCTGTATTGGCGTTCAATATAATGGCGCAGTCGATTTTCGTTGTGCCGGACTTTTGCTCGGATCTATTATTGCCTGCGGCAAGTTACTTAAAGCAGATTGTGGAAGGGGGGAGGTTAATGTCATCTACACTGTTCTAGTATTGTCGGGCTAACTTAATAGCCTCTGTGGACAGCAGTATAGTATTCAGCCAGATTCAGATCCGCGTCGGCTAGATGATGCCGAAGATTCGACTGACGAACTGACCGCAGTGCTCAAAAAATTGTCAGAATTGGAGTGGTTGTCGGGCCTGTTTTGCGATATTGTCAAGATGCATATCATAGACATTCTATACTCAGAGCCTTGGGAAAATGACAGCAATAGACATTATAAAAATACCCAACTTCATCTCCGATGAGGACTGTGCAATTCTGGTCGATGCCTTTGAAAATAATGCCCTGACAAATTCAGCAAACGGCTTTTGGGACGATATGATCGTTTACCCAGCCAAAATTACAGACCGCGATATTCTTGAGCTGATGATAGATACCAGCACCCGAACCCGCGAGGCAATCCTAGACGCGTATAAGCCCAAAGAGATATTCAGCGACAGTATTATGTTGTGCCGGTGGGATGTCGGAAAACAGCTTACTCCGCACATCGACAATCAAGACTCCCATGAATACAGTACGCCATGGAGAACTTACAGTTCATTGGTTTATTTAAATGAAGATTTCGAAGGAGGGGAGATTTTCTTTCCCCGTCTTAATGAGGCGCTGAAGCCCGCTACGGGTATGCTAGTGATTTTTTCTTCAGGCCCAGAACATGAGCATGGCGTAAAGGCCGTCACTGCTGGGCAGAGATACACTATGCCCAGCTGGTATACCTCCGACGAGGCCCATAAGAATGAGTTATCTATGCCCCCGGGCTGAGATGTGTTCAATTCCCTGTAAATGTCCTATAATTATTAATGCAGCATACATATATTAGACCTATTGGTCATACGCGCGAGCTCCGATTATGGGCAGCTAGGCGCTAGGGAGATAACGATGAATCGTAGAGAAAAGCTCCAACAACTCGCCTGCTATACCGATGCAAAGACTATCAGGGACGCAGTCGTAGCGGCCAAACGCGGTAGTGGCGAAGCCAGGGTGCAACTGAGCGCGACCATGGCCTGGGTCGCCTACTCCTGCCCGGACGCCTGTCCGGCTGTGTGCGACAATATCTCCTCCGCATGGTTGGGCAGCGGCCCAACACCGGAGGTGCCCAGGAATCAAGCCGAAGCGCCCATGCCAGACAGCTTTTGGAAGGCATTCTGGGCAGTAGTTGATGGCCACGATGAGGGCTACGACGCCATTGAAATTACGGTAGCGGTGGCCTCACTGGGCGAGGCGCTCCACGAAGACATGGGGCCGATTTCGGAACAGCATGCTCTCAATCATCCGGGTGCAGCAGCGGCGCAGATACGCGACATCCCAGGTTATACTGATATAGAAGCGCTGGCCAAATGCCCCACCAATAGTTTGGGTTACGCGCTTTACCGACTCGTTTTAGATAACGGCTACGACCCCGAAGTACTAAGCCGCGACGAAATACAGCTGAATGAATTACCCCACGTATTGCACTACCTCAATGCGCGCATTCTGCAAATGCATGAAGTTTGGCATTTGGCTGCCGGGTATAGAACAACCTCTTCTGGCGAAATTGCGATCTCGGGGTTCCAACTGGCCCAGTTTGGCCATAACTATTCTTCGATGTTTCTCGCTGCTGTTATGGCCATCAGCACATTCAAGGAGCCAGCGGGTTTTGGCATTCTGATGCAAATCATCAACGAAGGCTGGCGTCACGGGCGCGAAGCGCCAGCGATGATGGATATCGAGTGGGAAGCCGAGTGGAATACGCCACTGGAAGACATTCGACAAAAGTACAACATTCCCCATTTCCAGAGTGTTTTTCCTACCGACGTACTGGAACAGGTAGACGACGCTCCCTTCTGGCGCAAAGCCATACTGATGCTCAAGCTACTGCGCTTTAGTCTGCGCCTGCGGCAGAACCCACCGGTTCCGCAGAGTCAGTTGGCGATCTAATAGAAGCAGCAGGGTGTATCCACCCAATTTCAGCACCGTTGACGGTGCCTTGGGTATAAATAGACAGTGCGTTTTGTAATCTGTGTAGCCTAAAGACACCTGACCCCGACAGGGCACATCGCTATCTGAGGGGCAGTGCGTTTACCGCATGGGGCAGAGTCCGACTGTCACGATCCGATTTTTTGGTGCTCTGGCTGTTGACGCATCAAAACCTGATTCAGCCACCGGCGATATAAACATTATAAACCCCGGCGGGCCAAAAGATCGCGTTCATCAATGCGGAACCAAATGGCTTGTCTTCGAGAAGCAAGAAGACCAAGAAAAATATCACAATCCCCGTGGTGTAAATCTGCCAGATCAATTGAAACATTTTCGGTCACTCCTTTTTATATTGGCTGACTTTAAGTATAAACGAAATAAAAGAGCCGTGGTGCTGACTCATTAGTAATTATACAACAAATCAAAGGGCTGCCATGTGTCGACAGCTTCGCAGACGGGCTGCTACACCCATGCTTCCTGCCAGATATCCCCGTGGCCCTACTCATATCTCGCCCAGGCTTAGCTGAAAAGTGCCGTTGTCTTTTGTTCATAAAGCACTTCCTAGAGGGGAAGCCAGCGCTATGGCCCTTGCCTAGACTCTCTATAATGCGGAAAATAGTCGCACTTTCAACCATTCATCAATTTTATTCACGCAGGCCCCTCCGCGTTTTTCGGGTAAATTATTTTTTAACAATATATATAAATCAATGGTTTAAGCGATAAATTCACGACGTTTTATGTGCGAATAATGTCTCGAAAAAGGACCACAGTATGTCAGATAAGTTTTTCTTCAATGGCCGTCAGGATGCACGTCAGGATGCCGCCGGGGGTGCTTACCAGACCAAAGCGGGCAGTAATGGGGGTAGTGAGAAATACCCGCTGGCCTTGCTGGTAACCAGTGAAACGCGCCAGAAGGACGTTCAGGCGCTGGTGGACGGAGCGCAGTTGTATGCCCAGATTCGTGTCGATAGCAGCGAAGGTGCCGAAGAGTCGATTGGCGAATTGACCACGCTGCTCAACAAAAGCGTTACGGTTACAGTGGATAAAACCCCAGCACGCAACGACCCCTGTAGCTGTGGCAGTGGCAAGAAATTCAAGAAGTGCTGTGGTTAGGCTCTCTTTTCGAAGCGTGAGCGGGTACTGACAAGTGCTAATGATTCCCGCCCGATATTATCCGTTACGCAGTGCGACTATACTCTACGTCACACAATAACAAGAGCGACACATAATGATGGACAACAACCTCGTCACCACTCAACGCACTTTACAGTTGGTCGGTCGCGCACTGCTCGGTTTGTATTTTATCGTCCCCGGAATCACTAAAATCACCGGTTTTGGTGAGATGAGCGAGTATATGGCGGTGCATAACGTTCCCTTTATCCCTGTCCTGCTCGTGCTGACCATCGCTATCCAGATCGGAGGCGGCCTGAGTTTGCTGGCGGGCTATCGGGTGCAGTTAGTGGCGTTCGTACTGGCCGGGCTCACACTGGTCATTAGTATTTTCATGCACAATTTTTGGGCCATGGAGGAAGGCCTGCAACAGGGGCATGAACTACAGAATTTTATTAAGAATATGGCCATCATGGCAGGCCTGCTGTATATGGCCGGTGTGACACCGGTTGCGAATGCGCTAGCAAAACAGCACGAACAAGGATGACGCCATGAAGATTGGCATTAATGGAACAGGGCTGGTACTAAAAGCCTCTATTGAAGCAATCACAGAAGATGCGCGATCAGCATTTAAGGACGGATTCTCAAGCTACTGGTTAGCAGAACATCCAACCGGAGGGTTTGACGCGCTGACGGTGTTGTCGGTGGTTGCTCAGACAGTCCCAGATATTGAATTGGGAACAGCGATTGTTCCGACCTTGCCGCGGCATCCTATGGCGATGGCAGGTCAGGCGCTGACGACTCAAACAGCGACAAATGGCCGTCTAACGCTTGGCATAGGGCTCTCGCACGAGGTGATGATGGCGCAGTTGGGAATTGGATTCGACAAACCAATACGCCACCTGAGGGAATATCTTTCCATACTGATGCCGTTGCTTGAAGACGGCAAAGTAGCATTCAAGGGAGAAACACTTTCTTGCGAGGCTGAAGTGTTCAGAACAGCCGGCCCCAGGCCCGGTGTCGTTGTCGCGGCGCTTGGCTCTCAAGCATTGAGAGTCGCAGGTACCAGAACCGATGGTACTACGCTTGCATGGGTGGGCCCTAAGACAATTGCTGAACATATCGTACCGACGATCGCTGCAGCGGCTGAGAAAGCGGGCAGAGTTTCGCCGCGCATTATTGCGACCTTACCCATCTGTGTGACTAATAACCCCGCTGCGCTTAGGGACCAAATTTCTAAAACCCTTTCTATGTATGGGCAGTTGCCTTCCTATAAGGCAATGTTTGAAAAAGAAGGGGTGAGCGAACCTGGCGATTTGGCACTGGTTGGCAGCGCCAGTGAAGTCGAAGATTGCCTAGCAAAACTAAGGGATTCCGGAGTCACGGATTATGCGGCGTCGGTGTTTGCAACATCCTCCGAGGAGCATATCCAGACCAGAGAGCTGTTATGTCGGATAGCTCAGAGTGTGTAAACAGTGGTGAGCATGTGTTTCGGAAGGAAACAGATTAACGAGTTTTAACAGGTGAGAAGCTCATGCAACAAAAAAAGTTGGGTCAGTTATTTGATGTTAGTCGTTATACATTAGGCGGCGGGGGTATTGGGCAAGTCTGGGGTTCCACGTCTCAGGGCGAGGCGATAAAGACTGTTAATGCCGCGTATGAAGCAGGTATCAATCTGTTTGATATGGCGCCCTTGTATGGTGACGGTGAGGCAGAAAAAGTGATGGGTCTGGCTTTTCCTGATGGGTACCCGGACGCTGTTCTATTGACCACTAAATGCCTGTTAGGCGCTGCAAGCGGCGTAGATATTGAAGGCATATTATCGAGTTCCCTACAGCAAAGTTTGGCGTTGCTAAAACGAGACTATATTGATTTTTTTATACTGCATGGTTATGTTGTTCCCGATAATTGGCAGACGAAAATTCCGCACACAGTGTTATCAAAAATTGCAGTTACCTCGTCGACCTTTAATCACTATGTCATTCCGGCCTTTGAAAAGCTTAAGCAGAGCGGGCGAATTAGGGCTTGGGGTGTGACAGCTGCCAGTACGCAGGTAACTAATTTGGATATTATCAGTGCGCAAAGACGCCCTGATGTTGTTCAGTGTGTGAGCAATTTGCTGGATTCAGCGGGTGGTATGGCCATTGCCGCAGAAAAACCCGACCCTCGGGCAGTCATTCAGCACGCAAGAAAGCACTCTGTTGGTGTCATGGGTGTTAGAGCGGTTGCAGCAGGCTCGCTCACCAGCGTCATTGACAGACCCGTCGCGGCGAATTCAGCAGAACAGATTGATTTTGAGCGCGCCGCACCGTTTCGCTTGATCGCTGCTGAGATGGGGATCTCTCCGGCGCAACTTGCGCATCAATACGCCTTGTCGATGCCCGGGGTTGAGACGTTGGTTTTAGGCGTCAAAAATCGGGAGGAGCTGGCAGAGTGCTTGGCAGCAGAAGCAGCGCCCGATTTAGAACTGTCTCTGATGCAGCGAATTGATGCGGCTGTTCGCGACTGAATAGACGCAGCTTTAGGAGATTTTGCTATCTCTGTTTAAGTCAGAATGCACGGGTCTCACCAATATCAAGAATCCATGCCGCGTCGCTACCCAGTTCAGAGTTTTTCGCCGCCTCGTTGAAACGCTGCGGTGGCTCTGCCAGCGGCTCATCAGACAGGTCAAACGTGCCGAAATGAATCGCCACAGCGATGCTGGCACGCAAATCGATGGCCGCACGCAGCGCTTCTTCTGGGTTCATATGTGAACCACGCATCATTGCCCTCGGTTCGTACGCCCCGATAGGCACCGCCACTAGGTCGAATGGACCAAGCGCCTCTCCAATCATTGTAAAGCCATCGAAATAGCCGGTATCTCCCGCAAAGTAAAAACGTTGTTTCGCACCAATCACCGCCCACGATGACCAAAGGGCCTTGCGGTCATCTGTCAGACTGCGTTTGCTCCAGTGTTGCGCGGGAAGACAGTGGATAGTGACGCCTTTGTAAGCATGCGTTTCCCCCCAGTCGAGCTCTTCCACATTCGCGATCCCTTGTTGCTGCAAGAGTGCACCATTACCTAAAGGAACATAGAACACCGTTGCGGGATTGCGTTCTGCCAGCGATCTCAGGGTAGGTAGGTCAAGATGGTCATAGTGATTGTGGGAGATAAGCACAAAATCAATCGGTGGTAGGTCATCCATCGCCAGTCCGGGTGCGACAAAACGACTTGGACCTATCAGTGGCACCGGACTCGGCCGATTTGACCAGGTTGGGTCGGTGAGGAAGGAAACCTGCTCCATCTGCACTAGGAGGCTAGCGTGTCCTATCCAGGTGACAGTGGGGATGCCGTGGCCGGCGTTTTCTCTTAGGAATACGCCATCGTTGGCAATTCGGTTAGGTCTCCCCCCGCCATCTCTGAAATACGTGCCGAAGCGACGCAACATAAATGGCAAACGTACCGCAAGTGAACCGTGCCCTATATCGCCGGCAGAGTTGGTAAAACGTCCGTCAGCAGCCGTTGGCGCACCGGAGGAAATACTGTTGGCTGGTTCGCCAACACTCACGGTAGAGAAAGCGATGAGAACAAATAATAATCCGCCAAAATATAGCCGCACTGATGAGCCTCAAGGATGTGGATATAAGTCATATAGTATAACGAGGGATGAGGCCGCGCATGCTGCTGGTTGACAATATCCATGTCTGCCTACCGACCGTGTTGATAGTTGCAAGCTTAATCCTTGAGCATCCAGAGGGAGAATGTACAGTTCAATCTAGAATATGAGTGACCATCGTCACAAGACAGAAATTACCATAGTTATTATCTATAGTGTCTATTAATTTTGATCATTTTACACAATTCTAATATGATTATAGGCTGTTGCTAGGAAAGGGCTAAAGGCCCATCTTTTAGCTGCTATTAGTGTAAAAGCGCGCAATATATCAAGACAAGTGAGTGAGGGATTATTATGAGCAACGAAAGCAAGTGCCCGGTTCTACATGGCCCCAATAAAGCGGCAGCAACGGGTAGTACCGCTAACCAGCATTGGTGGCCGCATCAATTAAATCTGAAGATTTTGAACCAGAATGCAGCTCAGGCGCGACCGCTTGAGGCATCTTTCAGCTATGCAGAAGCTTTTAATAGTCTCGACTTGAAAGCCTTGAAAAAAGACCTGACCGAGTTGATGACCGATAGTCAGGATTGGTGGCCCGCTGATTTTGGTCACTATGGCGGTCTCTTTGTTCGTATGGCCTGGCACAGCGCTGGTACATACCGCACTTATGACGGTCGCGGAGGAGCATCCACGGGTTCACAGCGTTTTGCACCACTCAATAGCTGGCCCGACAATGGCAATCTTGACAAAGCACGTCGTCTTCTTTGGCCCATCAAGCAGAAGTACGGCAACAAGATTTCATGGGCTGACCTGATGATTTTAACGGGCAATGTCGCCATGGAGTCTATGGGCTTCAAAACCTTTGGCTTCGGCGGAGGGCGCGAAGATGTTTTCGAGCCTGAAGAAGACATTTACTGGGGTCCGGAAACCGAGTGGCTCGATGACAAGCGGTATACGGGTGAGCGCGATCTGGAGGCGCCGCTTGGAGCAGTTCAGATGGGCCTAATCTATGTGAATCCGGAGGGACCCAATGGGAACCCGGATCCACTGAAATCTGCCTATGACATCCGCGATACGTTTAAGCGTATGGCGATGAATGATTATGAAACGGTAGCGCTTGTAGCGGGAGGCCACACATTCGGTAAAGGCCACGGCGCCGGTCCGGAGGACAAAGTGGGCGCTGCGCCTGAGGGCGCTCGTATGGAGGATATGGGCTTGGGTTGGATAAACAGCTATGGGACAGGTAAAGGTGGCGATACAACTACAGCCGGTTTTGAAGGCGCTTGGACTGTAAGCCCCACGCAATGGGATATGGGTTATTTTGACGTTCTACTGGGTTATGAGTGGGAACAAACGACAAGTGGAGCCGGTCATGTGCAGTGGACGCCAACTGCGGCTTCTCACGCAGATCAGCCGCCAGCAGCGCATGACCCATCAAATACTGAGCCGCTGATGATGACAACGGCTGACATGGCGCTGAAAATGGACCCTGAGTATGCCAAGATTTCCAAGCACTTTCATGGCAATCCTGTGGAGTTTGCAGACGCCTATGCTCGCGCATGGTACAAGCTCACCCACCGCGACATGGGACCCATTTCGCGTTACCTCGGGGAAGAAGTTCCAGGCGAAGAGTTGATCTGGCAAGATCCAATTACTGCACATTCTGGCCCCGTAATCAGTGATGCAGAAATCGCAGACCTGAAAATAACGATTCTCGCTTCTGGCCTTACGGTCGCGCAGCTCGTCAACACGGCATGGGCTTCTGCCTCTACCTTCCGCGGGTCAGATAAGCGCGGTGGAGCCAACGGCGCCCGCATTCGCCTCGCACCGCAAAAAGACTGGGGCATTAATACCTCGTCTGGTGTGGGCGCGGTGATCACAACGCTCGAAGGTATTCAGGTCGCCTTCAATGCCAGCGGCACACAGGTCTCTCTCGCTGATCTCATTGTGCTCGGTGGTGCAGCGGCAATTGAAGAAGCCAGCGGCGCAAGCGTTCCTTTCACCCCGGGCCGCGGTGACGCTACTCAGGCGCTGACAGACGTTGAATCTTTTGAAGTGCTCGAGCCCACGTTTGATGGGTTTCGTAACTACAAAAAGACCAATGACACGCGTTCAACTGAAGCACTGCTCGTGGACAAGGCATCCCTGCTGACGTTGACGGCTCCAGAGATGACAGTGATCCTCGGTGGACTGCGCGTCCTTGGAGCGAATGCAGGTGGTTCCAAAAATGGCGTATTTACCAATAGTGTTGGAACATTGAGCAATGACTTCTTTGTCAATCTGCTCGATATGAGCATTGCGTGGTCATCAATCGGCACAGATGAGGAGATGTTTGAGGGTAAAGATCGTGCAACTGGCACAGTAAAGTTTACAGGAACACGGGCTGATTTGGTTTTTGGTTCAAATTCGATCCTACGTTCTATTGCTGAAATTTATGCCTCAAGTGACTCGAAACAGCGCTTTGTGGCAGATTTTATTGCAGCATGGACAAAAGTGATGAACCTCGACAGGTTTTAATTGGCTGTAGCCCGAACGATACGTTGAGCATTGGAAGTGGATTGCCGCTTCTGCAGCCCCGCTGGGGAGGAGGGGAGGGTGTAGCGCCCCCTTCCCTGATTTGGAAATATTCTGCCATGAATCAGTCCTATCTTCAGCCACAAGCTCGTGATATCGAGCTAAGATTCTGTGTCAATAGGCTGTTAGTATGCCCTGTGATTAAAAATTATCGAGCGTAAAGAATGAACCAAGTTGATGTGAGCAAGCCTGAAAATCGCAATTTCCCGGCGATATTGCGGAGGCAGGCGATAGAAAATGGTTCTGGTGAATTTCTTCTGACGGATCAGCGGCGATTGACCTTCGCAGAAGTCGATGCAGTGACAGGCCAATTAGCAGGCGGTTTACGCAGTATAGGTGTTGAGCCGAATGACCGTGTCGCGTTAATGCTCAGCAATGATGTCGAGATGGTGCTACTGGCGCTTGCGATAAACAAACTTGGGGCGGTGTGGACGCCTATTAACGCTGAGTACAAAGGTGACTGGTTGTTAGATAATTTACTGCGTTGCCGCTACAAAGTGCTGGTGGTTGATAGCGCACTACAAAATTGTGTGGCAGCCGTGCAAAACAGACTGGGGAATGAGGCTATCGTATTGGTGGGCGACGTCGACCAATCCACGTTACTCAATCCTATAAGTTATGAAAGTCTACTGAGTGCCGCCGCCATAACCGTTGAGCGATCTGAGCTTGACTACGGTGATACGTGCTCAATTTTGTGGACCTCTGGCACCACGGGAAAATCAAAAGGAGTCATGCAAAGCTATAATTGCTGGATTCGTGCGATCGTCTACGGTGCAAGTAAGCAGTACAACTCTCGCGGCGGTGATGTTATCTACAATACACTGCCGCTGTATCATTCAGCCGCCTGGATTACGGGCATCTACCGCGCGCTGCTGGAAGGCATACCCTGCGTGATTGAGCAGAAGTTTTCTGTGACAACATTTTGGGATCGTATTAGTCAATTTAAAGCGACACAAACGTTTGTGTTAGGCGCGATGGGCGTTTTTTTACTCAATGCGCCAGAGAAAGCGGATGACGCAAAGAATACGCTGCATACAGCGGGAGTTGTGCCTCTTTCGGCAGAGCAAAGACAACGGTTCGAAGAGCGCTTTGGGCTTAAAATCACGCGCGGTGGCCTAGGACAAAGTGAGTGCTTATTGGTATGCAACCAGTTGGAAGAGCGCGACGATATCCCCTTGCACGCGTTAGGCTTCTCCGTCGATGACAGCGAAGTGTGTCTTATGGATGACGCAGGACTGCCAGTGGCCGGTGAAAAGATCGGAGAGATATGCGTCAAACCATTAGAGCCCTATGTTGTTTTCAATGGATATTTTGATGATGTGATTGCGACGCACGAGGCATTTTTTGGAGAGTGGTATCGTACTGGCGACTTGGGGCGACAAGACCCGATTACGGGCGCACTATTTTTTGTTGATCGAAAAAAAGATGCTATACGATACGCGGGTAGGAACATTTCAACTATGGAGGTCGAGAGTGTTGCTATTCGGCACGCAGCGGTCAGAGAGGTCGCTGCCTTTGGTATCCCATTGGCAGAGGTTGCGGGTGAACATGAACTGAAGCTTAACGTGGTGCTGCAAGGCGGTTCAGATTTAAGCTGTGAGGACTTGGCGGAGTTCATAAATGAAAATGCCCCACATTACTTCGTTCCTAGGTATATAGATTTTGTTGACTCATTACCTATGACGCCAACAAATAAGGTGCAGAAATTTAAACTTAGAGAGGCCGGTGTTGGGCCATCTACCTGGGATTTAAAGTTGTCCAGTTATCAGGTAAAGCGCTAGTTTTCTGCCCCTAAAAGCAAGCCACTCGTAGGTACACCTGTTCCGGCCGTGACGACAACATGCTTTACATCGTCAACTTGATTGACGGACTGCCCTCGGATCTGTCGAACGCCCTCAGCAACGCCATTCATGCCGTGAATATAGGCCTCGCCGAGTTGGCCGCCGTGTGCATTGATGGGCAATTTCCCGCTCATAAGGTGCTCTCCACCTCGCACGAAATCCTTGGCTTCTCCGCGCCCGCAAAATCCGTATTCTTCCAGTTGCATCAGTACATAAGGGGTAAAATGGTCATAAATAACCGCTGTTTGAATATCGTTTGGGCCGACCCCAGCTTGTCGATACAGTTGCTCGGCCACTAATGCACATTCTGTTAGACGCGTCATATCATCGCGGTAGTATGAGGTCATGGACTGTTGATCATCACAAGAGCCCTGTGCTGCTCCGCGAATAAAAGCCGGCTTTTGCTTCAAATCTTTAGCACGCTCAGCAGACACAACGATACAGGCAACTGCGCCGTCGGATTCCTGGCAGCAATCAAGCAAACGCAGTGGCTCGCAAATCCACCGGCTATTTTGATGATCCTCTAGCGTAATCGGTTTTTGATAAAACCAGGCGTTTGGGTTGGTCGCCGCCATTGAGCGGCCACCTACGGACACTCTGCCTAAATCTAGCGTTGTAGCGTCATATTTATGCAAATATGCAGAGGCGGCCATCGCTACCCAGGACGCAGGTGTGATCAGGCCATGAGGACTATGCCACCCGAATGCCGCAGTTTCGTGTGTTGGATCCGCGCCACGATCAGCGACTCCCGTACCAAATCGGTATTCTGAACGCTCGTTCATGGCCCGATAAACTAATACACACTCACAGATGCCAGTTGAAATAGCCATAGCTGCTTGCAACAGTGGCCCACAGGCAGCCCCGCCGCCGTAGTCGATGCGCGAAAACATTTTAAGCGCTTTACCACCGATCAGACGGTGCACTTCCATTTCGGGGTTATTGTCCATCGTATAGGTGCTAATGCCGTCCACCTCAGCAGGCGCGATACCCGCATCTGCGCATGCGGCCAAGACGGCTTCGACCGCCAAACGCATTTCACTGCGCCCCGAGTGTTTTGAAAACTCCGTTGCACCAATGCCTACAATGGCTGTCTTACCACTAATCGTTCTGTCGTTCATGCTCTACCTTATCTGCAAACTACGTCGAAATTAGATGTCGAAATGACCTATCAAAACCGCTTCTACAAGTGGCAACTGAAGCGCTTATACTGGACACGGATTGTTTTCAATCTAGGCAGGCTCAAACAGTGCCAAGGTCACTTCGTCATCACATCGCGTTATCGTTAGCTTCACTCGCTCACCGATACACACCTGCTCAGGTGTGCTATTAATGAGCCCCGCTATAATTCGCGTGCCCTCTTCAAGCTGCACTAAGATGATAGGGTGCCCCGCCTCAAACGGCGGTTGAATAGGGTGATGCATTCGTACAAAACTGTGGATCTCGCCGCGGCCACATGATTCGATCGCATCTAAGTCAAATGATTGGCAATGTTTGCAGCACGCGCCGGGGGGGTGTTGTAGCTGATCACAGTTCTGGCAGTGCTGTATCAACAGTTTACCGCCCTTTAATCCATCCCAAAAAAACTGGGTATCCTTATTGACACCGATTCTAGGCCGTAGTGCTTGCTCCATAGTATTCTCTCTTTTGTTCTAACAATCAGCTGTCTCGCTAATCCATATTGTGTATTGTATTGCTAACGCTTATAGGCCTTCATCTCTAAGCCAAAGCGGGCGACCAAGTCGCGCATCACTTCTGCGACGCCACCGCCAAAGGTATTAATCTGCCAGCTGCGGTATTCGTTCTCAAGGTCTCCTTGAAGTATTGCCCCTGCGCTACCACGCTGCAGCATGCCCTGAGCTCCAAGCACGTCCATCAATAAACGATAAACCTCGATAACCGCTTCCGAACTTCCCGCCTTAATGGCGGAAGAAAAGGCAGGGCCGGGCTCCCCGTGATCATTTTCCCATGCCGCCTGCCAATTCATTACGCGCATCGCTTCAAGAATATTGTGTGATTCAGCTAATGCGAGTTGCACCCAAGGCACGTCAATGGGCCGACCACCATCGGGCTGTGCCTCTCTTGCCCAAGCTAAGACGCGACTGTACATCGCCAACGCATTGATCCCGCAAGCGGCTAAGCCTACTCGCTCATGATTGAGCTGCGACGTGACTAGCTTCCAGCCTCCATTTAATTCGCCCGCAATCATGTTAGCGGGGCAACGCATATTGTCATAGTAAGTCACATTTGTTCTAGCGCCACCAATGGTGTGGATCGGCGAAAAAGAGTAGCCTGGTTGATCCGTAGATACCATAAAAATGGTGATGCCTTTATGGCGTTTACTTGCATCAGAGTCGGTGCGCGCTGCCAGCCAAACATAATCGGCTGCTTCAGCGCCAGTTGTGTAGATTTTGTTGCCATTAATAAGATAGTCGGCACCCTGGGCCACGGCACTAGTGCTTAGCGACGCCAAATCAGTGCCAGAACTTGGCTCCGTATAACCGATGGCAAAATGTAATTCACCCGTTGCTATCTTAGGTAAAAAAAATGACTTATGTTCTGCGGCTCCATGGGCGATTAATGCCGGCCCCACAGTGTTAACGGTAACAAAAGGAAAGGGTGCACCAGAAATGCGAGTTTCTTCAAAAAATATCAGTGATTCTTGCGCGCCGTAGCCCTTGCCGCCATATTCCTTTGGCCATCCTACGGTCAGCCACCCATCTTTTCCGATCTGACGAATAATCTCTTTATAGGCGTCACCTGCTTCTTTATTGCGTACTGCCTCCTTATTCTTCGGCGTCATCAGCTTTGAAAAATAGGCCCTTATCTCTTTACGTAGAGCGACTTGCTTTTCACTTTGTTCAAGAAACATATGCATCTAACTCATTTGAATAGGGTTGGTGGTAGGGCTCATCGAAATTATTTGAAGGCCTAAGGCTCAGGGCAGTAGCACGACAACTTCCCCTATCACATGATCACCAATAGTATTTTTACCTGTGATGTTTAACGTGGCAGAGCGCTCGGTATCGTCTTTTCTGATAATTTCACCATTCATTATCATTGAGTCACCCGGGTAGTTTGGCGCGCCCAATCTAATCGATACCTTCTTTAGAACGCCAGATGGCCCAGTCCAATCGGTAACATAGCGACCGACAAAACCGTTAGTAGTTAATATATTCATGAAAATGTTAGGTGACCCAAGCTCTCGAGCAGCATCTTGATCGTGATGAACATTCTGATAATCACGGGATGCAATGGCCCCACCTGTAATTAACTTCGCGGTGATATCGATGTTTAATTCTGGCAGTCGATCACCCACCCGGACGGTGCTAAAGTCAACATTATTCATACGGCAATCCCTAGGCCATCGTCATCAGCTAATTTTTTTCCAAGCTGCGCCAACTGCTCTTGCGCTCCGCCTAAAGTATATTCGAGCTGTTTTGCCCACAGAAAATAGCGATGTATAGGATAGTCAATGTCTGCTCCCATGCCGCCATGCAAATGCTGTGCCGTATGGCCTATTCTATGGCCAGCTTCGCACGCCCACCACTTTGCTGTGCGCGATTCGGTGGTTGCGTCTTGGCCGCTACTGATTTTATATGCTGCAAGCCAAACACAAGCGCGTAGGGATGAGTAGTCTATATAACCATTGGCAGCTCGATGACTAACGGCCTGAAAGCTGGCTAGCGGCTTATTAAATTGATGGCGTTCACTTACGTAAAGGGCGGTGCGCTTAATCGCTTCTTCAACCACACCTAATTGTAAAGTGGCTATTGCGACATAACTTCGCTGTAGCACCCACTCCAGCATATCCAAGCTTGAAGAGGGCCCAATGATTCGTCTTGGATCAATCGACATGTCATGAAAAGTTAACTGATAATGTGACTCGTTATTGCTGGCGATCTGTAGTGCGACCGTTACGATGTCTTGATTCAGGTCTAGCAGGTAAAGTACATGACCACGCTCAGTTTTCAAAGGTAATAGAATTGCTGCTGCATCTTTTGCAAATGCGACGTTATTCACGCAGCCTGATACTTTATCATCGTTAAGAGAGAGTATGCTGTTTAGCCCATTTCCTGTAGCTTCAGCGACAGCAATTGTAAGGTGTGAGTCACCCGCAGAAAAAGCAGGCAGAAGCGACTGTTTGTTCTGCATTGATCCAAATTTTTCTATCGCCTGCGCGGCAACAATACTCTGCCAAAGTGGAAGCTTTGCCAGTACAGCGCCTTGGGCTTCAAGTAACGTACTGGCCTCTAAAAAGTTCAAACCGCTACCGCCGAAATCCTCGCCGACAATAGCGCCGAGCAGTCCTGCGTCAGCCAGCACACGCCAAAGATCAGCATCGAAGCCTTCAGTCCTGGCTTGATCTAACTTGTGATAAGCGTCAGATACCTGGTCACGAAAAATATTTTGGGATAGTGCTTCCATCGAATGGTGCGTTTCTGTTTTTTTAAAATCCATAAGGCCTGTGCTCTGTTATAATCTGCTTTCTTCAGTTGGCGGTCGTTCGAGTGGTTCTAAAGCGGCAAAAGAGGTTTATATTTCAAGATGCGGAAACGCATGGTGCCAACCACCTCATCGTGTTGATTTCTATATTCAGTAAGTTGGGTGACAAAATAGCCCACGCCCAATGCGGTTGTCTTGCGCTCGGAGACAAACTCAATCGTTGAGTAGCCGCTAAGCTTATCGCCTTCACAAATCGGCTGCGCATACTCTTGTTCGCAGTTGGTTGCAACTACCGCTAGGTAACCATGTTCTGCAAAGTGTCGCATGGCAGGATTTTGCTCACGTGTATCAGACCCCGGAGGATGCTGTCCGCCAAATCCTGTCATCGTCCATGCCTGCATCATTGTGGGCGGGGCGATTACGGCGCCCGCTGGCGTACCCATAACGGCCGCCACAGCAGGATCACTATACGCGGGGTTATTGTCTCCCATCGCTTCGCACCAATGGCGAATCATTGCACGATTAACGCTGTCCCAGGCTAGAAAAGGGCCCGCTTTGGCGCCCACGCACGATCGCAATTTTTCTTCGAGAGCTGCAATTTCATAGAGTTCTGCTTCGCTAAGAGATTCCACTGGTCTGCTCAACTTGTTTTCTCCGAACAATTTACTTGCGCCGTCCGCCATGATTTCTACACGGACATCACGCAATGCTTACTACTGCGGGTTGTTAAATGTTCACGCCTTCAATGTATAAGGTGGTAAGAGGGTAGGTTCCAACCTTAAAAAATATATCAGGACAACCGCCGGCCTGCAACAGGGTTACACGGTTTTCATCATAACTAGGCCGCCACTGGGAGCCTCCGAGTTCGAGCTAGAGTAGGCGCGCAGAGCCGCGATTGGTAGACTTTACGGGCCGCATGGTTCGCGGTAACGTCGGGAGTGTCGTAAACGTCGGCATCTTTAACCCGTCACAGGAGACTATACAGACGAAGACAATCAGAAAGACGATATGTTGTTTAGATGAGGATTATATAATCAAGTTAGGATGCCAATCCTGCCGCCACCTTCGCGACACGTGTACTTCAAGATTTGTTTGTCTGCCTGCGCCTGGCGATGCTCAATAATCCGAACAGCGCAGCTCCAAACATCCATGCTGCTGCGGGAAGCGGAACTACCGATGTACTGACAATATCAGAATCGAGCACTTGCCCAAGTAGATCTGAGTCACTCGCAGAGCCCTCATTCGCCAGTCTTCCTTCAGCAGTCGGCTCGTCAACACGTATATCAATGTCCATCACGTTGCCGCGTGTCTGTGCAAGACTGCCCCCAAACTCAGCGTCCCCTGTCGCGGGATTGATCACAGCCGCTGCTGCATTGAGGGATACAGCCCCAAGGACGATCAATGCGAATGCCGCTATAATTTTGACGAGATGTTTTGCTGCTTTCATGCTCATTTTAGACTCATCAGCGATGACTCATGCACGCTGTTTTTTTTATTTGGAGGGCATATAAGGCAATGGCTATGACGCCTTGCTGTAAGCAATCAAAAGCTTTCACGACTTTAAAATCAAAAGTTAGAGCATAAAATTGCATCCCAGTCCTCCACCATAGACCGAAAATGAGTAATTGGCGAGCAGGTTAGGCTAAATTTATCGCTTATAAAGCAGCTTTTTTCAGTTTTCCCTTGGTGTTCAGGCAGGAAACGTCCGAGAAGGTTATCTAAGATGTCTCTAAAATAATTTTATTAGTAATAAATACAATAAGATACTGGACAATCGTGACAATTCACGGGAGTATTGGGTTCTAACTTAGATCAAGCGCGTCGTAGATGCTTGGCGTTACCATTTGAATCAGTGTTTACGTGGGGGAACAAAGTGAAAAATCTGATCGCCACTGCGCTTATGCTTTTTTCGTTGCTGGGCGGCAGTTTGGCGCAGGCACAGACTCTTAAGGGTTCTCCGACGTCAATCGAGAATCAATACCGCGCTGCTCATGCCTACGGGTATACCTTCGTAAAGAATTCAGGTTCGGTCCGAGGGCTAGTCAACAGTGGCCGACTGGTCAGAGTGAATGCAGATAACCAGTTGGTGTTACATGACGTCTCATTCCCTTATGTGGTTCCTGGAGCAAAAGTATTTTTGGATCGTCTCAGCGCGCAATATCACAGAGCCTGTGGCGAGAAGCTCACCGTAACCAGTTTGCTGAGACCTAAGGATCGCCAGCCAGCCAACTCTGCTGCAAAATCTGTGCATCCAGCGGGCATGGCAATTGATTTGAGAGTGCCAAGGGAGCAGAAGTGTCATTCTTGGCTCCAAAAAACGTTGCTTGCCCTAGAGAAAGATCGCGTTATTGATGTTACCCGCGAACGACGTCCTCCCCATTACCATGTTGCCGTATTTGTCGAACGCTATGAAACAAGGTTGGCAGGGATGTCTAGATCTCTGCAAGGTGGAGCTAATGGTCAAGGCTATGTAGTCCGGCGGGGTGACACGCTATCGGATATCTCTATCCGTACCGGCGTCCGTGTGGCGCAACTGCGTGCGGTAAATGGGTTAAGCTCAAATCTGATTAAGATTGGCCAGAAGCTACAGTTACCGGATACAAACTCAGTGGCGAGCGATGTCGGCAGGCCAGATAGTCTCGCGAGCAATGAAATGACGTATCGTGTTAATCGTGGTGATACGCTTTGGGATATTGCTATTCGCTACGGCACCAGTGTTCAACACTTGCGCCGAACAAACGGTCGGATCAATGATTTCCTTAAGATCGGCCAAGTGCTGAAAATTTCTAAGGGCTAGAAATAGCGCTTTCACCGTCGTTAGACTGGAAATCGGCCTATATGACAATGGAAAAATCGCAGCCTTACGCCCCGGTGGAAATTATCAGGCGGGAGTCAGGACTTATTGTAGGCCTGATCACGCTGGTCATATTCCTAGTGCTGGGTGGCGGATGGCTGTCCCAACTGTCGGGTTGGACTACCCCGTTGTTATTATTCGGTTGGCTGTTTCCGGTCATGCTGTGGTTGTCGTTTGGCGTTGTACACCATGCCGATTGTTTGGCGGTCAAACTGGGCGAACCTTACGGCACGCTTATTCTGACGCTTTCGGTGATTAGTATCGAGGTAGTTATGATCTCGGCCGTTATGCTTAACGGGGATCAGAACCCGGGGCTGGGCAGGGACATGATGTTCGCTGTTTTAATGATAGCCCTCAATGGACTCGTCGGACTCTCGTTACTGTTTGGCGGGCTTCCTCATGTGGAGCAGGCGCATAACCTGCAGGGCGCCAATACCTTTCTCGTGGTATTGATACCACTGGCCGTCCTCAGCCTGATTCTTCCTAACTTTACGGTATCCAGTGCGCTGGGCACATACTCCGTTGCGCAGATGGTGTTTGCCCTAGCCGCATCAGCGGGGCTTTACGGCGCCTTCCTAATCATGCAGACGCTTCGTCACCGAGGGTTCTTTGTTGGCCCGGGAGAGTCAGCTGAGGATGTCCACGATCATGGTGATATTGTAGTGAGGTCGGTCGGTTTCCATGTCGTGTTTCTTCTCGCCAACATGCTGCCGATTGTTCTACTGTCTAAGAGTATGGCAAAAATTATTGACTACCAGGTGATGGTGTTTAGCGCGCCAGTCGCACTTGGGGGCGTTATCATCGCACTTCTTGTGCTGGCGCCAGAGGGGTTGGCGGCGCTTAAATCGGCGGTTGATAATCGAGTGCAGCGCTCAATTAACATTTGCCTTGGCTCAGCCGTTGCTACCATCGGCTTGACTGTGCCGGTCATCATGATGATTAGTTTGACAACGGGCAACAAAGTTATTCTCGGCCTAGACCCTGTCGACAGCGTATTACTTCTCACCACAATTCTGGTGTCGGTGGTGACGTTCTCTAGCGAGAAGACAAATGTTATTCACGGCGTTGTTCATCTGGTCCTTTTTGTGGCCTACATAACTATGTTGTTTGATTGATTCAGCGTTTAAGGTATTGTGCGAATCCTGCAACCGCTCAGTCTGTGCTGGCACAGCATGGTGCTTGCCTCCGCGCCAATGAGGGGGGTTTGCGGTAAATACGACGAACGACCAACAGGAATCGTCCTCTAGGTAAAACACAGAATCGAGGGAAGTATTGTATGTCTGCATTACGCTTTAATCATATGGAATTGACGTTGCCGCCGGGCGCTCTTGAGCGCGACCGAGACGCCATTGTGACTTTTTACAGTGAGGTATTCGGTTTTAATGCGATAGAAGTACCATTATTCGACACGGCTGGTCTATTGTTGGCCACAGACGATGAGGTCAGTCAGTTCCTACTGTTGATGGAGCAGGATGAGCATCTTCACTCGCCCGGTTACGATCACCTGGGCTTCTTGTGCGAAAGTCGTGCGGAAGTTGATGACCTGATGGCGAAATGCAGGCAGTGGCAGAAAAAAGACGATCGTGTGCGCATAAAAGAGTATGAAGATCTCGTCATTGCTCCCACCACCACGCATGCATTCTATCTGCAATATCTCCTGCCGATCTGGTTCGATATACAAGTGATTGAGTATGAAGCCGGTACCGAGCCAAAGAAAACCTGGGTCTATCGCTAGGCGCACCATCATTTCTTAGCGCGCAGCGGCCAATATTATCTTGCGAGTGCTAACAATGAAATACTCCGCGTTCGGTACGGATTGTTGATACGGCTGAGTGGGCCAGCGTCGGATTGTTCAGTATTATGATCCTATCAACTTTAAACGACTACAGGCTGTCCAAGAATGCGTATTGCCATAATAGGATCAGGGCCCGCGGGTATTGCCGCGGGTCGTGAGTTGCTGAAACAAGGGTTTTCAGACTTTACAATTTTTGATGTATTGGATGCTCCCGGAGGGACTTGGCGTCTACATTCCTATCCTGGGCTGGCCTGTGACGTTTGGGCCCACTCCTACTCCTTTTCGTATGCGCCTAATCCCGACTGGAGTGCGAGCTTTGTGGGTTTCGCCGAGATACAGGCGTATCTCGCTAAATGTGCCACAGAGTTTGGTCTTGATCCGCATATGCAGTTCAATACTCGTATCGTTCGGGCTGAGTATAAAGAATCGGGTCAATGGCAATTGGAGTCGGAGGCGGGTCCGCTGGGGGTTTTTGATATTCTCATCAATGCAATGGGCAATCAGCACACGCCCCTCTATCCCAGCGTGGAAGGCATCGACAGTTTCGAGGGTGATAGTTGGCACGCGACACGCTGGAATCACGATGTGGATCTCAAAGGCAAGCGCGTGGTTGTTGTGGGGTCTGCCGCCAGCGCGGTTCAGATTGTGCCGGAGGTGGCCAAAGAGGCAGGCCAACTGACCGTATTACAGCGCTCCGCTAACTGGATTATGCCTCGAGGGCGCAAAGAATATAGCGCTGGACAGCGTTGGCGGTTTCGGCAGTTCCCCACTCTGATCAAGCTCACTCGGTGGATACAAAGTCTGCTTATGGGGCAAGTAGAGTACGCGGTGACTAATGGCCATAAGCGCATGGGCCAGTTTGAAGGTATGGTAGAAAAATTTATCAATCGCGCCATCGACGACCCCGCACTGCGCAAGGTGTTGACGCCAGACACACGCTACGGTTGCAAGCGTGGCCTAGTATCGGATGACTTCTATCCAGCACTGAATCGAGATAATGTCGAGCTAGTAGCGGAGGGGGTGGCTCAAATAACGCCGTCAGGCGTCGTGACCAGTGGCGGCCGAGAAATCGATGCGGATGTCATTATCTACTGTACCGGCTATAGAATTTTAGATTATGATCGCTTCGATGTGATTGGACTCAATGGCGCAAACTTGGGTACTGTGATGGGGGATGAACCGCGAGCGCACAAGGGCATTTCTGTGCCAGACTTCCCTAATTTCTTTTTCGCAGTCGGTCCAAACGGCCTCGTGCTAAACGTGTCTTATTTCATCACTGCTGAGCGCAATGTTGAAACGATTGTAGGGCTGCTGTCAGATCTGCGCAGTGCGGGTAAACAATCTCTTGATATAAAAAGGGAGGAGTTTCAGAGCTACAATAACACTATGGATGAAAAGTTCGCTAAATTCAGCTGGGGCTCGCCCGACTGCAACAGCTACTACACGAATGATTCAGGGCATGCCTCGTTTCTTTTTGCTGGAAATTTCAAGGAGTATAAGCGCTTACATGAGGCCACAGGGTTACAGGAATACGACGTCGCCTGACCCAAAAATAAGGCGTGGAAATACACGTCAGGCTCCTAATTCATTTGCGTCATATTGTTTCGGTAGTCCCACGCTCGTGGTGTCTCCCAGCTCAGACATTTGTTGCTGACGTTCAAAGCGCTACCAAATGCGCACGCGACTCTCTGGGGGCAAATACATAGCGTCATCTTTTGTGACGCCAAACGCCTCATACCATTCGTCAATATTTCGCTGGGGATTTTGACCACGCACCATTTCTGGAGCATGTGGGTTAGTGAGCAGCAAATTAAGCAGGGCGTCATCACGAGACTTTCCCCGCCAGACCTGAGCCCAAGCCATAAAGAAACGCTGGTCGCCGGTGAAGCCCTCAATCACAGGCGCTTCGCGTCCCTGCAGCGAAAGCCTGTAGGCCGTATAGGCCATCTGCATGCCCCCCAGATCGCCGATGTTCTCGCCCAGGGTAAGAGCGCCGTTGACACAGGTCTTGTCATTTCCGGGAATGGGGCAGTACGCACTGTATTGCTCGCTCAGTTCTTTCGTGGCAGCGGTAAAACGCTTTACCGTAGCGGGTGTCCACCAGTTTCGAATGCGACCGTTCTCGTCGAACTGGCGGCCCTGGTCGTCAAAGCCGTGACCGATCTCATGACCGATAACTGCGCCAATGCCACCATAGTTAACGGCTGGATCTGCCTTGCCGTCGAAGAAGGGTGGCTGCAATATGGCGGCAGGAAAGGTGATCTGGTTCATTAACGGAGAGTAGTATGCGTTGACCGTCGGAGGCGTCATATGCCATTCGTCTCGATCCACCGGCTGATTCAATCGACTAACCCGACGTTCCCACTCGAACCGGTCGGCATTTTGAACATTTTCGAACAGTGTGCCTGGCTCAACGACCAGCCCCGAGTAATCGCGCCACTTTGATGGGTAGCCGATACGTGGATCGAAGGTGGCTAACTTTTTCAGGGCTTCAACACGTGTTGCACTATCCATCCAGTCTAGCGTGTCGATACGGGCTTTTAACGCAGCCAGCAAATTATTCACCAGTTGCTCCATCTGTGCCTTATGTTCTGGTGGAAAGTGTTTTTTCACGTAAGCTTGTCCGAGGCCGTCGCCTAAATTATTGTCGACCAGGGTCACGCCGCGCTTCCAGCGATCCCGCTGTTCCTGAACGCCGCGCATGGTCCTACTATTAAAATCGAAGTTGGCATCGTCGAAGTCCTTAGGTAGCAGGCTTGCTGTGTCACTGGCGCGATGGAACGTCAAATACTTTTTCCAAGTGTCCAGAGGCACTGAATCCAGTAGGGCAGCACCGTCAGAAATCGCAGAAGTCTCGCCAACCACCACGTGCTGGATATCCCCAAGTCCAGAGGCCTCAAACACAACAGGCCAGTCGACGTTAGGCGCCAGTTGCATGAGGGCGTCACGGTTCATTGGATTATACGTTGCCTGAACATCGCGCTGTCGCGCCGGGCTCCACTGTACCTGTGCAAGTGCCATTTCAAGCGCGAAAACGGCTTCGGCGCTATCGCGCGGATCGGCATCGCCAGTCAGCTGCAAAATAGTGGCGATGTAGTCCTGATAGGCGGCACGAAATGCGTCATATTCTGTACCCTTTTTGGTGTAGTAGTCGCGCCCCATGCCCAGCCCGGCTTGGCCGATGAACACCTTGTAGCGCGAGGTGTCAGCGGGATCCGGCTGTATGCCAAAGCCAAACGGAGCACTCATGTTTGGGCTGCCGATTAGCCTCATCAAATCAGTGTTATTTTTTGCGGCGGCGATGCGGTCGAGGTCGGGCTGTAACGGTGTTATGCCTCGCTTCTCAATCGTTGCCTCATCCATCCAAGAGAGGTAAAGATCCACGACTTTTTTTAATGTGGGGTCAGTGGGTGGCGATTCAATAAGTTCGCTTAACAGAACATGTAGATCTGTCTCCGATTTATCGCGCAACACGTCGAAGCTACCATAGCGTGACTTGTCCGCGGGAATAGTTGTTGTCGCGAGCCATTTTCCGTTGACGTAGCGGTAGAAATCATCGCCGGGCTTGATGCTGTGGTCCATCTGACTGGTGTCGATGCCGAATGTGCCCAGGGTGGCCTTTGGCGGGGTAGAGGTGGCCGCTACTGAAAAGGGCAGCAGAGCAGCCACAGAAGCGGCAAGCAAAAATGATGATCGCATGAATTAACTACCTATAAAGATATTGTGGATGCATTGCACAATTAGTCTATGCATTATGCGGTATATCGAGCAGGGAGGGTACCCAGCCAGAGGCTAGGCGGTTGAGGATTCTCTGCGTGCGGGGTATAACTATTGCGCTCGCTAAATTTAATGGCATTTTTTGCAGAGCCAGCCACTGTATCTCTTGCCGTATAGACACCGGTGGTGGAAGGGGGTTGGCTGTGGACCTGAAATTGAGACAAGAAGGCAAATAGTATGGCGGATACTTCGATACTACTGGAAGGGCTGCATTTTGGTGAAGGCCCGCGCTGGCACGATGGGCGCCTCTGGTTCAGTGATTTTTATGCGCATGCCGTAAAATCGGTGGATGAATTAGGGGATGTGCGCATTGAGTTAGAGCTCGACGACCAGCCGTCAGGTCTTGGTTGGCTGCCGGATGGGCGATTACTGGTTGTCGCGATGAAGGAGCGCGCTGTCAAGCGTCTGGAACCGATGGGCCTGGTATTACACGCTGACATCAGTCATCTAACAGCCCATTTATGTAACGATATGGTGGTCGATGCCGACGGTAGCGCCTGGGTGGGTAACTTTGGTTTTGACCTTGATGCAGAGCTGCGGACACGTGGTGCCAACGTCATTAGCGATCATCCTTGCACGAACTTAGTGCGTATCGATGCCGATGGATCGGTTCATTTGGCCGCGGCTGATATGCATTTTCCCAATGGTAGCGTTATTACCCCCGATGGAAGTACGCTTATTGTGGCTGAAACATTAGCGAGTTGCCTGACCGCTTTCACCATCAATGCCGATAAGTCACTGAGCAATCGCCGCGTCTGGGCCGCTGTCGAGAATATTGCGCCCGATGGTATCTGCCTTAATGATAACAACGAAATTTGGGTTGCGAATGCACTCGGTCCAGAGATGATACTGGTTGCAGAGGGAGGTGAAGTCATCAATCGGATGGAAACTAGTCAGCCCTGTTACGCTTGTATGCTGGGCGGCATAGACGGGAAAACCCTGTTTGCTGTGACGGCGGCGTCATCGGATGGGTTGCTCGCTGCAGCGGGAAAAACCGGGAAGATTGAAACGGTGCGGGTGGATCGATTGAGAGCGGGTCGGCCATAATCAATCGTTTGTGGGTCGGGCAGTCAATAGAGCAGTCGCTGCTTTGATCGCGAAGGCACGATTGCGCCTTCTGATCGAGAGTAGCGGCTAGGCAGGCCTGCGCCGCGATATCGTAAATAACGCGAGGAGAGCTGAACCGAATAGCCACGCCGCAGCGGGGATCGGTACTACGCTTAGCGAATCGAAATCACCCTTCAGCTTGATGTAGTCGCCGCCATCTTTCCACTTGATTTCATACTCATTCTTGTCGCTCCAATCTCCGATCACCATGGTCGGGTCTACGAACGGAGTGGTGCTCGTTAACGCATCCATTGAGTCATCTTCTAGCTTCAGTTTGAATTTGTCGAAATCAAGTACGTCGCTGCCCCCGTAAAGAGCCGCGCGAACACTTTCGTCAGTCACCTCTATCTTGTCGTAGTTGCCCTTGTAATTGTTTTTGAGCTTGAGCACGGTATCCTGATTCGTCGCGGCGGGACTGGAATAGATCATCGTTCCGCTGGCGCTGGTGATTGTGAAACTCAGGTCAAGCGTTCCATTCTCAAACTCACCTTTTTCAGGGTCAGAGTCAAGATCAAGCTGCTCAGGGTCTATGTGTACCCTGACCGATAGAATATCCCCGGTGCTAAAATCATAGTCAGCGCTATTAACCTTCTTGTAGGTAATATCGCTTGCACCCAAATTCGCTGTTAACTTGTAGATCACTGATTTTGCCTGTGCGCTGGCAGTAGTCATCAGCATTATAGTTGCAAAGAGCATAAGTGATTGAGCTATGGCCACTTTATAGGATGTCTGCTTATTCATAGTCTACTTCCTCGAAATAGTGTCTATTCGAGTAGAGGCATTTATCATGCCAAATAATAAAAAACTTAATACTTTCAATACTTTAAGATAATTCCGAGTTTTCCCAAAATTCAGAGTGTAAAATATCCTGACACTTAAGGTCGATTAAGAGAGCGGCGCTAAGGGCATACAGGGAGTGTGAAGTTGTGTTGATTAGTCCATTTCTAGAGACTGCTGCCCAACGGCTTTGGGGGTTGCACGCTGCTGCAGTCCTTCCTGCCCTGTGTCGGAATTCGAGCCACTGTTCAGTGCTGACGGCAGGTCGGCCTGTAACAAGAGGCTGCCCCAATCATGCTGTGGCATTGGGCCGATCAGATCTTCGACATCCACTACGGAGATAAAGCTAAAAAAGGGCTGAATGGCTTGGCCGCCTCCGCCGTCGTTGTCCCAGTCTGAGTGTGTGGCACTGGTCAATAGATGCTGATGGTCGAAGGTCATCAATAAAAACTCACCTTTGACCCGCATCTCGCCCCAGTCCGCTGAAAAAAAGTCAGCCCCTAGTGCGCCTAGAGTGATGCCAATCGAATTTTCTCGGATGTCCCAGTGCTCCCAGGCCATAATAAACCCGGTGTCGCTGGCGGACATCCGCAGTGGCGGACCAAGCAACTGCAGGACTTCACTCAGTGGCGTTTTTTGCGCTGGAAGGTTGTCGCTCGGGATCGGGACGCCCATGTCGTAGCGCCACTGGGAACAACCCGTCAGTAACCAGCAGGTAAGCAGTAGATAAAGTGTGCGGGTGGCACTAACTTTCATCGGCGGGGTATAAACGCGTCGCGAACTCGGTTAGCGTATCGTCCTCATCGAAGAAAAAGATAGCGCGGTCATAGCGCGTATTGATGCGCATGCGGTTGTAGACAATCAAGATTAGCCCTTCGCCCTCGGAGTGCTCGAACAAGTAATATAACGCCGTTTCGCCACCCAGCGCGATGACCTGTGATGGCGGACCAAGCAACGTCAAAACATCTTTACGCGTACTCGTGCCATTGACCAGTTCATTGGTCACAGTGTCTTGCCAGTTGACCTCAACGCCACGTTTACTTTCGAATTGGGCGCACGCCCCCAGCAAACTGGTCAACAAGACTAGGGCGATTAGCAGGGTGCATTTATGCATTTTTCTCAACTTTTACGACGAATGATGACACCCAACATAGCGCAATTTGAGGTGGTTTTAAACCACTGAAGTTCACGGCAACGGAGGCGCACTAGGCATTGCTGCACTGGCGCCTGTGATGATCCGCATTGATCCGCTATAATTCCCCCACTTTTACTCCACACTAAGGTTAGGGCGCATGGCTGACAATGACCGCATTCCGGCCGTACAGGTTGGCAGCGGAGAGAAATTCGTTAATGATTTGGGGATTATCGCCATTAAAGACGGTATTAAGTCTTCTGGTGAGGATGATCTGCGTCAAAAAAAACCTGACTGGTTGCGCATCCGTGTTCGTGGCGGCGCTACGTTTGAGAAAGTCCAGGGTATCGTTCACCAGCACAAATTGGCCACCGTGTGCGAGGAGGCCAAATGCCCTAATATGAGCGAGTGCTGGAGTGCAGGTACGGCGACTATCATGTTGATGGGCGATGTGTGTACCCGAGCCTGCCGTTTCTGTGCGGTAAATACGGGTAACCCCAAGGGATGGCTGGATGCGCAGGAGCCAGATAACGCCGCGCGTTCGGTGCAACTGATGAATCTAAAGTACGTGGTACTGACCTCGGTCAACCGCGATGATCTGCCAGACGGTGGAGCAGGGCACTATGCCGCCTGCGTGAGGCGTGTGAGGGAGGTGAATCCGGACACTGCAGTGGAGACACTCACGCCAGATTTTATGGGCGTGCATGCAGACGTTGAAAAGGTGGTTGATTCTGGTATTGCTGTGTTTGCACAAAATATCGAGACGGTCGATCGCCTGACTCATCCGGTGCGTGATCCGCGCGCCAGCTACCAGCAGACGCTGGATGTGCTGGCCTATGCAAAAGCGTTCCGTCCAAAAGTGCTGACCAAAAGCAGTCTTATGCTGGGTCTGGGAGAAACTGAGTCGGAAATACTCGAATGCATGGACGACCTGCGTGCGGCGCAGGTCGATATACTGACGCTTGGTCAGTATCTGCAGCCGACGCCCAACCACCATCCTATCGCTCGGTATGTTAGCCCCGAAGAGTTTGAGCGTTACCGGCAGTGGGGGCTGGATAAGGGGTTTTTTGAAGTAGTGTCCGGTGTGTTTGTGCGTTCCAGTTATCGTGCCGAGCAAGTATTGGCGAAAAATAACGTAGGACTGTCATAAACGGTTCTCAAGAATCGATGTTACATGAGCTGACCAATACGCCGGTTCTTGGCGTGTCATTGGGTCATGTATCCCTGTTGCGCCTAGATCAGACAGGAGGTCCCGCACCCGGTAACAAATCGTTTAAGTTGCGACACTATTTTTCTGAGGCAAAGCGCCTAGGGATTACACGTCTGATTTCATTTGGAGGCGCTTGGTCAAATCACTTACACGCCCTGGCGGCAACGGGTTACCAGCTAGGGGTTGAAACGGTCGGCATTATTCGGGGCGAGCTGAGTGAAGAAAAGTCGGCTATGCTGGCGGACGCGCGGCGCTGGGGCATGCGCATTGTTTATGTGAGCCGACAAGAGTATCGGCAGCGCCATGACGTTGCTTATCAGCAACAACTCAAAGAGCGTTTCGCGCCTTGCTTATTGATTCCAGAAGGGGGTGCTTCCCTCGCAGGCGCTCAAGGGTGCATGGCCGTTGCGGACATCATCCGGCAGAGAGCGCCGTTAGCGCATCACATTGTTGTGCCAGTGGGTACCGGCACAACGATGGCAGGACTGGTGGCGGGCTTAGATGAGAGTTTTGAAATCGATGGCATCTCTGCTCTCAAGGGCGCGCATGATCTGGAGCAGCGGGTGCAGGAGCTGCTCTCGCACCTGCCGTGCGATAACCGCGCACACTGGCGGATTCTGCACAATTATCACTGCGGTGGTTTCGCCCGCGCCGATCTCTCACTGCGTCAGTTTATGTTGGCATTCGAAGCGATTCACGGCATCGAGCTCGACCCCGTTTACACCGGCAAGATGCTTCTCGCTATCCATCAGTTACGCGCATGTGGTGACTGGGAGGAGGGTGCACCGGTGTTGGCTATACATACTGGGGGTCTGCAGGGTCGCCGCGGCTATTCGTGGCTCAGTTGATACGTTTCGATAGGCCAACGGTGCGTATTCATTAAGCCTAGCGTTACAGGTTAAAAATCGACCATGCTAACCCCGTGTCGCGCCGAACTGATAACTGATTTGCAGATATGCGCCTCGCGGCTGGCCGACGAAATAGCGATACTCCCCGAAGCCGAAGTCAGCTCTTTCAGCATAGTCTTCATCTAACAGGTTGGTGAGGCGCAATCCTGCTGACCATCGCGGGGTCAGGTCACTGGTAATACGCAGGTTCAGCAGGGAGTGACCGTCGTATTGATGGTTGTTCTGTGACTCCAAATAATAGGAATCCATATAGACCCACTCAAGCTCAGCACGGCTGCTGCGTCCAGCAAGTGCAGAAAAATCCCAGTCCAGGCGAGCACTGCCGAAGGCTTTTGGCGCGGTGTCGATGTCGTTGCCTTTGATGTTGCCGCTACTACCGAGTAGTTCAATGTTACTATCGTAGGTGTGGCTTGCGACATTTGCATCTATACCCACAGACCAATGATCACTAATTGGATAGTCGAAGCTTATTTCGGCACCGTAATGGCGAGTTTGGGCGCCGCTGACATTGTATCGATTGGCATCCTGAAAGATCGCGTCGTCCTTGTGCATGTAATACACCGCGACATCGTAGCGCGTAGTGCCCAGCCAGTCACCACGCAGTCCCAGTTCGATATTATCAATTTTTTCCGAGTCAAGATTGGCGGTTTCTTGGCCTCCCTGGAGTCGATAAAGCTCTGTGGCCTGTGGCGCACGAAAACCGCGCGCTAATCGCAGGTAGCCTATATGATTTTCAGTGATACTGTAGCTGACTCCGGCGTTAAGAGACCAGTCCGTAAAGTCGTTCTCCCGGTCAGACGGTCTGTAAAAACGGCAGTTGGTTGCCTCGGGCCCGCAGCCAGAACCGTCTGCGGTTTTGTTGGTGTAGTCATAGCTGGTGTATTCGAGCCGCACCCCGCCGTCGATCTCCCACGGTGAATCGCTTTGCGTGCGCAGCTGACTGTAGATTGCCCCGCCCGTCGCATTCACTTGGTAGTCATAGTGCACGCCAGCAGGCTGATTGGGGCTAAAATCCTCATCCTGCGTTTCCTTGAGGCTAGCGTTTGTGTACTCTACGTCGATGCCATTTATCCAGCGTAATGTGTCGGTATTGGTCTGAACTGTCGCGCGCAGTCCCAGGCTGTCGTGGGCATTTTCTTCCACCGGCTGCCAGGGTAAATAATGTTGCAGGAACTCCATATCATTGTCCCGCAGATAGGGCGTGACGGTGAGCGTGTTCGTGTCATTCAGTGCGATACTGGCAGCGCTGTATAGGCGCACAGACCATGCATCTCTATAAGCATTGGGGTTCGGGTTACGCTTTTTTAGATCATTATCTTTGTAGGCTTGATAACCTTCAACGAAGCCCGCAGTGTTCTGGTTCAGGTTGGCTGCATCCAGTACGGTACGAACATCCCAGTGCTCGCCCGCATAATCATGGCGTACCGTGGCTTTTTGTTGGTCATAGTCAGAATCATCCTTGTAACCGCCGTCGGTTGTGCCGTTGGCACTGACGCTGATCCCGTGTTTTCCCAGCGTATTACTGTAGCGGTATTTTCCACGATAGTAGTCATAAGGCCCTGCTTCCAATGCTAGCCTGTTGTCGATTTCTTCTGTCGGCGCGGCGCTGATAACATTGATAACGCCATGCATTGCATTGGAGCCATACAATGCCGTAGCGGGACCTCTGATGACTTCAATACGACCTGCCTGCTCGAAGTTCGTGTCAAACAACTGGTTTACATTACAAAATCCTGGTGCGCGCAGACTGATGCCGTCCGCAGCGGCAAAGAAAGCGCCACAGCCGCCGGCGCCAGTTAATACTGGTGAGCGAAGCGCGATGATACTTTCCTGCCCATTGCCGCGACTAATCCAGGCGCCTGGCACACGTTGCATGATCTCATTGATATGAATCGGATCAATAAATTGCAGGGTCTCACTGCTTACCGTGGACCAAGCGAGTGGTAGCTTCATCGCATTCTCTTCCACCCGGCTGGCAGTGACGAGAATATTCTCGTCCAACGTGTTGCTTTGAACCGAGGAAGATATGGCCGGCAGTAATAGCATGACTACTACTGATAGGAATTGGCGGGAAAGCGTTGGAGTGTTGGCGAGCATGAACTCTTCTCTAGGGCGAAGCGGGGCCGAATTGTAGCCGATTAGATACTTTATCCCAATAGTCTATTCCAGATTTACAGCGCCTACTGAACCACTGGCCGTTGCGGGATTTTGCGGTATACTTCACTATCAAACTAGCGTGTTATAGCTGTCCTGGGCGCTCGGTTGCAATAACAATTCAACTAAGGAAAAACTCCATGTCAGATAAACGCTTGGCGGTACTTTTGGCCTCTTTTATGATTCTCGGCGCTTGCACTCAGCTCGATGCCACATCATCCGTTGCGCCAGAGCGTGGCGACCCTGACTTTTTGGAGGGTGTGAATGCGCGCGCGGATGAGCTCTATGTCAATCGTGAGGTGCAGCCAGGCGTACGAGATTTCCGTAATGTCTATATTGCGCCAGCGAACCTGGCCAATATGCGGGTCATTCAGCCTGAAGGCGCCACTGCCGATGAGGGCTGGCTGATCACCGAGCCAGAAGAAAAAATCTTACAAAAAGCGATAGCCCGAGAGTTTTCTGCGGGGCTCAGTTTCGGATCGGCGTTTAATATCGTCGACGACCAAGAGCAGGCGGAGATAATTGTCAATACGGCGGTGGTCGCGATCCACCCTAATGAGAGCCGCGACGCTGTTGTCGCCGGAGCGAAGGCAAGCGGTGCAATCACCGTCAGCATTGCGCTTGTCAATGAGGCCAGCGGTGCCGTTATGGTGCGTTCAATAGACACAAAATCCAGCGACGACATATGGGCGTTCAATCAGGTGGATAATGACGATCCGGCTATTGATCTGATTTTTCGTTCCTGGGCCAACAGTATTCGTCGCGGGATGTTACACCTGCAAGGCCGCTCCAATGACCCGCTGGTGCAGCCGATTGTGCTGCAAGAGCAATAGTAGTGGTAGGTATGGAATCTGACCGGCACAAGCAGCAAGGGGAGTAGATGCAAATGGAGGAGAGATTATGGGCAACGGAATCGAAATGTTATTAGTATTTGGCGCGGTCTGGGTAGTATTGTTTGTTTTTTTCTACTCTCGGATAGCAGGCAATAAACTTAAGGCCAAACGCCATAAGTCAATATAAGACAGAGTCGCGACGATTCCAGGCTGAGAGGCGATCGCGACTCGTGCTGTATTGGCGTAGTAACGGCGCCAATGTCAGTCCGCGGCAATGATGTTGGGGTTAGTGGCGGCGCTACTGGGGCCCTCTTTGTTACGGATAGCGTCGGCGATGCGAAACATGGGCACTTTCAGCATGTCTACAAGTTCCTCGCTTGCCTCAGTTTGTTCCAGAGCCTTGTCCATACATAATAGCCACTGGTCGCGCTCGGCCGGCCCGATGTGGTAGGGCGCGTGCGGTGTGGTCATGCAGACCGTATCGTACTTCTTCGCATACAGAGGAGGGCCGCCCATCCAGCCCGTGAGATACTCCGCCAGCTTGACTTTCATCGGCTGAAGCTCCTTGGCGTGCATAGCGCGCAAGGGTGCAGCCTCTGGCAAAGTGTCCATGATGTCGTAGAAGATACTGGCCAGTTGTCGAATCCCGTCCCCGCCCAGAATCTGGTAGGGGGTTCGTTCAGAGTTACTCATGCAAGCAGTTCCTTTCCATCATGATGTTCAGCCTTGATCGTGCGCGCTATTATAGTCGGCGGCCACTGCATATTGTAAGTAGGTGAAACACTGGGATATTCTGGCAACATCAAGCCCCTTTGCCTGATCGAGGTATAGATATGAATAATAATGCGGATACTTTTTCCATTAGCGGAAGGATAAGAAGCGCCCTGCACGCGATAGAAGGCATTGTCGAAGTCATGCGCAGTCAGCACAATGCGTGGTTACACGCCTTAGCCACCCTGTGTGTTTTGGCGGCGGGATATGCTTTTGGCGTGTCGACATCACAGTGGTGTTTTCTCATTATGGCTATCACGGGTGTGTGGGTAGTAGAAGCACTGAATACTGCTTTTGAACTACTGTGTGACGTTATATCACCCGAGTTTCATCCTTTGGTAAAGAAATCTAAAGATGTGGCAGCGGGTGCGGTTTTGTTGAGCGCTATCGGAGCAGCCACTATCGGGTTCGTCATATTTCTGCCTTATGTCACGCCTTACCTATAACCGGATTCACTCAATTTTGGATTTGTGGGGTGCCTAGTGGTTCCTCCTTTGCTAGAATTCTACCCAGTTTAGCGCTGTGTCTGAAATCTTGCAGTCTGGGCCAACCCAAATAACTGAATACAGGACAACCACTATGAGTCTTGCCGACAAGGTATTGGCCGTTAATGATGATCTCCCCATCCGCACGGATGCACCAGTGCATAGCGGGAAAGTACGTTCTGTCTACTGGCTGACCGCCGCTGATAGTGCTCGTTTGGTGCTTGAGCGAGGCTACGATGTCGCACCGGATGCGCCATTAGCCATTATGGTGATATCGGATCGCATTTCTGCCTTTGATTGCATCTGGCACGCAGAAGGTGGCATGCGAGGAGTCCCGGGAAAGGGCGCTGCACTGAATGCAATTTCCAATCACTGGTTTCGACTGTTCCGGGAGCAGGGCTTAGCAGACAGTCATATTCTCGAGATTCCTCATCCGCTGGTCTGGATCGTGCAGAAGGCCAAGCCGGTGATGATTGAGGCTATTGCCAGGCAATACATTACCGGCTCAATGTGGCGCTCCTACGACAAGGGCGAGCGAGAGTTTTGCGGCATCACTATTCCCGATGGTTTGCAGCGCGATCAGAAGTTGCCTGAGTTATTGATCACCCCGTCCAGCAAGGGAGTCTTGAATGACATCCCAGGCGTGCCTGCTGTCGATGATGTCAATGTCACTCGTAGCGATATTGAAAATAATTTTTCGGCCTTCAAGTTTAATAGCGTTGGTGATATTGACCTTTATGAGAGGCTATTGCGCGAGGGGTTTGAGGTGATTAGTGCAGAGTTGGCACGCTTGGATCAGATTTTTGTCGATACAAAATTTGAGTTTGGCTATGTCAAGGATAAGAGCGGCAATCAAAAACTGATTTATATGGATGAGGTTGGAACACCTGATTCATCACGAATCTGGGATGGCGAAGCATTGCGCGAGGGTCGGGTGGTTGAAAACTCCAAAGAAGATTTTCGGCAACTGTTGCTACAGCACTTTCCAGACCCTGATATTCTGCTCAATAAGGCTCGCATGGCTGAACGAGAGGTGTTGGCGCGTGACAACGCCCTCCCGGTGGAGGTTTTGATGGAAATATCGAAAATCTATGTGGGCATTGCTGAGAAAATCACGGGCGCGAGCCTGCAATTAGCCGAAAACCCCAAGGCTGAAATCATCGAAGTCTTGCGTAACGAATTCGCTCTCGTTGACTGAGCCAGTTCATGCTAACTGATCCAGGCTTCTACCTCGTTAGTGTGCCGGCAGTATTGCTCTATGGAGTCACCAAGGGTGGCTTTGGTGGTGCCCTTGCGATTATTTCGGTGCCGATGATGGCGCTGGTGATGCCGCCAACTCAGGCTGCAGCGATCCTCCTTCCCATCCTTGTGGTGATGGATCTATTGGTGGTAAAAGCCTATTGGGGGGTATTCGATCGTCGAGCGCTAGTGCTGTTATTGCCTGCTGCGATACTGGGCATTGGCATCGGTTATCTCTCTGCAGAAGCCATGAATGAGCACTATATGCGTATTTTGATTGGTGCTCTGGCACTGGTATTCGGTCTACAGAGCCTAATGGGGCTAGAATCATTCTCGAGCAAGACACACAACGCCGTCAGTGGTGGTTTGTTCGGTGCTTTAGCGGGCTTCACCAGTTTTAGCATCCACGCCGGTGGTCCGCCATTTACTATGTACCTCATGCCCAAGCAGTTGTCGCCACTATTATTCGCAGGTACCGCAGGACTTTTTTTTGCGGTGGTCAACGTTGTAAAACTGGTGCCGTACTATGCCCTTGGGGAGTTCACGCGCGAAAATCTGTTGTATTCACTGGTGCTGGTCCCGCTTGCGCCATTGGGCGTGAAACTCGGATACTATCTGGTGAAACGTTCAACGCCGACGTTTTACTATTCGATAGTGAGTTTCTGTCTCATACTCGTTGGAGCTAAATTGACATGGGACGGTGTCAGTGCGCTCGGTGCAGCGGCTTAAGCGCTAGGCTAGACGACTTAGAGCTCAGGGCGTATTTGAGGCAATCGGTTTGCGTGTAGATTGAATAGAGGTCGGTCTGTTATCCGTACTTTGGGAGAGACGTAATGAGCAGTGTGGTATTTGAAAAGCGCGGGCAGCAGGCTTGGATTACGCTCAACCGCCCAGCGGCTAAGAACATGATTAACGGCGACATGTTTGTGGAGTTGGCTGACGCTTGGCAAGAAGTACGCGAGGATGATGCCATTCGCGTGGCGGTACTTACCGCTGCCGGCGAGGAAGACTTTTGCTGTGGCGGGGATTTGTCACAGATCATCCCGTTATGGACGGGTGCTAAAAAGCCGCAGACGCCACAGGAAGAACGTTTGCTGTCTGATCCGATGATTGTTGACCAAATCATGCTCAAGGCAGAGCCGTTGTACAAGCCCGTTATAGCAGCAGTAAATGGGCGTGCGCTCGGGGGTGGCGCAGAGTTGCTGCAAGCTACCGACATACGCATTGCAGCAGAGCATGCACAATTTGCATTACCTGAACCGAAAGTGGGTGTAGTGCCCGGCGCGGGGTCCATGGTGAGACTGGCTCGACAGTTACCCTGGGCGCATGCAATGAAAATGTTACTCGGTGGTGAGCCGATCAGTGCTCAGGAAGCGCTAGCGATGGGCCTTGTTTCAGAGGTTGTGCCGCTGACTGAGTTACAATCTCGTGCTGAGCACTACGCACAAAATATTTGTCGCCAGGCACCTCTGGCGTTACAGGCAATCAAGAAAACAGCACTGGAGACGCATACTCTACCCTGGGCGGAGGCCTTTCAATTTGAGATGGAGCAGGCCGGACTAGTGATGATGAGCAAAGATGCTCGAGAAGGCCCGAGGGCGTTTAAGGAAAAAAGGCAGCCGTTATTTCGTGGCGAGTAAGATGGTTTGCATTGAAGATGGAATTTCCACGCCAGTGATGCGCACTAAAGGAAGGACGTATGAACATTGTAAAATTAACGGAAAATCTCGCAGTGTCTGCACAGATCAGCCTGGATGACGTGGCGCAAATCGCAGCGGCGGGTTACAAGGTGCTGATGAATAACCGACCGGACGGTGAAGACAGTCACCAGCCCGCTGGCGCGCTCATCGCGACTGCGGCAGAAGCAGTAGGTCTGGAATATCACTATATGCCGATTACCGCAGCCAGCTTTCCGGGGCCAGATTTGGATGTTATCAGTGATCTTTTCGACGATCCTTTGCGCCCAGTCTTGGCTTTTTGCCGCTCTGGTACACGTTGTACAAATTTATGGGTGGCAGGCGTGGCAGATTCTGATTTGGCAAGCGCAATGAAGGTGGCAAGTCAGTGCGGCTTTGATCTGGGTATGGCCTCGTCGTTTATTGCGGACGCCGCGCAGCGCAAGTAGCGTGTTGCGCTGGTATACATCCATTTAAGGGAGATTTATGCCCGAGACTATCGAAGCTCGCCCCGCAAGTACGGTTGTGTTGCTGAGGGATACCGCCAATGGCCTTGAGACGCTTCTATTGAAACGCAACAAGGCACTAGTTTTCGCGGGCGGTGCTTGGGTTTTCCCCGGTGGCTCAGTAGACCCAGAAGACTTTGAGGCGGGGGACGGCAGCATCGCCGAAGCCTCGCGAATTGCCGCCGCTCGGGAGGCGCATGAAGAGTCAGGTTTGTCGCCAAGGCTTGAAGATATGGTGCTGTTAAGTCACTGGACCACGCCGGTGGGTGAGCCTCGGCGCTTCTCAACGTGGATTTATGCGGCGCCACTGGCGGAAGACGTTGAAGTGGTGATTGATGGCGGTGAAATTCACGACTCTCGGTGGCTGAGTGTGCGCGACGCCGCAGCCGAGCATGAGTCTGGCAATTTGGTTATGTTGCCACCTACCTACTTTACACTGCTGGGACTTTCACGCTATGCCAGCGTGGCGCAGATGGTTGCTGAGGAGCGCAGCTCGCCGGTGCCGGAAGTATTTCCCGTATTCGCCAATGATGGGAAGCAGGTGATGGTGATGTTTCGCGGGGATGCGGGTTATGAAAGTACCGATGGCAGTCTTCCCGGCGCTCGCCATCGCGCGGTATTGAGTCATAATTGCTGGCAATACCAGTACCTGGATGTCGATCCTGTCTATCCGCCCCTACTGAAACTGTCGGTACTCTAAATATTATGCCCGCCAGCACAAACCCCCTTTGGGATATCCCAACACGTGTTTTTCACTGGCTGATTGTATGTTGTTTGCCGCTGGCTTGGTGGAGTGCAGACCAAGAGCGCTTCGATGTGCATCAATGGACAGGTTATACCGTGCTGGTGTTGGTCGGCAGTCGTATCGTTTGGGGCTTCATCGGCAGTCGCCATTCGCGATTTTCCGATTTCATGGTTGGGCCTGCTCGAGTGCGCGCTTACTTGCGAGGGCAGGGCAGCAGCAGTGTAGGCCATAACCCGCTGGGCGGCTGGTCCGTTCTGTTACTGCTGTCGCTGCTGCTAGTGCAGGCTACCAGTGGTCTGTTTAATAGCGATGACGTGCTGTTTTCCGGGCCATTGTATTATTGGGCTGATTCCGGTTTCCGTGATGCCATGGGCGTGGTGCACGACATAGCGTTTAATTGCTTGCTGGCATTGGTGTGCTTGCATGTCCTCGCTGTGTTGTATCATCAGCTGAAGCTGAAAGAAAAGTTGCTGCAGGCTATGTTGCGTGGCAGTGCTATAGGAAGGGTCGGCACTGGAGCTCCAGCCCCTTGGTGGTGGGCCGTGATCATTGCGCTGCTTGTGGGGCTGGCTTTGTGGTGGGGTCTGGCGCAGGCACCCCAGCCGTCTTTAAGCTGGTGAGTGTTGCCAGCATGATGGACAGCGGAGGCTTCCAAGGGATATAAAATGAATTATATAGATAGCATAAACTATTGATATATATAGATTAAGTTAAAATTATTTATCCGTTAATGACGGTTGGAGAGAAGTGATGACGGAAGGGGGTTGCCTCTGTGGCGCGGTGCGCTTTGTGGTTGAAGAGTTCAACTCGGCCATCTTTAAGTGTCACTGTTCCAAATGCCGAAAGGCTTTTGGGGGTGCATCCAGTGCTGCGGCGCTGGCCGGTGAAGACGCTTTTTCTTGGCTACAGGGCGATGAGCGTGTGCGGGAGTTTCAATGTGAAAGTGGATTCAAACGCCGATTCTGTCCCGATTGCGGATCGATACTGCCGCAGTTTTTACCTGACTATACGCTGCACTGGATACCGGTAGGGTTGCTTGATTCTGACCCTGGTGTTCGGCTGAAACAACATATTCATGTTAGTTCCAAGGCTGCGTGGGAAGTTCTCGATGCAGAGACTCAGCAGTATAGTGAGGGATTTGGTTCGTGACGGAACATTAGCCGCTTATCCAAATGCGGCTGAAAAGTGAATGCACGGTCACCCTAGTAGTCTCTCGTCTATATTTTACCCGGTGTTACCGCTAGCGCATCTTTTGGGTGGGACAACGGAACTTGCCTACCGTAAAGTCACGCCGAGACAAGTGCTTGGTGCGCCTACCTGCCACACGCTTGCGCCAAACCTGAAAAGAGCGTGGTTTTATTTCTTAACGCATGAGCTTAATCACTTGAGACTCTGACAGTCCATAAGCGGCATGAATCGCTTCAAAAGGGGTCCGGTCTTCCCAGGCCATCTCAATGATTCGACTGATCTCACTGACATTCATGATGATGACTCTTTTCCCGTTAATGGCACATTGCCGTAAACTGTTTGCTTGTGGATGATATAACACGCTGCAGGAGTATACCGTTTGCAGTCCACCTAAAGCCCGTTTTGTCTCGCGAATTTGACCTTTGATACGACAGATGTATTTAAACTGGCGTCGGCGTTTAAAACTCAGAGATTGTCCTTGGCTGACTGTCCCTTGACTCTCCGGTAAAAGGCAGTAGCCTTCAACCCCGCAGTACCAACCTCATGCTGCCGTGGAGGCTAGATTGTCAGACCCTCGAATCTCACAATTTCTCATGGCCGCCACCTATGTGGTTGGTGCTATCGGGTACTGTGCGCTCTCGGCGCTGGTTACAGAACAACTTAGTGATGACAGGGACTTAAGCAATGGCTGTAAGCGCTAGCCCGTTGGGCCTAGAGTATGTAATAACAACGGCAAAACAGCGTACTGGACTGAGTGATTTTGGGGACGATAGCTTTCGGGCACCACTGAAAATTTTATTAGAAGCGCTCGTTGAACAGGCCGATCTTAACGAGGCAGGCACTCAAGGGCAGTCCGCGAGAATTATTGAGATCCTGTGCCAGCGCCTTTTAGTGCAGAACTTTTTCAATAAGTATCCTGAGATTCTCACGGAAGAAATATTAAACCCAGTGGTGATAGTGGGTTTGCCCCGCACGGGTACCACTATGTTGCATAGAGCATTGGGTAGTGATCAGCGTTTTTACACATCGAGATGGTTTGAGACCAGGTTTCCCTCACCGCCCACAGACTGGGATTTTACCGGTGAAGACCCACGGCTGAGTGTAGCCAAAGCTGAAATACGGGGAATGCTGGATGCAAATCCTGATTTAGCCGCCATGCACCCTTTCGATGCAGAGGCAGCCGATGAAGAAATTATGCTGTTGGAGCAGTCTTTTTACAGTAGTGTTCCTGAGGCCTTTTGTAATATCCCCGATTATGCCAACTGGGTTGATAGTCACGACAATACTCCTGGTTATCAATATCTATACAGAGTGTTGCAGTTTTTGCAGTGGCAGAAAAAACGCAAGGGGCAGGGAGTTCGACGGTGGCTGTTAAAAGCTCCGCATCATGTACACCATCTAGACCTGTTATTGGAGACATTTCCCGGAGCCAAGGTTGTCCAGACCCACCGTGACCCCTTAGAGACCATGCCGTCATTTACTAGTCTCAATTATGGCTTATGGAAGTTAAATACAGATAATCCCGATGCACAGGCGGTGGCAGATATCTGGTGTACAAAATTTTCCCGCAGTATGCGCCGAGCGATCGGGATACGCGATCAACATCCGGATTACTTTTTGGATGTTAGCTATAAGGATACAACTCGCAATGCCGATGGTGTTCTGGAGTCGATCTATAAATTTATCGATATGGAATTTACCGATAAGGCAAAAGCGTCGATAGAGGAATGGCGGGATAAAAATCGGCGAGATGATCGTGCTGTCCATGAGTACAGTCTTGAACAGTTTGGTTACACCGAGGATTTTCTTAAAGCTGAATTCAAAGAATATCGCGACCGTTATGGCTTTGAATGATGATTAGATTCAACGGTACGAGAATGCGTGGTGCTATCTTGGTTCATTCGCCAGCAGCAAAATCGACTCCCTGAGTAACGGCTTCCCAGGCATCCAATGACTGTTCAACAGCGGTCAGTTTTTCGCGATAGGTGGTCAATACACCGGCTCCCAGCAATAGCTGTGTCGGTGGCTCGTCCATATAGGCTAGATCGATAAACACCTGTGCTGCCTGCACAGGGTCACCCGGTTGTTTGCCGTCCATCTCGCCAATCATATCGAGCCGCGATCCCACATGCTCATGGTAGTCATCAATTGGCGTCTGGGTGCGTTGCATAGAGCGGCCCGACCAATCTGTACGGAAGGCACCGGGCTGAACCGAACACACCTTGATGCCGAATGGGGCGACTTCCTTTGAAAGCGCTTCCATCAAGCCTTCAAGAGCGTACTTGGAAGCACTGTAATAGCCGGTGCCCGGGTTGGCCATTAAGCCCGCCTGAGAGGAGTTGTTTAAAATGACGCCGCTGCCACACTGTCGCATATGAGGCAACACCGCCTTGGTCAGCGCTAAGACACCAAAGAAATTAGTTTCGAACAGCTGGCGTACCGCCGCTTCTTCACCTTCCTCAATCGCACCCACATAGCCATAGCCCGCATTATTGACTAATACATCGATGGCCCCAAAATGCCCGATCGCCGAAGACACTGCCGCGTCGATTTGATGCGCGTCCGTCACATCCAGCGCTAACGCCAGAGTTTTCTTTGGATATTGCTCGCATATATCGGCGATTGTTTCCGGGCGTCGAGCGGTGACAACCACATTATCGCCATGCGCAAGTGCTGCCAGCGCAATGTGTCGTCCAAAACCCGTAGAACATCCGGTAATAAACCAAATTTTCGAACTCATCTATGTTGCTCCTGCAAGCCGCCAGGCATAGCTCGCGGCTCGTTCTTTACTTATGCGTTGGCGTTGGTCTGCAGAAATCTTTTTGTTCTCAGACAATGTAGTCTGATACTCAGCCAAGTTGACCAGTGACGAGCTCACTCCCAGACTATCGGATGGTTTGCCGCCCGTAAATTCAGCCCAACGCAAGGTGAGAATGCCTTCATGCATATCGGTGGGGTCCAGCCAATTGTGCACGCCAGGGTCAGTCACCGACAGAACGAAAGTGTAACTGCCATCGGCATTTGCGAGCGACTGCGCGCTGTTCATACAGCCGTTGCGGTCCGTAATATTATTAGTGGTACCCCATATGTTGGTGATAGGGGCGATGAAATAGTCAGCCCCACCCATGTCGACTTCCAGCACGATAGCGTGCTCGGAATCGGGTAGCTGGAAGTGGCCCATGATGTAAATTTGCCCAACCTGGGCGCCATCGTCCTCTCGATCGATAAGAAAGCTAAAGTCGTTAGGTTCTTTCTGTAGCGCTTGGTTATTCCAGCGATGGGAATTGGTTGCGTACTTGTGCATGTAATGGCCGGCCAGTTCAATCAGTTCATCGCGCCCTCGTTGAGCCCGCGCAGGTGCGGGCCCCAAGCGTTCAACCTGTAGCTCATTCACACGGTCCTCAGCCCAATCGAATATGACGTCACGAATATAGAATTCAAACGCGCTATCGTCGGTCTGAACGTGATTGGCACGTTCCCCCGCCGGTCGATTGTCTACGGTGATTTCAAATCGACCCTCTTCGTCTAATATCAGGTCTTTGCCGTTAACCAAGCCAACGGTGCGCATATCTTTGTCCCACAAGGTAAAGTAATTCTCCACCAGACGCTTTTTGGGCACCCGACCGCTAATCACATACTGCTCAGACGCCTGCACAGGAATCACCCGGTATACGCTATCGGGATTATCAATGCCCCAGCGCGAGCCGGGAATGTGCTGGCCGTCTATATCATGAGACAGGCGACTGATAGTAATAACTTTGGGGTAAAGCGGGTCTTGGTTTAGCGCCCAGACCACTGCACTAAACATGACTTCTTTAAACGCCGCATCGAAACAGCCCCGCATATCAGGTGATGGCTTCGCCAGGTCGAGCCAGTAAACTCTTACTTGCGCGTAAACGGCCTGTAGCTCGGACGAATTGAACAATTCCAGGGCGAGTAATTCATGCTCTCGCTGCTGAGGTGTATCGATAGGGTTGTTGACCATAGCCACTGCAAAAGTCCTCCTGTATAAACACGACACGTTTATTTTATGCGTGCGGTAATTCCGCGCAACCCATCGGTATACATTTAAATTATGCGCTTATCGGTGGCACAGATAGGTGTACTAGACTTAACGCGGGTCGCCGTCAAGCCGCGTTAGTGGATCAGGATAGGACCACTTCGAAGCCGACGTTGTCACGGGGGCCTTGATGGCTGCTAGGCGTCAGCTCTAATAGAGATAATTTTTTGACTTATACTCATCGTGACAGGCTTTACAGGCTTTCCCTGTCGCCGCGACCTGCGCCGCGATGGCTTTTCGATCGGTGCCCTGATCGGCAACCGTTTTTAACGCGTTTACCGCGGTTTTCAGGTCGTCCATCTTGTTTTGGAAGTCTGGCTTGTTCTGCCATATTTCAGGCTTAGCCCGTGTTGTGCCCTTGTCGGATCCGTCGGGGAAGCCGCGCATGACATCCAGCGTAGTGAGGGCTGCTAATTGGTCAGCATAGCCAGCCATCTGCATCTCCTGCCAGGGTATCTCGCCCTTGACCATGGAAACCATAGGGCTGAAGTTCGCAGCCACCAGCGCAAACCATGATTGCCGGTAGGACTGAGGCCCCTCCTTATCGTTATAGTGGGAGATGGCCAGTGGTGAGATAGCGAGTCCCGCGAGCACAATGATGGCGAGGGCTGTTTGACGTCGAAAATGGGGCATATCCGGTTCCTTATTACAATTTTTTGATGCTTATCAGGGCGAGCAGGCATTGTATTAAGGGAGGGAAGCTGCTGACAAGACAAATTTCTTGGGGCCTTTAAGCGTCATGTGGGCCCATGACGACCAATTTTTTAAACCTTTTGGTCATTACGGCCATTCTAGGGCTGCAATGCGTTGTGATTACGCTACCATGTACTCGATATTTGTGGAGTGCAAACGATGAGTGCAGAGCAGCAGTGGGATTACAGTTTCGATGTGGTGGTGGTCGGATCCGGCAACGGTGGGATGACAGCGGCTCTGTGCAGTTATGAGATGGGTGCGAAGGATGTGCTGGTCATAGAGAAATCGAATCTCTACGGTGGCACCAGCTCTATTTCCGGCGGTGGCGTGTGGATCCCTTGTAACCGCTATGCCAATGAAGCCGGTGCCGGTGACACATTAGAGAGCGCCAAAACCTATCTGCGTCAACTGATCACAGAAGAGGAGGTGTCGGAACATCAGCTAGATGCCTATCTGGAGAACGGTCCGAAGATGGTGGATTTTCTCCACGAACGCACGCGTATGCGCTATGTGACGCTGGAACACTATCCGGATTACTACACCGATCTCGACGGCGCCATGCAAGGCCATCGCTCGATGGAACCGGAAACCTTTAATGCAGATGAGCTCGGGGAAGAATGGCGACGACTCCGGCGTACTCATCCGATGATGCATTTGGCTGGGGTAATTGGTTTTACTCAGGTAGAGGCTGGACTACTGATTGGCCAGCAGCCGGGCTGGTGGAAAACAGCGATCAAGCTGGTGGTGGACTATGCCGTGGATATTCCTTGGCGCCTGAAGGATAAATTCCATCGTCGTTTAGCCACGGGTTGTGCCGGGGTTGCGCGTCTGCGGGCATCAATGCAGGACCGAGACATTCCGCTCTGGCAAAATACCGCGATGACGAAAGTCGTGGATGTTGACGGCAAGGTGCTGGGTGTTGAAGTGATGCGCGAGGGTAAACCGGTGAGAATTCAGGCTCGCAAGGCGGTTGTTCTGGCCGCAGGTGGGTTTGAACATAATCAGGAAATGCGTGAAAAATACCTCCCGCAGCCTACCGATCATCGCTGGAGTGCCGGCACAAAAGACAATACGGGCGATGCCATCCTCGAAGGTATGCGACTGGGCGCAAAAATGCACCGTCTTGACGAAGCCTGGTGGTGCAACACGATTTCTGTGCCTGGGGAGGATATTCCCCGCTTAAGCATTATGGAAAAGTCTTACCCAGGTTCCATTATGGTGAATCCGGCGGGGCAGCGATTCAGTAATGAATCACAAAACTATATGGCGTTTCAGCAGGAAACGTTCGCCAGACACACCGAGGAAAACCCACTCAATCCGAGCTGGCACATATTCGATGCTAATTTTCGCGCCACGTATTTTGTCGGGCCACTGTATAACAGTAAATTTCTGCCGGATTGGGCCGTACCGAAACGCTATGAAGAAGAAGGGTTTTTTGCCAAGGCGGATTCAATTGCTGAACTCGCTCGAAAAATCGATGTGGACGCGGCGGGTCTAGAAGAGACCGTCACTAAGATGAATGAATTCGCTCGCAACGGTGAAGATCTCGATTTTCAACGTGGCGACTCGGCCTATGATCGCTATTACGGCGACCCTCGTGTGACGCCTAATCCCTGTTTAGGACCTATCAATAAGGCGCCTTACTATGCCATGAAGGTTGATCCGGGTGACTTTGGAACTCAGGGCGGTATGGTGACCAATGCTGATGCGCAGGTTATGCATGAAAACGGCACCGTGATTGAAGGTCTTTATGCGATTGGCAACTGTAGCGCGCCAACGTTGCCCTGTTACCCGGGGCCGGGTTCAACCCTTGGCCCAGCTATGACGTTTGCCTACCAAGCGGCTAAGTCGATTACCGGTTACCAGGATTAGCGTTTAGAGCTACGTCAGTCTGCCTGCTTAGCTGGCGCGGGCAGCACCGCTCCAAGGTCCGGCTTTTTATATGCCCTACACTCTGTTCGAGCTCCGCGCCTGTGTGGAGATAGAGGTCGACGAGTGGTAGGGGTATCAAGTTCCAGCTGAACAACTCCCTTACCGTTAGAATTGCGAGTTTTGTTTGTAAAAAAGCGTCGCTTGCACTACTTTGTCGGGCTGACCAATGGCGTGGCAACTCTGTATGTATATCAACGGCGAATGGCTTAAAACAGATCAACAATTCAGTGTGACTAACCCTGCGACAGGTGACGTTATTGAAAGGGTGCCCGATGGCGACCACAGCCACGCCAAGCTTGCTATCGATGCCGCATCTGCTGCCTATAAATCATGGTCCAGCGCGACTGCCTACGCAAGAGCTGAGGTGCTGCAAAAAGCCTACAGTCTAATGATAGCGCGCAAGCAAGTGCTAGCTGAGCTGCTGACTAGCGAGCAGGGTAAGCCTTTAAAAGCGGCGCTTAATGAAGTTCAGTATGCCGCTGACTTCCTGAGATGGTTTGCCGAGGAGGCGAAGCGTGTTTACGGCGAGACCATTCCCTCGGCCAGAGCTGATCAGCGTTTTATTGTGCGTTATCAGCCAATTGGTGTGGTGGCCGCCGTGACGCCATGGAACTACCCCATCTCGATGGTGACACGTAAAGTCGCTCCAGCCTTGGCAGCCGGCTGTACGATCGTGTTGAAACCGGCTGAAGCAACACCTTTATGCGCGATAGCGGTTTTTGACATTTTACATGAAGCGGGCTTACCAGCGGGCGTTGCAAACTTAGTCACCACGTTAGACCCAGCTCCAGTAGGAAAAGAGTTTTGCACCAATCCCAAAGTGAAAAAACTGACATTTACGGGATCTACCGCCGTTGGTAAAAAGCTTTCTCAAGATGCTGCGCCGCAACTTAAGCGCGTATCGCTGGAGCTAGGTGGTCATGCCCCGTTTATCGTGTTTGATGATGCGGACCCAATACGCGCCGCTAAAGGTGCATCACTGGTTAAATTTTTAAACACTGGGCAGGCTTGCATTAGCCCAAACAGGATTTTCGTGCAGCGCGGCATTTTAGACTCGTTTATTCAAACCTTCACGGAGAGAGTCGCCAAAATGAAAGCGGGTAATGGTTTAGAGCCTGAGGTGTCTATCGGGCCGCTAGTGAATCATGCAGCGGTGGAAAAAGTATCTCGGCAAGTTGAGGACGCGCTAAAAAAAGGGGCTATCTTGCACAGTGGTGGGGAGCCGTTGTCTGGAGGCCAGTATTCGGCAGGACATTTTTACGCACCAACAGTCCTGAGTAATGTGAGCGAGGATATGCTGATCTACCGAGAAGAAACATTTGGCCCCGTTGCAGCCATTATCTCTTTTGACAGTTATGACCAAGTTATCAAAATGGCAAATGATACACACTATGGTTTAGCGGCTTATGTCTATACTGAAAACTTATCGCGTGCGATGCATGCGTTCGAGGCTCTTGACTTTGGCATTATTGGAATCAATGATATTAACCCGACCAGCGCAGCAGCTCCATTTGGAGGTATGAGTGAGAGCGGCTTAGGGCGCGAAGGAGCACGTGAAGGGCTAGCTGAATATTTGGAGACTAAACTGGGTGGTTTTTCGATCTAACTAAAAATCTTAATAAGGTAGAGCGGTGAACATTGCCGCTGGTGGGCTATGAAGATCTACTAGGGGCACGTCCATGAACTCAAAAATGCTTTCTTTTAACCGTCGCGTGCGCACCACGCCATACTCTAACCGTGTTGAAGAGGCAGGCGTAACAGCCTATACGGTTTATAATCATATGCTATTGCCTACATTGTTTGACACGCCCGAGAGTGACTATTGGCACTTGTGTCAGCATGTTCAGGTATGGGACGTTTCGGGGGAACGTCAAGTCGAACTGAACGGGCCTGATGCGGCCAAGCTAGCCCAGATGATGACGCCACGTGATTTATCTAATATTGAGCTACTGCAAGGAATGTATGGCCCCATTTGCAATGCCGCAGGCTTTATTTTAAATGACCCCATTGTGATCAAGTTAGCCGAGAATAGATTTTGGTTGTCAGTCTCTGATAGCGACGTTAAATTTTTCGCCCAAGGCCTAGCACAAGGCTATGGGCTGGATGTAAAGGTATGTGAGCCAGACATTTTCCCCTTGGCAGTGCAAGGCCCCAAGGCCGATGACTTAATGGCAAGAGTATTTGGTGAAATTGTTCGCAAAATCCGTTTTTTTCGAGGTGAAATGCTTCAGTTTCGGGGCGTTGAAATGTACGTAGCGCGTTCCGGTTGGAGCAAGCAATGTGGCTTTGAGATATACATGCCTGATTGGTCGCTAGGCGAGACATTGTGGGACGAATTGTTTGCCAATGGGGAAGACCTTTTTGTGCGGGCTGGCTGCCCACAGGGGAATGAACGATTAGAGTCTGGCCTGTTATCCTATGGCAACGACATGGACGAATTTGATACGCCATTTGAGTGTGGTTTAGATTCCTATTTAAACCTTGATGCTGATATCGAAAGCCTGAGCCTGCCGGCTCTTAAAGCGATGGTCGGAAAGCAGACCCGAAAGCTTGTCGGGCTAGCCTTCGATAGATCGCCACATATGCAGCCTAGTCGCCTAGGTGGTAGTGATATCGAGATCGATGGTGAGATTATTGGTGAGGTTCGATCACAGGCATGGTCATTTAGATACAACAAGAATCTTGCTCTTGCTATGTTGCCACTTTCTTATATAGACAATAACGACAGCATCACCATTGATGGACAGACCAGTAGTTTTCATTCAATTCCTTTTAACTTTGATCTATTCGTTTAACGCTAGCGGAGCATTCGCATGGGCCGATCTTCTTATTACCACCCCGATACGATAGCGCTACACAGCGGTTATGTCCCTGAAAGCGATCACGGGGCGCGCGCTGTACCCATCTATCAAACTACCTCGTATGTATTTGATAGTGTAGACGATGCCTCGTCGCTGTTTAATGTAGAGCAAGGCGGGCATATTTATAGCCGTATCTCTAATCCAACAGTTGCGGTGTTGGAACAACGTCTCGCTGCATTAGAAGGGGGCAGTGGGGCAATTTGCACAGCGTCAGGTATGAGTGCTTTGTTTATGACGTTTATTACGCTCTGTTCGGCAGGTGATCACATCGTTTCGTCGGGACAAATCTATGGCTCGACCGCGACTCTTTTACGCCACACATTGAAGCGCTTGGGTATAGAAACGACGTTCGTCTCAATTAACGATCAGGGGGCATTAGAGGGCGCGATCCGTGAAAATACTAAAATGGTGTTTTGCGAATCAATTGGGAACCCCGGCCTGGAAGTGGCTAACCTCCCTCAAATTAGCAGCATTGCAAGGCAACATGGACTACCCGTTGTAGTCGATGCCACCTTTGCTCCACCGGGGCTGTGCAACACTATCGAATCGGGTGCTAATGTGATCGTGCATTCTGCTACTAAATGGATAGGCGGACATGGTGCAGCGGTTGGTGGCGTGGTTATTGACGGCGGTAATTTTGATTGGGAGGCTAGTGGCCGCTTTCCAGAATTAACTGAACCGTATGAGCCATTTCACGGCATTAAATTTTGGGAAGAATTTGGCCCTAATGCCTTGGCCATGAAGATTCGCGCAGAATCCATGCGTGACATTGGCGCGTGCATGAGTCCAAACAATGCATTTCTACTGCTACAAGGTATTGAAACACTGAATATGCGCATGAAGCAGCATATCGCCAATACCAAGGCCATGGTTGAATGGCTGCAATCTCAAGAGCAAGTCACATGGGTTAATCACCCTGACTTACCGAGCAATCCGAGCAACGCAATTGCCAGAGAGTTATTTCCAAATGGCGCGGGCTCCATGCTTTGCTTCGGCGTGGTCGGTGGTCGAGCAGGAGGGGGCGCATTTATCGACTCGTTGAAACTTGCCTCAAACCTAGCCAATGTCGGTGACTCCAGAACACTTGTCCTGCACCCGGGCAGTACTACGCATTCGCGACTCACCCATGATGCGATGGTGGCTGCCGGTATTAGCGAAGACCTGATTCGTGTGTCGGTTGGCATTGAAGGGATTAAAGATATCCAAGCAGATTTCGCTAATGGTTTGAGAGCTGCCCAGCGTATGGCCGAGTCTCAATCATGAAACTCATGGTCAACGGCTTTGAAGCTCATGTCGCTACCGGAGGTAAAAAGTTCGACAAAAACTTATCAACCGTGCTGTTTTTGCATGGCAGTGGTTTAGACCACCGAAGCTGGGCATTGCAGACGCGTTGGTTTGCCTATAACGGGTTCGGTGTGTTGGCGCCAGACTTTCCAGGGCACTCTCTGTCTAAAGGCCCCCCCTGTGTAACAATCGAAGACTCTGGGAAATGGTTAGCTGATTTTCTCGATGCCATGGGTGTTCGAGACGCGCACGTCGTTGGCCATTCGCAAGGCTTTTTAAGTGCGTTAGAGCTGTCTAAACTCAAGCCAACAGCAGTGAAGTCCCTAATCGGTGTTGGCACTGCCGCTGCCATCCCGGTCAATCCAATGCTAATTGAGACGGCAGGGCGGTCACCCATGAAGGCGGCTGACCTGATGCTGCAGTGGGGTTTCGGGCATCAAACGCAAATAGGGGTCAGCGCGACACCCGGTATGCAGCCGATTGCTATTGGGCGACAAATCATGGGCAACAATCCTCTGGCAGTCGATCTGCAATGTTGCGCCGATTACTGCGGTGGAGTCGACGCTGTGGGGCTTGTAACCGCGCCGTCTGCGATGATTTTGGCAGGACAAGATAAAATGACGCCGATCAAAGCTGGCTTGGCAGTTGCCGACCAGTTACAGGCGAAACTGGTCGTATTGAAAGACTATGGCCACATGCTTCCCATTGAAGCACCCAAACAGGTATTAGTGGCTTTGCGTGAATTTATCCTCAGCGTTGAAAAACAGATAGGAGCCAGCTCTAGCCGTTAGATAGGTTACAAATGACCCTCTAAGTTGACCTTGCTGTAGCCGACACGTCGCCCTATACCATTGGCCCCACCGGTGTAAACCGGTGAGCAATCGCCGAGAGCTGCTAATGCCGCATGTTACGGGCACCGGTGCGCGTGACAAACCAATTCGCCTGGATCCGCTTGCACGTGACGCCATCTGCGCCGCCGAGGCGCCAGCGGCAGCACACGGCTCTATACGATAAAGTCATCAGTGGATATGCATAAGATCCTCGTCGCTTGTCTAGTGGCAAACTTAGTGGCAAACTTTGGCCACATTCAACGGCTTGTAGTGCTGGAAACCTATTACCGATAACACCCTAAACCGACAGGACCTTGAAGCCTACTGGATGCCATCGACGGGTAATCGGCAGTTCAAACGCGATCCTCGGATGATTGTCGCGGCCGAAGGGGTGCACTTTATCGACGATAAAGGACGCACGATTCTCGATGGTATGTCGGGGCTGTGGTGCTGCGGTGCTGGACACAATCGGCGGGAGGTTACCGCAGCCGTGCAGGCCCAGATGCAGACGCTGAGTTATGCGCCTGCGTTCCAATTTGGTCACCCGGGCGCTTTTGAGCTCGCCAATAAGGTCAAGTCACTGACACCCACTGGCCTAGATTATGTGTTTTTTACTAACTCTGGCTCGGATGCTGTGGACACGTCACTAAAAATGGCGAGAGCTTACTGGCGTCAGAAGGGAATGGGGACGAAAACAAAGCTCATTGGACGAGCCAAGGGCTATCATGGGATGAATTTTGGCGGGATGGCTGTCGGTGGGATAGGACCAAATCGTAAGCTATTTGGTCCAGTGATTGATGTCGACCACCTGTCTCACACGTTGTCCCGAGATATGGCCTTCAGCCGGGGTATGCCCACTAGCGGCTGGGAGATGGCGGATGAACTGTCGGGCTTGATTGCGCTGCACGATGCCTCCAATATTGCGGCAGTAATTGTTGAACCGGTCGCCGGCTCTGCCGGTGTTATTCCGCCACCTGCAGGCTACTTACAACGCTTACGCGACATTTGTACGGCCAATGATATTTTGTTGATTTTCGATGAAGTCATAACGGGGTTGGGCCGCTGTGGCGGTATGACCGGCGCCGATGTCTTTGGCGTGGTGCCGGATATTATGATTTTGGCCAAGCAGCTGACTAATGGTGCTATTCCGATGGGTGCGGTGGTGGCGAGGGAGGGGATATACCAGACGTTTATGGACAAGGGTGGTCCTGATTACATGGTCGAGTTCCCCCACGGGTATACCTACTCGGCTCACCCTGTGTCCTGTGCTGCAGCTGTCGCTACTTTGGATATTTTACAGCAGGAGCAGTTGCCGCAGCGGGTGGCAGCGTTGGCACCGTATTTTGAAGAGGCGTTGCATCAATTACAGGGCTTGCCCTATGTGAGTGATATTCGTAACTACGGTTTTGCAGGCGCGCTTGCGCTAGAGTGGTATCCAGGCGAGCCTGCCAGACGTCCCTTTGAAGTGGCGATGCGCATGTGGGATAAAGGTTTCTATGTGCGCAACGGCGGCGACACCATTCAGTTGGGTCTCGCGTTTGTGATGGAGACTGCGCAAATCGATAGTTTGATATCGGCACTGCGCGATACTCTGGTTGAGCTAGCCTTTTCATCGTCTACAGGGTGAGATTTTGTGTCTAGTGGAGCTCAGTCCTGTCCTTTTCTGACGCACTAACACTTTTCTATGCGGCCTTAGCGGTTTCTCTGCCTACCTTCGCATGGGTTCTGTTGGGCGTATTGCTCAAACGATTTGGTCTGCTGTCTCAAGCACTCAACGAAAACCTATCACGACTAGCATTTAATATCGGTTTGCCCATTATGTTGTTTGCCGGCGCGGCGCAGGTCGATTACACCACCCTTAGCAGTGCGCGATATCTTTTGGCAGGCATAGTGGCGACGTTGCTTATCTTAGCGCTTAGCTGGTATTACTCAAACTGGCGCGGTCATCCGCGAGAGCTAAAAGGTATTTTTGTGCAGTCAGCCTTCCGTTCTAATCTCGCTATTGTTGGAGTAGCGTTAACGTTTTCCGCCTATGGGGAGCGCGGCCCAATATTAGCCGCGTTACCCATTGCGTTAATGACCGTGCTTTACAACATGCTCGCGGTGTGGGTGCTTAATGCCACACTAGGTTCCGTTACTACGCTTCGCACTGTTTTACTGGGCATTGCTCAAAACCCACTCATCATTGGTATCACCGCAGGCGTGTGCCTTTCGGTTTCTCCACTTCCTGCGCCAGCAAGCCTCGCTCCAGTGAGTTCTGGATTATCAGCATTTTTTCTGCCGCTGGTGTTAGTTTCCATTGGTGCGTCCATGAACTTGTCTCATCTGTATAAAGCCGGAGCGCTCACGTGGGAGGCCAGCTTCTGGCGCCTTTGTGTGGCGCCATTGGTCGGCATTTTGCTCGCTCTGTCGTTCGGTGTCCGGGGCGAGCCGTTAGGCGTTCTTTTCCTGCTGCTGGCGACACCTGTCGCGGTCTCCAGTCATGTGATGGTAGTGGCTGCCCACGGCGACGGCACGCTGGCTGCAAATATCGTTGTGCTGACCACGCTGTTGTCACTGGTGACGATTACAATAGGGTTCTTTGTGCTATCGCTATTTTCTCTTATCGGACAGACGGTTTAAAAAGTAGCATCGCATAGGTCCTCAGACCCCGCAAAGTCCATGCCAGTATATCTATTTATAGTGCCACCTACGGAATCAGTAGGGAGGCCATCAGGCCCGCCTAGTGTGGGTTTTTTTGTGTTACTGTTTTGACAATACTGACGGCGCCACTCGCCGACACTCTTTGGGATGTCGGGCTGATGCTGTGTATGAATCCACCGGTAGCGGGCGCGATGTGTGGGGCTCTCTAGCTCTGCGTTGTTGCCCGCCCATAGCGCTACAAAGGTATAGTTGAATGAAAGATTTTGCAGGTAAAACGGCGGTCATTACCGGTGGCGCCAGCGGCATCGGGCGCGCAATGGGCGCGTTGTTTCTCGACAAAGGCATGAATGTGGTGCTTGCCGATATCGAGCATAAAGCGCTGGATGAGACCGTTGCCGCGCTGAACTCGGGTAGTGGTCGGTGTGTCGGTGTGGTGACCGATGTATCCAAGGCAGAGGATGTGCAACATCTCGCCGATGCCGCTGTGGCTGAGTTTGGTGGCATCCATATCGCTTGCAATAATGCCGGCGTCTTTGCCGGCGGCCTGCTGTGGGAGGAGAGTGTTGCTGATTTCGGGTGGCAGCTCGATGTCAACGTCTGGGGTGTTATTCACGGCATACGCACCTTTGTGCCGATCATGGCAAAGCAGGATAGTGATTGCCACATCATTAACACGGCGTCTATGGCAGCGCTTACCGCCATGCCATACTCCGGCATCTATCACATGACTAAACATGCCGTATTGGGCCTGAGTGAGTCGCTCTATCACGAATTGGCGTTTCATGTGCCCAACGTAAAAGTCTCTGTATTGTGTCCGGAGATGATTAATACAGGCATTGGAACTTCAGAACGTAATCGACCTAGCGCCTATAGTCGCGACGGCGATATCGTTGAGTCAGAGGCGCGCACGATGGTTTCCGAGGCGATTGCTGAGAGTGTTGCGGTTGGCATCGGCCCTGAAGTTATGGCGCAACGCGTGTTTGATGGCATCGTCGCGGAGCGTTTCTACTTGCTCTCGGAGGAGGCGTGGCGCGAGACGGCACATACCCGGCTAGACGATATACGTCTGGCCCGTAATCCAACCTTTGCGCCGCCAGTCGATCTCTAGATTCGTCGCCTCAGATAGCACCTCAGGAGTTTCTCGTAATGTCAGGTACTGCCCAGTCCAGCTTTTCCATTCCGGACGATGATGCGCTCATCGCGAGCGCGCTGGAGGAGGCCAGTATCCCCACCCTAATGATGAGCATGATTCACATGAGTGGCGATGCAAGCCTTCTCGACGGTGCTATTCGTCCTGCAGGCGTGTTTATTAACGAGTATCAGGGGTACATGTCCGAAGAAGACAAGGCGACGGTGCGAGCTCGGGCACTAGAGATGATTAAGAACTTTCGTGATGGCGGCTGCCAGCTTCCGTCATCACCTTCACCGGCGACCATTCACCGCATGATGAATTTCATCGTGGCAGGTGATGTGCCTGAAGACTATGTGCCGATGATGCTGGAGGAGATGGAACTGGACGGCATAGACCAGCGCAGTGACGCTTGGAGCGATGAGGTTCCAGCAGAAGCACGAGCGCAGCATAAAGTGCTGGTCATCGGTGGGGGCATGTCAGGTGTATTAGCAGCCTATCGCTTGCAGGAGGCAGGGATTCCCTTTGTGGTTATCGAGAAGAATTCTGCAGTGGGTGGCACCTGGTTTGAAAATCGCTACCCGGGCGCACGGGTCGATGTCGGCAATCATTTATACAGCTATTCCTTCGAGCCAGCACACCATTGGACGCAATACTTTTCGCAACAAAAAGAGTTGCAGCAGTATTTTGAAGGGGTTGTCTATCACCACCAGTTGGAGCAGCACTTTCGATTCAATACGGAGGTAACCGGCGCCGTGTTCGATGAGGTGAGCAAGGAGTGGACCGTCAATACTACCGACAAGGATGGTGTTGAAGAGCAATACGTTGCGAACTCCGTTATTAGCGCGGTGGGGCAATTGAATCGCCCAGTGCTGCCGGATATTCCAGGGGTCGATTCCTTCGCCGGACAGTGGTGTCACTCTGCAGCCTGGGACGACAGTATTGATTGTCGCGGTAAAAAGGTAGTGGTAGTAGGCTCTGGTGCCAGTGCGTTTCAGTTGGTTCCAACGATTGCCGGCGACGTTGGTCAGCTAACCGTATTTCAACGTTCAGCGCCGTGGATGTTTGAAAACCCGATCTACCATGAGGAGGTGCCACAGGGAAAAAAATGGTGTTTGCAGAATTTGCCTTTTTATACCCGCTGGTTCCGCTTTCTGATTTTCTGGCCCGCCTGTGATGGTGCCTACGATACCGTCTTTGTTGATCCCGAATGGCCACATCAGGAGCGTTCAATCAATGAGATGAACGATTTTGTATACCAGATGTTTTTTGATCATATTAAGGGGCAGGTTGGTGACGATGAGGAACTGCTGAAAAAGGTGACGCCTGATTATGCTCCGATGGGTAAGCGCACCTTGCAGGACAATGGCAGTTGGCTGTCAGCACTCAAACGCGACAATGTTGATCTCGCTACCCAAGGTGTGGCCAGCGTCAGCGCAGGCGGTGTTACGGCGAGTGACGGCACTTTTTATCCTGCAGATATAGTCATTTATGCCACCGGTTTTGAGACCGACAAGTTTTTGTGGCCGATGGCCATTAAAGGCAGAGGAGGCAAGTTGCTGTCCGATAAGTGGGGCATTGAACCATCTGCATACCTTGGAATAACGGTGTCTGATTTTCCTAATTTCTATTGTATGTACGGTCCCGGCACTAACCTAGCGTTTGGGGGTAGCCTCATTTTTAATGGCGAGTGCCAGATCCGTTACATTATGGATTGTCTCAAGACGTTGATGCAGTCTAAATATAATTCCATCGAGTGTAAGGGAGACGTGCACAGAGATTACCAGAAGCGTTTTCGCGCATTGCATGCCCAGCTAGTGTGGGAGCATGATTCTATCAAGACCAGTTTTTATCAAAATGCTGAAGGCAAGGTTACCTTGTTGTGGCCGTGGAAGATTCTCGACATGTGGCGCTGGACCAAGGAAGTGAACAGCGCCGACTACCAATTTGAAAATTAGAGAGGTGCCGGTATGTCCCAACTGAAAAATAAAGTGGCTATTGTGACGGGGGCAGCCTCAGGTATTGGTTTGGCCTGCGCACAACGATATGCCGCCGAAGGTGCGACCGTCATTGGTATGGATAGGAACATGTCGAGTGATTGGTCTTCTGTTGAAGCGCAGGCGCCAGCTAACCGTTTTCACCAGGTCGATGTGACCGATGGTGAAGCACAAAGAGCGGTAGTTGCAGACACCTTGAGCGAATTTGGAACAATCGATATTTTACTCACGGCTGCGGGCCTCGGCGATGGCGGGCCCGTGGGGATGTTAGATGAAGAAGTCTGGGACCGTGTGATTGATGTCAACCTAAAGGGCACCTTTTTGTCCATCAAAGCGGTGCTTGATGCAATGATGGCGCAGCGGTCCGGTAGTATTATCACCATTGCCAGTGTCGAGGGGCTTAATGGCACCGAAGGCGGTAGTGTCTATAATGCTTCCAAGGGCGGGGTGGTTCTGTTGAGCAAGAATGTCGCAATTGACTATGGGCGAATGGGTATTCGGTGCAACGCGATTTGCCCCGGTTTTATCGATACACCCATGCTTAATGGTGTGATGGACCTAATGCCCGAACTTAAGACAGATGTTATTCGAGAGACTAAAGTGGGACGACTGGGCAAGCCCGAGGAAATTGCTGGAGCAGCCTATTTCCTTGCATCAGACGACTCCAGTTATGTTACGGGACATACCCTGGTAGTTGACGGCGGCTATACGGCCGGCCATAGCCACGGGATCGTCCAGATGATGGGGCTGGTGTGAGGGCCTATTCCTAGCGGCCCAGTATTGAACGAGCGACCAGCTCCCGCATGATTTCAGACGTGCCGCCGTATATCCGTTGAATACGGGCATCGGTGTAGAAGCGGGAGATGGGATATTCAGTGGTGTAGCCGTAGCCACCGAATAATTGCAGACACTGGTCGACAGTTTTGCACTGCATTTCGGTGCTGGCGTATTTCAGCATGGCAGCATCTTCCGCAGTCAGCCTTTGCTCCGTATACGCATCAGCACACTTTTCATAGAAGGCGCGGTTGATGGCGATTTCAGTTTTCACTTCGGCTAACGTGAAGCGGGTATTTTGGAAGCTGGCTATCGTCTGGCCGAAGGCTTTTCGTTCCAATACGTAATCTACGGTTATGTCCAGCGCGCCTTCGGCGGCGGCAATAGCCTGAGCAGCGATGCCCAGACGTTCCCGCGGCAGCTCGGTCATCATAATGACGAAGCCCTTGTTGAGTTCACCCAGTAGCGAGGAAGCGGGCAGGCGAACATCCTGAAAAAACAGCTCGGCAGTGTCGGACGTGTGCTGCCCCATTTTCTCAATTTTTTTGCCGCGCGCAAAGCCCGGTAGTGTGGCATCCACGATAAACAGCGAGGTGCCCTTTGCGCCTTTGCCGGGGTCGGTAATTGCTGCAACGATGACAATGTCTGCCAGCATGCCATTGGTGATGAAAATTTTGGAGCCGTTGAGTATCCACTCGTCCCCGTCCTTGACCGCTTTGGTGCGAATGCTCTGCACATCTGAGCCAGCACTGGGCTCCGTCATGGCCAGGGCACCGAGGGCTTCGCCGGTGACCATTTTTGGCAGCCATTGGGATTTCTGCTCTTCAGTGCCGAAATGTTCGATGTACGGTGCTACGATATTGCTGTGAATACTGTAACCCGATGCAATGCCACCAAAACTCAGGCGAGACATCTCTTCAATAACGGCAAAGGTGACCTCAGGTGTGGTCCCCGCAGCGCCGTACTCTTCTGGCATATCAGGGCACAATAATCCAGCTTGCCCCAGTGTATGCCACAATTCTCTGGGAACACTATGCTGCGCTTCCCACTGCTCAATATACGGGGAAATTTCCGCTTCTAGGGCGCGGTGTGCCATATCGCGAAACAGGGTCAACTCTTCATTATCCATGGCGATGGGTCTCTGGGGCAGTGAATAAGGTTGGCGATTTTGCGTGATTTTTAGGCGACAGACAACGACTGATGCCATCTAATTGCAAAAACTACCTCTTGGGCCAACTCGGTACTAGTCAGTGGCGCTGAGAGTGCTTAAACTGGGTCGACTTTACAAAGGCTAACTCAGGAGAATAACAATGCGCGAGAACAGGCAGTTTTACATAAACGGTGAGTGGGTAGACCCAGTGTCTCCCAACAGTTTTGACGTGATTAATCCCGCGACGGAAGAGGTCTGTGGACATATATCCATGGGCTCCGAGGCTGATGTTGACAAGGCAGTTGCTGCGGCAAAGGCGGCATTTCAGACATTTAGTCGCACGAGTACTCAGGAACGGATTGAATTGCTGGAATCGTGTATCGCGGTCTACAAGAAATATTATCTCGATATTGCCGATGCGATTCGGGAAGAGATGGGCGCACCTCACACGCTAGCGACCACTGCGCAGGCCTATACCGGGCAGGGACATTTGGAGGAGGCGCTTAGGGTTCTGCGGGCTTTTGAGTTTGAGGAGGACCTGGGCGAGCATCGTATCTTTAAAGAGCCTATTGGCGTTTGTGGCCTGATTACGCCGTGGAATTGGCCGATTAACCAGATTTCCTGCAAAGTTGCGCCGGCGCTGGCTGTGGGCTGCACGATGGTATTGAAGCCCAGTGAAGTTGCACCCTTGTCGGCCTATTTGTTTGCACAAGTAATGCATGAAGCGGGCGTGCCTGCCGGCGTGTTCAATATGGTCAATGGGGATGGTCCAGTAGTGGGTACGGCGCTGTCGAAGCACCCTGACGTGAGCATGATGTCTTTTACAGGATCGACTCGCGCCGGCTCTCTAGTGGCTCAAAACGCGGCGCCCACGGTGAAACGTGTGACTCAGGAGTTGGGTGGAAAATCACCCAATATTATATTAGATGATGCTGATTTGGAGACAGCAGTCGCCGGCGGTGTCAGACATATGTATACCAATACAGGGCAATCGTGTAACGCACCTTCGCGCATGTTGGTGCCTGCGGCCAAGCTGGCTGAAGCTGAAGCTATTGCCGCTAAAGTGACAGAGTCAGTTGTTATTGGAGACCCAACGGCGGAGACGACGACTATGGGGCCGGTGGTTTCTGAAGTGCAGTTCAATAAGATTCAGGGTCTGATCGAGCAGGGTATCAAGGAGGGCGCAAAGGTCGTCATTGGAGGGCTAGGTCGCCCCGAGGGTCTCGATAAGGGTTACTTTATTCGGCCGACGATATTTTCTCAGGCCAACAATGAGATGACGGTCGCCCGGGAAGAAATTTTCGGACCGGTACTCACTATGATCCCTTATGACACTGAGGAAGAGGCGATTCGCATTGCGAATGACACGCCCTATGGGCTGGCGGGCTATGTGCAAAGTGGCGACCTCGATCATGCCCGTGAAGTGGCCTCGAGGATCCGTGCCGGCAATGTGCATATTAACGGCGCATCCGGCGGTTTTAATGTGCCGTTTGGTGGCTTCAAGCAATCGGGCAATGGTCGCGAATGGGGTAGCCATGGTTTCACCGACTTTCTTGAGATCAAGGCAGTGGAAGGTTTCGGCAAGTAGATATGAGTAAGTTTGTTCTTGGTATCGATCAGGGCACCACGGGAAGTACCGTGGCTCTGATGGATGCCAGGGGTAAAGTGCGCGCGCGCGTTAACTATGAGTTCCCGCAAATCTATCCTCGACCTGGTTGGGTAGAGCAGCGACCGGCTGATATCTGGGCTTCGGTGGGAAAGGGGATTCGTGCAATTTTTCGCAAGGGCATTTGCAAGCCCAGTGAGATAGTCGCGATTGGCATCACTAACCAGCGCGAGACATCTCTGCTGTGGGATAAGGAGACCGGTGAGCCCTTTAACAATGCCATCGTATGGCAGTGCAGGCGCACATCAGAATTCTGTGAGTCACTGCGGGCAGCAGGACACGAAAATGCCGTCAAACGTAGATCCGGCCTGGTGCTGGACCCTTATTTTTCCGCCAGTAAATACCGCTGGTTGCTGAAGAATACGGTCGGTATATCGAAAGCTGTCAGAAACAAGCGGGTAGCCGCAGGTACGATAGACAGTTTCCTTGTTTGGCAGCTTACCGGGGGCGACGTGCACGTCACCGATGTATCCAATGCTTCGCGTACCTCGCTGATGAACATTAAAACGGGGCGCTGGGATCAGCACCTTCTTTCGCTGTTTGAGGTGCCGCGGGAGATGCTGCCCGTGATCGTTCCGTCCAGCGGGATTCTTGGGCGCACCCGGGGAGTTGCCGGCCTGCCGGATGGTATTCCCATTTCCGGCATGGCCGGTGATCAGCAGGCGGCGCTCTTTGGTCAGGCGTGCTTTGATGTAGGCGATGCCAAGTGCACGTTTGGAACCGGCTCATTCATCCTGATGAATACCGGGGCGGAACGCCTGCACTCTCATTCAGGTCTGCTGACCACTGTAGCGTGGCAGTTAGGGGAACAGGGGAAGTTGGTCTACGCTCTCGAGGGTGGGGCCTTTGTCTGTGGAGCAGCGGTTCAATGGCTGCGCGATGGTCTCAAGATGATCAAACACGCGCCTGATATTGAAGCGTTGGCAATGCAGGTTAAAGACCACGGGGGCGTGGAGTTTGTGCCCGCATTAACGGGACTGGGTGCGCCCCACTGGGCCCCCGATGCACGCGGAACCTTTACCGGCATAACCCGCGGCACACAGAGAGGTCATATTGCCCGCGCAACACTGGATGCGATGGCATTACAAAATGCCGACATTCTGCGTGCGATGGAGCGTGACTTAGGTAAGCGCATGAAACCGTTGCGTGTAGACGGCGGGGCTGCGGTCAATAATTTGTTAATGCAGATACAGGCCGATTTGCTCGGTCGCCGACTCATTCGGCCACAAGTGATTGAAACCACGGTGGCCGGAGCCTGCTACCTCGCGGGTCTCGGTGTAGGTCTGTGGGAAAGTCCGGCGGAGGTGAAAAAAATCTGGCGGGTAGAGAAAGAATTCTCACTGACCATCAGTGCCCGTGCTCGACGGCAGCGCTTTTCCAGCTGGAATGATGCGCTGCAGCGTACTTTGCTGTAGCCGTATCAAGAGGCGATCATGTCCGATGTTATTCCGTTTCGCAAACCCTCCCTGAAGGAAAAGCACAAGGGCAATACTTTATGCCGCCATGGTCACCACAAATGGGAACTGGATAAGACAAATCAGTTTGATGTTAAGCAGGGTAAGCTGGTAACAATTTATAATTGCGTTCGCTGTCGTAAGCAAAAGGTGATGTCGCTTTGAGTGGCGGGTGTCTTCAGGATCAAGTGCTGGCCGATAGAGTGGACGCATTAACCCAAATATCGTAGAGTTTCCTGCGGTAATACCTCATTGGAGTAGCTATGCCTGAGTTTCAAATTTCGCGGGAGAGCTTGGAGGCCAGAGATGCAGTGTCAGACTGCGACTCGATAGCGCAGCGTATAGAGTCTTATCGGCATCTTTACCCAGCAGATAACCCAAAACTTATTGTTGCTAGTGAATCTGCTGATGCGGTGCCTGTCGAGTGCTGTATACCAGAGGTCACGCTAGAAGAATTGTCTGCTGACTGTTTGCGTAGTGCACTTGCAGAGCACGGCGCTTTAATTGTGCGGAATATGTTTTCACAGGAGGAAGCAGACACTTTGGTCGGGGCCATAGATCACGTTTTAGATGCCTGCGGAAAATCTAGGGTAGAGCGAGCTAATCTTTCCGGTACGTACCACAACCCACCAGCAAACATGTTATCCATCATGCCTAATAAGGGCATGGAGCTTGGCAGCTTAAGAATGTTTAACAATGCGAGTGGAGCAGCAATGTGTGTTGAAGCTCCCAGTGTTGCAGAGACATTGCTGCAGCTCTATGAAGAACATGGAGTGCAGAAGCTGGTGGGAGACTATCTGGGTGAACCGGCATGTCTGTCGGTGAAGAAATGGGTGCTACGGCGCTCCAAGTTACCCGTTGATAAAGCTGGGTGGCATCAGGACGGCGCCTTTATGGGGACCGACATTAATAGTATTAATATGTGGATACCACTGACTGAATGCGGCGGTGAGACAGGAGCCCCTGGTATGGACGTCGTGCCGGAGCGCCTCCACAAGGTTGCCTCTTCCGACGGAGCTACCTTTGACTGGTCTGTCAGTGACGAGTATATCGACAGTAGTGGCTTTAAAAGCCAGCCCGTTGCGCCCGTATTTGGCGCGGGGGATGCGATGTTTTTTGACCATCTATATTTACATCGCACCCAGTCTCGCGATGATTTCACCAAAGTGCGTTATGCAGTAGAAACATGGTTTTTTGGTGCTTCGACTTTCCCTAAAGATCAGATACCTATGGCGTGGTAGTTCAGTGCCGCTGTAAAGTCATGTGAATGGGGTCGTCAGGAGGGATAGCGGCTTCAGGGTGAACTGGTGGCCTTAGAAACCCCGAACACTCTATGGATATAGTGCTTATGGACATTTGACGCCTGGATGACTAAACTTGGGTGAAGTACGGTCTATACAAAGCAGTCATGGAGAGTGCGCTGATGGCGAGAATAGCGATAGTTAAACTGTTTAACGGGTTGAATTTGGCGCCAGCGCAATTGGCAGGTCAACTGTTGGCAGCAGGGCACGAGGTAAAGGTTCTTTACTTCAAGGAGACCGTTGCACTCCCGACAGATGAGTCGACTGGCTATCTTGAGCTGGACTACCCGGGTATTGGATTCGTAGCAAATGGCAAACAGTTTTCGGTTGATCTCTATAAGCCGGTTGGCGATGTCGAACAGCAGCTTTTAGTCGATGAGTTAAAGGCTTTTAATCCTGACTGTATCGGATTTACTGTTTTTTCTGGGTTGATCGGAGTGTGTGGTGAAGTTAATGACCGGCTGCGAGAGCATTTCGACTGCCCCTTTATTTGGGGTGGCCCTGGCCCGACTCTCGAGCCAGAAAAGTGCATAGGTTTTGCCGATGTCCTCTGTATCAATGAAGGCGAGGCTGTGATCGTCGAGTTAGCGAACCTGATTGATGCCGGCGATGACTATTCCGATATTTTAGGAACGTGGTGTAAGCGCGGTGATGAAATTATCAAAAATGAAAACCGCCCGTTGATGGAACTGAATGATATTGCCTGCCCCGACTGGGGGAGAGACCGCTATGTTTACATTAACGAAGACAAAATAGAGCGAGACTATTACCCCGAGGGCTCGAAAAGCTATTCGATAATGACTCAGCGGGGCTGCCCGTTTTCCTGCCATTTTTGTATTGAAAGTAAATATCAGGATATGTTTGGGCGAAAAAATTCTCTTCGTCGCAAGTCAGTGGACAGCATAATTGATGAGTTGCTTTGGGCGAAAAGCCATTTGCGTATTAAGAAAGTGATGTTTTATGATGATGTGTTCACAGTCCACCCGAGGTGGCTTGAAGAGTTTTTACCCCGCTATACAGAAGAGATTGGATTGCCATTTTGGTGTTACTCTTACCCGACCACACATGATAGATCGCTGCTGGACAAGCTCAAAGAAGCGGGTTGCGTTGCCATCACTATGGGCGTGCAGTCGGGCAGCGAACGAGTTCTGAAGGAGCATTTCAACCGCCCCACTAAAACGGACCGGGTAATCGCGGCCGCAGAGGAGATTGTCGGCGCTGGTATTACAGGCTTTTATGATTTGATTACCCGTGTAGATTTCGAGACGGTTGATGACCTAGAAGAAACCTTCGAGTTTTTGCTCAGGTTCCCCATCGACATGAACACTTTTATGTTGCCGAATATGACCAGCTATCCAACCTATAAGTACAGTGAGGATGTGATAGCAGCTGAAAGCGCAGGTTTGCTGAGAAGACCGTCAGAAGAGGATTATGATTTTTATCATCATCTTTACCTCCTTTCCCGCTCTACGTTACCTGTTGCAAAGATCCGCGAAATCAAGAATGATCCAAAGTACAGAGAGAACCCTGCATTGATGGCAGCGTTTTTTGATCACACGCCAGTGCTGAATTTCACCGACCCAGTACCCCAAAGAGTGCGTCAAACAGCTTAGGCGTTTCGATATTCTTGATCTGTAAAAAATCGCGTCTAGCCGTCATTGCGATGCGCTATAGCCCTTGAACGGTTTGTCGTGAGTTTGTTCGATCAGTCAATGCTGCATTGTTTCGCGGTATAAGCTGTTCTCTTCCATTACAGTTGCGTGCCGCGACTGGGCAGGTGCACTCCTGTGACTAGCGCAACTTATTCCAACTCATTCACCTTGGCATGCCGCCGTGGTTAGGTGCTCTAGTAGGGGTCAACTTTAAATGGCAGGAGGCAGCTTACTTTTATTGCTAGATGATATCGCAGCAGTGCTGGATGACGTAGCGCTGATGACTAAAATGGCGGCTAAGAAAACCGTTGCTGTAATGGGTGATGACTTAGCCGTTAATGCAGAAAAAGTGACAGGCGTGCGCGCTGATCGAGAGTTGCCCGTTGTGTGGGCCGTCACAAAGGGCTCGTTGCGCAACAAGTGCATCCTAGTTCCCGCGGCACTTATCATTTCATTTATCGCGCCTTGGTTAATTGGCCCCGCACTGATTTTAGGCGGACTGTTCTTGTGTTATGAGGGCTTTGAAAAAATTGCCCACACAGCTTTTGGCGATAGTACAAAGAAAGCAGCGCATCACCAGAAGTTAGTTGAGCGCTTGGCAGACTCTTCGCTTGATCTTGTGCAATACGAGCAGACCAAGATCAAAGGGGCGATACGCACGGACTTTATTCTGTCGGCTGAAATAATTGTTCTGACACTTGGCGTGGTTTCTGGAATGACTTTCTTGGGTCAGGTTTTAGTCGTCTCTATCATTGCATTTGCTATGACCATCAGCGTGTATGGTTTGGTTGCTGGCATCGTCAAACTCGATGATGCCGGTCTATATCTGATGGAGAAGAAAGGGCCGGGTGCCTGGCTAAAATTTGTGCGCTGGATGGGTTGGCGTTTCATTATATTCGCCCCTTGGTTGATGAAATTTCTGGCAGTGGTGGGTACCGTCGCCATGTTTATGGTGGGCGGAGGCATTCTTGTTCACGGCTTTCATGAGTTGCAGGAGGGTGTACAGTCGCTGGCAACCTATATCGGACAGATAGAGACCGTCGGACCGTTGCTGGCGTTCTTAACGCCAACCCTCTGCAGTATTTTAATCGGGATAGTAGCAGGGGGGCTGGTGTTAGCAGGTGTTACGTTGTGGCGCCGCCTAAGGAGGAGGGAGGACTAGCCACCCCTTACTCACGTGTCGCCTTTTCAATCGGATTGAAAAGGGGACAGATGGTCTGTGGGTGAAGCGACTGGGATCATAGTGCCACGACTAGCGAGTAGCGAAGGAAGTGGCATTATGACGACGACAGCAACAGCAACAAAGCGAATCGAACACCGTATCACGCGTGAGTTAGTGCAGCGTAGGCAAGGGGCCGCTGATCATGAGCACATCACGCCATGGGCAGATCGGTTGATCGCTATTGGGGCCGTCACCGTGGGTCTTTTGATTCTGGGTAGCTATGCTGAAGAGCTGCTGTGGGCAGCGGTAGCGGCGGCAACAGTTTTCACGCTTAGGTAAAGGTGCAGACCCTGTGCCCTGCGGCAGCACTTATCCCTTGGCGCTGTCTACCCAAACAGCCAGGGTTTCAATTCAGACCGATTTTCTACCACAATCTGTTGGGCGGTCGAATCCTCAGCTAATTCCTTGGGTTCGATATGCAAAAGATGTAGCACATAGGGCACAAGCCGCGCGCGGGTAGAAACCTCCAGTACACCGTTCTCCATGCCGTAATCCATCTCTACTACTTCCTGCTGTTCTGGATTCAGTCTGGGGTCGGGTACGATACGTACGGTGATGTGAGTATTCCACTCGGTATCGCTTTCAGCGCCATGCTCCGATTCATCCATGATGTCCGGGATGCCTCGGAATCGACTCAGTACGAAGTCGCGATACTCGGCGTTTTTCTCACACCAGGCGCGCACATGCCAACGCAGCCCGCTATAGACCAGAGTGTGGGGCACAATGATTCGCCCCTCTCTGTCTGGGTGATTCAGGGACACGTAGTCTACATCGAGTCTCTTTTGCTGCCTGGCTGCCTGCATGATGGGACGAAGCACCTCAGGTTTGACGTCACGCACCGGTAGTGAGAGCACCTCGACGTTGGCCACATTGAGTGACAGCGATTCGAACACATTCATCAGTTCGTTGTTGCGCGCCATCAGGTGCAGATATTCATCGGCCAGCCCCTCGGTCACCTGTGGTTTGAATTTGAGTGTCGGTTTGTAGCCTTTGAGAAACTTGTCGTACTCCAGGTTACCAGGGCCAACTTCACGGATGTAGTTGTTGATGTCTTTACTGGCTTGTTGCCGGCCAATGCCGAAGGTATCGCAGAGATGTCGGGTGGTCAGGCGTCCTTCCCATAGCGCGATGGTTTCGATAAAACGGTAGCGCAACAGAAGATCCCAGCGAAAAGGCCATTTAAGATCAGAGTGGCTTGCCATACTTCTATTTCCAGTAGTCTCACAGGGTCAGGTTCTAGTATATCACTGACATTCACTAGCTGCGCGTTCCCCCCACGCCTTCCCATCGGGCGATAGCGAAAACAATTGTGTAGTGTATCGCCCAGCGAGGCAGGCAAATGGATCAGCTTGGGCTGGCCTCCGCTTACAATATCATCAAAAATCATCGTGGCTTTATAGACGCACCCCGTGTGTTGCCAATGAAAATCAGACAGGTAGTGGGCACATAATCCTGAGTCAATAAAGTAAACCCAGAGCAGGCAGTGTGGTTCGAAGCGTGGCACAAGTGCACCGAGTGTTTGCTTTTGGTTAGCCGTTGATCTCTGGCCAAAGGTTTGATGTGATAAAAAAGCGGCTTGACTCACGGTCGGACTCGTCGAGTGCGGCGATCATTAGAGGGTAAGAACCCTCACTGAAATGTTCAGCTGACTGCGTTTTGAGTGCATGTTTTGTCATCTTATCCGCGGTATTTTCGCAGTACGCCGGACTAAGCCATTTCATTTTAGGCAGCATCATGTAAGCCACTGCATTGAGAGTGTCACAATGCAATTCAAGCTGATCGAGGGGGACCCAGGGATTCAATCTGCAATCGTGGTTATAACCCGGCGGCCCGGCAGTATTTGGGGCTGTTGCAGGCGCGGGCGCTTGGAACAAATACCCCTTCAAAGCGATTTCTTTCGTTAGATTGACTATGTTTAGATTATGTAAGGCGTGTTGAGCCGCCGGTTGATCGCCCAGCAGGATTTGACGTTGTAACAATTGCTCCAGCTTTAGGTCGAGCCGGTCACGATTGTCAGGCCCAACCCAATCCGATAATGCACTCGTCATATCGCTAACCCCAGCCCGTGGTAAACGCAGGAAATACTTGACCGCCAGTTCAAGATGAACGTGGCATTCACGCCGATGGCAGTAATATAGGCAATCGAACTCGCCGATAGTTCTGCCTTGGTGATGTATGGGTAGATTGTGGGATACCAGTTCGATCTCGGGGTCCTGCTGCAGGAAAAACTGCCACAGCTGTTCGAAATAGATTCCCAGACGGTGCGTAGGCCGTTGCGACAGGTGTGCCATCAGGGATGTGGCATCCTGGTCCAACTGGGCCAGCCAGGCGCGTCTGGGCGGGGTTAACGGTAAGCCACAGGGGTTTATGTCAGGCGCACTAATACCTGTCTGCCCAAGATTCAGTAGGGGAGGTGAGAAGCAGGCCCAGGCCAGATCGCGCACTTCTTGTATTTTGTAAGGATAACTGATGTTCACTGCACTACACGGTTCATTCATGGTTATAATAGCAGGACTTCAGGCCATGGCAGCAGGCTCAATGCAGGGAACATTTAAAAAAATTGGTTTGGTGGGCCGCAGTCGGCAACGTGGCTTGACTGGCGTGCTGCGTATGTTGCTGGAGCTTCTTGAGGCGCGCAGTCTTGAGGTGCTGCTAGAGGACACTCTAGGCCATGTAGTACCTAATCACCAATGTCGTCTAGCCTCTTTGGAGGCAATTGGCCAGGAGGCCGATCTGGTCATTGTGGTAGGGGGAGATGGGAGCCTACTGAGTGCTGCCCGTACACTGTCGAAATATGAGACCCCCGTGATCGGTGTCAACCGAGGTCGTCTTGGCTTTCTGACCGATATTACGCCGGATGATATTGCCGAGAAGGTTCCACAGGTTCTGGATGGCCACTTCGAGCGAGAAAGTCGCTTTTTATTAGAGACAGAAGTTCGGCGTGATGAGGCGCCAGTGGGTCGTGGCGATGCGCTCAACGACGTTGTTGTTAATTCTGGCACGTCGGCCCAGATGATCGAATTTGAGTTGTTTATCGATAATACCTTTGTTTATCGTCAGCGTGCGGATGGGCTCATTGTCTCAACGCCAACAGGCTCTACGGCTTACTCCTTGTCCGGGGGCGGGCCCATTATGCATCCCACGCTCGATGCTATTGTGCTGGTGCCTATGTTTCCTCACGCGCTCAGCAGTCGGCCTATTGTGGTCGACGGCAACAGTGAGATTCGGTTAGATATACTGGCGCGCAATCGTATTCACCCAGCGGTCACTTGCGACGGGCAGGTCAAGATCAAGGCGCGGCCCGGAGATTCAGTACACATCCGCAAGAATCCTTACCGTCTCACGCTGCTGCACCCGATGGGACACAGCTTTTACGCCAGTTGCAGAGACAAGCTGCGCTGGAGCAATGCGCTGGTCAGCTGATGCAGGATACTTACCACGCTCTCAGTGTCGCTCTTGAGGAAGACCTTCTGCCTCTGAGTGGGCTCTTGCACCAACACGGCGTTATGCACCGTATTTTTGAGGAGGGTGGACGTCAGATCGTGTTGGTCGGTCGGCAGGATCAAGCTCAGCAGGTGCAGGACCTCTATCAAGCATGGCGCGCCGGAGACGTTCGGATAGAGCTTACTCGTCATGCAGGCCAGGACACAACGATACCGATGCGCACTGTATTGCTTAATGCGCCTGTGACTCTCGCGCTTATACTGTTGAGTATTGGCGGTTTTTTAATGTATTTATATACGCCAATGAATTGGTTGAACGCCTTGAGCTTTTCTTCCTCTCAGGTTAGCGATAACCAAGGCCTGTTCCAGGCTATTGATGGCCAATACTGGCGACTGATTACACCGGCCTTTCTACACTTTGGCTGGCTACATATTGTCTTTAATTGTCTCTGGTTATGGGATCTAGGGCGACGAGTAGAGCAGGTTATGGGGCATCTCAATATGTTTATGCTCTTTCTGGTGATTGCAGTGGTGTCCAATGCTAGCCAGTTTGAATTCGGAGGCGGGGGTCTGTTTGGCGGTATGTCAGGCGTGGTCTACGGCCTGTTGGGTTTTTCCTGGATAGCACCGCAGCTGCAGCCAGCTTGGCCCATACAGCCCCCTAAGGCCATCATGATTTTCATGGTGGGTTGGCTGGTGGTCTGTATGTCCGGCATGGTAGAAGTATTGGGTTTCGGGGCGATTGCCAATGCAGCGCATTTAGGCGGGCTCCTTTGCGGTGCTGTTGTGGGAGCCGTATTTGCTGGGTTTTCGAGGCTGGATAGCGACAAGGCCGCAGCTCCAAAGGTATAATCTACACCGCCCTAAATAGCGTGAAAATCTAGATGGATTACGTTCAGCTTATTGCAACGATGTCGCCGGAAATTTACCAGAGCCTTATTCGCTCGGTGGAACTGGGTAAGTGGCCCGACGGCAGAACTGTGACGCCGCAGCAGCGCGAAAGTGCCATGCAGGCTATTATTGCCTGGGGTGAGAGCCATCTGTCAGAGCAGGATCGTGTTGGATATATCGAGAAAAAAGAAAAGGTCGGTGATAGTCGTGATGCTCCACTGGAAACACCTCTGAATTGGAAAGACTAGGAGTTTGACTTGCCGGATGTTGTAGCGACAGGCGCTGTGCGCAAAATGAAAACACAGCTGGAAGACACTGTGCGATATACAATGCTGCTGGGTGAGCATGAAATCCCATTGAATGACTACCTTGGCCGACAACTGCAGCTGGATTTCAGGGGTCAGATTCACTGCATCCACTGTGACCGCAAGATCAACAAAAGTTTTAATCAAGGCTATTGCTACCCCTGTTTCAGACGCCTAGCGCAATGTGATAGCTGCATCGTGAGTCCTGAAAAGTGTCACTATGAGGCGGGAACATGCCGCGAGCCCCAGTGGGGAGAACAACATTGTATGGTTGATCACGTTGTGTATCTTGCTAACACATCGGGCGTCAAAGTGGGCATTACGCGTGGGTCTCAGGTGCCGACGCGCTGGATGGATCAGGGGGCGACCCAGGCCAAGCCTATTTTTCGTGTTGCCACTCGCTTGTATTCTGGGTTAGTGGAGAGCCTGTTCAAAAGTCATATTGCCGATAAGACCCACTGGCAGGCGATGCTTAAAGGTGATGCCGAGCCCTGTGACCTTGAGCAGGTGCGGCAGCGCCTGATGCAAGAATGTGCCGCTGGGCTTGATGCGCTAGGACAGGAGTTCGGAATACAAGCGATCACTGAGCTGGTTTCCGAGCCGGAAACCCACATTAAGTACCCCGTGCTCGAGTATCCGACCAAGGTCTCCTCATTCAACCTAGACAAGACACCGTCGATTGGTGGCACATTGATGGGCATCAAAGGGCAGTATTTGATATTCGATAGTGGGGTCATCAATATGCGTAAATATGGCGGCTACCATATTTCCTTGTCGACCACGGAGTAAATCTATGGCCGATACCACGCCAGGAACAGTCTATCTTAAAGACTACCAGCCGTCCGCGTACTTGATCAATCGGACCGAGTTGTATTTTCACCTGCACGAGGATCACGTCATTGTCTCCTCGCGTATTCATCTGTTGCGTATTGGCTCATTGGCACACAATACGTCTCTCACTTTGAATGGCGAGGAGATGGAGTTGCTGTCCGTGTCTGTGGATGGCCGAGAACTAGAGGAGCACGAGTATAGTGTCAGCGCAGAATCGCTGGTTATTCATGCGGTTCCCGAGCAGTGTGTGCTGGCCTGTAAGACGCGCATTCGACCGCAGGAGAATACGTCGCTGTCAGGGTTATATCAGTCTCGAAGCCTATTTTGTACCCAGTGCGAGGCAGAGGGTTTCCGACGAATTACCTATTACATTGATCGGCCCGACGTTATGTCAGTTTTTACCGTGACAGTCGAAGGGGAGCGTGAGCGCTATCCGGTGTTGCTCAGCAATGGCAATCTTATTGAGGCGCAACAGCTTGCCGGGGGGCGCCATCGTACTGTGTGGCATGACCCGTTCCCCAAGCCTGCTTACTTGTTTGCCTTGGTCGCAGGCAATTTGGAACACATAGAAGATCGCTTTACTACAATGAATGATCGTGAAGTCACCCTGCGAATTTATGTGGAGAAAAAAGATATTGATAAGTGCGGGCATGCCATGCGCTCGCTACAGCAGTCTATGCGCTGGGACGAAGAGGTCTACGGTCGAGAGTATGACCTGGATATCTTTAATATTGTCGCTGTAGATGATTTCAATATGGGCGCCATGGAAAACAAGAGCCTGAATATATTCAATACCTCCTGCGTATTGTGCAGTCCCCAGATCACCACAGATCTCGGTTTTCATCGTGTTCAGTCGATTGTGGCGCATGAGTATTTTCACAATTGGAGCGGCAATCGGGTGACCTGTCGGGACTGGTTCCAGCTGAGTCTTAAAGAGGGCTTTACTGTTTTTCGTGATTCACAATTCTCTGCGGATATGGGTTCGTCTACGGTGAAGCGGGTGGAGGATGTCACGCTGCTGCGCGCTGTTCAGTTTGCTGAGGATGCGGGGCCAATGTCGCACCCGGTGCGCCCAGAATCGTTTATTGAGATCAATAATTTCTATACGGCCACAGTTTATGAAAAAGGCGCCGAAGTCGTTCGGATGATTCACACGTTGCTGGGTGTAGAACGCTTTCGGCGGGGATCGGACCTGTATTTCGAGCGCCACGATGGTCAGGCGGTAACCTGCGAAGACTTCGTGTTGGCCATGGAGGATGCCAGCGGCGTCAATCTAAAGCAGTTTCGCAATTGGTACTCTCAGGCGGGAACGCCGCAGCTAACGGTGCAGGACGAGTATGACGAAACCGCCCAGTGCTACACGCTGCACGTGGAGCAATCCTGTCCCGCGACGCCGGGACAATCCGAGAAGCGGCCTTTTGTCATTCCTCTGGCGATAGGCCTATTGGGTGAAGCGGGTAATTTACCGTTGCGTCAACGCGGTGCACCTACAGATCTGGACACAAGTGACAACACGCACACGGTTTTGACTGTCGATCAGCCAAAGCAGTCGTTCGTGTTCGAGGGGGTGACAGAGCGCCCCGTACCTTCCTTATTGCGCGGATTTTCTGCGCCTGTTCGTTTACAGTATGATTATAGCTCGCAAGATCTTTGTGCCTTGATGCGCCGGGATGGCGACGGGTTTGTGCGTTGGGACAGTGCTCAGACCCTAGTGACACGCATTATTTTCGAGGTCGAACAGCAATTCTTGTCAGGCACACCGAGGTTACTCGATCCGTTGCTGATAGAGGCCTGCGGCGATCTGTTGTGCGACGACTCCCTTGATCCTGCAATGGTGGCTGAGATGTTGCGTCTGCCGGGCGAAGACTATCTGGCGGAGCAGGCCAGTCAGTCGGGTGGTGCCAATGTCGATTCCATTCACCACGCCCGAGATTGGGTGCGCAGTGCATTAGGTAAGTCCCTCGCACCACTATTTCTGGCGCGCTACCAAGGTTTGGAGAGCAGGCAACCCTACGCGCCTGAGGCGACTCAAATCGCCGATCGTAGTTTGCGCAATATGTGCTTGGCCTATCTGGTCAGCGCAAGCCTGGACAACCTCGCGCTGGCTTCTGCCCAGTATCGAGAGGCGACTAATCTGACTGATCGGCAGGCTGCGCTTAAAGAAATTGCTTTCTATGGCGATCACACGCTTCGCGATAGCACGCTGGAAAATTTCCACCAGGAGTGGCGACATGAAGCGCTAGTGGTCAACCAGTGGCTGCAGTTGCAGGCCGCTATCCCCGATAGTGAAGGACTTTCGCGGGTGCAGTCACTGATGGCTCATGCCGACTTTGATCTCGGCAACCCTAACAAGGTGCGGGCCCTAGTGGGGGGGTTCGTCAACCAGAACCTGATCAATTTTCACCATCTTGATGGCTCCGGTTATCGCTTTCTCGGTGATGTTGTGGTCAAGCTGAATCGTCTTAACCCTCAGTTGGCTTCGCGGTTGTTAACGCCTCTGACAAAGTGGCGTCGGTATACTGATAGAGGAGAATTGATGCGTGCTGAGCTGGAACGGCTGGCCGCAGAGCCAGCGCTGTCGCCGGATGTGTTTGAGATTGTGAGCAAATCACTGCAGTAAGGTGATGTATCGCGGCCTAGAAGGGTAATAAGCTCCCGTTGCCACCAAGTAATTGCGCGTCAGATATGTTAAATTACTGGCCTCAGCCGTAGCGGGTCTGCCGCTCGAGCTAATGAAAACATGAATTTGTGGTGTTTGGCGGGTGTGATAGAGTCCCGAAAGTGCAACGGATGACACGAATATGACCGTATAGTTGACATTTACAGAAGAGAATCTCGATGGCTAAACCTAACTACGCGTTCGAAAAAAGACAGAAAGAGCTCGCAAAGAAGAAGAAAAAAGAAGAAAAGCGCTTGAGAAAGGCCGAAGAAGGGCATATTGAAGAAGAAGGTGGTATCATACCTGCCGACGGAGATATCCAGCCGGCTACAGACAGCAGCACATAATTCGTTAATTTTAAAGAATTCCCACTTCGTACCGGTGAATGCGAGGTGGGGAATTACAATCATTCACCAACAATTTTGAGTATGTAATATGAGTAAAGGTACTGTTAAGTGGTTCAATGCAGATAAAGGTTTCGGTTTTATTACTCCAGAAGACGGCGGTAAAGACCTTTTCGTTCACCATTCAGAGATAAAGACTGGCGGCGGTTACGCGACTTTGAATGATGGTCAGGAAGTTGAGTTTGAAGTTGGTCAAGGCCAGAAGGGTCCTTGCGCTAATAACGTTAAGCCTCTTTAACACTCGCATCTGGCAGCAAATTTAGCGGTGGCTTTGCCACCGCTTATCTTTTCCAGTTAGTCCCCGTTTGGATAGAGCTTTATAGGTTCTGTCGTTTCATCATCCCTATGTCCACTCGCTCGGCGTAATCTGCGCAAGCAGTCAGCCAAATTAGTGCCATCCCAGTGATCCTGATCAGAGCTGTAGAGACAGGTATCCAGCGTATCGATCTCTCGCGTAAATTCCTCGTCCCCCAATAGCTTTGCGACCTCGTCCAGCGACACGGGAGAGGCCTTTGGCTTGAAAGCCGCTATCCAGTCAATGATTGCGCCGCGTGTTCGGGCCGCATTATTGTCGGCGCAGACAGCGAGGAGTTGCTTGAACACCTGTTTCTCGGCGGAAGTATCTGGTGCATGGGGCTTATTAGGCGCTGTTGAGCGGCGCACTCGCCACAGATAGAGAAGCGTAAGAATCCAGCCCAGCGTGCTGATCGCGGTCACTATTGGCCAGATCGGCCCGCCTAGCCAATGGCGAGTGGGGTTCGTCAGCGGTGTGGCCGCAATATCGATGGGGGTAGCCGGTAGAACGGGTTCTGTTGTGAGGTCAGTGATTTCGGCCGCTGCGACATTAATTTCACGTTCAGGCAATACCGCATATTCCAGCTGTTCAGTCTGTGTGTTCCACCAGGGAATACGAATTTCCGGAATCTGATAGGTTCCGGATCGAACAGGCACCACTGCTGCGCTGTCCTGTCTGATGCCCACTAAGCCGTCAGTCAGTTCTTGGTCTTCGATTGTGGGTTGATCGGGGTAGTATTTCAGGCCGTCGATGGGTGTAAAGAGGATGGGTGGTAACTGGGCACCCTGCAGACCTTCACCAACAATCGTAATAGTGCGAGTGGCAGATTCGCCGACCCGCAATTGATTCGGCTCACTGGACCAGGTTTCCTGCAGTGTCAGGCTCTGAGTGGGTAGCCAGGTGTCCGCAGTAAAACTGCTAGGTTTAGGTAGTACGTTAATGGATATCGGTTGGCTGTTACGGCGTAGAAGCTGTCCGCCGCCGCCAAGGTCGAAAACGCTCTGCCGACCGCGGCTGGCTCGTCCGGAAAAAACTTGAGCAGGAATCTCCAGCGTCCCGCTTTTCTCAGGAAAAATCGCGTAGCGCACTTCGTTCACGCGCCACGGTCGCCCATCGATATTGCGTTGGAATGAATGTTGTTCTAGGGGTTTGACAAAGGCGTTATCCAGTTTTAGCTCAGAAATATTACCCCCATCCAAGTTGATGGACTGCTGAATGCGTAGGGTCAGAATAACTTGTCCCTGAACATAGACGCTGTCTTTGTCTACCTCTGCTTCGAACACAACGGTTTGTTCGCCAGTCGGCGCAGTGGGGGCAGGGCTAACCTGGATCCGTATGCTTTGCGTGCTATTCTGTCCCATACGAATCGAAGGGACGTATAAGCTGCCCGCACGTCTCGGCATGAGATCGATAATGACTTTTCGAGTTTGAGACATGCGGCCATTGACGATGCTGGTGCTGTTGTTGGTTGAGCGTCCGATGATTTCGAAATTCTCGGTCAGGTCGCGCAGATCCGCATCCTTCAGTTTTTCATTCTCTGTGGCGATAATGGTCAGTCGCACTGTATCACCCAGAGCAACTCTATCGCGATCCAAGCTGGCGGTTATGGCTCCCATGGCGGCAGAGCCGCCAAGCGTCATGATCAATATGACCAGAGCCGCCAGTGTATTACTAATAGGTTTCATCATCTCTCCCAAGGCCCTGTTCTTGTCGTTGACGACTTTCATAAAGAAATTTTCTTTGCAGCAAGCCTGAAGGGTCGTCAGGTATGCGTCGCAGCCACTGTTCCAGCGCCTGATCGCGCTCCTCGTCACCGGGCTCGGCGGCACTTATGGGTGGCAGTTCCTGAGGCTCTTCTGGTTCCTCAGGCTCGGCCTCCTCAGGCTCGGCCTCCTTTGGCTCGGCCTCCTGAGGCTCCGCTTCATCCTCAGACGCACTGTCTTCCTGTTCTTGCTGATCCTGCTGCTCTTGCTGATCCTGCTGCTCTTGCTGATCCTGCTGCTGTTGCTGCTCTTGCTGCTCTTGCTGGTCCTGCTGTTCTTGCTGCTCCTGCTGATCCTGTTTTTGATCTTGATCTTGATCTTGATCTTGCTCCTGCTCCTGCTCCTGCTCCTGCTCCTGCTCCTGCTCTTGCTGCTCTTTAAGCTTCTCGAGCAGCGCGAGGTTTTCCTGCGCGTCAGTGCGATCGGGCTGAAGCGCGAGTGACTCTTGATACGCGGCAATAGCCTCGTCGAGTTGTCCAGCCTGCGCAAGGGCGTTGCCTCGGTTGTACTCGCTATTAGCGTTGTTGAGATCGCTGAAGTGTGTGACTGCAGATTCGTAGTCCTTGTTGCGATAGGCCGCTGTCCCTGCCCATTCAGGATTCTTAAACAGCGCGGCAGCCGTCTCATCGTCACCGCGTTGCAAGGCTTGTTGCCCCTGTTGATCGGGTGTCAGCCACAGATCATCCCAGGCCCCAGCGCTAGCCGGCTCTGGTTGCATCAGGAACAGTACCGGCAGTAGTGTCAATATCCAGCCACGTCGAAATAGCCCCAACACTAAAGGTAACAATGCCAGTATAAAAAAGTAGCCCTGATCTTCCCAAGCGTCGGCAGTCCTATCTAATGCCAGTGTCTCTTCGGATTCATTGAACAGGTTTTCCGCCTGCAGAAACTCAATATCGGTGTCGTCTATCTGCAGACGTCTGTAGTGGCCTCCTGTCGCGTCGGCGAGTTTGCGCAGCCCTGCCTCGTCCAGTCGCGGCATGACAATGGCGCCCATATCATCTTTCAGAAAACCACCTTCTAACAGAGGGATAGGCGCCCCCGTGGCAGTGCCTACGCCGATAATGTTCAACTGTGAGGGGCTGTCTGCCATGACCTTCTCGATAGCGTCACTGTCCTTCTCGGAGACCCCGTCGGTCAGAAGGAGTATTGTGCCGCGGCGAATGCCGGCAGAGCGCAACAGTTCCAATGCCTGTTCCAGCGCGCTAACGGGATCGCTGCCGAGCAGGGGCATCATGTCGGGGTGCAATGCCGGTAACAGGTTGGCGATGGTCAGTGTGTCGTCAGTGAGGGGCGTAACGATATGAGCATCACCCGCATAGGCAATTAACCCCGTTTGCCCTTCACGACGCTGCTGTAATAGGTCGAGTAACTTTTGGCGCGCGCGATCGACCCGTGATGGCGCAAGGTCTGCCGATTTCATTGAGTCGCTCAAATCCAGCAGCACCACCAGTGCGTCCTGTTTCTGGTGAACGGGCTGTGGAATTTTTTGCCAGCTCGGACCGCTGGCCGCCACTGCAGCAATGAGCCAACCCAGCAATACGAGCGGTAGCAAGTTACTGCCGCGAGCGCTCGCGCTGTCTCCCACCAGGTGGCGCAATAGTTCAGGGGCAATGACCGCATCCCAGCTACCTGCTCGTCCCCTTTGCCGCCATAGCATTACAATGAGGATAAGGGCGGGCACCAGTGTCCATAGCCACTCGGGCCGCATCAGATGCATCTCCATCAGGAGTCCTTCCGCGGATCGTGCAGCGCAGCAGCACCGCGCCAACTGATTGAATGCCAGCAGTGTCGCAACGCTAATAAAAAGCTTAGCAACAGCGCTGCAAGCAGTGGCAGGTAGCCTAGAGCCTGTCTCGGGCGGTAGGTCGCGGTTGCTTGTTCTGCAGGCTCCAATTGATCAAGCAGTTGGTAGATTGTGGCGAGTTCCTGTGGATTACGAGCCCGAAAATACTGGCCTCCTGTTAGGCGGGCGATTTCCTGCAGACCAGCCTCATCCAACTCCGCTGACGGGTTGACCTGACGACTGCCGAAACTGGAACCGAATAAACCGGGTAAGGTCAGCGCGTCCGCCCCAATGCCAATGGTGTAAATTCGAATGCCCAGGCTGGCCGCGAGTTTTGCCGCGTCTAGCGGTTTTACTGAGCTGGCAGTGTCTTGCCCATCGGTAAGAAGGATTAAGACGCGACTCTCTGCAGGCTGGTCCTTTAGGCGTTTGACCGCGAGACCGATAGCGTCGCCGATGGCTGTCTCTTTCCCAGCAAATCCGATTTGTGCCTCCACCAGAAAGCGTTTGACGGTGGCGGTATCGAAGGTGAGGGGCGACTGCACGTAGGCGTTAGTGCCGAACAGGATAAGGCCTAGCCGGTCACCGGCACGCTGGCTGATGAAGTTTGCGCCCAATTGTCTGACCGCTTCCATACGGGGTACGAAGGATTGTCCCACCTGCATATCCTCGATTTGCATCGACCCGGAGATATCAACCGCCATCATCAGATCACGCCCACTGTTGGGAAGCTCAATGGCTTCTCCAATCCACAGGGGTCGCGCCGCAGCGATGAGTAATAACAGCCACACAAGCCACAGTAGCATCAAGGGTATGAGGCCTCCGCTCCCTGTAGTGCTTCCCTGTGCTTCACTGAGTTGTCGCCATTCCTGGTAAAAGGGTGCGCGCAATGCCGGCTGCTGAGTGGTCGCGGTCGGCACTAGTTTGCCCACCAGCCAGGGCAGGGGTGCCAATAGCAATAGCCAAGGCCAGGTCCACTCAATCATAGTGCCGCCTTGTGACGCTTGATCCAGTATTGCGCTGACGTGTGCAGCTGCTCCACGTCTATCTCAGGACAGGTCTTTTGATACACCGCGTCGTTGAACACCGATCCAAAGTGTTCTTCCTGAGGCAGGCTGGTGTTGAGGAATGTGCGCCAGGCCTCACCGTGTGAGGCGGCGATATCGGCGCGAGGATACGCCACCAAAGCCACGCTTTTGAGTAGCGTATTGAGTTCGCTCAGGTACTGGCTGTGCTCTCTTCTCGCGTCGTAGTCCGTGTGTAGACTCTGCAGCTGAATAAGGGCGCGACGCCTATAAGCGTTTCGTCTATAGCGCTTGAGCAACACATAGATCAGGCTCGCAAGACACAGTAATGCGGCGAGTAGTAAAAGCCACCAGCCAGGTGCAGGAGGCCACCACCCGATCAGGTCGGGTTGCCGTAGCGGGTGTAAATTGGCTAAGGGGTCCTGCGGGTTCATCGATGCGTATCACCGTAGTACTTCTGCAACAGGCCATACGGAGCCTGATCGGTAGACGCCTGCAGCAGGGGTACACCTAAACCCAGTAGGTCACTGCTGAGCAGGTCACGCTGCTGTTGCAACCGATCACTATAGGCTAAGCGCAGGCGACGATCATCGGTGCGCAGCTCGCTGCGTTCGTTACCGTTCGTGACCGCGTAAGTGCCTGCCTTAGGGAGTTCGGATTCCAGTGGGTCAGAACACGCGATGGTGGTCAGTTCCGTGTGTTTAGCCAGCTCAAATAAATGCTCTCTGGCACGTTCATGTGAGGCGCCGCGAAAGTCACTGATCAGGAATAGGCTGGTACCGGGACGGGCAATGCGTCGCAGATTGGATAGCATGCGCGCAAAGCTGTCGTGCTCCTCGGGCGAACGCTGGGGGAGAGCCTGATTGTAGCGGGTGATCTGTGATAACAGCGTCAATACGGTTTTTCGACTGCGGCGAGGACGAATTTCCTGGTGCCCGTCGTCGTTAAACACCAGTCCGCCTACTCGGTCGCCTTCATTCAGAGCACTCCAGGCCAGCAGACTAGCCAGTTGTCCCGCTAGAACCGACTTGAAACAATGGCTTGAGCCGAAAAACATACTGCTGCGCTGGTCCACCACGACTAAAACAGGCCGCTCTCGTTCCTCGCGAAATAACTTGGTATGTGCGCTGCCGGTCCTGGCTGTGACGCGCCAGTCAATGGTTCGAATATCATCGCCAGGTTGGTACCGTCGCACTTCTTCAAAATCGATGCCACGCCCGCGGAAATTGGTTTTGTTGGGCCCGGCCAGATTGCTCAGAGCGCGTTTTTTGCGCCCAAGCTTGAGTTGCTTCGCGGGAAAGCGTAGGGCGATGAGCTCGTTCAGCTCCACATAGGCGCCGCGAGCAGGAGCATTAATGTCGGCCAGGTGCATGCTTGATCTCAGCCCACTGGAACGATGGACAGCAGCTCTTCTATGACTTTGTCTGGCGTAACACCGTTGGCTTCTGCTTCGAAGCTCAATATGAGTCGGTGGCGCAGCACATCTGCCGTAACGGCTTGGATATCGTCGGGACTGACAAAATCTCGGCCCTTGAGCCAGGCATGGGCGCGGGCACAGCGATCAATGGCGATGGTGGCACGAGGACTGCCACCGTATTCAATCCAGCCTGCCAGTTCTGCGCTGTAACGGGCGGGAGAGCGTGTGGCTATCACTAGCTGCACCATGTACTGCTCTACTGTGTCAGACATATGCAGTGCCAGTATTTCCTGACGCGCGGCGAAGACGCTCGCTTGTGTTAAGGGTATGGGTGGACTGCCGGTCCCGCTAGTTGCCTCGTCGCGCGTAAGCCTGAGAATCTCGGTTTCAGCGGCGGTATCGGGATACCCCACACTGACATGCATTAGAAACCGGTCCAGCTGTGCCTCGGGCAGTGGGTAGGTGCCTTCCTGTTCGATCGGGTTCTGGGTTGCCATCACCAAAAACAGGTCGGGTAATTCGTAGGTTGTGCTGCCGACGCTGACCTGACGCTCGGCCATCGCCTCCAGCAGAGCTGACTGAACCTTGGCAGGTGCGCGGTTGACCTCATCCGCCAACACCAAGTTATGAAAAATGGGGCCCTTCTGAAAGTGGAAGCTGGCTTCCTGAGGTCGGTAGATTTCGGTTCCGGTGACATCGCCCGGCAGCAGGTCCGGGGTAAACTGGATGCGGTGGAAACTACCTTCTAGGCCCTCTGCCAGCGATTTAATGGCTCTGGTCTTGGCAAGCCCTGGCGCGCCTTCGACCAATAGGTGTCCGTCTGCAAGGAGGGCAATAACCAGCCGTTGAACCAGATGACTTTGGCCGATAATTTGCCCACTAAGCCAGTCCTCGAGTGCTCTTATGTCTGCGTTCGCCACGATTGCTCCTGTGTGGTTTGTTAAAAAATAGCTCCGCGGCTATCGGCTTCGAACGCTGTCGAAGCGTTGTCTTACCGCGCCCGCATTGTAGCTGAAGATACTGGCCAGTCCACTGTTCATGTTTTTGCGGTGCTACATAATATGATTTCTGTGACTGATCCGCGGGTAAAAAGTTCCGCGGAGCATCTCTTCATGTGCAGGGTGTAATAAACGTGCGGGGAGTCGATCGGACACAAATCGCCCGATCATGGTCGATAATAAGTAATGCGTTAGGCGGCGTTCGATATCGCAAAAGCATAATGCCTGCGAAAGCCCGCGCGCCGGCGAGCACTCTCAGGGTTTTGCGCAAGCGACGATCGATGCCGCTTACGCGTGCGCTAACGCGTCAGATCGCACGTATTTTGTGTACTCCGGAGACACCTGTGAGGCCATCCCATTGATCGCTGCGACCTTCGCGCCATCCTGTTACCCAGTTTTGCCGCTGTCCTTCTTCTACATGCGGACAGAAATCGAGACTACGCCCGCCAACTCCGGCTTGATAACCCCGGTCAAATGCCCTCGAATTCATATCACGTTTTTGTCGTTTCATATAGTAAGCTCCGATGCAAACTTTGCCCCTGGAGGTGGCGAAACTTGTCGCAGTGCCTCTGGAGGCTCTATTTATGTAACAATGTGGTGCGCGTATAAGCTTGTCAAATGGCAAAGCGATACAGCGATGAGTGCCACCAAGGCACTGCTTCAATAAAACCAAAATTGAGCTTATAAGTCGATGATTATTTTGTTCTGAACAGCGCCACGCATATAACGAATTTTTTGAAATATTGACTTTTGACAGGCCTCAACAATGAGTACTTTACCCCGCTGCCCGCTTTGTGAATCGACTTATACCTATGAAGACAGAAACTTATACGTTTGTCCTGAGTGCGCACATGAATGGTCTCAGGACGAAGTGATCGATACTGTCGATACTGCGGCCCTAGTGACGGACGCCAACGGAAATGTGCTTGAAGAGGGTGATACGGTCTCCGTCATTAAGGATTTGAAGGTCAAGGGCTCGTCGCTCGTCGTTAAAGTGGGCACCCGGATAAAAAACATCCGCTTGGTTGCCGGTGATCATGACATTGATTGCAAGATCGACGGCATCGGTGCGATGAAGCTCAAGTCACAGTTCGTCAAGAAAGTGTAGGTTTGATCTTCCCGCGCGAGATGTCAATCCTCCGGTTTGCGTCCTGGCTAGAGGCGCACTAGGCGTCCAGTAATTCTATCCAGTGCACTACCGGTACTCCCGCTGCGGCCTGCAGGTGGAGCTGGCATCCGACATTGGCTGTGACGATGACAGCGGGTTGATCATGCTCTAGCGCGTGCAACGTCTTTGTCCGCAGTTTTTCACTGATGGTGGATTGCAAGATAGAGTAGGTGCCGGCCGAACCACAGCACAGGAGCTTTTCTGTGGTGATGGCAATCTCAAAGCCTGCCCGCTCCAGCAGCGTGGCTATCAGATCGGGTTGCTGCAGGGCGTGTTGCAGAGTACAGGGGCTGTGAATCGCAACTTTTCCCACCTGCGTGTCGATTGTCAGTTTGGTGAGGTCCTCGTCCATCAGTATCTCTGCGATATCACGACTGAGTTGCGAAACGCGCTTCGCCTTGTCCGCATAGTGAGGATCATCAGCGAGCAGGCGACCGTAGTCAACCAGCATAGCGCCACAGCCTGAGGCACTGCTGATAATCGCTTCAGCGCCATTTTGCAGATGAGGCCACCATGCATCGATATTGCGGCGCATGTTGTTTAGCCCGTCTGCGTGTGCCGCCAGATGGTAATTGACGGCACCGCAACATCCTGCCTTCGGTGCTCCAATGAGCGAGATGCCTAGTCTGTCTAGTACCCGACGTGCGGCGCCATTGGTGTTGGGTGTTGCTGCGCCCTGAACACAGCCTTCGAGTATCAGCATCTTGCGAGCGTGTTGCTGCTCCGGCAGCGCTTTTTGGATCTGGCGCAGAGGCACTGTCTGGCGTAAACGAGCAGGCAGCAACGGTCGTAGGGCTTGAGCAACCACTAAGCCCGATGCCAGTAATCGTGGTCGGCAGAGAATAAATCGTAAAAGCCAACGCAGTATCCTTGAGGGGAGAGCTCTGGGCGCTGCCTGTTCCATCAGGCCGCGACCTATATCAACGAGCTCTCCGTACTGCATGCCCGATGGGCAGGTGGTTTCACAGCTGCGGCAGGTGAGACAACGATCCAGGTGTAACTGGGTCTGACTGCTGGCCTCACCCGTCTCAAGCAGGTTTTTTATCAGGTAAATACGCCCACGTGGACTGTCTCTTTCATCTCGACTGTCTAGGTAGGTGGGGCATGTCGCCAGACAGAGTCCACAGTGGACGCAGGCACTGGTGAGTGCCTTGGCAGCTTGACCGGAACGGGTATCTGCAAATGTTGGGTGCAGTTCTACATGCATGTCATACCTGCTCCTACAGCCAACTGTAAAGTCGCCCGGGGTTGAGAATGCCGTCCGGGTCGAAGGATTTTTTCAGACGTTGCTGCAAACCTTGCTCGACGCTAGTGAGCGGCGATCGAACCTCTGCGTTGCGATCGCCCCCTCGAAACAATGAGACATGCCCTCCCGCCTCGACCGCCGCTTGTTGCAGTGCCTCGTCTGGATGCTCGCCGTGCACCCAGCGCTGGGCGCCACACCAATCGATGAGTGTTGTACCAAAGTCGAGTCTGACCTCTGCCGATGACTGCACTGAAAAGCGCCACAACGCGCCTGTATCTTTGAAGAACGGTAGTGTCATCTCGCGTAACTGTTCCCATAAAATGTCGCCACTTTCCAGAATGTCTCCCCCCCATTGCACCACGGTGCTGTCGACTGCGCTGGCGGCACCGGATAAGCGGAGATGCAGTTGACCGTTGAGCCAGAAAGCACCGGATAGGGGTTTAGGTTGACCTGCTCTTTGGTTCATATGGCGCACCGCTTCTTGGGCCGACATGTCATAACACAGCGTCAGCGTCTTTTCCGCACGGGGCAGTACTTTCAAACTAACCTCGCACAGGACGCCGAGTGTCCCAAGTGCCCCGGCTTGCAGACGCGATACGTCGTAGCCAGCAACATTTTTAATGACCTTTCCGCCGAAGTTGAGTCGCTCGCACTTGCCGTTGATCAACTGGACACCGAGGACCATATCCCGAATGGAACCGTTCCAGGGTCTGGCAGGTCCGGACAGGTTGCACGCGAGTGTTCCGCCCAGAGTGGCGATGCCATTGAACAGTGGTGGCTCAAAAGACAGCGTTTGTCCCTCGGCGTCAAGGATCGCAAGAATATCGACCAGTGGAGTGCCGGCCCGTGCCGTGATAACCAACTCCTGAGGCTGGTAGTCCACAATACCCGTGTGCTGGGAAACGTCGAGCATGGTAAAGTCACAGTTGCGGCCTATCAGATGCTGCTTGCTGCCGCCACCCCTGATGCAGACAGGTGTGCTGGTCTCGCGTGCCTGTTGTAGCGCAGCGATAATATGTTCGCTGCGGTCACCTGTTTGCAGTGAACCGTGTTGATCAGTCATGTTGATGTCGGGCTGGGAGTGCGCGATATTCCTGGCAGCGTTTTAAAATAGGAATGCCTTTGCCCGGGTTGAGATTAAGCGCGGGATCGAAGGCGTATTTTATGTCCTCAAGCTGCAGCAATTCTTGAGTGCTGAACTGGCTGTCCATCTGGCTCAGTTTTTCGACACCCACCCCGTGCTCGCCGGTAATGCAGCCTCCGACACTGACTGACAGCTCCAGTATTTTTGCTCCGAATGCTTCAGCTCTGTGGATTGCCGTCGGGTCACTGGCGTCGAACATGATTAGCGGGTGCAGATTACCATCTCCTGCATGGAAAACATTGGCGACCGGCAGCGCGTATTGCTCGGACAAGCGATAAATTTCATTCAGTACGAAAGATAACTGACTGCGCGGAATGGTGCCGTCCATGCAGTAGTAGTCAGGCGAGAGGCGTCCGATCGCAGGGAATGCAGCTTTGCGGCCTTTCCACAGCAACGCGCGCTGGGTTTCATCGCGGGAGATTGTGAGAGAGGTCGCCCCGTGTTGCTCAAATAGGCGTGCAATCTCTTGCGTGTGCTGTGCCACCTCCTCGGACGTACCATCGACCTCGCATAACAGGATGGCCGCCGCCTCTCTGGGATAACCTGCTTGCGCGAAATCTTCTGCCGCCTGAATCGCGAGGCGATCCATCATCTCCAGACCTGCAGGTATGATGCCTGCCGCGATGATTGCGCCGACCGCATCACCCGCTGTGCTGACACTGTCAAAGCCCGCCATCACCACCTGCGCCAGTTCGGGTAAAGGCAAAAGACGGACAGTCACTTCCGTTATGATACCCAATAAGCCTTCGGAGCCGGTCAACAGTGCCATTAGGTCGTAACCCGGGCTGTCTAGACCCATACTGCCAATGGTGAGTGTCTCCCCTTCGACGGTCAGCACGTTAAGGGAGAGAATATTGTGCACCGTCAATCCGTATTTTAGGCAGTGCACGCCACCGGAATTCTCCGATACGTTACCTCCGATGGTGCAGGCTATCTGCGAGGAGGGGTCTGGCGCATAGTAAAGACGGTGGCTGGCAGCGGCCTCTGAAATAGAGAGGTTGCTGACGCCTGGTTGGACGCGTGCAGTGCGGGCGAGAACATCGATGTCCAGAATTTGATCCAGTTTGCTGAGGCAGAGCAATATGCCCTCTGGGTGCGGCATGGCGCCGGCGGACAGGCCCGTTCCTGCACCCCTTGCGACTACAGGGACGCCGAGCTGATGGCAAACACGTAACACCTGTTGTACCTGTTCCACGGTTTCTGGCAGCACTACCAACAACGGGAGGTCCGAATAGAGGGACAGAGCATCACATTCAAAAGGACGCTGTGATTCAGCCTCCTCGATAAGGCACTCCCTGCTGAGGCATTGTCGCAGACGATGTGTCAGTTCAGCGCGGGCAGCAATGGCTAGTGGCTGGATAAAGAACCTCTCCCGGTGTTGCAGCCTTGCGGGAAAGCCGGGTCGCTGCGTGAGTGTTTTATCCTACTTTATCTGACCTCCTACATAAAGCGGCAAACGGTTTACTACACTATCCGTCCGCGCTGGAGTCAGGCTACGAACTGTGGCATAAAAGACGCTCAGTTAACGGATGGAGGTTATACATGCAGGATTTTAATGGAAAGGTTGCAGTCGTCACGGGCGGGGCCAGCGGTATTGGTCGCTCACTGGTCAAGGAATTACTGGCAGCAGGCGCCAAAGTCGTCATAGGCGATGTCGAGCAGAAGGCGCTTGATCGCGTATTAGCGGAGTTTTCGGGCAGTGGTGAAGTGCTCGGTGTCGTTACCGATGTGTCCAGTTCTGATTCGTTTAATGCACTGGCTGACAAGGTGTTTGATACCTATGGTGTCTGCCATCTGCTGTTCAACAATGCTGGGGTTGCGGCGCCCTCGGCCAACGTGTGGGAAACGACGGATAACGATTGGAAATGGGTGCACGGCGTTAATGTACACGGTGTTGTTCATGGTATTCAGGCCTTTGTGCCACGTATGATCGCCTCAGGTGAAGAGGGACATGTGATCAATACCTCCTCCGGGGACGGCGGTGTCTCACCGTTGCCCTACCAGTCTGTGTATGCCTCCAGCAAGGCAGCGGTATCGTGCATTACCGAGTGTCTTGAGGCGCAACTTAAAAGTGAGGGTACCAATCTTTCCGCCTCGATTTTCTATCCATCCGGTGGGTTACTCGATACTGGCATCTGGACTACTGATCGTAATCGTCCCAAGGACTTGGCCAGAGAGAAACCTTATGATCCAGTGCCAACCATTCAGGATTTCAAGGTTGCCGCTGAAAAAGCAGGTTGGGACTTGGAGTTTCAGGATCTGGATGAACTGGCTCGTTACTGTCTGCAAGGTATTCAGGAGAAGCGCTTTGTTATTATGATCCGGGTTGAGGAGGCTGAGGTCACGCTGCATGAACGCGCGGCGCGCATTGGGCGCAGCGAGTTGCCCATCGATCAGGCAGAAATCCCCCAGTTGTAAGCTGCGTGCTGATGCCGAGGCCTACAGAATGTGGCCTCGGCAAACTGCCTGCGAAACAACGCTTCGGTTGGTAGATTAACGCTTTAGGGGATGTAACTTTACTGGCATGGCGGTGAATCCATGCACAAAGGATGACACCGTACGTTGCTCTTCTCCCATCACTTCAACACGTTCAAAGCGCAGTAGTATTTCCTCCCACAAGATACGCAACTGTAGCTCTGCCAGTCGATTGCCCATGCAGCGATGGATGCCAAATCCGAAGGACAGGTGACGACGTACATCTGGGCGATCAATGATGAAGGCGTCAGGGTTTTCCATAAAGCGCTCGTCCCGATTGCCCGAGACATACCACATAATGACTTTGTCGCCGGCTTTAATCTGCTGCCCACCCAGTTCCGTATCTTCCTTGCAGATGCGACGCATATGCGCCAAAGGTGTTTGCCAGCGGATGGTCTCCGCGACCATAGAATCAATGAGCTCTGGATGTGCAATCAGTTTTTCGAATTGAAGCGGATTTTGATGCAGCGCTAGGGCGCTGGCCGTCATCGTGCTGCGCGTGGTGTCGTTGCCGCCGACAATCAGTAAGACAAGATTGCCCAGATATTCCATTGGCGCCATATTGCGGGTTGCCTCGCCATGGGTCAGCATCGAAATAAGGTCATTTTTCGGTGGTGTATTGATCCGCTCATTCCACAGTTCGGTAAAGTATTCCAGACAGCCGAGCAGTTCCTGGTGGCGCTGCTCTTCCGTGTCGATGATGCCCATTCCGGGAATTGCAGTCGCCACATCTGACCAACGGGTTAGTTTGTGGCGCTCTTCAAACGGAAAATCGAACAGGGTAGCCAGCATACGTGTGGTCAGTTCTACGGAGACATGTTCCACCCAGTCGAAGGTCTTGCCAACAGGCAACTGGTCAAGCACGTCGATGGTGCGTTCACGGATGATGGGTTCGAAGTGGCGCAGATTCTCTGCTCCGGTGACCGGGCTGACGACTTTGCGCTGTTCATCATGCTTCGGTCGGTCCATGGCAATAAACATAGGCAGGGGGAACGTGTTCTCCGTGTCGCCAATAGTGATGGCCGGCTCTGAGGAGAAGATATCGTGCGAGGTATCCACGGTGACGATATCTGCGTAACGGGTGATCGACCAATACGGGCCGAAAAAGCTATCGGCACAATAATGCACAGGTGCTTCGTCGCGTAAGCGCTTGAACCAAGCATGATGCGTATCGCGAGCGAATAAAAAGGGGTTTGCGACTTGGATTTGGTCCAGCGGCAGAGTGTAGGGGTCGAGATCAGCCCTGCGTGCAGCATCAGTTAGTGGGTCGAGCGCTTCCATTGTTACAGTCTCAGTCATTTATTGTGGACATAGTGTAGGCTATGTTCTGAATTTTAAGCAAATACATTATCTTGCAGAGGCTTCTGATGGAAGGGAGAATCACATATGCTTCGCCTATCATGAGGCGATTTTGCTACTACAGCGCTACCGCGACCATCGTCGGACGACTGAGGTAAAGGAAAGGAGGACGGGTATGAACAATAGTGGGTTGTGGCAGGAGGCCGCGCAGGATATCTACTGGTATAGGAAGCCGGGTATTGTGTTGGATAGTTCACGCGCCCCTTTTAATCGGTGGTTTCCAGACGGCGTGACAAATGCCTGCTATAACGCTTTGGATTTGCAGGTGGAGCAGGGTAGGGGAGAGCAGACTGCCCTGATCTACGACAGCCCGGTCACTGCGACTAAGCGTCAATATACGTATACCCAATTGTTGGCTGAGGTCGCGTGCTTTGCCGGTGCACTCACCGATAGAGGCGTCGTCAAAGGAGATCGGGTACTGATCTACATGCCTATGGTGCCGGAAGCCGCGATTGCGATGCTGGCGTGCGCGCGGATAGGCGCTATTCATTCGGTGGTATTCGGTGGATTTGCCAGCAACGAGTTAGCGCAGCGTATCGATGATGCTACACCTCTGGTCATTGTCGCGGCGAGCTGTGGGGTTGAGCCGTCTCGATTGGTGGCTTACAAGCCGCTGTTAGATCATGCGATCGAGCTGGCTCAGCATAAGCCTGAGCACTGCATTATTCTGCAGCGCTCTATGCTCAGTGCTCAAATGGTTGAGGGGCGCGACCTGGACTGGCTGCAAGTGATGGACGAGGCCCACCCGGTTGAATGTGTGCCCGTCGATGCGAATGATCCCCTCTATATCCTCTACACCTCTGGCACCACTGGCCAGCCTAAAGGCGTGGTACGTGATACTGGCGGGAGTATCGTGGCACTCAAGTGGAGTATGAAGGCCGTCTACAACGTGTCTCCCGGAGATGTCTACTGGGCCGCTTCCGACGTGGGTTGGGTGGTGGGACATTCCTATATTGTCTACGGGCCATTGTTCGCGGGTTGCACTACGGTGATGTACGAGGGAAAACCGGTAGGGACGCCAGATTCGGGTGCCTATTGGCGAGTGATTGAAGAGTATAAGGTCAGCGTACTATTTACTGCGCCCACTGCATTTCGAGCCATCAAAAAAGAAGATCCACAGGGCCAGCATCTGGCGAAGTATGATCTGTCGAATTTTCGAGCGCTGTTTCTCGCGGGTGAACGCTGTGATCCGCATACCTTGGGGTGGGCGCAGGAGAAGTTGCAGGTGCCGGTGATAGATCATTGGTGGCAGACGGAAACAGGCTGGCCTGTGTGTTCCAATTGCCTCGGTATTGAACAACTACCCATCATCGCGGGTTCGCCTGCTCGGCCCGTTCCTGGGTACGAGGTGCGGGTGTTGGGTAAGGACGGCACCGCTGTTGCAGCAGGTGATATTGGCGCATTGGTGCTCAACACACCTTTGCCACCGGGTACTTTCATTACACTGTGGGACGCACCAGAGCGTTTTGTGGAGGCATATTTCAAGAAGTTCCCGGGGTACTACGAAACGGGGGACGCCGGATATATCGATGAAAATGGCTACGTGTTCGTGATGTCAAGAACGGACGATGTTATCAATGTTGCGGGTCATCGACTGTCAACGGGGGCGATAGAGGAAGTGCTATTCGATGATGAGGATGTGGCGGAGTGCGCGGTGATAGGCGTCGCTGACCCGATCAAAGGTCAGATACCACTGGGATTGTTGGTGTTAAATACTGGCGTTACCACGCCACCCGAAGCGATTACTGCCCGAACCATCGCGCTGGTACGCGACAGAATTGGTCCGGTGGCGGCCTTTAAGCTCTGTACCGTCGTTGAGCGTCTGCCCAAGACCCGTTCAGGTAAACTGCTTCGTGGTACGTTGCGTAAAATTGCTGACGGTGACAGCTGGAAGACGCCAGCGACGATTGACGATCCTGCAGTTTTGGATGAGGTTGCTGTTGCATTGAAAAACATGGGCTACCCGCCTGATGAGACCCCTGGGGGCAAGGCACCGGCCGCCTGATAAAGGACAGCGATAAGGGTTGTAAGAGCGGGGCGTGCGGTCTTGCCGGCAGAAGGCTGGCGTTTGGAGGCTGCGAAGGGGGCGGGCTAACCGCTTCGATGCTGGCCATTACGACTTCAAAACTAGACGGGTTTAGGGTGTAGATATTAACAATTGACATCTAAACTAACGCCTAGTAGTCTGTAGCTCCTAGGTTGATTTGTCACTTTGGAGTAAGTTTTTATGAGTCAGTGCCCATTCGCAGAATTCCCAAATTTGATCGACCCCGAAACGTACGTTAACGGGATGCCTTACGATACTCTGGCTGAAATTCGCGCCTCCGGCCCCGTCCACTATATGGACGGTTCCTACCAGGGCGTCCCTTACTGGCTGATAACCGGTCGCGATGAAATCGATTTCATCTCCAAGCACCCCAAACTGTTCTCCAGTGAGGCTCGCTCCGCACTGGCAGAAGAGTATTCAGAAGATGAAATGAATCTCATCCAGCGCAATATGACCATCAATCAGGACCCACCGAGACAGATGAAGTCGCGCAAAATTGTGCGAGCTACCTTTACCCCGGGTGCTGTTGAGTCGTATGAGCCTAGTTTTCGTCAGCATGCGCGCAACATCGTCGATGCGGTTGCCAGTCGTGGTGAGTGTGAGTTTGTGGAGGAAGTAGCGGCAGAGTTGCCGTTGCTGGCTATTCTTGAGCTCTGTGGTATTCCAGCGGAAGATCGCAAGGATTTTTTCCAGTGGACCAACAAGATGATGTTCAATCAGGATCCAGAGATGTCCGCTGGCCAGGAAGAGGCCGAGGCGGCTTCCTTCAAGGTGATTGAATACGCCATGAAGTTGATGGAGCAGCACAAAACCAATCCAAAGAAAGATATTATCGGCGCTCTATTAAACGGTAACGGCAAAGACGATGGTTTGAATGACGATGAATTCGTTTGGTTTTTCCTGATGTTGATCGCAGCCGGTAATGAGTCTACACGTACGATAACGACGCAGGGCATGCGCTTATTGATGGAAAATCCCGAGCAGCTGCAATACTTGGTGGATAATCCCGATAAAATCCCTGGTGCATGTGAGGAAATGTTGCGTTACAACACCGCTTTCACTCTGATGCGTCGCCAGTGTATCGAAGATACGGAAGTTGCGGGGAAGCTCATCAAGAAAGGTGATAAGGTCATCATGCACTATCACACGGTCAATCATGATGAGACCATCTTCGGTGCCGATGCCATGCAATTTGATGTGCGACGGGCGGAGCGTATGCCAGATCTTTATAATCAGCATCGGTCGTTCGGTATTGGCCAGCACTTCTGCTTAGGCACGCACCTTGCTCGACTGGAAATGCGCGTCATGTTTGAGGAAATCATTCCCCGTCTGCGTCATCCTAAGCTGGTGGGTGACGTTGCCTACACCCGCTCCAATCTCGTTAACGGCATTAAGCGCATGCACATTACCTTCGACCCTGAGGTGAAGTCTTCAAAAGTGGCGGCGTGATCTGCGACTAACCTAGAATACCCTCAACGGTTTCGGCTTTTTGGGGGGGCGCCGCCTTTATGTGATGCGGCGCCTTGTCAGAATCTATAAAATGCTTTACTTTCAGCTTTTTAAGGAAGATTGACTTGAAAGCTATTGTTCACATTGGGACTGAAAAAACCGGTACTACCTCGATTCAAAGGTATTTATACCAAAATAGAGGGAAACTTAAAGGCGCTGGATTTCATTTTCTTCAAAGTGCTGGTAAAAGAAATAATCAAGCGCTTCCTGCTTATTGTCTCGATGAACATAGACGGGATGACTATTTTCGGAATCGGGGAATTCAAACCTTGGAACAAAGGCAGGAATTCCAGAGACGATTCATAAAGGCGTTTGATAGTGAAATACGTGGTCTCCCGCAGCATGTAACCACCGTCATTATGTCCAGTGAACATTTTCACTCCAGAATCAGGACTGAGGCGGAATTAGACAATTTATCCAAGCTTCTAACACCCTATTTTGATGAAATAAAAATAGTGTGCTATCTGCGAGAGCAGGCGACAACGTGCAAGTCATATTATTCAACGCATCTTAAATCGGGTGGTACACAATCTTTCTCGGAATTTCTGGAACGTTGCAGACCTGAAAATACTTATTTTAATTACTATGAAATGCTTGCCAATTGGGAAAGAGGTTTCGGATTTGAGTCTTTGGACGTCTCCCTTTTTCTTCAAGACCGATTCTTAAATGGGGATTTGCTTGATGACTTCACAGCAAAGATAGATGCCGCTCTGGTAGGTGAGCTGGATAAGCCTCGTGCAGTTGAAAACGAGTCTTTGACGCCGTTTGGGCAAGCCCTTGCAAGAGCCGTTAATATAATATTTCCGCAGAGCACAGTGATGCCTGATGCAGGTGTTATGAGGGACCGGTGCAAAAAAACTATCATGGAGAGGTTGTCGGGCAGAGGTCAATTGCCTAGCGTTGACTCGCGAGCGTCAATCTACGATAGCTTCATTGAATCTAACGCCATCGTACAGCGGAAATTTTTCCCCGAAGTGCATCCGTTGTTTGCACCGCCCGATGACTTGGTTGTGCCGAGAGATTGTATAAATAGTGCCGACTTTGATGTTTTGATCGCAATTCTCAAGTTAATAGCCAAAGATGCAAAGCATCAACTTGCAACGGCAGATTATGCGAGCGTATGCACGATTTTCTTTTCATGCATTAACGAGATAACGAACCTAGTAACCGATGGAGATGATAAAAATAAGGGGTTAGGTCGGACGATTTTTTCTGAAAAAGAAGCCTATATTTTTAGAGATCTAGCGTTACAAGCCGAGCGGAGAGACGTCGGGTCGGCGCTCACACTAATGAGGCTGGCTGATCGTGTTGGGTCAGATGTTCCTGGTGTCAGTGAAAAGTTGAGCGAATATAGGGAGCGAATCGCCATCCCGCGGAAGCCGCAATTTATGTTTATGTATCGGCGGGGTGATGAGCCGCTAGGTTTAGATACCAAGGAACTTCGTGACAAGGTAAGCGCATGGCTGGCGACATTACCCGTTCCATTTGGTGCTTTTGTGACAGAGATAGTAGGTGCAGAAACTTTAGGCTCACGGGGCGCGTTAGATGATGGAAATTTAGTGCGGCCGCATGGCTACACTGTGATTGAAGCTGACTCGCTTGACGAGGCGCATGCAATTGCGCAGCAATGTCCGCTGCTGGCTTTCTGGGGTAGCATTGAGGTTTTTCAGTTGAAATCGTTCGCTGGGTAAATGATTGTTAGACGGCGAGAGCCTGAGTAAAATTTTTCGACGCTTTCGAATAAGGCTCACTATGAGACAAGGGTTTTGAACGGCATGTCTAGTCTAACGAAGAAAAAGATACGCTATTTTCTAGATAGATGTATCAACGCCTATCAGATGTTCAGAACCGGAAGGTTCAGGCTGATGTGGAAGAGCGTCTGGCTTGAAGTCGATAAACGTGTTGCAAATATTCGAGCTAAGATGTTTTTGATTGCTAGAGGTGATTCGGTTTTTGCGCGGCTCGATAAGCGAAAGGTTTTGCCTGCCAGCTATAGGCCAACAACGTCGACGACTGCGCCCTCGGCCAAGTTGCAGGTCGATGTAATAGTGTTAGCAAGTGAGCTGAAAAGTATACGATCAACGTTTGTTTTTCCGGCGCAGAGTGATTTAAAATGAGCCTCCCTAGGGTCACGGTTTTGACGGTGACGTTTAATGCGATGGATTTCCTCGAGGTTTTTTTTAATTCTCTAGGCGCGTCAAATCAGCATGGTCTCGACGTCGAAATACTTATGGTAGATAACGGCTCGAGTGATGGCTCAGTTAATTGGGTCCGAGAGCACTGTAGGCAGGTCAGGATACTCGAGAACGATGAAAATAATTATGCCCGAGCATTAAATTTGGGGATCGCTAGTTCTCAAGGAGATTATGTCGTTATAGCGAACAATGATGCAACAGTGGATTCTGAGTGGTTGCAGGGTTTTTTTGACATTTTTCGAACTGATAAAAATGTCGGTGCTGTTCAGAGTAAGATACTTTTTTCAGAAAATAAAAAAATTAATAGTGTGGGTGTTGAGGAAGTTGGCCAGTTTTACTTCAGGGATATCGGTTTTGAAGGTGACGATTCCTCTCGGTACGCGACAGCGGCTGAACGCGAGTATGTCACGGGTGGCTCGGTGATGTTTCGTCGGCAATGTCTGGAGGATGTTGGCGACTGGGACGAAGACTTCATTATGTTTGTGGAGGATATGGATTACAGTATTCGTTGCCGAGAGAAAGGATGGAAGCTTTGGTATTCGCCCAGCAGTATTCTGTATCATCAGTACCATGGCAGTTCTTCGGAAAAATTGTGTGATTTCTTTTGTACCCGAAATCGCTTTCTTTTTGTAGCCAAGCACTTCCCTCTCGAGTTGCCTGGTTGTATAGAGACTTCTCATTGCTATGAGGCGGGACAGTATGACCTCCTGTATCGGTCTCTTTTGCACAGCATGCGAAAAATGTGTATTTACCATGACACAGACACAGTCACAGCGGTGCTACGCCTACTCAAAGATTGTCTTCCCGACTATATCGGTGTTTGCAGTGCTTATACTTTTTTCTCGCAGTTGGAAGTCATTTTAGGGCTGCGTAAAATACGTGTCGGAATTTATGACCATGCTGGACATTTTGCCGGTGGCGGGCAGCGATATGTCGCTGAGATGGCCGCTATTCTGCAGGATCGTTATGATGTTACGTATATTTTTAATAATGATGTGCAACTAAGTGACTTCAAGGACTGGTTTGATATTGACCTTACGCCTAGTGCCATGAAAATCATCAAAATTCCTTTTTTCGAAGAGAGAGGTTGTTACACGCCGAATGAGTCTATGGTGGTCAATGAAAGTGAAAATCCTTTTGACATAATCAGTTGGGAGAGTTTGAACTACGATATTTTTATTAATGCGAACATGTTGGGGAAAGTCAATCCGCTTTCGGCGGTGTCTCTTTTTGTGTGTCACTTTCCTGATCAGGAAAAAGAGAATTTCTTTCAGGTCGACCGGTATGACCATTTGATTGTGAATAGCGATTATACTGGCGACTGGGTGAAAAAGCGCTGGCAGTTAAATCCTAGTGATAAACTGTATCCACCAGTGAATATGTACAACCCAGACAGTAGGCCTGATGAAAAACACAATATTATTCTCTCGGTTTCTCGCTTTGAAGTAAGTGGCAGTAAAAAGCAGATTGAGCTGGTGCGGGCATTCAGTGAGATGTGTGTCGATTACCCGATTCAAATGCGGGGATGGAAGTTGGTGTTGGTTGGAGGAAGTACGCCTGAAAATATCTATCTCGAAGCCATTAAAGACGCGGTAGCGCAAGCGCAGTGTCCCATTGAGCTGAGCGTGAATGCCGCTGTCAGTGATATTAAGGAATATTATCGCGCGGCAGCGATATTTTGGCACGCGTGTGGGTTGGATGAGATTCAACCAGAGCGCGTTGAGCATTTTGGTATGACAACGGTTGAGGCCATGCAAAACTACTGTGTTCCCGTTGTCATTGATGGTGGCGGACAGAAGGAGATTGTTGAACATCAGTATTCTGGCTATAGGTTTTCGACGCTAGACGATTTAAAGATGTTCAGTCTTACACTTATTGGGGACGAAGGCCGGCGCAAAACGATGGCTGAATGTGCCTTTGAGCGCAGCCATTTGTTTAGTAAGGACATATTTAAGATTAAGTTCGAGAAGCTCTTGGCTCAGGTAGAGCTAGAGCTGTCGGGGAAAGACTCCCTCCCGGGCGCGGCCACTAACACGTGATATTAGGGTGGCTAAGACTGCTCTTTAGGTAGTGATTATCAACCGCAGAGCCTGCAGTTGCAGATTAGCGTGTTTAATGTGTGTGGAACACTCTTCCATACGGTAGGTGAGGTGGTCCAGCTCTTCCTGGCGAATGGACGGGTTGACTATTCGCAAGCTGGTGAGCCGGTCTAATTCTGCACTCAAGTCGATGCGCATTGTTGTCTCCGCATCAATTAGTATTTCCTCTAGTTTTTTCTCGGCTTGCGCTGACGCCAGCGACATTTTGGCTTCCACTTCCGCATGTACCTGTTTGATGATGGCCAGACCGGTGGCTTTCTTAACTTTCTGGATGAGTTGATTGAGACGTTCATGCGGTACCAGGTCTGAGAGATCCTTTCCTCGCGCGTCGACGAGCAGGCGCATAGGATTAAGGGGTAAGAAACGCTCAAGTTGAAGGGTCCTAGGGGCAACACAATTAACGGTATAGAGCAGTTCCAACAGCATGGTGCCAGGTGCCACACCTTTTAGTGTAATGGTGCCGAGTGCAGCATTGCCTATTTCAGTTGATTGCACCATGTCCATTGCCCCGAGGATCATCGGATGCTCCCATGTCAGGAATTCCAGATCCTCCCGTATAAGCGCCTTTTCGCGGTTGAAGGTAATAGTGGTGCCGTCTTCCCTGAGGCCCGGAAAATGACCGATTAGCATGTTTTCAGAGGGCCGTAACACCAGTGTTTGTTCAGAGTGAAACTCCTGCTCGACTCCGAAGGTTTCACACAGAGCTTCGAGATAGGGCTCTAGCGTATTATTGGCTTCGATAGCCACAACTTCATCAATTAGAGCGTCGGCGATAACAGGCTTGCAGGAGTTGCGTTCCAGTAACTTATCGCGACCGTCGCGCAATTCCTGTCGTGTCCTTGCAGTAAAAACTGCACTGTCTATCAGCAGGGTATCAAAAGTCTCTGTACGCTGTTCTAATTCTGATAAAAGGCGGTCCTGAAAAATTTCAAAAATCATATACCCCGCAGAACAGCTATCGCGGAACAAGTTGAGACCTTGGTCATACCATTCGAATAATGACTGCTGGGCAGTTTGCGCGAGATATGGCACGTGAATGTCTATGTCGCACTGTTGTCCGATACGGTCGAGGCGTCCAATGCGTTGTTCGAGCAGGTCCGGGTTCATCGGTAGATCGAACAATATGAGATGGTGAGAAAACTGGAAGTTGCGTCCTTCGCTCCCAATCTCTGAGCAGACAAGCGTCTGCGCACCGTTTACCTCATCTGCGAAATAGGCCGCGGCGCGATCCCGTTCAATGATCGACAGCCCCTCATAAAAGGCCGAGGATCGGATGCCGGCACGCAGATGCAAATGGTGTTCTAGCGCAACTGCAGTTGAAGCGTGCGCACAGATGACCAGAACTTTGGCAGGGCGAAGCTGTTTAAGCATTTTTTCCAGCCAGGTTACTCGTGGGTCGAATGCAAGCCAGCTGTCGTCGAGGTAGGGTGTTTCTGGATAAAGCCGTTCCTTGAGGTCGAGCTGTGCGTGTATGTACTCCTCCGGCGCCTCCAGCGGGTATTGGTGCAGTATCCGTTGTGGAAAACCTGCAACGGCAGCGCGAGTATTTCTGAACAAGACCCGTCCCGTGCCGTGTCGATCTAGTATTTGTTCGATGATGCTAGCGGTAGGTGCCCCAGCGTCCAGCCCCGAGGGCAGATCATCAACGACTTTGCCCGCTTCTAGCGCGTCGGCTAGCTCACTCCATTTGTGGTACTGTTGTTCCTCATCCTTGAATTTCTGTAAGTCATGAAAGCGCGAAGGATCTAGCAAACGAAGACGCGCAAAATGGCTGGCCTGTCCAGTTTGTTCAGGTGTAGCAGTGAGTAATAATAGCCCTTTCGTTTGTTGTGCTAGGGCTTCAACAAATGCGTAGTCATCGTTTGGAGTGTCTTGTGCCCAGCGCAGATGATGGGCTTCATCAATGACTATCAGGTCCCATTGTGAAGCCAGCGCCTCGGTTCGCAATGCGGGTTGGGAGTCAAAAAGCTCGAGGTTGCTGAGCACTAATTGTTCTGTCTCGAAGGGATTATCTTCGGTGATTTCAGCCAGACGCTCGGCATCGAAAAGAGAAAAATGCAAATTGAAGCGACGTAGCATTTCTACTAGCCACTGGTGCAACAGACTGGGCGGCACCAATACGAGTATTCTGGAGGCGCGCCCCGTCAGCATCTGCTGCTGAATGATCATTCCTGCCTCAATCGTTTTTCCAAGGCCTACTTCGTCCGCCAGCAGCACACGTGGGGCGTGCCTTTGACCTACTTCATTAGCGATATAAATTTGGTGCGGCAAAAGGTTTGTACGTGAGCCCATCAGGCCTCGCACAGTCGAGCGCTGTAGCTTGTCCATATGTATAAAGGTTGCGAAGCGCAACGCAAATTCACTGTGCTTGTCGAAATGCCCATTGAGTAACCGCTGCTGTGGGGTGGTCAACTGGATAAATGCGTCAAGCTCCAGTTCAGATACTGTCAACTGCTGCTCGTGGTGATCCGTGCCGATATAGACCAATAGCCCGTGGTGCTCCGTGACTTCAGTTACCAGCACTTCGACCTGATCAACCGTAGAGATATGGTCCCCCACCTTAAAGCGCAGTCGTGTGAGGGGAGCATTTTCGATGGCGTAGGTGCGTTCCTCTTCCACGGCGGGAAAGGCGAGGGTAACGCGACGCCCTTCGATGTCTACAATGATACCAAGTCCTAATTGGGCGTCAGCATGACTTACCCAGCGTTGTCCAATAATGTAGTCCATCAAAGAGATTTGCCTGTGATATTGCAAAGAGGGGCATTTAAAACGGGGAGTAGTTTATCACTGAAAGCGCGCATAAGCTTGGGTCTAGTGTGCCGAAATTTAACCTGGTGCTGCAGGTGTTGTTGCCTGTCTTTCCTGTATGCCAGAGAAAAAGACATCCAGACTATTGCAGTAGGCTTGTTGCAATAATTCTTCAATATCGACTTCCTTGATAGCGGCGAGGGTTTCAGCAATAAAAGGTAGATAATAGGGCGCGTTAGGTCTGCCACGATAGGGAACAGGGGTTAGATACGGAGCATCCGTTTCAAGTAATAGCTGAGTCATAGGCGTGGCGGCGACAACTTGCCTCACGTTATCTGCGCTGTTGAAAGTAGTGATGCCGTTAAACCCCAGCATAAAACCCTCTGCGAGACAGAACTCTGCCAGTGCCAGAGAGGAGGTAAAGCTGTGTATCACACCCTTGCGAGTAAGGGACGTACTGCAATTTTTTAGTATGTCGCGCGTATCATCGTCGGCTTCTCGAGTATGGATGACGACAGGCAGGTCAAGTTCTATAGCAGTCTGCAGTTGCTGCTCAAAAACTGAACGCTGCACCGCGCGGTCTGCGTGGTCGTAATAATAGTCTAGGCCGATTTCGCCCACCGCAAGTATTTTGGCATGCCCTGCGTTTCTTCGGATGATGGCATCAACCTCAGGCGTGTACGACTCAGCCTCATGTGGATGGATCCCCTGTGTGCCCCATATGTTGGCGGAAGACGTGGCGAGTTTCATGACACTCTCTAGATTGCCGGCTGAGACAGCGATAGTGATAATCCGCTCAATTCCGACCTGGCGTGATTTTGCAAGGGTGATTTCCAGGTCCGCCTGATCCAGATAGTCCAGGTGGCAATGGGTTTCTATGATGGGTGTTTTAAAGTGCGGGATGTCGCGCCGCTTTTTCTTGCTCATGGCTGGGAACTGTCTGATGTTGCAGATTTACGTGCTCCAACTCGTGCGGCTGGGCGAACGTTAACGGTTATCAGACTGAATATACCTCTATTGAAGTTTAAATTTTTCTCTGTCTATGACGCGTCGATTGGCTTTCGTTGAGATTGTGCTGGTCTAGAGTTTTGATTTTTTGGGCGCGCGTTTTTTCACTGCAACGCTCTCCTTGTTCTTGGGTGTCGCTGTCCCGCGGACTTTTATCGGTGCTTTAACGGGGTTCTTAGGCTTTGTCACTCTTTTTACCAAAGGGTCTACCGAGGAGCGCGTTTTGGAGCGCAACTTGGGCGCTACTGCACCTATTGGCCTGATGGGGGCTTGTGCTCGCTTGGGTGATTGGATCTTAGCTTTGGCCGCAATCGCTGCTGTTTTACGCCGCGCGGGCTCCAGTTTGGTCGCAGCGGCATAAAGCTCTTCATAGGCAGTCACCAGGCAGTCGTGATAAAACTCAGGGTCAGGCATGATGTCCCTATCCGCCAGAACGGACAACGTGAGTTTGCCAGAGTAGCTGAATACGAGATGGAAAATCCCCATGCCGGGAGTCAGTACACCTAGTCCATAGTAGTCTACCATTTTGGCACCCGCACAATACAGCGGGAAGTTGGGGCCTGCGACGTTGGAAATGCAGGTCGAGATATTCACTGGAATGTGTTTGGACAATTGATTGCGCGACCAGAAGCTGGCTACCGATTTTGAGATGACGGGAGCAAGCACGCCTGCCAACATCAGTGCATCTACCATGGGGCTTGCTTCGCCGCTGACCTTCGCTTCTTCAGTCGACCCTTTGATCGCAGTAATTCGCTCGATCGGGTCAGCGATATCAGTGTGTAGTGAGGAAAACACCGAGCCGACCTGATTGTTTTCGTCGGTGGTTCCGCGTCGGGTACGCATGTTCAAGGGCATAGCCGTTGCGAGAGATCCCTCCTTCGGTGCCTCACCCTTAGACGCCAGGTAGCGCTGCAGAGCACCCCCAATAACGCTAAGAGCGACGTCGTTTATCGTAGCATTGACAACATTTTTGATGTCCTTGAAGCCTTCCAGAGGGAATTCTGCTGCGTCAAACACGCGGTGTGGGCCAACAGACTTGTTTAGAATGGTTTTCGGTGCTGATATGTCAGGGGCAGGGACTTCTTTGCGCGCAATATCGATGGCATATTGCGTCAGGGCTGTAGCACCTCTGACAGTGCCCGTGACGAGTTGCACTGTGTTTTTCGCACTATTGAGGGTCGCTTTGGTCATTAGTTCTGCAACTGAAGGTGCTGTGTCTACCAGACGCGGTTCAGTCTCCCAGCTGTGTTTTTGCTCAGGATTCGGTATCAGATCGTGCAAGGCCGTCAGAAAGGACGAACCACCGGCGCCGTCGACCATGGAATGGTGCATTTTGGTGTAGACGGCGAAACAGCCTTTGGGAAGGTTAGGGATGTTGTCCAATCCCTCAATAATATAGGCTTCCCACAGAGGCCGGGACATATCCAGCGGACGAGAGTGGAGGCGGGCGGTCTGAATGCATAACTGCCGCCAGTCGCCAGGCTGTGGCAGGGCGATATGTCGCAGATGAAACTCTACGTCAAAGTTAGCGTCTTTTATCCAGTAGGGCCTGTCCAGGCCACCGGGAACTTCTACTAATCGCGTTCGAAATAACGGCAGATCTCCGAGGCGCCGCTCAAAGCTGGCAATGACGTCTTTAAAGCGAACGAACCCCCCGGGGGCGGTTGACGGATCATAAATTCCCAAGCCGCCGACATGTTGAGGGGTATTGGTTTGCTCCAGATTGACGAAGGCAGAGTCGAGTATTCCTAGTTGTTTCATAATCTCTCAAGGGGCCATTGGGGGCGGACATCTATTTCGCCTGAAGATAACTGAATGTGACAAATTGTCCGTTGGATACCATTCCTAACAGGCGGCTCTCTAAGGACTTATCACCTAGCGCATATCATGCAAAGATCGCATGCCAAGCGATACAAGTATAACACGACTCGTTTATATCATTGATGCCCATTTCAGACCACAATGGGCAGCCAAAAACTGCTCAACAAGACAGCTATTTCGCATAAAATCATGTCCAGACGGATATTTGAGCCGCACGTGTAAGTCCACAGCCCTATGCGTTCTGCAATACCATCAGTGCGCCGTGCGCCGCGATTGGCTTGAGAGTCTTCCATTCAATGATCTCGGCAGAGAAGCGATCTTCACAACGCTGTGCCATGTCAAAGAAGGTCGAGCGTTTCGGATCAGCGATCACGATGTGTTTTACGCCGGCCTTGACTGCGCGGTTGACCATATTGAAAACGGGGTCCACTAGTTCATCCCAGAAACAGATGTCTGCAGCGATAAGCATGTCGAATTGAGACAGTTGCTTGGTGGTTAATTTTTCAAAGGTAGACACGAGGGGTGTAGTGGAGACCCCGTTCAGACCAGCGGATGCTTCCAGATAGGGAAATACGTCGGGGTCCGCATCAGCTGAAGTGACCTGAGCTCCAAGGGTCTTGGCGCACCAGATGCCAGAAATTCCCCAGCCGCAGCCGACGTCGATGACGCTGTTGCAGTGCTCCGGTCGATTTTTGCCCAAGTAATCTATGAGCAGGCGACTGGATTTCCAAAGCTTATTCCCGTGTATGGAGGGTTTAACGCCCTCGCGTCTAACCTGTCTCATTAACGGGTGAGAACTAGTGGGCATCGTAACGCCACGAAACCGGTGTGCTGTTGTTGGTTTACTCTTGTTCAACGTAATTCCTTTTTTGTTACGAAGCTAATCCAAGTAGTAGAGGTTCAAGCAATTTCTTGCAGCGTGCGAGAATAAAAGTATTGTTCGCTGCGGTCCACAACATTTGCCGCTAAACCAGAAGACTTATTGGTCACTGTGCTAAAAGCTCAACGGTATGCCGTTGCCTGTCATGCCGCTGTTAGCTGTTCTTGCTGTGTCAGATGGCGACACTGGATCAGGTTGGTACACTGGGATACGATGATTGTGCGGATGTTCAGATAGGGGCTTACGGGCCGTAGGAGGAATTGTGCATGATAGTGGTCAGGGAGCGGGTTGAGCTTTTAGAGAAGAACAAGCCGAAGCAGGAAAGGGCCAAACGCACCTATGAAGCAATTCTCACGGCAGCTGCAGAGCTACTGGTTGAGGTTGGGGTGGAGCGTATCTCGACGAATATTGTCGCCGAAAGAGCGGGCATCACCGTGCCTGCTCTTTATCGTTACTTTCCGAATAAATACGCTGTTCTGAATGCGCTGAGTGCGTCCTGTATGGATAGACAAAATGCAGTTTTCCAGCAGTGGTTTGACCAATATTTGGAGCAAGGTGATCCGCAGCTTTTAGCGGACGATATTTATGGCCTGCTCAAGGGCACCTACGATGTCACCCAGGAGCAGGTAGGTGGCTTGGAGGTGATGCAGGCTTTGCGGGCAGTCGAGCCATTGCGTGACGTGCGACTTGCCTCGCGCAGATTAGTCGCTAGCCAGTTCGCGACGTTTGCTTCGGCGTTTCTAGGTCGGCCAGCGGACCGGCTGGTGATCACACAGGCACAGCTGACGATAGATTCGAGTTACGCTATCGTAGAGATGGCAATGGAGGGCCAGTCACTCTGGGCTGAAAGCATACTGCGCGAGGGCGCACGAATGATTCAGCTGTATTGGCAAGGCATTCTGCGCTCTGACTGAGCGTTCAGGTCAGTCCTCTCCCAGCACATCCTCGGCCTGAGGACCCTTATCGCTGTCGGTGACAACAAAACTCACGGTTTGGCCATCACGCAGGCCGCGGCGGCCTTCACCGCGGATAGAGCGAAAGTGTACAAAGATTTCCTCACCGTCGTCCTTAGTAATAAAGCCAAAGCCCTTGGAGACGTTAAACCACTTTACCGTTCCACGGTCGCGCGATGCGTCGGAGGTGGATTGTGGCTGGTTAGCATTGTCTGAATCTGAGCCAGAATGAGTCACGTTATCGCGAACAAGGAGCGCGGTTGCAGTTGTGGCGACAAAAAACGCGACCAACATTTGCGGTTCAAACAGCTGGCCCGAAAGAACTAACGTGGTTAGCGTGGATGCTATGACAGCAATAACGAGACTAATAATAAGTTTTGTAATGAGACTCATCGGTTTCCTCCCAATGATGAACCGTGTCAGGATTGCACGGTATTGTTGGCGCTGAGCATTCTAACATCAATGGCGCTGATGGGAATGCCTCATGGAAAATAAGTGGTATTAGCGTGGGGTTGGGTCGGCTTCAGCGCCGACATGGAATAGCGCAAGGCGCTAATGCCCTGCCTACCCAAACGGCAGCGCTCATTTTATGGCTAAGCACGCGTTCTTCAGAGTTTCAAGACATCTTCAGCTTGCAGGCCTTTAGGGCCTTCGGTGAGCGTAAATTCCACTGCCTGGCCTTCATTGAGAGTGCGAAAACCATCACCCTGTATGGACCTGAAATGCACAAAAACGTCCTCTTCGCTATCCTGCCTTGTAACAAAGCCAAACCCTTTGGCGTTATTGAACCACTTGACCGTGCCACATATTCGATCACTCATTCTGCTTTCCTCGGTTTTACATTTTATTTTATTATGTCTGGCATGCGTTGAATAAGTGTGTTGAAAGCGAAAAGGCTCTCCAGCACAATGTTCAGATACCTCGGATACGTTGTATTTGCTCCCGTAAGGTTTCCAGCGCCTGCCGTTGCGCGTGCATTTTATCCTGTTCTTTAGCTACGACAGCTGCCGGTGCCTTATCGACAAACGCTGCATTAGCCAATTTACCTTGCAGACGTGTGAGATCGCCTTCGAGTTTGCCAATCTCGCGATTTAAACGGGTGATTTCTGCATCCTTATCAATGAGCCCCGCCATCGGCACCAATATTTCTAATTCGCCCGCCAGTGCCGTCGCCGCAAGTGGAACCGCATCATCTGCTGCCAGCCAGGCGATCTGAGTGATCTTAGCGAGCTTTCTCAGATATTGCGAATTTTTGGAAAGCCTGAGTCGGTCATTTTCATCGCCCTTGCGCAACAGTACCGAAAGCTCTTTTCCCGGAGGAATATTCATTTCGCCACGAATATTTCGGACGCCCTCAATAACCACTTTGAGCCACTCAATATCTTCATTGGCACGAAGGTCTATGTCGTGTTCATTGGGTTCAGGGTAGGGCTGTAACATTATGGTAGGCCCTAATTTGCCTGCTAAAGGCCCGACCGACTGCCAAATTTCTTCGGTAATGAACGGCATCATGGGGTGTAGCATTCGCAGCCATATTTCCAGCACACGAATCAGGGTTTGACGCGTGCCGCGCTTTGCTTCATGCGAAGCGTCATCGTCCCAGAGAACAGATTTTGACAGCTCCAGATACCAGTCACAGTATTCGTTCCAGATGAACTCGTACAATGCCTGTGAGGCCATATCAAAACGGTAGTTGGCGACAGCGCGTGTTACCTCTTCAGTTGTTTCCTGAACTTTACTTATAATCCATCGATCGGCCAGGCTCAATTCCACCGTGGAATCATTCTGCGTGCCACAATCCTCATTTTCACAGTTCATCAGCACATAACGTGCAGCATTCCAGATTTTGTTGCAAAAATTTCTATAGCCCTCGATGCGACCAATGTCGAATTTAATATCACGGCCCGTCGAGGCCAGCGAGTAATAGGTGAAGCGCAGTGCGTCGGTGCCATAAGATTCGATGCCGTTAGGGAATTGCCGACGTGTGGATTTTTCAATCTTAGTCGCAAGTTGGGGCTGCATCATGCCGCTGGTGCGCTTGAGGATTAGTTCCTCGAGTTCGATGCCATCAATGAGATCGATAGGGTCGATAACATTGCCCTTGGATTTGGACATCTTCTGGCCGTCGCTATCGCGCACTAAACCGTGTATATAAATAGTATGAAACGGTACCTCCTGACGTAGATGTAAGGTCATCATGATCATTCGAGCGACCCAGAAGAAGATAATATCAAAGCCGGTTACCAGCACGGAGCTCGGATGAAAGGTGGCCAGTTCCTCTGTTTCGTCGGGCCATCCTAAGGTTGAAAAGGTCCACAGCGCGGAAGAGAACCATGTGTCGAGAACATCCTCATCCTGGCGCAGTATTATCTCGTCGCCCAGCGTGTTTTCCTTTCGAACAGCCTCTTCGTTCTCTCCGACATAAAAGTTACCGTCGGCGTCATACCAGGCAGGAATGCGGTGTCCCCACCACAACTGGCGACTGATACACCAGTCCTGGATGTCCCGCATCCAAGCGAAGTATGTGTTTTCCCATTGTTTGGGTACGAACTGGATGTCCCCATTTTCCACGGCCGCGATGGCGGGTGTGGCCATCTTTTTCGCGTCGACATACCATTGATCGGTCAGGTAGGGCTCGATGATGACACCAGAGCGGTCTCCACGCGGCACGCTTAACGTGTGGTCTGCGACTTTGTCGAGTAATCCCAGGGCGTCCATGTCAGCGACCACACGTTGCCGTGCCTCGAGTCGGTCAAGGCCGCGATAGGGTGTTGGGGCAGTGTCATTGATCGCGGCATCGTCGTTTAAGATGTTGATGATAGGTAGCCCGTGTCGTCGGCCCATCTCGTAGTCGTTGAAATCGTGGGCCGGGGTGATTTTGACGCAACCGGTGCCAAATTCACGGTCGACATAGTCATCGGCGATTATCGGTATTTCGCGATCGCACAGCGGCAGCATAACGGTGCGTCCAATCAGATCCGCGTAGCGCTCGTCTTCCGGGTGAACCGCTACTGCGCAGTCGCCGAGCATGGTTTCAGGGCGAGTGGTAGCGACTGTGAGATGGCCCTGACCGCCAGCCAGTGGATAGTTGAAGTGCCACATGTGGCCCTGCTCCTCTTCGGAGATGACTTCCAGGTCGGAAATGGCGGTATGAAGCGCTGGATCCCAGTTAACCAGCCTCTGGCCACGGTAAATAAGGCCCTCCCGGTAGAGTCGGATAAACACCTCCTGTACCGCTGCAGAGAGTCCCGGGTCCATGGTGAAGCGCTCGCGTGACCAGTCTAGAGAGGCCCCAAGGCGTCGCATCTGTTGGGTAATCGCGCCGCCCGATTTTTCTTTCCACTCCCAGATTTTTTCAACAAACTTTTCGCGGCCCAGATCATGACGATTGATTCCCTGTGCTTCTAGCTGGCGCTCAACCACCATTTGCGTGGCAATGCCGGCGTGATCGGTGCCAGCCTGCCAGAGTGTGTTGTAGCCAGACATGCGGTGGTAGCGAATAAGCGCGTCCATGATGGCTTCCTGAAAGCCGTGTCCCATGTGAAGGCTGCCAGTCACGTTGGGTGGCGGGATCATGATGCTATAGGCCTGTTCGCCACCTTGTGGGGCAAAATATCCTTTCTCTTCCCACTCCTGATACCAGCGGGTTTCAATGTTGGCGGGTTGGAATGTTTTATCCATAACTCAGTGAATCCAAAAGAGGGTGGGTCAGTAAGCCGGCTGCAGTCTTTGGTCGGCGTAGCGGACGATTATACGGTAGTAGTCCGCTGATCGGAATCACGGTATCTCTAAGCGGCCTGGCACGACGCAACTAAAGATCGTGCTTTTCCAACTGATAACCGCGTTCCTTGTAGAATGTCCAGGATTTTCGTAACGCCGCGAGGCTGTCGGGTTCCTGTGTGACGACCTCGGCAACACGCGCAAATCGACTAAAGAAGGATGGGATCTCCAACTGCAGATTAATCAAAAGATCGTTGTGATTGTTCGGCTCTTGCCCCCAGCCTATGGCAATAGTCTCGCAGTGCTCCTGCCCATGCAGCCCGTGAGGAAGAAAACTGGCAGGCCTAAAGCTCCACAAGAGTTCATTGATTTCGGTCGCCTGTGCCTCGTCGGTCGCGTTGATGAAGATGCGATGTCCACGCTGAAAGGCTTTGTCAGCTAAACGCGCAGCAACCCGCAATCGTTGACCTGGATCAGAAGTCTGCACCACGTAAAAGCCTACCAGCGTCATTATTATTGACCTGCACGGTCCAAAAGATAACGGGTTAGGAGTGCCACGGGGCGTCCGGTAGCGCCTTTTGGCGCACTATTCCAACCCGATCCCGCGATATCAAGATGGGCCCAGTTGTAGTCGCGCGCGAAGTGCGATAAAAAGCATGCAGCAGTGATCGATCCGCCACCGGGGCCGCCGATATTGGCCAAATCTGCAAAGTTGCTTTTGATCTGGGCCTGATAGTCATCCCACAATGGCATGCGCCAAGCGCGGTCGTGCGAATCCGTGCCCGCCGCGAGTAATTGTTCAGCCAAGACATCTTCGTTGGCAAAGAGTCCAGTGGCATGGGAACCTAGGGCCACTACACATGCGCCTGTGAGAGTCGCTATGTCGATGACCGCTGCAGGCTTGAATCGCGCAACGTAGGTCAGGGCATCGCACAGAACCAACCGTCCCTCAGCATCTGTATTGAGTACTTCGATTGTTTTACCCGACATGCTGGTTACGATATCGCCAGGCTTGGTCGCTTTCCCGTCCGGCATGTTCTCGGCAGCCGCCACAATGCCTACAACGTTTAGCGGTAACGCCAACTCAGCAATAGCGCGCATAGTACCGAATACACTAGCTGCACCGCCCATATCGAACTTCATTTCGTCCATTTTAGCACCGGGTTTTAGGGAAATACCGCCGCTATCGAAAGTGACCCCTTTACCAACCAGCACCTGGGGTTTGTCTGCTGTTTTACCACCTTTGTAGTTCATGACGATAAGCTTGGCAGATTGTTCACTGCCGGCTGAAACTGACAGTAGAGCACCCATGCCCAGCGCTCGCATTTGCTTCTCCTCCACTACGCTGACACTCAACTTGGCACTGCTGCGCGCCAATTTTCGGGCGTGTCGTGCCAAGTAGGAGGGCGTGCAGATATTGCCCGGTAAATTGGCGAGGTTGGCGGCTTCATTGATGCCTAGGCCGATAGCGTTACCCTCGCGCAGAGCGCTAGCAGCGAGTCGTGATTGAATGGCACCCTTAGTATTAATCACCAAGCGGGTCAGCTTCATTGCGGCCCTTGGTTTGGAAACGGTTTCGGTATAGCGGTACGACGCAGCAGTGAGATGTCGGGCCAGGTAGGTCAGCATCCATTTGGCTTCGTTTTCTTTCAGCCCTAGTCCTGCCAGGTGCAACATGGCCTCACTGGCCTGTTTGTTTAAAAGGGCGTGATAGAGGGTTCGGCTAAATTTTCTGGCGGCTTCTCGATCAAACGTCTTGGCGTCTCCGCACCCGATCAGCAGTATGCGTTTGGCGGCATTGGTGCCGGGCAGCATGAGGCTCTCACCCGATTTAGCGCTAAAGTCTCCGAGTGCAAGCGCCGCTTTTATCGAGCCAGAGGAGGCCTTGTCGAGCTTTAACGCCGCACCTGCCAATTTTGTATCTTGGAACAAGGGCAAAATGGCACATTGACTGGCGGCAGTGGCTGCATCGGTCACGTCTCTTGCGATGAACGTCATAGCGGTCATAGATATATTCCTCAGTGGAGTTAAAACGCCCTAGTGTATGCTGGCCAGCGGCCAAACTGAACTGAAAAAACACTGGAACGCAAAAGTGTGCGGGCTTTAGGTGTCTTCCGGCTTTTCCCGATTGGGTAGCAGGATCAATTCGGTGCCGGAAATATAGTCATGCCAATAGCGGTGATTTCGATCCACCAGACACCAAAGATAACCAAGTCCCAGACAGGCTGCAGACAGGAATGCTCCCAGGCAGCGAAGTATGGATTTGCCTATTGTGGGAGGGCCACCCTGAAAATCAACTAGCTTTATGCGCCACGTCTGCATACCGAGGGTTTGCCCGCTTTTAATCCAAAAGATACTGAAGAAAAGCACGATGCTCAGCGTCGTCAGAAACTGAGCCAGGTGGGCATTAAGGACTTGCTGTTCTCCGTCTGTCACCTTAACCAAAGCACCCAGTGCCAGTCCATTGACTACAGCTATCAGAGCTAACACCAATAGGGCGTCATAAAGGATAGCCGTCAGGCGTCTTAGCAGCGAAGGACTATGGGATCGATTAGCTTCTGTCATGCACTGGAGTTTAGCATTATTGGGCAAAAGTATTAACGAAATGTAAATTGAGAGCGACTTCATGCCCGTGATACATTGATGGTCAATTGTAGAGGCTGTGCGCATGAATGTACTGCTGGTGGAAGATGATAAGCGGGTAGGTGACTTTATCGTCACTGAGCTGACCGCGGTGGGTCACAGTTGTGTCCATGAGCTCGACGGTGCAGCTGGGCTTCGAGCGGCACAAAATACCACCTTTGATGTGATGGTGATCGATCGCATGATGCCGCGGATGGATGGGTTGGCATTAATCAATGCTCTACGAGAGGCTGGGAATAACACACCAGTGGTTATACTGAGTGCTCTGGGCGAAGTGGACGACCGGGTGCAGGGGTTGCACTGTGGTGCCGATGATTACCTTGTAAAGCCATTTGCTATGGCGGAGCTGCTGGCAAGACTGGACGTATTGCATCGTCGCGTCTCTGCGGCTGTGGGTGAAGCGCAAACAACGCTAGTGGTCGCTGATTTATCCATGGATCTGCTGCGCCAGCATGTGCAGCGCCAGACGACTACCGTTACTTTACAGCCCCGTGAGTATAAGCTACTGGAATATTTGATGCGCCATGCTGGCCAAGTGGTGACGCGGGCAATGTTGCTGGAGCACGTCTGGGGCTACCACTTTGATCCGCAAACTAATGTCATCGACGTGCACGTGTCGCGCCTGCGGCAGAAAATTGACAAGGATTTTGACCATGCTTTGCTCTCTACAGTGAGGGGAAAGGGGTATCGTCTCGGCCCCCAGCTGGACGATTGAGCACGACGCGATGAAAACAAGGGAAGTCGTTAGTAGCCTTACCTTTCGTGGAATCGTTAAATATGTCACGGCTCTTAGCGCTACCGTGTTTCTCCTGTTGGGCGCTTTCTATCTGTATTTCAGCTACACCTCTTTTCGCGCATTGGGTGAGAGCGTTATGAGCGAACTTGAAACACTTGAGTTAGTTTATAGCGGACAGTCTCTGGCCGGAGTCAATCAGTATATCGATGATCAGTTGGCATCGTCGTCAATCCACCGCTTCTATTACTTAGTGACTGACGCTGAAGGCGTAAAAGTTGCAGGAGACCTGCCCGCACGCCCGAGTTATCGAGAGTTTGATGACGGTTGGTTAGGCTTTGAGCTGGCACTGCAGGACTGGGGACAGTCCATTGATGTCGAGTTTTTAGCCTATCCCATGTTGCTCGGAGACGGCTATCAGGTCATGGTGGCGCGTGATTATGCCGATATTGTTGACCGGGCAGAGTTAGTGTTTCGCACGCTCCTTAGATTTTTAATTGCGACCTTGATATTGGGCATTACAGGAGGATTTTTTAGTGCGGCGCGGACACTGGATCGAGTCGAACGGTTGAATCAGGATGTTTCCCGCATCATTCGAGGTGGCGCAAACGAGCGACTGCAGGTAGAGGAAGAGAAGGGCTATATTCGTGTTCTGGCCATGTTTATGAATCAGATGTTGGATCAGATGGAGACGCTGATGCAGGGGGTTCGGCGTGTCTCTGATAATATAGCGCATGACTTGCGAACACCTCTGACGCGGATGCGCAACGATCTTAGTCAGTTGCGCGATAGGTCAGGTCAGGAAGAGGGCGGGCAGTTAGAGCGCATTATTGAGGAATGTGATGAACTTTTGTCTTCGTTTAATGCGCTCCTGCGAATCTCCACCTTGGAATCGGGCAGCCGCTTGGCCGGCGGAAGCGATGTGGAGCTGCGGGCCCTGCTCCGCGATGTAGTAGAACTCTATGAACCTCTAGCGGAAGAACGGAACATTGACCTCGTGTTGGAGGCTCCTCAGTCACAGGTGTGTAAAGGGGAAGTGGATTTATTGTTCCAGATGTTCGCCAACCTGCTGGACAATGCGATTAAGTATACGAAGCCGAATGGACATATTCGGGTGCAGATGAGTAAAAAACTGATAGGTGATGGCAGTGGCAGACATATCGTTGTTATCTCTGATTCCGGGCCTGGTATTGCTTTTTTGGAGCGCGGTAACGTATTTCGGCGCTTTTATCGTGTGGAGTCCAGTCGCGGGGAGCACCCGGGTCATGGTCTGGGCCTTAGTCTGGTGCAAGCGATTGCACAGTACCATTATGGTTCGGTAGAGTTGGGCAACAACAATCCAGGTTTGCAGGTGAGAATCGAGCTTCCTTAGCACTCAATTTGTCAAATAGAATTAGCCAGAGGGCTTAGCCTTCCAAAGCAATATCATCAGCCGTTTGACGGGGTCCGTGACAGAGCTGAGAAATCGTGCAGCAAGGGTTTTTCTTCGGGTGCAATATCGTCGCTGAAGTCGAAGTCTAAAGGTGACAGTGTGAGGTCGTCGATGTTGGGTGAAACTGGGTTTCTGGACAGAGGTAAATTGGGAATCATGTCACCCACTGGCGCCATATTCAGGTGACTTGTGTCGGGCATGGCAGGGGGCGATGATGGTTCTTGGGACAAGCGCTGCCCCAATGTGTCCAGCGCTAGGCCAGAAGTATCTACGTTTCGACTGATCAGCGCGGCACGTTCATGTACAAGTAAGACGTCGGTTCCTGGAGCAGCCAAGTCAATACCTCCTGTGCCTGTCGTTTTTTCCTGTTGCGTGACAGATGCCGGTGCAATCAACCCCGGTGTTTCGAGACGGCCTGCGATCGGCGTGGCCGCCAGCGCTGCAATTTTTTCCGCCGCAGTGTGCATTTTTGTGGGTGCAGCATTGGCCTGTTTGAGCTCAGATTTGATACGATTTATTGTAGATTCTGCGCCTGCCCGCTGCATCACAACTTTGTATTGTAGGGCGGTCGCTTTGTCGCAGTCACTTTTAATTAACTGGTTTTTGCCGCTGAATAATTTATCGAGGGTCTGTTGGTCCAGGTTAAACACCTTCGCCAGCTTTTCCCGGACGCTGTCTAGATCATGCCCATCCATTAACCGGCCAGCGAAATAAACATTATAGCGCTCTGTCATTGGGCAGCTCTCGTGTCATGTCTGACCATAGTATACTGTTTACCGTTGGCGGGGTCTCGCCTGAGTCAAAACCACAATCTGTGGGGTTTATGGCTGACCCTCGTGATGTGCTTCTGCTAAGATGAACGCACTGATCTGTGTGACTGTACTTTCATGAGCAACCGCGTTCCAACTCGATTCGTCAAGACATTGCTGCGTATGGCGGGAGATAAGGGCTATAACTTTAGTCTTGTTCTCAGCGATGCCGGGCTGGATTTTGACCCTTTGAATGAGTCTGACCCTGCATATCGTAGCGAGATCAGTGCCATGCAATATTCTCGCATTTACCAGAGCGTCCTGAGACTTTTGCAGGATGAAACCTTCGGCACGACCGGCAGTGAGTTGGTCGCGCCTGGCGCATTTCGCATGATGTGCTACTGCATTATCTCATGCGATAATCTCGGACAGGCCATTCAGCGTGCTGCAGAATTTTATCGAACATTCTTTGGCGAGAATAGTCAGCTATACGCTAACTTTAGTGACCAGTTCGCCCGAGTAGGCTATCGCACTATGGCGCGAAACGAACGGCCTCGAGTCGAGGCTGCAGATGCCTATGGACTGTCCATGTGGCATCGTTTTTTCGGCTGGCTGTGCGGACGCCCAATAGAGTTAAAACGAGTGGATTTCTCCGGAGACACCCCAGAACGATTGGAGAAATACGAAAAGTTGTTCGGTTGCCCGCTGTATTTTAACCAGGCGCACGATTTGCTCTACTTCGATAGCGCATGTCTGGGTTGGTCTGTTGTACATACTGAGCACTCCCTGCGCGAGTTTTTGCGCACGGCGCCCTATCAGTTGCTAATGATGGAAACTAGCCCAGAAGCGAATAACATTTCTGCGCAGGTAAAAGCTATGATAGGACACGACTTTAGTGACGGGTTTCCGGGATTTGAAGCCATTAGCAGTGCGCTGAAGATGTCCGCTCCGACTCTTCGCCGCAGGTTAAAGCGCGAGGGCACAACATTTCAGCAACTTAAGGACGAGGCACGTTGTGAAGCATCCAAGCTATGCCTTATTCGGCCGGAGTTGTCGATTAATGAGGTTGCGCTGCAGATGGGGTTTACTGACCCTAGTGCCTTTCATCGATCGTTTAAAAAATGGACGTTACAGACTCCGGGCCAGTTTCGTGCCAGTCGACGCGTCAGTAAAAGATGAGGATCGGAGCTGTCACCCTACGTTGACCTTGGTTATAATTTGCACGCTTGGTTCCTTTAGTAATTTTTAGCAGGCTTCTCATGATTGTGCAGCAACAGATAGAGCAACAACTTCAGAGCAGATTTTCTCCGGAATTCCTCGAGGTTGGCAACGAAAGCTATATGCATAGCGTGCCGCCGGATTCGGAAACTCATTTTCGGGTCGTGGTGGTTAGTAGCAGCTTTGAAGGGTGTTCCAGGGTTGCCCGGCATCAACAGGTCTATGCCGTGCTTGCGTCGCAACTCGCGGGGCCAGTACATGCTCTTGCTCTGCATACGTACACAGCTATCGAATGGGAGAAACGAGAGCAGGGCGTAAAGGCTTCGCCAGAGTGCCTCGGCGGCAGTAAAGCAGATCAAGCCTAGGGCGAAATAATGGAATCAGTCGTCGTTGCAGCGCTCTATAAGTTTGTCACGCTAGAAGATTACCACGAGTTTCGTGAGCCATTGCTGGACGCGTGCATAACGGCAGGTGTACGAGGCACTTTATTGCTGGCGCGTGAGGGTATCAATGGCACTATCGCAGGGAATAAGGAAGGCGTCGACCACGTCATTGCGTACCTGCGCAGTGATTCTCGCCTGGCTGATCTAGAGTACAAGGAATCCTGCGACGACCATGTGCCTTTTTATCGCATGAAGGTCAAGTTGAAGGAAGAAATAGTCACGATGGGCGTAACAGGGGTTGATCCCAACACGCGTGCGGGGACCTATGTCCGTCCTCGTGATTGGAATGATTTGGTTAGCGATCCTGAGGTTTTTTTGATCGATACGCGCAATGATTACGAGTGCGCCATTGGTAGTTTTAGTGGTGCTGTTGATCCGCGTACTCAAAACTTTCGAGAATTCCCCGATTTTGTTCGCGCGAATCTTGATCCTGATAAGCATAAAAAAGTTGCGATGTTCTGTACTGGGGGAATTCGCTGTGAAAAAGCCTCTGCCTTCATGCTGAATGAAGGCTTTGAGGAGGTGTATCACCTGCAAGGCGGTATTTTGAAATACCTCGAAGAGGTGCCGCAGCAAGACAGTCTCTGGGAGGGCGAGTGTTTTGTCTTCGATAACAGGGTTTCGGTTGATCACCAGCTGGAGAAAGGGCGTTATGATCAATGTTTTGGTTGCCGTCATCCCATTACCGAAGAGGAGAAGCATTCTGGACAGTATGAAGCGGGTGTGTGTTGCCCTCATTGTTACGAGAGTCTGACGATAGATCAAGCAACGCGCTTCAGAGAGCGCCAGAAGCAAGTAGAGCTAGCTGCGTCCAGGGGCGAGCCTCATGTCGGTGCGCCGCCACCAGCGCGTCAGCAGTCCAACGTAAAAGCCGACCTAGACTGATCGCCTTACTTGCCGGAATAGTCCCGCCGATTATTTCAGATAAAGATTGATAGCGGTTCTGAATCCACTTACTGGGACAAAGGTGCTGCGTCCCTCGCCATTGCCTTGCGAAATAACGCCGCACATCAGCGGCTCCGCATTGTTGGAAAGTTGTATTACTGCACCACCAGAAGCCCCCTTGTGGGCCAGACAGTTTGTATCGCCGAGACTGCGCTGCTGGTGCTGAATGACACAGGCGGGGTCGAACGTTAGGACTTGACCAGAATCGCCTATCCCACTGTCGCGAGAGTAACCGGCCATGGTCACTGGGCGATCCGGATCCGCACTGTGAGCATGGATGTTTAAAGCGATAATCTGTTTGGAGCTTATGTTGCGACGCAAGCGTAAAATGGCCCAATCGGCGTGCATCCCGCCGCCATCGGCCAAGCGCAAAGCTTCCCGCTTCACTGACTCCCCTGAGACTGTCACTGCTGTAAAGAGGATCGGTTTGCTCAGGTCGCTATAGAGCTCGAGGCAGTGCCAGGCAGTGATGATGATATTGGCATCGCGTTGAGTGGCGCTGGAAACCAGAGTGGCGCTGCAATCTTCCAAATAGTGTGAGCTATGGCCATTGCGATAGCGCTGTCCAGGCACCTGTAGCTTGCCTACGGCACGCAGCCATGGAGAAGACGTGGCGGAAAACACCTGCCGCGAGTCCGCCAATCCAGCTGCACTGTGCAACAGCAGGCCACATAGCACTATCAGCGTTGCTAAATATTTTCGGTGGCGTGTCACTTCGCCTGCCGATCTGCCGCGCTGCCTGCTTTTTGAGCAGGTAGCACTGCCTGTGTGACAACGCTGGCAAAAGACCCGCACTGGCCGGTTCCGGCGGCCGATGAGCAGGCCACAAACATCACCCCATTATTTATGCCCCGTCCCATTCCGATTGCACCAAGGCCGCCGGCCACCAAGCACGGGGTAAGCGCGAGCATGCAACCGCTGATTACCCATTGCAGGTCTGTTGTAGTGACAGAAAATTGTAGCGCGGCGGCCGGAAGCGCTGCAAGAACAGCGAAGAAATCGAGCTTGATGGCAAACATAATGATTGCTGCGGCAATGACGATATAGCGCAGAATTAGATCGTTTTTGAGCGAGAGATACATCGCGGCAAGTATAAGCCAAAGCAAAAAATTTGCATTAGCAGATGTGGTTTTTTATGTAAAGATAGCCGCTATATAAGCGGCTGCTACTTGCTTGCTGAGCCTCCTTTACATTGCAAAGAGGGGGGCTTGAAAGAACGAAAACGCGTCTTGAAAACGGGGGACTAAGTCCCCCGTCCGTATTAGCAAGACGGAGCAGGGCCAACTAACGACCATACATCAGGGCTTGCCGTTGGTGAAGAGCCAAGTGTCCACCAGTTGGCGCGGTAAACATCACCCTGGAATATTGACTCTGCGCCTTCGAGAAAGATCGTGGAGTCGGAATAGTCTAGACGTATGTCAGAGACTAGTTCGAATGCATTCGTTGCATCAGGAGCAACATCAACAGTCCACCATTTTGCTTTGTAGACCAGACCGCTGAAACTCACTACTTCCCCACCCGTGTAAACAGTGGATGAGTTAAAGGCCGGCTGCATAGAAGCCATCGGATCAGATGCATCGCAGGAACCTGAGTCATCGTCCACTGGTGTGTCTACACTAGCCGTTACGAGCGTTACGTTGGCCGTATTCTGGATGGTCGCATTACCTTGTATAGCTGTAGCAACGACAACCAGCGTGAAATCACCAGGGAAGGCTTCGTGCACGTGCAGCTTTAGATCGACCGGTTGCATAGACGCGACGGGCTCAGGTGCATCACAGGAATCTGAGTCGTCGGGCATTTGCATGGTGTCGTCTAAGATAAACGTATCACTAGTGATGGTAGCGCCGCTGCTATCAAACAGGGTGGCCACAATGTCCATTGCGCCATTTGTAGAGACCGTAAAGAGAACGTCCGCCATGCCCGCGCTGCTTATTTCTATAGGAGAATCGACATTAGATAGCGTGACTTGATATTCCGACTCTACATCTGCAAATTCAATGGCGACTTGAATAGATTGAATGTCGTCATTTCCCATCGTATAGATCTTGTTCGTGCCAGCGATTGGGGAGAACGTATCCCCTGATTTTTCACCTGCGAAGAAATATCCCTGCGCGTTGATGGCCCGCGCCAGTTCAAGACTCGCAGCAGCGCCAGAGATAGCAGTGCTCGCCGTGTACGAAGCAGACAGTGACAAATTTTCACCATTTGTATCCATTACGCGAGTATAGATAGTGTCTCCCACGTTAAGTCCAATGGCGCCCGATATAGATCCCACCTCTAGAAACGAATTATCTTCGATTATGGGCATGCCGCCGCCTTCGAAGTTTACGTCAATCGCGTTGTAGAAAGACGCCGCCGTATCGCCGACATCCCATACCGCTAGGATGACTTGATAACCTTCGCGAGCCGGCACTTCGCAGGCGTGTTGGACTGTCATTGGCGGGCGTACCATGCCGCCGTCATATTGACAGAAAGGAGTCAGTTCAAACGCAGAGCGCGACAGGGGTTGTGATTGGTCCCAGTCAGGGGTAGTAATGAAGTATCGCCAATCACGAGCAACATGGTTTGCAGTGAACTGCCAGGTAAAAACGTTAGTTCCAGCAGCGATATCGTTCTTTGACCAGCGAGCCGGGGTTTGCGCGTTAAGCTCAGACCAGGCGGGGCTCCCTGCCGCAGCAATAGTGCCATCAGCGGGGCCGCCGATTGGGAAGCGTGGACTGCCGTCTACGCCTTCAACAGATTGAGGTTCATATTGGACTGCCCCACAGTTCGTATTTTCTCCCAACTTGCAGAGATATGAACGGCTTCCTGGTTGTGAAACATATCCGTGTGAAAAAGACTCAACGGAGAGGCTCATTGCGGCAACACCTGCTACTACCGCGAGTTGTGTTTTAATCATTTTCATAAGAAAATTCCCTTCCACTATACCTATGGTGTGAAACACTGCAGCACGATACTGCAACGCTTTCTAGTGCTCTCGGTCTGTTGCCGAGTGTAAGTTTAAAAAAGCAGGGCGTTTCTAATGCAAATTCCTGCCATCCGATATTCAGACAGAGGCTCTGGGGTAAAGTTCCCCTGTTTCGTTGAGAGAGTGATCTGTTCAGATAACGCCGCTGGTATGATGCTTAGTCATCTGGACGTCGGGCATTTGCGATAGCATATCGATACCGTTTAGGTACAACTCACAGTTGAGGAAATAGCGTATGGGACTTTTGCAAGATCGTGTCGTGGTAGTCACTGGCGCCAGCCGTGGTGCAGGGAAAGGCATAGCGCTTGCGCTTGGCGCGACTGGAGCCATTGTTTACGTGACTGGACGCACACGAAACGAAGGGGATGCGCCTTTGCCGGGCACAGTACAAGCTACCGCAGATGCCGTCACAGCAGCAGGAGGCGAGGGTATACCTGTCTACTGCGACCACGGTGATGACGATAGTGTTCAAAGACTGTTCGAGCAGGTAGCCGTTGAGCAGGGTCGGCTGGATATATTGGTTAACAACGCCACGAGTTTGCACGATGCGATGACTCAGGCAGGCCCGTTCTGGGAAAAACCGCTGGCGCTTACTGGGCTGTGGGAGGTGGGTATGCGATCACACTACAGCGCAGCGTGGCATGCGGCACCCCTCTTGTTAGCGAATGGGGAAGGTCTGATTATCAATACCTCGTCCTTTGGCGGACGTATTTATATGCACGGCCCAGCTTATGGCGCAGGGAAAGCGGCAGTAGACAAAATGTCACATGATATGGCGATTGATTTTCGTCCGTACAATGTCGCCGTCATTTCAATCTGGATGGGTCTTCTCCTGACTGAGCGCACGCAGCGTGTATTTGATGCGGAACCTGAGAAGTATGCGGATTTAGTCGCGACCGCCGAAACCCCACAGTTTACCGGTCGAGTAATCGATGGGCTGGCCAGAGATTCTAAGCTGATGGACAAGAGTGGAGGCGTGCTTATTGGCGCTGAATTGGCACAGGAATATGGTCTCACTGACATCAACGGTAGGTCCCCCCCATCTCATCGGGCCTTTTTTGGCGACCCTACCACCTATGGAAAGGCAATCGTGGAGTAGTTTTGATACCCTAAACGGCGGATGCGGTTATCGAAGTCGCCAAAACTCGCCAAATGGGGCCCAATAAAATGAAAGATGACCCCTTTGCACGCGTTATCGCGGCAGAAGCTGGCGCGGCTATCGAAGAAATGAAGTTAACGCTCATACACAATTTTGAAGCTATGATGGTGTGCTGTCGAGCGGGTGTTCCTATCCCGATCGATGATAGGGTGCGTTATCGCTATGATTCTGCTGTTGTTGCCGATCGCTGCTTGGCGCTGTCCAGCAAAATGCTCAAGGCCGCTGGTAGCGGTGGGATACGGTCGAACAGTGATTTATTGTCGTTACATCTGGATATCTTGGCGAGTCAGGCGCATGTGGCGAACAACGCCACACCGTTTGCCAGTAATCTTGGTGGAGTTCTATTTGGCGAAGAAAACGCAGACTTTGCCGTCTAAGGCGCACATTACGCGCGGGAGATATTATGAAGTTGAAAGGACGATTACCCGAGGGCCACTATGCTAACTGCGCGAATGGCTACCGAATCCATTATCTGGACGAGGGACAGGGCGAGGTCGTGGTGTTTTTACATGGCTCAGGCCCAGGCGCGAGTGGCTATAGTAATTTCAAGGGCAATTACCGACATCTGGTGGATGCCGGTTATCGCTGTATTATTCCAGATCATATTGGTTATGGCTTTTCAGACAAGCCCAACGACGTTGATCACCCCTTGTCGTTTTTTGTCGAGTGCATCAAGCAAACGCTTGACGTGGCTGGCGTAGAAAAATGCACGTTGGTGGGTAATTCTTTGGGTGGAGTCATAGCTTTGGGGATGGCGCTAGAACATCCGGAACGAGTGGAAAAGCTCGTTCTAATGGCGCCAGGCGGCCTAAGTGACCTGGCTGAATATCAGCAAATGCCGGGCATGCAGAAGGTGTTCAAGGTCTTCGGTTCAGGTGAGCCGGTGACGCCTGCTGTGATGAAGGATCTGTTTGCCACTGGCCTGATGCACAATCCGGAGCATGCTACTGATGCGCTGGTGGAAGAGCGGATGCAGATCATGCAGATTATGAATGGCCATGTGATGGCGACCATGCAAGTACCTAATCTCGTGGATCGATTGCACGAGCTTGAGTGTCCCGTGCTGGGCTTTTGGGGCATGGATGAGAAAATGATGCCTGAGAACGGCATTATGGCCATGGCCAAAAATATTAAACATTTACGCCTTGTGTTGGCGACGGAGTGCGGGCATTGGGTAATGGTTGAGCATGAAGCGATGTTTAATCGTTACTGTCTGGATTTTCTGCAACACGGCTAGAGCAGGCAGCGTTTAGACGCAAGGCCTAGCCGCCAATAGCGTGAACGCCGGCACTGCTGGATGTGCGGTGATGCTACAGCTCAAACAATCAGACAATTGATGCTGGTTGGACTTTACGCGCGGTCGAACAAAATATTGTACTGGTGAAATCCGAAAGACGTGTAAAATTGCCACCTGAATAATGGATGCAGATGAGCTTATGATGCATAAAGAACGGATCAAAGAGCTGGGGGATGAGTTGTATCAGGCTCTTCGTACTCAGTCTACCCTGGGGCCGTTGACGGAGCGGGAGGGTGATATCACTATCGAGGACGCTTACCACATCTCTTTGCGGATGGTGAGTCAGCGCCTAAACTTGGACGGTGAGCGCATTGTTGGCAAAAAAATCGGGGTGACCAGTAAGCCGGTGCAAGACATGCTGAAGGTCTTTCAGCCAGACTTCGGCTTTCTGACAGATAAGATGGAATATGCCGATGGCGCCAATATTCCCATCGCAGGCAATATGATTCAGCCTAGGGCTGAGGGTGAGATTGCGTTCCGTTTAAAACAGGATTTAGTGGGTCCGGGTGTGACGGAGCAGGATGTGCTTGACGCTACTGCCACCATTATGCCGTGCTTCGAAATTGTCGATTCCAGGATTCATAACTGGAATATAAAAATCCAGGACACAGTGGCGGATAACGCATCGTGTGGCGTTTATGTGCTGGGTACAAACGAAGTCGATCCGCACGATTTTGATTTGCCGAATTTGAAGATGACTGTTTTTAAAAATGGTGAGTTCAATTCAGAAGGAATGGGAAGTGCCGTGCAGGGTAACCCATTGACGGCTGTGGCGTGGTTAGCCAATACCCTCGGTGAGTTTGGTATTCCTTTTAAAGCGGGCGAGATTATTCTTTCTGGCTCACTGGTGCCTTTGATTCCAGTGGTTGCGGGTGATGAGATGTCACTGGTTATTGAGGGAATTGGAGGTTGTCGCTGTAAATTTGTATAGTGCCCTTGTCTTAACGAGACGTCATTTTGACGAGAGGCGCTGGTGCCGATCGATGTCACACGTAGTATAACCCTATCGAAATACAGAGATTCAACATGAGCAAAAAAGTAAAGGCAGCAATCATTGGCCCTGGAAATATCGGCACAGATCTGTTGATGAAGGCCATGCGCAGCGAGTTGATTGAACCCGTCTGGATGGTGGGTGTGGATGTGGATTCCCCAGGGCTGGCGAGGGCCCTAGATATGGGGTTGAAAACGACCGCAGAGGGTGTAGACGGCATGTTGCCTACGATGGCCGCGGACGGTGTGCAGATTTGCTTTGACGCAACATCCGCCTATGTGCATGCTGAAAACAGTCGCAAGGTCAACGAGCAGGGTGCTGTGATGATCGATTTGACCCCCGCAGCGATCGGGCCATTTTGTGTGCCGCCGGTCAATTTGAGCGAAGCGGTGGCGGCGAAGGCAATGAACGTCAACATGGTGACCTGTGGGGGTCAGGCGACCATCCCTATGGTGGCGGCTGTCAGCCGCGTACAGAGCGTGGCCTATGGCGAAATTGTGGCGACCGTGAGTAGTAAGTCGGCGGGGCCTGGTACGCGTAAAAATATCGACGAGTTTACGCGTACCACCGCTAGCGGCATTGAGAAGGTGGGCGGTGCAAAAAGTGGCAAAGCCATCATTGTTATCAATCCGGCCGAGCCACCTCTGATAATGCGAGACACCATTCACTGCTTGACTGTTGACGAACCCGATCAGGCTGCTATCACACAGTCGGTGCATGACATGCTCGTTGAGGTGCAAAAGTATGTGCCGGGCTACACCTTAAAGAACGGGCCTGTATTTGATGGAAAGCGTGTCTCAATTTATATGGAAGTTGAAGGACTAGGTGATTTTCTGCCTAAATATGCAGGTAATCTAGATATCATGACCGCAGCGGGTCTGCGCACGGCAGAGATGTATGCCCAAGAGATTCTGGCCGGTACTTTTGTGCCTGCCGCCGCCTGAATACCGTCAATAGCAAATACGAGAGAGCGAGAGCATGGACCTTAGCGGGAAAAAAATTACTATTCATGACATGTGCCTGCGTGACGGCATGCATCCGAAGCAGCATCAGATCACCGTCGAGCAAATGGTCACGATTGCCAAGGCCATGGATGAGGCGGGGATACCGATGATTGAAGTTACGCACGGCGACGGGCTGGGCGGCGCGTCGGTCAATTACGGGTTTCCTGCGGCCAGTGACGAGGAGTATCTGACGGCTGTGTGCAAAGAGGTGAAGAACACGAAGGTCTCCGCATTGCTGCTGCCCGGTATCGGCACAGTGGATCACCTTAAAATGGCTGTGGATTGCGGCATCTCGTCTATTCGGGTGGCGACGCATTGCACTGAAGCGGATGTTGCTGAGCAGCATCTTGCAATGGCGGCCAAATACCCCGACCTCGATACTGTAGGCTTTCTGATGATGGCCCATATGATAGGGCCTGAAGAGTTGGTGCAACAGCTGAAGATGATGGAAGACTTTGGGGCCAACTGTGTCTACATCACGGACTCAGCAGGCTATATGCTGCCCGATCATGTGACCGAGCGAGTCGCACTGGCGCGAGCGGAGCTAAGGCCGGAAACCGAGCTAGGCTTTCATGGGCATCACAACATGGCGATGGGTGTTGCGAACTCTCTTGCTGCGGTTGACGCAGGCGCTAATCGAATTGATGGTTCTCTGGCAGGCTTGGGTGCAGGTGCGGGTAATACGCCGTTGGAAGTGTTTATCGCGGTGTGTGATCGCATGGGCGTCGAAACAGGTATTGATTTGTTCAAGGCTATGGATGTTGCGGAAGATCTTGTTGTGCCAATGATGGACCAGATGGTGCGCGTTGATCGAGATGCTCTTACACTAGGCTATGCAGGTGTATATTCGTCCTTCCTGCTGTTTGCCAAACGCAGTGCTGAGAAATATGGCCTGTCCAGTCGCGACATTTTGGTTGAACTGGGGCGCCGCAGGACAGTCGGTGGACAGGAAGATATGATTGAAGACCTCGCCCTGGATATGGCGAAGGAAAGGGATGCTACCTAATAGCGATTAGCCGGGAGCACCCGGTCTGTTTACTTCCGATAATACTGTCAGTTTTAAGGGGCCAGCATGCAAAAGAACCGGTTAGGTAAAAGCTCTATTGTGGTGTCCGATATTTGTATGGGCACCATGACATTCGGCAACCAAGCAGACGAAAAAACGTCTTTTCGCATTATGGATATGGCTTACGACGCCGGTGTGGATTTTTATGACACGGCGGAAATGTACCCAGTACCGCCCGATGCAAAATACGCAGGCGTGACGGAAGAGATCGTCGGTCGGTGGATGAAGACAAAAGACCGAGAGTCATTGATTATCGCGTCCAAGGTAGCGGGCCCCAGCCATGTCTGGATCACTGCGCCCTTTCGAGGCGGTAAGACTGGCCTTGATCGCCACCACATTATGCGCGCCGTGGAGGGCAGTCTACGCCGCTTGGATACTGATTACATTGATCTCTATCAGACCCACTGGCCCGATGCGGATTACCCTTTAGAGGAGACCATGATGGCGCTGGACGAACTCGTGCGCTCGGGCAAGGTACGGATTCTGGGGTGTAGTAATGAATCCACGTGGGGTTTGACCAAGAGTCTGTGGGCGTCTGACACCCATGGGCTCGCACGTCACGATACTATTCAGAATAACTTTAGCCTGAATAATCGTCGCTTTGAAGATGAGCTTGCCCAGGCGTGTCGCCAGGAAAATGTTAGCCTAATTCCTTATTCGCCCTTGGGTGGTGGAGTCTTGAGTGGTAAGTACAACGGCGGGGCGTTCCCGGAGGGCGCACGCTTTTCTATGTACCTGCAATCTCCCAAACGGCAGCAGGCCATGATGCACCGTTTCGTGAATGAAAAAACGCTGGAGTCCACCCGTCGTTATCAGGCTATTGCCGCAGAACTGGAGATGTCTGTCGTCACTATGGCAATTGCCTGGAGTAAACAACATGATTTTGTAGCCTCTACCATTGTCGGAGCTACGACCCCAGAGCAGGTGCCGGAGCTGTTGGCGGCAGCAGAGGTTACATTGAGTGCCGATACCCTCAAACAAATTGATGCGGTATCGCGGGATATACTTTATCCGATGGGGTAGTTCCGGTAGGGCCGCTCAGGCGATTTAATTGCGGCGCTGGAAACGTGCGGGAATACTGCCGGGTATCCGGAACAGCGAAGGCGCCCATTGGATACTCGATTCATCAATCTCGATAGCAGTGAAGCGTTGGGCCATCTGCTGAAAAGCGATCTCAGCGTTCATTCGGGCAAGGTGTGAGCCAAGACAAAAGTGTATGCCGCCCCCAAAAGAGCAGTGCTTTGCTTCGTTGCGACTGATATCAAAGCGGTCTGGCTCGGTGAAATAAAGTGGATCTCGATTGGCGCCGATTAAAAGGGCATAGACGTTGGCGTTGGCCGGTATTGTGATGCCGCTGAATTCTGTATCCTCCCATAAGATTCTGAGCGTAATAGGGATTGACGGTTCAAAGCGCAAACACTCCTCGACGGCCGACAGCGCCAGCGTAGGGTCGTCCGCCAGTTTTTCAAATTCTTCAGGATAGCGTGAAAAACACACCATACCGTTGGCAATTAAGCCTGTCGTGGTCTCCAGTCCAGCAACAAGCAAACCAATACTTTGCTGCAATAACTCATCGTTACTTAGACGGTCACCCGATTCTTCTGCCGTCACCAATTGTCCTAAAATATCCTCTGTAGGATTCTCCCGCCGTTCTTCGATGAGCACGAGCATGTATTGCGCCAGTTCCATAATAGCGGCTTCGGACTGTTCTTGTAGCTCCGGATACGCTTGTTTGGCGAGGCGATAAGTGACCAGAGAGACCAGATCAGTGAGTTTGTGGCGGTCTTCGAAGGGGATGCCGAGCATGGCACACATGGATGCCGCAGGGACCGCCAAGGCAAGATCTGCCACTAGGTCCATTGCACCCAATGGGGCAACGCGGTCGAGTTCAGCCACTACCAGGCGCTCAATCATTGGTCGCATGGTACTGAGGGCTCTTGGCGTAAAGGCTTTGCTGACCAGGTTGCGCAAACGATCGTGATCCGGCGGATCCATTCGCAGCATAAATTTGGTTGCATTGGTCTGCTCGCGGGTTTCTCCTGGAATCAGTCCGTCTATGTCGCGCATGCCACTGTGGCTGTGTTTTAGCAGTTTCTGTATGTCCGCATAGTTCGATAAACGCCAGTCGTCCACGGGAGTGAGGTTGACCGGCTGTATTTCTCGCAGATGTTTGTAATGCGCATGAGGGTTCATTTTCAGATTTGTAGTGGTGGGGTCTACCCCATACCATCCAGGAATTGCATCGCCACCACTGGGACTTTCTGTATTATCCATTTAGGCTGGGCCTTTTTGTTTAGCAATTCGTTATTCAGTGTAGACTGACCTGTGAGGCAGGTAAAAGGTATTTGCGCGCAAGTTGAATGTTCTTTCGACAGTGATCGGGCTGCTCATCTTCTTGTTCATTTGGGCAGCGCTGCCTAGCATCTCTGGATCCGCAGAAATGTGTCTGGCTCTGCCTGATTGACGAGGAGTTTTGCTGATGAAATTGTTCTATACAGTGTGTGTTTGTCTCGCGCTTGTTGCGTGCGGAGGCGATGATCTTCGTCGCAGCTTCTCTGTAGAAGCCGATGGCTTTATTGTGGACGAGCGTCCCATTGCGACAACACTGGTCTATGCATGTAACGGTTATGAATTTGTCGCTCGCCTGGGCCCCGGTGAAATGGCACTGTGGCTGCCCGAGCGCTACGTTATTTTATCGCAGGTGCGCAGTGCATCGGGGACCCTGTACGAAGAGAATGACATCTCGTTCTGGAGTAAGGGGGAAGAGGCCATGCTAACCGTGGAGGGGCAGGACTATCAAAATTGCCACCTGCTTCCCGAGCAAGTGGCGTGGGAAGATGCCCGTCGACGGGGTGTCGATTTTCGTGGCGTTGGCAACGACCCTGTCTGGTCTCTGGAGATACAGCGTGGGCGGCAACTACTGTTTGTTCTAGAGGATGGGGCGCAGAGGATATTGGTGCCGGACCAGACTGAGGATGGCGAGGGTTTGATGTATTTCTATGCTGGCGCTACCGCAACACAAAATCTGAGGGTTAAGGTTTTAGACCTGCCCTGCGTTGATGCCATCAGTGGGGATGCCTTTCCCACTAAGGTCACAGTGCTGTTTAACGGTACCAGCTATCAAGGCTGTGGTCAGAACTTGTACTATCCTTGGGTGAACTAGATCGAACATTTAAAAAAATCTATAAACTGTTGATAAGTATATAAATTTTATATTTTTTAGAGAATATTAAAGCCGCTTATAAATAACACATTGTTGCGCCAAAGGGATGTGATGCCTGGCGGTAGCGGCAGATACTCCAACGCTGCCTGTCACCCCAAAGAGGCCACGCTTTTAAGCACGAGTCGCACCAGTTCCGCCTGTCTGGACACGCCGGTTTTAGCGAAAATGGATTTGAGCTGCGCTCTGGCCGTATGCTGCGATATATTTTGTGCGACGGACACTTGCGCCAGGCTCAGTCCACGGGCTAACAGTGTCGCAAGATTGGCTTCTGCCGGGGTCAATTCAAATAGCGCACCCAGAATAGGTCGCGATGTAGACTCCTGTAGGTCAGGGTCGCTGATGAACACGGCAGCAGAGGGGCTAACCTGACCTTCGCTCCACTGTGAAGCGGGCACGGGTCGGACAACCAGGCCGAGATCCGAGCGTCCACCCGGCCGTGGCACGCGTAACGCGCGTACCATTGAGGTTTCCCCGTGCAGCTGCTCTCTGATGATACTCGTCAGGGCCTCCTGCAGTTCTTTATTGATATTGCGACCCTCGATATGCAGGTGACCATCCCGCAGGCTCAGGCCCTCTCCCTGGTCGAGTAGGGCGCGGCCGACTGCATTGGTCGTCAACATTCGACCCTGTTCATCGAGAATGATACTGGCTACAGACAGTTGATTCACTGCGCCCGCATAGAGATCCCGCTCCGACGTCATGCGATTTAGCTTGGCGTACATTTCGATGGCACGGGACAGGTGCGGTGTAAGCAGCGTGAGCAACTGACGTTCTGTCGCTTTGAACCGTGGCTCACTGGCGCGTCGTGAAAAGCGCAGCCTAGCGAGCATACCCCCGGGCTCAGAGGTATCTACCCCTAAAATGCGAAAAAGATTGATCGGTTTAAGATAGTGAAGATAATAATCCGATGTCACCAGATCCTTGTCCGGCAGTATGTCTTCCAGCGCAATGACCTTATCCAGCGGTAAACTGACAAAAGGGTCCAGTGAGAAAAATTGTTCGCGATAGGCGCTGACTTCCCAGTCGTTAGGGTCCGCAAGGGTGACATGACTATTGTCCACATTTTCATCTTGCCGAACGCAGTTTAGGATAACCCCCTCGTCGTCAGCTGAGGGGGGGCGCAGCACTAGGGAGACGACCTGTGCATCGAGTGCCTCACGCAGTGCGGGCAAGGCACTTTGCCAAGGTTGAGGCTCTAATGCGCCCTGATAAAGGAGTCCTATCAGGTCACTGAAATCGCTTTGACTGAGTGTGGGTTTCATTAGCAGTAGATCAAGTGGCGTCTGGGGCTTATGAACTGGTGTTGGCGGCGGTCATAAAGGCTGGTTTTTCACCGCCGCCATGCACGGCAAAGTCAGTGCCGCTCACATAGGAGGCCAGCGTAGAGGCCAAGAAAAGGCAGGCGTGGCCCACATCCGTCGGCACCGCCATGCGACCCAACGGTATGGTTGCCCCGACAGCCGCTATGCCGTCTTTATCGCCGTAGTGTAAATGTGCTTGTTCGGTCTCTGTCAGTCCCACAACCAGCGCATTGACACGCACTTTCGGTGCCCATTCGACGGCCAGCGAGGTGCCGAGGTTCACCAGTCCTGCTTTGGCTGCACCGTAGGCGGCGGTGCCAGGGGAGGGCCGAATGGTACTGACACTCGCGATATTGATGATGCAGCCGCCGGATTCCTGTTGTTGCATAACCCGGTTGACCACTTGGCTAAAGTTCAACGGCGCGATCAGATTGAGCCGAATAATGGATTCTGAAAAGCGCGGCGACGCTGTTGCAGCCTCGGCATAGGGTGCGCCACCGGCATTGTTCACCAAAACATCGACACGGCCAAATTGCTCGAAAGCAAAGGCAACGCAGGTCTCAATCTGTTCGTAGTCGCGGACATCGCAGGCTGTGAAGAGCGCCTTGCGTCCGTTGCATTCGGGGAGGGACTCAGGCTCTGTCCTGCCGCAGATGAGGACGTCGGCGCCGGCTTCGAGAAAACACTCGGTGATTCCGCGCCCTACACCTTTGCCACCGCCCGTGACGATGACAGCCATTCCATTAAAATCCAGCACTTTGTCCATAATCGATGTCTCCTGATGACAGAAATGAGCACGAGGCATCTCCGTGCTTGAGCTTAGGCCATGATTTACCTAATATGCTCGGGCTGTGCGTATCCTAACTGAATTTCCATTGGCTGGAAATTTTAGGTTAGTCTTTGTTTGCCAGCTCACGGAACAATATAATAGCCATTGTAAACACGGTACTCCCTGACAACTCTACTAAATTAGGAATACGTTATATGACGACAGAAAGCTTACCGGTCCTCGCCATTCTTGGCGGCACTGGGGATTTGGGAACCGGTTTGGCCCGGCGCTGGGCACAGGTTGGATATGAGGTCATCATTGGCTCGCGCACGCAGGAGAAGGCAGAAGCGGCCGTCGCTGATTTGCGTGAAGTGATGGCAGAGCGGGGCGTCGCTGAAATTAGTGTCCGCGCTATGGAGAATTTGGCTGCAGCGACGGCCGCCGACATCGTAACCCTTACCGTCCCTTTCAGTCACCAGGCGAGTACGCTTGAACTGGTGAAAGAGGCGTTACACGGCAAGATACTGATTGATGTCACTGTGCCTCTGGTGCCGCCTAAGGTTGCTCGAGTGCAATTGCCACCGCAGGGCAGTGCGGGTCAGATCGCCCAGGAGTTATTGGGTGAAGAGGTTTATGTGGTATCGGCTTTTCAGAATGTGGCTGCTGCGCATCTGCAGGAGGGTCGGGGCCTGGAGTGTGATGTATTGGTGACGGGCAATAAGAAAGTTGCCCGGGAAGCTGTGATCACCTTGGTCGAAGCCGCTGGGATGCGCGGTTTTCACGCGGGTATGATCAATAATGCCGCTGCAGCCGAAGCGCTGACATCAGTGTTGATTACCATCAATAAACAGTACGGTTGTCACGCGGGTATTAAAATCAGTGGGCTGGACGACACTCACTAGATGGCAGCTGGATTGAGGTTGATTCCTCTGCTGGGCTTTCCTCTAGTGGAGCCAGGGGATGATGTTGCATTGCTCATCATGGAGGCCTTGCGGGCAAACGATCTCAGTTTGCAGCAGGGCGATGTGCTTGTGGTCGCGCAAAAAATTGTTTCCAAAGCAGAAAATCGTTACGTGCGACTGGCGGATGTAAAGGTCAGTGCCGAGGCAGAGGCGCTCGCCGAAAAAGCGGGAAAAGACCCTCGTCAGGTAGAACTTATCCTGCAGGAAAGTAAGGAGGTTATTCGCGTTCGCCCGGGGGTGATTATTGTCGAGCATCGCAACGGATATATCCATGCTAACGCCGGCATCGACAAATCTAATATCCGTATTGATGCAGATGATCCTCGTGTATTACTACTTCCTGAAGATCCTGATGCTTCAGCAAGAGCGCTGCGCAAGGACATCGCTGACCTCGGTGCCATCGCTCCTCAGGTGATAATCAATGACAGTATGGGCAGGGCGTGGCGCAATGGCACCGTGGGTTTGGCTATTGGCACAGCAGGTTTGGCGCCCCTTTATAACCAAATAGGTGAGTCGGATATGTTTGGCAATACGCTTGAGGTGACGGAGCCAGCGGTGGCTGATGAATTGGCTGCGGGTGCTTCTCTTGTCATGGGTCAGGCCGCTGAGGGTTGTCCCGTGGTATTAGCTCGTGGTGCAAGTCTTAAGCACTCTGATCGTGGCTCGGCAGACTTGCTGCGCGACAAATCACTCGATATGTTTCGCTGATGAAGGCCTTTCAAGAATCAGTACTTGCCCTCTCGGGGGGGGTGGGCGGGGCAAAGCTGGCGCTAGGGTTGGCGGACGCGGTAGCTCCAGGGCAACTGCATGTACTGGCCAACACAGGGGATGACTTCAGACATCTGGGTCTGCATATTAGCCCAGATATAGACACGCTTCTTTACACCCTGTCTGGCAAATCCAATCAAGTTCTCGGCTGGGGCCTAGCGGGTGAGACCTGGGGTGTGATGGAGGCGCTAGAAAAGTTGCAGGGCGAGACCTGGTTTCGGCTAGGGGATAACGATTTAGCGACCCATCTGTGGCGAACGGCCCAGCTCGCGGAGGGCGTGAGTCTGCCGCAGGTTACCAATGCACTCGCGCAGCAGTTGGGCATCAGCAGTCGAATTCACCCCATGTGTGAGGAACTGGTAAGCACTACCGTTCACAGTGAGGGGCGTGATCTGCCATTTCAGCACTATTTTGTCAGGGAGCAGTGCGAACCGAAGGTGACAGGTTTCAGTTTCGAGGGGATTGCTGACGCTAGTCCCAACGCCGATGTTATGGCCTTGCTAGCTGACGATGGATTCTCCACCATCGTCATATGTCCTTCCAACCCTTTTGTGAGTATTGATCCTATATTGCAGATTCCGCGAATGTGGACAACGTTAAGAGATTCGAAGGCGCCGTTGGTGCTGGTTTCACCTATTGTCTCAGGCATGGCTATTAAAGGGCCGGCTGCTAAAATGATGCTGGAATTAGGTGTGCCCGTCACCGCGTTGGGGGTGGCACAGCACTATTGTGAGCTTTATCCGGGGTTGCTAGATTATTTTGTGATTGACGAAAGTGACGCTACACTGTCCAACGATATTGCAGCCTTGGGAGTAAAAGTGGCGATTGCGCCGACTGTTATGAAGACTCGTGACGACAAGCAGCGTTTGGCGCGTTTCATTTTGGACCTGGTGGGCTAGGTCAAATGGCGCAGGCGCTGGTTCCATTGAAAGACCTCGTATTAGCAAAGACTCGCCTGTCCGGCGTTCTGACTAGTGTCGAGCGTCGTGCCCTGGCTCAGGCTATGGTGGAGGATGTGCTCGCGGTCTTGAGCAGCCATCAACATATTACCCGTATTACGCTGGTGTCCGATGACCCCGGAGCCAGTATGTTGGCGCAAAAATACGGAGCTGATTGCTGGACCGAGAGCTCCCTAGGGTGTCGCGGTCTGAACCCTCTGATACAGTGCGCTAGTGAACGGTTGCTGGCTGCTGGAGAAGAGCCTCTTGTGGTTCTGCATGGCGACCTGCCACTGTTGACAAGGGAAGACATTGACCTTGTATTGGCAAGCCAGCAGGCACTGAACGGCTTGATAGTGGGCTGCGACAGTAAAGGCATGGGTACTAATCTGTTGGCATTTAATGCGGCAAGTACGCCGCGCTTTTGTTTCGGTGCCGACAGCTGCGCGGCGCATATCGCTGGTGCAAAAAATACGGGTGTGGCAGTGCAGATCTTGCAAAGGTCAGGTATAGGTCTGGATGTGGATGAAGCGCCGGACTTACAATGTATTATGGACGAGCTGCATGTCAACACTGCGAGCAATACCGCACAGTTACTTTATAATACCGAACTGGGTGCGCGTGTGACCCTAGCTTTGACCGCTATGATGGGTGATACAGAATCAGGTGGCGCAGATTTGATTGATGAAGTGAAAAGAGGAATTGCAAGCTGATGTCGGATTGGCAATTTTTGCAAAAGCAACTGCTACATGGCGAAATGCTCAACGATCAACAGTCACTGTCTCTGGCGGACTTTGATGACACTGAAGCGTTGGTTCGAGTCGCGTCTGTCATGCGTGATCGCGGCCACCAGAATGTGATCACCTATTCACGCAAGGTGTTTATCCCCTTAACCCATTTGTGCAGGGATGTCTGCCACTACTGCACGTTTGCGCGCACGCCAAAAAAAATCGAACAGCCCTATATGCCTATCGAAGAGGTGCTTGAGCTATGTCGGCAGGGGGCCAGTGTGGGCTGTCAGGAAGCGTTGTTTACTCTGGGGGAGAAGCCGGAGCTACGCTATAGCGCTGCACGGCGCGCCTTGCAGGAAATGGGTTTTTCCAGCACGCTCGATTATGTCAAGGAGGTCGCTCGCCGGGTTTTGGCGGAGACAGGGCTGCTGCCACATATTAATGCCGGATGCATGGATGCGGATGAAATTGCCGGATTGCGTCAGGTCAGTGCGTCAATGGGTATTATGTTGGAGTCCGCGTCGCAGCGTTTGTGTGAGAAGGGCATGCCTCATTATGGTTCGCCGGATAAGGAGCCAGCCAGACGATTGCAGACCCTAGAGCTGGCAGGGCAGGCCTCAGTGCCCTTTACGTCGGGCATACTTATTGGTATTGGCGAAACGCGCTATGAACGCATTGAGTCCTTGCTGGCCCTGCGCCAAGTCAACGAGCGATACGGCCATTTGCAGGAAGTCATTATTCAGAACTTTCGCGCCAAGCCGGGCACTCTCATGTCGGCTGCACCGGAGCCGGACCTTAACGAATTGTTATGGACTATTGCGATTGCACGCCTGATTTTTGGTGCGCAAATGAATATCCAGGCGCCGCCTAATCTCAGCCCCGGCGTGTTGCCGCAATTGGTCGCCGCAGGGATTAATGATTGGGGCGGTGTCTCTCCAATCACGCCCGACTATGTGAACCCAGAGGCCCCTTGGCCGCAGTTGGAGCGACTAGCCGATGAGACTGCCGCTGCAGGAAAGTTTCTTGAACAGAGGCTCACGGTTTATCCTGCTTATGTTGTCGAAGGCGAGCGCTGGCTGGATGATAGTGTGCAGACTCCGGTGTTGCGACTATCGGATGCTGCGGGATTTGCGCGACGCGACAGTTGGGTGCCTGGCGAGGAACATAGTGTGCCTGCGATTGAAGCGAGATTGTTGGCGACCCAGGTGGAGCCCGATGCGGTATCTTCCGATGTGCTGGATATCGTTGAGCGGTGTTGGCAGACCGGTCCGTTGACAGAGGCAGATGTTACTCGACTGTTCAATGTCCGCGGTGCTGATTTTTCCTATGTCGTTGCTCAGGCTGACCAGCTGCGTGAAAAAGTGAACGGCGATACGGTAAGTTATGTCGTCAACCGCAACATTAATTACACCAATGTTTGTTATTTTAAATGTCAGTTCTGCGCCTTCTCTAAGGGCAAGCAGAGCGAAAATTTACGCGGCAGGCCCTATGATATTACCGGTGAAGATATTGCCGGGCGTTGCAGCGAGGCCTGGGATCGAGGCGCGACCGAGGTCTGCATGCAGGGTGGGATTCATCCTGACTACACCGGCCAAACGTATCTGGATATTGTCAACACTGTTCGCAGTGCGACGCCTGAAATGCATATCCACGCATTCTCGCCGCTGGAGGTATGGCAGGGCGCAGCCACACTTGGCGTTAGTGTCCCGAATTTTTTGCGGCAGTTGCGACAGGCGGGGCTCAACACGTTGCCGGGCACTGCGGCGGAAATTTTGCACGACGAAGTTCGCGCAAATTTATGTCCCGATAAACTCAACACTGAGCAGTGGTTGGAGGTTATGGCGGCATCGCATGCTGAAGGTATGCGCACCACGGCAACGATTATGTACGGTCATATCGATCGCCCTCGGCACTGGGCGAGCCATCTGATGCATATCAGGTCATTGCAACAGCGTACCGCGGGCTTTACTGAGTTTGTGCCCCTGCCGTTCGTGCATATGGAAGCGCCGATGTATCTCAAGGGCAAAGCGCGACGTGGGCCGAGTTTTCGTGAAGCGATTTTAATGCATGCGGTAGCTAGGTTGGTGTTTCACGGGCTTATAGAGAATATTCAGGCTTCGTGGGTGAAGATGGGCAGAGAAGGTGTCGCGGCTTGTCTGAATGCAGGCGTCAATGACTTGGGCGGCTCATTGATGAATGAGAGTATTACTCGCGCAGCAGGTTCTGGTCATGGGCAGGAGTGGGAGCCGGAGCTGATTGAAGCACGGATCCATGCGGCGGGGCGTCAGCCGCGAATGCGTACGACACTCTATGGCGATGCTGCTCAAGAGCGCCGTAATGCAGCCTTTAATGCGGCTCCGCTGGCCGCAGTTCGCGGCGCTTCTGCGGCTAAGCAACAGCGTCGTAAGCGTTTGTTAGCAGTAGAAAAGCCGCTAGGCACACCCGACACGATGGAAGTGAAGTGGATTCATGAGTCACAGGACCGCACTGTCTACGAAAGTGTGGTGTTGATGGCAGCCTGCAACTGACATGTATTCTGCACGAAATGACCACAGAGACCAGTTGGAGTATTGATTTAGAGCCTAGTTGGTTGAAGTCGCTGGCTGTAGAATTCGAGCAATCTTACATGCAGCACTTGCAGGCTTTTTTGTTGTCGGAGGAGAAGGCGGGTAAACGAATCTGTCCCAGCGCTAACGAGTTGTTTAGTGCTTTTCGACATACTCCCTTGGACAAGGTCAAGATTGTTATTGTCGGGCAGGATCCTTATCACGGAGAGGGCCAGGCGCACGGGCTTTGCTTTTCGGTGAAGCCCGGTGTGGCGGTGCCGCCATCGTTAAAGAATATTTACAAGCAACTACACGCGGAATTCGGCCTGCCAATACCGGCGCATGGAGACCTCACAGCTTGGGCCGATCAGGGCGTACTGTTGCTTAATAGCGTCTTGTCGGTGGAGTCTGGCAAGGCGGCATCGCATCAGGGCAGGGGGTGGGAGACCTTCACCGACAGTGTCATTGACATCATCAATCGGCAAAGGGAAGGCGTGGTTTTTTTATTGTGGGGAAGGTGTGCCCAGCACAAGGGATTACTTGTCGACCGCGCACGCCACTGCGTGCTGCAGGCGCCTCACCCTTCACCGCTAAGTGCCTATCGCGGTTTTTTTGGCTGCGGACATTTTTCTATGGCCAACGATTATTTGCAGGGTAGGGGAATAACGCCCATTGACTGGAGTTTGCCTGAGCATGGTCCGTTGGGATAAAGCACCGGGTCCCTTTCGCAGACAGACTATGCGTTTAAATACTGTTCTATAACCCAGTCAACCTTAACGAGCGCACTAAAAAGCAGTGGCAGAAGTTCGCCCCTGAGCTAGTTGAGCAAGGTCTGTTGACTCCTCTGTACAGTTACCCGTTTGCGATAGCCTGCAGGGCCTACGGGTATTACGAGCATGCGAATGAGCAAGTTAAGCTATAGGTTGGTGCACTTCCTCCCAGAAACCCGCTAAGCGGGCCCCACGTCACCAGGGTTCCTCCGCCATAGGGACGCCTTCGGATACTGATTTAAATCAGTTACTTACGAGAGATCGGAGGTCTTTTTTGTCTCAAATAGGGTTAAGCGGCCATAAACCATGCGGCTTCCTGCCCCTCTATTGGTTTAGTGAGGTCACAGGGATCGTTTGACAAGCCCATTGAGGTGGCCGATGCGGCTGCATCGAGTCGTGGTTCTCAAATACATTCACTATAAATGCAAAACCTGCCCAAAAGTACAATGGCAGCGCTGATTAGCATGCGTAAAGTCCTAATCTCGGGCAGTAATAGAATTTACTACGATCCGAAAAAGAGTGCCAAGGGAATGGCATCAGAATAAAAACATGAGGGAAGTTTTGGCTAGTGAACGCTATTTGGCCAAAAATATTCTCACCGTCTAGAGATTACCGATGACTTACAGCGGAGAAGCTTAAAATGACGATGAAAACAGCAAAAAAATTAATGAAGACGTCAGCGTTACTGGGATTTGTTGTCCTTGGATCGTTGTCTCTTAATGCAGCAGCGGCTGTGATCACTTTTGGCACGGGGACCGCCGGGTTCGGTGGTGATATCTCGTTTTCTTTCTCGCCCAGCGGCGGTGTATTAGAAGGCGCTAACATCAACATTGGTGCGCTAACCATTGCAGGATCATCGGCAGATGGTGCTTATAAGGTTAAAAATGGGGTTCTGAGTTTCAACACTGGGACAGAGACGTTGAGTATTAAAGGGAAGGTTAAGGGTTTAGGCATCACTACGCGACAGACACTGCTCAGTAGCACGATGGATGATTTTTCCTACGATTATAGTAATGGCAACACCCTCAATTTCTTTAGCGCCTCGGGTTCTTCTACATTAAGCACTAATTTGCTCAGCGCAATTGGGCTATCCGGCACAGGGTTTGATTACTTCGGCTATTCGATTGACGCAAATTCGCTGGGGCAGGTTATCGATGCTGGTGTGATTAATACCTCTAACGCGTCGGTAGTGCCCCTTCCCGCCGCCGCTTGGTTGTTTATATCTGCAATCGCAGGCTTGGCGAGTGCGAAGCGCCTGTCGCGCGCAAAGGGCACCGCATAATAGGCTGCTTAAGGTTTGGCGTTACCCGCAGCGCGAGGAGCGCCTCGCTTTTTTGTGATTACTCTGAGTCTATTGAATAAGGTAGCTCGCGCCCAACCAACAACGGGCCGTCAACGGCGCCGACATGGAGTTCGTGTGTCAGGCCGTCTTTCGTGGCGGCGACCAGCGCAGTGGTGTCTCCCCCCACGGTGCACCAGTTGACGATACTGCCAATACTTTTTCCCGATAGCGCATCATATACGGCAGTGCCTACGGTGGGGTTGCTGTTAACGGCGAGTTGCGCTAAACCGGTGCGGCGCTTGGGTTTGCCTAGGTAGTGTAAGCGCGCTACGACTTCCTGGCCGGTATAGCAGCCTTTTTTGAAACTAATATGACCGGTGAGGTCGTAGTTGAGTGTCTGCGGGACGAATTCTTCCTTCGTGGCGGCCTCGATGCGGACGATACCATTGGTCATCTGCAGGGCTTGCCACTCGGGCTCGGTCGCTAATTGTATCGCCTCACCCATAGTGTCCTGTGGGAATGATTCATGTAAATAACATTCGAACTGCTCGCCACCCTGATCGGTCTGCACTACAACGAAATTGTCTCCATGGACCGCACCGAAGCGCTCTGAGGGTGCTTGGCCGAAGAGCTTGGTTAGCGCCGTGGCAGCACCTGAGCCCCAAACTGCATAGGGTTTCCAGTCCTCTCTGGTGTCGTCGAGCGCTGCTTTTGAAAAAATAATGTATTTGCCAAATGCCGCGCTGCTGCTTGCTCGGATACTCCGATGCATGCGCAGTGCAAAATGATCTGTACCTAACTGACACAGAAGAAAGTCGCAGACGACCCTGCCCTGCGGTGTGCAAAAAATACCGAGCAGGCCTCGATTTTTGTCTATTAGGCGGGTGTCACAGGTTGTCTGGCCCTGCAAAAATTTAAGTGTGTCGGGTCCGGTAATATGGAGTAAAGACTCTTGTTCTAAACAGGTGTAAAGGCAGTTCAAGTGTTGTTACCTCGCATGATCGACGGGCAATAATAGGCTGTGTCACCCACAATGTCAGTAACGAAGCACGTCAGCAAAGCAATTAAACGATATAATGGGCACTATAGATGGTCCTCTGAGAGAATTTTGTTGGCATGATAGATAAAGAAGATATTAATCGTATGCGATGGGCCGCAAGGCGAGGTATGTTGGAACTCGACCTGATGCTTGAGCCATTTGTCAGTGCGCGATACGCACAGCTCGATGAGACCGATCGCCATAGGTTCCGACAATTGATGCTATGCGAGGATCAGGATTTATTTGCCTGGCTCATGCTACGCGGGGCGCCGGACGATGAGGAGCTAACGGGGATTGTCAGCCAGATACGCCAATTCACCCGCTCTGCGCCTGAAGATCGGTGAGTCAGGATTGCGAGGAGCGCTGTACGGCGCGCTTTGCCTGATCATACTCTATGCTCTGTGCTCGATTTGGGCGCGCGGCTATGCATTTCTGGTTGTTTCTTTGTCGGTCATTGCGTTTATTCTATTGTGGCTGCTGCGCTGCAACCCTATGCGCGGTGCCGAGCTGTGTTGGCGCGAGGGTCGCTGGACACTCGAGCGAGACGGCGTTATCAGGGAAATTTGCCCGAGTAAGGGTAGTACGATACTGCCCTGGTTTGTTTATATTGCGTTCACTGATATAGCAGCAGGTTCTGCGGGGCATATTTGGCTTTATGCTGACAGTGTACCCAAGCGTCAGCTACGTCGGTTGCGTGTCCGGCTGACGCTGCTGCGCTGAGTGTTGTGCGGGGCCACCGGTCCCGACGACGATAAAGGTTTTTACAGCACTACAGGGGAGAGTTATCTGGCACTAGAATGGTATCTTCGGCCACTGGCAGGAGCTCTGGGTAGTCTAGTGTGTAGTGAAGTCCGCGACTCTCTTTACGTGAAATCGCGCACTGAATCATAAGCTCGGCGACCATCGCTAGGTTGCGTAGCTCGAGTAAGTCGTTGCTAACTTTGTAGTTGCCGTAATATTCTGCTATTTCCGCTTGCAGCAGCTGTACTCGATGTAAAGCACGCCGTAAACGCTTGTTGGTTCGCACAATGCCAACATAATCCCACATGAAACGACGTAACTCATCCCAGTTGTGGGAGATCACTACATCCTCATCGGAGTCTGTTACTTGACTCTCATCCCAAGGAGCGGCGCCAGTGGGGGTCGGTATTTGGCCTAGATTGTCGGCAATATGATGGGCTGCAGACTCCGCGTAGACAATGCATTCAAGCAGGGAATTACTGGCCATACGGTTAGCGCCGTGCAGGCCGGTACAAGAGGACTCTCCTACAGCATACAATCCAGCGACGTCAGTGAGGCCGTGGTTGTCCACCAGAATGCCGCCGCAGGTGTAATGGGCCGCGGGGACCACGGGTATGGCTTCGGCGCTAATGTCGATACCAAGTTCTAGGCAGCGTGCCATGACAGTGGGAAAGTGGCTGTTTATAAACTCAGGAGATTTGTGTGAAATATCCAAAAAGACGCAGTCGGCACCGAGCCGTTTCATCTCGTGATCTATCGCACGTGCCACAACATCACGCGGCGCCAGTTCGCCGCGCTCGTCGAAATTTTGCATGAAGGGCGTCCCATCGGGTAAAAGTAGCCTGCCGCCTTCTCCACGAATGGCCTCGGTGATCAAGAAGGATTTGGCCTTGGGGTGGTATAGACAGGTGGGATGAAACTGGTTAAATTCCAAATTGGCTACCCGACAGCCGGCTCGCCAGGCCATAGCAATTCCATCTCCGCTGGCGCCATCGGGATTACTGGTGTAGAGGTAGGCCTTGCTGGCACCGCCAGTGGCCAGAACCACTGAAGAAGCCTGAAACAGATCAACATGGCCGCTCTGCTCATCGAGAATGTAGGCCCCTTCACAACGCCCATTATTCACTACCAAATCCACCGCAACCCGGTGTGTGAAGACTTCAATATTTGCGGCAGCAATGACCCTGTCCGTTAGGACTTCGGATATCGCCCGTCCGGTGCGATCAGCAGCGTGTATGATACGTCTGTGGCTGTGACCGCCCTCCATCGTCAGGTGGAACTCCTTACCTGGCCGATTGCGGGGAGCTTCTCGAAGATCGAAATCGACGCCCTGTTCTACCAACCATTCGACACAGCGTCGGCTGTTGCTGACGGTGAATTCCACAGCGTCTCGGTGGCATAGTCCCGCTCCGGCTGCTAGGGTGTCGGCCACATGGGAATCAATGGTATCTCTGTTGTGGAGCACTGCAGCCATGCCGCCTTGCGCCCAAAAGGTCGACCCCTGATTCAGGTCCGCCTTGGTCAGCAGAGCAACCCGACAGTTGGCTGGCAAGCGCAGCGCTAGACTGAGACCGGCGGCGCCGCTCCCAATAACTAATACATTGTGTTGATGCCGCCTCGCCATGTTGCTCACTACTTGATGCTTTAGAAGGTGAAATATATGATGTGGCTCAAAGACTTAGCCTCATCAGTCTGAACAAACGGAGTATATACGACCTCGTGGGAAATACGGAAGCAATCCACAAGCAATTTTCTTGGCCACCACTCGCCTTGATGTATATCGCCCGAGCTGTCATGCGAACTAAGTGGAGTTTTTGTTGTCTATTACTGAATAGTCTTATATCCAGTCGGACAGTGGTATCATGTGCTAGGGAAGGGAGCTACACATGACTGTCATCGCGACGGATCAACAACTTGTCGCCAGAGTACAAAAGGGTGATTCGAGGGCGTTTGATATGCTGGTCTTGAAATATCAGCACAAAATATTTAGTTTGATAAGTCGCTACGTGCGGGATGCTGATGAAGTTCAGGACGTTGCGCAGGAGGCTTTTATTAAGGCCTATCGATCACTCCCTGGTTTTCGGGGTGATAGTGCTTTTTATACCTGGTTGTATCGTATTGCGATCAACACCGCGAAAAATCATCTGGTGTCACGCTCGCGACGTCCTCCGGGGTCAGATGTTGAGCTTGAGGACGCCGAGTACTTTGAAAGCGGAGGGGGTTTACGCACGATTGAAACCCCCGAGAATGCGCTATTCGGGGAGGAGTTGAAGGCGGTGGTGCAGGGTGCAATTAGCGCACTATCAGAGGATCTCCGAACGGCCATAACGTTACGTGAATTCGATGGCCTAAGTTACGAGGATATCGCTGACATTATGGACTGCCCTGTCGGTACCGTGCGCTCACGCATATCCAGGGCACGTGAGGCGATAGATGTGTTGGTGCGCAAGCAAATGGATAGCGAGGCGTGATGCTCTATTTAGAAGTATTTTTAGCCAGCGGTGCCCCTAGGTCGGGTTCTCCGCTAGTGAGGCATTATCGGGAGTGTATTGAATATGAATGAAAGAATGGGTGAATCACTCTCCGCTTTAATGGACGATGAAGCCAATGAGCTGGAGCTGGAGAGGGTGCTTGCGCAGGTTTCTCAAGATCCCGAACTGCGTCGTTCATGGATACGTTATAACGTGGCTCAGCAAGCAGTTCAGGGCAGTCAAATTGCCTGTCTCGATTGGGACATATCAGAACGGGTGAAATCTTCACTGGAGGTTTTGAGTGCACCCGCTCGGGAGCCGGCAGGTATAGGTTTCAAGCAACGTATGTTACGTCCCTTCGTGAGTATTGCTGTGGCGGCCTCCGTGGCGGCAACCGTTGTTATCGGGGGGCAGCAACTGGCCTTGATTAGCGGTGATGACCCCTATGATTCCGGTCGCTCGGTCGCAACGAATGCGTCACCGGTAGGTATGCTGAACAGTCTTGGCGCTACGACTGTGCAGGCAAGTTATGGTATGCAGGCGGTGCCCATTTTGGAGCCGGCTACCAGCAAGGCTTATCAGGAGCTCGCATTACAGCGGCACCGTAAATATATGCAGGAACATGCAGAACAGGCGGCACTGAATGCTCCGCAGGGTCTGATTCCCTTTGTTCGTGTTCCTCAGATACAGGAATAGGTGACGTCGTTGTCTAGCGTGTCAAAAAAACTCTTTAGATATCTATTATTGGCTGTTTTTTCGGTATCTACATCCGTGGGAGCAAATGCGGCTAGCTGTCCCGATGATAATGCCGTGGCGCTTTCCTGGTTGGACAAAATGTCCAGAAGTCTGCGCCAGGCTAACTATCACGGCGTGGTGACTTTACAGCGTGATGGTGACATGCAGGTGATGCAAGTCTCCCATATAGTGGGCGATGGGAGCAGTTCGGAGCGTCTCGTGGAATTGACGGGCCGGGGCGCACAAGTAGAGCGTTTATCGCACCCACTAGATTGTATACACCCGGGGGATCGGTTGCTGCGCGGCGAGGCTCTGCTGCCGGAAAAAAGTTGTGGAATTGCCACGCACTATCGCTTTGCTGTCACACCAGGAGAGCGTGTGGCAGGACGGGAGGTTGTCCGCATTGTGATTGAGCCGCGGGACATGTACCGTTTTGGATACGTCGTTGACCTTGATGAAGAAACAGGCATCATGCTCAAAGCGCAGACGATTGGTCACGGTCATAAAATACTGGAAACCATGCAATTCGCCAACATTGTTTATTCCGATAATCTGCCTGAGTTCAGTCAGGCAGATGTCATCCATACGGCGCAGCATCTTGATCCTCAGAGCGCTTCAGCCCAAGATCCTGTGACTCGTGCCTGGAATATAGGCTGGTTGCCGCTTGGGTTTGCTGCAACCGGCCCATCCACTGGGACCAGTGAGCGAAGAACCTATACTGACGGTTTTGCGGTTTTTTCTGTGTTTTTGGAAGAGCTCAATGTTGAAGTTCGAGCGGGCGAGGGTTTGGTAAAACGGGGTGGTACTACTTCGTATACTCGTGGCATGCGCATTGATGAGCAGCCAGTGCTGGTAACGGTGATAGGCGAAGTGCCTGTCAATACCGCTAGAATGGTGGCCGACTCACTAGACTGGCTACCGTGATATGCTAACAGAAACAGGGCGTGTAGTAGGAATAGAGACCGATGGAATATGGGTCGAGACCATCCGGCGCAGTACCTGTGGAACGTGTTCGGCACAAAAAGGGTGCGGTCATGGGCTACTCAACCGCATCTCTGATGGTAAGCGTGGTTATGTGCGAGCGTTGCCTGGAGACCAGTCCGTCGAGGATTACAAAGTCGATGATCAGGTCCTTATCAGCATCCCTGAAGAGGTGATTTTGCGAGGATCTTTCATTGCCTACATTCTTCCATTACTGAGTATGCTAGCTGGCGCTATGGCCGTATCCCATTTTTTTGCGGGCCAGCCTGATTTGTTAGCGGTTGTTGGTGCGGCTGGCGGATTGGCCTCCGGCTTCATACTGGTTCGCTGGCACGGCATTCATCATAGACAGGACCCGGAGTTTCAACCGGTTCTTCTGCGCATCGATTCTCCGGTCGCAGAGGCGGTGACGCTTCTCTAATCATTCTTGCATGCTGACATCTCACTTATTGCGTTGGATCCACTGTATGACTACTAAGCTGCGCTTGTCTGGTTTTCTTTTTCTGAGTACGTTTTTGTGCGTTACGCAGGTAATGGGGTCGTCGCTCCAAAAATTGCCGGATTTTCGGCAGATCGTGCGCGAGCATTCGTCTGCCGTCGTCAAGATCATCGTGGAACAAAGTCCCAGCCAAAATAACGGCGGGCAACCGGGGCAGGAACAAATTCCTGAAGAGCTGCGCCGTTTTTTTGAGTTTCGGGGTGCTCCGCCTTCCGAACGTCAGCGCATGGGCATGGGGTCGGGTTTTATCGTTTCCGACGATGGCTTTATTCTTACCAACAATCATGTGGTCGACGGGGCCGACAGTGTCTTGGTGCGTATGAGTGACCGCCGAGAGTTCGATGCAGAGGTCGTCGGCACAGACCCACGCTCTGATCTTGCACTGCTGCGTATAGACGCTGCCGATCTGCCTATGCTCAAGCTGGCAGATAATGATGACCTCGAGGTGGGGGAGTGGGTGTTGGCGATCGGCTCGCCCTTTGGGCTGGATTACTCGGTTACAGCCGGCATTGTCAGTGCCAAGGGGCGCAGTCTTCCTACCGAACAGAATGAAAACTACGTGCCTTTTATACAGACAGACGTCGCGATTAATCCTGGTAACTCCGGGGGGCCACTGTTCAATCTTGATGGGGAAGTCGTCGGTGTTAATTCTCAGATATTCACCCGTAGCGGCGGTTCCATAGGGCTCTCATTTGCTATTCCAAGCTCCGTGGCAAGTAATGTGATTAAACAATTGAAGAAGAACGGACGGGTGACGCGAGGCTGGTTGGGCGTCACTATTCAGGATGTCGATAAAACACTTGCGCAGTCCTTTGGTTTAAAGCGTGCAGGTGGCGCACTGATCGCAGATATGTCCAATGATGGCCCCGCTGCCAAGGCGGGATTACGCAGTGGAGATATTATTGTGAAATTTGATGGGAAGCCTATCCCTACGTCAGCTGACCTGCCTCACGTGGTAGGGCTGGTTGCCCCTGGCTCCACCGTAGAGGTAGAACTGGTACGGGATAAAAAGTCTCAGACCATTAGCGTTAAAGTGGGGGGGCTGGAGTCAGATGACAGTTATACACTGTCAGCAGGAGACGCTGATGAGCATCGTGGCGGTCGCCTTGGGATGGAGGTGGAGTCGCTCTCTCCTGAGAGTTTGGAGCACTTGGGCGTCAGCGGCGGCGTGGTGGTGCGCCGCGTTGAGTCTGGTTCAATTGCCGCGGAGTCCGGCATCAGGGTTGACGATGTCATCACCCTTATCGACACCAGTCCTATCCAATCCGTCGAGACATTTGAGCGCGCTGTCGACACGTTGAAGGATGGAGGTTCCGTCCCCTTGCGTTTGATTCGTCAAGGTTCTTCTTTGTTTATTGCGCTCAAGCTGTCGGATTGATTCCTGCGTAATAGTTTAGGCTCACTGTCGATGCCCGCGGTCTGAGTCAGCGTAGCGGTTGTCTGTGCATTGAGGTACAATCTCGCGTTTTTGCGGGCTAAGGGGTAGGCGTATTGCCTGCTTCAGTCCTGCGGTTAATCGAGCCCAATAGCGTGAGCGATCTTCGACACATCCGTAACTTTTCTATCATTGCCCATATCGATCACGGCAAGTCCACGCTGGCGGATCGTTTTATCCAGCACTGTGGCGGGCTAAGCGCACGGGAGATGGACACTCAAGTTCTCGACTCAATGGATATCGAGCGCGAGCGCGGTATCACTATCAAGGCGCAGAGTGTCACGTTGGACTATACGGCTCTCAACGGGCAGGTTTACCAACTCAATTTCATTGATACTCCCGGACATGTCGATTTTTCCTATGAAGTGTCACGCTCCCTCGCCGCGTGTGAAGGGGCGCTTCTGGTTGTAGACGCAGGGCAGGGTGTGGAGGCCCAGTCAGTGGCCAATTGTTATACTGCCATTGAGCAGGGGCTGGAGGTTCTCCCTATTTTAAACAAGATGGATCTGCCGCAGGCGGATCCTGATCGGGTGAAGCTGGAAATTGAGGAAATTATTGGCATCAATGCCATTGACGCGTGCCTGGTCAGTGCAAAATCTGGGCTTGGAATAGAGGATGCTCTAGAATATCTGGTCGAACACATTCCGCCTCCCGAAGGCGATCGCGAGGCCCCGTTGCAGGCCTTGATCATCGACTCCTGGTTTGACAATTATTTGGGCGTGGTTTCTCTGGTGCGAGTGAAGCAAGGTGTGCTCCGCAGGCGTGAAAAAATAATGGCTAAGTCAGTCGGCAAGGCCCATCAGGTCGATGTGTTAGGCGTCTTTACGCCCAAGCGTGTCGAACAGGATATGTTACAAGCTGGCGAAGTAGGCTATATCGTGGCGGGTATCAAAGATATCCATGGCGCACCGGTTGGCGATACGCTGGTGCACGCTAAGGACGCGAATGTCCCGGCCCTCCCGGGGTTCAAACGAGTAAAGCCGCAGGTGTATGCGGGTATCTTCACGATATCCTCGGATGATTATGAGGATTTTCGTGAGGCGCTGGCAAAATTGACCTTGAATGACGCATCCTTGCAGTATGAGCCGGAAGTTTCTGATGCACTCGGTTTTGGGTTCCGCTGCGGATTTTTGGGCATGCTTCATATGGAGATCATTCAGGAACGACTGGAGCGAGAATATAATCTCGATCTTATTACCACTGCTCCAACAGTTATCTACGAAATTGTCAAAAAGAACGGTGATATTGTGCCAGTGGATAATCCTTCGGCGCTGCCCGATGTTGGGGATATTGAGGAGATGCGTGAACCTATTGCCCGTTGTAATATTCTTGTGCCTCAGGAATATTTAGGCAATGTGATCACGCTTTGCGTAGATAAGCGCGGTGAACAGCGGGACATGCAATTTCTGGGTGCTCAGGTCTCGGTTGTTTATGACATCCCGATGGCTGAAGTTGTGTTGGACTTTTTTGATCGATTGAAGTCTGTCAGTCGTGGCTACGCCTCCCTTGATTATGGCTTTGAACGATTTCAGGCCGCTAATCTTTCGCGACTCGATGTTCTAATCAATGGCGAGCGCGTAGATGCTTTGGCATCAATCATACACCGTGATCACATACTGCACCGGGGCAGGTTACTAACGGAAAAAATGAAAGAGTTGATTCCAAGACAAATGTTCGATGTTGCGATCCAGTCTGCCGTTGGCGGTAAAATTGTTGCCCGTCAGACCGTCAAGGCGCTGCGAAAAAATGTGACTGCGAAGTGCTATGGTGGGGACGTGAGTCGTAAGCGCAAGTTGCTGGACAAACAGAAGGCTGGCAAGAAGCGTATGAAGCAGGTTGGACGGGTGGAAATACCCCAGTCTGCATTTTTGGCTGTATTAAAAGTGGATGGTTAAAAAGTGAATGAATTTACCGTAGATTTTCCGCTGATTCTGTTATGCCTTGTCTTTGGTAGCGGGCTTCTTTGGCTGTTAGACAGTCTTTTTTTGGCCCCGGGCAGAAAACGAATAGCCAGCGCGTTGCAGGCCCAGTACCCGCGCTGGAGTGTCGAAGGGAGCCCAGATGCGGGGAGTTATCAGTCGCGGGTGGCGGAAAAAGCTAGGGAACCTGTGTTGGTTGAGTATGCCAGGTCATTTTTTCCGGTCCTGCTGGTTGTATTCGTGTTGCGCTCCTTCTTGGTAGAGCCTTTCCAGATACCCTCTTCATCGATGGTGCCCACACTGGAAGTAGGAGACTATATTCTTGTCAATAAGTATACCTATGGGATTCGACTCCCGGTGATACGGACCAAAGTGTTGGCACTCAATAACCCACAGCGAGGTGATGTTGTGGTGTTTTTCCCGCCACACATGAACGACACTTATTTTATTAAACGCGTTGTAGGCTTGCCGGGTGATACGGTTGAATACCGCAATAAACAGATATTTGTAAACGGCGAGTGGGTAGAGCGTGAGCCTGCCGCAGAGCAGTTCGCGCAGAGCTCTCACAATATCACGGGACGTGAGTCGCTGGGAGAGTCTGAGCACCTTATGCAGGTCGACACTCGGCGTCCTTCAAGCGACTTTTCGGTCGTAGTGAGGCCGGGACATTACTTCATGATGGGTGATAATCGCGATAATAGTAGTGATAGCCGGGTGTGGGGTCAGGTGTCTGAAAAGGATATAGTGGGCAAAGCCTTTGCGATTTGGATGCATTGGGATACCCTGGTGAGTCTCCCGAGCTTTAGCCGTGTTGGCGCGATAGAATAAGTGATAAAAGCTACGTGAGGGAAATCATATGATTACTCGCAAACGTGAATCCGGACTGTCGCTCTTGGGGACCCTGTGCATACTGTTTATGCTGGGTTTTTTTGCCATGTGTCTTATTCGTATGTTTCCCCCCTATTTTGAGTACCTGACCGTGAAGAGCATCATCTCTAAGATTGCGATGGATGCTGATTCTGCTATCGAAACAAACGCAACAATTAGGCGCAAGATAGCCAATATTTTCAATTCCAATCAGATATACCAGTTGGCCCCCAAGGATGTAGAGGTCTATCGGTTGAAGGGGAAGACCTATATTGATGGTAATTATGAGGTTCGGTTGCCTATTGTGTGGCGGATCGATGCGGTCTTGAAGTTTGACGACCTGCTGTATCAGGTTGGCGATCCCGAGCCACTTTCTAAACCAGTTACAGTTACCCAGTAGCGCGTGGAACATACTGCGCGGCTGCAACAAGTGCTGGGTTATCAGTTTCGTGACTCGGACTTACTTGACTTGGCTCTCACTCACTGCAGTGTAGGTGGCCAAAACAACGAGCGGCTTGAATTTCTGGGCGACTCCATCGTAAATCACATTATTGCTGAGGCACTCTTCCTGCGTTTCCCCGCTTCAAGGGAAGGAGAGATGAGTCGAATGCGGGCTTCTCTGGTTAAAGGCGACACACTTGCCGAAGTCGCATTGGAATTAGAGCTCGGTGACCATTTGCGATTGGGCAGCGGAGAGCGCAAGAGTGGAGGGCACCGCCGCGCGTCTATTTTGGCAGATGCGTTTGAAGCGGTGGTGGGTGCTATTTTGTTGGATAGTGACGTAGAGCAGTGTCGTCAATGTGTGCTTGGTTGGTTTGATACCCGCCTACAGCAGCTGACGACTGGCACGGTAGAAAAGGACGCAAAAACGCAATTACAGGAGTATCTGCAGGGGCGCAGTCACCCCTTACCTGTTTACGAGTTACTCAGTGTTCAGGGGGAAGATCACACGCAGCAATTTCAGGTGGCATGTCGGTTGCGCGATCCAAAATTAGTTGTTGAAGGTAGTGGCCCTAGTCGGCGTAAGGCCGAGCAAGATGCGGCTACTCTCGCGCTGGAAAGGTTGTCTAATCATGACCTCTGATACCCCATCTCGCTGTGGTTATGTCGCGATTGTCGGCCGGCCGAATGTTGGTAAATCCACACTGCTGAACCATCTATTGGGACAGAAAATCAGCATAACGTCTCGTAAGCCACAGACCACTCGCCATCAGGTGTTAGGGATTAAGACGGAGGATAATCATCAGATTATATTTGTCGATACACCGGGCCTGCACAAGGATGCGGGTAAAGCCATTAACCGCTACATGAACCGGGCGGCCAGTGCTGCTATTCGCGATGTCGACCTGGTGGTTTTCGTCGTGGATCGGACGGCATGGACGGAGGAAGACAGCATCGTGCTTGAGAAAATCGAGCAATCGGGACTTCCGACTATGCTGGTAGTCAATAAAATTGACTTGCTCGCCGACAAGACGGAGCTGCTTCCCCATTTGCAGAGCTTGGCGGCCAAAGCCGAATTTTCGGCCATCTTGCCGGTATCCGCGTTACGTCAGCACAATGTCGATGCTTTGGAAGCGCAAATTCTCACGTTATTACCCGAGTCTGGCCACTTTTTCCCCGAGGACCAGATCACCGACCGTAGCCAGCGTTTCCTCGCTGCGGAAATCGTACGAGAAAAGATCATGCGGCAACTAGGCGACGAGTTGCCTTACTCCATTGCCGTTGAAATAGAAGAATTTGCCCAAGAAGGCGAGGTGTTGCACATTTCTGCAGTGATTTTTGTTGAGCGTACGGGCCAGAAAAGGATACTTATCGGTGATAAGGGCTCTCGATTGCGTTCGATTGGCTCGGACGCTCGCCGCGATATGGAGGGACTTTTTGACAGCAAGGTGATGCTGCGACTTTGGGTAAAGGTCAAATCTGGTTGGTCAGACGACGAACGAGCTCTGCGCAGCCTGGGATATGACGACCGTTAGGTCTTCCCCTATAGAATGCGCGTCAATTTACAACCCGCCTATGTATTACACAGTCGCCCCTACCGGGACACGAGTGCACTCTTAGAAGTGTTTACCGCCGAGTACGGTCGCATTAGTTTAGTCGCCCGCGGCTCACGACGCCAGACACGAAGGGGAAGCAAAGCGGCTTTGTTACAACCGTTCAGTCCTCTTTTGTTGTCGTTTTCCGGTCGCATGGAATTGAAGACGCTTAGCGCAACAGAGCCTGTGAGAGGCATGTCAACTTTGCGGGGTGAGCGATTGTTTAGCGGGCTCTATATGAACGAATTGCTGGTGCGCCTGCTGCATCGAAACGATGCTCACCCGAAATTGTTTGCGGCCTATGATTACGCACTAAAGGCGCTTGCAGGCAATGCCGTTGTGGACACAGTGCTGCGAGGGTTTGAAATTACCCTGCTAGATGAGTTAGGTTACGGTCTGAATTTGAGTCTTGACGGTGCCAGTGGAGAGCCAGTTGATGACACGCTGCGCTATCGCTATGACCCCGATTGCGGTCTGGTCGCTAGTGGCGATGCCACTGATTGTTCTGCAACCTATCGAGGATCTGATTTGTTAACGATGGAATCCGGCGAGTTCGGGGGGGCTGTGCGGCTTACGGCCAAACTGCTTTTAAGAGAGGTTTTGGCGGTGCATCTAGGTGATATGCCATTGCACAGTCGTGAATTGTTTCGTGTTAAAGCGACGGTGGCTGCGAAACACCAAGAGGCGCCCTCCAAGCCCTATGTGAGTGGGGATCCATCGTGATTTCAATGTCGATAAGATAGACGGGTTGCCCATGTTTCTGACGAATCCGACATGGCCTCATGCGGTCAAAGTTCTATATAATCACACGTCCATTCTGAGGCACTATCGCTATGCCTGATTACCCCACTATTGAAGCCTGTATTGGCAATACACCACTGGTACGCCTTCAGCGCTTGCCTGGGGCTACCAGTAATACCCTTCTCGCCAAGCTGGAGGGCAATAATCCGGCTGGATCAGTCAAGGATCGTCCAGCGCTCAGTATGATTGCGGAGGCCGAAACGCGCGGAGACATAAAGCCAGGTGACACGCTAATAGAGGCGACCAGTGGTAATACCGGTATAGCACTGGCAATGGTCGCGGCTATACGGGGTTACCGTCTTATTTTGATTATGCCTTCGCATATGAGCCTGGAGCGTAAACAGGCGATGTCTGCGTACGGGGCACAGTTGCTGGAAGTGTCGAAGGAGGAGGGCATGGAGGGTGCTCGTGACCTGGCCATGAAAATGCAGGCTGAAGGCCAGGGCACAGTCCTGGATCAGTTTAGTAATCCAGATAATCCACTCGCGCACTTTCAGGGTACCGGGCCGGAGATATGGCAGCAGACTGACGGAACGGTTACTCATCTGGTGAGTTCCATGGGTACGACTGGGACTATCATGGGCGCTTCTGCTTATCTTAAAAAACAAAACCCCGAGGTACAGATTGTAGGGTTACAGCCGCTGGAAGGGTCCAGTATTCCTGGGATTCGTCGCTGGCCCAAGGCCTATTTGCCAAAGATATTTGAGGCGTCTAGAGTCGATAGGGTAATAGATATTTCGCAACAGGAATCAGAGCTGGCTATGCGCAGCTTGGCTGCTCAGGAAGGGATTTTTTGTGGCGTTTCTGCAGGAGGTGCTGTCGCTGCCGCACTGCGACTATCCCTTGAGGTCGAAAATGCGGTAATTGTTGCGATTATCTGCGACCGCGGTGATCGCTACCTTTCCACTGGGGTCTTCGGTAGCGGGTAAGGGGAAAAGTGGAAATGGTTCAGATGCGTCCACACACCATCGTCAATGACGAGGGCGTGAGTAACATCCAGGCGAATAATCTGGCCAGCACTGCCACCCGTTGCTACGTATAGAAGTGTCCGGTCTTGGGTCATTGTTCAAATTATTGGAGCGTATCAATCACCTTAAAATGTATCTTCTGCGGTGCGTGTAACAGAGTAAGGAGTGAAAAATGGACGGTATACACTACTCGCTTTCAGACCTATTGCGAGTAATGCAGCGACTGCGAGACCCTGAGAGCGGTTGTCCCTGGGATATCCGTCAGGATTTCCATAGCATCGTGCCGTCTACATTGGAGGAGTGCTATGAATTGGCCCAGGCGATAGAGGATCAAGACTTTGACCATATTGCCGAAGAGCTTGGCGATGTGTTGTTTCAGGTGGTGTTTTATGCGCAATTGGCCAGAGAAAAAAATGTGTTTTCCTTCGATGACATTGTTCAAACGCTGGTGGAGAAACTGATCCGACGGCATCCGCATGTTTTTGCAGAGGGAGAAATCGAAGGGATCGTATCCAACCGTAGTTCGGTAGAAGACGTCAGGCGTCACTGGGAGGAGATCAAGCAGCTTGAACGGGACGAAAAGAACCAATCGGGTGTATTGGCAGATGTGCCACGCGCACTGCCAGCATTGCCTCGTGCGCAGAAGGTGCAAAAAAGGGCAGCGCAGGTAAACTTTGATTGGGTTGATACACATGCTGTGCTAGACAAGGTGCAGGAGGAGCTGGATGAGTTGCGTGAGGCGTTGAACAGTGAGCACGCAGAAGGAATAAACGATGAAATGGGTGATGTATTATTTAGCTGTGTGAATCTTGCCCGACATCTTGGCTTGGATGCAGAAGAGACATTGCGTCATTCCACGGCAAAATTTGAGCGACGATTTCAAAATATGGAGGCACGTGTCGCGGACAATGGCGCGGCCTTATCAGCAATGAGTGAAAAGCAATTCGATCGACTGTGGCGCCTAGCGAAAGATGATTTGGGTGGCTAGAGGCGGTGCTTGTAACCTTTCCATCCGCTGTGTATGGTTATCGTCCTTTCATGCTCCGATTTACACCACAGCGATAGATATTTTTCTGCAGCGATACACAGGCGAGGACGTTTTCAAATGCGATTGATCTTATTAGGCGCTCCAGGCGCGGGGAAAGGTACTCAAGCTCAGTTCATTTGTGAAAAATTCAGTATCCCTCAAATTTCTACCGGAGATATGTTGCGTGCGGCGGTAAAAGCGGAGACTGAACTAGGGCTGCGAGCCAAGGCCGTGATGGACTCAGGCGGACTGATTTCAGATGAGGTCATTATCGGGCTGGTCAAAGGTCGAATTGCTGAGCCGGACTGTGCCAACGGCTTTTTGTTTGATGGCTTTCCCCGCACAATCCCTCAGGCTCAGGCCATGGTGAATGCCGGAGTGGCTATTGATCACGTGGTGGAGATTGCGGTAGAAGACGCCGAGATTGTGGCGCGCCTGAGTGGTCGGCGAGTGCATCCAGGGTCGGGTCGTGTTTATCATGTGATATACAATCCACCGCAGACTGAATCGCTGGACGATGATACGGGTGAGCCTCTGGTTCAGCGGGATGATGATAGCGAAGAGACTGTGCGAAAACGATTGGATATCTATCATGAGCAAACAAGTCCGCTGATCGATTTTTATCAAAATATGACCGGCGAACTAGCTCCCCGTTACCACACGATCGAAGGCCAAGGTAGTGTTGAAAACATTCGGCAAACACTGTGTTCATCCCTAAATTCTTAGCCGCAAATACGCCGTAAAATATAATAAAGAAAAAGTTGACGTGCATAATGTTTCTTTCTGAAAAAAAGTAGTGGAATTTCGTGTTTCATAGATGCGAATTTTCTACAATTTTGACTGTTGTATCTCTATTGCATTGTTGTTACTTTTAACAACGCGGTACCCTCATCAACAGTCTGGAGAGATGCGTAATGGCAACTGCTAAGAAAAAAGTAACAAAAGCAAAAGCTAAGCCTAAAGCAAAAGCCAAGCCTAAAGCGAAAGCCAAGCCTAAAGCGAAAGCCAAGCCTAAAGCAAAAGCCAAGCCTAAAGCAAAAGCCAAGCCTAAAGCAAAAGCCAAGCCTAAAGCAAAAGCCAAGCCTAAAGCGAAAGCCAAGCCTAAAGCGAAAGCCAAGCCTAAAGCAAAAGCCAAGCCCAAAGCGAAAGCCAAGCCTAAAGCGAAAGCCAAGCCTAAAGCGAAAGCCAAGCCCAAAGCGAAAGCCAAGCCTAAAGCAAAAGCCAAGCCTAAAGCAAAAGCCAAGCCTAAAGCGAAAGCCAAGCCTAAAGCGAAAGCCAAGCCTAAAGCAAAAGCCAAGCCTAAAGCGAAAGCCAAGCCCAAAGCGAAAGCCAAGCCTAAAGCGAAAGCCAAGCCTAAAGCGAAAGCCAAGCCCAAAGCGAAAGCCAAGCCTAAAGCGAAAGCCAAGCCTAAAGCGAAAGGCAAGAAGAGATAGAGCTGTAGAGCTTATAAATAACCCGCTGAGAGCAATCTCTGCGGGTTTTTTCGTTAGAGGTTATAAAAATCAGTCGCGTACTTCGAGATGTCAGGTCAGCGCATCCATCTATGCCAGCCGATTATAGTTCCTAAAGCTTGATTCGCAGTCGGAAAAATCCACCGTAACGGCATGTCGAGTTTTGTACCAGTCTCGCACAGCACGATGACCTTCGTTCAAATAGTGGGTAACGGACGTTAGGCAATCACGGCGCATTGCAGCACACAAATATTGTGCCCGCACTCCATCGTGCACATAGCTGATTTCCGGAGAGTCATTAGTGCTACCTGAAAGTGGAGCGATGAGACGACTCACGAGATCTTTTGGCAGATGCGGTGTGTCACAACTGACTACCACGAGAAAATCGGTGAGGATGAAAGCGGATGCGCCTTCTAGGCCCGCGAGCGGGCCTTGAAAATCCTCGCGATTGTCGGTGATGGTTTGCGTAGAAAATTCCCCATAACGTGCAAAGTTGCGATTGCAGCTAATCAGCAGTTCTGAAACTTGAGGCTTGAGGCAGTTGCTGACGTGAGCAACAAGTGGTTTTCCCTGCCAGGTAATTAGACCTTTGTCCCGTCTTCCGACGCGGCGTCCGGCACCTCCTGCAAGAATAAGTCCTGTGACGTTGAGTTTTTGCTTCATAGGAGAGGGCTGGCTATAGTGTTTTAGTCTAAGGGGAGTTCTTACCCACACATGAGTGTGTGATAATTACATCATGACACCGTAACAGCTTGGCTTTGTAATGAGTATAGGCCAGCACATTTGTAGGGGGAGGACTATGACGGGGATTTTGGCCATTGAAACCGCGACTGACACTTGTTCCGTCGCTGTTTCTATCGATGGGCAGATTAGGGAGCGCTATGAGGTTGCGCCACGGCAGCACAACCAGTTGATTTTTTCGATGCTGGAAGAACTGTTGCCCGGTGGTACTTTGAAGGAGCAGGGCATAGAACTTATCGCGTATGGATGCGGTCCAGGCTCCTTTACGGGTTTGCGTATAGCAGCCAGTGCGGTTCAGGGATTGGCTTACAGCTGTGGTTTGCCAGCTGTTGCCGTTCCCACGTTAGCGGTTTTGGCGCAAAACGCCTGGAGACGCGGTGACGTGAGCGCTAATGACAATGTACTGTGTACTCTTGATGCTCGGATTAATGAGGTTTACAGCGCAGTTTATCAGTACGAGGATGAACTGGCTTTGCTGCGTGAAGGACCGTGGGCTTGTGCGCCAGCAGATCTCGCACTTGATAAGCCCGGACCCTTAACAGTGGTGGGCGACGGTTGTCCCTTTTTGGAACAGTTTCCAGAGGCTCTGCGTGTGACAGTCGTTGCAACGCTCATCGATATCGTGCCTATGGCAAGGGATATCATTCCTCTTGCACTGGCCAAATTCCAAAATGGCGAGATTCAGTCCCCCTGGCAAGTACAGCCCGTCTATGTGCGTGACGAAATTTCTTGGAAAAAACTAGCACAGCAGGGAAAGCCAGCGTGATTGACATCTACCAAGCGTTATTCCTTGCCCTCGTGCAGGGTTTGACCGAGTTTCTTCCAATTTCTAGCTCGGCCCATTTGGTGATTCCTTCTTTGGTATTGGGCTGGGCTGACCAAGGGTTGGCCTTTGACGTTGCAGTGCATGTAGGCACTCTCATGGCGGTGTTGTTTTATTATCGCGAGGATCTGCTGCGCATGGCCGATCGTTGGTTGCGTTCGCTCGCAGGCGCCCCCGCTTGTGACGATAGTCGCTTGGTGTGGTATCTCGCGCTGGCAACGGTTCCAGCGGGTGTGGTTGGGCTTCTTGCGGGTGATTTTATAGAAATAAACTTGCGGACGCTGCCCGTTATAGCCACGACTACGCTGCTTTTTGGTGTGCTATTGGGAATAGCCGATCGTCGGACCACGGCAACAGAATTTGGGCGCACCCTCGGATTGACTATGGCCATTCTCATTGGTTGCGCTCAGGTTCTGGCCTTAGTGCCGGGTGTCTCACGTTCGGGCGTAACAATGACGGCTGCGTTGCTGTTGGGAATGAATCGACAGGCTTCGGCCCGTTTTTCTTTCCTGCTATCGATACCCATTATTGCCAGTGCGGGTCTGCTAAAGGCCTGGGAGCTTGCTGATGGTGCTGCTGCAGTCGACTGGGCGTCTCTAGGGTTGGGCGCGCTCGTTTCCGGGCTTGCGGCCTATTGTTGCATAGCCATTTTCTTGCGTTTGCTTAACAGAGTAGGCTTCATGCCTTTTGTGTATTACAGGATAGTATTGGCCGCGATATTGTATGTATTGTGGTTGGTATAGTTTTTCTCACTTACACCCGCTAGACAGAATAGGGAGCGACAATGAATCAGCATGAGTTCAACCGGCAGCTATGCCATTTTTTAGCGGCAGCAACCACGCCATTTCACGCTGTGGCGGAAATGGCTCAGCGTCTAACAGCGGCAGGATTTGTCCGGTTGACAGACGATGTCGAATGGGATGTCAGGGCGGGTGGAAAATATTTCCTGACGCGAAACGACAGCTCGATTGTGGCGTTTGTCTCAGGACAGGAGGATGTGCCCAATGCAGGCATGCGCATGGTGGGTACTCATACGGATAGTCCTTGCTTGATGGTCAAAACAACGCCTGAAATTCAGTCTCAGGGCTTGTTTCAGCTTGGCGTACAGGTTTATGGCGGGGCACTACTTAATCCATGGTTTGACCGTGATTTATCACTCGCTGGCAGAGTCAGTTTCCAGTGTCAGGATGGTCAGCTGCGGGTGGCGCTGGTTGATTTTCGCGACGCAATAGCGACTATTCCTAGTCTCGCTATCCATCTTGATCGTGGGGCCAACACGAAGCGAGAGGTGAATTCACAGACGGATATAGTACCTATATTGTCTCGCTTGAGTGAGGGTGAGGTGCTGGATTTTCGGGCGCTTCTTTACGCACGGTTGGTATTAGAGCATCCCCAGTGGGAGGCGTGTCAGGTGTTGGACTATGAATTATCATTTTACGATACTCAAGCTCCGTCGCTGATCGGCCTGCGACAGGAGTTCATTGCTTCGGCGCGCCTGGATAACCTGCTTAGTTGCTTTACTGGTTTGCAGGCCTTGCTTGAAAGCAGCGGTGCACAGAGCAGCCTACTAATTTGCAATGACCACGAGGAAGTCGGTAGTATTTCAGCATCCGGTGCAGGAGGACCGTTGCTGACATCCGTGCTTAATCGTCTTGCTGGAAACGCTACAAATTATGCTGCGCTCGCCGAGCGATCGATGATGATTTCTGTAGACAATGCTCATGCAATACATCCGAACTTCGCCGATCGCCATGACCAAAATCACGGGCCACTTTTAAATGGCGGGCCGGTCATCAAGGTTAATGCCAGCCAGCGTTATGCCACAAATAGTGAAACCAGCGGTCTGTTTAGAATACTGGCGTCGCTTGAAGCGGTCCCTGTGCAGTCTTTCGTAGTGCGCAATGACATGGCGTGTGGCAGTACCATTGGCCCAATTAGTGCGGGTGCCACCGGTATTCGTACCCTCGATATTGGTGTGCCCACACTGGGCATGCACTCTATCCGCGAATTAGCCGGCGCAGAAGACGGCTGGAACCTTGCCCGTATTTTGCGCCGTTTCTATAGCCATCCTGGGCCGCTTTCTGCGATTTGAGCGCACGCAATGAACGTCCTCGTGTTGTCGGCATATGCGGCGCAGAGTCATGTGCACTGGCAACAAAGTTTGCAGGCAATGTTTGCGCAGTGGCAGTGGCGAGTGCTCAGTCTTCCTCCACGGCACTTTAGCTGGCGAGTGCGTGGCAATGCACTATTCTGGTCGATCGCCGAACGGGATACGCTGGAGCAGCCCTATGACCTTGTGGTAGCCACATCCATGGTTGATTTGGCGACGTTACGGGGCCTGGTTCCCGCACTTGCCCGGGTTCCAACGATTGTTTATTTTCACGAAAATCAGTTTGAGTATCCTCAGGACCAACAAAAGCACAGCCTACTGGAAGCCCAGATGACCAGTATTTATTCGGCGCTGGCAGCTGACCGTATCGTGTTTAACTCAGGCTATAACCGAGATTCGTTCTTGGCAGGTTGCTCTGATCTTATGAGTAAATTACCTGACCGGGTGCCGCCAGGTGTTGCGCTAATGCTTCGGGCGAGGGCAACGATACTCCCGGTACCGTTCGACTCGCGCGATTATGAGTCGGTGGCACCACTATGGCCAGGTGCATCAGAGCGTCTTATTGATCGGCCTTTTCGTCTGTTGTGGGTTGGACGTTTTGAACATGATAAAGGCGGGGAAGGCTTGCTGCGCATCTTGCGTCGACTGGAGGCTGAATCACTGGATTATGAGCTGGCAATGACGGGACAGCAATTCCGGGTGTCTCCGGCGGTATTTAGTGAAATAAAGTCACTATTTGGACATCGTCTGGTGCAGTTTGGTTATGTGGACTGCGTTACAGAGTATCGGGCACTGTTGCAGGCTGCCGATGCGGTGCTGTCGACGGCCATCCATGAATTTCAGGGGTTGGCTGTACTGGAAGCGGTTGCACATAGATGCCATCCCATTGTTCCGGACCGCCTTGCGTATCCAGAAATGTATCCAGCGGTGAACCGGTACGACTCCTGCCCGAATGATCCCGAGCGGGAAGCTGATGCCGCTGTGGCTCTGATACTGAAAATGGCAGCAGAGCCGCGATTACACGTCGCGCAGCATCCTGATGTGTCTTGCTTTGGTTTGGGCCCAATGGCGCCTAGGTATGAACGTGTCTTTCGCCAAGTCGCGGTGGTTCAGGATAGCCAATAGGGGTTAAACTCAGTATCATTCAGACCGTTTTCGACGGTATGAAAATCCATGGCCATGCAACGCGTACTGACAGGTATCACCACGACGGGCACGCCGCATCTAGGCAACTATGTCGGAGCGATTCGTCCTGCGATCCTCGCATCGCGTGACGAGTTGTCAGAGTCATTCTTCTTTCTCGCTGATTATCACGCATTGATCAAGTGTCGTGATCCCGCGCTGATTCGCCAGTCAAGTAAGGAAATTGCAGCGACCTGGCTTGCTCTGGGATTAGATATTGAAAAAGCTATATTTTATCGCCAGTCCGATATCCCTGAAATTAGTGAGCTGAACTGGATACTGTGTTGCAGTGCTGCTAAAGGACTGATGAATCGCGCGCATGCGTACAAAGCAGCTGTTCAAGCGAATGAAGAGGCGGGCGAAGATGCGGACATCGCCGTTACCATGGGATTGTTTAGTTACCCTGTTTTGATGGCCGCTGACATTTTAATGTTTAATGCCGCGAAAATTCCAGTGGGGCGGGATCAGATTCAGCACGTTGAAATGGCACGAGATATTGCTCAGCGATTTAACCACAATTTTACCGATGTGTTCAGCCTGCCGGAGGCAGTAGTCGATGAGGATGGTGCTGTTTTGCAAGGGACTGACGGTCGTAAGATGAGTAAGAGTTATAACAATACCATTCCCTTGTTTTTGGCGGAGAAGTCGTTGCGTAAAGCAATCAATAAAATTAGAACCAATCTTTTGGAGCCTGGGGTTCCCAAGGATCCCGATGATTCTACTGTTTTCCAGCTTTGGGCAGCGTTTGCATCTGTCGAAGAAACGGCGAGAATGCGAAACGAGTTTCAGGCTGGTATTGCTTGGGGCGAGGCCAAGAAGCAGCTATTTGAACTCATTAACAGTGAGCTTGCCGACGCCAGGGATAACTATATGCGGCTGATGGATGATCCCGGACACATAGAGGCTGTTTTACTCCAGGGTGCGCAGCGTGCAAGACAGTACAGTGGGGAAATGATCTGTAAGGTGCGTGAGGCCGTCGGTATTGGGGCGATCCGTTAGTGTAGAGTTCACGGCGACGTGTTTATTCGTTATCTGATGTAAAAATGCCTATTTTTTACGTCCGTTTTGGGCTGGGCATGCCTGAAGGCCTTCTTTTTTAGGGCCTAGTATGCCATCGTTAACCTTTAGCGATATAGAGTGACATCGCCATTGAATAGAATATCAGTTTTCAGTGCTGTCCACACAAGAGGTGGATCGGTTTATTCGGTCGTCGTAACAGGATTTTTGTAATAAAATAAAACCCTATATAACAGGAGGCGTGTAAGCCATGAGTCGCCCGATTCGAGATCATGAAATTTTGTCGGCGGTATTTGCCAAGATGGACGTTGTGGCTATGAGCGTTGCCGTGGGGTCGCTATGTTCGTTATTATTTTTTTTGGCGACGGCGGTTTTGTTAATGCAGACTGCCCCGGAGAATTATCCTGTAGGCGAGCATCTGTCAGATCTGTCTGATTATCTTCCAGGCTATAGCGTTAGCTGGGTGGGTGCTCTTATTGGTGCATGTTATGGTTTCCTGTTTGGTGCGCTTGCGGGTTTCTCTGCCGGGGTATACTGGAACTTGACGCATTACTTCGCCCTTGGTGTGATGTTAATTAGTTCAGCGGAGTTGGCAGATTGAGGCAATAACTCAAGTGGGGAACACCAAAACATGAAAGCCATGAATCACGATGTCGATCGAGTCAACCTCAAGTTGCTCAAAACAGCGATCCGATTTAATGCGCGTATACTTGGACTCACCGCAGGGACTTTGGCTGCAGTAGTCATTTATATTGCTACACAAGCCTCCATTGTAAAATGGGGTGGTGACTCCGGTGGTTATCTAGGATTACTAGCCATTTTCTTTCCGGGATATTCTGTGTCCAGTGCTGGAGCGTGGATTGGCGCATTCTGGGCTTTTATATATTTTGGCACCTGCAGTTGGTTGAGTTACAGAGTCTATGGAAAAGTATTGGGCACACGGATATCGGCCCTATTGCTGAGTCCTGTTTCGGCCGCGAATCCAGTCCTGAAGCCATCCATATTGCAACTTCATGGCGTTAGCCTCGGGGTGGCGATAGGCTCTATCTCCGCCTTAAGCCTGTTTGCTTCGACAGCTTGGCTAGTGGTGCGAGGCACAGCAGGGGAGAGTGTTCATGCAGCGCTTTTTTCAAATTATATACCAGGCTACAGCGTGAGTATTATGGGTGGATTGTGGGGCGCAATTGAATTATTTGGCCTGGTTTTCCTGTCATGCTTGTTGCTTGCTACGGTATATAACAAGTTAGTTAAAATTCGGCATAAGACGTCTTAATGGCATGGTAGATATGAATACGAATGAACACGTTGTTATCCTCGGCGCCGGTCCTGCAGGGCTTGCCACGGGCCACGAATTGAGCGTTAGTGGTGTCAAAGTGTCGGTGTTAGATCGAAATGATTTTGTCGGAGGACTGTGCAATACAAATAACTACAAAGGCTACAAATTCGATCTTGGAGGCCATCGTTGGTTTAGCAAAAACGAAGATTTGAACGATTGGTTTCGGAGGCTGATGGGTGATGAGGTCGTCTGGGTGCAGCGTATCAGCCGCATATATTACGATGGCGGCTATTACTTGTATCCCATTAGCATTCTCAACGTGATTAAGAATGCCGGTATTCCTACGATCATACATGCAGGTCTTACCTATCTGTGGTCCGCATTACAGTATTCTATTTTCGACAAGTCGATTAACAATATGAAGGACGCCTACGTGGCGCAGTTTGGCGGCAAGTTATACGACATGTTCTTTCGCCGTTACAGTGAAAAGGTGTGGGGACTCCCCTGTGAGAAGCTGTCCTCAGACTGGGTATCGCAGCGCAGCGCCGGTTTGTCTATCTGGACGGTAATTCAGGAATCGTTAATGAAGACTAAGTCGGACAATGAAAGTCTGATAGAAGAATTCATGTATCCGCGTGATGGTTACGTCCGTATCCCTCAGAGAATGGCAGAAGATATTGTCGCCAAGACCGGTCCTGATTCTGTTTTACTTGGGTCAACTGTCACTAGGATAAAATATGTTGGGCCAAATGATTTTGAGATAGTTTACCGTAAGCCCGACGGTGAGGAGTATTCAATAAAGGCCACTACTGTCGTTTCAACTATCCCTTTGGGTGTGTTGCCGCGGATTATGGAGCCCGCGTGTGATCAGAAGGTGATTGATGCTGCTAAAGGACTTAGTTTCCGCGCATTGATTACGGTCAATCTTATTCTCAGCAAGGAAAGAGTGTCTATCGACACCTGGCTCTATGTTCAGGATGAGGACATTCTTTTTGGGCGTCTGCATGAGCCCAAGAATTGGAGTCCTGCGATGATTCCTGATCAATCCACTACCTCATTAGTACTGGAGTGTTTCTGCACTAAGGATGATCATATTTGGAATATGACTGATGAAGAGGTCGGCCAGCGATGTATTGATGACTTGAAGAAAAAGCTTAAATTTATTGAGACCTCAGATGTGATTGATTTCTCCTGTGTCCGGACTTTACAGGCTTATCCAGTCTACGATCTTGAATATGCTGATAAAATCGGCCTGATCAATGATTTCCTTGGACAATTTGAAGGTTTGCATATCGTTGGACGAGGGGGAACGCATCGCTACAATAACGCCGACCACTCCATTGAGATGGGGTTGCTGTTGGGTCGAAAAATTCTTGGTTATGATGTCGACCATATGGATGTCAACACTGAGCCTGAATACCAGGAGATTAAGCGTTCAAACGATTCAAAACGCGATTTCTATAAGTTAGAGGAAGAGAGTGACTAATAATGGGGTTCCTCACCTGTGGTTAGTGGTTGATTTTGCTATAAATATAATAAACGTGCGACGAGTGAATCTCGGCATTGACGCAACCTGCTGGTGGAACGATCGCTGGTTTGGCCGTTTTGCTCGAGGAATCCTAGTGGCATGCCGCGCAGGTAACCCTCACTTATCTTGATGCTATGATGAAGAAATGGGGCGAAACAGTGTATCTACTAGAGCTCACCAAGCGAAACATTATTGGCGTATCACGCATTGAATAGCGACGAAACAACAGATCTTTCGGAGGCTCAAGTCAATGACTTGGATAGGCGTATCAGCGTTATTATGCCAGTCTACAACGGCGCCGAGTTTATACCTCAGAGCTTGCCCCCGCTAGTTGAGATGATGTGTCGAGGAGAGATCCTTGAAGTCATTGTGGTTGATGATGGTTCAACAGACGGAAGTAAACAGATGGCGGAGTCTATGGGGGCTAAGGTGCTGTCCTCCGGCGGCCGCCTCGGGCCGGGAGGGGCCAGAAATCAGGCTGCAAATTCTGCGCTTGGCGATATACTCTGGTTTGTCGATGCAGACGTAGTGGTGCATTCAGATGCGGCGAGACGTCTGGGCATCGGGTTTGACGTGGAGCAAATTGTTGCGGTATTTGGATCCTACGATAGTAATCCGCCGGCGAGAAACTTCTTTTCCCAGTACAAAAATCTTGTACATCACTATTATCATAATCGTGCGAAGGATGAAGCGCACACCTTTTGGTCTGGGTGCGGTGCGGTTAGGCGCACCACTTTCCTTAGTTGCGGCGGCTTCGATGTCGAGCGCTATCAGTACCCATCTATTGAGGATATTGAGCTTGGGCACCGCATGATAAAAGCGGGTGGTCGGATACGCCTGTTGCGAGACGTGCAATGTACGCATCTGAAAGTGTGGCGCTTTTGGAACCTCATTCACACTGAGATATTCAGGCGCGCAATACCTTGGTCACGCCTGATTGTAACCTCCGGGGAGGGTATACCCAACGATCTCAATGTCGGTGTGGCGGAGCAGGCACGAGCGGTGTTAGCAGGCACATTATTTCTCGCGATACTGGTTTCTCTTGCAGGTTATATTAGTCCGATTTGGGTGTTATTTTTAGGATTGTTAGTGCTTTTAGCCAATCGTGAGATAACCGTCTTTTTCAACAGAAGAGGAGGATTCCTGTTTGCTTTGTGCGCAATTTTTTTTCATCAGATATACTATTTATATAGTGCCTCGGCGTTTGCTTGGGTATTTTTTGAACAAAACAGTTTAAATTTTTTTCGTTCAAAACCTTCGTGAGGTAATGGCTTCGTCCGCAGATTGGGCCGAGCTTAAAAGCAGCTTTAATCCCTGACGATTCTGTGCCATTTCTGTTGACCGTGTAGTTAGGTTGTTACAATATACTTTGGCGCTGAAAGGCAGCCCAGAAAAACAGGTTTCCCCCTCTCCATTGAAGATACTTTCCTTAACTACCCTCCGAGAACTGCTCAAATTGTCGTTGCCCATGATGGTGTCGCAGGGTGCATTTGCGGTCATGGTCTTCACCGACCGTTTTTTCATGTCTTATATCGATGCTACACATATTGCGGCGTCATTGGGCGGTGGTGTGGCGGCGTTCTTTTGTTTTTCGCTGTTTATGGGGCTGATAACCTACGGTAACGCCCTGGTTGCGCAGTACTTCGGGGCAGGACAATTGGCCAAGTGCTCACTGGTAACCACTCAGGGTGGCCTGATCGTGGTGGGGAGTGTGCCATTTTTACTGGTGATGACCTACTTCGGTGGTCAGGCTTTTGGCATGCTTGGGCACGCGCCTGCTCAAGTGCCGCTAGAACAGACGTATTTCTATATTCTCATGGGCGGGAGTGTTTTCACGTTACTCAAGGCGTGCTTGGCTTCCTATTTCGCTGGCATTGGGCGCACTCGCGTTGTCATGGTCGCGGATTTGTCAGGCGCCGCTCTCAATGTTCCGCTGTCGTGGGCGCTTATATTTGGTAATCTCGGCATGCCCGAGATGGGCATTGCGGGAGCGGCTCTGGGGACTATCGTTGCTACCGTATTCGGCATCAGTGTCTTCCTGTATTTTTATCTGTCAGCGGAGCATCAGCGCCAGTTTTCCGTGGCGCAGTCCTGGCGCCTGGACAGAGGTATCATGCGTCGCTACCTGCGTTTGGGTATGCCATCGGGATTGGAGTCGTTTATGAATACCTCCAGCTTCAACCTGTTTTTACTTTTGTTTCAATCCTACGGCGTGGTGCAGGGTGCTGCCATGGCGATCGTGTTCAACTGGGACATGCTCTCGTTCATTCCAATGATCGGGTTAAATATTGGTGTGATGAGCTTCATCGGTCGCTTAGTAGGCGGGGGGAGTATGGCAAGAGCAAACCAGGTGATTTCTTCAGGATTCATTGTCGGGCTGGGCTACTCGGGCGTGCTGGCTGTCGTCTTCCTTGTATTTCGTGACAATCTGATTGGTGTATTTGAGACGTCGGGAGAAAGTTTTGCTGCGATACGTGAACTCGCTAGCGACATGATGATCGGTCTAGTCACCTACATGCTAGCAGATGCGACTATTCTAGTTGCGGGTGGCGCGCTTCGGGGTGCAGGGGACACGCGCTGGATCATGGTAACGTCGATTTCTATGCACTGGTTGATGCTGCTGGCCCAATATGGTGTGATTGTTGTGTATGGCTATGGGCCACGGGTTTCCTGGTGGGTGTTCGTTGCTATGCTGATCATACTGGGCCTTCTTTACTTGGGCCGGCTGCTCGGTGGGACATGGCGTCATCCAGAGCGGCTTGCGCGGGTAATGAGTGAATAGACAGGCGATTTAAAGGGTGAGAAGACGCCGTAGTAAACTGTCTTTTCCTTTGTCTTGTTCCCGGATTAACAATAACTCTGCGAGCTGAGTGTCTATCTGCTGCGCCACCTGCGCGCGAACAGATAGCAGGGTCTTCTTTGGCAGCGCTTTACCTTTATGCCGCGATAGATTGATGGGTTCCCCAAAGCCGAGATAGCAACGCTGGGGTTTAGGGAGCGGTGTCCCAAGTGAGCCAATAGGAATGGGTGGGACGATATCGGAGCGAGTATTATCATTCAGTAGGCCGATATGAGCTAGCAATTTTCCCAATGCGGAATCGGGTAGGTCCTGTCCCTCCATGAGGTGTCCATAGAAATCATCCGGGCCTACCAGTCCAAATGGCATAATCGTGTAGCCGTGTGTGGCCGCCAGTTTTACAAAGCCGTAGCGTTCTTTCCACTGCAATTCATACAGTTTAGACTTGGGTTTGACTGATTCATAGGCGCCGCCGGGAAAGAGTAATAGATCCTGTCGATCGTCCATTAAGGCACTGCATACTTCAGGGTGCCCCATGACAATGCCATGTTTCACTAGAATGTCGGCTACACGTTGAATGCTGAACAGAAATTTATCCCCCATAGCGCGCGGAAAGCGCTGTAGTTCTTTTAGAAATAGGGGTCTTATGATGGCGCCGTCCAGAGCAAATAGGGAGTGATTTCCCACAAAAAGACATGGCTCCTTGGGAATGTTTTGGGCGCCGGCTACCCTCGGATTGAATACACGCTTGACTATCTGGTAAGCAATTTCGACATCCAGTCCGCTCGGGGCTTTTGCGGCAAGCGCTTGCTTGATGTGACGTTGCAGCCTGTACGGCTCGCTGAGGGGTGTATTATTTTTTCCAAATAGCGACATGTTGAGGGCACCTTTCAAAGTGCAGCGATTATAGCGATGCAGGTTTAAATATCATAGTGTAGCAATGTCTTGTGAGCTTTCAGCGCAGGCTATTTTCGGCTAAAGTGCGCTGTGATGTTGAATTATGGAGGGGAGGCAATCGTGCAAGGCAAACATATCGCTATAACCGGACCAACCGCCGGAATCGGACGTTCTGCTAGTCTGGAGTTTGCCAGACGGGGGGCGCAACTCACTTTATTTTGTCGCAATCTCGAAAAAGCTGAAAATTTGCAGCGGGAGATTGTCGCTGAGGGAGGCTTAACGCCAGATATTATCCTTATGGACATGGCGGACTTAGGCAGTGTGAGACGGGCCGGGGAGGCGTTTCTGGCGCGAGTAGAATCTTTGGATGTGCTGCTGAATAACGCCGGTGTTGTAAATACATCTCGCAAGGAGACTGTAGACGGGTATGAAGAGACGCTGGCGGTAAATCATTTCGCCCCTTTTCTCCTCACGGGTCTGTTATTGCCGCTGCTTCTAAAAACGCCGCGGGCTCGTATTGTCAATGTATCGTCCGGTGCTCATGCGTTTGTCAAGGGCATGGGCTATGAGGACATGCAGGCCACTAAAAACTTCCGTACTTTTCGTGAGTACGGGCGTTCCAAGTTGGCCAATATCCTGTTTACCAAACACCTTGCTGGGCAGTTGGAAGGGCAGGGCGTAACCGTAAATTGCCTACACCCCGGTGCTGTGGCTACCTCTTTGGGCACTCAGAACGGTGGGTTTTTTAGTCGCAATTTGCCGCGATTATTAAAGCCATTTTTCCGCAGTCCGGATCAAGGAGCAGAGACTTCGATTTATCTGTGCTGTAGTGATGAGGTCGCAGAAATAACTGGAAAATACTTTGTTAATTGTAAGCGCAGTAGCCCAAAGTCGTGGGCCCAAGACCCAGTCGAGGCCGATCGGCTATGGACTTACACCGAGCGCTGTCTGGATTTCGAGTACCCTTTTTCAAAGCCCGGCTAACACACTATTTTTTGAGCATTGGATGGCGGATCAATAATCTGAGTCGTGACTGACGTTTGCTTGCCGCCATCACCCAAAAAGCGCAGGCTAACAGCGATAATGCAACTTTATGCAAAGCAGGGAATGGAAGGTAGATAGGTTCCGGTACCACGCTGCGCCAGCCCACGATGATGACGCCAAAAGCGCCGAGCAGAAGCAGTGAGAAAATACCTTTGTAGGCGTCTTCTCCGATTTTTGTGAGCACGTTTGCCTTAAGAGAGGGTGCCAGGGAGGGGATAGAATGCACGCAAGCAAACAGCAAAACTCCCACTACAAGCGATGTCATTGTGGTTATCCTGCCGTGGCGAGTTTACGATCGTTAAGCATAGCAGCCGCGTATATCAAAGCCACCCTTTACCAAGACCCATACGGACCTCGTTTTTCGATGTATTGATGTAGGCTTTTACCCCTGTCGGGTCATGCTATACCATAGCCTGCAAGAGGTAGCTCCGTTAAGATTAGCGTATGTATTCTGACGTTATTAGCCAGCTCCCTATTGCCGAGGTTCTCGAGCAACTCAAACGTTGCATGAGTGAAGGCAATGAAGTCGTACTTCAGGCCCCACCCGGGGCTGGCAAGACCACGATCGTGCCGCTGGAATTACTGGATCAACCTTGGTTGCAGGGGCGCAAAATTCTAGTGTTGGAGCCACGTCGTATGGCGGCTAGGGCGGCTGCTTCGCGCATGGCGCAATTGCTAGGGGACGCGGTGGGTCAGACCGTTGGATACCGCATCCGGATGGACACGTGTGTCAGCGACAATACTCGAATTGAAGTGATTACCGAGGGTATTCTCACGCAGCAGCTACAGCGCGATCCAGGGCTGGAAGATGTCGGTTTGGTTATATTTGATGAGTTTCATGAGCGTAACCTCGATGCGGACTTGTGTCTGGCGCTTGCACTGCACGGCCGCGAAGTATTTAGAGAGGGCCCCGCGTTAAAGCTACTGGTCATGTCTGCGACCCTCGCGGGCGAGGAAGTCTCGAAGCTGCTGGGCAATGCTCCGATAGTCACCTCCAGTGGTCGTCAGTTTCCGGTTGAAACCCACTATTGCGAAGCACATCAGTTACGTCATTCCATTGTTCAACCGACAATCAACGTGGTGCTGCGGGTACTCAAGGAGCAGGCGGGCAGCATCCTGGTTTTTCTTCCGGGCCAACGCGAGATCAGCAGTGTGGCAAGAGGTCTGGTTGACGCTCTAGAGCATTCCGCAGAGCCGCTGCAGATAGCCCCGCTTTACGGTGGGTTGTCACTAGAGCGCCAACTGCAGGCACTGTTGCCGGCACCCGATGGCAAGCGCAAAATCGTTTTGTCCACGAATCTGGCTGAGACTAGCCTGACCATCGAGGGCATCACTGTGGTGGTGGACTCAGGTCTGGTGCGTGAAGCGGCATTTGATCCTGCTACGGGCATGACACGGCTGGCCACCAGAAGAATCTCACGGGCGTCTGCAGAGCAGCGCAAGGGCCGTGCGGGTCGACAGGGCCCCGGGCGTTGTTATCGATTGTGGAGTGAGCAACAGCATGAGAGATTGGTGGCTCATGCCTTGCCTGAAATACTTCAGGCAGACCTGGCCCCGATGGCGTTGCAGCTATTATCCTGGGGCGTCGATGATGGCAGCGAACTGCGCTGGCTGGATCCCCCGCCGGCAGCTCCTTTCGCTCAGGCTGTCTCGATTCTGGAGCAGTGCGGAGCAACATTCAGGAATCAAGCGGGTTGCTTGCAACTAACGCCTCACGGTGTGCGTCTGGCACAAATGCCTATGCACCCACGTCTGGCCCATATGCTATTGGTCGGTTGCGATATTCAAGCGAGAGAAATGGGGTGTTTACTGGCAGCAATACTTTCTGAGCGCAATCCCCTCGGCGAACAGGGTGTTGATATAGCAACCACCGTTGCAGTGCTGATGGGGGAGAGTCGCTGCCCAGATAAACTGCAGGGTTGGTTCGAGCGGGTATGGAAGCAGGCACGTCGCTTCGCAAGCATGGCGACTGAAATACACAAGCCAGAAACGATCACTCTGTCGGTCGATCAGGAAAATATTATTAGTGTGTTACTGGCGAGGGCTTATCCAGATCGCATAGCTCGGTTACGTGCGGATGGTGATGGTTATACGTATCAGTTGAGTAACGGGCGCAGTGCTGTGCTGCCTGTGGACGACAGTTTAGCCGGCACTGAATGGCTGGCGGTGGCGGAATTGGGAGGGAAGGTTGGAGAGCCTGTTGACCGCATCTACAGTGCGAGCGAGCTGGACCCCGTCAACTTTGGTGAAATACTGTTGACCCTTGTCTCTGAACAAGAGAATGTTGAGTGGGATTATCGCAAAGAGCGCTTTATGGCCGAGCGACGTACACATATTGGCAGTATTTTGTTGTCATCAGACGTCTTAGAGCAGGTGTCAGACGAGGCGCGCTCAGCGGCATTGTTGGCGGTAGTCCGCAAGAAAGGAATCGATATTTTGTCCTTTAATAAAAAGGTTCAGCAGTGGCGTGCCAGGGTGATGCTGTTGCACAGAGCAGGGGCTGACGTGGAGGCTAATCCCTGGCCTGACCTGTCAGACGAGGCACTGTTAGACACGTTAGAGTCTTGGTTATTGCCTTATCTGGGCCCAGTGCGTCGCCTAGAGGACTTTCGGAGTCTGAATGTAAAAGATATGCTGCGCGTACTGTTACCCTGGCCATTACCATTGGAGTTAGAGCGCCTCGTCCCGGAACGTTGGGCAGCGCCTTCAGGGTCCAGCGTGGAGATCGACTACACTCAAACCCCACCGGTTTTGGCAGTCAAATTACAGGAAATGTTCGGTTGCGAGGACACGCCCACCGTCGCAGGCGGGTTAGTTGCCTTGCAGATACATCTGCTTTCTCCAGGGCAGCAACCCTTGCAGATAACACAAGATCTCGCCGGTTTTTGGCGCAGTAGCTATCATGATGTGAAACGCGAGATGAAGGGTCGCTATCCCAAGCACCCTTGGCCGGACGATCCACTGGTGGCGGTGGCGACCCGCTATACTAAAAAACGTATGGGCCCTCGTGAATAAACAGCGTTTTAGTGGCTTGCAGGGCAAATGCGCCTACTATCGACTCGAAACTAGCGGCTAATGGTGCGTTAAAATACTCTGTAAATCATTAGCCAATGAGTCTCGAACTGCCGGTGGCAGCTCAAAAGTGTCGACCGAGTAGGCGGAGTGATCTATGCCGGCGCTAATGCTACCCCCGCTGTGAGCTGAAGAAATCATGGCCGGGGTCAGTTCAAAGCGGAGGAAGTGGACGGAGGACGTCTTGACCTCGTTGTCACGTGATAGGTCTTCATCAGCAATTGCGTAGATGCGGTCACACTCGTCTACCTGTAGCCATATCTTATTTTCAATACCTATCATTTTAGCGAGTTGACGGGCACGCTCATCGGGATCTTCATACTCGATCATAAACGTTGCCTTCCAGTTGTGTCCGTCTGGAATTAGCGGGCAATAGGCCTCTAACTCTTCGTTAATGCCTACGGCTTCAAAGATTTTCTCAATCCGCAGCATTTCCTGAATTTGGTACCGAATGGTGAGTGCATCCTCAAAGTACAATCTGACGTGCTCCCCAAAAGAAACCTGCCGTTTTTTCTTGTGCGCCATGACTTGTGCGCGAAAGGTGGGGCGCATTTCGGCATACTCTTCTAGTGACCAGAGGTCGGCACGTGACAGGTTAGGCATAAACGTCTCCTGAAGCTATAGACCGTAGGCCATGCGCAAAAGCGTCATGGGATGTTCGGTCTTATCAATTTTTTCTGATAGATTGGTAATGTGCGCGGCAGCCATTGGGCAGTCGCTCATGAAGTGATCCGGGTCTTGCTGGTCCACCTTGCGCACAACGGGGCGCGCTATTTTTACAGATTTATCGTGGGTTTCTTTTTTAACCGCATAGGTTCCGTCATGACCAGAACATCGCTCCAGTGCGGTAACGTTTGTTTCCTGCACTAGATTCAGTACATCACGTGTTTTCAATCCAATTTTCTGCACGCGTTGGTGGCACGCGACTTGGTAAGCGATATCACCCAGTGCATTAGGAAACTCGATTTTCAGTGCGCCGCCTTTGTGTCGCAGCCACAGGTATTCAAAAGGGTCAAAAAACGCAGCCTGTACTTTTATAACGTCAGGATCATCGGGGTAGAGCAGGGGTAGCTCCTGCTTATACATTAAAACGCAGGACGGGATCGGTGCAGTCAGGTCATAACCTTCGTCTACCAGTCCGGCCAGTATCGGTATGTTCGCTTCTTTCAGTGCGTTCACTGATTCCAAGTCACCCAGTTCCAGCTTTGGCATGCCGCAGCATTTTTCTTTCGGGACCATATCGATGTGCATTTCATTATGCTGAAAAACTTTGATGAAATCAGTGCCGATGTGTGGGCTGTTATAGTTGCCGTAACAGCTGGCGTAAAGCGCAAGCTTGCCTGTGGTTTTACCTATGACCGTCGGAGTAATGTCACGGATCAGGGGCTTAACTTGTTTACGCAGTGTATTGCTGTGGAATTTTGGTATGGGTGCCTTGTGATGAATGCCCACGGTGGACTCCAATACCTTGCGAAACCCGACATTGCTGTTGAGTGCGTTGACGGTGATATCGATAAGAGGGATTGAGGTCATAGCGAATACGGTATCGGTACTGGTCAGTACTCTGTCCCGGAGTTTTGCGCCCTCTTCTTTAAACTTGATGGCTTTGGCTCGCAGCATCAGGTGCGGAAAATCCACGTTCCAGTCGTGAGGAGGAACGTAGGGACACTTGGTCATGTAGCACAGATCGCATAAATAGCACTGGTCGACCACCTTGCTGTACTCTGCTTTGTCGACACCGTCAACTTCCAGGGTAGAGGATTCGTCTACTAGGTCGAATAGGGTGGGAAAGGAGTCGCACAGGCTGACGCAGCGACGGCAGCCGTGGCAAATATCGAAGACGCGTTCGAGCTCATTCTCCAGGCTTGTCTTGTCCCAGAAGTCTTCAGACTTCCAGTCAATGGGATGGCGAGTCGGGGCCTCGAGGTTACCTTCTCTCACAATGCAGCGCCTCGGTATGTCATAAAGTTTATCGGGGAAGTCGCGGGTTAGCATGTTCGCTAACCCGCATAAAAGAGAGTCAGTCGTCCATACTGTCCAGCGCTTTCTGGAAACGGTTCGCATGACTGCGCTCAGCCTTGGCTAGGGTCTCCATCCAGTCTGAAATCTCGTCGAAGCCTTCGTCTCGTGCCGTCTTGGCCATGCCCGGATACATATCCGTGTACTCGTGCGTTTCTCCGGCGATAGCAGCCTTCAAGTTGTCAGACGTTGGACCGATGGGGAGCCCCGTCGCTGGATCACCGGTTTCTTCCAGATATTCCAAATGGCCATGGGCGTGTCCAGTCTCACCTTCGGCGGTAGAGCGAAATACAGAGGCAACATCGTTATAGCCCTCGATATCCGCTTTGGCGGCAAAGTAAAGATAACGACGGTTGGCCTGGGATTCGCCAGCGAAAGCGTCTTTAAGGTTTTGTTCGGTTTTACTGTTCTTTAATGACATTGCGTGTCTCCTAGAGGGTATTTTTTTTATCACCTAAGAGGTGAGGAGTAAAAATAGCCTATTAATGGGAACAGTACAAATCAATTGAAATGAATAATTGGATAGTTTCTTTCAGTTTATTTGCGTCTTGGACGCTTTGAAATTAAGTCACTGCCGGGTTAGCGTCAGGCTGTATTTCGTATTCGTTTCAGAAAGCGCAAAGAATCCTCCAGCACGAGGAGCAGGCAGGGGACCAGAAACAGAGTGATGACGGTGCAGAACAGTATGCCAAAACCAAGAGAGACTGCCATGGGTTTGAACAGTGACGTAGAAATTGTCTTGTCAGCCATCATCGGTATGAGACCAACGAATGTTGTAATGCTGGTCAGTACAATAGGACGAAAGCGAACACTGCCTGCACGACTCACGACCTCTATAAATTCTGATCCGCTTTGACGTTTTTTGTTGATGTGATCGACCAGCACCAGACAGGAATTCACTACGACTCCTGCTAAGGCGACAATACCCAGAAGAGAGAAAAAGACCAAGTCCATACCTAGGAGGTAGTGGCCCATGATTGCGCCGACGGCGCCAAATGGAATGACACTCATGATGATCAGTGGCTGAAGATAGGATTGAAGCGGTATCGCAAGTAGCGCGTAGATGACCAATAAAGCCAGTAGAGCGCTGCTTAGCAATGCTTCCATGGATGCACTGCGCTCTTCTGCCTCTCCGGCCAAGCCGTAGGTGACACCGGAATAGCGACTTAGAATGTCTGGCAGCACGTTATTTTGGACGGTACTGATGATTGCCTCAGGCGTGGTGATTGTGCGATTGACATCTGCGGTCACGGTAACAACACGTTGTCCGTCAACTCTACGAATGGTGGTATAGCCTCGTCCCAGTGTTGCTCTGGCGACGCTGTTGAATGGCACTTCCACGCCGTCTGCGGTACGAATACGCATGCCCTCTAAGTTGCCGAGAGAGCGACGTTCCGCCTCCGGGTACCTTACCATCACGCGGATGTCGTCTTTACCCCGTTGAATACGTTGCGCCTCGTAGCCGTAGAATGCCTGTCTTACCTGCTGTCCGAGGTCGCTTAGGGTCAGCCCAAGGTGGCGTGCCTCGGGCAGCAGGGTGAGCTGGATCTCTTGCTTTCCGCCGCGAAAGGAATCGCTGACGTCCATGACGCCGTTGTATGTTTGCAGTGCCAGTCGCAATTGCGCTGCTGCATCGCGTAATTGGTCAAAATCTTTGCCATATAACTCAATAGAAATGGCTTTGCCGAAACCGAACGACTCCGATGTAAAGCCAAGCTCGATAGCATCCGGAATACTTCCGGTCAGTTCACGCCAACGATTGGCGTAGGTGCTGGTCGATACACCTGAATAGTCGCCCGGCAAGTTGAGCTCGATGCCAATTTCAGCAAGGTTGCTTGCTGCACGTCCTGGGCCGCCAATACTGCCTTTGGGTATTAGGGAGCCAATGCTAGTGATGACATGGGAGATTTTACTGGCTTCACCTTCTTCTAAGTCCTGGTCCAGTTCCTTGCGTAACTGTTCTCCTGCAGCTTCGATGTGACGCGCGGCTAAAGCGGTGCTCTCTACAGGCGTCCCCTCGGGCATGGTCAGAGTTGCGTACAAATGGGTGCCTTCCACAGCCGGAAAGAATTGAAATTGCATGCGTCCGCTGATGAAGAGGGATAGTGTTAGCGCTAGAATCACAACACCAGATGCGAGCGTGAGGTAGCGCCATTGCAGGGCGAGGTTTACTGCCGGCTGGTAATACCGGGTGGCCATGATTTGCAGCGAACCTGAAATACGGTGCTGTAGAGCGAGCCATCGATTGACTACACGGTTTGTACCGGGTTCCATTTCTTCAGTGCGGCGTGCTAGGTGCGAGGGAAGTATCAACTGTGATTCGATGACGCTGAAAGCTAGAGCGGCAATAACAGTATAGGCCAAGGGCTTATAAAACCCGCCCATTGGGCCCGGAATATTGAGGATGGGGATAAAGGTGGCCATGGTCGTTAGAACACCGAATATGACGGGTAATGAGACATCCAATGTGCCGTTCGTTGCGGCCTCTATTCGGGGAGTGCCGTCTTGTTCGAGTGCATAGACCCGTTCGCCCACAACAATAGCATCGTCCACTAAGATCCCGAGCACGAGTATAAAGCCCATCACCGATACGGTGCTGATTGACAAGCCGACGGCCGGGAATATCGCAATGGTGCCCAGTAGTGCGACGGGTACACCAGCGGCAACCCACAGTGCTAGGCGAAAGCGCAGGAACAGGGTCAAGACCAGCAGCACCAGTAGCAGGCCACTGCGGGCGTTGCGGGATAGGGCGTCTAGGCGATCGACAAGATCCTGGGATTCGTCCTGCCAGATCGTAATAGCGATGCCCTCAGGGACTGCCTTACGTGCTTGTTCTAGATAAGCCTTAACACGGTCTGCGATTTCTATAATGTCTTCTTCACCCACCCGCGAAACTTTTAGCGACACAGCAGGAGAGCCATCAAAACGTGCCTGTAGATCGCTCTCCTCAAACCCGTCGACCACGGTCGCTATCTCACCAAGAGTGATGATGGTGCCGTCCGCGCGACTCAATACCACGATATCCTCGAATCCCTTGCCCTGATATACCTGGCCTTTGGTCCTCAGTAAAATTTCACCGCCGTCTGTCTTGATTGATCCTCCGGGAATGTCGAGTGAGGAGCGTTTAATGGCCTCACCAATCGTGGCGAGAGTCAGTCCGTAACGCCGGAGTGTTTGCTCAGAGACCTCCACTGAAATCTCGTAGGGTCTGGAAAATTGCAATGCCACTTGGGAGACACCGGGGAGGGCGGCGATGTCGTCACGCATACGCTGGCCGATCAGTTTTAGGGTGCGTTCATCTGCAGGCCCCGAGATCACGATCTCAAATACGGTGGCAATGATGCTCACTTCAGACGTGATCGGCTGCTCAGTCTCTGCCGGGAAAGCATCGATAGCGTCGACTTTGTTCTTGATATCGTTGGCAATTTTAGTTTTGTCCACGCCGGCAACCAGTTCGACCGTCACGGAGCATAATCCTTCCGACGCTTGTGAGGTTATCTTGTCGATACCCTCGTTGCCCTTGATCGCTTCCTCTATTCGAACACAGACAGCCGATTCTACTTCCTCTGGTGCGGCCCCGAGGTAAGGCGTAAGAATTTGTACCGCGTCTACGTTGAGAGTGGGAAATTCTTCCTGGTGAATCTGTGGCAGTGCCAAAATGCCACCAATAACTAAAATTAGCATCAGCAGGTTGGCCGCAACTGCGTTATGGATAAACCATGGGATGATTTTATGCACGCAAGAATCTACTTATTCAATAACGGGTTTAACTAACATGCCGTCAACCACGGTTTGCATTGGTGAAATGCTGACCAACTCACCGCCTTTAAGTCCCTTGCTGACCAGAATGTCATCGTGCTCTTGACGTACCAGGCTCACTTGACGGAAGTGCAGTCGGTCGTCGGAATCGACCACCAATACCTGATTGTCATCGCGCATGGCAGAGCGGGGCAGTCGTATAACCTGATCCACTCGGCGTCCGCGAATCTCAGCTTGTACAAACAGGCCTACGGGCAGAAGTGGACTCTCCCCGTCATTGTCTAGGTGCAAGCGGACCACACCGTAGACCATGCGGGATCGTTCGTCGAACTCGGCCTCGAGCCTTACCATTTCACCCTCCCAAAGCGTGCGCGTGTCGCCAAAATCTGCGATCAGTGTGACAGGCGGACGCTGTTTTGGAGGTATTTGTCCTCGGGTGGATACAGGCAGTCCAAGGAAACCGAGTTGGTCGACAGATATGGGCAAGCGCACCTCGACATAGTCCGTTGCGTAGATCGTTCCAATGCTCTCTCCGCGGGTGACGAACTGTCCCACGTTGACACGTTCATTGCGCACCAGTCCGTCGAAAGGTGCATGGAGTTTTGTGCGAGAAAGATCGCGCTCTGCTTGCTCCAGACCCGCCCGTGCCTCGCTCAGAGAGGCCTCGTCGACTTGCGCCGCGCGTCGCGCGTCATCCAGTTGCTGTTGGCTGGCCAGCTGACGTTTGTGCAGACTGAGTACCCGTTCAAGTTCATTCTTTGATAGCTCATATTCGACCTCCGAGCGCTTCATTACAGCCTCACTTCGCTGTAACAGCGTCAGATAATCTGCTTCATCAATGCGCACGAGGATCTCGTTTTTTTGGAAGGACCCACCGTTGACCATAGCCGCTGACATCCAGGTAACACGACCGGTCACCTCGGGAATCAATTCACTTTGGTTGCGCGGTTGAACGGTGCCCTGAGAATGAATAATCAGGTGTTCTGCTGCTGCTTGAACCCGGGTGACACGTACGGAGGGAACAAGCTGCTGGTAGGGCTCCGCTGTAATTTCTTGCTTGTTGACGCTGATCAGCACTGCGATGGAAAAGCCCACTATCAGCACCATAATGGTGTAGAGGACTTTTTTATTCATAACCATTCCTTTGCGGATCTTAGTGATTTTCTTTTGAATATGACGTTAGCATGCGGGCAATGATTACCTTTTGATGTTTACGCGCATTAATTCTACCGTTGATGCCATCTCTGCTTCACTCAACGCCTGTCGCGAAAAGTACTTCACAATGCCTTTGTCGTCCAACACAATCAGGCCAGTACCCGCTTTGCCTAAATCCCACTCAATGACGCCGCTTCCGTTGTCATCAACGACCATAATGGCCAGAGGGAGCATGCGCTTATTTTTTTTCAGCTCAGACATTACAAACCCCGCCGTGCCCCACATGGCTGCATCCATATTCAGGACGGTCGTGACATTAATGGCTCCGGGTTCGAAGCTGCTCTGAAGCAGGTCAGTGAAGGGCTTGAACGTATCTTTGTGTTCAATAGTGGCGCCAAAATACTGTATTACATGCACTTTCCCCAGGCCTGCCTCTGAGCTCCATGGGATGAAACTGAATTCATCATCGGTCAGGGTCAGTTCACCGCGCTCGGTGATAGCCAATGGCGGCAACGGAGCGTCAATCGTGGGGACGCCGGCAAGTGCATTAGTACAAAACAGTATTACTAAAAAACTGGGTATTAATTGTGCAAAGATCATCGCTATTTTCCTTGTGAATATTGGTGGATGTTTACTGTGAAACAGGGTGAAGTTTACACTCGAGAGTTTCGTTTTGACTGGCGCGGGACCCGCACCACGCCATTGTGTTGCGTAGCGAAAGGCTTGGAGCCTGGGCTGACCACGGGGTGATGCTTGGCCGGTTGGCGTGAAGGGACTAGCTGATGTTTGCCATTGCCAATTAGGTCGGCTCTGCCCATCTTTTTAAGTGCCTGGCGCAATGTTGGCCAGTTATCGGGATCATGGTAACGCAAAAATGCCTTGTGCAGCCGGCGCTGGGTCTGTCCTTTTACGGTGGGCATGCTATCGCTGTGATGAGTAACGCGCTTGAGCGGGTTTTTGCCGCTATGGTACATGGCTGTGGCGGTCGCCATTGGTGAAGGGTAGAACGTCTGCACTTGGTCCGCCCGATACTTGTTCTCCTTGAGCCACAACGCGAGATTCATCATGTCTCTGTCAGAAGTGCCAGGGTGGGCTGCGATAAAATAGGGTATCAAATACTGCTTCTTGCCGGCAGCAATGGAGTATTTTTCGAACATCGCTCTAAATTTTTCATAAGAGCCAATGCCGGGCTTCATCATTTTTGACAGTGGAGCACCTTCGGTGTGTTCGGGCGCAATTTTAAGATAGCCGCCGACATGGTGGGTGACCAGTTCCTTCACATATTCTGGGCTTTGCACCGCAAGGTCATAGCGCAACCCAGAGGCAATTAGGACCTTCTTGACCCCTTTGACACCGCGGGCGCGCCGATAAAGTTTGACCAGTGGCATTTGGTCAGTGTTAAGATTTTTACAGATGCCGGGGAACACACAGCTCAGCTTGCGGCATTTTGCCTCGACTTCTTTGCTGTTACAGGCCAGTCGCCACATGTTTGCCGTGGGCCCGCCCAGATCGGAGATCACGCCGGTGAACGCCGGGGATGTGTCGCGGATCTGTTCGATCTCACGAATGATAGAGTCTTCAGAGCGATTCTGGATGATGCGACCCTCGTGCTCTGTAATAGAGCAGAATGTGCAGCCACCGAAGCAGCCGCGCATAATATTGACCGAGTGTCGGATCATTTCATAGGCTACGATGCGTGCATCACCATAGACACTGTGGGGCACGCGGGTATACGGTAATTCAAATACCTGATCTAACTCATCCGTTTCCAGTGGTATGGGTGGCGCATTGAGCCAGAGTTCGCGGTCGCCATGGGATTGCACTAACGGCCTGGCATTGTGCGGGTTAGTTTCCTTATGCAGTACTCTAGATGCATGTGCATACAGGGCAGGATCGCTCCTAACCTGTTCGAAAGAGGGAATACGGATTACCGCGTTTCCCTCATGGTCTTTGATGTTGCCCATAAATCTCACCGGCTCCACCACCTCGGCAGCGTCTACCTGTGTAGCGCAGCTAGCGGTTGCGGTATCCACATAGGGGTCTATCGGCTTTGAGATTGGGCCTACAACATCAATACTGGTTGAGTCGATAACCTGCCAGCCATCAGGCACGCGCTTGCGCACAAAGGCCGTACCGCGTAAATCCCGAATCTTGTGGATGGGTTCACCTGCCGCAAGACGGTGTGCGAGGTCAACGATTGCACGCTCGGCATTGCCATACAACAACAGGTCAGCGCTGCTGTCCAGCAGGACGGAGCGGCGAATCTTATCGCTCCAATAGTCGTAGTGAGCAATGCGACGCAAACTCGCCTCAATGCTGCCAATCACCAGTGGCACCTGCCGGTAGGCTTGGCGGAGGCGCTGGCTGTAGACAATCACCGCACGGTCGGGACGCTTGTCTCCGGTATTACCCGGGGTATAGGCATCGTCGTTGCGCCGTTTCTTGTCGGCCGTGTAGCGGTTGATCATCGAGTCCATGTTGCCTGACGCCACACCAAAAAACAGGTTAGGCTCTCCCAGAGCCTGAAAGTCTGCGGTAGTCGTCCAATCCGGCTGCGCAATAATGCCCACACGAAACCCCTGAGCTTCCAGTAATCGTCCGATAACCGCCATACCAAAACTGGGGTGATCGACGTAAGCGTCACCGGTGACAATGATGATGTCACAGCTGTCCCAGCCGAGCGCATCCATTTCTGCTCGGGACATGGGCAGCTCAGGCGCTGGGCCGAAGCATTCTGCCCAAAACTTGCGGTGGGAAAATAGGGGTGTCGCCATGTGGGTCGCGTCTTAGAGAAAACGCGCGCATTGTAGCATTTCGCTCGCCCCGTTTCACTGATCAACAATGCCAGCCAATATTTATAAAATGTCTATTTAAATCAATTGCTTGAATGCATGGCGTGCGCGGAGCTAGCCGGTGACGGGAAACTGCCTCGGCGCAACTCGTCGAGTATGTGGCTAGTGCACAGCTGCATGAGTTGGAGGCACTGTGTCGCCAAGCCGGCTAGAGCCTAGGCAGATTTTTTGGTAAAGACAAAGGCATCCAGTAGAGCGGTGACTGCCAGCATCAATAGGCCTAGTATCCAGCGTAAGTCACCCAGATACAGCTGGGTTTCTATTGGGAAGGCTATGGTCTTGGTAAGCGCCGCGTGCTTGAAATGCCAGTCGCTTCTAAACGCCGGGTTGCCAATAATATCCATCAGCGTGCGTCGACTGCGGTAGCGCAATACCGCGCCGCTGTCCCATTCCTCCGCGCCATCTATGCCGACTAAATCCATCGCCCCACTGAAGGTGTCACCCATAATCACGGGGTGCGAACCCCTGGCCAGCATTGCGGGCAACATATATTGCATATAAAGCGCCATTAACTCTTCAGCGCTTGAGCCGGGTTCAGCGCCCTCGACATCATCAGGTGTCTCGTTGTAATCAATCGCATTAAACATCAGAAACTGGCGTCCCGTATCGCCTCGAAATAGATCTTCTGCTCGCGCGATCTGCGCTGGATCAGCACCGTCGGCAAGACGCACGGCGACAAATTCATCGATCTCTTGCTCTGTTAATGGGGCTCTGAAATCGGTGTACCAGCAAAAGAAGACGGCATACAGTGTGAAGCTAGTCAGCCATAGTTTACTGCGAGTGGTCATGGTGTGATCCTGTCGATAGGTGAGTGATTCCCATTGCCACCTTATGGCATATAAGGTGACATTACAATTGATGATGCGACAGAGCGTACACCATGGAGAGAAAGAGGCAGAGCGGTTTTCTAGGAATGCACAGGCGCTATTCCAGAAACAATGAAGTACTCCGGGCTGAGCCTCAGTAACAGTAAGTCCTCTGACGGGCGTCGTTTATCAGGGACAGCGTGCTTGATGACGTTAGAAGAGGGATGAGACAGAAAAGAAAGTTGATGAAGGCAGCTCCTGCAGAGCGGCCTCTGTGTTGAATAAAGCACCTCATGAGGACATGAAGTGCTGTCATTGACCGGTGGCTAGAAATCCCAGCGTACTGTAGCTCCCCAAGTTGCGGGCTCTTTGTAGTAAGCGATAAAACGACCCGTCTGTACAGGAGCGTCAGCAATAGTAGAGGTCGAGTCCGAATCGAGCACATTACGGCCCCAGACGGTGAGGGTTGTTTGGTACTGTTCAAACACCAGTCCCGCCCGCAGATTGACAACGTCGTAAGAGCCGTCCAGCTTTTCCGGATCATTGTTAACATCGGTCATACGTTCGCCGGTCCACACATATTCGCCGTAGGCGAACCCTTCGAGGTTGTCGGCAAGACGGAAACGCTGGGTGGCCGTCATAGCCACAACATTTTCGGGATTGCCTGATACTAAGCCGCCGCTAATATCACAGACACCCGAACCAGGAGCGCTTTCATTGGGGGGTACCGGAACTCCAGCGGCGTTTCTAGGGCCATCCTGCCAGGGTGTGCCCGTCCAGCAGGCGCCGTTAGGAAAATCCGCGTACTCCGCGTGATTGTAAGCGTATGCGAGGGTGAGAGTGGTGTTGTCAGTAGGCAGCCACAGTACATCGATTTCTCCGCCGTAGGTTTCGGCTGTACCGGCATTATCCAGAACAAATCCTGCACCTTGGAACGAGATCGTTTGCAGGTCTTCGGTATCTGTCTTGTGCAGAGCAACATTTATCCGCAGGCCCTGATCTGGAAATTCGGTCTTCAGGCCCAGTTCATACGATTCTGCAGTCTCAGGGTCAAACACGGTTTCGGCTGTCTCCGGTATACGGTCAGTGTTGATCCCGCCTGACTTATAGCCTGTGCCGTAGGAGCCGTAAAACATCGTGACATCGTTCATGAACCAGCTGAGTTTGAGGGTTCCGGTGACCTTGTTCTCATCGAAGTCCTCATCAATATCAGCCCTTGGCGCTAGCTCGGTAAGTTGGTAAACTCCGGGAGGACACTCCGCCCCTGGGGGTAACGGTAGATCACAAGGAAACTCGGTAAACAGTTCGCTCATCTCCTTATTTTCTTTGGTCCAGCGCAAGCCGGCCGTCACGACAAACTGCTCTGTGATGTTGTAGTCTGCCTGACCAAAAATGGCATAACTGTTGTGCTTCTGATCGGCGTTGTTGCGGGCGGTGTATCCAGGGGGTAAAAAGACTTGGGGAAGCGGGGCCCCGAGAGCAAAAAAGCCGCCGAGGGTAGCCGAGTCCTCACCTAGGATAGTATTGGCCTCTGACTTGAGAGTCTGATTCCAGTAGTACAGACCCCCGACATAGTTCACCTTGTCGTCGAAGGCATCGCCGCTGATCTGGAGCTCCTGCGAGTACTGCTCCTGCTCGAGGTCATTGGTTCTGATCAGCGCATCGACATCATAAAAATCAACGTCCCCTTTGTCATAGGCGTCGTGCTTGCGATAGGCCGAGATGCTGGTGAGCAAAAAATAGTCTGTTTGCCAGTCAGCGGTGAGAGATATGCCCTCGTCAGTATTTTGCGATTCAGGTTTAAAGCTAGCACTGACTTTGTAGTCATAAAAATCGTCTCCACTTAGCACCGTCCCGCCAAGATCATCACGGACTACCGTATCGCTGCCTATGATCGCATTTGGCGGCGCTGGATTTTGAGTCTCGAAATTGGTCTGCCAGTTGCCGACGGCACAACACGCCTCGTCAACTTCTGAATGATCGCCAATAAAGCGTAAGGTGAGATCGTCATTGGGCGTATACAGCGCCTGAAAGCGCAGACCCCAGCGATCTCTGTCGTTCAGCGAGTTATTCTCTTGTATCTCTTTCCCGACGAGGTCAACGTAGCCATCGCGGTCCATATTGAAGCCGGTAATCCGCACTGCGAGTACGTCATCGATCAGCGTAAATGATTTGGCACCGCTGATATCGACTAATTCGTAATTGCCCACGCCTCCGCTAAGAAAACCTGACCCTTCGAAGTCAGGGGCCACCGTCTCCAGCAACACCGCTCCAGCGGGCGTGTTTCGACCAAAAAGCGTACCCTGAGGCCCGCGTAATACTTCAACCGAAGCGATATCGATCATATTATTGATCATTGAACCCTGTCGCGACCTGTAGATGCCGTCGACATAAAGGCCGACGGAGGATTCTAAGCCGAAATTCTGTGTGCTGGTGAAAATTCCCCGAATACCGAAGGACGTATTAGACGAGCTTTGCGATTGAGTGACTCTTAAACTAGGTGCGATGGATGCCAGTTCGAACATGTCGCGAACACCGGCTTGACGCAGCTGTTCACCGGTAAACGCTGTCACCGCAACAGGCACATCCTGAAGATTTTGTGAGCGTTTTTGGGCCGTTACCACGACTTCCTCTAGCATGCCATCAGCGATCGCAAGCGTTGGGAAGTAGGCGCACAGCGCGATGAAAACCGCAATGATTGACGTGTTTTTTCGAAGATACATCATAGTTAGAGCCCTGCAATTCTTATTACTGAAATAGCTATCGCTAGCTACCGTTCTTTACTGGCGGGAAGTCTATTCGACTTAGAGGTCATTGTCACAATATTATTTGTCACTTTATTGCCAATATTGTCGCCAAGCACTCACGCGCTCGGCTGCCCCTCCGTTGGGCCAGGGCTCGGCTCAGGGAGGGCAGTGCCGCAGGCGCGGCAGTAGTGAGCCTCTGTATCCCGTTCCACGGCCGCACAGTTGCTGCAATTACGCGCTTCTCGTGCCTGTTTTTCGCTTTGGGCTCTTTGACTCACCGTCAGCTCGGCGGTGATGATGCCAGTGGGTACTGCGATTACGGCATAACCGATCAGCATGCCAACAGCCGAAATCGCACGCCCGATGCCTGAGTGCGGCACCACGTCACCATAACCCACCGTGGTAATCGTCACGATGGCCCAGTAAATGCTCACCGGAATGTTATCGAAGCCGTTTTGCCCGCCTTCAGCAACATACATCAGGCAGCCGAAAATGGTGGTTATCATCATCATGAGCGCGAAAAAGACAAAGACCTTACGTGCTGAGCGCCGCAGTGCCGCGGCCAGATAATTGGCCTCCTGTAATAATGCGAACAGCCGGAGTACGCGAAAAATACGCAGAATACGTAACACTCGGATAATAAGGAGCGGTGCCGCCTGCGGAACCAGCAATGCAAGGTATGTGGGCAACAGGGACAGTAAATCAACGACACCGTAAACACTAAAGATATAACCTTTGCGGTTTGGCGTGCACCAAATTCTGATCAGGTATTCCACAGTAAACAGTAACGTGAAAATCCATTCCAGCTTTAGATAGAGACTGCCATACGCAGCGTCCGACGTCCCCACTGAATCCAGCATGATCACCACAACACTGGCGATGATGACGATGATCAGGACGATATCGAACCATTTTCCTGCAGGCGTTTCTGTCCCGAAAATGACGTCGAAAAATGTTGCCTGAAGTGCCGATTGCTCTCGCTTTGACATAATCTATCGCTTGCCGAGGGTGGGCCGAATTACAATGCAGCCACTATATTAAACGCTGCGTACTTTGTACAACGCGGCAAAATAGCTGCCGGCACGTTAGTGCCCATGCACCAAGAGTCGGCTTTGGGGTAGAGCGTCAGATGGGCTTGTAATTCCGTATGTTTCGCCCATTCGTCCTCCGCTTCTGTTTCCGCCTCTATGGTTGCCAGGTTTCGCTCGCCCATCCATGCAGTACAGTCGCTGACCCAATCCACATGCTGCTCGATGGAGACCAGCATATTTGATAGCACTGACGGACTTGATGGTCCCGTGATGGTGAACAGATTGGGGAACCCGGCAACCGCCAGTCCCAGGTAATCATCGATGCTGCCAACGACCCAGCCGCCGCTATAGTACTAGACGATCACCGATTTCGATGGGCCTCGCAGAGTCAGTGCTGCGCGGCGGTCCACAAAGCAGAGCTGTCTACAGACCGTTGTTGACAACCATCGCGGACGCCGAAATTGAAAATAATTGAAAAAAATAGGGTTTTCCCTACTTTCTAGAACGTTAAAAGCAAGTAAGCTCCATCGAATCAGCCGTGTAGCGTATTCAGTAATGCGTGACGAGTATGGGCGGACTGTTGCGCCATTGTAGGGTCGAAAGGGTCGGTTGCAGAAGTATAAGGAATAGAGCGGCATTGTGCGCAGCCGCACTCAAGGATGCAGAGGTGTTGTTATCAGAGATGCTTTAGGGTACTACATGGGCGTTTTTTCACGCACCGTGGGAAAACAAAATACGGGTATTATCGTCAGAAATTACGAAGGCAAGGTGCTCTCGGTAAATAGTCGTTTCTTAGAGTTAGCTGGGGTATCTGAAAGTTCATCCACTATGACAGTTGATGACTTTCCATGGGGGAATTTAAAGGAGCAAAGCGACGCGGCTGACGTTCTCGCAAAATCTGGCGACGTCAGAGAAGTGGTTAGTCTCTACTTTCACCCGACCAGGCAACAATGGGTGCACGCCGTCTCGGTCAAATTTTGTCATCAATCATCCTGGGCGTTCGGGCGACCACTTGAATGGGAAGGCCAGCCAGTTATCTATATACTCATGATGGATGTTAGCCACATATCACGCGACCTTCCGACATTCAAGCTGTGGAGCGAAGGTACCGAGGTTGACTTTGAAAAAGAAAGGATAGCTTTCCCCAATGGCAGCAGTCTGTCCCGCAACGATCTTATTTGCTTAAGTTACTACCTGGAAAATTTTCCTCAAAGCGGCATAGCCGAGATAATGAGTCAAAGTGTTAAGACAGTAGAGAAAAGAATAGCCGCTATAAAATCCACTCTGCATAATTTTGACCCCCAGTGCTCAAATCTATATGAACTGTGCAGAAAGCACGGTCTCAGGCAGATGCTTGAGATGAAGCGTGACTGGTTTGATAAGAGAACTGTGGCTGCGCAAATTACGAACATGCAATGGCAGGGCAGTCATGACATGCTCTCCTAAGTACGCTACACCCCCTCTTTACTACGCGTGCGGCTCACAAGAGAAGATGTCCGATGTTAATCTCGCAGTAAAAAAGGGCACGACAGGCTATGCGCTAGATTAGCGTGTGACGTCGCTGCAGACGCTATCTCGAATTTTCGGAAACAATTTTAAGGACGACGTTGGCAGCTTCCAATCCAGAATTCTGGTTCTGGCCGGTAACAAAACGCTGTTCATCATCAACCACCACACGCGTTGCGAACAAGTCCCAAAAGGCCGTATTGGACTCAAAAACCACGCCGGCTTTTCTCAGCTCGGTTTCAGGGTGCTGCGGCGTGATCGCAATGCCAAGCTCCTTGATTTGCTTGTCAGTTACGCCGGTCATGCGACGTCCGGAGATGAGGCGGTTGCCGGCATCATCTTTGGCATTAATGAATCCCAGCACACCGTGACAGACGCCTCCAATCACGGGACTGCCTTCGGCATAGTAGGCTTCCGAGATCTTTTCGCCAAGCACAGGTGAATAGCCGAGGTCATAGGCTGCTCCCCAACCTCCCGCCAGAAATATGACGTCGTACTGAGTGAAGTCGACATCATCAATACGCATGGAGTTCTCCATTTTGGCCTGAAGAATCGGGTCCTCAAGATAACGCAGGTCCTCTGGCGTTCTGAACATAAACCCGAGCGTCTGAGGGTCTATTGGAATGTTGCCACCCTCAATGCTGGCGACATCAACCGTCATTCCCGCGTCCAAGAAGGTGTAGTAGGGATGCGTCATTTCCGACAATGCGACGCCAGTTGGGTCTCCGCTAGTCTCTCCGGGAGCATTAAGGATGCCGTGGTTGGTGCCGATCATGAGCGCTCGCTTGCCCGCCGGGATCTGATAGGTAGGGCCAGTATATTCCGGGTGCAGGCCCGCCTTGTGCAACACCGTGGGCAGTGCGACTCGGATGACGATGATGCAAACTACCAGTACACCCAATGTCGTGATTATCGCCTTTTTCATGTGACATGCTTCCTGTGATTAAAGAACTTAGAGATTCCCACAAGGGCCTTAACGGTGATATTTCACTGTGAAATTTACGGTCATGCCACATGTTTTGGCGACCATTACGTTAGGGTCAAAAATTGTATCGCACCGTCACACCCCAAGTGCGCGGAGCCTCGAGGAAGAAGGCGTCGGTGCCTGAGTATGCTATCGGTGCGGCTGCTAATGAGGCGTAGGCCTCATCCGTCGCATTTTTCACCCATAGTGCGGCATCCCAGTCGTCATTGCGCCACCCAAGACGGAGGTTCACCAGGTTTTTGTCCTGTTCCACTGTCTCGGGCTGGTAGGTTGGGTTATTAAAGTGATCGCTCATATAACTGTAGTCACCGCGCAAATACGATACACCCTCAGCGATAGGGAGCAGAAAGGTTGCTGACACATTGCCGCTCCATGTGGGTGCATAGGGCACATCAAAGTTTTGTTCGCTCAGTATGCCGTCAGTATACTCGGCGTCTAGGTACTGTAAGCCACCGCTGAGCATGAGAAATTCCCACGGCGCCGCAGAGACATTAAGGTCTACTCCGGCGCTAGTGCCCTCTGCAGCATTGCTGACATAGGTCCCAACGCCGCTGGGCTGCTGTGCCAGAAACTGTAGATCTGAAAACTCGGTATAAAAGGCCGTCGCGTTGATTCGAAGGCGATTGTTGAACAGTTCTGATTTGATGCCAAGTTCATAGTTGGTGGTATCTTCGTCCTTGAATTCACGGGAAAAACCTTCCGCAGCGACACCGTTAAAACCGCCTGACTTAGTGCCGCTGGAGGCCGAGGCAAACACCATCACCTCCTCATTGACAAAATAGGTGAGATTGGCCAGCCCGGTAAAGCCGTCCGATTCGCGGTTGAAGCTTTCATCAACCGGTGCAAAACCTAATTGTACTAGCGAGCTGCCGGCGGCAAACAATGCCGCAGTAGAAACCGGTTGGGTCAACAGATCTACATCTTTGTTTTCAGTGGTGTAACGTAGCCCTAATGTTGCGGTCCATTGTTCGGTAATGTTGTAGGTAGATTGCCCGAACAGCGCGAAGGTTTCTGTTTCCCATTTGTTGTTAAATAACACGGTATCGCCTGGCTGAACCACTAGGCCAAAAGCCGGACCCAGTCCCGTCGCCGCGCCTCCGACCTGAATAACATCTTCACCGATCTCAACGGGGGCGCTGTTGGGGCCGCCTCGGGTTCGCTTTTCATAGGCGTAAAATCCGCCCAACATATACTGCAGCGGGCCTTCCAAGCCACTGGTTAGGCGCAGCTCTTGAGAATACTGTTCGCCGGAGTACTTGTCATCAACGAGGGCTAGTAGGGCCAGCTCCGAGCGATCCGCGTCCACGGAAACGTTGTAATCGTAGTCGTTCCAGGCGCTGAGGGATGTTAGTACCGCGCTATCCAAGTCATAGTCCAGTTTTATGTTGACACCGTCCGATTCGAGATCAAACTTGGAATTGACATTGACGTTGTTTTTGTAATCAAAAGCATCGTTCTTGGGGACGGGCAAGCCCTGAACGATGAGTTGATCCGTTACTGCGGCAGTCTGTGTGGCATCGGCAGCACAGCAACTTGTATCACGGTCTACGTGAGTGGCGGTCAGTCGTATGCTCAGTGCATCGGTTGGCAGCCACAGAACTTTTCCCCGAGCGTTCCAGTCCTTTGCGCCATTGAGGTCTTTGCCAGTATCGCTCTCCATCCAGCCATCGGTGTCATGCCAGCTGCCTGACACGCTGTAGGCCAGTGACTCGGTGATTGGTCCGGTCACTGAACCCACGTATCTTTGCATCGAATAGTCACCTAGACTCGCTTCTATATACCCTTCAGATTCTTCCAGGTTAGGATTTTTCGTGATCACACTGATGACGCCTGCATTACTATTTTTTCCATACAGAGTGCCTTGGGGACCCTGTAGCACTTCGATACGTTCGACATCGGTCAGGTCTGACATGCCCAGACCTGAGCTCCCCATGTAAACGCCATCCAATATGAAGGCCACGGAAGCTTCCAATGACGGGTCATTCTGTGAGGTGCCAAAGCCTCGAATTCGCAGAGCAGAGGCGAAGGGACTGAGGTTAGTGCTGACGGTGAGTGCAGGCACCAACGCTGCAACGTCACTGAGATCGGTGATGCCGGCCTCTTGAATCGTCATTTCAGAGAGTGTGTTGACTGTAACGGGGACGTCCTGCAGACTTTCGGCACGCTTAGTGGCAGTAACAATGACCTCCTCTAGTCCCTGCGCAAGGGCATGGGAACTACTTATTGAGGTCACAACGGCGACGGTAATCGCGATCAGTTTATGCATGTTCAGCACCTTATTATACTATCTGATTGAGACTTTCAGCATAATATATGCCAAAAAAATTTAACCGTCAATATCGATCAATGTTGCCGCAGCATTTTTTGTCTTACCGGGTTGATGCGCTCTAGCGCTTAAGGCCTTGCGCGGTGTTTTTTAGGGTAAGCTAACGTTTGGCCATTTCGGCCAAGTTGCCGTTCATAGCCTGCAGAGTGTTGGCGCGAATCAACAGCTTGTTAGCGGCATATTGCGCCTGAGGCAGGTTGGCTAATTTCAGCGCGACTTCCATCGCGCGTGCATCCAAAAGGTCGGCCTCCACAGCCTCGTCGATAAACCCTGCCTCCACGGCTTGCTCTGGGTTGTAGACTTCCGACTGCAAAGCCACTCGGGTCATATGCTGTCGGGATATCCGTGCTGTAGTCAACGCCACCAATAAGGGGGTCAGTTCCATGCCGATGGCCGTTTCGGGTAGGCTTATCTTGAAGTTTCCCCGACTGGCAATACGACTGTCACACGTCATAATAATAAACGCACCCATGGCGACGCCGTGTCCGGTACAGGCGGCTACCAAAGGTAGTGGAAAGCTGTACAAACGGACCAGAAGGTCAAAGCCCCTTCCAACCATTGTCATGCCGAGCTCGACACCTTTTTTGAACTCCTCTAGGTCGAAGCCGCCGGAAAAAATACCTTCGCGACCCCTCAGAATAACGGCGCTGACTTGCTCCGCCTGCGCGCGGTCCAGACCCGCGTTGATGTCATCCAGAAACTGAGGGCCCACTGCGTTCGCTTTACCATCGTCGAATGCGAGGATGGCGATATTGTTGATCACTGTATATTCCACAAGGCGTTCCTCAAGTTTTCCTATGACATACATACTGCCACTCGCTGTTTAGTGGAGCAAGTGGATGTGCTAACCTGACCCTCTTGTCTAGCTGTGGTAATGATTGTGAGCAACCTTTTACAGAACAACAAAAACCTCGATTCTGCCCCCCGGCCTGATGGCCGACGCGAGCGTGCTGAGCGCACGCGGCAGGCAATTATCGATGCCGCAGGGGGCATGATAGTGGAGGGCATCCTGGCGCCCACAGCGCAGCAAATAGCGGACCGGGCCGGCGTCGGCATTCGGTCTTTCTTTCGCCACTTCCTCGACATGGAAAGCTTGTTTCTGGCGGTGGACGGCCAAAGCCGGGACAGCATGGAGGCGCTTTTCATGGGAGGAGACCGCACTGGCACGCTTGACGATCGCATTCTGCACGCCGTTGAACGTCATGCGCAAGGGTATGAAATTCATGCGAATGCTATTCGCGCAGCCAAAGCGAATTTCTGGCGCTGGGAGCTGATGCATAAGAATTACCAGCGTTACCAGCGCGGTCTGCGTAAAGACCTTGAGGATTGGCTTCCTGAGGTGAAAGACTTGCCGAAAGCTGAGCGGGACACTGTCGATGCGATAGCGTCTGGCGAGATGTGGTTGCGGCTGCGGGATGTGCAGGAGCTGAGCAAACAGCGGTCCATCGAAATCGTGGTCAATTTATTGGCCGTATTGATACCGAATACTTAGGCCTAGGATATCTGCGCTTGGGTGTCATATTGTCATGAGGTGAGTGGATGAAACTGTTACTAGCGCTTTTTGCGGTAGGGCTGGGTTCAATGTATGCGGAGGCGCAATCACCTGTCTCCGCCGTTACCCCAGCGATGACCGTGACAGCAAATCAGCTGCTGGCGTCGGCGAGGCAGGATAATCAAGGGTATGAACTGGTTCGATCCCTGACTACAGAAGTCGGTCCTAGGCTGGCTGGAACAGAAGCCGAAGCTCGTGCCCGGCAGTGGGCAGTGGAAAAACTTCAGGTATTAGGGCTGCAGAATGTCCGGGTGGAGCCATTCCAAGTCCCTGTGTGGTTGCGTGGTGTTGAGCTCGGCGAGATTGTGTCACCGTTTCCGCAGTCCTTGACCATTACCGCGCTGGGCGGTAGTGCCAGTACTGGGAAGCAGGGCGTAGAGGCTGAGGTCGTTGTGTTCGACTCACTATCAGCGCTGCAGCATGCGTCACGCATGCAAGTGGAAGGCAAAATTGTATTTATTGATGAAGTCATGGTGCGAAGTCGAGACGGAGCGGGCTATGGCCTTGCAGTGCAAAAGCGGTTGGCGACCGCCTATGTGTCTGAGCAACTGGGTGCTGTCGCGGCGCTGATTCGTTCAGTGGGCACCAGTAGCCATCGTTTTGCGCACACGGGCCAGATGCGTCAGGCAGGCGCTGACGCTGAGGCTGGCGTGCCAATGGCGGCGCTCGCGGCGCCGGATGCCGATCAACTCAAGCGAGCGCTGGCGTACGGTAAGCCGGTCACGGTGAAGCTGGTCATTACGCCACAACGACTCCCGCCTGCCTCTTCCGGCAATGTGATTGGTGAAATTGTCGGGCGCGAGGTGCCGCAGGAAATCGTGCTGGTGGGAGCGCATCTCGATTCATGGGACCTGGGCACCGGTGCCGTTGATGACGGCGCAGGCATTGGGATTGTATTGGGCGCGGCTAAACTCATCATGCAGCAGTTGCCACAGGGTCCCCGGCGCACCATTCGTGTGGTTCTTTTTGGCGCTGAGGAGGTGGGGACTGTGGGTGCAAAGGCTTATGCCCGCGAGCATGCCACAGAGCTGCCCGATCACATTGTCGCCACCGAGTCAGACTTTGGGTCAGGCGACATCTGGCGTTTTGATAGCCGTGTCGATGAAGACAAGCTGCTGCAGATGGCCGCTATCGCAAAGGTGCTAGAACCGCTGGGAATAGCACCGGGGAACAATACTGCTAGGGGTGGCCCAGACCTGAAATATCTACGCGAGATGGGCGTGCCTATTGTCAGTCTTTTGCAGGACGGTCAGGATTACTTTGATTTTCACCATACAGCCGATGATACCTTCGATAAGATCGCGCCTCGCGCCCTTGACCAGAATGTAGCTGCTTATGCTGCATTTATGTATCTGGTGGCGGAAACTACGGCAGATTTTCGCCACCAACATTAATGATCAATTTATCAAATGGCAGTGATAGGTGTTGGGCGACCCTGACTAATGATGTGTTCATGGCGCCATTTTTGAGTGAAGACCAATGCCGCAGTCTGCTTTATGCGATAAAAAATCAGCCGGGAAAGAGCAAAAACACGCTGGATAACCCAAACAATATGCATGAATACGGCGCGATCTTACATGATCCGGATCTGAGGGCCTGGATTAATGAATTGGCTAACACCACGCTGAAGGGAACCATACAGGAAAAATTTCCGGGTATGCCAGGACACTATTTTTCTAGCCATCACAGCTTTATTACGATCTATGGCAAAGAGGCTAATCAAGACCTGTCACTGCATGTCGATGCTAGCCATATAACGCTGAATATCTGCTTGGAAAACCAGGCTCAGGGAGCCGATCTTGTCTTTACGGGTACCCGTTGCCGAGATCATGTTGATACGCTACCCGATGATCCTATGACCCGATTGACATTTCGGGCCGGTGACGCGGTCCTACATGCTGGTAATCAACGCCACTTCGTCACCGATTTAGAGTCTGGTAGTCGTACAAATCTCGTGATTTGGATGCGCCTAGAAGGAGAGGCCTACGATCATGGCAATCCCTGGGTCGTGAAGCGCTGTCCTATATGCCAATGAGCGTCCCGATGTGGCGGTGATATCTCCCGTGGAGATCAGATGCCAGATCAATGTGAAGCTGTGGCTTGTGATTAAGCGTGTTTTTGGAGAAATAGGCGGCCGCAAGATGGACGATTTCCACTCTGGCTTCAGCCATACCAACTATACAAGCGCTATAGGGATCGCTAAAGAAATTTCGGCGGCAGATCAAACTGATGCAGTTCGAAACTGGGCTGCTCCCTTTATTCCTAAGCCTGCCATGCTGGAGCGTGGCATCTTAGTTCCAAGCGACTCTCCGCCAGATAAAAGGATAGATACTCAGTAATGCCGGAATTATTGTGCTGAAAGAGGCAGCACTAGCTTCAGTGTGCTTTGAAATCTATGGCATGTAAGATAACGGCTATATCGCCATGTTTACGAATAAGGGAATAAGGGAATAATAAGTTATGTTGTATATAAATATAGCTGGTCGAATTATGTTGTTAAGTTTCCTTCTCACCGCCGGGTGCTCCGACAACAAAGGAGATGAGTCGCTTGGTATTGTCGACGCTGCCCCGACCTTGGCCAATACTGCAACTTTTCCGATCGGAAATGCAATATTCTCGCAAGACGATCCACGATTTTTCGAATACGAATTAAGCTATTCGAGAGTGCTTGATGTGATAAAAGAAGAATCCGACTATGTTGGACACGACGAGCTTTTTCGTATCCGTGAAACACATCCTACTCCTAACACCACTGACTATGCGAGGCTAGACGCCTTTGTCGATTTTGCAGAGAGCGAAGGCTATAGGATACACGGCCACAATCTTTTCTTTTATTCGGATGTCGGAGCAGACAGTTGGATCTCTGAGTATAGAGAGAATGGTACTTGGACACAGGAGCGATGGCTAAGTTGGTTTGAGCAATATGTCAAAGACAAAGTGGGCCGTTATAAGGGTAGAGTGGCGTCATGGGATGTATTGAATGAGCCTTTATATCGAGTATTGTTGGATGATCCTGATGCGCGTAATATTTTTATAGACCTGGCTGGAAAAGATATTTATGCCAAAGCGTTTCAATGGGCTAGAGAGGCGGATCCGCAGGCAAAGCTGGTGTTGAATGAGTTTTTCTTGGGACCTAATGGGGCTGTCAAAACCGACGATTTGATAACACTTGCCGACGAAATTGGCCGTGCGGGTGCGCAGGTCGATGTAATTGGATTTGAGGGTATTTATTTCTTTTCGCCCATGATATTCACGAGCTACTCGTACAATTATGAGCGATTTAAAAAGGCGGCCGACGCCGGCTACATGGTCACTATTTCTGAATTAAACATAGGATTGAATACCTTCCCCGCTGCGGGTAAATTTCAAAGCCAAACGAGATTGCTGCACTCTATACAACGAAAAGCCTTTAACAATATAGTGCGCGCCTATCTTGATGCGGTGCCGCCAAAGCAGCGATGGGGAATGGTGACTTGGGGTGTTGCAGATTATAGTGGGTTTTTACGATTTGGAGATATCTTTAAGGCAATTAGGGTTCCGGGGGGTGGCTCGGAGTGGCCTTTGTTGTGGAATGACGACTTCAATAGAAAGCCTGCTTACTATGGTTACATTAGTGCATTGACAGGCGTTGAAGAGCCTTTTAAGTACGCCTCTGTTTATGATGAAGGTGAGATAGCTGACGACCTCCCTTTATCGCAAGACTTTAGAGCAGATCTTCTGGAGAAATTGGACGTGGAAAAAAATGCCTTGATTGTCGTGCCTTCGTCAACGACTGCTGAAGATGGGTATTATCAGGAGGTCAAACAAGAGATCCAAGATAGCCCCAACCAATAAGCACAAAGATCGGCTGCATATAGGTCGTCAGGTGAATTGGGCTCAGGGAGGGGAGACGTCGTCGTTATAGCTGCGCTTCGACGCAGAAATGTTGAAAGAGATCTGCGCGGCGCGCGACATTGAAACAATGAACCTAGGTATACTAATTGTGTGTCTATTATAGTCGGAGCTAAGGCAAGCGCTAGGAACCAATAACCAATAACGCTGCACGCCTATTAAGCGCCAGCTCATGATCTCCCGTTAGTCCCCAAATATGTCCGACTGAGCAGCATAGGCCTTGATGAGCGCAGCGTCTTCCGGAAGGAGAAAGCCCAGTGCGACGGCCTCGTCAGTCGCCATATTGACTTTGCTAACATAGGTGTTGTTATCTCCATAAAGTGCCGCCAATGTTTGTGCGTCAAAGAGCTTTGTGGTGCCAAAGAGCCTGTTACAAAAACCGAAACTCTCTGATGAGTTTCCCTCTCCGGACAAAGTGGCCATAGGAGCATTGACATATGAAGTGCGTATCCCGCCTAAAGCGATCCCATACGCGTCGCGAGCCAACCGGACAGGGGATCCTTCAAGCGTTAGGCGCTCTGCCTTCGCTGGTAGCTCTCCGCTTACTGCCCATCGATTCAGCGCTGCGAAAGCCGCGTTAGTGAGCCAGTGCTGTGGCCCCATATTAATGGGCTTGTCACAAAAAAGTTTGCTTTCAAACACCGCGGCTACTTGAGGGTCTGTGCCTGTATCACTATTAGTTGTTATCGTAATATAGTAGTCAGCATGTGCTGTGCCAGCCGTCTCCCACAGCCGGAAAGAGTCTGAATCAGGCTGCCGGCTGAGATACGACTCCAAGGCAACAACGTCGGACTCGGTCTGAAACATCATGACAGGTACTTCGAAGTCAGGGCGAACCCGCACAATGTCCGGTGCAATGATTTCAGCTTGTGGGGTTTGTGACAGTGGCGCACTGCTGTAATAGCGAGAATGTATAAGATAGCCCTCAAACATTCTATCAATAAGCGCTAAAGCATTCACATAGGTTAGGATGCGTGTAGCCGACTGAGACTCACCGGCAGCCAAGAATGTTTCGGCGTCTAGCGACCCTAGTGGACCGGTATCATCTTTGCTTCTCAGTAGCTGGGCGACCTGCGAAAATATTGAGTATGAAAAGCTATCTCCGGGATGATCCAGCGGCGCATAACGTGTCTCGTTTGAGGTCTTTAGGGCAGATACACCTCTCGACTGCGCCGATACCCCGACCCACGTGTAACCGCTGCGCATCAGTTCGGTATGCGCCAGCATCCAGTCATTACCAAGATCTGCTCCGGCAGAAACATTTAACCACTCCACGACCACGGTTTTGTTGAAGTCGATTTTTGCAGTAGGACGGAAAACGACAATGCGGGTGGTATATTCTGCTGCCTCTGCCTCCTGTACCTGCCACTCGCCCGATGAGGTCAGTTCGTTGACATTGGTATAGGAGTAAGCCGTGCCTGATATAAAGTACTCTGCCTTTTCATAACCTTGGTCTGGAAAGAACGTGCCCGGCAATGATGCGTCGCCCGGTATAGGACCTTCCATCATAGGCATGGGCACAATATTCGCGGGCTGCTCATTATCGTTATCGTTGCTATCACTGCAGCCTGCTAACAACAGTAAGCTGATGGTCGATGCAATCACGTAAGTACATAGTGTGGAATTAGAAATATGTCGAAAAGCCATGCTTAAGTTGCCCGCTTTTTATAGGACCGTTGCTGTCGGCCTGTCCACAAAACCTAGGCTATCTACACGGCTATGTAAATCTTTTTCAATATTAAGCCAGTGCCTGTTCAACAGAGCATACCTCTTATGCAAAACGTACAAGCTCATGTGGCGCAGTAGATGGCGAAATTTAGAGACTTTTAGCGGGTGCTCAGATGGATCCCACGCGCTCAGCCGAATCGTGGAGGGCATCTTGGAACTGTGGGTGCGCTATACCTGCCAGCGCATGGGCACGTTCTTTCGCCGTCAAGCCAGCTACTTCAGCTGCACCAAATTCAGTGGCCACAATATCCAGTTGGTGTCGCGGCGTTGTAACAATAGTGCCTGCAGCGAACTGGGCAGTGATGCGTGATGTGAGCTGCCCGTTTAGCGTGACAGTGGCGGGGAGGCAGATAATCGAGCGGTCGTCTTCTTCCAAGCTGGCGCCGGAGGTAAAGTCTTCATGCCCGCCGATACCTGAGTACTGGCGCCCGTTAATGGTGTCAGCAACGATTTGACCCGCAAGATCAAGCATCAGTGCGCCATTGATTGAACGCATGTTGACATTGTCGGCTATGACCGAGGGTGAATTAATGCATTTAGCGGGGATAAATTGCACTTGGTTATTCTCATGTAACCACTCATAGAGTTCTGCACTGCCCAGCGCAAATACACAGACTGATATTCCTTTAAAGATACCTTTATGTTCATTGCTGACTTTTCCGGCCTTGTACAGATGCATGAGTCCGTTAGTAAACATCTCACTATGAATACCGTAATCCCCGTTGGGGCCTTGCGCCAGTGCTTTTACTACTGCGCCTGGTATGCTGCCGAAGCCTGTCTGCAGGGTAGCTTTGTTAGGAATAAAAGGCTGTATATGTTGCGCCATTTTTGTTTCTAGCGCGCCCAGAGGAGCATCATCTACTATGGGTGGGCTAAAATCGCTTTCGATTAAAAAGTCGACATCATCGATGTGGATGCGATGTGGATAATCCGGGAAATTGCCCATCGTACGCGGTAATTTTGGCGTGGTAATGAAAATGAGCAAACGGTTCGGATCTTGGCTGCAAGCGACGATGTCGTCATATTGCGTGGCATTGAGAGACAGGCTGACATAGCCATCGCCGTCAGGTGGTGTGACGGCGCTTATAAATACCCGGGTTGGATTTTTTTTGGCAAACAATGCCTGCCGACGAAGATCGGCGGGTATATACTGCACATCTCCACCAGCAGCGTGCATACTGCGCTCGACAGGTCCAAAAAAGGACGAGCGTAATTTAACATTGGGGTGCGATAACACATCGTAATTGGACAATAGCATCGCTGAATAAATCGTCAGGTCCTGCCAGTCGTCGCGACCGCTCAGCGCATCCATGAAGGGCGCAGGCAAAACCGGACCGAGTCCCAGAGTGATGGTGTCGATGGAGCGCAGTAGCTGGACAGATTCCGCAGCGGTAATAACTTGCATTTTATCCCCAGATCAGTAAGGCATTCAGTATACCTTTCGGTGGATATTGCAGTCTACCTACGGCAGCGTTTTCGTTGTGTTCGGCATTGTGTCGGGGATGCATGTGATACGTTTCAATGATGTAATAACAACAATAGTTGGCAGTGTTGTGTCCAGAAGTCTCTTTCTTCTGCGTCCACACCGTGTCTGTGCGCTGCCACCCATTCGAAAAATCCGGGCATCCGGTTTTATTTACTGAACTGATTAGATTAAACTGAGGCGGTAACTTACACTGATAGGCATATCGTCTGTGTCGCGGACCCTGTCGAGTCAGTCATGCAGCTCACTATAATAATACGCGAGGACATACTATGAACGCTCTTGAACGCACTGACACTGACGCGATTACAGAAAGCCTGATGAAGGTGCTTAACACTCAGCGTGAAGACTATCTCAACGAAGGGCACGTCAGCGCTGAGGTCCGTATCGACCGATTGCGCCGTGGTATGACCTCTGTGCACCGGTTTCAGGACAAGTTGGTCGATGCGCTCAACACGGATTTCAGCTGTCGTCCGCGTGAATTGTCTATGATGACGGACGTCGCCGGTAGCATTGGACCTTTCAAAAGTGCCATAAAGCAAGTTCGCGGCTGGATGCGGCCGGAGAAACGCAAAAGTATGTTTCCGCTAGGCCTGTTTGGCGGTCGTTCCCGCATCGAGTACCAGCCTCTGGGTGTCGTGGGCGTCATCAGCCCGTGGAATTTCCCTGTTAACTTAACCTTTGGCCCTTTGGCGGACATTCTCGGCGCCGGAAATCGCTGCATGATTAAACCTTCTGAATTCACGCCTTCAGTATCCGAAGTCATGGCCGAGTTGGTGAGTGATGCCTGGGAAGAGCAAGAAGTCGCGATATTCACCGGTGGCCCAGAAGTTGGAGCAGCCTTTAGTGGCTTGCCCTTTGATCACCTGCTATTTACTGGAGCAACTTCTATTGCCCGCCATATCATGGCTGCAGCGGCTAAGAACCTAGTACCTGTTACGCTCGAATTGGGCGGCAAGTCCCCGGTACTTATTAGCCGCAGCGCTGATATCAAAACTTCTATCAGTCGTATCATGTTGGGCAAAACCATGAATGCTGGCCAGATCTGTCTAGCGCCAGATTACATGATGGTCCCCGAAGAAAAACTCGATGAAGTCATTAGCGAAATCAAGTTAGCGGTAGCTGGCATGTACCCAACGATGCTGAAAAATCCGGAATATACGTCTGTTATCAATGATCGACATTTCCAGCGACTGCAGGAAAACTTAGCCGATGCCGCTGAAAAAGGCGGAGAAGTGATTTCACTGGCGCCTGCTGGTGAAGACTTCAGTAGGCAGGACGGAACCCGCAAAATAGCGCCCACGGTGGTGAAAAATGCCACCGACGATATGCGTATATTGCAAGAAGAAATTTTTGGCCCGCTATTAGCCATTAAAACCTATAAGGACTTCGGCGAGACTATTCGCTACGTTAACAGCCAGCCCCGGCCACTGGCGCTGTATTACTTTGGCAGCGATGCCAACGAAGAGCGCAATGTGCTGGATCGCACAACGTCCGGCGGGGTGTGCCTGAATGACGTCATCATGCACATCATGCAAGAGGACCTGCCTTTTGGTGGTGTCGGCCCGGCCGGTATGGGGTCCTATCATGGTCATGATGGGTTCAAAACCTTTAGTCACGCCAAGGCGATCTATAAGCAGGCAAAAATAGATGTCGCGGGTATGGCGGGTATGCGGCCACCGTATGGCCCTAAAACCCAAAGCACTATCAAGTCACAAATCAAGCTCTGATAGAAACATCGCAGCTGCTCCGGCCGTCCTATTGGCGGCCGGTTTCGGTTTAAGCACCAACACATTCTTAAAAATACATCGGAGGTCGCATGGGCGATTTGAAACTGGGTCTCGCCCAGGGTTACTGGGGGGCAGCACCCAACCCCAATTTTGTAGAAATGGCGCAGGAGGCGGAGCGTCTAGGTTATGACTCAGTGTGGTCAGCAGAGGCCTGGGGTAATGATGCCTTTACCCCTTTGTGCTGGATTGGCGCACAAACTAAGAAGATTAAACTGGGCACCGCAGTGGTTCAGCTATCGGGGCGTACGCCGACGTCTTGTGCGATGCATGCCCTGAGCCTGGATTTGTTGTCGGAAGGGCGTTTTTCATTGGGCCTTGGTGTTTCTGGCCCGCAGGTAGTAGAAGGCTGGTACGGTCGGCCATTCCCTAAGCCATTGGCGCGGACCCGCGAGTATATTGACATTATTCGCCAGGTATTCGCGCGGCAAGGGCCTGTCACTAATGCGGGCCCTCACTACCCGCTGCCCTACCTTGGAGCAGATGGTACCGGTTTGGGTAAAGCTCTAAAACCGATCACACACCCGCTGCGCAGTAAGATTCCAATTTTTATGGGTGCCGAGGGTCCCAAGAATGTTGCGCTGGCAGTCGAAATTGCCGATGGTTGGATTCCCTTGTTCTACAATCCCTACGATGAGAGCGTTTATGAAGCATCGCTGAAAAACATGCGTCCTGATTTTGAGATTAATCAAATGGTCAGCGTTAATATCACCGATGATATTGCTGCCGGCTTGTTGGCGGTCAAGTACTACCTTAGTTTTTACGTCGGTGGTATGGGCGCTAAGACTGCCAATTTTCATAAAGACTTATTTTGTCGTATGGGCTATGAAGAAGAAGCCAACAGAATCCAGCAACTATTCTTAGAAGACAGACGTGACGAAGCGGCTCTGGTCATTCCCGATGAGCTGGCCGACGCTTTGGCGCTGATTGGCCCCAAGGATCGTATCAAGGAGCGCCTGCAAATCTGGCGTGATTCAAAAGTAACGACTCTGTTGGTGGCCACAACTGACAAGCAGCAGTTGCGGGATATGGCTGAACTTATCCTGTGAATGTGTCTGCGGGGGTTCTGTCGGATTCCACCCCCATTTTGGTTGGGGCCGGCCAGGTTGTTGAGAGAGAAGCGAACGACATATCGCCTATGGCGCTGGCGTCGCAGGCCGCCGTGAATGCAATTAAGGATTGTGAAGCTACCGGTAGTGCGGCCGTGATCGCAGAGGCGATCGACACCATCTGCGTGACTAAGCTGTTCTCTGATATGGGGCGCCTGTGGGCGGGCAAATGCGGCCGTAGTGACAATCCACCCGAGTCTATCGCAACGTGTATCGGCGCTAGCCCGGACCATCGCATCTATACGGAGACCGGAGGTAATCAGCCGCAGTCGCGGTTGATTGAGTTTGCCCGCGCCATCGCCCGTGGTGAACGTTCGGTAGTACTGATGGCCGGCGCAGAAGCGATCAAGAATCAGCGTCATGCAGAACGTAATAAACGCGAACTCGACTGGAGCGAGCAGTTTGAAGAAGTGCTAGAAGATCGAGGTTTTGGCGAGTCGTCCGCAACCTCGCAGGAAATTAAAAATGGGCTTTACAATGTCGTCTACTATTACTCTTTGATCGAGCAGGCCCAGCGTCACGCCGCGGGGCGCAGCATAGAAGAACATCGATATGCGATGGCGCGGTTGCTGGAATCTTTCAGCGCTGTAGCCGCGGGCAATCCCTACGCCCAGTTTGCGGGTAGTCAAAGTGCCGAAGAAATACTCGCTGCACCGGCCATGACCCATCTCTACAGTAAACGAATGATCGCTCAGGACGGCGTGAATCAGGGGGCAGCGTTGCTAATGTGTAGCATTGGAAAAGCAAAGCAGCTAGGTATTCCCGAAGCACGCTGGATTTACTTGCACGGGCTTGCTGAGGGCTGTGAGTTAGAGGTCACACGCCGTCCCGATCCGGGGGTCTCGCCAATGGCTGGCCTGGTCGCCGACAAAGCTCTGGCCACCGCGGGTATCACCATCGCCGACATTGATCTGATCGATATTTACAGCTGTTTTCCCTGCGCGGTGACATCGGTAGCGACACATCTAGGGTTGCCAATTGACGGTAGCCGTCAACTCACTCTAACGGGTGGGCTGCCTTACTTTGGCGGTCCCGGTAATAATTACAGTATGCATGCTCTTGCAGAAGCTGTTTGGCAGGCGCGGGAAAAACCTGATAGTTTCGCCATGGTGACGGCGAACGGTGGCATGTTGTCCAAGCATGCCAGCGGAATTTATTCACGCAAGCCCAGCAGTATTGATTGGGGCAACACTGAAACGGACATTAGTAGTAATGAATTGCTGGCCTGTAAGGTGTGCGCCGACCCACAAAGCGGGTCAATCATCTCTTATACAGTGCATCACGACCGAGAGGGTGGTGCGCATGCAGTGATTATTGGAGAGACGATTAGTGGTGAACGCTTTGTTTCTCGTACTGCCAAAGATGATAACGCAACAGCCTTCGCGATGTTGGCACAAGACCCGACCGGGAAAAAGGTGAAGGTCACCGCGCCGGACGATGAGCGTCTATATTTCGAACTTGGATAAATGAGAATATAGATGGCATGGAATATTAGCGAAGCGATCTATCAGATCGGTGCCAGCGAGATAGGCGACTGCGGTAAGGTTCGTCAAGACGGTACGCTTATTCTGCTGGCGGACTACAAGATGGCACGAAACATTTTTGTGATTAAATCGCTGCAGCATGGACCGAATGGTAAACCCGACTATCCTGGTATCAATGCGGATGCAGCAGCCCACGTCGAAAAAGTGGTTTTAGACGGTATATCGGCTCTCTGAGCTGTCAGATAATGTCGGATCACTTGGGCAAATAAAGCCATATCGGAGTCATGGCAGCTAGTTCCGGATCTGTGAAAAGGATTTATGTCTTATTTGTTGGATCGTATTCGATTGTATTTTTTCCTGTAACGGTCATACTGCGCGCTGATTTTACTGATGCAACCCTAGGCATAAAAGAGCATTAAAAAAAGCCGCATCGGGCCTTGGACGGTCGGTAATCGCCGCGGACGAGACTGGGTAAGCTCTGCCGTCAGAGTCTGTTTATCCTTCATATCGCTAAAACATACACATTGTCCGTAGGATATATATAAACGAAAATGTCTAAACTACCCACCGAGCATCGATTTTTGGATCTGTCTGATTACGGCAGACCGATTGCCCGCCAGATCGCTAATGCGCTGAAAGACACCAATATGACGCCAATACACGTCACTTTGCTGTTTATTGTTGCGGGTATTATTGCAATAGCGTGCATCATCAACCATCAATATTGGGCGGCGTTTTTTTTCCTCATCGTAAAATCGATTTTAGACGCCGCTGATGGTGAGTTAGCCAGAGTTAAAAGAACGCCGTCTTATACCGGTCGTTATTTAGATTCGGTCGCCGACATTATCCTCAATTTCTTCTTCCTGCTCAGTATTTGGTATGTAGCAGAAGGGTCGATACTATTCATGTTGATGGCTTTTTTAGGCCTGCAGCTACAAGGCACGCTGTATAATTATTACTATGTCATTCTCCGAAACAAGGTTAACGGCGATAAAACCAGTCGTGTGTTCGAGCATACGACGCCTATTGCCATGCCTGGAGAGCAGCAGCGTCATGTTGATACTTTGTTCGGCGCCTATTATCTTTTGTACGGCGGGTTCGATAAGATTATCTTTTGGTTAGACAAGAAAGCCCCGGTTGGCGAGCATATGCCGAAATTACTGATGACGGCTGTCTCTTCATTTGGGCTGGGGTTTCAGTTGCTGGTTATGGGTGCAATGCTATGCCTAGGTTGGGCAAACTACATAATTCCTTTCTTCATTAGTTACACAGCTTTTATACTCGTGTTTATAGCGATACGCCGCCTAGTCAATAGGTGAGTGAACCTAAATACTTGTGTGCAGCCTACAGACCTTTTCTGTCATATGCCTCCCTGTTTCGCGTGTTGAGAAGAGCGCCAGCATCTGCTTAACGCTGTCGTAACTTCAGGGTGAGTGGGTATTCTCGGTGGGGTAGGGTGGTTGCCAGAGGTCAAGCGCTAGAATCTTGGTGTCAGGCTAAAGTAAATTGTTAGTAGCCTCTTGAAGCGTGAACGTTTGCTTGAGCACTGGGCTCTCCCCTGTGCCGACAGGTTTTATGGTCCAAATCTGTGTTGTAGCCGTCGCCAACTGAAGAGAGATTGAAGATCTTCTTGCCGGGCAACGTATCACTGTCAGTCGCAAATCAGTTTGTCGCCGGCACCTAAAGTGCTCGTTGTGTTCAAGCGGCAGGCGCGTCATTAAATTGGGTAATTTATGTGCAGGACCCATTCAACATGAATATCAATACCATTAGCGATACTATTTTGGATGAAACCAGTTCGCCCGAAGCGTTGCGCGAAGCGCTGGACGCCTTTGTTGCGTCGTGTAGTGAGATCACCAATATCCGGCCTGATCCTAGCTTTGACGCCTGGGCCGAGGATTCACTGTTGGATAACGGCGTTGCCATAAACCCGCAGGCAGCGGCTCACTGCGCGATAGATTATCAACGTAGCGTGGTTTTTATCCGCGGTGTTTATGCTGCGATAAACGCACTCAAAGCGCGTTTTCCCGACACGCCGCTTGAAATTCTGTACGCGGGCTGTGGTCCGTTTGGCACGCTGCTATTGCCACTGCTTGGCCGATTTTCCCCTGGAGAACTCAAGGTCTACCTATTGGATTTTCACCAACGCTCACTGGATAGCGTGAAGCTTCTGCTGGCTAATTTCGGGTTTTGTGCCCATGCCGTCCAAACTGTTAAAGCTGACGCCTGCGACTATAAGCACACAGGGAAGCTGCATCTGGTAATCGCTGAAGCGATGCAAAAGTCACTTGAACAAGAGCCGCAGTTTGCGGTCACAGCCAATCTGGCACCGCAGCTATGCCCCACCGGTGTATTCATCCCACAGCGTATTGATGTGTCCATGTGTCTGGCTGACCTAGAACATGAAAAAGCACTGTTCGGTCAATCACAGAAAAAAGACAGCAATGCGTTGAAAAAGAGCACTAGGCGTTATCTGCTGGAGACAGTCTGTACGTTAATTCCTGAGCATGCCTTCGACCAGATGCAGTTGGCCCAGACCAATTCAGACGGACTACGTTTTGAGCTAGAGCCGACGATCGTAGTCATTCCTACGATGGCTGACATCGCCGGACTCGACGCCGCGCTGTTTACACGTATCTGCGTATTCGGACGGTATTGGCTCAAGGACTATGAGTCGCAAATCACACTGCCACTCAAATGCCATGAGCTCTCACCTTTGGCCGGCGGGGAGCGCTACCGGGTGAGCTATCAGCTGGGTAGTTATCCCAAGTTTCACTTTGAGCGCCTGAACAGCAAATAGACGCGTGTTGCAGCCGACAGGCTAAAGGTCCGTAGCGAGTAGAGTCAGCTCATTAATACACATAAACGCGATCGATTCTTTGCGCTGCGCGCTTTCTAGGTAACATCAGCTACGGTGTTTGGAACAACGTACCGTGGGTCAGTATGGGCAACACTATTGATGGCAACGAGGCGTCGCGGGCGGATGAATGCATAGCCGTATTGATGAGAGAGTCCGCTAGTGGTTAGTGAATAAGCATCTATCGCAAATTCGCCTCGGCATCGACTGCTGCCTGGACAGATTTGTAGAAGGCCTCTCGCTGGGCTCCTACCGTGTCGTAATCCGTAGCCTTGGGCCAATTACTGTTTGAAGCGATAACCAGCTTGCGTTTTGGGTCGATAAAAATACCCTGCCCGAAGATACCCTGAGCCGCAAAACTTCCGTCATCGTCGGTCCACCATTGATACCCATAGCCCTTACCCGGATGTCCGATGTCGGCTTGCCTAGTCGTGGCTGCCGCAATCCATTTCTCGGGTAGCACTGGCTTGCCGTCAATCTGCGCCCCTGCAAGCATGAACTGACCGAAACGCGCAAAATCCCGGGTTGACGCCTGAATGCAGCAGCCACTGATTTCATGTCCCGTAGAGCCCAACAGCCAACTCCCATTGTGTTCCATGCCAAAGGGAGCCCAAATCTTTTCCGAAAGATAAGCCGATAGCGTCTTACCCGTCGCCGAACTGACTAAGACGCCAATCAGATTAGTTTCGCCGGTCTTGTAAGCCCACTTGTCGCCTGCGGGCGCCTCGCGTGAAAGCGTGCGCATATAGCTGACGGTTGCATCGACTCCGGGCTCCGCTTTATGTTCATTAAAAAGTGCTACGTCGCTATTTTTGTCTTCATAATCTTCATTCCACCGAACACCCGATGTCATGGTTAGCAGCTGTTTGATCGAAACAGCATCATAGGCAGACCCTTTTAAGTGCGGAATATAGTCGGAAACCTTATCCTCTATACTCTTGATAAATCCGTCTTTGATTGCCGCACCCACCAAGGTCGACGTAAAGGATTTAGCGACTGAGAAGCTGGTCCATTGACCGTTGGCATCAAAACCAAGCCCATATCGTTCCAGCCGGAGCTTGCCGTCCTGAATAATGACCAGCCCCGCCGTCCGTTGCTCGCGCATATAGATCTCGACATTCATGGGAATGCTGATCGGTGCGCCCCTGGGCATTGGAAAAGCTGTGCCCCCCGCCTCAATGACATTCGCTTCGGCCAAAACCGCTACGGCGTCTAGAGAGCGAAACGCAGCATCACGTTGCGGTACGGTCCAAAATAGGACGTTACGATCTGTCGGTAAGTTGGCGAGAAGATTGCGCATGCCCTTATCCGCAGTAAAATACGCAAATCCCAACCCTGTCACGACCACGACCAATATTCCGACTATCCATTTCCACATACACCCTCCTAAATGTTTACTCTATTGCCTACATTATCTGCATGGCGCCTCAACGCCATCCTGCGGCCAGCATCATGACTGCTATCGATGCACGTGGGTTTGCTGCGGCAGTTGCAGTGATTTCCCCCCATTGGCCATTGAGCCTTTGATAGCGAATATCATAGCTTTACGTTATCAGCTTTGTATAGAGACTTTGGGGTTCTCTTCTCTGTCTCGTTTGTGCCTTGTGGGATGGAGCTTTTGGTAGCATTGGAATTAGCACTGGCTGGCGCCATCACACAGAGTATTTTTGTATAAGAACCAGAACTTGTTTATTGTAACGCCATGAAAACTCGCTATACCGTCTATAAATCCGACATCTCCTATTTCAGTGGCAAGCTGGAAGCGTATTTACGCTATAAGGGCATCGTTTATAAAGCGGTAGAGTGTGGCCAGCGCGAAATGAAAAAAATAGCCCAGACTACCGGTGTGAAAAAAATGCCCGCCGTAGAAATGGACAATGGCCAGTGGTTGTTCGATACCACCCCGATGCTGGAATGGTTTGAGCAACAGCACCCCGAACCATGTACTACGCCAGATGATCCCGCCTTGGCATTCCTGGCCCTGTTGATAGAGGACTATGGCGATGAGTGGTTGTGGCGGCCGGCGATGTGGTGGCGCTGGGTGCCTCGTGCGTCCCGTTGGGCGGTGGGTTACGCCATTGGGAAAGCCTTTGCACCAACGTTATTAGCTCGGCCCCTGGGTTGGGTTTTTGGCCGCCGCCAACAGCGCGAATGGTTGTGGGGAGACGGGGTTAACCTGGCTAACGAAGCTTCCGTGCGCGATATGCTATTTAGGGAGTTTGAATTCTTAGAGCGCTTACTGGCCAGGCAGCCCTTTCTATTGGGTAGCCACCCCAGCGCGGCAGACTTTGGTTATTTCGCTTCGATGTTTCGTCATTTCGGCAATGACCCAGACTCCGCGGAAGTGATGCGGCGACAAGCCCCCAATACCTATGAGTGGCTGGCACGATTATGGAATGCTTCAGCGGATAAATTGCCCAAAGCGATCGAATGGCAGTGGCCAAAGACACCTGAGTGGCAACCATTCCTTCAACGCATTGCCGCCGATTATCTACCCTATCTGCACCAGAATGCGCTCGCCTTCCAACGGGGTCAAAAACGCTTCGACTTTACCGGCCACAGCCTGGCATTTCAGGGCACCAAAACCACTAATTACCGCGTGTATTGCCGTGAGCGTTTACAGCAGCAGTATCTGCAGTTGACGACAGCGGATCGAGACAAGCTGGAACAGCTGTTCAAATCCGTTGGCGGTTTGGGGAGTTTACAGGCAGATGGCGTGATTGTTTCAGGGCTCGCAGAGAGCTTCATATTGCCCCGCGAAGCTAAGAGTGGAAGGTCATCTTTCAAGTGGATACGAAGTCAGCCACGAAATTAATCGACTGGACGAAACTTGATTGAGGGCTAGCGGGGTGGCAACGGGTAGTCGAGGGATAGCCAGACACCCATAGCATTGTGTTAATGCAGTGCTAGGGGTCCCGTGCAAAAACTCCAGAACTTAGTTTGTTCTGCTATGTCGGATCATCCAATCAACGACTGAATTCATGCCCTCAACGTCATAGGGAATGGGTATGTGCGGGCTGCCAACCATGGTCCACAGTTCTGCATCAACGCCGGGCGCGCAGCCTGAATAGCGGAGTATTTCTGTTTCAGCGCCATCGATACTGGCGTCTACATTTATATTCTCTGGCTTAGAGGGGTTGCTGATGTCGCAACCGGCAAGCCCAGCAAAGCGAGCGATGGTTTCAGTAGCGCTAGGGAAACCACGCATTACGCTACCTGCATAAGGAATGACGCTATCTTCATCACCGTGCATTGCGAGAACACTCACCGGGTACTCCGCCGGCATGCAGCTGGCAGCGTCTTCCCAGGTAGAGCCAGCGAGGCTGACTACTGAGGTCACCAGGTCCGAGGCTTCGCATGCCATTCGTAGACTCATAAAACCGCCATTGGAATGACCGATCAGCCCAACACGGGAGGTGTCGATGCTGTAGTTCGCTGCTGCTTTTTCAATCAGTCCTCGAATATAGGCAACGTCGTCGATTTGGTCTTCTTCATCTGGCCCAGCGCAACAGGAGGGGGTCGCGTTCCAGTAACGGCGGCCAGATTCATTCATGGTGCCATCGGGAGTGACCAGTACAAACTGTTGAGTATCAACGCGTGTATTTAGGCCAAAATACAACGACTGAACGACACCGTTGGCGCCAAAACCATGCAGCAGGATAACCAGTGGATAGAGGGTCTCAGTGTTATAGTCTGAGGGAATGCTCACCTCGGCTGGCCGCGCATCATCAATCGCCAGCCTGGGGTTGGAGGCGCATGACTGTGTGTCAGCGCAGCCGCTTAGATAAGGAGCTACAGTGGTAGTATCTGTGCCAGATACGGCAAAAGTGTCTGTGTTCGATCCATCTGAGCAGGCTGATGCAATCAGGACTACGAGCAGACTCAGTAGAGAAAGTGAGGGCTTGATGCGTGCTGATGCGCGATAAAGGTTTATAACGTCATTACGAATGGTTGCCACAGGCTCAATTATGGTCAATGTTAGATCCGTCATCAGGGCTTTTTTCTCATTTACAAAATAGGCGACCGATGCGCAATCAGAGGCAGCATCTGATCTATTCTTGTGGCAAATTATTCGATATTTTAATACTGTTAACAACATCATGTTGGCTGCAAATTTGCTTGTTGTCAACCAAGGACACCCAATGCTCACTCGATTGAAAATCGCCTGGCGTTGGTCTAGCGCAGTTGCGCTAAAGACCAGCTTTTCAATAGCATTGCTATGTTTTAGGTATCGTAGAAACTCGGCGTCACTCATGATTAGAAGCCTGTTATAGCATGAGTCAATTTTGTACGTTGTAGCAACATCTTAAAGTGGATAGCACGGTATAGGTGAGATGTGTCTGCCGCAGACGGCGTCAGAACGCGAGCGCGGTGCATACGGTAGCCCCGATCCGATGAATCCATAGGCGTGGGGGTAGGGGTAGGGCAGATAGCCCGCCTGGGGGTATACCCGGTCGCCTGCACTCTCTATACTGCGGAAAAGCAGGCTGTGCCTTTTGGTTCACGGGCGCATTTTGCTGCGACTGCCACTATCGAATGAATCGACTACTGTGGCCACATCATGGCCTGCAGCGAGTTGTCAGGGTAAGTCAGATCAGGAATAAATAGGGCAAAGATCTATAATTGTCACAGGTTTAAAGCGCGCCCTTAGCTCAGCTGGATAGAGCAACGCCCTTCTAAGGCGTGGGTCGATGGTTCGAATCCATCAGGGCGCACCATTAAACTACTGATTTATATAGGATTTGTCATTTAGCTCATTTTGCCCTGAAACCTTGAGGGACGCATGAGGGACAATTTCGCCGCTGATTAACATTCCACGCAGCATTTGCGCCCGATTTTCGGGTGAATTCTAGACCTCACTACAATTTGCCCTGAAAACAGCTAGGCCCCCGATCTAAGGCGGCAGCCCTCTCACCATAGGCAATATCGCCCCAGCAAAATCTCTGTGCTCAGACAGCCGCAAACTTGCCCCTAAAAATTATTTTCACCGCAGTAAGTGTGGACGCCATCCCGTGGGTTGATACTGGATTCTCATTCAATCCAGGAAGACCTAACCATGTCCTATAACGAACCAAAGCAAATCAATGCTAAAGACTTTCTTGATGACCTTATTACACGCAAAGAAGCAGCGCGTTTATTAGGTCTTAAGCCCAATTCAATGACGCGTCTGCACAATCGGGGCACGCTTCTATTGCTGCGCTATAAGCGTGGCCGGCAAATTCTCTACAGTCGCAATCAACTGGCTGAGTATATCCAGCAAGGTAAGACATTGCCGTGCCAAGGAGACAATCATGGAGTCAATTGATAATGATAACGGGGCCCCAGTGCTGTCGAATGGTGAGCTCCTGGTTCCCACTAAGCATCTGGCAGTGCCTGCGAATGATTTGGCGATCGCGCTTGAGAAAGACGCTGGATTAGGGTCAAAGATGGAGGGAGAGATGGACAAGAAAATAATTGCGAAGCCCAACGAGGCGGCTCGGGAAGATTTTCTAAGACAGTCTGGCGATGAGCTCCTCAGGGACGGGTGGTATAGCGGTTATATTTTGAACGTATCGAGCAGCAGAAATTCAACGGATACGGGTAAGAATACGATTTTTGAATTCAGCATCACGGGTCCGATTGAAAGCGATAAGAAGCTTTATGAAGTCTTTCCCAAATATAATCCAACGGCGAAGTTTCCAACAGGTGCCTTAAGCTTGAGCGTCAGTCTAATTTATGACTATCAATTAGAATCGATCTTCCAATCGTTGAAGCTCTCCGAACGAGAACTGTTGTTTACAAAGTATGAAAATATACCGCTCAACTTTTTTGTTAGCAATGGTGATGAATGTAGGGCCCCTTCGAGGAATAGAATTGTAGCCTACGACACATACGATCAGATGAAGCTTGGTCCCCTCGGCGCCCACGACGATACAATTCCATTTCCCAACTGGGTGCTTGAAGTTCCTTTAGGCTCGGTGCGCAATAAAAGTGACACCGAAAAGGCCAAACTCGCGGAGCGTTTGATGGCCGAAGCCGACCGGATAATGGATACAGAATATGAATATTGCAGAAAAGAGCGTGAGCGAGCGGAGGCAGAAGTGGCAGAAGAAAAGGCCAGAGCAGAGGCCCAGCGTATACGGGATGAAAAATGGGAAGCTGGTAGGGAGGAGCGCGAGAGGCTGGCGGCTGAGAAACAACGGATAGAGGACGAGGAATGGGAAGCTGGCAGGGAGGAGCGCGAGAGGCGCGCGAGGGAGGAAGACAAGGAGCGTCATGACAAAGCCATGAAAAACCTTGGGCTTGAACCCATATCGGCTAAGGCCCTCAAGGATCAACATGTACTTAAACGCCCCAAGATGTTTGGCGGAACGCTAGAGCGTAGAGTGGTTACTGTTCTCAGTGGTGCGGGTGGTGTGGGCAAGTCTCTCTTTGCGCTTTCTATGGCGTTGGCTATGACATCGGGAAGAGACCTTACAGGTTTCGTGGGCGGTGGCAGCGTGGACCGCAGAAAAGTCTTAATGATCAGCAACGAAGACAGCAAGGAGGAGCTGATTCTTCGATCAAGAGGCATCTGCAAGGGTGCCGGTCTGTCTGGAGAGGAGGAGCAAGAGGCTTTTGACGAGTTGTTGCTAGTCAGTGGATCGAAGAAAAAACTGATTTTAGCGCGCAAAGCAAAAAACGGCGCAATGGAACCCACGGAGGTTGTAGGCTTAATTGAGGCTATGTGCGACAGGAATTATATCAGGGCAATAGTAATCGACCCATTAGTCTCGATTCACACGGGTGACGAAAATTCCAATGTGGATATGGAGCAGGTAATGGGCATTCTCCGTGGCCTCGCGGAAAGAACGGGTGCTGCCGTGTTAGTACTACACCATATCCGCAAGTCATCTGGTAGCTCGCCCAACGTGGATGACTCTACGCGCGGAGCTAGTGCTGTTGTTAACGCGGCCCGGCACACAATGCTGCTGACGTCCTTGAGTAGTAAAGACGCCAGTAGGTACGGCATTGCGGAGCTTGAACGCGGGTTATATTTTGGTGTAACTAGTGGGAAAAATAACTACGGGATCAAAGATGGCACCACGACGTTTTTTAAAAACAAATCTATCGACGTGCCAGTGATAAGTTTAGCTGCACAGGACAACGAATATGCTGCTAGTGACCCGTGCGGGTACCCCGTCATGGTTGACCTTGAGTCTGGCAGCGGCGATAAGCCTAGTACGATTATGCCTGTGCATGTCGTCCGGGTGCTTCAGCAGGCGGATGCCAGTTGGCCGGCGATATTATCAGATTACTTCGAAGCATTTTCTGAGGAATGGGGCGTCGCTAAGAGCGGCGTATACGATCGGGTGAAGTGTCTTCCAAGCGCCAAGGAAATGAAGGCAGAGGTCAAAATCCAGGGGGTGCTGTATGGCGTTTGGACAGAAAAAATCGACGGGAAAAAGGCGCTTCTTAGGGAGATAATCTCGTGATTTGCGTCCTCGTTAGAAATGTACTTCCCGGCTTTACGACCCGCTTCCAAAAATATCCGCAAAGCTTATACCTAGTAGCCCTGCGGCCGTTTTTTTCTTTGCTTTTCGGGTGGTTATCTAAAAGCGTCCGGAAAGTCCGTGGAACATGCCATGGAACAGTTAGTAGGTATGGGCTTTCCGGCTTTCCGACTTTCCGCCCTAAAGGGGAGGGAATCCGTAAACCGGTTCCAGCCCATTAGGCGGCTGAGGAGCCGAGGTGTCTCTGGCTGGTCTGCACTTCGTTTCGGCCAGGAGTCGTTAGTCTAGTTAAGTGAAGTTCGATATGAAATGTTTGTTCAGGCATTTCGGTCATTCTGAGTTTTGCTGGAAAAACATTTGGGGTGCTGGGCGAAGTACGCCAAATACAATTTCCTTGAGCCTCTATGTTGCCCCTGGTACGACGCAAGGATGTGGTCGCCCCAATGAGGGTAGGGGGGTCTAAAGTCTAGCCACCGGCCTTGTAAATACCGTTAGGGTAGTCACATTTTTGTACATGCAAAATTAGAGTGAGGGGTGAACACTTTGAGGCTTTGGCATTCTTAAAAAATCAGTCGGGGCACTTACTGCGCCACCATAAATAGGGTTTTCCCTACTCTATTGCCAAAGATTAAGCTGTATTATCAGGTGAGTGAACAGCTATACCGATATCCAGCAAAACGACTATACTGACTGCAACAAGAATAAAAGGAAAATAGGCATGTTGTTTAAAAAGCTCCTAGCATTTCTCTGTCTTACACTGTCTCTTAGTGTCACTGCTGCCCCGATTGAATACACAGTGACTGGGGAAATGACAGGAACCTTTACATTCGACCCAACGACAAACGCCTATACGGATGTGAGTCTTATTCTTGATTCGCAGTTTATTTGGACCCTGTCGGATCTTAGCTTCGGGGGGGACGCCGGTTATCCGATTGGAAAGTCCGCAGCAAAAAACTAAAAACCCAATGCCACTGGCACAGTGCGGAGAAAAACAGTGATGCAAAGCGAAAAAATCGATGCGGCAGCTTCACCGAGGACAGGCGCTGTAGCGCTGTGCTTGATGATGGTTGTCTTTTTTTGCAGCCCCGGCTATGCACTGACCCGGCAAACTGAAACCCCCATAGATAATCCTGATTTGGTGCAAGCCTGCGGTCTGAATGTGCTCATGGTGCTCGATGAATCTGGCTCCATTGGCAATAACGCCGATGACGTGCAGGATGCCTTCACCGCCTTTGTTGATGCCCTGAAAAATACCAGCTCTTCTATGGCGGTAGCGGAGTTTTCCAAAGTGGCAAGACTACCCGCTCTGGGTCCGTTTAGTCCTGGCGAATACGTGACCATCACTGATGCGACTGAGACGTTCTTTGATGACTATATCGCGACCTACAATCCCGGTGGCAATACCAACTGGGAAGACGGCTTGCGCATGGGTATTCCCAATCATGCGCCGCGCCCAGATTTTACTGTTCCCCATTTAACGGTGTTCATCACCGATGGGGATCCAACACGAATAATACGCACCGACCGTGTCACCGACTCCGAATATAAAAACAAAGTTCCCTTAAACGACAACGAAACCACCTCAGCCGATAAAAATCTGGCGGCGAATCGAGCAGTCGGCAACGCCAACAATCTGAAAACTCAACAGTCGCATATCTTAGTTGTCGCTGTAGGCAACGGCGTAACATCAAGTGCATCACTCAGCCGCATACAAAAAATTTCAGGGCCGGATGTCTATCCCAACGGTAACTCAGACCCGTTTGATATCACCACAGACGATGTCTACCGAGAGCCCGACTTCAACCAGCTCGAAGACGCATTGCGCGAAGCGGCTTTTCAGCTGTGCTCACCCTCGGTGACTATAGAAAAGCGGGTCGATTTAACGCCAGACCCCAATTCCACCGCTGATGCAGTACCGGGGGGCAACTGGAGCATTGCAGGGACTGTTAGCGTCCCGGCAGTGCTGGACTTTGCGTGGGTACTGCCGGTGAGCGAAAATCCTGCCGCAAACGACACCAAAACAACAGGTACCGACGCGTCTGGTTTTGCGACGTTTCAGTGGCTGCCCACTGCTGCCGTTGGCGCATCAACATTTACCGCGACAGAAACGGTACAGGCTGGATTTCGCAATGACCAGACAGCAACCACCTGCACCTATCGCACGCCCGACCAATCCGATACAGGCCTCAACCTGAGCACAGTAGGCGACGGAACGTTTACCGCTGAGATACCTGCGGAGTCCATTGTGACGTGCCAATTACTCAATATTGCGATCCCCGCGCCGGCGATTTCGTTGCAAAAACGCACCAATGGCAGCGATGCTGACACGGTACCGGGGCCGACTATTGCCAGTGGTAAACCCGTATCCTGGACCTACGATGTGACCAACCTCGGCAATACCGTGCTCAATAGTGTGCAGGTCACGGACCAGGTAACGTTGCCCATAGCAGCGAGCGGTGGAACAGTTTCGGTGCAGTGCCCCAAAAGCATACTGATTCAGGGTGAAAGTATGCAATGCAGCGCCACAGGCGTAGCGGGCCAGCTCGAGAGTGGCGGCAACTTTACCGGCCAGTATGGCAATGAAGCAACAGTCACGGCGACCGACAGCACGGGCATCAATGTGAACGCGACGGACCCCTCACACTATCTGGAGGTGGAACCCGGCGTTGAAATTCAAAAATCAACTAACGGCCAGGACGCAGACAGCAGGCCAGGCCCCTTGATTGATGTCGGGCAACCGGTTACCTGGGAATACCGTGTATCCAACACGGGTTCAGAGCCCCTATCCAATGTGGTTGTCACAGACAGCGAAGGCGTCTCGGTGATTTTTCAGGACGGCGACGCTAATAGTAATAACCGATTAGATTTGAACGAAGTATGGCGTTACACCGGCCAGGGGAATGCCTCGTCCGGTCAATATCAAAATATCGGAGAGGTCTCTGCCAATGGCGCCAGTAAAACCGTTGTTGATCAGGATCCCTCGCATTATTTTGGGGTGGCAGCGGCGATTGCCATCGAGAAGTCGACAAACGGCATTGACGCAGACAGCCCACCGGGGCCGACTATAATAGTGGGCGACCCGGTCACCTGGCAGTATGAAGTCACCAATACCGGCAATACCCCCCTCATTGGGTGGTCCGTCTCCGATGACCAGGGTGTGAGCGTAAACTGCCCAAATATTATTTTACCACCGGGCAGTTCTGCCAGCTGCTTCGGCGCAGGGGTTGCACAAACGGGGCAATATGCCAATGTCGCCACCGCTATTGCGCCAGACCCCGGAGGCGGGCCGAACGTTACAGCAACTGATCCGTCTCACTACTTGGGTGCTGCCCCCGCCATTACCCTGGAGAAATCCACTAACGGCGAGGATGCAGACGATCCAAAAGGTCCCATTATTGCTACCGGCGATCCCGTGGCATGGAGCTATGTTGCGACAAATACCGGTAACGTGCCCCTGGGATCGCTGCTGGTAGTGGATTCCCAACTGCAAAGCGGCGACGTTACTTGCCCACCGACCCCCGTGATACTGCCGACAGAGTCGGTGACTTGCACCGCCAATGGCATTGCCCAGGCAGGCCAGTATCAAAATACAGCACTGGTGTTGGCTGTTCCCTCCAACCCACTTGCGGGACCCGGCAGCGCGGTGGCTGACATCGATCGCTCCCATTACTTTGGCGCTGCACCCGGTATCGCGATCGAGAAATACACCAATGGCCTGGATGCTGATCTACCCGCAGACGCCGCTTTTATCCCTATTGGCGACCCGGTTGACTGGGTCTACCTCGTTATCAATACGGGCAACGAGCCACTGCTCAATATACAGGTGACGGACGATCGGGGTGCAATACCGCTGTTGGTCAGTGGTGATGACAACAACAATAATCAGCTGGAAACCGGTGAAACATGGCGTTTCGAGGCTATAGGCATTGCCGCTGCGGGTGACTACGCCAATATCGGCACTGCAACGGCCGCTGACGCGCTCGGCCTCAGCGTCACCGACACCGATCCTTCGCATTACTTCGGGTTTGTGAACGAGATTACCGTTGAGAAAAGTACGGCTGGAGTGGGCGTTACTGCGCAGGATGCAGATCTACCACCTGGCCCGAACCTTCCGGTGAACTCCGCCGTTACCTGGACCTACGTGGTCAGCAGCAGTGCAACTGCCAGCCCGATAAGCAATCTGCGCCTCACCGACGATCAGCTGGGCGAAATCACCACACCACCAGCCGGAGACACCGGTAATGACGGTATTCTTTCTCCCGGTGAAATTTGGACCTACACGGTTACCGGCACCACCGTGGCAGGGCAATATGCCAATCTTGCCGAGATAAGCGGCGTTGGAGTCGATAATGTTGAAGTATCGGATGTCGATCCATCCCATTACTTTGGCGGCGACTCATCGCCCGCTCTAACGTTGGAGAAATACACCAATGGGCAAGACGCAGACACCCCGCCTGGCCCCCTCCTCTCTATCGGCACTGTGGCCAACTTTGTCTACGTGCTGGAGAACACGGGTGACGTACCGTTGCTGAATGTGGCTGTTGCTGATGATCAGGGAGTTAACGTTGACTGCCAGGGCGGCAATCCTGTTCCGCGTATCGCGGCCGGAGCACAGGTAATCTGCAATGGACAAGCCACTGTGTCCAGTGGTCAGTATGCCAATCTGGGCAGCGCCACGGGCGTCGATGATTTTGGTGACCCGGTTGCCGCCAGTGATCCCAGTCATCACTTTGGCGTTCTACCTTTCAACCCGGGTGTTGACGAGCCAGGCATTAGCATTGAAAAATCCACCAACACCGTGGATGCCGATAACCCCTCCGGCCCCAAACTCCTGGTGGGTGATACAGCCAATTTCATCTATGAGGTAAGCAATACGGGCACTACCGTGCTGGCTGACATTAGCGTAGTCGATGACCAGGGGGTGACCGTGTCATGCCCCGGCGGTAGCCCGATTCCCATACTGCAGCCCGGGGAGACGCAAACCTGCACCGGTGATGTGACAGTTATCGAAGGACAATATAAAAATATCGGATTGGCCACTGGCCGCGCAACAGACGGCAACACCTATTCCGATGAAGACCCTAGTCATCACCGGGGCGTGCTGACGCTCACCGGCGTGCCGATCTTGTCCGGGTATTTGTTGTTACTTCTGTGCATTTGTCTCGGCGGCATAGGCGCGATCGCAATGCGCCGCCGTTAGTTTGGCAGCACGCTGTCGAGGACTCACAGGGTCAATTCAGGAAAAGCGGCCGTCACGTGTCAGCGGCAAACCCGCGCTTAAATGATCTTCTGCCGAATAGGGTTTGATCGTTGCTGCTGTGTTTGCCGCGCCAAGCCGTGTTTAGGATCTGCGAGTGGTGATATCACCGCCAGCCAATGAAAAGCACTATGGACTCGGGGCGCTTGAACGCGCATTCCCGACATCACCCTTTAGCAGTGTTCAAAGTCCTTTCGCCCGCGTTTATGCACTGCGTTGATCACTGCCGCCAGTGCGACACCACACAGCACGCCCGCGGTATTAGCCAACATATCTAGTCATTCTCCATACCGATTGACATACGGTTGTATCAGCTCGATTAAGCCGCTGTAGCCGATGAAAAAGACGACCAGCCACCGCCAGCGATAGGGTTGGCGTAATGCGACAGGAAAGACTAGGGCCGAAGTATAGGACAAATAAACGGCCTGTTGGTAGTAGATTTACTGACTGATGCCCCTAACTGAACTAAAGAAATTCGCGACATACCCGCCTACTGCCCTGAAAAGTTGTTCGCTGAGGTGACCGGGCAATTCATCTTCGTGCATTCCTGAACGAGAGCCCGCAGTAGTCCGTGCCATGGGGTTTTCAGTGGCGTCCCTGCTGATGAAACTCCGTCCCGGCGCAAAGAGACAGCGTGGTAGGTGGCGCCCTGGTTGGCGGTACCAGAAGGGGCCGGGCAGGGGCTTCCTTTTCCGTCTCGCGAAGATGGGCCAGGATCCGGTCGGTGACGTCCTGGTCCTCAATACAAGCGATGACTCTGACAGATCCGCCGCAGCGGCTGCAGACTTCAATGTCGATATTGAATACTCGCTTGAGTCGCTGGGCCCAGGTCATAGCCGCATGACGCTGGATCGATGAGACGACGTCACTATCGGCAGGGCGCATTGCACCTTTGCCTCGTTTTGCTGGAGTGACCAGTCCGCGCCAGCGATGGTTCGGCGCGAGGACGCCATGATAAGCAGCATAATTCAAAACATCTAACCCATAGCGGCCTCATAAATAGCATGCCCGAAAGTGTTGCAACGCCCGTCCCCACCAGCCCACTATGGCTACGGGGCATCATGGCAGGTCTGCTGTCGCTAGTAGGCATGAGTAAGCTGCGTAAAATCTGAGCCTTCTCAAGCCCGCCTAGTGCGGGTTTTTTGTTGGCTGTTGTATTAGGCGAGTAAGTGATTCTGCCGAGCTTCCCAAGTGAACGCATCTGATGTTCCACCCCGTATCGCTCTATGAGTTAGTAAACATGCGCTGCGGCCCATAGCCGACGTCCCCCACCTGGCCCCTGTGGTGCGCGAAAAGGGGCTTGTCTGAGTTGTACGTTTAGTTTCTCCCTCGACCACCACGGCATCACTTTCAGGCCCGCAGCACCCCGCGCTGCGGCCGTTGACGCCGACGAGTCGTCTGGTAGAATTCACGCAACGCAATGCAATCACGGACGGCGCCTCCAGTGACAGCTATCTCAGCAGCACTGCAGCGAGGCATATGTTTAAGTCAAGGAGCTTCATGTTCATCGCCAGTATAGAAAAAGATAAAGAGGGCTACTACATCCACATTGATGAGGAGCTCACCGACATGGCTGGCGTGGAAGCATATCACCCAGATATGAAGTGGGAGCGCATGGAGCTAGCCAAAGGTATGGGACTGTCTGAGAACCATCAGGAGTACATCCTTGAGCTAGAACACAAGATGCTCACTAAACACCAACCCATCAGCAACAGTGTAAGGGCAGCAACGTCCAGTGGCTGGATGGAAGCGCTTACGCATAGAACACCGTTACGAGGTGGTGGCTTCCGTTCTAAATCATATGTAGTCAGCCCATCGTCGCACTACAACGGCTGGCCCTTGCTCTTAAACAACCATTTGGAAGTGTTGGAGCTACCCAATGGTCACCACCTGACGCGCACAGACTTGTCGGTGCTCAACATGTTTGTCCAAGGCTTACCACGTAAGGTTATCGCACATGGCACACAGTCAACGGTTAAGCGCGTTGAGAACCGCTTAGCAAGGATCAAAGACAAACTCACACCTGAAGGGCAGCGAGCTCACAGCTTGGCCCAGCTCCTAGTGCTGCATCGTCTAATGCCTTTTCTCATGGCGACCAATGATTGGTTTGCGCTCGAAACTGAATTCACACAGCACGTAGCGCACACGAGTTAATCAGGGGCATTTCCCTCCTCTGCGGGGGCTCTTGCACCCTGTCACACCAAGCAAAAACAACCTATTCTATGTGCTCTTTCGCAGAGTCACTCAGCAGTCTTCTATACATACATATCTATCAATACTGAATTTACACAGCATGTAGCGCACACGAGTTAATCAGGGGCATTTCCCTTCTCTGCGGGGGCTCTTGCACCCTGTCGCACCAAGCAAAAGCAACCTATTGTTTTTACTCTCTCGCAGAGTCACTCAGCAGTCTTCTATGCATACATATCTATCGATTACGGATGATGTTCCCAATGACCCGCACTACAACAGCACCACAGCGTGGCGTAGTCGCCTCATTCGCACTCTTGCTCATTTCGATGCTGTCGGCTCAGGCATTGGCGCAAACATTTGATTTCGATGGCATCACCTATTACGTCAACCCCTTCACGATCGCGACTGATGTCGAAGTAAGGGGCCGTGCATCGCGCAACACTACAAGGGATATAGTGATTCCTGCCACTGTTGTGGATAGCGGGACAACCTATAGCGTTACGAGCGTTGGATTTCAGGCTTTTCGCGCCAACGGCCTCACCAGCGAGACCTTTCCAGAGTTCATGACGCTCATTAAGGGGGGTGCTTTTCGCTCCGATTTCATAACCAGCGTGACCTTTCCAGACAGCATGACGCTCATTGAGAATGCTGCTTTCTTCGACAACAGCGCCCTCACCAGCGCCGCCTTTTTAAGAGATTTCGGAATATTCAGCCTCGCAATGTTTACCGTCACTCCCAAGCTAGGGAGCATCACCTATGCTCAAGGCGCTACGGAATGGGATGACGTAACCTTTACCCGTGGGGGGAAGGATAGCCTCACAACGGAAGAGGTGGACTGTGCGGCTCCAGTACCCGCAGTCACACCTTTAGCCACAGCGGCTTGGCCGGGGCAGGCAGCAGTAGGGGCCGATAGGGTAGCGCTGCCTTGTTCCTTTTTGCGAAAATGAGCCAGGATGCTATCGATAACGTCCTGGTCCTCAATACAGGCGATGACCTTTACCGATCCACCGCATAATGCAGTGGTTCAATGAAACCGGACGCCAACATATATCTAAGCAGGGGCGGGAGGGTGAGGGGCAACTGCCCCGTTGCAATCCACATCAATTTTTGCTTCTATTAATATGTTTTTGCAGCGGACAGTTCACACAATAACGCGGGGTATCCAGCTTATGAAATCTATGAATTCGTCTATCCAATATCGAGTCAGTTCTTTGAATCTCTGCTCATTGCTAGGAGGCGTTTCTATCAGAGGTGGCATTGCCGCCTTGTTACTGGGGACACTGGTTACGAGCCTGCCCGCTTTAGCCCTTGATATGAAGGGGGCGTTGACGCTTGGTGGCAAGGCAGTTCCGGGCGCTAAAGTGACGCTTTGGAGAACTGCAGGGATGGATTCTCCACAGAATATTAGAGAGACTTCTAGCGATGCCGAGGGAAACTTTGAGCTACAGAACCTTACTCCCAACGAGGAGGGTAATATCTATTACATATCAACCGCTGGTGGTGTCCGCGAAGATGTCGCTCTGATGTCGGTGCTCGGTGCAACACCGCTGAGTTCGGTAGTGATCAACGAGCTGACCACCGTAGCCTCGGTGTTTACCAGTGCCCAGTTTATTGATGGCGTGGAAATTAGCGGCAACCCCCTGGGTGTCCGAATTGCAGCTGGCAACGCCCCGAATCTGGTCGATCCCGTTACAGGGAAGTGGGGTAAGGTGTTGCTTGACCCTTTAAATAGTACCCAGAATACGACGCTGGCTCGACTAAACACCCTCGGTTCGATGATTGTTGCTTTTGGCACTACTGCCGACGACGCTTGGCGCGCAGCATTCCTCAATGCGACTGCAACGAATGAGGTTCCGGTAAACACGCTGGAAGCATTGTCGGGCATAGCAAGAGCCCCATGGGCGAACCCTGAGGAGTTGTTTAAACTTTTTGATGAAGCCTACCCGCAGCCAGAGGACGGCTCCAGACGAGAAGCACCTAACGTGCCGTATCTGGCTTATGCCCCGAAAGATTTTGCGATGATTCTATCGTTCGCGGGGGGCGGCATTTTTGCCCCAGGCAAGCTACAGGTCGATGTCGAGGGAAATATTTGGAGCGGCGTGAACTGGATGCCTGGATCGCAGTCGGGCGTCTATCACAACATCGGGGGAGGCACGATAAAGTTGTCATCTAACGGCACCGCCCTGTCGCCACCGATCACTGGTTTTACCGGAATGGGCGTCGATGGCGTCGGATGGGGCACGGGCATGGCCAAGAACCGTGTTTGGGTTTCGAGCTTTAACGGTTCGATTGGAGTGATGGACCTAGAAGGGCGGCAAATTGGCAAGGAATCCGACTTTCCCATGGCCGGAAAAGTCGGGGACTTGATGGGCGTTGGTGTTGCCGATAATGGTGACGTCTGGATTGCTGATGCTACCAAGAATCAACTGCTCCATTTCCCCAGTGGCGAGATCAATGACGGAGTAGTCGTGAATGTAAAGGGATTAAAATCGCCCTTCGGCATTGCGATTGATGCACAGAACCGCGTCTGGGTCAGTAGCTCGCAGTCGAACATCGTGACCCGATTCCCAGCCGACGATCCTTCTAAGGCCGAGTCGTTCGAGGTGGGGGTGATTGCCCGTGGAGTCGCTCTCGATTCGAAAGGTAACCTATGGGTAGCTAGCAATATGTCGCCAGGATTCCCTGCGCCAACCTTGCCGGCTGGGACGCCGGTTATGAAGCAATTTCAACTGATGACAGAGCAGATGCTGCCAATAATGGCTAAAGGGACAATTTCGGCGGAGAGTCCAACCGGGGTTCTTAACATGATCCGGCCCGACGGATCGCAGCCGGCTCCAAAGGGTTTCACCGGTGACAAGGGCGTGTTTATTCCATGGGGTGTATCAATCGACGGTAATGACGACGTGTGGTTTGGGAACTTTTGGGGTCGTGGCGTTGGTCTGATGGCGGGCGACGATACCCAAGGGCACCCGGAGGGTACCAAGATTGGTGACGTTATCCACGTCTTCCAAAGCGGCAGCATCCAGATGATCACCGACGTTGTGGTGGATCAGGCGGGCAACGCTTGGGCAGCGAATAATTGGAACGACATTGACGCGGTGGTTGACAACGTGGACCCGGCTCGCGCAAGCACCACCTTCGGAGGTGGCACAGGTATCTCCGTCATTTATGGTGTCGCCAGTCCTGTGAATGCTCCTGCCATTGGAGAAGCGCGCAAACCGAAGTAGAAATATAAATCGGTTGTCGAGGGTAACTGGCTGTCCAGAACATGGTCGCGTAGCGGTGCCATCCTTGCGAGCACTCCCTGGGCCATTGTCTCTTAGCGATGTTAGCGTCCGCCGCTATTGCTGCAATCTTTTTAGGTTTTGTAATGTTTATGCAGACTGGATGTTGTAACGCCTCTACATCAATGCAAAATAAAGAGGCTGTTGAAAAGAATGCGACTCGCATGCTCCCGCCCTCATAACGGAAGAGGGTGCAAGGGACGAGGAAAGAGGGTCGTCACGCCGACTTCGAGGAAGCATTCTCCAAGGCCCAAGGCTATCTCTCTCAGGCTGCCGGCTATATTCTCCATCGCTTTTGAAATGCATTAAGGGTTCTCGACAGTATGTACTCCTCATCGAGTGTTTCAACGTAGAAGCGCATACCGAGGAATTCTGGGGGATCGGAGGCGTATCTATAGTACCGTTCACTTATAAAGCCGCAGTACCAATAGGTTGCTACTCTGCAACACTCTAAAGGGTGTAAACAACACGCCGGAAACATTGATGGGCCTTCCCTTAATTACTTACCGGCACCGTAAGCAAGGGAGCTGCATCATTGGATGTGCTGTCAGCGATGCTAACCGACATTAGTGTAGTAGCTAATCGAAAAAATAACTTGGTATTTTGATTGGTGTCATCAATGTAATACCAGGCGTTGCGATACTGAACTGCTGTAGATGCACCGTCAGGAGCAGCGCTAGCCCGCCGCACACGAAGTTTTTGGCCCACCAATCCTGCTGGCGGATAGTTCAAAGCTCTGCCGCTTACTTGATCCTGTTCAGGAACATCTATGGCTGCTGACAAAATTTCGAGCAGGTTATAGATAGATCGGGTGGAAATGCTTACACCTCCCTCGACAGGATTGTCCGGACCAATTGAAACCGGTATCTCCATGCGCGATGAAAATTTTTCAGGTGCTGAAAGACCCAGCAATGTGTATATTTCATCTACGTCGGCCGAATATTCCGGCCAATAGTGATCAATCACGATGGAGTAGCGATCACTCTTGTTCGAATTGTTTGTCCAGTGCAATCGCTGAGCCTTATGAAGCTTCCAAAAGAGCTCAATTAAACGACTGAAACGCGGATCGATCGGGTTGGAATCATAGAGAAACGCCGGATTATGAATATCGTTAATCCTCGAGACGAAGGTAAAATAGACACGTGCGACATCGTTCAGGTTTGACGCATACAACATCAGCTCTCGTAACGACAGCGGTGACATCAATCGATCCGCATATTTTTCACCACCGACTGGCGAGTAGAAAATCGTCGGATTTTCCTCATAAACCACCCCCGCGCCAAAGGGCACCAGGTTGCCAAGGTAATCACCCGAGTCACCGAACCCGAGTTGGGTGCTGACCTTGGTAGTGATGCTGACATTTGCTGTGACACTGTTTAACGCCAACAGGTTGCCGCGCTCTCCATAGCGATTGCGTAAAACTAAAAGCAACAACTGTTGGTTATTTGTTTCGACGATGGATTCGTTGTACGCAAGTCTGCCGCTATTCACAGTAGCAGGTCCTACCAATGTACAACTCGTCAATGCTCCGCTGAGCAGGGCACAAAGAAATAGGCCAAATGTTCTGAGTAGCGATCGGTGTGCTATTTTCACTGTAGTCTCCAGTTACTCTGAGAAAGCCAAAAAGCCAAAAAGCCAAGAAGCTAAAAAATGGGAATGCCGACGTTGCTGATTCCATAACCCCTGTTTAAGCCAAGCATTGTGCTGCACTTTGCGATATCAATGATATATCCATAAGGAGATTCATTGAATTAAGAAAGACTGCACTAGGTCAGGAGCTACAAGATGCAGGCATTTGAGCTATCTTAACAAGATAAATGATTTATAGGATTTTTAGTAGCGTCCTGCGGTTTTTTGCACAACACCGGTGAAGGGGTCGCGTTGAGGGCCGTGGAGTGAAGCATAGGGCAAATAAAAGGGCTGTTGTGAAAAAATCGCCTCATCAATTGAAAAATGGGGCAGGGTAGAAGCTTGATATTAGGTTGCAGACTGTTGCTGCCCTGAGAAATTAAGTTGCCACCACTGACTAAGTCGCTACTGAGTAGTCAGTGCTGCTGCGGCGAGCTTGCCGCGCTCTTCATCAACCGAAAACAGAAGCATCAACCCCAATACAAAAAACCCCAGAGTGGATAACATTGCCAGAGGATAATTGCCGCCACTGAGCTCACTGATAACACCGTAACTGATCGGGCCTAGAATGGCTGCGGCCCGATTGGCCAAACCCCACAAACCAAATATCTCCGCATTGCGTGACTCTGGCGTCAGTTGGCCAATGAGTGCGCGGCCTCCGGCCTGTGTAGCACCCATCGCAATGCCCATCAGGTTGCCCGCGACCCACAGATCACTGGGAACTTCAGCCAGCAGTGTTACTACGATTGCCGCCACCCATATCAACAGCGCTACAGCGAGGCTGGGCACAGATCCAAAGTAGTCCTGCGCGTAGCCAAAGGCGAATGCGCCGATTGCTGCTGTCATATTCACGACCATAATCAGCACTATGAGCTCTTGTGTGTCAAACCCCATCACTTCTTGGGCGTAAATGGCGGCGACCACGACGACCGTGGCAACGCCGGCCTGAAACAGGGTGAGACACTGCAAGAAACGAAATAGGTCTGGCATCTGTGCTGCATGCCGCAATGTGTTGCGCACCTGGGTGAACCCTGCTCTGAGATAAGACACACCGGCAATAGGTGGCTTTGCCTGCGCGCGCTCGCGCAGCCACACAAAAGTGGGGCAAGCGGTAATCGCAAATATCGCAGCCGTTATCAGCAATGCTACGGGGACATAGTCAGTCGCTTCAAGGCCCTGCTCAGTCGCCCAGTTGATGTACATTAGACACGCACTCAGGGTCAACAATCCACCAAAGTAACCGAGGCTCCAGCCGTAACCGGAGACTCTACCCATGCCATCCCGATGTGCAATTTCCGGTAAAAAAGCGGCGATCAGATTCTCGCCCAATGAAAAGGCAATGGTCGCCAGCACTAGCAATAACATCGCCGGAACTACGGCATTAGAGCCCACCAAGGCCAGACCGATAGTACCGGTAACACACACAATTGAAGACAGCAGCAAATACCGTTTCTTGCTCGCCCGTTGATCTGCAATAGCACCAATAACGGGGCCGGCGAATAGCACGAGCAGATTGGCCGCCCCTATGGAGAGCGTCCACAGTAGCATAGCGGTACCTGGAGATTGCTGGTCCAGTCGCGCGGCGATCACACCCACAAAATAAGCGCTGTATACAGTCGTCAATACAACGGTTGTGTATCCGGAGTTGGCAAAGTCGTAGAAAGCCCAGGCGACTAATTCACGTGTGCTTGCGGGGTGCTCTATCGGGCCGGTGGGCGCTAACTTAGACGAGTCAGTCATGAAAACCTCTACGACTCCATTTACGGCGATGACACCAAGAGAGTAACATCGTATGTCACATTCTTCATAGGTCAAAGCAATAGATCATGAGTTTACAAGACTTCGCCATGGCCGTCGTGGACTGGATCATGGCTGTACTTCCTAGGCCGATACCTGATCGTGCTGCGCTTGAGCGCTGCAAAATTATTGCTCATCGCGGCGCACACGACAACAAAACGGTCATGGAAAATACCCTTGAGGCGTTTGACGCCGCGCGTGCTGCAGGTGTCTGGGGAATCGAATGTGACATTCGCTGGACCGCAGATCTGGTTCCAGTGATATGTCATGATCCCAGCCCTGCACGGGTTTTTGGCACAACGATGAATGTATCTGCGCTGACCTTTGATCAATTGCGCACAAGCGTTCCCGACATTCCGAGCCTGGAAGAGGTAATCCAGGCCTTTGCGGGCGAGACTCATCTGATGCTTGAACTGAAAGCAGAAGCTTGGCCAAATCCTGGGCGCCAGCGCGAGATTCTGCGCGCGCTACTTGCCCCACTGACACCTGCAACCGATTTTCATATGCTTGCCCTGGCCCCATCTTTATTTGAACTGGTCGATTTTCTCCCGAGCGAGAGCTTCTTTCCGGTCGCAGAAATGAACGTCAGCACGATGAGTACGCAGTCTATTGCAGGTGGCTATGCCGGAATGGGTGGCCACTACCTGCTGCTGACCAACCGAGTAAAACGAGATCACGATGCATACGGGCAGCGGCTGGGAACAGGATTTCCTTCATCTAGGAATACGCTTTTCAGAGAGCTCAACCGCGGTATCGAATGGATTTTCAGCAATGACGCAGTGGCGCTGCAGCACATTCGCGATGACTATCTTCAGCGTTAAGGGCTGATGATTCGATCATCGCCAAGCCTGCTCTTCGGGTAAATTGTATAGGTACCTACGGGGGTGCCAAGTTGGGTCGCTGTGGTTCTGTCTGTATTCAACCGGTGCGGGCACTTGGTTCGCGCTCAGCACCACCGTGATTTTAGCGGCTGTGTAGTGACAGAAGGGAGTAGGGCGTCTGCTTAACCTAGAGGTATACATTTCTCGCGTTAAGCAAGGTTAACGTGTCGGAATCCGTCCTGGGCATCCAACGCAGGTAGAGCGCTGAGATACTGCACGGAATTTTCCCCCTATAGCGGTTTATTTGCCTTATACTTTTTAATCAGCATGTACAGAGAGGCTATAACGTGTCGCACCCTACATCCCCCGATCTCGACCCGGAACTCATCTCAGGACTGCTTGAATCCCTTGCAAGTTGGGATCCACGAGCGTCTGTGCCTCTCGCCCATACGTTTATGCGAGTGGGAGACGAAGAGGCGCTCAAAGCGTTCGACGACATGGCGCTCGCGAGTCCGGGTGCAAAAGAGATGTTGAAGGATCGCTACTTGAGCCCGACACCTGACCTTATGTATCTGGCCGGCCTTGCCGACGGCACGCTTGGTAAAGAATTCGAACGCTACCTCACTTTGAATGGGCTTGATGTCACCCTGTTACGCGAGTCGGCATTTATAGAAGCACATCATAAGCGCGGTGATGACGTGGGTCATCTGGCTGAGCGCGGCTTTCAGCTTCACGATCTATTTCATGTGCTCACCGGGTATGACACGACGCCGCTCGGTGAGGTTCGTGTCGTGAGTTTTACCGTGGCCCAAGCTCCGGCCCCTTATCCCGCTATGATTATGGCGAGCCGCCCGCTGCAAATTTTGTTGTATCGCCCCCAGCTGCTGCCGTTCATTATGGATGCGATTACAGATGGCTGGGTGCTGGGTCGCAAGGCGAAGCCCCTGCTCGCCGTGCACTGGGAAAAACATTGGGAGCAGCCCCTTGCTGAGTTGCGTAAGGCATATGACCTCGTGTAAGTAGATGCGAGAAGTAGCCACCAACGGGCAGTGCGATGGAGTCACACGCTAACAGTACATCAAAAATACTAAAGTGGCGGGCTTGATAAAAACGATAGTGACAACTGAATGCTTTAAGACGAAAGAAACCATCGCTAAACGCCACGCATGACAATTCTACTTCACTCTCGCAATAGACCTACCGGGACAGATCTGCAATGCCAAGGACATCGCAACTGTCTGCCACTATTAAATCCGTTCGCAGAACAGCATCGACACTCATCAGCCTCTAAGGCACAGCCAAACGGCATAGGAAACACTACTAGACAGTAGCCCCGCGTATATGCGTCTTCGTCACTGAATAAGACACACTATGGGACCTTACGCTTCTCGGTTATAATACAATGGATTTGGTCTGGCGATGGCATAGATATGAAGCGTAGATTTACCGAACATGATGTACCGGATCAAAGCGGCAGTACCGTCGTCATTACGGGGGCTAATACGGGGTTGGGCTACGAGACCGCAAGGGCCTTATCAGTTCGAGGGGCACGGGTACTCATTGCCTGCCGATCGCAGCAGAAGGCCGAGGACGCCATCAAAAGAATTGAGGAGCAAAATGGCGCGGTCGATATCAGCTATGTACCGCTGGACCTGGGAGATCTCTCCTCCGTGAGGCAATGCGCTGAGCAGTTGCAGAGTGAGAAACGAATCGATGTACTGATCAACAATGCCGGCATCATGGTGCCACCCTACGAACTGACCAAAGACGGCTTTGAGAGCCAGTTTGGCGTCAATCATTTGGGGCCCTTTGCGCTGACGGGCCTGCTACTGGAAAAACTGGCCAAAACCCCGTCTTCACGCGTGGTGAATACGAGCAGTATCGCCCACAACGTGGGTCGGATAAACTTCAAGGACATCAACGCAGAGCGCCGCTACAGTGCATCGGCACGTTACAGTATGAGCAAGCTGGCCAATCTACTCTTCTCATACGAGCTGCAGCGTCGCCTTGAGGCTGCAAGCCTTCCTGTCCTATCCGTCGCCTGTCACCCCGGCATTGCCAGTACAGAGTTGGATCGTTACATGCCATTCGTGTTGAGCAAGGGCACTGAGCTACTGCAGCCTTTGCTCAATACCGCGGCGGCAGGGGCATGGCCGACCCTCTGCGCTGCGACTTCTGGAGACGTCGTGGGTGGTGGCTATTATGGCCCGGCCTATCGCTTCGAGACTGCCGGTCCTGCTAAAAAAGTGCGCTCTAATCGCGCCAGTCGCGACACTGCTGTGGCAGAGCGGCTATGGACTCTGTCGGTTGAGTTGACGGGCGTGAATCCCAGCATCTAGTTGTTCCCCAAAATTCCCAGCCCCGAGGCGTGGGCTACATTCTCCAGTACGACCTTCATCGCGCGGTCGGGCAATTCTTGGGAGTGCACCCCGCGGTGGAACAGGGTGCTGGAGTTTGTTGGTGCTTTAGATGCAGGCTGTCGCTCGCTACCCTACTTTTTTAGTTGAGTCCTATGTTTGAAATGCGTGCCTCAGACTTGATCAGCTCAGCATCCTTTGGTCGCAGGAACCGTTGCTCAACCCCTTCGTCAACGGATTTATCAATGGCATCGATATAGGCCTGTTTGTCTGGATACAGTTCGGCCAACTTGGCATCATCGAAAAGTTCTGTAGTACCAAAAAGATTGCAGAAGGTGTCCGTGCGAGGCTGCCCCTCTCCATGCAGTACTGCGACCGGCACATCCACATAACTGCTTCTAACGCCACCTGTAACATTCCCCACAGCGTCATAAATAAAGATGTTTTCTGTGTCATCTATATCCAAGAAGGCTGCCGATGGCGCTGGAGTGCCAGTACGCACCCAAGTATCGAGTGCGCTCAGCGCAGCATTAGCCGCAAAGTGCATCGGTCCGTCGTTGGCAGGCAAGCTGCAATTTATGAATGGTGGGCGAACTTCTGGCTCTGATATTACCGTCGCAATGTTGGGATCATTGCCCCGGTCGTCGACTGACTTCAGCGTTGTGTAGATATCGGAATGTGCAGTGGCCGCCACCTCCCAAATACGAAAATAAGCAGAGTCGCTTTGCCGTGAAGCAACAGAGTTGAGCTGGAAAACATCAGTTTCACTCTGCAGTGTGATGACGGGAGTCGCTACATCGGTGCGAATAAAAACTGCTTCAGGCATGGGTTCGTCCGCCTGCAGCGAGATAGGAGTGCTTCCACCACCGCGGCTGTGGAGGAGAAAGCCGTCAAAGAGATCTATTAATGGGTTGACCGCATTAACATACGTTACCAGTCTGAACGCGGACTGCGACTGCCCTGCAGCTAGTAAGACTTCGGGGACGAGGCCTTCGAGTGGATCGAGACCTACGGGTCTCAGTACGGACTGGGCTGCCTGCGAAAATATGTCATAGGAATAGTCGTCGCCGGGGTGGTTCAAACCCCCATAGCGGACCGGGTCAACAACCTTTAACGAGATGTCAAAAGCACCTCCTCCCCCCTCAACCCCAACAGACTGCGCAGACACACCGACCCAAACATGACCCTCTCGCTCCAACTCTGTGTGCGTTGACAGAAAATCAGGAGCCGCATCTAAGCCGCCTGACACATTAAACCACTCCATCAGGACTGTGCCACTAAATTTTGCGTCATCGATAGGTCGTCGAACCACTATTCGCGTTCGGTAGTTCGCGGCGTCTGCCTCCTGAACTGACCATACACCGTCTGAGCCAATCTCTTCTGTTGGTACGTAAGAAACGGCTGTGCCAGAAATAAAGTATTCTGTTTCTCGATAACCCACTTCAGCTGCATCAAAAGCGAGGCCGGAATAAAACGCAGTGCCTGGAGTATAGTTCTGATCTCTAAGATCGATCGCTCCCCCCAAAATTTTGCAACAATCCGGCCCGCCTCCGAGAATAGTAACCTCCTCTACAACTGGATTAGCAGGCTGCGGTTTTAGACTCTCCTCTGTGAAATTGTCATTGTTGTTATTGTCACTGCATGCGGCCAATACAAACGTTAGTGCCACTGTGGCCGTTAACACTGTTAAATTACGCCACAAGATAGTTAAATATGTCATCGTAACCAATCCTCATACGTTATGATCTCCAGAGCGGGCGCTCTGGTCGAGTTTAAATGGTTCTGTCGTTAGTATAGTTGAACTAAAAGAAGTGTGGCAAATAAAGTGCTTTAATCGCGCAATGCCCAAATTTAAGCTCAGGTGCGTGCCTACCGTGCAGGCGCCTTCTAGGCGTCTTCAGAGAAGAATTCACGTGAAACTTAGAAGATCCGCAGCCCATTGGCTGTTACCACGGTGATTAGATCGTTTTTAAAGACAAATGTGTACTCAGTGCCATCGGTGTCCAACCCCGTTAAAAGATAGCCGTAATGAACAGCACTGGTTTTGACAGAGTAAGACCCTCTCACGCTGTCCATAGGCTGCCACTCAACATCTGAAGCCAGATCATGCACTTGCAGGTATCGCTGGGCTGTTTCCCTGATAAACAACTGGTCGGGTTTTTCACCATAGTAAGCGTTGGCAAGAGCGGTTTCGTCAGGCTGCCTATCGTCAAAGGGCGAACACGCAGTCAATACCGCTAACAGCACAGTCACAGATAGTATTCTTCTCATTTGGCTTCCTTCAAGTCCAGTTCCCGCTGTTGATAGTCAGCGATCAATTTCGCAGGTCGAATGTTTCCGTCTGCATTATACCGTTCAGCCTCATGTGAGTTGTACCCAAATGTTTTCACCGTTTACACGGACAAAATAATATGACATTATTCATGCCAATTAAATGCTCATCCTCCTGCCGCGCTATTTGGTATTGACGGTGGGTAAGCCGCTTCGTCATTAACAGCAGGCAACAGCTTATGCTTAAAAAGTCCTTAATCATTCTGCTGCTCGTGGTCATTGTTCTGGCCGGGCTAGCGTGGTTGACCAGAGTCGATATTCTATTGGGCCTAGTCAAGTTTAGATCAGACAGGGAGTTTGTCGTGGCGCCGAATACTGCCGTACCCTGGGAGAAAGGACCGCAGGAGGCACAGTCTGAAGCACAGCAGCGGCTCCCGAATATTATTCTCATCGTTGCCGATGACTTAGGTTACAACGATATATCCACGTTTGGCGGGGGGGTCGCCGGTGGCCGTCTACAGACACCGCATATTGATCAGTTGGCCGAGCAGGGAGCCGTTTTTAATCAATCCTACGCGGGCAACGCGACGTGCGCACCTTCGCGAGCCATGATTATGACCGGCCGTTACCCCGCCCGTACTGGCTTCGAATTCACCCCTACGCCATCGGGCATGGGTCCCATGGTTTCGATGGTCAGTGCGGCCATGGATAATAATGGTTTGCCGCCGGGCGTGTTTAGCGACGCGGGTAGCGAGGCTGCGGTCTCTTACGAAGAACAAGGTTTGCCTGCGGCAGAAGTGACGATAGCCGAGGTACTGCGTGACAAGGGTTATTACACTGCACACATCGGTAAGTGGCATCTTGGGAGAGCAGCGGGTTCTACCCCTAATGCCCAAGGTTTTGACGACAGTTTATTGATGGCCAGCGGTCTTTATTTACCCGAAGACGATCCCAATGTGGTGAATGCCAAGCTGGCTTTCGATCCCATTGATCAGTTTCTGTGGGCCCGCCTGAACTATGCCGCCAGTTTCAACAACGGAGGCGATCAGCGTTTCGAGCCCGGTGGTTATCTGACTGATTACTGGACTGACGAATCGATTGCGGTCATCAAGGCGAACAAAAATCGACCTTTCTTTTTGTACCTCGCGCATTGGGGTACGCACACGCCGCTGCAGGCCACGCGAGAGGATTACGAGGCCGTCGGTGACATTACGCCGCATCGACTTCGTGTGTATGCAGCCATGGTACGCGCATTGGACCGCAGTGTTGGCCGCATTATGGCCACGCTTGAACAAGAGGGGCTGGCGGAAAACACCTTGGTGATGTTCACCAGTGATAATGGCGGTCCAGGTTATCTTGGCCTTCCAGATGTCAATGCGCCCTATCGTGGTTGGAAGCTGACGAATTTCGAGGGGGGGCTGAGGGTGCCTTTGTTCATCAAGTGGCCCTCGCGCATAGTGCCCAATACCGATATAGATGTGCCTGTCGCCCACATCGACATTATGCCGACATTGACTGCAGCTGCAGGCGCGGCCACGCCTCCCGGTGTTGACATTGATGGTCTTAATTTGTTGCCTCTTGCCACCGGAGAAGATGCTGAGCAATGGCCCCGGACAACCTTGTTCTGGCAAAGTGGTTACTACCGCGCGGTACGCCATGGAGACTGGAAGCTGCAGATATCGGAGCGGCCCAAAAAGAGCTGGCTTTACAATCTTGCTGAAGACCCGACCGAGCGTCACAACCTAGCGGCAACGCGTATCGATAAGTTGAACGAGTTGCAGACACTGCTGGATAAGCACGATGCATCCGCTCGTGCGCCGCTGTATCCCTTTGTGGTCGAAATGCCGGTGGCGGTTGATAAAACACTGGTCGACTATTTTGAATCTGGCGACGAATATATTTACTGGCCCAATTAGCGCTCGCGAGTCCCTGACTCTCTGCGGACTTTTTCTGGTTTGGCGACTCCATGCGCAGCTTTCAGGGGCCTGTGACGGTTCCCTGATTGGGCGCAGTGATGACGGGCGATATTACGGTAAAATTAGGAGTGCCACAGTAATTGTGGTGCTCGAGTATATTGGTTTAGTGGAAATAAGAACGTTATGAAATACAAGCGAACACCCGATGCACGCTTCGAAAACCTTAAGGACTATTCTTTCGAGCCGAACTATTTGTCAGTGGACGACACTGAAGGCGGTGAGCTGCGACTACATTACCTGGATGAAGGTCCTGCAGACGGTCCGGTGGTATTGCTGATGCATGGCCAGCCGGCTTGGTCCTATCTTTATCGGCATATGATTCCGTTGCTGCTGGCTGAAGGTTTTCGCGTGGTTGTGCCTGACCTGATCGGCTTTGGTCGTTCAGATAAACCCACTAGGATCGAGGATTACACCTACGCTAGACACGTCACATGGATGACCGAATGGCTCACCAGACTCGACCTTAACAACATCACGGTCTTCTTTCAGGATTGGGGCAGCATGATAGGTCTGCGTCTGGTTGCGGCCTTCCCAGAACGATTTACTCACGTGGTGCTTGCCAATGGTGCACTGGTGGCTGGGCCTATTCCTGTTGAACATGCAGAGCTCTTAAAGGGTGCGTATGAAACCTTACCCGTTGTGAGCGCTGCTGAGTTAGAGCCGTTTTTTTTAAATCAAGAAGGTGTGCCAGGCATTTTGTATTGGCGTAAGCACTGCGCAGAATACGCTGACTTTAGCGTTGGTGCGGTGATGAATTCATTGTCGTCCGGGGAAAAACTCACTCAGCGTGAAATCGATGCGTTTAATGCGCCATACCCTGATGAGAGCTACCTAGCAGGCGCACGCCGCTTCCCGTCATTGATTCCTCTGTTTGCGGATGATGATGAGGTGGCAGAGAATAGAGCAGCATGGGAGGTGCTTGCACAGTTTGACAAGCCGTTCATGTGCGCTTTTGCAGACAACGACCCTGTTACGGCAGGCGGCGATAAACCTTTTCTAGAACGCGTTGCTGGCTGCCGAGGCGTCAGTCATCGCACCATAAGTCCCGCTGCTCACTTCCTGCAGCAGGACCAACCAGAGCAGTGTGTGCAGGCAATTCTGGATGTCAGGAGTGGTGCCTGATCTAGGTTTGCCCTACATCAGCTGCTCACTGATAATCTCATCTGTTCCCGCTGGGAGAAAGAAGGTAGTGCCGTCCTGACCCACCGTATAATCGACGAAGATATCGTCTGCACCATTGAGAAATAAAGCTTCTTGTCCCGGGAAAATCAGCGGAGGCACAATGTGATAGTAGAGCAGGTGGCCTACGCCTGCATCCCGGGCGGTCTCTGCTGCCTCAACCGGGCTGGTATGGTAATCCAGCACATCGTGGGTAATCTTGGCCATCGGTTTGTTGCCTGCTTTTTGCGCGGCTTCGTTCATCATGATGAGCAAATTCGGAGCCAGAGCCTCATGCACCAGTAGATCAATGCCTTGAGCAAACAGCTCGATATTAGGCAGTTTTACCGTGTCTCCCGTGATCAGCAGCGAGCGCCCCTTGTAAGAGAATTTATAACCTACGGCTGCATCTATTGGCGAGTGGTCAACGGTCAGGGCCTGAATTTTTAGATCGCCGTCATCGACCAATGTTTCCAGTTCGCCCATCTTAGGCGGGGAAAAGGGCATTGCCTGCATGCCGGCTCCGCTTAAAGGCGCGACACTATCACCGTGGTGAGCATGGCGGTAGCCGAAGTCTTGTTCATAGGCAGCATTGAAGCCATTCGCCACCTTACTTACGCCCTCCGGGCCGTAGACTGGCAGCGGCTCATCGTTGCCCGCGCTAACCCAGCGTAGGGTTGCAAGTTCACCAAGTCCGTCAATGTGGTCTGAGTGGAAATGCGTAATAAATACAGCTTCAATGGACCCAATTGGAAAGCCCATCCGGCCTAGATTACGCACGCCGTCAGTGCCGGCATCGACAATGAACAGTCGTTCGCCTGCGACGACGGCGACACAAGGGCCAGAGGCATTGGGCGCAGGCATAGGGCCGCCGGCGCCGCACAGGGTAAGATGCAGGCCATCTTCAAAGGTGTCGATGATGTTGCTGCCCATGCGGGCTTCTAAGCCAACGACCATGACACGCTCGGCAATGCGGGCGCGCTGGCTATAAGCTACGACGCCCAGCAGGGCGATGATGACCAATGCCATAATTAATTTTTTCATGGTGTGTCCCGTGATCCTGCGCAGGTGCTTATAGTGCGGTCGTTATATGCAGGACTGACGCCAGTAGCGCGATGCCCAGTGCGACCACAATTCTAGGTCCGCCAAACATAAACCACGGTGAGGCTGGGAAGGCGAAGGTCTTCTCCAGTGACTCCAACTTAAGCCCGTGATGCTCGCTACCAATGGTCGCGGGCAATATGTTCATCAGGTCACGTCGGCTGCGGTAACGGATCATGCCGGCGACGCTCCAGTCATCGGCGTGATCGCAGGCGACGTTTTCAACATTTCCGCTGGCCGCACGGGCAATCATTACAGGGTGTCCTGCTTTTCGCAACAGTGAGCCTAGAAAAATTTTCTGATACGTATTCAGTTTCTCGAGGGATTCTTTTTTCGGTGATTTGAGATGCAACAGATTGACCATGACGAAGTCTTTGCCATCGTCATCGAGCAGGAACTTGCGCAGGTGTTCCTTCTGAGTGGCCGTCCAGGTGTCGTCGTGTTCAAATATGCACATCGTTGCGGCTACCTCTTGCGGGGTTACCTTTTTTTGAAAGCCTACATACCAGAACCAGAATGCGGCATAGGCTAATACGGCGATTATCCAGATCATTACTGCGCTCATGTGTCCATCCTCTCGTGAATTTTTTATTTCTCTAGGCGCCACCGGCAGCGCTCTGCTATGAAGACTCACGTTCGAGACGTTAAAAAGATGCTTCGAATTGACCTAGAGGGTGACATAGTGGCATTATATATGTCAATATAAATGCGACGTCCTTGTGACAAGGCAGTGCGCTCTAATTAACCTGTGGAGAAAGTATCGTGTCGTCAATGAAGCCTCTTCGACTGGTCGGCGGAACCGCCTCGCCGTATACGCAAAAAATGCTCGGGCTGCTGCGCTATCGTCATATACCCTATGCGGTGACGTGGGGAGACCCCGCTGGGACTCTGGACGCGCTTGGGATCGAAAAACCCCGACCGATCTTTCACCCGACTTTTCTGTTCGACAACGATGACGGCAAGCCGCACGGTGTGTGCGACTCCACGCCGATTATCCGACGCCTAGAAGCCTTGTATCCCGGACGGTCTGTGCTACCGACTGACCCAGCATTAGCGTTTATCGACGACCTGATTGAGGATTTTGCCGATGAGTGGTGCACGAAGTATATGTTCCACTATCGCTGGTACCCCAAGGTAGATGCGGATAACGCCGGCGCGCTGCTGCCTCTTGGCATGGACGTTAGTATGCCCGCTGAAACGTATGCGCAGTTTAAAGATTATGTGGTTGAGCGGCAGGTTAGTCGCCTCTATGTGGTCGGCTCCAACGACACGACGGCAGCGGTTATCGATGCCAGTTATCGGCGCTTTTTGACCGCCATGGAGGGCCATCTTGCGAATCAAAAATTCATGTTGGGGGGACGGCCCGCGGCGGGTGACTTTGGTCTCTATGGCCAGCTGACCCAGTTGGTGGGGTTTGATCCGACCCCGCGTGATATTGCTCATGCGGTATCACCGCGCACGGTTGCTTGGGTTGATCTTATGCGTGATCAGACAGGACTGGAGCCGCAGGACAGTGATTGGGTGGCGATAGAGGAGCAACCCGAGAGTTTGCGTGAGTTGCTGGCTGAGATCGGGCGGGTCTATGCGCCTGCGCAGCTGGCCAATGCAAAAGCGGTGCGGGCCGGCGAGAAAACCTGGCAGGACCAAATTGATGGTGCAGTGTGGACACAACAGAGCTTCCCCTATCAGGCCAAGTGCCTGCGGTGGACGAATGATTGTTACCACGCATTGACCGCGCATGACCGCGCACGTGTTGATGCGCTGATCGCCGGTACCGGCGTTGAAAGTATGTTGCTTCAAGACTAAAGAGACATTAGATTATCAGGGTATTTGACCCACCAATAACCGCATAAGGGACAACGCGATGGGATTTCAAGCGAGTGAACGTGTAGTGGCGCTGAATGCGCAGCTGGAAGCGTTTATGCAGGAACACATTTATCCGCGAGAACACGAATGGGAGGCGTTTACGCTGGATCAGAACAATCGTTGGCAGGTGCCTGACTGGTTTGACGTGCTCAGGGAAAAAGCCAAGGCAGAGGGCTTATGGAATCTTTTTCTGCCTGAAGAATATGGTGACTGGGGTCCTGGTCTGAAAAATGTGGAGATCGCCAGAATTTTTGAAACGATGAGCAAGGTGAACTGGGCCCAGCCTATCTTTAACTGCAACGCGCCGGATCGCGGCAATATGGAAGTCCTTGCTAAGTATGGGACGGCCGAACAACAAGAACAGTGGTTAAAACCGCTACTGGCGGGTGACATTCGCAGTGCCTATGCCATGACTGAGCCGCAAGTGGCTTCATCTGATGCCACCAATATGGAATTGTCAATGACGCGTGATGGTGACGAGTACGTGCTTAACGGTCGCAAGTGGTGGACCACCGGCGCGATTAATCCGCGCTGCAAGCTCATGTTAGTCATGGGGAAATCCAATCCGGAAAACGATCGCCACCGGCAGCATTCAACGATCCTTGTGCCCCGCGATACGCCCGGCGTGACGCTGGTACGCGAGCTGAGAGTGTTCGACAATCTGCATTCACCGGGCGGTGAAGCAGAGTTACTGTTCGATAACGTGCGGGTGCCGATCAGCAACTTGATAAAAGGCGAGGGTTGCGGCTTTGAGATTGCGCAGGGTCGTTTAGGGCCTGGCCGTTTCCAGTACGCCATGACGTTTGTTGGCCAAGCTCAGCGTTGTATGGAGCTGATGTGCGAGCGTGCCAGTCAGCGTGTAGCCTTCGGTGAAAAGCTGATTAAGAAAACCAGCGTACAACATGAGATCGCCCGCTGTCGCTGCGAGATCGAACAGTGTCGATTGCTGACATTGCAGGCGGCAGAAATCATGGACAGCGAAGGTGTAGAGGCCGCTATGCCGTATATTTCTATGCTGAAAATTGTCGGGCCTAATATGGCACAAAACGTTGCAGACCGTGCTATGCAAGTGTTTGGTGGCATGGGGGTTTGTCAGGACACCCTTATTCCATCGGTATTTACGCAGGCACGATTTTGCCGAATCGCCGATGGCCCGGACGAAGTACATATGTCGAAGCTGGCCAAGCTGACGATGCAATCGTTGGGATACTAATAGGAAGACTCACGCTATGACGACTATTTTTGATGGTGAAGCGATACACGCTAGTACTCTGGAAGTTCGCAAGGACAACTGGAGCGACACGCGGGTAGTAAAGGATGAAATAGTCGGCGGGCTTGCGGAGGATGAAGTCCTACTGCAAGTTGATCGATTGGCGCTGACTGCTAATAACATTTCCTACGCTGCCTCAGGTGATGCACTGGGTTATTGGCGTTTTTTTCCCGCGGCTGACGGCTGGGGGAGAGTGCCCGCCATGGGTTGGGCAGATGTCGTAGCATCCAATCATGCGGATATTGTGGTTGGCGAAAGGGTTTGGGGATTTTTCCCTTTTTCCACGCATCTGAAAATTCTTGCTGGCAAAGTCAGTCAGCAAAGTTTTAGTGATGTCTCCGTGCATCGTGACGGTTTAGCGCCTGTCTACGCGCAATTTGATCGTGCATCGGCTTATGCTATTTACGAGCAGGCGCGGGAGGATCAAGACAGCCTTCTGCGAGGCCTTTACATGACGTCTTGGCTAGTAGCAGACTTTATGGAGATGAATGATTTTTTTGGTGCCAGCAGTTGTCTTATAACCAGTGCCTCTAGCAAGACCAGTATTGCGCTTGGTCACTGTGTGCAACGGCAGGACGGCGTTAGCAGTATTGCATTGACCTCTGCAGGCAATGTGGCTTTCTGCGAGAGCCTAGGGTGCTATGACAGTGTTTTGACCTACGAGCAGATAAGCGCGCTCGATGGGCAAGAGTCTGTGGTAGTGGTCGATATGGCAGGCAGCGCATCGATTCTTTCCGAACTCCATCATCATTACGCCGACACTATGAAATACTCCTGCAGAATTGGAGCGACTCATGTTGATAGCGTTGGGGCCGTGCATGATTTGCCAGGTGCAACACCGGAGTTCTTTTTTGCGCCAGGTCACATTCAGATCCGCAGTAAGGAACTGGGTCCAGCAGAATTGATGATGCGTCTTGGCAGCGCTTATGTCGCGTTTCGGCAGTTTTGTGATACGTGGCTGCAGGTGGAAGATAGCTTTGGCGCGGAGGCTGTGACCGCTGTTTATCAGCGTGTGCGGGCCGGCAAGGCAGACCCGGCCACAGGCCAAATTATTTCCCTGTGGGAGCAGCCGTGAATGTCAGATTGTTGGGTGCGTACTGTTATAATTGCGCCACCACATCCACCATCGCAGCGGTGAGGGTAGCAACATCGGCGCTGCCCATCACATACGGCGGCATCGCGTAAACCAGCTTACCAAAAGGTCTTACCCAAACCCCGCGTTCTACAAACAGCGGTTGTACCACGCGCATATCGACCGGCTCCTTCAGTTCAATGACACCAATCGCACCCAGGGTACGAACCTCCGCGACGCTATCGAACTTGCGGGCCGGTGCTAGGCCAACGGTAAGCTCGGTCTGCAGCCGCTGCACCGTGCGCTGCCAAGGTTGGGATAGTAGCAGCTGTATGCTGGCAATGGCGGTCGCGCAGGCGAGAGGGTTAGCCATGAAGGTCGGACCATGCATAAAAGCACCGGCTTCGCTGTTGCTGATGCCGTTGCAAATACGCTCACTGCACAAGCTCGCCGCCAGCGTCAGATAGCCGCCGGTCAACGCTTTTCCAAGACATAGGATGTCCGGCACCACATCCGCATGTTCCAGCGCGAAGAGCTTGCCTGTACGTCCGAAGCCTGTGGCGATTTCATCGAAAATCAGCAGCACATCGTAGTGATCACACAACGCCCGCACCTTCACCAGATACTCTGGCGAATAAAAACGCATGCCACCTGCGCCTTGGACAATGGGCTCGAGCACGACGGCCGCGATCTCATGGCTGTGATCAGATAACAACGCCGTTATCTCGGCCATCTCAGCGTCTGTACAAGGCCCATCAAATGGGCATTGAGGTGCGGGCGCGAACAGTTGTTTGGGCAGGGTGTCGCCAAATAAGTAGTGCATACCCGTGACGGGATCGCAGAGCGACATAGCGCCGATCGTATCGCCGTGATAGCCGTTTCGGAGTGCGAGCAGTTTGTGCTTTTCCGGTCGGTTCAGACCATGCCAGTATTGAATGGCCATTTTCATTGCAACTTCTACCGCAACCGATCCTGAGTCACTAAAAAAAACGCGATCCAGGCCCGGCGGTGTCAGCTTTACGAGCATCTGGGCTAACTTCACAGCGGGTGGATGTGTTAGACCGCCGAACATGACGTGTGACACGGCGTGTAGCTGCGACTCTACTGCCCGATTGAGTACTGGATGGTTGTATCCGTGTATCGCGCACCACCACGAGGCCATACCGTCAATAAGCTGTCTGCCGTCAGCCAATTCTAGACGGACGCCGCTGGCGCTAACAACAGGAAAGACTTCTGCGCCACCGACGGCGGGAGCGTAGGGGTGCCAGATGGCTTCGCTGTCACCGCGCTGGAGATTGTCCCAGGTATTATCAGTCATGACTTATCCAGTACGGCGATTACAGTCGGCAGGACATTGTCCAGTAGCAAGGGTTGTGCCTCGACTGTTGGATGAATGCCATCGCCCTGCATTAACGCTGGGTTGGTTGCGACGCCATCGAGTATAAATGGTGCCAAGGTACAGTCCGTCTCAAGCGCAACCTGACGGAAGCTCTCGCGAAATCCCGAAGTATAGCGAGTACCGTAGTTGGGTGGAATCTCCATCGGGAGCAGTATCACCTTAGCGCCTGCCTGCTGTGCCATTTCTACGAGTCTTTTTAGATGATCATACAGAGTATTCAAGGGATAACCCCGCAGCCCGTCGTTGGCACCTAACTCGATGATGACCATGCTGGGCTGATTTTCTTGCAGCAGCAGGGGCAGGCGGCGAAGTCCTCCGGCGGTTGTCTCGCCACTGATACTGGCATTCACCACTTGGATTCCCGCATCTCGTTCTTTAAGATACACCGCAAGTTTTGTAACCCAGCCCTGTTCCAGAGACATGCCATAGGCTGCGCTGATACTATCGCCTAATACTAGGATTTTTGTTTCATTGGCAAAGGCCTGCCCCGTTAATGCCAGTAACAGGCATCCGATGGCAAGTGAATTGCGTATATGGCAATAAAGGAAATGTTGAATGATCAAATGTGACAATCTCCAAAAACGGGTTCCCATGGCGGGTACCGAGTTGGAGATACTGAAAGGGATTACGCTGGAAATCAAGTCGGGCGAATCCGTGGCCATCATTGGAGCCTCCGGTTCGGGCAAATCGACACTGCTTGGCCTACTTGCGGGCTTGGACGAAGCGTCCGGAGGCTCTGTGACAATCAACGGCACAGATCTGGGTACGCTCGATGAAGATGGCAGAGCCCGGTTTCGCGGCGAGCACATCGGATTTGTGTTCCAGTCATTCCAATTGCTGCCGGCGCTAACCGCGTTAGAAAATGTCATGCTGCCTCTGGAATTGCAGGGTCAATCCGAGGTCATGCAAAAGGCGGAGCACTATTTGAAGCGAGTCGAACTGGACGCCAGAATGAGGCATTACCCACTGCAGCTTTCCGGTGGGGAGCAGCAGAGGGTCGCTCTGGCCAGGGCCTTTGCATCCCGACCCGCAATCCTGTTTGCCGATGAGCCCACCGGTAATTTAGACAGCCGCACGGGTGACCGCATTATTGACCTTGTGTTCGAACTGAATCGGGAGGAGGGGACGACCCTAGTCTTGGTCACTCACGATTCAGCGTTGGCCGATCGCTGTGACCGGCGCCTCCGCCTGGACGGTGGCGCGTTGGTGAAGGAGTAAGCGCGGCATGTCGATGACCGCTACTAAAATGCTGGCGCGCGATTGGCGTGGCGGAGAGCTGGGTGTGCTGGTGATGGCGCTGGTGCTAGCTGTCGGAGTGGTGTCTGGAATTAGCGCTTTTACTACCAAGCTGCAAAGCGCGTTGGTGCAAGAGAGCCATCGTTTTCTTGCCGCGGATACGGTGGTCAGCAGTGGTAGGCCATTGCCAGAAGAATGGTTGCAGCAGGCCGATAGAGACGGATTACAGCGGGCAGTCACACTGTCATTCCCGTCCATGGTGTACGCCGGTGATGATAATATGTATCTGGCCTCGATCAAGGCGGTCAGTGAGACCTATCCGCTTCGGGGTGAGCTGACCTATGGCGTTGAGCCTTTCGGCGAAACCTTTCCGGCGAGCGCTGGGCCGGCGCAAGGCGAGGTGTGGCTCGACTCGCGCCTATTTTCTTTGCTTGACGTGACGCTCCAAGATCAGATTACGATTGGAGAACACGCATTTTTGGTTGTTGCAGTGGCGCGTACCGAACCGGATCAGGGCGCTTCTTTTTACGGACTTGGGCCTCGGGTACTAATGCACTATGACGACATTCCTGCAACAGGGGTGGTGCAGCCGGGAAGTCGGGTCGAGTATCGACAGCTTTACGCCGGACCAGAAGCGACGGTGCGGTCGTTCAGTCTATGGCTGCAACCGCTGTTAAAAGATGGCCAAAAGGCGCTGAGTGTGGAGGAGGGGCAGCCGAGTATTAGTAGCGCTCTGGCCCGTGCCGAAAGTTTTCTATTGCTGGCAGGGAGTTTGGCCGTTGTATTGGCAGGCGTTGCTGTTGCGTTGGCTGCACGGCGCTTTAGTGAGCGCCATCATGATTACGTGGCCATTATTAAAAGTCTGGGCGCAACGTCGGGTGCAGTGAATCGCCTTTATGGCACTAGTTTACTGTTACTGGGGCTCATCGCCACTGCGTTGGGATGCGGTTTGGGTTTTGCTATACAGGCGGTGTTTTTTGAATTGTTTGCGGAACAGCTTCCCGTGCAGCCAGGGTCCAGTGGAATAAGGCCCTATGCCATCGGCGCGGCGACGTCGATCACCTGCCTGTTTTGCTTTGCCTGGCCGCCGCTGCGACGCCTGGGTCAGGCGAGTCCACTGCGTGTCTTGCGCCGGGATTTACCCTTGGAGGGAAGTCGAGCGATAAGTGATTATGTGCTCGGATTACTCGCAATTGCGCTACTGATGTGGTGGTACAGTGGAGACTGGAAACTGACTCTGGCGGTGCTCGCGGGTCTGGCGGTAACCGCCGGGCTGGGGCTCGGTTTGGCGTTAACGCTGCTCAAGGGCGGGCGTTTGGTTGGGATGAGCGCAGGGAATATTTGGCGACTTGCGTTGGCAGGCCTGCAGCGACGCGGGCTGGAGAATGCGTTGCAAGTGGTGATCTTTTCCATGGCGATTATGATGCTGTTGGTGCTGCTTCTGGTAAGGACGTCGCTGATTGATGAGTGGCAGACGCAACTGCCAGCCGATGCGCCTAATCACTTCATGCTGAATATCGGCCCCGAAAGCGTACAACCTATAGAAGACCTCCTTAGCGACGAGGGCATCACCAGCGAGGCATTTTATCCGATGATTCGAGGCCGCATTATGTCGGTCAATGGCGAGGAGTTAATCAGTACTGAGGATGTTGAGGAGCAAAGGCGTCAGAGAGAGACCAATTTGACCTGGTCGAATGGATTGCCCAAGGACAATCGCCTTGTTGCAGGACAGTGGTGGCCGAGCGGTACTGACCAAGCCGTGGTTTCGTTAGAAGAAAGTTTCGCTGAACGGTTGGACATTAAAGTAGGCGACTCGGTCGGATTTTTGGTGGGTTCGCAACCATTGGAAGCGCAGGTGACGAGCATTCGTGCGCTGGACTGGCAGTCTATGCGGCCCAATTTTTACTTAGTGTTTCCACCGAAGCTGTTAGCATCATACCCGTCAACCTTCATGACCAGTTTTCATCTGGAAGCGGCCGATAAGGCATTTTTAAATCGCTTCATTCGCAGCTTCCCCACGGTGACTGTCGTCGAGATGGATGCGGTGATAGAGCAGGTTCGCGGCATCATTAACCAGGTGTCTGCGGCCATCAATTTGGTCCTTGTGGTCATATTGGCCGCAGGTGGATTGGTGTTAGTTGCGGGTGTGCAGGCAAGCGTCGACGCTCGGATGCACGAAAGTGCGATCTTGCGTGCTTTAGGCGCGCCACGTCGATTGATTCTCGGCAGTCTGCTGATCGAATTTGCAACGCTGGGTTTGTTTGCGGGTTTGCTTGCAGCCGCAGCGGCTGAGCTGTCTGTGTATATTTTACAAACACTGGTCATGGATATGCGCTATACGCCGACGCTCTGGATATGGCCGCTGGGTATTGTATCGGGGGCATTGGTTGTCGGCAGTCTGGGCGTATTCAACTGTCGTAAGGTGGTCTCTGTCGCTCCCGTGACAGTTTTGCGAGAGCTTTAACGATCGATTACTTTGGCGATTAATGGTTAGTGGCCAAGACCATCCAAGAAAATTTGAACCCCCAGGTCTACCTGACGTTGGAGGTCGATATGGCGCTCAAACAGTCCAGGGGCATCGACCAGCAATGTCGACAACCCATAAATACTTGCCCAAGCGACGTTCGTCATATAAGCGACGCCCTCTACGTCACGGAAAATATCGCGATCAAGGCCACTCTGAATGATGTCCTGCACCAACTGCAGAGTGTCCCGGCTGGCCTTGCGCAGTTCGGGGTATTTCGAGGTAGGCTGTACCGCAGGGCCAAACATGAGTTTGAATAACTGTGGATTATTCGCAGCGTAATCGACGTAGGCGTGGGCGAAGGCGAACAGCTGTTCTTTGGGGCAATCTCCGGCCGCGCCGCCAGTCTCGCGCAGGGCGCGCAGGAGATCACGATAGCCATTTGTCGCCATGGCTGCCAGCAAGCCACTTTTGTCTTCGAAGTGCCGATAAGGCGCTGTCTGGGATACGCCAACGGCCCGAGCCAGTGCGCGCAGGCTAAGGTTTTCCACTCCTACTTTCTGCAGCTGCTCGATAGCGGTATCGAGTAAAGCCTCTCTCAGGTTGCCATGATGGTAGCGCTTTAACACTTCGGTTTTATTCATAGTATTTTTTTATTCGAAAAAAGGGCCAGAGTCGTTTTCTCTGGCCCCATGTGCTCTAAGTCGGCCTCTACGTTAATAGATGTTGCACGGCGTCACGTTCTTCCGTGAGCTCCTGCTCCGTCGCTAACATCTTGGCGCGACTGAATTCTCCGACCTCGACGTCCTGCACGATTTTCCATTCGCCATTAGTGCAGCGGCAGGGGAAGGAGTAGATCAGCCCTTCTGCAATGCCGTATGACCCATCCGACTGAACGCCCATGGATACCCAGTCATCACCCTCGGTGCTAAGCGCCCAAGAACGCATATGGCCACTCGCTGCGTTCGCGGCTGAAGCAGCAGAAGATGCACCGCGTGCTTTAATAATCGCGGCGCCGCGCTGCTGCACGGTGGGAATGAAATCGTTTTCATACCACTGCTGGTCTACCAGGTTGATGGCAGGTTCCCCGTTTACTTTTGCATTGAATAGATCCGGATATTGCGTGGCGGAGTGGTTGCCCCAGATGGTCATGTTGGTGACATCGTTGACGGTCTTGCCGGTCTTCAGGGCGATTTGAGTTTTTGCCCGATTGTGATCAAGACGCGTCATCGCAGTGAAATTGCGAGGGTCGATATCAGGCGCATTACGTTGAGTGATTAATGCATTGGTGTTGGCAGGGTTGCCGACAACCAAGACTTTAATATTTCTGCTGGCGTGCTCGTTGATCGCCTTGCCCTGCACGGAGAAGATCGCAGCATTGGCTTCAAGTAAATCCTTGCGCTCCATGCCCGGGCCGCGTGGACGGGCACCGACCAACAGTGCGTAGTCTGTATCCTTAAAACCAATATTGGGGTCGTCGGTGCAGACGATGCCAGCCAGTAGCGGAAAAGCACAGTCCTCCAGCTCCATCTTCACGCCATCGAGCGCTTCCATGGCGGGAGCAATGTCTAAAAGTTGTAGGACTACCGGTTGGTCATCACCCAGCATAGCGCCGGATGCAATACGGAAGACTAACGCGTAGCCAATTTGGCCAGCAGCGCCAGTTACAGTCACTCGAACAGGTTGTTTCATCGGAGTATGGTCCTCGCTAACAGTGAAATGAACGATTTTTCGGCGAGCATTGTCGAGGCAAACCGCAGAAATTACAAGGTCGTCTCTGCACGACACGTTACTCTCGTGACAGTCTACCCTGAAAAGTGGCACACCGGGCCTCAAGGCGATAGCGTCTGCGTAGGCGTTAGTCTCGATAGTGTAATGCCTTTGTTAAGCTAGCAGGACTCCTGTCGTATAAAGCACTGACTAAGGGATACGGGGCTACAATCTAAAATTGGCGACGGCAGTGCTGGACGCAAGCAACCCCAAGCACGTAAAATGTCCGTCAAATCAAGCACTAACGGCGATCACTGTGCGCGAACTGTCCCGCAAGGAAAAACTCGAGTTTAACAAGCTGCAAAAGCGCTTGCGCCGCAATGCGGGTAAGGCTATAGCCGATTATACGATGATCGAGCAGGGCGATAAGGTCATGGTGTGTGTGTCCGGCGGCAAGGACTCTTATGCCATGCTGGATGTTTTGATCAGTCTGCGACAGAGCGCCCCGGTAGATTTTGAGCTGATTGCGGTGAATCTGGATCAAAAGCAGCCGGGATTTCCGGAGGAAGTCCTGCCGGGCTACTTGTCTGACCTGGGCGTGCCGTATTACATTCTTGAGAAAGACACCTACAGTATTGTGAAAGAAGTGGTACCAGAAGGTAAAACCACCTGCGGGCTTTGTTCGCGTCTGCGCAGGGGCAGTCTTTACGGTTTTGCTCGAGAGATTGGTGTTACCAAAATCGCTCTGGGGCACCACCGTGACGATATCGTCGAGACATTATTCCTCAACATGTTTTTTAATGGCAAGCTCAAGGCCATGCCGCCCAAGTTACTTAGTGACGACAAGCAGAATGTTGTGATCCGGCCCCTTGCCTATTGCAAGGAGCAAGATCTGCAGCGCTATGCCGGATTCAAGGAGTTCCCCATCATCCCCTGCAACTTGTGCGGCTCGCAGACGCATTTACAGCGCGTGCAAGTTAAGCAGATGTTAGCGCAGTGGGAGAGAGAGTATCCGGGCCGTACTGAGTCGATATTTCGAAGTGTTTGCAATGTGTCCCCCTCACAATTGGGTGACAGTAGTCTGTTTAATTTCAGTGATCTTCGTGTGGAGCGCGATACCAGTCTACACGTGCCGGCAATTCAGGTGGTGAACCTCTAGTGTCATCCAGCGCTGCCGGCGCGCCATTCCTGGCTGCCCAGTCTCTAAGCCTTGTGCGCGGCGGGCGTGAGCTTTTTTGCGAACTCTCGGTTGAAGTTTACGGTGGACAGCTGTGGCAGATTGAAGGGTCCAACGGCGCGGGCAAGACCAGCCTCATGCGGATTCTTTGCGGGCTGTCGCGTTATGGGTTTGAAGGCGAAGTCCTGCGTTCAGTGACGCCGCTTTACCTCGGTCATCAGCCTGCGGTTAAGGCGCTGTTGAGCCCCCGGGAAAACCTTCAGTGGCATGTGAGTGGAGAAGGCCTTTACTCGGATGAACAAATCGATACTGCGCTTGCCCGAGTAGGGTTGTGCGGCTACGAGGATGTCCCCAGCCATATGCTTTCGGCGGGACAGCACCGTCGCGTGAATCTCGCTCGTTTGTTCCTGTCCGAGGCGCGCCTATGGCTGTTGGATGAGCCCTTTACAGCGATCGATAAGCAGGGTGTGGATGAAACGCAGGCGCTGTTAGCATCGCACGTTGATGGCGGTGGCGCTGTCGTTATGACATCCCATCAGCCACTGCAGGTCACCTGCAACGTGCATACCCTTAACCTTGTTCATGGTGTCGTTTCTTGAGTGCGCCTCATACTGGGCAATTCTGTGCGCTGTTATTGCGCAGGCAATTGTTATTGGCGATGCGTCGCCCGATCGAAATGGGTAATCCCCTGCTGTTTTTCACTATGGTTATCGTCTTGTTTCCGCTTGGTCTGGGCCCTGCCCCTGATAAATTGGCCATTTTCGCTCCCGGCGTCCTGTGGATTACTGCACTGCTTTCCAACCTGCTGACCTCTGACGCGGTTTTCCGCAGTGATTTTGATGACGGTAGCCTGGAGCAGCTAGTTTTGGCGCCGCAGCCTCTGTTTCTCTCGGCGCTAGCGTATATTTTGGCCCACTGGCTGACGACAGGCTTGCTGTTGGCGCTGGTGTCACCGATATTCGCCCTCATGCTGAACCTCCCTGTGTCGGCATTGGGCACGCTCATCGTCAGTTTGCTGTTGGGCACCGCTGTGCTAAGTCTGCTCGGCGGTATTGGCGCCGCGCTCACAGTGGGGCTTAAACGAGGTGGCGTGTTGATTTCCCTATTAATTTTGCCGCTTTACATGCCGGTACTAATTTTTGGCACTGCTGCCGTGCAGGCAGCGGTGACAGGTGCACCGTCAGGCCCGTATCTGGCCATTCTGGGAGCGATGTTGAGCTTGGCCATCGCGTTGGCGCCACTGGCGATTGCCGCAGGATTGAGGATTAGCATAGATGCCTGATAGTTTGTTCAAAACATACGCTCAGGTTTTGGATATTAGTTTGTTCCGCGCCGAGCGAACGGTATAATCCGCGTCGTTATGTGGACCTTCTTTCATAAGCTTGGCTCGCCTCCCTGGTTGTACGCAATCGCAGGTGCCATTCTGCGCTGGCTTGTTCCCATCACCCTCGTTGCCTTAGTCGGTGGGATGGTCTGGGGCCTGTTATTTACGTCGCCGGATTTCCGTCAGGGCAATAGCTACCGTATTATTTATATCCATGTGCCGGCAGCGGTTGTGGCACTGGCTGGCTACTATGTGATGGCAATTGCAGGCGCCATCAGTCTGATCTGGCGGATGAAGATGGCGGACGTAGTGATGAAAGCGGCCGCGCCGGTTGGAGCCGCCCTAACGTTCATCGCTTTGTTGACCGGGGCGATTTGGGGTAAACCAACGTGGGGCACTTGGTGGGTCTGGGACGCTCGGATCACGTCTATGTTAATCCTGCTATTTTTGTATCTGGGTGTTGTTGCATTGTATGAGGCTTTTGACAATAAGGAGGCCGCCGGTAAAGCCTGCGCTGTGCTTAGTTTGGTGGGGATGGTGAACATTCCTATTATCTACAAATCGGTGGACTGGTGGTACAGCCTACATCAGCCCGCCTCCATTAAGTTTAGCGGCGAGTCCACTATAGACCCCAGCATGCTATATCCGCTGTTGCTGATGATTGCAGCGTTTTACGCGCTGTTTACCTGCTGCTTATTGATGAACATGCGCGCGGAATTACTGCAGCGTGAGTCACGCACCCAGTGGGTGAAAAAAATCGCAGGCAAAGAGGGCAGGCGCTGATGTATTTCGACAGTTTTCAGGCCCTGCTTACGATGAATGGACACGGCATCTATGTGTGGCCCGCCTACCTGATCACAATTGTGGTCATCATGGCAGTGCTTATTGCGCCGGTGCGGCGGAGCAATCGCCTGTTGGAGCAATTAGCGGCACAACTTAGGCGCACTGAGAGTGCAACCGTTAGCGGTGTGAGAGGACAACAGTAATGCATCCAGTGCGGAAACAAAGGCTGTATTTGGTGCTTTTTGTGGCGCTCTTCTCCAGCGTGGCAGTCGGTTTGGTGTCCTATGCCTTGCGTGGCAATATCAATTTATTTTACCCGCCAGCCGATGTTGCTTCGGGTAAGGCCCCAACGGGTCAGCCTCTTCGAGTCGGAGGCATGGTAGAGAAAGGCAGTGTGCAGCGCGCTGACGATAGTCTGGAGGTAAGCTTTATGTTGACGGATTATCAAGCATCGGTGCCCGTCGTTTACATCGGTATCCTGCCAGATCTCTTTGGCGAAGAGCAGGGTGCCGTTGCGTCCGGAGTGCTGGATAGCGAAGGCGTGCTGCAGGCGACTGAAATTTTAGCGAAGCACGATGAAAATTATATGCCCCCTGAGGTTGCGTATGCATTGGAGAATTCCGGCTATGACAAAAAAGGTAAAACAAAATGATGCCTGAAATCGGGCACTTTGCCCTGATTATTGCGTTTTGTCTGACGCTAATGCTCGCCACTGTGCCTGCCTGGGGCGCTTGGCGTGGTAATGCGATCGCCATGGCACTGGCGCCGACACTCGCTATTGGCGTGTTGGTTTTTGTAGGAATTAGTTTTGGCTGTTTGGCCAGTGCATTTTTGCAGGACGATTTTTCGGTGGCGCTCGTTGCCTCCCACAGCAACAGTCTGTTGCCTCCAATCTACAAGTTTGCCGCGGTGTGGGGCAATCACGAGGGCTCTCTGATGCTGTGGGCGCTGATTCTTGCACTGTGGACTGCGGCCGTGGCGCTGTTTAGCCCGGCGTTACCGCTGCTAGTGTTGTCGCGAGTATTGTCGGTTATGGGTGCTATTGGTGTTGGCTTCCTCTCTTTTTCTCTGGTGACGTCCAATCCCTTTGCCCGTCTCTTACCCGGCACCCCCGTCGACGGTGGCGACCTCAACCCACTGCTACAGGACCCCGGTCTGATTATACATCCGCCGCTACTCTATATGGGCTACGTCGGGTTTTCTGTGGCTTTTGCTTTCGCTATTGCCGCGCTTCTAGGCGGCCGATTGGATGCATCCTGGGCGCGCTGGTCGAGGCCTTGGACCAACATTGCTTGGGGCTTTCTCAGTCTAGGCATTATGCTGGGAAGTTGGTGGGCATATTATGAGTTGGGCTGGGGTGGTTGGTGGTTCTGGGACCCAGTGGAGAATGCTTCATTCATGCCCTGGTTGGCAGGAACCGCGCTAATCCATTCGCTTGCAGCCACGGATAAACGCGGGCTGTTCAAAAGCTGGACCGTGTTGCTGGCTATTTTTGCGTTTTCGCTGAGCCTACTGGGCACCTTTTTGGTCCGCTCCGGCGTGCTGACCTCAGTGCATGCGTTTGCCACTGATCCCGCCAGAGGAATGTTTATTCTGGTGTTCCTGGCACTGGTGGTAGGCGGCTCCTTAACGCTTTATGCGTTTCGGGCGCCCGCAGTAAGTAGCAAGGTCACCTTCGCCTGGGTCTCCAGAGAGAGCCTTTTGCTGTGTAATAATGTCGTGTTTTTAGTGGCCACCCTGACGGTGTTATTTGGCACGCTCTTTCCGCTGATTGTGGATGGGCTGGGAATGGGTAAGGTTTCTGTCGGCCCGCCGTATTTTAATGCTGTTTTTGTCCCCTTGATGGTCCTGCTGGTGCCGTTCATGGGGATCGGCCCGGTTTCGCGCTGGAAGGGTGATGATGTTGCGCGCTGGCGCAGTGAGTTGATGATTCCTGTCGTGGTTGCGGTTGTGTGTGGGTTTACATTCCCACTGCTACATGCGCCTTACAATATTTGGGTTGCATTGGCGGTACTGTTATCGTCTTGGTTGGTGCTGGGACTGTTGCAGGATGTCTGGCGCCGACTGCGCAATGCGTCCAGTCCAGCGCGCGGTTTGCAGCGATTGACGCCGGGCTACTGTGGCATGCTGATTGCGCACCTAGGATTCGCGATCTGTGTGACAGGGGTCGTTGCTACCAGTCAGTACTCTGTTGAACGTGATCTTAGAATGAGTCCGGGCGACACACAGGAAGTCGCGGGTTATGAGTTTAAGTTTGTTGAGGTCACGCAAGTGCGCGGGCCAAACTTTACGGCAGATGAAGCACGGATAGAAGTGTCTCGTGACGACGTCATTGTGGCTAACTTGTTGCCGCAGAAACGGCGCTACCTCGCCACCGGTTCCGTGATGACAGAAGCCGCTATTGACCCTGGTCTGTTTCGAGACCTCTATGTTGCGATGGGAGAGCCCATCGGCAATGATGGGGCCTGGGCGATGCGGCTGCATTACAAGCCTCTGGTCCGCTGGATGTGGTTGGGCGCGATTTTCATGGCGGCAGGTGCCTTCACTTCGATATTGGACAAACGTTATCGACGCCAACACGAGGTTGTGCGCTCGGGTAACAAGGCCGCGCTTCATGGGGCCTAGACTCAAGCTGTTTTTGCCGCTGATTCTGTTTGCGATGCTGGCCATTACGTTATTCCGAGGCCTGAGCCTTGACCCTAGCGAGATGCCCTCAGCACTGATTGATCGACCCTTTCCTGCCTTCAATTTGCCCCGTTTAGGCGGTCCCGGACTGCTATCTCAGGCGGACCTTGAAGGTCAGGTCTCGCTGTTAAATGTCTGGGCTACCTGGTGTGTTGCGTGTCGCGTGGAACACCCCTATTTGAAGCAGCTTGCGCAACGGGGCATTCCCCTTTTTGGCATTAACTATAAAGATAATGATGTTGCCGCACAGCGTTGGTTAGACGAACTGGGAGACCCCTATCGGTTTAATATTGCCGATCGTGAAGGAACGCTGGGACTTGATCTGGGCGTCTACGGTGCACCAGAAACATACTTGGTTGACGCGAAAGGTGTGATTCGATATCGCCACGTGGGCGTGGTAGACGAGGGGGTATGGAAGACGATTCTCGAGCCTTTGTATCAGTCGCTGACAGTGGAGAGTGGCGCGCAATGAAGATTGCCTGTTGGTTGTTTTTTGCTGCTCTGGTGATATTCGTGGGCCCGGCTCTGGCGTTAGTTGAAACCTACAATTTCAGCGACGCTAAGTTGGAAGTGCGCTATCAAAATCTGACGGAGGAATTGCGCTGTCCCAAGTGCCAGAACCAGAATATCGCGGATTCCGATGCACCTATTGCACAAGATTTGCGCAGGCTATTACATCAGCAACTGGAAGAGGGGGATTCTGATGCTGAGATTCTTGATCATATGGTAGCGCGTTATGGAGAATTCGTTCGCTATCGACCTAGCTTTGGCGGCGTGTCTATAATCCTCTGGCTGGCCCCCGTACTGTTGTTGTTGGCGGCGTTTGGGGTGCTGTTGCTTACGCTGCGTTCGAAGTCAAGGGCGGCCACTGCCGGGGTCGCCTCATTGAGCGTCGAGGAGCAGGCGCGACTGCAGTCGTTGTTGAATAAAGCGGAGCAGGATTCTTGACAACTTTTATTTTGGCATGTGCGGGTTTGGTACTTCTCAGTGGCGTTTTTTATCTCTTTCCTCGTGCGCGATCCGGGAGTACCGAAGCGGATCTGGATAGCGCCAATCTCGAATGGTTCCGATTGCGGCGGCTGGAGTTAGCGGCTGAGGGCAATGACGCGCTGGACGAAGACGCCCGCCTGCGTCTACTTGAAGATGAGCATCTTCGCGCCCCCACCCAAGTGACGTCAGCGCAGTCTTTTCCGGTATGGATATTTCTGCCGCTAGTGGCGCTGCTGGCCAGTGTGTTGTATTACATGCTCGGTGCCGCTCAGGATGTTGAGATTGCGGAGCGGTTGCAAAACCTGCAGGAGGACATGACGCCCGAGGAGAAGATCAGTCTCATCGCGGAGGTTGAGGCGCGCTCACTACAGCGTCCAGAGAATCTTCACTATGTCTCGCTATTGGGCCGCTATTACATGGGCCAGGAAGATTATACGCGGGCGGCAGAACTTTACACTGCGCTGGTGCAGGCGGTGCCAGAAGATGCGCAGGCTCTTGCATATGCTGCGCAGGCTGAATATCTCGCCGCCGGCCGCACATTGAACGGACCTGCTCGACTGTGGGCAGAGCAGGCGCTTGCTGCAGACCCGCAACAGCGCACCGCACTGGGTCTGCTGGGCATGGCCGCCTTCGATGCGCAGCAGTATGACGTTTCAATTGCTTACTGGGCCCGCTTGCTGGCGCTGGAGTCACCGAACTCTGATAGCCAAAAGATAATTGAGCAGATGATAGAAACGTCGCGGCAACAACTTGCTGCGTTAGCCCCTGAGGGCAGTACGCCCACTGTTGTGGCGCCTGCAGCAACTGTAGCGGTGTCTGGTGCCGGCGTTACGGTAAGCGTCTCTGCTCCGGCGGGCGCCACTATCGACCCGGCAGATACGGTGTTTATTCTGGCGCGCAATGCAGACTCGCAAAGCCGCATGCCGATCGCTGTTCAACGGTTGACGGGCGCACAACTGCCGGTGATTTTACGGCTGGATGACAGCAACTCCATGGCGGGTCAGAAACTCTCTGCAGCCTCGTCGGTGATTGTCGCGGTGCAGGTATCCCGCGATGGCCGCCCCGGTGAGGCAAATGCCCGCTGGCTTGGACAGGCGGGGCCGCTGGCTCCCAGCGTTGATGATACGCCAGTGGCTATCGTGCTGGTGCCGAATACACCCTAAGTCTTGCCTCTGCACAGGTCTTTGGCGTCCTGCCCTGCACCAAAAAACGATTTTTTGCATTTCTCCTGTGCAGGCATAGTGTTGTTCAATGAAAGTATATACACTATATGTTGTGTTGCATTGCCGAACAAATTCTACATAAAATTCGGTATAAACCTATAAAAAACAGTATGTTAAATAGGCTGCTTAAAGCGATATGAGACTAAAGTCTATCAAGCTCGCGGGGTTCAAGTCCTTCGTCGACCCCACTACAGTGAATTTCCCAAGCAATATGTGTGCTGTCGTGGGCCCAAATGGCTGCGGTAAATCCAATATTATTGATGCTGTCCGCTGGGTTATGGGCGAGAGTTCCGCTAAAAATCTGCGCGGCGAGTCTATGGCCGATGTGATCTTCAACGGCTCTGTTAATCGTCAGCCAGTGGGGCAGGCGATGATTGAGCTGGTGTTTGATAATAGCGAAGGCCGGGTCGGTGGTGAATACGCCAGTTACGCCGAGATATCGACTCGCCGACTCGTCACCCGTGAGGGGCAATCGGAATACTTCCTCAACGGCACTCGCTGTCGGCGGCGGGATATCACCGATATATTTTTAGGGACGGGGCTGGGGCCGAGAAGTTACGCGATCATTGAACAGGGCATGATCAGTCGCCTGATAGAGTCCAAGCCGGAGGAATTGCGGGTTTTTATCGAAGAAGCGGCCGGCATCTCTAAGTACAAAGAGCGGCGCAAAGAGACAGAGAGCCGAATGCGGCGCACGCATGAAAACCTTGAGCGCCTCACAGATATTCGTGATGAGTTGGAGCGGCAACTGCAGAATTTGCAGCGTCAGGCAATGGCGGCAGAGAAATACACTGAGTTCAAAGCAGAAGAGCGCACCTTTAAAGCGCAGTTGCTGGCGTTGCAATGCCAAGCCTTGGATGTCCAGATTAAGGCCGCCACTCAGTCTGTGGGTGAATTGGAGGTGAAACTGGAGTCGGTCCACACAGAACATCAGCACGTGGATACGGCTATAGAACAGTACAGGGTAGATCATACGGATCGCACTGACGCCTTTAATGGGGTGCAGGCCACTTACTATCAACTAGGCTCCGAAGTAGCGCGCATTGAGCAGACCATTAAGCATCAGCAGGAGCGGGGCCAGCAGTTGAGTGATGATCTGCAGCAGACTGTCGCCAATCTTTTAGAGTCAGAGAGTCATCTGGGTGATGATCGAGTCAAACTGGCTGACTGGGACAGCGAAATGCTTGTGCTGAGCCCAAACAGGGAGTTATTGCAGGCTCTCGAAGAGGCATCAGCGCAAGCGCTTTTAGAGGCAGAAGAAGCGATGCATAGCTGGCAACATCAATGGGATGAATTTAACCAGCATGCGGCTGGGCCGCGCCAGCAGGCTGAAGTCCAGCAGTCTCGCATTGTTCATGTAGAGCAGGTGTTGCAGCGTTTGCAGGAGAGAACCGAGCAGCTGCACGAAGAAAAAAAGGGTCTTGCAATAGGTCCGGCAGACGCTGAAGTACAGAGCCTGTCAGAGCAGTTAGCTGAGATCGAACTGGCCATGGCCGAACACGAGCGGCGTAGTGGGTCCTTGGTCGACACACTAGCGGCTACGAGGGACAACCGCACCCAACTGTCATCTGAGCTCAACCAGGTGCGGTCGGGGCTACAGCAAATGCGCGGTCGTCGAGCCTCATTAGAAGCCCTGCAGCAGGCTGCAATGGAAGACGGCAGCGAGGGTGTTGGGGAGTGGCTGCAGGCGCGGCAACTGACGGACTCATCACGACTGCTGGAATTGATGCAGGTCGATGACGGCTGGCAGATGGCGGTTGAAACGGTGCTTGGCGACTATTTGCAGGCGGTCTGTGTCGAGGATATCGGCAAGCTTGGGGACTACTTGGACAATTTGGAGCAAGGTCGATTAGTGCTGGTGGAGTCTGGAGGTGGTGATGCCCCTGCAGCGGGATATCTGGCATCAAAGGTGCACAGTCAGGGCCGTGCGGATCCCTTTTTGGCCGGTGTGCGTGCGGCAGATGATTTGGGTCAGGCGATGCAGCAGCGGGCGTCGTTAGCTGCGCACGAATCGATTATTACGCGTGACGGCATCTGGGTGGGCCGTAACTGGCTGCGGGTTGCGCGCTTGTCCAATGGTGACGGTGGCGTTATTCGGCGGCGTGAGGAGCTGGACGCATTGATAACGAAGCTCGAGGCAGAGCAGCAGCACGAGGCACAGCTAACGCGTAATTTGCAGGACACTGAAGACGCGTTGAAGAACTTTGAGGAAGAGCGGCTGGCGGAGCAGCATGCAATGCAGGCAACGACACGCCAGCAATCAGAGATTAGTGCCCTTGTATCCGCCAATCAGGCGAAGGCTGAGCAGATCAAACTGCGCAGCGAGCGGGTGAATGCCGAGATCGAAGTCGCCAAAAAACAGTTCCTTAGCGAGCAGGAAGCCGTTGCTGAGGCCAGGCGAGTATTGGCTGAGGCCATTGAATGCATGGAGGCGGATTCACAGCAGCGCGAGGCGTTACTGTCCACTCGAGATCAGACCCGCTCAACGCTTGACATCGCACGACAGAAAGCCCGCCAGGATAAAGATGGTGCCCATCAGGTAGCCATGCGCTATCAGTCTCTGTCGACACAGCTAAAGGCTATGCGCGAATCGATCGAACGCACAGACGGTCAGGTGGCGCAATTGCATGAACGTCAGGACAGTCTTGCGCTGGCGTTAAGCGAGACTGAGAGTCCATTAGAGGCATTGCGCATTGATCTCGAACAGCAATTAGAGTTGAGGTTGCTGGCTGAGGCTGAGTTGACTGCTGCACGCCAGCTGGTGGCCGAAATGGAACACCAGTTGCGTCAGGCGGAGCAACAGCGTGCGGCCATCGAGCAGCGCGCAGAAACAGTGCGCGGTGATCTGGAGCGACAGCGCATAGCGAGCCAGACCTTGCAGGTCGAGCGAAACAGTATTAATAAGCAGTTGGTAGAAAGTCAGCACGAGGTTGAAGAGGTCTTAAGCACTATGCCGGATGGTGCCAATGAGCCCGAATGGCAGCGCTCTCTAGAGCAGGTAGCGAATCGTATTGCTCGTCTTGGCCCGATCAATCTCGCCGCTATCGATGAATATAACTTGCAGTCGGAGCGCAAGAACTATCTTGATGCTCAAAATGAAGATTTGATATCGGCGCTGGATACTCTCGAGTCAGCGATTCGCAAGATCGACAAGGAAACGCGCAACCGCTTCCGTGAGACGTTCGAAAAGGTTAACACTGGCTTGCAGGAATTATTTCCGCGGGTCTTTGGCGGCGGGAGCGCTTACCTGGAAATGACAGGCGATGATTTACTCGACACCGGAATTTCTATCATGGCTAGACCGCCGGGCAAAAAGAATGCGACTATCCATTTGTTATCCGGAGGAGAGAAGGCATTGACCGCCATCGCGTTGGTATTTTCCATCTTTCAGTTGAACCCCGCGCCTTTTTGTATTCTGGATGAGGTCGACGCACCGCTGGATGATGCGAATACCGGGCGCTATGCCCGTCTGGTAAAAGAGATGTCAGAGAAGGTGCAATTTATCTTTATCACTCACAATAAAATTTCCATGGAGTTCGCCGATCAATTGATGGGTGTGACAATGCATGAGCCCGGGGTTTCGAGGCTGGTGTCGGTCGATGTGGAAGCAGCAGCGGCCTTGGCGGCCAGCTGACTCGGTAGACAAATAGGACGGAAATAGGAGCGATGGACTTAACAATACGTGACTGGATGGTAGTTGTCGGTGTTCTGCTAATAGTGGCTGTATTGTTAGACGCTTGGCGGCGGATTCGTCGGGATAGGTCTGCTGAGGTCAAAATGAAGTTGGTAGACAACGAAGAGCTGTCGGTTGCGCCCGAGCAGGATTTTTCAATGTTCGGCGAGTTGCCAAATGGTGGCGCCAGGGTGGTGGACAGGAGTGATATCCTGCGGGCTACGGGCTATGAGGTAGGGACGGACAAGTCACCGCCCACAGAGCATGACGAACTGGTTGCCGGCATGACGTCCACGGCTCCTGACGGTGACATCGAAGATATCGACTGGCTAGATGGATTGGGGTCGGAAGACGGTCCATCAGAGGTTGTCAATGCGCAGCCTGCGCCTAGCAGACTCGTCAGCCAGGAAGAACCTGAAGTGTTTATGTTCAACGTGGTGGCCCGCAGTAAGCAGGGCTTCCATGGCGGCGATATACTACACATCCTACTGGCCTGTGATCTACGTTTCGGCGATATGGGATTTTTCCATCGTCATGAACTTGAGGCTGGGCGTGGTGCGGTTCAATTCAGCGTGACTAACATGATGCAGCCTGGCGTGTTTGATATTGATAATATGGCCGATATGGCGACGCCCGGTCTGGTGTTCTTCCTCACTCTGCCGGGGCCGGACGATATGATGCAGGCCTTTGATTATATGCTGGAGACTGCGAAAACGGTCGCACGCAATCTTGATGCTGATGTTCTAGACGAATCCCGCAGTGTAGTGAGCAAGCAGACGATGGAGCATAGTCGACAAAAAGTTCGTGACCTAGAACTGCGTTTGCTGGCCAAGGCCCACTGAATTCTCTTATGCCAGTGGCGGACCTTTTGCAGGAACTCGAATCCCTGCTAGAAAAGCTTGATACCTGGAATCACCAGTACTACGTCTTGGACCAGCCTACGGTGCCCGACGCCGAGTACGACCGGGCTATGCAGCGTCTAATCGCCTTAGAAACGCAACACCCGCAATGGCTGCGAACGGATTCCCCTTCCCAGCGTGTGGGCGCAAAACCTCTCGCTCAATTCGGGCAGGTCACACACGATGTCCCTATGCTGTCCCTAGACAATGCATTCAATGATCAGGACATGCAGAACTTTAACCGGCGATTGTTAGATCGACTCGCAGAAATTTCGGGGCCTCTGGAGTTTGCGTGTGAGCCGAAACTTGACGGAATAGCGGTTAGTCTACTCTACCGTAGCGGCGTATTGCAGCGCGGTGCAACCCGTGGTGATGGTGCAACCGGTGAAGATATCACACAAAATGTTCGCACCATTCGTTCTATTCCTCTGCGCTTGCGTGGAACCGGTTATCCTGACGTGCTCGAAGTGCGTGGCGAAATTTATATGCCCAAAGCGGGCTTTGAACAGCTCAATAACCGAGCACGCGAACGCGGCGAAAAGCTCTTTGTAAACCCGCGCAATGCCGCTGCTGGAAGCCTTCGACAACTGGATCCTCGTATTACGGCGGAGCGTCCGCTGGAAATGTGTTGCTACAGCGTTGGATTGGTGGAAGGTGGTAGTCTGCCAGACCGGCAAGCGCGGGTGTTAGAGCGTTTGCAGGATTGGGGGTTCAGGATTAATTCGCAGTCCGCTGTAGTGCGTGGGGTTGAGGCTTGCAATGAGTATTATCAGTCGCTGTCTGAGCGACGGGACAGTCTTCCTTACGATATCGATGGGATTGTATTCAAGGTTAATGAATTCCAGCTTCAGGAACAATTGGGCTTTGTCTCACGCGCACCTCGCTGGGCGATTGCGCGCAAATTTCCAGCGCAGGAGGAGATGACCCGGTTGTTGGATGTGGAGTTTCAGGTGGGGCGCACTGGCGTGATCACACCGGTGGCGAGATTGGAGCCGGTATTTGTCGGCGGTGTTACCGTCAGTAACGCCACTTTGCACAATCGCGACGAAGTCGATCGCCTTGATGTGAGAATAGGGGATACGGTGATAGTGCGCCGGGCTGGCGATGTTATTCCGCAGGTGGTTTCTGTCGTGTTAGAGCATCGCGTGCCCAGCTTTCAGCGCGTGTCCTTTCCACAGCATTGCCCTGTGTGTCAATCTGCGGTAGAACGCGAAGAGGGTGAAGCTGCCTTGCGTTGTATGGGCGGCCTGGTCTGTGCAGCGCAGCAGAAAGCCGCCATAAAGCATTTTGCATCGCGCCGGGCACTAAATGTAGAAGGACTTGGCGACAAGCTCGTTGAGCAGCTGGTAGATGAAGGTTTGGTGGGTAATGTTGCCGAACTTTATACCCTGTCGAAGGCGCATTTACTGGAACTCGATCGTATGGGCGAAAAGTCAGCGGACAATTTATTGGCGGCATTGCAGGACAGTAAACTGACTACTTTGCCGCGTTTTATTTTTGCGTTGGGAATTCGTGAGGTGGGTGAAGCGACGGCCCTCAGTTTGGCGCGCCATTTCGGAAGTTGGCCGGTACTGTCGGCGGCTTCGGAGCGGCAGCTTCTCGAAGTCGATGACGTGGGCCCCATTGTGGCAGATCACCTGCGCCAGTTCTTCGATTCACTGTCCAGTCTAGAAATGGTCAGATTGTTATGTGATGCCGGAGTGAGCTGGCCTGATATTGAATGTTTGCCACAGCAGAATCAGCCACTTCTGGGTCAAACCTGGGTTGTCACTGGGAAACTGGAGACACTGGGGCGCGATGATGCCAAGGCCCATTTGCAGGCGCTGGGTGCAAAGGTTGCTGGCACGGTTTCCATGAAAACAACGTGCGTTGTTGCAGGGCCGGGCGCGGGTTCGAAACTCGCGAAAGCGGAAGCGTTGGGCGTAGAGGTTGTAGACGAGCCATCGTTTCTCGCGCTGCTTTTGGCACAGGGGATTGAGGTTTGAACCGGATAGGGCGAGGTTGTGCAATGGTCGTCATGCTGGCAGCAGTAACCGCCTGTTCGACCAGTCCGCCGCGAGACGTGAACAATATCTGCGCGATATTTAACGAGAAAGATGATTGGTATGACGCCGCGGCAGATTCAAGGGACGAGTGGGGCAGTGCTATCCCTGTGATGATGGCGATTATTTATCAGGAGTCAAAATTCCAAGACGATGCGCAGCCTCCGCGCAAGAAAATTTTCGGCGTTATACCCTGGTTTAGGCCCTCCAGCGCTTATGGCTATAGCCAGGCGAAAACAGACACATGGGATGACTATGAGCGCGATGCTGGGCGGTTTGGAGCGGACCGGGATGATTTTTCTGATGCCATCGACTTTGTCGGCTGGTACAACCAAAAGTCTTTGCAGCGTAACGGGATATCGCTGACTAATACGTATGCACTTTATCTGGCCTACCATGAGGGCCACGGTGGCTACAGGCGTGGGACCTATCTCAAAAAGCAATGGCTGATGAATGTGGCGACAAAAGTTAGTGCTAAAGCTAACACCTACCAAACGCAGTTGCTTGGTTGCGAAGAGGAATTGCAGCGCGGTGGCTGGTTCGGTTGGTTTTAGAAGAGCGCATTCGAGACTAGTTTAAGATAAAGCACCGATCGTGAGAATAACGCCTAAGTGTCGGAAAAGTAACATTATTCCCAGCCCCTTATCAATGAAACAGGACTTGACATGTGACACACTATCGGTGCGTTAAGGGCGGTTTAATGTGCGATGCATGAGCCGCGACCCGATACCGCCATGTTAATAATGAGCAGCTCCAGTGAAACCAACTGATATCAAGAACCCTGAATATTTTCACAAGGTGGTGGATTGCCAGCACGCCTGTCCGGCCCATACCCCGGTGCCTGAGTACATTCGTTTGATCGCTGCCGAGCGTTACACCGATGCCTATATGGTCAATTGGCACTCCAATGTGTTTCCCGGGATTTTGGGGCGCACCTGTGATCGTCCCTGCGAGCCGGCTTGTCGTCGTGTCCGAGTGGAAGAAGAACCTGTAGCGATCTGTCGTCTGAAACGTGTGGCGGCGGATAACAAAGACGATATTACTGATCGGCTACCCATTATCCCCAGTAAGAAGAATGGCAAGCGTATTGCACTGATCGGTGCCGGTCCTGCATCACTCACAGTGGCTCGTGATCTTGCGCCGCTTGGGTATAGCATTGATATATATGATAACCAGTTTGCCGGTGGCGGCATGATGCGCAGTCAGATTCCAACTTTCCGCCTGCCGGTGGACGTATTAGACGAGGAAGTAAACTACATTCTCAATATGGGCGTGACCACGACATTCAATATCGAAGTGGACAGTCTCAAAGAAATATTGAGCAAGAGTTACGATGCGGTATTTGTGGGTACCGGAGCCCCAAGAGGGAAAGGTCTCAACTTGCCGGGTCTTGAGGATGCCATGTCAAATGTCTATCTGGGCATCGACTGGCTGTCCAGCGTCGCGTTTGAGCACACGCGGAGTATTGGTAAGCGTGTTCTGGTTCTTGGTGGCGGCAATACGGCAATGGACTGCTGCAGGACGTCCCGGCGAATGGGTGGAGAGGATGTGAGGGTGGTCGTGCGTAGCCCCTTCGAGGATATGAAGGCCTCTCCGTGGGAGAAAGCAGATGCAGCCCATGAGGGCATCCCTATCTTCAACAACCATGTACCTCGAGAGTTTGTGGTAGAGGAAGGTAAACTCAAGGGCATGAACTTTGAGAAGGTTGAGGCCAAGTACGACAAAGAAGGCAATCGTACATTGATACCTATTAAGGATGGCCTGGTCTTCATGGAAGCAGATGACGTGTTGATGGCGATCGGACAGGAAAATTCGTTTCCCTGGATAGAGCGGGACCTCGGTATTGAGTTCGACCAATGGGATATGCCGTTAGTCGACAAAGCGACATTCCAGTCCACTAACAAAAAGGTATTCTTTGGTGGCGATTCTGCCTTTGGACCAGAAAACATTATTACTGCCGTTGCGCACGGGCATCAGGCTGCCGTTAGTATTGATTTGTTTTGCCGCGGCGAAGATGTGACCAAAAGACCGCCACCCCATGTCACCTTGGCCAGTCAGAAAATGGGTGTGCACGAATGGAGTTACGACAATGCCGTCGAAAACGACCAGCGTTATATCGTGCCGCTGGCGCCTTTGCAGAAGACGCTGAAAGACCGCAAAGTCGAGGTCGAACTAGGGTTTGATATTAGCACGGGCTTTAAGGAAGCAGAGCGTTGCTTGAATTGCGATGTGCAAACAGTGTTTGATGAGTTGCGCTGCATTGAGTGCGACGCCTGTATCGATATCTGCCCGACCGACTGCATTAGTTTTACTACCAACGGCTCAGAAGACGACTTGCGCGGTCGTCTCGAAGCGCCAGCTCCTGAGCTGACCCAGGATCTTTATATTTCTGCCGACCTGCCGACCATGCGGGTGATGGTGAAGGACGAGAACGTTTGTCTGCACTGTGGCTTGTGTGCCGAACGCTGCCCAACGACTGCCTGGGATATGCAAAAGTTTCTTTACAATGTTAGTCAGGCGGGCCAATAGCAATGAGGCGTATTGAGTCGGTCAATGACTTCGTGATCAAGTTTGCCAATGTTAACGGTACAGGCTCCGCTAGCGCCAATAACTTGTTTGCTAAGGCTCTGTTTCGAATGGGCATACCGGTGTCGCCCAAAAACATCTTTCCCTCAAACATTCAGGGCTTACCGACATGGTACGAGGTTCGGGTTAACGATAAGGGTTATCTCGGTCGCAGAGGTGGCATTGATATCGCACTTTCTGTGAACCCCCAGAGCATGGCGGACGATATTCGTGAAGTTTTACCCGGCGGTTATTTCATCTACGACGACACCAAACCGCTTGATTTGCGTCTATGGCGAGATGATATCACTATAGTCGGACTGCCTCTGAGCCGCCTTTGCAGTGAAAATTACGACGATCCACGGCAGCGACAATTATTCAAGAATGTCATTTATGTCGGTGCGCTGGCTGCGTTGCTTGATATTGACTTTAAGGTGTTGACAGGTCTTTTGGAGGATCAATTTAAAGGGAAAAAGAACCTAGTGCTGCCCAATATCCATGCTTTGGAGCTGGGGTATCATTACGCTCAGGCCAATATAGAGTGTCCGCTTGGTATTCGCGTGGAAAAGAGCGACAAAGTGGGAGACAAAATACTTTTAGACGGCAATACGGCGTTGGGCCTAGGCGCCCTGTATGGTGGCGCCACAGTGGCAGCGTGGTACCCAATAACGCCGTCTACTTCTGTTGTCGACGCGTTTGAAAAATATGCCAAGCGTGTCAGAATCGACCCAGGCACGGGCAACTGCAACTATGCGATCGTGCAGGCCGAGGATGAGTTGTCCGCTATTGGCATGGTGATCGGCGCCAGTTGGAATGGCGCGCGTTCCTTTACCGCGACCTCGGGCCCCGGGGTGTCGTTAATGAGTGAGTTTTTGGGTTTGGCTTATTTTGCCGAGATACCTACGGTGCTGTTTAACGTTCAAAGAGCAGGTCCGTCGACGGGAATGCCTACAAGAACGCAGCAGTCAGACATTTTGGCTTGTGCGTATGCCTCGCATGGCGACACTAAACAGGTTCTACTATTTCCCTCAACCCCCAAGGAATGCTTTGACTTTGGGGCATTGTCATTTGATCTCGCAGAGCGTCTGCAAACGCCCATCATCCTGATGACCGACTTAGACCTTGGTATGAACGATAATATGTCAGCACCCCTAGCCTGGGATGATGCGAGAAAATATGATCGTGGAAAAGTGATGACGGCGGAACAGTTGGAAGACGGCATGGAGTTCGGTCGCTATCTGGACGTCGATGGGGATGCTATTTGCTATCGCACGTATCCCGGCACTCACCCTACTAAAGGCGCTTTTTTTACCCGAGGGACATCCCGCAACGAATATGCCGTCTACACCGAAAAGGGCGAAGAGTACGAGGCAAATATGTTACGCCTGTTACGCAAGTGGGACACGATCAATGAACATGTCCCCGCACCAATTACGGTCGATTGTGGCAGAGAAACTGATACCGCTGTGCTGTATTTTGGTACCAGTGAAGAGTCCAGCCTAGAAGCACTCGACTATTTAGCAGCCGAAGGTATCTACCTGAATGCCATGCGAGTGAGAGCTTTTCCGTTCAACTATGAAGTTCAAGAGTACATTGAGCGGCACAAAGAAGTTTTTGTGGTCGAGCAGAATCGCGACGCACAGTTGCGCACGCTGCTGATGGCTGAATTCGAGTTCGGGCCTGACAAATTGAAGTCCGTACTGTGTTTTGACGGCACGCCGATTAGTGCGCGCAATATAGGCAAGCAAATCAAAAAGCATCTTAAGGGTGATAATGTTTTACCTTTACATCGCAATATTACGTGGGTTCGAGCAGGAGAATCTTTATGAGTTATCAGGTCCCTAAATTCCGTCATCCAGATTTGCCGCTGAATGATTTGGGTTATACCAAAGCTGATTATGAGGGGACTATCTCCACCCTTTGCGCAGGGTGTGGCCATGACTCTATTAGCGGGTCCATTGTAAGGGCCTGCCATGAACTCTCCATTGAGCCGCACAAAATAGCCAAACTTTCGGGTATCGGGTGCTCGTCTAAGACGCCGGCTTACTTTCTGGGAAAATCACATGGGTTTAATTCCGTCCACGGCCGTATGCCGTCAGTGGTAACCGGCGCAGCTTTGGCCAACCGAGATCTTGTGTATCTGGGTGTATCTGGGGATGGTGATACAGCTTCCATCGGCATGGGGCAATTTGCCCACGTGGCGAGGCGCAACCTCAACATGGTCTACATTGTGATGAATAATGGCTGCTACGGACTGACCAAGGGGCAGGATTCAGCGACGGCTGATAGAGGTTCTGCCAGTAAAAAAGGTGATCCCAATATTTACAGTGCTATTGATTTGTGTGGTACCGCGCTGCAAATGGGCGCGACCTTTGTCGCTCGCAGTTTTTCTGGCGACAAGGAGCAACTATTGCCGTTGATTAAGGCCGCCATGTCGCACCGAGGGTTTGCCATTATCGACGTCATCTCACCCTGCGTCACGTTCAACAATAATCCGCAGTCGACCAAAAGCTACGAGTTCGTGCGTGAGCATTCAGAAGCGACGGGAACCATTGATTTTGTGCCCATGCACAAAGAAATTACCGCTCAATACCAGCCCGGTTCGAGTCATGAAGTGACTATGCATGATGGGTCTTCGCTGCGTCTTTACAAAGCTGACGAGTCACTTAATCCGTTTGATCGACGTTCGGCGATCACCGCGCTGGAAGATCATCGCTATTCGGGCAGTATTTTAACCGGCCTCATCTATATTAATGAAGACTCGCGCGATCTGCACGAAGTACTAGAGACCTCTCAGAAGCCATTGAACCAACTCGACGAAACAGATTTGTGCCCTGGAAATAAAATGCTGATGAATATTAACGCCAGTCTGCGCTAAGGCTGGCTCTATATTGTAGGCATAAGACAGCTTTTTACCCCTATTTATGCATATTTTGTTGCGATACCGGGTATTGTCAACTAATTGTCACAATTACATCATTTAATTACGCTCAGACTTCATAGAGAGGGTATTTAAGGCGATGAGCACACAAACACTGTTGATTGTGGATGACGAGCCGGCAATTCGAGACATGTTGCGTATGGCGCTGGAGGCAGCCGATTTCCGGTGTATCGAAGCCGAAGACATACAAGAAGCTTACAGGCTTGTGGTTGATGAGCGTCCCTCGTTAGTGCTTTTGGACTGGATGTTGCCTGGCGGTAGTGGCCTGGAGCTAATGCGCCGGCTCAAGCGAGAGGATCTCACCCGGACGATGCCGATCATCATGCTTACCGCCAAGACCGCAGAAGATAATGTCATACAGGGGCTGGAGCTTGGCGCTGACGACTATATTAGCAAGCCTTTCGCGCCGCGAGCATTGATAGCTCGAATCAGGGCGCTGTTACGACGGGCCAGCGGTGCCGGGGAGGGAGAAAAAATTCAATTCGCTGAGTTGCTGTTGGACGGTGTGAGCAAACGTGTATTTATCAAGGGGCAGCCAGTGGTCATCGGGCCAACCGAGTTTAAACTGTTACAATTCTTTATGTCGAATCCAGAACGGGCCTACTCACGCAGTCAACTACTGGATCAGGTGTGGGGCGCCAACGTTTATGTGGAGGAGCGCACGGTTGATGTGCACATACGACGACTTCGCGTGGCCCTGCAAGTCCCGCAGGCCGATAATAGTAACATGATCCAGACTGTGCGAGGGACCGGGTATCGATTTTCAGCACGAGATTATTCGTAGTGGAGGTCTTTAACACAGCATGACTTGGTTTACAGCCACGAGCAGAATGCTATTACTGATCATAGTCTCGGCCAGCGTGGGCGCTCTTTACGGGTACCCGCAAGAGGCCGTCATTCTGGTTTTGTTTGGAATTTCCGGCTTCTCATTTTACCAGATACGCCGTGTACAATTGTGGCTGCAGACGCCTGAAAAGATGCCACCCGATGCTTATGGCGCGTGGGGAGACATTCTTTCCCGTATGTACTTCCTTCAGCGGGGTAGTCTAGAAGCGCAGGCTCAACTGCAGGATACAGTGGAGTACCTGCAGGACTCATTTGCAGCGATGCGAGACGGCGTTGTGATGGTAGACGCCAATGGTTGCATTAAATGGTTAAACCGTTCTTTAGAACCTTTGTTGGGTTTGCGTTCTCCAGAGGATACAGGACAACCGCTCACTAACCTGGTGCGAGCCCCCGAGTTTAATCGCTATTTTCTGGCCATGGACTATTCAACCCCCCTACAATATTTGGCCATTGGGGGTGATAAGCCACTATATCTGCGTGTAGAAGTCACACCCTTTGGTAAAGCAGAGCGTCTTCTGTTTGTTCGAGATGTGAGTAGTGCGGTGCTTATGGAGAAGATGCGCCGCGAATTTGTTGCAAATGTGTCACATGAATTGCGGACTCCGCTGACGGTAATCAGTGGCTACTTGGGTACACTTTTAATGGAGACTAAAGCGTTTCCAGAGCGTTATGTGAAGGCCCTTACACAAATGGGGCAACAAGCAGCGCGGATGGAGAGCTCACTGAAGGATCTACTGTGGCTGTCCCGGATTGAAAGTGAACAGTACAATACTGCGCACGGCACGATAGATGTCCGAGGGTTATTCCATGAGCTGCGAGATGACTTGGTAGAATCTCATCCTAATTCGGTCCTCGTGCTAGAGATTTCAACTGATGAAACAATTTGTGGCGATTACCGCCAGCTGTATAGTGCCGTTTCGAATTTGGCGATTAATGCTATCAAGTACAGTCCTGAAGGTAATCCTGTGACTCTAAGTTGGACCTTGCAGGGAGACGACTTGTGTATGCAGGTTCGTGACCGAGGGCTTGGTATCGATTCATCTCATATTCCCCGGCTAACCGAGCGTTTTTACAGAGTAGATGACAGTCGAAACTCCGCAACAGGTGGTACCGGCCTGGGGCTTGCGATCGTTAAGCACGTCGCAGCAGCGAACGATGGTCAGTTAAAGATTGAGAGTAAATTGGGTGAAGGCAGCACATTCACGCTAATATTTCCAGCAAGAGGCTAATGTCATGTTGAAACAAGAAGGTTATGGGCAACATATTTCTGGGCAGTTCAATGCAGAGTTGGAATCTCTTCGTAACCAGCTGTTGGCGATGGGTGGGCAAGTTGAGCAGCAGCTGACGACGGCTCTAGATGCCCTCATGAAATTGGATAGTGGTGTCGCCGAGTCGATAGTCCGTAACGATGCCGAAATTAATCAGATGGAAATGACAATAGACGATGAGTGCGCAACCATCATCGCGAGGCGGCAACCGACGGCAAGCGATCTTCGACTTGTGATCACAATTATCAAGGTAAACAGAGATTTAGAGCGTATTGGAGATGAGGCGGCGAAAGTGGCTAGACAGGCGGTGCAGCTGTCAGAGGGCGGGATGTCGCCTAGTAGCTTCGTCGAGATCCGCCACATCGGTGCTCTCGTGGGGGTCCTGTTGAGGCAGTCGTTGGATGCTTTTGCGCGTTTGGATGTCACTAAAGCGATAGAAGTGGTCAGGGGAGATGCGGAAGTCGACAAGGAATATGGCAGCGCCATGCGCAGTCTGGTCACTTTTATGGTGGAAGACCCTCGAAATATTGGCGCAATTCTCAACGAGATGTGGGCCTTGCGCAGTCTCGAGCGGATAGGAGACCACGCCTGCAATATCGCTGAGCACGTGGTTTATTTGGTCAAGGGCCTCGATGTCAGGCACGGCCGCTTGAGTGAACTCGGTGAAGAGGCGTTGGATATCTAGCTACCGCAATATTACAGGGATAAGGCGTTATTAGAGAGAATCTCAGCCACTGTCACAGTAATGTAACGTGGCGAACCTAGACTGAGGCTGTTGCTTCGAGAGCACACAATTCGATATCACTGATTATGAGGGAGCTTTAAGTCCATGAAAAATTGTCTGATCGGAGCAGTTGTGGCGTTCGCCACGTTCGGTAGCATTCATTCAGTGCAGGCGGCGAGTCGTGATAGCGTCAGTATTGTAGGGTCATCCACTGTCTATCCCTTTGCTACGGTGGTGGCTGAACGGTTTGGTCGTTCTACAGATTTCAAAACTCCCACAATCGAATCGACCGGCACCGGAGGTGGGCTTAAACTCTTTTGCAGTGGGCTTGGTACCAACACACCGGACATCACTAATGCCTCTCGTCGCATCAAAATGAGTGAGTATGACGACTGCCAGACCAATGGCGTGACTGACATTGTTGAAGTGTTGGTTGGTTACGATGGCATCGCTATCGCTAGCTCCACTGAGTCGGCACAGCTCGAGATTAGTCTCAACGATGTCTATCTTGCTTTGGCCAAGGATGTACCGGATGCTGATGGCAAGCTTGTCGCGAATCCGAACATCACATGGAAAGATGTGAATTCACTCTTGCCACCCACGAAGATTGAAGTGCTCGGGCCACCGCCCACGTCTGGTACTAGAGATGCTTTTGTGGAGCTCGCGATGGCCGGCGGCGCTAAGGGTGTTCCCGACTTAAAGGAGCTGTCTGGGCTAAGTGCGGACCAGGTTGATGAAATCAAGGCAATGATGGTGAAACTAGGTGTGCCATTAGGGGTCTACGATGCATTGGCTGAGCGAAAAGGTAAGGCACCGAAAGGTAAAGATGTATTTACCACGTTGGCGTACGCGATCCGTGAGGATGGGGCTTTTATTGAAGCGGGTGAAAACGATAATTTGATCGTACAAAAATTGCAGGCCAACCCCGATGCAGTCGGTATATTCGGCTTTAGTTTCCTCGACGAGAACCGTGACAAGGTCCAAGGTGCCATTGTCGATGGTGTTGTACCCACATTCGATTCTATTGCTGACGGTGAATATCCTGTGTCACGCCCATTGTACTTTTATATTAAAGGGGCCCACGTTGGAAAAATTCCTGGCATTCAGGAGTACGCGATCGAGTTTACGTCGTTAAAGGCGATGGGAGAAGATGGTTATTTGCCTGAGAGGGGGTTGATCCCCTTAAGTGGTGCAGAGTTCATACAGATTCAGGACGATGTCAAGACGCTCAAGCGTCTTGAATTACAGTAGCTAAGCATCCCAGTATTCATTCAAGCAGACAGCGTATGTCAGGATATCTGTCGCCGCATTGTTATTGTGAAAACAATGCGTCATAGCCGCGAAAGCGTGGATACACGAGCAGATATCCGCTAATGCAGACAACAACGATTTTTCTGACGCTGCTTGCCCTGTGTGTTCTCAGCTTCTTTATGGGACGCAACCGGTCTCGTGTCGTTGCTATGCGCTTGGGTGGTGGCCTCGCGTCTTTGCATTCATTGCCCCAGCACTACGGTTATATGGCCGCTATGTGGGCGGCAATTCCAGCCTTGTTTCTGCTTGTGCTATGGAGCGGCTTTGAATCGACTATTCTGTATAAGCTGGTGGTCGCCCAACTGCCGCAGAGCATTCAGGATATGCCTACCAGTGAAATCGGCCTTTACTACAACCAGCTTCAAGGGTTTGCGCAGGGTGGATTTGGCGGCACCGAAGGGGATCCGGTTCAGGTAGCGGCAAGCGAGCACTATCGTGTGTTGGCATCCTCTAGCAGTCAACTTAAGGCGGCCATGGTACTGATCGTTGCAGTCCTTGGTGGACTTCTTGCGGTGCGCCGGGTCACGCCCCTGTTGCGCGCGAGGAATCATGTCGAAAAAATATTTGAGTGGATACTTTTTGGCAGTTCATTAGTCGCCGTGCTAACAACTCTGGGGATTATTCTATCGATTCTGTTTGAGGCCGTTCGCTTTTTTAAAGTAATCCCGTTACAGGATTTCCTATTTGGCTTGCAGTGGAGTCCACAAATGGCAATCCGCGCCGATCAGGTCGCTGCGTCGGGTTCATTCGGCTTCCTGCCGTTGTTGGTTGGAACACTTCTCATCTCGACCGTCGCGTTATTGATTGCTGTTCCAGTTGGGTTGATGTCAGCGATATATCTCTCTGAATATGCAAGTCGGCGATTCCGCGCGGTGACCAAGCCCGTGCTGGAAATTCTCGCAGGAGTCCCGACGGTTGTTTATGGCTTTTTTGCCGCTTTGACGGTTGCGCCATTCATACGGGAACTTGGAGAGTCGGTCGGTCTGAGTGTCGCCTCCGAGAGTGCCATGGCCGCCGGTCTTGTGATGGGAATCATGATAATTCCCTTTGTTATGTCTCTATCAGATGACATCATTAATGCCGTTCCTGACAGTCTAAGGGAAGCCTCTCTGGGGATGGGCGCAACCATGAGCGAAACGATTCGCAAAGTTGTGATGCCCGCCGCATTACCCGGTATTGTTGGCGGCATATTGCTAGCTGCCTCGCGTGCTATTGGTGAAACCATGATTGTTGTAATGGCGGCAGGCCTGTCCGCTAAATTGACCATCAACCCTCTCGAGGCAGTGACGACTATTACTGTGCAGATTGTTAGTCTCCTCGTCGGTGACCAAGAGTTTGATAACCCCAAGACATTGGCTGCTTTTGCTCTGGGCTTGGTTCTGTTTTTTGTGACACTGCTGCTCAATGTGGTCGCGCTGTATGTGGTGAGAAAATATCGTGAACAATATGAGTAAGCAAAGCCATTATAAGACGACCACTGCAATTCAGGCTTCTCTTAAGAAGCGCTATGCGACCGAGCGTCGCTTCCAGTGGTATGGTCGCTTAGCCGTGCTTACGGGATTTATTTTCCTGTTTATATTGCTGGCCGATATTGTCAGCAAGGGAACTCCGGCCTTCACTCAGCACTTTATTAAGGTAGATGTCATTTTTGATAGAGAGAAGCTCGGTATTGATTCTTCTGCCACACCGACAGAAATTGCGCATGCTGACTATAGCGCTGCTATAAAAAGCAGCTTACGAACAATGTTTCCTGACGCCTCGACTAGAGGTGAGAAGAAGAGCTTATACCGTTTGATAAGCGTAGGCGCCCAATATTCTCTGCGCGATATGGTGATCGATAATCCTGCATTGATTGGGACCACCCGTGAAATCTGGCTTCCCGCTCACTCAGAGGCTGGAAGTTATCTGAAGAATCAGGTTTCCAAAGACTCACCTGAATCAGAGCGTAAGATAAAGGATATCCAAATCAAGTGGCTCGACACTCTGGGAGAAGAGGGTAGGACTGAGTCCCGCTTCAACCGCACTTTTTTCACTAGTGGAGACTCCCGTGAGCCAGAGATGGCTGGCATCAAGGCTGCACTATATGGGTCATTTTATACGCTGTTGGTTACGTTTTTACTGGCATTTCCTATCGGGGTAATGGCAGCTGTCTATCTTGAAGAATTCGCACCTCGTAATCGGCTTACCGATCTTATTGAGATCAATATTAATAACCTCGCAGCAGTCCCTTCTATTGTCTTTGGCCTGCTGGGACTTGCGGTTTTTATCAATTTCTTTGAATTGCCACGCTCCGCCCCACTAGTCGGGGGAATAGTGCTCGCGCTGATAACACTGCCAACGATTATTATTACCTCTCGAGCCGCCATTGGGGCCGTGTCCCCGTCTATTCATCAAGCGGCGATGGGCGTCGGAGCCTCAAAATTACAGACTGTCGTTCATCACGTTTTGCCGGTCGCGATGCCGGGTATTTTGACCGGTTCGATCATCGGTATGGCGCAGGCACTGGGAGAGACAGCTCCTCTTCTAATGATTGGTATGGTGGCATTTATTATGGATGTGCCGGGTGGCGTTACAGATCCTTCTACGGTGCTTCCTGTGCAAATATTTTTGTGGGCGGACAGCCCTGAACGAGGATTTACTGAGAAGACATCAGCGGCTATCATGGTGTTAATGGGTTTTCTTGTTTTGATGAACGCTTTGGCCGTATTTCTGCGTAAGAGATTCGAGCTCAAATGAGGTAACAGGGTATTATGCGAAGACTAAAAAAATGAATGCTTTTGCTGCTGAAGCCGCCAAAAAAGGTCTATCTGGCGGAGCGACTAAGCCTAGCAAAGAAAAAGAGCCTTTAGATATTCGTGATCATGGCGATGTGAGTGGCTACGAGACGATCGGTGTGCCCTTTGTGGATGACGCAAAAATGTCAGCACGCAACGTTAACGTCTTCTACGCTGAGAAGCAGGCGATTATAGACGTGTCTTTGGATATTGGCCGTAATGAAGTGCTTGCTATGATCGGTCCTTCCGGTTGCGGCAAGTCCACCTTCCTGCGCTCATTGAATCGCATGAACGATATTATTCCCATTTGTAAGATGAAGGGCCAGATCACTCTGGATGGTGTGGATATCTATGAGAGCGACCAGGACACGGTGTTGTTGCGTGCCAGAGTTGGTATGGTCTTTCAGAAACCGAATCCTTTCCCAAAGTCGATTTACGAGAATGTTGCCTATGGCCCACGAATTCATGGTCTTGCACATAGCAAGGCAGAGATGGATGAGATTGTGGTGAACAGTCTGCGTAGGGCCGGTCTGTTTGATGAGGTCAAAGATCAGCTGGATAAACCCGGGACGGGGCTTTCAGGTGGGCAACAGCAACGCCTTTGCATCGCCCGTGCAATCGCAGTCAGTCCTGAAGTGATTCTTATGGACGAGCCCTGTTCAGCACTTGACCCGATTGCCTCTGCGAGAATTGAGGAGCTAATTGATGAACTCAAAGAAAACTACACGATTGCTATAGTGACGCATTCAATGCAACAAGCAGCACGGGTGTCGCAGCGTACGGCCTACTTTCATCTTGGCAAACTAATCGAAGTCGGCGACACTAAAGACATCTTTACGATACCTCGTCACCAGTTGACTGAGAACTATATTACTGGTCGTTTTGGCTAATAAGTGGGCTTGCGATTCGGCGAGTACCGGTCTCCTACCTTCGGTAATTAACAGCAGTGCTTTCTTGGCCAACCTGAAAACCTGCGTTTCGGTGGTGCGACTAGAACGCTCGGAAGCGTTTTTGAACGTGGCGCTGTCTGATTCTTATTTGTTCGCTCCGTTGTTCCTGCGTGACGAATGCTGTTGATTCAGGGAGGTGAGAGCGGATATCTTTGAAGGAGACTTTTGTAGCGCTAATACTCGGCCACTGTTCGGGGTCGGGTGTTGTGCTATAGGCCCAACGGGGGCTCATAAAGCCTTCAGGATGGCCGTTCGTATCGAGCCAGTTAGGCACTCCCGGGTCGCTGTGCGCGATGACAAGTCTGATGACACCATCAGGGTCAACACTCATCTGGTGTCCATTTAGGCTGCCGATCTGGTTGGCATATTCCATCGACTCACCCCACAGGTTGCCGAGCTGGAAGCCCACATAGTGAGGCTGTAATTGTATTCTATTCTCTATAATTAGAGCTTCGTCAGGTTCCAGTTCAAAGATCCCTCCAGCATATAAGTTGGTGCTCATGCCTCCGCCGGTAGCGCCCGAGGCGGCGTTGATCTGGTTGAACACGTTACGTTTGAAGCCTATCCCTGGAATCGTGCCCTCGCGCTCGCCATAGGTGCCCATCGGAATGGTCCAGAAGGCATTCCAGAAGATCATCTGGTTGCGCACAATCTGGCCAAAATGCCGAATGTCGTCTGCAGCTTGTTGTGGCGAATACGCAGGTGCATGCGTGCCAGCATTTCCTATCTGCGTAATTTCAAAGTGAATAGCTTCCTCCTGTTCCCAGTCATTGAACAATTGCCTGCCGCTGACATAGTTGGCATAACGCTCCGGTTTTATGTTGCTGTCGGTAGGATGCGCTCTGTTTACTGTCTTTAGGGTACAAATAAAGTTCCCCTTATAGTCGGTCGGCCGCTCTGGCGCTAACAAGATATCGAAGCTGCCATCAGGGTTGACCTCAATGAGCGAGGAGTCCAGCCGTCCGGTCTGAGTTTTCATGCCGGGGCGTAACTCCGACAGATCACCTGAGTCCCCCGCTAAGCAGCCCGAGCTGGCTTCAAAAATAACGTAGTGGGGCGCTGTTCGCACGCTGTTGGCAGTGGCGTTACCTTGCCAGTGACTGGTGTCTTCCGCGCAACCTCGAATAAGATATTGCTCGCGCCCATCTATTGGTGTGTAAAAATAGACGGCATCAGCATTATCAATCGTCCCTCTAGTCATCACACTCAACGCGTTGCGGAACTGCGGTCGGGCGGGGTCACTGTGGAATGCACGTTCCACGGCGGCATGCATAAAGCCCATCAAATATCGATAACCCTCAGCCAAATTACGATCATTCGCCGGCGGCGGCATCATATTAGGCTGGTCGATAGCGTTGCGTGCCTCCTCAAGCACTAGAATCATCTCATCCCACGCCTCACGCAAACTCTCCTTTGAGTTGCCTAATCCAGTATCCATTTCACTTATCCTTTCAAGCGGGTTAGTTAATTATACGCTGGCGTCCAAGTCAGCTGGCAGTAAAGCGCTGCCCAGTATGGTCTGTCCATCCAGTGATTTCACGGAAATTCCCATACTGTGCACTAGCTGTCTGCTATAGCAAATCCGACCCAAAATACTACCGCTGCATAGGGCCAGTGCTGCCTCAGCCATCATTTCTACGGGTTCAGCCATATCTGGATTGCGTCTGGCAATATCACGAACATATTCGGCACCGGAAGTGAGAACGATATTCTCTGGTGCCAGCGTATTGACGTAGATGCCGTGTTCGGCAACCTCATGGGCTAGACCGCTAGAATATCGATTGAGAGCGGCCTTGGTGGCCCCGTAAGCCGTAATAACGTGAGCAGCAATGGGTGAGTCCCGATAGGGTACGATAGGCTGCTCACAGCTGTGAGAGCTGATATTCAAAATCCATCCAGCGCCTCGTTCACGCATGCTGGGCATTGCCTGCTGAGCCAGTTCTATGGGCACGTTGACATTGAGATCGTACATAAAATTGCGCTGTGCCGTTGTTACTGCACTCGGCAAAGTCATATCAGCAGCAGCGGCATTGTTAACGAGGATATCGATGGGGCCGAAAAATTGTGCAGCCTGCGCAAGCAGGTCTGCTCTTGCCTCTGTGTCTCTAAGGTCACAGGCGATTGCGGCTGCTTTACCGTGCTGCGCTTGTATAAGAGCTGCGGCTTCCTGCAGCGTTCCCTGCAGTTTTCCGTGTGCACCAAGGCGAGAGGCGCACAACACAACTGAGGCACCCTCCGCAGCAAATCGACGTGCGATCGCCAGCCCTATGCCTCTGCTTGCCCCGCTGATTAAAGCAGTTTTTCCTGCTAATGATTTCACGATTGCGACTCCCGCGGCCAATTATACTCGTCAAAGAAATCCGAAAGTTCCGTCTCGATACGTTCGCGCGATAGCTCATAGTCGTCGATACTGTATTCAAAGCGCGTATTATGCCCTCGTTCATTATTCTCCTGGGCTAATAACCAGTTATCAAACGTCTTCGAAACATTTATGCCCAGGCGGTGATAAATCTCCAGTACGGTTTTTCTCGGCTGCGTAGTGAGCTCGCGGTAGTCGACAACGACGCGAGATGACGCGGGATGTCGTTCGAGTACTTCATATGGGTGACGGAAAGTATCAAAGGAAATATCTGTCAGCATGCGCAAGGATTTCTCGAAGTCTTCACGTCGCCAACCTTTCGCGTGCCAGGTGACCTCTACGAGTTTGAGTACGCTGGGGATGCACTCGGTCGGATCTCGCATAACTACAACGATACGCGCATCGGGAAACGCTTCGATTAACGACTCAACCCAACCACTCATCACTGGATTTTTGCTCAGATGAACGCCATTGCCGCCGTTTAGCAGCAGTTGACGTTTAATGCATTCGCGGTAGTGATGCAGCCAACGACGCTTCTTTTTTTGTGGCATCTGGTCAACATGGAATAAGTCGATGATATCCATCATGGGCACATCCAGCGCCCATTGCTGGGTGACAAACGCTGCACGCATTACAAACTGATCTTCTTCGGAGTTCCAGAGGCTCATATCATGGATATGACGATACTTGCCGAACATTTTCTCGTCCCACACCTCCAATCTTTTTTTAATGGGACCACCGAGCAGGTGCTTGTCGACCCAACCCAGCGTGCGGATTATTTTTTTTTGTAGCAGGGAAGGGAAAAAAGTTTCCCAATACAGAAAATAGCTAAAAGATTCTCCATCCGAAGCCAGCAGTCGATGGGTTAGAGTGGATCCGCTGCGCGCATGACCGACAATAAAAACCGGCTGCTGCACTCGTTGTCGCCATAAGCGCGGAAAGAAAACGTAGTCCAGAACGAAGCATAAAGCGTGAAAGCTTGTGCTAAGCGGAACCCGGATGAGCAAGCGAAATAGCATGCGTCTGCGCCCTGGCCATTCCTTAAGTGTCCAGACGTGGCGGAGAACTCGCCAATAGTAATCGAAGTCAAAATACATTTGCTGGATGGCGTCCTGTTCTTTTGCGGCTTAGGCGACTTTGCCGGCTGCCGATATAGTGTACGGCTTAGACCTAATGAACCTATTATCTGTGTGGAGAGTTCAATAGATTTTTTATTGAGATGCACAATTATATCGCTATAGATGTCCTTGGGCACCAAAGTTTGCCAGTGAAAGCCCGGTAGATTGTTAATCGGGTATGAAATACTGGCATTATTCCGTTTTAGATGACGTCTGTTTGATACGTGGCCTTTTTTATACGATAAATTGTGTGTTCCAACGGCAGGGGACGCTAGATATGTTTGAGGTATTTGCCTCCACACCTGAAGGTATGGGGCCAGGAGACATTGGAGCCTATGCAGCACGTGCTGAAGCTATGGGTTTTAATGGTTTGCAAGTGCCAGATGCCGTTCATGATGGACTTCTGCTCTCTGCTATGGCGCTTAACGCGACTGAAAAACTGACGGTAACCACGGCTGTGCTGGTGGCCTTCGCCCGCAGCCCAATGGTTACTGCAATCGCTGCTTGGGATTTGCAGGAGATGTCAAAGGGCAGGTTTGAAGTCGGTTTAGGGACTCAGGTTCAAGCGAATATTGAAAAGCGTTACTCCGCACGCTGGGATTCTCCAGTGCCTCAGTTGCGCGAGTATGTGCAGGCGATGAAGGCGATTTTTCACAGTTTCCAGACCGGTGAGCGTCTGTCTTTTGAGGGTAAGCATTACACGCTGACGAAGTTACAACCCTTCTTTAACCCGGGACCGATTGAGCACCCTGATATTCCAATACTGTGTGGTGCGGTGGGTCCCGCGATGACCACGATGGTCGGTCGTATAGCTGATGGCATGATTACTCACCCCACCAATACACCCCCCGAATATATTCGTGAGGTCTGTCTGCCGCGTCTGCAGGGCGGCTTTGAGCGCGCGGATCGGTCCGGAGATGACTTTAAACTTGTGCTCGGACCTTTGACGGCTACAGGAAAGGATAAACAGCAAGTAGCTGTCGAATGGGAAAAAATGCGAAATCTACTTGGCTTTCTCTATTCTACGCCCGCATATTGGCCCAGTTTGGAGTTGTTTGGCTGGCAGGAAAAGGGGCAGCAATTACTCGATATGACCCGGCAAGGAAACTGGCAGAAAATGCCGAGTATCATCACTGATGAAATGCTGAGTAAATTTGTACCCTGCGGAACATACGGTGAAATCGCACAGATATTTCACTCCCGTTTCGGTGGTCTTGCCCATCGTATTACCTTTCCTATGCCGGAAAACCCCATAGATGATGAAGTCTGTGGTGTTGCCGTTAGGCAGCTGCAGGAATCTATTACGGCATAACGGAGCCCTTTTGCACGCTACAATTCGCTGTCGCTTTCGTCACAAAGCGTTCATGTCTTTATGACATTCGAGGCCCATTGTCAGTTTTCGTCATAAAGCTGCCATGTTTAACAGGAAATTGTCAGTTTTCGTCATAAAGCTGTCATGTTTAATTTGTAATCTTCCCGCAGTAAGAGTGAAGTACGTTTATTTCAACTGTCTATTGACTGGGAGACGAAGATGAAGAGGTTGGTTTTTGCAATTCTAGGCTTTGGCGTGATCAGCGCTTCGGGTGCTATTGCGCAAGTGCCTGAGGCGGAGTGGGAGCAGTTTAAGGCCCAATTTGCGCTAATGTCACAACGCGTGAATGCGCTCGAAATGGAGAATCAGCAGTTGCGGGCGCTAACGAACACTACGCTCATCGAAGAAAACCTGGAGGCGACCAACGCCGAGGTGGCCTCCCTACAGGAGTCGACCCGTAAGATGTCTTGGTCGGAGAGGATAAAGTGGAAAGGAGATTATCGATTTCGTTACGAGGCCATTGATCAAGAGGGGAAAGATGATCGCGACCGTTGGCGAATTCGTGCGCGCCCGGCTTTGGTGGCAAGGATCAACGACACGACAGAGGTCGGATTCGGTCTGGCCACGGGTTCTGATGACCCTGTTTCGAGCAACCAGACACTAGGAGATGGCGGCGCAAGCAAAAATATTAATCTTGATTTGGCTTACGCGACATGGAGACCGACAAACGAAACGTATGTGACGGGGGGCATTTTTGCCAACCCGTATTATAGACCCGATAAAAGTCAGTTGATTTTTGATGGGGACTTTCGTCAAGAGGGCCTTGCGGTGGGCTGGGCAAATGAGATGTTTTTTACCAATGTCGTGTATAACTTTATCGAAAGTGACAGCAAGAAGGGCGAATATGGGGTATGGGTGGCTCAGGCGGGCGCTAATTTTGAGCTTTTTGAGGACGCAACCTTGACCACTGCAGTGGGGTACCTTGATATACCAACGAAAGGCCAGAAAGCTATCTTCGACGGTCTATTTTTTGGCAACTCATCAGTCCCTGACGCTAATGGGGTTGAGGTCTATGAGTACGATTACACCGTCTATAACGCGTCATTAGCGCTAGCTTTGACGGCGTTTGACATGCCACTCAGTCTGTATGCGGATTACGTTAAAAATACTGACGCAGACGAGCTTAACACGGGTTATTTGGCTGGTGTTCGACTTGGTAAGGTCAAGAAAAAGGGTGACTGGCAGGTGCAATATCAATATGAAGATCTAGATGCGAATGCCACCTTAGGTGTGATTACAAACTCTGATTTTGCCGGGGGCGGCACCGATAATAAGGGAAGTAGCTTCTCTGCTGCATACGGGGTGGACGACAAATGGTATGTGGCTACCACCTATTATTTTGACAACACCAGAGGCGTTAAACTAGGCGACGATGTGAGCTACGATCGTATACAGCTCGATACTGGCTTTAAATATTAAGTCTTACTGTGCTGACCATTCATCGCGGCGCGGGCATCGGGTGATTTAGTACTAAAAGCCTCTGTCGCGAAACTTGCATCACAGAGGGGCTTGGGTACAATAGGCCCGCGTTTTAACGAACGCAAAAAGTTGTTGCGTCCCCTTCGTCTAGTGGTCCAGGACACTGCCCTTTCACGGCGGTAACAGGGGTTCGAACCCCCTAGGGGACGCCATTTTCAATGAAGCGCGGTACTGTTTCGGGCTTGCCGCCTAAATGGGTCGGTAAGCACGGCTCGGTCCAAGGTCAGGGCATATCATGAGTCGTTACTGGAGTGATGTGGTCAATACGCTGACGCCCTATCTGCCCGGCGAACAGCCCCTGCTCGACAAGTTGGTTAAACTGAACACCAACGAAAGTCCTTACCCACCATCCCCTCGTGTAATGGAGGCCATTAGTGCTGTCAGCGCTGATGCGTTACGGCTATACCCTGATCCCGAATCCGTTGCTCTCAGGCAAGCGATAGCCGCGCGTTTTGGTCTGCAGGCGGAGCAGGTCTTTGTGGGCAATGGGTCGGACGAGGTCATTGCCTTGGCATTTATGGCATTACTCAAGCACAGTCTGCCGCTGTATTTCCCCGACGTCAGTTACAGCTTCTATCCGGTTTGGTCTGCGATGTTTGATATCGCCTACCGTACTATTCCTTTAGACCAAGATTTTAGTATAGACCCTGCCGCCTACCCGGTAAAAAATGGGGGCATCATTATTCCTAACCCGAATGCACCCACCGGCATGCTGATGAGTTTGGATTCTATTCGCGCTTTGCTGCAAAGGAGTGCTGAGTCGGTAGTTGTTATAGACGAAGCCTATATCGATTTTGGCGGCGAATCTGCGACACAATTGATCGATGAATACGACAATCTTTTAGTCGTGCAGACGCTATCTAAATCTCGAGCACTAGCCGGCCTGAGGGTTGGGTTTGCCATGGGCAGTAAAACACTGATAGAGGCCCTTGGGCGCGTGAAGAATTCCTTTAACTCCTATCCATTGGACATTGTTGCGCAGCGGGCCGCTTTGGCGTCGATTGACGATGAGGACTATTTTCGCAATAGTTGCGAGCGAGTGATTAGTACACGTAAAATATTGTGTTCTGCGATGGCCGAACTCGGATTTGATGTATTGCCGTCAGGCGCCAATTTCATCTTGGCATCTCACCCGCAATATAGCGCCAGGAAATTATTTTCTGGCCTGAGGGATCAGGGCATACTCGTGCGGTATTTCGACAAGCCACGAATCGACAACCATCTTCGTATCACTATAGGCACCGATGAAGATAATAAGGCGTTGTTAATTGCGTTGAGAGCTCTGCTGGGTAATGACTGATGTGCGCGCGCGCTATTCACTGATACTTCTGTTGATGCCGCAGCTAACGAGAACTGGTCGTCCAATAATAAAAAATTAGAAGCTGCTTAGACTTTTTTTAGTATCAGGCTGCCGATGCTATAGCCTGCGCCAAAAGAGCATAGCACTCCCAAGTCCCCACTGCTCAAATCGGCCCGATGCTTATGAAACGCAATGATTGAACCGGCGGAACTAGTATTGGCATACTCATCGAGAATAATCGGCGCTTCATCAGCGCTAGCGTCTCGACCGAGAACGCGTTTGGAGATTAGTTGGTTCATGCTGAGGTTTGCCTGGTGAAGCCATAGTCGCTTGAGCTGATCGGGTGAAATGCCAAGGGATTCCAATTGGCCTGATATTTGAGCCGCGACTGCCGGACAAACCTCTTTGAATACTTTACGACCTTCCTGCATAAATAATTTGTCTTTTGCGCCGGTCCCGGACTCGTCGCCCCGGTTGAGGAAGCCAAAATTATTGCGAATATTGTTGGAGAAAATCGTTTGCAACTTGCTGTCTACGATACTGTATTGCTCATCACTGGTTGCGGTAGTCGCGCTCTCCACGATGATGGCGGTACATACGTCACCGAAAATAAAATGTGAGTCGCGATCAAGAAAGTTTAGATGGCCGCTGCAAATTTCAGGGTTGATTATTAATACGGATCGCGCGCTGCCGGCCCTGACCGCGTCTCGTGCTTGCTGAATACCGAAGGTGGCAGACGAACAGGCCACGTTCATGTCAAAACCGTATCCTTTGATCCCGAGCGCGTCCTGAATTTCAACGGCCATGGCAGGATAGGGGCGTTGCATATTAGACGCGGCGACTATCACAAAATCGATGTCAGCCGCTGTCTTACCAGCTGCTCTCATGGCATCTTGGGCTGCGGCCACGCCCATTTCACACTGTATCGATTGAACATCATTGGAACGCTCCGGCAAGCGCGGGGCCATCCGTTTCGGGTCGATAATCCCGTCTTTGTTCATCACATAGCGAGACTTGATCCCCGAGGCTTTCTCTACAAACTCCGCGGAAGATTGCTGCATGGCCGCCACTGTGCCTGCGGCGATTTGCTCTGCCTGTTCGACGTTGAAGTTGTCTGCGTAGGCATTAAACGAGGTCACCAGCTCTTCATTGCTGATGGATTCTGCCGGGGTAAAGAGGCCGGTTCCGCTGATAACGATGTCGGGCATTGTCATAAATCCCAGTAATTAACGACTATAGTCCACTGGCGACACTAAAAAATTTGATAGGACTTTTCAGTTTAATGAGCCAATTAGCGCTGACTAGTTGGAACGAAATCACGCTCGGTATAGCCCGTGTAGAGCTGCCGAGGGCGCCCGATCCGATAGCTGCCACTGATCATTTCATTCCAGTGAGCTATCCACCCTACCGTGCGACCTACCGCAAAGATCACCGTGAACATACTAGGGGGTATGCCGATCGCTTTGAGGATGATGCCAGAGTAAAAATCTACATTCGGGTACAACTTCTTTTCAATAAAGTACTCATCCGAAAGGGCTATCTCCTCAAGACGTTTTGCAATCTCTAACAGCGGATCATGCTCAATACCCAGTTCCGCGAGCACTTCGTCGGCGGCTTCTTTCATTACTTTGGCGCGGGGGTCAAAGTTTTTATACACTCGGTGACCAAAACCCATAAGCCGGAATGGGTCATCCTTGTCTTTAGCGCGAGCGACAAACTCTTCAATCCTGGAGACATCGCCGATTTCTTTTAGCATCTCAAGTACGGCCTCATTCGCGCCGCCATGCGATGGCCCCCAAAGCGCAGCAATGCCTGCGGCAATGCAAGCAAAAGGGTTGGCGCCAGAGGATCCGGCGAGACGCACGGTGGACGTCGAGGCATTTTGCTCATGGTCGGCATGCAGTAAAAAGATGCGATCCATTGCTTTGGCAAGCACGGGACTTATTGTGCTCGGTTCACAGGGATTGCCGAACATCATGTGAAGGAAGTTTTCTGCGTAGCTTAAGCTGTTGTCCGGATACATGAACGGCTGGCCTATGGAATACTTGTAACTCATTGCTGCTAGGGTGGGCATTTTGGCAATTAAGCGAAAGGCGGCGATTTCCCGGTGATGTTCGTCAGATATTTCCAGAGAATCATGGTAGAAGGCGGAGAGGGCGCCTACCACACCGCACATTACTGCCATTGGGTGGGCATCGCGACGAAAGCCGTTGAAGAAAGTGCATATCTGCTCGTTGACCATAGTGTGCAGCCCTACGGTGCTTAAAAAGTGCGCTTTCTGATCCGTAGTGGGAAGTTCACCGTACAGTAACAAGTAGCAGGTCTCGAGATAGTCGGACTGCTCTGCAAGCTGGCCGATGGGGTAGCCTCTGTGCAGAAGAATGCCTTTGGCGCCATCGATAAAAGTGATTTTGGATTCACAGGAGGCGGTGGAGACAAAACCGGGGTCGTAGGTAAACAGGCCTTGTGCGGTGAGGCCACCCACATCGACGACGTCAGGGCCTAAAGTGCCGGAATAAATTGGTAGCTCAATAGCATCGTCGATTCCGTCGATTTCTAGAGTTGCCTTTTTGTCGGTCATAAAGGGTCCTGAGTAGTGATTTGTGGCGGTGCACCACTATAAAGTCTCGGAAATTTTTGTCAATTGAACCCACGGCAATTGTGGTGAAAAGCCGAGAGTTGAATCTAGGTTCGTGCAACAGGGTTAACGAAGATCGACGGGGCTTACAGTAAACTTCATTTTGTGGCCCTTTACGATAACGGATTTGTATTTATGGCGCTAAATGCCTATAATCTCGCGCGTTTTAATTGTATCGCCATGGTCGTGGCTGGCCAACAGTCTTGGCCCTCGCCAATCCGATCAATCGCCCTACGGGCATCACACAGACGGTAGCTTACTTGTGAAAGATAAACGGCCTGTAAACTTAGACATCGGGTCCATGCGGCTCCCCATTACTGCATGGGCATCCATAACGCATCGCGCCACTGGCGTATTCCTGTTTGCCGGTATTGCCGTCTTGTTGTGGGCCCTGGACGCCAGCCTGTCTAGCGAGGCAAGCTTTGATGCGCTTCGGGAGAGCCTCATATTCAAGCTGGTGTTATGGGCCGTGGTCTCGGCGCTGATTTACCACTCTTTATCCGGAATAAAGCACTTTATTATGGACAGGGGTATCGGTGAAACTATGGAGGGGGGCATACTGGGTGTGCGCATCGCCTGGGCGCTTTCGGCAGTGCTGATTGTGTCGGCGGGGGCTTGGATATGGTGACTTCAGCGACGACCGCGAGCCGCACCGGTCTCTACGATTGGTTCATACAACGTGTAAGTGCAGTCATTCTGCTGGCTTACGTTCTTGTTTGTGTGGGCTGGATGCTGGCCAATAGTGGCTTTGGCTATACGCAATGGTCAGGGTTGTTTGCCCAGACTTGGATGAAGGTATTCAGCTTGCTTGCGCTGGTGGCCTTGGCTGGGCATGCCTGGGTCGGTCTGTGGGTGGTGTTCACTGACTACCTAACCGAACGTATGCTAGGGGCAGCGGGTAAAACCATTAGACTGTTAGCAGAGGGCGCGAGTGTCATCATAATGTTGGCGTATTTTGTCTGGGGAATTAAGATTTTGTGGGGTTTATAAAGATGGCGGCTATTCGCACTATTTCATTTGACGGTGTCATCGTTGGCGGCGGCGGCTCGGGTATGCGGGCGTCCCTGCAAATGGCTCAGTCTGGGTTCAAGACTGCGGTAATTTCAAAAGTCTTTCCAACACGATCACATACCGTATCAGCGCAGGGTGGTATCACCTGTGCCATCGCGTCAGCAGATCCTGATGATGATTGGCGCTGGCATATGTACGATACGGTGAAAGGCGCTGATTATATTGGCGATCAGGATGCGATCGAATATATGTGTAGCGTTGGCCCTGAGGCAATCTACGAGTTGGAGCACATGGGACTGCCATTTTCTCGCACCGAAGAGGGCCGTATTTATCAGCGCCCCTTTGGCGGGCAGTCAAAGGATTACGGTAAAGGCGGTCAAGCCGCGCGCACCTGTGCCGCAGCTGACCGCACCGGGCACGCGCTGCTGCACACCCTTTATCAGAGTAACCTGAAGAATGAGACCGTATTCCTAAACGAATGGTATGCCACTGATCTGGTGAAGAATCAGGACGGCTCCGTCGTAGGGGTTATCGCTATCTGTATAGAAACGGGTGAAACCGTCTATGTGAAGTCTAAGGCTACCGTCCTTGCCACTGGTGGGGCAGGTCGGATCTATGCGTCTACAACGAATGCGCACATTAATACCGGAGACGGCATTGGGATGGCCCTGCGTGCGGGTTTCCCGGTACAGGACATTGAGATGTGGCAGTTTCATCCGACCGGAATTGCCGGAGCGGGCACGTTGGTCACTGAGGGTTGCCGTGGAGAGGGTGGCTATCTCATCAACAAGGACGGTGAGCGTTTTATGGAGCGTTATGCGCCCAACTCCAAAGATTTAGCAGGACGTGACGTTGTGGCTCGCTCGATGGTGAAGGAGATACTAGAGGGGCGCGGCTGCGGCCCCGATGGCGACCATGTCTATCTCAAGCTGGATCATCTGGGTGAGGAGGTTTTAGAGAGCCGTTTACCCGGTATTTGCGAATTGTCTCGGACTTTTGCTCATGTGGATCCGACAAAAGAGCCGATTCCTGTTGTGCCCACCTGTCATTACATGATGGGCGGCATACCGACAAATGTTAACGGACAGGCTATCAGCGTTGATCAAAACGGCGAAGACTTTATTATCCCTGGTCTTTACGCCTGCGGCGAAGCGGCCTGTGTCTCTGTGCACGGTGCTAACCGGCTAGGCGGTAACTCGCTGCTTGACCTGGTGGTATTTGGGCGAGCCTCCGGTTTGTTTATTGAGAAGTCTCTGCGTGAGGGTATCGAGTTGCGCGATGCGTCTGACACGGATATAGAGCGGGCAATGTCTCGCCTGAACAAACTGAATAACTCCACCGGTGGAGAGAAAGCGGGGGAGTTACGTAAAGAATTGCAGAATACGATGCAGAACTACTTCGGCGTATTCCGTAACGGGCCTTTGATGCAGACGGGGATTACTAAGCTAGCCGATTTGCGTGAGCGGATTGAAAATGCCGAGTTGTCTGACAAGAGCGATGTCTTTAACACAGCTCGAATAGAGGTCCTTGAGTTGCAGAATCTTTTAGAGGTCGCTGAGGCTACTGCAATTGCCGCCGAAGATCGCAAAGAGAGCCGCGGTGCCCACGCTCGTGACGACTTTGATTCACGCGACGATGAAAACTGGCTTTGCCATTCGATGTACTTTGCTGATAGCAAGCGCGTGAGTAAACGCGGCGTGAACTTTGAGCCAAAAACAGTCCCAACATTTCAACCGACAGTACGCAGTTATTAAGAGGCGCTAATCATGTTGCAAGTCAGTATTTATCGCTATAACCCGGAAATCGACGCTGAACCTTATATGCAGGATGTCCAGGTAGAGACCGGCGGCAAGGATCTTATGGTCCTCGACGTGATGGAGTTGATCAAGGCTGAGGATGAAACCGTCGTCTACAGGCGCTCTTGTCGTGAGGGTGTGTGCGGCTCCGATGGCGTCAACATGAATGGCACGAATGGACTTGCCTGTGTGACGCCGCTATCCAAAGCAGTGAGAAAAAACAAGCTGGTGCTGCGTCCTTTGCCGGGTCTGCCGGTCATTCGCGACTTAGTGGTCGATATGAGCCTGTTTTATGCACAGTATGAAAAAGTGCAGCCTTACCTGCAGAATCAGTCACCAGCCCCTGCTATAGAGCGGCTGCAGAGCCCCGAAGAGCGGGAAAAACTGGACGGTCTCTATGAGTGTATTCTCTGCGCATGTTGCTCTACTGCCTGCCCGTCTTTTTGGTGGAATCCAGACAAATTTATAGGCCCAGCTGGCTTGTTACAGGCCTACCGCTTTCTCGCTGACACTCGCGATACCGCCACGGATGAGCGTCTGGCTCGCCTGGCCGACCCGTTTAGCGTCTTTCGCTGCCATGGTATTCAGGCTTGCGTGAATGTGTGTCCCAAAGGCTTGAACCCTACGCGGGCGATTGGGCACATACGAAACATGCTCTTGTCGCGCGCGACATAACATTAGGATTTATAGTTAATAGATTGATTTCAAACAAATTTTTTAAATTTATGACAGCACGGTACCTTGCTGCTAAAAAGAAGCCTCATATCTGAACTCAGGGGCACAGCGTGCGTTTCTCGTGGTCCATCGGTGTGTGGATGAGTAGCACTAGTCGATTGAGCCCCGGGAGGGGTCCAGATGCAAAATAGTTCCATAGAGTTGCTGCGGCAAAGCTCTCATATTTCTGGTGGTAACGCCACGTATGTAGAGGATTTGTACGAGTCTTATCTGAAGGATCCTAATGGGGTGCCTGAGCAGTGGCGAGATTACTTCGACAAGCTTCCGATGGTGCCGTCAGAGATTATCCAGCTTGAAGATGTTCCCCACTCGGTAATTCGCGAGCGTTTTGCTCAGATCAGTAAAATGCGTGTGCGCACTGAAGCCACCGTGCAGTATGATTCAAAGGCCACCGATTACGAGCGCAAGCAGGTTTGTGTGGTGCAATTGATTTCTGCCTATCGTCAGCGCGGCCATCAAAAAGCGAAACTTGATCCATTAGGAATTGCCCAGCGCGAGCAGGTAGCCGACCTAGAGCTAGGCTTTCACCATTTGTCGTCTGCCGACTTTGATACGGTTTTCCAGGCCGGTAGTTTGCATATCGGCAAAGCTGATGCCACGTTGGGTGAGATATACGAGGCACTTGAGAGAACCTATTGCCATACGATTGGTGCCGAGTTTATGCACATAGTCGATACCACTGAGCGGCACTGGGTTATGCAGAGAATGGAGTCTGTGCGTTCTGCACCAGATTATGGCAAGGAAGTACGCTTGCAATTGCTGAATCTCCTCATAAATGCAGAGGGTCTAGAAAAGTCCCTGGCGTCTAAGTATCCCGGCACTAAACGTTTCGGACTCGAGGGCGGGGAGAGCCTGATTCCTATGCTGTCAGAGATGGTGCAACGCTGTGGCGCGTATCGGGCAAAGGAAATTGTCATTGGCATGGCCCACCGTGGCAGGCTCAATGTGCTGATCAATATATTCGGAAAAAACCCCTCGGAGTTGTTTGACGAATTTGAGGGTAGGGCGCAGTACGAAAGTTCTGGCGACGTAAAGTATCATCAGGGTTTTTCTTCTAATATGATGACCACGGGAGGAGAGGTTCATCTCGCGTTATCCTTTAACCCGTCGCATTTGGAGATTGTATCCCCGGTTGTAGAGGGTTCTGTGCGTGCACGTCAGGAACGACGTCTCGACGCGTCAGGTGATCTTGTGGTCCCTATTGTTCTGCATGGCGATGCAGCTTTTGCCGGGCAAGGCGTGGTGATGGAGACGTTTCAGATGTCTCAGACCCGCGGGTATAAAACCGGTGGCACGATCCACATTGTGCTGAATAATCAAGTCGGATTCACCACACATGAGCGAGAGGATGCCCGTTCAACAGAGTACTGTACCGACGTTGCGAAAATGGTTCAGGCGCCGATATTCCACGTCAATGCAGATGACCCAGAAGCGGTGTTGTTCGTCACACAATTGGCCGTTGACTATCGTACTGAATTTAACAAAGACGTGGTGATTGATCTTATCTGCTATCGCCGTCGGGGTCATAACGAAGCGGACGAACCCTCGGTAACACAGCCGTTGATGTACAAGGTCATTAGCAAGCACAAAACGACTCAGGACTTGTATGCAGAGAAGCTCGTCAGCGAAGGGCTCATCACAGAGGCCGAGGTTGAGGCTTTGGTGGAGCGTTACAGGGACGCTTTAGATCGTGGCGCCCCGTTGGTCAGCAGTCTGGTATCTGAGCCGAACAAGTCGTTGTTTGTCGATTGGTCGCCCTATCTGGGACACGACTGGAGGTTGCAGTGCGACACCAGTATCGACATCCAGGCCTTGCAGTCACTGGCTCATACTACCAATCTTTCGCCGGATGGTTTTCCGTTGCAACGTCAGGTATCCAAAATATTGGAAGACCGTCGTAAAATGGCCGCCGGAGCGATGCCGATCAACTGGGGCTTTGCAGAAAATCTTGCTTATGCATCATTGCTGCAAGAGGGAAGCCCCATCAGGTTGACGGGACAAGACGTAGGGCGCGGCACCTTCTCCCATCGTCATGCGGTGCTGCACAATCAAAGTGATGGCAGTACCTATATTCCTTTGCAGCACATCAGTGAATCACAGGCAAAGTTCAGTATTTACGATTCATTGCTGTCAGAAGAGGCTGTGCTTGCTTTTGAATATGGCTATTCCACCACGTTACCCCAAGGCCTCGTAATCTGGGAAGCCCAGTTTGGCGATTTCGCCAACGGTGCACAGGTCGTCATTGATCAATTTATTACCAGTGGTGAGAACAAATGGTCGCGTTTGTGCGGTCTAACGATGTTGTTGCCGCATGGCTACGAGGGGCAGGGTCCAGAGCACTCATCCGCAAGGCTGGAACGCTTCATGCAGTTATGTGCAGAGCATAATATTCAGGTCTGCGCCCCGACCACGCCGGCGCAGGTGTTCCATATGCTGAGGCGACAGGCTATCCGTCCGCTACGTAAGCCGCTGGTGGTGATGTCGCCCAAAAGTCTGCTGCGCCATAAAGAAGCGATTTCCACTATTGAGGATCTTGCCGGGGGCAGATTCTATAATGTAATGGATGAAATCGATGATCTGGATAAGTCGAAGGTTCAGCGTATTATCCTTTGCAGCGGTAAAGTATTCTACGATTTGCTTGCGGTCAGGCGAGAGCGCCAACTGAACCATATCGCCATTTTGCGCCTTGAGCAGTTGTATCCTTTCCCTGAGGACGAGTTACTGCAGATACTGGCGGACTCATACCCCAATATTGTCGATGCGGTTTGGTGTCAGGAAGAGCCGATGAATCAGGGCTCCTGGTATGCCAGCCAGCACCATATGCGCAGAGTAATACAGCGCCATAAAGTGGATGTGTATCTGCGCTATGTCGGACGTGATTCATCTGCCGCTGCCGCTGCCGGCTACATGGCATTGCATATCGCGCAGTTGGAACAGTTTATTGATGAAGCTCTCGGAGAAATGCCTTGGGGTTACTGACAACAAGCGGATTTTTTTAAAGGAAATGAGATGACTATTGAAATAAAGGCACCTGCCTTTCCCGAGTCTATTGCGGACGGGGAAGTGGCTGCCTGGCACAAGTCGGAAGGCGACACGGTGTCAAGGGATGAGCTGATCGTCGAGATAGAGACGGACAAAGTGGTATTGGAGGTGGTTGCTCCTGTGGATGGTGTGATCACAAAAATCCATGCTGTGGTAGGTGAGACAATTGAAGGTGAACAGCTCCTTGCTACACTTGCTGAAAAAAAATCCGCAGCGCTTTCGTCTCCGCCCGCACAAGCAAGTCTCGCGGCATCAGGTGACAATGCTTCAGAACCGTCTTCAGCGGAGTTACTTGGACCCGCTGCTCGGTTGTTGGTTGACGAGCATAAGCTCGATGTCAGCGCAATAACGGGCACAGGAAAGAATGGACGCATTACCAAGGAAGACATTCTCAAATTTATAAAAGCTCGAGAAGCCAAATCCGCGGCAACTACCACGGCTTCTGTCGAGCCCTCCGCGACTATCGACAAGGAGCCGCCGTCAGTTAGCCCTTCCGGCGAGCGAGTAGAGAGACGGGTGCCCATGACCCGTATGCGAGCCAGAATAGCCGAGCGGTTGCTTAACGCTACGCATGAAACAGCGATGCTCAGCACGTTTAACGAGGTGAATATGGCGCCTGTGATGGCGTTGCGTAAAAAGTATAAGGATCAATTCGAAAAAACGCATAACGGAACGCGCCTTGGATTTATGGGATTTTTTGTCAAAGCCGCCTGTGAAGCGCTGAAACGATTCCCGGCTGTTAATGCGTCTGTTGACGGCAATGATATCGTATACCACGGCTACCAGGATATTGGTGTAGCGGTTTCGACTGAGGGCGGACTTGTGGTCCCGGTCATGCGCGATGCTGACTTTATGAGCCTGGCCGATATTGAGGCTGCGATCAGAGATATGGGGCTGCGCGCCAAAGACAATAAGTTGACCATTGAGGATATGACGGGCGGTACGTTTACGGTAACCAACGGCGGCGTATTCGGTTCTTTGTTGTCGACACCTATCCTCAACCCGCCGCAAACGGGTATTCTGGGTATGCACAAAATTCAGGAACGTCCAATGGCTGTCGATGGTCAGGTGGTGATTCTACCCATGATGTATTTGGCGTTGACCTACGATCACCGGCTCATCGACGGCAAGACCGCCGTACAGTTTCTGGTCGCTATCAAGGATCTTATTGAAGATCCCGCTCGAATTTTGCTGCAATTATAGGAACATGAATGCTTGTGAGTTTGCACACAGAGATACAGTAACCTGTCTGTCGTAAAGACACCTTTAGTGGGAATGACGATGCCTGAAAAATATGATGTAGTAATAATTGGATCAGGGCCTGCCGGCTATGTTGCAGCTATTAAGGCCGCGCAACTGGGGTTGAAGGTTGCCTGTGTTGAGCAGTGGCTGGATGACAGTGACAATATGCAGTTGGGCGGCACGTGTCTCAACGTCGGCTGTATCCCGTCCAAGGCGTTACTCGACAGCAGTCACAAGTTTGCTGATGTTCGGGATAATTTAGCGGTGCATGGGATAACGGTAAAGAAGGCCGACATTGATATACCCGCCATGCTGGCTCGCAAGGATCAGATCGTCTCGCAACTGACCGGTGGCATAACGGGGCTTTTTAAACACAACGGTGTTACACCCATCTCCGGCGTCGGAAAGGTCCTTGTCGGCGCGAAAGTTGAAGTGACCGATAACAAAGGCAATGTCCAAGTGTTGGATGCAAGTAATGTCATTATTGCTGCCGGCTCAGTACCGGTCAGTATTGCCCCCGCACCGATAGACGATGAACACATTATCGACTCTACCGGTGCACTCATGCTGACAGAAGTCCCCGTCCGTCTCGGCGTTATCGGCGCTGGAGTCATCGGTTTGGAACTGGGCAGTGTCTGGCGTCGCCTCGGATCGGAGGTTGTCATGTTGGAGGCGCTGGACGAATTCTTGCCGATGATGGATGTACAGATTGCCAAAGAGGCAGGCAAGATCTTCAAGAAACAGGGACTGGATATACGCCTTGGTGCCCGAGTGATCGGTACAGAAGTCAAAAAGGGCAAAGTTGAGGTTACGTACACCAGCGCAGGTGGCGAACACACAGAGTTATTCGATAAGCTGATTGTTGCGGTAGGACGCAGACCCCGCTCGGAAGACTTATTTTCGTCTGACAGTGGCATCACTTTAGACGAGCGTGGTTTTATCTACGTCAATGACAATTGCGAAACTGAAGCACCCCATGTGTATGCTGTGGGTGATATAGTGCGCGGCCTTATGCTGGCACACAAGGCGTCGGAAGAAGGCGTGATGGTGGTTGAGCGTATCGCCGGCAAGCAGGCGCAGATGAACTATGACTGTGTTCCCTCGGTCATCTATACGCATCCGGAAATTGCTGCTGTAGGGCAAACTGAGCAGGAATTAAAAGCGGATGGTATTGAGTGCAAGATAGGGGTGTTCCCTTTCGCAGCAAGCGGGAGGGCCCTGGCGGCCAATGATTCTGATGGTATTGTGAAAATGATTGCGGATGCTGAGACAGATCGCATACTCGGGTGTCATATCGTAGGCCCATCTGCAGCGGATCTGGTGCAGCAGGTGGTCATAGCGATGGAGTTTGGATCCAGTGCAGAGGATCTGGCGCTCACCGTCTTCGGTCACCCAACCTTGTCTGAGGCGGTGCATGAAGCGGCCTTGGCAGTAGATGGACAAGCTATTCATATTGCGAATCGAAAGAAGCGCTAGAAAAATTCGTTCGAGTGCGTACAACATAATAAGTTACTGACGCGCGCGGATACTCAGCGGGTTTGTTTGGCAGGGATGTCGTTGCCAAATAACCTTAACGTATAACAGTTAAGAATTGATAACAGGATAGAACATGAATCTTCACGAGTATCAGGGTAAGCAGTTGTTTGCCGAGTATGGGTTGCCAGTATCCAAGGGATACGCTGTAGACACCCCAGAGGAAGCAATGGCGGCAGCGGATAAGATCGGCGGCGACATGTGGGTTGTCAAAGCTCAGGTGCATGCCGGGGGACGTGGCAAGGCTGGGGGGGTCAAACTGGTCAAAACCAAAGCTGATATCGAAGCCTTTGCCAAACAATGGCTGGGTAAGAGACTGGTCACCTACCAGACGGATGAAACGGGACAACCTGTCAGCAAAATCCTGGTAGAAACCTGCACCGATATTGCCGATGAGTTGTATCTTGGTGCTGTCGTCGACCGCTCTTCACGTCGTATTGTTTTTATGGCGTCTACCGAGGGTGGTGTTGAAATTGAGAAAGTCGCGGAAGAATCTCCGGAAAAGATATTGCGCACCACAATTGACCCGCTAACAGGAGCGCAGCCCTATCAGGGACGAGAGTTGGCTTTTAAGTTGGGATTGTCAGGAGAGCAGATCAAGCAGTTCGTGAAGATTTTTATGGGTCTGGCCCAGTTGTTTGTCGATAAAGATTTGGCACTGATTGAGATTAATCCTCTGGTGATAACCGAGCAAGGTGACCTGCATTGCCTAGATGCCAAGCTTGGTGTCGATAGCAACGCGCTGTATCGCCAGCCTGAATTACGTGGAATGCACGACACCAGCCAGGAAGACGAACGCGAAGTGCATGCCGCTAAATGGGAATTGAACTACGTCGCTCTCGACGGCAATATCGGGTGCATGGTCAACGGCGCTGGCCTTGCCATGGGAACGATGGATATTGTGGCACTGCATGGCGGATTTCCGGCTAACTTTTTGGATGTTGGGGGCGGTGCCACCAAGGAGCGCGTATCAGAGGCGTTCAAAATCATTTTGTCTGACGACAAGGTAAAAGCCGTGCTTATTAATATCTTCGGCGGCATCGTACGCTGCGACCTTATTGCTGAAGGCGTTATCGGTGCGGTTGAAGAAATTGGTGTGCAGGTGCCGGTTGTCGTGCGGCTAGAGGGCAACAATGCCGAACTAGGGCGACAGGTTTTGGCCGACAGTGGATTGAACATTATCGCCGCCACCAGCCTCACGGACGCTGCCCAGCAGGCAGTTAAAGCAGCGGGAGGAGCAGCCTAATGAGTATTCTTATCGACAAAAACACCAAGGTCATTTGTCAGGGTTTCACTGGTTCTCAGGGGACGTTTCACTCCGAGCAGGCGATTGCCTATGGCACTAAGATGGTTGGAGGTGTTACCCCCGGCAAAGGTGGTCAAGAGCATTTGGGGCTGCCGGTCTTTAACACAGTGGCAGAGGCGGTAGCTGCAACGGGTGCGCAAGCTTCAGTTATTTATGTTCCAGCCCCTTTTTGCAAAGACTCGATTCTCGAGGCGGCCAACAGCGGAATCAAGCTAATCGTGTGTATTACCGAGGGTATTGCAACGCTAGACATGCTTCAAGCCAAGGTAAAGTGCGATGAACTGGGCGTGCGCCTGATCGGGCCTAATTGTCCGGGCGTGATCACTCCTGGCGAATGCAAAATTGGCATTATGCCCGGTCATATTCACCTGCCTGGGAAGGTGGGTATTGTGTCTCGCTCGGGCACTCTGACGTATGAGGCGGTCAAGCAGACAACGGATGCCGGTTTTGGGCAGTCTACCTGTGTCGGTATCGGCGGAGATCCGATTCCGGGGTCCAACTTTATCGATATTCTCGAAATGTTCCAGAATGACCCCGCTACCGAAGCGATTGTGATGATCGGCGAAATTGGCGGTTCGGCAGAAGAAGAGGCCGCAGCGTATATCAAGGCAAGCGTGACGAAGCCGGTAGTCTCTTACATTGCTGGCGTTACTGCGCCCACAGGTAAGCGCATGGGGCACGCGGGAGCGATCATTTCGGGTGGCAAGGGCACTGCTGACGAGAAGTTTGCAGCCCTCGAAGATGCCGGTGTAAAGACCGTTCGCAGTTTGGCAGAAATTGGTACTGCTCTGGCCGAGGTTACGGGCTGGTAAGCTATTACTCAGCTACGAAAATGATGGAGGGCTGGTCGCGAGACGAGCCCTTTTTTTTTGCCCTGACTTAGGCTCCCACGGGCGGCTATTTACCCCGCAAAAACAATACTATCTCCTGCTAGCGGCTACATCGCTGGGCTTCAGAAGGTTGCCGTGGGTAGGCTGGCAGGACCCCGCAGCACGCAATCGATTGCAATGCCTCACTTGAAATAGGCTCGGTCCACCCCCATATCAGAGGCAGTGTACATATTCCGTTAAATCAACACCTTAGAAACGAGGTTACCATGACTGCTGATGTGAAAAAAGAGACGCTTGGCTTCCAGACCGAAGCAAAGCAATTGCTTCACCTTATGATCCACTCCTTGTATAGCAACAAGGAGATCTTCATGCGTGAGTTAATATCCAACGCCAGTGATGCCATCGACAAGCTGCGTTTTGCCGCACTCGCCGATGATGCCTTGCTGGAAGGGCAGGGAGACTATGCAATACAGATAGATCTCGATAAAAAGGCCAATACCATTACCATCAGCGATAATGGCATTGGTATGAATCGGGACGAGGTGATTGAAAACCTAGGGACCATTGCCAAGTCGGGTACTGCTTCGTTTCTAGAAAGCCTCACCGGCGATGAACGCAAAGATTCTCAGTTAATTGGTCAGTTCGGCGTCGGTTTTTATTCCGGTTTTATCGTTGCCGACCGTGTTCAGGTACATACCCGTAAAGCTGGCGAGTCAGCTGACGCCGGAGTGTTGTGGGAATCCTGTGGCGAGGCAGAATTTTCTATCGAGTCGAAGACCAGGGAAACGCGCGGCACCAGCATCACTCTGTCGCTGAAAAAGGACTGCAAAGAATTCGCTGACGATTTTCGCGTGCGCAGCGTGATCAAGAAATACTCAGATCATATATCAGTGCCGGTGATGATGTTAAAGCCACCTGCACCATCCGCTGAAGACGACGACGCTGTAAGCGATGCGGATGCCGCTATTGAGTTCGAGGCAGTCAATGAGGCGAGTGCGCTCTGGATGCGCGGGCGCACAGAGGTAAAGAGTGACGAGTACAAAGCGTTTTACAAACACGTCTCTCACGACTATGAAGACCCTCTGACTTGGAGTCACAACAAGGTTGAGGGCAAGCTTGAATACACTAGCCTGCTTTACATCCCCGCAAAAGCCCCGTTTGATCTGTGGAATCGCGAAATGTCGCGCGGACTTAAGCTGTATGTTCAACGCACGTTTATTATGGATGATGCTGAACAGTTTTTACCGCTGTATCTTCGCTTTATCAAAGGCGTCGTAGACTCCAACGATTTATCCCTGAATGTGTCGCGTGAAATTCTGCAACAGGATCCTGCTGTCGAGAGTATGCGCAATGCGCTGACTAAGCGTGTCTTGGATATGCTGGGCAAAATGGCGAAGGCGAAAAAAGGGAATGATTACGCCACATTTTGGAAGCATTTTGGCACCGTGTTGAAAGAGGGGCCAGCGGAGGACACGACCAATCAGGTGAAGATCGCCAAACTGTTGCGGTTCAGCACAACTCACACAGATCTAGAAGAGCAGGATCAAGCTCTGGAAGACTATGTGGCGCGCATGCAGGAAAAACAGGAAAAAATCTATTATGTCGTTGCAGAGAATTTCAATACGGCTAAGAAAAGTCCTCATCTGGAAGTGTTTCGGAAAAAGGGCATCGAAGTGTTGCTGCTGTCAGACCGTGTTGATGACTGGCTGATGAATCACTTGCGCGAGTTTGATGGCAAGCAATTCCAGGATGTCGCGCGCGGTGCGCTAGAGCTCGCGGGAGACTCGGAGGAGGAGAAGCAAGCTCAGGAAACACTTACCAAAGAATCAGAGGCATTGGTAGAACGTGTCTCTAAAGCCTTGGAAAACAGGGTCAGTGAGGTCCGGGCGACGGCTCGTCTTACCGATTCAGCAGCCTGTCTTGTAGTAGGGGATTTTGATATGGGTTCCCAGATGCGTCGCATTATGGAAGCTGCGGGTCAGGAAATGCCTGAGGCAAAACCGATACTGGAAATTAATCCTGCACATCCACTGGCGGAAATGCTTGATCAAGAACCTGACGAAGACCGTTTCGAGAGCCTAGCCAACATCATATTCGACCAGGCCACTCTGGTGGAGGGTGGGCAGCTAGACGATCCGGCAGACTATGTCTCCAGGATGAACAAGCTGTTGGTGGAGATGAGGCAGGCCTGAACATCCGCCGCAGTTTAGACTCGAGATTCACAGCACGATGATATTGACTATATGGCGGCATGGTGAAGCTGAGGACGGTATAAACGACCGCCTGCGGCAGCTTACCAGTGGCGGTCGCGATGATGTCAGTTTTGGCTGTAGTCAGTTTCACGCGGCTTGCAGCGTCAGAGGCATCCCGCAGCCGCAAAGAATACTGCACAGCCCCTGGGTGCGAACGGTACAGACAGCGGAGATTATTGCCGCTGCCTTTTCACCGTGTACAGTCGCTGCTGAGCAGGCCTTGCATCCGGGCAGTGAAGTGGTCGCTGTGGATGCGGCTATCTGCGCTCACGGAACACAAGAGCACATAGTGGTAGTGTCACACCAACCGCTGGTGTCGGCGGTCTTGGATCACTACCTCGGCGGGGTGGGGAGTGTGCCGTTTCTCACTGCGGGCGGTCTGGTGACGATGTCACTGGACATGGTCGCTCCAGGCTGTGGAAACCGGGTATTCTGGGCGTTCCCGCCGACTTACAAGGAGACTATTTAGTGTCTGATAGTTCCGTTTTTCGTTCTGCAGTCCCACTGGAATGGCATGTAAATGGGCTTAAGCTGGCGGGCCTGTCGTGGGGCGACCCAAGTGGCAGGCCCCTGCTCGCGCTTCACGGGTGGCTGGATAATGCCGCCAGCTTTTCTCAATTGGCACCGCTGCTGACGGATTTTTACGTGGTCGCTGTGGATCTTACCGGTCATGGCCAGAGCGCGCGCCGTTCGGCAGACGCCAGCTACCAGATATGGGATGATCTCCCCGAAATTCTCGGCATACTCAAAGCATTGGGCTGGAACACATTCGACCTTGTGGGGCATTCTCGCGGCGCTATTATCGCTACGCTGCTCGCCAGCGCTTATCCTGAACGAGTGCGCCATCTCGTATTGCTCGACGCAGTGACCCCGCAACCGGTTGCGGAGGGTGCCTTTCCTCTTCAAATGCGCAAGGCGCTAGAGGATAAGCCGCGTTTGCACAATCGTGCTAACAGAGTTTTTGCCTGTTTAGAGGAGGCAGTCGCTTCCCGCACGCGTAACGGCTTGTCTGAGAGCGCCGCTAAACAATTAGTGGAGCGCAATTTACATGCCTGCTCGGGAGGAATGACCTGGACCACGGACCCAAGGCTGCAAGGCGCTTCAGCCGTTAAGTTGACTGAGGCTCAGATTAGGGCAGTATTGGGAGCATTGGATATGCCAACGTTGTTGATGCGAGCTGGAGATACTGCGCATCAAGCCTCAAAATATATTGAGTCTGTGCAACGGAGCATCGACAATCTTGTCGTATACACGATCAAAGGCGGGCACCATTTTCATATGGAGTCTGGCGTCGGCGAGGTAGCGCAGCATATGGAGCATTTTTTGTCAGAGACGAACAAAACGGAGTCCGCACTATAGTGAGTAAATTTAGCCACATTTTGATCAGCGTAATAGTCACTCTCATGTCATTTGCAGGGAGTGTGGCAAACGCTGCTGAGCCAACGTTAGAGATGCTGTTGGAACAGCTGAGCGAGTATCCTCACGCGAAACAGGTTGCATTTTCAGAGCAACAGGTTGTAGACCATGAGGTAGGCCTTGGCGCCATACAAAAAATGCGCGGAGAATGGCGTTTCAAAGATAGCGAGCGGCTTACTGGAACACTGCTCAGCTATACTTGGCAAATTGTAGACGGCTTTACCTCGGCTGCAGTGATGGATGAGTTGTTGGGCTCTCTGGCGAAAGAAGAAGGGGCTATTGCGTTATTCGAATGTAAGGGTCGCGCTTGTGGTAAGGGGGTACAGTGGGCCAATCGCGTATTTGGCGAGCGACTGCTGTATGGCAGAGAAGATTTACAGCAGTATCGGGTGTACGCCTTTCAGGCAGAAAGAGCCTACCGTCTCGTTGGCTACAGCGCCGCTCGCACTGCAGACCGGCAATACTTGCGCGTTGATTTAATACGAATAGATGATTAGCGTCCTAGCACAATAATGCTGAAAGCGATTGTTACATTCGCAGCAGAGAAAGAAACTCTTCGCGAGTTTTTTGATCGCTGCGAAACGAGCCGAGCATTGCTGATGTCTTCATTGATGAGTTCTGTTTTGCTACGCCACGCATCATCATGCACATATGCTGGGCTTCAACTATTACGCCCACTCCTTCTGCGTTAGTCACAGCCATAACCGTTTCGGCGATTTGCGCTGTCAGCGATTCCTGTATCTGAAGCCGTCGGGCAAAAACATCAACGATGCGAGCTACCTTGGACAGTCCTAGTACTTTTCCGGTGGGTATATAGGCGACATGGCATTTCCCAATGAAGGGCAGCAGGTGGTGTTCACACAGCGAGTAAAGCTCTATGTTCTGGACTAGAATCATCTCATCGGAATCAGACGGGAAGAGGGCATCATTAACCACATCTTCCACTGACTGTCCGTAGCCTTGTGTCAGGAATTCGAACGCCTTGGCTGCGCGCTTGGGTGTATCCCGTAAGCCGGGTCGGCTAAGGTCTTCGCCCACAGCCTCAATAATCTTTGCCCAATGGTCTTCCAAAGGAATGTCTCCGTATTGAATTTGACTCTAAATTTGAGCGGGCATATTACCAACCCGATGACGGCAAGGCAAACAGATCTGGCTGTCGTTCTGGCTATAAGTTCTCCCTCAGAATCGGTTACACTGAGGCCATGACTAACCCTAAGTATTTTCCCAATCAACCGCAAACTGTTGGTCAATTGCTGCAGTTCTGCAGTGAAGCGTTGGAAAGCAGTGATGTGTTTTTTGGGCACGGTACAGACAATGCCTGGGACGAGGCTGTCCTTATGGTGCTGTCTGTTGTAGAACTGCCCCTGGACTCTGGCGAGAACGTCTTGCCCCAGCCTGTCGGTATCGAGGCAGTGGCTCGACTACGTGAATTGCTGCATCGGCGCATTACGGAACACGAGCCTTTGCCCTACCTGTTGGGTCGGGCCTGGTTTGCTGGGTTGGAGTTTTTCTGTGACCGGCGCGCTATTATTCCCCGCTCTCCGATTGCTGAGCTCATCCTCAATGATTTCAGACCGTGGTATAACGGCCCAGCCCCAAAGCGCATTCTTGATCTGTGCTGTGGCGGTGGTTGCATCGGATTGGCCGCCGCTTATCAATTTCCCGATGCGCGGGTTGACCTGCTAGATGTCGACAGCGGCGCGCTGGAGTTGGCACGCGAAAATGCAGAACATCTGGGCCTGCAGGACAGAGTGACTGTCATCCAGTCTGATCTATTCGAGTCTTTAGTGGATGCCCGATATGACCTTGTTCTGAGTAACCCGCCGTATGTTGATGCGGCTGATCTTGCGGCGATGCCTGCGGAATTTCATCATGAACCGAAAGATGCGCTGGGTTCGGGTTCTGATGGTTTGGATTTGACGCGTCGTATACTGTCCTGCGTTCATCCGTTTCTGGCGGCTAGCGGGCTACTCATCGTAGAGGTAGGTAACAGCGGGCCAGCGCTTGAGGAGGCTTACCCCAAGGTGCCGTTTACGTGGGTAGAGTTTGAGCGCGGTGGGGATGGCGTGTTTGCCCTCACTGCACAGGAGTTGCAAGATTACAGCGCAATTGTTGGATAATTAGGCCTATAATAGTAGGCCTTAAAACTTCAGTAAGGGTAAGTAAGAGAACACTATGTCGGGTAATTCAATTGGCAAATTATTCACGGTGACCAGCTTTGGCGAAAGCCATGGCCCAGCTTTGGGCTGCATCATTGACGGCTGCCCACCGGGTCTTGCTTTGGAATCTGCCGATATGCAACACGATCTGGATCGGCGTAAGCCTGGCACCTCGCGGTTTACGACCCAGCGGCGTGAGGCCGATGAAGTGCGTATTTTGTCCGGCGTATTTGAGGGTGTTACGACGGGAACGGCTATTGGGTTGATGATTGATAACACCGACCAGCGTTCGAAGGACTATTCTGCCATCAAGGATACGTTTCGCCCTGCTCACGCAGACTATACGTACAATCAAAAATACGGCTTTCGCGATTACCGCGGCGGGGGGCGTTCTTCCGCGCGCGAGACCGCAATGCGAGTGGCTGCCGGAGCAATCGCCAAGAAGTATCTGTTGTCGCGTTACGGCATACAGGTTCGAGGATACCTGTCACAGTTGGGCCCAATTATAGCCCAGCGCCTGGATTGGGATGTGGTGGAGTCCAATCCTTTCTTTTGTCCAGACGCGGACAAATTGTCAGAGATGGAAACCTTCATGGCTGCGCTTATCAAACGTGGCGACTCTATCGGTGCACGTATCAATGTCGTTGCCAGTGGCGTCATGCCGGGATTGGGTGAGCCAATTTTCGATCGGCTTGACGCGGATGTCGCTGGCGCAATGATGAGTATTAATGCGGTTAAAGGTGTGGAGATTGGCGCAGGCTTTGCCGCTGTAGAACAATACGGCAGCGAGCATCGGGATTTGTTGACGCCGGAGGGGTTTGTCGGCAATAACGCCGGAGGCGTCTTAGGAGGCATTAGCAGTGGTCAGGATATTGTGGTCAGCCTGGCTCTGAAGCCGACATCCAGCATTCGCCAGCCGGGAGACAGTATTGATACCAGCGGCAAAGCAATACAGGTCGCAACACATGGTAGGCATGATCCCTGTGTTGGAATTCGGGCTACACCTATCGCCGAGGCCATGCTGGCCATCGTATTAATGGATCATGTGCTGCGTCATCGGGCGCAGAATATGGACGTGAAGTCTGCTACGCCGGTGCTGCCGGCATCAGTTCCCGGTGACACTGGGCACTAACGTTGGAGTAGGTATGTGAGCAGGGCCAGTCGACGTTTTTATCGCTCCACCGGATTGGGTCTTGCAGCCTTGGGTGTTCTAGTATGGGCAGCCGTCGATCAGTTCGGGATCTCACTCGAGGAGATGACGGAGCTATTCTTGGGTACACTTGGGGTAGCCGGCGGAATCATTGCACTTGCTGCGTTTTTGGTGGCCGTGTTGATTGGCGTGCGCAAATTGCTGCAACGGAACGATTCGGACTAACTGTCGTGTGGGAATGTACTCAAGAGCACTTTTTAACACGCTGTCGTGGCAGTGGCGCCTGTTAATGCGCATCGGCCGCGACCCAAATGAGGGCTAGAAAAACATGGCACAATTTGTATTGGTGCCTTTTCAGCGCCTAAAAATGGAAGTCCTTCAGGCGTTGCTAGAGGATTATGCCACTCGCGACGGGACGGATTACGGCGAGCGAGAACTCACCACTCAGGACAAAGTCGATCGATTACGACGCCAGCTTGGCGCTGGTGATCTGCAAATCCTCTACGATGCCGACAGCGAGCAGTGGGACCTAGTGCCACAGGCACAGGCTGAACTGCTGCTCAACAGCTGATATTATTCAGGCATGTCGATAACACCTGATTACATTCTGGACGCCTCCGGCCTGCTTTGTCCCGAGCCGGTAATGCTGTTGCACAACCGGATACGAGATATAGCCGTAGGCGAAACGCTCCAGATACAGGCAACAGACCCTTCCACCGAGCGCGATATCCCCCGCTTTTGCGTATTTCTTGGGCATGAATTGCTAGAGCATATCGCGGTTGATGGTCAATATATTTATATCATACGCAAGCTGGCATCAGATTGATGAGCGCACCTGAACATATGTCCCTCCCTAGCGTGTCAGACCCCTTTTGCTGTAAGCGACTTGAGCGTGTGTTTGATGATTGCTTTTGCGATACATTCCGCACGCGCCTTTTTGGCGGGGCTGAAGAACCACTCTATCAACCCGCTCAGGCGCCAGGCGACTATCATGCGCTATATTATCGCGGTGACTATTTTGCCAGCGCATTGCATGAAGTCGCGCATTGGTGCATCGCCGGTACTGGGCGTCGGCAGCAATTAGATTTCGGCTACTGGTATGCCCCTGATGGGCGCAGTGGCGAGGAGCAACAAGCGTTTCAATCTGCCGAGCGCAGGCCCCAAGCTCTGGAGTGGTTTTTTTCGCAGGCTTGTGGGTATCGCTTTCGGGTCAGTGCCGATAATCTCGGTCGGTCCCAGGATGCAATACCAGACACTACAGTGTTTCAATCTTGCGTCCTAGAGCAGGCCTTGTGTTGGCAGAGAGAGGGCTTGCCGGAAAGGGCAGAGCTGTTCTTTGACAGTTTATGCTGCGAATTTTCCACCATGAGTTCGCCTCGGCAACTGCATTTTTCTCTGGTAGATCTTGTATGAACGGTGTAAACGTCATCTGGCGGAGCAGCGCTACTGCGGTTGGCCTGTGGTCTATCGCGAGGTTCCAGTATTCGACACAAGAGCCTACCGCACTGTGACGCTGCATATACTTGCTGATGAGAATATTCCTGCGGTAGAACATTTTTTTACTGCTGATACGCACGTTCAAAGACTAGGCGGACGGGCTATTGGCCGCGCACAGTTGCAGCATATCGATATTCTGTTAGTAAGATCAGTAACGCGTGTAGATGCGGCACTGCTGTCTGGTACAGGTGTCAAATTCGTAGGCACAGCTACCAGTGGTTTAGATCACATTGATCAAGAGTATCTTCGCCAGCGTGGCATTCGCTTCGCTTACGCCCCCGGGTCTAATGCCAATTCCGTGGTTGAGTATGTGTTGGCAGCGGTCGCTAGCATTGGTGACACCTTGGAGAAATTACTGGCAGGCGGCGTCGTCGGTATTGTTGGGTATGGGCATGTCGGCAAGGCGGTCGCCGCGCGCTGTGATGCATTGGGTATTGGCTATCGCGTTTTTGATCCGTGGCTGCAACAGAATATGATCAGCCAAACCGCCACTCTAGAGCAAGTTCTGGACTGTGATGTCGTGACTCTGCATCCGGAGCTGACGGCAGATGAACCCTGGCCAAGTCATCACCTACTCCGCAGTGCTGAATTGGAGCGCTTGCGTCCTGACAGTGTCCTTATCAACGCCAGTCGCGGCCCTGTCATCGACAATACGGCCCTACTGACACAGTTAAGCAGTGGGCGAAGATTTTCTACGGTGCTTGATGTGTGGGAGGGTGAGCCGGCTATCAATGCTGCATTGCTTGAGCGCGTCACACTGGGCAGCGCGCATATCGCCGGCTACAGCCTCGATGGGAAATTGTTGGCTACGCGCATGCTCAGCGACGCAGTGAAAGAGTGGCAGCATCACCACGCGCCAGCGCTCGATAGCCCCGCAGGATTTGCCCCCGCGCTATTGTTGCCGGAAGGTTTGTCTAGGGCTGGGCAGATCCGTTATCTCCTGCAGTCCAGATACGATATTTCGATAGATGACGTGCTTTTACGCCAAGCTATTTTAGGCGAGCAAGTGGTTGGCAAACGCGCAGCGCAATTCGACCAGCTGCGTAAATCCTACCGTGGGCGTCGTGAGCTGGCGGGGTCAGTCGTAGCGCATTCATTGCCGACACCCGCGGACATTGAGACCGTGCGTGCTTTGGGTTGCATAGCTGTCAGCACTAGCGATTCCGAATGAGCATGTCTTTTTGTGTTTGCCGGTCATAGTCTGTTGAGCCGCGCTGGTGTACGCTATATCAATAACGTAAGCAACCGAGAAGCGAACCATGCACGACGAAGAACAATGGCGAGAAAAATTGACACCCGAGGAGTTTCACGTCTGTCGCGAGAAAGGCACAGAGCGACCTTTTACGGGAGAGTATTGGAACTGCACCAAAGAGGGTGTTTATCAGTGTCGATGTTGTGGGGAAAAACTGTTTTTATCCGACAGTAAATTTGATGCCGGGTGCGGCTGGCCCAGCTTCTTTCAGGCTGCTGATGCCACAGTGATTGACGAGGTGCAGGATCGCAGCCTCGGGATGATGCGCACAGAGGTCATGTGTAAGGCCTGCGGCGCACATTTAGGCCATGTGTTCGAAGATGGCCCTGCGCCGACTGGCCTGCGCTATTGTATTAACAGCGTGTCGATCAAGCTGAAGGAAGGGGGGGGGCTAGAATTGGAGCGGGAAACCGGGTTCGAACCGGCGACCTCAACCTTGGCAAGGTTGCGCTCTACCAACTGAGCTATTCCCGCTGATGGCGCTTGATGAATGGCGTCCCCTAGGGGGTTCGAACCCCTGTTACCGCCGTGAAAGGGCAGTGTCCTAGGCCACTAGACGAAGGGGACGCAACGGTCTCCATCAAGAGGCGCGCATTGTAGGAAGAGAGGGAGGTTGCGTCAAGTCCTGCAGGCCCGATTTTAGCCGAATTGTTTGCCGCAACTGCAGCCGCTTATCGGTTAATTCAAGCGTATTGAAGGCATTTTCCTAAGGCGGAGTCGCTGCACGCATATCCTCTAGCTGCTGGAATTCGGCGAGTTCCTCATCGGCCATGTAATGAAGGCAATTGGCGCCGAAAAACCACAGCAATTGCCGCGGAAAGGTCGGGGTAAACTCGGGATAGGTATCGAACAGGCGCGCAATCAGGTCCGGCCCCTGGTCATAAAAGTCGCTAGGGTAGTCCCCAAGAGCCTGAAATCCGGCTGCAAGCTCGCGCAGCGGGTGCTCCTGTGGCAGCTGCTTGGTCCGAGTCACCAGCGTTTCAGCGAACTCGCCTAGTAGCGAGCGACAGTGTTCAAGGTATTGTTCGTCATTCATAAACGGTATCGTGTGTGAGAAGGAATGCGAGTACAATTACGCGCTTATTAAGCCACGCAGCAGCCTGAAATCGGATGATACCAGCACTTGAGATAGAAAACCTTAGCAAGGTTTATGATAACGATTTTGAAGCGCTCAAAGGCATTAGTCTCAGGGTAGAGCAAGGCGATTTTTTTGCCTTACTAGGCCCTAATGGCGCCGGAAAATCGACAACTATTGGTATTATTTGTTCACTGGTTGCCAAGTCCGCTGGCAAGATTTCAGTATTCGGGATTGATATCGATGAGGATTTCCCTGCGGCTAAGCGACATATTGGTATTGTTCCGCAAGAATTTAATTTTAACCAGTTTGAAAAGGGCTTGGACATTGTCATTAATCAGGCCGGTTATTATGGTCTGGCGCCGGGACTGGCCAGAGAAAGGGCAGAAAAGTACCTGCGCGAGCTCGGGTTGTGGGAGCAGCGAGACATACCAGCGCGGATGTTGTCAGGCGGAATGAAGCGCCGTTTAATGATTGCCCGTTCTCTGGTCCATGAGCCGCAATTGTTGATCCTAGATGAGCCCAGTGCTGGCGTCGACATTGAGATGCGCCGTTCTATGTGGGATTTCCTCCGGCGAATTAATGCACAAGGGACCACGATTATTCTCACCACGCACTACCTCGAAGAGGCAGAGGCGTTATGCCGGCATATCGCGATTATCAATCATGGGAAGATCGTAGAGAATACGTCTATGAAAGAGCTTCTGCGGCAATTAGATCGCGAGGTATTTATACTCGACTGCTTGGAGGAACTGCCGGAGGTCATTACCATTGACGGGTTTTTGATACGTCGTGTAGACGACCATACGCTGGAAGTGGAGGTGCAAAAAGGGCAGCATCTTAATCAGGTATTTAACGCTCTGGATGTCGCGGGCATTCATATCAGTAGCATGCGTAATCGTGCGAATCGTCTGGAGGAAATGTTTGTGAATCTTGTCGAGGGTGCCGCATGAATCTGCAAGAACAGTATGTAGCGTTTATGACCATCGTCAGGAAAGAGATAAAACGCTATCTGCGCATATGGACGCAAACACTGCTGCCATCGGCGATCACTATGTCTCTTTACTTTGTAATCTTTGGAACGCTCATTGGTTCTCGCATTGGTGAAATGGGCGGTTTTACCTATATGGAGTTTGTGGTTCCGGGCCTCATTATGATGGCTATCGTCACCAACTCTTATTCCAACGTGGTGTCGTCTTTTTTTGGCGCCAAATTTAGTGGCAGTGTTGAGGAGTTACTGGTCTCCCCGGTGTCCAATGTCGTCATTTTGATGGGCTATGTGGTGGGAGGCGTGTCGCGTGGTTTGTTAGTGGCCGTAGTGGTAACGCTGGTCTCGTTGTTCTTTACGGACCTCACAATACACAGTTATTTTATTGTAGTGGTGGTTGTGTTAATGACCTCTACGTTATTTGCCCTCGCTGGTTTTATTAACGCTGTTTATGCCAACAGCTTCGATGACATTTCCATTATTCCAACGTTCGTGCTGACGCCATTGATCTACCTCGGTGGCGTATTCTACTCAATGGATCTGTTGCCAGAGTTTTGGGCCAACGTCTCCAAGCTCAACCCTCTTGTGTATGTCGTCAACGCATTTCGCTACGGCGTGCTTGGTGTATCTGATGTTAGTCTTCCGATAGCCTTTGGCATGATTATTATATTTACCACACTGGCGTTTGGGTACAGCATGCATTTGCTCAATTCTGGCAAGCGCTTGAGGCAGTAGGTCGGTGGTGTCAGGAGAAGATCAAGAACTGTTATTGGGGCGTCATACGCCGGTTCTTCAGAAATACGCTCCGCAGATACTCTATCCTATACCGCGGCATTTAGCGCGCCAAAACTTGGGCTTGAGCGAGGCACTGCCATTTCAGGGAGTCGACCTCTGGCACGCATATGAATTGTCGTGGCTCGATAAGAGCGGCAAGCCTGTGGTGAGAGTAGGGCGCTTCAGTGTGCCGGCCACTTCACCCAATATCGTTGAATCCAAATCCTTTAAGTTGTATCTGAACTCACTCAACAACAGCCAATTTAGTTGTGATGAAGACGCTCGTGTGACTATCACCACAGACATCAGTGCCGTGGCAGGTGCAGATGTCACTTTAAGACTGTATGCAGCCGATGACCCGGCGCTGGCGGGAGCGACACTGGAAGGTGAGTGTCTCGATGAATGCATTATTGAGCCGCGGCGCGGTGAGCCGGATGCGATGCAACTGGAGGTGCAGCCTGGCAATGTAGTGGAGGAGGTGCTTTACAGTCACTTGCTGCGTTCATTGTGCCCCGTTACGGGTCAGCCAGATTGGGCCACCGTGTGGTTGCACTATCGCGGGTCAGCCATCATGCACGGCTCATTGCTACAGTATATTGTTGCCTACCGTGAGCATCAGGAATTTCATGAGCAGTGTCTAGAGCGCATGTTTACCGATATTTCTATGCGCTGTGATGTCGATTTTTTGCATATCCAAGCGTTCTATACTCGCCGTGGCGGGCTCGATATCAGTCCGTTTCGCAGCACGGATGGCAATGCCCAGCCACTCCCTCGACTCAACCGACAGTAACTTGGTCAACAGGTGGATTTAGCCCTGTAGGAGACTGGCAAGCCCCCTGTATTGTGGTATGCTGCGCGCCCTCATGGTGAGGTGGCCGAGTGGTCGAAGGCGCACGCCTGGAAAGCGTGTATACGGTAACGTATCGAGGGTTCGAATCCCTCCCTCACCGCCATGACGCAATATAGGTCAATCAGTTACGACAGATTTAATAATCTACCCCCGAACCGACTCCCGAAATAAAATTGATACTCCAACAGATTTCAGCGAAGAATCTCTCGTTCCACTAGCACTTTGTAGGTGATGAGTTGTAATAGGCGCATGGCAAGCGTGTTAATAGCGATAGTTGCTATGCAGGCGTATCTTAAGCGCCTGTATGAATTGATATCACCCTGACTGGGCCTGCCGGAGGCCGTGGTGCATAGTCGCACGATATAGTCTGTGCGCCTCGCAGCCCGCGCGGCACCTAGAACAACTTTTGGTTAAAAACCGGAGGTGCTCCAGTATCAGTTGACGCTGCTGCTATCAGCTGAAAATGTGTGAGACACCTGTTCCGCATGGGCCAGTATTTGATCTGCCAGCATGCTTGCCATCGGGTCCAACCTAAAGCCTTGGAAGGCCATCATGGACATCATGATGAATACCTCCAGTAACTCTTCCTCCTTAGTCACCTGGTCAAGACGTTGCTGAATATGGCTGAAGAAATCAAATGCCTCTGACTGCGATGAAACAGCTAGATAGGCCGTCAACTCTTTTAAGGCGGGCGCCAATTCTTCAACAACATGGTTAATAGCAGACATAGTAGTATTACGCATGATCGAATGGGGTAGATCAGCCGCCGCGCTGACTCTCACCTGACACCTCCTCAGGGATCGTCAGTATATTATTCGATCGCCGCTTTTATGTGGTGTTGGCCAGCGTTTGGCCTGTGAAAGGTAGCGAAGCGTTTCAGCGATGTTGCCATGCATAGGAAGCTGACTGCATACGCAGTAACGCGGCGCTAATAAGCGGCAGCCACACAAACCAAGCTGCCAGAGTGATCGTCTGGGCAAAAATGATCCAGATCCACCAACTGCCAACCTGGTGGAATCGCCGCCAGCGGGCAGGCCCCAGCCATCTCACCGCTCTATCATTTGAGGTGGCGGCCATCGCAAATGTGAAGAAGTATGCCAAACCGCCACCTGTCAAGGTTACGGCGCTCAAGTGGACTAAAAAGGGCTCCGGATACCATTGCCCGAGCGCGACCAGTGCCAAGAGGTGCAGAAGCTGCGACCAGGCAAACAAAAGCCCGACCTGGCGTCGGTTGTGGAGCAACCACAGCGTTCCCTCATTGGGCAAGAGGCGCTGCAGCGAAGAAGTCGCTCTGCCCGGTGATCGCACAATGCATATCCGTCCACTGCTGAACGGTAGCATGCAACCCTCCGTGCCACACGTTTTTCAGTAGCGTCCTTGCTGATTTGGGGCTGTGGATTCACGTCGTGCGAAAAGAGCTAATGGCCCAGGGGGTACTCGGGAGGGTGGCACCAAGTACGATAGGGTAGGGCGGCCTTGTTCTCTCTCGCGAAGATGAGTCAGGATTCTATCGATGACGTTCTGGTCCTCAATACAGGCAATGACCTTTACCGATCCAGCGCAATGACCGCAAACCTCGATATCGATGTCGACTCCAGGCGGGAGCCCACCGGAGTTCATGCCACTGTGGGCTTCAGTGGCGTCCCTACTGTGCATCAATAAAGAATTCGAATAGACTAGCCATGTCGTATAAACTAGACATCACCCGCGTATTTGCGGTATTAAAACTTAGCTAACAACACAAGCGGATAGCCCACCCCATGTTTGAATTCACGGTAAACGATAGTGCTTATGCCGTAGACGTAGAGCCAGACACTCCACTGCTTTGGATTTTGCGCGACCATTTGCAATTGTTGGGTACGAAATTTGGCTGTGGCGCGGGCCTCTGTGGCGCATGTACGGTGCACTTGGACGGGACCGCAACTCGCAGCTGTGTGCTGCCGATTAGCGCCGTTGCTGATCGACGCATAACGACTATTGAGGGATTGGGTGGCGAGCATCCGGTGCAGCAGTCGTGGATTGATCACAGCGTGCCGCAATGCGGCTATTGCCAGTCAGGACAAATCATGAGCGCAGTGGCATTACTTGATGACAACCCAAACCCCAGTGAGACAGAGATAGAGCAGGGCATGGCCGGCAATATTTGCCGCTGTGGCACCTATCCGCGGATAAAAGCAGCCATACAATCGGCGGCACAGGCTGAGTACTATAGCGCCTCCCACACGAGTAATGAAGCCGTTGGAGATGACGTATGAGCGTCTCCCGACGGAGTTTTATAATAGGCACTGCCACTGTAGGCGGGGGCCTCTGGCTAGGGCTGAGCCTGCGCGGGGACGCGCCTTATCCCAATACGCGCGAGGGTAGCTTTCAGCCCAATGCTTTCCTGCAGATCACTCCTTCTGGTGAGGTGATATTTCAATTGCCTAAATCAGAGATGGGACAAGGTATACAGACCTCTCTGACGACTCTGCTTGCCGAGGAACTAGACTACGAGCCTAATAAAATCATTATTGAGTATGCTGGCGTGCACAAAGACTTCGCAGCGGTAGGTGGTTCGCAACTTACCGGTGGCAGTACGAGTATTGCTGTGAGTTGGAATCCTTTGCGCGAGGCTGGCGCTGCAGCGCGGGCAATGCTCATCGCGGCAGCCGCTGGACGTTGGGGTGTTGGGATAGAGTCTTGCAGTACTGAGCCCGGGATGGTCTTGAATAACAGCAATGGTGAAAAATTAGGCTACGGTGCGTTAGCAGAAGAAGCCAAAGATTTTCAGCACACAGCGTTTGAACTTAAAGAAAAATCTGCATACCGGTGGCTCGGCAAGAGCACGCCACGTCTCGATCGCGTCGCTAAAAGCACCGGTGAGGCCCGCTATGGAATGGACGTTCAACTGCCGGGCATGAAAACTGCAGTGGTTATTCGCCCTCGTCAATTCGGGGCGACACTTGGAAGCTTTAATGCGGATACAGCGCTGAAGGCGAACGGAGTTGAGGCCATTTTTGCTATTCACAGCGGCGTCGCAGTCGTGGCAGATACGTATTGGCGTGCGCGAAAAGCAGCGCAACTAGTCGACATAACGTGGGTAGATGGCCCCCTCGCCAATCTCGATTCTGAGGCCATCGCAGCGCTGCAGAAAACGGCGCTTAAAAACGAAAGCGGACATATTGCTATGGAGCGGGGTGATGTTGCGGTGCAAGAAACGCGGGGCGAACGTCTGGAGAGTACTTATAGCGCACCTTATACGCATCACAGCCCAATGGAACCACAAAATGCAACGGCAATAGTGAATGGCGATAACTGCGAAATATGGGCGCCGAGTCAGGCGCCCGATATGTCTCAGGCCGTCGCCGCTCACTATACTGGAATCACGCGCAGTAACATTGTGGTGCATGCGCTAACATTAGGCGGCGGTTTTGGTCGGCGAGGCTATGTAGACTTCATCGGTGAGGTCGTCGCTATTGCTCAGCAGATTCCTGGTACTGCGGTCAAGTTAGTATGGTCGCGCGAAGACGATATGCAGCATGATTTTTACCGGCCAGCAACAATGCATGGAATGACCGCTACACTAGCCGAAAACGGAAAGATAGACAGTTGGCAGCATCGGCTGGTCTCACCCAGTATTGTGAAAGGACTGGGAGTCAGTCTTGCCAGTACAATTTTGCCGGAGTGGGTTCCAACTGAAATGGCGCGGGCTATCGGCCGTAAAAGTGGCGAACTGTTTGCGGGGGCCGATCCAACTACTGCCGAAGGCGCAAAGGTTGCCTACGATATTCCAAACTTCGCCGTCGAACAAATTCTGCAAGATTCAGGCGTGCCGATCGGCTTTTGGCGTTCCGTTGGTTTTTCACATAACTGTTTTGTGGCGGAGTCGTTCGTGGACGAGTTGGCGCATGCGGCAGATCAAGACCCTCTCAAATTCAGACTGGCTCACTTGGAAAATGCCCCACGCTATCAAGCTGTTTTGAAACTTGCCGCAGAAAAATCCGGCTGGGGCAGTCCACGCAAAGGTCATTTTCAGGGAATTGCGGTTGTAGAGCCGTTTGATTCTTTTTGTGCTGCGGTGGTGGAAGTTTCCGTTGTTGGCAATGAATACACAGTAGAGCGTGTCGTAAATGCCGTAGATTGTGGTTTTGTTCTAAATCCAGACATTGTTGCAGCGCAAGTCGAAAGCGCAGTAATCTATGGTCTTGGGGCAGCGATCAAACCGCCCATCACCATCTCAGGTGGAGCAGTGCAGCAATCTAATTTCCACGATGCACCGGTACTGCGTATGAATGAATCACCCGTAATCGAAACCTACATCGTTCAAAGCGATGAAGACCCAACGGGTATTGGCGAGATCGGGCTTCCGGCAGTGGCGCCTGCTTTGGCCAATGCACTGTTTGCAGCGACTTCAAAGCGCCTCCGCGAATTACCACTGGTGCTTGGGTAGGCGCCCTCGGTGCAATCGCTCGACCTTAAAGTGCTCCGGCAAACAAACGATTGGCTGAAAGAAGGCCGCAGTGTGTGGCTGTGTACCGTTATCCACACCTGGGGTTCTGCCCCGCGCATCCCCGGTAGCTTGTTGGCATATGCTGATGGAGACACCGTGGGTTCTCTATCCGGAGGTTGCGTAGAGGAGGAACTTCTGCAACGCCTTGAGACAGGTGAAATCGACACCGCCAGTGCACACTATATTGTTTATGGCGGAGAGGATGCAGAGAGCGTGCGCCTGCAACTACCTTGCGGTGGAAAACTCGGCATTTTGCTAGAGCCTCTTCAGCATGATGACCTGGAAGTTTTTCAGGACATTGTTGCGGCGCTTGAGCGCGGAGAAAATATCCGCCGCGAACGAATGTGGCCGCAGGGCGAAAACAGCCTGACTATTGACGCCGGGCACTCCGATATTTCGCTCTCATTAGAGAAAGGAGATCCCCTCCGCCTTACGCAGACTTACGGCCCTGTCATCCATCTGCTGATTATTGGTATCAACGAAGTCAGTCGTCATCTTGCTCAATTTGCACTGGCTGTCGGGTATCGTGTCACAGTGTGTGATCCGCGCGCAGATCAGCATACAGCATGGGATATAAGCAATGTGAGGCTGCTGACGACTATGCCAGATGACGCAATTCTTAGCCATGCGGCCGACGCGCATTCCGCCATTGTTGCCGTAACGCACGACCCGCGTATTGACGATATGGGTTTGATGGTTGCATTTAATACCGATGCTTTTTATATCGGCGCAATGGGGTCGCAGGCGACCACTCAAAAACGCAAGGAGCGACTTGCCGCATTAGGAGTATCGCCGAAAGAGCTGCTCAGATTGCACGCGCCCATCGGGCTTGATATCGGCAGTAAAACACCCGCTGAGATTGCGATCTCTATATTGGCAGAACTGATCGCTTGCCGTAAAAAAACCAGCACCGTCGCATGAACACTATTGGTTCAGTCGTTATGGCGGCCGGCAGCAGCATTCGATTTGGTAGCGACAAGCGTCGTTACGATGACGGCAATGGCCCTCTGTTGCAACAAACCCTTGCTCATGTAGTGGCGCTTAATTTGCCTGTATCTGTTGTTCTGCGGGTTCAGGATCAGACAAAAGTAGACGAACTGCTGGGCCGACATGCTAAAAATCCCGCGCTAGCATGTTACTTCGTTAGTCATTCGGAGCTGGGCATCGGTCACAGTCTCGCTGCCTTTTTTCAGCAGCCGCCCCCTTGGGACGGTGCTATGATCTTCCTTGCAGATATGCCGTGGATCCGGTCCGATACCAGTCGACTATTAATGAAAAATTTCGATGTTGAAAAAATCGTTGCGCCGCAAATAGCGGGTCAGCGCGGTCACCCGGTGCTGTTTCCGCGTCAGATGTTTGCAAAACTTGCTCAACTGCGCGGAGACAGAGGCGCAAACGCGTTACTGCAAAGTTCGCTAGGTCTGGTTAGGGAAATACCCGTGGAAGATCACGGTATCGTGCTGGACGTTGATAGCTTACCCTGCTAGTTCTGGCGCTCCGGCACACTTCTTCAGCCGCTACCGTCGCCGTTGCAGCCTCGTGCTGGGATCGTTTGATACGGTGTCCCGTTGGCCGACACCTGGCGTCCACCTGTGAAAGGTCCTTCCAATTGCTCCCCGCTTACATAGCTAAGCGTGTAGTCGATTGAGCTGGCATTGACACCAACAGGCAGGGCAGGACTGATAACGATTAACAATTTTCTCAGTATCAGCATAAACTTTCACTCCCATGAGGATTGAAAACCAGCGCCATCACCCAAACCTACATGCATTTTTCGATATAGTATATGCTATGGTTTGTTTTTTTAATTTGGAGGTAACTATATGAGCGATGTTATTACTACGGCTTCAGGTTTGAAGTATGAAATTCTGGAGAGCGGGAGCGGGGCAACGCCTGGACCAACCGATACCGTGAGCGCGCACTACCATGGGACATTTGAAGATGGCCGAGTTTTCGATAGCTCTGTCGAGCGAGGCCAGCCCATTGATTTACCTGTGAACGGTGTTATCGCTGGCTGGACGGAAGCCTTGCAGATGATGAAGGAAGGTGACAAGTGGCGGCTTACTGTAACTCCAGAGCTTGGCTACGGAGCCAATGGCTCGGGACCGATTCCGGGCAATACAACACTGATATTTGAAGTCGAGTTGATTGCTGTTCGCTAGAGATAATGTGGACCACCTTGTCAGACAGGCTGAGTGACAGGCAAGCGGTCTTTCAAGGAGCTGTTGATGGCGGCTGAGGTCTTTTCAAAGCGATTGATGGGAAAAAGCATTTCCTCGCACTGTTGCCGGAAAAGAATACAACCAGTGTAACTGGCTATTCTTACCGGAGAATCGAGAGGCTCTCTAGATAGCAAGTGTGGGGCAGTCCATACCCCAGGTCATACAAGCCCGTGTTAGGAACTCAACTTAACATCGGGGGCAGCGCTCCCAGCTCACCAGACTCAAAGTCGTCGTCAAAATTGCTACCAATCAGGATTGCACCAGCTTCTTTCGCCTGCTGACTACATCCGAATGACTTGATACGACCGCTTGATTATTTAAGTAAGGTGAAAATGCTGGCGCCAATTTGAACATCCCTTGCAACGGCAAGGAACACTAGCGCTATTGGCATGCCGTGAGTCTACATCAGGGTTCCATGCATCTTTCACACCGTAACTTTTACGATTCCAGGCGCTAGGAAATACGGCGCCAGTAAAATTTGGGCGGCGTGCGTTAGTACTATTTTTATTGACTTGTTACTGGTTCGAGTGCATCTTATTGTCTCACTCAATTCACAGGGAACGCGTCATGAGAAATATATTACTTGTTACATTGCTTTTTATTGGAATGAACAGCATCGCATATGCGGAACAGCTGCAGTTAGTTCAATATGCAGATGCGCCTGTCCACCAAAGTGTGGATGTAAATCCCGAAGGGCGTTCTATTGGAGATCTACGTAGCAGGCAAGGCACGTTTAAGGCGACTGTTGATGGCCCCGATGTAGGCGAGTATTTTGCGCAGGCGACGGTTGTCTCGGTAAACAAAGCTGAGAAACAGACTGTCTGGTCTCAGATGATAGAGTCAGTATATCCGGATGGCAGTATTTATAAATTGGACATAATAGTACTGGACGACGAGACATTGGCGGGGGGCGGTCATAAGCATGAAGGCGCCATTGTTGGGGGCACAGGGAAGTATGCTGGGATACGCGGTAGCTATGAGTTCGAGGCGCTGAAAGGCGGCGTTTATAAAATCACCAATACTTATTGGCTTGGACAATAACCCACACGACTGAAAGGAGGTGGCTTCGAGCGCCCAACGTTATCGTGAAGTGAACCTGTGAAGTCATCAGACTTGCAGTCAGCGTTGACGTCAAAACTCCGTCAAGTCTGAGCCTTCTTAAGAACAATGTAGCCCGCCAAGCGCGGGTTTTTTGTGGCCTTTAATTTCTCCGATTGGGTTATTTTAGTTTGTCAGACGTATGGGGTTCGCCCGTTAACGCTATTTGTCAGATTAGATATGAGTAATATCGCTAAGCCGTGACAGTAACCGTGTCACCGTATCGCTTCACTGGGTATTGATCACCCTGTCGTAGAGAATCCAGCTATAATCGACCCCGTAGGCTGCAGCGTGGTAGTGGCATTCCATACAGCTGCTTTCCGTCTGAAAGTAAGTTTCCATCGTGACGTTAGCCGCACGTTGTGGAAAGGGGTCGCCTGCTAGGCTGTTCTCGTAGTTTCCGGGGTTGAAGTCAGGGTCATAAGGAGACCGTAAGCTAGGGTCTAGCGGCCACTGGGTGACCACCAATCTATAATTTTCCCAGACCGTACCTTTTAAGAGTGCACGGTATTTTTTGTTCAGTTCTTGGGTCGAGTATCCCTCAGGATCACTGGGCGTGGTCGGTATGGGTACGGCTCTGGTCACCTGAACCGGCTCACGAGATTCGCGGATCGGAAAAGGCGTTTCGATGCCAGCGGGCTCGTAGTTATAGCCCGTGGGTTGACCGTTATCTATTAGGCTAGGCGGTTCGTTGGTTCCGTTGTTAAAGGACGGATGAAGGCCGGAGACGTTATCAACTTGCTCGAATGTGGACCAGATCCATTGCGGAAAGATCGCGGTTTTTTGCATGATATGAAATCCAACCATGCCCACTGTTGCGGTTGTATAGTTGTAACCATCTTCGTCCGAGATTAATGCCTTACGGACATAGTAACGATCGTGGTCGTCTTGGTCTGTTAGTATTCGCCAGGCGACTTTAATTTCCATTGCGTTGGTGTCAAACTCGATACCCTGCTGAGGGCTGATGCCTGCGTTGATCTGAGCGGCCACAGTATCAGCGATTGCCGAATCTACTGTTGCCTTGTCATACCAGCGGTTGTTCCGTACCTGGTCGTACTGGATCTGGTTGATACGGACCTCATACCGCACGTAGTTCTTATTCTGGTCGATGAGTGGACCGCTAAAGGCTTGATTTTGCTGGCCTACGATCCCACCCTTGGTGACCATAGCCAGCACATGTTCGCCACTGACTTCCCCCGCCGGCGTCTGCACCGGGTCTGTGCTATTCCATTCCGGTGGCACAGAGTTGTCACGGGGAAATAGTTCAAAGCCCTCACGATAAGTTTCCCAGACAACCGGGGCACTGTCGCTTGCGTTTGTGTTGGTTTGGCGAAACGTGTCTGGACTATTGGGCTCGATGGGGACGCCACGATTCACTGGAGTGGCGGGCCAAGATAATGCAATAAAAGACTGCCACGAAAAGGTGTCGAAGAAAGGTCGTGTCAGGACCGGGTCATTGATGATGTCGGCCGGTGGTGATGGGACTTCTAGTGGAATCTCACCAGACAGCACGGGGATAAGATTTGCATATACTGCAGTGTCCTGGTTCGATGTGCTCTCATTTGAATCGTTGTTTTCGCAGGCGGCCAGGATCATGACGACGAGGACTATAGGTAGTAGTGTATACATGAAGGATATTGTCGAGTTTAGAAGAATGAAGAACTCAGATCTGGGTGCAATCTGCCTGCACATTATATTAACACGAAGAGTATCCTTGCCTGCAAGCTAGGATGAAGCCTCTGTACCAAGCTGCGGGGTTTAGTCCTATGCTAGACACTTCTTGTAAGATCACAGGCTTCGCCTAGGGCGAAGCCTGTGACTTGGAAGTGTTACTCAGAAGGCGGCATCATGACCGTATCGATAACATGAATGACTCCGTTGGAGGCATCAATGTCGGTGAGTATGACGTTAGCGCCATCGATTGTAACGCCAGTATCCGCTACGACTATGGCGGCTGTTCCACCCTGCACAGTGGTCACTTCTGTGAGTTCTACTACCTCTGCAGCAGAGACATCACCGGCCACTACATGGTAGGTCAGTATGGCAACCAGCTTGTCTTTATTCTCAGGTAAAAGCAGCATTTCTACGGTTCCATCTGGCAACTTAGCAAACGCCTCGTTGGTAGGAGCAAACACTGTAAAAGGCCCTGCACCGGACAGTGTATCTGCCAAGTCAGCAGCCTGAACTGCAGCTACCAGAGTCGTGAAGTCGTCATTACTGGCAGCGACTTCCACGATATTAGGCGCTGCAGCAGCCTCGCCTTCTTCGTGGTGAGCGGCATTGACAAAAGCCGCACCTGATAGGACGCTGAACAGCGCAATTGACGTTAAGAATTTTGTGGAAATATTCATTTCTATACCCTCTAAATTTAGTTTGGTCTATATCCCACAGTAGGCTGTGGTAATGGTAATTACGCTCCCAAGATACAGTTGGACCACCTCAGTTGACTCGCTACTCAATTAAAGGGCCTCGAGCCGTTCTGGCGACATTCAGGCGGCTCCCAAGCCATACGCGGCGGGAAATTACATCGCTCGCGGCTCATCGCCCCATTAGCGGCGAGTAGTCGTCAGCACGTCATTCTTGTGTCTGTGAAACGCCCTAACGCAGGATCTTCGACCCTTTATTGCTCAGGGTTTTCGGACAATGAATCACTGCCGGCAGTTGTCGGCTGACTCATTATCACATCATAATCCGACATCGTTGCGCCCAGCAGTACAAACATTTCGTCATCGCTGGTTAAACCCGAGGTAATCGCGCAGGCATCGCACCATCCATCCTTTGACCCGGGCTCAGAGTCGCAGCTCGCATCGTCATCGGCGCCACTACAGGCGGCCGCCACTTTACCTGTTACACAAGCGATAGGCTGGCAATCTGATGCGTTTGCCGGCCGAAAAGATGCACGTGTCACGGTATCCAGATTAAAAGAGCCATCCGCATTGACACCATTGTTGTAGGTGGAACAATATTCCAGGGTCCGATCTGCTGGATCAGGTGAATTGAAAACCATATGCGGACTGAACAGTTTGTCCAAAGGTTCATCGTAGGCAAATGACTCATAAATTTGCTCTCCGCCCTTGATAGAAACCGTAAAGTGTTTGCCGCGCCTGTGCGTATGCGAAGACAAATAGATAAGGCCATCGCCTTCGGCCAACACATAGTCTCTACATACAGTCCTGTTCTCAAAGGGCGGTGTTCCGGCGCCTGCGCTGATATTTGAACTGTTGGTGAAGTACTCTGCGTCAAACTGACGATCATTAGTGTAGAACAGGTTGCGCCAGGCATGGTGCGACCCGTCTTTGGTGGACAGGTTAAAATAGTGAGAGTTCCAATAGTAAATACCGTAGGTACGAAAGGTTTCGAAGAATCCCTCTTGGGTCAGATAAGATCCTACATTCGTGCCAAGCCCCGCGATGGGGCCGCCTGCTGGCCCAAAGCCGATACAGGCAACACTGTCTTGCAACTCGCTCCGACATCTTCCAGTATCACAAGATTGCGCATCTGTCGGTTCACAAGCGAGTGTATCTTTCGATCCGCCGACACACGACCATTCCCCAAACGATGGATCGTGAATATCTTCAACGGAAATCCCTGAATACAGCAAAGTACTGTGATGAGTGAATCCATCCTCGCGCACCTCGTCACCGCGGACATAGAAAAATTCTCGATCAGGCGACATGTACTCTGGCGGGATAATATCGCGAAAGTCTTCATACACAGCGAAGCACCATTCATTTTCCTGCTCTGCAAGGGCCGGATGTGGTGGCATGGAAAACTGCAAGCCTACATCGCGCTCCGGGGGCGGCAGCGCAATAGTATTGACAGGGTCTGCTTCTGGCAAACAAACACCCAATAAGCGCTCTATCTCGTCCTCGCCCCGGCCGATCGAGTCACCCACTGAGCCGGTTTCAGGCGCACCGGCCTCTATCCAAAAAACTATTGCCTTCAACGCGTCGGCAGATAATCCAGGACCGGCGACGGGCATGGGACTACCCGATATAGCATAGTTGCCCGGAAACGTTTTTTCCGCCAGCTTGTGATACAGGTAACTCACAGCATGTTCTCGCGGCGCAACACGTTGCAGGCTGGAACTCTCGGAGGTTACTCCGACCAAATTGTTATAGGCAACATCGGGCGAGAGATCGAGACCTCCGGCCGCAGCCGCACCATGGCACAGTGAATTAGTGCAACCCGGCTTCTCGAAAGCAACGGCTTGAATAGCCTCCCAGGTGCTGTCGAAAGAAGCGCAAAACTCCAGATCGATATCTTCAGAAATCAACGCATCGAGAGAGTACACCGACCAAGCGTTACTCCCATGGTTGTCCAAATGTAGATCGATGGAATCTCCCGCAGCGATCGCAAACGGCAAAGTAATAGACACTTTGAGAATATCGGCAGGGCTAGGGATTGGGATTGTCGTTTCCCAAATAGTGATGCCAGCTATGGAGAGCGCCACGTGAGCGCTAGACGGCGCATTAAAATTGAGATCGCTATGGCTCATCGCCAACTCCAGCACCGTACCTGATGCCATGTTAAGCAAGCTCTGTTGTGTCAGAGACAGATAATTGCAGGAAGCGGTACGGATCTCTAGCGCGTCCTCCTCCACCAACCATCCGGTACCCTGCGCACACTGCACTTCCTCTGGTCGGTGACTGAGGAAAACATCTCTATTTTTAGAGGTGGTATCCCAAGCTCGCGCCTCGATGAGGGCGACGCGCACTAACTCAACACTGGGTGTATAGGGCGTCCCGCTCAGCCAAGCCATAAACTTGTTGTATTCACCCGGAGACAACTGCACTGAACCTTCCGGAGGCATACTGCCATTTTCTAGGGCGTGCTGTATTGCAGGTTTGAAACTGTTCACCCGGTCAATACCCTCCAAAGAGAGTGGAGCCAATGCGCTAGTTCCATCCGTGTGGCAACCGATACACTTGTCCAGCATAATAGGTTTGATATCTTCAGAAAAGGTCATCATGCGAGACGCCACATTAGGGTCGTCAGGGTTGGTAACACTGCTTGCGTTTACTATCTCTGAGAAGCTGCCACCGTCGCTGTCACCGCCACCACAAGCTGTCAACGTTGCAAGCACTGATAGTAATACTGCGTGCCGGAACCAAATCTGGGTATGGTTCATACGGGCCTCGCGCGTGAAGGCGTATGATTATTGTTAACCTGCAAGGTCTTTCGCCTCTTTCCAGAATCTAAGAAGATTCCCTCGTTGCCTTAGTATACGCAATAACGCGACAAAGATGCGAACTGCTTCTACAACACCAGTGTCGTCGGTGTTACCACAAAGCACGGCGTCACTGAGCTGTGCAGGATCACAAATTATAAAGTTTAGTGTCGCAATATCAAACGTTTGATCTGCCTTTGGCACAGTGCGGCAACCTTGGCGATCGTAATGGCCAGCAGTGCCTCGACAGGTGCTCTTCTCGAGCCGATTTCAGCGATCCGCTGGTTCTGTGCCGCTAGAGAATGATTAGGTCGTGCGAGGTTGGAAAGCGGGGCGAAGTGCAAAGAATCCTGACACTCGTTTACGATGAGACTATGTGTTGTTGCCTTCCCCGATGTGAGCAGTATGTTGTCCTAATCAGCTCGATACAGTATCGGTGTAAGCGGGCCATCAATCACATCTCCGTCCGCAGTGTCACCACACCAACTGATGCGGTCATTCTCTTGATTTTGACTACGCCTTTCCTTAAGACGCATCTGCTCATCCATGTAGATCACAGTGTGGGCTTTTCTAGACTGCTCAGTGGCATTGCCGCCAGCACGATGGAGCGTCCATCCGGAGTGAAAGCTCACATCACCGAGCGCATAGGGCTCTTGAATTTCGATAATCTTTTCTTTTTTGATTGCTTGCGCAATGATGCGTTCGGATTCGTCAGAAATCTTTACGTCACGCGCAATGTATTTTAGATGGCTACCACGACCAAAGCACAGCGGGCCCATTTCCACCGGTGTGGACTGCAGGGGGATCCAGGCTGTCACGCTTTTGGGAGAATCCATTGGCCAGTATTGCTGATCTACATGCCAAGGGGTAATGCCCCCTGATGGCTCCTTGTAGAGTGACTGATCGTGGTAGAGTCTAACGCTTGGAGTTCCGATCAGTTCGGACGCTAAGCGGGCTAGACGCTTGCAGAACACTAATTCCTTCACCTGCGCGTTATGCTGCCACAGGTTGCCCAGCTGAATAAACGCCTTACCATAAAGATCTTTGTCTTCAAGAGCGACACCTGCTGCCGGATCATGCTCTTGGGTGATCTTCGAGATAATAGGCTCGTAATATTCTAAAACAGCATCTGGCAACACCCCGGCCAAGTGAATATAGCCATCTTCGCGAAACGCCTGAACGTCGTCTGACGTTAATGAATAAGGTTCATTGATCGCTTTTATAATACTCTGGGGTGTTGCCATAGTTCCTCATAGTCGATCACTGCGATCAAATGACGCTTGGTCTGTCTATTCGCGCTGAAACTTAGTCAACTCGCCCACGACGCCATCAACGGTAAAACTATTTGGGGGTTGTCGCGACGGGTATTCGCGAAAAGTTTGCGCAAAATTTAAGGCTTTTGTCGAGCCATAGAATATCCAGGCCGAGTTGTTTTCCCACCACGTGTTATAGGTGTTTGAATCTGTGTCTGCCCGTTCAAAGGGGTCACGGCGCAGGTTGAATAACTTAGGGATGCGCAAGCGCACAAACGGTTCGCGCCATACTTGAAATTGTTTGGCTCGCTGCTCGGCGTAGACGACTTTCCAGTCTTTTACTCGTGTGCCGACCAAAAGGCCGTCATCGCTAAAGTAGAAAAACTCTTCACGTGGGCTGGTCGCCGTTTTTCCGGTCAAGTAGGGCAGAAAGTTATATCCATCTAAGTGGACTTTATAATTTTTAGCGCCGAATGAGTGGCCCTTTTTCAGTTCATTGACGACATTAGGTTCTCCCGCTGCGGCCATCAGGGTTGGCAGCCAATCGAGGTGTGACATGATTTGATTTGAGACCTGGCCGCCTTTAATTTCGCCTGGCCACTTAACGAATGCCGGCACACGATAGCCGCCTTCCCAGTTGGTGTTCTTTTCACTGCGAAAAGGTGTAATCGCGGCATCTGGCCATGTGTTGTAGTGTGGGCCGTTGTCGGTGCTGTACACCACAATGGTATTATCTTCTACGCCTAAATCTGTGAGCTGCTGAAGCATGCGACCTACTAGCTCATCGTGCGCCACCATCACATCGTTGTAAGGGCCTTGACCCGATTTGCCGATGTGTTTGTCCGCTGGATGCGTCCAAAAGTGCATGCCGGTGGTGTTCAACCACACAAAAAATGGCTTGTCTGCGGCCACCGATTGATCAATAAATTTGATTGCTGCTGCTTCGAACTCTTCATCCACATTTTCCATACGCTTACGGGTCAATGGCCCAGAATCTTCAATGCGTCCGTCGGCATAGCTGTGGATAACACCCCGTGGGTTGAACCCCTTTTGAAACCACGCATCTTGAGGATAATCCGGACTCTCTGGCAGCTCTTCTGCATTTAAGTGGTAGAGATTACCAAAGAATTCATCGAAGCCATGATTCGTCGGTAAGAATTCATCTCGGTCACCTAAGTGGTTTTTACCAAAATGTGCTGTGGCATAACCTAGGGGCTTTAGCATCTCCGCGAGGGTGGGGTCTTCAGGACTTAGGCCAGTGGGAGCGCCAGGCGTGCCGACCTTGGTTAAACCGGTCCGCACCGGGTGCTGGCCGGTAATGAATGCGGAGCGACCTGCGGTGCAACTTTGCTCGCCGTAATAATCGGTAAACATCATCCCGTCTTTTGCCAGGCTATCTATATTCGGGGTTTTATAACCCATCAGGCCATCACTATATGCACTAATGTTTGTAATACCGATATCATCACCCCAGATAACCAGTATGTTGGGCTTGTCGGTCTCCGCGTGAACTGTGGAAGCCTGTAGACACAACAATGCGCCAAGCCCAACTTGAATTAAATTCTGCAATTTCATTAATGCGTCCTCAAGGATAAAAAACCCGTCTCACGGCAGAGTATAGGATACAGAGGACAAAGCGTAGAGCACGGCAGCATATTAATCGTAAACACGGCCGCCTCATGGGTCAATTCTTTACCACCTTGGTTATATCGACAGTAATGTTGGGTAACTGGGATACTCCATGTGATGACATTCCCGGGGCTGTTAACAACCGACAGTGGTAAGAGCTATTCGATAACAGCGACTCCAGCTACGACAAACTTTGACCTAGCAACGAATACGCACTATTCTCCTTAACGAACGTTTAGTTGGTAAAACTAATGGAACCTACTCAGAAGAAACTCCTAGGCATTGCCGCCGAACTTTTTGCCGAGCGCGGTTTCAGCGCTGTGTCGATGCGCGAGATTTCTCGCAGCGCCGGTATCACTCAGGCCGCGATATACCATCACTTTATCAACAAAGAAGCGCTGTATGTTGCAGCGGTGGAATATCTTTATGAGGGCCAGGCGACTGAGCTGGTGAGCCTAGCCAGTCAGCAAGAGGACCCCGAGGCGCAATTGGCGGTTACGGTGTCGAGTCTGCTTAAGTTGTTTGATAAACAAGCCCAATTTCGGCGTATCTATTTTCGTGAACTCCTTGATGGTGACCAGAAACGCTTGAAGCTATTGGCAGACGGCGCATTTCCCGAGATCCACCAGTTCTTGGTCGGCTTGATGGCGCAGCTTGCACCGCATATGGACAGCCATCTGATGGTGCTCGATCTGACCGGACTGATCTTTCACCATCTTGAAGCCAGAAAGTTGTCTGCGCAGCTGGATACCGGACGTGCCAAACATCAAAAATTACCGTATCTGGCAGACCATATTGTCGCCCTGCTACTGAATGGAGTACGAACTCAGTGAAGTTACTATCGGCTTTAATCTTGTTTGTCTTGATCACTGCCTGTGGCGCGTCAGAGCCGGACGTGACGCCGCAGTCTCAGGAGAGCGTGACGTCAGTCGTGGTGACGCACCCGCAGCTGCGCGATATCGATGTTGTATTAACGGCACTAGGCAGTGTTGAGAGCATCAATGATCCCACCGTCTCGGCACAAGCGTCGGGGCAGGTGGAGCAGATTGTGGTGCGAGAGGGTGACCGGATAGAGGTGGGACAATTACTCGCCACTCTGGACAGTACTTTGCATGCGATCGAGTCGGCCAAGTCTGCTGCAGAAGTTCGGCGCTACGGTGTATTGCTTGAGAACCAGGACAGCGAAGTAAAGCGTCTGCTGCGGCTGGCAAAATCCAAGGCGGTGTCTCGGGACAAGCTGGAAGATGAGCAGGCGCAACTGGAAATGTTGACAGCGCAGCGTGATATTGCCTATAAACAGTGGGAGCAGCATCAGTATATGGAGTCGAAAACGCGTATTGTGGCGCCGCTGAATGGACTGATCACTCGCCGCTATATTTCGCCCGGTGATTATGTCATCACCGGTCAGCCATTGTTCGATTTGGTCAGTGTAGACCGGTTACGTGCCCGTATCGGCTTCCCTGAACATGACGCTTCCAGGATCGCAGTAGGCAAAGAGGTGTATCTGACAACCCCTGCGGCGCCCGGCGTCACGGCCATCGGTGAGGTGGCGGCGGTTAACCCGCAGATCAATGTGCACAACCGGGCCGTCGAGATCAGCGTTGAATTTGATAATCCGGGCGGTTGGCTCCCTGGTGCCAGTGCCGATATTGCCTTGGTGGTGGAACGGCGTGCGCAAGCTCTCACAGTGCCTCTGATGGCAGTTGTCATCCGCGATGGCCGTGATGTGGTGTTTGTGGTTGATGGCAAGCAGGCTCGTGCGGTGCCGATCACCGCGGGTTGGCGCGAGGCAGGATGGGTCGAAATTGTCAGTGGCATTAACGCCTCCGACCTGATCGTCATTGAAGGTGCCGGTCTGCTCAGTCACGGTAGTCATATCGAAGTGGATGCACCTGTACTGTGAACATCATCGAATTATTCGTTCGCCGGCGGGTACTCGCCTATATGCTCAGCGCCGCATTGCTGTTGTTTGGCTTTATCGGTCTGCGCGGTATCGGCTTGGATAGGCTGCCCAATGTTAATCCGCCGTTAATTACCGTCACCACTGTGAACCCGGGCGCGAGTCCGGAAGTGATGGATGCCAGCGTCAGCTCGGTGCTGGAATCGGCGGTCAATGCAGTTGCAGGTATTGAGCACATTCAGTCGGTGTCTACTCCGGGTGTATCAGAGGTAATGGTTGAATTTATGTCCACCAAGGACCCGGACGTGGCCTTTACAGAGGTTCAGGCGAAGGTGAATCAGGTTATGAATGATCTGCCACGCGAGGCAGATACGCCCATTGTTGCAAAAATGGATATGAATGCCGAACCTATTGTATGGCTGGTTCTAAAGGGTGACCGGCCGCTCAGCGAGTTGAACCAGATCGCGCTGACGCGGATCAAACGCCAGTTGGAAAATGTGAATGGCGTCGGTGGGGTGAGCGTTGGCGGTGGCCGTGAACGAAAGATCCGTGTCGATCTGGATCTGTCTGCGATGGCAGCCCTTGGTATCACCGCCCAGGATGTGATGGAGGCTTTTAGCCGTGAGCATGTGCAATTACCCGGCGGTTATCTTGTCGGCGGTATGCTGGAAAAACTGCTGCATTTGGATCTAGAGTTTCACAGCACAGCGGAGCTGGCTAATCTGGTAGTGATGTGGCGAGAACAGGTGCCGGTGAAGTTGTCAGACATTGCGACGATCAGTGATGGCTTAGATGACAAGCGCAGTGTGTCCCGATTCAACGGCGAGGACGCGCTGGCGATCGCCGTACGCAAGGTTAGGAATGCCAATACCGTGGCGATTGTCGATGAAATTAATGGACGTCTGGACAATGTGATTATTCCGTCCCTACCCGATGGCGTGGAACTGATGGTGGCCAGCGATGCCTCGAGTATTATTTCCGGAACGGCCAGTGCGCTTAAGAACCACATTGTGGAAGGCACGCTGCTGGCAGCGCTGGTGGTCTGGTTGTTTTTGCTGAACGTGCCGGCCACCGCGATTATTGCCACGGCGATACCGGTGTCACTCGCTGGTGCAGTGGTGGTGATGTTTTTCGGGGGCTATACCTTCAACATTATGACCCTGAGCGGTTTGCTGTTGTTGATCGGGGTGGTAGTCGATGACGCCATTGTGGTGCTAGAAAATATTCACCGCCATATCGAGGCTGGTGAAACGGACCATGAACAGGCAGCGATCGACGGCACCAATGAAGTGGTCTTTGCCGTACTGGCAGCCACCCTAACCTTGGTGTGCATTTTTGCCACGGTAGTTTTTATGGAAGGCATGATTGGTGTGTTCATGCGCTCCTTTGCAGTGGTGGTGTCGGTCGGTGTGGTGGCGTCGCTGTTTGTATCACTGAGTTTGACCCCGGCATTGTGTGCACGATTTTTGAAGCGCGAGACGCGCGAACCGGGCTGGTTGGGAAAGCGTATTACCAGGTTCCATCAGGGGCTAGAAGCGCTGTACCGACGGCTACTGAGCTTTAGCTTGAACCATCGCGTGATAGTGCTGGGGCTTACTGCGATGCTGGTTTTGTCCACCGGGTGGTTTATGGAACAGCTTGGCAGTGAATTTTTCCCCGGCGATGATGAATCGCGTTTCCTCGTCAAGTTGAAGACGCCGCTGGGCTCCTCAATTGACTACATGGAAACAAAAATTGATCAGGCTGAATTGATACTGGCCGATGTGCCTGAGGTACAGCGGGTACTGAGTACCGTCGGTAGCGGTCATGGCAGTGAGGTGAATGAGGCGACGCTTAATGTCTCACTGACGGGGCAGGCCAACCGTAATCGGTCACAGCAGACAATTATGAACGAGGTCCGAACGGCGGTGCGGCGGGTGCCAGGTGTAGAGAGCTTTGTCAGCGCCTACTCTATGTTCGGTTCTGGCGGCGAGCCTTTTGTCGCGTTTATTACCGGGCCAGATTTATACCGCGTAGCGGAGCTTGCCGGCGAAATGGAGCAGCGCATGAAACGAATACCGGGTATGGGCGATGTGCGCATGGAGCTAAATATGGATCGACCGCAGTTATATTTTGACGTTGACCGTAACCGGGCCCAAGCGCTCGGCATCAGTGCCCAGCAGATCGGCGACACGGTGCGGGTACTCGCAGGCGGTGCTGATATTGCCAAGTACAATGCACTGCCTGGCGATGGTGAGCGTTACGATGTACGTCTCGCCGCGCGGCGTGACAGCATGCAGCAGACCCGCGATCTGGAGAACGTCTATCTGCAGGGGCCGGCTAATCAATTGCTGCCCCTGGGTTCCGTCGTCGAGATTAAAGAATCACTGGGTCCGGCTACTGTTAATCGCTTTGACCTGGCCTTTGCTGCTGAATTTAACTCGACCCCGGAGATGGACTTGGGACAAGCCGTGAATGAGTTCAAGGCTCTGGGTGAGGAACTGCTGCCGCCGGGGTATCAAGTGGCCTTGGCAGGACAGGCCGAAGAACTCGGCAAGTCAGTTAATGCCATTTTATTTGTGTTCGCGACCGGCCTCATCCTGATCTACATGGTACTGGCCAGTCAGTTCAATTCTTTCCTGCAGCCGGTGTTGGTGATGCTTGCCCAACCGTTGGCCATTGTTGGCGGCGTAGTGGGATTGTGGGTGGCAGGGCATACCCTCAATATTTATTCGATGATTGGGTTGGTACTGCTGATCGGCTTGGTGTCAAAAAATTCCATTCTGCTAGTAGATTTGATCAACCGTTATCGCAGGCAGGGCATGGATACTGCAACGGCTATTCAGGAAGCGTGTCCGCGCCGCATGCGCCCGGTGTTAATGACGTCTTTAACCATTGTGCTGGCGATGCTGCCGGCTGCCATTGGGGTGGGTGAGGGCGCGGGACAGTACGGCCCGCTGGCGGTAGCGGTGATCGGTGGGGTGGTAAGCTCCACACTGTTGACACTCCTGGTGGTACCCGTGGCATATTCATTAATGGATCGGTGGTTGGTACACCAATCGGTGGTAGCTGTTCAGGAGGGGTAGGGCGCCGGGGTAACGCCTTACGGTATATTTGCATCAGAGCAAGCACCCCGGCCGCGCCGCTGGCCCTGAAAAAAACCTGATCATAAGGATCTTTCACCCGCTTCTATCAGTGTTGCAGTCGCGAGGAGGCCAGCGCAATAGGGAAGCTTGGATGCGCCTCTATTGCCCGTCAGGCACAATAAGAACCTTGCCATTTCTGCCCGATTGCGCGGCGCGTTCGACCGCCTGTTTAATCTCACTAACGGTAAAACGTGAGTCCACATTCGCCTTGAGTGCGCCGCTAATGACCAGAGGGATTATCTGTCCGAAGGCCGCCTGCTTTTCTGTCATTGCTGCTGTCTCGAACCACTTAGATAGCCAAAAACCACGTATCCGAATGTCATTAAAAATCAGCATTGCTGGATTCAAGGTCACCGGCTTTCCAGACATCACGCCATAGGACACCAGCGTACCTCCATCGCCGAGGCTTTGCGCCAGGCGAGTAAACGTTTTGCCGCCCACAGCATCTATCCCGAGTGCAATCGGTGTGTTATCGGTAGCACTGGCGATTTGTGCGACAAGGTCGGGACCGTCGATCAACACGACATCGCCACCTTTTGACATCAAGTCTTCTGCTAAGCCTTCACGACGCACAACATTCACCGTCTTTACGCCGCGTTGCTTGGCGAGCTGGATAATGTATCCCCCGACAGCGGAGTTCGCGGCGCTGTGCACAAGCCAGTCACCTTCTTTGAGATCGACAAAAGACGTCAGCATCAGGAGTGCAGAAAGCGGATTAACTGCGGTCATAGAGAGTTGCTCAATCATCTCAGAGCTCGGCGTGCCGAGATCCGGCAAGGGGATAAAGCTCGCAGCGGGGGCGACAATTTGATCGCGCCAAGTCCCGCCGCCGACTAAAAGTACCCGCTGACCGACAGCCAGGTGCGTCACCTCTGCAGACGTCTCTATGACTTGTCCAACGCCTTCGCTACCCGGAGTGGAAGGTAATACTGGGGCAATGCCATACATGCCAGCAATCTGCAGCAAATTTGAGGGGTGAATGGGTGTCGCCAGTACCTTTACCCTAACTTCACCGCTTTGTAATGCACGCGCATTATCTTCTTTGACTTCCAGCACTTCTGCGGGATTCCCCATTTGGCTAAATTCGACATACTTCAGCGAGGAACTGTCCTCAGGAGATGTGGCGCTGTTACTGTCTTCCCCCAGAGCAACAGGCGCTGTGCCTAGAACAAGGGCTAAGATTGAAACGATAGAAAATATTTTCATACTGCTGCTCCGAAGATAAATGTGCGTGATGATGGATCGTGTTTGAAACGTTGATTAAGTGGGGAACTTGTCATCCCGCTCGAACCAACGACCGAGGTATAGTGCTACTAGCGTCCACAGGGCAGCTATGCCGGCCCCGACGAGCGCGACTGACGCCAACCCCAGCCCAAGACCCTGTGTGAGCCCGGTGAATAACCAGGCCATAATGGTGTCTCCCCCCCGATAAGCGACAATGTCAATGACCGGCTTGGCCTTAAAGCGTGTTTCCCGGTCAACCCGAGTGAAGAGCATTTCGCGAGCAGGTCTGGTGACCGCGTAGTTTCCAGCACGCCGTAATATCTGTAAGCCGACCACCACCGCCATGACGGGTGAGATCGCTATCACAATCAAGCCAATACAAATAAGCACTGGAACGAGTGCTATCGTCACTGGCATACCAAATTTGCTCATAATACGGCCGGTGGCAAATAACCCCGTGGCGATGGACAGAGTGTTGACCGCTAGGTCCATCTGCGCCCACACAGCTGTTCGCTCTGGACGGCTGAAATCGGCCAGCAGATTCTTTAGCTCAAAGTAAACGAACGAGCTGATACCCGTATAGAGGAAAATGAATAAAGCGATCGCCAGCAAATAGGGGTTTGAAAAAAATAATTTAAAGCCCGCAAACGGGTTGCCCCCAATCTTCGCTGGTGCATTTTGTGAGATGAAGTCCTCATTATGTAACGCTGAAGACTTCAGCGATTGTAAATAGAAGATGATCGGAATTGGCAGCAACAGCATACCGCTCGCAATCAACATCAAGTTGTCCGTGCCTAAAGATTCTGAGAAGAATGAAGGTATAGCGGGACCAATCAGGCCGCCGACACTCGCGCCTGCCGCAATGATGCCAAAAAGTCTGCCAGCTTGTTCTTTGTTGAACAGGTCCGACATAAAGCTCCAGAACACTGAAATATGTAACAGACTAAACACGCTGACCCAGACATAGAACGCTTTATCGATTAATATCCGATCGACAGAGCCTGACGCGGCCACATAGAAAACGACAAACGTCAGGGCAAAAAAACCGTACACCGTGGGCACCAAGAGCTGAAAGCGAAACCGTGATACGGCAACACCATAAAGCGCAACAACAGCAGTGCTGATAAAGAAATTTATTGTCCATAACCAACTGACTTCTGCATCTGACCAGTCACTGGCCATCGCATCCCGCACGGGACGTAGGATGTAATACGCCGACATCAATATAACCACAAAAAGAAAGGAGCTGAGGGTCGCGTTGACCTCATGAGCTTCAATTCTTGAGACTCGTTTAAGAAACCTGCTAATCGGGTTACTACTGTTAGGCACAAATGGGCCCTCTAAAGGTGTTCTGGTAAAGTCATGGACGATTCACCTGACTCAAATAATCTAATAAATAGGTTGGCCGCAAGTGGAGTGCGTGACGAAAAATTCAGTTTTTCAGTCGCGTAGCGGATTCTGTGAGCAGTCAAATTAAACCGCTAAATGATTGGCTTGGGTGTTGTCTTTTTCAGTCAAGTTCTCGAGGTCCTGGTAGCGCCATCGCGCGAAAAGAAGGATTATCAGAGCGCAGATCACAGTGACTTGTGCTATCTGAAACAGATCAATGTAGTGAAATCCACGCGACAATAATGCGGACATTGCATAGCTCCCGGCCGCCATGCCCGCACCGAAACCCAGCGCCATACCACCCCAAAAGTGAGCGTGCCGAGACAGTCCCACTATTTCAAGCGTGCGGATAGATGAAAGCGCGACAACTCCAAAAAGGGAGACCCCGATCAAAAATGCCGAGCTGGCGACAACGATAACGGAGTCGAACAACAAGACCATAGCGATGGCCGCCGTCGCCATCATGTAGTTAATCGACAAGCCCCAGCGGGTGCTGACTAACCGGGTTAATGGGCCGACATAAATCGCTCCGACGGCACATCCCGCACCAAGGATTGAAAAGAGCGAGCTGCTATCGCGAATACTAAGTCCTAAATCGCGGTGCATATAGTCCGCCAAAAATAACGTGTGAGGGACCACTGCAATGCTCATTAACGTATAGGCCGCTGTTATCAATAGCACCAGACGCCTCCGCCTGGGTGCAAGCGGTTGGATTGAATCCGCGCTAGGCTCGCGCTCATGCGGCGCCATCGAAACAAAACGCCAAGCAACTGCAGCGACCAAAAACGTAATTGCGGCCTCCACGAACCAGCCGCCGCTCGGGCCCTTGACGATAAAAAAGGGTAACACTAAGCTGATAATGACGATTGCTATTCCACCCCCGCTAACGGCAAACCCAAGACACATGCTTTTTGCCTTAGCACTGACACTTCTCACCACTAACGCTGTCGTGTGAACCATCAAGCTGGCGGCTGCAAAGCCGGCTAACGATCGTCCCGCAGCTAGCCACGCAAAGCCAAAGTTCCAGAAACACATGCCTAAGCCAATCACCGCGAGCAGCAGCGAGGTACGCATCAGCAACCGGATACCCGTGACACGAGGTAGCCACAGTGCTGCCACGCAACCGACAATATAGCCAAGGCCATTAAACGCCCCCAGATACCCAGCCTCAGCCTTGGTGACCCAGTGCATATCGATCAACGAAGGGACTAGAGGCCCGTAGGCAAACCGCGCAAGGCAGATTGATATGGCAAATAAACAAAACCCAGAAACGGTTGCATAGACAGGACCGGGGAGCGCTGTTTTCATTTCGTGGCCTGCGTGGGAGCGCTTATGGTCATAGGTTGGGTCACAGTCGCGCTGGCGGCGGCTTTTTGCAGCGCCTGTGCTCGCTGAGCTTGCTGAATCACATAGGCCCGAACAGCCTCGCTTTGTTTCGCGCTGATGTTATTGGCAAATGACGCCATGCCCAGGTCTTTCAGTTTTCCGCCTCGCACAACGTCCTCCCAGCCTGTTTCATCCCAAAGGTAAGCCGATCCTCTCAGGTCAGGAATCAATAAGCCTGATACGGCATTGAGTCCGTGACAACCCATGCAGACATCCTGATAAGTCTGATGCCCCAGTTGCAGTGTGGCATCGCTGGCCTTCAATTCTGGCGGATTAAACACTACCGTTGGTGTCCAGGGTACAGCGGGGAGGGTGGCTTTGCCTCCCCGTTTAAACGTCAGCACGCGACTAACATTGGGTAAACTTTCAGCCTGTACATATTCGCCAAATACCAGTGCAAATGCCCCACCCCAACCGACATTAATTGAAATGTATTGCTCCCCGTCGATTTCGTAGGTGATAGGGGGTGCCACCACGCCGGTCTGGGTGGAAAAATCCCATAACTGTTCGCCCGTGTCGGCACGGTAGGCAACCAGGTTGCCGTCAGCCGTGCCTTGGAAGACAAGGTTGCCCGCTGTGGACAATACACCGCCATTCCATGACCCCTTGTGCTCTACCCGCCATGCTTCTGTTTGTTGTACGGGGTCCCAAGCCAGTAAGCGGCCTTGCACCAATGCGCCGATGGCATCGCGTTCGGCTTGATCATCGGGTAGGCCGCCCACCACCGAGTCTGTTCCTGTGTTGGCAACACCCGGGTTATATTGGAAGTTTTCGGGCTGCCCATACACTGCAGGGATATCCAGCACCGGGATATAGACGAGGCCCGTGGCCGGGCTGTAGGACATCGGATGCCAGTTGTGTCCGCCAAGGTAAGACGGATAGAGCATGAACGGAACATCGGTATAGCGTGCTTCAGGCACTTCCACGGGTCGACCTGTTTCCATGTCGACGTGGGTTGCCCAGGTGATATTAATATAGTTCTCGGCCGACAGTAGTTCGCCGGTTTCACGGTCCAGTATATAAAAGAAACCGTTTTTAGGTGCCTGCATCACTATTTTTCGAACACTGCCGCGCAGCGTAATATCTGCTAGGATAATGTGCTGTGTCGCAGTGTAATCCCAGCTCTCTCCCGGTGTAGTCTGGTAGTGCCACACGTATTCGCCCGTGTCTGGGCGAACAGCGACAATGGATGACAGGAAGAGGTTGTCACCGCCACCCGGCGAGCGGATTTCCTGATTCCAGGGTGTCCCATTGCCAACCCCAAAATACAGCAGGTCCAGTTCAGGGTCGTAAGCCATTGAGTCCCAGACGGTGCCGCCCCCACCCCCAAGCTTCCACCATTCACCATTCCATGTTGTGGCGGCCAGTGCCATCGCATCGTTTTCAAATCCGAGCGCCGGATCGCCGGGCACCGTGTAGAACCGCCATGCCATGGATCCATCTGCGACGTTGTAGGCGCTGATATAGCCTCGCACACCAAATTCGGCGCCTCCGTTGCCGATCATAACTTTGCCCTTAATCACGCGGGGCGCGCCGGTGATGGTATAAGGCAGCGCTGGGTCGAAAGTGGGCACCTGCCAATTAACGTCTCCGGTGGCAGCATCGAGGGCGAATAGACGCCCGTCCAATGCACCGAAAAAGACTTGTCCCTGCCAGACCGCAACGCCTCGATTAACCACATCGCAGCAGGCATGTTTAGATTTTTCCTTGGCCACTTTCGGGTCAAACGTCCACAGTTTCTTACCATTGCGAGCATCTATCGCATGCACAATGCTCCAGGCAGACGTCGTATACATAACCCCATTTACCATAAGAGAGGTCGCTTCGATACCGCGTTTGGTGTTGAGGTCGTAAGACCAAGCTAAGCCAAGTTCAGCGACGTTGTCGACGCTAATCTGTGTCAACGGGCTGTAGCGTTGTTCGCTGTAGGTGCGCCCATGAGTCATCCACTCGCCGGGTGCGTTATCAGCCTTTACAATACGCTCAGCGTCTACTGCCGCTGCGCTAGAAGCTGCCATGCCCGCAGATCTGGATGAGTCGATTTGGCTCTGTGGGGTGCACGCTGTCAGCATGACCACTACCAAGGCAGATAAATTGACGGAGGAAAAAATTCTTATCATAACAATACGATACTCTGAAATGTCGTGTATTGGACAGCAAACTAATTATGTATAGACATCATATATTTTTTGAATCATCAGGGAAATGGAGCTTTGGAAATCACACAATTCCTTGTTACTCATGTTGTCTTCGCGCGTTCGTTCAATGCTTTTTGTACCGCTAATTGCCCGGCCAGACTGGCATCAAGTTTCAATGACATCCAAATCGGGACTATCATCATCAGTGCCAATCCCGGCCCCATTACAATACCGAGCCCTAGCGCAACGCTTTCGGGCGTCTCGCCGGGCACTGCGCCGGCTGCGAGGCCTATCATATCCAAGAAGGGGCCCGCTACCAGGTAGCCAAAACCGGCACAAAATTTAGCCGCAAAAAATGCTGCTGCAAACATGACGCCTTCTTGTCGCTGCCCTGTCGCCAGCTCATGTTCATCCGCAATATCTGCCAGCAAGGCCTGATTGGCGACCGTTCGCATAATACTCATCGTGACAAATATGGCGTAGTTGACAAACACCAGTCCGAACACGATTCCCGCTTCCTGTGGCAGCCAGCCCAATAATTTTAGAGGTGTTAGCCATGCCAGGTTGAGTGCGCCTATTATGCAGCTAAACTGTAAAAGCTGCTGTTTTTCCAGCCGCTTGTTGACGAAGTGTGAACTGCCGGTCACGATAATGACGGCTAATATGGGCGGCCCCGCAAACAGTATCGATATTTGCAGCGTATCGAGTTCCCAGAAATAGGTGAAGCTGACCATGAGCAGGGCGCTGAGAACACCTCCCAGTCCGCCGACGGCTGTTTCCAGAAAGACGAGATAGCGAAAGTTCTTGTTATTAAAAGTGGCAAAGATATTACGCAGAAGATTGTCATTCTTAGCTGAGGTGCGTTCGATTAGCGCCGGAATATAGTGCCAGGTACTTTGGATGCAGATAGTGCTAAAAATAATCGCGCCAAGTCCACTGAGCCAGCCATAAAGGTGATAGTTGTCCTCAATAAAGCGGCCGTCGAGGCCTCCGCTATCATTAAAAATGAAAAACATCGCCGCGGCGGCTGCGACAACGCCCATAAACCAGCCCAGATTGGTTCGAGCACTGGCAATACGGGTACGCTCATGATAATCCGTGGTCATTTCCGCGCCAAGAGCCAGATAAGGGATCATGAAAAACGTTAGGGCGGTACGCAACACAATAACGCTGCCCAATAACCACAGGAATAAGCTACGCTGGCTGCTTAGAACAGCTTCTGGCGGTTCGAATAATGCGATAAAACCGAGTGCGATAGGCAATACAGACGCCACCATAAGAGGATGCCGACGACCCCAGCGAGTGCGCAAATTGTCGGACCATGCGCCTACCATTGGATCTGAAATTGCGTCCCACACAACTGACAGCGCAATAGCGAGTCCGGTGAGTGTGCCGCTGAGTCCCAATACCTGCTTGTAATAAAACAGGACAAAAGCGGCGAATGCGGCATCTTTCAAGGCATAGGTGATGGCGCCTGAGCTGTAAAGGAGCCGGTTGGAGAGGGTCACCGTTGAGATGTCTGTATCCTTATTGGGCAGCGCTATGAGGGCGTGTATAAACTCGGCCCAGAACTGGAATGACTATTATGAGTTGATAATCGTCAGGTTCTTGCAAAGTCAATTAACGGACGCAGATGGTGCCATAGATTAGCCGGAATTAATATCTTCAGTGAGTTTTAATAGGTTCTTAGAGCCTCTAACATCGTTGCGCTGCTTAGCGGGCCATCGAGCCCCATACCACTGCGGTTTAGACGGGGCATCCAAGCCTTGCACCGCTACAACGAATGCGGGCAGTGTCGTTTTACCGATCTGGCAAGTCATGACAGACCGGGTTTGACCTAGCAGCCCTAGATTGCGATCTCCGCCATCGTTCTGAGCAGATTGATATCGCCGTTAATCAGCAACGAGGTGACAGGCGAGTTTTCCCAGTCCTTGAGTTTTTCTTTGATGCGATCCTTAGGGCCAGACAGGGAGATTTCATCGGCGAACTCACTTGGCACTGCCGCTATGGCCTCATCCCGTTTACCCTCAAAAAACAGCTTCTGAATTTGATCCGCTTCCTCAGGGTAGCCCATACGTGCCATCAATTCCTTGTGGAAGTTGCGCTTGGCCGCTCCCATACCACCAATATAGAATCCCAGCATGGCTTTGACGGGATAAAGCGCCTGCTCCATGTCGTCATTAATATTGACCAATACGGTGGGTGCGATCTCAAAGCCAGGCTTGGCAGCGGTTAGTTGATCAGCATAAACATCCTGTCGGTAGGGTGAGTAGTAGAGGGGCAGCCAGCCATCGGCAATCTCGGCTGTTTGTGTGACATTTTTGGGCCCCTCGGCGCCAATAAAGATGGGAACGTCTGCCCGTAGCGGGTGCGTGATTGATTTAAGTGGCTTGCCCATGCCCCATGCCCCGGGCCCGTTATAAGGCAGTGGATAAAATTCGCCGTCATTGGTAACAGGTGCCTCACGCGCCAGCACCTTACGAATAATGTCTACGTATTCACGCGTGCGAGTCACCGGCTTGCTGTAAGGCTGTCCGTACCAGCCCTCTACCACCTGCGGGCCTGAGACGCCCAACCCAAGTGTCATGCGCCCACCCGATAAGTGGTCTATTGACAGCGTTGCCATGGCGCAGGCCGCCGGGGTGCGTGCCGACAACTGGGCGACCGAGGTGCCCAGGCGAATCGTTTTTGTGTGGGCACCTATCCATGCCAGTGGAGTGAAGCAATCACTGCCCCATGATTCTGCTGTCCACACAGAATCGAAGCCCAGACGCTCGGCCTCTTGCGCAAGTTCAACATGAGCATTTCCTGGCGCTAGTGCGCCCCAATAGCCCAGTTGCAGGCCCAGAGAAAGTGTCGACATAGTGGTCTCCTTTTGCGGACGCTCACTGTACGCCAATGATTGTCCTGAGAGAAAGTGCTGTGAGGCCAATTTCGCTGACTTCACCGATCAATTATATTTTCAATCAGAGACGGCATTGGATAGACTCTGCCCCCACGAAGTCCTCGCCAGCGGAGTAATTAATGAGCCGACTCACCCATCTCGATGATCAAGGCGCTGCCCATATGGTGGATGTTGGAGATAAGGCCATGACCGAACGCGTGGCTATCGCTGCAGCCGCCATATCGATGCAGCCGCAAACTTTCGCCCTGTTGCAACAGGGCGCACATAAAAAAGGCGATGTATTGGCGGTCGCTCGCATCGCGGGCATTCAGGCCGCAAAAAAGTGTGCGGAGCTTATTCCGCTTTGCCATCCTTTGATGTTGACCTCGATAGAGGTCAGCTTTGAGCTGCAGCCTGAGTTGAATCGGGTGACCATCGAGGCCTGCTGTAAGGTGTCAGGAAAAACGGGAGTAGAAATGGAAGCATTGACGGCAGCCTCGATCGCTGCGCTCACGATTTATGACATGTGCAAAGCGGTGGATCGGGGCATGGAAATTCATGGCGTTAACCTACTAAGAAAGGAGGGTGGTGACTCAGGCGTGTGGCAACGCGAAGTAGAGGGTGCCCCCTGATGCTAAAAGTGTTGTTCTTTGCTCGCACAAGAGAAGAACTGGCGTGCTCTGGTTTGGAATTACACTGGCCAGATACCGGATTAGACCTGTATACGCTGCAGGAACAGCTGTGCGCTGAGCACGGCCAATCTTGGCGTGACATTCTGACGCAGGACAACATGATTCGCGCGGTTAATCAGAAGGTGGTTAACGACAATTGTCAATTGAATGACGGTGATGAAATTGCATTCTTTCCCCCGGTGACCGGTGGCTGAGGTGGCGATCTTGGAAAACATTAGTATCAACGTGCACGAAGCTGATTTTGATGTGGCGGGGCTACAGCGCGGACTTTTGTCGGGCCTATCTGCAGAAGGTGCTGTCGCCACTTTTACCGGATATGTACGTCGTGCCAATGACGATAGGCAGGTGTCTACGCTGGAGTTAGAACACTATCCGGGCATGACCGAGCAGAGCATTAAGACAATTATTGATGAAGCTGCTGATCGCTGGCCCCTCCTGGCGGCATCGGTGGTGCATAGGGTAGGGCGATTGTCTCCGGGAGACCAGATCGTTTGGGTTGGGGTCGCATCAACGCACCGAGAAGCGGCCTTTAGCGCCTGCGAATTTATCATGGATTATTTAAAAACCCGCGCGCCATTCTGGAAGAAGGAATTGGGCCCGTTCGGCGAAATCTGGGTTTCGGCCAGACAAGATGATGAATCTAGAGCCGCTAGATGGCAGGATGACAGTACCCCATAGCCTGAATAGGGGATGTGCCACTGCTGCGGCTGGGCTCCAATGAGCTACAGCATTAACAGTAGTGATTATGCGTAGAGAATGTGAGCAATGAGTTTAGACGTACGAGATTTTAGAAACGCCCTAGGGCGTTTCGCCACGGGTGTGACCCTTGTCACCGCTGTGTCAGACACACAAAAGGCTCTGGGCATGACGGCGAATTCGTTTTCGTCAGTGTCCCTGGATCCGCCGCTCGTGCTGTGGTCACTGCAAAATAACTCTGACGTCTACGATGTTTTCGCCACGCCACGTTTTTTTGCCATCAACGTATTAAGCAGTGAGCAGCAGAGCCACTCGAATCAGTATGCCAAAAAGGGCGAACACCAACTGGATCCTTCGCATTACCGGTTGGGTAAATATGGCGCGCCATTGATTCGTCACGCGCTGGTGACCTTCGAATGTGAGCTTCACGCAACCCATGACGGCGGAGATCATGTCATTATCGTTGGTTTGGTAAAGGATATGCATGAGCGACCAACGGGTGATCCTCTACTATTTCATCAGGGCCGTTACGGAGAATTGCGCTAGTAAGGCTAACTCATTGCTCGGTTAAGCCTTTATACTGTGCCGCTTGCATCAAATGAGTCAGGCCCCTATGAAATTCTGTACCAGCTGCGGCAACGCGGTCATCCTTAAAGTCCCTGCTGGAGACGACCGCGAGCGGTTTGTCTGTAGCAGCTGCGAGTTTATCCATTATAGTAATCCCCATATCATTGTCGGCTGCGTGCCTGTCTATAAAGGTAAGGTGTTGCTGTGTAAGCGCGCCATTGAGCCGCGCAAAGGTTTCTGGACGCTGCCTGCAGGTTTCATGGAAAATGGCGAGACCACTTTGCAAGGTGCGACCCGGGAGACCTGGGAGGAGGCGAAGGCGCGAGTCACTAACGTCGACCTTTATCGCATCTTTGACGTGCCCTACATTAGTCAGGTTTACATGTTTTATCGCTGCGACCTGGATGATGGGGAGCACAGTGCGGGGCCTGAAAGTCTGGAGACACAGCTGTATGCTGAGGCTGATATTCCTTGGGATAATATTGCGTTCCAAGTGGTGTCAGAGACACTCAAAGAATACTTTTCTGACGCCGCAGCTGGGCATTTCCCGGTGCGCGTATCGGCTATAGATCATCGCGCGAAGCGCAGCTGACATTTTACTAAGCGATCATTACCGCGTCTGACGCGTGCTATGCATTTTGCATTGTAGTGATATAAAGGAGTAATTACTCATGGCATTTCCAAAAGTTGGTGGGGTGGCCCCTGCATTCACCCTGTTAGATCAAGAAGGCAAAAAGGTCAGTCTGAAAGAATTCAAGGGTAAGAAGAATGTCGTGCTGTACTTTTATCCCAAAGCGATGACCCCTGGATGCACGGTACAGGCTTGTGGTATTCGTGACAGCAAGAATGCTCTGGCCAAAATCGATACTGTGGTGCTAGGCGTTAGCCCCGATCCTGTTGCTAAGTTGGGTCGATTTATCGAAAAACAAGATCTTAACTTTACCCTGCTTTCTGACGAGGATCACGCCATCACCGAGAAATACGGTGCATGGGACCTTAAAAAATTCATGGGCCGCGAGTTCATGGGTGTGTTACGCACCACCTTTATCATTGGCAAGGATGGACGCATAAAGCATGTGATGAGTAAGGTGAAAACCAAATCTCACCATGACGATGTTATTGCGCTGATCACGGAGTTAGGGCTGTAGCTCTCACGTTATGTTGAACTATTTATTTGATGATGCGCCCGACTCGGGTGAGATTCGCGAAATTGTGCCGGGCGTGCTGTGGCTGCGTATGCCACTGCCCATGGCACTAGACCACATCAATCTTTATCTGCTTGAAGATACGGATGGCTGGTGGCTAATCGATACCGGTATTGCGATTGGTCCAACCCAGGAACTGTGGGAAAAGGTATTTGAGCGGCATCTGAATGGCAAGCCGGTGAAGGCGGTGGTGTCGACACACTACCATCCTGACCATACCGGCATGGCAGGTTGGCTGTGCGAGAAATGGCAGGTTCCTTTCTATATGACCGAGGCTGAATACTTCACCGGTCTATCCTTTTCCAGAACCACGAATGAGCATTTCAACTGGGCAACAGAACGCCACCTCACCCGCTCCGGATATACCCCAGATCAGATTGTAAAATCCCGCAAGCACTTTGGCGGGTTTGGACCCTACATCACGCCTATGCCTACGGCTTACCGACGCATGGTTGACGGTGGATTTTTATCCATTAATGGTAACCGTTGGCAGGTGATAATAGGCCGGGGGCACTCACCGGAACATGCCTGCTTGTACAGCAGCGGACTCAATATTCTGATCTCTGGGGATCAGGTGATCCCTAGAATTACATCCAATATCAGTGTCTCGGGCTCCGAGCCAGAAGGCAATCCGCTTAAGGAGTGGTTCAGATCGCTGGAGCATTTTCTCGAGGTGCTGCCAGACGACACCCTCGTGCTGCCGGCGCACAATACGCCATTTTACGGGCTGCATGAGCGGTTGCGGTACTTGATCGAGCACCATGAGGAGCATTTATTGGCGTTGGAAGAGGCGTGTTTGAGCGATCCAGCCAGCGCGATGGAGCTGCTACCGGTGATGTTTAAACGCAAACTCGATGATCATAATCTCGGTTTGGCATTGGGGGAGTGTATTGCGCATCTCAATTACCTGCACCACCGGGGACAGATTGAGCGAACAGTCGACGAGCTAGGCTGTTATCGCTATGCCTCGGTAGATTCAACATTGCCTATGCGTCTTCGCAAACAGCGCCATGACGCCGATGATGCAGCACCCATGCAAGTATAAATATTAATTATAATCAATTAGTTATGCCATGAATATAATGTTAAAAGAAGCATATATACTCACTCTGCCAGCCGTATCAGGAAGGAATTAAGCGTCATGCCAATGCCAAAGGATATTGGGGTCATCGATTTAATGCTCGCCATACCCGGCGATGACAGCAGCACTTTTTATGACTGGATTAAGCCCTTGTTGATGGACCGGGAAAGTCATGATCTGTTTAGCATGCCCGCCCAATACATGTTCAAGGACATACCCGATACCAGTAACAAAGGAGATGCTATCGCCTATACGTTGGCGCAGATGGATAAGCATGGCATAGAGCGCGCCATGATTGGCTTAGGCTTTAGCGATTTACAGGAACAGGCCCTGCGCGCGCATCCAGACCGATTTTTTGCTTCTTACGAGGCGAATGCCAACAGGGGCATGGACGAGGTGCGCAAGATTGTCGCGATGCATGAGGAGTTTGATATAAAAGCGGTGACAGCTGCCCCCGCCATGATCTGCCCACCGGTGCCGGTCAACGATAAGAAGTGGTACCCGATCTATGCCAAGCTTGTGGAGCTGGATATTCCCTTCTGCCCGTGTATGGGGGTTCCCGGGCCACGGGTGCCGTTCGGACCACAGAAAGTTGAATTACTGGATGAGGTGCTATGGTTTTTTCCTGAACTGCGAGTGGTGACCCGCCACGGTTGTGAGCCCTGGACCGATGTAGCATGGAAAATGATGCTCAAGTATCCCAATTTATATTATATGACCAGCGCATTTGCGCCCAAGCATTACCCGCCTGACATTATCGACTTTGCCAATAAGCGCGGCTCTGGTCAGGTGATGTACGCCGGCTATTTTCCTATGGGCCTATCGTTAGACCGAATTTTCAGTGAAATGCCCGACGTGCCGTTTCGCGATGAGGTGTGGCCAAAATTTCTGCGAGAAAACGCTATCAAGGTGTTTAAGCTCGATGAATAAGCGATTGCAATGAAGTACCTCAGCGTAGAGGAAGGGATGTCAGCACCCGGCCTGCGTTTGGTCTTGACCGCGGGTGTGCCAGGGCCTTGGGGCGAGGCGGCGAAAGCGATACTTGCTTTCAAGAATATTGAGTACACGCCGATACTTCAGCAAGGCGGCGGTGACAACGATGCCTTGCAAAAATGGACAGGACAAACATCAGCACCGGTTGCCGTGTATAAGGACTTCCCGCCTGTCTGCCATTGGTTCGACCTATTGATGTTGGCAGAGAGATTGTCGCCCGAGCGTCCACTGGTACCGAAAGACTGCGGCGCCAGAATCGATGTTCTGGGAGTTTCTGCGCTGATCGCAGGCGCTGATGGTTTCGGTTGGCAGCGACGTCTACAAATACTGGCCCCAATGCTGTTGTTGGACGAGCCGCCAGACATAGCCGTTCGTCTGGGCATGAAATACGGCTGGTCTAAACAGACTTATGCGGCTGCCATCGAGCGTTTGCAGGCTATGAGTGCTGAGTTAGATGGCAGGTTGTTGCGGCAGGAGGCAGCAGGCAGTGATTTCATGGTGGGGTCTACCGTCACCGCAGCGGATTTTTACTGGGCCAATTTTGCCGGTATGGTAAAGCCTCTTGGCCCTGAGCATAATCCGATGCCAGACTACATGCGCACGGCGTATGCGTCAGTCGATGAGGCTACGCGGGCCTGCCTGACACCGCGTTTAGAAGCACATCGGGACAGGATGTATCAGGATTACATCGCACTACCGCTGGATTTTTTGCAGGAGTAAGACTTATGTTATCGCAACAAGAGCTGTCAGACCGCTTTGAGATTCAGGATTTGGTGTTTCATTACGCCCATCTGATCGACAGCAAGCGTTTTGATGCGTTACGTGAAGACGTTTTTACCGCGGATGCCCATATCGACTATGGCGCCATGGGTGGCAGTGTCGGGGACCTTGAAGAGACCATTACATTTCTCAAGGCATCGGTTACTAATGAACTGTTTCCAAACACTCAGCATCTCAATGCGAATGTCCAGGTGCAACTGCAGGGCGACGAGGCGACAGGGCGAGTGATGTGCTTTAACCCTATGGAAATGCGCTTAGGGGAGGCGAGTACCCAAACTTTTTTCCTCGGACTTTGGTATGTCGACACTTATCGTCGCACCGATAAGGGCTGGCGTATTGCCAAGCGTGCTGAAGAAAAAAGCTGGGTGTTCAATCTGCCCGACTTTATGAATCTCTAGATAAAAGTTAGATATTATATTAGGTATCTATAATAAATCATTGATTTATATAAATTTGTATCGATATAACCTGTAGGCGCTAAGGGTCAGTCCAAGACGCAGGCAGATTGTGCAGATGCAGCTGCTGCACGGCAGAGCGTAGGTTGTGTTCGAGGTCCTCCAGTTGTTGCGCCCCCACTTTGCTCGCGTAGTGATCACAGGTCTGGTCGACAACCTCTAGACTGTCCTGCGCCAGAACCCTACCTCGCTCTGTCAATTGAATCTCCTTAGCGCGTTTGTCGCTGTCATCGATACTGCGCTTGATGTAGTCTAGGCGCTCTAAGTCCCTCAGTATTTTCCCCATGGCCTGCTGGGTCATCTGGGAATGTCTGGCCAGTTCTGTCACGCGCACATCACCCATCCCGAGATTGCCTAAGACCGTGCTATGCGAGGTTCGAATGTCGATGTGCCCGCGTGCGGAAAGGCCCTCGCAGATACGCCTATCAAAATCGCGCGAGAGCTCTCGCAATAGGCGAGGCAAATTGTTGGATAATTGAGAGGCTATCGCCTGATTATTCTCTGCGGCAGTCTTGGTCACGGGCATCTCCTTTCTTATGGTTGTTGGGGCCGTCATTGCCATACACTTCAAAGTGTAGCGCAAAGTTTGCGTCTGTCACCTTGACACCCCTAAATTTCTTGCGGCAATTGATCCTTTCAAGATCCTTCCGGTACACTGCTGATTGGTGTGACTAACGGAATAGGACAATGGCGAAGATAATCACCTGTAACACTAACGGTATCCGCTCGGCAGCGGCAAAGGGCTTTTTCGATTGGTTACAGGCAGAACAGCCGGACGTGGTTTGTATTCAGGAAACTAAAGCTCAGGTACATCAACTGAGCGACCCGGTTTTTTCTCCGGCCGGTTACTACTGCTTCTACAACGACGCGGTCAAAAAGGGATACAGTGGCACCGCGCTGTACTGCAAGGTCAAACCGCGGAAGGTCATTACCCGGCTGGGCTGGGATCCCGCAGACTCCGAGGGACGATATATCCAGGCAGACTTTAAAGGGTTGAGCGTTATCTCTTTGTATATGCCGTCTGGATCAAGCAGTGATGAAGTCCTACAAAAAAAGCTGCGCTTCATGGATATTTTTATGGAGCATCTAAAAGCGCTGCGGCGCAAGCGTCGTGAACTGATTATTTGCGCTGACTGGAACATCTGCCACCAGGCCATCGACATTAAAAATTGGCGCGGTAACCGCAAGAACTCCGGCTTCCTGCCCGAAGAACGGGCCTGGCTTGATGTGCTTTATGACGAGCTAGGGTATGTGGATTCTTTTCGCGTGATCAATACTGAGCCAGAGCAATATACGTGGTGGTCCAATCGGGGGCAGGCCAGAGCCAATAACGTCGGATGGCGACTGGACTATCAGGTCATAACCCCCAAGCTCGTTGACAAAGTGCGGTCAGCGTCAATCTACAGGGATCAGCGATTTTCTGACCATGCGCCGCAAATCATGGAATATGACGTTGACATCCCTGCTTGAATGTCTGGTCAATTGCCGCCGCGGAGAAGCTCTACTCAGGCCAGGATTCATTGCGGGATGGAGTGAAACCCTGTAAATTACACGCTGTTTTCTACGCTATTTTATGAGCTTATCTACGGGAGAAATGTTTAATGAGTTTGTTTATTAACAGTGCCTATGCGCAAGATGCGGGAGTCGGTCCGGTCGGCGGAGATATGTTCCAGATATTGTTTCTGGTAGGTCTTTTTGCCCTTTTCTACTTTATTGCTATCCGTCCACAGCGTAAACGTCAGAAAGAACATACAAAAATGGTGTCAGAGTTGAACAAGGGTGATGAGGTTGTTACTACGTCGGGAATTTTGGGCAAGGTGACGGCGCTGGATGATAATTATATGACGCTCAATGTTGCCAATAATGTCGAAATGAAATTCCAGCGTGTCCATCTACATGCTGTACTGCCTAAAGGCACATTAAAGACCATCGGCTAAAAATGGCCCTGGTCTACCCTCGCAAGATAGATCTGGCTCAGTCGCCAACCCCCCTCCAATACCTTGAACGCGCCTCTGAAAAATGGGGGTGTGGTCATCGGATCTGGGTCAAGCGTGATGACCTGACGGGTAGTACCCTGAGCGGAAACAAGGTACGCAAGCTCGAATTCATTACGGCCTTCGCTATCGATAATGGCTATGACACCTTGTTGACGTGTGGCGGATTACAAAGCAACCATTGCCGTGCTACAGCTTTTGCCGGCGCTCAGTTGGGACTAGCGGTTCATCTGTTATTGCGCGGCGAAGAACCACTGGACCCAGAAGGGAATTTTCTGCTGGATCATCTGGCGGGTGCGGCAGTCAGTTGCTACCCATTAAAGCAATACGTTAATCACCTTGATGACCTGTTCCGTCAGTGGCAGGAACACTACGCCGCGCAGGGTCGCAAGGCATTGGTGGTGCCAACAGGCGGTAGTGACGGCATTGGAGCGTGGGGCTATATTGCAGCGTGTGAGGAGCTGGTCCGGGACTTTACGACATACGGTATTGAACGTGCACATGTCATTACCGCGACTGGGTCCGGTGGGACACAGACGGGATTGACCCTTGGGGCAGCGCTGCATAAGTTACCGGCTACGGTATGGGGCATTAATGTTTGTGATGATGAGACGTATTTCCTCAATAAGGTTGCCAGTGACGCCGCCGATTGGCGACGGCGATACCCCGAAGCTCCAGATGTCGCGATAGAGCCGCGAGTTCTGGATGGTTATGTGGGTCCAGGCTACGCTGTTGCAGATCCTGAAATTTTTGAGCTTATTGCTGAATTAGGCCGACTGGAAGGTCTCGTTCTCGACCCGGTTTATACCGGCAAGGCCTTCGCCGGTATGCTAGCGGAAATCGGCAATGGGCGATTCGAGGGCAGCCGCGATATTGTATTTGTTCATACGGGCGGTATTTTTGGCGTATTTCCTCAGCGCAGTGGTTTCAGCATCGCCACTGTGGATGCGCAATAAAAAGTCTGAATAAGAGAGCGGCACTATGGACATAATAACCACAGTCAATGACTGGGCTTGGGGGCCGCTAATGCTAGCCCTGCTGTTGGGAACAGGCCTTTACCTTACGCTGGGGTTGCGCTTCCTGCCGGTGCGCAAGCTCCCAGCGGGTATACGTTTGCTATTTCGGGGTGGACGGGGTGATGGCTCTGGCGATATTTCCCCCTTCGGTGCGTTGATGACCTCTCTTTCAGCCACTGTAGGCACAGGTAATATAGCGGGTGTGGCGACCGCTATTGCTTTGGGCGGTCCGGGTGCATTGTTCTGGATGTGGATCACAGCGCTGTTGGGGATGGCCATCAAATACGCAGAAGCGCTCTGCGCCGTAAAGTTTCGTGAGACTGATGAGCAGGGCCACTTTAGTGGTGGCCCCATGTACTACATCAAAAATGGTTTACACAAGCGTTGGCACTGGTTGGGCGTGGCATTTGCAATTTTTGGCGGTCTCGCCGGTTTTGGTATTGCCAATACGGTGCAATCAAATTCCGTGTCTGAGGTGTTGCGCGAGTCTTTTTCGGTGCCACCTTTGGTAACAGGGCTTGTGCTCATGGTGCTAGTTGCAACGGTTATACTCGGCGGAATCCGTCGTATTGCTGTGGTCGCGAGTTGGCTGGTGCCGTTTATGGCTGTTGCTTACGTATTGATGGCGATGATTGTCATTGCGCTGAATATATCCGAAGTGCCGAGTGCGATTAACACCATTATCAGCGGCGCTCTGACACCCACTGCTGCGACAGGAGGTTTTGCCGGAGCGACTGTTTGGGCGGCTCTGCGCTTTGGCGTTGCCCGGGGGATTTTTTCCAACGAGGCCGGGCTCGGAAGCGCGCCGATTGCGCATGCGGCAGCGCGCACCAATCAGCCAGTAGAGCAGGGCATGATCGCCATGTTGGGGACCTTCATCGACACACTGTTGATCTGTACCATGACCGGGCTTGTCATCGTCATTATGGATGTATGGCCCACTGGCGTCAGCGGTGCGAACCTTACTGCGATGGCTTTCTCCAATGCCTTGCCGGGCGGTCATTATATTGTCGCCTTAGGTCTGTGCATTTTTGCTTTCACTACCATGATCGGCTGGTCATTCTATGGTGAGCGCTGTGTAGTTTTCCTGTTTGGAACAAAAGCCATTATGCCATTTCGGATCGCTTGGGTGCTCGCAATTCCCCTGGGCACGTTAATGGAACTTGAGTTCGTCTGGCTCGTCGCCGATACGCTCAATGCGTTTATGGCACTTCCTAATCTCATAGCGCTTCTTCTGCTTGCGCCATTAGTGTTCAAGCTGACCAAGGATTACTTTGAGCCGGCAGGCAAAAAAGACCCTCATTCGGTGTAGAGCAGAGCACATTAGGTGTTGTGGGGCACAGAACCACTGGCAGGTAACAGAACAGTTAAGTATGCTATGCCGTATGCCCGCTCAATTGAATGACAAGCTCGTTATCGCGATATCATCCAGGGCACTGTTCAATCTGGATGATAGCCATGAGGTGTTTGAGAAAGAGGGCTTACAGGCCTACTCAAACTACCAGGTTGCCCGCGAGGAACAACCCCTAGAGCCCGGAGAAGCCTTTCCTCTGGTGAATAAACTTTTGCGACTCAATCGCAGCCTCGACAAAGACGCGCAAGTTGAAGTCGTGCTGCTCTCGCGCAATAGTGCTGATACAGGCCTGCGTGTATTCAACTCCATCCAACATTATGAGTTGGATATCAGCCGGGCAGCCTTTTGCGGTGGAGAGAGCCCCTGGCGATACATTAACGCGTTTGGTTGCACATTATTTTTGTCCAATGAAGCGCAGGATGTTCGTCATGCCTTGGAGTGTGGCGTGGCTGCGGCCACGTTGGTATCGCGCAGAGGCCGAGGTACAGATAGCGAGCAGTTGCGGTTTGCCTTTGACGGGGACGCGGTGCTTTTTTCCGATGAGGCGGAGCAGGTCTACAAGCGTGACGGCCTTGAGGCCTTTACCGCGAGTGAGAAGGCTGCAGCCAAAGAGCCTCTCAGGGGAGGGCCGTTCAAGCCTTTCCTAGCGGCTTTACACCGCTTGCAGCAGTCTTTCCCCCCTACCGAGGCTCCTATCAGAACAGCTCTGGTAACTGCCCGATCGGCGCCCGCCCACGAGCGGGTGATCCGCACTCTGAGGGCATGGAATATACGTATTGATGAATCTATTTTCCTTGGTGGTCTTAACAAGACTGACTTCTTGAGGGCTTATCAGGCAGATGTCTTTTTTGATGATCAGCAGACGCATTGCGATTCTGCGAGTCCTCATGTGGCGACTGGCCACGTGCCACACGGCATAGCCAACTCCTGATACTCATATTGAAAGCCTTTATTAGTTTAAGTTTGGTAGACTAGGTCATTAATGACTATTGTGCATAAGGCATGGGAGGCGGTCACCGGATTGCCTTCGTTCACCTGGAGGTTGGCATGAAGCTGCAGCAATTGCGTTATATCTGGGAAGTGGCACACCACGATCTTAATGTCTCGGCGACGGCTCAGCGCTTGTACACATCACAACCGGGCATGAGTAAGCAGATTCGCCTACTGGAAGATGAGTTAGGTGTCGAGATCTTCGCCCGCAGCGGCAAGCATCTTACGCATGTCACGCCGGCCGGGGAGGCTATACTGAAGGCGGCTGAAGAGGTGCTATTTAAGGTCAAAAGTATTCGTCAGGTAGCGGAGGAGTTTGCTGAAGAAAAGAAGGGCAGCCTTTCCATTGCCACCACCCATACCCAAGCCCGCTATGCGCTGCCGCCGGTCATCAAGCGCTTTATTCAGCATTACCCTGACGTCTCTCTGCACATGCATCAGGGGACCCCTGTACAGATTTCCGAAATGGCTTCCGATGGAACAACAGATTTTGCCATTGCCACAGAAGCGTTGGACCATTTTTCCAATCTCATTATGATGCCCTGTTATCGCTGGAACCGTTGCATCCTCGTCCCCAAAGATCATCCCTTGACACAATTATCTAGGCTAACCCTCGAAGATGTTGCCGCACACCCCATCGTGACCTATGTGTTCGGTTTTACCGGGCGCTCCAAGCTTGACGATGCTTTTGTCGCTCAGGGGCTAGTGCCAAAGGTGGTATTCACTGCGACAGATGCCGATGTGATAAAAACCTACGTCCGCCTTGGGCTTGGTATCGGCATTATCGCAGGGATGGCTTACGATGCGTCTATCGATTCCGACTTGGTTGCGCTCGACGCCAGCCACCTGTTCGCCAGCAGTATCACCCAAATTGGTTGTCGCCGGGACACGTTTCTGCGCGGTTATATGTATACGTTTATTCAAGACTTTGCTCCGCATCTATCTCGCGATTTGGTGGGAGAAGCTTTCGGGTGTCATACTAAACCGGAACTGGCAGAGTTGTTCTTGGATATGGAGCTGCCTGTTTACTGACCGCCGACTCGATAAATATAGGGCAGGGGGCTTGTGTCGACTATCCCTCAATGTTTAGACTATGCCGCGCAAAGCCCCCCTTTAACTTCATAGGAGATGAACACTTGGAACTCGCCTGTCTTGACCTAGAAGGGGTGCTCGTACCCGAAATATGGATAGCTTTTTCCGAACGTACCGGTATAAAAGAACTGCGTGCCACGACACGGGATATACCCGATTACAATGTGCTGATGAAGCAGCGACTTGCCCTGCTCGACCAGCATGGTTTAAAGATTGACGACATTCAGGAGGTCATTGCGACACTGGAGCCCTTGCCAGGAGCCATTGATTTTGTTGACTGGCTGCGCGAGCGTTTTCAGGTGATTATTCTGTCTGATACTTTCTATGAATTTTCGCAACCCTTAATGCGACAGCTACACTGGCCGACTCTATTGTGCCACCGGCTGATTACAGATGACTCCGGCCGCGTAGTGGATTACAAATTGCGTCAGGAAGACCCAAAGCGAGCGTCGGTAAAAGCGTTACACAGCCTAAACTATCGTGTATTGGCTGCGGGTGATTCCTACAACGACACCACCATGCTGGCTGAAGCTGATGTGGGCTTTCTGATTCATGCGCCGCAAAATGTGGTCGATGAATTTCCACAGTTTAAATCAGTAGGGACGCTGAGTGAGCTGAAGCTTGCTTTTGTGGACGCGAGTGATCGTCCATTAACGATCTGAAAGGGTTTTTTCTAGAGTGTTTAGAAAGGCCCCAACTTTATCATAGGTTTCTTGATACTCCTGCTGCCAGTTGGAATCGGCCACAATACCGCCGCCCCCCCAGCAGCGCACTTCACCCTGATCACATAACAAGCTGCGGATAGCGATGTTGCTGTCCATGCGGCCATCTGCACTGATGTAGAGCACCGACCCGCAGTAGACCAGACGTTCCCGTGTTTCGAGTTCGGCAATAATTTCCATGGCCCGTCGTTTGGGCGCACCGGTAATAGAGCCGCCAGGAAAGCTTTCACTAAGGAGGTCCCACGCATTTCGATTAGACTGCAACTCGCCAGTAATAGTACTGATCATATGATGTACTGTAGAGAAACTTTGCACGTCGAAAAGTCGATCGACATGAATACTGCCTGGCACACAGCTGCGTCCGAGGTCATTGCGCAATAGGTCTACAATCATAAGGTTTTCAGCCCGATCTTTTTCCGAGCTACGCAATTCCTTTCGCGCCAGGTCATCAGATTGTTTGTTGCCATGTCGCGGTCGAGTACCCTTGATAGGAGAGGTCTCGACACGGTGGCCGTGCAGCGATAGAAATCGCTCTGGCGAAAGACACATTAAGGCAGCATCGTTTTCTAGAGCTAGGTACGCAGAGAAAGGGGTGGCAGCTACAGTGCGCAGCTTACGATACGCCTGCCAGGGATCGCCGCTATAGTCGGCGAGGAAGCACTGGGCCAAGTTAACCTGATAACAATCTCCAGCCTGGATATAAGCCTGTATTGTGTCGAACGCTTCCCGGTATTGGTCAGCGCTGAAATTTGAAGAGAAAGCCTTGCCTAACCTGAAGTCTTTACTGGAACGAGTAGGGGCTTGACGCAGCCTTGCCTGAATATCACTGCGCTCCGCGATACCTACTCTCGGCTGTGTTACGAGGGCGGCGCGCTTTAACAGGTGATCTTGGACGATGCACCAGTCATAGGCGCACAGCTGTGCGGCGGGAAACGTGCTCGCGTCCATCCCTGGTTGAATATTGTGTAAAGCTTTTCCGAACTCATACCCCAGATAGCCCAGAATACCGCCGCAAAAAGGAATGTCCGGCGAAACGGGTTGAATCCCGTCGTAGTGTTCTTTGTGAAACAGATCCATTTCGGTAAAAAAGGCTTGGCACTGCTGCTGGGTCGCGCGCGGCGGAAGACAGGGAATCGCGGTGTTCCGGGGCTGCGCAGTGAGAATGTCGTAACGACCCGAGCTGGCATGGGGGAAGCTGCTGTCTAAAAATGCCGCACGCGGTAAATCTACAATCCTTTCAAACAGCTCGCAGCTATCTTGAAAATAGCGGATTTCCTCGAGATGGACCGACTTGCTCATCTCGGTGTCCCAGCATTGATCATGACATTTTCCTAGGCGCCGAACTTGCGCTGCATTGTTGTTGGGATTTTACGACCTGCGCAACGATCGAACAACAGTTCAAAGTCTTGATCTGCAGCGAAAAAACTAGCATCTGCGCTGAAAAGACTAAGAATGTGGTCGCAAGCTGAATTGACTTTTTCTGGCTGGCAAATTACTGTAAGACCCCCCAAATTTGGCAGGTTTGCATCCTAATCCCGACTGCCACGACTTGCAACCAGCATGCTCACCTCGGGCGAGTTATGCGGACCTTCCATCGTCCTTCGGGAAAACCTTTGGATCAAGACATATGACGAACGAGAACAGCAATACCTTAATCGCATCGCTGGATAATCCCTTTGCGGAGCATGAGGAGAAGGATTTCGGGGTCCCCGGCCAGTTAGTGTCCGAGCCCGGTCTGTACGAGGATGCCCTTAAATCCGGCTGGGAGCTGCAGCAACGCCCGCGTCAGATTGCAGGCGTCAAGAATATTCAGCGCCAGCACCAGAAAAATCGTATGACTATCTGGGAACGCATCCGTTATCTCAGCGATGAAACGCCAACCGTGTTGTACCAGAACTGGGGTCCCAATCTCGATGGTGCCTCGCTTGTCACCGCAATCATCAAGGTGAACGGTCGCGATGTGGCACTTTACGGGCATGACTTTACCGTTCGAGCGGGTTCAATGGATGCGACCAACGGCGCTAAACTGGCCCGCCTGTTTCAGCTGGCAGCGAAACAGAGAATTCCCGTGGTAGGGATCAATGACAGTGCGGGTGCATTTATTCCGGCTGGTGTGGGTGGACTCGACGGGTATGCAGAAGCGTTTGCTGCGCTGCGTCGTATCAGTGGCATTGTGCCCAGCATCATGTGCATGTTTGGGTTTAATGCCGGCGGCGGCTCATACCTGCCGCGTCAGGGCAGCTTCCTGATTCAGCCCAACGAAACTTTCTTTGGCTTGACAGGTCCAGGGGTTGTCAAGTCAGTGCTGGGCGAAGATGTTACGCCGGATGAGTTAGGTGGCCCCGGCGTTCACAGTAAGACCGGGGTTACAGATTTTGTGGTCAAGGATGAAGTGGCTGCTCTGCGCAAAGTGCGATCTCTGTTGAACTACTTGCCAAGCTATAACGGCGAGCTTGCACCGTATCAGGCTAGCTCTGACCCGATCAATCGCAAGACCTGGGATATCGAGATTTTATTGAAGAAAGCCTTCAATTCGCCCACGGGCTTTAATACGCCTATCGATATTACAATTTTGATTCAACAATTGTGTGACCACGGTGACTTCCTTGAAGTTCAGCCTGACCGTGCCCGAAATACAGTCACTGCTCTGGGGCGCATGGGCGGGAATGTCATTGGCTTTGTCGCCAATAACTCTGCTGTTTCATCGGGACAAATCGATATTGACGCGGCTTATAAAAACGCGCGCTTTATCCGCTTTTGCAACCTTTACAATATTCCCGTTATTTTTCTCGAAGATACCACGGGCTTTTTGCCTGGCAAGGATCAAGAAAGTGGCGGCATTATTCAAGCCGGGCGAGCGCTTCTTGATGCCATCGTGGACCTGCGTACTCCACGATTTTTGGTGTTGGTGCGCAATGCCTTTGGGGGCGCCTATGCCGCCTTTAACAGTTTCCCTGTAGGTGCCGATTTCGTCATAGCCCTACCGACTACCCGCGTGGCCGTAATGGGGCCGGCAGGAGTAGAGTATGTTTACAAGGATGAATTGCGTAAAATGCGCGGGTCGATCTCCGGCAAGTTGCAAGCCGAGACCCAAGCCCAAATGAAAGCTGGGCTGTCTGAAGATCAGGCAAAACAAGCGGCGCAGCAGCTGGTCGACGACTGGGTGAAATCTGAGGAGGTTCAGCTAGCGGAACGTTATACTAGAGAGTTGATGAATCCGAATGAAGCTTTGAGTCTCGGATCAATTTCCCAAATTGTGATGCCGTCAGATTTGCGTCAGGTACTGGCCGAGAACATGGCATTTTATTTGCGCCGCTACCAGGCACAGCCGCTGCAAGATGTGCAGCGCGAGTTTCACTAGGCCGGTCCACGGCAATACGACTTTAGAGGAAAACCGGCGTGTCCAACGAATTTTACCTGAGTAACCCGCTTGTCCATCGCGATCGCAGGCTGGGCAATATGCCCACTGCATGGGCAAAACAATTTGGCTGCACTGACATCCGGCCACTTATTATTTGTCGCGGCCCTATCCGCAAGGAAGCGATGGACGTTTTTGTCGAGATGGGTATCACGCATTTCGGTATATTGTTATCAGAGAAGGACTCTATCGTCTATCGGAATGCCATCGCACCCGAGTTACGTTCGCTGACTCACCCGGATCGAATTCATCGCGTGCCTGATTACAGTGGCGCTGACAAGGGGGAACGCGAGCAGCGTATCAAGCAGATTATCAATATTGCCCGCGATAATAACTACAACGCTATTTTTGCAGGTTACGGTTTCATGGCTGAAGACGAAGCGATGGTGGCGGCCATGGAGGAGGCGGGACTCACGTTCATCGGCCCCTGTTCGCGGACTGTGCACGACGCCGGCCTGAAAGATGAGGCCAAACGAACTGCTCTTAAATGCGGTGTTTCTGTCACGCCCGGCATCGACAATGGCACAGCGCTGACGCTGCTTAAAAAACACCCTGACGTGAAGGCCTTGCAAGCGCTTGTGGCAGAACACAAGCTGGCGGTCGACGCCGCCATTTTGTCTGACACATCTGTCAGCTTGGAAGATAAGGCAGACCTCGTGCTTGGCGCCTCTTATAAAAGCGGCATTGATCTTTATACGGTGGATGAACTGTGCGTGACTCTGACCGAAGCTGTCGGCACGATGACCGCCGATTATCCAAGCAACCGGGTACGATTAAAAGCAATCGGTGGCGGCGGCGGCAAGGGGCAGCGCATTCTTGGTGTCGGCGAGTCCGCACGCACTGCAGAGTTGGTCAGAGAAATTCTCAACGAGGTTAAGACCACCGGGGTTGGCGACAACAAGAACGTTTTAGTTGAGCTGAACATCGAGACCACGCGCCACCAAGAAATACAGGTGATTGGCAATGGCCAATGGTGCATGTCCATGGGCGGTCGTGATTGCTCCTTGCAGATGCATGAGCAGAAACTATTGGAAGTCTCGGTGACCGTTGAGTCATTAAAAAGAGCCATCGAGCAGTCAGAGGCGAGTGGGCAAGCGCAAGAGACTCAAGTGCTAAAGCAGGATCTAGCAACGTTGACGGCAATGGAGAGAGAGGCCGAGGTGTTTGGAGAAGCTGTCGGGCTCGACTCCGTGTCAACCTTTGAATGCATAGTAGACCGCGACAAACATTTTTTCATGGAAATGAATACTCGCATCCAAGTTGAGCACCGCGTGACGGAATTGTGTTATTCGCTTAAGTTCAGTAATCCGGATAATGCAGAAGAATATTTTGTTGTCGAGTCGCTAGTGGAAGCCATGATTTTGATCGCAGCTCACGCGAAGAAGCTGCCCCGACCAGAGCGTATCACAAGGATGAACGACAGTGTCGAGGCAAGGCTTAACGCAACCAATCAGGCTTTGCAGCCCCACGCTGGAGGCGTGATTGAGTCCTGGAGTGACGCCATTGAGGGCGAGATTCGCGATGATCAGGGCATCAGCTTGCACAACCCTGATACTGATGTGTTCATGAAGTACACACTCGCGGGTGCCTACGACTCAAACATCGCTCTGTTGCTGACCGTGGGGGACACTCGACTCGAGACTTACGAAAGAATGGCAGAAACCATTCGCCAGACTCGGATGCGTGGCAAGGATCTGGCCACTAATCTTGAATTTCACTACGGCTTAGTGAATTGGTTTATCGGGCAGAATATCAATGCCCGCCCTACGACGCGGTTTATCGTCCCTTATCTAACAGCTGTCGGTGAGCTTAAACAGCGCGCCAATGATCTGGATATCCAGTATGCCTATAAGCACATTTGCCGTGCGACGCTAGGGGAGGCTGAGGGGGACGCTCACACGGCTCTAGCGGAGACGTTGCAGCGCAAGGAGTCGTTGTTGCTGCGGCCGCTGACGGAGCTGCTTCAAGAGCCACATATGCTCAGTGGCTGGCTCAGTGTGAACCGAGATTGCTATACGGTAATTGAGGGGAAAATCTGTTGGAACGAAAATCCTCTCGAACTGCTTAACGACACTTATCACTTTCTAAATATGGACTATGTCTGCGGGGATAGTCCTCCCGCAGCTGTCATGATATGGGATCACGACAATGCGATCTTACAAAGCGCGCTTTCATTTTACGCTGAACTCAATGCGCGTGTAGGCTCTGAAGACTGGTTGGAGTTGTGTTCAATTCTTGACAGTAATGATCCACCCAAGGGGCTGGATGCCGACCTCTGGCATCGCGTGCGCAATTCTCATCGAGGATTTCAGGCTGGCACTGATATTATTGCCTTACTGCCCAGTATCGCAGAGGCAACAGGTTTTTATGACCTCACAGTCAATCTCGATCTAAGTATTCATATTCCGGAGCGACTTGCAGAGGAAAAACTGCAGGCGACAATGGCAAAGGTATTGGTTCCGCCGCCAGTGGCTAGTTCAGATGAAATTCTCTCTGAGAGCGGCGGCATGTTCTACTCGCGCGAAACACCGGCACACGATGTTTATATCAGTGAGGGCGATCATTTCAATGCCGGAGACCCTTTATTTATAGTCGAAGTCATGAAAATGTTCAATAAGGTCTATGCACCGTTTTCTGGCACTATTGCAAAAGTTTTGGTTGAAACCGATGGCAGCATCATTAGCAAGGGACAGACCATTTTCAAAATCATTCCCGATGAAATTGCCGTTGAGGTATCCGCCGAGGACGTCGCAGCTCAACGTTTAGCCGCCACCAACAATTTCCTGCAACACCTTTAGAAGAGGACCGAACATGATTACAGCCCTAGACCATATCGCCATCGCCGTGCCTGATCTGGAAAAAGCTATACAGCGTTTCGTCACGGATTTTGGGCTCCCACTAGGCGGCACAGAAGACGTATTGGAGGCTAAAACGACCGCCGCTTTTTTGCCTTTGCCCCCTACAAGTATCGAGTTGGTCCACCCCCTTAATGATGAAGGTCCGGTGAAGACTTATTTGGAGAAAAAGGGCGGTGGTTTACACCATCTGTGTTTCCGCTCTGACGACATCGATGCAGACGTAGCAAGACTGCGCGAAAAGGGCTATCAGTTTCTCGCGGATGCGCCGACGCCGGGAGCGCACGGAGCGAGAGTCATTTTTATACATCCCAAGAGTTGTGACGGCGTACTGATCGAGATCAGCCAGCCGGCCGAGGGGCATTGAGGATTAGCGCATGAGCGAAGAAATTTACGACAAAGCTGACTCTACACCAGAAAATTGGAATGTGCTGGCTACCAAACAATCAAAAGGCCAGAGCCCGGAAGACCTGGTCTGGCACACGGCAGAAGATATTGCTGTGAAACCGCTTTACACAGCGGCTGATGTCGCTTCACTTGAGTACACCGATACGATGCCCGGCATGTCTCCGTATGTGCGCGGTCCACAGGCCACCATGTATGCCGGTCGGCCTTGGACCATCCGGCAATACGCTGGTTTCTCAACCGCTGAAGAGTCTAACGCATTTTATCGCAAGGCACTGGCAGCGGGCGGACAAGGGGTTTCCGTTGCCTTTGACCTCGCTACCCATAGAGGCTATGACTCAGATCATCCGCGTGTCGCGGGGGATGTCGGCAAGGCTGGTGTTGCCATCGACTCTGTTGAGGATATGAAAATCCTGTTCAACGGCATCCCGCTAGACAAGGTATCGGTCTCTATGACCATGAACGGTGCGGTGCTTCCAATTTTGGCAGGATACATTGTGGCGGCAGAGGAGCAGGGTGTAGAACAGGCGCAATTGGCCGGCACCATACAAAATGATATTCTTAAAGAGTTCATGGTACGCAATACCTATATTTATCCGCCTACGCCCAGCATGAAAATAATCGGTGACATCATCGCTTATTGCTCTTCCAATATGCCACGGTTCAACACAATTTCCATCTCCGGCTATCATATTCAGGAGGCGGGCGCTAACGCCGCATTGGAGCTGGCGTACACCCTCGCTGACGGCAAAGAATATATCCGCACAGCGATCGCTGCAGGACTCGGTATCGACGAATTTGCGCCGCGCTTGTCCTTCTTCTGGGGCGTAGGCATGAACTTCTATATGGAGATTGCCAAAATGCGAGCAGCGCGTCTGCTCTGGACCCGGATTGTGTCTGAATTCAATCCTCAGAATCCTAAAAGTTCTATGCTGCGCACACACAGCCAGACATCCGGATGGTCTCTAACGGAACAAGACCCTTACAATAATGTCGTGCGCACCACGATTGAAGCGATGGCGGCGGTGTTTGGGGGAACTCAGTCACTACACACAAACGCACTGGATGAGGCGATCGCATTGCCTACTGAATTCTCTTCCCGTGTTGCCCGAAACACACAACTTATCATCCAGGAGGAAACGGGCATCACGAAGGTGATCGACCCTTGGGGCGGCTCTTATATGATGGAGAGTCTGACCCAGGATATTGCCGACAAGGCATGGGAGCTGATCGAAGAGGTAGAAGCGGCAGGCGGCATGGCCAAGGCCATTGAGACGGGTATGCCGAAGATGCGTATTGAAGAAGCCGCCGCCAAAAAGCAGGCGCGCATTGACCGCGGTGAAGATGTTATCGTGGGAGTCAATAAATACAAGCTTGGTGAACAAGACGACATTGAGATTCTCAACATTGATAACGATGCCGTCCGCGATGCTCAATTAGCTCGATTGGCCACTATTCGAAGCAGCCGTGATGACGCTGCGGTTGAGGCCATACTGGATGATATTTATCAGTGTGCGGTCAGTGGAGAAGGCAATCTTTTGGCTCTGGCCATTGAGGCCACTCGACGACGCGCGACAGTAGGGGAGATATCTTTCGCTATGGAACGTGAATTTGGACGCTTTAAGGCAACCGCTCAGACCGTCTCGGGGGTCTATGGAGCCGCATTCCAGGAAGACGAAAATTGGCAGGGTATCAGTAAGGACATCGATGCTTTCGTTGAACAATACGGCCGCCGGCCGCGTATGTTGGTGTGCAAAATGGGCCAAGATGGCCACGATCGCGGCGCCAAAGTCGTCGCAACAGCCTTTGCCGATGTTGGGTTCGACATCGATTTGTCACCGATGTTTTCAACGCCCGAGGAAGTGGCACGTCAGGCCATTGAAAACGACGTACATGTTGTGGGTGTCTCTTCTCTTGCAGCGGGTCACAAAACGCTGGTGCCATTGTTGGTCGAGGAGCTTAAGAAGCAGGGCGCAAGTGAGATTGTGGTTATTGCGGGTGGCGTTATCCCCAAACAGGATTATGACTTTCTTTATAATTCCGGTGTGAAGTGTATTTTTGGGCCGGGAACACCGATTCCGCAGTGTGCCCGTGAGGTTCTTGAGGCAGTGAAGGACGCGCAAGGCTGAAGCAGTAGCGAGACTATCATTAGATGAAACTACAGCGAAATCTTCACTAAATCATTTGCTAAAATAATGGGCCCTTTATACGACGCCTCAACCTTATTTAAGCTGTTGGATTTGTCATTCAGACTTAAGTCCATAAAATGGCTTAACACGAGTAATTTAGGCTGAGCTTTTTGTGCAACTTGCCCTATTTTACTCGGACTTGCATGCCAAAATAGTTGGCCACTTTCTTCTTCTTGTTCATTAATCGGGAAATGCATTACTAAAATATTCGCATCTTTGATAAATTCATCCATTCCTGCAGCTGTTGCATTATTATCGCTCATAAACACTATATCGCCTTTGGGAGTAACAATCCTGTACGCGAGTGTTGGCGTATCGGCATGCTCTACAGCAAAAGAATACACTTTTATTTCACCCTCAGACCAAACAGGTTGAGCTTTTCCGGGCAAGCTTGCATCTATTGTTTTTATGTCGATTTCGTAATAATTTAAATAATCATAAGAGTTCAAAAAGTTGTCTACAAAAGTACTAAAGCCCACATAATGGTCATTGCCTGACGGGCCAGCTATCGTCAGAGGCGTATCACGCTTAGAGAAATATCCGCGCTTTATGAGGCTAAATAGGTCAATAGAATGATCCGTGTGCAAATGACTAATGCCAATAAATGCTAGATCTGACATGCTCGCCCCAGCCTCGCCAAAGCGTAAAGACGTGCCACTGCCAGCATCAATCATGATTTTTGACTCTTCATCTATCCAAATTAAGTAACCACTGGAAGCGCGACCAGAAATGTCATTTGGTCCACCTGAGCCAAGGATTTGTAGCGTCACGCTGCTCGCCTGAGCGATCAAAGGAAAACAAAAAAAACTGATTACAAAAAGCGTGATTCTCAACATGACGTCTAACCTACAGTAATTGTCATCTGCTATTTGGAATAAGCCACAGTGGCGCTCATTGACCTGATTCTATGAAAGAGAAACCTGCTACGCTTAAACTCAACTAGAGATGTCTCAGTATGAGCATGTCAAATAGTTAAAAGGCGGTCAAGGATATCCCTAGGTGCACTGACATGCTCTTGCTGTCCAGTGAAGCGCCGCTGCGCGCCCAGAAGATTTCCGTGTTGCGCTGTGATAAATATGAGGGGAATAGCCCTAATTCCAGCTATACTGGCCACAACAGGACACTAACGCGACAACAAAAATGTATCCACAGAGCTGATGACGACATTCAATCTACAGCGCCTCCTAAAGGGTAACCGTCGTGCTTTGGCTAAGGCGATAACCCTGGTGGAGAGCACGCTCGACTCGCATCGGGAGCAGGCTCAAGCCATCCTAGAGCACGTACTGCCACACAGTGGCAAAAGTATTCGCATCGGTATTACCGGTGTACCTGGCGTGGGGAAATCTACTTTTATTGAAGCCTTTGGCCTATATCTGATAGGGCAGGGTAAGCGCGTTGCCGTGCTCGCAGTTGACCCAAGTTCACCTATTGCGGGAGGATCTATCCTCGGCGACAAAACGCGTATGGAAGACTTGTCAAGGATGGAGGAAGCCTTCATTCGGCCCACACCTGCGTCCGGCGCACTGGGCGGCGTTGCGCAAAAAACTCGGGAAACCATGCTGCTGTGTGAAGCTGCTGGCTACGATGTCATTTTAGTTGAGACCGTTGGTGTAGGGCAGTCCGAGTATCAGGTTTCCGCAATGGTCGATTTCTTTATGGTGCTGATGCTGCCCGGTGGCGGCGATGAGCTGCAGGGTATCAAGAAAGGCATTATGGAGCTGGCAGACGCGCTTGTCATCAATAAAGCAGATGGGCCCAGTGAAACCTTGGCGACGATGACGCAGCGTCAATACGCCAGTGCCATGAGCTTACTGCGCCATAACAGTTTCTGGACACCCAGAGTGCTCACTTGTTCCGCGTTGACGCCCACCAACATTGATACCGTGTGGGACATGATTGTAGATTACTATTTCGAGTCTTTGGAGCTCGAGGCATTTTCCAGCAAGCGGATTCAACAAAACTTAGACTGGATGCATCAGCTGCTGAACGAAATGTTGCTAATGAAGCTGTCTCGCAACGTGAAGGTTAAGGCGCTGCTCCCGGCACTTGAACAGGCAGTGCAGCGCCAAGAAATCACAGCGTTTGCCGCTGTCCGTCAACTTATGGAGCAGTTTTAGGGGCATCTAGTGCTCCGTGCAACACCCCTGTTTTCAGGGCTAATCAATCGGCATGTGCAGCGCAGCCCTCAAGCTTTTTGGGGCTCATCACGGCAAATAATTAAAAGCCGTACGACTTCTTAAGGTCCGGATCCTTCTCTGCGATCAAGCGCGCTAGATCAACCATCACTTTGCACTGCTTCCAGGACGCATCGTCCTGCATCTTGCCGTCCACCATCACTGCGCCACTTCCATCGGGCAATGCTTCCAGTACCCGTCTTGCCCAGGCGACCTCATCAGCAGGTGGACTGAACACGTTCCTTGCGATCTCTATCTGGTTGGGGTGCAGAGACCAAGCGCCAACGCATCCCATGAGAAAGGCGTTGCGGAACTGGTCCTCACAGGCCAGTGGATCGTCAATAGCACCGAAAGGGCCGTAAAAGGGCAGGGCGCCCACGCTGACGCAAGCGTCCACCATGCGACCCAGAGTGTAATGCCACAGATCTTGCTGGTGAGTGCCCCGAGCGGCTTGTGGATTTTCTGGATCGGGATCATCACGTACTAGATAACCGGGGTGACCCCCACCAATTCGTGTCGTTTTCATGCGCCTCGACGCAGCCAGGTCGGCAGGTCCCAGGCTCATACCCTGAATGCGTGGGCTGGCATTGGCGATTTCTTCAACGTTGGCTACACCGAGGGCAGTTTCCAGTAAACAGTGGAGTTGAATAGGTTTTTTCAGTCCGGCCCTCGCTTCGAGCTGTGCGAGCAACTGATCGGCAAAGTGGATGTCCCAAGCCCCCTGAATTTTTGGCAGCATGATAACGTCGACTTTGTCGCCCACCTCGGTCACGATGCGTGTGATGTCGTCAAGGAACCAAGGGCTATCGAGGCTATTGATACGCGTCCACAGTTGGGTATCACCAAAGTCATTGTCACGTGCTATGTTGATAAAGCCATCACGTGCCGCTTCTTTGTTTTCGATTGCGATCGCGTCCTCAAGGTTGCCCAAGAGAATATCAACTTTTTTTGCGATGCCCGGGGCCTTCTCCACCATGCGCGGATTACTGGGATCAAAGAAATGAATCATGCGCGAGGGCCGAACAGGTATGTCTCGCAGTGGCAACGGCGCACCAAGCGCTAGAGGACTAAAAAAATCACGGGGACTACGCATGGTTAACTCCAATGGGGTTATTAAATATTAGGTGCCGAATTAAATCTTGTTCAAGCGAGCTCGAAGTGACTCGTAGTGCTGCAATAGGTCCAGCTCATTTTCTTCGAGCTGCGTTAACAACAGCTGTTCGCCGCCGAGCTGCTCGATGCCAAAGCTACCGAACTCTTCCTGCAAGCGCTTGTGTATCCAATAGCTCTGATAGCGACGGCGCCGTGACACCAACTTTTGTTGTGCTTTAAGCGCATTATGGTGTTGATGGATAACGTCTGCTAGTGCTTCAATTCCCGCATGTTTGGTGGCACTGGTGGCTAACACCGGCACTTCCCAGTCGCCATCAGGATGTTCTCGGTTAAGTGCCGCTTTCAACTCTGCCAGTGTGCGACGAGCAACATTCCCCATATCTTCCTTGTTAACCACCAGAATATGCGGTACTTCCAGAATGCCGGCTTTCAAAAACTGTACGCTGTCACCAGAGCCCGGCTGCGCTACATAGCAGGTGGTATCGCACAGACGGGCGATATCCGCCTCCCGCTGGCCAACGCCTACTGTCTCAATCAGCACAATATCGAAACCTGCCAGCATGACGACGCTCATGGGCCAGACCTCAGCACTTAGACCGCCGAACTGGCCCCGGCTGGATAACGAACGAACGAAGACACCGTCATCTTCATAGCTCGTTTGCATTCGCAGTCTGTCGCCAAGCAATGCGCCGCCGCTGATTGGGCTCGAAGGATCAACTGCCAGTACACCAACGCGTAAGCCGCGCTTTCGCCACACTGAAATCAAGGCTGCACACAAGGTCGATTTTCCTGCACCCGGTGGACCTGTGATGCCAATGAGGTGTTTATCTGGAAACTCTTGGTTGAGCTGCAGTTGGGCGAGCAACTCTGCTGCTTTACTGCGGGCGGATGCTCGCTGGTCATCCAGTAAGTTTAAGGCTGCCGCCAATGCTGGTCTATCACCCTTGCTAACAGCAGCGGCGAGATCCACAGAGGTTTTATAATCAGATTGCTGCATGCGGGCACTCAGGCCGAGAGATCCAGGCCATGAGCCTTACGAATAATGGTCACCATGGCATCCATGATACTGTTCATATCCATGTCCTTCGGCGTAAAGACGGCTTTTAGCCCGTTTTGCAATAGATGTTTTGCGTCTTTTTCGGGAATGATGCCGCCGATGACGACAGGAATATCCGGTGCGCCAATTTTCTTGAGCTCGATAAAAATATCGTCGATCAATTCCATATGGCTTCCGGATAGAATGGAGAGCCCGATCAAATGCACACCTTCTTCCTGCGCAGCACGCGCGATTTGTGACGGAGTGAGACGAATACCCTCGTAAACAATTTCAAACCCCGCGTCGCGTGCCTTGACCGCGATCTGTTCTGCGCCATTGCTGTGCCCATCAAGCCCGGGTTTGCCAATCAATAACCGCAGGGGGCGCCCCAGCTCTTTGCCCGTCTTGCGCACGCGCTCGCGCACGACAATGAGCGCCTCAGATGCGCTCTCACTTAACGGTGCAATATCAATGCCTGTGGGTGCGCGATATTCACCGAACACCTCACGCAATACTTCACTCCATTCGCCCGTAGTCACACCAGCGCGGGCGCACTCTATTGACGGCGGCATGATATTACTGCCATCAGTGGCTGCTGCGCGCAGCAACTGTAAGGCCTGCTCTACTTTGCTATGCTCGCGATTCGAACGAAAAGATCGCAGCGAAGCTATCTGTTCCTCCTCTGCCTTTTTGTCCACTTTCATGATGCCAGATTCGTCGCCAGCCGTGAGCGGCGATTCAGCCGTCTCTTGGAAGCAATTGACGCCTATGATTTGCAACTCGCCACTTTCGATATTGCGCATGCGACGGGTGTGGCTCTGCACCAGTTCGCTCTTTACGTAACCTGTCTCAATGCATGCCACCATGCCGCCTTGAGCCTCCACGCGTGCCATCTCCTCTTTCGCACCGGCGATCAACTCCTGCACCTTAGTCTCCACCACATGAGAGCCCTCGAATAAATCTCCATATTCAAGTAAGTCTGTTTCCAATGCGAGCACCTGTTGCATCCGCAGGGCCCACTGTTGGTCCCACGGGCGGGGTAGGCCCAAAGCCTCGTTCCAGGCCGGCAATTGTATCGCTCTGGCTCGTGAGCTCTTGGAGAGGGTCACCGCCAACATTTCCAGCACAATGCGCTGAACATTATTTTCCGGCTGAGACTCCGTTAGGCCAAGCGAGTTAACCTGCACCCCATAACGGAAACGACGCTGTTTCGGGTTGTCGACGCCATAGCGTTGTTGCGTTAGTTCTTCCCACATGCGACCGAACGCCCGTAATTTACAGGTCTCTTCAACAAACCGAATGCCAGCATTGACGAAAAAGGAAATGCGACCAACAACATCATGGAAACGCTCCTCTGAGACTTGTCCGGAGTCTTTTACTGCATCCAGAATTGCGATTGCTGTAGACAAGGCATAGGCCAGCTCTTGCGTCGGTGTAGCTCCTGCCTCCTGCAAGTGGTAACTGCAGACGTTAGTGGGGTTCCACTTCGGGATATTTTCTACGGTGTAGGCAATTAGATCAGTCGTGAGACGCACAGAGGGTACTGGCGGGTAAATGTAAGTGCCCCGAGACAGGTATTCCTTGAGGACATCGTTTTGAGTGGTGCCCTCTAGCGTAGACGGATCAACACCTTGGCGCTCCGCCACAGCAACATACAGAGCAAGCAGCCACGGTGCAGTCGCATTAATTGTCATGGAGGTGTTCATTTGATCTAACGGTATCTGATCAAACAGGGCCTCCATATCGCCGATATGATTTATGGGCACGCCTACTTTTCCCACTTCCCCCCGCGCCAATGGATGGTCGGAGTCATAACCCGTCTGAGTCGGCAGATCAAAGGCCACCGAAAGTCCAGTCTGCCCTCGACTGAGATTGGTGCGATACAGTGCATTGGAAGCTTGCGCCGAAGAATGTCCTGAGTAGGTTCGCATCAACCAAGGTCGGTCCCGTTTTACAGTGTCCTGGCTCACGATAACAGTCCTCAGCAGGAGCGACGCATAACTAAGAGGCGGCGCTCGATTTCAAAAATTTTATCGGTAATCTTTTCTTTGCCGAGAGTGCGTTTTGCATCCTCCTTCAAAAAGAGGTCTGCGCCGTGCTTTTTAAGTGCGTCTGCGGCGGAAATATTTTTAACACCAATCAATTGCAGGGTGACCAGGCCATAGGCAGCTACCCCCGGAATATCCTCCACGGCGAGGATACGGGACAGGGCTCCAATCGTGTCGCCTGCGAAAGCAGGCTGTGTGTGATAGCCTTCAGTAAAACCCAGCTCCCATACGGCATGCTCACTAACATCTCGACTGGCTAACCCCTCAAGCCAGGCAAATACAAGCCCACCATAAACGATAGGTTCGCCGCTCATTTTTCCAGATAAGGCACTGGAGAAAATGCGATCAAAATGCAGCGGGTGACTGTTGCCAACGGCATAGGTCAATGCCATGTGCTCTTCTGTAATAGTGCGGCCATTGGCATGCACAATGATATCCCCAGGCGCAAAATCTTCAAAGTAGGTGTTTGGCCCGGTGAGTCCCGGAGCGACTTTACCGCCGGTTAATGGCAGCTCCACCAACCCTGATCGATCACCGGGAAATTCGACAGCAACCTTCGGCGCAGGTGTCGTAGGCAGGCGATCACCGCGCCACCCAACCATAATCTTACGATCATATTGCAGCACCACAGCGTCATTTTGATTAACCCCAACGGTACGAATCAGTGTAATGCCAGGTTTATCCGGCCCACGGTCTTTTCTTTCCAATACTTTGGTAAACGCGCGCAAGGTATCGCCCGGGTAGACTGGTCTGAGAAATTGGACCTGATAGTATCCTAGGTTAGCGATGGCTTTTTCTGAATCATTTTGGACGCCCAACGATAGAGTGACATTGAATACCATCTGTGGGCTGGCCAGCAGGTCTGGAAATCCTACCTCGCGAGCATACTGGCTGTTGAGGTACAGCGGATTAGCCTGCATAAAAGTGCGGGCAAACTCCAGCATGTTAGTGGTCGTAAAAGTAAAGCCGCGTGGGTGTTCAAAGACTTGGCCTGGCTCGAGTTCATCAAGGTAGCGGCCGTACTGTGGCTGACGCGTTTTTTCTAGGTCGATCGGCACATCGCAGGAAATTTCCGCCTGAGATGTCAGCGTAAAAGAAACACTCATGCTCGAACCCCTCAGTCTGCGTTTTCCACCAGCGATCTTCCGATCACTTTCAGAGCCAGTGTTTCTTCTGCACCTTCAAAAATAGACAAAACACGAGCGTCGGCAAAATAACGACTGACGGGAGTCTCCTCAGCATAGCCCATACCGCCGTGAATCTGTAAGGCTTCTCGTGTCAGCCACTCGGCAGCCCTGCCTGCGAACAACTTGGCTGCGCTGGCTTCCATGTCACCCGCACCGGAATCCATCAAATGTGCAACCTCGTAGGTAATCTGACGACACGCAAGTACCAGTGAGGCCATACGCGCTAGTTTAACCTGAGTGAGTTGATATTGTGCGATCGACTTGCCAAACACAATACGGTCTTTCGAGTAGGAGATAGATTTTTCGAACGCGGCACGCATAACACCCACAGCGCGGGCTGCTGTTTGTATGCGCCCTCCGGAAAATCCTGCCATTGCGTAATAAAAGCCCTTTCCCTCACCGTCAGCGCCTCCCAGCATATTCTGCTCGGGAACATAGAGATCATCGAAAAAAAGTTCGAAGGAGTGCATGCCTCGGTAGCCGATAGTCGCAATGGCGCGCCCGGTCAGTTTGCCGCCCGTCTCAGGTGAGACCTCAAAGTGGTGGTCATCGCTCGAAGGCTTCTCCACCAGAAACATAGACAGACCACGATGTCCGAGAGTCATATCAGGGTTAGTCCGTGCAAGGACCAGCAGCAATCCAGCCTTGCCCCCGAAAGTACACCAGGTCTTGGCGCCATTCAACAACCAACCGCCCTCGGTCGCAGTCGCTTTGAGGCGCACGCCTGCCACGTCAGAGCCGTAGTTGGGCTCCGTAACCGCAACGGCGCACAGAGGGTCTCCGACGGCTAGCTGCGGCAACCAGTATTGCTTCTGTTCTTCGGTGCCGCCCTTGAGTAGCGCGCGCGCAAGAATTTCCGGTCGCGTAATAAGGCTGCCAGCGGCACCAATTGAGCCGCGAGATAATTCCTCGGTGACCACAATCATACCGAGCGTGTCTTCTTTATCGTCCTCCTGCAGGCCTCCATATTTGGCTGGGATAGACAAGCCGAACATACCCATTTCTTTTAGCGGCTCCAGAATAGCGTCGGGAATGATAAGATCTTCGCGGTGAATGGACTCAGCAAGCGGTGCAACGACATCGTCGGAAAAGCGACGGAAAGTATCGCGCATAATGGTGTGATATTCGCTGAGGAGATCCGGTCCTAGATCGCCATCTCGATCTAATATGGCCTGGCCAATCGCTGCAATATTTTTCGCTGCGAGCTGCTTCGATAGAAACTCCTCTGCAACCGGATCGCTGATAATATCTGCGTGTGTCACGCCGTAGTCTGCAGGGCGTGCTCGCAAACGGTTGACCGTATTGGTTATGGCCTCGGCACAAAACAGGTTAGACAGTTGTATTGTCAGTGTATTCTCGGACACTGAACGCGCGGCGAGTTGCAGGGCATGCGCCGTGAGAAACCGAGCCGCGGTGCATTCCGACCAGCTTAGGGATAGCTCGTATGAGGCCAACTGGTGTTCATCCAGTTTTGCAGGAGAAACCCGTTCTCCGTCTAGGGTTAGCACCTTTAATGCCGACAGCGCAGTATCGATAAGCTGTGTCGTTGCCTGCAGGGCGGCACCAGCCTGCTGGAGCTGTTGCTCAAGATCAGAAAAAGCGTCAGACATGATTAATGTTACTCATTGATAATAAAGGTTATTTACTGGAATTGCGTTGAGTCCACGAAGGCCAATAGGAGTTTAATGCTCTAAACCACTAATGTTAGAGCTTTGCCCCCTGTTAGACAACCGTCAGATGATATTTGCGTCTTTTATGCACTAGATAATATGTGGGTAATCCGCAATGGATCAGAATCGGCACGCTTGCTTGCCCACAGGCTATGGGCTTCTGTATCCTTAGCGGCCTTTACACCACGCGCAACACTCTCCATAGGAATCAACTCATGACTACCAGACCCCGTCGCTCGCTGCTGTATATGCCAGGTTCGAATCCGCGTGCTCTTGACAAGGCACGCTCTCTTCTTGCTGATGGGCTGATACTTGATATGGAGGACTCAGTCGCTCCCGAGGCTAAGTCGCTGGCACGGGAACAGATTGCAGCCGCGCTAAAGACGGGGGGCTATGGCCACCGGGAATTGATCGTGCGTATCAATGCCTTATCAACGGACTGGGGGGCTCAGGATATCAAGGCGATCTGCGAGTTTCCCACTGCGCCGGATGCCGTTTTGATTCCGAAGATTGACTCTGCTAAGAATGTTATCGATGCCATTGCTGCGTTTGAGAGCGCAGGTTGCCCTGAATCCGTGGATATGTGGATCATGGCAGAAACACCTTTGTGCATCTTGAATATAGCAGAGATTGCCGCAGCCCACCCTCGCCTTCGTGGCATGGTGTTAGGAACATCGGATCTTTCCAAGGATACGCGCGTGCGCCATACACCCGACCGGCTAGGTTTCATTGCCGCCCTTAATTTGTGCGTCTACGCCGCGCGCGCGCATGGTTTAACCGTTATCGACGGGGTTCAACTCGATCTTGAAAACGACGAGCTCTTACACGCTTCCTGTGAGCAGGGACGGGACTTGGGCTTTGATGGCAAAAGCCTGATTCATCCCAATCAGATTGCGGCGGCCAATACGGTCTTTGCCCCTGATGAGGCTGAAATTGTGGCCGCTAAAGGTATCATAAAGGCTTTCGAGGAAGCTCTGGCGCAAGGCAAGGGCGTGGTGGTCGTTAACGGTCGCCTCGTTGAAAACCTGCACGTTGAAGAAGCGAAGCGGCAAATCGCACTGGCTGCGACCATTGCGCAATTGAGCGGATGACGCCTGCGCCGAACAGTGCGTATTGCCGGCGCTAGAATAGATCCCGCGTCTTAGCAAAAAGATCGCAGACACGCATTCAATGGTGGGGATGCCCTTGAACTAGTTGCTATGCGACACCAATAACCCCACTGTCCACAAGATAGTTCAGTAATGCGACAGTGCCGGTGTCGGCGAGAGCGGTTTTCATATCTGATGCTGTCAGGCGCCAGCTCTCACACAAAATAAGCAGACTCGGCAGCACCGATTCATCGAATTTTTGGCATTCACCGTTGGCGAAGACAACAATATTCCTCGCGTCCTGCTGCCAAGCAAGCTTGGCCGCCGGGTGCAGCTCCACTATTTTTGGGCCATCCTTTAATACTGCATGGGCTTGGGCTAGGTCGTCCTCGTCCTGTAGGGGAGTCTCATGGGGGTCAGTGACTAGCTCACCAAACCAGTGGTTCCCATCGGCCTGGTCTAAAGCCCCTTGCAGCTGAGCCAATGCCCGATCCAGATCACGCTGATGTATTTCGCCCGGACGCGCCATCGGTGCACGCTTGGCATCACGATAGAAGGTCTCCGGCTCCAGTTTCTCCAGCAGCTGGTCTGCCCAGCGCGACACCATGTCAGAGATTCTCGGAGCGCGAAAGCCGATGGAGAATGTCGTACATTCAGATTGAGCTATGCCCCAGTGCGCAGTGCCAGGCGGCACGTAAAGAATATCTCCGCAGCGCAACAAATGCTCTTCAGACGTCTCAAAAGCATCCAAAATGCGCAGTTCATCGTGCGGTAGTAGTGCTGTGGTGTCGTCGCAAAATTGACCCAACTTCCATAATCGTTCACCGCTTCCCTGCAACAGAAATACGTCATAGTTGTCATAGTGTGGGCCCACACTGCCGCCCTCTACAGCATAGCTGACCATAATATCATCTACCCGCCACTGTGGAATAAAATCGATTAGTTTGCGCAGTGCTGCAACGTCGGGAAAATAGTGATCAACCGCCTGCACCAATAAGGTCCAGGGAAGGTCGCGATCAAAGTCGTCGGTGTGAAAGGGACCATGATGAACGTTCCAGGCATTATCGCGGCATTCAATAAGGCGCGATTCCACTTGCTCCTCCAGCGCCAATCCTGCTAGTTCATGACTGCTCACCGGCGGTTTGAATTCGCTAATGGCGTTGCGAATCAGCAAAGCCTTACTCTGCCAGTGTTGTGCTAAAAATTTGTCCCGATCGAGATTCAGTTTCCAGTTACACGCAATCACTTTAGTTACTCGATGTCCTGGGCCTGAGCAACAGCATTCCCGATATAGTCTGCTGGCGTAAGCGCTAGTAATTTTTTTCGGGCTTCTTCAGGTAAGTCCAGTGTCTCCACGAAAGCCTGAATCACTTCCTGGCTCATGTCTTGCCCGCGAGTGAGTTCCTTCAATTTCTCGTAGGGCTTTTCGATCCCGTAACGACGCATCACGGTTTGTATCGGTTCTGCTAGCACCTCCCAGCTGTCATTGAGGTCCTGAGCCATGCGAGCCTCGTTCAGTCGCAGCTTGCCAATGCCTTTGATGCAGGCCTGATAGGCGATTAGACTGTAACCGAAGCCGACACCCATATTGCGCAGTACAGTACTGTCAGTGAGATCTCTCTGCCAGCGACTGACGGGTAATTTGGCGGCCAAATGACTAAATACTGCGTTGCCTAGGCCCAGATTCCCCTCGGAATTTTCGAAATCGATAGGGTTGACCTTGTGCGGCATCGTGGACGAGCCTACTTCACCGGCGACCGTTTTCTGGGTGAAATATCCCATTGAAATATAGCCCCAGATGTCTCGATTGAAATCGATAAGAATCGTGTTAAAACGTGCGATATTGTCAAACAATTCTGCCATGTAGTCGTGCGGCTCAATCTGGGTTGTATAGGGATTGAACGTCAGCCCTAGGCTCTCTACGAAGCACTTGGCATTGGCCTGCCAGTCGACCTGTGGATAGGCGCTCAGAGGCGCGTTGTAATTGCCTACGGCACCATTGATCTTGCCGAGGTACTGTACCTGTTCCAGCTGACTCAGTTGTCGCCGCAGACGTGCCACCACATTGGCAAACTCTTTGCCCATAGTCGTGGGACTGGCCGTCTGACCGTGAGTACGTGCAAGCATAGGTACCGCGGCTGCACTGTGGGCGACGGCGCTGAGGGCGGCAGTGACTTCCAGCATATTCGGAAGCAGCACCTGCGCGATACCGTCGCGCAGCATCAGCGCATGAGACAGATTATTGATGTCTTCCGACGTACAGCCGAAGTGCACAAACTCGGAAATTGACTCGAGTTCAGTGTTGCCAAGAAATTTTTCTTTGATAAAATACTCAACGGCCTTGACGTCATGATTAGTCGTCGCCTCAATGTCCTTGATACGACAGGCATCTGCTTCGCCGAAATTGTGCAACAGCTGTTCAAGGTGCTGATTTGCCGCACTAGTAAGAGCAGGCACCTCAGTGATGCTGTCGTGTGTAGACAGGCACTGTAGCCAGCGTATTTCGACTAAGACTCGACGCTTGATCAGTCCATATTCACTGAATACCTCGCGCAGAGCCGCCGTTTTGTTGCCATAACGTCCGTCGATAGGCGAGACGGAGGTGAGTGCAGACAGATTCATGCGGTTCTCCAACAATGAAAAATTCATCTTACACCACGCCCAGTCCACGGGACAGGTTCTGGGCACTGCGTAATAGTTTCTTACGGTACAGTAGTAGCCCCCATCGGTGTCCGCCGAGTTGGCGCCACAGGAAGGCCGAGCGAACTCCCGCTAACAATACAGTGCGAATCATCTGTGCCTTTTTGGGGTCCTGCAGGTGCTGTGCGCTGCCCGAGACCTTGATGCGAAATTTGTGATTGCTCAACGTATCTTCATAGATGCCAGAAATACTGTGACACAGTTCATTGACGTTATTGGAAAAATGTTCTGCCCGAAAACTGGTGTGATTAAGACGCGAGCGCACCACAGACACCATCTCTGTGTTGGCGGCAAATTTGCGCTCAAGATAGAGCAAGCTAAATACGTAGCGAACTAGATCGTGGGTTTCCTGCGCTTTGGTGTCGGCCAGAAGACTGCTCAGGTTCTGTAGGCCCAATTTCACGCCTGAGATACCACCAAAGAGATCGGCCGCGCTATCCGGCGAGAATACAAACAGGCTGTGAATTGAAGACTCGAGAAAATCCAGAGGATAGCTGCCCGTTTTGGAAATCTGGTCAACCAGCCGCGCAGCCTGAGCCACGCCAGCGAGGGCAATCGTCTGTTGCTCGAGATTAGACAGTGGAGTATCGCTCATCTATGGTCCTGTTTGCGCAATGACACCGCCGCCTAGGCAACGATCATTCTGGTAAAATACCACGGACTGCCCCGGCGTGATGGCGCGTTGGAGTTTGTCGAAATCCACGCGGTAGCCGCACGGAGCAGAGCCAGACAGCGTGCAGGCCTGATCCGCTTGCCGATAACGTACTTTGGCGGCGCATGATAAGGGCAGGGGAGGCGCCTCCTCTGATACCCAATAAATCTCGGTAACAGTTAAACTGGACTTGAACAGCGCTGGGTGATCGTTACCCTGGGCTACCAGCAAGACGTTGCGCGCCAGATCTTTGTCGACCACATACCAAGGTGCTTCTTTGTGTTGCGAGAGCCCGCCGATACCCAGGCCCTGGCGCTGTCCAATAGTGTGATACATCAAGCCCTGATGAACGCCCAGTGTTTTGCCGTCAAGATTGTGAATTTCTCCGGGCTGCGCAGGCAGATATTGTTGAAGGAAGTCTTTAAAACGTCGCTCACCGATGAAACAGATGCCGGTTGAATCCTTTTTCTTTGCCGTCGCGAGTCCGTGCTCCAGAGCCAGACGTCGCACCGCTGGCTTTTCGATCTCTCCAACTGGAAACAGTGTTTTTTCCAATTCTGAATGGCCAACTGAATGTAGGAAATAGCTCTGGTCTTTATTGGCATCCAGGCCCTTTAGCAGGGTCCCTTTCCCGTCTGATTCGCCGCGGCGCGTATAGTGCCCGGTTGCAATATAATCGGCTTCAAGCTGCATAGCGTATTCAAGAAACGCTTTAAACTTGATTTCACGGTTACACAAAATGTCGGGGTTGGGCGTGCGGCCGGCTTTGTACTCAGCCAAAAAATATTCGAATACATTATCCCAATATTCTGCGGCAAAATTGGCGCCGTGCAAGGTGATCCCCAGTTTGTCCGCCACCGCCTGTGCGTCGGCAAAATCTTCCTTTGCTGTGCAGTATTCAGTCCCGTCGTCCTCTTCCCAATTTTTCATAAAGAGGCCTTCCACTCGATAGCCCTGCTCCAGTAACAGGAGGGCAGCGACCGATGAGTCGACACCGCCGGACATACCGACGATGACTTTGCTGGCACAGTTCACACTCTTCATGGATGGATAATCAGGTCCAAAGGATAACAAATGCCCTGGCGCTGTCTGTCTATCACCGCCAGCGCTAGGGGACTGCGCATTCTAGCAGACCGAGCGACGATTGCCTCGTAGTCGAACCAGTGTACCGCGTGAATGTCGGGATCCAAGATGGCATTTTTGGCGCGATGCACGGCTGTGGCCAAAAACGTGGTGCGGTGATATGTAATGCCATTCGTTGGTGCTATATATAGTGAGACGCCTAACACGCCAATCAATTCAATGTCCCAGCCGGTTTCTTCCAGTGTTTCGCGAAGAGCAGCCTGTGCGAGAGATTCCCCGGCCTCTACATGGCCTGCAGGTTGATTGAACACCATTTCTCCGCTGGTTTTGTCACGCTCCTCCACCATGAGGTATTTACCCTCTTTTTCGATGACGCATGCGACGGTGATATGGGGTGGCCACTTTTCAGTGCCCGATTCTGTCTTAAATGATTCATCCATAACCTTACTGATCTTCCCAATTCCTATACTGTTCTGTGTAATGTGACTCGTCTTGTTCCCAAAGCCGCACCTATATAAGCTACTGGTGAGCTTGTTACAGCACAAAATTTAACCAATGTGCGTTGAAGCTGATGACCAGATGATACCCGATTCAAAAGCCTTATATCGTCCAATTACCGCGGGTGAGAAAACGTTGTGGAATCCCAAAGGAATTTAGTAGCATTTAGGGAGCGATCTCAGCAACATCGGCCGGATAATTTGTTGATGCCGGTTTTTATTCCCCTACTTTGTTAGCGCCCTTACCCCATCATAGAGCCGGACAGTGGTCTGCAAACAGACCTTGGTTGTTAACCTGCTGCTGCTGCCATCCGAGAGAATCGTCGGATAAAAAATCCGCTCGATAAAAATCCTATTATTGCAAAAGCTCCCAGCGCCGAAAACACTTTTTGGTGCCCTACGATACTGGTATTGTTGTCTAACAACCAACCCATCCCCGGCGCCACAAATATATCCGGGGTAAAGCCGATTACCGAGATGACGCCAATCGCAGTCCCTGTGACGGCTATGGGTATCTTTGACTCTGCCACCAGTGCAAAATAAATCGCATGCAAGGCGTATACAGCAAAACTAGTAATGACGACGTTTGTCACCAGCACCCAGTAAAGTCCAGGCTCGGGCGTCATAAACGTAAGCAAAAAATAACCAATAACCAGCAAGCCGAACGAGGCGATAACGACTTTAGAGGGCCTATAGCGGTCGGCTAGGAATCCGGCCATTACTGCCGCAATCGGTCGAATCCAACTACTGAGCCCACCAATGGTGGCACCTTCAATTTCAGTCAGGCCGAAACCCTGAGTCGCATAAAGTACATAGTAATCGACGCCTTTGTAGGCGACGTAGGCACTCATCACGATAAGCATCTGCGGCCAAATAAGCGGATTGCTCAATACCTTGCTTAGTCCGCGTCGCAAAATAAAGGCTGACGGCGCCGATGTTTCGACGCCAGCTTGAATTGGAATAAAGAGAGCGACGAAGACACCAGCGATCAGTGTTGCGCCCACGTACAAGTAAATAATATCCTGCATGGCTTGGCGTCGCTCCCCTGAGACTAAGTTGGCCAAATCGCCCGGCAGTGCAAAAGACAAGATCGCTATCGCAAGCGAGACTAAAATTGCCGCAAAAAGTCCTCGTCCCGCCTCCAAAAACCCAAATGCCTTACCCTGTTGCTTTACGCCACCCCATTCGCGTGTGGCCTTAATGAGAGCACCCCAGAACAACAATATCGTAGAACAACCCCAAAAAGCGTACAGATAATACAAGCCTTGCAGGTCGGGAATTTCAGCAAAGTAAAAGCCACCCATGCCGGTAGCAAATAAGGCGACAATGAGTAGATGTCTCGCCTCGAAGCGGTCGGCCAGTGGGCCTCCTAAAAAATACGACAGCATGGCCACGATGCCGTAGGTGGCCTGCACCTGACCAATCTGCAAATTACTGACTTGGAATACTTCCAACACCGTTGGGCGAAAAAAACGCACCACGTGGAATGGCAGGGAGAAGATCGCTTCGCCCGCCATGATAAGAGAGACGATGCCCATCACACGATACAAACGCGGTGAGAATAGTTTAGGCATAGTGTGGATGGCATGCGAACAACAATTAACTGGATCCTTGGTTAACGTCTAAAACAACAACACGAGCGGCGGCAGCAAAAGGGCAAGACCATGCCAGGGACAAAAAGGCAAACTCCGGCTGACAATGATACCCGCTAATGTATCAGATGCTCAACGATTAAGCCGCGGGTGTTTGGCGAAGAACAATAAAGACTGTTAAATGCCAATCGCCGTCCGATATGCGGCGCGGACAGGGTACGTAGCGATGATAGGGTCCGGCCATTGCGTCACTTAGGGCTTCCTCTGGGGCGGGTTGGGCTTCATGCGCCGGATTGTCATAGGCACGGACATCTCACGATACTGACCTGGCTGCAGACCTTCAATGGTCCACTCTCCCACGGCGATGCGCACCAGCCGTAAGGTTGGAAAGCCGACATTAGCGGTCATGCGGCGAATCTGTCGATTGCGTCCCTCTCGAATAGACAGTTCCAACCATGAGTCACTCACGGTCTTGCGCACGCGTATGGGAGGATCTCTGTCCCAAAGGACTGGCTGAGCGACCTTTCTGGCTTTGGCAGGGCGGGTCATCCCATCATTAAGTTTGACGCCTGTTGCCAGCTGCTCCACAGTCGCTGTATCAGGCTCGCCTTCCACCTGTACCAGGTAGTTTTTCCAGTTCTTGTGCACTGGATTGGCAATTTGCTGCTGCAGACGGCCGTCATCTGTCAGTATCAGTAGCCCTTCAGAGTTGTAGTCGAGCCGCCCTGCAACGCGATAACCCGGGGCCGTCATATAGTTTGCCAGAGTAGGGCGCCCGTCATCATCCGTGAACTGACTGAGGACGTTAAAAGGTTTGTTAAATAGGATGATATTCGCCATCTAAAAAGCAGCTCAGTAGTTTAAAAAAATGCAGGCCGTCACGGGAGAAGTCAGCGTCCAACCGTGTTACAATATAGGCCCTTTTCTAGGGGGCATATCATAGCACCCTCTGCTTTCCACGAACCCGCAGCAACGGAGTAATTTATGGGCTACAAACATATTCAGGTTCCTTCGCAAGGTGACAAAATCACCGTCAATGAAGATTTCAGCCTGAACGTCCCCGACAATCCTATCATTCCCTATATCGAAGGCGACGGCATAGGCATAGATATTAGTCCGGTTATGATTGATGTCGTCAATGCCTCGATCGAAAAGGCGTACGGCGGCAAGAAGAAGATCTCCTGGATGGAGATTTATACCGGGGAGAAGGCCGCTGAGCTCTACGACGGTGACTGGTTTCCCGAGGAAACTCTGCAGGCAATTAAGGAATATGCGGTGGGTATCAAAGGCCCACTGACCACGCCGGTCGGCGGCGGCTTTCGCTCATTAAATGTTGCCTTACGTCAAGAGTTGGACCTGTATACCTGTCTGCGGCCAGTGCGCTGGTTTGAAGGTGTGCCCTCGCCGGTCAAGAACCCAGGCGACTGTAATATGGTGATTTTTCGTGAGAACTCTGAAGACATCTACGCGGGCGTCGAATATCAAGCAGGAACGCCTGAAGCACAGAAAGTCGTTGATTTTCTGATTAACGAGATGGGCGCGACTAAAATTCGCTTTCCTACCAATGTCGGCATTGGTATCAAGCCGGTTTCCGAAGAGGGAACCAAGCGGTTGGTACGTAAAGCTATCCAGTACGCCATCGACCAGAACCTGCCCTCGGTGACGCTAGTCCACAAGGGCAACATCATGAAGTTTACCGAAGGTGCCTTCCGTGACTGGGGCTACGAACTCGCTCAGCAAGAGTTTGGCGGTGAATTGATCGATGGAGGCCCCTGGGTTTCTATTAAGAATCCTAAAAATGGCAGTGAGATTGTGATCAAGGACGTGATTGCCGACGCTATGTTGCAGCAGATATTGACCCGTCCAAAGGAATACAGCGTGGTGGCCACCCTGAATCTAAATGGCGACTACCTGTCTGATGCATTGGCGGCACAGGTAGGCGGCATCGGCATCGCTCCAGGCGCCAACCTATCAGATACTATCGCTCTTTTTGAAGCGACCCATGGCACTGCGCCCAAGTACGCCGGGCAAGACAAGGTGAATCCTGGTTCACTGATTCTTTCTGCAGAAATGATGCTGCGTCATATGGGGTGGAACGAAGCGGCCGATCTGATCATCGACGGCATGAACGGTGCCATTCAAAATGCTACGGTGACGTATGACTTTGAGCGCCAGATGGAGGGCGCCACCTTGCTGAGCTGCTCCGAGTTTGGTCAAGCGATTATCGCCTCGATGTAGCTTCCCGCTTCGGTAATGAGAGGCTCGTGGTGACACGGGCCTTTTTTTTGCTCTCGATGTGCTTAGATCCTACGCTTAGCCCCAATGGGTGAACCTGGGGCGACCAACCCGAACATGAACACACTACTGGCCAAGGTACAGCCCTAAGCAGGCTGCTTTGAGTCGTCAAGATCAGCAATTTTTTAGAGCTTATATCGAAGTAATTAGCCGGTCTAGTCAAACCGCATCTTTCCCCCCCCTTGAAAACTCGTATAATAGGAACCATAAACAGTAATGGTTTAACAGGCAGCAACCAGCGTATGTTAGTGAATGTGATCCACCAGCCCCGTCAATCGCGTATGAGCAAGGAAGAAGAGGATTCCTCGGGCGGACTTGCGCTTGATGAATCAAAGCCGGAACTTAAACAGCCGGCGCTGTTTAAAGTAGTGTTGATCAATGATGACTACACACCAATGGAATTTGTAGTGGAGGTGCTCGAAGTGTTTTTCCGTATGAATCGAGAACAGGCGACGCATGTTATGCTGACTGTGCACACGCAAGGCAAGGGCGTATGCGGTATTTTCACTCGTGATATCGCTGAAACGAAAGCCGCACAGGTCAACCAATATGGCCGTGAAAAAGAACACCCGCTATTATGTGAAATCGAGGCCTTAGAGGGATAAGCCCCTGGAGCGTTAACTATGCTGAGCAAAGACCTAGAACACACGTTAAACGATGCCTTCAGGGGCGCAAGGGCTAAACGCCACGAATTTATGACAGTGGAACACCTGTTGCTCGCGCTTTTAGATAACAACGAGGCACTGCAGGTATTGAAGGCATGTGGCGCTGATATAGGCAATCTGCGCGGCGACCTAGTGGAATTCGTTGATGCGACAACACCCCTTATTCCGCAGGACGAGGATGAGCGCGATACACAGCCAACACTCGGTTTTCAGCGTGTATTGCAGCGTGCTGTGTTTCATGTCCAGTCGTCTGGTAAAAGCGAAGTTACCGGCGCCAATGTCCTGGTCGCCATCTTCAGTGAACAGGAAAGTCAGGCCGTCTTCTTTCTGAAGGCGGAAAGTGTTGCGCGACTAGACGTGGTGAACTATATGACCCACGGCATCTCCAGAGTCTCCAACGACGGAGATTCGTCAGAGTCCGGCCAGGTGGGTAACGATGAGAGTCAGAGTGAAGACGGCGGAGCAAACCCCCTCGATAGCTTTTCAACCAACCTAAATTTAGAAGCTGAAGCGGGGCATATTGACCCACTGATTGGACGTCTTAATGAAGTAGAGCGGCTGGCGCAAATTTTGGCTCGCAGACGTAAAAATAATCCTCTATTGGTCGGCGAATCCGGGGTGGGCAAGACGGCCATTGTGGAAGGTTTAGCCAAGAAGATTGTCGACGGCGATGTGCCCGACATCCTCAAGGATAGCGTGGTGTATTCTCTTGATCTCGGTGCTTTGTTAGCGGGCACTAAATACCGCGGTGATTTTGAGAAGCGATTCAAGGGGCTGCTGTCTGAATTGCAGAAGCGCGATAACGCGATTCTATTTATCGATGAAGTGCACACTATTGTTGGTGCCGGCGCCGCCTCTGGCGGGGTTATGGATGCCAGTAACTTGTTGAAGCCCTTACTGACGTCAGGAAAATTGCGCTGCATTGGTTCGACCACGTTCCAAGAATATCGCGGAATATTCGATAAGGATAAGGCACTGAGTCGTCGCTTTCAAAAAATCGATGTCATGGAACCGAGTCCCGACGATGCCTACAAGATTCTAAAGGGACTGAAATCCCGATTCGAAGAGCACCACGGCCTGCGCTACACAGACAGGGCCTTGCGCGTCGCAACGGATCTGTCTGCCCGCTACATCAACGATCGGTTGCTACCTGACAAAGCCATCGATGTTATCGACGAAGCCGGGGCATATCAGCAGTTGCTGCCTGCATCCAAGCGCAAAAAGGTGATTGGCGTCACTGATATTGAAGCGGTCATTGCGAAAATCGCGCGCATTCCACCCAAGTCGGTGAGTGCTAATGACAAGGAAACTTTGCAAAAGCTGGAAAAAAACCTGCAAATGGTGGTATTTGGGCAGGACGATGCTATAAGCAACCTGGCGACTTCCATCAAACTGGCACGCGCGGGCCTCAGGGGTGGCGAAAAGCCCATTGGATCGTTTCTGCTGGCTGGACCCACCGGTGTGGGCAAGACAGAAATTACCCGTCAACTAGCGGGCTTGCTGGGGCTGGAGCTAGTCCGTTTCGATATGTCCGAGTATATGGAAAGGCATACGGTGTCGCGGTTGATTGGAGCGCCTCCCGGTTACGTGGGTTTTGATCAGGGCGGATTGCTGACGGATGCTGTCACCCAGAACCCACATGCCGTGGTGTTACTGGATGAAATTGAGAAAGCCCACCCGGATGTCTTTAATCTCTTATTGCAGGTGATGGATCATGGCACGCTGACCGACAACAACGGGCGCAAGGCTGATTTTCGCCATGTCATTCTGGTGATGACCACTAATGCCGGTGCGGAGAGCATTAGTCGGCGCACAATAGGTTTTACCACACAGGATCATAGCTCGGATGGAATGGAGGCAGTCAATCGTATGTTTACTCCGGAGTTTCGCAACCGCCTAGACAGCATTGTGCAATTTCAGCCTTTGGGTGAAGACGTTATTCTAACTGTCGTTGATAAATTTCTCACGGAGCTACAGTGCCAGCTGGATGAAAAACGTGTGACGCTAGATGTCGACGAAGAGGCACGTTTATGGCTTGTGGAGAAGGGCTATGATATCCACATGGGTGCGCGTCCGATGGAGCGTGTCATTCAGGAGCATATCAAGAAGCCGCTGGCTGAACTGATACTCTTCGGATCGCTATCACAGTCAGGTGGCACGGCACACGTGCATCTCGATAAGGCTAATAACACGCTGACAGTAACAGTGGAGGAGGAGGAGGCTGAGCTTCAAAAGAGCTAGCCCGGCTTATCGTTCTCGGTAAGTAATACGCCCTTTCGACAGGTCGTAGGGGGTTAGTTCCACGCGCACCTTGTCACCGGTCAGAATGCGAATGTAGTTTTTTCGCATTTTTCCAGAAATATGTGCAGTCACTACATGACCGTTTTCCAACTGCACTCGGAAGGTCGTGTTGGGCAGGGTGTCAATCACCTCGCCTTCCATTTCAATCTGCTCTTCTTTTGCCATCAGGCAGCAATCCTCGCTTAAAAAGAGGGCGCAGTTTGCCTGAATCTAAGCGATAGCGCTAGCCTAATCTGCCTCAAGCCCAGTTCTGTTTGGAGCAGAGTGCTCGAGTGCACAAAATTTACAGTAATGTTGTCCAGCGATTTTTGACATACACCTGCAGTGGGCGATAATCGGATTTATAGGCCATTTTCTGGCAGTTCTTAATCCAATAGCCCAAATAGAGATACTCGAGGCCCAATTCTCGGGCCTGCTCAACCTCCCACAGAATGGCATATACACCAAGGCTACGCTTGGCTACCCCGGGATCAAAAAAGGTATAAATGGCCGACAAGCCGTCCTCTAGCGCGTCGACAACGGCCACGGCGACCAACGTGGCCTTGTCGTAGAACCGGAAATAGCGCGTACAGTCCCAAACGTTATTCAAAAAGGCCTCGAACTGTTCACGTTCGGCTGGATACATGTCTCCGTCGAAATGCCGCAGACTGATATAGCGCCGGTAAAGGTCAAATGCCTCGTCGTCGCTAATTTCATCTGTGCAGACTATCCTCAAATCCTGGTTGCGCTGCCAGATACGCTTTTGCCCACGACTTCGGGTGAATTCGCAGACCGGTATTCTCGCCGGAATACAGGCTTCGCAATGGGCACAGTGTGGTCGATAGATATGATCGCCGCTGCGGCGAAATCCGAGCGCGGACAGCTGGCTATACAACGCCTTATCGACTGGCTGACGAGGGTCGACAAAAAGGGTGGTCGCTTCCTGATCATCGAGGTAGCTGCAGCTGTGAGGGTAGGTGGTGTATACCTTGATGTCACGCAGAGATGACGTCATAGCAGGCCTCCACAGGTATCGGGCAGCTCCCAAATATCGCCGCTAGTAACGACGTCTACAGCCTGCTTAAGACGCTGCTCGAATTCCACACGCTTGATGGTCCGTGCTCCAAGAGAATTCAGATGTTCGCTCTCCAGTTGGCAATCAATCATATGGAAATCTGCGCGGCGTAAAATACTAACCAGCGCGACGAAAGCCACTTTAGACGCGTTAGATACCGAGCTAAACATAGACTCACCAAAAAATACTCGCCCCAATGAGACGCCGTAGAGGCCACCTACCAGCGAGCCTGCTGCGTCCATTACCTCTATCGAGTGGGCTAGGCCCTGCTGCTGGAGTCGGCTATAGGCGGCTACCATATCCGCATCAATCCATGTCCCAACCCCGTCGCCACGTGCTGCCGCGCAGGCACACATCACCTGCGTGAATTGTTGGTCGACGGCGAGTTGAAAGCCATTTCTTCTCAGTATTTTGCGCAGGGAGTTAGACACATGCAACTCGGCTGGAAACAGGACCGAACGTGGGTCAGGTGTCCACCACAGCAGCGGTTGTGGCGCTTCATACCAAGGGAAAATGCCGCGGCGATAGGCCAATATCAATCGCTGCGCGGAAAGATCTCCGCCCACAGCTAACAGACCGTTGGGATCCTCCAACGCTTCGCAGGACGGCGGAAAATCGGAGTCACTGTGAAGGCGTGTAAGAGGGCGCATACCTTATTAACTCAGAGCGCGTCGAGATATTTCTCTGCATCCAGCGCTGCCATACAGCCAAACCCCGCAGAAGTGACCGCTTGGCGGTAGACATGATCTGCCACATCCCCAGCAGCAAAAACGCCTGTCACACTGGTCGCGGTAGCGCTGCCCGTGGTGCCGCTGTGCACGGTCAGGTAGCCGTCCTTCATATCGACCTGCCCGGCGAAAATCTCAGTATTGGGTTTGTGTCCAATAGCGATAAAAACGCCGGCTAGGTCGATGTCACTGACCGTATTATCGGTCACATTCTGGACTCGCATCCCAGTGACACCGCTCGCATCACCCACGATCTCCTGCAGTGTATGATTCCACATAATCTTTACTTTGCCTTCTTTTTCTCTGGCAAATAAGCGGTCCTGAAGCACCTTTTCAGAACGCAGCGCATCACGGCGATGCACAAGAGTCACCTCGGACGCGATATTCGCTAGGTAGAGCGCCTCCTCAACGGCGGTATTGCCACCACCAATGACAGCAACTTTTTGATTGCGGTAGAAAAATCCATCACAGGTAGCGCAGGCGCTTACGCCTTTACCCGCATAAGCCTCTTCGCTCGGCAAACCTAGGTACTGGGCTGAGGCGCCTGTGGCTATAACAAGGGCGTCACAGCTGTAGCGTGAGGAACCCTCGAGCAAAAAGGGACGTGCGCTGAGATCTACTTGTTCGATATGGTCAAATACCACCGATGCGTCGAAGCGTTCCACATGCTCCTGCATTTGCTGCATCAATTGTGGGCCCTGCAGATCGGCAGCCCCGCCCGGCCAGTTTTCAACCTCTGTGGTGGTGGTGAGTTGTCCCCCCTGCTGAATGCCAGTGATCACCACAGGTTTAAGGTTGGCGCGAGCGGCGTAAACGGCTGCTGTATAGCCAGCGGGGCCGCTGCCCAGGATGATAAGGCGATGGTGCTGAATGTTACTCATGGCGTCGATTCCTGCTCATTGTTGTCAATAATTGTGCTGTTTACATCGGTCTGCTGGCCCATCGGGGATGCATGGGCCGAAGGTCTCCCCATTGGCGCTAAGACGCAACTAAATTGTCGCGCCCGCTGCCTGCCAATTCGTTCTGTATTGGGGCGGACTATGGTACTTTAAAGACTGGCCGTCTACAAAGATCAGGCGAAACCTTAAATAATTATCATAACCCTTTGAAATAAAACGTAAATGAGTTCACAATTACTTCTTGCTATGACCCCGATAGCGCTGTCTTGTATAGACAATTTTCCACTGCGCGCCACCTGTGAGGAAGATCAAAACCGTGCCCGACAGTACTAACGCAAACAGCTTCCTCGGTTCACGCTTGCGTGAGGGTGCTTTCATCGGTGTAGCAGCCGTCTGTCTTTACCTGCTGATGGCGCTGCTGACCTACAGTGCCAGCGATCCGGGTTGGTCGGCGACAGGCAGCGGCGCCAGTATTCGTAATTTGGGCGGTCCTACCGGCGCCTGGCTAGCCGATGTGTTTTTCTCTTTGGTGGGCTATGCCGCCTATTTATTCCCTTTAATGCTAGCGTATCGCGCGGTTGTGCTTCTGCTCCAGCGTACCAATGAAGAGCATTTTGACTGGACCACATTCGGCATTCGAGTTCTCGGGCTGGTATTGGTGATGATATCCGGTACTGCGCTTGCAGCCATGAATGATATCGGAGTCTCTGTATTACCCCAGGGAACGGGCGGGATTCTGGGTCAGGCGATCAGTGGTGGTTTCACTGTGGCTTTTAGTGCGACAGGGGGTCGCATGATACTGGTAGCCATTTTTCTATTCGGAATGACGATATTCACCGATCTTAGCTGGCTTACGACGGCAGAAAAAGTCGGAGCGTGGAGTATCTTGGCATTTAACGCTGCTCGACAACGTCTCACCAAGGGCATTGAGGACTTCCGCACAACCCGGCAACGCGAAAAGGCTGTAGAGGCGCGCAAGGTTGTCATCACGGAATTTGTTGAAAAAGGGAAGAAGCGTCAGCCGCCGAAAATTAAACCGTTAAAAGGTCCTGTTGAGAAAAGCGATCGACTCGAACGGGAAAAACAACAAACGTTGTTTGAGGCCCCAGCGACTGGCGACCTACCGCATCTTGAGTTGCTCGATGAGATGATAAAGGATCACACCCGAGGGTTTTCCAAGGAGGCTCTCGAAGGCCTCTCCAAATTGCTCGAGTTAAAGCTGCTTGATTTTGGCATCTCTGCCGAAGTGGTCGCCGTCTATCCCGGCCCGGTCGTCACGCGGTTTGAAATTCAGCCAGCGCCGGGCATCAAAGTATCTCGCATCTCCAACTTGGCCAAGGACCTGGCGCGCTCTTTGTCTGTTATTAGTGTGCGGGTGGTAGAGGTAATACCTGGCAAGTCAGTCGTTGGCATCGAAATTCCCAATGAGGACAGGGAAATCGTTAACTTCAGGGAAGTGCTTTCATCAACCGTTTTTGATGAGTCAAAGTCACCGCTGACGCTGGCCCTAGGACACGATATTTCCGGCCAGCCGATAGTGGCCGATCTGGCAAAAATGCCACACCTGCTAGTCGCTGGCACCACCGGCTCAGGAAAATCCGTTGGCGTAAACTCCATGTTGCTGAGCCTGTTGTTCAAGTCCGGACCGGCAGATGTGCGTCTGATCATGGTGGACCCTAAAATGCTGGAACTGTCTGTTTATGATGGCATTCCGCACTTACTGACGCCCGTAATCACCGACATGAAGGACGCGGCGAATGGCCTGCGCTGGTGTGTGGCGGAAATGGAGCGACGCTACAAATTAATGGCGTCTATGGGTGTGCGGAATCTTGCCGGTTACAATCGTAAGGTCGATGATGCCGCAAAGGCGGGGACCCCACTGACTGATCCGTTTTGGAAGCCAGATCCACTTTTTGCCGAAACCGATGAACAGCAAAGCCCGCCCAATCTGGAAAAACTGCCCAGTATTGTGGTCGTGATTGACGAGTTCGCCGACATGATTATGATTGTTGGAAAGACGGTTGAGCAGCTTATCGCCCGCATTGCACAAAAAGCACGAGCCGCCGGCATCCACCTGATACTTGCCACGCAGCGCCCATCGGTGGATGTGATCACCGGCCTCATTAAGGCCAATGTACCGACCAGAATTGCGTTTCAAGTTTCTTCAAAAATTGACTCACGCACCATCCTCGACCAGGGTGGAGCGGAACAACTTCTGGGCCATGGCGATATGCTGTATCTGCCACCCGGCAGCGGTGTGCCCACGCGGGTGCACGGTGCATTTTGTAGCGACGAAGAAGTACATCGCGTCGTTGCTGATTGGAAACGTCGTGGTGACCCCTTGTATATCGAAGGTTTACTTGACGAGGGCAGTAGTACGGCGGTTACCCCCGGAGAACTTCAGTCAGAGGCATCGGGCCAAGACGATGAGACCGATGCGCTATATGATGAAGCGGTCTATTACGTTACGCAGAGTCGTCGTGCCTCAATATCTTCCGTGCAGCGTAAGTTACGCGTGGGCTACAATCGCGCCGCACGCCTGATTGAAGCGATGGAAGCTGCCGGTATCGTTACCGATATGGGCACTAATGGACAGCGCGAAGTACTTGCGCCGCCTCCGCCAGAAGCCTAACCGGATAACTGAATAACCTATGACAAAATATTTTTTTGCCGCATGGCTGAGTATCGCGCCTCTGTTATCTGTGGCTCAGTCCAGCGCCGATGTCAATGCGCTGCTAGTGCTATTGGAGCAATTTGAGCAGGTACAGGGAAGCTTCTCGCAACGCCAATTTGGGCAGGACAACATTTTACTGGCAGAATCAACCGGTGAATTTCGTGTGCTTCGGCCGAGTTATTTTGCATGGGAAGTGCTCAGTCCTGATGAACAGTTGATAATCGTCGGGCCGGAGTTTATCTGGCATTACGATCGCGACCTTGAAACGGTAACACGCCGCCCTGTGACCGACGATGCGGAGATGGTGCCGTTAAAAATATTCGGTGGTGATGCGGAAAAACTACAAGAAAAATTTCATATCGTACGTCAAAGTGAGGATGCATTTGTTCTCACCCCGCTGTCCGAAGGTGTGGGATTCAAGCAACTTACCCTGTATGTAGATCAGGCGCAGCTGGGCGGCATGAAAATTCAGGATAACCTCGACCAGTTTGTGGACATAAAATTTACTGATTTAGACGCAGATGTCCAACTCAGCAGCGCAGACTTCGCCTTCACTCCACCCCCGGGAACTGATCTTTTCTACTATGACCAGTGACCTGTTTGAGTCTGCGAGCACCGGCTCTTCGCAGGAAGCTGGCGCGCCAGAAGTAGGGTATCAACCGCTTGCTGCGCGCTTGCGTCCGCAAAGCCTCGCTGATTATGCCGGGCAGGCGCACATTCTTGCTCTCGGGAAACCTCTCAGGCAGGCCATCGACAACCATCAATTACACTCCATGATTTTTTGGGGCCCGCCCGGCGTCGGCAAAACGACGCTGGCCAGAATCGCAGCGGGGCATGCACAAGCACATTTTATCCAGCTGTCTGCGGTACTCAGTGGCGTCAAGGATATCCGCGAAGCCATTGCGCAGGCACGGCAGCACAAGCTCAATAAGCAAGATACGGTGCTGTTTGTGGATGAGGTCCACCGTTTCAATAAATCGCAACAGGATGCGTTTCTACCCTATGTAGAAGACGGCACCTTTATTTTTATTGGTGCGACCACAGAAAATCCGTCCTTTGAACTGAATAACGCGCTGTTGTCGCGCGCGCGCGTCTATAAATTACGTCCACTGGAGCCTGCCGAAATCGAATCGGTATTGGGTCGCGGGGTTGCGGCATTGGGAGACGGGGTGAGTGCAGACGACGGTTGCCTGGGGTTGATTGCGGCCCAAGCCGACGGCGATGCGCGGCGCGCACTGAACCTATTGGAACTGGCCGCGGATTTGGGGGAGGAGGGCAGGATTACCGCAAATACCCTCGAGGAGGTCCTGCAAGCTTCGCTGCGCCGATTTGACAAGGGCGGTGACCTCTTTTACGACCAGATAAGCGCTTTACACAAAGCTGTTAGAGGCAGCGCTCCGGACGCCGCTGTGTACTGGTTTTGCCGCATGCTCGACGGCGGTTGTGATCCTTTGTACGTTGCCCGCCGCGTGGTGCGAATGGCCAGTGAAGATATCGGGAATGCTGATCCTCGTGCACTCACCCTAGCCCTTGAGGCATGGCAGGTACAGGAGCGCCTTGGCAGCCCAGAGGGAGAGCTAGCTATCGCGCAGGCCATTATTTACCTGGCGTGTGCTGCAAAAAGTAATGCCGTCTACATGGCTTATAACGCGGCCCGCTCAGAGGTGGCACAAGGGAGGTCTGAAGAAGTACCCCTGCATTTGCGCAATGCACCCACAACGTTAATGAAAGCAATGGATCATGGTACTGGATACCGTTACGCCCATGACGAACCGGAGGCCTACGCGGCCGGAGAGAATTATTTTCCCGAGGCGCTGCAAGATCGCCAGTACTATTTTCCCATGGATCGGGGGCTAGAGCAGAAAATTCAGGAAAAGCTCAAATACCTGCGTGAACGCGATAAAACCAGTACAATTCTACGCTACAAATGAGCTAGTCTTACTATCATGAAATACCTTTTGTTTGTCGCTATTGGTGGAGCTTCCGGTGCAGTATCGCGTCATCTGTTAGCGAGCTGGTTACATGGGGTGTGGGAAGGAAAAGCGCCTGTCGGAACACTGCTGGTGAATGTTGTAGGGTCTTTTGCCATTGGTGTCGCTTACGTGATACTGGTGGAACGTCAGCTTATCCACTCGGACTGGCGTGGTTTGTCGATGGTGGGCTTCCTTGGAGCATTTACGACGTTTTCGACTTTTTCTCTTGAAACAGTCAGTCTGTTTGAAGCCGGAGACTCCATTCAGGCATTAGCTTACATGTTCGGCAGCACCATTGTTTGCGTGATAATGGCGGCTCTTGCAATGCAATTGACCCGGGCTCTGCTATAACCCAGCGGGCGCAATGGCGTTCATTTTACAAACTTTGTCACAGGAATTAGTACGATGTTGGATATCAAGGCGGTCAGACAAGACCCCCAGGGAATCTCAGAGGCCCTCGCCACTCGAGGCTTCGTTTTCAATGTGGAGAATTTCACGACACTCGACGCTCGTCGCAGGCAAGCTGATATAGATAGCCAAAGCCTATTGGCAGAGCGCAAGAGTGCTTCAAAGAGAATAGGGGTGCTGGTGGGTGAAGGCATGAGCGTAGACGATGCCAAAGCTGAAGTGAGTGAAACGCTGAAGAAAATTGCGACTCAAATTGAGGCACTCACAGAGCAAGCCAAACAAGCCCAGAGCGAGCTGGAGGAGCTGCTTTTGGGTGCGCCCAATATTCCTGGCAAGGATGTGCCCACTGGCGTCAGTGAAGCAGACAACCTTGAAGTACTGCGCTGGGGCGAGCCGAAAACCTTTGAATTCCAGGTAAGAGATCATGTTGCGCTAGGAGAAGGGCTGCAACAGCTGGACGGCGAAACGGCTGGAAAAATAACCGGCGCGCGCTTTACCGTCATGTACGGTGGCCTAGCTAGGCTGCACCGCGCGCTGATTCAGTTTATGCTCGATCTACATACACAGGAGCACGGGTATTCAGAAGTTTACGTCCCGTATATCGTCAACCGCGAATCCTTGATCGGCACCGGACAATTACCCAAGTTCGAGGAAGACCTTTTCAAACTCAGCGGAGATCAGGGCTTGTACCTTAGCCCAACCGCTGAAGTGCCTGTGACCAATATCGCGCGCGATCGTATTTTCGAAGACGCCGAGCTGGGTGACAGTGGTCTTCGCTTCGCCTGCCATACGCCGTGCTTTCGAAGTGAGGCCGGAAGTTACGGTCGCGATACGCGAGGTATGATCCGTCAACATCAATTTGAGAAAGTAGAGCTGGTGCGACTGGTACGTGCGCTCCAATCCGATGAGGCTTTGGAACAACTGACCTGCCACGCTGAGACCGTGTTACAGCGGCTAGATTTACCCTATCGCAAGGTTGTTCTGTGTACTGGCGATCTGGGTTTTTCCGCCACAAAGACCTACGACCTAGAAGTCTGGTTACCAGCGCAGGAAACCTATCGTGAGATTTCTTCATGCAGTAGCTGCGGCGACTACCAGGCGCGCAGAATGCAGGCACGGTGGCGAAACCCGGCAACGGGCAAGCCAGAACTAATGCATACGGTAAACGGCTCTGGCCTTGCCGTGGGGCGTACTCTGGTCGCGATAATGGAAAATTATCAACGCGCCGACGGTAGTATCAGCATTCCACCCATACTACAGCCCTATATGGGTGGTGTTAACGAGCTCGGAGCATAACGCGTTGGAGTTTCTTCCCATCTGCCTGAGACTCGTTGACGCTCCGGTGGTATTAGTGGGAGGAGGGACTGTCGCCACACGCAAGGCCCGATTGTTATTGCGCGCTGGCGCCAGCCTAACGGTGGTATCTCCTACCCTAAGCAATGAGTTGGAGCAAATGCTGACTGAGCACTTGGGCGTGTGGCGCCAGGCCCGCTACAGTGAGGTGGAGCTGCACGGCAAGACTTTGGTGGTAGCTGCAACAGCCGACAAAGTAACGAACGAACAGATCTATCACGATGCCACCGCGGCGTCGATCCTCGTCAATGTGGTTGATTCTCCAGAGTTTTGTACTTTTATCTTTCCCTCAATAGTTGATCGTGATCCACTGCTAATTGCAATCAGCAGTAGCGGTCGTAGCCCTGTACTCGCGAGAATTCTGCGGCGCAAGATAGAGGCTCTAGTGCCTGCAGCGTATGGGCGACTGGCAAATTTTGCGGGACGTTTTCGCCAGCTAGTAAAAGACACGATACCGTTGGATACACCCCGTAGATTGTTTTGGGAACAAGCCCTAGAAGGGGCTGTAGCTGAGCACGTGTTGGCCGACAGGGAGGGCAAAGCGGAGCAACAACTACGCGAGCGCCTGCGCGATACCAGTAGTCTCCATGTGGGTGAAGTTTACCTTATCGGCGCCGGACCCGGTGACCCGGATTTACTGACCTTCAAGGCCGCAAGATTACTGCAAAGTGCCGATGTCGTGTTATACGATCGACTGGTGTCTCCAGCCATTGTGGATATGACAAGGCGCGATGCAGAGCGTATCTATGTGGGCAAGCGACAATCCGATCACAGCCTGCCACAGACACAAATCAATCAATTACTGGTGGATCTGGCGCAGCAGGGGAAACGTGTCGTGCGTCTCAAGGGGGGTGACCCGTTTATATTCGGACGCGGCGGGGAGGAGATTGAACTACTGGCCAAGCTCAGTATTCCGTTTCAGGTGGTGCCGGGAATTACCGCAGCGAACGGGGCTGCGTGCTATGCGGGTATTCCCCTAACCCACCGGGACTATGCACAGTCTGTGCGATTCGTTGCCGGACACCTTAAAGAAGACTCCTTGGAATACGATTGGAGCCAGTTTCAATCTCCAATGGAAACCTTGGTGTTCTACATGGGGTCAGTGGGCTTGCCGAGCATCTGTGCGCAGCTACAGGCGCATGGTAGATCGGGCGAAACACCCATTGCACTCATAGAAAGGGGGACGCTACTAGACCAGCGAGTGCTGGTGGGAACGCTTGCGACGATGGCCGATATCGTGGCGCACGCAAAACCCAGAGCGCCTACATTGATTATCATCGGTGACGTGGTGCGCCTGCATAAGGACCTGTCTTGGTTTAGTCAGGCTCCTAGCTAGTGTACTGTTTCTTCCTCCTGATGCAGCGCATAGCGACGTTGTTTCAGTAACAAAGCATCCGCCAGTACGTAACCGGCTTCCATGAGCAGTACGTCATCGGTGACATCTTCTTCTTCGTCTTCTTGATCAACGTCATCCTCATTGTCAATTTCGTTAGCGGCTAGCGGATCAAGATCGGAGGCATCGCTATGGCTATCTCCATCTCCATCTTTATCCTCGTCGTCCTGCAACGACGTCAGCAACTCTTCTCCTTTTGCCTTGCGCCGTTTATTCTCTATGCTAAGCGCTTTTTCTTTCTGTGTGTCACGCAGCGCGATACGAGACTTTTCATTCAGCGGAAGCGCAGTCATTTCACGCGCTGCCTGCGCCATTTCGATCTGGTCCTCCAGAAAGATAAAATCCGGATTATGCGCACTGCGCTCTAGAAATTGCGTCTGAATGTCAGGTAACACAGAGGAGAAATCATCGTAATTAATATGCCGCACAGGACTGATCTGGTCCCAGCGAAGGGCGTGATCCAGCGCGCTTTCACCGATCTCTGTGGTGTCATATATAGATGGGAATTCCACATCGGGAATAACCCCTCGATGCTGAGTGCTTTCACCAGAGATGCGATAAAATTTACTCTCGGTGATTTTTAGCTGTCCTTCAGTGAGCGGAACAAGCGTTTGCACCGTACCCTTACCAAAAGACGAGTCACCTACAATAATCGCTCGCTCGTAGTCCTGCATGGCTCCAGCAAAGATTTCCGACGCCGACGCGCTCAGGCGATTGACCAGAACTACTAGCGGACCTTCGTAGTAGGGGCTCTTCAAACGCTTTCCATCGCGCCATACACGACGAGAGGAGTGGCGGATCTGGACGGTAGGGCCGTATTCAATAAACAGACCAGTGAGTTCGTTGGCCTCTTGCAGCGAACCACCACCGTTATTACGCAGGTCGATGATAATGCCATCTACCCCGTCAACCTCCAATTCCTGTAATAGCTTTTTGACGTCCCGCGTAGTGCTCTTGTAGTCTTTTTCGCCACGTCGCATCGCGTCGAAATCAATATAAAAAGCAGGAATATCGATCACGCCAATTTTTATGATTTCATCCCCAGCGGGTATTTCCAGCATCTTTTTCTGCGCGGACTGTTCCTCAAGCTTCACCTTGTTACGCACAATGGTGATCACTTTACGTTCATCGGTAGACTTGGATTTAGCCGGGATAACCTCTAACCGAACAGTCGTATCCTTGGGGCCTCGAATCAGCTGCACCACCTCATCCAGGCGCCAGCCAATGATGTCTTCAAGCGCTCCATCCACACCTTGTCCAACGGATACGATGCGGTCCGAGGGCCTTAATTCTCCCTCCTTGTCAGCAGGGCCCTTGGCGACGAGGCTGGACACCTTGGTGTACTCATCTTCCATTTGGAGCACAGCACCAATGCCCTCCAACGACAGGCTCATATTGATATTAAAGTTCTCGGTACTTCGTGGGGATAAATAATTGGTGTGCGGGTCGTACAGTTCCGTCAAGGCATTTGCATAAATCTGGAATACATCCTGACTGTTATATTTCGTGACGCTCTGCAGTTGTCGGTCGTAACGCTTTTGCAATGTGGGGACAATTTCGTCTTCATCTTTGTCAGCAATTTTAAGACTCAAAACCTGGTTTTTTAACTGCTTGCGCCACCGGTCGTCTAGTTCTGCTTGATCTTTAGCCCACTGGCGATCTTCCATGTCAAACGCATAGCTTTCGTCAATAGTGAAATCCATAGCCGCTACGGTTTCAGGCAGGGTGTCGGACACGTTATTCAATCGGTCCTGTACTCGCTGGTGATACCGGTTGAAGATCGTGAAACCGGCGTCAAGCTTGCCTTCCTGTAACTGGTCATCCATGACAGATCGGTACTGTTCGAAGTCGGCCAAATCAACTGCAGTGAAGAACATTTTCCCGCCGTCTAGACTGTTAACGTAATTGTCTAAGTGTTGTGATGAAAGCTCGTCGCCATAGGGCAACTTGGCGTAATGACGCTCCTGAAGCTTAGCAACCATTTCTACCGCGGTATCTCGTTGCTGCTCCGTGTACTCAATGATGCTCCAGGCGGGGAAGCACACGCTCAATAGCAAAGCAAGCGATGCGAAGCGGCCAGTCATTTTGGTGTGGTGCAATAAATTCAAAATATTCCTACCTGATATAAGCGTCGAACGCTCGGGTTATAATCATACCTGTATGGACGCTGTCATTTAAATAAAGTTCATCTTCAACCAGGTCGAGACCCTATTTTTTTGATTCTGCCCATCTATCGTTAGATTACAGAAGCTTAGCTATTATATAGGTTATAGACAATGGCATATATAGCCCCATATCCTGCGCGCGACCACTGGGCACTCATCGGGCCGGTTTGATTAAACCTAACGATAGTGGCACACTACCTGCCAATAGGTAGGAAGCTGCATAGCGCCTGTTCCAAAAGAATCGAGGGCGGCGGCTTGATTCTGCTGCTATTGCCTGCAGCGACACACAGCGAGACTCTATATGGCTGCTGACTACATTGTATATGGCGCTGATCACTCGTTGTTTACGGGCAAGGTGCGTGCCTATATGCGTTACAAAGGATTGAACTGGGAGGAACGGCCCGCCTCGCGGGATGTCTATCTGGATATAATCCTGCCCAATGTTGGCGCCCCGATTATCCCCGTGCTGGAAACCTCTGATGGCCAGTATGTCCAGGACACGACTGATATTATCGACTTTTTAGAGGACCGACACCCTGACTTCTCGGTGTATCCTGAAGCGCCGTTGCAACGTCTTGTGGCGTTGCTGTTGGAGCTGTATGGCGATGAGTGGCTAATGATTCCCGCCATGCATTACCGTTGGAGTGTGCTGGACCAGCAGCATGACTTTGTCATGTCAGAGTTTGGCAGGTTGAGTGTGCCCGAGGCGAGTATTGAGGAACAGATCGCCATTGGCGAGCGGGTCTCGAAACCGTTCAGCGCAATGCTACCGAATCTGGGGATTACCGAGGATACCATTCCCGGAATCGAGCTAACGTACTTGGCATTTCTGGACCAGCTGGATCAACACTTTGCCCAATTTGACTTCCTGTTAGGGTCGCGTCCCAGTATTGGTGATTATGGCCTCATGGGGCCGCTCTATGCGCATCTGGGCCGCGACCCGGTCCCCAAAGCGTTAATGCAGAAGCGGGCTCCCAACGTCTATGCCTGGGTAGAACGAATGAATGGGCCGCTGCCTCTTTCAGGGCAGTTTCTGGCGCATGATGTCATCCCCGACACGCTGCTTCCTATCCTCAAAACAATGTGCAGTGACCAACTGCCCGACGTACTGGATGTTATTGAGCACAACAGTGCATGGCTGCAGGAAACACCGGGCGGCAACATTCCGCGATTTCTTGGCCAGCATCAATTTACTACCGGTCCTGTTACCGGGAAGCGATTCATCAGCAGCTATGCGCAGTGGTTGTTTCAGCGAGCTTGGCTGCACTACCAGTCTCTGGACGGCGATGCTAGGGTCGCTGCGGACACCTTGCTGGACAGTATCGGCGGTCGCTCAGCCTTAAACGTTACAATCCACCACTGGCTTGAACGCAGGGCAGGGCAATTGGAACTTGTCGAAGGGCAATCACCACATTTTTAGTACTGACGAAGGAGTAAAAATAATGAAATTTGGCTTAATACCCGTCAATGTCGGCGTGAAAAGCATCGAGCAAATAGTAGGTTACTCCCAGCTGGCGGAGTCGGTTGGCATTGAGTCGGTGTGGACTTTCGAGCACGTGATTGTTCCCCAAGATTACGCCTCGAAGTATCCCTACAGTGCCGACGGAAAAATGGGTGCTAGGCCCGAAACAAACTTCGTTGATCCCCTGATTGCATTGACGGCGATTGCGGCCAACACCAAAACGCTATTGCTTGGCACCGGGGTTAATATTGTTTCGCAGGCTAATCCCATGTTCCTGGCAAAACAGGCGGCCAGTCTGGATTTTGTGTCAGGCGGACGCTTCATGCTGGGTGCAGGCATTGGCTGGTTACAGGAAGAATTTGATGCCATGGGTGTTCCCTTTGAACGTCGTGGTGCCCGCTTTGACGACTACATTATCGCTATGAAAAAAGTGTGGTCGGGTGAAGTGGTGGAACACCAGAGTGAGTTTATAAACTGGTCGGGGTTCAAAAGTTATCCTGTTCCTGCGAAGAAATCCGGAATCCCCATTATTATGGGTGGCACAAAAGGTAAAATCTATGAGCGGGTTGCGCGCCATGGTGATGGCTGGTTCCTGCCTGTCGATAACCCCGAGGCTCTGGCAGAGAAAATGACCCCATTGGCTGCAGCGTGTGCGGCCGAGGGCAGAGACCCAGACAGTATCGAAATCTCATGCATGTGGAATATGCAAGGTGGAATAGACGCTATCAAAGCCTTTGAAGATGCAGGCGCATCACGCATCATTGTGCCGATATTCGGACTAGGCAAAGATCCGGTGGCGGGGCTTACAGAACTCGCCGAAACCATAATTTCAAAGATTTAATTACACAACCCTGGACAAATAGATTATGAAAACAAGACTCACTGAATTACTTGGCATTGAAACACCCATCATTTGTGGGGGCATGATGCGCGTAGGTACTGCCGAATTGGCGGCAGCCGCATCGAATGCGGGCGCCTTGGGTGTAATGACTGCACTGACCCTGCCAACCCCTGAATTGCTGAGGCAGGAAATTGAAAAATGTCAGTCTCTCACAGACAAACCGTTTGCGGTTAACCTGACTGTGGGCGTGGTCGCCACCGAAATCAGCTACGATGATTACGTCGACGTAATCTGTCAAAGCGGCGTGAAGATTGTTGAAACCGCTGGCCGCAGCCCAGAGCCTTTCATGGAGGCCTTCAACGCCCATGGCATTAAAGTTATTCACAAATGTGTCGCTGTTCGCCATGCTCTGAAGGCAGAGCGAGTCGGTGTTGCCGCAGTGAGCATCGATGGCTTTGAATGTGCGGGACATCCGGGCGAAGAAGATGTTACCTGTCTGGTTCTGATTCCTGCGGCAGTGCAGCGTCTTAAAATTCCGGTCGTTGCATCAGGTGGTTTCGCAGACGGCCGCGGTCTTGCTGCTGCATTGGCGTTGGGCGCAGAGGGTATCAATATGGGCACGCGTTTTATGGTAACGCAGGAAGCCCCTATACATCATGACATCAAGCAGCGAATCGTTGAGATGGACGAAACGCAGACGTCTTTGATCTTCCGGAGCTTTCGTAACACTGCCAGAGTGTATACCAATAGTGTCGCGAAGAAGGTTGTCGAGATCGAGAAGGCCGGCGGCGATTTCGGTCAGGTGCACGCGCTGGTCTCGGGCAAGAATCAGGACATCGCGTGGACCACTGGAGATATCGACGCGGGAATGGTAACCGTGGGAATGTGTGGAGGCCTTATAAAAGATATCCCCACCTGCGCGGAACTGGTAGACAATATAATGACAGACGCTAACCAGATTATCACTGAACGCCTTGCGGCAATGACATCAACGGCTTAAAGAAGGCCGATAAAAAACCGTGTTTCTGCTCCGCGTTTTTGCACTATGGGTATGGCGATGACAAAAACGATAGACAAGCACGCACAGGAAGCCGTACCGGACGGACGCCGAGTTCGCAGCGAGCGAAGTAGGAAGTCAATTATCGATGCCATGCTGCAACTTGTGGAAGAGGGGATTCTGGTGCCGACTGCGCAGCAAGTGTCAGAACGCGCGGGCGTTGGTCTTCGCTCTGTCTTCCGACATTTTTCCGACGTGGAAAGTTTGTTCGCCACTGCTGATAAAGAAATCAGAAAGCAGTATCAGGGGTTGTTTGCCGGCGGTGATCGTGATGGCTCCTTAGGAGAGCGGCTGCAACACGCGATTGAGCAGCGTGCATTGGCTTACGAGGCGTCAGGGAATTATTTGCTCACCAACAAAGCGCAAGCTTGGCGCTATCCCGTGCTTCGAGAACAGTACCTTCGAGCGCAAGGCCAAATGCGCAAGGATCTCGACGACTGGCTGCCAGAGCTCAAGAGGCTTCCGTCAGAAGAGCGTGAAATGATAGATGCGATTGCTTCCTTTGAATACTGGAATCGGTTGCGGGAACACCAGGGATTGAATAAAAAGGCCAGCACTGGACTGGTAACCCAGTTAATGCAGCGCATCATCGCAAACCAATAGAAGGGGGCTACTATGTCTGATAACTTTAAAGAGCAGGGCGGAGCCGCCACCATGGACCCCAGTCCGGTAATGCGCTGGCTCACTTCACGTGTAATGACAAGGTTGTGTCAGCCGAAGCGACTCATCAAGCGGCGTGCGTCGCTTGAAAAAGAACGGGAGAAACTGGGTCAGCCACACGTAGTCGAGTATTTTCATCAGGTAGATGACGGCTACAGCCATCTGGCGGCGCAAGTGCTGCAGTCCCTATCTGAACGGTACCAGATAAAAATCATATGCCATATTGTGGCAGGGCCGCAGGGCAAAAATTCACCTGAACCCGAGCTGCTTCTAAAGCTGTCTCGGCATGACGCGTGTCAGGTTGCTCCGGAATACGAGTTGGAATTTCCACAACATGATCAGCCCTTGTCTCCCGGACTAGTGAAACTTGCATCGAGCATACTTTCGGCACAGGATTCTGCTGGATTCGTAGAGCACGCAGCAGAAGTCGGTCGTGCGCTGTGGGCCGACGACGAATTGACGTTAAAAGAGCTTGCTCAACAGTTAGGCTGTGCATCGGATACGAATACCGCTGACTGCATTGCCGCGGGCAACAGACGCCAAAATGAGTTGAAGCACTATTCAGGCGGTATGTTTTATTACGGTGAAGAGTGGTACTGGGGTGTCGACAGGCTCTATCACCTCGAACAACGGTTTTGCGACCTTGGGGTCAATCTACAAAGCGATGCCCGGTTACTGATGCCTCGACCACCAATAGAGCCAGGACAGCTGCGAGATAATGGCAGCCTGACGCTGGAGGTGTATGCCTCTCTGCGCAGCCCCTACACGGCTGTCATCTTTGACCGTGCGGTTAAACTCGCGCGCGATACGGGTGTGACGCTGGCGGTACGCCCGGTGCTTCCAATGGTCATGCGTGGTGTCCCCGCTACCCGCCAGAAAGGCATGTATATATTCGCAGATGCTGCCAGAGAGGCATACGCTGACGGCGTGTCATTTGGTAATTTCTATGATCCTATTGGCAACCCTGCTCGTCGCGGATACTCACTTTACCCATGGGCATGTGAACAGGGTAAGGGTGTTGCGTTAATCAGTGCCTTTTTGAGCTGCGCCTTCGTTGAATCTATTAATCTGAACAATGACGCAGGCCTTAAAAAAATGGTGGAGAAGGCCGGGCTTGAGTGGAGCGAGGCAAAGAAGAGAGTAGGGCAGCCTGGCTGGGAAGCGTTGCTTGAAACTAACCGCCTAGAGATGTACGCGTCTGGCCTCTGGGGCGTGCCGAGCTTCCGTCTACTCGATGAAACGGGGAAAGAGCTGTTGGCACTGTGGGGACAGGATAGGCTGTGGTTGTTTGCCAGGGTAATCCAGCGTCACCTCAGCATTCGCCAGTGATGCACCACAGCCGTTGTTAAGAGATGCCATCATGCGCAGCCCCTTGTCCGAGAACTAAGCCGGCGAGCTAAAACAGGCCCGGGTAGTCGCGCCAATAGTACTGGTATTGGCTGTTTTGCCAACCACTGTAAATGGATGGCCAGTCCAGCCCCTCTATCCGCCAGCCATGATGTGGGTCAAGATTTGTTGAAAATACAGCTGCGCCGTGATCGCAAAAGCGTGTATCCACGCTGATACGCACAGCCTCGGACGTCGTATTTGGCTCGGCCTTGTGGATAGTGCATGAGTGAAAAATTAGCACATCGCCAGCCTCAACATCGGAAACATGCCAGGTCGTTTCGTTCTCATAAATCTCGCACTGAACACCACCTACGCCCTGGGTATTAAAAACAGGTCGCACGCCGAGCTTATGGGATTTGGGTAGCACCTTGACCCGCCCCATCGGTTCACTCACGTCGTGTAAAGGGACCCAGAACCCGGCCATTGTCGGTCCAGCGCGATGTGAGTGGGCATCCTGATGAGGAGGCGTTTCAAAGCCAATTTTTCCTGGTGTTGAGATTCGTGCCATTTTCATAGGGTAGACAAAGACAGGAGCTCCGGTAACGATTTCCATAAGATTGAGAACGTGTTGCTGATGAAAAAACGTGTGGAATGCTTCCAACGACTGAATTTTGGGATAGATTTCATCCCAAACAGGGTCTGTTTCAAAAAACGGCTCCCCCTCAAGGTGGGGCGAACTGGACGCATTGCGGCGAATGTAGGGGTCACACGCGAGCAATACCGCGTCTAACAAACGCTCACAGTCTGCCAGCGGAATATAGCGTTTGATGTACAAGTAGCCCCAGTCATTGAACCGCTCGCGGAGAACGCGCGTATCCTCATCAAGACTTGAAACGACATAGGGCATATTAGTGCTTATTGTGCGTGTCTTCATAGTGCACTCGAGGTCAAAAACCCTCCTTCGTTGGTTGGCAACTCATATAATGACATATACAATGTCATTATATTACTATCACGGACTATCAAAACACACGGATGTCTTGAAAACGCGGATGATTGAATCACTGTATTGCGTGGCCTGCAAGCCGGTATATTGTGACGGGGATAAGCATGACCGAAAAGTATATTAATGCCAACGGCATTGATCTGGCCTACGAAGAATTTGGTGACCCTAAAGATCCCGTGATGCTTCTGATAATGGGACTCGGCACTCAAATGACTGGGTGGCCAGTCGACTTTTGTGCTGGTCTCGCTGCGCATGGCTATCGCGTTATTCGTTTTGATAATCGGGACATTGGTCTTTCGCAAAAAATGGATAGCCTGCCTACTCCTAGAATATTAAAAGTCATGCTCTTCTCTCGCCTCAAGTTACCTTTGACACTGCCTTATACACTCGACGACATGGCAAACGATGTCGTCGGACTGCTTGATGCGCTCAACATAGATTCTGCACATATAGTAGGAGCGTCAATGGGCGGCATGATTGCACAGCTCGTGGCGGGGCACTTTCCCTTTAGGGTTCTATCCCTCACGTCTATTATGTCGACCAGTGGTCGAAAATCGCTGCCCGGGCCGGATCGTAAAATTGCACTGCATATGTTGCGACGACCGGTAAAAGCAGACGCTAAGCTTATGCATGAGCACGCGATGCGTACCTGGCGACTCATTGGCAGTCCGGCCTATCCACCCACCGATGAAGCTCTGAGTGAGAAACTGAACGACAGCTATCAACGTTCTTATTATCCGGCAGGGCATTCGCGGCAGATGGTAGCAATAATGGCTGGCGGAGATCGGACCAGGGTGCTAAAAAAGATTGTCGCGCCCACTCTCGTGATCCACGGCAAGGCTGACCCCCTGGTGCCCGTGTCTGGTGGTGTTGATACGGCGCAGCTTATTCCGGGCGCAACATTGGAACTCATCGAGGGTATGGGGCATGACTTGCCAGACGAGCTCCTACCGCAGTTTGTGGAACTTATTAGGTCTAACGCGGATAAAGCGACCGCTCATCTGTAGTATCGCGCACACAATTTTTGACTCAGGAGATAGATGATGGATACACGTTTAAGTGAAGACGACCTAGCGTTTCAGGTGGAGGTTCGACAGTTCCTTGCAGAGGCTTGGGACAAAGAGCTCGCAGCGACCTACGGTAATATTGCAACGATGAAAGAGGGCGCCGAAGAGTGGCAAACCCGGCTGTACCATAAGGGATGGGTAGCTCCCCACTGGCCCGTAGAGTACGGCGGCACTGACTGGAGTGTGACGCAGTCGTTTATTTATAACTCAGAGCGCGCTGCCGTCGGTGCGCCCGAAGTTCTTCCGTTCGGTGTGACGATGGTCGCGTCGGTGATTATTGCCTACGGCAGTGATGAGCAAAAACAAAAATTTCTTCCTCGAATTCTGAAGAGTGAAGATTGGTGGTGTCAGGGCTACTCAGAACCAGGCGCAGGATCCGATCTTGCATCGCTAAAAATGCGGGCAGATCTTGAAGGCGAAGAATACGTCCTCAATGGCAGTAAAATTTGGACGAGTTATGCACAGTATGCCAACTGGATATTTTGTCTGGTTCGCACTGATAGCTCAGGGCGTAAACAGGAGGGCATCACGTTCTTATTAATCGACATGGACAGCCCCGGGGTCACCGTACGCGCTATTAACACCATTGACGGGTTTCACCATCTCAATGAAGTCTTTTTTGACAATGTGCGCGTCCCGGTCGAGAACCGCATCGGCGAAGAAGGCAAGGGCTGGACGTATGCTAAGTCGCTGCTGGTTCATGAACGCCTTAACATCGCAGAAGTTGCAAGCTCAAAATGCGCACTCACAGTCGTTCGTGAAGAAGCGCGTGAGGAGATCAATGGCGGCAAGTCATTGCTCGATGATCCTATTTTTGCCAAGCGGCTGACGGACATTGAGATTGAGCTCATGGCACTAGAATTTACGGAACTGCGTGCATTGGCAGCAATCTCTGAAGGTAATCCTCCGGGGCCGGAATCTTCATTGTTAAAGATACAGGGCACTGAACTGCAGCAGGCTATCCAGGAGCTGCGTATGGATGTTGCCGCATATTACAGTGGCACATTACAGGGCGAGCTGACGCCTGCAGGCCTGGGACATGGTTTTGCCGATACCGCGCAAAAACTTTATTTCAGAGGACGCGCTTCTTCGATTTATGGTGGCTCTAACGAGGTACAAAAAAATATCACGGCCAAATATGTACTAGGCCTGTAGGAGATAATCAATGGATTTTAATTTAAGTGAAGAACAAACCCTCATCCGTGACAGCATTGCTCGCTTCGTGTCAGAGAATTATGCATTCGATCAGCGCAATGCCGTTGTCGCCATGGAGCACGGCTTCAGCGCAGAGCACTGGCAACAGTTTGCAGAGTTGGGCTGGCTGTCGATTCCGTTTGCCGAGGAGCATGGTGGCTTTGGCGGAGGGCCGGTCGATACGATGGTCATTATGCAGGAGTTCGGTCGCGGTCTTGTGGCAGAGCCCTATTTGGCCACTGTCATGCTGTTTGGCGGATTGCTGCAGGCAGGAGCAAGCGAACAGGTGCGCGAAAACTATATCCCGCAAATTATTGCAGGGGAGTTACAGGGCGCGTTCGCTTATCTTGAACGCCAGAGCCGTTACGAGATGACTGACGTCGTCACACGCGCTGACAAAGACGGTGAGCAATGGGTATTAAACGGTGAAAAAACGGTCGTTCTCAATGGCGGCGCAGCGGACAAATTCATCGTACTGGCTCGCAACGCTGGAGAGCAGTCTGAAGAGGCCGGACTCACCTTGTTTTTGGTAGACGCTTCCAGCACCGGCGTGCAGCGAACCGTGTACCGAATGACGGACGGCCAGGAAGCCGCCACACTCTCGTTCAAGGATGTTCAGGTCGAAGCCGTCATTGGAGCAGTCGGTGATGGCTATGCTTTGATGACCCCTATCGTTGACGATGCGCGCCTGGCTATCTGTGCGAATGCGCTGGGAGCGATGGAAGCCCTGAACGAAAAAACGCTTGAATATTGTAAAACACGCGAGCAATTTGGTGTCGCCATTGGCTCTTTCCAAGCGTTGCAGCACCGTATGGTGGATATGTTCGGTGCCTGTGAGAACGTCAAATCACTCTTGCTACGCGCAGTCTGTGCAGCGCAGGATGATGATGTCGATGCGCGGCGCAGCTTGTTAGCGCTGAAGGTGATGGCCGGTCGTGCAGGAAGACTGATTGGCGGTGAAGCCATCCAATTACATGGAGGTATGGGTATGACGGATGAGTTATCGATAGGCTTCTTCGTAAAACGCTTGATGATTATCAACAGCCTCTTTGGCGATGCAGATTATCATCAGCAGCTGTTTGCGGCACTGGTCAATACACCTGCCTCTAGCGCTGCTGCTTGAGCGCTCAAACTTGCGCTAAACCGTTCTTCACCCAGACAATGGTGGGGAGCGGGCATGCACCTTTTATTTCTCGGTCACCGAGCAAACGTTACCCTGTCTATCTTCAGAGGAAGCCACTAGGTGTCGACTGCGAAAGGCACCTGCATTCATCGGTTTGAATAAAGTTTCATAGCTGGGTTAACTGGATGTTCCGTAAGGCCTTCTAGGCTGCTCCAGACAACTTTTGAAATAATCGGTTCATGCCACTGATCCAGCGATTGTAGTCAGCGGTTTTACGCTGCATGTACGTTTTCACTTCTTCATGCGTGAGGATAAGAAAGTCTTCTCGCTGCAGATGTTCAACCACGATATCCGCGAGTTGTGCCGGCTCCATCATCCCATCCCCGCTAGCAGCCTTTGTGCCCTGATCATTCGCATCAGCCGTCATCGCGGTGCGAACCGCTTGCGGACACAATAAGGATACCTTGATACCTTGATGCGCATACGTCAGTGCCAGCCACTCGGAAAAGCCCACGGCGGCATGTTTGGTGACACCGTACGCGGCTCCACCGATCTGATTGAGCAGGCCGGCGGCAGACGCTGTGTTGAGAAAATAGCCGTGACCGCGCTCGAGCATGCGCGGCACCAGAAAGCGGGCGGCATAAACATGGGACATAACATTCACATTCCAACAGAGTTCCCACTCGGCGTTCGCTGATTGCTCGCTAGCACCTGCCGCGACGCCCGCATTACTGCAAAACAGATCGATGGGGCCTATGGTGTTTTCGGTATCCTCGATAACGCGTCGCACATCGTCCTCCTTAGCGACGTCTGCAGACATGGCGACACACCCCAATTCTGCTGCGGTTTTTTTCGCCGTGTCGGCGTTGATGTCTACGCCAACGACGGTTTTAGCGCCCTCCGCAATAAACTTTTCCACCAGGGCTTTACCGATACCGCTGCCGGCGCCTGTAACAACGATTATTTTGTCCTTGATCTCCATCTAGAATGCTCCACTGTGTGATGGTTAGAAATACGATATTCATACATAACGCGGGTGTTGTCAGAAAAACCGAGTTGAGATAATAGTCTCACTATCCCACGACCCATGAAATCGATCATTTAGCTTTGGTCCAAGCGCGATAGTATCGTGGATCATCTACTTCTCGGTGACCACCATTCGTCGTATTTATGTCGAATTAAGACTTGCGAGAATTACATAATGGCACATACTGTGTCAATATTATGTCGACGTTACAGCGCTGCCGAGTAACTAGGCGACGAAACCTAAACCCATTGAGAGAGCAAGACCACCATGAAACAAGCCGCGATAAAAAACCGCATCACCGAAATGACGGGCACCGCCTATCCGATCATTCAGGCCCCCATGGGCTGGATCGCGCGCGCGCAGTTGGCTTCTGCTGTGAGTAATGCGGGCGGCATGGGCATTATCGAAACATCTTCGGGTGAACTAGACAATATTAAGGGGGAGGTCGCCAAGATGCGTGAGCTGACCGACAAACCCTTTGGCATGAACGTAGCCCTGTCCTATGTGAAAGGCAGCAATATCATCGATTTCGTTATCGAGCAGGGCATCAAGTTTGTCACCACATCGTCTGGCAGTCCTGCCGTATGCACCGAGGCATTTCAGGCGGCGGGGATCAAGGTGTTTCACGTCATCCCGACATTGGAGATGGCCATAAAGGCACTTGATGCTGGTGTAGACGGACTGATCGTTGAGGGTGGGGAGGGCGGTGGTTTTAAAAACCCCAGTCCCGTTTCAACGATGGTGTTATTGCCTATGATCCGTGCGTATACAGACGTACCTATTATTGCCGCAGGAGGCATCTGCGATGGGATATCGATGGCGGGTGCATTCGCTATGGGTGCTGAGGGCGTTCAGATGGGGACACGTATGTTGTCCTGTTTAGAATCCCCAGTACACGACAACTGGAAACAGGCGGTGATTCAGGCCAAGGCAACAGACACCGTTTTTCTGAATCAGCAGGCACGGCCTGCTCTGAGAGCATTGCGCACGGAGCGAACCACGGCTCTGGCGCTGCTGGGGCAGTTTAATGTGATGGAGCATATGGCCAACCTATCCGAATTATATTTTGGCGGAGATATGGAGGCGGCTATTCCCTTGTCGGGTGAGGTCGCCGGGCGCATTGAATCGGTGAAGAGTGTCCAAGAAATTATCGATGAGACCGTGTCAGAATTTCGGGACATTATGCAGGAGCTGGCGGGGCGATATGTGACATAACCCACAGGGCTTGGTCATTGCGCCTGACACACTAAAGTAATTCTTCGGCCATCAATTTTAGCGCTTCCGGCTGCGAAGACGTGATTAGCATCATATCGAGTGAGCCGCGCTGCTCAGCCTCTCTCCACATGCTAAGACGCTCTCGAATGCGCGCTGGCGGACCAATGAGGTTGGTCAGGTCAATAAGATCAGCGGGCACGGCTGAGGCTGCTTTGTCTTTTTCACCGGCCAGATACAACGCTTGAATCTGGTCTACTTCATCGGCATAGCCCATTCGCTTAGCAAACTCCGCATAGAAATTTTTTCCTTTGGAGCCCATGCCACCCAGCTGTCTAGCGAGGGTCGGCTTCATCATTGCCTGCACCTCAGAGACATCATCGTGCACGATAACACTCACAAAAGTGCTAACCGTAAATTCCTCACGCGTGCAGCGTGCTCCATCTTTGGCAAAGCCATCGGCGAGGTGACGATCCACAATGTCCTGCGTTGCATTGGGGTCGATGAAAGATAACAACACACCATCAGCAATCTCGGCCGCCAGACGCAAGCCGCCAGGACTAATGGAGGCAAGGACTATGGGCTGATCGGCATTAGGGTGGGCGACGCTCTTAAGCGGTTTACCCGCGCCCGTAGTATTGGAGCCCGTTAGAGGCAGCTGATAATGGAAGCCGTCATGCTGCAGCGGTTCTTTTCGTTCCAGTATTTTGCGAATGATGGCGACGTACTCGCGTGTACGTTCAAGCGGGCGGTTATAGGCAACGCCATGCCAGCCCTCAGCGACCTGTGGACCTGAACTGCCAAGACCGAGAATGAAGCGCCCCTGGGAGAGTGCATCGAGTCCGATCGCCGTCATTGCCGCGGAGGCGGGTGATCGCGCAGGGATCTGCATAATGGCTGTACCGACTTTTATTTTTGATGTGTGCGCCGCCAGCCAAGTCGCACTCGTCACAGCGTCACAGCCATAAGCTTCTGCTGCCCACACGGAATGAAAGCCAAGGTCTTCAGCTAAGCGCACCGCATCAAGGTCAATCGTTGGATTAGCGCTAAACGCCGTTTGAATCAGTCCTAGCCCCAGTTTCATGCAATCTTCCTGTATCCACAATTTTCGATGGCCCCCGGTTAGGGGTGATGTCGTCAGTACGCGATGACGCTTTGTAACTTCTATCGGTTCTAGAGGCAAGGGTTCTTTGAAAGGCGGTGCCTGTGCGTAAGTATGTGTGTTATTGTCTTATTTAACATAATATATATTATACGCATAAAGAATAACCTTAGCGGAGCTAGGATCTGCCCCTTTGAATGAGCTTACCCGCGCGTTTAGCCTTGTTTTTAGCGTTCTAGACTTGACCGATACGCCTAACCTGACGTCCGGCCGCCTGCTGTATAAAAACTGACAGGTGTTACACCACATTGGGCGCTCAGGTGAACTTTATGACGCGCCGCTACGCGCATAGTTTTGTGTTTGGCCATGCCCAACCCTAGCTTACGAGCGCTGCGAGACGTCTAATGCGACAAAAAACTGAGCATATCCCTTCATCCGCCCGAACAGCTGTTCGTTGCGATCGCGCATCCATACTGCTAACCGACATAACCTTATGGCTGAGGCTAAGCCTAACGCGCAAGCGGCAACACAGTATCTCAACGTGCCTTTTCGCATTAGGCAATCTGCAAAGAGGAGTCCTCGGGCTTTAGGTTCTAAAGATCAGGACCTGTCCATTCACCGCGATGTGCTGATGGCAGATTGCAAGCCAGTCGTTACCAGGCTAACGCACTCAAGCTGTTCGCCCTGCTTATCGCTACAGAATACCCATCTAAGGCCTAAGAATAATAATATTATGTTAAATGGAGGCTCAGCAGGCTTGTTGTGCATACTATTGCAATTGCGGCGGTTTCGTCGACAGACGTCTATTTGTAGGCCGAGAAGGCACTCGGACGCATGCAGAAGATGACACCACCTAATGTGCCCTACCCTTTGATCTCATCCTTTAGCATGAGTTCCAACCCATCAAGCCATACAGACGCTATGCGCAGGCAATACTAATCAGAAATCGGCCAGCGTCCCGCAGAGGTATAAAATGCAAAACGCTTCCCAATCATTTCACGCGTTAGACCGTATTCCGCCAGATTGTATTCATGCTTACCGTGTTTGCCTTTGGGATTAGCGTCGACGTGAGCCTGCATGGCTGCGCGTGACTCATCACTCATTGATAGACCAAAAGCCTCATAAACGCGCTCTACAACGGCCATTGGTTGATCGACAAAATCACCCTGTGAACAATCCACAAAAATCTCTTCAGGTAGCCTCTCGCGCTGTGCCAATCCTTTCTCTAATGAACTGGCATACCACTCCATCACAGCAACGCCAATCTCACCTGAGTCGAGATGACTGAAGTCACCAGCGTACATAGCCATTATTAGCTTGTTCATGCTGTTAATTGACGGCACAACAGCGACGGGGTCTCGATGACACCAAATGAAACGCGCATCAGGGAACACTTTCATAATGGCGTCGATACCTAACATATGCGCCGGCGCCTTGAGCATCCATTGTGCACCGGGGTTGCGCCAGTTGAGCATTTGCATCTGACGTTTCTGGTAGGCGTAAAGCGGCTCTAGATCTTGTTTGAGCAGCCAGCTTCGATAAGGCTCTAGCATAATCTCAAATCCGAGCTGCACACCCCCTAATGTATAAGCATGCAAAAGTACGCACTCTTCCGGAGTATCGGCATCAATGTAATGCATCTTGGCAAAATCGGAATTTCGGGTCTGCTCTAACGCCTTGACTAAATAAGGATAGCGCGGATCCTCCTGTCCAGGCTCGCTGTCGGGCCACGGTTCAGGAAACTGCGCTTCCCACTGCAGTAGGCCTCGATTATCAGGGGCGGCCACCAACAGGTTGAGCAGTGCTGACGTGCCCGAGCGAGGTAGACCCGTAACAAAAATCGGAGCCTTTATCGTTTGTTCTGCAATTTCAGGAATAGTCTTAAAGGCATGCTCACTCTTCAGTCGCGTGGCCAGCAGCATTACTAGCCGATCGCGGCAACGTTGACGGCCCTCAGGGTCTTTCACGTTCAGATCGTAGGTTTGCAACAATACGTCCAGCCCCTCACGATAAGGCGGCTCACCGAAGTCGTCAAAACCTGTTTGACTCTTAGCCTCGGCAATTAATTCGTCTGCAACAAAACTTATAATCTGATCTGTCATTTTAGCTCCGCAAGTTTCGCAACGCGGGTTTTCAACAGGGGATGCTGTTGCGCCCCTATCCAACGCCAGCACATAGTGCCCATGGTGTGCCCTGCTGTTTCTATCCAGTTGGGCACACCAGGATCAGTATGCGAGACCACAAGGCGCACACTGCCATCACTTTCATAGTGTGCGGTATGCTTGTTAACGTGAATCGTATGATGTCGATAATCCAGTGACTCCATCCACCAATTATCCAACTGAAAGTTCCAAGTCTGACATTCGGGAATTTCTGGCGCCTCGATGATATAGACTTCATCATCCGCTAACTGCCAGGCACTGTGGAAGTAAAAAATATTGGGGTCACCGCCGATAGATTGGCAGTAGGCCTGATCTGCAGCAGGCAACTCGTTTAACGTTGGCAGAAAACTTTCCGACCAGTTTTCAAAAAGATTCGCGGAACCTTTTACAAACATCACCGCGCCAAGTAACCCTCGCTCCAGCTTTTCTGCCGTCAGCGGTTTCGGACGATCGTCCTTCGCACCAATGCGTTCGATCTTCATAGCGGCGGGCACCTCATTCACCCTATCTTGAAATGTCTGACGCACGGTTATGGAGTTGGTGGCCTCCCCCATCGGCAACCAGTTCCCAGGTTGCTCTGTGCGACTCACGATAATCTCTAATTCACCGTTAGGCCCCAATTCCATCTGCCGCGCATCAATATGGCCAGTGACTTCCATCGTGCCGCCAGAGGCATATTTGTTGATGATCGTGCTGATGCCTAGATAGTCGACCGAACCCCGAAGGCCCGTTATCCGGTACTCATGGGCCGGGCTAACCGTTGCACTTTCATAGCGGTTGTCAGGGTTATCGGCGCCGAGTTTAATCGTTTCGTGAGCACCACAGCGCAGTTCTGGAAACAGTGGGTCGCGGAATTCTAGAAAACTCTCTAGCCCGCCGCGCAGCAGTCGTGATAGATAGCGGTACCCTTCGGCCTGATTAAATGGATCCTGAGGCGCCTTGGCGCTGCGGATGATCTTGCCCGCATCCTTCAGTTCATCACAGAACTGATCCCAGGTCGTTCCATCGATCACTCTCTTTTCTGCATCTGACATCGACATACGGTTTCTTCCTCGAGTTTATCCAATTGTCTTTAGGCGTCAGTGATACCAAACGCCTAGACTTGAGGCAAGCGCCGCAGCAGTTGTCTGCCTGCGAAGCGCACTTGGGACACAGCGGGTCTATGACGTTAAACCAGGACCTGCTATTAGGCCGCGCAGGAGAAAACCCGTGCGGAGACTACGCTAGGCCACAGGCCCGTATGGCGCGCTATAAATTTCCCTGAGCAATTTGTTTTACGGCGTAGTCGCACGCCCGTGCGGTGAATGCCATATACGTCAGCGAGGGATTTACACAGGACGACGAAGTCATAAAGGAACCGTCGGTGACAAACAGGTTAGGGACATCATGCGCCTGATTATAGGCGTTTAACACTGATTGCTTAGGGTCATCGCCCATGCGCGCCGTGCCCATCTCATGAATGCCTTCGCCTGGCAATGACATTCCGTCTTCGCCCGACATGGTTATTACCGCGCCTGCCGCTTTGAGTAAACGATCTGCATTTTCCTGTGCGTCTCGGCGCAGATTGACTTCGTTGTCGCTCCACTCAAAATCAAATACCACCTGTGGAATACCGTACCGATCTACCTTGTCCTTACTCAGATACATGCGGTTTGATTCGCGAGGTAGACATTCGGTAAACCCTGCAAGCGCAAAGACCCAAGGGCCGGGCTTGCGCAATGATTCTTTTAGCGGGGCGCCAAAGCCCTTGGTGTTCATTCCCGTCATCCAGTCCATGCGTATTGTCACGGCCTGATAGCCATAACCGCGCAAAAAGTCAGCGTCCTTATCCTGGCCCTCAAGGTTTCTGAATCGCGGGATGTACAAGCCAGTCGGTCGGTTGCCGTGGTAGTAGCTGTCCATGTTATCGAGGAACACGCCAACACCACTGAGACCTAGCGTATGGTCCATCATGTAATGGCCTAATGTTCCGCTGCTATTGGCTAGCCCGTTCGGGAATTCTTCACTCGCCGAATTGAGTAGTATCTGCGTGCTACCGACGGTAGAGGCACAGAGAAAGAAGATTTTAGCTGAATACGTTTCGCGCTTCTTCGTTACCGCATCGATCACATGCACTTGAGAAATCTTGCCGGATTCAGTGTCATACTCTAGTCGTTCAACCACGGCGTTAGCCTTAAGTGTCATGTTGCCGGTCGCCTCGGCCGCAGGTAATGTCGAGCTTTGTGAACTAAAATAACTCCCCGTTGAACACCCTCTGTAACACGGACCACAATAATGGCAGGCTTTTCTGCCGGGCAGATCTTCCGTCAAGACCGCGACTCGACCGTTAGTGAGCGTCACATCCGGTGCATTGACCTTCAACCGTGCCTGAATCGTCTTCTCCAACTCAAACCACGGCATGGGCTTTTGGAACTCACTGTCGGGAAGTTGCGGCAAGCCTTCCTTTTTACCGTTTATGCCTACAAATTTCTCGACATAACTATACCAGGGCTCAATATCCTTATAACCCACCGGCCAAGGGATGCCGTAGCCATCAATGGCGTTTGCTTTGAAATCCTGCTCGCTCCAGCGATAGGTTTGCCGGCCCCAGATCAATGAGCGGCCACCCACTACGTCTGCCCTCGCCCAGAGAAACGGCTTACCCTCGTCCATCGCGTAGGGGTTCTCTTTATCGTTGTTCCAGAATTGTCGGCTTGATTCGTTAAAAGAATGCCAGACTTTACTCTGAACCGGGTAGTCCTCTTCGTACAGCTCCCGTGGCGGCTTGCCTTGGTAGGGCAGCTTCCAATTGGGCGCGTGCTCACCGAGGTAGCCGCTACCCGCCTCCAAGGGCTTGCCACGCTCTAGCACCAGCACCTTCAGGCCTTTCTCTGTTAACTCCTTCGCAGCCCAGCTCCCTGAAATACCAGAACCGACAACGATGGCGTCAAAATCGTACTGCTTAGTTTCAATCATGGTTATCCGTAACGGTATCTAGAATGAATTGGACCAGCTACTGTCGTCCGGCGATAAGGGTATATCACCGTCGAAATACATGGGCATAGGATCGTATCGCAGCACTTGAGAGCCACCCTCCTCCGAAGTAAAAAAGCCCCAGATGGTGAGTTCTTTCATCTGGCAAATAAACGGCGCATCACTCATGTAAACCTGTTGTATGTTGCCCAGGTCATACCACGATGAATCGGAGGCGGCGTCCTCTAGGGCTTCCAGTATCTGCAATTGCTCCTGCGGACCCAGCTGGCTGAAAGGCTTGCCATACTCCTGTGGAATACGGTCTGCGATATCCTGTAGTCCAGAGATAAAGATTCCTCGCTCCTCATCGTTAAGCCAGTCTGCCACCATCAGCTCAAGGAATTGCGGGACACCCGCGTCTATCGCTCCCGGCGTGTCAGTGCGGGGAATAATGGCTTCACACATCGCTGTAACGGTCTCGCGCTGAACAGGCGTGAAAAAGTTGACCGGGGTAGTATTGTAGTCGGGCGCAGCCGCTAGATAGACGGTCTGCTCCGCACTCAAGGTGAAACCCAATTGAGACGCACTAACCCCCGTTATTAGAATGGCTGCGCACTGTAGGAACTCTCTTCGATTCATACTCACCTCTTAGGTTCCGCGGAACTTCTTTACAATTGTGGGTATAACAATAATCGCAGCGGCCACCAAAAAACAGACTAGAAGCCGATACTCATAGACACTAAAATAATATCCCGCCGCTTTGAAGCCACTGTAGCCCCAGTAAATCGGTCCTATCTGCGTCAGATGATAAAGCTCATAAAAAATCTGTGCCGTGGCGGGCAAGAGAAAATACAGGTAAAGGGCGACGGCTATTGCGATGACCCAGCGGCGCTTAGATATCTGCATTGGAGTGTTCTTATCCCTATAGTGTGGGTATTACTTTACACCGTCTTGCCACATTCTTACAGGCGCGCTCGAATGAAATCTATACCCCGTGTATAAACCTCCTCTTCTGACGAAAACGCATTACGCCAGATATTGGCAGCGGTCGCCAGATCTGGATCACAATTGCCAAACGCTTCAATCACCAACCAGCCGCTGTAGTTAATCTCATGCAGAGCAGCGAAATTAGCGTCCCAGTCTACCTGTCCAGAGCCTAGCGTCCCCCGATGACTTTCGCTAAGGTGAACGTGATTTATGGTGCCCTGAATAAGCCGTAATGCCTCACGGGGATCAGGGTCTTCAATGTTAGCGTGATGTGTGTCGTAATGAACTCCCACGTTATCCAAGCCTACCTGCTCGACCATGCGTCTGCAGTCCGCAGAAGTATTCATCAGAAACACCTCAAAGCGATTAAGAAATTCCAGACCAAGCCCCACACCAGCCTGCTGCGCGTACTCACCACAGGTGCGCAGATGTTCCGCAGACCAGTTCCACTCCTGTTCTGTCGGTGCGCTTCCGGTAAAGTACTTGTGGGCTTGATAAATCCCGCCCACAAGCATGTCGGCGCCGATAAGCACGGTGTCATCGATTGCTTTCTTGAGGCTGTCCACAGCAGCTGCGCGAATCGTCGGATTGGTAGAGATTGGATTAACCTCAGCGCCGACGAAAGCAACAGTGGTACGCGCAAGGCCCAGATCATCACAGGCTGTAGCCATCGTTTTGATCTCGGCGTTTGACTGCCCGACGACAGGAATTTCAACGCCGTCATAACCCGCCGCCGCAAGGCGTCCAAAGACAGGCACATGTTTCGGCGTTATCTGTATGCCCCACAGGAGCATGTTCATGCCAATCTTTACGTCCATCAATCAACGTCCTTTAATGCTGTTTCGTTGCGCCAGACGCTCAAATTGATTCAACCTGATGCCCACCTTTTCTGCGATCAAACAACCAGATCAGTCCAAATACCGGCAACAATAATAGTGGAACGATAGCAACAGATTGAAAGGACTCTACGGATGCATACCGAAGCACCTCCTGCATCGCCTGTGGAGACAACGTCGCCAACTGGTCCGCACCGCCGGCAGCCTGTGCTTTAGCGGTATCAAAGATAGCGCCCATCTGAGGCAGTACGAACTTGATAGCCATGCCGCCTGCGAACCCCATCAAACCTAATGCCATAGCGCCACCGCGTGGGAAACGTTCAGACGTAATCGCCAACATAGTGGGCCACAGATAGCACACACCAATACCCCATACGGTAGCAGCACCGAACGCCAGTGCGGGCGTATCCGCCAGACTGAGCAAATACAAGCCAATACCAGCAGCCAGACAACTTACGAACATCAGGCCAATGGGTGAAATATGCGCCACAATTGGCCCAGCAAAATGGCGCATGACGAACATCAGCGCGCTGACATAGACCAGCAGCAAAATACCCTGCATACCGACAATGTGAGAAAGAGCGATATTGACCCACTGGCCCGGCGCCAGCTCTGCCGTTGCGGTAAAAAACATGCAGACCCAGAATACCCAAAATAGTGGCCGTTTAAGCAGTTCAGAAAACATTTGGCCGTAGCTAACACCCGCAGCGACCCGTTCGGTGACAGGAAAAGTAGCCCGTGACACCATCCATGCCAAGGCGAGCGCCGGCAATAACAACACAAACATATTCAGCTCCCATGGCAGGCCCACGCGAGTGATCGTGAAGCCCATTAATCCACCGACGACAATCCCCGCCGGCCACCACGCATGCAGAATATTCAGGCGATGTGTTTTTTCCTCAGGATACAAAGCGGCGACCATCGGGTTGGAGGCGGCCTCAACTGCGCCCCAGCCCAATCCGGTTAACAAGAGACTCACCCAGATGACTGTCTCGACAGAACTATTGATCGCCATTGTCGTTGCAAACACTAAACCCACAGCACCAGCGATATATCCCAGCGCGGAGAGCAGCAACATTCGCTTCATTCCAATCAGATCGACCAGTGCACTACCAAAAAGCAAGGTCAAGGCAAAACCCATAAAGGTTGCACTGAGAGCCTCACCGACCAGAGCCGCAGAATTGGCGAGGTCAATCTTGTCGTAGATATCTTCCTGTAGATTGGAGGCAATATTAGCCCTGACAGCAAAGCCCAGACCAATCATAAAAATCGACAAATTGCCTACGTGATAGAGGCGTTTCCTGTGTAGAAGTAGCTCACTCATCATTCTATCCTTATTCTTTTTTTGCGTAAGGCGCTCTAATCGAGTCCGAGGATACGTCGGTTGGCGGCTTCATCTGTGCTGCCTGCAGCGAAGTCATCAAACGCTCTATCGGTAGTGCGAATGATATGTCTATTAATAAAATCAACGCCTTCGCGGGCCCCATCCTCGGGGTGCTTTAAGCAACACTCCCACTCCAGCACCGCCCAACCCTCGAAGCCGTAGCGAGCCAACTGGCTGAAGATCCCCTTGAAGTCCACCTGCCCATCGCCTAGCGAGCGAAATCGCCCAGCTCGATCGGTCCAATCCTGATAACCGCCATACATGCCGCTGCGCCCATTGGGATTGAACTCCGCGTCTTTTACATGAAACATTTTGATACGGTCATAGTAAAAGTCGATGAACTGTATGTAGTCAAGCTGCTGCAGCATAAAATGGCTGGGATCGTACAGTATATTGCAACGGCGGTGATTGCCGGTTGCCTCAAGGAAGCGCTCAAACGTCACTCCATCGTGCAGGTCTTCCCCGGGATGGATTTCATAACATACGTCGACGCCGGCCTCATCGAAAGCGTTCAGAATCGGCAACCACCTCGCTGCCAGTTCCCTGAACCCTGTTTCCACCAACCCTGATGGGCGCTGGGGCCAGGGGTAGAGGGTGTGCCACAGAAGTGCACCCGAGAAAGTAGCATGGGCACTGAGTCCAAGATTGCGACTGGCCTGTGCCGCAAGTAGCAACTGATTAACCGCCCATTCCTGTCGTGCCTTTGGATTTCCATGTACTTCTGCGGGCGCGAAGCCATCAAACTGCTCATCATACGCAGGGTGCACTGCCACTAACTGGCCCTGCAGGTGCGTCGAAAGTTCGGTGATTTCAACACCGCTTTGCGCGCATACACCTTTCAATTCATCACAGTAGTCTTTACTCTCGGCGGCTGCCTTCAGATCGATCAGACCTGCTTCCCATGTAGGAATCTGTATGCCTTTGTAGCCAAGCCCTCCGGCCCAACGGCTGATATTTTCCAGAGTGTTAAATGGCTCCTCAGCACCCGTAAACTGCGCTAGAAAAATTGCCGGGCCTTTCATCATCGACATGCGATTAACCTCTCAGTTTTAGTATTGTTCAAACGTGTGCCACTTTATGTCGCTGGCGCTTGCTGCAACGGCCAGTTCGATAAAAGTCATCCCACGAATCGCCTGCTCAATGCCCGGACAATCCGCTGAACGAGCATCGGGATCCCGCCTCGCTTCTCGCGCGCGAATTTGCCCGGCGAACGCGCTGTAAAGATTTGCGAAGGCTTCCAGATAGCCCTCAGGGTGACCCATCGGGGTACGAGCATTCGCGGCGGCAAGATCGCCCAAATAGCTGCCCGCAGTGCGCAACATCTCGGTTGGACGGTCGGGCCATTTAAGCCACAGTGTATTAGGGTCTTGTTGTTTCCATTCTAGGCCGCCCTTCTCACCGTAAACACGAATGCTAAGAGCATTTTCCTCCCCGACACTGATCTGGCTTGCATGCAGAACACCACGGGCGCCATTCTCAAAGCGCAGCAGAACTGCCCCATCGTCGTCTAACGTTCTGTCAGGCACAAACGCGGTCAGGTCGGAGCAAATCTCGGAAATTTTCAATCCGCTGACATATTCTGCCAAATTAGCGGCGTGGACACCGATATCTCCCATGCAGCTGCTGACCCCGGCGCGAGTCGGATTCAGGCGCCAGGCGGCCTGCTTGTTGTCTTTATCTTCTTCCCTGTCTGCCAACCAGCCCTGCGGGTACTCAACCACAATTTTACGCACTCGCCCTAATTCCCCCGCAGCGATGCGCGCGCGCGCCTCCTTCACCAGTGGATAGCCGGTGTAAGTATGCGTCAAGCCGTATAGCAGTCCTGTTTCTGTGAGGATGTCCCGCAACTGCAGGGCCTCTTGTAAATTAAATGTAGCCGGCTTGTCGCACAGCACATGAAAACCGCCTCGCAGGGCCGCCTCGGCGACAGGATAATGCAGGTCATTCGGCGTAACGATGGCGACAAACTGCATCCGTTGCGCTACAGGAAGTGCCGCCTCGGCAGCCATCATTGCGCTGTAATCGTCATAGACACGACTTTTCGGGAGATACACCGCAGCGCCTGAGCGACGCGCACGCTCGGTGTCTGAACTGAATGCACCGCAGACCAGTTCTATGTCACCGTCTAGGACCGCGGCCATGCGATGCACCGCGCCAATAAATGCGCCCTCCCCGCCGCCGACCATCCCCATTCTAATTCTAGCCATCACCTTTCTCCAACACAGCCCTGTGGTTTACAAATACTGGTTGATCACGTTCTCATACCACTCCTGCTTGCCGCTTGCACGCACAGGCTTATGTTCACTCGCCGCTAGATCGCGGAGCGAGGCTAGGTTCATCTCGCCCTGCTCAAAACGCGCGCCGTCTCCGGAATCAAAACTGCTGTAACGCCGCAGTTTTCTTTCCCCCAAATCTGAATTCTCGCGAATCCGATAGGCCACATCCAGCGCTCTCGCGAAGGTATCCATACCCCCGATATGCCCGATGAAAATATCGTCCAGATCAACCGATTCGCGGCGCACCCTGGCATCAAAATTGAACCCCCCAGACTTCAAGCCGCCGTCAGCCAATACCACTAACATGGCATGCACCGCATCGTAAATATCAGTAGGGAACTGATCCGTATCCCAACCATTTTGTGGGTCACCGCGATTCGCATCGATGCTACCAAGCAGACCCGCATCAGTACACATTTGTAATTCATGCGAAAAGCTGTGTCCGGCCAGTGTAGCGTGATTGGCTTCCACGTTCAGTTTAAAGTCGCCGGCCAGACCATAGTGACGTAAAAAGCCGATGACTGTTTGTGCATCAAAATCGTACTGATGCTTGCTAGGCTCCATCGGCTTAGGTTCGATCAGAAAGTGGCCCTTAAATCCAATACTGCGGCCATAGTCACGGGCCAATTCCAGAAAATGCGCCATGTGATCTAACTCTCGACGAGTGTCGGTATTTAGGAGCGTGGAATAGCCTTCACGACCACCCCAAAACACATAGTTCTCACCGCCGAGCAGAACCGTCGCATCCAGCGCCGCTTTCACCTGAGCAGCAGCATGCGTGACGACCGCAAAATCCGGATTGGTTGCAGCGCCATTCATATAGCGCGGATGCCCAAATACGTTAGCAGTCCCCCAGAGTAATTTCATTCCAGTCTCATCCTGGCGCTCTTTAGCGAATGCTGCCATCGTTGCCAAATTTCGCTCTGACTCAGCGACGAATGCTCCTTCTGGCGCCATGTCCCTATCATGAAAACAATAATAAGGGACTCCAAGCTTGGTGAAGAATTCAAAAGCGGCATCCATGCGCGCCCTTGCTGCCATCATCGGATTTTTTGGTGTGTCCCAGGGAAAGGTTTGGCTGTCTGTTCCGAAGGCATCACTGCCTTTGGCGCAAAAAGTGTGCCAGTAGCACACAGCAAAACGCAAATGCTGCTGCATCGTTTTGCCGCCCACTAATCTATCGCGCTGGTAGAATTTAAAAGCCAGCGGATTATCAGACTCGCGACCTTCGTAGGGGATGTTTCCGATACCGGGGAAATATTCATGGTCACCGACGAAGTAGTGGTTCGGCATACTAAAAATCCTCGAAATCGGTCATGTATAAAGTGTCTTTATTGTCTCAACTTGGCGCAAGTATTGCCCATACAATCGTCTATAGCTCTGCACCGATTGCTCATTTGGCATACAGGCTCGTATCGGATCAAGGGTCAAGTGCTCATCGAGCAAGACCTGTAATGGTACCTCTTCTCCCTGCAGGTGCTGAAACATCCACAGCGCCTGTAACGCTGCGCCCAACGCTGCGCCTTCGTCCGAGATCTGGACGGAGACGGGCAAATTAAATACATCAGAAACCATCTGGCGCCACACGTGACTGCCCGCCCCTCCGCCGGTCAGACGCATCGTATCGATGTGACACCCCAGCTGGCGAAACGTATCTAGACCTGCCCTCAAACCATATACAGCCGACTCCATAGCAGAGCGTAACATGTTATCCGGGCAGTAATTAGTCTCGTCGAGACCGAGAATACAGCCTTTAGCCTTGGGCAAATTTGGTGTGCGCTCACCATTAAAAAATGGCACCGTCGTAACGCCGTTTGATCCGGCCGAGGTGGCCGCAACCCGCTGCTCCAACTCGCTCACACTCATTGTGAAAAGTCTCCGAGTCAGCTCCGTGGATACCGTACAATTCATAGTGCATAACAGCGGAAGCCAGCCGCCTGTTGAGGAGCAAAATGCCGCCACGGCACCTTGCGGGTCGATAATGGGCTTATCTGCGCTGGCAAACACTGTTCCAGATGTCCCCAAGCTCACGGTCATGCGTCCAGGACTAACATTACCCGTACCGATAGCCGACATCATATTATCGCCGCCGCCGCTAGCAACGGGGATCCTAACTGGCAGTCCTAGCGCAGAGGCCGCCTTTGCATGCAAATGCCCCATGCTCGCGTCGGCTGACACCAGAGACGGCAAAGCAGTGCTTAAGTCTCTGTCGGGGTCCACCGCCGCAAGCATGCCTTCATGCCATCTGCGCTGACGAATGTCGAGCAGGGCTGTACCAGAGGCATCACCATACTCCATGGCGCGCTCCCCCGTCAGATAGAGATTAATGTAATCATGTGGCAGCAAAATGGTGGTAAGTTTTGCGTATGCTTCAGGCAGATTATTCTTCAACCAAAGAATTTTTGGTGCAGTATACCCAGGAAGAATCGCGTTACCCACTTCGCTAATGCAACGCTCCTGGCCACCAAAACGATCCGTTATCTGTGCGCACTCTGCGACCGTGCTTGTGTCGCACCACAACTTCACTGGAGCCAAAACCTCGCCATCGCTCGCTAACGGTACAAATCCATGCTGTTGCCCGGAGACGCCAATCGCTTGAATGCAAGCCTTATCAGCCCGCGTAAAATTAGCGAGGCATTGGCCCAGCGCGGTAAGCCACCATGCCGCGAGTTGTGCTCTGGTACCATCAGGTGCAGTGATCAATTGCAGCGGTGCACTGCGGACATCTATCACCCGACGCCGATCGGCATCGTATAGAAGCGCTTTGACACTTTGAGTTCCGACGTCGATACCCAGAAACATATCAGCGGCTTGCCTTTCAAGCAGTCATATTGAGACTCATTAGCATATCAGAGTCTCGCCCTTTGTTGCGATAGCTGCCCGTGAACGTTGTACTGGTTAAGGGTCCCGCCAAATTTGAGTTAAGCAGAATAGGCTTGTTCAAAAGCATCAATGAAACCCTGTAAAGTATCTGCAGGAAGATCGTTGATCCCTGCTGCTCCCGCCCTGCCACCGCCCGTCGGAAACTGCATGCAAAGCTCCGCCGCACCGCTTTTTTTGATCATCGGTGCGCGCACGCTAATAAGGTAATTCCCGTTGTCTTTGAGTGTAAGGACAGCGTGAGCACGCTCTGGGTTCTCGGTCGCAAGATCGTTACTATAGACGCCGCTTACACGACGCGCCCAGGTCTCATCGGGCAAAAGAAACACTGCGGATGTCGCATTACTATGCAGCGGCTGAAGCGCTTCCGCCTTCGCCATATCTTCACCATAGCCGGTGCTGAGTTTTTTAAAATCAGCCGAATTATGCACGAAGTCCAGAGGCCCGTCTGCCGCATATAGCCTCAAATATAAATCCTTGGGATCGAAGTGCAAATCAGCGATGGCCGGCCCATAGCCGTTATAATTGATATAGGTTCCAAGCGCGTCCAGAGACACGAGATCTTGCTCCGAAATATCTAGACTACTGGCCAAAGTGCGTGCTGTGTCTTTTAGGTTATCCCCAAACGCTCCCGTCACGGCCCAGTCGAGATGACGGCCGTTAAGATATCCATTCACCAACGCAGCTGTACAAACATCTGGCGCCTCATTGATTATGGCTGTCAGGTTTTCGTGCTCGGGAATATCACCGGAAAAATGGTGATCCACGTAAAATACTGAGGCGCCCCTAAAGAGGGCCTTCTCCAGAGCGTCCTTGTTTTTATCCATCGACACATCGAGTACTGTGATTTTGTCGCCTGATACGGCATTCACCTTACTCATCAGGTTGATATCGCGTTTCACACCCGTGATGAGGGCTGCATCCCGAGGCTCAGCCTTGCGCAGCTGAAGAAGAGCACAGATGCCATCAGCATCGCCGTTAAAAAGATCGTAATTCATATCATCACCAATTGAGCAGGCGGCAGAAAATCGCCGCCCGCCGGCTGACCGGTTCTATTTATCCAGAGACTGGTAGTAGTCCGAGAGAATTTTCGCCACTTCTGGTCGAGAAAACTCAGGCGGTGGCGCTATGCCTTTACCGAGCATTTCACGCACAGCGGTGCCTGACAACAACACGAAGTCATCCTTGGTGTGATCTGGAACATCCCGCATCATCACGACCTTATCGAGCTTTTTACTATAGGCAGTATGATCAGCGCTAAAGATTTCCAGTTCCAACGCGCCCGCAGGCACCTCCTCTTCAAATATCGCCTGGGCATCAAAGCCACCGTAATAGTCGCCTACACCCGCGTGATCGCGGCCTACAATCAGGTGCGTGCAGCCACAGTTTTGGCGGAAGACCGCGTGCAATACTGCCTCGCGCGGGCCAGCGTAGAGCATATCGAAACCGTAACCCGTCACCATTACGGTGTTCGGCGGGAAATACACTTCTACCATCTTTCGAATGGAAGCATCACGGACGTCAGCGGGGATATCGCCCGGCTTGAGCTGGCCAAGTAGCATATGGATCAATACACCATCAGCGTCCAACTGTTCCATCGCCATTCGGCACAGCTCTTCGTGTGCGCGGTGCATGGGGTTACGGGTCTGGAAGGCAACAACTCGCTCCCAGCCATGCGCGGTGATTTCATTGCGAATCTCCACGGCAGTGCGGAAAGTGTCAGGGAAGTCTGTCTTAAAGTAAGAAAAATTGAGCACTTGGATAGGTCCAGACAACAGGGTCTGGCCCAGGCTATTAAAAGTTGCTACGCCTGGGTGTTTCTTGTCCTCGGTGCGAAAAATTTTCTCCGACATGAAGGCCATCTGCTCATCACTAACAGACTCCACTGCCGTGACGTCCATCACTGCGAGGACCGGATTACCTTCGACGTTAGGGTCACGCAGGGCGATACGGCTGCCCGCGTTCACGCCTGTTTCTGTGGTCAAGTTAACGATTGGCACGGGGAAAAATAGCCCGTCTACTGTAGCCATTTTTTCTGCCACGCTGAGCGAGTCGGCAAGATCCATATAGCCTGTCAGCGGGTTGAAGTAACCGCCTGCAAGCATAACGGCATTGGCCGCCGCGGCAGAGTTAAGCAAAATGGAAGGTAGTGTCTCGGCTTCCGCTTGCAGTGCGTTGCGCTCATCGGTATCAGATACAAAAAGCGGGTTGAGCTCATCAGAGCCGTGTGGCTTGATCATAATTTTCTCCTGATTATTGACTAATGATGCCGCGCTCACGCAGGACTCTCAGTATTTCCTGTACTTCTTCCTCAAGACTTTGCTGGTCAGAGTGCAAGTGTATTTCAGGCCTGAAGGGCTCTTCGTAAGGGTCATCGATTCCGGTAAAGTTCTTAATTTCACCCGCTCGAGCTTTTTTATAAAGGCCCTTCGGATCGCGACTTTCTGCCGCCTCTAGAGAACAATCAACGTAGATTTCGATGAAGTCCATTCCTGCATCTTCGTGCAGGGCGCGTACCTGGTCACGATCTGCCTTGTAGGGACTGATAAAACTGCTTAGGGCGAGCACACCGCTATCAACGAACAGCTTGGCCACCTCTCCTATCCGACGGATATTTTCCGTGCGATCTTCCGCAGAAAATCCTAGGTTTTTGTTGATGCCCATGCGTACGTTATCGCCGTCTAGTCGATAGGACAATACGCCCATCTCGGTCAACGTGCCCTCAAGTTCAACCGCTACCGTACTTTTACCACTGCCGGAAAGCCCTGTGAACCATAACGTTGCCCCCTTATGGCCAAGTAGCTTACTCCGGTGCTCCCGTGTGATATCGCCTTCGTGCCAATGAACATTCGTCGCTTTTTGTTCCGCCATCTTAAAGGTCTCCGTGAGCCGCTTTGTTTAGGCTGCTTAATACAGATCAGCCAGGAAATTAAGGAAGAGGATAGTACGGGCATATGATCTCCATGTAAAACAGGATATTATGGATATAACTATCGGTTTTACCTGTGCCTAATACGAACCTCCTATCGGCTTTTTAAGGTGCGCCATGAAATTTACAATCAGACAGCTTCAGATATTCCTTGCAGTAGCAAAGCATCAAAATATTTCGAAAGCGGCCCAGAGTCTGCATATGTCCCAATCCGCCGCCAGTGAAGCACTGCTGAACCTCGAACATATGTATGAGGTCAGCCTATTCGACCGGGTCAGCAATAAGCTGGCTCTGAATGCGATTGGGCACACATTGCGCAGGGAAGCGGAAAACCTGATCGCTCATTGCCAGAGTTTTGAAGAAAAATTGCTGGATCACACCGATGTGGGACACATTAAGGTAGGCGCCAGCTTTACCATCGGCAATCACCTCGCCACTCGCTATCTAGCAGGCTATCTAGCGAATTATCCTGAGGCGGATGTGCAACTGGACATCGCCAACACGCCGGACGTTGTCGCCAGGGTGCTCAATTTCGATGTTGATGTCGGCATGATTGAAGGTGAGGTGCACCACCGCGAACTCGAATTAATTCCCTGGCGAGAAGATGAGCTCATTGTATTTTGCGCCGCAGATCACCCCTTGGCCCGCAAGAAAACGCTGACCAACAAAGACATTAAGGAGGCACTCTGGATACTGAGGGAACCTGACTCGGGAGCACGGCATACGTTTGACCGAGCGCTCGCCGGCCTTCTCCCGGACATCAATATCTATCTGGAGCTAAGGCACAACGAGGCCATCAAGAATGCGGTCGAATCAGGACTGGGGATTGGGTGTCTCTCGCAGATCGTACTCAAAAAGAACTTTGCCAATGGTGACCTAGTCCCGCTTACTCTGCCTCGTCGCAACATGCGTCGCACTTTTTACTTCGCTTTGGCCAAAAAGCGCTTCCGCCTAGAGTCGGTTAAATCATGGATGGAAACCTGTCGCTCCATGGATCAGTAAACAGTGCGGCACTGACTAATAATTATTGCCGCCCTGCCCGCGCTGCCAGATCTTCAGAAAACTTTTTTCCAGCGCACTCTCGGCGGCCAGACCTAGCTTCTCCTGCCAGTTCTTTTTGTGGGCAAAAGTCACTTCAAACACATCCCAGTCTGCGAGTCTGCCCTGCACAAAAGCATCGCTGGTCTGTAACTCATCGATTAAACCCTCTGCCAGCGCATTTTGACCATACCATATCTCTCCAGTCGCCACTTTACCGATATCCAATGCAGGCCGATTTGCGCTGACGAAGTTCTTGAAAAGAACGTGAGTTTCTTCCAGCTCTTCCACGAACTTCTCACGGCCCTTATCAGTGTTTTCACCAAACATGGTAACGGTACGTTTGTGTTCTCCGGCAGTGAATAACTCGAAGTCAACACTGTTCTTTTGCAACAAGCGGTGGAAATTGGGCAGCTGAGCAACGACACCAATGGAGCCGAGCACAGCGAAAGGTGCGGCAATAATCCGGTCGGCAACGCAGGCCATCATATATCCGCCACTTGCAGCCACTTTGTCCACCGCAATCACTAGAGGAACACCAGCATCTTTAATGCGCTGCAGCTGGCTTGAGGCAAGGCCGTAGCTGTGAACCATACCGCCGGGGCTCTCTACCTTAACCAGTACCTCGTCACCCTTCTCAATCTGGGGAAGGACCGCAGAGATTTCTTCGCGTAAATTGTCAGTGGCACTTGCTTTGACGTCACCGTCAAAACCAAGCACGTATAACCGCTTGCGGCGCTCCTCAGGAAGTTCATCTGCACCCTTTTTGTGCTTCTTCTTTGCTATTTTCGTCTTCGCTTTTTCATCTTTTTTAGCCGACTTTTTATGCAACTTAAGGGCTTCCGGCTCATCGATAACCTCGCGAAAAGTTTCACCAATGTGGCGATATTTCTCATTTAGATTGAGTAATTCTATCTGGCCACCCTGAATATCTCCCCGCTGTCTTACGCTAAGAGATAAAATACCTGCGACAACTATTAGAACTGCCGCGACAAAGGTGACCGCCTGAGCAAGGAACAGTCCATATTCATAAATAAATTCCACAGATTTACTCCAGGGGTTTTAAGTTCAGGGTATCTAGCTTAAGGTTTTAATATACTGCTGGATCAATTGTCCGGAAATTGAAGATATTGGGGGGATCATAGGCAGTTGACTGTAATGAAACCAGTCAGCATCTGCGATTTCCGTGAGATCGCAAACGATCTCTCCTCCGGCATAATCGGCAAAAAATCCCAGCATCAGTTGGTTAGGGAAAGGCCAAGACTGCGACTGAAAGTAACGAAGGTTGCACACTTCCACGCCGACCTCTTCGCGCACTTCACGCACAAGTGTCTCTTCGGCTGTTTCACCGGCCTCAATAAACCCTGCCAGTGTGCTGTACATGGGCTGAGGGAAGTTAGCGTTACGTGCTAGCAGCAATTCTTCGCCCCGCGCGACGAGTACGATAACACACGGGGCGATACGGGGATAATTAATCACCCGGCAAGGGTCGCAACGCATGGCTCTTTCCTTAACGTCCAGCGTCATCTGGTTGCCGCAGCGCCCGCAGTGCCGGTGATCGCGCTCCCAATCCAGTAGCTGAGAAGCACGCCCCGCGAGCGCAAACAGCTGCTCATCGACTCTGCCAAGGATATGGTAAAGATTGCCCTTCTGATACCGAGCGGGATCAGGCTGATCCACCGCATCTATCTCTAGCACATAGCAAGGCTTATCTTCCCAATAGCCCAGAAACTGGCGGCTCAGCTCTGTCCAACCACTCAATCTAAGCTGATCCAGAGGGATCAGACATCCCGTCCGAGAACGCATATCACTAAGCAACTGACCCTGCTGAAATACGATATGCAATTCGTCATCACAGGACTGGGGTGTCGTATTGTCGGATCGAAACATCGCTTCTCCAGCAGGAATCATCAAATGATCCGCTATAGTATGTCTGCCCGTCTCCGGGGGCAAGGTCGACGACGCAAGGGCACCTCCCCCACTCGCTCTTCGTTGAGCAAATATAAATCGCCAAAGTTTAGGAAAGTCTTTGCGAATAACGTAGACTGTCGACCCTCGATTCTGCAGATAAACGTAACGCCTATCATGAATGAACATCTCCTCTATGCGCTTTGGAAAAATTTCCTCGGCAATGCCCCCGAGTGGTATAAAAGAACGCTGGTAGCATTTCTGGTCATCAATCCCATAGCCTTATATTTCCTAGGGCCCTTTGTCACTGGTTGGCTATTCATCGCTGAGTTCATCTTCACACTCGCTCTCGCGCTGCGCTGCTACCCACTACAACCGGGTGGACTGCTTGCAATACAGGCAGTGTTACTCGGAATGACGTCTCCAGAGATGGTCTACCAGGAAACAATAAACAATTTTGAAGTCATTTTGCTGTTGATGTTTATGGTTGCCGGCATCTACTTCATGAAAGAGTTGCTGCTGTTTGTTTTTACCAGAATATTACTGAATGTCCGCTCTAAGATTCGTCTTTCGCTATTGTTTTCACTGGTTGCCGCTGTTCTGTCCGCATTCTTGGATGCCCTGACAGTGACCGCCGTGTTGATCAGTGTCGGCGTAGGGTTTTATGCTGTCTATCATAAGGTCGCCTCTGGCCAAAAGCACCATAGTGGCGGGCATGACCACTCGGTAGACGACGCGGTTCAGGAACAACATAGGGAAGAACTGGACCAGTTCCGAGCATTTTTACGCAGCTTACTGATGCACGGCGTGGTGGGCACTGCTTTGGGCGGCGTATCGACGATGGTGGGAGAGCCACAAAATTTACTGATAGCGAAGGTGGCAGGGTGGAGTTTTATTGAATTTGCGCTGATTATGGCGCCGGTCAGCATGCCGGCCTTGGTAGCGGGACTCGCCACCTGTGCGGCGTTGGAAGCCACCGGAAAATTTGGTTACGGAGCAAGCCTGCCCGAAAATGTGCGTCACGAACTAGAAGAGTATCAAAAAGAGCAAGAAGGGCTTCGAAACGCACGCAGTAATGGGCGTCTGCTGGTACAGGCACTGGTTGCTCTGATTCTGGCGCTGGCACTGGCGTTTCATTGGGCTGCGGTGGGACTTGTCGGTCTGATGGTTATCGTACTGCTAACAGCCTTTAACGGGGTGATAGAAGAGCACCAACTGGGAAAAGCGTTCGAAGAGGCCCTACCCTTTACATCGCTGCTGGTAGTTTTCTTTGCCATTGTCGCGATGATTCATGACCAGCACTTGTTCACTCCTGTTATTGATGCTGTGTTAAGTATGCAACCGGAGGTGAGACCCTCGATGTTTTTCTTGGCCAACGGTATTTTGTCTATGATTAGCGATAATGTATTTGTCGCTACCGTGTATATCAACGAGGTGAAGGCTGCTCTAGATTCAGGTGCGATTACACGGCCAGAATTTGATCAATTGGCGATAGCAATTAATACAGGCACTAATTTGCCAAGTGTGGCGACGCCTAATGGTCAGGCCGCATTCCTGTTTCTCCTTACCTCTGGCTTAGCCCCGTTGATCCGCTTGTCTTACGGACGTATGGTAATTATGGCCCTGCCCTATACGGTGGTGTTAGGTGGCGTTGGACTAGCCTGTGTAGCCCTTTTTATCTGATTGAGCGTTCGGGGTGGAGTGTTATGGTTTTACCAGCGCTTCCGCGGCGGTGTCTCTCCACAGTACCTTTCCGCCACTGACCGCGGCAATGTCCTCCAGCTGGTTTTCATGAGCGGTGAGTTCGGTCGGAGTCGCCTTAATAACAAGCAGTGATTCGCGGTTGCCGGACAGCCGAACAATGGGTTCCATGCGGGACTGGCCATTCTGATCGTTGCCTGACCCAGAGAGCTGCAACGCTGTCTGGCCGCCTGTAATGGCCAAATAGACATCGGCGAGTATTTCAGCATCCAACAAAGCCCCGTGCAGGTCTCGTTGTGAGTTGTCCACTTCATAGCGCTGGCATAGCGCATCAAGACTGTTGCGCTGCCCTGGGTGTTTTGATCGGGCCATTACCAGCGTATCGATAACAGTGCACCCATCCACCACGCTGCCTCTACTAGGTGACAGACGCTGCAATTCACTGTCTAGAAATCCGAGATCGAACGGCGCGTTATGAATAATCAGTTCTGCACCCTGTACGAATTCCATAAATGCGGCTGATATGGATTCAAATGCAGGCTTATCAGCAAGGAACTCACTGGTAATCCCATGCACCTCAAGCGCACCTTGGTCAATTGCGCGGTCGGGATTAATGTATTGATGGTAGTGATTGCCCGTCAACTTACGATTCACTAACTCGACGCAGCCAATTTCGATAATGCGGTGCCCCTGTGCAACTTCCAGTCCAGTTGTTTCAGTATCGAGTACAATTTGTCTCACGTCGGTTCAGTCCTTTTTTGTGGAACAGGGCACTTATTTCTGCAACGCATCGATACCGAGATTGGCCAGAAGATCTGCTCGTTCATTCTCAGCATGACCGCTGTGTCCTTTTACCCAATGCCACCTTACATCATGACGTTGATTCTCTTCGTCGAGGGCCTGCCACAAGTCTACATTTTTGACCGGCTTGCGCGCAGCGGTCTTCCAGCCTTTTTTCTTCCACCCTTCTAACCACCTGGTGATGCCATCTTTCACATAGACCGAGTCAGTAGTGAGGTCGACGCTGCAGCGTTGTGAAAGTGCTTTCAATGCCTCTATCGCAGCTTGTAATTCCATACGATTATTCGTGGTGTCCAGCGCGCCACCGTACAGCTCCCGTTCAACATCGCCGCAGCGCAGTAGTGCACCCCAACCGCCAGGGCCAGGATTACCGCGGCAGGCCCCATCGGTAAAAATTTCAACTTTTTTCAAGCGGTCACGTTCCCTTTGACTTTATTCGGTTTCTTTCGTGGATAGGGCGTCTGTGGCACAGGCATCGGCACAGGAGCCGACTTCGGCACCAAGCCAATAAGGCTACCACGACGCGACCGCAGCGTGCGGCGAGGACGGTGCGCCCCGGCAACCTGTTTAGTGGCATGCACGATATAGACACCACCTAACAGTAGATCATGCCGCGCTGTCCATGCATCAGCACGGGCGATCAACTGTCGTAGGCGTCCGCCACCAATGGGAGGAAGTGCATATAACCGGAAAATATCGAGCACTTCACAGCCCAGTAGATTCAACCAATCTCGCAGACGGCGCTCACTTAGCGGTCGATGCCGTGACCAAAGTGGATCGCGCAATATCCCACGTGCGCGCGTGTTACAGCCAAGCAGGCTATAGGGGTTGAAGCCAATGATCAGCAACTGGCCCTGAGGGGTCAATACACGCTGTATCTCACGCAGCACCTGATGTGGATTATCGGCAAACTCCAAGCAGTGATGCGCGATAATAGCATCAACACTGTCACTCTCAAGGGGCAGCTCACTGGGATCTGCCACTAATCCAATGCCGTCCCGTGGGTTGTCTGCACAATACACTCGGTGATTGATGGGGCTACCCTGACACAGGGGGCGTCCACCGGTTACGCCCAATTGTAATATGTGATAGCCAAACGAAGTGTCGAGCAGATCTTGCGTGGCAGCGCGAGCAGCCCCCATCAGATACTGTCCATTGTCTTTGGAATACCAGGATTCCAGTTGTTGGTAAATATCGTTACAATGCATCTGCATTACGGTGCTGCTTCTCCGCGTATCGCGTTGTGGGCTGCTCAGGCCGCAGGCCTTTAAATAATTATATTGATTCTACTGTATTTTCGCCGCTTTGGAATGCTATCTCATGTTGAATATCCAACCCATTACCGCTTTCGCCGATAACTATATCTGGCTACTCTACGATGACGCGACGCGACAGGCCTTTGTCGTAGACCCTGGCGATGCTGAGCCGGTAATAAGCACCTTACAATCTTTACACCTGGAACTCACAGGCATCCTTATTACGCATCATCATTTCGACCATGTTGGTGGTGTGCAGACGCTGTGTGACCGTTTCAAACCCGTCGTCTACGGCCCAGTTAACCCCAGTATCGAGGGTGTTACCAAGCGCGTCTCGGCAAGTGACACCGTCGATGTATTGGGGATGGCCTTCAGCGTTATTGAGGTACCAGGCCATACGCTGGACCACATAGCCTATTTTCATGACGGAGCAACCCCCGTCGTTTTTTGTGGTGACACTCTGTTTGCCGGCGGCTGCGGCCGACTCTTTGAGGGCAATCCACCAATGATGCTGCGGTCGCTGGAGTCGCTGGCCGCATTACCGCCAGCAACGCGGGTCTATTGTGCTCACGAGTATACACTTGCAAACCTGGCGTTTGCGCAGGCAGTGGAGCCGCACAACGAACCCCTGTCAGATCGCATCACTGTGGCCCAGGCCACCCGATCGCGCGGAGAACCGACTGTCCCCTCGGACATTGCACTCGAGCTTGCCACAAACCCCTTCCTGCGCTGTAATAACGCACGACTTCAGGCCTCGCTGCACGAACAGGGCAAATCTGCAGGGCACAGCACATTAGAGACGTTTACCGCCGTAAGAGCATGGAAGGACAGCTTTTAGACTATAACCCGAGACATTAGCAAGCCACTTTGCAGACCTCGCGGCACCTTATTTTACGGCTATATAGGAACTTAAAAATCATATATTTCAATTGCTTACAAAGACTATATATAGTTATTTCTATATTAGTTTTGACGGCTTGTCAATCTGTGCCAACAGACCGGTCACTCGCTGACTCTGCGGCATCCCCAGCGCCTATGCCGCCCGCTCCAATCCCAGCGCTAGTCACTGATGAACAGCCTGATGATGTATGGGAGCGAATCCGCCTTGGCCTGAATTGGCAGGAGATCGATCATGCGCGGGTCGACAAGGAGAGAGAGAGGTTTTTACGACAGCACAACTACGTGCCCGCAGCGCAAGATCGAGCTGATTACTACCTCCATCACATTGTCGAAGAGGTGGACAAGCGCGATATGCCGATGGAAATCACACTGCTGCCGATGGTTGAAAGCAACCTCGATCCCTTCGCGGCCTCCCACGCTGGTGCCGCAGGGCTGTGGCAAATTATGCCCAGGACTGGCAAGCATCTGGGTCTGGCACAGGACTCGTGGTACGACGGACGCCAGTCTGTGCGAGACTCGACCACAGGCGCGCTGGACTACCTCGAAAAATTGCACACGCGGTTCGATAACGATTGGCTTCTGGCGCTTGCAGCCTATAACTGTGGCGCTTCAAACGTGAGTCGAGCGCAGCGCAGCAACAAAGCAAAGGGATTGGACACAGATTACTGGTCGCTAGACCTACCCTCGGAGACTCTCAACTATGTGCCGAAGCTTCTCGCCCTAGCCCAGATCGTAGCTGACCCTCAAAAATTTAACGTCACAATTCCTGCCGTCAACAACTCGCCCTCCTTCGAAGTTGTCGAAATTAAAAGACCCATGCACTTTGTCAATGCGGCGCAAATGGCAGGCGTGGATATTGAGACGCTTCGCGCCCTTAATCCGGGCAGACTACGAGGGGCTGTCTCTGCTAACGGAACATCGGAGTTATTGCTGCCTATTGGCACTCTAGGCCAGTTTGAAGCCAGCATAGCGCAAGCGGATCCTGAGGAACTTATGCGGTGGGAGAGCTATCAAATACAACCTGGAGATAGCCTAGGGCATATCGCCGCACAATTTAATACTCGTGTCATAGTGCTACAGCAACTTAATGGCATGCAAGGCACTGAAATCCGGGCTGGCGATACTCTTAATATACCCATTAGTTTTACCGGATCCAGTGAACAAGCATTTGCCCAAGACTACCGGGTCCGCGAAGGGGACTCTCTTCACCGTATCGCGGACAAATTTCACATTTCGGTCAGTGATATTGTGATCTGGAATGCGCTGGATCCGACGGCATATATACGCCCCGGCCAACAACTTACTCTTTACGCCGCCGATGGCTAATACAAACATTGGGGTGCGCGTTTCATGACGGCCGCAGCACACGGGGCTCGCCATGAAACGCCCTATGGAGCGTTCCAACTGAACTGCTACCCTGCCCGCCCCAATGAACGGCTGGTCGCGTGGTGCAGTGCCGACACCTTACTACTGGAGGAAACCCACCGCCGCGGCATTCTCGGCTCAGGAATACTGGTAGTCAACGATATCTACGGTGCGCTCTGTGTCGCACTAGAACCTCACGCTTTATGGACGGATTCGGCGTTGGCTGTACTCGCGCTAAGACACAATGAACGCGCGAATAGGCGAACGCAGACCCGCATTGTCTGGAGCACCGAGGTGCCTCCCGCTGCGCCCGAGTTGGTGGTACTGCGAATTCCCAAACAGCGGCCGCTGTTCGAGTATCAGCTGTCCCGACTCGCACGCTTATTGCCAGAGCAGACAACCGTATTGGCCGCCGGCATGGACAAGCACTTGTCACCTCATACGGCAGCCATTTTAGAGCGCTATATAGGCCCCGCACAACGTCACCGAGGCCAGCATAAAGCGCGTCTCTTTAGCGCAATACGGGATGAGCGGAGCGCTCCAGAATATACTGGGATAGCGACTTATCACAGTGAAGCGTTGAGTGCAGAACTGTGCGGCCTAGCCAATGTGTTCAGCAGAGAGAAGCTGGACATGGGTACTCGCTTCCTGCTGGAGCAACTGCATACCTTGGCGCCCGCCGAGACACTCATTGACCTCGCCTGCGGCAATGGCATTTTGGGCCTAGTCGCTTTAAGGCAAGGCGTGGCTTCTAACATTGCTTTCTGTGATGAATCGGCAATGGCGGTGCGCTCTGCTAGCCTTAACGCAAGTCGAATCTTTCCGCAAGAGGCAAGCAGTGCCAGCTTCCACCAGGGTGATGGTCTCCTAGAGTACCGCAATAAGACAGCGCAAATCATCCTGTGCAATCCACCCTTTCATCTGCAGCATACCGTGGATGATTTTGCCGGCCGGCACTTGCTTCAACAGTGCAGCCAACACCTACAATCTCGCGGGCGACTTTACTTAGTTGCCAACAGGCATCTCGACTACCTGCCTACTCTGCGGCGTACATTTGACCGAGTGGAGAAGTTGGCCAGCAACGCCCAATTCAACATAGTATTGGCACAAAAATCGTGATCCCAGCGCCTCCATTCGGAGGTTGCATTGTGCGGGGTCTTGCGAGTATCTTGTCATCCCCCTTGTTGCATTAGAGCATCAAGATGATCTCAAAACTTGAAAAGGAATACGTTTATGAGCGATACAATGAAGACTCTCTCTCGCGCCGCTCGAACAGGCCTGATTGCACTCGTAGCACTTGCCTTACCGATGCTGGCACAAGCAGCACACCATGAAGAAGCCCAAGCCAAGCCTAAAGCCGAAACTCAGGCCAAAGTTCAAACCGGTGGTCGTGCAGTCGCAATGGAAGCCGAAGCCGAAATCACCGCCATTGACCTGAAGACTCGCCAGGTGACTCTGCGCGGCCCGGGTGGCAACACGTTTACGTTGCAATCACAAGATAAAGCGATAGCGCTAGAAGAGGTAAAGGTTGGCGATAGCGTCGTCGTCACTTACATTGCGGCCATGGAATCTGAGCTGCGCGTACCAACCGCAGAAGAGATCGCTGCGCCATGGGTTGAGCTTGATGAAGAAGCTGTGTCAGAAGACGCCACGCATCCAGGCATTGCTGATATGCGTGTCATCCGTGCGGTTGTTACCGTCGAAGGCATGAATCGTGTATCTGGCACCGTTACCGTTAAAGATTCTCGTGGCATGGTGCACATCATTGGTGATGTGGAACCAGAAAAAATGGAAGGCGTTAAGATTGGCGAAACCGCTGTAATCGTATTTGCAGAAGCGATTGCGCTCACACTGAAGCATCAGGCAGCGCCAGCAGACACTGCATCGGCAGAAACAGCGCCAGCCGCGAAGTAACCTAAAATTGCCCGCCGCCGCTTAGCGCTTGACGGCGGGCAAATCCAATTCAGGCATAGCATGCAGATACCCCAGAGCAGTAAAAAATAAAGCGCAGCGCAGTGGTTCCGTTACCAGCCCTCTCAGCGCATCGCGATAACATCGCAACTGCTCTAAATAAGTTGCGTTTTCTCTTGCTGCAAAAACATGCAGAGTCTCTTCTGGAGTAGGTCGACTGCTTTTGTAATCCACAATCCAGCGTTCGCCTGTCACATTGTCGACAAAACTACGATCTATGATAATGTCACGGAGGCGACCGCGCTCGTCAACCACCGTCAGTGGCCATTCACTGCGTGCATCAATGTGGTCATTGGATAATACCCATCGCCCGCTACTAGCGACTTGCAGTGATTGAGTTAAAGAACTCACAACCTGCTTAAGCGCGCCCTCAAGTACACCGCCCGACAAACCTTTTTGCTGCAGTGTCATTCGCCAACGTCGCCGATCTTGGGCGCTGATCTCTATGGGGAGAACTGCGCGAGCGGATAATTGCTCGAGTGCAAGGTGCACGACCGTGCCAATACTGCGCTCGACATGGTTGTCATAGCGCGAGGGAATATCTGTAATGTCTAGGGCTGAAGTCGGGTAGGAAAAAACTGTTTTCGCGTGTTTAGTATCACGTCGCAGTCGCGTCAATAGACGTTCGCTTGTTACTGAACTGGAAGCGATCAGCGCAGTGGGACACTCATGAACCGTCATCTGATGTCGCACGGTGTTCCATACGGGGCTCAACAAGGTTTGCTTTGACGGTTCACGAGGCAACCCGGTTTTTTCCTCATACTGGAAGCTCCACGTCAGTAGAAGGTGGCTCACTGCGCGTGTCGTGCCCACGTACAAAAGGCGAGTCGCCTCCAATAGCGATTTTTTCTGACGCTGTGCACGAAGATAGTTGTAAAGCGTCGGGGCATCATCCGCACTGTGATCGTCAGCAGCGAGTAAAAAGGAACGGTTGCCCTGCCCGTCGCTGTGCTCGTCCCAGAGTAGTATTTCCCGGCCATCGCTACGCGGAGCTCGGTCTAGCTGTGGAATAATGACACGGTCAAACTCCAGCCCCTTAGCTTTGTGCAGCGTCATCAGGTTGACTTTACTGTCCGGATCTCCTGCACGCATATACCGTTTCTGTAGGCGTACTACTAGCCAATCAACATCAAGGCCCACGCCCTCTCCTTCCGCTAACTCAAGTAACTGTAGAAAATCTTCTGCATCCTCCAAGCCTTCGACTTCCGCAGCACACGCGGGGCCGCCAAGCTCGACCCAAGCCTGCTCGACCCACACTCGCAATCCGAGTCGATCACGTTTTGCTCTGGCCTCGGCAAGGACTGGGAGCGTGTGCCGTAATCGCAGACTAGCGTCATCACTGATGACCTGTTGCAGTTCAGCACTGTGCAGACACGACCAGACCGAGCTGTGCGGTGCCGCGTCGCCACAACGGGTAACGGACAACAAATCAGCCAATTGCAGCCCACACCATGGCGCGCGTAATAACGCTACCCAGGCCAGTCGATCGGCGTCACTGGCGAGGGCGCGACAGAGAGTCAACATGTCAGCGATCACAGGAGAGCTGGCTAGGCTATCCAAATCTGGCGCGTTATAACTGACGCCTGATTGTTTGAGACGCTTGATGATTGGCTGTAGATGGCTTCTGGTTCGACCCAGCACGGCGATGCTATCGCGCCCGTTTTCGACACACTCTGCAATTCTCGCGCAGATATACTCGACCTCGTGAGCACGAGCGTCCTCACCGCTAAAAGCCTGCATCTCGACAGGCCGCTGTTGTCCCTGCGCACGCACAGCCTTAGCTGAGCTGTAGCTGACCCGAGCCCGGTCAACATCATTACTTGCGGGAAAGGCCTGACTAAACGTCTGGTTAACCCAGTCTACCAGGCCTTTATCCGAACGGAAGTTGCTGCGCAGTTCCAAATGCCGGAGTGCCACGCCGTTAAACCCCTCTTGTCGAGCCTTTAGAAACAGGCCGATGTTCGCGCCACGAAATCCGTAGATAGATTGCATGCCGTCGCCAACGATCATCAACGTCCGGTTGGCGTCTGGATTTTCGGCGTTGTACTCACCCCACCCACGCGTGAGCTTGTGCAAAACCTCATATTGATTAATGGCCGTATCCTGAAATTCATCAACCAATATATGCTCAATCTGATAATCGAGACGCAGCGCCAACTCTGTGGGTGCGTCATCTTCCCCCAGTGCCAGCAGAGCAGATTGTGTTACCTGACTATAATCCACTACACCATGCTTGCGAAAAACGAGTAAAAGCTGTGCTGCGAGCATCGGGAGTAACCGCGACAGGTGTAACACCAGTTGCCAGGAGAGGCTGTCTTGTTGGATCGCCGGCAGGATTCCGACGGACGCTAAACGATCTTCCAAACCGTCTAACTGCTGCAACTCAATCAGCATGGATTTAAGCTCTTTTTTGCGTTGCTCAAGTTCACCCTTGCCAGCGGGAAAGCCCTGTCGCTTGGTAATATTTTTGCGCCAGCTTCCGCCTTGCGTCATAAGCAGATTTTTGAGACTGCGCCAACCGGACAAATCAGCCGCTAACGTTCCAGGAAAATTGGATGGTACCGGTTCCGACAAGTTAGTCGCAGAAAATTGCAGCAGCTCCAGCAAGCCAGCCTCGTAAGGCACCAATAAAGACGCCAGCGCAGCGAGCTCGTCATGTACCAGTGACTCGACTGTCTCTATAAGATAGGCACCAGAGGCTTCCGGCTCATAATGCACTCTAATATATTCATGCCACTGTTCTCGGCGGCTCAGCATCGAAACCAATAATTCCTGTAAGCGCTCCCAATGATTGTCAAAATGCAGTAGCAACGCCGCAAGATCAGCGGCCAGAGGATGGTCTTCGTCTAACAGCTTGTACAACTCTACTACCGCCTCACAATAAAGCTGTGAAGCATCGCCGACAACGTCGGCCTGACCACCAAACTGGCTCAGAACAGGCATCTGCCGGGTGAGCCCCGCACAAAAACTGTCGATTGTTTTAATATTGAAGCGGGAGACATCGCGCAGCAGGTGCCAACCGCAGTCCTCATCGGCCTGCAGCGCCTGTTCGGCGAGTGACCGTGTCACCTGCTGGTGTGGACTATCGCAGGGAGTCCCCTCTCGGGCAGACTGCAACGCCGTCATCACCCGCTCGCGCATTTCCGCCGCCGCCTTGCGGGTAAATGTTATCGCCAGCACTTGCTCGGGACGCCGAACTCTAGGCAGCAAACTCAGATAACGCTGAATTAATAATTCAGTTTTACCCGATCCGGCCGGAGCACTGACACAAAAACTGCGCGTGGGGTCTATTGCCGCCGCGCGGGCTGGCGCATCGATGACACCGTTCATTCTAGTTCGAACTCCACTATTCCCCGCTGCGCATCGACTCTGCACAGAGGCTGTAATCCACACCAGGTGCAGGTGGTTGAACCGAGGGGATCAACCTGTGCTTCGCCCGTTATAAACCCATTCGCGAGGGCCTCAAGATTTTCTCGCCAGCGCGCATTCAGGGAGATCCAATCCTGCGCATCCATCTGCGCCTTCACCGCACGTGGAATATCGGTACTGATACCACTTGCTGCTTCCACCTCGCCAAGCCCAATGTATCGACAATCACGCGGACGAACCTGGGCAAATGCCAACGCTGCAGCCCTGCCGGGTTCCGCTATACTGTACAACAGAAGCTGCGGTTTGGCGGGTCTTTCACCTAGCCAATCTTGTACTTTGCTTTTACCCGATTTGTAATCAATGATCACACGAGAGCCATCGGGCAGCTGATCAACACGATCCACGCGCAGGCGAATCTTGAGGTGCGCCAACTCCAACGTAACGTCTTGCTCTCGTTGTACTACTGCAAATGTGCTGCGTTGACGTTCCACCTCAAGCCATTCATGCAGTAATGAAACTAATCGCCGAGACTCTAATCGCCAGTAAGCTTCACCGAGTCGTCGTCGCTGCCTCACGGGGGCTGCGTCTATAGCGGACTGGACCGCTCGCACGACGGCCTGTTCCTCCGTCAACGTGTCCAATGCCTGTAGTGCTGCGTAATCATCAATCTCGCCCCAAAGCGCATAAAGTGCATCGTGCAGTAACGAGCCACGCTGAGCGGCTGACAAAGCGAGAGTAAATGTACCCAATGGCTCGACCTTCAGCCGATGTCGTGCAAACGCTCTAAAAGGACACTGTGACTGGTCCTCCAGTAGACCACTGCCCCCCTTGATTGCGGATTGACCCTCTGCGCCCAAGGCGGGGGCTATCGAATCGCGCAGTGTTTCCAGCACGCCTGCGCTGTGCGCTTTCGCCCAGTGGCCTGAGACGGGTGATGGCTCCGCGATCGCCTCAACTGCAAAGCTGCTCAGCAATGCACTGGGCAACTCCGGAACCCCATCAATCTGACGACAGTAGCTAGCACGCATTGTCTGGCAGGCGCTTGCATAGCCACTCACCAGCGATTCGCTGAAGGCCCATTCACGCTCTGGGGTAGCATGGGGCATCTGCAATTGTGTCTGTAAAAAAACCGGGATAAACGGATTAGGACGCGGAGAAGCTGGCCAACTTGTCCCTTGCATACCGGTCAGCCATAAATGCTCAAAAGCGAGCCCCGCTGCCTCCAGAGGCCCTAGCACTTGAATCGGGCTATCTTCAGTTTGCGGTTGAGATATCTGTCGATGACAACAATCACGCAGCAACTGTAATGCCTCAGCGTAATGCATCGTTTCGCAGACCGAATCAAAGGTCTTAAACTCTTCGAGGGTCCGCTGCCACAGTTCCAGTTGCTGGTACTCCAGAGAATCCAGTCCTTGATTGCCCGGCCAACCAAACAGAGACAGTATGTTGCTGAAGTGTTCAACCCACCGCGAGGGCAACGCTGCCGGGCGCAACTCTCTCATTTCAGACAGGGCACGCAAGTACCGCGCCAGTACCAGCCCCCTTTCCTCACCCAAGCTCACGTTGGCTGCCGCGTAACGCAAGTCAGCAATTAGCAGTCTCTCGCTGCCCTCTTTATAAAGCGAGGTCACAAAACAGTGCGCCAGCGCACTTTGCGCATCGGGTAGAGCGAGGAATCGCGAACGCAACACATGAACAACTGCGTGCACTGTCGTGTGCTGCAGGCCCATTCCTAGCGTTGATAAGGCGTCACGCACGAGAGGCGCCTGGCCAAGAGCGATGCCGGTAGAAAAATTCACCGGCAAACTCGTGTAATTATTGCCGAGACAGTCAAACTCGCGTCGTAACAGGTACTCGAGCGGAATTCTGTCTCCACCCATGTCGCCTAGCACGATGCCAATAGTCGCCTTCGGATCAGCGTGGTGAAGATTAGCCGCCCAGTTTGCAACTGCCCCTAACTCCGCCCGCTTGTCACTAAAGGAATGCGCAAGGCATTTCGCGTGCTGTGAGACGGCGCTAAATCTGCTAACGCTCGCTCCAAGTGACTCGAGCACCGAGTGTTCTAGTGGAGTAATGTCTTCAAATTCTATCAGTGCCACTCGAGCGACCGGGAGTTGCCCCGTGATACTCAGCAATTGCGTCAGACAATCAATGGGCGTGCATTGGCTTTGCGCACTCAAACGTCGTTCAAACATTACTAACCACTGAAGGAAAGTGCCGCAATCCTGGTCTAATGCGAAAGATTGGCGCAGTCCCCGATCATTCATATCGACCTGCCATCGCTGTAAAGTATCGCGCGCATGACTGGCAATCTGTGCCGCGGCGTCAGGGCGCAACAGGTGATAGTCCGGGGACTGCTCTGCCTGCTCGCAAATTACCTGCCGCCAAAGCTCCAGAGTCTGATTCGGGTCAAGGGGCATAATGGGCGGCAAAAGGTCCAGATTGACAGCCAACTCCCATTGCCCCAACAGCCAACTCTCCAACGGCTGCACCGTAAGAGGCTCCCATACCTGCTCTCCGGCTGCCATACGCTGAGCATCCCACTCGGCTTTGATACGTCTGGCCAAACGGTAGTTAGGCGTTAGCAGTGCGCAGCCTTCCCTAATAAATGGCTCAAGCGGGGTAATATCGTAGAGGCCTTGGGCCAATTTACTCTCCTGAGACACGGTTTAAGTGCCTATGATGCCTACACAAAGCCCTGGGACTACTATAAAATTCCGCGCCCGAGGTCGGTTCGATGTAATCACCCCGATCCGGACCCCTCTAGCTTGAAAATAGCTGGAATCACTTTATCAGGTAACCAACGATGAGCAACATCGATGTTCACAATATCAATGTCGACTCGCAGGACATACTGATTACGCCTGAGCTGTTGAAGTCAGCCCTGCCGATGTCAGACTCAATTCACGACACGCTTGCAGCCAGTCGCAAAGTGATCGAGGACATTTTGGATCGTCAGGACCCTCGTGTTTTTGTGGTGGTGGGGCCCTGCTCCATTCATGATCCTAGTGCCGCTCTGGAATATGCCCGTCGCCTGAAAATACTGGCCGACGAACTTTCAGATACGCTCTATATTGTCATGCGTGTCTACTTTGAGAAACCTCGTACCACTGTCGGCTGGAAGGGCTTAGTTAACGATCCCCACCTCAATGACTCCTTTAGGATTGAGGAGGGCTTGCACATTGCTCGTAAATTGCTCTTGGATATCTTGGAGATCGGCCTGCCGACCTCTACCGAGGCATTGGATCCGATTTCCCCACAATATTTACAGGATTTAATCAGTTGGACAGCCATCGGGGCCCGCACCACTGAATCGCAAACCCATCGTGAAATGGCCAGTGGCCTATCCAGTGCGGTCGGATTCAAGAACGGCACCGACGGTGGCCTGACCGTCGCCACCAATGCACTCCATTCAGCAGCCAAGGCCCATCGCTTTCTGGGCATTAATGGGCAGGGGCAGGTTTCAGTATTCACCACACGGGGTAATGCCTACGGCCATATCGTCCTGCGCGGCGGAACCGCTGGTCCTAACTATGACTCGATGAACATCAAACTTTGCGAAGATGCGTTGGCTAAAGCCGGAGTCTCTAAGAATATCATGGTCGACTGCAGTCACGCCAACTCCAGCAAGCAACCTGAACTACAGCCGTCGGTGGTAGAGAACGTGACCAATCAGATTCTGGAAGGTAACACATCGATTATCGGACTGATGATAGAGAGCAATCTACATGCCGGGAATCAGGATATTCCGGCAAACCTTGACGACTTAAAATACGGCGTGTCCGTCACCGATGGCTGTATCGATTGGGCAACTACGGAGGCTAGCCTGCGGGCCATGCGTGATACGCTAAAAGCCGCTCTGGTTGCGCGCTGCTAAAATCCTTGCGGCAGGCAGCCCTAAGGCTGGGCAGAAAGTTAGCTCAGTAATAGGCCTGTGAAGTGTCGCTGTGGTCGGTAGTATCTCGCACACCCGTCAGCTGTGGAATTTGCTCCAGTAGGGTTTTTTCCACGCCACCCTTGAGGGTCTGATCCACCGCACTGCAACCCTGGCACCCGCCACCGAACTGCAGTATTGCAACCATAGTGTCGGTAATTTCTACCAAGCTCACTTCCCCCCCGTGAGACGCTAGCGCCGGGTTGACCTCATTGTACAAGACGTAATTCACCCGATCTTCTAACGAACTATCGTCATTGACCCTCGGCAGCTTTGCGTTAGGGGCCTTGATGGTCAGTTGACCACCCATCCGATCCTTGGAGTAATCGACGAGTGCATCTTCGAGGAAGGGAATGCTACGCCCCTCATACCAGACCTTGAACTTCGCCAATTCTACAACCTCATCACTCTCATCCAGGTCGGCTTCCCGACAGTACGCAATACAGGTTTCGGCTCGTGCCGTCCCAGGTTGGTTGATAAACACCCTCACACCAAGCGCCCCATCCTGCTTTAACAACAATTCTGCCAGGTAATCTTGTGCCGATTCAGTAATGGTAATCATGGGATAATCGATTCCAAGTCATTTACACAGTAATTATAGCAAAGTTGTGCCAAAAGTGTGAGCCATACCTGATAGTGGTCGTAAAAAGAGGTGACAACCTGTTAATATAACGCCCTTTTTAGCGCGTTCAGGCAACCGCTTACAACCGCTTTAACAACATGGAAAAGGCAGTCTAATGGCGATTCAAAAAACCGCTCCGGGGTTACTGGAACAAATCCTAAAACAGCGGATTGTGATCATCGACGGTGCGATGGGCACGATGATTCAATCAGAAAACCTGGTTGAATCTGACTATCGTGGAGAACGCTTTACTGACCACGGGTCCGACGTTAAAGGCAACAACGAACTGCTCAGTCTCACGCGGCCCGATATTATCGCCAAAATACACCGGCAGTTTCTGGAAGCCGGAGCCGATATCATAGAAACCAATACCTTCGGCAGCACGGCCGTCGCACAAGGGGACTACGACCTTGGCCATCTCGCGTCAGAACAGAATCTCGAATCCGCCAAAATTGCCCGCAAAGTGGCGGACGAAATTACTGCAAAAACGCCCAACAAGCCTCGCTTTGTAGCCGGCGTGCTTGGACCAACTCCAAAAACAGCCTCTATTTCTCCCGATGTGAACGATCCGGGCGCTCGCAGTATCAGTTTTGATGCCTTGCGCGCTGATTACGCCAACTCAACCCGTGCACTGATTGCCGGCGGTGCTGATCTCATTTTGATCGAGACCATTTTTGACGCGCTTAATGCCAAGGCTGCGATCTTCGCTGTTAAGGAAGTCTTCGAAGAGTTGAGGCAGGAATTGCCGTTAATGATTTCAGTGACCTTCCCCGACATTAGCGGGCGGATATTATCAGGGCAAAATCCAGAGGCATTCTGGAATGCAGTGGCACACGCACAGCCTTTAATCATCGGCAGTAACTGTGGTCGACGTTACCAGGAAGTGCGCCCGTTCATAGAAGACTTATCCAATGTATCCGACTGCTATTTCAGTGCACATCTTAATGCTGGCCTGCCCAATGCGTTTGGAGAGTTCGACGAGACGCCGGAGATCATGGAAAAGGACTACCGAGAGTTCGCGGAACGTGGTTTTCTCAATCTAGCCGGGGGCTGCTGCGGCACCACCCCTGCCCATATCCGCGCTATCGCGCACGCGTGCGAGGGCATGAAACCGCGCGCACTACCCAAACTTAAGCCAGCCTGCCGCTTGAGCGGCTTGGAAGCCTTTAATATTCAAGCAGACAGCCTCTTTATTAATATCGGTGAGCGCTGCAATGTCACTGGCTCTGCAAAATTCAAACGCCTGATACTTGATGGCTACTATGACGACGCACTCGCGGTGGCGCGCGCACAAGTGGAAGATGGCGCACAAATTATTGATATCAACATGGACGAGGGCATGCTTGACTCTGAAGCAGCCATGGTGACCTTTCTTAATTTGGTCGCCTCTGAGCCAGACATTTCTCGAGTGCCTATTATGGTGGACTCATCCAAATGGAATGTCATTGAAGCTGGTCTAAAGTGCATACAGGGCAAGGCGGTGGTCAATTCAATCAGCCTTAAAGCCGGAGAAGAAGAATTTCTCACTCAAGCCAAACTGTGCCAGCAATATGGTGCCGCCGTGGTGGTAATGGCTTTCGATGAAAATGGTCAAGCAGACAACCTGCAGCGACGCAAGGACATCTGCAAACGCTGCTATGACCTGCTCGTTGGCGAGCTCAATTTCAATCCGAATGACATCATCTTTGATCCCAATATATTTGCGGTCGCTACGGGTATAGAAGAACACAACAACTACGCAGTCGAATTCATAGAAGCCACGCGCTACATTAAGGCGGAGTTACCCGGAGCGCTGGTGTCCGGTGGAGTCTCCAATGTCTCTTTCTCCTTCCGCGGTAATGACGCTGTTCGCGAGGCTATTCACTCGGTATTCCTGTATCACGCGATTAAGGCTGGCATGGACATGGGCATCGTCAATGCAGGTCAACTGGCAGTTTACGATGAGTTGCCCAAAGATTTACGTGAGGCAGTAGAAGACGTCATCCTCAACCGACGAGATGATGGCACAGAGCGCTTGCTGGACGTTGCTGACCGCTATCGCTCAACAGGCGGCGGTGAGGCCCGGGTCGAAGATCTGAGTTGGCGTGAGCAGAGCGTAGAAAAGCGATTAGCCCATGCACTGGTCAAGGGCATTACAACTTGGATCGTTGAGGATGCAGAGGAAGCCCGGCAAAAGTTTGATCGTCCTATTCAAGTGATTGAAGGCCCGCTGATGGATGGCATGAATATCGTCGGTGATTTATTCGGCGACGGCAAGATGTTCCTGCCTCAGGTAGTGAAAAGCGCTCGTGTAATGAAACAGGCGGTGGCGCATCTACAACCTTACATTGAACTGGAAAAAGACGGCGGTAATTCCACCAATGGTAAGATACTGATGGCGACCGTTAAAGGCGATGTGCATGATATTGGCAAAAATATCGTCGGCATTGTGTTGCAGTGCAATAATTTCGAAGTCATCGATCTCGGCGTTATGGTGCCGTGTGAAAAGATTCTTCAGGTCGCCAAGGATGAAAATGTCGACATCATAGGTCTCAGTGGATTAATTACACCTTCCCTAGACGAAATGGTACATGTTGCTAGTGAGATGCAACGTCTGGAAATCAATGTGCCGCTTATGATTGGCGGTGCGACAACTTCCAAGGCGCACACGGCGGTCAAAATTGATCCCCAGTATGACAGGGATGTGATTGTGTACGTCCCCGATGCTTCGCGCAGTGTCGCCGTTGCAACGCAGCTGCTTGGCTTGGCTAAGACTAAGTTTGTTAGCGATCTCCATGATGAATATATCGTAGTGCGCGAGCGTGTCGCTAACCGCAAGCCCCGCGAGCGCGAAATCGCTTATCCAGCAGCAGTGGCAAATGGGCTACAGCTTGATTGGCAGACCTACCAGCCCCCCCGCCCCACATTCATTGGCACCCGAGTGTATGACAATTTTCCACTGGAGCAACTCGTGGATACGATTGACTGGACACCGTTCTTTATAACGTGGGAACTGGCAGGAAAATTTCCCAAAATACTAGACGACAAAATTGTCGGCGAGCAAGCGCGCGAGCTGTATCAAGATGCACAGGTCATGTTGACGCGTATTGTTGACGAAAACCTGCTGATTGCCAAAGCGGTTGTGGGGTTTTGGCCTTGCGCCAGAACGGGGCCTGACGAGCTTTCTGTCTATGCAGACGAGTCGCGTAGTGACGTCATTGCGGCTCTCCACCACCTAAGGCAACAAACAGAAAAACAAGGCGGCAAGCCAAATGCCTCCCTTGCTGACTTCGTCGCACCCGTTGACGGGCAGGCCAAAGACTACATAGGCGGTTTTTGCGTTACGGCTGGCCACGGTGTTGACACATTAGCCGCTGAATTCGAGGCGCAACATGATGATTACAACAGTATTCTATTAAAGTCACTGGCCGATCGTTTGGCTGAGTCTTTTACTGAATACTTGCACCGTCTGGTGCGCCGCGAACTATGGGGTTACGATTCCGACGAGTCACTCAGCACGCAGGAATTAATCAGTGAAGGCTATAAGGGCATTCGCCCGGCACCTGGCTATCCAGCGTGTCCAGACCATACTGAAAAAGCCGCACTATTTAAGCTACTGGATGCCACGAACGCTTGTGATGTGAGCCTGTCGGAGAATTTCGCTATGACGCCTGCATCGTCGGTCAGCGGCTTCTACTTTTCTCACCCAGAGTCTCGTTACTTTGCGGTGGGGAAAATTGGCAAGGACCAAGTGGAAGACCTTGCCCTTCGTAAAAATGAATCCATCGACGTTACAGAGCGCTGGCTGCGTCCGAACCTAAACTATTAATAGGAGTATTGTATGGGTGATAACGATCACGACCCCTCCGATACCCAGCATGATAAGCAAAAACTGAATCCATTCCAGGTTATCGGAAGCGTACTTGCTGCGGCATTGGGGGTGCAGAGTAGTAAAAACAGGGAGCGTGACTTCAAACAGGGCCATATAGGTATATTTGTTGCAGCCGGCGTAGTATTTACCCTGCTATTTATTGGCTCCGTAGTGACTGTTGTTCAGATGGTGGTGACAGGCGCTGCTAGCTAAAGCGCCCAGATCGCTTCTTTAAACGCATTAGGAGGGCATGCCGGACAGCCACAGGTACATAGCGAAGACCGCAATGGCAATGACCGCGGTCACCGCAGTAGCGTCGACAACGCCATCTTCGTCGCGCTCTGAATTTAAGGGGTCAGACATTACTTACTCCAGAAAAATGTGTGTATTGGAGTGGCATTATAACAGCAATCGCAGTAATCCCAAGCACTTAGCGCACCGCGGTTCAATTCACACAAACTCGTAATTGTTGAATCTAACCTTATGAATATTATGACTATTTATTGGGCCCATTTTTCTGATAAAGTAGCTCACTTTAGACTGCCGATCGATGGTATTCCCGCATAGATTCAGGAACTGTAGATGTACGTTTACGACCAACATGACCAGAAGATTATTGATGAGCGCGTAGCCCAGTTTCGCGATCAAACCACCCGCTTTCTGGCTGGCGAGATTACTGATGGGGAGTTTTTACCTCTACGCCTACAAAACGGCCTGTACCTGCAGCGCTTGGCTCCGATGCTGCGGATCGCCGTACCCTACGGCCTGATGAACAGTAGCCAGTTGCGCAAATTAGCCGATATTTCCAGAACCTATGATAAAGGTTATGTCCACATCAGCACGCGACAAAATGTGCAGTTGAACTGGCCTCTGCTGGAGGAAGTTCCCGACATCCTTGCCGAGCTGTCGACGGTGCAGATGCATGCCATTCAAACCAGCGGCAACTGTATTCGCAATACCACCACTGACCAATTCGCAGGGGTCGCCTCTGATGAACTGGAGGATCCCCGCCCCTATTGTGAAATCATTCGACAGTGGTCGACTTTGCATCCCGAATTTGCCTTCCTGCCACGAAAATTTAAAATCGCGGTGTGCGGCTCCACTCAGGACCGTGCCGCCATCCACTATCACGATATTGGGATCGAGCTGGTAGCCGATGACGACGGCGAAATCGGTCTTAAAATTCTTGTCGGTGGCGGTCTGGGACGCACACCCGCAATTGGCTCTGTCATCTGTGAATGGCTGGACAAAAAGCATTTGCTGACCTACCTAGAGGCGGTCCTGCGAGTCTATAACCAACACGGGCGTCGAGATAACAAGTACAAAGCACGTATTAAGATTTTGGTTAGGGCCATGGGTATCGATGCCTTTCGAGAGGCGGTGGAGCAACAGTGGACTGCACTAAAGGATGGCCCATCCACCCTCACTGAGGAAGAAATAATAAGGGCTCGATCATTCTTCCGTGACCCTAGTTACCTGGCACTAGACAGCACTCTGGCCATGTTTGATCTCGAACAAGATTGCACGCGAGATCCGATCTTCGCTAATTGGATCACGCGAAATACTCAAGACCACCGTTTGCCGGGTTATCGGATAGTCACGCTATCACTAAAAGCAACAGGCTTCGCACCAGGAGACATCACGGCCGAACAACTCGAACTGCTCGCGGAGCTATCAGACCTGTACTCCTTCGGTGAGATTCGAAGTACACACCAACAAAATATGGTGTTGGGAGACGTTCAAGTTTCTGCCCTCTACGCACTCTGGCAAAGACTGCAAGTAGCAGGATTAGCCACCCCAAATATTGGATACCTCACTGATATTATTTGTTGTCCCGGCGGCGACTACTGCTCGCTGGCAAACGCCAAGTCACTCCCGATCGCAGAGGCCATCCAGACACGCTTTGATGATCTGGACTATGTCTATGACCTCGGGCCACTGGAGCTCAATATCAGTGGCTGTATGAATGCCTGTGGTCACCATCATGTTGGTCAGATTGGCATTTTGGGGGTAGACAAAAAGGGCCAAGAGTTTTATCAAATTTGTTTGGGTGGTAATCAGGCAAAAGATGCGTCTATCGGTAAGATTTTAGGGCCATCGTTCAAACAAAAAGATGTCCCAGAGGTCATCGACAGGATCCTTTCCACCTATGTGACATTGCGCGAAGAAGACGAGAGCTTTCTCGATACCTACCGTCGTGTAGGGATCCACCCGTTCAAGGAGCGAGCATATGCGCAGGCTTATTAAGCATGGCAACATCATCGACGACACATGGCAGCCTTTAGATCCAGACTGCTCGGTGCCAGAACATGGCCAGATTTGCAGCCTCGAACAATGGCAAGATCTCGCCGACAAAGATGGCAGTGCGGTACAATTGGAGCCCGGCCAGGAACCTACTCCTCTGTTCGACGCCCTCGAGAAAATTGACTTATTAGTGATTAATTTCCCTGTTTTTACCGATGGCCGAGGGTTCTCGTACGCACGTGACGCGCGCGAACATGGCTACCAGGGTGAACTGCGTGCCAGCGGACACTTTATCCGCGATCAGCTAACCTACCTGCAGCGTTGTGGCTTCGATGCTTTTCAGATGGCAGATGATTCAGATCTAAATGCGGCCCTGACAAGCCTGAGGGATTTTACTGAACACTACCAAGCCGCCATCGACCAGCCGCTTCCACTTTTTCGCCGCCGGTCATAAACATCTCCTACGTTTCTATCTGCCGCGGGTTTGTTTACACTGACAATTAGGCTAAGGCGGAAGCACGACAAATGGACTTCAGTAGCATTACCTTTTCATTTTTCCTGATATTCACTGGGGCAGCCGTATTCGCCTCCTTGGCCCTGTACACTCGTCAACCCCTGATTATTGCGTACATCGCGTTAGGTGCCTGCATTGGACCCTATGGCTTATCCTTGGTCACCGACCTCGACCTGCTCACAGATATCGGCCATGTAGGTATTATTTTTCTTCTGTTCCTGCTTGGCCTGGATATGCAGCCACAAGCCTTGTGGGTGACCCTGCGAAAGTCCGTAGTGGTTGCAGTGTTCAGCTCGTGTATTTTCCTATTGGGCGGGTGCGCGGTGGCGTACCTCTTCGGATACTCCATCATCGATAGCCTTGTTATTGGTGCGGCAATGATGTTCTCGTCAACCATCATAGGTATCAAGCTCCTACCCACGACCGTTCTACACCATCGCCACATCGGCGAACTGATGATTGGTCTCTTATTGTTGCAGGATCTTCTGGCCATTATTGTACTTATGGTTTTACTGAGTGCTAATTCAGGCGACAGCATGGGCACCACGCTGACGGTTTCTCTACTAAGCCTCCCTCTACTGGCTGGAGCTGCATTATTAATCGTGCGTTTTGTGTTGCTACCGCTGATCACCCGCTTCGATAGCTTTCACGAATATATTTTTCTTTTAGCGATAGGCTGGTGTCTTGGAATGGCAGAGGCTGCTAGCGCTCTGGGACTTTCGGCTGAAATCGGTGCCTTTATTGCAGGCGTCACAATTGCGACGAGTCCGATTTCCCAGTACATCGCAATCAACTTGAAGCCATTGCGTGACTTTTTCCTAATTCTATTCTTTTTCTCTGTAGGCGCTAGGTTCAATCTTGCCCTGCTGTACCAGGTACTCGTCCCCGCCATATTACTTTCCGCGTTGGTGCTATGCCTGAAACCGGTGGTGTACCGCTACTTGTTAAAAGGCGTGAGTGAAGAACGTAGCATGGGGTGGGATCTAGGCTTCCGGCTGGGGCAGGCGAGCGAGTTCTCCCTGCTTATCGCTTACGTGGCCATCGGTGGGGCCCTCATATCCGAGCAGGCCTCTCTGTTGATTCAGGCCACTACGATTATTACGCTTCTAGTGTCCTCTTATATCGTAGTACTGAACTACCCTACCCCTATTGCGATCTCAGATCATCTGCGGCGGGACTAATTAAAGACGAAAAAAAACCGGCCGCGAAGGCCGGTTTTGGCAAAGATGGTATGTTGCCTAAAGTTGTGCTTCCAACTCAGGCAATGCATCAAACAGATCTGCTACTAGGCCGTAATCCGCTACCTGAAAAATAGGCGCGTCCTCGTCCTTGTTAATCGCCACAATCACTTTGGAGTCCTTCATGCCCGCCAAATGCTGAATCGCGCCTGAAATGCCAACCGCTATATATAAGTCAGGGGCTACGATTTTACCGGTCTGGCCAACCTGCATATCATTGGGAACAAACCCTGCGTCAACCGCCGCTCGCGAGGCACCAATCGCGGCACCAAGCTTGTCGGCAATGCCATCAAGTAGCTTGAAGTTTTCACCGTTTTGCATGCCTCTACCACCGGAAATAACGATCGAGGCAGCTGTCAGTTCAGGACGTTCGGATACCACAACCTCCTCTCCTACGAAGGAAGATGTACCTGCGTCATGCACCGCATCCAGCGCTTCAATAACAGCGGACCCACCCTCGGCAGCCACACCGTCGAACGCGGTGGTGCGCACTGTAATCACCTTCTTGGCATCAGAACTCTGCACTGTGGCTATAACGTTACCGGCATAGATAGGCCGCTGAAAGGTGTCAGCGGATTCTACCGACGTAATATCAGAGATCTGTGCAACATCCAGCAGAGCCGCTACCCGCGGTAAAAAATTCTTACAGTTTGGCGTGGCGGGAGCCAATATATTGTCGTAGCCGGCCGCAACCTCGGCGATCAACAGGCTAACGTTCTCAGCGAGCTGATGCTCATAGACTGCATTGTCGGCGACCAGCACCTTACCAATCCCTGGAACAGCCGCAGCCGCTGTGGCGACCGCACCACAGTTGGCACCCGCTACCAGTATATCAATCTCACCGCCCATAACCTGAGCCGCAGCCACAGCGTTGAGGGTGGACACCTTCAGGCTATTGTTGTCGTGTTCCGCAATTACCAGAGTACTCATGATATTATCTTCGCCTCGTTCTTCAGTTTATCGACCAACTCTTCCACATCCTTCACCTTGATGCCAGCCTTACGCTCTGCTGGTGCCTCCACTTTTATCTGAGTGATATGGGACGTCACCGCAACACCCAAATCATCAGGCGTATAGACATCCAGTGGCTTCTTCTTAGCCTTCATAATGTTAGGTAACGAGGCATAACGCGGCTCGTTAAGACGAAGGTCGGTCGTGACTATAGCGGGCAGATTAAGACTGACTGTCTGTAAACCACCGTCAATTTCACGGATGACATTAACCTTATCGCCCTCAACGACGACTTTGGAAGCAAAAGTGCCCTGGCCCATATTCGCCAACGCGCCCAGCATTTGCCCCGTCTGATTATTATCGCCATCAATGGACTGCTTGCCCAGGATGACTAACTGCGGCTGCTCTTTATCAACAACCGCTTTTAACAATTTGGCGACAACTAGCGGCTCCACTTTGCCCTCAGTTTCGACCTGTATGCCTCGATCAGCACCAAGCGCCAATGCGGTACGTATCTGCTCTTGGCAGCTTTTGCTGCCAACAGAAACGGCGATAACTTCGGTAGCAATGCCGGCCTCCTTCAGGCGCACTGCCTCTTCGACAGCAATTTCGCAAAATGGGTTGATAGACATCTTGACGTTATTGAGATCAACATCAGTACCATCGGCTTTGGCGCGGACTTTGACGTTGTAATCAACAACTCGCTTAACGGCAACAAGAACCTTCATGGATTCTCCATAGATTTTTCAGGTGGTTTGAAGTGGCATTAGCGTTACGTAGCACTAAGCCCTAGCTAGCTTGGCGGGGTATGTTGCCCATAAATATGCGCGGGGTCAAGACCCATAAAAGCTGTCAAAGGGCCCAGCATCAATCTTGCGCTGTATTTCCTCTATTCACCACGTTTATAGTTTCTAATCGTTAAAAATTATATACTTACGAACCTTCCAGAGATCGGGCCAAGACACCGGCCCCAGAATGACAACAAGAGGACAGCGCAGTGGAACGTGAATCAATGGAGTTCGATGTTGTAATCGTAGGCGCTGGCCCCTCAGGCTTATCCGCAGCCTGTCGGATTATGCAGCTGGCAAAGGAAAAAGACCAAGAAATAACCGTCTGCGTCGTCGAAAAAGGCTCAGAGGTCGGAGCCCATATACTGTCCGGTGCAGTGCTCGAACCCCGTGCACTCAATGAACTCTTCCCCAATTGGGAAGAGTTGGCTGCGCCGATCAAAACCAAGGTAAAAGGTGACAAGTTTTTCTTCTACCTGAGCCAAAAGAGTGCCATCAAGCTGCCAAATTTTATGATCCCCAAGCCAACTCACAATGAAGGCAATTACATTGTCTCCATGGGCAACGTCTGCCGCTGGCTGGCAGAGCAGGCTGAAGGACTGGGGGTAGAGGTCTATCCCGGGTTCGCTGCGGCCGAGATCCTCTATCATGAGGACGGACGGGTCAAGGGTATCGCTACAGGTGACATGGGTATCAGTGCTGCCGGCGAGCATAAAGACAGCTACATGCCGGGCATGGAGCTGCATGCAAAATATACCTTATTTGCCGAAGGTTGCCGCGGACATCTCGGGAAGCAACTGATTGAGATGTTTTCGCTAGATGATGGCAAGGACCCTCAACACTATGGCATCGGCATTAAGGAAATATGGGAAATTCCCCCTGAGAACCATGAAGAAGGACTCGTTATTCATGGCCTTGGCTGGCCGCTGAGTGAAAGTAATTCCAGCGGGGGGGCGTTCATGTACCACGCCGAGAACAACCAAGTATACATAGGCCTGATCGCTGACCTGAACTACAGCAATCCACATATGAGCCCTTTCGAAGAGTTCCAGCGCTGGAAACATCACTCTGAGACCGTCAAATATCTCGAGGGGGGTACCCGTCTAATCTATGGTGCCCGCGCGATTACAAAAGGTGGGTTCAACTCCTTACCTAAAATGCACTTCCCGGGGGGGCTGCTCATAGGATGTGATGCGGGAACATTGAACAGCGTTAAAATCAAGGGCAACCACACCGCAATGAAGAGCGGCATGCTCGCTGCAGAGGCGGTGTTTGAGGCGCTTAGTCAGGGAGATTCCGCTCCCGCAGACCTGCAGTCCTATGCGCAGAAAACAGCTGCTTCCTGGCTGCATGAAGAACTTTATACTACCCGTAATTTTTCTGGTTTCATGCACAAATTCGGCCTTTTAGCCGGGGCAGGCATGGTGTGGATTGACCAAAATATCTTTGGCGGCAAACTGCCCTTCACCCTTAATGATGCTAGGCCAGATTATGCAGCGATGAAACCTGCCGCAGAATGTAAAAAAATTGTATATCCAAAGCCTGATAACACCATCAGCTTCGATCGTCTGTCCTCGGTTTTCTTGTCTAACACTAACCATGAAGAGGATCAGCCTTGCCATCTCACGCTCATTGACCCCAATGTCCCTATCGCAAAGAATTTGCCTCTCTACGATGAGCCGGCACAGCGCTATTGCCCAGCCGGTGTCTATGAGATCGTCGAAGACGCCGCAGGTCAGCGCTTCCAAATCAACGCCCAGAACTGCGTGCACTGCAAGACCTGTGATATCAAGGATCCATCACAAAACATTGTCTGGGTAACACCAGAGGGCTTTGGAGGACCTAATTACCCCAATATGTAGCCGCCTTACATGACGACATGGATATTGACCTTTAGCCGGCTCCAAGCTTGAAGGTATAGGTCCCAGACGCGATAACCTCAGTTCCATCGATTGTGGTCGCCAGCGCCACCAACCTATACCAGGCAGAGCGTGCGCACAGCGCGGTGAGTCCATGAGCGAGCGTCATTGCCGCTATATCTCCAACGGTGGAGTCAAGAAACAGTGGGAACTCCTCACCCACCATAATCTCCCTGCCAGTATTTAACGTCGCCTTCAGGTATTGCACACCCTCCACCATCTGAACATCGAAATCGATAATAAACAGAGGGTGCAGGGCAACCTCGATACGCCACTTCTCAGTAGGGGTTACCAGGTAGTATTGGCTGTCTTCTTCACGTCTGAGAATGCTCGCGAACAGGTTGACAAGCGACTGACGCTCGATTTTAGAGCCGTCGTGATACCAGTCGCCCTGCGCATCAATACGAATCGAAATATCACCACTTAAGGACGGGTGCCACAGATGCAGTGGCGGGGACTCATAATCTCGACCGGATTTGACTTGGGTTTCCAGAGATTCAAGTGGCGCTTTCATGTTTTGACCTGTGGCCTCTAATGACCGGAGAGGCTAGGGCCGTCTCCGATCAGGCGGACGTTGATAACGCCATCCAATGCGCGCATTTTTTCTAACACAGCGGTCTCAGGTCGCGTGCCAATATCAATCAGATTATACGCGAGCTCATCGCGACTCCTATTTAACATGTCGATAACATTAATGTTTTCGTCGGCCAAAATAGAGAGGACATTGCCGAGAACCTTGGGAATATTCTCATTGGTCAGCGATAAACGACAACCGCTTACACGCTCCAGCTGCAAAGCCGGGAAATTGACCGAGTTACGAATGTTGCCGTTTTCAAGGAAGTCGCGCAACTGCTCAGCGGCCATGATGGCACAGTTTTCTTCGGCCTCATCCGTACTCGCCCCAATATGCGGCATTAGAATCACATCATCACGGGGAATCAGAGCTGGCGTCGGAAAATCAGCGATGTATTTACGCAATTGGCCGTTGTCCAGTGATTGTAATAGTGCCGTGTGATCTACAATCTCTTGCCGTGCAAAGTTAAGCAGACAAGCTCCAGGTTGCATGACACCTAACAATTCTGCATTGACCAACCCCCGAGTTGAATCCAGGACGGGCAAATGTAGACTAATGTAGTCACATCGTGCGAACAAAGCCGACAAGGTGTCGGCCTTTAGAACCTGGCTGGACAATCGCCATGCAGCCTCCACAGACAGGGCTGGATCAAAACCGATAACCTTCATACCCAAGGTTAATCCCATCTCCGCAACCAAGGATCCGATAGCGCCAAGCCCTACGACTCCTAGCGTCTTACCGACCAACTCACTTCCTTTGAATTTCTTTTTATGATCCTCAAGCATTCTATTCAGTTCGCCTTCGTCCTGAATATCATGCAGTGTGCGAACATAATCAATGCCGTCGATAACACCACGTGAACCGAGCAATAGGCCTGTAGCCACCAACTCTTTAACGGCGTTAGCATTAGCTCCAGGGGAGTTAAATACGGGGATACCTCGACCGGTACAGGCTGCCACCGGAATATTATTCACACCAGCACCAGCGCGCGCTATAGCCAAAACGGATGCTGCAATATCCGGCTCTTGAAGCTTGTAGCTGCGCAATAGTATCGCATCTGGATGTGCGAACTCGGTTGCGACCTCATAACAGTCGCGAGGAAGCCGCTCCAGGCCCTTGAGCGACATCTGGTTTAGCGTCAGTATCTTTTTTGGCATGTCTTCCTCGGAGAAAAGATTTACAGAATCGATATTTTGGCGCGTTCGCGCAATCCACGCTGGTACTCGCTATTGATTAAACGTCCTGCTTCAGCAGCTAGTAGCTGCTGAAACTGTTCTTGCTCTTGGCTCGGCAAGGACTTGAACTCACCAGCGGTTACGCTCAACAATTCAATCACGACCGCATCGCCGTTCGGCATCAATACAAAATCGATCGATGTAGCGCCGCCAGTCGGTCGCGGTAATTGGAAAGTCCGTCCTAGGACTTCAGAGGACAGCACGGTATCGCGTCGCTGGACTCCCAGTTCAACGTTCAAGTTATATTCGTTAGCGTCCGTGAACTGTTCTGCGGCAAGGCCGCCTTGCAACTCCTGCAGCGCACGATTAGCTTCAGACAACACTGCTAATCGAGCATTTTCTTCGACCAGCGAAGCCACAACCTGCCCTCGCACAGCTGACAACGCTTTTGTCTCTGGCACGTTATGCTTGCGGACACTTAGCACAACAAAATTGTCTCCGGCCAGCTCAATCACTTCGCTGTTATTCCCCGCTGACAATACGTCGTCAGAAAAGGCCGCACTTAACAGAGAGGGGTTGGAGAACAACCCTTCAGCTTCTGCGCGCGTAACCGCATCGGCTTGCTTAACCACAAGATCGAGCTCTTTTGCAGGATTCCGTAGATTTTCTGCATTGAATGACAAGTCCCTGAGGGTCTCCACGGTAAGCAGTAACGTGACCCGCGCGTCGTCTTCTTGAATGGTATTTTCGAGCGCTAGGCGCATATCATCAAGGCTAGGCGCTTCGCCTTGCTTGCGTTCTGTCACCAAAATCAAATGAGTCCCTGCGGACGTTTCTAGAGGCGTCGAGACAGCCCCCGGCTCCAGCTGGGCGATCACAGCCTCCATCTCTCCGGGGAAGGCATCACCACTGGTATATCCCAAGTCTCCTCCCTTATCTGCGGAACCAATGTCGTCGGACAGCTCCTTAGCGACATCAGAAAATGCTATCCCGGCAGAGAGCTTCTCCTGCGCAACTGCGACACGTTGCTGCACGTCACTATCACCGTCAGCCTCGAAGAGAATATGGGACACACGATTTTGTGTTTGGTACTGAAGCTCCTGCTTAGCCTGTTCATAGGCCCCCAGGATATCAGCCTCGTTCACAGGTTGACGATAATCGTCGAGCGTCAGCTCCAGGTAATCAATATCTAGCGACTCTTGAGTCCGGAACTCCTCTTGATGATCCGCATAATAGGAATCAATCTCACTGTCTGTAGGCGGCGAAAGCGAAGAAAATTTCTCTAGCGGTATGGTGAAAAAATGCAGATCACGCTGTTCCAAGATTAGATGGGAGTTCAGCGCTAGCTCTGAAGACGTCACAAATTCGCTACCTGCAATTCCACTACGCAGTTGCGAGAGAAGCATATCCTCACTCAGACTCTGTTTAAAATAACTGGGGGTATAGCCCGCACTGGAAAGCACACTCTTATACACAGCGGGCGAGAATTTCCCATCAATCTGAAACTGTTCCATACCCGCAACGACAGCACCGATGTCGTTTTCTGATATGACAAGTTTCAAAGCCAGCGCTGATTGCATCAACAATATACGACTAACCAGTGACTCAAGGGCCTGGGGTGCAAGACGCTCATCATCAAGCATTGCAGGATCGAACTGATCACCCATCATAGAAATCAAACGGCGCTTTTGTGTGTCCAAAGCTTGCTGTAATTGCTGAGGGTATATCAGTTCGCCGTTAACATCGGCAATTTCATTATCTCCGCCACTCACTAAAATGGACTGAATACCAAAAAATGCAAACGAGATCACGATCATGCCTATGATAATCTTGGCGGCCGTGCCCTGTGTATGCTGACGTATGTCCTGAAGCATGAATAATACTCGCAAAAAATAAACAAAAAAAGCGCACGTGAGCGTGCGCCTTTCGTTAAAGCCATATGCCGCCAACTCGGCGACACTAGATGCTATCGTAAGCCACTAGACGACCTACGACCGCACTCCCTGTCTATTTGTCGTTTACGGCATCCTTCAACGCCTTGCCGGCCTTGAAACTGGCAACATTAGACGCCGCAATTTGAATGGTAGCGCCTGTTTGAGGGTTACGGCCACTGCGAGCATTACGATGCTTGACAATAAAAGTGCCAAAACCCACGAGAGCAACCTGCTCCCCATTTTTCAGCTCATTAGTAATACTATCCAGCACTGCGTCCAGTGCACGACCAGCGGAAGCTTTTGGTAGGTCAGCTGCCGTTGCGATTGCGTCAATCAGTTCAGTTTTATTCACGATTATCCCCTTGAAGGTTAAAGCCTAGACGTTGTATGTTACCTTTAAGTAACACGGAGTGCAGCCTTTAATAAAGCTGTTCTTGTCATTTCTCAATTAGAGCTGTAAGCAGCTCGGCTCCCTAATAGGGCCAAAAAATATCGCGCACCCCACTTTAGACTCTATACCAGAGCAGGAATGCTGGTCAATAATCTTCGAACCCGTTAGTGCGTATTAATGCGATTATTGTCGTCATTATCGTTATTGGGGGATGCGCTGACTGAATCTGCCAAAAACTCTTCGTCACTTAGCGGGTCAGGCATCGTCTCCAATGCTAATGTTAGCACCTCATCGATCCACTTCACGGGTCGAATATCGAGGTCCTCTTTAATATTATCCGGCACTTCCTTCAAGTCTCGTTCATTTTCCTTGGGGATAATGACCGTTTTAATGCCCCCGCGCCGAGCGGCTAAAAGCTTCTCCTTAAGGCCACCAATGGGCAACACTTCTCCCCGCAGGGTAATTTCACCCGTCATTGCCACATCCGATCTGACAGGGATACTGGTCAATACTGAGACCAGTGCAGTGCACATGGCTACGCCTGCACTAGGGCCATCTTTAGGTGTAGCCCCTTCAGGGACGTGGATATGCACATCGTGACTCTCGTGGTAATTTGCCGGAATTCCCAGCATTTGAGAGCGACTGCGGACCACTGTAGTGGCCGCCTGAATAGACTCCTGCATCACATCGCCCAAAGAACCGGTCTGTATGTGACGCCCTTTCCCCTTAATGGCGACCGCTTCGATGGTCAACAATTCCCCACCTACTGAAGTCCAAGCCAAGCCAGTTACCTGGCCAATCTTGCTGGTTTCTTCCGCTATCCCGTAGTTGCATTTACGCACACCGAGCAAATCAGGCAACATTTCTGCCGTCACAGTGATGCCTGAAACTGCCTCGCCCAATGCAAATGCCTTGACCATTTTACGGCAAACCTTAGCAATCTCTCTCTCCAGAGAACGGACTCCCGCTTCCCTGGTGTAATAGCGAATGATGTCGACAATGAGATCTTCGGCGATCACCAACTCATCTTTTTTCAGGCCGTTAAGTTTGATCTGCTTTGGAATGAGATATCGCATAGCGATATTAAACTTCTCGTCCTCGGTATAGCCCGGAATTCGTATGACCTCCATCCGGTCGAGGAGTGGCGCAGGAATATTCATAGTATTCGACGTGCAGACGAACATAACATCAGACAAATCGTAGTCCACTTCCAGATAGTGATCATTAAATGCGTGATTTTGTTCTGGATCGAGCACTTCTAACATCGCCGAGGCAGGATCACCGCGATTATCCATCCCCATTTTGTCTATTTCATCGAGTAAAAACAGTGGGTTTTTGACCCCCGCTTTTGACATCTTCTGTAACAACTTACCCGGCATCGACCCTATGTAGGTACGTCGGTGGCCACGTATCTCGGCCTCATCGCGAACACCACCAAGTGCCATACGCACAAATTTTCTGTTCGTCGCACGCGCGATAGATTCGCCCAAAGAAGTCTTACCCACTCCTGGCGGCCCTACCAGACATAACACAGGACCTTTAACCTTGCGCACTCGTTTTTGAACTGCCAAGTATTCTAAGATGCGATCCTTGACCTCTTCAAGACCATAGTGATCTTCATCCAGTATTGCCGATGCCCGCTTTAGATCATGCTTCACCTTGCTGCGCTTAGACCAAGGGACGCTCACCATCCAGTCAATATAGCTGCGCACTACAGATGCCTCTGCGGACATTGGTGACATCATTTTTAGTTTGCCCAGTTCTGCCTGCGCTTTCTCCTTTGCTTCAGACGGCATTTTAGCTTGATCAATTCGGGTTTCAAGTGCATCTAACTCATTAGGCGCCTCATCCATATCCCCCAGCTCTTTTTGAATGGCCTTCATCTGCTCATTCAGGTAGTACTCGCGCTGACTTTTTTCCATCTGCTTTTTGACGCGTCCTCGAACACGCTTTTCCACCTGAAACAGATCAATTTCAGCGTCCATTAATCCGAGCAGATGCTCCAGCCTAGCGGGGATGCCGGAAATCTCGAGGATATGCTGTTTCTCCTCGAGTGTAACGCCCATATGTGCAGCTATCGTGTCAGCCAGGCGCCCCGGCTCGTCAATGCCCGTCAGTGAGGTCAGCACCTCGGCAGGGACTTTTTTGCTAAAATTGACGTATTTTTCGAACTCGGTCGTCGTGGACTGTAATAAAGATTCGACCTCGCTTTCGGGAATATCCTCACTGATAATTTCCCTTATGCCAGCAACCGCAAACGGCCCTTCGTCATCAACATTATCCACCACCGCCCGATAGCTTCCCTCCACTAGGACCTTGATAGTGCCATCTGGAAGTTTAAGTAATTGGAGGATATTCGACACTGTTCCAACCTGATAAAGGCTATCGGCAGATGGATTATCTTCTGCTGCATCGCGCTGGGCCACTAGCATGACCTGCTTGTCGTTGGCCATGGCGTCTTCAAGAGCCTTAATTGACCTTTCGCGCCCCACGAACAGCGGCAGCACCATGTGGGGAAATACAACCACATCTCGCAAGGGTAGAAGAGGTAATCCGATAACAGAAGAAGAACCCATATAAACCTCCAGGTTTAGCAAAAATGTATGCTGTGAAAGTTATAGTTGGGGGTGCCTACTCGAAAAATCAAGTCTACACAGGCCTATATTTGCCCGTCCGAATAACTTCGCGGCACCCGCGCGCACTTTCGGACAAATACTTAATCGTCAGTAGATACTGCCCGAGCTGCAAGTTCGTTGTTTTGATACACCAACAATGGTTCAGAGTCACCGCGGATCACTGATTCATCAATAACGACTTTGATAACGTCATCAAGAGACGGAATGTTGTACATGGAATCTAACAGGATGCCCTCTAAAATAGAGCGTAACCCGCGCGCACCGGTTTTACGCTCCATGCCTTTTTCAGCAATAGCGCGCAGACCGTCTTCGCGGAAATCCACCTCGACACCCTCCATTTCAAAAATCTTACTGTACTGTTTGGTAAGAGAGTTCTTGGGCTCGGTCAGTATCTGCACCAATGCCTCTACATCCAATTCTTCCAAGGTGGCAATAACGGGCAGTCGGCCAACAAACTCAGGAATCAGGCCATACTGAACTAAATCGTCAGGTTCCAATTGCGACAGCAATTCACCCACATTGCGTTTTTCGTCTTTGCTCTTTACCTCAGCCCCAAATCCAATACCACCCTTCTCCGAGCGATTACGGATAACCTTTTCCAAGCCAGAAAAAGCACCGCCACATATGAACAAGATGTTGGATGTATCGACCTGCAGAAACTCCTGCTGCGGATGCTTGCGACCGCCTTGAGGTGGCACCGAGGCAATAGTGCCCTCAATTAATTTAAGCAATGCCTGCTGCACGCCCTCACCTGAAACATCGCGGGTTATAGAGGGGTTATCAGACTTACGTGAGATCTTGTCGATTTCATCAATGTAGACAATGCCGACCTGGGCCTTCTCCACATCGTATTCGCATTTCTGCAGTAGCTTCTGGATGATATTCTCAACATCCTCTCCAACGTACCCGGCTTCGGTAAGGGTAGTTGCATCCGCGATCGTAAAAGGAACATCGAGAAGACGCGCTAAAGTTTCTGCCAGCAGGGTTTTACCACTCCCCGTGGGCCCGACCAGCAGTATATTGCTTTTCCCAAGCTCAACTTCACCGCGACTTGCGGTGTGGCGCAGGCGTTTGTAATGATTGTAGACCGCAACCGCGAGAACCTTCTTAGCTCTGTTTTGACCAATCACATACTCATCGAGTATCGCTTTGATCTCATGGGGGACGGGTAAGTGATCTTTCTTCTCATCTGAGCTGTTTTCCTGCACCTCTTCGCGAATAATATCGTTACACAGGTCAACACATTCATCGCAAATGAATACCGATGGCCCAGCGATTAATTTCCGAACCTCATGCTGGCTTTTGCCACAGAACGAGCAATACAGCAGTTTGCTCCCATCATCACCTGATTTTGTGGTATTTTCACTCATCTAGCCGTCCGCTTCCCTTAAAATTTTCATCGAGCCATCATTCAGATCCAAGATGATGTTTTTTGTTGGTATTTGCAAGTCCCCAGGGGAACTAAATAACGTTATTTGCCCTCATCAGCGGGCACAGACGCTGTGCTAGAGCGGCTTTCGACAACCTCGTCCACGAGTCCGTATTCCTTGCTTTGGTGAGCATTCATAAAACGATCGCGTTCAGTATCACGCTCGATATCCTCAAGGGTCTGGCCCGTATGCTCCGCCATGAGTTCGTTAAGTCGTTGACGGATAATCAGAATTTCTCGGGCTTGTATGTCAATATCTGTAGCCTGACCCTGTGCGCCCCCACTGGGCTGGTGGATCATGGTACGAGCATTCGGCAAGCAAAAGCGCTTTCCTTTAGCGCCACCCGAAAGCAGGAATGCGCCCATCGACGCGGCCTGCCCGATGCACATAGTACTGACATCTGGCTTGATAAATTGCATGGTATCGTAGATAGACAAACCGGCAGTGACTGAACCGCCAGGAGAATTGATGTACAAATGGATGTCCTTGTCAGGATTTTCCGACTCCAGAAACAGCAGTTGGGCCACAATCAAGTTAGCCATATGGTCTTCTACAGTACCAACGACGAATATAACGCGCTCCTTTAAGAGCCGAGAGTAAATATCATAGGAACGTTCTCCACGGGCGGTCTGCTCTACCACCATAGGAACTAGTCCTAGATTGCGGATCTCGCTTCCACTTTGACCGTCGAATTTAATCGGCATGTGCCCTGCCCCTAATGTGAATTATGTCAAAAATTGAACGATGGCATTACGCTCCGTCGCCCCTGAAATGTTTGTCAGGCTTCAGCCTTTTCCGCGCCGATAACATCCTGGTAACTGCTCTCATTCTCTGTAATATTGGCTACCGCAAGCAACTTTTCGACCACCTGATCTTCCAATACTTTCGATTCCACCGAAGAACGCTGTTGGGGATTAGACTGATAATAGTCTATGACTTCTTGTGGAGACTCATAGGTCGATGCTATCTCCTCAATGGCTTTAGACACCTGTTCGTTATCGGCTCTCAATTCATAACTTGAGATATACTCCGCCAACACCAGTCCTAACTTAACCCTGCGTTCTGCATTTTCTGAAAACATCGTATCCGGCAGTAAGGACTCTAAATCCAAGTCCATATTTCCTGCCCCACCGAATTGCTGGAACATTTGCTGCCGCATGGCCGTAATCTCCTGACCGACAAGGGCTTTTGGCACTTCAAGTGACTGATGCGCCTCAAGCACGGCGTCCATTACTTGCTGTTTAACATTCGCCTCTACTGCATTCTTGAGCTCGCGAGCCATGTTCGCGCTAACGTCCTCGCGAAAGCGCTCTTCCCCACCCTCTTCAACGCCGTACTTGGCAAACAGCTCTTCGTCAATTTTTGCCGGAACCAGTTCCAGTATCTTATTGACGGTAACCTTAAATTCAACCGCTGCGCCCTTGAGATCTTCATTGTGATAGTCGTCTGGAAAATTCAACTCAAGCGTCTTTTCGTCTTCAGGTTTCATACCGACGATACCATCTTCAAATCCACTAATCATACGACCGGATCCCAATTCTAGATCACTATCTTGGGCACTGCCGCCTTCAAATTCCTGACCATCCTTCAAGCCGGTATAATTTAAATTAACCTTATCAGTCAATATAGCTGGACGTTTAACCTCATCCCAGGTTCCCTGCTGTTTGCGGAAAACCTCGATGATGTTGTCGACATCCTCTTCCTTGACCTGCGCCACAGGCTTTGCCACGGGGAAGTCTTTCATGTCCACCAATTCCACATCAGGGAATACCTCGAAAATGGCGACATACTGGAGATCTTTCCCTGGCTCTAGGCTCTTTGGCTCAATGCTGGGTTGCCCAGCAGGGCGAAGCTTCTCTTGTATAACAGCTTCTTGAAATGACTGACTGACGACTTCACCCAGAACTTCCTGCCGCACGCCGGCGCCGTAGCGTTGATGCATAACTTTCAGCGGAACCTTTCCAGGACGAAAACCTGGAAGCTTTGCCTTTTGCGCCGCTTTCTGAAGTCGACTATTTACTTCCACCTCAACACGTTCTGCAGGCACCCCCACGGTCAAGCGCCGCTCTAGGTTCGAAGTGGTTTCAATAGATACCTGCATAAATGTTCCTCATCAAGCAATTGTTATTGGGGCTTAGTAGTGCCCATACATTGGGGCCACCTCGCCACATCCAAACAGTGCAGGGAGTTCAGCCATTCATTTGGTGCGGAAGGAGAGACTCGAACTCTCACGCCTTGCGGCACTGGAACCTAAATCCAGCGCGTATACCAATTTCGCCACTTCCGCTAAGAAAAACCCGTCAACTAGCTAGAAAACACCCTGTAAATACTATTTAACGTATTGATTCTGGGTGCTTTTTTCGAACAGCAATAAACTAATTGGGAGGGCAGCTACGAAGGCAGAGATTCTGCCACAAAGCCGCCCTTGGTTCAACCACCAGCACGCCTACAACGCCAGTGTTTTCGCTAGCTATGGGCGTATAAGGAAATGGGCCGTGGATGGGTCGTCTGTTCTGTCACTCAAGTTGTGAGACACGCGGGATCGAAGCTGTATTCTCCCCGCAACCACTGTGCCACTTCCAAGGCAGCCGCTCCGGGCAGAGCACCGTATTCAAGAGCGAGTTGTCGACACTGCTGTTGCCCCATGCCAGACAATCCTTGTTCCTCGAATACGCGCCCATCCCGCGACAGCCTCTCCCAGGTCAGGGGACCTAATAATCGGCACAGTGCATCGTTATCAAACTGACCGCTACCGTATAACTCAGCCAGTCCACTCAGGGCTGGGAGCGACAAAAGCCCTTGATTCATCGGGTTACATAAATGTCCGCTGATATAAGCCCCCAGGTCAGGAGAGCGCGCGGCTAACTTGCTTGTGTACACAAAATTACTGCGCACAGCACCGTCGTTTACCGGGTAGTTGTCCCAAAGCAGAACCGAACGACCCAACTGCTCAACGATAGACTGAAGGTCGCTGATGCCTATCGCTTTTGAACAGACTTTATTCCCAGTCCAGAATATTTCGACATCCACCGGCATGTCCTTACCCAACTGAGGCCAGTAATCCGCGGGCATACGACCAAAATACTGCTCGAGGACCGGGTCGAAGGAATAGTAGGTAGGGCAGACCAACACTCTAGCACTCGGGGCCCAGCGGCAAACATCAGACACAATCTCGGCCTGGCGGCTCGCAAGCGCATCCAAGTCCCCCGGCATGTCATCGAATAGAATGGCCAACAGAGGGGCCTCCAATTCACCCAAACGCTCCAGTTTTTTTCTTAACTGTTCACGCTGTAACGCGCCATAATTGCGATAAAGCTCAACAGGTGAAAGCCCTACTCCCCACTTGATGCCCCGCTGTCTGTACGTTTGCGACAGTTTCTGCAGTTCAGCCCACTTAGGCTGTGGCCAGTCGCTTTGCCACTGTCGGCGCAAATAAGGGTCTTCCTTGGGGCAGTAGATACAAGTATTAAGCCCTGCCTCGCTGAGGTAGCCCGCGTAGGCCAACCGGGTGTCAACTGACCAGGAACGGCCATAAAATCCCTCAATAACACCTACCAGAGACGCTTCAATATTGGCCATTCTGAGAGCCTTTATAACCTAAAGTTACTAGAATCAATTTTTTCATAGCTAACTGTATTAAAAAAAAGCCAACTTAATGTGGAAAAGTACCAATTTTAGGTGATAATAAACCTGTGGTTGCCCATGCGATAGTTCAAACGGGTCGTCATGAGAGAGAATGCTTGCTCTCGTATGGAAACAGTTCCTTTATGTTTCACTCCTAATGGTCTTGGTGGGTCCCTTTCGGGGCCCATTTTTTTGTCATCAAATCGTATCTATCATATCGTTATCAACACGTCGTAGAATTTTTATTGACCTACATCGTATGAGTAGGTCGATCGGAAGAAAGTGTCCCTGCAAGATGATTTTCAATCTTGGCGTTTGCAGATACATCCTGCTCACTGAACTGCACCCCAATCCCTGCTATACGATTACCCTGGGCACCAAGAGGTGTTACCCACACCACCTTTCCCGAGATAGGGATTTTTTCTGATTCATCCATAAGCGTCAACAGCATGAACACTTCATCGCCTAAGGAATAGACTTTGTTCGTCGGCACAAACAAGCCACCGTTATCCAAAAAAGGCATGTAGGCAGAATACAATACCGCCTTGTCCTTTATTGTGAGCGACAATATACCGTTACGGCTGCTCTGTTTTTGATCACTCATAGAACGTCGTCTCCTATCTCCGCGAGAATGTTATCACCTAGACTCCCGGCCCCCAACTCTCGGCTGAATTTTGACAACAGTGCATCCGCCAGTAACTGTTTGTTCGGGTTAGCGCCGGCACTCACTGCCCTTTGTAATTGAGCCACCTCATCGGATAGGCCAAAGGCTACGCGCGCCTGCTTTGATCTCAACTGCTCTATCGAGAGCGAACCTAACAATCGCTGTAAATCTACTGCGATTTCGTCTAAAAAAGCAGCGGTATCCGCATCAGCCCACAACGCAACTGCCTGAGGCACAGTGATCTTTCCCGCCAACAGCGCTTGCAAGCCAAAGTTCCTTGCAGCAAATACCTCTGCGCCACCACTGTAAAACAATTGCTGCGCAAGGAGAGGTCGCCCCTCTGCCAAGGACAGCAGTTTTTCACTCTCCTGCCGGTTTCCGGTAGTCTTGTCCAACCACGGCAAACAATCTTCCACATTGGGTACTGGCAGCCGCAGTATCTGGCAGCGTGAGCGGATGGTCGCCGGAACACTGTCCATACGATGGCAGACCAATATTATGTATGTGCCACTTGCCGGCTCCTCCAGGGGTTTGAGCAAAGCATTGAACGCATTGACGTTCATACTGTCGGCAGGCGCGAGCACAATCACTTTACGCAACCCAAACCCTGCTGTCATATTGGAGAACCGCACAACTTCACGGATCTGGTCGATCTTAATAACGCGACTTTTTTCCTCAGGCTGCACCCATCTGAAGTCACCGTGACTGCCCCCGGCACTCAGCTCGCAGGCATGACATTGGCCACAATTGAGCCCGCCTTCTGCATGAGCACAAAGCAGCAATCTAGACAGAGATAGAGCCAACTGTGACTTACCTGAATACTGCCCACCGTCCAGTAGCAGGGCATGCGGCAACTGGCCATCTTTCAGTTGATCGTTTAAATTGCCCCATTCATGAGCCTGCCATGGCAAGGGTGCCGTTACTGCAGGAAGATCGTTCAGATCAATCACGACTCAGACGACCTCTCACGCCAACGAGACAGTAATTCGCCGCCCACTTCAAGCAGTTGTTGCTGCACGTTATCCAGCGACACACTCGCGTTGATTAATCGATAGCGGCCGCTATCGTTCTTCGCCTGTTCCAGATAGCTACCACGAACACGCTCAAAAAAATCAAGATCCTCCTGTTCAAATCGATCCAATTCGCCTCTGCCGCGCGCCCGCGACATGCCGACGGACGTTGGTGCATCGAGCAAAAGAGTCACATCGGGACGCAATTTGTCTTGCACCAATTCCTCAAGTTGTTCCACCGTGTCCCATGCGACACCCCTTCCGCCACATTGATAAGCATACGTCGCATCTGTAAACCGATCGCATAAAACCACCTGTCCCATTGCGAGAGCGGGCTCAATAAACTCACTAACGTGCTGCGCACGCGCAGCAAATATCAATAACAATTCTGTCATCGCACTCACTTTTTCTTGGCGAATCTGTAACAACAACTTTCTGATCTCTTCGCCAATACGTGTACCGCCAGGCTCTCTGGTACAGACAACGTCGACCCCGTTATCACGTAAAAAATTTTCGAGAAATGTCAGGTTAGTGGATTTACCTACACCCTCCCCGCCCTCCATAGTAATAAAAAGGCCTCTCATGCTCACGTTACTGTGGCCCCTGTGGTGATGACGTGTAATTTTTTCGCCGCTGCAATTGAAATTTACCGACGGCACGATTGTGTTCTGCCAAGGTTACGCTGAATGTATGTCCACCATCGCCTCTAGCGACAAAGTACATCGCGCTACCCTCCTCGGGATGCAACGCTGCATGAATTGCCGCACGACCCGATAAAGCAATCGGGGTTGGAGGCAAGCCAGAATGGCGATAAGTATTATACGTATTGCTATCGTCCTTGAGATGTCGGCGCCGGAGGTTCCCCTCAAACTCGGCACCCATTCCGTAAATCACCGTAGGATCAGTCTGCAGAAGCATTCGCTGCTGTAATCGTCGCACGAATACACCTGAAATTTGTTCTCTTTCCTCGGCAAGACCCGTTTCCCGTTCAATGATCGACGCCATAATTAGCGCTTCATAAGGCGTTTCATAGGGCAACCCCGATGCTCTATCACGCCATTCTGTTTGTAACACGTTGATTAAGGCCGAATGTGCGCGCTGTAAAACACTCAAGTCGGTGTCTCCTCGTAAATACCGATAGCTGTCAGGGAAAAAGAGTCCCTCCGTGTGTGAATATGGCTTGATTAACGCCATCAGTTGCGGGTCCGACGGCCCCGCTAGAATCGTTTCCAGTCCCGCCTGCTGCGAAAGAATGTCCAGGGCTTTAGCGAGCGTTATACCCTCAGGGAAGGTCACTTGATAGTGGATCACATCGCCGTCATTCAAAAGCGTTAGCATGGCCTCAGCGGTTAATCCTGGAAGGAGTCGATATTCCCCACGCTTTATTGTTTGGTCCATTCCGGTCCATCTACCATAGAGTATCAATAAACGCGGATGCACTAAAACGCCAGCACTGTGCAGCGTATCAGCAACCGATCGCAACGAGTCGCCCTGTGCGATCGTGAGGACAAATCCCTCTTCAGAAATGAGCAGCGGAGCATCCCACCGTTGTCGTAATTCTCTGAAAGCTACGCCGCCTAATGCCACCAGTATCACCAGTACCAGCGTCGATATGAGTAGCCTTCGCATTATATTAGCTCTTCCTGATAACACCGGAATATTGCCTCACACACTCCGTGAGTATTCCAGCTCTGTTGGCCAATTCTCGCAATAGGCCGGACAGCTCGCAGGCTATTGCTATAAAAAACCTCCTCGGCCGCCTGCAAGTCTGACACCGTCAGAGTAGACTCGCGAACCGTCAATCCTATAGCGGGAGCCCATCTCTCGATGACGAGCCTGCGCCGAGTGCCCAGGACCCCGCAATTGTCCAGTTTCGGGGTTAGCAACTCGCCTTGATGGACCAGAAACAGGTTTCCTGCGACCACCGAAACAAGGTGCCCACTTTGATCCAGAACGATGGCCTCATCGACTCCCTCCGCTTTCACTTGAGCGGATGCTAGAACTTGCTCCAGTCGATTAAGGTGTTTGATTCCAGCGAGGAAAGGTTGCGTAGCGAGACGAATCTTGGCGAAACATAACGTCGCAGCCGTCATCATTTGCCCGCATTCACGATCGAGCTGACTGACACTGATCAAAATTCGTGGGACGGCATTATCGGACGGTGTGTAGCCTCGCTGGCCACTCCCTCTGCTGACGCTCAGACGTAATACAGCCCAACGCCAATGAGTAGCGCTAGCAACACTATCCAACTGCTCCCGTGCGGCTGCGATGCAATCAGGAATGGCGAGGGCTTGTAACCCAAGCGACAGTCGCTCTAAATGTAAATCTGCAAAGAGCGGCGCTCCCTGGTGCATCAGAATGGTTTCAAATACACCGTCACCAAAATCGAAGCCTCTATCTGGCAGCGGCAACGTGACTGTTGGTGTGCCATCAAGCCAGATCTCAGATCGCTGGGACACCGGCAGTCCGATCAGTCAGCTTTGCAAAACAGCAACGACCCATTGGTTCCACCAAATCCGAAAGAATTGGACAAGGTGCTATGGATGACACGTTCCTGAGCAGTATGGGGGACGTAATTCAAGGTACAGCCCTCGTCAGGCTGATCAAGATTTAGGGTCGGCGGTGCTACCTGGTCGCGCAAGGCCAAGATTGAAAAAATGGCCTCCACGGCGCCAGCAGCACCCAATAAATGGCCTATCATAGACTTGGTTGAGCTAACCGCCACTTGTGAAGCGATACTGCCAAATACGGACTCAATGGCGCGACTCTCAGCGAGGTCGCCAGCGTGAGTGGAGGTTCCGTGGGCGTTGATGTAACTAATCTTATCAAGCGCGATACCCGCGTCTTTAATGGCATTGGACATGGAGGCTGCAGCGCCTCTGCCGTTCTCGGGGGGCAGCGTCATATGGTGAGCATCGCCACTCATACCGAAGCCCCGAAGTTCAGCATAAATTTTCGCGCCTCTGGCCTTCGCAGATTCATACTCTTCAAGCATAATCACGCCGGCCCCATCTCCCAAAACAAAGCCATCGCGATCCTTGTCCCAGGGTCGAGAGGCTCGCACAGGGTCATCATTGCGCGTAGAAAGGGCTCTAGCTGCGGCGAAGCCGCCTAAACCAACAGGCGTGGTTGCCATTTCAGCGCCGCCAACCAACATGGCATCGGCATCGCCCAATGCGATCAACCGAGCACCCAGACCAATATTGTGTGTGCCGGAGGTACATGCCGTCACCACCGCAAGATTAGGTCCTTGGAGATTATATTTCACTGAAAGATTGCCGGATATCATGTTGATGATAGACCCCGGTACAAAAAAAGGTGAGACGCGACGTGGCCCTGAAGTTCGAATAATTTCAGTGTTCTTCTCTATCTGGCCTATACCGCCGATCCCTGAGCCAATAGAACAGCCGATGCGTGGCGCATTTTCTTCAGTCACCTCAAGCCCGCTGTCTTGCATGGCCTGCATCCCTGCCACCATGCCATACTGCACGAACACATCCTGCTTTCGTGCTTCTTTTTCGGCTAGATAGGGGGAAATATCGAAATTTTTAACGCTTGCACTAAAGCGGGTGCTGTAGGCGGAGGTATCGAAGCTTTCAATCAGCGCCGCGCCACTCCTGCCTTCCAAGATATTGCCCCAAGTTTCATCCACCGTATGACCGACGGGACTTACCATCCCCATTCCAGTAACGACAACTCTTCTGCCAATCAAAGATATAACTCCTCTAAAGCGTACTTTCTGGGAGGTTCAAAAAAAAGAAAAACCGCTCTATCTAAATAGAAACGGTTTCTCGCATGGAAACGGTATCAATAGATCAGGCCAGATTAGAGTTGATGTATGCAATCGCCAAAGCCACAGTCGTAATTTTTTCCGCTTCTTCATCTGGAATTTCAGTTTCAAACTCTTCTTCCAGGGCCATGACCAATTCGACGGTATCGAGAGAGTCTGCACCGAGATCTTCGACAAACGATGCTTCAGTTTGCACCTCTTCTTCTTTGACGCCAAGTTGCTCCGCTACGATCTTCTTCACGCGCTCTTCAATGCTACTCATTTTATCTGCTACTCCTAATGTATTTAGTTCTAAATCTACCCAACTACACAGTCTGGGCGCACAGTTTACTCTGTTTTTCCAACGAGTAATAAATTTTTTTTAACACGGCCGATAATCCTATATTTAACTTATATTTAACTTATATTTATCAGTCATTTATCCCATGTGCATGCCACCGTTTATATGGACTGTTTCGCCTGTAATATAGCTCGCCATATCACTACACAAAAAGCTCACCAGAGCGGCAATTTCTGCGGTGCTTCCGAGTCGGCCAAGGGGTATTTGCTGTAACAATAAGTCACGCTGAGCTTCGGGTAGATCCCGAGTCATATCTGTATCAATAAAGCCCGGCGCGACACAATTAACAGTGACAGAACGCGATCCTAATTCACGGGCAAGCGCGCGGGAAAAGCCCTCTGCGCCAGCTTTTGTTGCCGCATAATTACTCTGGCCTATGTTCCCCATAGAGCCAACCACCGATGTAATGTTCACAATGCGCCCCCAGCGCGCCTTGGTCATACCCCGCAGGCAGGCCTTACTGACGCGGTAGAGACCGCTGAGGTTAGTGTCCATAACATCTTGCCATTCCGCTTCCTTCATGCGCATTAGAATATTGTCCCGGGTAATGCCGGCATTATTCACCAGTACCAGAGGAGGTTCAAACTGTTCGGCAATGGCCTTAACCGACATCGTTACACTGTCTTGGTCGGCGACATTCAATTTGATGCCGCACCCGAGATTGTTTTCTTCTGCAAGGTAAGAGGAAATGGCTTCAGCGCCCCTATCACTGGTAGCGGTTCCCACGACGGTAAAACCGTCAGCAGCCAGCGATCTTGCGATCGCTTCACCAATCCCGCGACTAGCGCCAGTAACAAGAGCCACCTTTTTTCCTTCCGCCATACTGAACCTCCTGTGCTCTATTTTAGTTCGGCTGCAGTGGCCAACAACGCTTCCGGTTCTTCTAAGGAATAACAGTGCAAGGTTTTTTCAATCCGCCGGCTAAGACCGCTTAATACCTTGCCCGGGCCGCACTCAACAACATGCTGCGCTCCTGCCTCAATAACTCTCCGCATACAGGCTGTCCACTGCACCGGACTATAGATCTGTTCTACCAATAATGTGCGTATTTTTTCCGGGTCAGGCTCAACAGTTGCATTCACATTGTGCACTACAGGTATCTTGGGCGACGCAATCATCATTCCGGCCATCACCTCAGCCAGATGCTCCCCTGCCGGCTTCATCAGCTGCGTATGAAACGGCGCACTTACCGGGAGAGGCAACGCTCTTTTTGCGCCCGCTTCTTTCAACGCACTAATAGCGATATCTACGGCAGCAACGTTTCCGGCGATAACAACCTGGCCAGGTGAGTTAAAGTTCACCGCAGAGACAATACTGTTCTCCTCCTGAGCAACCTGCTGACAAATACGGATAACCTCAGAGTCTTCAACGCCGATGATCGCCGCCATAGCGCCCTGGCCTGCAGGCACAGCCGTTTGCATAAACTGCCCTCGCTTGCGCACCAATTTAACGGCGTCAGCAAACCCCAATGCGCCGGCACAGACCAATGCAGAGAATTCCCCCAGGCTGTGACCGGCCATAATACAAGGTGGTGCACCTGACGACTCCTCCCATGCTCGCCAGAGTGCCACGCTGCACGTCAGCAGAACCGGTTGTGTCGTTTCCGTAAGGTTGAGTGCTTGTTGCGGCCCGCTCATCACCAGAGACCATATATTAACGTCAAGCGCCTGAGAAGCTTCCTCAAAGGTATCCCTGACCACTGCGAACTTCTCGTACGCCGCAGCCAGCATTCCTACCTGCTGGGAACCCTGACCCGGGAAAACGAATGCAATAGGTTTCTCATGCATAGCTGGTATCGTCTTTTGTCGAAACTCGGGGTACTACCATCGATCCCACCGCAGTAAGGTATGCACCTGTGCGCTGTAAGGGACAATAATGGCGTTGGATTTGCACTTTAACGTTAACGCTACTATAGCGTCTATAGCAGCACGAAGGTGCCGGCGAAAGATATCGTTGGTGAATCATGCGGGTAGTGTTGAAGTGTTGACGGTGCTCACAGCAATGCTCGAAAGCGCAGACGGAGACTGACGTCCCCGCAGGTTTGACGAGCTATCATAGCCAGTGCGCGCAGCACAGTGCCGGTTTGCTTCCGTTCAGGCCGAAAGCTTCAGTCGTCGCTACCGCTGTCGATCACTTTCTTACCACGGTAAAAACCGTCGGCTGTAACATGATGACGACGATGCGTCTCTCCTGACGTTTGATCTACAGATAACGTCGGTCCGGCCAACGCATCATGCGAGCGCCGCATACCGCGCCGCGACCGCGTCTTTTTACTTTTCTGAACAGCCATGACTAAAACTCCTAGTGCTTGTTGCCGGGCTTCAATTGCTCCAGCACATTAAACGGGTTGGGCTTGTCTTCTACAACATCCTCTTTTATCAGGGGATCGAAGAAAGACACAGTCTTCCTTTTACATGTTCCTGTCTCGTGATAATTGAACGGCTTCATGGCCAATATCAACTCATCCTCGACCAGCTCCCAGAGGTTACAGGAATCCTCCTTCAGTATTAGTGGGTCTAGGTATCGGGGAAGACTCACAGCCTCTTCATCGGTCCAGACAACGGCCAGTTTACTTTCACTGGACAGGTGCTCTGGCATGGGCTCAAGACAACGCTGACACACTGCCAGGATATCTGCTTCTATCGCCACATCAATCACGTACCTACTTTCCTCATCCCGAGAAAAGGCCATTTTCACCGCAACAGTCCCTTCGTCACCTGCTAAAAGTGGTCGAAAACGCTCTAAATCTAGCGGCTCTAATACACCGCCCATCACTGCGCCTCGGACCGCGGCCTTGCGGACATCCAGCATGGTCAGAAGGGACTCGGTCGACATAGGCGCGCATGATAGGTGTGCATTGCCCCTTTGTCAAAAATATCTTTAGAATACAAACAGTTCTCCCCACTCCACCTTATTCTGGCATGGCATATGAATATTATTCTGGCATCAACATCACCCTATCGCCGTCGTTTGCTTGAACGCCTGCAATTGCCCTTTCGCTGCGTTTCGCCTGAAACCGACGAAACTCCATTACCTGACGAGGCACCCGCGGCTCTGGCTGTGCGTTTGGCGCGAGCAAAAGCCGAGTCTATCGCCAGGCTCGAACCCGGTGCGCTGATTATTGGTAGCGATCAGGTCGCCTCGATAGAGGGCAGCATCATGGGCAAGCCAGGTAACTTCAATAGCGCTTCAGCCCAACTGCGCAACAGCTCCGGCCGGGAAGTAGTGTTTTATACGGCAATTGCGTTAATTGCACCAAACCGCGATCAGGAGCGGTTTCACGTAGAACGATTTTGTGTACGCTTTCGAGCTCTCAGCGACAGCCAGATCGCCAACTACCTCCATCGAGAGCAGCCCTATGACTGCGCGGGTAGCTTCAAGGTTGAAGGCCTGGGTATTGCGCTCTTCGAGAGCTTGATAGGCGATGACCCGACGAGCCTGGAGGGGTTACCTCTGATCAAGCTGACCGCGTTATTAGGCGAGCTCGGCGTAGACATTTTACATGCCTAGAATATTTTTACCCAATAAAACACTATTTAACAGTTACTTACGGGTATTTTCTAATATTATTTCTAGAGAAGAGTCCAAAGGAGCCTGTAGGTTCATCTCAACTTTATCAGGCAGAGTAAAACGCAAAGAGGCAGCATGCAGAAACAACCGCTTGAGGCGGATTTGTCGGGCAAAACTCTCAGTACGGTCATCGCTGTACTTATCATCACCCAGTAAAGGAAATCCAGCATGCTGAGCGTGAACCCGGATCTGGTGTGTACGCCCAGTAATTGGGCGGGCCTCCAATAACGTAGCGCCCTCTAGCCGCTCCACAACACGGAATTCTGTTATCGCCCTCTTGCCTCCTCCACTGACCCGCACCATGCGCTCGCCCGATTGTAAGAAGTTTTTCTCCAGTGGGGCGTCTACAACGCGCATCGCTCTCGGCCATTTCCCTGCAACTAGCGCGAGATACCGCTTATCAATGTGCTTTTCTCGTAATTGTCGATGTAATTCTCTCAAAATAGCTGCCCGCTTTGCGATCAAGATTAGCCCAGATGTGTCGCGGTCCAATCTGTGCACCAATTCTAGATAACGTGCTTCGGGGCGCATTTTGCGCAAACACTCTATCAGCCCAAAACTGAGGCCGCTACCGCCATGAACAGCCAGTCCAGACGGCTTATCTATCACTAATAGGTCATCATCCTCGTACACAATTTGTCTCGAAAGCTGATCAACCTGCCTCAGTGGAATACTGGGCGGAGCGGAAGCTGCCGGCTGGTGAAGGGGGGGGAGCCGCACCAAATCACCAATGACAAGTCGATAATCCGCACGCACCCTGCCCTTGTTTACCCGCACTTCGCCTTTACGCAAGGCGCGGTACAAGCGGGTTCGAGGGACGCCCTTTAACTCTCGTATCAGAAAATTATCCAAGCGTTGCCCTGCCGTATTTTCATCTACGGTGAGATGGCGCGTATGCCGAGCAGGGGTAATGTCTGGGCTGTCAGACATAAGTGGTACAAGCCATGTCATTTTTTTCCATATACTGCTATCATCCGCGTTGTGGTTGCTCCCGCTCTCGGCTTCAAGCCGGTGCCGGCACAATCCTCTGGCGATTGATTGAGCCTGCGCGTGAGACGCACGGCGCCGCCAGACGAACCACACAAACCAAATGGATGTCGACTTTATGGCAGAGTGCGAGAGCGATACAAGCCACGCACACGAATAAGTCAAGCCGACAATATTATGAACCGAGCAGTGCGTACTGCCGGGGCACAGATTTAGTTACCAAAGAACTATCAGCGTCATTGTGGGCCATGTAGGTGCTGCGACACTAGCAAAAAGGCCGAGGCAGCACCACAAAACTTTACTGCCTGACGCTGAAACGACCACAAGAAACTGCGTGGTTGGCGTTAACAAGATACCTGGGTGGAACCAGCAACTAACTTAGGGTTGCATCCGGTAAACGGCTAGAAATCGAATGGTTTTTGGCCCATCGCTACTGTTAACCGGCACTATGCCGGCTTTGTATCTGATCTCCCGTCCCGCCAGGCCTGCTGCACAGTAAGGCAACGGCAATATGAAAAAAATATTAATTAATGCAACTCAACCTGAAGAGTTGCGCGTCGCAATGGTCGACGGGCAACGCCTGTACGATCTCGATATTGAAAATCGCACCCGCGTGCAAAAAAAGGCCAGTATCTTCAAGGGCAAAATTACCCGCGTCGAACCTAGCTTGGAAGCTGCATTCGTAGACTTTGGCGCTGAACGTCACGGCTTTTTACCACTCAAGGAGATCGCAAGGGAGTACTTCTTCCGTAACCCGGGCAGTGACGGACGCCTTAAAATTAAGGAAATTGTCAAAGAAGGAACAGAAGTCATTGTCCAGGTCGACAAGGAAGAACGTGGCAACAAGGGGGCGGCTCTCACCACATTTGCCAGCTTGGCCGGTCGATACATGGTACTTATGCCCAACAATCCTCGGGCCGGAGGCATCTCCCGCCGCATTGAGGGCGAAGAGCGCACTGAGTTGAAAGCTGCTCTCAACACTCTCGAAATTCCAAGCGGGATGGGAGTGATCATCCGCACGGCGGGGGTCGGTCGGACGGCAGAAGAGCTCCAGTGGGACCTTAATTATCTTTTACAACTTTGGGAATCCATCTCAAAAGCAGCAGCGGTGGCCAAGCCCAAGGAACTCTTGTTCCAGGAAAGCAATGTGATCATCCGAGCAGTGCGTGATTATCTGCGCGATGATGTTGGACAGGTACTGATTGATTCTCCTGAAGCGTTTAAGCAGGCCACCGACTTTGTTAGCCAGGTCATGCCCAAGTACTTACCTCGCATTCAACTGTACGAAGACAACATCCCAATGTTTAACCGTTTTCAGATTGAGAGCCAGATCGAAACGGCTTTTCAGCGCGAAGTGCGACTGCCCTCTGGTGGTTCGATCGTTATAGACCCGACCGAAGCGCTAATTTCTATCGATATCAACTCCGCACGCGCAACTCGCGGATCAGATATAGAAGAAACAGCCCTGAACACAAATCTTGAAGCTGCAGACGAAGTCGCCAGACAATTACGTCTGCGAGATATGGGCGGGCTGGTCGTCATTGATTTTATAGACATGCTGGCTCCGCGCAACCAACGTGCGGTCGAAAATCGCGTGCGTGACGCTCTTGAAATTGACCGAGCTCGAGTTCAGGTCGGTAGAATATCTCGCTTTGGCCTGCTGGAGATGTCTCGTCAGCGCCTGCGACCGTCGTTAGGCGAAACCAGTGCCATCGTCTGCCCACGCTGTAGCGGCCAGGGCAGTATTCGCGACACAAAGTCGCTGGCATTATCAATCCTGCGGTTACTTGAAGAGGAAGCCATCAAAGACCGTAGCGCGGAAGTACGCGCCATTGTGCCCGTCGATGTTGCCGCCTATCTCTTGAATGAGAAACGATCAGCGCTGACGGAAATTGAGCAGGACACAAAGTCACGCGTCTTGGTTATTCCCAATCCGAACCTAGAGACCCCCCATTTTGAAGTCACTCGCCTACGCACCGATGAGATGGGCGCCGAACACGAAGTCAGTTATAAAGTCGATATTGCTGTTCCGGATGCTGGCACCATTAGCGAGATCCACTCACCGGCGATTCCTGCGCAACAGCAAGCCGCTGTGCAAGGTGTTCCTCGCCGAGGTCCAGCACCAACAGCCGAGAATAAATCTTCTGCCAAAACGGCATCAGGCAAACCGACTCAGAGCCGACCAAAAAGCGGCAGTGCTGACAAACCGGCTCAGGGCATTATTTCACGTTTGTGGTCCACGCTTGTCGGCAGCAACACTGCCGAACAAGCCAGTGTAGGCCAAAAACCACCTCAGAGTGAACGCCCTGCAAGACAACGTCAGCAGCCGGCATCTGGCGAACAGCGGAGCTCAAACAACCGCAATAGAAATCGTCGGCGAAACACCCAGAGCGGCCAGCAATCGCAAACTCAGGACCGCAGCGCAGCATCCGAAGGTAGGGATCCTCGCAATGACGATAAGCAGGGGCAACAAAAGCGCGCTCGCAATAGTGATCAATCTCAAAGTCGTAATGAAGGCAACCGACGTACTAATCGCGATAGCCCGGCCGAAAAACCGGATACCCGTGTAGTTGCGGAGGCTCAAAATGCGGCGGATTCGTCTTCCGAGCACGATAAACCGCGCAAGCGCCCCAGCAACGTAAAGCGCGGAGAGCCACAGCGCCGTCGTCGTAATCGAGGCCCCAAACCAACATCGGAAGGCACGGCCACAGTCGAGGCTACGGAGACGGATCCCACTACCGCTGTTGTTCCCGGTTTTCCTGAACCAGAGCTGACTGTGACTGCAGAACCTGAAGTTGCTGAAGATGCAAATACAGCCGCGTCAGAGCAGGCTAGCTCAGCAAGCCCTGATCCGATTAGCACCGACATTACCAGTGCATCCGCGGCCTTAAGTACTGCGAGTTCGGACGATGGCTGGGAAAGTGTGCCAACCGATGCCGATACCGATGCCGATGCAAAAAGTACCGCTGAAGTTGCAGTAGCACCTACAGCAGCACCTGTAGAAATATCTGTAGAAACACCTGTAGCAACACCTGTAGCGTCAGTTGCAACGCCGGCCCCTGTGGTCGAGCCAGTCGCGACTCCTAGCGTGACATCCACAGATGGCGTTAGTGCTGATGGCAGGGCATGCAACGATCCAAGGAGCGATGCCCGTCCGGTGAACGATCTGGAAATCAGCACGTCTCATATGACCCTTTTCAGTGACAACATCAGTCCGCCTGCCGAGCCCAGTGACCGGATCGCTCGGCGCTCCAGCAATGATCCGCGTGGTCCACGCTCCGAGGATCCTATGACGCACACGGCAGCTAAGTCCTGAACGATTTCAGCGCAACAAGGACACAGGTGGCTTGCGCCCCTTGTGTCCCATTTTCATCAATGTATAATCCCGTTCGCTTCTTACGAAGGCATTGAATCGTAGAGAAGAAAATTTCCGGTGGGCTGGCTGAGTGGTCGAAAGCGGCGGTCTTGAAAACCGTTGAGGGTTTATCCCCTCCTAAGGTTCGAATCCTTAGCCCACCGCCAAATATGCCTATATAAATCAATGATCTACGACTGATTTTATAATCTACCCCCGAACCTACCCTCGAAACAAAATTGATACTCCAACAGATTTCAACGAAGTGTGTGGCTGACGCCACACGGTGCTGTTCATGCCAATACGAGACGAGTGAGGAACGATGACCCCAGGCCAGAAAGACTTTTTATTTTTGCCTCTTGGCGGATGCGGCGAAATCGGGATGAACTTAAACTTGTTTGGCCATGCCGGTCAGTGGTTGATGGTGGACTGCGGAATCACTTTCGAAAAGGATGATGCAAAGCCAGGTGGTGGCAATCGAGTCGAAATGCCCGACCCAATATTTATTAGCAACCGCAGTGACGCCCTTGTTGGAATGATCGCGACGCATGCTCACGAAGATCACATAGGGGCAATCGCTCATCTATGGCCACAATTAAAATGTCCTATTTACACAACGCCGTTTACGCGGAATGTATTGCTTCGAAAGCTTCAGCAAAAGGGCATTGATGCACCTATTGTGACCGTTCAGGAGGGCGAGACAATTACTCTTGGGGGTTTTAAGGTTACTTGGCTTCCCATTACCCATTCGACGGTAGAAACTAATGCGCTGCTTATAGAGACCTCCGCTGGGCGGGTGCTGCACACAGCAGATTGGAAAATTGATTCCGCGCCTATTGTCGGCCGAGCGTTTGAACCGGATATTTATCGACGTCTAGGCCATGATCGTATCGACGCTATAGTGTGTGACTCGACCAACGCCAATCAAGCAGGCCATTCCACTTCTGAGTCAGAATTGTTTCCAGGACTGTTAGCAGCCGTTAAAGGCTCCACGGGGCGGGTCGTGGTTGGTTGTTTTTCTAGCAATGTTGCACGCCTGCAAACCCTTGGCCATGTGGCGGAAGTGTCAGGGCGCTATATAGGGGTGATTGGCCGATCAATAGAGGCCATGGTGATGAATGCCAGAATGGCGGGTTACTTAAAAGACCATTTCAACGTAGTCGATTCTTTCAACCTAGGCTACCTGCTGCCTAATGAAGTATTGGCTGTGGCGACGGGGAGCCAAGGAGAATCGCGAGCTGCTTTGCAGCGACTGGCAATGGATACTCATCCGGACATTACCTTAGCAGCAGGGGATCACGTGATCTTTAGTGCTAAAACTATTCCTGGCAACGAGATCGCTGTGGGCCGATTGGTGGCTGCCCTTGAGAGCAAAGGTGTTGAGGTGACGCTTTCAGAGACCAGTTCGCGGCCTATTCATGCATCGGGGCACCCTTGCCAGGAAGAATTACAGCAGATGTATCATTGGGTAAAGCCTAGGATTGCGATACCTGTTCATGGCGAGGCTATGCATATGCAATGCAATGCGGACATAGCAAGGTCATGTGGCGTACCAGTACAGTTGACCGGGATCAATGGTGATGTGTTTGACATCGTTGCTGGCGAAAAACTGAAAGCGCGCGTGCCAGTTGGCCGGCTCTGGTTAGATGATTCAAAGCGAGAAGCGCTTTTAGCAAAGGTTGAGTAGCCGCAGGAAAGTAATGCCGCTGTTAGTCACTGAAAAGACTCTGCGCCATCCGCTAGGGGCGCAGTATGCCCCCTAGCCCAGATGCTTACCTTTAGTATCCCCAGACAATAAAAAACCCGCACTAGGCGGGCTTGAGACGGCTCAGGCTTTACGGAGCCTCCTGACAGCCACTAGCGTTAGCAGTCCTGCCATCATGCCCAGTAGCCAGATAGGGCTGGTGGGGACGGGTGTTGCTGTAGGAGCTGCTGCTGCTTCCGCGGTGACATATCGTGCGTAAGTCGTCTTCGGCACAGCAAAAGCAGCCGACCCTGCGCTGATAGCCGTTTATCACAATAGGCAGCTCATTTGACCCGTAAATTAGTGTCTCCCCAATACGCGGTCATATGGGTAATCAAGCCCTCATCGTCGAACTCCATCACATCGAGAGTTTCTACTTTCATATCTATCCCTTTGGGGCTTGCTATCATCGCCGCAGCCCCCCACTTCTCGCGGGCGCGGACACTGCCTTCAAGAACCATGTGATCAACGCTATCGATGGAGGCTTGATAAAAGACTCGAAGCGCATCTTTACCGCGATGGGCGTCACTGCCAACCGGGTCTTCAACCACTGCATCATCAGAAAAAAGAACGAGGACCTTCTCAACATCATCGCTGCTCATGGCATCAACATAGGCCTGCATGACACTGGCGATAAGCTGGTCGTTTAATGCAGTCATTAATCTATCCTCATTTTTTATAAACGTATAACCCGACCTTTAGCCGAGCCAATTAAGCGTCACGTCTATTTCTGTACGGCGAATTAACGGCCACCAAAGATTAAAGCGTCTTATATTTTCTTCTGTCTATGATTTTCAGAGTACCCCCACTCGCGTGGCAGGGTCTCTGTTGTCAGACTCGGTTTCAGGGCCAATACTCTAGACCCTAACCGATTATTGAGATATGCCGCATCAGACGGTAAGGCAAATCTTCCCAAAGTGCTGCTGTGATTCTTGTAGCCGGAACGCCTCAGCCAAATCCTCAAGAGCAAAACTGCGGTCGATGACAGGCAGAATTCCCGTGGCATTGATCGCTCTGACCATATCTTCTTGGTTGGCACGCGAGCCGACGGTGATGCCGCTAATCACGGCATTTTTCTGAAACAACTCGGCCGTAGGCACGTCGCCCTGAACACCCGTTAGCACGCCGATCATGGAAATATGCCCGCCCATTGCCACCGCGCGCACAGACTGCGGCAGCGTACCCGAGCCGCCAACCTCGACGATAACGTCTGCACCCTTACCGCCGGTGATCTCCAACACCTTGTCACCCCACTTCTCAACCTCACGATAGTTGATGAATTGGTCTGCCCCAAGCTCGCCTAGTCTCTCTAGTTTAGCCTGCGATGAAGACGTCGCAATAACGTGGCAGCCTGCAGCCTTGGCAAACTGCAAAGCGAACACAGATACGCCACCGCTACCCTGCACCAGCACGGTATCGCCAGGCTTTACCCTTGCCTCGACCATCAGTGCACGCCACGCGGTCGCCGCAGCACACGGTAAAGTGGCTGCCTGCTCGAAGCTATAGCCGTCCGGCATCCGAGTGAACGCCGAAGAGGACATCGTAACGACCTCAGACGCGAATCCATCGATCATGTCGCCGGGAACATCACTCATTTTAACGAGATTATCGGCCCGACCATCAGCCCAATGCGGAAAGAAGCAGCTCATCACTCGATCACCAGGCTGGAACTCCGTCACCCCAGCACCCACCGCTTCTACGATTCCGGCACCGTCCGACATGGGAATGCGTCCGTCATCAACTGGCAGCAGGCCAATGGCAACGACATAGTCATGAAAATTCAATGAGCTCGCATGATTGCGGATACGGATCTCGCCCGCTGTTGGCTCAATAACGTCTACATTCGCTATTTCCAGCTTGTCGAGACCACCTGGTTTTTTCAATTTAATTGCGCGCACAACTATCTCCTTACTTACGGTGAATACACATTAATACCCTACTGCATCCGACGTTATCCGAACACCATGTTCAGCTGAGTTTAAAGCCAATGGTTGGAGAGCTTACGCGATTTTTACAGCGGTTGCTCGCCCAAATGATTTTCAATTTCTGTGCTGCACCTGCATATCCTTTTCACTTGCTCTCCTTTAATATGCCACCAACGGTGAGAAGTTCACAACAAAAAAGCGGATGGAGGCCAATATGACCGCCGACTTAATTTTTGCGGCTGCAAATGTAGTAGGTGAAAGTCTAATTTGGGATGATGACAGAAAACGCTTACTGTGGGTTGATATTATCGGGAAATTCATTCATGCCCTTGACCCAAAAACCTTTGATCATCAGCGCTGGGAGACGGACGATTTTGCTACATCATTGGGACTCAGGAGGGATGGCGGCGCGGTTGTGGCCTTCACGAAAAAGATATGTCTATGGAACTATGATAACCAATTCTATCCACTTGCTACTGTCGAACCAGAACTATCGGAAAATCGCTTGAATGAAGGTGTTATTGGTCCAGATGGTGCGTTTTGGGTTGGTACGATGCAAAACAACTTCGCCGCCGACGGTAACCCGGTGGAGATCACCAAAAACACAGGCCGGTTATACCGCTGCAAAGCCGATGGCAGCGTTAACTCGATCAGCGAAGACCTCTTTGGAATCACGAATACTCTAATTTGGACAAATACTGGGCACTTAATTACCGCCGACACACTTAAGAACGAGCTCTATCGTTATGATATCGATCCGGCAACCACGCAACTTACCGACCGGCGCAAAATCGTCTCAGGGTTTGAACGCGGGTTACCCGATGGTTCTGCTATGGACGCAGACGGATACATTTGGAATTGCCGAGTTGCGGGTGGCGGATGCATCATGCGTATTGATCCTGAAGGCAAAGTAGACCAGGTCATTGAACTCCCCTGCAGTTGTCCGACAAGTTGTACGTTTGGCGGAGAAGACCTGAGCACGCTTTATATTACTTCGGCGCGCTTCACGATTGACCACGAATACCTAAGAGCTAATCCCCAAGAAGGTGGTCTGTTCGCAATTAAGCCAGGTGTTTCGGGCTTGCTTGAGCACCGCTTTGGCTAGCTGCAACATGCCTTCGCTGTGCCAGACGCTACGAAGCAATCTGTGAGTACTAAGTTATGACAAACGGACACGAAAAGTCGGCTGGGACAGTAAGGCTAGTGATTGGTCTGGCCTTTGCGCTGGGACTGGTCAACTATCTCGACAGGGTGGTGATTTCCTATGCGATCGGGCCGATCCAAAGAGACTTCGGGATCGACAATGCTGACTTCGGTCTCGCTATGAGTTTTTTTGCCGCCGGAGCGCTCGCGGTCAACGGCATCTCTGGGGTGTTGCTAGATCGCTACGGTGCGCGACGCATCTGGACCTTAGGCCTTATCCTTTGGTCCATGACGATGTTCCTGATGGGATGGGTTCACTACTGGTGGCTATTTCTTGCCTTTCGTGTCGTTTTAGGTATCGGCGAGGGTGTCAACTTTCCCGCAATGAACCGAGCGATAGCCGATTGGGTGCCGCGGGGGGAAACGACCCGGGCCACTTCTTTCGCCCTACTAGGTGTTCCCGTCGCCCTCCTCATCGGTGGCCCGCTCTTCAGTTTGCTTATTGAACGCTTCGGCTGGCGAGAAACTTTTATGGCGCTCGGTATAGCGGGTTTCGCGCTAATGGTTACGTGGCTTCTTCTCTACCGAGAACCTCCAAAAACTCAGACCCCCGCCGCGCCCACGCTGGCAGAATATGCCGCCGTCCTGCGAAACCCAACCCTTCTTGCCACTGCCTGGTCCTTCTTTGGCTTCGGAGCGATCCTGTTCTTTGGCGTCACATGGATTCCGGGTTATTTCGAACACGAGTTTGATTTGAAGCTGACAGCCATCGGTTGGTTTACCACCATGCCCTGGGCATTTTCAATCGTCGGAATGGTGCTCATCGGCACCCTCTCCGACCGCTTATTTAGTGCCAGCGGCGATATCCGCCGAGCCCGTATCCACCCAACATGGATCCTGCAACTTCTCGCCGCGGCATCCTTTATTCCGCTGGCATCGGTCACCTCCAGCGATTGGGCTGTCTTTTGGCTGACCCTGGGGATCGGCTTCTCAATGTCAGCAAACGGCCTCTACTACTCAATCTGCACCGACCTGTTTTCGAAATCAGCAGGTGCGGCAACCGGGATTATTGTGACCTTCTTCTCTGCCTCTGGAGTTCTGACTCCGTTCCTGATCGGATGGCTCACGGATGCTACCGCGTCATTCGATATCGCTTTCCTCATGCTGTCCGGGACCGTCGGGTCCGGGGCGCTGGGGCTTCTGCTTTTTGCGCGACCCAAAAGCGCCAACGCTGCCGCCCCCAATATCCGCAGACCCTAAACAGAGGAGCATCAACTCATTAGCAATAGACGCTGCTCACTAATTCCAGGATGAGTGCTTGTCTACCCAGCGTATAGACAACCAATACCATAACGTGATGACGAACATCATTCCGCTCCAGTTAACGACGTCCATCCAGTTCCAGTCATCCAGTAGGTAAGGCATGGGCAGAAATACAAGTCCAAAGACAAGCGTGCACCTGACGAGAAAGAGCGCTGCTTTTCTGGTTTCCAGATTGAGTAGGCCCAGAAATACCCACAGGGGCATATTGTCTTTTCTGTCCATAGTCACCAGTTCCTTGTTTCACCAAAACGTCTGACGTCACGTTGTTTAGCGGTGTTAAAACGGCATCTTGAACCCACATTAGCGTCATTTATGCCCCGATTCTTGCCTGCGAAGGGCTTTGTTGTGGGGACCTGCGACGAGTAGCAGGCTAAAAAATGACGAGGGCACAGGTTTCAGGGCGAGAGTGCGCGTCCTTGCGCCACCCGGGGCAGATGAGAATCGTTGCGAATTTGGACCTATTTCACTTGGATTTTAGCCCTGTCGCCCTTATTATCTATGTAAGGAAACATCGCACCGTCCGTGCGCAACATTTGGGAGTACGTTATGCAAGACAAGGGATTATACAACGCCGGTTCATTGGGAATTGAATCCGCCCTGAGTACAAACAAGGTGCTCAAAAATACTTATATGCTGTTGGGTATGACCCTACTGTTCAGCGCCGCTACGGCAGGTATTTCGATGGCAATGGGACTCCCTCAGGGCGCCGCGCTCATCCTTATGCTGGTCGGTTTTGGACTGCTTTTCGTGGTAAACCGAACTGCTGATACCAGCAAAGGCATCGTTGCCATTTTTGCCTTTACCGGTGTAATGGGGGCGTCTATTGGCCCAATGCTCAACTACTACCTTGCTATGCCCGGAGGTCCCGCACTGGTGATGCAGGCGCTGGGTAGCACCGCCGTGGTGTTTTTTGGTTTGTCGGCTTACGCTCTCACCACCCGCAAGGATTTCTCCTATATGGGTGGATTTCTTATGGTTGGCCTGCTTGTTGCTGTAGTGGCGATGATTGCCAATATTTTCCTGAACATTCCGGCACTGTCTTTGACTATCTCTGCAGCAGTCGTCCTAATTATGTCCGGGCTCATACTGTTTGATACCAGCCGTATCATCAACGGCGGCGAAACGAACTATATCCGGGCGACAGTGTCTCTGTATCTGGATATTTACAACCTGTTTATCCATCTACTGCACCTGCTGACAGCGTTCGGCGGTGACGACTAGTCGCAAACGTCCTATAAACAAACCCCGGTACATGCCGGGGTTTTTTGTTTGTAGAGGGTGCAGAACGTGATTTATTCGTTATTGGTATTGTCATCGCCCTTTTCCGGTCATTGTTCGCGCAGTGCGGCGGAGTTCGCACACTGTGTCATAGCGCGGGGACACACTATTCATCGCATCTTTTTCCTTGACGCAGGTACCCTCGCGAGCGCCGCGAGTAGTGTGTCCGCACAGGACGAGGATACCTCGCTGAAAGGCTGGAGCGAGCTAGCTGACCAACATGGTGTAGATCTGGCGATCTGTATTACCTCTGCGCTGAAGCACGGCATGCTGGACCAGGTGGAGGCAGATCGCCATGAGCGCCGCTGCGCCACCATCAACCCACTATTCACCGTATCGGGCTTGGGCCAGCTTGTTGATGCCTGTGCAAGCTCTGATCGCTTGATCACCTTTGGAGGCTGAACGTGACCGCGGCCCCTAAAAAAACAGTATTGATAGTGCTACGGCACAGTCCCTATGGCTCCGGCCTAGCGAAAGCCGCACTGGATGCCGCACTTGCGAGTGCCGCATTTGATCAGACAGTCGATCTGCTTTTTATCGGGGATGGCGTCCTGCAATTACAGCCAGATCAAGACAGCACCTCATTAGGGATGAAGAATATGGGCCGCCAGCTCGCTTCCCTGCCCCTTTATGACATCGACCATGTGTATGTCGATGCGCAAGCCGCCGCACGCTACAACATGGATCTTTCAAAGGCTCCCCTGCACACTCGCCAACTGGACGATCATGAAATACGCCAACTCATGGTCGGCTACGACCACCTCCTCGGATTTTGACCATGATTCTACATACGCTGAATGCGTCACCTTCGAGCATCGCATTTATGGACTGTGTGAACATTATTGCAAAAGACGATGCTCTGGTCTTAATGGGTGACGGAGTCTATGCCGCTCTCGCGGATACTGATGCGAGCAAAGCACTTCAGGACACGGATGCAAGGCTATATGTTATGGCTGCCGATGCCCTCGCTGCGGGAGTGACGAATCTTGCGGCAGCCGTTAGCCGCATCGATATGGATGGACTGGTGGCGCTCACTGAAACATTTCCACGACAACAGGCCTGGTATTAACGCTTATGCTCTGCGCCAATGCTTTCGATAAAGAAGGCTTTCTTTGTGATCTAAACGACTGGAACCCTGATGTGGCGGCGCAGATTGCTGCGTCTGAAAACCTTCAACTTAACTCTGCTCACTGGGAGGTCATTAGCCTGCTTAGAGATTATTATCGTGAGTACGACAGTTCCCCTGCCATGCGGGCACTGGTAAAATATTGCGCGTTAAATCTTGGGGCGGACAAGGGGAAAAGTATATACCTCATGTCCTTGTTCCCCGGATCGCCGGCCAAGCTTGGCAGTAAAATATCGGGCTTACCCAAACCCGACAACTGTCTGTGAATGTACCCTGTGAGTAACCGCAACAGTTCTTCGTCTGCCGCAGAACATGCTTTCGCCCCTTTCATTCGAACTCTGGGTAAAGGCAAGACCGGCACCCGCTCGCTGAATCAGGGTGAAGCACAACAGGCATTTGGAATGATCCTGCGCGGCGAAGTTGAGCCATTACAAATTGGTGCGTTTTTAATGCTGCTGCGAGTAAAAGAGGAAAGCCCCGACGAGCTCGCCGGTTTCGTTCAAGCCTGCCGCGCGCACATGAAAATACCACCCCAGACGTTAAAAGCTGACTTAGACTGGTCCAGCTACGCGGGGAAAAAACACCAGCATCCCTGGTTTATCCTGTCGCTGCTATTGCTGGCGCAAGCCGGACATCGCGTGTTCATTCACGGATCGGCGGGGCACACTCCCGGTAGGCTCTATACCGAAGACGCTATGCGACAACTGGGACTGCCTATTGCATCAAACTGGACAGAAGTCGGGCAACAACTCGACGCCAGCAATCTGTCCTATTTATCGTTGGAGCATTTCTGTTGCCCACTAGAGGAGCTCATGCAATTACGATCGTTGCTGGGACTGCGTTCTCCGGTCAACACCCTGAGCCGCATGATTAATCCACTGAACGCCCGCGCCAGCGTGCAGAGTATTTTCCACCCGGCTTATGCTCGATTGCACCAGGAAGCAGACCGCCTTCTCGAACAGCCACGCTCTATGGTTTTCAAGGGTGACAGTGGGGAGATAGAGGTCAAACCACAGGCCGACACACGACTATACCTGTTACATAATCAACAGGTACAAGAGATGTTGTTGCCCCGGTCGATTGCGAAACGCATCGAGTCTGTCGTGACGCCAGATGTTGAGTCTATCAAGGCACTATGGCGCGACAGTGTGCATAACCAATACGGTTTAAACGCAACCCTTGCCACCACGGCCGCGGCTCTAGTCGTGCTCTGCCCTGACATTAACCTAGAGGCGGCTCAATTACAGGCAACCGAACTTTGGCAAAATCGTGATACCGCGGGGCTGCCCTGATGCCGTTGTCACGGGTCCAGCCGCAAGACTATTGTGCTCTGCTACAGAAGAAAGTGGAGACTGTGTGTGAACTCATGGCGCCTTTTTCACCGCCTGAGCCTCAGGTGTATTCTTCACCCCCTGTAGGGTTTCGGCTTCGTGCTGAATTTAGGATGTGGCACGACGATGACAGCATCAATTACGTTATGTTTAGACGAGAAGACCCTAGAACACCGGTGGTCGTCACGGACTTTGTCATCGCGGACGCCCGCATCCAATATTTAATGCCCCTCCTTCGAGAAAAGCTGATCGCCAACCACACTCTACGCCACAAACTCTTTCAAGTTGAGTTTCTAGTCTCGCTATCTGGAGATGTACTGTTAACCCTGATCTACCATCGAAAGTTGGACCAGACGTGGGAAAGCGCGGCGCGACAATTGGCACGTGACTTGCAATCTGACAGTGACCCCGTCTCTGTTATCGGACGCAGTCGCAAACAAAAACTGGTGATTGGCGAAGACTTCATTCGGGAGGTTTTGCCCATACTGGGAACTGATTACTGTTATCGACAGTATGAGCAGTCATTCAGCCAACCCAACGGTCATGTCAATATTCGGATGATCGAATGGGCCTGCCAACAGGCCGCGGCTATGCAGGGGGATTTGCTAGAGCTCTATTGTGGTAATGGAAATTTTACCCTGCCGCTATCGCGCTATTTTGACCATATTATCGCCACAGAATTATCCAAAGTCTCCATCCGAGCTGCGCGGGCTAATCTAGAGGAAAATAGCATCCAAAATGTGCATCTCGTTCGCCTCTCCGCCGCGGAGGTCACTCAGGCAATGAACAATGAACGCCCTTTCCGCAGGCTGAGTGAAATGCCAAAACCGTTGAGCGAATTCGACCTGAGCACGCTATTCATCGACCCTCCACGGGCAGGACTGGATGAGCAAACCGTCAGCATGGCCGGACGCTTTGACACCATTTTCTACATTTCTTGCAACCCCCACACCCTGGTGCAAAACCTGCAATCTCTGTGCACCAGCCACCACATCAAACAGTTTGCGTTGTTTGACCAGTTTCCCTATACAGATCACATGGAGTGCGGCGTATTACTGCAAAAAAACTAACCGCGCGGGCAAGCGCCTAACAACGAACGCCGAAACCCAAAAGTCCACGACCGAGCACCTCATCCAGCCTATCGCCATCGGCAGCGTTGATTTCTAAGGAATGCAGATTGAGCTCACGGTATATCTCACGCTTACGAAATTTCCCGGACATCTCACCTGGCGTTAATTCCTCTTCCCAACAATCTATGTAAACGCTCCCCACCGGCACATAAAAATCAGCGTAGACCAGTTCCTCTATTGGCAAAGCACGACGGTAGGCATGTGCCAACTGGGCCAAATACAGCCAGTTACACACTCTCGTCTGCAGCGTCGATCGCAGGCTATGCCCGTCAACACCACGGCAAGCCTCTGGAGCCGTAGTTGAACCCGCAAAAAGATCAGGCGCGGCATCACTCAATAACCGTGTGCTAGGCATTTGCCCTGATTGCAGGCTGAGCTCACGGTGGACGATAGGATTATCGACAATTTCATGCGGCCATGTGGCGTAGAATGCACCACTGCTACTGCTCTCCTCCTGCAATCCACCCAGAGACTTTCCCAGACGCGTCAATTCCCAGCCCAGCATGCTGTGCTGCTGCAAACCCAGTTCAGCAAGAGCCCGATTAATTTGCCTTGCATGAAGGTGCGGGTAGTAGCTGCACATAGAAGCCGCGGTAATGCGTTGATTGGATTCTATCGCTTGCAGCAGTGGATGCTGTTCCAACTGCTCGGGCCATACGATATAAGAGCCGTAGCGCCGACTCGAATGGTAGGTACCACCCTCGAACTCCCCCTTCGGGGTTAGCACCCAGCTATCGCTGGAACGCTGTATCCAACCGTAGTCCTTCAATACCGCAAACAGTTGTTGCACAGGGAGATCCAGCTTTCTGGCAAGCGCTGTTGTGGAAAGCTTATCTTCCTCCATTGCCATACCTAGGCCAGTGGAACCAATTCCTGATAGCGAGACGCCAGTGCACGATAAACTTGGTCAGAAAAATCGACAGCGTTTTGGTCCAATGGCGCTACCAGTTCAACCAGGTGCTCATTGTCTTCTTTCCCCGCCCAGTTTTTAACATAACTGCCGTCTTTATAGCCGTTGTCCTGCCGAAAAAAATTAAGCACATTCTTGCCAACATACGCGCTATAAAGGCTGTCGAAATCTAGACCGGCAGACAGCATCAACTCCCAAAACCGTGAGGGAGAAAACCCTTTTGTCTGAAGGGAGTGCAGCGCCAGTTCTTCTGTTGCCTGTTGCACACCAAGATCAGCCGCTTCAAAGGAAGCCCACTCCGCTTCAATTTCGTCGGCGATTTGTTCAATGTCTTTATCGCCTTGAAATAGCGCAGACATCCCAAAATGCCAGATGTCGATCACTTCCAGACGAACCTGCTCGAGGTCTGTTTCCTGCTTTTTCCACCATTTATAGCCAAAATGTTCAATAAGTTCACCACACTCAATCCATATTGCCCTGTACCACTGGAAATCCTGCACGATCCACTGCTCATGGACACGCGAATTCATCTTGTCCTGCAGGGTCAACATATTGATCAGTGCCTGTCTCAAGCTTCCACCTCTAATGGCTAGTGTGCTGTCATTCGAGGCGGAGGATAGCAGCGAATCAGCACAAAAAATAGCCATTGCTGGCACAGTCTGTGGCGTTGCCCACTACCCACATCGCATAGCTGCTGTGCCTTACAGGCCGCTGATCGCCTTGGGGGTGTCTGTTGTGGCCAACACAGCCTAACGCTAGAGCCCCACACTTAGATCGCCAGGACTCCATGAATACTGTCATGTCTGGCCTCTGTCACCTTGTACAGTCGGCATGAAGCGCTCGAGAGATATATCTAAATCAGCATATCAAGGTATAACAAAAAACAATTATATTTTATAAATGATATGCGGATAATGCATAACATATAACGACGTTATGGATCTTCCAAAGAGAAGACCATCAAGGAGATAATATATGTTGCGCAGACCCCGCCGAGCTTCACGCCTGATCCTTTCATCACTATGTAGCTACATGCTGATAGCGGTTAGCCAGGCATACGCAGCTGATTATTACGTCGATAACGTCAATGGCCGTGATGCGAGCAATGGCGGAGCGACACAGCCTTGGCGCAGTCTCACTCGGTCTGTAGAGCGCTTAGTCGCTCAAGATACACTGACCCTAGTTGATAACGGCCCATCACGCCCGTATCGAGAAGTGATTAAACCAAAGGCATCAGGCGTGAACGGTCAAGTTATCACTATTTCTGGCGCCGGCCCAGACGCAAGGCCATTTGTCATTGGCAGTATAGACTGGTCCGATCGAAGTGCCGGGGGGGCAATGGACTGGACCACAACAGACAATGAAATCTTCACCCTTACAGATGTACCGACGCTATCCGCTCTCTGGGCTTCCCACAAAATGGGGTGGTACTTTGGGGGCGTGAAATCACTTTCCCAAAGAGCTAACGCCGAGAGCGACATTATCAGGCCCGGCATGTGGCAGTATTCTAGTGCCGACCAGACATTAAGCTATAGGCTCAAGGCTGGCGAGGCGATCGAAAGCTTACATATAGAGGCCGTTGTCAGCCCAACTCTAGTGAACATCTCGACAAGGCATTACATCAATGTCGCAGACATCCAATTTATGTTTTCAGCCGGAACTGCTGTCGGCATCCTAAAAGCATCTACAAATATTTCTCTTAACAACGTCGATGTTAAACACGCTGGCAAAAATGCCATCGTTGCTGAGGGTGGTGAAAACATCACTATCGAAAACTGCGTCATCGATGATGCGGTAAACAACGGCATCGTTTTTAAAGGTAGCGCCGAAAACAAATTGCGTAATTCGGTAATCAGAGGATGTACAGTATCGAGAGTGCATAACAACGACTGCATAACGTTGCACAAAAATAGCGGCCTTGATGATATCGGGTCGGGTCACCTTCTAGAAAATAACGTGGCGTCTCAGTGTGGAGAGCAAGGCATTGATGTCACCTCTGGCAGTGATATTACTTTATTGAGCAACACGACTTACGGTAATGGGGATTCTGGGATCGTATTGGGACATGGCGTCACCAATATTGTAGTGGCGAATCACCTTAGCGTAGATGATGGCCGGTATGCAGGCATATTGGTTAGCGATGCTCAGGATGTTTCAATCGCCAACAGCTGCATACTTGATAGCATAAAACATCAAGTCGTTTTTAGCGACGCGCAGGACGTCAATTTTGAAGGTAATATTGTGTACCAGGGTCAAGATCGCCGTGGCTCGCTAATCGATATAGCGCATAATTCGTCATCGATCGATTTTACAAACAACCACATTCTGTCTGAATCTGACCATGACCCGCTTCTACTCAGATACCTTCAAGACAGCAATCCTGTTGCCACTGATGTGTACTTTTATTCTAACGCTTGGAGTACGCCTGTTCAGAACGCCAGATCAATTTATACCACTGAACGAGACCGGCATACGTTCCAAGAGTACAACCAACACTATGGACGCAACTCGAGCGACAATTCCAGTGCTGACGGCGTATTTGCGAGCCTAGACCAGACAATGAACACCAACAAATGTAATTTGGATCTGATCCCTGAACAGCACAAGCGCTGGGAGCCTAGCGCCACCTTGCTGGAGCGTGAGATCGTACCGGTGAAGAGCGCCGTTATACCACTACCCCCTGGATGCTAGGACGCATGCAGTACGGGGATGGAGACATGATGTTGGGACCGGACACACCGGAGAAGGCTCTTCTTCTTAATGTTCAGTTACTGTGATTCGAAGCGCACGATAGCGGCGAATTACCCCGAAACAAACCCCTCTAACTACCCCCGGGGTTGAAATTCCATGAGCGCAGTCACACGGTTTTAACCGTCTCTGTGATGGAAATAGGACTCACAGGCATCACTCTAAATCTGATGTCATAGTCCTAGAGGGCACCTATAGCGGGCCTCACTCTTTGTGACCCGCCGCCGCGCCAGGAGGGCGGATTTAAACGCTACGCTTATTCCGTATATGGATAAACAAAGTGGTAGTTAGGAACGGTAGAGTTGATGGGCGACTGTGATATTACGTTAAGCACGGCACGAGATTCCCCCTTGTTGTCATAGCAAAAACCCGTAGATGCGCCACAGGCCGCGTACCATAATTTTCCCGGGGCCTTATTTTTGAAGTGTATTCGAACGGCAAGGTTTGGATGTTTCTTCGCCCCAATACCAGTAAAAGTGCCGTTAAAGAATTTCACAGACGGCTCGGTCCAACTATACTTAATGGAACTGTCCAAAGCAGAACCGTTATTATAGAGCTTCGAATCTGCAGAAGGTTCCTCATAAATATCCCAGTTCACTAATTTTATGTTTTTGATCGTCACCGACTTGACATAGTCATCTGAGCGGCAAAAACTAGGAACGCTGTTCTTCAACTTGTATTCGGTCTTATCTGAACCAGTATAGGATGCAAGAACACCAATAGCCGCAGGCCTCTGCACCGCGTTGATCTCGCCCAACTCATTGACCTGCAGGTTCGCAACTGTGGCATTTTCGAGATTGGCTTTGGAGCGGTCACAGTTTTCGCAAAGCGGCTTTATTGGGCAAAGACGCGTCACAACGAGGCCGTTGTAAGGGTCATAACCCGTTGTGTGTGTGATACGGTGCACGTATACGCCATTGACGACTGCGCCGCTTATGCTTCCACGGTTGTAGCCATAGGAGCCCAGGTCCACAACGCCTCCCACGTCACCCTGCAATACCGTCACGTCAGAGATCTTGATCCCGTTGACCGCCACCTTAATACTGTCATCGTTAACATGCAGGTACAGCGACTTCACCGTCGAATTTTGACCCATGATCTCGGGGCCATCCGCCGCGTCTATCCAGTTGCCGACCACCTTTAGATCAGACACGTTCACTTTGAAGTTGTTGCTGTCCAATCCAATGTTTGTATCAGTTAACGAGGACGCCGCAGGCGCATAGGGCGTATTTAACTGTACCGCTCCACGACCCCTTTTGGGCCCGAATCCCACGGTTATCCCTTCTACGTCAATCGCATAACCAGGGGCATAATCAGAAGAAAGCACCAGAAGTCCAGAATAAACGCGATACTGGGCCTGAAGTCTTTCGGGGTTCTTAATATTAGCCGCCTTAGGATAAACCGGCAGTGCTGTCGACGGTTGTTGCGTAGTTTGCGTATAACCACTGATGCGACCGGTGCCGCTCACATTAATTTGGTGATTTGCAAGCAGCGTCAGTTCCTCACCCCCTGAAACCTTACAATTGTCGTTAGGTGCGTCACTCGAGTTATTCGCCTCCTTAGCCCACTTTCCACATGCAGTGATATTTGCAGCGCCCTTGTCTATATCGTATCTGACGAATAATGTGTTCAACGGCATATTTTCCAGATCGGCGCCCGCATCAATACGGATATTCTGTGGAATCTTAGTGTTGTTGTTTAGCCTAACCCAATCGACGAGCGAGCCCTTATAGATCAGGTAGTCGTCGACAAGCTCCCATGTTGGAGGCTTGAAGCATGATGGCGAATTACTCGCCGTTGAATCCTTCGTAAAGTGACAGTCTGTTGAGACTTTCGACGATGGCGCAGACACCCAAATAGCCAAAGCCCGTGTCCCGTCTGAGACCGAGTCTGGGGCGATTTTTTGATTATTGCACTGCCCGCCGTTTGGAACTTTCCAGGGTATCACCGTCATTTGAAGAGGCAGGCTTTGTTTCCAACTTTGGGGGACTGAAAACGGAGTGTTCATTTTGGCGTAATAGTACGTTTTCTTCCAGTAGAAACCTGCGCAATTGAACCCCCTATTTTTTTTGTCTCTAATAGTAATCTCTGGCGCGTCGCTCTTGAATTCGGCAGCACTGACAGTGAACTGTGAGGTTTGAAGATAATCAAAGCTTGTAGTGCCGCTACTATTATCTCGGACCCAACTCCAGTCTTCTGCGTTACTTTTCCTAACGTACGTATACTCCCAGGGCAAAATCTTCTGACCGTTTTTTGTGAGCGTTACCGTAAAATCGCACTCATTGCTCGGGCTCGGGTTGTTCTCGCACAGGGGCGACGAGGCTCCACCATCTCCACCATCTCCACCATCTCCACCATCTCCACCATCTCCACCATCTCCTCCATCTCCTCCACCAGGACTGAAGTTATCATTCGAATCCGAACTACCGTTTGAGCAGGCACTTAAACCAAGCACCATCGATAGCATCAGTACACCGAACAAGCTGGACCACGTGCGGTCTTGTGCATTACGTGAAGAAAACATGATCACTCCTTGAGCATAAATAGCGGCTAATCGCTGCATAATTAATAATATTAATGTAGTTGACCTTATAAAGGCAACGAGAGCAACCAAAAGTTCCGCAGTCGATGAACTCAATCATCGCGCCTGTCGGACTAACCGGCACTAATCAGCACTAACCGACCTTAATCTGGCGTTTTGTCTTGGGTCGCGCTGCTGTCGTAACGCTCAGGCTACTGATTGTTCGTAGCGCTGAATAATATCAGACAGCTGCGCCTCAAGCGGCTGCAGTTCGGCCTCAAAGTTTCGCCACTGATCGAGGCCGTCGCGATACAATGGCTGGCGCACCTGCTCTGAACTGGCCGTGCGCACGGAGCGTTCGGTATCGTGAAATTCAAGTGTCTGTGCTTCAAAGGGCAGGCCGCAGTAGTCGAGCAGCCGGCGCACCTGCCCCTCCAGGTCGCCCACAACTTGCTCGTAATTGACCTGCAGAATGTCACCGGGCAACACGGTCTGCCAATGGTCCATCAGCGTCACATAATCGCGGTAATAACTGCCCACGTCATCAAGGTCATAACTAAACTCTTGCCCCTCAGCAAATAGCTGCTTGTAGCCACTAAAGCAGCAGGCCATGGGATGCCGACGTGCGTCGATGATTTTTGCATTGGGCAGGATTAACTTGATCAGGCCTATGTGCCGAAAATTGTTCGGCATCTTATCGATAAAATAAGGCGCGTCTTGGCGGTGAATAGCGGTTTCTGCCAGATACTTTTCACCCAGCTCACGCAGTTCCAATGCCGACATATCTGCAATGATTGCCGGGTATTCAGCGCTCCCCTCCCCCTGACCACGTCGTCGTAGCGACTGGGCGATAGACAAAATATTGGGCAGCTCAAGCGTGCCATCGACCAAACTGTGCGACGCTAAAATTTGTTCCAGCAGTGTTGACCCTGCACGTGGTAAACCGACGATAAAAATAGGGTCGCAGGCAGGGTCGCCGCTATCTGCGCGAGACGTGAATACGTCTTTGCTGAAAAATGTTGCCTGCGCTTGCAGCTCAACACCCATCTTCTGTGCGTCGTATCCGCTTTGGGCACGCTTTAAGTCGTTGCCCCGCTGGTAATAGTTAAACGCGGTTGAGTATTCACCCAGATCTTCATGCGCTTTGCCCAACGCAAACATCAGGTAGACCTGCGACATCGGGTTGGCAGATAGACCGCCCTCCTGCTGCTGCATGCGATTCACTTCAGCCGCTGTAAAGCGATAGGTCTTCAAGTTGGCCAGCGAGTAATAGGCCTCACCGTGATCAGGATGGCCAGCCAGGGCCATACGGTAAGATTCGACCGCTTCTTGCTGTTGGCCTGATGTTTTGAGTGCATGGCCACGCGACGTCAATGTAATGGCGTCACCGGGCAAACGCGCCAACACCCTATCAAAGTAGTCTAGCGCACCGGTGTAATCCCCCGTTTGCATTAGCTCAATGGCGTACAGTGATTGGAACTGGGGATTGTCTTGAGCACTGTCGAGCAGCAACTTGGCTTGCCCTAGAGCATTGGCAAACTTTTGACGCTTGCGTAATACCTGAACGTAGTCAATGCGAACCTGCTGATTGTCGGGCTCGAATAAGACGGCGCTTTCAAGCAAGAACTCGGCATCATCCATCGCCCCCAGCCGGATACCAATATCAGCCAGCAAACGCATTGCTTCAACGTGGCGTGGGACTTTTTGCAAAAACTGGCGGCAGAGTGTCTCTGCTTTGAGGAGTTTACGCTGGGATAGCAAGTCCGTCACGGCTATGAGCGGTTTGGGCAATGCCTGCAAACGCTGCAGCTGGTGTCGCGCCTGATTTGCCTGTGCATCATCGCCCACTTGCACGGCCATTTCGAGTTGGCCACGCCAGCTGGCATCAAGCGCGGGATTAATCTGGCAGGCACGCTGATAACTGAGCAGTGCCACGCCTGGCATTTCCTGAGCTCGCAGCAGATGACCGCGCTCCTGATGACCTCGGCCGTGTTCAGGCGCCAGCAGCAGCAAGCGATCAAGGTAAGACTGCGCCTCCTGCCATTGTCGCAGGTAGCGGTGACACACTGCCGTCATGTAGAGCACGTCGGGTTGGTCGGCGTCCTCTTCCAGCAAGGATTTAAGCTGCTCCAGCGCAACAGCGAATTGCTCGCTCGCGACGAGTCGCTGGATAGATTGCAGCTGCTCAGCGTTTTCGTTAGCGGTCACCCGGCACCTCGATTACGATTATTTACGCGCTCTATTGTACTGAAGTAACGGGCTCGGGGCTAACCGACTGGCGTAATTCCAAGCCAAAAAAAACGCCCCATAGGGGCGTTTTTAACATCTTCGTAGCCTAGAAGTTCAGAGAGAACCGCACCCCGATAGTCAGAGGACGTGCCACCGTGATGCGCTCAACGTCATAACCGAAGCCACCTGACAACTCTGCCGACTCATCGGTGAGGTTGTCAGCATAGACTTCTGCTGTCCACTCCTCAGTACTGACGCCAGCCGTTGCCCCTAAGAGAAACCAGCTATCCAGTTCAATCCGGTTAATGTCAACGATGTCGGTGTAAGAAGTATCCGAGTAAGCCGCGTTGCCCATCACGTGAGCCTGCATACCGTCGCTTAAATCCCACTGGTAACGCGCCTGAAGGTTGCCCTTAAACTCGGGCGCAAACGCTAGTTCATCACCCTTGACGACATCACCGATACCGTCCTTCACGTCAGTGATTTCGGTATCCAGCAAAGAAATACCGCCGCTAAGTGTCAGACCCTCGACATTTTCTGGCGCCCAGGTTAACTCACCCTCAATACCCTTGACCTCCGCGTTAGCTGCGTTAGCCGAAAAGAACAGGTTGGAGATACTCGGATCGAATATAGAGGTTTGCAGATCTTCGATCTCAATGTAAAAGATGCTGCCGTTAAAGCGTAGGCGGTTATCCAACAGGTCAACTTTCCAACCCGCTTCATAGTTGCTCACTGTGTCCGACTCGATAGTGAATGGCACACAAAAGCTGCCGTCTGCATTACAATCGCCGCCGGGGCGGTTCAATAGACCAGGACGAAAGCCCTCTGAGTAGGTAGCGTAATACATTTGATCATCTGTCGGTGTCCAGGCCAAACTAGCCCTGTAGATGAACCCGTCTGTCTCGGCTTTGTCGTTTTCGCCACTGAAAATTTCGTTCAGGTTGTTGCCCGCGTTGTTGTCTTGCGAGGCCCCGAAGTTACCAAAAGAGCCAGACGCACTGCCAAGCAGATCGACCTGAACATCGTAGTACCGTGTACCAAGAGTCACAGTAAACTGATCGGTAATATCGAAATCTACCGAGGCGAATGCAGCCATTTGCTCATCAGTACGCTTCACGTCGTTACGGAAAATAACGCCTTCCGGCCACTGCCCCTTATCTTTAGCAGAGGACGGTTCGGCAGAGAAATTAGGGCCAAATCCGACCACACCGTTAGCAGCAACGGCGCTTTCTGAACCAGGATAGGTAAACGAATTGATTTCGCGCAGGTCCATCTCGCTGTAAAACGCACCTACTGTGTAGCGAAAGCGATCCTCGTCGCTGCTAGACACACGGAACTCATGTGTTTGCACCGTTGTCTTTGTTTCACTATTGACAAAAATGCCGGGCGCCTGGCACGTACCGGCAGGATTAGGCAAGCCCGCGTTCTGGTTGTCCGTTACGGAATAGTCGCAGATGTAATAAGGCAGATATTGGCCCACAAACAAGTAGTCAGTGTAATCGACAGACTGATCGGTTTTACGGTCGGTATAGGCACCGGTATACAGCAACTGGAGGTCTTCTAATACGCGACCTGTCAGTGTCCAGTTGTAGTTATCAAAATCATCACTGAGTGAATCTTTCTCGTAACGCTGTATCTCGAGGTCGCCTAGGTTAGGGTCAACAAAAAATACGCCGTCGGTATCGATAGACTGATTTGCCACGCCCACCAACAGGTCCCAATCGTCATTAATGTTCCACAGGCCGCTGAGACGACCCCCGGCATAGGTCGTGCCGTTAAAGTTATCTTCTGTTCGATCGCTATTGTTGGCGCTCAGAAAGTTTACACCCGAGAGGTCAGCGCCAGCCTGCTTGCCTTTCCGAGCATCACTCACCGGCACACCGTTCGCTCGCATCGTGCCTGCAGGACGAAAACGCGCGCTTGAAGAAGCATCAACGCTACCCGCGACATTATCAATATAGCCGCCCTGTTGGTCGGCATACACCACGGCGCGTGCCGTGAAGCTATCGCTGATAGGAATGTTGATCATGCCTTCGCCACTGTAGCTCGGATCACCATCGCTGGTTTGTGCAGCGCTGAATCGGGCATTACCGGAGAACCCTGAAGGATCAGGCCTGTTGGTGATTAAACGCACGGTACCCGCTTGCGAGCTGGCACCAAACAACGTGCCCTGTGGGCCCTTCAAAACCTCTACGCGGTTGATATCGGCTACATAGACGTCTAGGTTGCGACCAGGCTGAGACAGGGGTTGCTCGTCAAGGTAAAGCGCAACGTTCGGCGACAACCCTGCCACACCGGATGTTGTAAGGGTTGGCGTAGTAGACGCAACGCCACGAATATAAATCGTATTTTGGCCCGGTCCGCTGCCGCCGGACGTCACCGCAGGCAACTGAATCACATAATCCGTAAAGTCTGTAATGCCCAGTTCTTCAATTGCTTTCTGTCCCAACACGCTTACCGCGATCGGTATGTCCTGCACACTTGCAGTACGCTTGGTTGCGGTCACTAATACTTCTTCCAACTGAGCATGGGCAGTGCCCGTAACACTGGCAGCGACGACAGCACTGGCTAGTATATTTCGTTTCAACACGCTTATTGCCCCTATGTTATGAAAAGATTGCAAACGATCTGGCTAATAATTGTTCACCGGTTTCGTTGGCGGTCAGCCGGTACCTCGATTACGATTATTTACGCATCCCACTGTACTGAAGTAATGGGCACGGAGCTAACCGGCTGGCGTGATTCACAGACAAAAAAACGCCCCGCAAGGGGCGTTTTTAAAACTCTTCCGGCAACCTAGAAGTTGAGAGAGAACCGCACCCCGATAGTCAGAGGACGTGCCACCGTGATGCGCTCAACGTCATAACCGAAGCCACCTGACAACTCTGCCGACTCATCGGTGAGGTTGTCAGCATAGACTTCTGCTGTCCACTCCTCAGTACTGACGCCAGCCGTTGCCCCTAAGAGAAACCAGCTATCCAGTTCAATCCGGTTAATGTCAACGATGTCGGTGTAAGAAGTATCCGAGTAAGCCGCGTTGCCCATCACGTGAGCCTGCATACCGTCGCTTAAATCCCACTGGTAACGCGCCTGAAGGTTGCCCTTAAACTCGGGCGCAAACGCTAGTTCATCACCCTTGACGACATCACCGATACCGTCCTTCACGTCAGTGATTTCGGTATCCAGCAAAGAAATACCGCCGCTAAGTGTCAGACCCTCGACATTTTCTGGCGCCCAGGTTAACTCACCCTCAATACCCTTGACCTCCGCGTTAGCTGCGTTAGCCGAAAAGAACAGGTTGGAGATACTAGGATCGAATATAGAGGTTTGCAGATCTTCGATCTCAATGTAGAAGATGCTGCCGTTAAAGCGTAGGCGGTTATCCAATAGGTCAACTTTCCAGCCCAATTCATAGTTGTCAACGGTATCGGTGTCGAGTGCAAACGGGACACAAAACGAGCCCGCCGCATTGCACTGACCGCCAGGGCGATTCAACAGGCCAGGGCGAAAGCCTTGTGACCATGTTGCGTAATACATTTGATCGTCAGTGGGCGTCCACGCTAAGCTAGCCCGGCCAATAACCCCATCAGTCTTGGCTTTATCGTTTTCGCCACTGAATAATAGGTCTAGGCTTTTGCTAGCGCTATAAGCTTCGTATGTGCCGGGTCCGTCCGGGCCTCTTGGTGACGGATATTCGGTTTCCCCTTTTGTATAAAACGAGCCTTTGGCACTGCCTACCAGATCAACCTCAACATCGTAGTAGCGCGCACCAAGCGTGGCGGTAAACTGATCAGTGATATCGAAATCTAACGAGGCAAATGCCGCCATTTGCTCATCCGTGCGTTTCACGTCGTTGCGAAAAATGACACCCTTCGGCCACTGCCCCTTGTCTTCGGCGGAAGACGGCTCAGCAGAAAAGTTCGGACCAAAGCCAATAATTTCTGACCCGGGGTAGGTGAACGAATTCAATTCTCGTAAATCCATTTCACTATAAAATGCGCCTACCGTTGCGCGAAAGCGATCTTCGGCGTTGGTAGACACACGAAATTCATGCGTTTGTACCGTTGTCTTCGTTTCGCTGTTAACAAACAACGCTGGAGACTGACACGTTCCGCCAGGAGCGCTGTCCCCAGGATAGACTGCGGCCGAGGTACAAATGTAATACGGCAGGTACTGACCGACGAACAGGTAATCGGTGTAATCGACAGACTGATCGGTTTTACGGTCGGTATAGGCGCCCGTATACAGCAGTTCTAGGTCGGATACGCGACCTGTCAGTGTCCAGTTGTAGTTATCAAAATCATCACTGAGTGAATCTTTCTCGTAACGCTGTATCTCAAGGTCCCCTAGGTTAGGGTCAACAAAAAATACACCGTCGGTATCGATGGACTGATTTGCCACACCCACCAACAAATCCCAATCATCATTAATGTTCCACAGGCCGCTCAGACGACCCCCGGCATAGGTCGTGCCGTTAAAATTATCTTCTGTTCGATCGCTATTGTTGGCGCTCAGAAAGTTTACACCCGAGAGGTCAGCGCCAGCCTGAAAGCCCGCACGACCAGCGCTCACCGGCACACCGTTCGCTCGCATCGTGCCTGCAGGACGAAAACGCGCGCTTGAAGAGGCATCAACGCTACCCGCAACATTATCAATATAGCCGCCCTGTTGGTCGGCATACACCACGGCGCGTGCCGTGAAGCTATCGCTGATAGGGATATTGATCATGCCTTCGCCACTGTAGCTCGGATCACCATCGCTGGTTTGTGCAGCGCTGAATCGGGCATTACCGGAGAATCCTGAAGGATCAGGCTTGTTGGTAATCAAACGCACGGTACCCGCTTGCGAGCTGGCACCAAACAAGGTGCCCTGTGGGCCCTTCAACACTTCTACGCGGTTGATGTCTGCAACATAGACATCTAGGTTACGGCCAGGCTGTGACAGGGGCTGCTCGTCTAAATATAATGCTACGTTAGGCGAAAGACCTGCAACGCCTGAGGTTGTCAGCGTTGGAGTAGTAGACGCAACGCCGCGAATATAAATCGTGTTTTGACCCGGTCCGCTGCCGCCAGACGTCACTGCAGGCAACTGAATTACATAATCAGTAAAGTCTGTAATCCCCAATTCTTCTATCATTTTCTGTCCCAGCACGCTCACCGCGATGGGTATGTCCTGGACGCTTGCGGTGCGCTTGGTTGCAGTCACCAAGACTTCTTCCAACTGAGCGTGGGCAGTGCCCGTAACGCTGGCAGCGACGACGGCGCTGGCTAATAATTTTCGTTTCAACACGCTTATTGCCTCTATTTAATGAAAAAATCACACACGATGCGGCTAACTTACTTAGAACGGTAATTATTTTGTGTTCTATGGATTGCGAGACGCATATAAACACATTTTTTCGCAGTATTCACGATTATTTAGCGGATTGCGTCATTTTTACCTGCGGAAGTCGACAAAAAAAACCATCGACATCAATAATTTATCTGCAGTTTTTCGTGTTTGTAGTGCTAATATCGCCTCGTTAGATTTGATGTCTAAGTATCTTCTCTTGGACACGCCCCAATATTGAGTGTTTATGACCGATTCCAGCTACGAACATTACGAAACCGATCATGAGATAGGCCAAGACAACATCGAAGTCCTCGGTATGGATGTTCATAATCCCGTATTCATCACTAGCGCTCTGCTGATCATACTGTTCGTCACCACCACTATTGTGTTTCCCGCAGCGGTCAATGAGGCGCTTGGTGATATTAAAAGCTGGTTCTTAACCACCTTTGACTGGTTCCTGATGGCGTCCGCTAGTGGCATGCTGCTATTTTGCCTAGTGCTGTGTGTACTGCCTGTATCGCGCATCCGTCTTGGAGGGCCAGAAGCCGCTCCAGACTTCTCTCGCATGTCGTGGTTTTCCATGTTGTTCGCAGCGGGCATGGGCATCGGCCTAATGTTTTGGGGCGTTGCAGAGCCCATGGTGTATTACAACGGCGAGAGCGGCACCCCACTCGGAGCAAAGCCGCTAACGCCCCACGCCGCTGATTTAGCAATGTCGGCGACCATGTATCACTGGGGCCTGCACGCTTGGGCGATTTACGCGGTTGTTGGACTGTCGCTGGCCTTTTTTTACCATAATAAAGGCATGCCTTTGACGATTCGGTCGGTGTTCTATCCGCTGATCGGCGATCGAATCTGGGGCTGGAGTGGCCATTTGATTGATATTGTGGCGGTGTTGGCCACGATGTTCGGCTTGGCCACTTCGCTGGGCCTGGGGGCTGCGCAGGCATCGGGAGGCCTACACTTTCTGTTTGGCATCCCAGACGAAATCAACACCCGAATTGGCATCGTCGTTGCGGTCAGCTTCATTGCTATTATTTCAGTCGTTAGGGGGTTAGACGGTGGCGTGAAAGTGCTCAGCAACATTAACATGGGTGTGGCGGCCTTATTATTGCTGTTTGTCTTCATTGCTGGTCCCACCTTGCTTATAGCTCAGGGGGTCGGCAAAACGGCCGTCAATTATCTGGGCGATATAATCCCGCTCAGCAACTGGCTAAATCGCGAAGATGCCACCTGGATGCAAGACTGGACGGTCTTTTATTGGGCCTGGTGGGTCAGCTGGTCGCCTTTCGTTGGCATGTTTATCGCTAGAATTTCGCGTGGCCGCACCATCCGCGAACTGATTATTGCCGTTTTACTCGTGCCCACGATGGTCACACTGGTATGGATGAGCACCTTTGGCCTCAGTGCGCTCGATCAAGCACAGAATGGCGTTGGCGCACTGGCACAGGGAGCCAGTTCGGCCAATCTGGCGACGTTTCAAATGTTGGAAAACCTGCCATTTGCTCAAATCACGACAGGCCTGGGCATTCTGCTGGTACTGGTATTCTTTGTGACGTCCTCTGATTCAGGCTCATTAGTGATAGACAGCATCACCGCTGGAGGGAAAATTGACGCGCCAGTGCCACAACGGGTTTTCTGGGCGGTTATGCAGGGTTTAATTGCTGGCGCTTTATTGTTTGGTGGCGGCAAAGAGGCATTAAGCGCCTTGCAGGCCGGAGCCGTTGCTACAGGCCTTCCCTTTACCGTCATACTATTGCTGATGTGTGTCAGTCTTTACAAAGGGTTGAAGGGCGGATGATTTTTACTGCGGGCATCTAGCGGATTCGTTATATCGACTGCTTCTGTAATGCCACTAAAGTCTACACCGTTGAAAATATTCATTTACCACTAGGTGATCTAACATTGAATAGTGTCGAGGAAGTTTTAGTAGCGTTGCGCCGAGTGATTCGGGCGACAGATATATACTCAAAAAAGCTGGCGAAAACCACAGGGTTGACTGCGCCACAGATGCTACTGCTGCAGACAATTCGCACCAGAGGCGAGCTCACCATTGGTGAACTGGCCACTGCCATGAGTCTAAGCCAGGCCACGGTGACTACGATCATGGATCGTTTGGAAAAGCGGCATTTGGTGTCACGCCAGCGATCCACCGTCGACAAGCGTAAAGTCCATGCTCGCCTCACGACGGAGGCGAGCACAATCCTTGAGCACGCACCCGTTCCTCTGCAGCAAAACTTCTCAACGCGATTCAATGTCTTGGACGAATGGGAGCAAACCATGATCATCTCGTCCCTGCAACGAGTGGCAAAAATGATGGATGCCGAGCATATCGATGCGTCCCCCGTTCTCGATGTCGGCGCAATAGACCGGCAAGCATATTCTCTAGAAAATACTGAGAAAGAGGGGCTTTAGAAAAAAGAGGACGAGACTAAGGTGCCTAGCATTTGCTACAAAAAAACAGACAAGCAATATAAACACGCTTGACACGAACAACCTCTACATCAAGCGGTAAGATAATTCTCTCTTGATGACCATTGCGCTAGATATTTCCTCTTGGTTGCTGTTCCATCCAATAAGAGCTGGGTCGTAATTAGCGGCTCTTGTCCCCTCGTGTGGGTTCAAAACAGAGCAGAGTCAGTGCTATGCGGCTAGGACGCCCGCAGAGTAGAGCTGTCTATATACCGCTGTTGGCCACCACCTCTGACGACGAACTTGCAGATAATTAACAAAAAATAGGGTTTTCCCTACTTCCGAGACCGTTAAAAGCAAGTAAACTTGCTATTTCGGTAGTTCAAGGTATTCAGCAGTGCGTTACTGTTTGAGTATAGGTGTTTCATTGTAGGCTCGAAAGCAATGACTGCAGAAGACTCAGGACTAGAGCGGCATGCTATATAGCCGCACCCAAGCATATATAAGGACATTGAGGGGGTTTTATCAGAAATGCTCTAGACTACTACATGGACGTTTTTTCGCGCACCGTGGGAGAAGAAAGCGTCGGCATTGTAGTAAGGAATTACGAAGGAGAGGTGCTCTCGGTAAATAATCGTTTCTTAGACCTAGCCGGGGTAGCTAAAGATGCTTCCTGTATCACGATTGACGATTTTCCATGGCGGAATTTAAAGCTGCAAAGCGACGCTGCTGACATTCTCGCAAAATCTGGCGATATCAGAGAAGCGGTTAATTTGTACTTTCACACGATCAGACAAGAGTGGGTGCAAGCCGTTTCGGTCAAATTTGCCCATCAACCATCCCCGGCGTCGGGGCGTCCACTTGACTGGGAAGGCCAGCCCGTTATCTATATACTCATGATGGATGTTAGCCACATATCACGCGATCTACCGACATTTCAGTCGTGGACCAAAGGTACCTATGTAGACTTTGAAAAGGAACAGATAGTTTTCCCTGACGGCAGCAGTCTGTCTCGCAGCGATCTTATTTGCTTAAGTTATTATCTGGAAGATTTTCCTCAAAGCGCCATAGCCGAGCACATGAATCAAAGTATTAAGACAGTAGAGAAAAGAATAGCCGCTATAAAATCTACTCTGTTTAAGATTGACCCTAACTGCATAAATCTATATGAACTTTGCAGAAGGTACGGTGGCAGACAGGTGCTTGAACTAAAGCGCGACTGGTTTGATAAGAAAAGTGTGGCTGCACAAATTACAAATATGCAATGGCAGGGCAATCAGAACATGATCTCCGAGTTGCGCGACCAAAAGCAGGACTACTCCGGTCAATCGATCAACTAGGATACATTCGTAGATGTCGAATATCACGTTAATATTGAGAGTATATGTCGTCATCTTTGCCGTCGAGGGCTTGCTGCTGCTAATGTTTGCGGCTCTTCCAATCAATCTGCGATTGTTATTTGATCAATCCCCTTGGACAATTATTCTGCTCGACACCGTTAGCCTGACGCTAATATCCGTTCCGCTAGTCTATCTTTGGGCTATTCGTCCGTTTGTATCCGCCCGAAGCGAAGCGGAAGCTCTGCAGCTCGCAAAAATTGCAAACGAACTGACACAGTTTGTGGATACCGCGAACGCTCCGATCTTTGGTATAGACACTGAAGGAAGAGTCAATGAGTGGAACCAGCGGTCAGAACAAATCACCGGCTTTACTAAGGCAGAGGTGATGGGTCGTGACCTGGTGGCTAATTTTATTACTGATGATTATAAGGTTTCGGTAGGCGAGGTGCTGGCGAAAGCACTGCACGGCGAAGAAACGGCGAACTATGAATTTCCATTGTTCACCCAGTCTGGCGATCGAGTGGATGTTTTGCTTAATTCGTCGACACGGCATGATCCTGCCGGACAGATCGTTGGTGTGGTTGGCGTCGGTCAGGATATAACAGAGCTAAACAAAGTCCGGGCGGAACAGGACAATATTGCGAAGGAGCTGACACAGTTTGTGGATACCGCGAACGCTCCGATCTTTGGTATAGACACTGAAGGAAGAGTCAATGAGTGGAACCAGCGGTCAGAACAAATCACCGGCTTTACTAAGGCAGAGGTGATGGGTCGTGACCTAGTGGCTAATTTTATTACTGATGATTATAAGGTTTCGGTAGGCGAGGTGCTGGCGAAAGCACTGCACGGCGAAGAAACGGCGAACTATGAATTTCCATTGTTCACCCAGTCTGGCGATCGAGTGGATGTTTTGCTTAATTCGTCGACACGGCGTGATCCTGCCGGACAGATCGTTGGTGTGGTTGGCGTCGGTCAGGATATAACAGAGCTAAACAAAGTCCGGGCGGAACAGGACAATATTGCGAAGGAGCTGACACAGTTTGTGGATACCGCGAACGCTCCGATCTTTGGTATAGACACTGAAGGAAGAGTCAATGAGTGGAACCAGCGGTCAGAACAAATCACCGGCTTTACTAAGGCAGAGGTGATGGGTCGTGACCTAGTGGCTAATTTTATTACTGATGATTATAAGGTTTCGGTAGGCGAGGTGCTGGCGAAAGCACTGCACGGCGAAGAAACGGCGAACTATGAATTTCCATTGTTCACCCAGTCTGGCGATCGAGTGGATGTTTTGCTTAATTCGTCGACACGGCGTGATCCTGACGGACAGATCGTTGGTGTGGTTGGCGTCGGTCAGGATATAACAGAGCTAAACAAAGTCCGGGCGGAACAGGAGAAAGAACGTAAAGAATCCGCCGCTCAAATCATCCAGGCGTCTAAACTAGCCACACTAGGAGAAATGGCGACATCAGTCGCGCATGAATTAAACCAACCACTGAATATCATTCGCATGGCTGCGGAAAATAGTCGCCGCAAGATGTCTAAAGAGAACGTTGCCGTCGAATACTTGACCGATAAGCTGCAACGCATTGAAGAGCAGACTGCACGAGCGGCGGCAATCATTGATCACATGCGAATGTTTGGGCGCGAGGCGACAGAAGAGCCAGCGCTAATTGACCCGCGAAATGTAGTTACGAATGCGCTTGACTTGATGGGAGAACAATTACGATTGGCTGGCATTGAGGTTGTGACCGAGTTCCCCGAAGACTCTCCGTGTGTTTTGGGCCATATCATTCAAATGGAACAAGTGGTCATAAACCTTCTCACTAACGCGAGAGATGCCATGTCTGAAAAAGGTACCGCCTCGACGATTATGCTGAGGATATTTTCAGACCCAAAAAATATCCATATTACATCTGAGGACACTGGGGGGGGTATTGCCCAAAATGCTCTAACCCGCATCTTTGAGCCGTTCTATACAACAAAGGAAATGGGCAAAGGTACGGGTTTAGGACTGTCTGTAGGCTATGGTATTATCCGTGATATGGGAGGCACCATTACCGCTGAAAATATTAATGATGGTGCCAGATTCACCATTACTCTTCCGCGTGTAAGTTAGTATCGGTTATTGAAAGGAGGGCAACTATCTCAACTAAAATCCTCATTGTTGATGATGAAAAAATGATTCTTAACCTAATATCAGAGGCATTAACTGATGAAGGTTACGAATGTTTTGTCGCAAGCAACGTTGATACTGCAGTCGAAATGGTTAAAACCACACCCGGCATCAGGGTTATTCTCACAGATTTAAAAATGCCGAAAAAAACGGGCGCCGACCTAATCAAAATTGTTGAAACGCAGTGCGATCCAAGCATACAGTTTATCGTCATGTCTGGACATGGCAGCCCCAGAATTGAAGGAAACGGCGTAGATATTGCTTCGTATCCCTTTTTAAGAAAGCCACTGAGCATTGAAACCTTGTTAGAACATATCAGTTCAGTGCTGGAGACAAAGAAATAGTACTCACAAAGATTCTTGATTACTTAAGATAAAGATGGACTCCGCGAGGGCGTTCTCGCTTGTTGATTCATCAAACAAAAACTGCCTCAAAAGATTAGCAAGTGAGCGAATGCACGAGCCATATAATCACTCTCGGCGGCCATCGCTCGATTCAATTCAGGTAAAGCATACGGGTACTGAAGGAAAGTCTCTCTCCATAATTCTTTTATTTGTCCTATGCTTCGACATAACGCGGACTAGAACGTTATGATACTGGCTAACTAAAAATTGTGCCTGTGATCCTCTAAATGGCTAAAGGAAAACTACTTTGAAGTTTATTAACATCATCCTATGTTGCATCGCCCTGAGCCTTGCTGCCTGCTCAGACAGCTCCAAGCAAACAGACTACAACCAAAACAACCCGGAGACACTGCAGCCGGCGACCGTGGTTCTGCAGCAGGAATCACAAACGATTCCCAGCAGCGCCACCCCTGCCATGACTCCCGGCACGCAAGGAGTGGTGGTCAACAACCATAAGCTTTTGCAGCATTTTGGCAGCGAAGGCCCAAGACTCAACATAGTAACCTGGTTCTAGGTTTTGCTGATATCTGTCCATATCCCTAAAACAGCAGGCGCCAGCTTCCGTGCTTCACTTAAAGCCCATTTTGGCGACACGCTGGTTTGGGACTATTCAGACCGTCCGATCAATCAGGCACCACTTGCGCGGAAAATGGACGCGCTTAGAGCCTCGTTCCAACTAGCTTATAGTTACCGAGATACTGGTACTGCATGTATCCACGGCCATTTTTTACCCGTCAAATATCGATGGGCAAGAACTCCAGAAAGGAAACAATTCGTCGTCTGGCTGCGTGACCCTATCGAACGACTAGCTTCCAATTACTACTACTGGACTAGGGATTACGATCCGAAAACAGCAGGTAAGCTGCGAAGACGTATAGTTGAGGAAAACTGGAGCCTGGAGAGATTTTGTTTTTCCAGTGAGATGAAAAACACTTATACACAGTTTTTTTGGGGCTTCCCGATGGATTTTTTTGACTTTGTTGGGATTACTGAAAATTACGAGACAGATCTTAGTTACTTTGCAAAGAAGGTATTAAAAAGTGAACTCGCCGTAACTGAGACAAATGTAAACCCACAAAAAGAAAACGACCTCTATATTGGAGATAAAAACCTCAGATCCAGATTGGAACGATTCCACCAAAAAGATATGCGTCTATATTGGAAAGCGCTCAAAGTTTCCAATAATCGGGAGTGAGCCTAGAGGTCAGAATTAGTCCCACTGCCACAATGAACGTCCATACTAACCCCGAATAAAATGTACTAGCAAATCAACGTCGTTGGGCTGGAACTCGACCCCGGCGAAAAGACTTATGCGAAGCCCCTTTCCAGCGGAGTTCTGTGTCCTAGCGCATCGACGTCGGATCGACCAAGTGCCTCTGTGTTTTCAGGCCTGGTAACTCGTATTCATGAGAAGATGTGCTCACGACAGTCCTTTTATTTGTCCTATGCTTCGACATAACGCGTACTAGAGCGTTATGATACTGGCTGACCAAAAATTGTGCCTGTGATCCTCTAAATGGCTAAAGGAAAACTACTTTGAAGTTTATTAATATCATCCTATGTTGCATCGCCCTGAGCCTTGCTGCCTGCTCAGACAGCTCCAAGCAAACAGACTACGACCAAAACAACCCGGAGACACTGCAGCCGGCGCCCGTGGTTCTGCAGCAGGAATCACAAACAATTCCCAGCAGCGCCACCCCTGCCATGACTCCCGGCACGCCAGGAGTGGTGGTCGACAACCCCAAGCTTTTACAGCATTTTGGCAGCGAAGGCCCGAGTCTCAACAACGCATTATATACACGCTACTTCCTGTCTGATGCTGGCCAGATGCAGCCAGATGCCATTCTTGTCCTGGTGCCGGGCTTCGAAGGAGGAGCCTCCAATTTTGCCCCACTGGCAGATCAGCTGATGCGACGCGTCCGCGAAGAGTCTGCAATGATTGTCGAAGTCTGGGCGATGGACCGCCGTTCCGAGCAGCTTGAGGACCGGGTCGGCCTCGAGTTAGCCGAGCTCGAACAAAATGCCTATCTGGGACTCGATTTCCTATTCGGAGAAGAATTGGGTCTGGAGCTTGATCAGCGACTGGCAGACGGGCCCAACCGCAGATTGATCGCCTATAATACCTCCAACGATCTGGCCTTTATCGCTAACTGGACGACCATGGTGCACTCATTGGACATTGAGGCCATTGTCCAACTGGCGCTTTCGAAGGTACGTAATGACAACGTATTCCTGGGGGGCCACTCCGCCGGCACCGGCTATGCCGCTCGCTATGCGGCCACTGACTTTGATCTTGGTAACGACGCGATTGATCCCGGCTATCAGCGCCTGCGCGGACTGGTGCTACTCGAAGGCGGTGGTGGTTCAATTGGCGACCGAGTATCCGAAGAAACACTCGATCAGATCGAGGCTCGATTTGACGGTGGACTGTTTGGAGCGGTTCGCGACCAGGCACCTCGCTGCATGGATGGCAAAACAGCCTGCACCCAGGCAACACAGGCCAGCGACTGTGCCGCCTTCAGCAACTTCGCCTGCACGCTGCCCACTGATGCTTACGCGGCGAGCCTGATCAATACGCAGACCTTCGCCGCTGGCGAACTGGTAGCGCTCGATGGCGATATCAACGGCGACGCCGGGTTATCTATCATTCAACAGGACCAGAACGGCATAGAGGGTAACAGCGCATTTAACAAGGTAGCTGCTCTATTCCCCATCAGAGTGCTGATAGGGGAATCTAAAGGGACCTCAGTCTCCCTGTATGGACAGTACCTGGACGACGATGGTATCGGTGCCACAGCCGCGCCATTCCTGGCAACATCGGTGGGCGCACCCGGACCCGAAATAGACGGCCTGACGACGTGGCTGAACTTCGACGAGGAATTTCCAGCGAGTGTACTCACCGATAACGGACCAGCCCCCACTGAGCCGTCCAGGGGCAGCAGATGGGGTGTGGAGGTAGAGCCCACTGATTTTAAGGGCCGCATTCTCACCGCCAGCTACAAGGGCGACACCAACTTTTTCGATTGGTACTACCCCTCTTCCGGTCTTGGTATCACCGCGGAACTGGGTCTTGATACAAGCGCGCTGTCGGCCCCGGCCCCGCAAGGCAGAGGGCGCAGCGATATCGACAACCGTACTCAGGCGAGCAACATCAACATTCCAGTCATAGGCTTTGGCGGCAGTAATGGGCTGACCCCGGTGACCGGTTCATTTCTGGCTTTCGCGCAAGCTATCGGCCCCTGCCAGGCTCCGTCCTGCGATGGCGTAACGCCGCGAATCATCGACGGTATGCAACCCAGCTTGGCATTTCCCTCTTATGGCGAGATCTCTGGAGGCTATGAAATACACATCTCCGTGGGCTATGCACATATAGACGTGCTCACAGCTGAAGATCGTGACGACAATCAGGTGGTTGGGCCGCTGGTGCTGTTCCTACAGCGGAACAGCGAATAATTAGCGGGCAGACCGCGCACCAAGGTCATAGAGCCGCCGGCCGGCTGATGTCTCCAGCAACTCAGCATTGCTATCAAGCTGAGCAGCGACACACGGGGCCAGCCCTCTGCCCATCACATAGCGGTAACTCTGATGCCTGTTAGTCGCCAGTTGGAGTCGAGACAGGGCAGCAAGTGAAACGTGTTAGTGCCTGACACTGGAACTTAAGAGTTTTTATAATAATGCTTGTTCAATTTATTATCGCTTTCGTTATCCTCGGGTTATTGGCAGGCCTGGTCGTTGGTTTGGCTGGCGTGGGAAGTACTTTATTAATACTGCCCACTCTTGTCCTTTTACTCCCGCATTATATGCCCGCAGACCTCTCGGTCAAAATAGCCATAGCCACGACACTAGCCTGCACAAGCGTTTCTGTTATCTATGCGGCTGTCATACACATCAGAAAGCGGAATGTTGATGTATCGTTGTGTCTGCGCATGGCAAGTGTCTACGTATTAACTGCCGTTGTCGGCGCTTACATTGTTCATTTTCTTCCAGCACGAATCATAGAAATCATATTAGGCATTGTGTTAATTTTTGTGGCAACCAAGACGGTTCTTGTAAAGAAAACGCATAACAATATTGAAACAAAAATGCACTCCGGAATCTTTGCTATAGTCACTATTTTTGCCGGTTTAAGTAATAGCATCTGTGGAGTTGGCACAGGCAATATAGCCATTCCCTACTTATCGCAGTATTTTCCCGTCAAAAGGGCAACCGGAACATCAGTTGTCAATACCGTTGTTGCGTGTGTACTTGGAGCATTAGCTTATATTTACTACGGATGGGACGCAGCCACGCTGCCGAAGTATTCGCTCGGTTACGTTTATATGCCAATATTTATGACGGTCTCCGTTGGCATTGTTATAGCAATACCCATTGGTTATAAGCTTTCAGAGCGGCTTCATCCAAAGTGGATAAAACGTCTGCTCGCGCTGTTAGTCTCAGTCGCAGGTGTTTTCGCCTTAATCAAGGGCATATTTTTAACAGGACTGTAGATCAGGCCTCTGGCCAGATGGGCTCCACGGTTATAGATCTGTGGGCCTACGAGACGAACATACGATCTCGATCACTGCCCGCTAAAACGTTACAAAAAATAGGGTTTTCCCTCTTTATAAATTAACGCTATGCGTATATGGTCAACCGCTATATAAATGAGTAACGGCTCGCCCTATGCACTGGTCACATTATAAAAGTAATTTTGCTGCACTGGTTGGAAAGGAGAACGTCGGGTGGATTGTTAAAGATAAAGACGGAAAGGTTTGCGAGGTCGACCCAGATAATAACTTCTGCGAGATTTCCGCAGTTTCTCCGCGCGACATCATTGGTGCCACCACTGCCGATTTCGCCTGGTCTGGGGTAGCCCCGCGAGTGCAAGCCGCCGACATACTGGCGCGTCATGGCGAGGTCAGAGAGACTATCGGTATCTACTGGCACCCGGTCGATAATATGTACCGCCGCGTGCTCGGCGCGAAATGGAGCAATGACGGCGGCCAGGTTGTTTTTGTCGTTGCCGATGTGACCAGGCCAGTAATGACGGAGCGCATGAAAGTACTTGAATCTGTGATTACCGTTGACTGGGACAAGGAAAAAGTCACTATTGCCGGGAATACAATAACCCGGCTTGACCTTGTTTGCCTGGCCTATTACCTCGCCCACGACACGCACCAGCAAATAGCCGACAAAATGAACCGTTCTAAAAAATCCATTGAAAAAACAATCGGCAAAATGCGCGACATACTGTGTGCGCTTGACGCTGAATGTCCGACCTTGCGCTCCGTTTGTCAAAAATATGGGGTCGATAATACGCTGGCAGAGAAAGTCGACTGGTTTGATCGTGAAGCGGTGATCTGGCTAACAAGCCATTCTCAATTTTCGATGGGGAAAAAACAATAAAAAAACGGGATATATACCCCCATTATTAGAATAATTTTTTAAAGTCTTTGCACCATGAATCTGCGAAGAAAAAAGGGTAGACAGTTTTAAAATGAAATCCACACAGACAAAAACCTGTATCGACTTCGGCGACGGCTTGATTGACTGCACCGCTGCGCTTGGTTGCCGCTGTGTCGATTGGAAAGCGCGCCGGGCTCGTTGCCCAGCTTATCAAGGCAAACGTCAAACCGGCCTTTATAGCCGTTGTGGGGCCGCGTTTGAAGGGCAAACCTTAGTGTTTGGTCAAAATCAAATAAGGGCGTATAGTTCTGCACAAATGTCCCCACGTTCGGCGACGATATGACGCTGCAACAATTTGAAGGTCAGTTAAACCTATCGACCACTGAGGCCGCTGCGTTGCTGGGCCTGGTGTACCCCCGGTATATGGAACTGCGGCGCGGTGCCAGGGTGTTAAAACCCTACCATGTGGCAAGCATGAAGGCCCACGCCCTACTCTCGCAAAAATCCCTCGATACCCGCCTGGTCAATAGCCGGGCCGGTAAATAGATCACGACCAGACCGTTGTTACCACGTTCGCGTCTGCATCATAGCTGATTGTTTCCGTCCCGATTGCGTCATAAACCGGCGTGCCCGCTGTATGGTCTGAGGTGTATGATCAGGCAGCGACCGTCACGTTGCCATCGGCACTCGGCACTGTCCGCCCAACGATTTTAATGCTGCCTGGCGTAAAGCCCACACCAGGGCGCGGGTGCCCTATCGCATCCCCTACACGTTGCGACATGCCCCCGCAGCGGAGTTAATGAGCCGAGATGTGAGCATACCATTGGCACCAGAACAACTCGGCCACAGCACTGCCATGTCCCTAAATACATACTCGGACTTCATGCGGGAATATTCGACGGAAAATATGGGGAATCTTGCGGACAGATGTCCCAAAAAGTGTCCTTGATAAACCAAAACCTCTATAAGTTGTCGGTTTTAAAAAGGTTTTATGGTGCGAGTGGCGGGACTTGAACCCGCATAGCCGTTAAGCCGTCAGATTTTAAGTCTGATGTGTATACCAATTCCACCACACTCGCAATTCATTATGTACTCAAGCAAGAAACCAAAACTGTATCTTCGTGCGGCAACCTGCTTGACGCAACTCTCTAAGAAGACTTTACGGGGGCCACCTCAAAATGACACCCCTCCCCTATCCCGAAGCGAGCGCGATAATAGCACAGTTTTTCAGGTTAAATAATGATGTGTCAGTCTTCGAAGCACTTTTACTTTGCACCATGAACTCTTCATGTCCTTCCAACCAATGCTACAATGGCACCACCCAATAAAATGCAATAGAGTCGCGCAATGGCAGTCATACGAGGAGAGTTCAGCTCCCGCTTTGGTTTTGTCATGGCCGCCTCGGGCAGCGCGGTTGGATTAGGTAATATCTGGGGCTTTCCAACGCAGGCCGCTAGCAACGGCGGTGCGGCGTTTTTGCTGGTTTACCTGATACTGGCATTCACCCTGGCCTACCCCGCTTTAATGGCCGAGTTAATCATAGGCCGGCACGCTCACGCCAATGCGGTTTCTGCGCTGCGCCTCGTTTCGCCCACTCGCCTCATTGGCAATATCGGTGCGCTTGCCGGCATCGCTGGCTTGATCGTCGCCAGTCTGATTCTCAGTTTTTACGCGATAGTCGCCGGCTGGATGATCGCGTTTTTCCTCTCGTCTATTGCAGACCTCTTAGGCATGGAAAACCTATCACTCTGGCTGGTATCGTTTAGCTCGTGGCGCAACATCCTCTTTATGCTTATCTTTATGGCCTTAAACGTTGGCGTTATTTCGGCTGGCGTGCAGGGAGGCATCGAGCGCTGGTCGACTCGACTGATGCCAGTCCTGCTGACTACGCTTGCGCTACTGGTAGTTTACGTATTGACCCTAGACGGCGCCATGGAAGGCTTGCGTGTCTATCTGCTGCCAGATTTTTCGCAAATACTCTCCCCCCGATTGATCATCAACGCGCTTGGCTCGGCTTTTTTCTCTCTGTCACTAGGCGTTGGTACGATGTTGATCTACGGGTCCTATATTAAAGACGATGAAAATCTTCCACTCGTTGGCGGAATGGTCACGGTGTTAGATATCCTGATCGCCGTACTCGCCGGCTTTTTGGTTTTGCCTGCCATGTATGTCGCGCTGAACAGCGGAGTCGAAATATTCACCGAGTCGGGCGCTCTCATTTCAGAAGACACGCTGATTTTTACCGTACTTCCCGAACTCTTTGCCACGATGGGCGTGACCGGAATCATCGTGTCACTCATCTTCTTTTTCCTGATGAGTATTGCCGCAGTGACCTCCTCCATCTCGATGCTGGAAGTGCCCGTCGCCTATGCTATAGAAGAACACGGTACTGATCGAAAAATAACCACTATCGCTGTTAGCTGCGTAATAGCGGTCATCAGTGTCTGCATCCTGCTCAATTTTGAAAGCCTTTTCGGCGCGGTGATCACGCTCACAACACGCTATAGCCAACCTCTACTGGGATTCGTGTTTTGTATTTACGCGGGATGGGTGTGGCGAAGAGACCTGCTGCTGCAAGAACTACGAAAAGGCAATCCAGAGATAAGCGAAGGTCTATTTTGGAAAATCTGGCCCTGGTATGTGAAGTTGGTGTGCCCGTTAATTATCCTCGCGATCTTTGCGCAATCGATTTGGGGGTAACTCACACTGGCCGACCCGCCTCGGCGCTAGTTTAGTTTTATCTCTCCCCTTTCTTCGATACGCTGCGTAGGCATGAAGCCATTAAAATCTATTTTCGCTGAGAATCGATAGACCAGAGGATCAGATTGCGAAGCACCCAGACCAGCCATCAAGCGCAGTATCTCGAGCAGCTGTAGTCCGGCTTCCAACGTCACCACCCCTTCGCCATAGCCCTCAATCGGCGGAATATCATTTGCCACACCGGTCATCACTTCCTTATCAAGCAACTCGATAGAATAGCTGATGCCGGCAATATCCAACGGCTGTTGGTTAGGGTTAATCACTCGAAGCTGTATCTCAAATCGCGGAAGCCCACTTACTGCGGGCAGGCTGCGAAAACTTTCAAGGCTGACTTTTGGAGGGTCTAGGTCCGAGGGGAAACTGGCACAACCGACCAGCATGGCGAGCACCACTGCAAGCAGTGCCCTGTCACAAAAATATCGCCAACTCACGATTTGTTCCTCTGGTAACTGAGTATGAAGAACAAAGAATAACCCAAACTCCCAAGCGCAAATACTGCCGCAACCCAGTCCCACGTTGTGAAGAACATTACAACGCTGAAGATAAAAAAGGCCAACGACAGGATGACACCGAGAAATCGTGCGGGTAAATTTACCATTTATAGTTCTCCAACCTTAACGACTCGGGTTTTGATCTCGGTGAAGCTTTGGGCTTCTATGTAGCGAAACAGCATCGAACCCTGATCAGGTGCGGCAGTGCTAAGCCTGTTCGGGTGGCAGACGCGGCAGGTAACGACAACCCGCGGCACGGTTGATTGCATCGGCCGGGGTTGTATGCAGCAGCACCTGGTCGCCCGCATCCTTGAGGGCGTCACAAAAAACCGCCCACAGACGGTCGCCTACAACTCTTGCTTCATTATCACGCACTGATGGGGTTTGTGAATAACATCCGACAAGTATAAAACGGTTAAACCGTGTATTGCGAGCCGATTGTACAGACAGACTACTTTAGACATTCCTTTAGCGGTTGGCCCTCATGGACAACACCTAATTAGGCTATGATAGCATCCCAAGATGATTCTAATCGTCATTAGAAGAGCCAGCACACCATGAGCGATCAAACAGCACTAGTGACCGGGGCCTCGGACGGAATCGGCTTAGAGTTTTGCAAGATTTTGGCCTCTCGTGGCTACAACCTCATATTAGTCGCACGGCGAGAGGCTAAGCTCAATGAGATCGCCATCGATTTAAGACAATCTCATGCTGTTCGATGCACTGTCATTGCAGCAGACTTGTCTCTACCCCAAGCGGCCCAGATACTTTTTCAAAACACGAAAGACCAAAGGTTACAGGTTGATTTTTTGATTAACAATGCCGGACTGTTACACAACGGTCCCTTTTGTGAATTGAGTTTAATCGAACAAGAAACCATGATTGCCGTTAATGTCCTGGCGTTAACCTCTCTAACCCACTTGTTCGCTAATGATATGGCGACACGCAAAACAGGCCATATTCTTAACGTTGCATCACTAGCGGCCTGGACACCTATTCCCAGTCAGAATGTCTACGCTGCGACTAAAGCCTATGTATTGGCCTTTAGCCAAGCTTTGACTGACGAGATGAATGCTGCCGGCAATGGGGTAATCGTCTCGGCACTCTGCCCCGGCTACACCGCAACCAAAATGATGGACAACCCTGATCAAGGCGCCACCTTGCGGATTCCAGCGAATATGATGATGTCGTCTAAAGATGTTGCCAACCAAGGCATTATCGGCTGCCTGTCTGGACAACATACGGTAGTGCCCGGTATTTCTAATAAAATAGGCACTGCTATTACGCATCTGGCTCCCAAAATGACCCTTGCTAAACTGTTGGGTCGTTTTTATCGAATGAACATGAATTAGAGGGTTAAATACACTCACTATGAACCATCATCTGATTGAATAGAGAGGTTTCTTTGGATCAAAACATCGTCAATAAGGTTCTTATTACGGGGGCTAATGGGTTTATTGGCAACACCCTCATGCGTTATTACAAGCAACAGGGCACAGCGGTTATCGGCGTTGACCTTCACGGTAATGGCGATGATATTATTCAGGGTGACATTGCTAATCCCGAAACCATTAGCCACCTTCTTGAGCAATGCGATGTGATTGTCCATACCGCCGCTTTGGTCTCCAATGCCATGAAAGATAGCGATATGTGGCGAGTCAATGTATTGGCAACACGCAATTTAATCGCCGCAGCCAAGCACCATAAGGTTCGCCGCTTTGTGCAAATTTCATCAATCGTTGCATACGGCAATACGGCGCAGGGAGAGCTTGACGAGGACTATCCCGTTCATGCCGATGGTGGCAGTTATGTGCTGACCAAACTGGCCTCAGAACATGCGGTTTTGGCAGCACAAGCTAGCGGCGGCATTGAAGTGGTCATCTTACGCCCTGGTGACGTCTATGGCCCAGGCAGTCGGCCCTGGATCATTGCGCCACTTGAGGCCATCGCTAAAAACCAATTTATGCTCCCCGCCAAAGGTGAAGGGTTCTTTAGGCCGATCTATGTTGACGACCTCATTAGGGGTATCGACTTGGCTGTTCGCCACCCTGCGGCTGCGGGCGAAATTTTCAACCTATCCTGCGAAGGGTACATCACCACTAAAGAATACTTTGCCTCCCATTATCAGTGGTTAGGTAAAAAGGGCCCGATGTTAGTCTCGACAAAAGTGGCCCTCGCGGTGTCGGCAATCGCATCCAAGGTTGCCGATCTTGTGGGCAACTTAAACGAGGCCTCCCCAGCCACCGTGGCACAACTGGCCACCAAGAGCTGGTTCTCAATCAAAAAAGCCGAACGTATTCTCGGCTGGAAGCCGAAAATATCCTTTGAAGAAGGGATAAAGCGCTCACATCAGTGGGCAAAGGACAAGAATCTGGTATAGCATTCAATAGCGAGTTGCTGGAGTCGCTGAAGGAATCACATGCGACAAGACCAATAAGCACTCGTGTAACCAGCAGTGGCTTGAGCCCGTGCTTCAGATTACCTTTGATCAGGCGGAGAGCGTAAAAACGCTGCGGTCAAGAAGGACGCGGTGGCAAAAACCTCTGAAGCTCAATGATATAGCGCCTTTGGCTTCCATTTAGTTGTAGCTGCAGGGATTTAAATCGTTGCCCTTTCACTCAAAATATGAAAATATAAGAATGAATATTGCTTAAAAGTACAATGTCTGTGTTTAACGAGCGAGATAGCGTTACATCCTGAGACAAATTTAACTACGAGCAGTCTTAGACTGTGAACCAAAAATATAGAAAGCATTCCCATTATCGGCAGTGCATATAAATTACCCTACTCATTATGATGCGAGTTGCGGTGCAAATTCTGGCAACACCTTAACAAATATGGAGTTACTGTATATGAGACACAAATTATTAACAGGCATCATCATAGGTGCCGCATTAGCACTCCCTTCAATAGCATCGTACGCAGCGCCGATTACCTGGCAGCTTGATAATGTCACCTTTGCTTCTGCTCAGACTCAGGGGCTCGGCCCTTTTGATGGAACCGCTACCGGGTCATTCACCTATGACGCGTCCACGAATACGTACTCCAACGTCAACATTACGACGACCGGAAGTAACTATTGGGGCACGGACAATTGTGGCGATTCGGCATTGTGCGGCACTTACATAAGGGCGACTGATTTGTATTCGACGCTCAGTGCCACTTCGTTGCAGGCGACGCCGACGGCGTCTGACCCCGTTAGCGCCGTCGGGTATTATGGCATTTCCATGCAGTTTGTAGGCAGTGGCCTGACCAATGCTGGCGGAACAGTAGATTTGTCCACTACTGGTGGCACTGATGGAGAAGGGATTTGCGCTACCGCTGCTTGTGATCCTACAGGAGCTGGCGCTGTCAGTGCCTTCAGGGGCTTCTCGGGAGGTTCTGTGTCTGCTGTGCCCATCCCTGCTGCAGCCTGGCTGTTTGGTTCAGCGATACTTGGACTGTTTGGTATAGCTAGACGCAAAAGAGCGTAGACGTAACCCTTGCATATAGCCCCGCATGTCGGGGCTTTTTATTACCTGCAATTTACTCAGGCAGCCACCCCGCTCGGAATCTCATTGATCTTAAGATAACGTGCCACTAATACGCAAACGCACGGCCCGCTTTTAACATTCGCAGGCTAAGCCGCCCTCTTCTCCCTAGCGGGAGTGGCGTTTATTCAATGCTAAGAACGATCGCCTTTACACTATTACCAACTTGATGATTCTGCTAAGTCCCCACTGTGTTTGTGTATTCCTCAAACGGGCGACTGGGCTGCCCGCGCAGCCCTGGACATGGCGGTGGCGACGATTCTACCGGACTCATCGGGATGAGTGGCAAGACAATACTAGATGGATAGAGTGCCGAGTGTGCAATGGTGTGCCTGACCAGCTCCTCGTATTCGAGCAATAAGAATCGCCATAACTCACGGCTATCGCCAGGCGTATCAATTTGGAAGCGAATTCGCGAACCTGCACGGAATATGTGTGCAAAGGGAAATATCTCCACTCTCGCCAGCTCAAACTGGCCCTCTGGTAGAGGCGCTACATCCACCTCAAGATGCGTCTGGACAGGCCGTAATGCTGTTGTCTGATCCTGATCGAGTGCTCGCTGGCTTGCCCGCAGCCAACCTGCCTGTACATACGTCTCGCAGCCGTCTGCACGAACCTCGCTTAACAATACTTCAATGTCCGCATCTGCCGCAGTGGACTGAATAAAAAGGTCTGCACTCCCGCTCCCGACGAACACCATATCCTGCGTTAACGCATCGCTGACAAAAACAGCGGCTTTCTCCGGCTCCGTGGCGGCCCATATATAAAATGGCTGAGAGCCACCAAAGGTGCGCTGCCCTGCTGCAGGATCATGCATGAAACTTGACGCGGCCTCGGCAACACTGGGCTCGTTATCGGTCAGTGAGCCATCCGGTTGCAAAAAGAGCCGATAAACCTGCTGCTCTATAGGAGGCCACTGACTAAACTCGGTACTGAAGACACCCTCAGGTGCTCCGGCATTTGCGGGTAAAAGGTCAGGCGATGCGCCCCTGTCAAAAATGACTCTAAGCGGAAATTGCGCCACATGATCTTCATAGGCAGACAGTGCCTCAGCATAGCTGCCCTTGTCGCTGTAGGGGATAGGAGGGAAAGCTAACGGGGCACCGAACTGTTGTTCAAAGAGCGCTGCGGATAAATCGAGAAATGCTGGCCGAGTCGGAACCACCTTCGCGACATAAATATCATAAAACGCTTTCAATTCAGCGAGCGGCACGGGCGTGTACCCGTCGGCATGCAACCCATTGAAGGTAATGAAGCGTGTCGAGCGCGCATTAATAAATTTATCCATTAGGGTGGCGAAATGGGACCCAGTTTGCTCATCCTGCCAGGCGCCAGTGAGGAATACGGGTACCGTAATCTTGTCGACAAACTTCGCCGGACTCAGTGAATCAAGAATTTCAGGCTCATAGTAGCTGTAATTTAGTGCTTTGCCGACAGCATCTACTGCCTGAGCATGTAGCTGCTGATTCTCTTCGCAGACACTGCTGCCAAACGCTTCGTATTCCGCCTCGACCTGACCCTGTTCCCAGCCCTGGCCATAGGGCTGAGCGCCGTCCACCACACTTTTAGCCCATTCAAAAGCGAAGCCATTGTTGAAAATACCACCCGGGGTCAGCGTTGAGGCCGCGGTCTCTGCGACAACAGACATGGGCGCAATGGCCGCCAGACCGGGCGGATCAGTTTGAGCGACAAACAGTTGACTGATACCGGGGTAGGAAAGCCCCCCCATTCCAACTTGCTTGCCAAACACCCAAGCCTGGGCCGCAATCGTTTCGATAACATCGTAACCGTCCGACACTTGTAGCGGCTCAAAATAGTCGTAGGCGCCTCCAGAACAACCGGTGCCACGCATGTTAACCCCCACTGACGCATAGCCCATAAACCCCGCTATCAGTCCTGAGGGATGACTAGGCGCATCACACAGAACCGGCAAAACGCCACAAAGACTTGTTAGGCTGGCGTCCAGAACCGAGCCTGGCTTTGAGGGCTCATATCCGGAGTAATTGACTATCGTTGGATAGGGGCCGTTCTCCAACGGTCCAGGTAAGAAGACATAGGCGGAAAGGCGCGTGCCATCACGAGTGGTGATGTAATTAAAACCTGGTTGAAGCGACTGGTTGCGGTAAAAACTTGCGTCCGGGAGACTCCCCTCAACTGACCATACTTCGAGATTCTCAAGACCCCTTACTGGATTACTCATCGTTTCTCGCACCGAGTAGTCGCTACCCGCTGGTAAGTTGCGGAAGATTAAGCTGCCCATAAAATCGGTTTCACCGCTGGACACTTTATTACCTGAGGCATTATAAACCTCAAGCTGCAAGCCCTCCTCGGCCCCCGTGACGTGAAGTTGGCCGACACTTTCACGAACAGAAAAATCTGCTGTCCGCAGCGAGGTGTCTGTGTCTGTGTCACCCAGGTCACCCGAGTCATCCGCGTCACCCGAGTCATCCGCGTCACCCGAGTCAGCCGAGTCATCCGAGTCATCCGAGTCACCCGAGTCACCCGAGTCACCCGAGTCACCCGAGTCATCCGAGTCATCCGAGTCATCCGAGTCATCGGAGTCATCTAGAGCACCGTCGTCATCTGTATCCACGGGGCTGTCTGGGATAATTAGAGGAGAAGCATCTATGTTGGAGTTGCCGGACGAATCACACGCCACAAGGCCAATAAGCGCTAGTGTAACCAGCAGTGCCTTGAGCCCGCACTTCAGATCGCGTGGAATCAAGCGAGCAGCGTCAAAACGCTGCAATCGATCAGCATGCTGGTTAACCCAATTGGAATTCTCGGGGTATTTCATTATTGCCTAGCCTCACAATTGATGGTGCCTCAGTGGCACGGCGCAGACCGCAGAAAATGCCCAGCCTCAGCCGGACCAACACGTCTTGTGCAATCGCGACAAACTATAGCAAGAAACACCGTCAAATTTAAGCTAAGGAATGCTAGAGAAGTTTACGTCATTGATCTGATTGGAGGCTCGGGCCGCCTCCGACTATCTTATACCTATGCGGTTTTCGGGGGTCTTATTACCAATTTATTACCACCACCAAGGCATTCCCAGGCAACAAAAAACCCGCACTAGGCGGGCTTGAGAAGGCTCAGGCTTTACGCAGCTTCCTGATGCCTACTAGAAAGTTGTTCGCTGAGGTGATCGTGCAATTCATATTCGTCCATTCCTGAACGAGAGCCCGCAGCAGTCCGTGCCATGGGGTTTTCAGTGGCGTCCCTGCTGATGAAACTCCGTCCCGGCGAAAAGAGACAGCGTGCCAGGTGGCGCTCTGGTCGGTGGTGCCAGGTGTGGCAAAGCGGGGGTGTTGTGTTCCTTGCTCTCAAGATGAGCCAGGATCCGGTCGATGGCGTCCTGCTCCTCGATGCAAGCGATGACTTTGACAGACCCACCGCAGCGACTGCAAACCTCAATGTCGATATTGAACACGCGCTTGAGTCGCTGGGCCCAAGTCATAGCCGCATGACGCTGAATCGATGAGACGACGTCACTATCGACAGGGCGCATTGCACCTTGCAGTCTTCAGAGACTTTATAGCCCCCCCCCGCAGGTGACCACCCCCACGTATGGGTATATATATAGGTGCTTAGACTTTTTGGGGTGAATTTGGGGTGGAAACTAGATGGGTTGGCCTCTAAATATTGTGTCTGCTACGCATTTAAGCAAGATACTTAAATACTGCTATGCTTAAAGAACGGCAAAATCTGCATAGGAGTAGTAGCGTGTTTAAATTTTTAAAGAGTCTCGTAGATAGTGAGGTCGTGGGAGAAGAGATAGTTAACAAGAACGTGAAGACGTATTTTTCAGCGAAAAAGATGCATCCAAACCTCAAGAGCTTAGATTGGTTGATGGCGACATATCTGGGTAGGATGCAAGCAATAGGAATTTCGCCAGAGCAATGCATGGCTGATGCTGAGTATCATTGTAATATCTTTAACAAAATTTCAGAACCGCAGAATGCAAGAGCGCTTGGTCTATCCATGCTGATGCAGGAACGCCCAGACATCATTCGCGATTACCCTAAATTTATGAATGAGATAGCTAGCATTATGCCTCCAAATGATAGGAATTAAGTACTCTCAGCCTCACAAACTAATGAGTATCTAGGGATTATTAAAAGTTGAGCGGGGCTTTCGCCGACAAAATACCTGCATAGCTCACTAGATAAAAAGCTTCTCAGAGAACTCCGCCGCTACTTGAGCGAAAGAGTATAAGTCCTGCCTCAAGGTCTTGTGCCTTTCCTGCTAGAGGATGACCGGAGCTTAGCGTTTTTTTCTTAGCAAATTCAATTGTTGCTTCCCATGTAGCTATAACCATTTGCGTAGAAGAGTATGTTCTATCGGGAAGGTTCTTTAGTATTTCAAGTAACCTATCCATCAAATCACTTTTTTCCATACCTTTCATTTTTTCTATGTCGATGCCCGTATACTGCATTATGTTCCAACGGCCATCAGTAAATGCTTCCGCTACTATTTTTTTTTCTTTAAAAAAACCGAACATTATTGAACTCCTTTGTCATAGTTCATTGTTGCCTAACATGACTAGCATAATCAATTATTGAGGTCTGTGCATCTTGCAACTTACTCATGCCCAGTTGACAAACTAATTTCAAACCCTCTATGTTAAAAAGGAAATTAACTAGGAAGTATAGGACAAATAAACGGCCTAACGGCCTATTGAGATTAAATTTCCTGACTGATCCTGCTAATTGAACTAGAAAAATTCGCGACATACCCGCCTACTGCCCTGAAAAGTTGTTCGCTGAGGTGACCGTGCAATTCATATTATGATGACAGGGTGATTCGTTTAGGACCGCTTTTAAAGTAATCACGTAGCGATCACCTGGCGCAGGCGCAGCTGGAGTTAAACCCAATACATAGGCATCTGGTATCCCGACCAACAAAAAACTCGCACTAGGCGGGCTTTGGCGCAACAACGGAAATTAGGCTAATCTTACCTGGGGGTCTGCTTTCGACACACAGCGCACACCGAACAATATGAATAATAATCTCAATTATAAGACAGGAACTGAATAATGTTTAAGTGGGCCAAGAAAACAAAAGTGAGGCTCCAAATTGGAGTCAATATAGGAGCACTCGTCGCATCCTATGTGGGTAAAAACTGCCTTGACGATCTATCTTACCAAGACAGAGGCGGGTTATTACAAGACATGTTTAATTCAGTCGAGGATGTATACGGAAAAAAGATTGAAACATACGACGATGGAAACGCTGTTGCGTCGGATTTAGCGGCAGCTATGTTTCTCCTTTTAGCAGTGAGATTTGAAGCGAAAGGAAATACGCTTGATCATCTTACAGTGGTTTCGGGGATGGCTACTTTTGTTGCCAGGCGTGATCTAAAGCCTGAAATTTCTCCGTCTATCCTAGCAACGGTGACTGCATATGTTGGTAAACATGCGCATGCTTAACTAGACTCATGAGCCATAGCAGGGCGTCCAGCGATGTCCACCTGTGTCCCGCTTGATGTTCAGCTGTGTGGAGCAGGTCATAGGGTTTTCCCTATATCCCACCCCCGTTATGGGCGAGTGAATAAACATCAGATATGATGGAGTTAAAGCAGTAATATAAAAAAGCATAACCTCTTAAGGAGTAAACATGATCAACAAGCAGTTTGCAAGCCATCTGCCTTCACTACTGAAGACTCTACTTCTGACATCAACGCTTACACTCTCGCTGATGTTTTCTGCTGGCAGTTCCGCTGAATGGACTTATATGGGCGTCAGCAATGGCAATAAGTGGTACCTTGACTTCGACAGGATCAGAAAGAGTAACGGGCTGGTTTATTATTGGGAGGTTGTGGACCTCTTGGAGCCATTCAACGGGCTAATGTCCACCAAGACATATTACAAAGGTGACTGCGAGACCTTTCGGGAGATGCAGTTGAGTATATCAGCCTACGAGTTGCCGATGGCAGAAGGTAACGCCAAGGACACATTTACTCCTGAGCCACGGTGGGAATACGTTAGACGTAGCAGCACTGGAGACGCCAAATTGAAAGCCGTCTGCAATCACTGATGAAATACTTACTACTGACATCAACGCTTACACTCTCCCTAATGTTCTCTGCTGGCAGCTGGGCTGAGTGGACTGAGGTGACCGAGAGTGCCCTTAGCGGCAGTAAGAACTACGTGGATTTAGACCGCATCAGAAAGGTTGACGGGCTGGTGTACTTTTGGCTGATTGAAGACCTCTTGGAGCCATTCAATGGGGATATGTCTTATAAGGTGTATTACAAGGCTGACTGCGAGACCTTGCAGGATATGGCCTTGAGCTTTTCAACTTACAAACTCCCGATGGCTAAAGGTGATGCTACATCGACATTTACTCCTGAGCCAAAGTGGGTGCACGCTGAACCTGACACCGTCAAAGAAACCACACTACAAGCCGTCTGCGCTCACTGATTAAGCAGCTTTTCTCTTCTTATATACAGGCGCCGGGAGTGGGTTATCATGTGCACACTTTCATTTGGCAGCGTGGGTGCTGCGGGGGTTGGGTGTTCTATGGCAAGTAGACATGCAACTCAGACAAGCCCCGTTCGCGCACCACAGGTGGCAGGTGGGGGCTAGATCCTAATGTCGCGCTATCATTATTCGACATATAAACCACTCCCGAACCCGTGTTCGTACTGGTAATAAAAATAACGCGACTCCCTAACCCGTGTCCGTAAACGGTGGTAATAATTTTATTACCACCTAAAAACGCGTTATCCCGGATCAATTATTACCACATTGTTACCATCGGGGAAACGCAATGGCAAGTTTAGGCCGTTTAAGTGATACAACCAGATAGGACCAGATAGGCCCGAAAGTCTCGCTATCGTTGGTTTTCGGGGGGTTTTCGGCGCCAGGTCAATAAAGGCGCGGGGGGGTATTGGAGGCTCGGGCCGGAATCGAACCGGCGTGCGCGGAGTTGCAGTCCACTACATGACCACTCTGCCACCGAGCCTTATTGGGAGGTGGAGCGGGAAACCGGGTTCGAACCGGCGACCTCAACCTTGGCAAGGTTGCGCTCTACCAACTGAGCTATTCCCGCACACAGCGGCGATATAAACATCTGCGCCTCTGAGTGGGGGCTATTGTATGCACGGCGTCTCTATAGTCAAGCGAATTCCAACAAAAATCCCGCAACCAATTGAATTAAATAGGTTTATCTTGCTCTTTAATGACGACCCAGGCGGCTTTAAGATAGACCACCATAGACCACAGGGTCAGCACTGCGGCGGTGTATAACACCACATAGCACAGTGCCAGTTGCCAGTCTTCGTCCCCACGAGGACCAATCGCCAGCAGGCCTGTTATCGCAATCATCTGAAAGGCTGTTTTAACCTTGCCAATATAAGAAACCGCCACGGATGTGCGCTCTCCAAGCTCCGCCATCCACTCTCGCAGCGCCGACACCACAATCTCGCGACCAATAATCACGCAGGCGGCCAACGTGAACAACAGCGTATCATGACGCTCAACAAGCAAAACTAGAGCGATAGTGACCATTAATTTGTCTGCCACCGGGTCGAGAAAAGCGCCAAAGGCTGTCATCTGACCAAGCCGTCGCGCGAGATAGCCATCTACCCAATCGGTTATCGCTGCAAAGGCAAAAATCCCCGCTGCAAACAGCAAATGATTTTTGAACGGCAGATAGAACACCACCACCAGCACAGGGATCAGTAGAATTCTCAAAATCGTCAGCGCATTGGGAATAGTGATGGGCAAGTGCTTCGATATCCTTATAAAAACTAACAGCTATATATGCTAAACAGACACGACTAATGCCTAACGCATACTAACCCATGCCCGCCCTCTGATTCAAACGCTGCACCCAAGCAACATTCTTTCTGGTCTGGATCCAGCCGCGCTAACAGTCACTCAAGGGTATTCGAAAGAACAACACATAGGCGCCCTCGCACGCTGACCACCACCCCCAGTTATCGTTAGCGCTGCGTGTGCCACTCGAATGCGCGTTCAGACCAGCTTACCTGTGAAACCGTCCGTAACACATTATTATACGTTGTGTAGGTGATCGTATATCTGTTGTGCAATCGCCGCGCTAATGCCCGAAATCTTTTTCAATTCATCAATGTTTGCGTTCTGTACGCCTTGTGCACTGCCAAAGTGACGCAGCAGTTCACGGCGGCGCTTAGCACCCACACCGGGAATGTCCTGCAGCGCTGAACGCTGACGGGCTTTATCGCGCCGGCCACGGTGACCGGTGATCGCGAAGCGGTGCGCCTCATCGCGTATATGCTGTATCAAGTGCAGGGCAGGATGGTCTGGTGGCAACTGAATCTGCTCCCCTGTCTCGCCGTTAATTAACGTTTCGAGTCCGGCCTTGCGCGTGACCCCCTTTGCGACCCCCACAACCTCAACCCCAGAAACTTGCAGATCGTTAAGGACCGACATGGCCTGAGCAACCTGTCCCTTACCCCCGTCTATCAGAAGGACATCAGGCATTTTAGCCTCTGTGGTCTTCAGCCTTTTGTAACGACGCTCAAGAGCCTGGTGCATCGCGCCGTAGTCATCGCCGGGGGTGACGCCCTCGATATTGAAGGTACGGTAATCGACCTTGCGCGGGCCATGTTGATCAAACACAACACACGAAGCGACTGTCGCCTCGCCAGAGCTATGGCTGATGTCGAAACACTCCATGCGTTCTGGCAGCTGCGACAAACCCAACAAATCCTGCAAGGCCTGCAGCCGTCCCAGCATGGTCTGGCGTCCGGCCAAGTGCGCGGTGAGATTGGTTTCGGCTGTTTGCTGTGCCAGCATCAACCATTGAGCGCGTGATTCACGCACCCGACTGCGTAACTTCACCTTTCGTTCAGACTGCACTGAGAGTGCTTGGGCGATTATATCGGCGCTGTCTGGCTCAGCATTGACAATAATTTCTGCCGGGATCGCTCTGCCCAAGCCGAGATAAAACTGCGGGATAAATGCCGCCAGCAGTTGTTCTACTCCCTCCTGTAGCTTTAGCGGCGGGTAATACGTTTTACTGCCTAACACCCTCGCCTCTCGTACAAATAGCACCTGCACACACGCTCGCCCGTGTGACGCAGCAGCTGCAATGATATCCAGATCTCCAGTGACTCCCTCGATACCCTGACTTGCTTGTACGTGCTGCAAATGACTAATCTGATCGCGATATATTGCCGCTTTTTCGTAGGACAGTTGCGCTGCAGCTTGCTCCATATCGTCTGCCAGTCGAACCATCAGTTGCTGAGATTTCCCACTCAAAAACAAACTCGTACTTTCGACCTGTTGGGCGTAGTCCTCCTTAGTCACAAGATCTACGCAAGGCCCGCTGCAGCGTTCTATCTGGTACTGCAGACAGGGGCGTGATCGATTCTTGAAATAACTATCTTCGCACTGCCGTACTTTGAATACTTTTTGCAGAAAATGCATAGATTCGCGCACTGCGCCGGCGCTGGGATAGGGCCCAAAGTACTGGCCCTTGCGTCTCTTGGCGCCACGGTGCATGGCAATTCTCGGGAAGTCATCGTCATTGGAAAGAAAAATATAGGGATACGTTTTGTCGTCGCGCAGCAGCACATTGTAAGGCGGTTGCTGTGTCTTGATCAGGTTATGTTCCAGTAACAGCGCATCGACTTCAGTCGTTGTCACGGTCACCTGAATATCCTGAATCTTAGCCACAAGAGCCATCGTTTTATCCGTCAGGCCACTGGCCCGAAAATAACTCCCCACACGGTTTTTTAGATTTTTAGCCTTGCCCACATACAACAGTCCACCCGCATCATCGTACATCTGGTAGACACCCGGCCGTGTCGTGAGCGCATTGACGAATGCTTTGTGATCGAACTTACTCACGGATTAAGCCCATATATCCTCGGCTCAACTTCCAGCTCCACGCCAAATGCGTCATGCACTGAGCTGACTATTTCGCTGGCCAGCGCCAATAATTGTGCGCCGCTGTCACTACCATAATTGACCAGCACAAGTGCGTGTTGTGGGTGCACGCCTAGATCATCTGCTCGATGACCTTTCCACCTGCACTGGTCGATCATCCATGCGGCAGAGACTTTAACGCTGCCGTCGGCTTGAGAAAAACACGGCAGACCGGGATGTTTGGCGAGCAACAGCGCTGCCATTTCTGAACGCAGCAATGGATTCTTAAAAAAACTGCCTACATTGGGTTCAATCGAGGGGTCTGGCAGCTTACTACGACGGATGCTGACAACCGCGTCAAATACCGTCTGAGGGGTCGGCTCAACATCAGGACGTTCAGCAAAAAAAGTCGCCAGAGCAGGATAGCTGATATTGACACTCGAACGCCGAGACAACTGAATGTCGATCGCGGTAATGACCAGCTGATCTTTGCACTCGCGCTTAAATATACTGTCTCGATAGTTAAACTGACAGGCTGCATTGTCTAGCGTCACCGGTTTATCATCCGCTATCTGCCTAGCATGTACCTGTAACAAGACTGACTGTAGTTCGACCCCGTAGGCGCCTATATTTTGAATCGGTGACGCACCGACTGTGCCGGGAATCAGCGCAAGATTTTCCAATCCGTAATAGCCTTGCTGCAACGTCCACTGCACCAACTCGTGCCAGTTTTCCCCGGCTGCTACGCGCAAAATAACATCACTGTTTAGCGTGTCTAATACCTCAATGCCGCGCACTGCCTGCTGCACCACCAGCGCCTGCACATCACCGGCTAAAACGATATTACTGCCTTGTCCAAGCACAACGACAGCAACGCCTTCAGTCCTCGCCCAACCAAGAGACTCCAGCAGTTCATCGTCATTGGTAACACACACAAAAGCGTCTGCTCGCGCTTGCAAAGCGAGCGTATTATGCTTACGCATGAGCTTATCGCGGTAAAATTTCATCGTCTCGTATCTGCTCAATAGGCAATTTTAACGCTTTCCTTTTAATAGATTACGCACCAGCAGTAAATCGTCGTGTGTATCAACGCCGGCAGGGACAGTGTGCACTGCCCTATCGACATGAATGCCAACTCCATTGTGCAAAGCACGCAACTGTTCCAAGCTTTCTAACTGCTCCTCGGGCGCAACAGGCCAACTGACAAACTGGTGCAGAAACTCAACCCGGTAAGCATAAAGACCTATATGGCGATACCAGTTTCCGGCACTGGGCATCACGTCGCGCGCTTGAATAAACGCATCCCTTGGCCATGGAATAGGTGCTCGGCTAAAATACAAGGCCATGCCTTGTGCGTCGCTGATGACTTTAACCACATTAGGATTAATGAGGTCTTCTATATCGTCAATATCCTCGCACAACGTGGCAATGCTGGCATGCGGATGGGCGCTCAAATTAGCAGCGACTTGATCAATAACTTGGGGAGGAATCAGGGGTTCATCGCCTTGCACATTGACAACACGATGGTCGTCAGCCAAACCCAGTTCCGCAACGACTTCCTGCAGGCGGTCCGTGCCGGAAGAATGTTCTACAGACGTCATGCACACCTGAGCACCAAAGGCCTGAGCGACCTCTACTATACGGCTATCATCGGTTGCAATCACGACCCGCTCAGCCCCGCTTAGACACGCCTGCTCCCAGACTCTTTGCACCATCGTCTTGCCCTGTATCTCGAGCAGAGGTTTGCCTGGCAATCGGGTCGACCCGTAACGCGCCGGTATAACTACTGTGTATGCCATGCAAAGCTCCGTGAAAGTACAGTAGGGTCAGATCAGCGCCCGTCGCGACCGCCAGACAATGCTGACGGAGCCGCTGGCTGCCTGGTGGTGATCGTCAAATGCACATAGCCCATCTGGCCCGCAGCATCCATTGCCTTTACAACATCCTGATGCGCGGCCTGCGCATCGGCCATGATGGACATAGGCATCGTCGTGTCCCCAGCGGACAACCTGTATATTGCGGCTTGCAAGGTGCGCATCTGGTTGTCGATCAGGACCTCGCCATTAACGCGATAGGTGCCAGACTCATCGATCAAGATCTCAATAGGTTCCTCCATCGCTTGTTTCGGCTGGCCCTGAGCCTCAGGTAAATCAATGCTCAATTGGGTCTCACGTGTAAACGTGGTTGAGACCATAAAAAAAATCAACAGCAAAAAAACCACGTCGATTAGCGGTGTCAGGTTAATGCCGACCTCTTCACGCGCGTGTCGTCTAAACTTCAAACAGTCACTTCCGTATTTTCTTCACTGTGCAGCGCATCAACCAACGTGATGGTCTCCTGCTCCAACTCAACTACGATCGCATCGATTTTGCCAACAAAATAACGGTGCATCACAATGGCTGGAATCGCCACCGTCAGCCCTCCAGCCGTCGTGATCAGGGCCTCTGAGATGCCTCCGGCAAGAGCGCTGGCATTACCGGTACCCTGCACCATTATTTCGGCAAACACGTCAATCATACCCACCACTGTACCGAGCAATCCCAACAGGGGTGCCACCGCGGCGATTGTGCCAAGTGTATTCAGATAACGCTCCAAGTCGTGCACTACATGCGCAGCCGCCTCCTGGATGCTTTCCTTCATAACATCTCGACCGTGATGGGCGTTGGCCAATCCCGCCGCAAGAATACGGCCCAACGGAGAGGATTGTCTCAGTGTGCGTAGCCTAGGCCCGTCCAGTTCCCCTTTTTTGAGTTGCTTCCAGACTGTTGCTAACAGATGCGGGGGTGCGATCTTCTTCGGATTAAGGGTATAGAGGCGGTCAATACAAATTGCCAGCACTAAGATAGAGCACAGCACTATCAGCACCATCAACCATCCGCCAGCCATTAACAGTTCAAGCACAACGTCGCCCAATTCAGGTTTAATACTGGCGTATTATACGACACCACAGGTGGAGCGTGAAGCGGGACTAGTGTCACATCCAGTAGCGCCGGTGAATTTCTCGGTAGGCGCTGACCTCCAGCGCCTCCCCGGGCACTATTTTAAACTCCAGAGCGCCCTCTGCAGCGGTGTGATAGAGCGACACATCCGTGTCCTGTAATCTTTGGATCACGCTCGAATGCGGATGCCCAAAGCGGTTTGCATAGCCGCTACTGATCACTGCAGCTTGCGGCCGTGTGTGCTTAAGGAACGCCAGAGAGGACGATGTTTTACTGCCGTGATGGGCCGCCAGAAGCCATTCGCTGCTGAGTTTCTCTCCCCAGTAACGCACCAGTGTCCGCTCCCGTTCATTCTCAATATCGCCGGGCAGCAAGAAACGATAGTCCCCCACCTCAATCTGTAATACACAAGAACTGTCGTTGCTGCGACGCGTTGTCTCTATCGCCGGAGATAGAAACTGAAAGACCTGTCCCCCAGGCCAGCGCCAGGATTCGCCTGCGATACACGGCCTACCCTTACCATACTGAAGGCCCTCGCCACCAAAACGCAAGCGGTCAACGGGCAGCGCAGCCAACACATCCTTGGCGCCAGCACTGTGATCAAGATCTGGGTGACTAATCACCAGTGTGTCCAGCACATTCACACCCTGCAGCTGAAGGAAAGGCAGGATAACCATCGAACCCATATTCATCCCATCAGGATTACCTCCACCCGTATCGTATACCAACACGCGGCCTCCTGAGCGTACGACCACTGCGGTGCCCTGCCCGACGTCCAGCACGGTCACGCGTGTGTCGAGGGAGGGCACATTTGATGACGGACTCGGCGGCAGCAACAGAGGCAGCGCCAATACCGGTACCAATAATTTCAGTAAACTCTTGCCCGGAAGAATCAATAAAATGATCGCCACTATGCCGGCGAGAACCTGTGGCAGGTTAGCTGTCAGAGGAAAGTACAACCATGTGCCACTCATACTCGACAGGCCCTTGGCCCATGGCAGGATCTGCTCTAACGGCCAACCTGCCAACTGCCAAAGTATTGACGCTACCGGCCATCCACAGAGAAAAGTGACTACAGCCATAAGCGCCAGAGGCACTACCACCACGCCGATAAGTGGAATCATCAGCACGTTAGCCAGCATCCCAACCAGGCTGCCACCACCAAAGAATAACGCGCCCAAAGGCAGCATCACCAGCGACATGAACCCATGAGTATGGAACAGCCGAGGTATCGCACCCATGCCCTGCTGCCATTTGGCCAACCACAGCAACGCCGCCACAGCACCGAAGGAAAGCCAAAACCCGCTCCCCACTGCCGCTAATGGGTTGAGTGCGAGTACTACTGTTGCCGCCATTAGCAGATTTCTGGATGCGCCGCTTCTGCGCGCCGCCAAGGCGGCTATCACAAAGCAACTTAGCATGCACAAAGCACGCTGAGTAGGGAGCGAAAAGCCCGCCAGAGCACTGTAAAGGCTCGCCAAAAGTAGAGCGAGGGCGCCCGGCAGGCAACCGCTTAAAAATCCTGTGGTAAAAAAAAGACGCTGCACAATACCGCCTAACAAATAGCCTACGCCCGCAATCATGCCGATATGAAGCCCAGAGATCACCAACAAATGATTAATCCCGAATTGCTGAAAAAGAAACCACAATTGATGATCAATACCGGCTTTATCTGCCACGGTAATGGCCCGCAAAATACCGATGACCTCCGGGTTCAGATCAAGACGACCCATATGCTCACTGATGGCCTGGCGAAGACGATGGTGTTTTACAAAGAGACCTGCGATCTGGGGTTCTTGACGTGTCTCGCTAGACTTGCGGATACTGCCGACACCGCCAACACCTCGCTGGGCGAGCCAGGCCTGCATATTGAATGAGCCAGGGTTCGCAAGTCCCCATGGCTTACGCAGCTTGACCTCAAACTGCCACTCGTCTGCAGGACGAATCTTGTAATCGCCATAGTAGGACAGAATGAGCTTCGAGGGTCCCACACAGCGCGATGGCGATATGTCTCGCACCGAAAATTCGAATCGCTGACGTAAACCATCGTTGAGCATACGACTTTCGGTGGGCAGCGAAGATACAGTCCCAGTGACGACTAACGGAACCCCGACACACGCATCGACCAAGCGGTGTTGCAACAACACCGTGCCGTGCGCCAGACCCAGAAAACAACCACAGGCCAATCCGCACGTCACTCGGGCAGCCACTGTCCTCCAGCACAGTGCAACCATGGCAATAGCCGCGAACAAGACACACCAGACCGAAGACGGTAAAAACGGCCACCAGCCGACAAAGATAGTGCCTGACACCATGCCAATCATCCACTGCATAGAGCGACCCCCTAAACGCAAAGTAGTCCGGCTCTGTCGTTGGATTTTGAAAGTCAGCGATGATGGCGCATAATAGCCATCTCGCGGTTCATAATACTGGCCTTCGCGATCCGGTTACGGCACAGTATCGTAACCAGTCAATCACATACCTAAGGTCAATGACAGCGCACTTGCGGTCACGTATTTAATGCCTAAAGAAGCTCTTCAAAAAATCGTCCCCAGTCTTGCGACCATCCGAAAGATTAAAGGGCTGAGTTTTCTTGGGAACTGGATCTATGCCAGCAATCTGTGGCATATCAATCGTTATTCTGCCGCCATGGCATTTTTTGTCGGGCTGTTTGTCGCCTTTATGCCAATACCTGGCCAGACGATTGCAGCAGCAGTGCTGGCGGTATTGTTGCGTTGCAATCTACCTTTATCGGTCGGCCTGGTATTCGTCACCAACCCGATTACCATCGCCCCTCTGTTTTTCATGGCCTACAAAATTGGCGCGTTGATTATCGACGTTCCACTGCAGCACGTTGACTTTGAACTGAGTGTATTCTGGCTGAGTAACAGCCTCGCTGCAATCTGGAAGCCCTTTCTCGTGGGGTGCCTGATTTGCGGACTGTTTTGCGGATGTGTCGGTTATTTTGTGATCAGCCTACTGTGGCGCTGGCGTGTCGCACGTCTCTGGAAAGAGCGCAAACGCAAGCGAGAGGCCAGAATCTTTAACGGTCCTGACTAAGTATTAGTGCCGGTGACATTTTTGCGGCGCGTCTGGCCGGATAAATCGCTGCAATCACACACATCGCTAGAGCAACCCCACCAACGGTCATGACATCTCGCAGCAGCAGATCTATAGGTAGAAACGACACCGGGTATACATCCGTGTTGAGGAATCGCATTCCCAGTAGTTGTTCCAGCCAGCTCACAAGGCTGGGGACTGCCTGACTGCCCAGAGCCCCCGCAACACTGCCCAGCACCACACCGACCAAACCGATCATGGCACCCTGTAATACGAAAACCCACGCAATATCGGCGCCAGTAGCGCCCAGCGTGCGCAAAATCGCGATATTGCCCTGTTTATCCATCACCACCAGTACGAGAGAGGATACGACATTAAACGCAGCCACCGCGATTATGGAGAACAACAGTATGGATATCAGATCACGCGACAGCTGTATCGCCGAATAGAGGTTGCCATGTGTCATCATCCAGTTTGTACTGTAGAAACCAGGAGGGAGGGTACGCTGTAAATCCCATGCGATAGTCTGCACATTGAACAGTTCGCGTGTCGTAATGCGGAAGCCGCTGACCTCCCCATGCAGCCCCGCCAGATCAGACGCGAGCGTCAAATGCACCAGGGCAACAGACTGATCAAGCTCAGTTCCAGTACTCAATATCGCGCTTAACTGAACCGTTTTAAACCGAGTAGGCCCGAGTTCCCCTGTGCGCCCCGCACCGGGCACAATCAAGTTCACACGCTCGCCCACTGTGACGCCCAAATGTTCCGCCACACCAGCGCCCAAAATGAGTCCGTCTTTCTGCTGCCGAAAATGGGCCGCTTGCTGCGCTTCGAGATAGGGCACAAGCGGCGCAAAAGCACCATTTTGACTGGGGTCTAGACCAATTCCGCGTACAGTTTCGATGTCTGTGCCACGCATAATGAGAGCGTCAAATTGAGCGAAAGGTATGACTTGTTCCACGTCGGGATGGGCTTTTAGCAACTCGACATTCTTGTGCCAATCACCAATAGGCATGTCAGAGTACATCGTAATATGTGGCACCAAAGAGAGTATCCGCTCACGCATTTCCTTATCGAAGCCGTTCATAACAGAGAGCACAATAATCAGTAGACTGATTGCCAGCACCAGCCCCAGTATCGACAGCGATGACAGAAACGCTGATAAATGTCCTTGGCCAAAGGCAAAGGTATAACGCACAGCGATACGCAGTCGCTCTGTACCGGTCACATCAGCTCCTGCAAAATGCCATCACGTAATTCCAGCGTACGATTCATGTGCGCGGCAATAGCGGGATCATGAGTTACCACGACAAAAGAAGCCTCATCCTGACCGAGCTCATCGATCAAATCCAGCACCTGTCCTGCAGAGGTGGGGTCTAGGTTTCCAGTCGGCTCATCCAGCAAAACGCAGTCTGGACGAGCAACCAGCGCCCGAGCAATTGCCACGCGCTGTCGTTCACCCCCAGACAAATGCGCAGGCCTATGAGCCAGGCGGTGCGCCATACCGACACGCTCCAGCATGGCCTCCGCAATAAGCCAGGCGTCTTTTCGTACCGTTCCTCCAATCAACAGAGGCATCGCGACATTTTCCCGCGCATCAAATTCCGGCAATAAATGATGAAACTGATAAACAAAACCCAATTGCGAATTACGCAGCTGGCACAATGCCCGTTCATCGAGTTTAGACAAATCTTTGCCGTTCATTAGAACCCGGCCGTTACTGGGATTATCCAGGCCACCCAGCAGATTTAAGAGCGTGGATTTTCCTGAACCGGACCCGCCAACCACAGCAATTTTTTCGCCGGAAAGTAGCGTCAGATCAACACCACGCAAAACGGTTACGGAGCGGTCGCCATCTTCATAAACGCGCGATAATCCCTCGCACTGCAATACCACTTTACTCATAACGCAATACCTCTGCAGGCGCGATACAGGCCGCACGCCAGGCGGGATAGAGAGTGGCCAGAAGACTCAATAACACTGAGGCTGCCACCACCACGGCCACATCGAAACTCTGCAAGTCGGCGGGCAATTCACTGATAAAATACACTGACGGATCGAATAGCTTCATGCCCAGTGTACGCTCCAGGGCAGCGATAATGGTGGCAATATTGGTGGCCAGAAATACGCCTACCAGGGCACCGACGGTAATTCCAACACCCGAAAGCGCCAACCCATGAGCGACAAAAATAGCCATGATGCCGCCCGCCCTTGCACCCATCGTGCGCAATACGGCGATGTCTCGGCGTTTCTCCGCCACTGACATCACCAATGTTGAGACGATATTGAACGCGGCAACCGCCACGACACTCAGCAGCAATAAACTCACCATGAGCTTTTCCAATTTTACTGCGCTAAACAGCGAACCTTGTGTCTGGCTCCAATCCTTTACCGAATAAGTATCGGGAAGCTGTATGGCCACACCGCGCATGATTTCAGGCGCTGCAAACAGATCACGGGTTTTGATCTGCAAGCCATCGACTCGGCCCTTGCTGCCGAGTAACTTTTGGCCTGTCGCAAGCGACACATAGGCCTGAAAGGCATCAGGCTGCGCACCGATTTCAAACAGGCCGGTCACCTGCAGCCGTTTGTTGCGAGGGAACATACCCAGAGGCGTAACGGTCAGGCGAGGCACAGTGACGTCGACATAATCTCCGAGACCGACTCTCAAAATGTTGGCGAGTGAAGCGCCTAGCACAACGTTGAAGCCGCCATTCTCGAGACTCTGAAGATCGCCAGTGATCATCGCATTGGCGAGGCCTGACACCTTACTTTCGAGTTGAGGATCAATGGCGGTGATCACAGCACCACGCTGCATATAAGCAGTACCAAGAATGGCTTTTTCTGTAATGTACGGTGAAACGGCGACTACGCCCTCCATGCCTTCAATGTCGCTCAGCAGGTCACGCCACTGTCCAACCCCCTCCCCTGTACTCTCCACGAAACCGTGCGGCACAAGAGACAAAATTCGACCCCGCAACTCACCCGCAAAGCCATTCATCACGGCTAACACCACAATGAGACTCGCAACGCCCAAGACCATTCCCAGCATGGAGACTGTAGCGATAACAGACGTGAATCGATTACGTTTGCGACTAAAGCTGTAGCGTATACCAATAAAGGGTGCGTAATTCAGCATCGGGTTACGGAGAAATCTCAACCGAGAATCATCCGGCTCTATTTATCCGCTCGGTAATACTGCGAGGGATTGTCCTTGCCCGGTTCCGTGCTGCGAGTCTCCTCTTCGCAGCGTTGGGGGTTCCCTCCACAGAGGTCACAGGCTGTGTCGACACCCAGCGCTCCCATGCCTCCGCAGGAACCTTTAATTGGCGCACGTCCCGCCAACACGCCAACGGCCATGCCTGCCATAACCAAACCCATCACCAATATACTGATCAAAAATAATGTCATATAACAGCTCTTCTATTTAGAGGTAAACACTAAAGTTCTGCAGCCGGTAGATAGGCCGAAAATAACGGTGTTTGACTGTGCACAAACTCATCATCTAGCCTCCGAATGAAATATACCGCCAATCCTTGTGCTTGCGCTACCGCCATTGCTTTCTCGGCCCCAAGGACAGTGAGAGCAGTGGCCCACGCATCGGCCATCATACAGCTTTGATGCACCACAGTAACAGACACTAAATCATGCGTAACGGGGTATCCGGTTCTAGGGTCAATGCTATGGGAGTAGCGACGACCATTAGCTTCAAAATAATTGCGGTAGTCCCCCGAGGTCGCGATTGCCACATCCGTCAAGCTTAACGTGATCGCAATAGAACGCTCGCTGATTTTTGGCTCCTCGATCGCTATCCGCCACGGATCGCCCCGACCACTGAGTCCAGACAAACGCATCTCCCCACCGACTTCCACCATGTAGCGTCTAACGCCCTGCGCCGACAGCCACTCAGCGACTCGATCGACGGCATAGCCCTTAGCCAGCGAAGACACATCAACAGACAGATCACTCTGCTTTAGAATACTGCGGTTCTGAACATCTAGGCGAAGATTAGACTGTCCTACTCGACTCATCAGATCCGCTATCTCATCTTGTGCGGGGGGCGCATCTACTATATCGCCCGGACCAAAACCCCACAAATCAACCAGTGCGCCGACCGTCACGTCGTAAGCGCCTTTGCTCTTTTGGCCAACGTCGAGCGCCGCCTTAAGAACTGCGAAGAATTCGGCCGAAGATGAAAACCATGTCTGCGTATCAATCGCATTGAACGTGCTAATCTCGGAATCAGTGCGGTAGGTAGACATGCTCAGATTAACCTGCGCCAGCAACGCCTCAACCCCTTGCTGTACCTGGCCCGGAGTGAGCTCAGGTGGCCCCTCGATATAGCTGACACCCCACGTAGTGCCCATAATGTCACCGCCGAGCTGCACAGGCGGCGTTTGGCGATCACAGCCCGCGAGGAGAATCAGCGCAAGCAAACAAAAAAGCCACTCACGAGAGTGGCTTTGCAACGACGCAAAAGTAGGTTTAACCACCGAAATCGTCGAGCATGATATTCTCCGGCTCCACTCCCAGAGACGTTAGCATCTGTATAACCGCCGCATTCATCATCGGCGGACCACACATGTAGTATTCACAATCTTCTGGTGCCGGGTGATTTTTCAGGTACTCTTCAAACAAGACATTGTGAATAAATCCGGTGGAACCCTCCCAACCATCTTCAGGCTGAGGATCGGACAATGCAACATTCCATTCGAAGTTTTCATTTTCTTGCGCCAGTTGATCGTACTCTTCAACGTAGAACATCTCTCGCAGCGATCGGGCGCCATACCAAAAAGAGATTTTTCGATCGGTATGCAGTCGCCTTAACTGATCAAACAGCAGTGACCGCATCGGTGCCATGCCGGCGCCGCCGCCGATAAACACCATCTCTGCTTTAGTCTCCTTGGCAAAAAACTCACCAAAGGGACCGTATACCTTCACTTTGTCGCCTGGCTTGAGATTAAAGGCCCACGAAGACATCAGACCGCAGGGAATACCTTGGCTGCCTGGTGGAGGACTGGCAATACGAATATTGAATTTCACCACGCCCTCTTCTTGCGGATAATTCGCCATGGAGTAGGCCCGAATAACCGTTTCGTCGACAATTGACTCGAGTTTGAAGAAGCCGAACCGATCCCAATCACCGCGATATTCCTCGTCTACATCAAAGTCAGAATATTTGACGTGATGCGGGGGACACTCCAACTGCACATAGCCGCCAGCACGAAAATTGACATTCTCCCCTTCCGGCAACCGCAGCGTTAACTCTTTAATAAAGGTAGCCACGTTGGGATTGGACTCAACGGTACATTCCCACTGTTTGACGCCGAACACCTCATCCGGAACCAGAATTTCCATATCTTGCTTGACGGCGGTCTGACAGCTCAGCCGCCAGCCCTCTGCGGCTTCACGTCGATTAAAATGGCCTTCTTCGGTCGGCAACATCGACCCACCACCTTCAGTGATGATGCATTTACACTGGGCACAAGTCCCTCCGCCACCGCAAGCAGACGGTAAAAACAAATCAGCTTCAGACAATGTCTGCAGTAGCTTGCCACCCGCAGGGACGGTAATGCGCTTCTCGCCGTTAATCAGGATATGCACCTCACCCGTGCTCACTAAATAGGAGCGCGCATAAAGAATGACTGCCACTAGCGCAAGGACAATCGCCGTAAACATGCCAACACCGAAAATAATTGTTATATCCATCTCAGTTTAATCCCGCCTAGATATCGATACCGCCAAAGGACATAAAGCCCATGGCCATGAGGCCAGCGGTAATAAAAGTGATTCCCAGACCCTGCAGACCTTCCGGTACATCAGAGTATTTGAGCTTTTCGCGAATACCCGCCAGTGCAATGACGGCAAGTGCCCACCCTACCCCAGAGCCGAGGCCAAAGACGACACTTTCGGCAAACCCATAATCTCGCTCTACCATAAATAACGCAGCACCGAGGATTGCGCAGTTGACTGTTATCAACGGCAGGAACACGCCCAATGCGTTGTAGAGTGCTGGCATAAATTTATCGAGAAACATTTCCATTATTTGCACGATAGCCGCAATCACACCGATATAAGAGAGCAGACCCAAGAAGCTCAGATCCATATCAGGCAACCCGGCCCACGCTAGCGCTCCATCGGCCAGCAAGTAGTGATAAATCAAATTATTGACCGGCACGGTGATTGTCAACACCACCGTCACGGCAATGCCCAAACCGATGGCCGCTTGAACCTTCTTGGAGATTGCTAAAAACGTACACATGCCTAAAAAGAACGCGAGTGCCATATTTTCAATAAATATAGAGCGAACGAATAAGCTTAGCAGGGCCTCCATTACGCACCCTCCCTTACCGCTGTATGGCTCGCAAGTTTAAATTCGGTCGCTTCCACTTGGTCTTTGCGCACACTGCGCAGCACCCAGATAAAACCACCGATCAGGAAAAACGCGCTGGGCGGCAATAACAGCAGCCCGTTTGGGACATACCAACCGCCATCAGTAACAAGTGGTAAAACCTCAAAGCCCATCAGCTTGCCAGAGCCTAATACCTCTCGCACAAACGCCACGGATATCAATACCACACTGTACCCAAGGCCGTTTCCTATGCCGTCAACAAAGCTGGCCATAGGAGGATTCTTCATGGCAAACGCCTCGGCGCGACCCATGACAATACAGTTGGTGATGATAAGTCCGACAAACACCGAAAGCTGCTTACTGATGCCAAACGCATAAGCCTTCAGAAACTGGTCCACCACAATCACCAGCGAGGCGATAATAACCATCTGCACAATGATACGGATGCTGCTTGGAATATGTGCTCGGATGATCGAAATGAACATACCGGAAAACGCTGTGACGAGTGTCAATGCCACGCACATCACCAACGTCACTTTCATTGACGAGGTGACGGCTAACGCGGAACAAACGCCCAGAATCTGCAACGCGATTGGATTATTCTTAAAAATTGGACCGGTAAGCGTTTCTTTGATGGCTTGCATAACTAGGCCTCCCCTGCTTGTAGGTTGTTAAGAAAGGGCTCGAAGCCGTTTTTACCCAGCCAGAAATGCACAAGATTCGTCACCCCTTTACTGGTCAGTGTCGCACCGGCGAGGCCGTCGACCTCCCACGGAGCGTCGACGTCAGCAGGGTCGACGGAACCTTTGACAAGCCCAATCTCAACCTCACCATCGCGGTACACCTGCTTGCCCGGCCAGAAAGCCTTCCATCGCGGGTTGTCGACCTCACCACCGAGCCCTGGCGTTTCCCCATGCTCGTAGAAGCCCAGGCCCGCTATCGTGTTACCGTCAGACTCCAGTGCAATGAAGCCATAGAGGGTGGACCACAGGCCGTAGCCACGAATCGGCAAAATGACTTTTTCGATATCGCCTTGCGGATTCTCAACAAGATAGACGACGGCATATTGCTCACGCCGTGAAATCTTGGCCAGATCTTGCTTTGTCGTAAGGGCCTCAGATAAATCCGGGTCCTTGGCCGCTTTAAGCGGGTCATACCTTGCGAGATCCACGGCATCATCCGCAAACTTACCGGTGTTCAGATCAACAACCCGCGTATTGATGTCCGAGAACTGCTTATTGATGTCCTCTGCGGTCGCGCTCTTCTCCAACATGCCCGCTGCAGCAAGAATGTTGCGCTTACGATCGAGCGTTTTATTGATCTCTTGGATGGGTTTGAGAATCACCGCGGCGCCAGAAACTATCACTGAACAAACGATGCAAAGCGCAAGCGCTACCATCAGTGTTTTTGAGGTGCTGTCATTACTGGACACGTGCAAGCCTCCGTTTAATATTGGCCTGAACCACAAAGTGATCTATCAGCGGCGCAAACAAATTGGAAAATAAGATCGCCAGCATAATGCCCTCGGGGAATGCCGGGTTGACGACGCGTATGAGTACCGTCATGACGCCGATTAATGCCCCATAGGCCCACTTGCCCGTATTCGTCATAGCTCCAGAGACCGGTTCGGTCGCCATGAAAACCATTCCAAAGGCAAACCCACCCGTCACCAAATGCCAGTACCAGGGCGTTGCAAATGCGGGATTATTGTCCGATCCGATCGCGTTCAGCAGTCCTGAGAACACCACCATGCCAAGAAATACTCCAAGGATAATCCTGTAGGAGGCAACCCGTGTCACCAGTAGCAATACCATGCCGAGCGATATGGCTAAAGTAGACGTCTCACCTATGGAACCGGGTATCGCGCCGACAAAAGCCTGCGTCCACGTCCACTGTTGCTGCAACATCTCGATACCGCCGGAAGCAATCAGTGCTAGCGGTGTGGCAGCGGTTACACCATCGACTGCAACCCACACTGCATCTCCCGACAACTGAACCGGATAGGCAAAATACAGGAACGCGCGTCCAGCCAAGGCGGGATTGAGGAAGTTTTTCCCCGTTCCACCGAAAATCTCTTTAGCCACGACTACACCGAAACTGATGCCAAGCGCCACTTGCCACAAAGGCACATCAGGTGGGCAGATGAGCGCAAACAACACTGACGTAACGAAAAAACCTTCGTTCACTTCATGTCCGCGTTTAATCGCGAATAGAAACTCCCAGCTAATCCCAACCAAAAAGGTAACCGCGTAGATGGGCACGAAGAATAACGCGCCGTACCAGATACAATTCCAAATGCTACTGCCGTCATACCCCCCGAACATCTCAACCAGTGAACCACGCCAACCTTCAAGAGCAAAACCGTCGGGCATATACTCCATCGCCTGAAACCCGACGTTGTACATCCCATAAAACATAGCGGGGAACGTGGCCAGCCATACCGTAATCATAATCCGCTTGAGATCGATTCCATCGCGGACGTGCGCAGTCGATTTGGTGACGGAGTTGGGCGCGTAAAGGAAAGTATCAAACACCTCAAACACCGCAAACCACTTCTGCAAGCGCCCACCTTCCTGAAAATGGGGTTCCATGTCATCAAGAATTCGTCTCAGCCCCACGATCTAACCCTCCGTCTCGATGCGTGTCAGGTTATCCCGCAGGATGGGACCGTACTCGTATTTACCGGGGCAAACATAGGTGCACAGCGCAAGGTCTTCTTCTTCCAACTCCAAACAGCCGAGCGCCTGAGCCATCTCCGTATCGCCGACGATCAATGCGCGCAGCAATTGAGTGGGTAAAATATCAAGCGGCATAATTTTCTCGTAACTACCCACCGGCACCATGGCCCTGTCGCTACCGTGTGTATTGGTCGTCATGGCAAGGGGCTTAGAGCCAAAAACACTGGTGACATAAACACCCATATTAGAATGTTTCTCAAAGCCAGGCGACGCCCAACCCATAAACTCCCGTTCACGCCCCTCCAATAGGACGGCAACCTGGTTGTGATAACGGCCCAAGTAGGAGGAACCAGCGTGCACTGCACGTCCGCCAAGCACCGAGCCAGAAATGACCCGGTTTTCGCCGTTCTTCAATTGACCTGCGCACAGCGCTCGCAGATCTGCCCCTAGCCGTGTACGCAGCAAACGAGGATTTTCTACCTGAGGGCCGCATAAGGCGACGACACGCTCTGTGTAAACGCGCCCATCCAAAAAAAGACGGCCTATAGCGATGACGTCTTGATAACCAATGGTCCAGACCGTTTTACTCGCGCCCACAGCCTGCAGGTAGTGCACGTGGGTTCCAGCCAAACCCGACGGGTGTGGGCCGTCAAATTCAGTGACCTCTATATTGGGGGCATTGCCTTTTGGCACTTGGGCACCGGCGGCCTTGCACAGGTATAATTTCCCCGCTGTCAGCCGAGCCAGGAGGTCCTGTCCCAGACAGAAAGCCTCGGCTTGTTCGGAGATAAATAATGTGGGGTCTGCCGCTAATGGATGGGAGTCCATGGCGGTCACGAATATGGCGGCGGCCTCCGATTGTGGCGAAGGCACCTTGCTGTATGGTCGGGTCCGTAGCGCCGTCCACTGCCCGCTGAGAACCAACTGATTGCGAATAGCTTCTGCGTCAGGCACGTCGTGCGCAGAACAGGTCTGAAATACCTCGGCGGCGTCGCCATCAACATCAATGACCACAGACTGCAGCACCCTTTTGGCACCGCGATTAATCGCCGCCACTACACCTGCTGCGGGAGCCGTATAGCGCACACCTTCGGTCTTCTTGTCAGTGAACAGTAGCTGTCCAAGCTTGACGCGCTCACCTTCCTGCACCGCCATAGTGGGCTTCATTCCGACGTAATCGAAGCCGACTAAGGCCGCCGCTCGCGCCAGGGGCGCATCTTCGATTACTTGCCGAGGGGCTCCCAAAATAGGAATATCCAGGCCCCGTTTAATCTTGATCATGCGATCTGCCTACAGCATCCAAAAAATGTGATTGTATTGATACCATCCCGGAGAGCTCTCCGAGGTAATCCGAGCCGATAATACCGACTACTGCTGAGCCTAAAGTCATGATCGCGCTACATTTGAGTGGGCAATCTTGACCGCGCGCATTATAGCGGAATGGACACGCAAAACACCACAATGCCTCAGTGTTTGTGTGATTTTGAGATGAAATTAGTCCCATGAGGGCAGCCGAGCAAGAACACTGTGAGTTTGCCGACAAACACCCCGGCGTCTTAGCCTTTTTGCGGGTACACAGCGTAGTTGATCCCAGCCATCTGCTCCAATATCCGCTGGACCTGGCAGCTGTAACCGTACTCATTGTCGTACCACAAATAAAGCACAGCATGTTTCCCGTTGACGATAGTGGCCTTGGCATCAAAAATGCAAGCATGCCTTGACCCGACAAAATCACTGGAAACCACTTCAGGCGAGGCAGAATAATCAATCTGCTGATGTAACGGCGAATGCAGCGCCTGATAACGCATAAACTCATTCACCTCGGTAGTCGTTGTTTCCCGGGCTAGGGTCAGATTGAGAATTGCCATAGACACATTGGGCGTGGGAACTCGAATAGCATTCCCGGTCAACTTTCCTGCCAGTTGCGGTAGCACCTTACCCACAGCCACTGCGGCGCCGGTCTCTGTAATCACCATATTGAGCGGTGCGCTACGACCGCGACGCGATGCATCGTGGTAGTTATCGATCAAATTTTGATCATTCGTATACGCATGTACCGTCTCGACATGCCCGGCGACAATCCCAAACTCGTCGTCCATGGCTTTCAAGGGTGGCACTATTGCATTGGTGGTGCACGACGCAGCAGAAATAATATTGTCAGAAGACTCGATCAGGTCGCTGTTGATGCCCGCCACAATATTCTTAAGCTTGCCTTTTCCCGGGGCCGTCAGAATAACTTTGCTAGCGCCTTTACTCTGCAGATGCCTCGAAAGTCCTGCTTCGTCCCGCCACACACCGGTGTTGTCGATGATAATCGCATTGTGAATACCGTACTCAGTGTAATCAATGGCATCAGGGGCGTCCGAATAAATAACCTTGATCTCATTGCCATTGGCGACAAAGGACTGGCGCTCGTCATCGACGCGTATCGTGCCCTCAAAAGGCCCGTGTACCGAATCTCGGCGCAGCAGGCTTGCACGCTTTTCAAGATCGTTGGGCGCTTTACCCTTACGCACCACAATGGCTCGCAACCGCAGACAATCGCCACCATCAGTCTTATCAATCAGAATACGGGCCAGAAGGCGACCAATGCGGCCAAAACCATACAGCACCACGTCCTGCGGCTCGATCAGAGGCTTGCCAGTGGACCCTATCAGAGAGTCCAATTCCCGGTCTAGGTATTGTTCCAGACTCAAGCCGTCAGCTGTGCCCTGCAAAGAATACCCTACTGCCAAACGACCCACATCGATATGTGCCGGCCCCAAATCCAGTTGGCTCAGCCGATTAAACACAGGAAACGTCTCCTTCTCGGACAATTCATTTCCTGCGACCTGCCGCACATAGCGGTGGTCTTTCATTATCTGGTACACCGACCGATTGACCAGTGGTTTACCGTAGATATAACACTTAACGTTCTTTTCTCGGGACAATTGCCCCACCAGAGGAATCATGCCTTCAGCCAGTGCCTCGCGCTGCTTCCAGTCTTTGAAGTAGTCGTCAGGACGCGCTCGCTTGGGTTGGTTTGTCATCTTATACCTTTGATTTTCCAAGTAAATTCAGGGCGTGTATTATTGTCCGACGATTAATGTGGTGCAAGCTGATATGCGTCAAATTCACGGTCTGTAAAGACTAGCCCTATGGCGATTGGCGCGGCTCCGCTATAATCGCGCACCTCAACACCCAGCATGACCCTACCGCATAAGCGACTGACACTCTATGTTCACCAATCTGGTTGAAAAAACGCCATGGCCACAAAAGTGTGGCTCGCGCTCCTCTCTTGGCCCCTTTAGCGGCTGCGCCGACGCACATTGCATCGCGGAGCTCGCTGTTCCCGGGCGCCTGCTGGTGGTCGTCACCTCTGATACCAGCTCTGCACTCGCGCTGGAACGTGAACTGCCCTTTTTTCTGAAGGGCCCCCGCGAAATTCTGGCTTTCCCAGACTGGGAAACCCTCCCCTACGACAATTTTTCACCCCATCAGGACATCATCTCGGAGCGGCTTAACACACTTTACAGACTGCCTAACCTGACCGAAGGCATCATGATTGTGCCAGTGCCAACACTGATGCACCGACTGGCCCCAACAGAATATATCGCAGGTGCAAGTCTCGTACTGCAGGCTGGGCAAACGTTGGATGTCGCAACGTTTCGTCACAATCTCCAACGCAACGGCTATATCAACGTCGAAACCGTCTACGAGCATGGCGAATTCGCCTTACGCGGCTCGCTGCTAGATGTCTATCCAATGGGTACTGAGCTGCCATTTCGTATCGACCTACTGGATAACGAAATTGATTCGCTGCGCACCTTCGACCCCGAGACCCAACGCACCGTCGCCAAGGTGGACGGCATAAACCTCCTTCCCGCCCGCGAATACCCATTGGAACCATCGGCCGTTCGAAGGTTCCAGATGAATTGGTATGACAGTTTCGAGGTTGATCATGATCTGTGTCCTACCTATGTCGACGTCAGCGCGGGGCGCAGTCCAGGCGGATGCGAATACTACCTGCCACTTTTCTTTGAACAGTGCGCAACGCTGTTCGATTACTTCCCAGACAACACGGCAATCATCACCACCGGAGATCATCACGGCGCAGCACAACATTTTTGGCATGAGGTCAGTATTCGGTTCGAAGAATATGGCGTAGACCCGCGACGACCGCTGTTACCGCCAAAACGGTGCTTCGCCCCTGTTGAAGAACTGTATGAACAATTCAAGCGGTTTCCGGTACTGGAATTACGCCATAACCCGGACGCAAGCGTGCACCAGCAGACGGCTGTCCAACCACCTCCTAATCTGGCCAGCAACCATCACGGCGAGTCTCCTACGGACAATCTGGCAAGATTTCTTCAACACCATGCAGGTCCTGTATTACTGTGCGCTGAATCCGCAGGACGGCGAGAAGTGCTACTGGAGTCTCTGCGTGAGCTCCAGCTGGAACCGCCCGCCATAGATGACTGGCAGTGTTTCATTGACTCAGGCTTGAGCTTTGCTATTGCCACGGCCCCACTTGACCGTGGACTGTATTTTGGGCCCGACCACCCCACTCTGGTTTGTGAGGCGCAGTTATTTGGCAATCGCGTCGCGCAACGTCGGCGTCGCAAGAAAGGCGATGAGAGTGTTCAGGCCAACGCCTTTAAAGCGCTGAACGAGCTGCGTGAGGGTGTTGCTGTGGTGCATCTGGAACACGGTGTGGGCCGCTACGTAGGCTTGCAAAAATTATCAGTAGATGCGCAGGAGTTTGAATTTTTGGCACTGGAGTACGCTCAGGGTGCGCGCCTGTATGTTCCGGTCGCATCACTACACCTCATCAGCCGGTACTCTGGTTCCGACCCCGAAACGGCTCCTCTGCACAAATTGGGCTCTGACCAATGGGAAAAAGCACGTCGCAAAGCCAGTGAAAAGGCCAACGATATCGCGGCGCAGCTGCTCGAAGTCTATGCCCGTCGTGAAGCACGCGAGGGCTATATCTTTGAGTCGCAGGATCAGGCCTATGCACTGTTCTGCGCCGCCTTCCCCTTTGAGGAAACCCCGGACCAAGAAGCGACTATTCGCGCTGTTCTTGAAGACATGTACAGCCCTCGAGTCATGGACCGACTCGTTTGCGGTGATGTCGGTTTTGGTAAAACCGAAGTCGCATTGCGCGCAGCGTTCGTCGCAACCAGCAACCAAAAACAGGTCGCCATATTGGTTCCGACTACGCTATTAGCGCAGCAGCACTACAATACGTTTAGTGACCGCTTTGCCGACTGGCCCATAACGGTAGAGGTGGTATCCCGCTTTAAATCTGCCAAACAACTGACCGAGGTCATGCGCAGAGCAACCTCCGGCGGCGTCGATATTTTAATAGGCACGCATAAGTTGCTGCAGAATGATTTTCGCTTCAACGATCTAGGACTTCTCATTATCGATGAGGAGCACCGATTCGGCGTAAAGCAGAAGGAAGTCATCAAGGCTCTGCGCTCAGAAGTCGACATCCTGACGCTGACCGCAACACCAATCCCGCGAACACTGAACATGGCGCTGGGTGGCATGCGTGATTTGTCTATCATCGCCACTCCACCAGCCCGGCGGCTGTCTATCAAAACATTTGTGCGCGAGCACAATATCGCACTGATCAAAGAAGCGGTGCTGCGTGAAACACTGCGCGGCGGCCAGGTCTACTACCTGCACAACGAGGTAAAAACGATAGAGGAGACCGCACGCAAACTGCGCGAGCTACTGCCGGACATCAATATTGCTGTCGCTCACGGACAAATGCCCGAAACCCAACTGGAGCAGACGATGTCGAGTTTTTACCACCGACACCACCACGTCCTCCTGTGCACCACAATCATTGAAACGGGCATTGATATCCCCAATGCCAACACCATTATTATTGACCGTGCTGACAAGTTGGGCCTGGCACAGTTGCACCAGTTACGCGGACGGGTTGGACGATCTCACCACCAAGCCTATGCCTACCTTCTCACTCCCCCGCGCTCCGCGATCAGCAAAGATGCAGGTAAGCGACTGGAGGCCATTGAGGCCGCCGGTGACTTAGGATCAGGCTACTTGCTGGCCACTCAGGATCTTGAAATCCGTGGCGCCGGAGAATTGCTTGGCGATGAGCAGAGCGGTCAAATCCATAGCGTCGGCTTCTCCATGTATATGGATATGTTACAAAGAGCCGTTGCATCACTGAAGCGCGGGGAGATACCCAATGTTGATGCACCGCTGGACCAGGGCACAGAAGTAAACCTGCACGCACCAGCGTTGATCCCCGATGACTACTTGCCAGACGTCAACGGACGGCTCATTTTATACAAACGAATCGCCGCCGCTGCCAGTGATTCCGAGTTGCGGAGCTTGCAGGTCGAAATGATTGACCGATTCGGCCTGTTGCCACTGCCCGTGAATAACCTATTTCAGGTATCCCGATTGCGCCTCAAAGCTCAAGATCTGGGGATCCGTACTATTGAAGCAGGACCTGAGGGTGGTAGTATCGATTTCAAAGTGACAACGCCTGTGGATCCTATGAGCCTGGTCAAGTTGGTCCAATCAGACCCCCGCTCTTTCAAGCTGGCAGGAGCCACGAGGCTGCGTTTCGAGCAACGTTTACCTGACATCGATGAGCGGCAACGGTACCTTGAGCAGCTAATGGACACTTTTATCACAGAACCCAATAAGAGCACCGATGATGCCTGACCGACTACTCGCGCAATTTGCCCTGCCCTTCGTCTGTGCGGCATTGCTATTCCCGCTGTCCACCGAGGCCAAGACAGATACGTGGTATCAGGTTGAGCTGATAGTGTTTAGTCATCCTGCGGGGAACGACGCTGAGCAATGGGACGCGACACCAAACCTTGCATACCCCAGCGCATCACGCTTGCTGGCAGATGAAGTCAGCACGCCAGTAGTCATATCTCAGTCCGAGCAAGCGACACCAACAGCCCCAGTGCAACCGGCGGCGTTCACCCTCCTCCCCTCTAGCCAACAAGCGCTGCGCAACAAAGCCGCCGCGATACAGCGCAGTAGCCGCTATCAAATACTCTTTCACGAGGCTTGGAATCAGCAGATGACCGATCAGGCCAACGCAAGACCCATTGTACTGGATCGATCAGGGGATGGAGGAGCATGGCCTGAGTTGCAAGGAACGATCAAGCTCTACGTCGCTCGCTACCTCTACCTCGAAACTAACCTGTGGCTCAACACCCGGGGCGAATACCTGCCGGGCTCTTGGCGTATGCCAGCGCCCCCAATAGGGCCCTCTTCCCTCATTTTTGAGGCGCCGGAGCCAGAGCTGGAGCCAGAGCCAGAGCTGGAGCCAGAGCCAGAGCTGGAGCTGGAGTTGGAGCCAGAGCAGCCCCAGCGTGAGACCATCACCGCAGATCCGGCAATCGATCTTGAGTTTCAGCGGGTACCCTCAACCCTCATCACGATCACCGAGAGCGCAGAAACACTTGAGCCAATCTACCCCTTCCGCCATGCCGTTCGGTTATATCAGACACGCCGCATGCGCAGTGGCGAAGTGCACTACATCGATCATCCCATGCTCGGCGTTATCGTGAAAATAACGCCACTGCCTGATCCGAGGTCGCAGGCTAAGCCGCAAGCCAAGTCAGAGTAGCCCAATACATCAATGACGCGAAGAGACTCAACGATTTCGCAGTAGTTGGTTTAGTAGCTGCCTGACAACGGCAGCCTCTCGCAGCAGAATGTCTTGCATCATGGCCAAGGTGAGAGGCAAATCGCCAAGGCCGGCGGCAGGATTCACCACCATGCACACCGAGGCATACGGAAGCCCGAGTTCGCATGCCAAAGCAGCTTCGGGCATGCCTGTCATGCCAACCACATCACATCCATCGCGCGCCATACGCTGCACCTCCGCCGACGTTTCAAGACGTGGCCCCTGAGTGGCGCCATAAACACCTGAGGCTTCATGGGGGATATTGGCAGAATCCGCGGCGGCCAGCAGCTCCATGCGCAACCCTCGCTCATAGGGCTCGGTAAAGTCGATATGCATCAACTTATCCTCTTGTCCCTCGTCGAACGTATGTTCACGCCCCCAGGTGTAATCAATGACCTGATGCGGGATCACTAAGCGTCCGGGTCGCATCGATTCTGTAATACCGCCCACCGCGTTTATGGCGACCACCGCGCCAACCTCCATGGACTTAAGCGCCCACAGATTGGCACGGTAGTTAATTCGATGGGGTGGAATCGCTCCGGGGCTGCCGTGACGCTGCAGGAAAAACAACGAGTGCTCCCCCAACCGCCCTTCCTGTATCGGCCTGGAGGGCTCTCCGTAGGGTGTTTGTACACAGTGCTCCTTGAGCACTTCCAGACCCTCTAGGTCATCGATTCCGGTCCCTCCGATAATGGCAAGCGGCCTCATGCTGTGTGCGCCTGCGTTGTGTTTTCCACGCACACAACACAAGGCAGAAATTCGCGATCTGCACTGCTATGGCAAAAATGGGTCAGCATACTCAATGTCTCTTCCTCTCTGTGCCCGCCGCTAGCGCAGGCGGAGCTGTCTAAATCAAGGTTATCTCGCTCTGGTCGATAAAAATTATACGGCTTTTCAAACGGATAACGTCTATCTGCACCACACAGCGAGCCACTAGCGCACTACAACGACCAGCGCAGTGAATTCAATTGAACCTGATACCCTGTGTGGTGTCGAGGATAACTGAGAGCGCTTCGAAAATCGCATGCCATATCCACTCTGACGCATAATCTAGGCGCTTGAGGCGCTATTGTCTTTCCCCGCTAATACTGTATATAATCACAGCACCTGTATAAAACCACATAGGGTGCTTGCAATGGAAAAACTGACGCAACGGCAGCAACAGGTGCTGGATATTGTACGCCATCACATTGAAGACACGGGTTATCCTCCTACCCGAGCCGACATCGCGCGCACACTCGGATTTAAGTCAGCCAACGCAGCTGAAGAGCATCTCAAGGCTCTAGCACGTAAGGGGGCGATTGAAATGATCGCAGGTGCTTCACGTGGCATCCGATTACCCGAGAGCGCAGGCATCCCGATCGTAGGGCGAGTTGCCGCGGGGCATCCCATATTGGCGCAGGAGCACGTAGAAGACTACTGCTCTTTGCCTTCAAATTTTTTCAAACCACATGCAGACTTTTTCCTGACGGTACAGGGAGACAGTATGATTGACGTCGGAATTCTCGACGGAGATCTACTTGCGGTGCATAGCACCCCAGTTGCAAAAAATGGCGACATTGTTGTGGCGCGCATAGATGACGAGGTCACTGTAAAACGCCTCCAGCTCACTAACAAAAAGCATCTGCTGCAATTGCTGCCGGAAAACCGTGACTATCAGGCGATAAGTGTAGATCTGCGGGAACAGGCCTTCAGTATCGAAGGCCTCAGTGTCGGTGTATTGCGTCGTGGAAATTAACGCTTAGTGCAGTATTCGCGGCGAGTCCTGCGCCGTCTCCAGTTCGTCATTTCCAGATTCAGAAATGGCCGCAGCCGCTTGAATACCCGCCTGAATCATCACTCTGGCAACTTCAAGACCGTTGTCCATGATGTAGGCACGCGCTTCGTCAGAAAACTGGATTGTTAATAACGGCTCTGACTCATCATCAGCACGCTGCACGACAATTTCTCCATCTCCACGATCGACTATTTCAAGCAGTGATGCTGGCATTCAACAAACCTCAATCCGTTAGCGTCGGCTGCTATTCTAACAGCAGCCGAGCAGAACTGCCTCCACAATTTCTCGTTTGTTAGAGACCCCTGCGCGCATTCAGGTCTTTTTTGCTGCGCGTTTCGGGCCTGTCGGAGCCGCTTCCTCAAGCCACTTACCCTTCTGATACAGCGCCTTCCAACCCGTTGGCTTGCCGCCGCTCTCAGTCATCACATACTGCTCCTTAGATTTTCGGCTAAACCGTACCTGAGCCGGATTTCCCTCTTTGTCTGCGGTTGGCGCACTAAAAAGAAAGGTGTACTTGGGATCAATTTCAGACTGATGCGCCAGCAACTCAGTCACCAGCGGGGCTCGCGTTTCCCGATTGCGAGGGAATTGGCTGGCGGCCAAAAATAGGCCTGCCGCACCGTCGCGCAAGATGTAGTGGTCCTCGACTTTTTGGCACTCCAGTTCCGGCATCGGTACTGGGTCCATCTTGGGCGGTGCTGCCTCCCCACTGCGCAGAAGCTTGCGTGTATTCTTACACGTTTCCGCCATGCACCCAAAGTACTTGCCAAAGCGACCGTTTTTAAGTTGCATTTGCGAGTCACACTTATCGCAGTCCAGAATCGGGCCCTCGTAGCCCTTTATTTTGAACTTACCCTCCTCTACCTCAAAACCAGAGCAGTCAGGATTATTGCCGCACACATGCAACTTGCGGCCCTCGTCGATAAGATAGCTGTCCATCGCGGTATTACACAACGAGCACCTGTGCTTGGCACGCAGCAGTCTCGACTCCGCCTCTTCATCAGCATCCTCCATGATCGCTTCATCACCTGCGGTCAGGTTGAGTGTGTTCTTGCAACGCTCTTTAGGTGGCAGTGCATACCCGGAGCAGCCAAGAAATACGCCAGTACTCGCAGTGCGCACCTGCATCGGACGACTGCATGTGCTGCACTCGATATCCGTCATAGTCGGCTCATTGAGCTGCATGCCGGCGGGTTCATCCTCCCCCGCTTTCTCCAACAGGCCACTAAATTCAGCGTAGAAACTGTCTAGGAGGGCGTGCCACTCTAGTTTGCCCTGAGCAACTTCGTCGAGCCTCTCTTCCATGGAGGCGGTGAATCCATAGTCCAATAATTCGGTAAAGCTGGCTTGCAAACGTTGGGTGACGATATCGCCCATTTTTTCAGCATAGAAGCGCTTATTGTCCAGTCTCACGTAACCCCGATCCTGGATCGTGGAAATAATGGATGCATAAGTTGACGGTCGTCCAATACCGCGTTTTTCCATTTCACGCACCAGACTTGCCTCACCATAACGCGAAGAAGGCTTAGTAAAATGCTGGACTGGATCGAGTTTGAGCAGCTTCAGAGTCTGCCCCTCCACGATATCGGGCAACACTGCATCATCCGTTTTACGGCTTGCAGGCACCAACACACGGGTATAGCCATCAAATCGAACAATACGACCCTTAACATTCAGCTCATAATTACCTGCGCTGCAGGTGACCAGTGTTGAAGTGTATTCGGCATCACACATCTGTCCGGCAACAAATTGACGCCAGATCAACTCATAGAGTCGCTCAGCATCTCTTTCCATACCGTTTAGGGCAGTCTGCAGTATCGTCACATCCGATGGACGTATCGCTTCGTGAGCCTCTTGGGCTCCGTCTTTGGATGAAAAAATCTTTGCTGTTTCAGGCAGGTAAAGCGGCTCAAAGTTCGAGCTTATGTAGCCGCGACAGGCCGCCACTGCTTCAGCACTTAAATTCGTCGAGTCCGTGCGCATATAGGTAATGTAACCGGCCTCATAGAGACGCTGAGCCATCATCATGGTCTTCTTAACACTGAAACCAAGCCGCGTGCTGGCAGACTGTTGCAAGGTAGAGGTGATGAAAGGCGCTGGCGCTTTGGAGCGAGTAGGCTTGTCCTCTCGCTTGCTTACGATATACGGTAGTTTTTCCAGCTCAGCATTCGCAGCCATAGCGCTAACTTCATCGCTAGGTCTAAAATCTGCACCGTTGTGCTTGCGTACCTGAAAGCGAACTTCTTCGCCTTTAGTTCCTTCCAGGTCGGCATGAATTTCCCAATATTCGTCTGGCACAAAGGCGCGTATTTCGCGTTCACGCTCTACGATCAAGCGCGCCGCAACCGACTGTACCCGACCGGCGGACAAGCCTCGGGCAACCTTGGACCACAGTAGGGGCGACACCATAAAGCCCACCACTCTGTCTAAAAACCGGCGCGCCTGCTGAGCATTGACACGGTCCATATCCAGAATAGATGGACGCTCGAAGGCTTCAGTAATCGCCTTCTTTGTAATTTCATTGAATACGACACGCTGGTATCTGGACGGGTCTCCCCCTATTGCCTCTTTCAAATGCCACGCTATCGCCTCCCCCTCGCGATCAAGGTCGGTCGCAAGATAAATGGTATCGGCCTTGGCAGCGAGCTTTGTCAGCTCGCTGACGACTTTTTCCTTACCAGGGAGTACCTGATAACTTGCCGCCCAGTGATCATCAGGGTCAATACCCATGCGCCGGACAAGTTGTTGCTTCGCATTCTTTTTCTTGTAAGCCGCTTTCTGCTTCGGTGCCATCTTCCGCGTACGGGCAGCCTGCGCAGCCCGCGCTTTGGGGTCAGCCTGATTGATGTTATTGCCGGAAGTCGGCAAATCTCGGATGTGGCCAACGCTTGATTTTACGATGAAGTCCGGCCCCAGGTACTTATTAATGGTCTTAGCCTTCGCCGGTGACTCTACGATAACAAGTGATTTACCCATAAACTCCTTTCATACACACAAAAATTCAGTCTACGCCAGATGAGAAGGCGCGAAAAAGCAGCATATATAAGTCGCTATGTCGCTCGGGTCAAGTGAAAACAACAACTCTCAACGTATTAATTGCTCACACCACCCCTCGAGAACCTGTCTTATTTGCTCCACACCTTCCTCCCCAGATGCTTCCGTCCAGTAAATACCGCAACTGAATTGGTCTACGGCGGCCACGCTTATATCTACCGACAGCGCCTGCAGTTGCGCGGGCACGGGCAACCGATTCCCCAAGCTGCGCCACCCCTCCGGGGCATGCACCCAAGTACCAGACTCTATCGGACCAGCTCGCTTGTTTGGGAACCGACGACCATAGTAGATGACCTGCCCGCCTGAAACGGAGGCAGACAATGGGACGCCACCGACATCGGGCAAAGCGCGAAACTCGACAAACATGCCATGCACGGCAGCATACTCGCGCATACCGGCAACTTTACGCTGTCTCTTGGAGGGAAGAAAATGGCTCAGTGGCGCCAGCGCCAGTGCTACAACAAATATAATAATAAAATATGTCAACATTCATCCGCCCACTTCAGGTCAACCCCCTGTAATGCCGACTAAAATAAAGCCTGGGCTGGGTTGTTCGACGCGTATTGTATGCTATAAATGAGGCTAGCTTGTCATTCTGGAGCAAAGTCATGTCTCAATACAAAAACATTCTAGTCGCCGTCGACCTCAGTGAGGACACGACGTCAATACTTCAGCGGGGCCGCGCGATTGCTGATCCCGACGGCGCTGAATTACATTTGATTCATGTTATCGAGCCACTCAGCTTTGCCTATGGCGGTGATATTCCTATGGATTTCTCTGGAATACAGGAAGAGATACACCAGCAGGCTAGCCAGCAAATGCTGCGATTGTCTGAAACACACAATATTGATGCGCAACATCAACATATCGTCCTCGGCAAACCGGAGGTGGAGATACACACCAAGGCGGCAGAACTTGAGACCGACTTGATCGTCGTGGGCAGCCACGGACGTCATGGGCTGGCCTTGTTAATGGGCTCCACCGCAAACGGTGTATTGCACGGCGCCAACTGCGATGTGCTCGCAGTGCGAGTCGGACAAGACACGTAAAGCCCCGCTTGCCCCGATCAGGATGTTAAAAAATCTCGTAGCTCGGGTTGCGAAAAAGGCCAGTCCAACTCCCTTTTATCCGGATGTTGTAACACCGGTATGCGAACGCCATAGCGCTCAAACAGCGCATCGGAATCGCTGACATCCAGTTCTTCGACGTTAAATCCGCCCATCGTTGATTGTTGCACCTGCAACATATTATGTGCCAGCTCACACAGATGGCAGGCGCTTGTCCCATAAAGCCTGAATACTCTCAAATATGTCTCCTTGGCTCGATGCCCTTACATTTCCGCGAATGCTTTTACAGCAATCGCACCGAGAGGAAGTGACGTTAAACCTTGAAATACCATGGTGGCTGGCTGTAAGATTGAGAACTGAGTACAAAAATACATACTATATACCGTAGTCCCTTCTCAGGATAAAACGAGCCTGATGCAAGATTATACCCTCGGAGAAATACAGTGGCGCTTTTTTCCCAGCCTACCGCGAGAGCACTGGCTATACTTGACCTGCTAATGGCCAATCCGCATCAGGCTTTTGGCCTTACCGAAATGACTCGGCGACTGAATCTTAATAAGGCTACCTGCCACGCTATTCTTACCACGATGGCCAACTACGGCTTTCTGGTTCAGCATCCCAAAACCAAGGCCTATCGGCTCGGGCCATCGATTATCGCAGCCGGAAACGCAGCCTTCTCACAGTTTCCCGTATTGGAATACGCCAGACCAGAGCTGGAGGCGCTCCAAAATGATCTCGGAATCGGCTTTGCAGTTACTGGGCGCTCCAAGTTGCATCAGGTATTACTTGCCCTTTACGGTCACGCCACGCTATTGATTGATTCATTTCAGCTTGGATTACGGCTACCCAATACAGCACCGGTGGCAGCGTGCTTTACCGCGTTCTCCGATGCAAAATATCTCGAGGCTTGGCTGACCAGAGCACATGACTCACGCGGCGATTACAACGAGAAACTGGATCAAAAACTGCGAGTATCACTTATCGCCATCCGCGCCCGTGGCTATGAGGTCACCCTCAAAACAGAGGCTGAAACACAGTTGCGAGCAGAGCTGGGGCGTATCCACAACTCCTGGAGCCTCACTGAGCTTGAAGACGCTGCAAACCAATACCAGCATGACCTCTGCGATGAGCACTATCATCTGGACAGGGTAGACCCGAAGGCACGCTATGAAATCAGCACCATCACTGTGCCTGTTTTTGTCTACACCGGAGTCCCGGTCATGTGTTTTGTCGCCGGATCTTTTGATAAACCCATCACGGGCGCTCAAATTGAAGATATTGCCGCGCGTATTAAAGAATCTGCCGATCGAGTCACCGCCCTCGCCAGCAGTCAGGAAAGCGTGAACTGAGCGTTACAAACCAGTACTATACTGTGGTAGTCCGTAACGCCTTGACCACCCATGCCTGACCAATCCCACTACGCTGACAAAAAGTCCTTCTTTGATCGAATGCTAACAATCTATGGGCGCAAGCCTGTGTTGGAAACGCTACAGGATACGTCTTTAGAGTGTCATGCATTGCATCTAGCTGAAAGCAATCGCGAAGCAGGCATCGTCGCAGACATACGGCAGTGTGCGCAAAAGCGTGGCATACCGATCAAGATACACAGTAGAGAAGCATTAGCGCGTCTCTCCAAAAATGGTAAACAAGATCAGGGCGTGGCCCTCGACGTCCTGTGTCCTTCTTTCCAGCAACTGACGCATTACCTCAGCGAACCGGCAGAAAAACCGCGGCGACTATTGGCACTGGATGGCATCAACAATCCACAAAATCTGGGCATGATCATTCGCTCTGCTGCAGCCGGAGAGATCGACGGCATTATTGTTGCGCAAAAAGGGACGGCAGCCCTTGGCCCTCTGGTAATCAAGGCCAGTGCCGGAACGCTCTACCGAGCACCGCTGCTACTGCACCCTGCCTTGCCAGAAGCACTTAAACTTTGTCAGGACAAAGGCTCGCAAGTATGTATGTTGGAAGCGGGGGCACCGATTTCGCTGTTTAATCATCGCGCCGGAGCATTTTGCGTTTATGTGCTGGGGAATGAGACGGACGGCGTAAGCGCTCAGGTTAAGGCACTGGCAGATACACAGCTATCCATTCCAATGCGCAATGGCGTAGAGTCTCTCAATGTGGCGGTGACCGCGAGCCTGATCGCCTACGGACCTCACTTAGAAAGGTAAGCCATCCCCTCTTCCAGACCTTTGAGGGTAAGCGGATACATCTTTCCCTCCAAAAGTTGATGAGTGATGGCCACAGACTGGGTAAACTGCCAGTCCTCTTCAGGGGTAGGGTTGATCCAGATGATCTTGTCGTAGACATCCTGCAGCCGACGCATCCAAACTTCGCCTGATTCCTCGTTCCAATGCTCTACCGAACCCCCGGGCTGTACTATTTCATAGGGCGACATAGAAGCGTCCCCCACGAATATAACTTTATAGTCGCGGCTGTACTTATGTAAAATATCCAACATCTGCGTGCGCTCATTGTGACGCCGAATATTGTTGCCCCACACACTCTCATAAACGAAATTATGAAAATAAAAGTTTTTCATGTGCTTGAACTCGGTACGCGCAGCTGAAAATAACTCTTCACAAACTTTTACATGCGGATCCATCGAGCCACCGACATCAAAGAACAGCAGGACCTTTACAGCATTGTGGCGCTCGGGCACCATTTTAATATCAAGCATCCCCGCATTGCGCGCGGTGGAACTGATGGTGTCATCAAGATCTAGCTCATCCGCCGCGCCGGTGCGGGCAAACTTCCGCAAACGTCGCATCGCCACTTTGATGTTACGCGTTCCAAGCTGAACACTGTCATCAAGGTTCTTAAAATCGCGCTTATCCCAAACCTTAACCGCCTTTTTGTTGCCGCCATTGGGGCCAACCCGGATGCCCTCGGGATGATAGCCTTCCTGACCGAACGGTGATGTACCTCCGGTTCCCACCCACTTGTCGCCGCCTTCGTGCCGTTCTTTCTGCTCCTCTAGGCGATTCTTGAACTCTTCAATTAGCTTTTCTAAGCCGCCTAACGACTCGATTTTTTCCTTTTCTTCGTCAGTCAGATTTTTCATGAACTCAGAGCGCAGCCAATCGTCGGGAATCAAAGCTTCGATAATATCGTCGAGTCCCTCCAGTTCCTTGAAATGCGCCCCGAATGCGCGATCAAAACGGTCGAAGTATTTCTCGTCCTTGACCATGCAGGTCCGACTAAAATAATAGAAGTCATCCATATCACTGAAGGCGACGTGTCGCTTGAGACCTTCCATAAGGTCAAGCAACTCGCGTGTCGTAACAGGGATACCCGCTTCTTTGAGGCCGTGAAAGAAATTGATCAGCATGTAAGCTCCAACGTGGCGCTGCTGCGCGCGCTCTAGCGAGTCTCTCTGCGATGCATGAATGCCAAACGCTCAAGCAGGTGGACATCCTGCTCATTCTTCAACAGAGCACCGTACAGTGGAGGAATAGCCTTGCTGTGATCCCTATTCTTGAGAATCTCATCTGGAATATCGTCTGCCATTAACAGCTTCAGCCAGTCAATCAGTTCCGAGGTCGATGGCTTTTTCTTAAGACCGGGAATAGAGCGCACATCGAAGAACACTTCCATTGCTTCCTGCACCAGGTCTGCGGCGATGTTGGGGTAGTGAACGTCTACGATTTCGCGCATGGTGTCGCGATCTGGAAAATTGATGAAGTGAAAAAAGCAACGCCGCAAAAAAGCATCCGGAAGTTCTTTTTCATTGTTACTGGTTATGATGATAATGGGGCGGTGCTTGGTTTTGATCGTCTCTCCGGTTTCATAGACAAAGAATTCCATGCGATCCAGTTCTACCAAAAGATCATTGGGAAACTCGATGTCGGCTTTGTCTACCTCATCAATCAGCAATACTACCTGCTCGTCAGCGTCGAAGGCCTCCCACAACTTTCCGCGCCTGATGTAGTTTGCAATATCTTGAACTTTTGCATCGCCAAGTTGCGAATCTCTGAGGCGCGAAACTGCATCGTATTCATACAGACCTTGTTGCGCTTTTGTAGTCGACTTAATATGCCACTGGATCAATCGCTTACCGAGGCCTAGAGCCACTTCTTCGGCCAACATTGTCTTACCTGTACCGGGCTCGCCCTTAATAAGTAGCGGACGCTCCAGTGTCACGGCAGCGTTAACGGCCATGCGCAAATCATCGGTGGCGACATACCGCTCAGTTCCTTCAAATTTCATATTTTGTATCACTCTTTAGCATATCGAAAGTTCGACAGGGTACAGATTGAGGGCCGGTATATCAATACAGGAGCCGCCCGCTATCATCCGAAACCGCCATTTTGGAGGATGATGCAAGCATTCTACTCACGCTCGATGCCCAGATCGATTGGCTTGGCTACTCCAGTCTTGACTTCTTGTGCCTACGAAATAGTGTCATACGAAGTAACAGGGCCAATACGATAGCTGCGCCCGCCATAAAGATCAGTGGGCGCAGAGCGTCATTGGCTCCTTCAACCCCTGTCGTCATGATCTCAAAAACTGCCACAATCAAAGCCGGCGCCATAGTGTCCGCTGTCACCTTGGGATACGCCGGGGTGAGCAATAGCGCGGCCATCAACAACACCACGAGAGCGACCCAGCTAGACGGCCAGTGCCGGCTCAGCCACCACGCGAGATACATCAGCAAAACACAGGCGGATCCAACATAGATATAGATTGCCGTGAGGTAGGAACTCTCGTCTAGCATGCCTTATCTCCTATTCAACCCAGTGCACAATATGCTCATCGTATCCGTCGGGATGAACATATTCATCCGAAATGGCACGGCCCCGTATCGATACGCCCGCTGCGTGCACAGAATCACGGTTGCCACTCACAAGGGGATGCCACTCCGGCAGCGGCAAATCTTGTGCGCGCAGACGATAGGCGCAAGTACTGGGAAGCCAATTTAGCGCATCCAAATCCGCAGGACGCAAATCAATACAATTTGACACAAGTATTGAACGATTTTCATAGTCCGTACATTGGCAGGTTTTCTCCTGGAGATACCGGCATCGGACTTTGGTATACGCAATTTCTCCACTGTTTTCATCCTCCAACTTGTGCAGGCAGCACTTGGCACAACCATCACACAACGCTTCCCACTGCACAGTGCTGAGTTCGTCCAGTGATTTTTCATGCCACCAGTCAGCCACGCCCATTGTCCCGCGCGAATAACTCTGCCGCCGTGGGAGGCATCTGCAGATAGAACCCCTGCGCTTTTATGTCGGCAAGGACCACGGCGACATTTGCCCTAGCAAGTACTTTTTCAGGGGTGAGGAGCAAAACCATGACGGGCGTTGCCTCGCCGAACTGCGCCATCAGTGCGTCTGGTATGTCTTGTAATCCACGAGACTTGTCGACATACAGATACATTTCCTGTTTTCGCGAACTCCTAAATACCTGACACACCAATCTCATCCCGAGAGCTTCGCTAAAGACTGCCTCAATACGACAAAAATTGCCTCTTTACGCCACCCTAGCCAGTGGGCAGGTAATTCGAAAACGTCGCCTTGAGCCTCACGCAACAACAGTTCATAGTCTTTGCTGTAAACAAGCACCTCAGGGGCGACGGCCAATGTAACGGCGATTTCACGCACCTCGGCTTTGAGTTTCTTTACCTGATCTCGCTGAGCTGCATCCAGTGGAGGCGGCAATTTCACCGGTAAGTCGAGGTCGGGAACCTCCCTATGGGCTGTCAGAAGGTCCAACAACTCCTCTCCATGGCGACGAACAACAGGCGACGGCAGACCGATATCATCCCTGAGCGCATTCACTGTACGAGGATCTTCTACAGCTAGCTTTAAACAGGCCTGATCATCAATAATCCATGATCGGGGTTTGTTTTTGCTTCTGGCGGTTTCTTCGCGCCATCGACAAACCGCAATCAAGGCTCCAAGCTGCCTCGAATTTAATTTCCAGGCAGTCTTAATACGCGTATGAAGTTTGTACACATCTGTGCCCAACACACTGATTGCATCACTACCATCTGCCAGAACCCAGTGCAGCTTCTCCTGGAGTACACACTGCTCGTTAAGCTCACGCCACACCAGCAGCAGCCACGTTACGTCCAGCCCCGCATAATCGCACTGGGACTCAGTGAGCGGCCGCTGCAACCAGTCAGAGCGTGTCTCACCTTTAGGTATATCCACGGCACAGATATCCTGGACGAGTGCGCGATAGCCCAAACCAAATCCTCGATCCAATAACGCCGCTGCACGCTGCGTATCGAATAAGGGCTGTGGCAACACACCGAGCCAACGTTGAAACACTTCGAGATCTTCACTCGCAGAATGAAGAACCTTGAGCACGTCGGGGTTCGTCAGTAGTGCCGCCAAAGGCTCGGGGCTGTCTATCTTTAGGGGGTCGATCAACCACGCCATGTCACTGACTGAATCGCCAGTGACAAAACACAATTGCACCAGCGCGACTTCGGGATAAAAGGTGTTACGTCGCATAAATTCAGTATCAACGATCACCACATCGCAACTCGACTCCTGCTCTATCAAACGTCGAAGAGCTTCACTTGACTCAATGAGTTGCCATTGCATATTTCAGTCCACCAGCCGCCGCCCCGAGAGGGCGTGCGCCAAAGTCGAGCCATCAACGTATTCCAATTCACCTCCCAGCGGCACCCCATGAGCGATGCGTGAAACCCCAACGCCCAAAGGCTGCAACATGTCAGCGACGTAGTAGGCGGTGGCCTCCCCTTCTACCGTTGGATTGGTCGCCAGAATAACCTCACCAACACCTTCGTCAATGACGCGCTGTTGTAAATCTTCCAGGCCGATCTCTGCTGGACCAACACCATCTATGGGCGATAAATGGCCCATCAGAACAAAGTATAGACCACGAAAACTGCCACTTTGCTCTATAGCCAATACGTCAGCAGGAGTCTCCACAACACATACCATGCTGGCATCACGTTTTGGGTCGGAACACAGTTCACAAATTTCAAGCTCGGTGAAGTTACGGCATAGACTGCAGTGACCAATCTTCTCAACGGCGTCACGCAATGCCGTGGCCAATGCCAGCGCACCCTCGCGATCTCGTTCTAATAGATGCAGCGTCATGCGCTGCGCAGACTTAGGGCCGACGCTAGGAAGACAGCGCAAGGCATCCATCAAATCTTGCAGGGACGGGCTAAATTTCATTGTGCTGACTGCAAACTATCAAAACGGCATCTTGAAGCCTGCGGGAAGGTTCAATCCCGAGGCCAGACCTGACATTGCGTCTCGATTACGCGCTTCCACTTTGCGTACCGCGTCGTTGACGGCGGCGGCCAGTAAATCTTCCAACACTTCCTTATCCTCCAAGAATACCGAATCGTCGATAGATACGCGTTTGATATCATGTCGCCCGGTCATCACCACACAGACGAGACCTGCCCCAGCCTCGCCCTGCACTTCGGCCGTTGCCAATTCGTCCTGTGCTTTTTTCAGCTCGGCCTGCATATTCTGCGCCTGCTGCATGAGCTCCGAAATATCACCCTTCATCTGTCGTCCTCATAATCTTCTCAAATATCTGTGGGATGGATGGACGAGTGGTCCAGTTCACCATCGAACCGATTGATCAACGCCTGCAACTGCGGATCGCCCTCGATAGATACAACCGCCTCTGCCTGCCTCCGCTCGGCCAGCCGCATAGTTCGCATTGCAGGAGTCTCTCCACGCAATACACCAGGGGCCACAGACACGGAGACGGGATGCCCAAAATAATTTCCCAGTGCCAGCTTCAATTTATCGCTGTGACCCGCGTTAAACAGGGCCGCATGGGCCTCATCCAAACCAAACTGCAGCGCATCTCCCGTTCGGGCATGCAGTTCACAATGCGAGGCAATGTTATACACAATGCCCACCAAGCCAAGCAGCTCCAGCAACTCAAACCAGTTTTCAAAAGACAGCGATTCCAGCATAAAACGGTCTGCAGCCCCCCTCTGCGCGACGACATCGGGAAGCGTTTCGACGGCATCTGACTGAGCACTGGCCCTCTCATCATTCCCGGAGAAATCAACCGGTACCTCAGGGGACTTTTTTACGGGAACGTCGCCCTCCCCGGCGACGATCTGCGGTGACATCACACTCTGTAAATCTTCAGGCCGCAAATTCTCATCGATAACCGCGGCCGGACGAAAAGCCAACATGCGTAACAGGATCATTTCGAAACCCCTACGCGAATCCGGAGACAACGCGATGTCACGCTTCCCATTGAGCGCCATCTGGTAAAACAGCTGCGCGTCTTCAGCGCTGATAGCGCGAGCAATCTGGGTGACTCTTTCGGCATTTCCCCAGCTATTGTCAATCGCGTCTGGGACAATCTGGGCCGTGGCCACCTGATGAATCAAGGACAGAAGCTCATCCAGACTGCCTTCGAAGTCTGGGGCATACTCCGACATTCGCTGCACAATACCGAGCACTTTCGCCGGTTCCCCCTCACTGATCGCCTCCAGCAACTCGAAGACGTATCCCAGATCCACGCTACCGAGCATGCTGCGCACATCCTCTTCTCCCACCTCACCAGAACCGAACGCGATCGCCTGGTCCGTAAGACTAAGTGCATCGCGCATACTGCCTGCGGCGGCACGGCCCAGCAGCCACAGGGCTGCCTCCTCATGGGCGACCATTTCCTGTTCCAAAACCATGCCCAAATGCCCAACGATCTGCTGCGGAGGCATATTCTTGAGGTTAAACTGCAGACAACGCGACAGCACCGTGGCCGGCAGTTTCTGAGGATCCGTGGTGGCCAGCAAGAATTTCACATGCGGCGGCGGTTCTTCCAGTGTTTTGAGCAGCGCATTGAAGCTGTGGTTGGACAACATATGGACTTCATCGATCAGATAGATTTTATAGCGCGAGCGAGTGGGGGCGTACTGGACATTATCCAACAGTTCGCGCGTGTCCTCTACCTTGGTACGCGAAGCAGCATCAACCTCCAACAGGTCTACGCTGCGACCTTCAGCAATCTCCAAGCATGAGGAACAGCTCCCGCATGGGACAGAACTGACGCCAGCCTCGCAGTTAAGACACTTGGCAAGGATACGTGCGATGGTGGTCTTGCCAACCCCTCGGGTACCCGTAAAGAGATAGGCATGATGCAGTCGATCATGATCTAGCGCATTGATCAGCGCCTGCAGGACATGCTCCTGACCCACCATCTCTCGGAAGCTCTTCGGCCGCCACTTGCGCGCTAATACCTGATACGACATTCCTAGAATGACCTTATCTACTTGAAAGGGAGAGAGGATACACCAGCACAGGGATGACAGAAACAGACAGTGCCTAAAGAAGTTGTGATTAGCGTCGTCCCCTATACCCAAATGACGCGTTCCCTGAGGTTGCTGAGCTCGTGGCCCGTTGGGGGTAGCGCGGACATAAATTGAACAAAAAACGATCAATACTGACAAAAACCGATAGTGGGCCTCACGTCAGCTCCTCTTAACAGGCAGATCGCGTACTTTTATAACCGTGATCTTATCATTGTTACTAGGTCTATCATCTAAATGGAGGCAACCCAGACAGCCACACCCCGGCACACGAGTCGGCAACTACCGTTGCTCCCTTCCGGGCCTGGCGGATTTCACTGCCTATCATTGCGGAAGGACCGCCTGGGTTACCAAAACGCCTAAACTGGCTTTGCCCAGCATCGACCGGCAGTATTCTGCGGGAATCTCTGGATGGCTGCAAGCAATGCCGCGAAATTGAATGGCAGCGAATGAAACGAGCTCCGGTGAGAGTCCACTTTTCGGACAAGAGGGTTCCTGAGATGTCAGGCTTCCAGCATGCCGATTATCAATCTGTGTGGGCCTCGATCATCAATCGAGGCTATACTTTGAATAATTGGAAGCTATAATTTGGATAATTGAACGAAGGAACAGACTATGCCCACCGAGCCGACGGTATACGTTATCGATGATGAACCGGATATCTGTAGGGTTCTCAGCGATATCCTTGAAGCCGCGCACATTAAGGTCAAAACCTACACGTCTCCGCGTGAATTCATGCTGACCTATAGCCCGGAGAACCCGGGGTGCCTGCTGCTTGATATCGGTATGCCGGAGATGAATGGCCTGGAGCTAATGGAGGCTCTCATTGCACAGGGGAACAGAACTCCGGTGATCTTTCTCACCGGCAACGCAACCATTGCAAATGCTGTTGAGATGCTGAAGGCCGGCGCTTTGGATTTCATAGAAAAGCCGCCTCAGATAGACTTATTGTTAAGCTGTGTCAGGAAGGCGCTAGAAGTAGATTTGCAGCGCCGTTATGAGCAATTGCAGTTCTCTGATATCGATCAACGACTAAAACGGCTAACAGCACGTGAAAGTGAGGTGCTGACCTGGATCACTGAGGGGAAATCAAACAAAATGATCGCACGCATTCTCGATATCAGCAGCAGGACTGTTGAGATTCATCGCGCCAATATTCTTAATAAAATGCAGGCCAACTCAGTAGCCGAACTGGTAAAAATGGATCTGACCGCGAAGGAATATGTGGCCACAACTGGCGGCGAAAACAGCTCACACTAGCTTTAACCTAAACTTAGGGTTTCAACTGAAGCGCAAGCCACGGCCTTAAATCCTTGGCCGCCATCGGTTTTGCAATAAAATAACCCTGTACGACCTGACACCCCAGTTCTGCCAAAAGCTCCTTTGTCGCAAGATCTTCAACCCCCTCTGCGACGACCCGCATATTAAACTGCTCGCCGAGCAAGATACACGCTTGGACGATGGCTAGGGCTTCCATATCCACAACCATCTTACTCACAAAGCTTTGATCAATCTTCAGTTCAGAAAACGGCATTCGAAATAATTGCAACAGCGAGGAATAGCCGGTACCAAAGTCATCAATAGACAAGCGCACACCCTTTAGGCGCAAACGTGTCAGGACATCCAGCGACGTCGTGAGTTCCCCCATCAATTCGCTCTCTGTCACCTCAAGTGTGATTGTCGTAGTATCAAGTTCGTTATCGGCCAATAATCTTGAGATGGTTTCGGGGAGAATCAGACTCGTGATGTCGCTAGCCGATACGTTAATCGATAAATTTATCTGCAGGCCGTCTTGCTGCCACTGACGCTGTTGCCTAATAGCCTGATTGAACACAATAGTCGTCAAATCTGGCATCCAGCCTTGTCTCTCAATCAGTGCGATAAAGCGGTCTGGATAGATGAGCCCTTGTGTAGGGTGTTGCCATCGCACCAGGCACTCCGCAGAATACTTTGACGCGCCAGTTACTGCGAACTCTTCCTTAGGCTGGTAACGCAAAACAAATTGATCCAGGTCTAAGGCCTCCCGTAATTCCTCGACGCTTACATCGCGGGCAGCTGATTTAAGGTCTCCCGTCAATTTCGTTCTGCGAATCGCTGTCTGCGGCTCAAGCATGCTACGAAGGCGCGCAATCGACAGAGGTTTTTCAAGAGTCCCGCGGACGACTAGCGCGTGTGCGACAGCCAGATTCTCAGCAGCGCTAAGCACTGCGGAGTCTTGCCCACTCATAAGAATCAATTCGGGAGAATTCTCCATCTTAGCCAGATGACGAATGACCTCTATGCCATCTATCTTGGGCATCTGCAAATCGAGTATTAGAATATTGCTACCCTCGAAGCACTGGATCTCATTGATGAAATCATCTGCTTGGGAAAAACAATGTGCCTCGAGACCACATAGCTCCACCACGTCACGGAGTATCTGCAAAATATCAGGTTCATCGTCTATTAGATAAACCTGTGGTGCAGAAAATGGCGGCGCGGCCAGGTCACTACTCATGTTATACCGTGGCGTTGTGTGTCGGGGGCGGATGCATAACGGAATCTCCTCACTATCGCCCCTAGCTCATATATAGAACGAAAGGTGAGTAACTTTAAATGAGTTTCAGTGAGAAATATAGCAACTCGCTACAGTTACACGCAAAAAAAGTGATGCAGTAGAGTCCCTCTGTAGGCCTAACCGTAGCAGTCTGACAGCCAGAGGCTCGCTCTAAATGACCTCATCCAGTATCTTTCGTACCCGCTTCGCTAGCTCCATACCCCTATAGGGCTTCCTGAGCACCTCGTATTTCGATTCAGTGACCGACATTGGACTATCAGCTTCAACGGAGAAACCTGTCGTGAGCAGTAATTTCAGGTGCGGATACTTATTGGTGATAATAGCAGCCAAATCTAGCCCGCTCATTCCTCCTGGCATTACAACGTCAGAAAACACCAGATCGATAGTCGTGTTTTCTGCAAGAACCTTTAGAGCAGCAGGTCCATTGTCGGCACAAACCACAGTATAACCAAGTTCCTCCAAGACACTCTGTGCAACAACAACGAGCTCTACTTCATCGTCAACAACGAGAATAGTCTCAATACCCGAAGGTATCATCGAAGCGATGCGAGCAGGAGCTTCAGGTTGCTTGACTGTAAACTTGGAACGAGGGAGGTACATTGTGAATGTCGTTCCTTGGCCTATTTCTGAAAAAACGAATATATACCCCTTACTTCGCTTGACAAAGCCATAGACCATCGCCAACCCCAGACCAGTACCTTCTGCTTTACCCTTAGTCGTAAAGAATGGATCAAAAATTCTGTCACGAACCTCCCTGCTAATACCCCCGCCAGTATCACTAACCGACATTTCCAAGTATTCTCCTGGCTCAATTTCGACTTCAGAATTGACTCTAGCACTCTCTATTATTGTGTCCTGTAGTCGTATAACTAGACTACCGCCGTTTGGCATAGCGTCGCGCGCGTTGAGGCTCAAGTTAATCAGAGCATCTTCCAAGTCATCAGGGTTCAGTTCCACACTAAACAAGCCGTGTGGCAGATATGTCTCAAGTGAAACGCTAGCGGTGATAGACTTGCGGATTAACTCCTCAAAACCACTGATGACTTTGCCAACATCTACTGGGCTGTAATTCCCCGCTGATCGGCTCGAAAAATCAAGGAGACTGCGCGTCAGTATTGAACCCCTAAGAGCAGCAGTCTGTGCGACGTCAAGCTGCTTTCGTAGCACTTCGTTGAGATGACCTTGGGCACTCATTAGATCAAGATTGCCAATAATTATGCCTAAAAGGTTGTTGAAATCATGCGCCAGCCCACCCGCCAACTCACCGACCGACTCCATCTTTTGTGATCGACGCAACATCGCCTCAGCTGTTTTCACCGCAGTAATGTCAGTGGCGATCACAATGTAGCTCACTATCTCGCCAGCGTCATTCACTGACGGAACAACGGTGGCCGACACCCAGTAAATATCTCCGCTTTTTTTCACATTTTCCATATCGCCAGACCACGTTCTACCTTCCGCTATTGCTAGCCGTATCTGTTGAAGGTATTTCAGTGGATACGCATCGCTTACCACCAGCCTGATGTTTTTTCCGATTAACTCCGCGCGCGAATAGCCACTGCAGCCGCAGAATCTATCGTTAGCGTACAAGATTTCACCTTTGGCGTTTGCAATACTCACTATCGCATGTTCATCAAGGGCGTATTTCTGAAATGATAATTCAGTATTTGCCAGATTGGCCTGAGTTAACCTTTCCTGAGACAGACTCTCCGCGCTCTTCAATGCCACTTGCGCAAGCTCGCGCTTGGTGTCGTCAAGGCAAATGCCTATCATACGCACCACAACGCCATCAGCGTCGCGCAGCACTTTTGCATTTGCCGTCACGTATTTGATCGGGCCATGAGCGAATATTAGGCGAAAGGCGCTAAAAAGATCCTCGCCATCCTCTAACACCTTGTAGTAGCCATCAATGACTCGATCGCGGTCATCGGGATGAATGCGGTCAATCCATACGTTTGGTTTTTGGCCCTCAGGGTTGTGCTCGACGCCATAGATATCGGACATCCTTTTGTCCCACAATATAATGTTTCCACGCACGTCATAGTCCCACACACCAAGCCGGGCTGCCGACGTGGCCAGTAAAAGCCGCTGCTCTTTGCTGCGCAAGATTATCTGCGACTCTTGCAGCGAGGAATTCTGGATTTCTATGTGATCTAACATGGCATTAAACGCACCTGTTAAACTGCCCACTTCATCGCCTGTGGTGATGTCGACTGCGCGCAGGCTGTAGTCGCTATCGCTCACAATTTTTTCGGCGACATTACTTAAATCTCGAAAAGGATGTGTCACTCTATGAACCATAAAGTACACACCTAACCCTGCGGCGAGCACCGACATCAATGTCAATAAAAGAGAGATCCATATTTGACGAAATAAATCATCATTCAGCTCCGAGACATCCATGTCTATCACCAATTCCCCCAGCTTTTGACCCTCCCACCGTACCGGAATCGTAAAATGCTTGATCTCCACTGCCACAATACCTAACACCCGTTGATATTCTGCCAGAGGTTTTTCTTCGGAGGTGGTTAATTGCGCTGAGATGACAGAGGGGTTGACACGCAGTGCCTCTAATACTTTGGTAGCCGCGGCCGCATCGTCAAACATAGCCGGCGCCGCAATACTGAATGCAGTGACGTCCGCCAGTATCTGAATATGCTCCTCGGCGTCCTCAACGGAATTGAAGTATTGAATATATTCGTCGACTCCAGTGGAAGCGAAAACCACTAGCATCGTAACCGCCATAGAGAACAGGCTGATTTTATGTGACAATTTTAAATTCATCTTCATATCATATTGTTCTAAAATATCTCAGCAGCTTTATCGCCAGAGCATTTTTCTATCACCAACGTCACCTAAAACAATAGTATCAATCACGCTGCAGATGTCGCCTCAACGGCGCGCATCACTTGCAGTCTAAAACCCTTGGCAAGTAAAGATACGCGGCCGTACCAACATTAGAACCTGACTGCAGCCGAACATGACCTTTTGAGCGTTGGCAAAATCCATATACCTGCGGCAAACCCATCCCCTTGCTGCCGGCCTCATCTTTGCTGGAGGAAAAAGGCTCAAACACAAACGATCTACTATCTGCCGCGATACCATGACCAGTATCAGTCACTGACACTGCAACGTAATCACCAGGCGCTACACCCGGATTGAGGCTGCAATAGTCTTCATCGAGCGATACGTTTGTAGTTTCCACTGCGAGTTGGCCGCCATCAGGCATTGCATCGCGAGCATTGAGGACCAGGTTAAGCGTAGCCTTCTGAAAATCGTCAGGATCAATACTCGTCTGCCAAAGTGGCTCATAAAGATTCAAGGTAAACGTCACAGCGGGACAAAGCTCAGCAAGGATAAGCTGCTTCATTCCTGTAAGCACTCCGTTAACGTTGGTAACGACGACTTTCGTAGCCGCCCGACTAGAGATTTCGAGCAGGTTATTTGTTAGCATACAGGCACGCTCAGCGGCATTTTGAATAGAAGAGAGCCGTGTCTGAACCTTTGAATTCTGTATATCCTCATAGCCCAGCAGCTCAATGTTCCCTAGAATGATGGCCAGTATATTATTGAAGTCGTGCGCTACAACTGCAGAGAGCCGTGTTATCCCGTCCATACGCTCTGAGCAGGGAACCACATCGCTGGCCACATCCCTTGCAGCTCTATTTACCACTCCGGCGACAACCTCGTCCTGAGCCGCGCCGGTTGGCTCCTGATTTAAATCTAGATTTTGTTCCAACCGCTCTATCACTAGGCGCTGGATTTGCAGCGAGAGGAACACGTTCACTTTGGAGATAAGTCTGTGCGAAGCAACGGGGCGTGAAACACAGTCTATCGGGGCCGATTTGTAACGGCTAAAATTTAACTGATCTGACTCGGAAATTTCGTTAAGGAAAATAATCGGAATATCGCGTGTTAGTTCGTTCTTAACCACTGTTTCGGCGATCTTTACGCCCTCTTTCGAGCGCATTTCTACATCGTACAGAATGACCGAAAATACCTCCACCAAACAACACGCTATAGCCTCTTCAGAGTCTTTTGCGATTATCAGATCGACATTTGTTTCACGCATAACATCCTCTGTGGTGCTAGCGTTATCTTCGCTGTCCACGACCATAAGGATGCGTGGCCTGGGCAAACTCTGCAGCAGCAAGTCGCTACCCTGCGAAAGATTCAACATCCCGAACAGATGATTCATGGTGCTCCCAAGCTCTCTATTTTCGAACTAAGACAATGCCCACTTCTGTGCCGAAGCGAGCCCTTTAGCGACATTGTCGCTAGGTATAGGCTACCCCAGCTTATGCGCTCCACTATAAGTACAAGTACTTAACTGCGAAATACGTGGTAGTACGTAATAGTACGTGAGCAAAAAAGGAGGCAACTAGTGTACATTCACCAGTGGTTAGTGTGCATTAAGTTTACGCTTCGATAAAAGAATCTATGATGACGCATTTTTCGATATCTGATTATGTTTTGAAAAATAACAGTTCCCAACATTTGAGGGCATCAATATGAACAGAGGCAGCATCGTTCCAGCGGTCTGGACTTCGACCGCGCTGGCCATGATCTACAGCAGCTACAGTTTAGCTCAGAGCACGCCGTCTGAGTTTGCCGAAATGAGCCTAACGGATCTGTTCGAGCAGACAATTGATGACCCCTCCGTTTCGCATCCAGACCGATCCGCCTGGAGCTTTACCTTTCAGCGCAAGTCGGCAGAGTTTAAAGACTTTCTCGAAGGCGATAACCGAGTGAGCGAGGATGAGGTCCTTTGGAGCGGACCCAAAAGTGGCGAACCTAGAACGGACAAAAATTTCCCGGTCGTACCAGGTAAGATCGTCCAGACTGCTTATTTGATTTCCCTGGGTTATGCTTTTAACGACAGTTGGCGTGGCCATGTTACCGTTCCGTATCTCGAGCAGAATACAGATCACATCAGTATCGTTCCCAATTACAGTACCTTTGAAATTGAGAGTTCGGGCGTGGGAGACACGGTGGTATCAGCCAGCTATAGATTGTCTGACACGGAACGGGCGAATTGGTGGGTGACAGTTGGCCTCAGCATTCCCACGGGTTCGATCGACGAGGAGGGAGACACACCCAGAGCTCCCGGAGACCAGCAGCTTCCCTACACCATGCAGCTAGGCTCAGGGACGTACGATTTCCCGATTGAGATTAGCTACCATAGCAAGGGTAACCACGATATCAGCCTTGCGCTCGCTGCGCTTATTCGCAGCGGAACCAACGACAATGACTATAGGCTAGGCAACAGCTACTCGTTGGCCGGGCGCTACAATTTTCACTTTTCTGAAATCTTACAACCCTATATCGGTCTAAACGTTAACTACACTGACTCGATCCACGGCGCCGACACCTCGCTAATGGTTGATTCGCCCTACCCCTATCCTGCACCGATCACTAACCCCGATCTCTTTGGCGGCACCAAGATTGGCGCTCGGGCCGGCATTTCATGGCAAGTTTCTAATCACTATCGGCTGGCCGTTGAAATCGGAAAACCCATTTACCAAAACCTCAATGGCCCTCAAACCCGAGAAGATTGGCGCAGTTCCCTACAAATCTCACGGCCCTTCTAGCGAAAAATGTCATGGTTTTTCCGAATTGTCTTTGCCCTGTTAGCCGCACTTGTTCTTGTACTGTTATTGTCCCCAGATGCTGCGAGAGCAGCGTCAGCTAATGATGCATTCAGCAAAGAGAGCAAATTAAGAGCGGCCTATTTTCTGAATTTTATAAAATTTATTAACTGGCCAAATCATTCACAAGATAACCCCTTGACGCCCCTTCATATCTGCCTGCAGGACGAAACGCCATTTGAAGATTTTTTTAGAGACCTAGTAAGCACTGCGGCTGCGGCCGACGACAACCGCGAACTACTAATTTACCGACTGTCAGAAGCGCAACACTGCGATTACACCTACTTACACCGACCCATTCAAAACGAAAATTCAAAGATAGAGGGCAGCGTTGTGGTGCTCAGTTCGGACCAGATCTCACAACAAGATGCTGCGATTATTTTCTACATAGACGAACGTAAGTTACGCTTCGAAATAGACTTGAACACCATTAAAAAACTCAACGTCATGGTAAGTTCAGAGCTATTAAAGCTCGCCAGAATCAAGTAGCACGCGTTTATACCCACGAAAAGATTGAACCCGTTATTTTTTTAAATAGATTAAACCCAGTCGCAGTGCACGTGGGCCTAGATCACAAACGGCTAATGGCGTTGATCAAATCTATCTTACGGTAAGGTTTACTGATCAGTTCGCCCGGTAACTCTTTATCTTCACTCAAACGATCAGCATATCCAGACGTTATCAGCACTTTCAAATGCGTTTGGAGCAGTAAGGCCTTTTTCGCTAGTTCTACTCCGTCCATGCCTCCGGGCATGACTATGTCGGTAAACAAAATAGCGTAACGTTTTTTGGCGAGGTGCTCGAGAGCCTCGGCAGCACTGTGCGCTATAGTGACCTTACAGCCAATCGAAGTCAGCCATATTGCGGATAGCTCGCACAGTGCAACCTCGTCATCGACTACCAGCACGCTTGAAATGTCGCCTTTTTTCAACACAGGAGTGTCACTGTCTGCGCCCTTACCAACGGCTAATTTTGCGTGTATTGAGTCAGACTCTTTACTGCGACCCATAAGACTCACGGCCCTCTCGGCTAGCGTCTGAAGCCGCACTGTTTGCCAATGAGCAAGCGTATTGGGCTCATGGTCGATGACACATAGCACACCCACCGCGTATCCATCCGCATTCACCATTGGTGCGGCTGCATAAAAGCGCACAGCGGACTCTGCAATCACCAGCGGGCTCTGTGAAAACCGTGGATCAACACGGGCGTCAGGAACCACTAATACATGCTTAGCATCTTGAGTAGCAGGGGGGAAAAATCTCTCATCGTCCAACATCAGCGTGCCATCTATGCCTACGCTAGCCTTTAAAGACTGCCTAGTTTCATGCAGTGTTAATATAAAGGCCATTGGCACTCTGCAGGTCCTTGCCGCCTCGGCGGCTAATAAGTCAAAACCCGCATCCGATACTTCATTTTCTCTTTTTTGATGCTGAAACAATTTAGCACGGCGAGAGTCCGCTTCTTCTAACGCATCACTTTGAGCTTTCTCCAATGGCAGATAAAGACGCACGGCGGTACCGGCTCCCTCAGTGCTTTCAACGAGCACTATGCCACCGGCTTCCTCAACGTAACGAGAGACCATCGACATACCTAGGCCTGTTCCTTCGCCCTGCCCTTTCGTGGTAAAAAAGGGTTGGAAGATCTTTTTTAATAGTACCTCGTTCATCCCAACGCCAGTGTCAGACACTTCCACCAGTGCATACCAGCCTGGACTAAGCCTGTCATCGAAACCGCCTTGAATATTGACACCATTCGTTCGCAATGTGAGGACCATACTCCCCGCAAGGCTTCGCATAGCATCGCGAGCGTTAATTACGAGATTAAGAATTACGTTATCCAACCCGGAGCTATTAACTCGACATATTAGCTTACGGGCTGTTAATTGAGAGCGAACCGTCACACTTGAACCGGCCGCGCTATGTATCAACGGCATTATGTCGCCGATCAGTGTGTTTAGGTTGTAGGCTTGAATCTGCTTTTGTTCGCGACGAGCAACGGCAAGCAGCCCTCGACTAACTTCTACTCCCGCCAACGCAGCGGCCAAGGCTGAGGCTAATTGAGAATGTATTTGACTGTACTCAGGCGGCAAAGCCTCCTGCATCTCATCAAGATTTCCAACCACGATGCCCAGTATATTATTAAAGTCATGCGCCAGACCTCCTGTGAGCTGACCCACTGCAGCGAGCTTTTGTGATTCCGTTGCCTCAAACTGATGCTGCTGTGACTTTATAGTGATTTCGCTCTTTTCAAGATCAGCCTCAGTCAACTTTAAAATAGATTTATGCGACAGCCTAGCCACCTGCACTACAAAAGTTGCCCAAAGAAGAAATACGATACTCGTAAGAAGCATAAACCCATCAGTATAATTGACGGTTATCAGGAAAATCTGCCCTAGGTAGCATGCCAAAAAAACACACGTAAAGAGGTTTGGATATTTCCAGTTTTGACGGGATAGAGTTTTAGCAGCAGGGGGCAAGGAATAACCCTGAACCACGAAACTCCCTAACAGGAGGATGATCCCCAAGCCAAGTATTCCGACTGTTATGAGTTCACTGGTGGACAACGCGGCGCTCTCTTAAAACCCAATGACTGGAATCATACCATGATACAAATTGCTTGGCCTATGCTAGATGTCTTTCAGTCTAGTCATCCGACAGGCAGTGACCCTTTTAGGTGAAACAATGGTTGCATGACCGCCTATCTGCTCATATTACGACTGAGTGCGCCCGCCCGCGGATGTACTTCCCAATACTGCTTCTGGCATAACCTACATATAGGACCGTTCGGACAGCATTTCATAACAGCCGGCTATATCCAATTGCACCGTATGCCTATATATTGGGGAGTATAAAATAATATCGAAAAACCCATGATCCATTGGACAAAAATAGAGTTTTAATGCCGTCGCGTTGACATCCAAGGGGCCGTTTTTACTGTCAGGATTGATTAGTGATGGCGTTTATTCCCAGCATAGAATTGATACTCCGAGCGTGTGCTGCCACTGTTTTAGACAAAAGGACTATCGGATAATGACAAAAAATATACCATCGCGGAAAAACACTATACTTAGAAGCCTAGGTATTAGTCTGCTTTACTTTACCGCAGCCCAATTTGGGCTATCACTTGATCTAGATCCGCATCAAATCACCCATTACTGGCCAGCGTCAGGCGTTGCCCTGGCATCCGTACTGTTTTTTGACAAGCGCGCACTAGCGGGCATCACGATAGGCGTGCTAGCCACAGTAATCGTTGTGGTTCTTCAACAGCCTTTAGAGCCAACATTCGCTATGCTATTCGTTGCTTTTGTCACTATCGGCGCATTAATAGTACAGCCACTGATAGCACTAACGTTACTGAAAAGATTCACAGCTGGGATGCCATTTTGGACGCACATTAAGTCGTTCTATCGAGGTGTAGGCATTTTACTAGTGGTTTCAGTCATTCCGGCTAGCATTGGCGCAGGTGCCCTTTATATAACGGGCATGATGGATGGCGATAATATACTCAGTGCTTGGATACTTTGGACCATGGCTGATTTTTTTGGCATGGTCACCATAGCGCCGGCGCTATACCACCTGGCAAGGCATTTTGACGTCACTCCCAGGAACTCAGATCAGGCACCACTCTACACCATCATTGCCTTTAGTCTTGCTTGCTTATCAGCAGTCGTTATATTCATCGCGGTTTCTAACATGGAGGAACGTTCTTTTAAACAATCGATTGATAGAGACTCAACGAACATAACCAAAGCCGTTGACAGCTTAAGCCGTCACAAAAATACTGACGCAACAATATTGCAGGATGCAAACCGCGAGAGAACAGGCGGTTATTGGTCAACAGAAAATACAGTCGCCGGAACAAAAATTGAGATAATAACCGAGACCGGAGCTGCAGTGGTTCAGTCTTTGAACATGTCGAAGCCACTGTGGGCGTCTATAGCTACCCTGATTATTGGACTGATTTTTACACACATTATTTTTGCGCATGAAACAAACCGAATAGAACGCAGGCGCACCGGCGCATTTCACGATGCTATCGTTGTTAGTGCAAGGCAGCCTTTCGTCCACCTTGACGAAAATGGAATAGTCCTCGAATGGAACAATGCAGCTCATCAAGTATTTGGCTGGACGCTAGAACAGGTGCGGCACCGAAAACTCTCTGAAACCCTCATCCCTGCTCGATATAAGGAAGCACACGAGAACGGCATGAAGCGCTTTCAGAGCACGGGTGAAGGTTTGGTGATAGGCAACATTGTAGAGCTTGAGGCCTTGTGTGCGGATGACACTGAACTGCCCATTGAACTGCTAATTAACGCCATAGAAACTGAAGACGGTTGGCATTTTTTTGCTTTCATTTACGACATTAGTACGCGCAGGAGCGCTGAATACGCATTGAAAGCCGCGCATGATAAATACACAGGACTTTTCGAAGCCCTTCCTGACGCGATTATCACCTATGACAGAGTAGGCAACATCGAAGATGTTAATGACGCGGCGGTAGCTTTATTCGGCTGGTCGCGAGACGAAATACGCAATAAAAATTATGAGACCATTGTCGCCGATCAATCAAAAGCGTATTTTCTTAGGATGCATAACAACGCCGGAGCTGCAAACCCTGGGGAATTTTATCACACTAACCAGCCCGTCTTTGCTACTCGACGGGACGGGTCAGAGTTTCCATTTGAAGCGATTGTCAATGCACAAAAAACTGAAACCGGTTTAAAATTTATCAGCGTAATTCGCGACATCACAGAGCAAGCAGAAGCGTTAAAACGCAGGGAATCGAATCAAAAAATTGAAACCTTGGGTGAACTCACTGGGGTACTAGCGCATGAGTTTAATAACCTACTCGCCATTGTGATTGGCAACCTTGACTTGGCTATTGCCCACGAGGCGGACACACCCGTTAATGAAATCATGCAAGGTAGACTCAAGGTAGCACACGATGCCGCAATGCGCGGAACCGGTGTCGTAAAGTCACTACTTGCGGTGGGAACTGACCAGCCAATACCGCGGGACCGCTTCGATATCATCCCAATGGTTGTAAATATTTTGCCTACACTTCAGGTCGAGGCCGGGCAAGATATCAGTTTGCATACACAGGGCGATGATAAACCATTACTGGTCAACTCTAATCACAGCTGGCTCTCGGAAGCCATCCGAAGCATAGTGATCAATGCCCGCGAAGCCATTGTCGGTAGCGGCCAGATTACAATATGCCTAAAAAGCGCACACAGTTCATCCATAAATAACGAAAAATTGGCTTTGTCATCAGGTGATTATGTCGTTATCGAGGTCTCTGATACAGGCTCAGGAATGAGCGCTAGCGATGTTGAAAACGCATTCGATCCATTTTTTTCCACAAAGAAGTCTAGCGGACATAAAGGAATTGGCTTATCGATGGTGTCACGCATGGCCAAGCAGTTAGACGGTGCTGCCACTGTAGCGTCGAAGCCTGGCAAAGGAACAACTGTGCAGATCTTCTTACCTAAGGCAGATCCTAACAGTCCATCGGCCGATAATAGATATCTAAATCCAGTTGGCGCGAGGAAGAACATCTTAGTAATCGATGATCAGACCGAAATTTTAACGTTAACGGTCTCATGGCTGGAAAAATCAGGCTATAACGTAAAAAGCACCAACAAAGCTGATGTGGCTTTAGCCATTATTGAATCAAGTGTCCCGGCCATTGATCTTTTAATTACCGATATGGTTATGCCATCTATGGATGGGGCTTCGCTTTCGCGCTTTGCGCGTCAATGTAACCCTGATGTTAAAGTGCTGTATATGACCGGTTTCTTAGATCATTCACAGGAACGCTCCGCCGATACCGTGGACTTCCCTGTCCTCGAAAAACCATTTCGTAAGGACAAGTTCTTGGGTGAAGTACGCTCAATATTTGACGCTACAGAAGCCAATAAAACCAGCTGACGATGACACCCTTTTCAGGCCAGTAGGCGAGTATTTTGCAAACTTCTCCAGTTCGCCTGACACGTTCAGTGAGGAAATCTACTTAACAGGCCGTTTATCTTTCCTATACTTAGCCAGTCCTCAACAGATTCTCTCGGGCTTTCCTGCGCTGTGACTGAGGCTTGTGGACTTGCTGCTCCGGCAAGCTCCGATGCTGACAGCTTTGCTGACGACGGGCTTGCTCAAATTGCTTAAGCTAGGCTCTCAGTGTCTCCAGCTCCGCCAGTATCTCTTGATCTTCTATCTGTCCCCCACTATTTTCGGATCTTTTCAAGCGATTTTGGCCCGGTCGTCTACTCGGCAGTATAAAGCTATCCCGTATTTTCTTTCCACATCTTGCAAGGTTCAATTTGTGAGTTCTGGGGCCTTTTGTTCACGAGTGGAAATACTAATTTTTCGAATACGTCAAACTCGTCCCTCTTCGGTGACAGGGGGCCGGTTCATCTAAAATACTCCGAGCCTTCGGCGTTAGCCTAATCCGGACAGCAAACAACCGCCAAAACCGCGTTACCCCGCGTGCTGGCACCGAATCATGGCTATCTAAATGGCTACACATGTTCCACAACATCTTGAGTTATATGTACGAGTGTGTCTCAGTCGGTGATTAATTGGTTTTTTTAGACATATTGTCCTTAAGAATATCGTTCTCTGTTAGCGCAGAACTGTATTCAAGTCTTAGTGCATCGAGAGCCCGTTGCTGTTGCAATATGTGTCTTTGCAAATCTTCCACTAACGTTTCTGCCTCTGTCGCGGCTTGCCTAGCTGATCTCTTAGGTTCGAATGCTTGCGACAAAATATTACCTGAGGCTCGAACTATCTCCATTGACAGCAATGCTGATATCTCGTGCTTATCCTTGCTAGGCAACAATCTTTCGAGTACGTAGAGCGCAATGTCGACCGCTCTCATAGGCTCTAAATCTTGTGCAGTGATACTATCATTACTTCCGGATACAATTTCACAAGAAAATAAATCCTCGTCTACTTTTAGGTACTTCCTCGAGATATCTCTGTTCATTTCTCGATATCGCTCGACGATAGCGTGTCTCTCACCGTCGTTAAGCAAGCCATGGTTTTGAAATGCTTTTACGTTAGTTGAATTTTGGTGCTGAGAGAATTGAAGCAGCAGGCCAATGAAGGACTGCTTCAATCGTCTTGGCAAGTCCAGCAGATTAATCGCTTGTTTGAATTTGAGGGTGTCCCCTGAAAGTCTAGGATTTAATCCAGCGACCGGCAGAGTAAAATTATCGATATCTTTAAATCCTAGCACGCGGCCAGCGAAGTCTGCATAGAGCGACCCTCCCTCAAGCCGTCCCTTCTCATAGACTCGTGGAATAATATTTCCTTCGCCGAACTCCTTTTCCCAGATATTCATCCACATTAAATAGTTATAGTAGGGAGCCAGCTTGACCGTATTAAGCGGAGGTGCGACATGACCGTCTTTTATCTGTTGATTTGTCACCGACTCATAAAGAGAGTCTTGTCGGCGCAGATAGAAAACTATTTTTACATCAAAATGATCCCTCAGTATTGCTAGACGGCTTATATTTGAAAGGTCATTTTTAAATTGCTGCATAAAGACTTCACTGCTAATGACCGCTGTGTGGCTATCGCTATCCTTGATCTCTTTGATTAGTTTATGCAGCAAGCTATCGTCGCCACCCATCGTTACCAGTGGAATATTGTGGTGGGCGTAGGCAGGAACTGCCGTGTACTCTAGCGTGTTGGCGATACGTCCAGTATCTGGATAAAACACTCCCCTTTGCGCTAGCTGTTTTGTGTTGGCAGTCAGTAGTGCCTGAATGCCAGTAGTACCGGTTTTATGGAGCCCAACGTGGATGTAGAGTTTTTTCATCTGCGGGCAATGCTCAGTATTGAGGTTTCATTAAGCTGCACAGCTGGATCTGGTTGGCGAATTTCGATGAAGACCCCTATTTTACTGGCGCTGAATACTTGATGACGATCAAAGTTAAGTCTGCGATAACTGGTAATCGGTTTGCCCTATCTTAACTCATGATCCTACGCAAAAGCAGACCTCTATAATACATCAAATAAATCACTCGGACATGCTAAAAAAATACCTGCTCGAATAAAACGGCGGGGCGGGCGGGCGGTCAATAAGATGCTTTCTCTGACCCTATGCTAGTTTAAAAATTCGATTGAACTGAAAATCGGGTTGTGGCAGGGCTCACGCGGATACCTTTTCGCTCCGTATTTCTCGCCATACTGACCGGGGCCTACAGCGCCGCTTTTTGCATGTCGTTTCTGGGTGCCTGGTCACTGGTAGAGCCCTGGCTTGCGATGGGGTTTGGCTGGTTCTGATTGGCATCTTCTACCTGCTGCATCGGCATCACTCGCGAGAGGTGGCCCCGAAGACCATTTCGGCCGTACCGACAACTCTCTCGAACACTATCTCCGGATAAATCGCAGGTTATTTGCCCTAATAGTCGCCCATTCAAGAGCCGCTCCATTAACATCATCGGGATTAACAGTCATAATAACACCATGTCGAGTAAAATCTTAGCTAAGACGTCCAGCAAAACCAACCCCATTGCCGTGGGAGGCGTTGGTGGCAGTGGTACGCGCGTCGTCGCAAGCTTTTTTGAAATGCTGGGATTTAACATGGGCTCTGACGTTAACGAATCTCTTGATAATCTGACATTTACACTGCTATTTAAGCGGCCAGCATTGTTGCCCATCGAGCGCAATCAGTCAGAGATCCGTGCTTGTATCGGTTATTTTATTCAGGCTATGACGTGCGACAATGGCTGGGATGATGATCAGAAAATCCATCTGAACAACATTGCCGCTGAATCACGCGGCCTTCAGAACGATGAGAGGCTAGCACTCAGGCTTTTAAATATGCTTACCCCGTCACCGAAACACGTTGGACTCGCGTGGGGCTGGAAGGAGCCCAATACTCATCTGTTCCTTTCCACCCTGCTTGAGGAAATCCCCTCCCTGAGATACGTGCATGTGCTTAGAAACGGCCTCGACATGGCGTACAACGCTAATTTGGCTCAGCTCAGACTGTGGGGAAAATGGCTGCTAAATGACGGTTCAAATCAAGAAACGCCAGAACGCGCATTCCAGTTTTGGTGCGAGGCCAATCGACGTGTTTTGGCACTTGCAGAGCGGTTCCCTGAGCAAATATTTTTTTGCAATTACGACAGGATGCTAATGCAGCCAAGCTTGGAGATCTCTAGCCTCCTGCAGCGCCTATCACTTAATTGCGAGACCGACACAATAAAAGCAATGTGCCTGGGCCTTAAGGTTCCGTCTTCATTAGGTGTTCATCGCGCGCATCCTGAATTCCCTGTCAGTGACGAGGATCAGGCTCTGTTGTTACAGCTCGGCTACTGAACGTCAAACGGGTCGGCGGGTACTGACAAATTAACTTCTGTTAAATCAGAAATGTCGACATCTTCATTTAGGCAACTGCCCTGCTCCATTCTGCGAACGCACTTCCCATGAGATTCCAATAATGTTCGGCTCCAACCAGATGCCTACCCAGGTTGAAGAGATTTGAAACCGCTGCATGTGCACCTAGAGACCGCTGTGCCTGCCCGGTCGACTTGAACCTCCTCATCCATCGCGCCCTTACTCTTGTCACCTCATGGGGTTGCTCTGCTCGATTATTGTCATACTGCTCAGTGCTGTGGATCGTATCGGGAATCAGCTCATGATGTGCGACTCCATAACTACGCAGTTTGTCGGTAACGATCTTTCTAGGCTCGCCGCCATGGCTTCGCAATAAACGCTTGAAGAACCGCTTTGCAGCAGCCCCGTCACGTTTTGCCTGCAGATACACGTCAACCCCTTCTCCGTCCCTATCAACAGCACGCCACAGGTAATGCTGCTTACCGTTGATCTTAATGAAGACTTCATCGATATAGAACGTGTCGCCGTAGCCTTTGTGTTTTCGTTTCAGTCGACGGGAGTATATGAGACCAAACTTGATACACCAGAGACGAATCGGCTCTCGGCTGACAGTGATTCCTCGTTCGGCAATTAGATCTTCGATGTCTCTGTGGCTGAGATTGAAGCGATAGTAGAGCTAGACGGCGTAAGAAGTAATTTCTGGAGGGACGCGATGGTGTTTATATGTATTCATTGGCTGATTCTACCAATTTCAGCGAGTTAAGTTGTCAGTACACGGATATATGTTGGTTGGTTGGTTGGTTGGTTGGTTGGTTGGTTGGTTGGTTGGTTGGTTGGTTGGTTGGTTGGTTGGTTGGTTGGTTGGTTGGTTGGTTGGTTGGTTGGTTGGTTGGTTGGTTGGTTGGTTGGTTGGTTGGTTGGTTGGTTGGTTGGTTGGTTGGTTGGTTGGTTGGTTGGTTGGTTGGTTGGTTGGTTGGTTGGTTGGTTGGTTGGTTGGTTGGTTGGTTGGTTGGTTGGTTGGTTGGTTGGTTGGTTGGTTGGTTGGTTGGTTGGTTGGTTGGTTGGTTGGTTGGTTGGTTGGTTGGTTGGTTGGTTGGTTGGTTGGTTGGTTGGTTCGTGAGTCAGGCAATCAGAAGGACGGGGCTTGAAATGACCACCGGTCAGCTATATAGTTGACCGATAGTCAGTTGCTGACCGGGCACCATTCATAAACCCTGGCCGAGCGACCAAACAAAAAGCCGTGTGGAGACGCTCATGAGTTCAGCCGTTGTCATCAATCAGAGGGCTAGAAGCACAGAACAAAAGGCGCTGCGCAGACACGCAGTACTAGAGGCTGCTGAAACGCACTTCCGTGAGGTTGGGTATGAGGCATTTTCTATGGCTCAACTCGCCAAAAAAACCGGAGTCGCTAAGGGCACACTGTATCTTTACTTCCAAACTAGGGAAGAGCTTTTTCTGACCCTCTACGAGCAAAGCCTGATTCGATGGAGTCAGGTTTTTATCGATGACTTATCTAATTCCATGACGAGTAAGGCGTATTCCCAAATATTGTTTAGCACTGCCTCCGCAGATGGCACCTTCTTGCCTTTACTTATCAGGCTTGAACATATGATCGAACACAATGTTGACATCCCTCGGCTCATCAGTTCTAAGCAAGTGTTCATACTTCAGGTGGAGGCCCTTGCTGAGGCCACGTCCCTGTCACTCAGTTTGAGTGAAGCGCAAGCGATAGAGGTAGTAAAAACAATGGGTGTCCTCCTGATTGGTGCAACCCAAGGGGACCAGGGTCCATCACTGGATCACGAAGCGTTACCTGAAGATGTTCAAAATCTTATCGTCAGCTTTTCGTCCGAGCCTCTCTTTATTAAGAATGCTGTTCGCATTATAGAGGGCATTCGCACGGAAGCTGTATCCAACATTTAAGCGAATCAACCCCCCTAGCCAATGACAAAATAGAATGAATACAAACCAACCTGAGATACAAGTTATGAGCACAGCTGAGCACAAAAGCGTTACTAAATTAGATACTCAGAACCTGGAAGCGCTAGTTGAACTGCAGAGAAGCATGTTTCGTGCTGAGGGCGAAGTCACTTATTCGACAAGGATTGACCGTCTAAAGAGACTAAAAGCACTGATTATCGAAAATAAAACGGAGTTTGCGATGACAACCAAACGCGAATTTGGTGGTGCACGATCCTATGAGTTCAGTTTGTTCTCAGAGTTCGCGTCAAAGGTCGAAGCCATCGACTATTCAATGAAACATCTGAAAGAGTGGATGAAGCCTGAAAAACGAAAAACTAACAAACCGATGAATTTTTTGGGTGGCAAGAGCCAGGTTAGGCATTTTCCCAAGGGCGTTGTTGGCATCATTTCTCCTTGGAATCTGCCCTTTGGATTGACTGTTGCGCCTCTAACCAGTGCGCTTGCTGCCGGTAACCGAGCGTTACTGAAACCTTCAGAGTTCGTTCCTGAAACAGCGGCATTGTTCGCCGAAGTTGTCCCCAACTATTTCCCAGAAGATGAAGTTGCGGTCGTAACCGGTGGCGCAGCTATCAGTCAACGTTTTGCGGAGTTGCCTTTTGACCATCTTCTGTTTACCGGGTCTACTAATATCGGCGCACAAGTAATGCAATCAGCCTCAAAAAATCTGGTTCCCGTCACGCTAGAACTTGGCGGCAAGTCACCCGTCATTATTGGTCGTAGCGCAAAGCTTGATCTGGCCGGAACACGCCTGACATTCGGTAAGCTTTTGAATGGTGGTCAATTATGCTTGTCGCCAGACTACGTTGTCGTGCCGGATGAGCTAGAAGAGCAGCTCATTGCGCGGGTAATTCAGGAGGCACAGTCGATGTATCCAAACATCACTGAAAATGAGGATTATGCGGGCATTATCAACGAAAGACACTTCGGCAGGTTGCAGAGCTACATTGATGACGCCGTTGCCAAAGGAGCCAAGCTCACGATTGTTGGCGCTGACAAGACGCGTGCGTCTGAGGACAATCGTCGTATGCCCTTACATATTTTACAAAACGTTAATGAAGACATGCGGGTCATGCACGAGGAAATATTTGGTCCTATTCTTCCAGTGATGACCTATTCTGATGTGGCTGAAATTCCAAGTATGATTGAACCTCGCCGTAACCCTCTTGCCATGTATTACTTCGGCAGCGATAAACGTGAGCAGGAGTACTTACTGAGTCACGTGCAAAGTGGTGGTGTTTGCATCAATGATATTATTCTTCACTATGTCCAAGAGGATCTACCATTTGGTGGTATTGGTGCCTCTGGCATGGGTGCCTATCACGGCCCGGAAGGGTTTAGAACCATGAGCCACGCCCGCGCGATTTACAGCCAAACCATGATTGATGTTTTACCCATTATTGGGGCACGTCCGCCCTTTGGGAAAAAGTTCCGAAAGAATATAAGCAAAATTCTTGGCGCAATCTGAATTTAAGGCCCGCGTATTGTAGCGTGTGCTTCACGGTCGATGCTCGACCCCAACTTCAGAGCATTGACGTGGCCTGACCCAGCCACGACAAATAATCACGGCTATTCCTCAAGAGGAGAAGAACATATGAACAGAGCAATGGGAGCATTATTGTGACAATAAATCGCCAATGGCTATTAGCTGAGCGACCGACAGGAATGGTGGGTCCGCATAACTTTAAGTACACCGAAACTCCGATTCCTGAACCCAAAAGTAATGAGGTGCTGGTAAAGAATCTATTTTTATCATTTGACCCCGCACAACGAAACTGGATGGTTGACCGTAAGGCTTATCTGCCGCCAGTGGCCATCGGAGAGCCCATGCGGGCAGGTTCTGTAGGGGAAGTAATCGATTCGCATCATGCGGATTTTCAAGTGGGCGATCTGGTGCAAACGACCGGCTATTGGCAAGATTATGTGATTGCAGCCCCCGGTGAAGGTCCAATGGGTTTGGTTAAATTGCCAGCAGGAGTATCGCCTGAAATGATGTTATCTGTGCTCGGTATAACCGGGCTCACGGCGTATTTTGGCTTACTGGAGATTGGTCAGCCTAAAGCCGGTGACACCGTTCTTGTTTCTGGTGCGGCAGGTTCTACTGGCTCGTTTGTTGGTCAGATCGCAAAAATTAAGGGTTGCCGTGTCGTAGGTATTGCTGGCGGCCCAGATAAATGTCGGTGGTTAAAAGAAACCGCCGGCTTCGACGCCGTGATCGACTACAAGAATGAGAATGTTAATGCGCAAATTGCGCATCACTGCCCCGACAAATGGGACGTATTCTTTGATAACGTAGGTGGCACCATCCTCGAGGCGGCCCTAGATCACGTTAATCTGCGTTCTCGGGTTGTTTTATGTGGGAGTATCTCTGGTTATAACGCGAGTGGACCGATACCTGGGCCCTCAAACTTGTCGAATCTAACCATTAACCGAGCCCGAATGGAAGGGTTCGTTATTTTGGATTACATGCCTCGAGCGATGGAGGCTATTCAAGATTTAATGGCGTGGGTTTCATCAGGTCAATTGATTTACCAGGTCGATTTACAGGAAGGCTTTGAAAATATCCCTGCCACTTTACAGCGGCTTTATACCGGGCGAAATCTTGGCAAACAACTACTCAAAATAGGCTGCGGCCCCTGTTAGACAATTGCCCGACGCGTTTTGCGAGCGGCCCGATACGGGTCAACACCATCGGCACTCAGCATTGTGATGGCAACGACTTCAACATTGCCTAACGTAAAGTGCAAACGCGTGCGCGGGTGCCCTATCGCATCCCCTACACGTTGCGACATACCCGCGCAGAGGAGCTATTAAGTCGGGGGGCTAGTATCCCACTGGCGGCGAAACAGCTCGGTCACAGCACTGCCATGTTCTTGTCTACATACTCGGAATTCATCGAGGAATATTCGGCTGAAAACATGGACACATTGATCGGAGGGTGTCCTAAAAGTGTCCTAGACAAGCCAAAAAAATCGTAACCATTTGATTTTCACGTAGATTATTGGGGTGGCCGACGGGTCTTGAACCCGCTACCTCCGGAGTCACAATCCGGTGCTCTACCTGTTGAGCTACGGCCACCATAGCGCGCCACTGACAGCGACTTGAACGTCCAGCCTATTGACGTAGGAGTGTCTTCACACTTTACGCTAATACCTCCGGATACGCGGCGCGCATGGTAGCTTTAGCGGTCTATAAGTGTCAAGTTGCGAGTATCGCCGGTGGTAAACGTATCGGCTACATGATGACACTGCGGCGGCCACCCGCATTGCTTCAAGCGCGTAAGCCTGTTTATGATGGCGCGATGCAACTATCATCGGAGCAGGGCCGGGCATGAGCAGACGTAAACTCTCTTTACCGTGGGCTGTGTGTCTGATCGCTCTACTGGCGTTACTCGTCGGCTGCCAGCGTGGGCCAGTTTCGGTCGAGGTGCACCCCGCCACTATTAGCGATCCACTCGGAGCCAAAGTTATCTTCCTGGCAGGCCCAGACAGCCACCTACCCGGTGCACACGAGCATAAGGCGGGGGCGGAGTTATTATCCAGCGCACTACGCCAGCGCCAGCCCACGTTTGAGACTATCAATATTTACGGCGGCTGGCCCGACGACGAAACGGTGTTTGAGGGCGCTGATGCCTTAGTGATGTATTGCGATGGTGGCAAATCACACCTGATCAGCGATCATCTTGAGACCTTCGACCGCTTGTTGACCGAAGGCACAGGTATCGTCGCTTTGCACTATTGCGTGGAGGTGCCTAAGAATAGCCCCTCTTCCGAGTCCATGCTGAATGCCATCGGTGGCTATTTTGAAACCTGGTGGTCCGTTAATCCACACTGGACAGCTCACTACAAAGATCTACCCAACCATCCCATCACGCAACAGATACAACCCTTTAGCTTGCTAGATGAGTGGTATTTTAATATGCGCTTTCTTGATCGGGGCGTTACACCCATCCTCCAAGCTATAGCGCCAGCTTCAACCATGGAGCGTGGGAACGGCCCCCACAGTGGCAACGATGTCACACGTCGCAATGTAGCGAAAGGTGTCCCGCAAGTCACAGCATGGGCCTATGATCGCCCTGCGGGCGGTCGTGGCTTCGGCTATACCGGTGGCCATTTTCACGCCAACTGGGAAAATGCAAACGCCCGTGAACTAGTCCTCAACGCCATCGAGTGGGTCACGATTACGCCATAGCACCGTTTACCCAACTAGCGCGAATACGATGTGCGCTATCCAGCGCCAACAAACTCGCCCGAAAACCCGGTCTGATTGCGCCCAACTCTCGTTCTAGGCCAAGCGCTCTGGCAGGATACAGGGAGGCCATACGGACTGCCTCAAACCAGTCGAGCCGTGCAAATTCGGCGGCGTTATTCACTGCCGACAGCATAGTGAGGTCAGAGCCCGCTAGAGTGCCCTCTGCATTGGTAACACGGCCTTCGCTGGCGACAATCGTGTTACCATCAAGGATAAAAGACGTATCCGGCGACCCCACCGTCGGCATCGCATCAGTCACGAGCAATGCACCACCCCTTTTTTTGGCCGCCACGGCAACGCTAAACGCTGCAGGGTGTATATGATGCCCATCGGCGATAATGCCAAACCAGCTGTCATCATCCGCCAGCGCGGCACCTACCATGCCCGGCTCCCGGCTCTGCAATGGCGTCATAGCATTGTACAGATGCGTAAACCCGCTCAGGCCCTGCGCAAGCGCGTCACGAGTCTGGGCATAGGTGGCCCCGCTATGGCCGCCGCAGACGATGACGCCCTCTTCCACTAACCGGCTGATCATCTGTGGGGACGTCAACTCCGGCGCGAGGGTGACGACAGTTGAGCCTACCTGTAACGAGGTGAGAATATCGAAACCGGTTTGGTCGAGCTGACAGAATTTGCCGGCATCGTGCACCCCCTTGCGCTCCGGGCTCAGAAAAGGGCCTTCAAGATGGAGACCCAAGACACCGGGAGTACCTATAGCAATAGCCTCAGCAACCGCAGAGACCGCCTCACGCATAACATCAAAACGGGTGGTAATCAGCGTCGGCAGAAAGCCGGTGGTACCGTATTGTCGATGCGCAGCACCGATGGTGCGAAGACTGTCGACTGTTGGGGCGGCCGTAAACAACACACCTCCCCCGCCATTCACCTGCAGGTCAATGAACCCTGGGATAAGCGTCCCGCCTTCAAGGTCGTAAGACGCACCAATGTCCGCCGGTACCTGCTCAGGATCGACCACCGCGACAATGTGCTCGCCCTCGATCAGTACCGCCTTATGCTCGTGCACAGACTCACCGTCAAAAATGCATCCGTTGACTATCGCCTGTAACATCAATGCCAACCTCCGACGCACACTACCTTTTCACTCCATCGTCCTACAACACACTTTATGCAGGCAATATTAGCATTATGCCAGAAGAAGCCGACAGCGGCGTCACGAAGGCGAGAATGCATCGTGCCGTCCGCAGGTCTATCGGGTCAGTTCAGGGTCACTTCTGTCGCATACCCATGCAGCAATGCGAGCATAGGGCGTATTGATAGAACGAGAGGTTAAGTCGTGCGGAGAAAAAAGTGAAAAAGTGAACAAAGACAAGACACGAAAAAAGTGGTCGGGGTAGAGAGATTCGAACTCCCGACATCCTGCTCCCAAAGCAGGCGCGCTACCAGACTGCGCTATACCCCGATGTCATCATTTTGGCGCAAGCGCCAGCCCTGTTTTCAGGAGGCAGCATAATACTCATCCGCATCGTAAGCGTCAACGGCAAAATACAACACAGTCTTTCACTGACCGACTCTCCCGTGTGACAATGCGCCGCAATCCACATAAACTCTGCACGCTGAAGTGGGGTAGCCCCCATCAAACCACCCCCCGCGGCCCTCTAAGGGCCTCATATACGGAAGGAATACATCGAATGTCCGCACTTGTCCTCGACGGAAAATCTCTGGCAGCACAAACCGAGTCTGAATTATTGGCCCGAGTAGAGCGTCTCAAGGTTAATTCTGGAGGGAAAACGCCTATTCTTGCGACGATTCTGGTGGGAAATGACCCCGCTTCGGCAACCTATGTGAAAATGAAAGGCAATGCCTGTCGCCGGATAGGCATGGAGTCCCTAGCAGTAGAAATGCCCGCATCGACAACCACGGAGCAGCTACTGGCAAGAATAGAGGAGCTCAACGCAGACCCGGACGTGCACGGCATCCTGCTGCAGCATCCTGCGCCGGAACAGATTGATGAGCGCGCCTGCTTCGATGCCATCGCCCTGCACAAGGACGTGGACGGCGTGACCTGCTTGGGTTTCGGTAGAATGGCAATGGGAGAGGATGCCTACGGCTGCGCCACCCCTCAAGGCATCATGCGGATGCTGGAACACTACGGTATTGAGATCGAAGGTCAGCATGCCGTCGTGGTCGGACGCAGTGCTATTCTCGGCAAACCAATGGCGATGATGCTTCTGCAAAAAAATGCGACCGTAACCATCTGTCACTCTCGCACCAAAAATCTTCCGGACATTATCGCCCAGGCAGATATTCTGGTCGGCGCTGTAGGAAAGCCGGAATTCATCAAAGCGGACTGGGTGAAGGAAGGCGCTGTAGTAGTCGACGCCGGCTATCACCCCGGCGGCGTGGGCGATATCGAGCTCTCGCCACTGGTTGACAAAGCCTCGGCCTATACCCCGGTTCCCGGAGGTGTTGGTCCAATGACCATTAATACCTTGATCATGCAGAGTGTTGTCTCTGCCGAGAAAAGCCTAGGCTAAAAGCGCACCGCCACCATCCCAGCGGGGAACTGCGCCGCACAGCGGGACGTGCACAAGAAATCAATAACGGACGGGCGCGGCCTCAGGCATGGAAGTCAATCAGACTTGCGTTTCCACTGGGTCCCCTCACGCGAATCCTCAAGCACCACACCCTGCGCCAGTAACGCCTGACGCACTTCATCAGCGCGGTTATAGTCTTTCGCGAGCTTGGCTTGCTGCCTCTCGATGATTAGCGCTTCAATCTCCTCAGCGGAAATGGCATCGTCAGACACGGCCCCCTGCAACCATTGCGCGGCGTCCTGTTGCAGAATACCCAACAGATTCCCTGCTGCAAGAATACGCGCTTTCAAGTTCGCCCTAGCGCCTCCTTCCGCTTTGTGTAATTGCTTGGCTAAGGCGTGAATCTCGGCGATCGCAATCGGCGTATTAAGGTCGTCGTTCAATGCGTGATAGAACGGCTCATCCGCAAGACAAACATCCCTATCGACAGCTACACCCTGCACTTCACGCAGTGTGCTGTAGAGGCTGTCGAGCGTTGTCTGGGCCTGCTCCAAGAGCTCTGCAGAGAAATTTAAAGGGGTGCGGTAGTGCGCTGACAATAACGCAAAGCGAAGCACTTCACCGCGATAACTTTTTAGTAGATCACGTACGGTGCGAAAATTACCCAGCGACTTGGACATCTTCTCACCATCGATGTCCAAGTATGCGTTGTGCATCCAGTAACGCACGTAATCGCCGCCATGAGCACAGCGACTCTGGGCAATCTCATTTTCATGATGGGGGAAAATAAGATCGCGCCCACCACCGTGAATATCAATAGTGTCCCCCAGATGCTCACGGATCATAGCAGAACACTCCAGGTGCCAACCAGGTCGCCCACGGCCCCAGGGACTCTTCCAGCCGGGGTCTTCCTCGGCAGCAGGCTTCCACAGGACAAAATCTCCTGGGTGACGCTTATACTCGGCGACCTCAACCCTCGCACCAGCCAACATATCATCCAGTGAACGGTTTGACAGCTTCCCATAGTCCTCCATCGACTCAACCGCGAACAATACGTGAGACTGCGACTCATAGGCGTGACCCTTTTCTATCAAGGTGCGGGTGAGCTCGATCATGGCATCGATGTTATGTGTCGCACGGGGCTCGAGAGACGGCGGCAAGGCATTAAGCTGTGCCATATCCTCGCGGTACTTGACCGTAAACTCCTCCGTGACCGATTCGATAGAGCGATTGCTTTCACGGGCAGCGACGATAATCTTGTCGTCCACATCGGTAATATTGCGGGCGTAGATCACGGCGTCGTAATGCGTCTGCAAAAGGCGAAACAAGGTGTCGAATACTACGACTGGGCGAGCATTCCCAATATGCGCCAAGTTGTAGACTGTGGGGCCACAAACATACAGAGTGACGGTGTTTGGCACGAGGGGCTCGAATACTTCCTTCTTCGCAGTCATGGTGTTGTAAAGCGTGAACGTCATCTGCTCGCCCTCACTGAGTGTTCCAAGTATCACGCAGACCTATGGTCCGGTTAAATACCGGCTTGTCCGAACTGTGATCATAACGATCTGCCACGAAGTAGCCCTCCCGCTCAAACTGAAAACCCTGTTCGGGTATGGCTGCGGTCAGGGAAGGCTCAATCCAGGCGCTCTCAATCACTTCCAGTGAGCCAGGATTGATATGGTCCATAAACGCATTGTCCCCTTTGTCCGGTGCCTCGTGATTAAACAAGCGCTCATATAGACGTACTTGCGCATTCTTCCCGTGTGAGGCAGATACCCAGTGGATAACACCCTTGGGCTTAATGCCATCTGTCGGATTTTCGCCGAGTGTATCTGGAATAATATGGGCGTGGACTTCACACACGTTGCCCAGTGCATCCTTGACCACCTCGTCTGCCTCAATCACATAGGCATTGCGCAGGCGAACACGCTTACCCAACACCAAACGCTTGAATTTCTTATTGGCTTCCTCTCTAAAGTCGTCCACTTCGATATACAACTCACGCGTGAAAGGCAACACTCTCTCGCCGAGGTCATCTCGGCTCGGATGTCCAGGCGCGCAAAGATCCTCTACCTTGTCACTCGGGTAATCGGTGAGTACTACTTTTAGCGGTCTGAGCACACACATCCCGCGCGCTGCATTCTCATTCAGGTCCTCACGGATGGCAAACTCCAGCATGGCAACATCCACCACGCCATCACTGCGGGTGGTGCCTATCATGTCACAAAATTTACGAATAGCCGCTGCCGTATAACCACGTCTGCGCATACCAGACACCGTAGGCATACGGGGGTCGTCCCAACCCGTTACCACGCCCTCGTCTACCAATTCTTTGAGCTTGCGCTTGCTCGTCACGGTGTAACTGGGGTTCAGCCTGCCGAATTCATACTGTTGAGGTCGACTCGGAACAGGAAGATGCTCAATTAACCAATTGTAAAGTGGTCGATGATCCTCAAATTCAAGCGTGCAGATGGAGTGCGTTACGCCCTCGATAGCATCTTCCTGACCATGAGCGAAGTCATACGTCGGGTAAATCACCCAATCATGACCTGTCTGATGATGGCTCACCTTACGAATGCGGTACAAAATGGGATCGCGCATATTCATGTTGGGTGAGCTCATATCGATCTTCGCGCGCAGCACCTTCGCACCGTCATCAAACTCACCCGCTTTCATCCGCGCGAGCAGATCTAGATTATCCGCTACACTGCGTTCCCTCGACGGACTATTGCGCCCGGGTTCGGTTAGTGTGCCGCGATACTCTCTAGCCTCATCTGGGCTAAGATCGCATACGTATGCATCGCCCTGCGCCACCAGATGAATTGCCCAGTCATAGAACTGCTGGAAGTACGAGGACGCATACCGTACCTCTGCGTCCCATGAATAGCCGAGCCATCGCACGTCCGCCTGAATAGCTTCTATGTACTCCTGGCTTTCCTTCTCCGGGTTAGTGTCATCAAAGCGCAGATTACAGCGCCCCTGGTTAGCCTCAGCCAAGCCGAAGTTCACACTAATCGCCTTGGCGTGACCGATATGTAAATAACCGTTGGGCTCCGGCGGAAACCGAGTCACAACCTCTTTGACACGACCACTGGCGATATCGTCACTGATAATGGACTGCAGGAAATTACTGGCTGGTGTGTCTTCCATAATATTACGCGCTGAGCCTTCAAAAAAGACGAACAGTATAACGAGTCAGACGCAGAGCTTGTAGCCAATTCAAAGCTGTTTATCGGGCATCAGGCTATTCTGGATATCTTTACCACCCTAAATGTTTTCTTGCGAGCCAAAAGTCCGTACACTCGCTCTCTTAAATGCAGTTACTCCAAGGAATTAAGCATGGTCATCATTCACACGACGTTCGGCGACATCAAACTCGCACTAGACGCTGAAAAAGCACCGAAAACCGTTGCCAACTTTCTCAGCTATGCGGGGGACGGATACTATGACGGCACCATTTTTCACCGTGTGATTGACAATTTTATGATCCAAGGTGGCGGGTTCGACACCGATATGCAGCAACAAGCCTGTGGCGACCCGGTTGATAATGAGGCTGACAACGGCTTGAAAAACGATTTCGGTACAGTAGCCATGGCCAGAACCACAGATCCGCATTCAGCAACGGCTCAGTTCTTTATTAATGTGAAGGATAACGACTTCCTCAACCACAGTGGCAAAAGCATGCAAGGTTGGGGCTACACGGTCTTCGGCAAAGTCATTGAAGGGTCCGAGGTGCTAGACAAAATCCGTGCTGTCGCCACCGGCAGTAGCAATGGCCATCAGGATGTTCCTGTTGACCCCATTATCATTGAGACAGTGCAGATCGTCGACGCATAGATTGCATCTCAACTGATTAGTAGGCTGGCGCCCAAAACCACTCTACTAGCAGACCATCTGAACAATAGCGTTGCTCGGTCGCGCTAGGTTTTTGCGCATTTGAAGGCTGCCTTCTTTAGACATTATGCGTAATTATTGAATATTTAAACTATATTAATCAGCATGTTAAGGCTTATATCTAACATAGCTTAGAGATTTAATTCACGCTTTGCGGGCGCCTCCTTGAGCCCGCACTGCGGGACCCCGCTATGAAAGCGGAACTCAACATCAGGTTGTTCAATCAACGCCTTTTCACACGTCAGCAGAACAGGCAGGCGCTCGTCTACCTCGGCCTTTGAACCAACCCCCTGTGCGAGCCTGAGGTAGTCGAGGAAGTGCCGCGATTCAGACTTCAACAGGGAGCGATAAAAATCGCCAAGTTCGGCATCCAGTTTAGGCGCCAGTGCCGCAAAGCGCTCACAGGAGCGAGCCTCGATAATGGCACCGATCAGTAAAGTGTCTACTAGGCGGCTGGGCTCATCAGATCGCGCTTGCTTGCGCAACGTTCCCGCGTAGCGCGAGGCTGACAACGGTGGATAGCTTACCGCCCTCGCCTTCATAATGGCAATGACCTGCTCAAAGTGACGTAACTCTTCACGCGCCAATCTTGAGAGTTTATTCAAAAGCGAGTGATGCTCCACAGAAGGATACACAAGATTTAAAGCACTACTGGCTGCCGTTTTTTCGCCGTGAAGCCCCTTTCTGCCACGAATTGCAATGCCCGGTATGCCGTGCGCGTACCGCTTCATAGTCGCCAGCGCTGAGTCCGCTGCCTTGCGCTCACAGTTGGCATGGTCTGTCAGTAAGTCCTGTAACCGTTCGGGTTTAGCCGCCTCCTCCACCCACGCTCTGGGGGTAGCGCAGTGTAGGAAGTCAGGATAGATATGCGTGATGCTCGTCATGAGTCAATTGTATCATCGTCTTAGCCTGACTACTTTCCCTCGTAGCGATGTCCTATGACATAAAAATGTGAATAACAGTCCATGACTGCGCCCTTTGTCGCAGTATCGAGACGGATTCCCTGACATTCGGTGCAGCCCTGAGCTAAGTTCTTGATTTTATTAAGGTGCCATAAATATTATGTTTTCTATAGCCGTCACCAAGAACGATCAGGCAAAACTGTTGTCACAGTTGTATCGCAAAGGAATTTAATGGTGTCTATTCGCTTTTACGCTAGGCTCATGAGCCTGGTTGGTCCACTGATTTTGCCGCACTGTGTTGCAGCCGCGCCCCTGGACGATACCTTTGGCCCACTGGACGCAGATACTTTTGGCCATAACGGTATTCCAAATGGCAAAGCGGCCATTTTCTCGCAGCTCTCTAACGGCTCGCCGCTGGCAATGGCTGCCGTGGGCACTGCTCAGCAGCATTCAACCCCGGCGTTAACGAATGCGGGTGCCAGCGTCTACTTCCCGCAGGCTGGCCGTTATCTCGGTGACGCGGGACAGCGTTCGACTAAAGACACCTTATGGGATTTCAACGATCACATAAATATAGACAGTACCGCCGCAGCCCTTGCTAATTATCAGACTGATCTTATCTATGATGTCGGCCCGGCACTTGATGGCGGCTCGGCACCTGTGGGATCCATCAATGTAACAAACGAAATACTCAGCGTGCCGACCATGCAATACGGCTCCAAGAATCCGATGCCCCATTCCCTCGCCAAAGATTACCCTGACATCGTTACTGTGTCGGGCGGCACGTTCGAGTCGCATGCCGTTACTGAATACCATTCCGGCATTCAGGCGGCGCAAGACGATTGGGGAGTGGAGAATATTGCGACAGATAGGCAAGTTGAGCCGCTTACCGCTGCAGCCTGGCTATTCGGTTCAGCGCTGCTCGGATTATTTGGGATAGCTAGGCGCAAGAACGCGTAGCGTAATCTCACCATGAAGCTCACCCGCGCCCCGCATTCACCTCACTAGCGGAATAAATCAGGACTGAGCATATACCGCTCATAGTGTGCCTCTGAGAGAATGTAAAATTCATAATCGATCGTCTCGCGCAAGGCGCTCAGTGTCATCTCGCGATAGCACAGCGCCACTTCAAAACCGTAATCGTGCGGGTCCTTTATCTGACCGGCCCCTGCCTTCAGCAAACTGAATACCCAACAGTACTCATCATGATGCTCCACATAACGTATCTGCTGAACCTCCATTTGCCACTCAAGCAACGCTTTATCAGTCACCCTTAGCTTATTACTGACGCACTGGGACAGAAAGTCAGACAACCGGCCATCTACCGCTTTTTTCTGTGCTGGCGAGTAGCTATTCCAGTCAATCACCTCGTGACTAAAACGCTTGCATCCCCGACACACGGTGTCACCGATACCCGTGGAACAGACGCCGATACAGGGGGTTTTTACAGGGGGATGCAGCATTGCCGAGAGCACATTCCAATCAGGGTTAGCTTCTAATTCTAAGATATCACCCCTGTGAATGCACGATATAACCGCTTGATTCGTTTATCTTATTTACGCCTTACGCTATAATTATGCGCTGATTTATTCTGCCCTCGCAAGTACTCAGCTCGTACTCTGGGTGACCCAGGCTATGTAAAGGAGCTCCACCATGCTAGAAGCCTATCGCAACCATGTGGCCGAACGTGCCGCCTTGAATATCCCACCCAAACCGTTGAATGCCGAGCAGGTCGCTGAGTTAGTTGAGCTACTGAAAAACCCGCCCGCCGGAGAAGAAGACTATCTCCTAGAACTAATCAGCAACCGCGTGCCTCCCGGTGTGGACGAAGCCGCCTACGTCAAGGCAGGTTTTTTATCGGCCCTCATGGGCGACAAGACTAGCAGCCCGGTGATCGATAAAAAGACGGCTATCGCACTGCTGGGCAACATGCATGGCGGTTACAACATTGAAACGCTGGTGGGTCTGCTGACTGACCCAGACTTTGGCGTAGCAGCTGCCACTGAGCTGAAACACACGTTATTGGCATTTGAAGCGTTCCACGACATCGCCGAATTAGCCACGTCAGGTAACGTCAATGCTCAGGCTGTTATGCAGTCATGGGCCAATGCCGAATGGTTCACCGATCGAACAGAAGTTCCTGCCTCCATTAAAGTGTCTGTGTTCAAAGTCACCGGCGAGACCAATACCGATGATCTTTCTCCGGCTCCCGATGCCTGGTCGCGCCCTGACATTCCCCTGCACGCACTCGCCATGTACAAAATGACCCGCGATGGGCTTTCACCGCAGGAACATGGCGTCACAGGGCCAATGCAACAGATTCAGGATCTACAATCTAACGATCTGCCAGTGGCCTTTGTCGGTGATGTTGTCGGAACAGGTTCCTCTCGCAAATCAGCGACCAATTCCGTGTTGTGGTACTTCGGCGACGACATCAAGGGTGTACCCAACAAGAAAGGTGGCGGTATTTGTATTGGCAGTAATGTAGCGCCCATTTTTTACAACACCATGGAAGATGCCGGAGCCCTAGTATTTGAGGCGCCCGTTGAAAAACTAGGCATGGGGGATGTGATCGAAATCCGCCCCTACGATGGGAAAATACTCAGCGAGTCCGGCGAAGTACTCAGCGAATTCGAGCTGAAATCGGATGTATTACTCGACGAAGTACGTGCCGGTGGTCGCATCAATCTGATTATCGGACGTGGTCTTACGGCCCGTGCGCGCGAAGCATTGAACCTTTCCGAATCGGAACAGTTTCGCAAGCCAAAGCAGCCTGGAGATACGGGTAAGGGCTTCACGCTTGCCCAGAAAATGGTCGGCAAAGCCTGCGGCACTGAGGGTATACGCCCGGGCACCTATTGTGAGCCGCGCATGACGACTGTTGGCTCACAAGACACTACCGGACCGATGACCCGCGACGAATTGAAAGATCTGGCATGTCTTGGCTTCTCCGCTGACCTAACCATGCAGTCTTTCTGTCACACTGCCGCCTACCCCAAGCCGGTCGATATTGAAACGCAACATTCCCTACCGGACTTCATCATGACGAGGGGTGGCGTCTCCTTGCGCCCGGGTGATGGCATTATTCACTCGTGGCTCAACAGGATGCTACTCCCCGATACTGTTGGCACCGGAGGTGACTCGCACACACGTTTCCCGATGGGCATATCATTCCCCGCAGGGTCTGGGCTAGTCGCATTCGCCGCGGCCACGGGCGTGATGCCGCTGGATATGCCCGAGTCGGTGCTGGTCCGATTCAAAGGTACAATGCAGCCTGGTATTACCCTGCGCGATCTCGTACACGCCATCCCCTATTACGCTATTCAGCAAGGTTTACTAACGGTTGAAAAGAAAGGCAAGAAAAACATATTCTCCGGCCGCATTCTGGAAATTGAAGGGCTTAGCGACCTTACCGTGGAGCAGGCTTTTGAACTATCGGATGCTTCAGCGGAGCGCTCTGCCGCCGGTTGTACTATCGCGCTAGATGAAGACACTGTAGCCCAATATTTGCGCTCCAATATTGCACTGCTGCGCACCATGATCTTTGAAGGTTATGGCGACAGCAGGACGCTGCAACGCAGGGCGTGCAAAATGGAAGAGTGGCTGGCAGATCCGAGTCTAATGAAAGCCGATGCCGATGCCGAGTACAGCGCTGTTATCGAGATCGATCTGGCAGAGGTTACCGAGCCTATCGTCTGCGCCCCTAACGATCCCGACGATGCGCGCTTACTGTCTGAGGTTTCAGGCGACACAGTAGACGAAGTATTCATCGGTAGCTGCATGACTAACATCGGCCATTTTCGGGCTGCTGGAAAACTGCTGCAGCAACATAAGGGATCGATATCAACCCGCATGTGGATCGTACCTCCCACTCGCATGGATGAGCACCAGCTAATGGAAGAAGGTTACTACAATATCTTCGGTGCAGCTGGCGCGCGCACAGAGATGCCGGGCTGCTCGTTGTGCATGGGCAACCAAGCTAGGGTAGCAGCAAATTCTACGGTGCTCTCGACCTCCACACGCAACTTTCCTAACCGCTTGGGCGACGGTGCCAATGTCTACCTTACCTCAGCAGAACTGGCATCGGTCGGGGCAATCCTAGGCAAACTGCCAACCCCGGCGGAATACATGGAGTATGCAAAAAATCTCGACTCCATGGCCGATGATATCTATCGCTATCTCAGCTTTGACCAGATCGCAAAGTTTCAGAAGAGTGCCGAGGATGGAGCGCGCATTGCTGCAGTCGAAATTCAGGAGTTGCGCGCCTGACTCCTCCTACCTGTGAATAACAAATAGCCCCGCAAACGCGGGGATTTCGTTGACTTACAACTCTGTCTTTTTGGTTAACGCTGCACTGTGTCTTTTTGGCCGGAACCGGCTAACCACGCGGGCAAAGTGTTGTAAATCTTTTGCAGCATTGGCTGCAGATAATTTAGCGTCAGCATAAGCCAGCTGATTGTAAAGGTCCGTAATCTGCCAAAGCGGGCCGGCGTAATCTGGCAAATCCTTTGCAGCACGCTGCGCAAACTGGCCAGGTGCTTCTCCTGGCCCACGTATAAGGTCGAGTCTGGCCAGGCGCTTGCAAAAAATACGGTAGTGCTTTCCCAGCGGGCTCACTGGAACTATATCGCGCTTAAAAAGCAACGAAATAGCCACAGGCAACAACACCAGAGCCCAGCTGCCGAGTAATACGATAGCAAACACTTTTGCCGTGGTTTCGCCCAAAAAACTGCGCAGCAGATCAAACTGTCGCTCATTGTCGAAACCCACCACCCAAGTCTGCCACTGATATGTCAGAGCGTCATAGCGTAAACGCAGCAGATTTAGCAGGGGTACACTGCGGTAGCGCAGGGGAGACAGAAGCACTGTGGATAAAAAGCTTCCCTCGGACTCCATGGCCTCCTCTAGCCCAAATTCGATTCGCTGCGGAGATACCGCCGCGGTAGGATCTACCCGCACCCAGCCGCGAGACGCAAGCCACACTTCAGCCCAGGCGTGAGCATCAAACTGATGCACAATCACCGTTTTGTTAATGGGGTTAATCTCGCCGCCCTGATATCCGGCCACCACCCGAGCCGGTACGCCCGCGGCACGCATCATAAAGACAAAAGCCGAGGCGTAATGCTCACAAAATCCGCGCATCGATTGAAACAGGAACGCATCGATTGAGTCTTGCTCAGGCAGTAACCCGGGGCGCAAGGTGTAGACATAGGGTTCGCGTCTGAACGTGTCGAGCACCAGACCCACAAAAGCCTCATCGCTGCTTGCCTTTGCCTTGAGATCCAATGACAGTTTTCGCGTTTTAGCATTTCCTGTTGGAGGCAATTGCGTTTCTGTCTTGCGTCGCCAATCGGACAGTACTTCGTCCACCGCGACATTCGCCCATGAATTCACCGTGTACATATATTCTGTTTCTACCGGGACGGGCGAAAACAAACGGAAGTCGGATGTCTGCATAACCCCTCGTGTATCGGAGCGAGCGTATTTCAGTCCGTATAGCCAGTTCTGCTGAGTGGGCTCCATAATGATGCTATAGCGTATAGGCTCGCCGTCACCAATGACTTCTTGAGGTCGACGTTGATTCGCGGGGAGGTCATAGAATTCAAGGGCTGACCACACCCCCTGCTCAATTCGACTGAACACTAGCCCTCGCCAATAGAGTGCTGATTTAGCTGGAATGTCACCATCAAACTTTACCCGAAAGGCCACATCGGCTGACTGACTGAGACTTGCCACATCGCCAGGCTTCATGAAATCACTCATGCCAGTCTTTGCGGTATGACTTTTTATTGGCACCGTCCACAGTGGACCGAAACGAGGAAACAGAAAGAATAATATAATCATCAGCGGCATCGCCTGTAATAACATAACGCTGGCAACGCGAATTGTGCCGAGTCTGAACTCCTGCTCTCCAGGTCGATGAATCGCAACCAGCGCAGTAGTCACCAGCGTTACCGAGACAAGCGCATACAATGTGACCGACAAATCCTGACTAAATAGAAACTCGGTGATACAAATAAAATATCCTAAAAACAGCAGGACATAGGCATCTTTGCGATGTGACAATTCCACTAATTTAAGCGCAAACGCGATCAGCAATAGAGCGACCGTAGGCTCTAGACCGATAAACGAACCATAGCTGGCATAGATTCCAACAAAGCCGCTGAGGATCATCGCCACTTTCACCGACCGACTGGGAAATGACCAGCGCCCCCGGTGGACCTGCAGCCTCCAGATAACAGCGACCACATAGAGGGCAAGAATCCATATCGGGAGGCGACCCGCGTGTGGTGCCAGCAACGCGAACAAACAGATGATAATCCATACCAGGGCATTGCGTGGCACCTGCTGTAAAATACTCACCGGCTTCGTTGCTCCTTGCCGTAAAGTGCAAGTTCCTTGAGGACGCGATCACGGTGTTTCTCACTCAGTGCAGGTTCAATCACTCCGGTTGGCAATCGCAACCCGTACTCCTGTCCGCGACGGTCAAACTCCAGCAGCCAATAACAGAGATGGGATAAGCGCTGCTCCGTGCCCAGTCCAGCAAACATGTCCCAGTCCAACCAGACGCTGCGATCTGCGTAAGCGGTGTACTGCTTTGTCAGTAAGCCCTGTTGCTTCGCGAGTCCCTTCCAGTGCACCTGACGCGGTGAGTCGCCCTTACGGTAGCCCCTGAAACCGTAGAAATCATCGCTACCGTCGACAAACACTGCAGCACCGTCAGGCGTATTCGTCGCCAGTCCAGGCAGGTCTGTCGATGCCAGAGGGCGGGGATAGACCAGAGCGTATAACTCCAGATCGATCAAGGTCCAGCAACGCAATAAGCCCAGCGGATAAGTCGACTCCAGTAACAAGCGCCCAGGACTGAACCAGCCACGCGAGCCCACGGCCATATGCAGCTGCACAATAACGCTGTCTTCATCGACGAGGTTTACCAGAGTCTCACTACTATTTGGCCATTTCAGATGGAGCGCAAAGTGATCGCGGCGCTTACTCCGTTTTATCATTAAATGAAATTCAGACTGTTGCCCGGGAAAAGCAGGCTCCGCGCGCAAGGCACGGATTGTCAGTCCAGATAGGTTGGCATAGGTATGCAGAATCGCAACAATAAATAGCGTAGCAAGCCAAAACGTCAGTGCGTAACTCAAATTGTTTTCGAAATTGATGGCAGCGAGCAGCATGACCAACAGACAACCGCCAAAGAAGAAACCGACCCGGCTGGGGAATATAAAAATGCGACGCTGGTCCAAGGTGACTTCGCGCGCAGGCGGAATACGTTGATCAATCCATCCGCGGAACCGAGCTTTAATCTGCGCACGGATACCCTTGCTGTGCCGTTCCGTGCCTAATGCGTCGTTCTCCACTGAGTCGTGCTCAGGGCCCAACAACATCCACATTGCGCTGCAATAGATCTACGAGCGCGTGACCGTCGCCAGCATAATCACCACTGGGTATCAGGCGATGTCCCGCCACGGCGGGCAAAACCAGTTGCACATCTTCTGGCACCACGTGTCCACGATTGTGCATCGCTGCCCACGTCTTGGCGCAGTCCAGTAACGCTAGCGCGCCACGCGGCGACAAACCGACCTCAAACTCCGCTGACTGGCGGGTATAAGCGACCAGCCGCTGCAGGTAATCCAACAAATTGTCGGAGGCGTGTACCTGACTCACTGCAACCCGAATCATTTCCAATTGATCCAAGTCTATACACTGGCGCGGATGCTTAATTTCTAAAGCCGCACTATGACGACGCTCAAGCATTTCACGTTCTGCGCGCGGCGGTGGATAGCCCAGCTCCAGTCGCATCAAGAAACGATCTAACTGAGATTCAGGAAGAGGATATGTTCCAGACTGATGAATTGGGTTTTGCGTGGCAATAACAAAAAAGGGTTGTGGCAAAGGGCGTGTCTCGCCCTCAACAGTGACCTGCCCTTCCGCCATTGCCTCGAGCAAGGCGCTCTGGGTACGCGGGGTAGTTCTGTTAATCTCATCTGCCAGCAACAACTGCGTAAAAATAGGCCCTGGGTGAAAGTTGAAGCTACCATTGTTAGCGTCGAAGACCGAGACACCCAGAATATCTGCTGGCAGCAGATCACTGGTAAACTGCACCCGCTTCCAGGATAGTCCCAGTACAGCAGCCAACGCATGAGACAGCGTTGTTTTACCCATCCCCGGTAAGTCTTCAATCAGCAAGTGTCCTCGGGCAAACAGGCAACACAAAGCCAGCCTGATTTGAGGCTCTTTGCCCAATAGGGTTCGTCCTATTTCTTCTACTGCGGAATCGATGATGCCCTGTATATGCATTATAAAGCCCCGAAAAGCCGCACTTTTTAGCGAATTCCGGCAAAACCCCGCTGCAAGTCTGCTCTTAGATCTTCCACGTTTTCCAGGCCTACAGCGATGCGGATGAGTCCGTCGCGAATACCCGCATCTTCTCTCTGTTCTGCACTGAGCCGCGCGTGGGTCGTCGTCGCCGGGTGAACAATCGTGGTCTTGGCGTCACCCAGGTTAGCCGTGAGGGACATTAGACGGGTGGCGTCAATAAACTGCCAGGCCTGTTCACGCCCACCTTTGACAAGGAATGATAATACCCCCCCGTATGCCGACTGCTGCTTGGCTGCCAACGCATGCCCTGGGTGATCCTTGAGTCCGGCGTAGTAAACCCTTTCCACCGCCGGCTGCTGTTGCAGCCATTCGGCGATCTCCAATGCCGACCGACTATGGGCCTCCATACGCAAGCGCAGTGTTTCCAAACCCTTAAGAAAAACCCAGGCGTTAAACGGACTCATGGTGGGACCTGCAGTGCGCAAAAACGTCACCACCTCATCCATATGCTGCTTGCGGCCAACTACGGCCCCACCCACACAGCGCCCTTGGCCATCCAGATATTTTGTTGCCGAGTGCATAACGATATCGGCTCCCAAGGTCAGGGGCAGCTGCAGCGCGGGGGTACAGAAGCAGTTATCTACCACTAGAAGACAGTCGTTTAAGTGCGCAAGTTTGGACAGACCGGCTAAATCAGCGACCTCACACAGTGGGTTTGACGGTGTCTCCAAAAAAAACATCACCGTATTAGGCCTCAAGGCACTGCGCCAGCCGTCAATATTGAGCAGCGGCACAAAAGTGACCTCTATGCCAAATTTGGCAAGGTATCTGCTAAACAGACTAATCGTCGTACCAAAGACATCACGGGAACACACCACGTGGTCTCCCGACTTGAGTAGGGCCATGCAAATGCTCAGTATTGCAGCCATGCCTGACGCCGTCGCTACGGCCGCTTCGGCACCTTCCAGTGCGGCAAGCCTTTGCTCAAATGCTCGCACCGTAGGGTTGGTATATCGAGAATAAACATTGCCCGGAGACTCACCGGAAAAACGCTCTGCAGCTTCCGCTGCACTAGAAAAGACGTAACTCGACGTCGCAAATATGGGCTCTGAATGCTCCCCTTCATGCGTGCGGCTAATACCACTGCGGATAGCCCGCGTATCATGATGCGCGTCGGCAAGCGGATCGAAATCTTCGTGATCACTCATCACTACACCCTACACATCGTTATGCAGACCGACCATACCGCCTTCTGCCTGTAATTCCACCCGCCTTTCATTCTGTGCATCATCGCTACGCAGAAACTCTTGTCGATCGAGGTAACTTTGATCGATATCCCCTGTAATATATTCGCCATTAAACACCGAACAGTCGAATCCGTCCACGTGAGGATTGCCATCATGGGAACAGCGAATGAGATCGTCAAGATCCTGATACACCAGCCAGTCTGCGCCGATTAACTCACAAACTTCTTCTACACTGCGGTTATGCGCTATCAACTCTGATGCCGAAGGCATATCGATACCATAGACATTGGGATAGCGCACCGGTGGCGCAGCCGACGCAAAGTAGACATTCGCGGCACCCGCATCTCTGGCCATCTCTATAATCTGGCGACAGGTAGTGCCACGCACAATTGAGTCATCCACCAGCATGACATTCTTGCCTGAAAACTCCAGCGGCACTGGGTTGAGCTTTTGCCGTACCGATTTTTTGCGCTCACTCTGACCCGGCATAATAAAAGTACGGCCAATATAGCGGTTTTTCATTAGTCCTTCGCGAAACTTTATATTCAATTCATAGGCCATGGATTGTGCGGCAATACGGCTGGTGTCAGGAATTGGGATAATGACGTCGATATGGAGGTCCGGGCGCAATCGTCTTACTTTTTTAGCGAGCGCTTCACCCTGGCGCATACGCGTCTTATAGACCGAAATGCCATCCATCAGTGAGTCGGGACGCGCGAAGTAAACATGCTCAAAAATGCAGGGGCGCAAAGTGGCATTAGGTGCACATTGACGTCGGTGCAGCTTACCTTCCTGATCTATAAATACCGCCTCACCGGGGCCGACATCATCCAAAAAGGTAAAGCCCACCACATCAAGGGCGACGCTCTCGGAGGCTATCATGTATTCTTCACCCGCATGCGTCTTGCGAGCACCGATCACTAACGGTCGAATGCCAAAGGGGTCGCGAAAACCAAATACCCCATAATTCACTAATAACCCTACTGCAGCGTAACCGCCACGACAGCGCCTATGCACCGATGCCACAGCGGTAAAAATATCATCTGCACTAGGGCTGAGCTTACCTAGGGTCTGTAGTTCATGCGCAAAAATATTCAGTAATACTTCTGAATCAGAATCAGTATTGAGGTGCCGCAGGTCATCCTGGAATAGCTCTTGGGCGAGTTGCTCCGAGTTGGTTAGGTTCCCATTGTGAGCAAGGGCAATGCCATACGGCGAGTTGACATAAAAGGGCTGTGCAAGCGCAGTACCCGAACTGCCCGCAGTGGGATAGCGCACATGGCCAATACCCATGGGGCCTCCCAGTCGCTGCATATGCTGCTGCCGAAAAACGTCCCGCACTAGCCCCTCGCCCTTACGCTGACTAAATTTTCCGCCAACACAGGTCACAATACCCGCAGCGTCCTGCCCACGGTGCTGTAGAACCGTCAAGGCATCGTAGATCTCCGGGGCGACATCCGACTTCGCAACTAAACCCACCAGGCCACACATTCAGTCTCTACCTCACTTGGAAAAAATTTAGCTCGAACGCTCCAGGACTTATCTGTTGCTCTACCTGGAAAACAAAGCTTGTACCCATTGCCCCAGCATGTCGACGTGCGGCATTAACTGGGACTCATCTAACCACAGCACATTCTGCGGTGGTGCTAACTGTCTGAGAACATAAACCACTACAAGCACAATAATAATACCGCGGGCGAAGCCAAAGACGGTACCCAGCAAGCGATCCAGTAGTGTCAGTCCTGTTACTTTTACAACCTGGGCGCTCAACTTACCCGCTATCCCTGCTACCATTAGCATGCCCGCAAACAACAGTGCGTAAGCAGCAACATAGCGCCCCGTAACATTGGCAATCCATTGCTGCAGAAACGCCGCCATTTCCCCAACAAACATATTGGCAATCACAAATGCCGCAATCCAACCTGCCAATGACACTGCTTCACGAACAAAGCCGCGCCACAAACTCAACAGAATGGAAAGACCCAGCACAGCGATAATTGCCCAGTCTACCGCAGTAAAATTAACCCAATCCACCATGGTGGATTACCCCGCCGTCCAATGTGTCACGGAATATACCGCGCGACGATCGAATTCACTTTGAACTGAGCATTAATACTCGCCTGAAGCGTTTCCAATTCAACTCTCTCAAACTTCGGACCGATACACACTCGATACAGTTTCTTGCCGTTGGAGCGCACGATGACGATGTAAGCCTTTTGGCTCATATCCAGCAATTGTTTGCGTAATGCCTCCGCCTTATCGGCACTACTTACAGTGACTACCTGAAGGGTCCAGGCCACGGGTATGCCGTCGCTGTCCATGACCAGTTGCTCAGGCGCGTTGGCGCGGGCTCCAATGGTATTAGAGTCGCTGGACTGGGGTACCGCCTCGGACGATATCGTTGAAGGTGTTGCCACTGCAAGAAGGGCAGTTTCAGCACGCTCACCCCCATCAGGATTATCGCCAAGCATTGCGAGGTCCGACAACGCTCTCGAGTCCCCTTGGCTCACAACTCCGATGGACGCGGCCGGCAGCGGCGCAATAGACTGTGGCTGTGACGCTGTTTTATCGTCAGGCTGCAAAAAAATGATGGGCCAAAAAACAACACCCAGTGCCACCAAAATAAGTGCACCAACCAAGCGTTGCTTGAGGATATCGTTCACTTACAGCGCCTCATACTTACTGTGATCCTTGTCTAGCAGCGGCAGGATTGCGGCCAGTGTGTAAAACGAACCAAACACCACTAGCCTGTCGCCTTCTCCTGCGACACTTTGTGCACGCCGGAAAGCCTGCCGCAAATTCTTGCTGATACTGACCATGGTCTGCCCTCTGTCATCGAGCAATGCGGCAATCTCTGTTGCGCCAGCAGCCCGTGTATTACCCGGCTGATCACCCAGAAACCAGGCATCAAAGTGCCCAGCTGTCGCCTCTATAATACTTGATATGTCTTTATCTGCCATAACAGAAAAAATACATATTCTCTTGCCATTACAAGGTCTTGCATTCAAAAACTCAAGCAACTTAGACACTGAAGCCGGATTGTGAGCCACGTCCAGTACGTAGTCTCGTCCCGCCACACGCCGCACCTCGCGACGCCCCACCGCACTCACCTTAGCCAGCGCAGCGGCTAAACAACCATCACTGAACTCAATGCCCAGCAACAACGTAGCCTGCACTGCTGCCCCAATATTCTCGGGCAACAAGGCTCCATTTGTAAGCGCCGACAACGTCCTTGAACGACCGTCTGGCATCTGTAGTTGAGCTTGCCACTGTCCGTCCACCGCGGCTACCGAAAACTCTCGCCCCAGATACAGAGCCGGGCTGGCGGCAACACTCTCAACACAATCTAACAATTCAGGAGGAGGATTAGAATCCGCAATAACGGCGGGGCGACCGCTGCGCAGTATACCAGCCTTCTCGCGTGAAATTTCGCCTCGCGACTCTCCTAACCACCCCTGATGATCGAGATCGATACTGGTGATAACCGCCACTGACGCATCGACTATATTCACCGCATCCAGCCGCCCACCCAAACCGACTTCCAGAATAACAAAATCCGGCTCGCTGGCCTCAAAAATAAGCAGTGCAGCCAATGCGGCAAACTCAAAGTAGGTAAGAGACACTGACCCTCGAGCTTGGTCGATGAGCCCAAAAGCATGAACGATTTCCGCATCCGAGGCATCGACACCAGCAACTCGAATCCTCTCATTAAAGCGCAGCAAGTGGGGCGACGTAAAAATACCGACGCGATATCCGGCCTCACTTATCAGTGCCTCCAATACCGCTATGGTGGACCCCTTTCCATTCGTTCCGGCAACCGTAACGACAGGGTATTTTAGTGGTAATAACTGCAATGCATAAGCGACTGTCGAAACCCGCTCCAGACCAAGATCTACTTCCTTGGGATGAACTGTCTCCAGACGCTGCAGCCACTGTGTCAGAGACGCTTTATTCATCCTCCTCCGCCGGGATAGCCGCAGGCGCTTCTTCGCTATCCTGAGGCTCATCCAATTCTTCTTCTACTACGATGGTCAGCGGACGCCCAGTCAACTTGGATAATAATCTCGCAATGGTATCGCGCATATCAGTGCGGTGCACAATCATATCGATCGCACCATGCTCGAGCAGGAACTCACTGCGCTGGAATCCCTTCGGAAGTTTTTGTCGAATGGTTTGTTCGATGATATTGGGCCCTGCAAACCCTGCGCGGGCATCTGGCTCGGCAATATTGATATCACCCAGCAAGGCCAATGATGCAGAAACCCCACCATAGATCGGGTCTGTCATCACAGAGACATAAGGCACACCAGCCAGCTTCATTCTCTCGATAACAGCACTAGTCTTGGCCATCTGCATCAGGGAAATCAAAGCTTCCTGCATGCGCGCACCGCCGGAAGCCGAAAAACAGACAAGAGGAATCTTATCTTCCAACGACATATGAGCGGCGCGGGTAAACTTCTCACCTACTGCATATCCCATGGATCCGCCGTGAAACTCGAATTCAAAAGCGACGGCGATCACAGGTAAACCCTGCAGCGTACCGCGCATCGCCACCAGCGCGTCCTTCTCGCCCGTCGCTTTTTGCGCTGATATCAATCGATCCTTATAGCGTTTCTTGTCTTTGAATTTCAGCCGATCTTCAGACACAATTTCAGACAGGATTTCCTCACTTGTACCGGCATCAAAAAAGCGACTCAGACGCCAGCGAGCGCCGATGCGCATGTGATGATCGCACTTGGGGCAAACGTCCTCGTTGCGCTCTACGTCGGGAAGATATAGCACTGCCTCACATTTGACACATTTTTTCCAGAGGCCCTCAGGCACGCTACTAGACGTCTTGTCGCCAACAGAACTGCGCACACCAGAAGGTAGAATTTTATCTATCCAGCTCATCGTGTTCCCCGCCATTGTATAGAAAGGACCATTATAAGCGCGGAGCGGCTCAACTAGGAAGCCGCGTTGTCAATCCCTTTGCGTATTTCGCCCAACAGGGCAGCAACAGCCTCTATGGCCTGCCCAGGATTACCGCCATCAGCGAGCGTCTGAGCCATGGCGTTGACGAGCGCACTACCGACAACAACGCCGTCCGCTACCGCCGCTACCGTCCTGGCAGAATCAGCGTCCTTGATACCAAAACCCACCGCCAGAGGCAATGTACTGTGTCTTCGAATTGCTGCAAGTCTCTGCGCGACTTCATCCGAGTCCAGATGACCCGCGCCTGTGACTCCTTTTAACGACACATAATAGATAAAACCACTCGCTCCGGCTGCAATGCGTGTGATCCGCTCTTCAGGCGTCGTGGGTGCAACCAGGAATATATTGTCGATGCCCACACGCTGAAGCTGGGCGTTAATGTCGTCAACCTCCTCGGGCGGAATATCCACTGTCAGTAATGCATCGAGGCCCGCCGCTGACGCGGCATCGGCGAACGCCGCATAGCCCATATGCATGACCGGGTTGGCATAGCCCATCAGCAGCAGCGGCGTAGTGTCATCAGACTTGCGAAACTCCTGCACCAGCTCCAGCACACGGCTTAGACACATGCCATTTGCGAGGGCGCGCTCGTGCCCCTGCTGAATCACCGGCCCTTCGGACATAGGATCAGAAAAAGGCACCCCAATTTCAATAATATCCGCGCCACTTTCCACCATCCGATGCATGAGCGGCACGGTGATATCTTGACTGGGGTCACCAGCGACAATATAAGGAATAAGGGCGGTTCGACCCTGCGCTGCCAACTGCTGAAAACGTCCCGCGATACGACTCACTACTTTTACTCCAATAAGGGCCGGCTAGACAACGATGCCATCAATTTCAGCTACCGTCAGGATATCCTTGTCGCCACGTCCCGACAGATTGACAATAATGGTCTGCTCCGGCGTCATACTGGCGGCCAATGTCTCTGCATAAGCGAGTGCATGACTCGTTTCAAGAGCGGGCATAATGCCCTCTATCTTGGTCAGCTTGTGGAATGCGCGTAGGGCTTCATCATCATTCGCTACCACATAGTTCACCCTGCCTATATCTTTTAACCAAGAGTGTTCCGGACCGACACCGGGATAGTCGAGTCCAGCCGATATTGAATGTGTGTCCATAATCTGACCGTCACTGTCTTGCATTAAATAGGTCCGATTACCGTGCAGCACTCCTGGAGTGCCCGCAGTAAGAGGCGCGGCATGCTGATTTGTGGCAATACCGTGCCCACCCGCTTCCACGCCATACATAGCCACCGTCTCATCTTGCAAGAACGGGTGGAACAGCCCAATCGCATTAGAGCCTCCCCCGACGCAGGCCACCAGCGCATCCGGCAAACGTCCGGTTTGCGCCAGGGATTGAGCGCGCGCTTCGCGCCCAATGACACACTGAAAATCTCTCACCAGCATCGGATAAGGGTGGGGACCGGCAACCGTGCCAATAATGTAGAAGGTGTTATCGACATTGGTGACCCAATCACGCATGGCCTCGTTCATGGCATCCTTCAACGTTCGAGAGCCCGACGTCACTGAAACGACCTCAGCACCCAGCAGCTTCATACGATAGACATTTAGCGCCTGACGCTGAATGTCGGTCTCCCCCATAAACACCACGCAATCCAAACCCAAGCGCGCCGCAATAGTCGCTGTTGCAACGCCATGTTGGCCAGCGCCGGTCTCAGCAATCACACGCTTTTTGCCCATATGCTTAGCCAACAAGGCCTGCCCAACGGTGTTATTCACCTTGTGGGCCCCGGTGTGATTAAGGTCCTCGCGCTTAAGGTAGATGCGTGCTCCGCCAATACTGTCGGACCAACGCCTAGCCTCATACAATGGTGAAGGCCGCCCCACATAGTGTTGCAGATCGTGATCCAATTCCTGCTGGAACTGTTTATCGGTGGACATGTTACGGTATACAACCTCCAACTCGGCCAGAGCCGCCATCAAGGTTTCAGAAACAAATTTGCCACCGTAGGGTCCAAAACGCCCTTGTTCATCCGGGACTGCAACGTACAGATCCTCACTCGCATTAATCGTCATTGGGTATCGCTTCCATCTGTTGATCCGCGGCACGAACAGCCGCGATAAATTGCCGTATCTTCTTCGCATCTTTTAGACCCGGAGAAACTTCTACACCCCCACTGACGTCCACTGCCGCAGGATGAAGCGCCCTCATACCATCACCCACGTTGTCGTGGGTCAGCCCTCCCGCCAACACTACAGGCACACAAAGAGCCTGTGTGGCGAGCCGCCAGTCAAACGTCTTACCGGTACCTCCAGGCACATCAGCTTGCCAGCTATCCAGCAGCACTCCGCGTGCTTTACTGAACCGTTGGCACTCCTCCACGACATCGAGACCGGGCTTCACCCGCAATGCTTTGATCCAGGGTCTACCAAACTGCTGGCAAAATTCTGGCGACTCATCGCCGTGAAACTGAATAACATCAATGGGTAAGGTGCTAATAATACGCTCAATACTGCCAATTGGTTCATCGACAAATAAAGCGACCACACTCACAAAAGGGGGCACGGCAGCCACAATATCGGCAGCCTGATCTACGGTGACGGCTCGAGAGCTGCGAGGGTAAAAAACCAGCCCAATCGCATCAGCACCACTCGCTGCAGAAGCTTGGGCATCCTGCGCTCGGGTAACACCACAAATTTTGATACGAGTAGCGGACATATCGCCTAAGAACCTACTGAAACGAGACGCGCATAATAGCAGATTACGCCCATTGGTGTCTTTACAGGACAGGCTAAGTTTACAGTTTTGTCCCAATTAACAGGGGTCCATAAGGTGTTTGCGGCAAGGTGTAATGACAAGGGTATTGAACATCCGCCAGATACAGTCCACTCGCCGAAGCAGTCTCCACTCCAAGACTGCGATCTCGCCCTGCCATAAGCTGAACGATCCACTCTAAAGATTTACGACCATCACCCACAGCCAGTAATGCGCCCGCTATATTTCTTACCATATGGTGCAAAAACGCATTGGCCACTATTTCAATGATCAGCAGATCACCGCGCCTTTGGACCTCGATAAACTGCACATTGCGCATCGGGCTCGTAGACTGACAGGAGGCGGCCCGAAAGGCACTGAAATCACGCTCACCCAACAGCGTCTGCGCGGCCGTATGCATCGCCAGCTGGTCAAGTTCACGACGGTGCCAGGTGACCTGTTTCAGTGACAGGGCTGAGCGGATCGCCGTATTGGCAATCACATAGCGATAACAGCGGGATTCTGCGGAAAACCGTGCATGGAAGTCCTCTGTGACCGGAACAGCCCAGTGGATACGAATGTCACGCGGCAAGTTTGCGTTGCCGCCGACCACCCAAGCCTTGCAACTGCGCGGCACAGGAGCATCAAAATGAATGACCTGAGAAAATGCATGAACACCCGTATCCGTGCGTCCGGCACAATGAACCCGCACCGGCTCTGCTGCAATTTTTGACAGTGCGAACTCGAGTTTTTCCTGCACCGTGACTACGCCTTCATGAGGCTGCAACTGCCAGCCATTATAGCCACTACCATCGTATTCGATACGACAAGCCATTCGAGTGTCGGCGGCAATGAGGTCAGTAGAAAACAGACTATCCGCCAATGCGGTCTAGTAAAGCGCTAGCCTCGGCTTTGAGATCGTCAGTACCTTCAGCGACGACCTCTTTTAAAATCTGACGCGCAGCCTCGTCATCACCCATATCTATGTAGGCGCGGGCGAGGTCGAGTTTAGCCGACAGTCCGTAGCCATCGGCCGCAATGACTAACTCTTCGCTGTCCAAGCCTGTAGCATTTGGACTTGAAAAATCAATAGAAAAATCTACGTCAGCCTCTCCGTCACGGAGCAGGTCCTGCTCTTCTATCTGCAGCTCAGAGCTCGTCGCACCATGGACTTGCCCCTCAATCTCCGACAGCTTACGCCTATATAACGGGTTGTCAGGTTCACTGGCAATGGCGTTATTAAGCAGATCAATTGCTTGAGAGTGACGTCCGTATACGACATAAATGTCGACGTCTGCCAGCACATTGGCTGCCTCTGAGTGAGAAGCAGGCTCATCATCATGACGCTCTCTAGTACCAAGATCGTCGACGGAAACAGCGACTGGACTAACAGCTTCTTCGTCTTCCGACTCCTCAATATTAAGACCCTGCTCTTCTAACAGCACCTGTGAAAACACATCTTCACCGGCCTTTAAACCCGGTGCGCGCGAGATTGCCTCATCATCTACCTTACGTCGGCGCACAAAAACAAATGCCACCACTGCCAGAGCAACAACACCCAGTAAGTACAAGAGGTCTTTCAGCCAGCCGCCACTCGCTGTGGTTTCTGGGGCGATAACAGGAACCGCTTTGGGAACGTTAACAGGCACTTTGTCCTGCGACGACTCTGCATCGGGCTCAACCCCCTCGACACTTCCTTTAGACGAGTCACGCGGAGCATCAACATCCGTCGTAATCATGGCCTTCAGTGGCTCTTCGCCATCGAGTAATATTTCACTTGAAGCATCTTCACCCAAAGGCTCTGCGTCTGCATCTACAGCAGCGACAACGCCAGCTGCTACAAGAGCACTTTGAAGCGCAGCTATCTGGTCATCCTTAAGACTGATGATACGCTGCAGCGTCTCCAATTGTTGCTCAGCGACCAAAAGACGCTCTTGCATCTCGTCGGCCAGTGAGGACGGCGCCGCTGCGTCGTTCGAGTTCGCTTTCACAGGTAATGACTCCGGAGCCGCCTTAGCCCCGACAGATCCGGTAGCTGTGTCGTTGATGTCGACCGTTTCAGCCGTCACGTCATCTTTAGTCTCCGTCGAAATCGTTAATGAAGGCCCGCTGGCTGACGTTAGCGTTGCATCTCTTCCCTCACGCCAAGCAGTGTTCTGCTCCCGCACTTCAGCCAATGCCAAACCCGCATCTGCCGAGCTAATGTCGGACGCGCTGGGGAGGTAGACGATGTATCCCGCTTTAACCGTATTGATGTTGCCGTTCACAAAGGCATCAGGATTTAGACGCTGGATGTCCAGCATCGTCTGCTGTACCGAGGCCCCTTGCGGTCTTGCCAGGCTAGCGATGCGCCAGAGCGTATCCTCTCGACCAATCATGTAGCGACTACCCGGCACTGGCGATAAGACGGTTGCCGAAGTGTAGTCACGCTGAGGCATAGCGTCTGGAGCAAGGTCGGTGCTGCGAATCTCTACCGAGGTCCCGCTGGAGATGACCTCATCGTTTTTTTTTGTCGGTGCTGGAATGGCTTCTATCTCATTCACGCGCTGGCCAGCAGAAACGGCCACGGTTTCGACCTCAGAAAAAAACGGCGGGTCTATCAGTACAGTGTATTCTCGAAGCAGGCGGCCTGAAGGCCAGCGCGCCTCTAAGATAAACTCCAAATAAGGCTCAAGAACAGGCTCGTCTGAGGACAGAATGATGCTGGCGGCACCATTCTCTTGGGCGGATACTTCAAACTTGATACTGCTCAGAAAGTAGGGCCGGTCCAACCCGAATTTATCAAAATCATCACGGCTGGCCAGTCGAATGATGATTTCGTCTGCGTGCAATCCACCCATATCGAGCAAGTCGACAGAGGCATTCAAAGGTTCATTGAGAAAAGACTGAAGTTGCAGCGCCCCAAGGCCAAGTGACAGCGCAGAGGTCGCTTGGAGACCTCCCAGCAAGAACATCACAGCAGCTAACTTACGAGCCATACCAGCGCCTTATGATTATCCCGCGAATTTAAAGCCGAATTGTCTGTCGCCGACCACGGGTTCTGAGTGCCTGTGCCGCCGCGCCAGAAACATCCGGACTCTGCACCTGCGGGCAATCGCATTTGGAACGCCCACAAATGCTAACAGAAACTGAAATTACACCTAAAGTATCAGTGAATTACCGACATTAATCAAGATAGATTGATATCAAGCTCTCGGCAATTTGTACACTATTTAGGGCTGCGCCCTTTCGAACATTGTCGGCCACTATCCACATGTCCAACCCCTTTGGATGAGAGATATCCTCTCGAATCCTGCTCACGAATACACCGTCCGTCCCTGCGGACTCTGTCACCGCTGTTGGATAGCTGCCGTCGACTCGATCATCCATCACGATGATCCCGGGCGCCTTTTCGAGTAGCAATCTGGCCTGCTGCGCAGTGATCTTGTCCACAGTCTCAATATGCACCGCTTCAGAGTGACCAAAGAACACCGGCACCCTGACACAGGTAGGGTTGACCTGTATCGCGGAATCATCAAATATTCTGCGGGTCTCCCACACCATCTTCATTTCCTCACGGGTGTAGCCATTCTCCTGGAACGTATCGATCTGTGGCAGCACATTGAACGCTATCTGTTTGGGATAGACCTCACGCACAACCTCCTGCCCATTGAGGAGACTGGCCGTCTGACCCGCCAACTCTTCAATCGCTTCCTTGCCAGTACCGGAAACAGCCTGATAGGTCGCTACATTGATGCGTTCAATTCCGACCGCATCGTAGATCGGCTTTAGGGCCACCAACATCTGTATGGTCGAGCAATTGGGGTTGGCGATAATATTGCGAGCGCTATAACCGGCCAGCGCTTCAATATTGACCTCAGGGACAATCAGAGGCACGTCTTCGTCGCGGCGAAACTGCGAGGTATTATCGATCACCACACAGCCCGCTGCAGCAGCGATCGGAGCAAATTTCTCGGAAATACTGGCGCCGGCAGAAAACAATCCAATCTGCACTTGGCTAAAATCGAACTCCGCCAAGTCGGTCACCCTGACCGACTTACCGTGAAACATAATACTTTTTCCTGCAGACCGCGCACTGGCAAGAAGATAGAGCTTTCGCACCGGAAAATTCCGCTCTTCCAGGATGCTAATCATGGCCTCGCCGACAGCCCCGGTAGCCCCAACGACGGCAACATCATACTCACGATTCATTGTCAGTCTCCCCGTAGATACTTTTCGAGCTTTTCATTACAACCCGTTACTTAATAACGTCGAACAGCCAAGGCGATTTTTCACGCCAGCCCTGTTCATAAGATCGAATAGCATCGGCACTCTTGAGGGTCAACGCGATATCATCTAGACCGTTAAACAGACAATGCTTGCGAAACTCATCCACTTGAAAATTGACTGTCTCCCCAAGAGAGGTTTTTATCGTCTGAGTCGCCAGATCTACTGTCATTGAATAGCCTTCGTTCGCATACATCTCTGCAAACAACCCGTCGACCACATTAGCATCCAGCTCAATGGGCAATATCCCATTCTTAAAACAGTTGTTGAAAAAAATATCGGCAAAGCTAGGCGCAATGATGCAATGAAACCCAAAGTCCTCAAGGGCCCAGGGAGCGTGTTCCCTACTTGAACCGCAGCCAAAATTTTCTCTGGCGAGCAACACCGCCGCATCCTTGTAACGCGCCTGGTTCAAAGCAAAATCGACGTTAATTGGGCGATTCGTGCAGTCCTGACCGGGCTCGCCCTGGTCCAGATAACGCACCTCGTCAAACAGATAAGGCCCAAAACCACTGCGCTTGATAGACTTAAGGAACTGCTTCGGAATGATCAAATCCGTATCCACGTTAGCGCGATCCATAGGGGCGACTATGCCCTGCAAAACAGTAAAACTTTTCATAATGCTAAACTCCTACCAATTGCGAACATCGACAAAGTGTCCGGCCACCGCAGCAGCGGCCGCCATTGCGGGACTCACCAGATGGGTGCGGCCACCGAAACCCTGGCGGCCCTCAAAGTTTCGATTGGACGTGGAAGCACAGTGCTCTCCCACGCCAAGCTTATCCGAGTTCATTGCAAGGCACATCGAACATCCAGGCTCACGCCACTCCATTCCCGCCGCGATAAAAATCTTGTCCAGTCCCTCCTCCTCCGCTTGCTGCTTGATCTGGCCTGAACCCGGCACGACCAACGCCCGCTTGACAGTGGGAGCGACGTGCTTACCCTGAATCACCGTCGCAGCGGCACGCAGATCCTCTATCCGTGAGTTAGTACAAGAACCGATAAAAACCGTATCGAGTTGAATGTCGGTAATCGCCATGCCCGGCGTGAGACCCATGTATTGGAGGGCACGCTCAGTTGCTTCACGCTCACCGGCATGGTCCATCGTTGCCGGATCCGGAATAATCCCGCTCACCGGTAACACCATCTCCGGAGACGTTCCCCAAGTGACCTGCGGCACAATATCTTCACCGCGCAATTCCACCACACGATCAAAATGGGCGTCATCGTCACTGTGCAGCTCACGCCACGCATCAACCGCTCGGTCCCACTGCTCACCGGTTGGCGCATAGGGCCTCCCCTTCACATATTCGATCGTTATGTCGTCTACTCCGATTAATCCGACCCGGGCACCCGCTTCGATGGCCATATTACAAATGGTCATTCGCCCTTCCATACTGAGCGCTCGCACCACTTCACCACCAAATTCGATAGCGTGATGGGTTCCGCCGGCCGTACCGATTTCACCGATGATCGCCAGTACAACATCTTTCGCGGTGACCCCGGCCTGTAACGTCCCATCCACACGCACCAGCATATTTTTCATTCTTTGCTGCAGCAGACACTGGGTGGCCATTACGTGCTCCACCTCAGACGTACCAATCCCTTGCGCGAGAGCACCCAACGCACCATGAGTGGATGTATGAGAATCCCCACAAACAATGGTCATTCCTGGCAGCGTTACGCCCTGCTCCGGCCCTACCACGTGCACGATACCCTGGCGCACATCGTTAACTTGGAATTCAAGAATGTCAAAATCGCGACAGTTATCGTCCAGTGTTTGAACCTGCAGCCTAGAAATGGGGTCTATAATCCCGGCAACACCACCGCTGCGTTCATGCAGCTCCGTGGGTACGTTATGGTCGGGAACAGCGAAGTTCGCATCAACACGCCAAGGCTGACGGCCCGCAATACGCAGGCCTTCGAACGCCTGCGGCGAAGTCACCTCATGGATTAGCTGTCGATCGATATAAATCAGACCGCAATCGTTATCGCGCTCCTCCACTAGATGGCTATGCCATAATTTATCGTAAAGCGTTTGTCCACTCATAGGAAATCTCCATACACCGGTTAGCAAAGCTGGATGTGCGATATTGGAATTATGTACTTGATTTTTAGATAACTCAAATTTATTATTTTCATAATATTGATTCCAAAGAGGAATATCTGTCGTGGACACCCAAAACCTGAGAGCGTTTCTGCTGGTCGCTGAAAGTGGATCGTTCTCCAAAGCGGCAAAGAGATTACACCTGACACAGCCCGCTGTCAGTAAGCGGATAGCACAGCTGGAAGCGCAATTAAACGTCAGCCTATTCGACCGTATTGGGAGAAGGATCAGTACCACCGAAGCGGGCGAGGCACTGCTTCCACACGCGCGCGCAGTGCATCTTGAGCTGCAGGCAGCACAGCAGTCAGTGCGCGATCTGGCCGGCGAAGTGCGAGGCCGACTGCGCCTTGCTACCAGTCATCACATCGGCTTACATCGACTGCCACCGCTGCTGAGTTTTTTCAGCAAGGCCTTTCCGGCGGTGCAATTGGACATCGATTTTATGGATTCCGAACAGGCCTATGAACTCACTCTACAGGGAGAGGTGGAACTTGCCGTGGTGACGCTGGCCCCTTCATCTATCGTCAACATTGTTACGCGGCCAATTTGGCTGGACCCCCTAGATTTTATGGTTCAGGAGGGCACACAACTGACCCGAAAGAAAGCTCTCGGCCTAAAGGAGCTAAGCCAACATCCAGCGATCCTGCCCGGACTCAACACCTATACCGGGCAAATTGTGAAAAGCCTGTTCGAGCAGCGCAGCCTGCCAATCCAGATTGCGATCACCACTAACTACCTGGAGACCATCAGGATGATGGCATCAGTAGGACTTGGCTGGACCGTATTACCGCGTAGTATGCGCGACCCCTCTCTAGCGACACTGCCCATTCGGGATGCCCGTATCGAGAGAACACTCGGAGCCATCCACCACGAAGGACGCAGCCTATCTAGGGCAGCACAAGCTTTTATAGAGGCGCTAGAATCATTCGAAGGTAGCGTAAAGGACTAGCCCTCCTCCTGCCGCTTTAGCAAGCCATCACCACGGCGCCCGTCCTTCCACATACCTTGGTGATCTGGAAAATAGACGGTCGCGCTAAAGCGGGCCACGGCACCTGCGCTATTATAAATTCCGCCACTAGAAAATCCGAAGCGCCGTTTGACGCTCACGTGTTCCGCCTCCGCCTGCAACCATTCTCCCTGACGTGCAGAAGCAATAAAATCAATGCTGAGATGAACCGTAGGGCTCCCAGACGCAACGCCGTGTGCCAGATTGGCACCGGTGGTTGCCGTTATATCGGCCAACGTCATCAGTACTCCACCATGACAAATACCCATGGTATTACTGTGTTGTGTGCCCACCACAAGGCCAAAAATCGCACTATCACCTTCAACTTTGCGATAGGCCGGCTGCAGAGTATCGGTGTACCCCAACCCTTGCGGTAAAAGCTCAAAGCCTGGCGGCGCTGTCTCTATCATTTTCTCTGTCACCCAAAACCCTCTTCTAAAATATGCCCATCGACAACCCTGCCGCAAATGCCTGACCCAACTCGCAGCTTGCACGCTCATGTGCCGGACAGAATTTCCCGCGCAATATAATCGGCGTTGCTGCCGCAGGAAATGGATAGCCCGATAGAATTCGCTCGGCCTGTTGCTGCGCGCCGCGTCCATCGTTGCCGGCACTGATAAGCAGAGCATAGGGCAATACCAACCCCCGAGCTATCGCAGGATAAAACGTGCGGTCCAGAAAATCTTTCATGGTGCCGCACAGTGCTCCGGAGTTTTCGGCCATCACCAGCAACACACCACTCGCTCGGTCTAGATCCACCGTCCCTGCATCCCAGGCGCGCATCACGGCAACCTCAATATCCGCTTCACGCTGTGCGCCTCGCCAGGCTGCGTTCGCCAGTTTCGCACTGGTGCCACTCTGGCTGTGATAGACAATCAACAGAGATTTCATAATAGGGCACTATGCGGAATCGACAGCGCGATTTGAACACAGCCCTAACCCTGTGTCATGTCTCGGTGCCTAAAGGCAGTCTAGAAAACAGGCATCGCGACGGCTCCATCCCCTAGGAAAAGCGTGGCAATACGGTGTGCCAAAAGAAGTTATCCACAACATATTCTGTGGATAACATTGGGGACAGAGGCCATTCTATCCCCCATGTACGCGTCGTTTGTGGCCTCTGAAACAGCAGCGCAGACGAAATGAAGAATACTATTTTTTATTTTAAATCAATAACTTATGATTTTTTTGTAGCTCCGCACGAGGACAAGAAAAAGATTCAGAAGAATTGAATCCATTTTGTGGATATCGTTAAGCAGAAAAACTTGGCCACTACAAGCATCAAACGCCTTTATTTATGACTGATTAACCAGCAGCAATGCATTTTGCGCTTACGTTGGTAGTCGGGTGGTAGCGTTTTTTCGGTGATATCTTCACAGAGAAACTCTTCCTGCAAAGACGCATCCAAAATAAAACCGCGTCGATTATTGGAGAAATACAGCTTTCCCTCATCGCGTAATACGCCCATGCTCATGCGCACGAGTTGCGGGTGATCGCGCTGCACATCAAAGCTCTCTGTCATCGCCTTTGAATTAGAAAACGACGGAGGGTCGAGCAGAATTAAATCGTAACGACCACGCGCCAGCGTCAGCCAAGATTGACAATCTTCACGAATCACAGTGTTGCAGCGCTCATCAAGTTGGTTCACGGCCAGATTTTTACCCAACCAAGTGAGATACGTTTTCGACAGATCGATGCTCGTCGTGGACTGCGCTCCGCCAAGAGCGGCATGCACCGTTACACTGCCGGTATAACAAAACAGATTGAGGAAATCCTTACCCGCGGCTTCCTGGCCAATGCGTAATCGTAACGGACGGTGATCGAGGAACAAACCGGTATCGAGGTAATCGCTGAGGTTCACCAGCAGTTTTGCCTGGCCCTCTGTGACCGTCAGCAACTCACCTTGGCTATCCCGCTTGGTGTACTGTTCTGCTCCGCGCTGACGACTACGCTGCTTGTAGATAATCTTTTCAGCATCAACGCCCAGTGCTGCAGGCAGCGCAGAGCGAATCTCATCTAAACGGCGCTCAGCGGCTTCCACCGATACGTTTTTGGGTGCCTGATATTCAGCGACGTGAACATGCTCACCATAAATATCCACTGCCACAGAATACTCTGGCATATCTGCATCGTAGACACGATAGCAGTCAATTTTCTCACGCTTCACCCAGGAAGAAAGTCGCTTGCGATTTTTAACGACACGATTGGCAAACATCGTCGCACCCTCAGTGAGGGGCGGCGGCGTTTCAGCATCCACCTGACTTCTTCCCATCTCGCGTAGTTCATTAACACACAGATCAAACAGCAGAAGACTGGCAGCGATGGCGCCGTTATAGAGTGCATAGCGTTTGTAACTGCGCAGGCCCGTTGCTTTGCCCAGATCGAGGTCCGAGGTCAACACGGCGGCCTGCCAACCCGGAAACTCGTTTAACATGGCCTCGCCCAATTGCCTGTAAAGCCCCGCGAGTTGTTCCTTATCGCCAATGCGTTCACCGTAAGGCGGATTGCACACCAGCAAGCCAATCGGTAATGGCCGGTGAGTGGGTTTTGTCAATTCGGAGACAGGTTTGCAACTCACTCGAACCACATTCTCAAGCCCTACTCGCGCAATGTTTTCCTGCGCACGACGAATCACCGCAGGATCCCAGTCGTAGCCGCGAATTTCTGGTAACTGTGCGGCCCTGCCCCGCTCCGCCCGGCTTTTTGCATCGCTAAAAATAGCCCCCCACTGCGCAGCATCATGCATCAGCAGATGTTCAAAGCCGAAGCCTTTGCGTCCTAGGCCCGGGGCGATATCAGCAGACATCATGGCGCCCTCGAGCAATAAGGTTGCCGAACCGCACATAGGATCGATGAGCGCACCACCGCGCGCGGCAATACCCGGCCAGTCAGCGCGCAATAATACTGCCGCAGCCAGATTCTCCTTCAGAGGCGCGACACCCGATTGTAAGCGATAACCGCGTTGATGCAGGCTGCCGCCAGAGAGGTCAATCGACAGGTGGGCACGATCGCGCACCAAACGTACATTCAGCCGCACATCAGGGTTTACTCGATCCACTGACGGCCGTGGCGCACCCGTGGCCACAAACCAGTCAACAATTGCATCCTTGCTGCGCTGGGCGCCAAACTGCGTATTGCGAATGTTGCGGTTTTCTCCAGAGAAATCAATCGCGATGGTTTTGTTTGAATCAAACACACCGCCCCACTTGATGTCCTTCATACCCTGATAAAAGATATCCCCGTCAGTGGCGTCCAATTGCGCTAGCGGCCAAAGAATACGGTTAGCGAGCCGCGACCAGAGACAGGCTCGGTAGGCCAGCGCGCTCGGACCAGTAAAATAGACGCCCGCCACAGTCTCTCGCGTACTGTCGGCACCGAGAGAGCCCAATTCAACCGCTAGGAGTGACTCCAAACCTTTGGGGCATGTGGCGAACCAGGAATGACTATCAGCGTTACTCACGAGTACCCAATCAATGTGTTATCAAACGGAGGCTAACTGTTTTTTTACAATGGCGGTGGACACCGCTGCGGTCTCGCGTGCGTCTCTCCCCGCCAGAAGCGCAGCATAGCAGAAGTCAGGACGCCGGGGGCAAGCCCGTCTCCAGCGTAAAGATACGTTGCAAGATGTCGCGCCACTCAGAGTACTGGGAGTCCAATGTGCCGCTGAGTTCAACGACGGCACCACTGACATCCATTACCGTAGGCGCAACCTCATTGTTAAAGCCCAGCGCCAATTCACCGAGATCCTGCTCGTGAATCTTCGACCACTTGTACGTGTTATAGCTTTGCTCAAGTGCAGTAAAAGATCCTCGGCGACCCTGAACGCCTCTGTTAGCCACGCGTTCCTTGTATTCACCCTGATAGATCGCTTGCTCGGCGCCGTACTGACGCCACAAATTATAGGTGGGGGCCATCTCCTCACTGAGATGCTCATATTGTTCATCGACCGTGTCAATAAACAGATATTCCTGGTTTCTAATTCGGATAACGCGAGCCAACATGGGATCACCCTCTGCCGGAAAACGCAATAACACATACTGTCCCTGGGGCATTTCCGTCAAATACGATGCGAACACCGTAGGCGCCAATTGAATGGCATATCGCATGAGGGCAATGTCTCGTATCGTCGCCAACTGCTTTGCGCTTTTTTGTCGGCGCACGGCGACAAGGTCATCGGCGATTTGCTGATAGAGTCCCAGATAGGGGTCTCCTGGCAGGCTTACGGGATAATCTGTGGACCTTGTCGAGCCAGAATAAACCCGGTTCAGCCATTCCACACCGCTGGCATCGCGGGCATTGATTTGCAACTGGAGACGCAGGCCATCGGACTGCAATATGGTGCCAGTGACCAACAGCTCTGACGAATCGAGCACCTCCGGCAGCACCCGTACAACGCCCCAATCGCCTGACTCAATCAGCACCTGCCGCAATACGACTGGCATATATTTGGCCTCAGCCTTACGAATTTCCGGAAAAATACCCCGTTGACTGTGGGTCGATTGATCCGCTGGAATACCCGGATCAAACACCACTAGACCGACATCAACAAGCCCACCTTGCTGTGTTGATGCGGCGCTAACAGTCCCGGCCACCATTAATAATGCAGCGCACAACACCGTGCCATCGACGCTCACTACCCGCCGCGCCTGAGATAGCATTAACGCGATTCGGTCGTACATACCCTGCCTCTGGTCAACGTTTCTTGACATTGAAAACCACTCTCGCCAGGTTCGAATCGGTTATAGACCCGGTTAAGTGAAAACGGAAAGGACACCTGGCTAGACACCACGGTGGTCGCAATAAGCAGTTTTTGCCCCGCAGCACCCATTGTTATTATATGCTGGATACTCAGCCCCTCGGGCAGTCGCAACTCGAACACCAGTTGATGTCCATTCCAGCCGCAAATTTCGGTGCCAAAAGGGGTTTCTACCTTATGCATTTCACCCGGATAGAATTCACAGGTCAAAGAAAAGTCTTCTTCGCGTTTCACACTGATTTTGTGCGTGTCCTGATGAATTTCTAACAGAGGCGATTGTGTGATGAGGTCCGCCATTCGGGCCAGTCCAAGGACGGAGGAACCGCTGTTGGGCCCTGCGCTGTTTCTGACCATCATCTCTGCGCCTGCAGGTCGTCGACGACCCTCGCTCTGGGCGCGTCGCTGTGCCTGTCGGTTCAAGTCGCGCGCCATTACATCCAGTTTGTCCTGAGTGCTATCACTGAGGCTATAATCCATTTCCCAAGACCCGCTAAAATCTACTGCTTGCAAATTTTCGCGCTGCAATCGAGGCTTCTCTACTGGGGCGCTGGCGCAGCCAGACAACAGTATACACACCACAAAAAATGTAACCGTAGTAGACAATGGTGTAAGAGATCTATTCATATGGGCGTGGAGTGTACCCTAAGGCATTCCATGTGGGCGAGTGCCCGGCGAATAATGCCCCAAAATATTGAGGCGCAACCCAACCCCGCTGTAAAAAAGGACAGCGGCCGCACACCATCCTAATCAGCCTGCTTTAAGCTCGGCGATAATAGACGCCCACATGGCGTCCGGCGCTCCATAAGGTGCATAGATGGCTAGTCGGTCAGCCTCCTTGCCATACTTCTGGCGTAGCTTGCCGGCAATTTCTTCAGGCTTGCCAATGGTGGCGAAAGCCTCTAGAAACGTCTGATCAATATAAGAGCCCAGTTCGTCCCAGCGGCCTTCCTTCGACAAACGGTTTAATTCCGGCTGCAAATCACCATACCCAACCGCCTCCATAGGTGGCCTGTAGGCGGGTGTGGATGCATAAAATCCGAGTAGACCTTTGACACTTTCCGTGGCAACAGCACGCGCTTCTTCGGTCTCTCCTGTAATCACAATGGCGTTAATCTGCAGAATAAAATCGCTGCGCTCACGACCGGATTTTGCTAGCCCTTTATGCACTGCCGGCAGCGCGTGATCGGTGAGAAAAGGCATACTGTTGAACGGATGAACAATCAACCCATCGGCCACTTCACCGGCTACTTGCGTCATCAGGGGGCCCAGTGCTCCCAGCAATACTGGTGGAACGCCACATTCAAGAGGCCCAGGGTTAAACATCGGTGTCATTAAGGTGTGACGAAAATATTTGCCATGAAAGTCAAGTTTGCTGCCGTTCTGCCAGCAATCAAAAATCGCTTTCAGCGCTTGAATATATTCTCGCATACGCGCGGCGGGGGGACTAAAATCCACACCAAATCGCTTTTCGATATGCGGTTTTATTTGTGAGCCAATGCCCAATAAAAATTTCCCGTTACTAAATTTTTGCAAATCCCAGGCTTGATAAGCGAGGTGCATCGGATTTCGGGGGAAAGCAACGGCGATACCGGTGGCAATATCAAGCTCTGGCGCATGCTCTGCTGCCATCACCAGCGGGTAGAACGGATCCCAACTGCCTTCGAGTGTATAGACCCCGTCATAACCAATTTCCGACAGGCGTCGAGCCTCGCTTGCAGCGTCGCCAAGTTGTGCGTAGAACGGGCCATCAATTTTCATGCTGAGTTCACCTGAAAGAGTCATATTTGTGTGTTACGAGCGCGGCAAAGTTACACTAATCATGCTGCTTGACCAAATGCCGTCTGCAATAGAGCCTCGCAATATAGCAGCGGTTCAGCATACTGAACAGGCTGAGCTAAGAAGTGGGATAAACTGGGAGTCTATATATGCAGTCCACTGTTAAAGAGGCAACACGTTAATGCCATCGACCATGAAAATCGGCATCTGTTTACCCTATATGAAAGCCGGCCTGAACCGCGAAGACTATCTGGCCTGGTTCAAGGCAATCGACGATGGCCCATTTCACGCAGTCTCCTGCGGCGAGCGGGTTCATGGGCCAACCTTTGATATGCGCGTGTTGTTGGCATGTGCAGCGATGGCTACGACCCGGGTCGAGATAACGCCCACACTCTACGTCTTGCCCATGCACAACGCCACTCGGGTTGCCAAAGAACTGGCCACACTGGACATATTGTCAGGCGGCAGGGTAAGGAATATCTCTGTCGGCTATGGCGGACGAACCAAAGACTACGAAGCCGTGGGCGCTAAATTCCACGGGCGCTATGGCAGAATGGATCGTCAGGTAGAAGAAATGCGTGCCGTATGGCGTGGCGATGAAATTGTTGACGGCGGCGGCATGATAGGCCCTACCCCAACATGGGCCCAAGCACCTCGAATGTTAGCCGGCGCGATGGGACCTAAAAGCATTGAACGCTGCGCACAGTGGGCTGACGGCCTCTATGCCTGGTCTGGAAACGGTGAGGAAGTAGAATTAAGCCGCACCTTTGCCATGGCCGATGCTGCATGGGAGCGAGCAGGTCGCGAACAAATACCCTATCGAATGGGCGGCTTTTGGTACACGCTGGCTGAAAATGGCCAACAAAAGCTCTATGACTATGTCTATGAGTACTTGTCAATCTCCGGGCCAGAGATTGCCACCATGATGGCTGAATCGGTACACCGCAGCTCCGCTGACAGCATACTAGCCGCGCTTGATAATGCTGAAGCCGCCGGTTGCGAAGAGCTTTTCATGGTGCCGGCCACGGCCGACCTTTGTGAGATCGACGGTCTCTGCGAGCTGCTAGCAAAGCGCTAAAGGCCCGCTTCGTTCTGTTCAGGAAAATATGCTTTACGCTATTTCCATAGCGATGCAGGTCGGCACGCCATGCGGACGCATTAAGGAACGCTAGCCGGCTTATTGGGGTATTTACCACCGGTATCACACGGGTAAATACGCACAATTTCTCCAGCCAACTTAAGCTTGGCCGTAAAATCTGCTACCGTTTAGCTCTGTCTTTTTTCATGGAGCATATTGTCGATGACCAGCAGTTTCTTTCCGCCACAGCGCACGCTGATGGGCCCGGGCCCTTCAGATGTCTCTTCTCGCGTACTCGGAGCATTGGCCCGCCCTACCATTGGGCATCTTGACCCACTGTTCGTGCAATTAATGGACGAAACAAAAAGCCTGCTACAGTTCGCTTTTCAAACCAATAACGCGCTTACGCTGCCTGTATCTGCGCCGGGTTCAGCGGGCATGGAAGCGTGCTTTGTCAATCTAGTGTCGCCGGGAGACAAAGTTATTGTTTGCCAGAACGGCGTATTCGGCGGGCGCATGAAAGAAAACGTCGAGCGCTGCGGGGGTACCGCAATCATGGTAGAGGACAAGTGGGGCGACCCCGTCAGCCTGACTAAGGTAGAAGCCGCTTTCGATAACCATCCCGATGCTGCCATCCTAGCTTTTGTCCACGCAGAAACATCGACCGGCGTCGCCAGTAATGCGGCATCGCTTTGCGCTCTGGCTGCACGTCACGATGCACTGTCCATTGTTGATGCGGTGACCTCACTCGGCGGCATTGAAGTATTAGTCGATCAGTGGGGCGTCGACGCAATGTATTCCGGCACACAAAAATGCCTTTCATGTGTGCCTGGACTGTCTCCCGTCACTTTTAGCGACAGGGCCGCGCAGCGGATTAAAAACCGACAACACAAAGTACAAAGTTGGTTTCTCGATATGCAGCTGGTCATGGGCTATTGGGGTGGCGAAAGCAAACGCGCCTACCATCATACTGCGCCCGTCAACAATCTCTATGCACTGCATGAATCATTACTCATGTTGCAGGAAGAAGGGCTCGCGGCGACGCAGGCTCGTCACTGGCTCAACCATCGCGCTCTTGTAGCGGGTTTGGAGGCTATGGGGCTGTCTATGGCTGTTGCGCCCAACTATCGCCTGCCTCAGCTCAATTCAGTGATCATCCCTGAAGGCGTGGATGATGCGGCTCTGCGCGCTGCCCTGCTGAACGAGTTTGATCTAGAAATTGGCGCAGGACTGGGCGGCCTCGCCGGAAAAACCTGGCGTATTGGTCTCATGGGGTTTGCCAGCAATGAACGCAATGTGGTGTTTTGCCTCAGCGCAATGGAAACCATTCTGCAGCGCCAGCAGGCCCCCATCATTACCGGAGAAGCACTTCAGGCAGCCCGCTTGGTGTTTGACGGCGCCTAAAGGGACCAGGAATCACGGCGCGCTTAGCATCTTCCATAGCTGCGCTGTTTTTTCCGTGCCTCTATCTCGGTGCACTTGATAAATGACGTGCTCGTTGTCTTTGGCGTGCGGGTCCAATTGAATACTCCATAGCGGGGCCACTTCATTGGGAAGCATGGAGTAGCGAATATCAATAATCCGATTGCCGAATTCAGGGGAACGTGCAAGGTAGTCATTGCTGAACCAACGAAAGCGCTCGATATCTCGCGCTTGTTGCGAATCTTGACGCAGCCAGGGGATATCCCGCTGTATATCTAGCTTCTGCACCGATGTGCCGTAGAACACCCGCGGCGCTAAGCTGGCTCGAACGGCATCCACATAAAAGCGGTCATCGGTTTCATAGACTGTCTTCCACACCAGAATATTGCCGAAACTGGGTTTGGCTTCGAGTCGGGTCGGTGTATGTCCCCGCTGGGATGCTAAGATATAGCCCATACTGACCGCCTCGTTGCGCTGCCATAACCCCAGAGCCATGTAGCCGAGAGCCCACACTAGGGCGAGGCGCGCGAAAAGCGGTGTGAGTCGCCTCGCCGACAGCAGCACTCCAATGAGTATTGGAATGGTGAACAGTGGATCAATAATAGAAATCGTATTCCAGGCAATCCGCGCGTCGCTAAAAGGCCAGAACAGCATGGTGCCGTAAGTAGTGCAGGCATCCAGTAAGGCGTGGGTCGCGTAGCCCAGGGTACAAAACAGCCAAGTCTGACGAAATGACAAGCCACGTCGACGCCCAATAACGAAGTGCAACACCGCAGCGCAAATCAGTCCACCGAAAGGCACAAACATCAGCGAGTGAGTGAACTGCCGATGATACTCGAGAAACAATAAAGGGTCTGTTGAAGACCGAATCAGCACATCAAGATCTGCCGCCAATCCGGAAAGAAATCCGAGTAATCCAGCACTAGCGGCATAACGACCAGAGACGCTTGCCTGCGGTAACGTTGCGCCTAAAACTCCCTGAGTTAAGGGGTCCATCAGATCACTCGAATCGGCGTGTTCACACTCGTAGGGTGATTGGAATCTCTAGTGATAGGGTTTAATTGGCGAACCGATTTTCGACTGTCAATCAAACGATAGCGCATCCTCGACGGAGCCGGTCCTTGGGCATTAATGAACCTGCCAATAACATTTTTTCTACGCATGCAAGCAAGCTCTCTGACGTCCAACGAGGATGATTTTAATGTACCTTAGTGTGTCGCTAACTACTACCTTCCGCACTCTCGCTACTCGATATCGAACGAATAATAAAGGTCTATTGAATTTTCGAGGCTACTGACTATTTCCAACCAGATCCGGGAGCGAAAATAAAATCGCGCGGTGAGGACATTAATAGGCTCGTAAAAACCGATTCCATAGGAGAGGTATATTCTCTCACCAATATAACCACTAAGCGTCGCTGCAGTATCATTTTCTGTACCTTGTGCTCCAAACGCAATGTTGTTGACGCCTGGAATACTGTTGAGCTCTGAGACCAGTGAAGAGCGGTTCACCACGCCACTAGCCAAAGATAAGGCCAGGGCAGCGCCATCACTGCCAGCACCGACGTCCATCGCCCTACCCCTGAGTAAATACGACATGGCATTGGGCTGGGACATCACCGGATCAGAATAAACATCTAACTCAAGGTCTTCCCCTAATGGCCCCTGCACCTGCACGCCTACCGTAATATTGCCTGCAGTGATATCGCGCTCAGCACGTAAATCAAGCGTGGGATTGCCAGGAGGCCCAGAAAAGCTCAGCGTGCCGCGCTTGATTTTTAGATGACTCTGATACGCATAAACCTCGCCCCCAATAGTGCGTAAATTCCCGAACAGCTCCAATGGATGTCCGGGACGTTGTTGCGCATTGAGGTCTCCACCCAAAGTGGTCTGAAATACACTGCTGGCGACTTTGAGTTTGTCCTTTATCGCGATCTTCAAATTCATTCTGGTTTTGAAAGGCAGCGTTTCCTGAAGGACATTCCCGGCATAATCAACCTCTACCGCTGACGCTGATATGGAAACACTGTCCTGCGGCAGTTCCTCAAGTTGGACTGAACCTTTATGCACGATGACGTCACCTCTGATGGCAAGAAGATCACGTCCTAAGCGCAACTGAAGACTCTCCGACACCTGTAACTGGGCAGACGGTGGATACAAAATAGTATTTTTATGCCCGTCCACCGACAAAACCATACTCAGACGGGGGCGTGTTTTGAGCTCACCGGAAAGCGCGAGTTCGCCGCCGCCGAGCAACCCAGATCCTTGTATCTTTGCGCTATCACCGCGTACATCAAAAGTCAGATCCAAACGATCCAGTTCGGTAGGGTTGTCCGCTAAAAGTAAACCCCCGTTTGACAGCGATAGGCTCCCATAGCCCATGGGTTGGTCTACTGTTCCTGATAACGAAAGCTTGCCCGTCACCTCACCCAACAGGGTAGACACTGCAGGAATGAACCGTGTAAAGCTCGTTAATTGAAGACGATCAAAACGCACTGAACCTGCAAGCGCAGTATTTCTGTCAGCAGGCAATTGCAGTTTCACGTCGGCAATCTCGCGTCCTTCGTGCTGTAGTCCCAAGTCCAGCTGGAGGCCATCGCTATCGTAGGTAAAACTCGCATCACCCGCCTCCCAGCCAACGATAGCGTTTTGCTCTTCGGGAATTTCCCGAGTGACGGTAACATCCCGCACCTGTGCTTTACCCGTGGCGACAATCTCACCGCCCTGATCCCAACTGGCCTCAACCTCAAATTCCATCGCGCCTTGCATATCCAAGTCTGAAGACAGCAGATCTGCAAACAGCTTTATGTCACCTGACATGTCCACACTGCCTCGGCCGCGTGCCCCCAGTAACCATTGGCCAGAACAGAGATTTGCGTACTGATTCCGCCAGCAGTGCGCGTCTAACGCCAGTTGCTCCGTAGCGCCCGACCACACTAATTGCACAGGGTCTGATAGCTGCCACAGCCCAAAGGCCGTTTGCAGTTGCGTGGGTTTCAGGGTGCCTTCCCACAGTGGTCCCTTTCGGGTTCCCGTCAACACCCACTCTCCCACAAAGTCGCCGGCGCTGAGAACGGACACTGACTGTTGCGTAGCATCTCCTTGCGCCGACAACGATGCTGAACTCAGCTCGACACCACCGAACACCACATCAGCCAGAGCAACGTCGAGACTGAACGGCTGTTTCGCATCCAGCCGGTACTCTCCAGCCACCGCTCCCGTATGCAGCGTTAGACCACGCCAGACAATATTTTGGACCTCTGCGGACAACTGAAACTGCTTCGCCTTGGATAAAATCAACGCCTCCAACTGCACCTGTCCCTGGTCACCGGCCTGCCACCGGCCGATGTCATCGATGGACAGTTTGACACGACCCACATCGTCTACTGCGCCCCCCGACCGCAGCGATACCTTAGCGCCGTTTAATTCGGCGTCGAGTTCACTACGGAGTAACCGTATTTCACTATTGATACCTGCGAAGCCGCTAATGTGAGCGGGCAAGCCATTGATCGCACCGTCTAACTGCACGTCCCGAACACTAACCGCCCAGTGTGCGGCACGCATTTCACCCGAGAGCTGCAGAATACCAGCCATGCGACCCTCCACAGCGTCGATCACATTCGGCAAATCGACACCGTCGGACTGCAATTGTATTGACCACGTAACGGCATCCGCCACCACCACTTCACCACTGGCATGCAGTGCATTCTCTGCGGTGCCATCCAGTATCGACAGCTGGCGAATAAGCACCTTCCCCGCCTCATGCTCGCCCTTTAAAGACAACGCCAAAGCGTCATAATCCTTTCCGGCGGCGACGGCCTGCATTGCAAACTTCTGGCTGGACGCAGTGCCGCTGACGGATGCCACAACAGGAAACGCTAATTCAACATCAGGAAAAAAATCCGGCACGGCGTCTAAGTCAGCAAGCCTCAAAGCGACATTTGATGTCGCTGTGAGCGTTGCACTAAACGGCAGCTCGGCGCCTAGCACATTGACCTCTGCATCGACTACGGTCTGAATATCGCCTGCAAAGGTGAGCTGCATTGCCAGTGATGCCAGACTTCCCTGGACGTCTATTGTGAGTCTTTGACCGAACAAATCCGGGAGAATAGATGGCTGTGCAAGATCGATTTTTGCACCGGCATGCACAGGCCAATCAGCTTCAAACGCCAGTTCGCCCTGCAGCGTGAGCTCACCAAGATCCCGACTACTGACATCCAGTCGAGTCATCTTTAAAACACGATTAAGCCAGCGTCCCGCCAGTATGATGCTGTCCTGTCGGTATTGGGCGCCATAGAAATCCCACGAGGGCTCGATCAACGTCAATTCATCAACTAACAGCTCAAACGGGAGATCAACACGCGGCAGCACTGTGGGATCGATCTCAGCAATGTTTTCGTCTGTCATTTTTTGTAGAACCAACTGTGGCTCTATTATCATGCCGCTGAACACCTTAATGACGGAACCACTGATATGCACCCGACCCCGTGTTGATCCCTGTCTCCACTCACCTGCGGACCAATGGACGAGAACGGCATCAGCATCAAGACTTTCTATCTCTAATGCTACAGGGAACGCGATCAACTCAGCGACATTTTGCTCATCTAGGTCAGGCTTCGTTTCCACTGCGGGCTCTGAACTTTCCAAAAGTGCAATATCCAGCTTGCTGGCCTGAAACTCGCTAAGACAGATGGTGCCCCGCAACAGGCAGATGGGGTCGACCTGCGTCACTAGTCCTGTCAGCTCAATGTGAATGTCGTCTGTCTCAAGACGTAATCGCTCAAGGTATAATCGGTCGCTTAAACTGCCGCTACCGTAATTGATCTCTATCGGCAAAACCTTTTCTAGGACCTGGAGCAACCTTTGGCTTCCCAGCTCCGTAGAAACAGCAAACAACAGTGCTGCCGCGAGCAGCAAAAACAACAGCAGGGATCGCACCACAGCTTTCAAAATTCAGCCCCTATGGCAAACACCAGCCGCCAACTAGGATCATCTTCACTCACACTGTTGGCCAACTCAACTCGAACAGCCCCAACCGGAGTCACGTAGTGAACGCCGAAACCAGCGCCGACCTTGGCATCAAACTCTCCTCTATCAAAGGCATCGCCTGCATCAACAAAAAGTGCGCCACGCCAGGTGGCTGTAAAATAATACTGGTACTCGAGACTCCCTATGACTAATCGATCTCCACCCACGACAAGCGTCTTTGTTTCACCGTTTGGCTCTACTACCGTCAGTTCATCACCCAGCGATTGATAGGCATAACCGCGTATGCTCTGGCTGCCACCTGCGAAAAAAGCGAGCGACGGTGCAAGATCCCGCCTATCACCATTCGCTATTTTGACTCGCCCTAGGTCAAGCCGTGTGACCAAGCGGTTGCGCGGCACAGGAGTCATCACATATCGCAGTGCTGCGGTGACACGCAGTAGATCTAAATCAGAGCCCAATTGATCAGCAGTCGCCTCCACGGTGTACAGCTGGCTAAAGCCCCCTTCAGGATCTACGATGGATCCCCGATGGGTCCTGCGGGAAACAGAACCCCCAAACAACAGATAGTCGTTTGAGGCGCTATAACCCGCAATATCCCAAGATTCGTTGAGCTCGCGTAGTGAGTACCCATATATCCAATTGCGATTTTTCGTTTCTCGCTTTATACCCAGCTCATTTTGCCGACTATCAATATCGCCAAATTCGTTCTCTTCAACTCTCGCCCACAGCTGAACAACATCGGTCAGCGGATCCGAAACGGGTATGGAGTAAGTAAAACGGCCACTCGGGTTGATGGGAGAATATACCAGTCGTGTCTGTTGACTGTGACCGTGGCGATTGATTCTCGGCGTCCGCCACGTTAGCGACAGACGCTCCTCTGTGTCGGTGCTGTAACCCACTCCAACATCGAAACTATGCCGTTTCGCGCGCTGTAAGTTAACCATAATTGGGATCCGGTCGCCGAGAGAACGTTTACGCTGCGGCAGGACAATGACGCTGGAAAAATAGTTGGTTCTCTGTAGCCGTGACTGAAGCTCTTGCAGCCTAACCTGATCGAAATAGTCGCCCGGCTGAAACGTTAACATTGAATCGAACAGGTCACTGTCAATGAGAGTATTGTCGACAATGATTTCACCAAATCGTAGGCGGGGGCCACTCTCATACCACAGCATGACATCTGCGGTGCCGGCGTCAACCTCGATTTCTATCCTACTCGCTACAATTTCGCCGCGCAGATAGCCGCGTCGCTGCCCCAGTGATAGCACCTTTTTCCTAAAACTTTCGAACCGCCCATGATGAAGCACATCACCTGAGGAAAAACCGATATCGGAAGTGAGACGCGTAAAATTATCGTCGTTGGCGGCGGCGCCCAGTATTTGAATGTTGATATCGCGAACACGCACGGGCTCGCCAGCATTAACCACTATGCTTAGTCGCCACTTTGGCTCTGTACGCTGCAGATCAATCTCTATCTCTGGCTGGTAATAGCCCAAGGCCTGCAGAGCGCTCTCCACTTTGTCTCTGGCAGAGACTACAAAATTCCGCCGATTCTCATCTGACTCAGGTACAGCTCCTAAGTATGCCAGTACATTTTTCTTCTGCTCGCCCTGAATGCCCACAACTGACAATTTCAATGTTGTGGTGGCACCCGCCGCGGAAGACATCAGCAACAGAATTAATAAGCCGCATCCAAGCGCTGGACACCTCATAAAATAATATCGATCTAGGATGCGGAATTTATCGGCCTAGCGCTGCCCCAGAAGTTGTAACCCGCAATTCTGGGCGTACTAGGAAGGTAGTCCGCCTCCATATCAGACACCGCAAAGCCGCCTGCAATGAGCAGCTGCGGAATGTCGCGATTTAAATGGCAGCCACCGGCAAACCTTTTCCAGAGCGGATTGATTCGATTTTGCCATCGATAAACACTCTCATCAGGCGCCCTGCCGTGCTCGCAGAAGATAAGACGCCCCCCCGGTCGCAAAACCCTCGCCATACCGTACAAAGCCGTGACAGGGTCAGGAATCGTACACAGGGAAAAGGTGACGACTACCGTGTCAACAGAGTCGTCTTCGAGCGGGATAGTCTCTGAGGGCAACCCAATAAACTCAACGGGAAACGCAAGCTGCGCAGCGCGCTCGCCTGCCAAGTCCCAAGATTTTTCCGACGGGTCCAGGCCGATGACTCGCTTCACTTTACTGGCATCGTAATACGGCAGATTGAGCCCTGTTCCAATGCCAATTTCTAGCACGGTGCCAGACGCACGCGGTACCACTTTTTCGCGCTGCTTCATGATCGGTTTGGTTGCGCAAGCGCAGTTGATAAACCGTGGCATTACGTACCTATCGTAAAATCCCATTGTAAATTCTCCGGCTGAGACGAGGATTGATTGCACTGTAAGTGGTAGACAGAAATACCAGGAAAAATTGCCACTCAATACAACATACTTCCACTATTTTTTAACCGCATCCAGTTACACCCAGGCCGTACGTAATCATATCACTGCACATCAATCACCAACTAGCCGAGTGCTGAGCACCGCATGCGCAACCCTAAGGTTTAAAAATCACTGTCGCTTGTTCTGATCAGGAAACCTCTTCCACACGCTCGACAATCGTGGCATTGGCGGTCCCACCTCCCTCACAGATCGCAAGTAATCCGTAGCGCTTACCCGTGCGATGTAATTCATGTACGAGGGTCGTCATGAGTTTTGCGCCGGTCCCCCCCAGAGGATGGCCCAAAGCCTGAGCGCCACCGTTAACATTGAGCTTACTGATATCTGCGCCCAACGCCTTAACCCACGCTAAAGGCACGGAACCAAAGGCCTCATTCACTTCAAACAGGTCAATATCATCCACACTTAGATTGGCCTTCTCGAGCACCTTTTTGGTCGCTGGAATAGGGCCTTCCAACATGATAACTGGGTCCGAACCAATAACACTCATGGCTACGATTCGCGCAAGCGGCTTGAGGCCAAGTCGCTTGCAGGTAGCCCCGTTAGCGATCATGACCGCCGCTGCACCGTCACAAATCTGCGAAGCATTCGCGGCACTTAGCAGCCCATTTTCCTGCAGAGGCTGTAGGCCCGCAATCGCGCCAAGAGTGGCATCCATGCGAATACCCTCGTCCTGCTCATGCGACTCAGTGGTGCCGTCTTCCAACTCGATCTGAATTGCGACTATTTCGTCCTTGAATCGCCCTTCTAATACTGCGCGCTTTGCCTTTACATGACTGTCAAATGCGAACGCGTTCAGTTCATTCTGTGTCAGCTCATATTTGTGTGCCAGCATTTCTGCGCCAGCAAATTGATTGAATTGCACACCTGGATACCGCTCCGACATTTTTTTACCGTAGGGAAGCCCGTGTTCGGCCTTGTAGCCATCAATAATATTTGCGCCGATGGGCACCTGGCTCATGCTCTCTACACCGCCGGCGATAACCAGATCTTGGGTGCCTGACAACACGCCCTGTGCAGCGAAATGCATCGCCTGCTGCCCCGATCCACACTGTCGATCTACCGTCGTTCCCGGCACTACTTCGCCTAACACGGATGACAGGCAAATATTGCGTGCAATATTGCTGGATTGGGCACCCACCTGAGAAACACACCCAAAGATCAGGTCATCTATTTCAGATACAGCAACGCCGGTTTTCGCCACGAGGGCATCTACTACCTCCGCTCCGAGGTCTATCGGGTGGATCTTAGACAACCGCCCGTTTTTCTTACCACCGGCACTGCGTACCGCTCCTACGATATAGGCATCTGTCACCTTTCACACTCCATTATATTTAGCGTAACGTAAACTGACCCGCAGAATTGCTGCATCAGTGCATGACCATCAACTTTCGCCCTGTGCCGCCTTAAGCTCTTTCACATGGAGCACGCCGAACAAGAATACACTCAGAAGATTCACGCCGAGAGAGCCTCCTGCCGCTTTGCAAAGATTGAAAAAAACCACTGTCTCAATAATATGCACCACGGCAAGTATCCCAAGTACGCGCACGGCCCAAATACCCGCAGAAGTATCACCCTGCGTTATCGCCAGCCCTGCTAAAACGGCATACAGCACTACCATTACTATTTTTCCTACAGACATCTCTTTATCCTCTTAGTTGGTTTTTATACGCTTGCGGATCGAGACGGTGCATCTCCGATTCAATCCATCGCTCTACTTCGTCCATCAATTCTCCAGGCTCTCTCCCCTCAGCACACACAGGTGGGCCAATCGACACATCGATGGTCCCTGGTATGAGTGAAAAAGAGCGCCGCGGCCAGCAGCGCGCTGACGTAACCGCAATCGGCACGATATACGCTCCGGTGGCCACTGCCAACCGTGTCGCACCCGCTTTGTAGTTACCTTTTTTGCCCCGCTCACCGCGAGTCCCCTCGGGGAACATAATGATCCACTTACCGCGATCCATCAGCACTTCTCCCTGCGCCCTTACTTTAGCCCACGCATCAATGCGTTGCTTTCGGTCGATATGAATCATACCCAGTCGGCCCATCACCCAGCCAAAAATGGGGACGCGTAACAGTTCTTTTTTAAACACATAGGCTAGCGGGTGCGAGGTAAAACTTGCGAAAAAAAAGGTTTCCCAAGTCGACTGGTGCTTAGGGCAGAGAATAACGCGACGCATATCGTCAGCTGCGGGCAGATTGGACTCGCCATGCACGCGGTAATTAACCCGCCCAACCATGCGCGCCGCGCCGATAACGCCGCGCAGCCAGGGCGCTGCGAACCACCACCACAGCCTAATATCACTGAGAAAGAGCGAGCAAAAGACCAGCGTAAGCCCGACTGGGATAACAGTGATAACAATCCAAGTAAAGACAAGTACCGATCGAATGGCATTCATTGTCAGGGAACCACAATTTAACGGAAGTGCATTAAAACAGATTGTTGCCCCCGACGAAAACCCGACATGCCCTTTTTCCCTATAATAGCGTTAATATTGCGTTTTCGATCGTATTGGAATCAATCTCTATGCCTACTGAGCAACACCCCGGCCTGCACCCATTGGCGAAAGGAGCGTATGCCTGGTTAGCGCCAAGCGGAGGCTGGGGCTGGAGTAATGCGGGGCTGATCGTCGATGAAGAGGAGTCATTGCTGGTCGATACGCTGTACGACCTCGAACTGACGGGGGAAATGCTGCGTAAGATGCGCGCCGCTGAACCGGCGACACATTCGATTGGCACGCTCGTCAATACTCACGCTAATGGCGATCACTGTCACGGCAACGAACTGGTCACGGGTGCCAATATTATCGCATCAGCGGCCTCGGCCCTGGAAATGGGCGAGTTAACGCCTGAAGCGATGGCGGCCATTATGGAGAGCACACGGGAGCCTGGCCCATTAAGCGATTATTTTCAGCACTGCTTTGGTCAGTTTCGCTTTGATGGGATCCGCTTTACGCCACCAACGCACACCTTTAACGGTGAATTAGACCTTAAGATAGGCGACAAGCAGGTACATCTGTTAGAAGTTGGCCCGGCCCACACCCGAGGAGACGTGCTGGTGCATTCTCCATCCGACCGAGTGGTGTTTACCGGAGATATTCTATTTATTGATAGCACACCGCTCATGTGGGAGGGGCCGGCCGCAAACTGGATTAAGGCCTGCCTACTCATCGAAGCGATGGACGTAGACTTCATTGTACCGGGGCACGGACCCATCACTGACAAACACGGTGTAGCCAAGGTCCGGCGCTACCTGCAATATGTGCATGATCAGGCACGCATACGGTATGACGCTGGCATGAGCGCATTCGAGGCCGCCAAGGATATTGAGTTGACGGAATACTCTGCCTGGTCTGACCCGGAACGAATCGCGGTCAATGTGGACAGTCTGTATCGAGAATTTTCAGGAGACCAGGCGAAGACCAATATGCTTGAGTTAATGAGTCAAATGGCTGCTCTGGCCGGCTTTGACACCACCGATCGAACATAAGCCTAGTCCATTTTTTCGGCAACGCTACGCCACACTTCAACACACTTCACCACATTGAATGCTCCAGGCCGCCTGCAGATCGTTCTACCAAAGAACCTGTTATTCTCTAACGACACCGCTATACTAGTGGGCGAGCAAAACCGCGCCGTGCTGGCAACAGGATCATTGAAAAAACTAACAACAAAAGCAGACATCAGGGACGAACTGTTCGAGGAGACCCAACGCTTCCTCAAAGCCGGCGGCGCTGTTAATGAAATTGCTCAGGGCATTTCGGGCAAGAACCCGGGAGATCCAGCGGTATTCCTTAATCGCACGCTCTTCGCTGAGCCCAAAAGCCCCCGCACCCCTGTGCCAGAAGTCGTCGCGGCTATTGAAGCGCGTCGTATTCAAAAAATACGCCACAAGCCGCGATTCAAAAGTCGCACGCCATCCCGGCAACGCAAAATAATCTACGACGATTTCGGCGAACCTCTGCGCCGTATCTGGCAAGAAGAATAAATTTTCTCGGACTCAGCAACGTCACCGAAGTCTTCCCTCTACAACGCCACTATGGCAGCGCTTTTCGCTGAGAAAACTCCCCGATCTGTCCGAAATACTTGCATCGACGCAATCCAGTGGCTATTTTATCAGGCCAAACGAAAAGGAACCGACACGTGACTATCGATATCACTCCGTTCACAGTAGCTATCCCCTCCTCGGCACTAGAGGACCTTAAACAGCGCCTTGAACATGTGCGCTGGCCCGAGAAAGAGACCTGCGAAGACTGGAGTCAGGGTATTCCGCTGCAGTATACCCAAGAGCTGGCACAGTACTGGGCGACAGATTATGACTGGCGACGCTTTGAAAAAAAGCTGAATAGCTGGCCACAGTTTATGACCAGTATCGAGGGCATCGACATTCACTTTATTCACCAGAGAAGCCCGCATGAAGATGCCCTTCCCCTTATTATCTCCCATGGATGGCCCGGTTCAATTGTAGAGTTTCACAAAATCATCGACGCACTGGCGAACCCAACGGAACATGGCGGAAAAGCAGAAGACGCTTTCCATGTGGTAGCTCCGTGTTTACCCGGCTACGGATTTTCCGGCAAACCCACCAGCACAGGCACCTCTGTAGAAAAAATTGGCCAGATGTGGGGCCAACTGATGGGCCGACTGGGTTACACGCGTTATGTGGCACAAGGTGGTGACTGGGGCAGCATGGTCACCCAAAGCATGGGCATGACCGAGACTGAGCACTGTGCTGCCATTCACATCAACATGCCGATCGTCGCACCAGACCCAGACACGATGGACAACCTCACCGCACAGGAGCAGTCCGCACTGGTCGACATGGGCGCCTATATGGAACAAGGCTCTGGCTATTCCAAGCAACAATCAACCCGCCCCCAGACGCTGGGTTATGGTCTCGCTGACTCTCCCGTCGGGCAGATGGCGTGGGTGGTCGAGAAATTCTACATGTGGACCGACTGCGAAAAGGATGGCACGAAACACCCAGAAAATGTCCTGACAAAAGATGAATTGCTGGACAATGTCATGATGTATTGGCTAAACAATAGCGCTGCCAGTTCCGGACGTCTATATTGGGAGAGTTTCGAAAACGCTAATATGGACCCGATTAACATCCCTGTCGGGTGCTCTATCTTCCCCAAGGAGATTTTTCGCAGCAGCCGCCGCTGGGCAGAAAAGCGCTTTTCAAACCTCATTCACTGGAACGAACTGGAACGCGGCGGGCATTTCGCAGCCTTGGAACAGCCTGAGCTTTTCTTGCAAGAGATACGCAGCTGCTTTAGTGCACTGCGCTAAATAAGGCTAGTATCTGCCGCTTTCTTCGCTGGTAAGCAGGCTGTTGCTGAATGGCCGTGCGACAGGGTTTTCGGCTTCAGGTTGCGCCTGATCCTGCTCCGTATTCCTCAATGAAGCGCTGACAGCAGCTTCAACCTGTGGCTCTTCAACGTCCGCTAACGGTTGCGGAGGGACAGCTGAAACATCGTCCATATCAATCAGGGAATCAGCGCTTACAGCGCTAACCTCGACACGGTCACTATCGATGAAATTGTATTGTTGTCGTTCAGACCGTGCTGCTTCACTTTCCGAAAGAAACCCGGGATCTTGCGGCCCGCTGCTGCCGATAAACTCTAGGTTATGCAGGGCGGCATCGATATTTGCTAGAGACGGCGTTGCTGCGACGGTACGAGCCCAACTTAAAGGGGCGAGGTCAGGCGTATAGCTGGATTTAGCGTCATCACCATAATGGCTAGGCATAGCCTGCCCAGCCACGTTAGCGTTAGCGTTAGCGTTAGCGTCAGTTTCGCTGCGGGGCGTATTTGTCGCGACCAGAGTGGAGCGATTGATCTCTTCCGAGCCTGCGTCAGGCTGGCGCACCATCGCATTGTCATAAAAGGGATACGTCGCTGCATTTGCGCTAGCGACGGCCTGCTGAGGCATTTCGAATGTTTCTTCAGGTGGCTCATCAGCTTCAGGCTCTTCTATTTTTTGCTGTTCGCGCCTAGCCCTTTGTTTGAACATCTCGCTAGCGCAGACCGACCAGCGGCCAAAATGTGATGACTCTGCCGGATCAGGCATCCGGTGCTTGCGGAAACTCTGCATAGCCTGCAAAAATCGCTGCTGCACGGTCCGATAGTAATAAATATAATCTTCCGTCAGCAGCGGCACAACGTCTGCGCCTTCACGAATAATCAACATCTGTGGAGGCAGTTGACCCTGCAACACATGCAACAGCTCGGCCACAAAAGACAATCGAAAGCCCGAATTCAGACTGCTCTCAGCCTGCGTGTCGCAGGGAATATACAGAAAAGCCCCAAGGTCGGAATAGCCACTGGTTCGCATCAGAAAATGGGGTTTGGCTGACAACGTATCGACGGTCAGCTGCCCATTGACGATAAAGTCCGCGCCAGTGCGCATCGCTTCCAGGGTGGCAATGTTGCGATCAGGTTCCTGCAGTTCCGAGTCGATTACGACGACATTCCTACCCTCGACCCGCAGGGTTGCAACGAGGGTCGCTTGCGACGACTCCGTATCTTTTGACGCCGTAGTGTGTATGTCAGGCGGAATTCCGTGGCGGGGGTTCTCCAGAGTCAGCCGCTCCATCCAAGCGGCGAAGGGCGATTCCCTGAAAAGGACAATATCATCCGGGCTGTATATGACTGTGTTGCTTATACTATGTCGAATCATTTAAATACGACCTACTTTCCTTGAAAATCGCAAACAAAGCGTCAGCGAAATTTTCGCTAAGCGGTAGAGGTATTTATAGCCGAATAGCACGCATCTGTCCATGTAATCAGTCATTTAGTGCAGTTCTAGGCTGCTGTCATGGGCAATTCGAAGCAGACTCGCTCAACACGACTGGGCGCCTACCTGAGTGCAACTTACGCCGGCCATCAATGATGGACGGCTAGTATTTCTGGTAGACGGTCGCGCCACCAATTAGGGTGCGCTCCACAACAAGATCACGCATCCCCATGGCATCGTCCAGAGGACTCCCCGACAGCACAATAATATCCGCGTATTTTCCCGGTTCCAGCGAACCTCGGTTGTCTTCCTGAAATATCTGCCATGCGGCATCGATCGTCACCGCCCGCAATGCGTCCATCACACCGATTCGCTGCTCTGGCCCCAACACATCACCACCATAGGTGATGCGGTGCACCTGACTCCATACGGCTTGCAGCGGCGACATCGGCGTCACCGGCGTATCCAGATGAGAACTAAAGCGCACGCCATAATCCAGCGCCCACTGAGAGGGACTCATCACCGCGGCGCGCTCTGGCCCCATGAAAATATCCCGGTGACGATCTCCCCAATACCAGGTATGGGCGGTAAAAAAGCTCGGCGTAACACCCAGCTCGCGCATTCTGGCTATCTGATCTTGTCTGGCCATCTGAGCATGGATGAGGATCATGCGCGGGTCGTCGACAGGATGCGCGTCTTGCGCGGCCTCAAAGGCGTCTAAAATATCTTCAATCGATTGGTCACCGTTGCCGTGAATGGCCATTTGGTAGCCTGCCTTGTGTAGCCCCTTCACCTGCTCAAATAACTTTTCGCGCGGCACTGACGGATAGCCTCTATAGTTAGCATCTCCCTTGTAGGTCGTATAGTAGGGTGCGCTTAAATAACCAGTGAAGCCCTGTATGCTGCCGTCCGCGACAATCTTGACGGGGCCCATCATCAGTTTATCACCACTGTACTCTTCAGGGTTGTAATCCCCATTCAGCAGTGTTTCACCAAACTCCTCTGCAAGAGGGAATGCCACCAGTCGCTGTGGAATCACCCCCACCTTGCTGAACCAAGAAAGACCCGTCGCCAAGCGCGCACTGACCCCGCCAGATTGCGCGGTGGTCACACCCATCGCCGAATATTCGTTGGCCGCAGCCTTCATCAGACGATAGGTGTCAATAATGCTGATATCCTGCATCTGACTCATTACCGTCATTCTAGCCGTTTCTTCCAATAGGCCGTTAGGTTCTTGCGAGCCAGGCCGCCTTCCAATCACGCCACCTTCAGGGTTAGGCGTGGATGCGTTAATGCCAACCTGTTCGAGCGCCATGCTGTTGGCCACGAGCATATGCCCTGATATATGCATGGCCACCACCGGGTGCTCGATGGAAACTTCGTCCAGCTCCGCGCGAGTAGGATGGCGCTGTTCCGCCAATAACGTATCGTCATAGCCAAAGCCGCTGACCCATTCACCGGGTGCAGCCTTTTCAGCCTGCTCCTTCAGTGCCGCCATCACCTCCGCCATGGTCTCGATATTCCCAATGGGAGGGCTGTTCAGGTCCGCGGCGACAACCCGTAAACCTGAGCCCGGAAAATGACCGTGCGCGTCAATAAATCCTGGCAGCAGCGTGCGTCCGCGCAGATCGATAACTTCAGTCTCATTGCCCACCAGCGCCATTATTTCGTCAGTGGAGCCGACGGCCTCGATCAACTCGCCTTTGGTCGACAACGCTTCAGCCACTGTATTATTGGCATCCATGGTCAAGACGTTGCCATTAATAAACACCTGATGCGGTGGCGCCTGAGGAGTACGCAGGGCGATTTTCATCAACACCCCTACACCAAACACCAGCGCGAGCAGCACAGCGAAGACTGTTTTCCAATTCATAAAAAATCTACCGGTTTGATTAGGTTGTTTTACGACCGCGCAGGCACGCGGGAATGATCAGTTTCAAGCCGCCGTACCTATTAAAATGTTCGCCAGTTGTGCCCGGTGCCAGGCCGCATCTCCCCACAATAATTGACTGTGTTTCTGCCGCTTGAAATAAAGATGGATAAAGCACTCCCAGGTAAAGCCGATACCGCCGTGGTACTGCACCGAGCGACTAGAGGCAAAGGCCGCACATTCGCTGGCTGAGGCCTTGGCCATATGCGCAAACTCAGCAGCGCGTGGCGGCTGCATATCGAACGCACATGCAGCGTTGTACACCAGTGATTTGCACTGGTCTATCAGTATCATAACATCCACCAGTGGATGCTTTACCGCCTGAAAAAATCCTAGAGGGTGCTCAAACTGCTGACGTGTGCCGGCGTACTCAACTGTTGCCTGCAACTGCCACTCAGCTGCGCCAGTGATGTCTGCAGCCAGTAACGTCCAGATGGCGGGCATGGCCTGTGACAGCGCAGCCACGCCATTGTCTGATACTGCCTGCGCCTGCACATTCTCAAAACGGACATGTGCCTGATCGCGGGTGAGGTCCACGATGGCATCAGGCGCAATCGTGACGCCTGCGGCGTCCGTCGCCACCCAGTAAAGTGACAGTCCCTTTTCCGTTCGCGCACTGACGAGTAGACGATCGGCTTTGCGTGCATCCTGCACAAAGTAGGCCATACCGTTCAACTGCCCTTTCGTACTTTGCACATCCGTATCAGCCAAGTCCCAGGAACCCTGAGCATTGGTAATCGCAAGCGTTGCCGTCATTCCCTCAGCAATTTCAGTCAAGGCTGCTTCACCACCACTGTCGCAGGCGGACAAAACGTAGGTCGCGTTAAGAGACCCCAGCAGTGGACAGGGAAAGGCAGCCCTCCCCAACTCCTCTACCAACCCCGCTACAGCCACTAGCGGCATACCCAGTCCACCCGCAGATTCCGGTATTGCCAACGAGGTCCAGCCAAGTTCTACCATCTGCTGCCACAGATCGCGGTCCCAGACGCAGGCACTCATGCGTTCTGGATTATGATCCGAGGCCACCATACGGTGTAATTTATCCGTGGTAAAATTATCGGCAAAAAATTTACGGGCAGAATCCTTTAGCAGCCCAGCTTCTTCACCAAAACCAAAGTTGTCCGGTTGTGTCATGTCCCCTACCCTATTTTGATTTCGCTAAGCCAAGTACACGTTCGCCGAGAATATTGCGCTGTATTTCGCTGGTACCTGCGGCGATGGTCATGCCGTAGGAATTCATATAGGCCATAGGCCACTGCCCCCCGGCCGGTGCATTGTCATCGCCGAGGTACAAAGACGCACTAGCGCCCTCCACTTCCATTGCTGTGGCACCAATGGCCTGCGCAATTTCGCTGGCCAGCAATTTATTTTGCAGCAACAGACGGGCCGGATGGTCCTGCAAGGCAGACACCCGTGCGCGGCGCTGATTTTGTCCCAAACCCGCTTCTTGAATCACCAATTGCATGATGCGATCTCTGATCAGCGGATCGTCCGCAGCCGGCTTGCCATTACGCGACGTCACACGAGCCAACTCGATCAGGTTAGCCGTATTGGTTGAGTGGGTCGCCTTGCTCTTCATCCCGCCCGAACGCGGCGTCTGCAATTCTCCTGCGCCACGCTCATGCAACAAGGTAGTCATGGCGACTTGCCAACCCTTACCCAACTCGTCCAAGCGATAACCATCATCCACTTCAAGGTCTTCAAAAATCACTTCATTAAAACCGGTTTCGCCGGTGATTTTGATCAGCGGTCGCACGGTAACGCCCTTACCCAGGGCGGACTTAATCGGCACTACGAAATACGATAGGCCGTCGTATTTATGCGAACGGTCGGTGCGTAACAGGAGGATCATCCACTCGGCAAAATGCGCCAGAGAGGTCCAGACTTTGTGGCCATTGATAACCCACTTGTCGCCTTTGCGCTCAGCAAAGGTCTGTACACTGGCAAGATCCGAACCGGCCCCGGGTTCACTAAAACCTTGGCACCAGATATCCTCACCAGAAAACAGGCGTGGCAATAGCCGCTCTTTGAGTGCTTCTTGTCCGTGATGAAACACTGTGGGCGCAGCCATACCCAGCCCGATCACATTGGGCATAAAGGGCGTTCGCGCACCAATCATTTCATCGTTGGCGATACGCTGACAATCGGTGCGTCCTCCGCCTCCGACCGCGACCGGGTAATCACAACCCACCAGACCCGCGTCGTAAGCAGACTTCTGCCAGTCCTGCAAATAGGAGAGTTGTTCTTCTGTCATGATTTCCAGCGGAGACAATGGCAACCGCACCGACGGCTCCCCCGGTTTATTACTCGCTAACCACTGTCGACAATACTGACGAAACTCCGCCTGTTCCGGCGAATCCTGACGGGCACTTTCTGACATATATCCCTCTCTGACTTCTCGTTAATAGTGTGGCGGCAGCTCATTGGCTGGATTGCCATCGGGCCCAGCGCCGTTGTCTTCGGCTTGCTGCAGTTGATGTTGGCGCAGTAACTCTAATTGTCGCCGCATCACTAACATCTCATGCTGTTGCTGCGCGAGAGCCCGGTCGAGACTCTGTACTGCGTCTTCCTGGAACGCAAGCTGACTTTGCAGTTCCAGTATTTGTTGTTTCAATATATCGACGTCTGCTGACATTCCGGCTTGTCTCCTCGCATTCCAGGTTTGCATGGGCACGGGCGCCTAATATACTGCCCCCTTCGCCATAAAGACACGATCTGCCCATGAGTAAACAAAAAAATACTGACAGCCGCCTCGTTTATTCCACCGACGGGGGCCGGCTTTGTCCGCAATGCCTGCGCACGGTGACCAGCTGTGTCTGCGGAAAAGACCGACCTTCGGTCACTGGAGACGGTATCGTAAGACTTCACCGGGAAACCAAGGGGCGCGGTGGCAAGGCCGTCACACTCGTCAAAGGTCTTCCCCTAGCCGGCGATGAATTAAAGTCTCTGTCCACTCAACTAAAGAGAAAGTGCGGCGTTGGAGGTGCCATAAAAGACAATACTATTGAAATTCAAGGCGACCAGCGCGAGCTCCTCAAAGAAGAATTAGAAAAACTTGGCTACACTGTTAAAATTGCAGGCGGCTAAAAGATACCGTGTGTTTTGAGAATTTATCGATTTATGCCGCCTATTGGAGCGATTTTAGCGTCTTTTTTGCCGAAGAATAGGATTACACCAGCCGCTGCTGAGTACTAGTTAGCTCTCTTTTCCAAAATAATTGTGAATTATCCACCACAACTCCTTATTTTTATTGGATTATTTTTTTATTTGTGCTAAAAAGTTGTCTGGCAGCTAGGAAAAGGCGCGATGTGGGCACGATCTCCACAGAAGTCGCAAAATACCCCGGCCGCTTTAAAAAACGATAAGAATGAAACAGCCGTAAATGAGGGACGAGTCATCCCTCCGAGGACGAGCGATATGTACCTTAGCGCAGACCACCTGAGAGATCAGGTCATTCGACCCGCCCTCGAATATATGGGTGCTTTGAACCCAGCGAATGAAGCGTTTCTCCTCAATGCCGCGGTTAATCCCCCTGATGTGGGACTGTTCGCCGCGAAACCTGAGGGTCTGGGGATTTTCCACATCACCGCCGCCCAACACAGCGACCTGTGGGATAGATACCTGGCTTTCAATCCCGATTTCGCTAGCAGAGTCAGGGGGTTAGCCAGCCAGCGGGCGTTTCTCAGTGACCCTGACAGTGAACTGCAAACCAACCTCAGTTATTGCGCTGCGATAGCGTGGCTAATGCAACATCGCGCCGGTGGCGTGCAGGCACAACCCCAGTCCGTGGCCCGAGCCTGACACCACCGCAGGTCGAGCTGGCCATGAGTCTCCTGGTGCTAGACGCCTATTGAGCCGCTCGGTCTATCGCGCTGCAGTGCTTCCCATAAAGGGAGATCTTCTGGTCTGTCAATATCCGCCAAGTACGGCAACTCCGCCCACGTCAGCCCTGACCGCGTCAACGCGAGACGCGTTTGCGTATAAACCTGATCACTGCCCCAGGGTATGCCTTGAAAAATCTCGTCCTTGATCTGCCGGGCGCCAATCAATACATAGCCACCGTCAGTGGCCGGACCCACCACCACGGATGACGCCTGCAATGCCTCAAACGCCTGCTCAAGATATGACACGTCAATACCCGGACAATCACTGCCCACCAGAATAACGCATTCGTAATGCGCCAAACCCTGAGCCACAGCATTAAACATACGCTCGCCGAGATCTGAGCCATATTGGGTTGTCAGTCGAGCAATGCCCATTGCCTCACACTGTCTAAAGAGAGCGTGATCTGTATCTCCCGCCACTGATAACTCCACAGCACCAAGACCGCAGTTGAGCAACTGATCGCACGTCCAGAGCGTTAACTGACAATGTAAATCGCAGGCCTCAGAGGCGGAAAGATGCGGCATCATGCGGGTTTTAACGCAGCCCTCCTGAGGCGACCGGGCGAACTGAACAAGCAGTAGCGACCCCCTATCAGTGTCCATAGTAGTAGCGCCATAAAGTGGCAGGCGCCACACCCAAAAAGTAGGCCAAGCGCAGCAGCCACATACGCAGCACCGTGGGCACCACACCACCCTCCTCCCAGCGACGACTAGACGTCAGCACCGGTGCCTGAATAATGATTGGCGTTTGCACGCGACGCAGGCGTTTGCAGTAGGCAACATCTTCCATCAAGGGGATATCGTCAAATCCCCCACTTTCATCAAATACGGTTTTTTTGACAAACATCATCTGATCGCCTGTCGCCACTGAAGTCATACGTGAACGTTGATTCATAAACCATTCGACAATACGAAACGGCAGCCTCTCACTACTCAAACGCACTCGACAGAAACCCCACGCGGGTCGCGCCACAAGATATGCTTCAAGCGCTGACGCGGAAACACCGGGGCGACTGTCGGCGTGCAGAAAGCACACGTAAGGCATGCACGCTACCTGCCCCCCCAGATTCATCTGCCGCGCCCTACCAGTTGCCATCAACAACAACTGATCACACAGAGGGAGCGCCAATGCCACGGTACGATCGCGACTACCGCCATCAACTACAATTAATTGGCTGTGTGGATAACGCTGTCGCAAGTCCCGCAGTAAATCGGCTACTGCATCCTCCTCATTGAGTACCGGGATAACAAAACTGACGCCGACGCTCATCAGGTGTCCAAAGCGCCGCCACAGCTACTGCCCTGCCCTGCAGCACAGCCATAGCAATGCTCCCCTGTGATAATCGGCTCGTCCAGCGTCAGGGTCGACAATAAGTCGCGGATATGGCGACGTCGATCACTGGCCAACAACGGCAAGTCCAGCATCTGGTTGAAGTCACAATCGTAAAGAAAACCCTGCCAATCGACGCTAAGCAGGCGACGACACATCAGCGTCTCCATATTGGATTGACTAAAGTTTTCCCGCAGCAAGTGCATATATTCCGTGTACTGGCCTTGCGCCAACAGTACCGACCCAAAACGACTAATAGGCATATTCGTAATCGTCATCAAGTGGTTAAAGCGAATGCCAAATCGATCTTTCAGCTCACGTCGGTAATCCGCCTCCAACGCCTCCTGCGGCGGCGGCAACACAGGCCCCACCGGATTATAGGCCAGATTGAGTATTCGCTCTGCGCCGTAGCCAAGCGCATTGAGCTGCTGCAATGCCTGAATACTCGCATCGTAAACACCTTTGCCACGCTGCGCTTCGACATTCTCCTGCACATAACACGGTAGCGATGCACAGATCTCGACTTGCTGCTCTGCAAGAAAATCGGCCAGATCTTCCTGACCAGGCTCTAACAATACCGTGAGGTTGCAACGGTCGATAACATGCACATCGAGAGCACGCGCTTCGCGCACCAGATATCGAAAATGCGGATTTAACTCTGGCGCGCCGCCAGTGAGGTCTAGCGTGTGGATTGCAGCCCTGTCAAGCAATGCCAGCAGCGTGTCAATCGTTTCCCTGTCCATTTGTTCAGTGCGGTGAGGGCCCGCATTAACATGGCAATGCACGCAGCTGAGATTACATAAATACCCCAGATTCACCTGCAGTGTCTCGAGCGAGGCGCGATGAACCGGCGGAAAATCGCTGTGTAATAAAAGTGGACGTGTGTCACGCATTACCGTCGAGCAACCTCTATAAAAACTATGATTCGAATGGCGTCAACGCAGCAGCGCTGCAACCACTCAATAACGCGTCTGTCGCTCGAGGGGAGTGAACAGACGTTGAGTATCACCCAGCAGATACTGGAACACCACATTATAGGCGAGCACGGCCTGCACGTAATTACGCGTCTCTCGGTAAGGAATCGTCTCAATCCAAACCTCAACCGGAACGCCTTCGCCTGCCCTGTCGCGCCAGCGATCTACTCGATGAGGACCGGCGTTGTAAGCGGCCAGGGCGAACACTCTATTGCCGCCGAAACGGGCTAACACCTGACGATAATACGCGCTTCCTAGCAGTACATTGTGCTCCACCTCGAACAAGTCAGCCTGCGTATGAGGCTCCTTCAAAGATGCCGCTACCTGCTTCGCCGTGGCGGGCATAATCTGCATCAGACCGCGCGCGCCAACAGGAGACTGCGCACCCGGGAAAAATGCGCTCTCCCGACGCGCAATGGACATGAGTTCTGTACGGGGCACGTCATGGGTCGCGGCGTGCCGCGTAAAAATATCCTGATAAGGCGTAGGAAACCGTTGATCCAACGCGTCCCAGACTTTGGCCCTCGTCGCCGCGTCGATCGCCATACGATACCAACCGTTTTGTGTGGCCAGCAATGCGAGATTCTGCTGTTGCGCAAGATCTTCCGTACCTTGTAATAACGTGTACCACTCAGAGTGTGCGAGCCTATCCTCCTGTTGAAATTTCAGCTCTTCAATACGCTGCAAAGCAGGAAAATCTTGCACCGGGCTAGCAGCGTCCATCACTAGCGTTTCATGGTTGAGTGAATACGGCAGTCCGACCTTGTCTGCTGCAAGAAACCCGTAGTAATCACGTTCGTCCGCCAAACGTTCTAGGGTGGACCTTGCCGTTGCGGCCTCACCCCGCCATTCCTGCACGAACGCAAGCCAGTAGCGCCATACGGTCTCTTCTTTAGCGGCTGTGGACAGCAGTGACAGGTTCCGCTCCAGCGCTGCCCAGTCTTGCTCCTTGAGCGCCCAACGTAGCCGGATGCCAGTGAGCTTATCATCGTCGAGGCGGGCCAGAGCGCCCTCCAGCCAATCATTGTTGGAGGCGGTGCGTGAGAGCAGCGTTTGTCGCGCAATGGCGTACTCCACCTGATTGATTTGTTCAGGACTGAACGTTAGCTTAGGCCGCAACTCGGCCCAATCAGCCAATGCCTTTTGCGGACTGTACGTAGCCAGATAGGCCAGGCCGCGAATGGCGATGTCTGATGAGTGAGGGTTGTCCGCCGGCAAAGACATCCGGGTGAGAGACTCGGGACTGGCATACACCGCCCGTAATTTTTTCACCCAGGGCTGCAGGGCAGCACTGCCTTTTTTGCCGACAAATCCCATCAACGAGGGCTGCCGCGCGGCGAACGCATTAAGCATCCGCGTCCAGACAATCTCATCGGTCAATTGCCCCGCAGACTGCCAGGCTTTAAACAACGGATCACATTCCTTCGGCTGCGACTTGCCATACACCCACAATGTTTGGGCACCATTCCAGGCCGCCTCCTTATTGCCTTGCGCCAACTGTGCTCTAAAGTAATAACATTTCAGCACAATACTGTTGGGCTCTTGTGGCATAACTTGCAAAAAATCCTGCCAACGCTGCGCGCTACCCGTCTCACGCAGGTATATCGCCAGAAAACGGTTGGGTAGTGGCGTATCAGCGCTGCGAACGAGGAAAGCCTGAGCGTCTGACGGATCCACCCTGCCCGACTGACGCGTCAGTTGGAAATAATCCAAATAAATCGCCAAGGGGTAGTCATCCAGCGCCGGACGCAATGTTTCATACGTCGTCCATTGGCCGCGGTCTATCGCTTGCACAGCCTCCGCATAATTGCTGCGCTGATCGGCCAGGCTCTGGGCCACCACAACAGTGCATTGTGTCGCCACTGCCAACAGCACACACACCCATGTAAAACGCTTCTTACCCTGACTCGACCGGTACCGCACAACACCTCCCTCAATCACACCCATATTTAAGATCACGCCGCATGCTGACCCCTACCCAAACTGTCGCTAGAGTGAGGTGGGTACCGCACAATTGCAATAGATCCATCGGTATTTTCGTTAGGGGCGCTGGCGGCACCTCACTCAGCCTAGAAAAACAAGCCGAGTGTCGGCAACTCTATAGCGGCATAGTCCAGCACCACCTCACGGCGAACAATGCGAAATCCATCAGTCTGAGACAATAGCGTATCGCGCCGCTGCCCACTGTAGACAATAGTGTCGCTACCGGGGCGTGCGTAATAGAGGTGGAAGTTACTCAACACGGATAACGTGTCGCCACTGTGCTCCATCAACTCAATGTTGCCGACAATACGTCGGGTGCGAGCAGGCGGATTTTCTGACCAAGAATTTATCTTGTAGGCTCGCTCAGCACGCAACATTAGAAGAATATAACCTTCTTCGCGGTGCGGGCAACCCATGGAGTCCTCTCCCTCCAACTCATGCTCAACGCTGATCATGTCTTCGTGTCCACGCGCGCGATTGTTCACCTGCACATTGACGCGAGAGGGAATGATATAACGCACATCTTCATTGAGCAGCGTTAACCATTGCAGATACTGGCGACTATCGAGCAGCCTAGCCTCGTGAAAATAAAAGCGCTCCAACTGCCTCTGCTGCTCTGGAGTGACCTCAACAGACAGTGCGCTCATAGTGAACCCTCCACTGCCTGCAGCTCATTTTTCCACCGGGTAAAAAAGTGTCGCGCATAAAACTCGTTTGCCGTCACACTGACCAGACCCGGCATATCGGGATGGGGCTTTTCTTCACCCAGACCCAACCCGTAGTAATAAGGACGGTCATCAGCAAAGTCGATATTACTGCCCAAAAACTGCTGCGCCCACACCTCCGAATCCTCTTGCTCCAGTATGCCCGCGGGGCCAAAAAAGGAACTGTAATTGGTGCGTAAAATTTTCTTGATATTGTCCGGCGCGTCGGCTGGCACCACCGCCCATGACCAGTATTCCACTTTACCGGGGCCTCTGGGATGAGACACTTTAAACGACGTGTTCGACCAGAGGAACGATAGGTTGGGATAGACCCCATAGGTTAACCCTTTCATTCGCGAACGCAGGTCCCCTACGCGCTCGCTGGCCTGCGCCTGAATGTCTCGCAAATAATTTTGCACCTCGCCGCCACCGAAGATTGAACCCACCGCCTCCATCCCCCAGGCAACATCGTCCACCGGCGTGTTCTCGGGCATCAAGCGAAACGTGGCACCATGCCCGGGGGTAGTCACCACACTGTGGCCGAGCTGTTCAATGATGTCCTGTGCTTCTTTGGGAATAATGGCACTGTGCAGAAAGGCTCCATGGTTGACATCCCCCAACTGGTTTTCTACTGGAAGCTTCCAGTTAGCATTGATCACCCAGCGGTGAGGCGCACCCATAAATTCTATGCCGGCAGGGAAACGGTCAAAAAAAGCATCCAAATAAAAACGCATATCGCCCAGGTATTCGTCCAGAGGAATAATGGCTTCATCGAAGCTACCGAAAATCATGCCCCGCCAGGACTCAACGCGTGGCACCCGTTTGAGGCCCAGCTGAGTCTTATCCGGTTTGCGGACGACTTCGCTCTCCTGTGGAATTGTCATCAGATTCCCTTCCACCGAGTATGACCAATTATGATAGGGGCAAACAAACCGCTTGGTATTGCCGTGATCAGCCCGACAGACGGGTAACCCACGATGCGTGCAGCTGTTGATATTGGCGTAAATACCGCCATCCTGACCGCGGGAGAGAATGATTGGCGTTTCACACATATAGGCCTGCACGAAATCACCCGGCGCGCGGATCTGTGATTCATGCCCAAGAAACAGCCAGGATTTCCCGAAAATACCCCTCTTTTCCAGTACGTAAACGCCTTCATCGGACCAGCAGCGCCGGCTTATTAGAGAGGCGTCCTCATTGACTAAAGCACTGATATTCAGACTCACCACAGACTCCATATATTATCACTTAGTAATATTTAATCAGTATAAGCGGCTTCAGATCGAAACTTGAAGGGGTTTGTGGTAGTTTTTGACCAATATTTAGCAATCATACGATCATTTATGTCATTGAACACTGCCGAACCAGTTGCAAGAACCAAGGGTGAGCGCACCGCCAACCGCATCATGGACATTGCCGAAAATCTCTTCGCCGCACACGGCTACGACGGCACCAGTTTGCGCCAGATTGCCGAGAGAGCGGATATCGCGCAACCTGGACTCTACAACCACTTTGCAAGCAAAGAGGCGCTCTACAAAGCGGTCTTATTTCGAGCGCTGAACCCAATGACGCTGGCCTTGTCGAATCACATAAACAATGCGGCAACACTCAGAGAATACGCAGACCTACCCGCTACTATTACAGACATACTGCTAGAACACCCTCTAATGGCGGTATTGTTCCAGCGGGCCATGCAAGGCGACAGTGCGTCTGCAGGTAACCAATTGGTAAATGCTTGGCTGGAGAAATTATTGAATCAGGGCATGATAAGTCTGCAATCGTTTGACGGCATCACGACCACCGGAACCGAAAAAACCGACTCGCAGAGCCGCGCCGCACTTGCCATCAACTTAATCGCCATGTTCAATCTCACGACGGGGTACTTTCTATCGCAGCGGGTATTCACCTCCCTTGCGCAAGGCGACCTGCTAGATGCGGACAACATCGCCAGACAAAAACGGCTACTACATAAAGTCATCAGGGCGATGTTAATCAGCTAAATAGCCTCGTTCCACACAAAAATTGCAGCGCCAACACTGGCCGCGCACAGCCAGAACCGATACCCTACTGGTATCAAGTAATGTCGCCACCCACCGGACAACAAGAATGTCAGCATGACTACATCAGAAGCCCATGAGACTGCCACGAACAACGCACCGTGGGCACAGTCAGGACGCCAGCCTAGCATCGCAATCATTGGCGCAGGTATGTCCGGCATTGCCGCCGTGGTGAAACTACAAAAAGCAGGCTACACAGATGTCACCGTGTATGAAAAAACCGATCGAGTAGGCGGCACCTGGCGAGAAAACACTTACCCGGGACTGTCCTGCGATGTTCCGTCACGTTGGTACAGTTTCTACTTTGCGCTGAAGGCCGACTGGCCGCATCGATACTCTTACGGCGCAGACATTCAAGCTTATCTGGAACAGGTGGCAGAGGATTTTGGCGTCACACACAAAGTGACATTCAACACCGCCGTGACCGAACTCACATACGATGCGCCCTGCTGGCACCTTGTAACCTCCGATGGCAAGCAGGAAATATTCGATGTGGTCATCTCGGCGACGGGCATCCTGCATCAGCCAAACTATCCGGACATCGATGGCCTCGACAGTTTTCAGGGTGCCTGTTTCCACACCGCACGTTGGGATCACGCCTCAGAATTAAAAGGTCAACGCGTTGGCATCATCGGCACCGGTTCTACAGCCTGCCAGATCGTCGGTGCTATCACCGATCAGGTGAGCGAAATGCACGTATTCCAGCGCACACCGCATTGGTTGTCGCCACTGCCGCAGATAGCCTATTCGACAGGTTGGAATCGCTTATTGTCTGCGTTTCCTTTCATGCAACGACTGGCTTATCACTATTACTGCCGGCTTATGGTCCACACCTTCAGCGCGGCCACTGTTGGCAACAAGTTCATGCAACGTCTCATTAACAAAACGTGCGTGAAGCACCTTAAAGACAATGTGCCTGACCCAGCACTGCGCGCTAGACTAACCCCAGCTTACGATGCAACGTGTAAGCGCCTGATTTTTTGCTCTGACTTTTATCCAGCAATCAGTCGGCCTAACGCCCATCTTATTACCGACGCTATCACGCAGATAGAAGCGCAAGGCATCCGCACGGCAGACGGCAAGTTGCATGAGCTCGATGCATTAATCTTGGCGACGGGATTCAATGCCGCTGCATTTGTTCTGCCGGCGCGTGTGACAGGCGAGAACGGTGTCGATCTGGAGACCCAATGGGACGGTGCACCACGAGCCCACCGTGCCGTTGCGTTGCCGGGCTTCCCAAACTTTTGGATGGTAGAAGGCCCCACTGGACCGGTGGGCAACCTGTCACTCATTGCCATCTCCGAACATCAGGTCGATTACATCGTGAGCATGCTAGACCACATGAAGGCAGAGGGACTCGCCGCTATCGCCGCGAAACAGACGGCCTATGATGACTATAACGCAGCTATGGGAGAAGCGATCAAAAACACTACCTGGGCGACCGGAGGGTGTACAAGCTGGTACTTCGATAAAAGCGGCGTGCCCAACCTCTATCCGTGGAAGCCACTGCACTATCTGAAATCAATGCGCAATCCCGACTATTCTGAATACCACTTGATAAAATAGTGACTTGCGATTTGTAATCGGACACGGAATAATCCGCGCCCATCAGTTATCCGCCCTTAGCTCAGCTGGATAGAGCGTCCCCCTCCTAAGGGGAAGGTCTCAAGTTCGAATCTTGAAGGGCGGACCATTAAATTACTGATTTATATATATTTTTCTTAATTATCCTCACCTAGGGCTTTACATGCTTGACACTTTGTTGCGCATTTGTTGCAAAGCTTATCTAAGCTGCCTCTATCAGTGATTCTCACAAAACGTCCCTGCACAACTCGATGTCACGCAGGCTTCACCGCAATTTGGATTGATGGCAGAAGGCTCTTGGCCGGGGTTTGCAATGGACACACAATTGTCGAGAAGATCATTCACGCCATCACCGTCAACATCGCCTGCGGGTGTAACCAGTGCACTGAGTGCGGAGTATGGACCGGTTCCTACATCGTTGGTCGCTGAGACTAAACAGACATAGCTCACACCGTTGTTAAGCCCCGTGACCGTTATGGGTGAGGCCGAGCTGCTAACGATGGAGGAATCAGAGATGGTGTTGAAGCACAAGGCAGTGTAGCCCGTGATCGGTAGAGCATTGTCTGCGCCCAGTGTAAAGGTAATGACAACTTGACCGTCACCTGCCGCTATCGAGTCGATGGTCGGTGCGTCTGGCGCAGCGGGTGCTTCGGGAATAACGGATACACTATTGGAGGCCGCACTCTCGCCCGCTTCATTGACGGCTATCAGCGACATCAAATATTCAATGTCGTTAGTTAACCCCGTTATCGTGATAGGGCTGGAGTTGCCGGTTGCAGGGTATGTCGCGGGGGTGATTTTCGACACATTGTCGGAGCTTCGGTTAGCCGTGTAAATGTTGCCGTCAGCATCTATTGCGATTCCGTACGGGTCCCAGTCAGTTGTTCCAAGGGTGGATGAGGTGCCATCGGGCGTGATCTTCGATACTGTTCCTTCACCTGTTCCTTCACCTGTGTCTGCAATGTTAGCTGTGTAAACGTTACCGTCTGCACCAACTACTAGGTCTATGATCAATTCCGTTGTCGCAGTGAGGACGTAACTCCAGCCATTGGGTATCGTTTTCACCACGCGTGAACCGCAGGCGTAGCCCACAGGCCCCAATGGCGAATCGTAGAAGCAATAGACGACATGAACCGTATAGACACTGCCGGCTGCATCAACGGCGATACCGAAGCCGCTTACAGCCCCAAACTCGGACTGAAGGATGGTTGAGATGCCGGCGGGTGTGATCTTAGACACATTATTCGAGCCGGGGTTGGCAGTGTAGACATTGCCGGCCGCATCAATCGCAATGTCGATGGGTACGCCCCCGGTTGTTCCAAGGATGCTTGAAATCCCGTCGGTTGTGATCTTAGACACATTATTCGAGCCGTTGTTGGCAGTGTAGACATTGCCGGCCGCATCTATTGCAATCCCATGCGGTCCGTTGCCGGTTGCCCCAAGGATGCTTGAAATCCCGGCGGGTGTGATCTTAGAGACATTGTCCGAAAACAAGTTGGCAGTGTAGACATTGCCGGCCGCATCAACTGCGATTCCCTGCGGTCCGCTACCGGTTGTCCCAAGAATGGTTGAGATGCCGGCGGGTGTGATCTTAGACACATTGTCCGAAGACAAGTTGGCAGTGTAGACATTGCCGGCCGCATCAACTGCGATTCCCTGCGGTCCGCTGCCAGTTGTTCCAAGGATGGTTGAGGTATCACCATCATCCTTAATATATCGATAGCCCGTGATAGGCGAGCCATTATCTGCACCCGGCGTGAAGGTGATGATAGCCTCACCATTGCCTGATTCTATCGAATCGATGGTCGGGGCGTCAGGCAGCGAGCAACCTATCGGCGTCGTTGTGATCAAGGTCGAGCCATTGCTAAAGTTCTGCGGCCAACCCGTTGTCCCTTTACAGTGTGTGATCGTCGCTAAATTGGGGCTGTATCCGAACACGTACGATCCAAAGCCGCCAATGTTATTGCCCTCAAAGGCAACACTGGTGAGGTTGTTGTTATACGAGAAAGCACTATCCCCAATGGTAATAACGCTGTCTGGGATGGTCACGCTGGTGAGGGCGTTGGAGGCGAAAGCATACCCCCCGATGGTCGTAACGCTGTAGGTGGTAGAGCCATCCGAAGCAGTGGCAGGAATCACTATGTCCGTGTCCGCATTGCCCACTGCTCGGCCCGTTACCTCGACGTCAGTCGCACTTGTGACGGCATAACTGAGGCCATCGACATCAAATGCCAAAGCCTGAGCCGATAGCAGTATTGAAAGAACAAACAGTGTCTTAGTCACCAATGCGCGCATCATGGCTGCATCCTTTTATTCTTGTTGCATTCAGTATAGTCGTTTTGCTGGATATCGGTATAGCTGTTCACTCGCCTGATAATACAGCTTAATCTTTGGCCGCAGAGTAGGGAAAACCCTATTTATTGAAGCTTAATCCCACTGGCCACTGTGTCTGCTGGCCTCTCTCCCCAACAAAAAACCCGCACTAGGCGGGCTGGAGAAGGCTCAGGGTTTACGCAGCTTACTGATGCCCAGAACGATGCCTCAAATCCATTCAGCAGCCAGGCGCTGGAGCCACGGGTATGACCGGCGCACTGGGTGCAGATATTGGACTACTTCCTACATCGTTCGTCGCTGTCGCCAAACAGGCATACGCCTGCCCATTGGTCAGCCCAGAGACTGTGATCGGTGAAGTAGGACTCGTGCCGAAGATTGCGAGAAAATCATTGGCGAAGCATGCGGCAGTGTAGCTGGTGATCGGCGAGCCGCCGTCATCTGCTACGCTAACATTGATAGAAACCTGCGCATTGCCGGGTTCAATATTAGTAATCTGTGGTGCGGAGGGCGGGGCCGCGGGTGTGAATGGTGCGCTGAGTTCAGAGTATGGACTAGCTCCTACAGCGTTCGTCGCTGTCGCTAAACAGGCATACGGCTGACCGTTGGTAAGCCCTGAGACTGTTATGGGTGAGGTCGGGCTAGTGCCTAGATGGTATCCGGTGCCGCCGGCGCATGCGGCAGTGTAGCCGGTGATCGGTGAGCCGCCGTCATCGGCCACGCTAACGCTGACAGAAACCTGAGCGTTGCCGGATTCGATGTTGGTAATCTGTGGCGCGATGGGAACCTGTGATTCCGGTGTGGGCGTGGCACTGACTGAACTCGATAATGGAAGCGTACCTAACCCTGTGACTGGCGCAACAGTGCAATCATACTCCCTGTAGTTTGTGAGGTTTCCTACGGTGATTGGCGAACCCACGCCCTGTGCAGTCTCTATTTCTGTGAGACCTGTGCAAACTGATTCATAGCCTAAGATAGGGAACAAAACGTCTAAGGTGGTTGATAGAGAAAAGGCTAAAGAAATGCTCTCGTCCCTCACAATGGCGGTGTTGATGACTGGCTGACTCGGGCCTGAGACTGAAGCCAGTATCACTTCTACAGACTCACACTCTGTACCGCCGTTTGCCTCAATACCAATGCCTCCATCCACTGAATCATTGGGTGGCCCATCAGGCCAACCTAGCACGGGTGCAAGCCCCTCGCATTTGGTGAGAGCAGAGTTTGCATAGATAGACAAATCGCCGCCTACGCTAGTAAGGTTACTGAGGCGGTCCAAGTTGGTGAGGGCATTATTACCACCGATATCCACATTGCCCAACACGCTAGTGAGATTACTCAGACTGTTCAGGTTCGTAATGTCAAATCCATTCTGGATCGACAGACTGCCGACCATATCGCAACCTTGAGGAAAGGCATCAACTTCGGCTTGTGTGTTCAAAACATAATCGTCCTGTGAGCAATCCGTAGTCCCTGCTACTGGTGTCGCATTGACAGCATTAGACAGCGGGACTGCACCGAGATTAGTGACAGGCGCAACGGTACAGGAATACTCTCTGCCATTGATAAGGTTGTTTACTGTGATAGGTGAATCAGAACTATTGGCTGTCAACTGTTCTGTTAGCTTGATGCCCCACGAATTGAGGACACCCTCGCGCACGAGGGGGCCTGCTTTTACATCTTCTGCAGTCAGCACCCAATCACCATCCATGCTTTCTTGTGCTATCGAGGACAAACTGTCTACTGGGTTAAGCGTAGTTGGAAACGTGCCCACAAGATTCTCACCGCCACTGCTCCCTCGATCCCATAAGGTGAGTACTGTGCCTGCGGGTGAAGTCAAGGTGATGACAAGGTGGGTTGGGTCACTGTGAGTGATGTCGATAGCGACCTCGATTAATGCCGCCGTCGATGTTGGGTCATAGCCATTGACGGTTAGTGTTCTTTGAATAGGGGTATTGTCTAGGAGTGGTGTATTGGGTGCTTCGTTAAGGTTGACATTAGAGCCAGTGCAAGTCGCTTCGTAGCCTGTGATGGGGAAAACAGCGTCCGTGGTAGTTGAAAGAGAAAAGCCCAAAGAAATACTTCCGTTCCCGCCAGTGGCGGTGTTGATAACAGGCTGGCTCGGGCCTGAGACTGAGGCGAGTATAGCTGCTACAGGATTACACGCATCAACTCCGCTAATAGTAATAGTTCCACCCACTGAGTCATCGGGTGGGCCACTCGGCCAACCTAATACGGGTGCAATGCCTTGGCAGTTGGTGAGCCCATAATTGTACAGGATAGACAAATCGCCCCCCACGCTAGTGAGGTTAGCTAGGGCGTCGAGGTTAGTGAGGGCGGTATTACTTTGGATATCCAAATCGCCCCCCAGGCTAGTGATGTTAGCTAGGCCGTCGATGTTGGTGAGGGCGGTATTACTTTGGATATCCAAATCGCCCCCCACGCTAGTGAGGTTAGCTAGGGCGTCGAGGTTAGTGAGGGGATTGCGATAGATAGACAAATTGAAGCCTACGCTAGTGAGGTTAGCTAGCCCGTCGAGGTTGGTAAGCAGCTGGTTTCCGCGGCCGGCGAAAAAACCGGGAAAAGATGGCAGGCCCAAAGTCAAACTGCCCCCCAGGCTAGTGATGTTAGCTAGGCCGTCGATGTTGGTGAGGGAGTCATTGCCAACGATCCACAAACTCTCGACGCTAGTGATGTTAGCTAGGCCGTCGATGTTGGTGAGGGAGTCATTGCCAACGATCCACAAACTCTCGACGCTAGTAAGGCTAGCTAGGCCGTCAAGGTTGGTAAGCGCAGGGTTTCCGTTTCCGCCAGTGCCGGAAAAGTCAAGACCTCCGATTGCCAATTGGCCCCCCACGCTAGTGAGGTTAGCTAGGCCATCGAGGTTGGTGAGGGAGGGATTAATATCGATATCCAATTGGCCCCCCACGCTAGTGAGGTTAGCTAGGCCGTTGATGCTGGTGAGGGAGGTATTACTTACGATATCCAAATCGCCCCCCACGCTAGTGAGGTTAACGAGGCCGTCAAGGTTGGTGAGGGCGGTATTACTTTGGATATTCAAATAGTCCCCAACGCTAGTGAGGTTGACTAGACCGTCGAGGTTGGTGAGGGCGGTATTACTTTGGATATTCAAATAGTCCCCAACGCTAGTGAGGTTAGCTAGGCCGTCTATGTTGGTGATGTCAGTACTACTGAGGACGGTAAGACTACCAAGCACTGAATCACAACCCAGTGGAAAGGCATCAACCGCTGCCTGTGTGGCGAAAGAGTAGGAGTTCTGTGGGCAATCCACCGCCCAAGCACCGCTGCTCCCCACAAGAGACGCAAAGAGCAAACCGATTGAGATGATGTGTCGTAAGTGCGTTTTCATACTCATCCCGCTGCTGGTCAGTGAAGAGACGGTGCGCCATGCAGTGATGATAGTTAGGCATTGAGGCTGCAGGCAACACAATATTTTCTTATGATACCACCTCTAGCAATGTGTGAAAGTAGGGAAAACCCTATCCTTTAGCTAACAAGAACGCCTCCAACTGACTGCTCTGCACTCGCAGCAACTCAGACACCTGCCTGAGCCTTGGCCTCACTGCGCCTTTGTAAGCGTTACTCGACGCCCTCTTCTTCCCTTCATTGCTTGTCGGGCCTGTCGACTGCTCCCACGGTCTCCACTGTTGAATAAGTCGTGCCTGCCTCTCTCGGCGTTCTGGTGTCCATCCGTTCATGACGTTGCTCCATTAGTTCGCTTGGCGGACTTTCTTTTTCCACATGGTTATTTACCTGCTGATGCCCAGCCGAGATATTGGCCTGATTCACGAAGTTAGCCAGCCTAGGGTTCATAATGTCGTTCAGCGCCAGGAAAGCTGCGCGACTCTGCGACTGCGCCCTTAATGCGAACTTCAAGTACAGCTCGACATTGGCATGGTCTATATCGATATTATTCGCGGCCTCAATGGCCAGCTTGTTAAAGATGGCATCCAGCGTAAAAGCCTGGCCAGCGAGTATTCGTTGAGCCAGACGCCCCGAGCATCCGCTCCATAACGGCAGGAGATGGTGAGGGTATCATCAACTTCACACCGGGCCCAGACAATGGCGCATTGATTACCGGCTACACCGCTTATTGCTTCGGCGACACGTTAGCCTTCGGTGAGAGTCCGACCTCACCCATCACCGTCTCGGGGCTGACCAACGGCGAGGCGTATGAGTGTTTAGTAACAGCGACGAACGCGGCAGGAACCAGCCTAGCCTCTGCGGCTAGTGCACCCTTCACGCCCGCGGTTCCACCCGATGCACCACAGATCACAGGCATCATGGCTGGCAACGAACAGGCTATCATCACGTTCACGCCGGGCGCAGACGGCGGCTCACCGATTACGGGCTACACGGCTTATTGCTATGGCGACACGTTAGCATTCGGTGAGAGTCCGACCTCACCCATCACAGTCTTCGGGCTGACCAATGGGCAGGCGTATGTCTGCGCAACCACAGCGACGAACGATTTTGGAGCCAGCCCAGCATCCGCATTCGCACCGGTCACTCCCGTGGCACCGCCGCCTGGCTGCTAACTAGATTTGAGGCATCGTTCTGGGCGTCAGTAACCTGCGTAAAACCTGAGCCTTCTCAAGCCCGCCTAGTGCGGTTTGGAAATATCGTAAGCCGTATCTCCATCGCTAAGCCCGTTAAGATCAGGATGAAATATTCAATCCTAGGCTTATTGCTTTCTGCAATTTTTATGGTGTTTATACGTCAGACAATGCCGTTAAGTCTGCGCTCTCGGGCTTGGAACAGGGTCCATCGTCTTTTTTGGCGGATTTATTTTCCCTGTTTTTGTTGGCTACAACCTGGCGCGCTATCGCAACATGGCCTCAACATCTAACGCACTTTTGTTCTCTGGTATTTGGGTGGCGTGCAGTGCAAGCACGATTACAGCACACTCGGTGACCATCGTTCGATTCATGCAGAGCATTGGGGTACCCGAAGAACACTTCCCTCCATAGCCCTTTTATCCGTCCTATACTTCGACTGAACATTTATTCACGCGGACATTCAATGCCCAAGTAGTCGTTCACCAGCCCATAGTCCGTCAAGTTCGTTGTGCCGCTTTCATCTATATCGTACCAACTACTGCCGCCGGCTTCGGCAAACCTGCTCAGATTGTCCAGATCCTCATCATTGACGACACCATCCTGATTGCCATCGACGCTGGCGAGATAACCCTCGGGTGGACCGGGTGGACAGGGTTGAACGCTGTCAGTAATCAAATTTAACTGGTGCACTAGGTCCACGAAAATCGCTTGTTCGGCACTGTCATCCGGTATACCAGTGTCGGGGTTAATCAAGTTGTCTGCTGGTCTGTCGATCTGCGGATTGTATTTCCTTTCGTCAATGCGATAAAATTCAGTGCTAATGCTCGAAGCACAATTGGGATAATCGCCTGCGGGAGGTTGCTCATCACCGAAAAAGTGGTTCTGCACGACCTTGTAATTGTCATTTCGTATCGCCTCAGCAGACAGTGGGTCCATTTTAAGCATTGGCTCCTCCCGGTCATAGAGATACTGGTTGACCTCACAACACTTGGCGTATCCGCCGACGGGCACATCCGGCTGGTCGGGCTCCACCCCCCACCAAACGCCGTTATTGTCATGGCAAACCGATTTGGAAACGGGGATCTGACTACAACTTGTTTGGTTGAAAGTGCAGGGCTGGTTGATAGTGCCACCGGCCTGATGATTATTACCCACCTGAGTGAAATTGTACTTGCGCTGGCTCTCGACGCCGGGCGTGGTGAGGTAGGGCAACATCGATACGGAATCCAAAGCGCGCGGCACAACCTCATGCACATTTTCGATGCCGGCTACTTCGCCAAACAGTTCGTACAGATCGGCGATATTAACCATGTCGCCAACTTCGCGGTTGGGCTCGCTCACCATCGACCCCGCCACAATCAATGGCACCCAAACACCCGTTTGGTAAGCCGTGCCCTTGGCCCCAAATGGATCAAACGGCAACTTCACGGAGTACCCAAGCGTGCCGTTGTCGCCGAGAATAACAATCAGCGTATTACTATCTGGACTGAGAACCAAAGACTTGTCGTCATTGAGCGTAGCCGCGCCAATAGACACCAGCAGTCGAGACAGCTCGCTATCAAGTGCCTCAATCATCAGCGTGGTGAGTTCGCGTTGTTCAACCAAAACTTGATTCTCAAGTTCAGGTGAGGCTCCCTCAGGCGCGGCACAAAGTAGTCGACTCACTACCTCAGCATCTTCAGACAAAAGTGACTGCGGAGGCTGCATCACCGGGGTATGAGCGGTGGCGAAACTGATAGTCGCCGACCACGGAGTGTCCTTCGGACGACTCGTTATCCAATCGATGGCGCCGTCAACCGGCACAATGCCACGGAAAGTCCGCGCGCGAAGATCTGTAAGCGATACTTCGATGGCCTGACCCTCCTCGTCATTGATCCACAGCGGAGAGACATAATGGGCGCTAAGGATGCTGAAACCCTTCTGTATGTTTTCGGGGGCAGGCATGCTGCACGACTGATTTGGGTCTAGAATTCCACCACTGTCTCGGCAGGCGCGCCCAGGCGGGATACCACCCTCGGCACTCATCTGAGAGCACTGCTCACCACCGCCGGTATAACACGCCCCGGTATCTGCACCATAGAAGGCATCCTGCGCTGCGCTCGGCACAAACCCGCACATGTAGCGGCCCTCGTATTCCTCGCCTAGTCCGGCTGAGGTGTCGATCGAGGAGGGATCACCAGTTTCATCCTCCCAGCCAGAATAGTAGTCCCAACCCAGCGCGCTAACCATGGCATTACCGGCAGGGTTGTTCTGCTGCAAGCCAACATGAAATTTACCGAACAACGCATTCTGGTAGCCGCGTTCTTTTAGCAACTTAGGCATCGTGAGCTCGTAGGGCGAAAGCTGGTAGTTAGCGAGGTCGTACTGGCCCAGCGCGCCTAGCACCTGGGTGCGCAATGGGAATCGGCCGGTAAAAAAAACCGCGCGCGAGGTAGAGCACGCTGGCATGGACCAGGCGTTGCGAAAAAGCACCCCCTGCTGTGCGATGGTGTCGATATTGGGCAGCTGGGGTGATCGATCCAACGGCTGCGATGGAGTGGGGATTTGATTGAAGGGCCCTAGACCACCATAGCCAAATACCGTCATCTGGTCGATACCGACATCGTCCATGACGATAAACAGGATATTCGGGGGAATGGTTTTAGGGTCCTCGTCGTTGTTGTTTGAGGAATTACAGCCAGTTAAAAGCCCCGTCAACGCGATTAGGAGGCACGGAAGCACCGATGAAACACCAATATGATTTATCCCGCATTTTTGCGGCATGCCCTGATATAAAAAGGCTAGATGACCAAAAAGGCGGCGTATTAATGAAGCGAGTACTCCGCGCTGTGGTGCTGTTGAAGTGTTGGTCATAAGAAGCATCGTCCGTGATTTCATTATAAAAAAATGCTAACACAGGAATGCCGATGAGTCACTTGGGTGCTGCGGGCTTGGGAAGGTAGTGCCCTTGGTGGTCGAGTAAAGTGCTAGGTGGTCGCTATCTCTTACTTTGGGGATACTTAAGACCTACAGCGAATATAGCGGGGAATAGCGGTGCGGACGCTGCTGTGGTTTGGGTTACTACCCTACTCAACTGAAACCACGAGCGTGAGAGCCTGTGACAGCAAAACGGCCCCCGAAGGAGCCGCTGTGTATCTGAATATCCAAGGGAACCTATTCAGACTTTGCGAAGCTTTCTGACAGCCACTAGTGATAGCAGTCCTGCCATGATGCCCAGTAGCCAAAGTGGGCTGGTTGGGACGGGCGTTGCTGCTGGGGCTGCTGCTTGGGTCGCGGTGACACTTCCTGTTTGGCCAGTATCAGGCGTAAAGGTTCGCTGCGGATTATCCCAGCCCGAAGCACCTTGAGCACTTGCTCCTCCTCTCCAGATAGCCCGGCACCTTTGCAGATGCCTCTCAATCGAAGAATCAGCTCGCCCTCGCTGTCTTCGTTGCTGATCATCAAGACTTTTCTGCGGTCCACGCTGCCATCGCCCACGAAACCTGTAAGGTCTCTTCCCAATGTCATAGACAGGGCCATAGAAAGCATAAGTCAGACAATGCCGTTAAGTCTGCTCTCACTCGGGCTTGGACCATGGTCCATCATCTTTTTTGGCGTATTTATTTTCCCTGTTTTTGTTGGCTACAACCTGGCGCGTTATCGCAACATGGCCTCAACATCTAACGCACTTTTGTTCTCTGGTATTTGGTTGGCCTGCAGTGCAAGCACAATTACAGCACACTCGGTGACCATCGTTCGATTCATGTAGAGCATTGGGATAGCGGAAGAACATTTCCCTCCATAGCCCCGCCCTACCCTATCGCACCTGGTGCCACCCTCCAGAGCACCCCTGGGCCATTACCTCTTTTTGCAGGAAGCGAATCCACAGCCCCAAATCAGCAAGGACGCTACTGAAAAACGTGTGGCACGGACGGTTGCATGCTATCACTCAGACATTGACGGATATGCATTGTGCGATCACCTCAGCGAACAACTTTCCAGGGAAATCGGTGGTTATTTCGAGAACTTCTCCGATTCAGTTAGCAGGATCAGTGAGGAAACCTACTGTCAACAGGCCGTTTATTTGTCCTATACTTCACCTATACAGAATAATTTTTTTTACTCTGATAACGACACCCAGAAAGGAACCAATGTATGAAACTACATAGCTGGAATATCACTTACTGGGTTGGAGGTTTAATCCTGCTTGCGGTTACGCTATTTCTGGTGTCCTCTCCGTGGAACGCAGACAGCATACTCGTAACGATACGGTCCACAGGAAGAAGTTCTCTATTCTTATTCTCCCTCGCCTTTACTGCATCCAGTGTGTACTAATTCTGGAAAGCACCTTTTTCAAAATGGGTCTTGCAGAATAGGCGCTATATCGGCGTCAGCTTCGCTGCCTCGCACTTTATCCACCTCGGCCTTATTACTTTAGTATCTGTTGTTTTTCCTGAGCCGTTCCTTGAAGACCAGGCACCAAGCCAGTGGATATTCGGCGGCATCGGCTATGTCTTTATTGCACTGATGGCACTGACCTCATCAGATAAGGCTCAGTATCGGCTGGGCATGAAGAATTGGAAAAAACTTCATCTCATCGGCGGTTATTACCTTTGGTTTGTTTTCTTTATGACCTACGTTAAGCACACCAAAATCGACCCGGGTTTTTATACCCCTTTCCTCGTCTTCACCATCGCCGTATTACTACTGCGTTTAATCAAACACTTTAAAGCCAAGTAGTTCAGCAAAATGCAACTGACGTTTCCGATCGCCGTGGTGGGGCTGTCAAAGTCATCGCTTGCAGCGACGAGCAGGACGCCATCGATCGAATCCTGGCGTAAAATGCGCGCATCATAGCTGCACCCTTTATTCTTGCTGCTTTAAATGTAGTCGCTTTGCTGGATATCGCTCAGATTTTCACGCACCTGAAAATACAGCTTAATCTTTGGTAGCGAACTAGGGGAAACATACTTCACAGTGACGCTAATCCTTAATGTGCTTAGAGGGCAGGGCTAACTTTACGTTTTCGCTGCTGTTCCCAAAGCAGAGAATAGACACCAGCTCCAACGATTAGCCCCGCTCCTGCCGCAGTCCATGGGTCTAAGGTCTCTCGAAAAATAGTAAGGCCGATCACTGTGGCGAACACTAACTGAAAATAGGCAAATGGTTGCACCGTTCCCGCTTCAGCAGCCTCGTAGGTTTTGATGAGCAACCAGTGGCCACCAACGCCTGTCACGCACAAGATGCCCATCCAAATCCAATCAGTCCCGTGTAAAGATGCCCAAAAGAAGGGCCCTATGCAGGTTATTGCTGCCGCGCCAGCAACGCCCGTCCAAAAAAAGCTGGTCGCGGCGCTGTCATCACGTGCAGCGCGTCGTGTTAAGAGACCATATAGGGCGAACATTAACGCGGCGAGTAGGGGCACCAGAGCGTCTATCGAAAAGACTCGCAGGCCAGGGCGCAGGATAATCAGCACGCCGATAAAGCCCACTGCAATAGCCGTCCACCCCCGCCAGCCCACCTTTTCTGTGAGCACTGGCCCGCTCAATGCAGCGATCAACAGAGGGTACAGGGTGAAAATCGCGTGGCTTTCAATTAGGCCAAGTAACGTGAATGCAAGCACCATTACGCAGATCTCTGCCACCAGCAGCAATCCGCGAAGAATCTGCAGAACCGGTTGTGTGGTGCGCGTGGCTGCTCTAATACCGCCGGGACGGCAGGCGCTGAGCGTTATGACAAAGATTGCGAAGAACCAGTATCGGACCATGACAATCATCACGACATTGTATTCTGAGGCCAGATACTGACTTATCCCATCTTGCACAGCGAAGACAAACGTAGTCGCGATCATCAACGCGATGCCACGGTTGGCGTCGTTATATTGCATATGCACCTCCGTGGTATTGATCGCTATACTTCGTAAGTAACGATACGACGCTAGCGGCGCTAACAAAGTGGCGTTGTTTATGTGTTCCAGTGCTTCGTCAGTGCGCCGCCTAACTGCTCAATCATAAAGTCCCTAAAAACCCTGATTCGCTCCCGGTTGCGCAAATCCGGGTGGCTGAGCAGCCACACCCCCTGGTCGAATTGATACAGCGCCGGTGATACCGCCTGCAACTGGTGTGTTTTCGGGAATCGCAACGGGGATAACAAACTTACACCCATACCCGCATTGACCGCCTCAAACAGTTCATTGTAGCTGTTGGTTCGCAACACGATTCGCGCGTTGGGGATTTCCCGCTTCAGTGCAGGTTCCATATTCAGCAAACTATTGTCATCGTGCCAAACCAGCCAATCATATTCATCTAGGTTCCGCGTTCCCGCCCGTTCAAGATAGGCACGACTACCGAATATATTAATGGGGAGTTGACCAAGCTTGCGGGCGACCAACGCCTCCGGCGGATTATTGGTCAGACGAATGGCAACATCGGCCTCCATTCGAGCTATTTCGCTACGCTCAGCGCCTGCAGTCAGCACCAAATTGATGTCCGGATACCGGTGGTGGAACGCAACCAGCAATGGGGCCAGATTCAATAGACCGCTGCTGGGCTTGCTGATTTTCAGGGTGCCACGCAGTTCGGCCTCACTGCCGCTGAAGACACCCTGGATCTGATTTATCTCACGTTCTACCTGAGCTGCGTGCGCTTTTAGGGAAAGCCCATCGTCAGTTAACCGATAACCGTTATTGAGACGATCAAACAAGCGGACGTTGAGTTGCTGTTCCAGCTTTTCCAGGCGCCGGGCAACCGTTGAATGATTGACGCGCAGCTGCTTGGCCGCGCCACTCAAGGAGCCGGTGCGCGCTACTGCCAGAAAGTACTCTAAATGACCCCACTCCATTTGTGCATATTCGCACAATGGTTATGCAATTGTCGATAATTTACGCATAACAAAACAGGGGGTAGACTACTGCACGGTCCATAAATGAACCCACTCCCTTATAACTTGAACAGGGCTGCAACATGAAAGCGAAATTAATCAAAATTGTAGGCGGCATAGTCCTCGGGCTCGCCTTATTGGTCCTGGCGCTGCCAACGATCTTGCACAAGGCGGGTTTACACCCTGAATATGACGGCGAAGCAGTGCAACTACCCGCAGGCAAACGAGCGTTGATTATTGCGACCAACCAGGCCGTTTTGTCTGCCCCCGGTGAGACCACTGGCGATGCCACCGGCGTGATGGCGTCAGAGATGACCCACCCTTACTATCGATTCCTCGATGCGGGCATGCAGGTTGATCTGGCCAGCGTCAAAGGTGGAGAAATCCCCGTCGATCCCCAGACCTTGAACCGCATATTAAAAACCCCGGAAGACGACCGCTTCTTGGCCGACCCGGCATTTCTGGCCAAGGTCGAAAATTCAATGCGCATTGATGACGTTGATTTTACCCAGTACGACATCATCTTTATATCCGGAGGTTGGGGAGCGGCCTACGATTTGGGCTATTCACCCGTATTGGCCGAGAAGGTCAGTGAAGCATACTACGCCAGCAACGAACCGGTTATTGGTGGCGTTTGCCATGGCGTATTGGGCCTCATTAATGCAAAAGACCGTGACGGTAAGCCGTTGATCGCCGGTCGGCGTATGACCGGTGTCACTGACAAACAGATTAAGGAACTGGGCATAGAAATTACTCCCCAGCACCCCGAGACAGAACTGCGCAAAGCCGGTGTTGTTTTTGAAAGCAACACCAGGTTCGTAGACTTCCTTGCCACCCTCGTTGTGGTCGACGATGAAGAGCGTTTTGTTACCGGCCAGAATCAGAATTCCGGTCGAGAAACAGCGCACAAGATGCTGGTATTAATTGCAGAAAAATCCTAGTAATACACCGACTCACTGGAGATACATGCAATGATTGAACTCTACACAGCCCCTACACCCAACGGCCATAAAGCGTCCTGTGCGCTAGAGGCACTGGAACTCGAGTACAACACCCACACAGTCAATATCGGCGAAGGCGATCAGCATAAGCCTGAATTTCGGGCAATCAATCCCAATGGCCGTATCCCCGCGATTATTGACCGCGACCTTGATGACCTGGCTATCTTCGAATCGGGCGCGATCATGATTCACCTGGCAGAAAAAACCGGTCGTTTGCTACCCACGGATGCCAAAGGCCGCGCCCGGGTTATCCAATGGCTGATGTTCCAGATGGGCGGCGTTGGCCCAATGATGGGCCAGGCCAATGTGTTTTACCGTTATTTCCCGGAAAAGATTCAACCTGCGATTGACCGCTACCAAAACGAATGCCGCCGCTTGTTTGAGGTGCTCGACACACGCCTGGGTGAAAGTGAATGGCTGACGGACGACTACTCCATTGCCGATATCGCCAACTGGTGTTGGGCTCGCACCCACAAGTGGTCGGGCGTATCCATTGACGGACTCGACAACCTGCAGCGCTGGTTAGCTGCCATGTATGAACAACCGGGTATGAAAGCGGGTATCGATGTACCGTTCAGTCTGGGTAATCTTCTGGACGACGAAGAGGAGCAGGAAAAGTTTAAAGCCAAAGCACGGCAAGCGTTGCAAAAGTAACCTGCGGTCGGTGCATCCGGCACCTTTTGTCTGCGCGATATAGTGGCAATTACTGCGAGTTAAATTTCTCAGATGCGAGAGCTGTAAGCGTTTTGTAAAAGACAGAAAAACGGACTTGGAACATGTTCAGACATCTCAGCATTAAAGCTATTGTGATTCCATTCATCGTAATTGTCCTATCAATGGTGATTTATTCATTATGGAATCCCTTGGATAATTCCAACACTATTGGGGAGTTTTATAACAGTCATCCCGACGCTGGGCCCGATGCAGAATCGTGGGGTCGTGGCGGATCGTATTTCCGTTGGCGATCAAGCCTGTCCGAAAACAGTCGATGGCCCGAGCTAAATATTTTTTACCGTACTTTCGGCAATAGTGATAACCCCGCCATCGTGATGATTCATGGCTGGCCAACAAGTAGTTATGATTTTAAAGAGCTTATTAGCGAGCTAGAAAAAGAATACTTTATCGCGGTTATCGATACGCCGGGGTATGGTTTTTCTGACAAACCCAAGGGAGACTACCGCTATTCCATTCCCGATGATGCTCAGCTTGTCGATTACTTCATTCGAGAGATTTTGGGCCTCAGCAGATTTACCCTGTTAACCCATGACAAAGGCGATAGTGTCGGATTTGCGTTTCTTAACCTCTATCAACAGACAGGCTCATCCCCTTATCAGATAGATCACCACGTCATTCTCAACGGTGGCATATATCTTCCTTTGGCAGAGTTATCCGCTGGCCAGAAATATTTGACGCTACCAGGTTTTGGTGACTTTGTGACTCGCTTTATTTTAACCCCTGATAGATTCACAACGGAATTGGCAAAGGTATATTCGCCTACGTTAACCCAGGAAGAGCAGCTAAACATGTCGTCTACCTTTAGGTACCAGGGTGGCACTACGGTGTTTCCGAAAACCCTCAGGTATCTTCAGGATCGGCGCAAGCTTGAAAAAACGTGGCTGCAGGCGCTGAGTCGAAGTGAGATACCCGCCACTCTAATTTGGGGTGAGCGAGACCCGATTGCGAAAACAGAGATTGCCGATTTTGTCTGGGAGAACTATTTACGAAACAGAGATATTGCTGCTTCCTATTGGCGCCTGCCTTGCGCCTCGCATTATCCCCAGAATGATCAACCGAAAATTATCGCTCAGTTAGTGCGACAGTCGTTGTCTGCTGAAGGCGCTGCACTTACTGGAGTGAAAAACTCAAAATGCGCTCCTGTTCTGGCAGAGCAGACGTAGCATAGCAAGCGACACTAACCCCACAAAATGCAGATACTAATATGAAATCCCGATCCCGCTCGCGTTTGTTCAAGGCCTTTGTTTGGTCCATTTTGTTCTCTCTGCTAGGTGCTTGTAGTGACGGCGACAATGGCGCACAGACCCCGCCTGAGCCTATGACCGCTGTCGATGCGGCATCTATGTTGCAACAATATATTACTCCCAACGTGACTCAAGTCCGTGTTGTGGCCAGCGACGCCTCAGGCAGCATAACTTCCACAGACCTTTTTACACGAGAGGAAGCCGCCAATTTTAGAGTGCCTACCGCCGCTGAAAAAGTGGAGATGGGGTTGCTAACGGTATCAGACCAGCAAATTGGGGTGATCATATTTCAGCCTAACGGTGACAAAATGACGCTTATTCTGCCTGGAGATGGCCTTGCACCGCCTGATGTTCTTGACCTCGATATTGTTATTAACGCAGACCTTTGGGACCGTGAGGCCAAGATGCTCGCGGGAGGGCTAGGGTTCTCCAATATTATTGGGATACCTGGGTTTACAGGAACTGATTCTTACAGCGAGCAGCTGGTAAAGGAAGCTGGAGGTAACTGGAATACGCTGACCGGCTGTGGCGAAATAGCACCTACCTCAAGTGATTACACCTCCGCCCAGTCAACAAGCAAGATGCTGCTGATAAACGGTTTGCCGGAGATTTTCTATGGCGGAGGTATGCCTATTGAGTTCTCGTGGCCGATCTTGTTCAGCACGGCAGAAGGCAGTGACTTCCTAGTCACACTTAACGATTACAGTCAGGTGTATCCTGATCACGCCACCATGACACCTAATTTTGACTATAATGAGCGTGCCGTTGTGGTTTTATTCGGGCAGCTTGGAAATCGTTTAGAGCTGGATGATCCAAATGTGCTATACCCGGTCCGGATTGAAGTTGTTGATGACGGAACGCCTCTGATGATGGTTGGGCCAGATGGTTTTTTACAATCAGCAGTGGGCTTATTTGCCAATGCGCCAGGCTCTCCTTATCACACCCCCGGCAACGGCCCAAGACTCACAGGTGCTAAATTAAACATCACATCTGCGATCGGCGATGAGGGGCCGCCCGGCTTCACCGCAAATACACCTAATGATGGTATTAGCCTTTACGGTGACGATGCACAGTATCGCCTTAGGGTCTACACCACGGGCGGCTATACACCCGATGGCATAACCGGCCTTAAGCCGAATCAGTACAATAACTTTTTTCAGGTGCAGGTAAAAAATGATGCGGGAGAATTAATTCCCCTTCTTCAAGCTGGTACCGAATATCTAATAGATGATCAAAAAATTGAGGTGGTCGGCCTCGCAGAGCTCGGTGTGCCAGGCCAAGTGGTTGATGGCAACGACTGTTATTTAGAAGACAGAGATAATCAAATTGACATTATTTTAAAGGGTGACTTGCCAGCGATAAGCAAAGTTGTTGGTGTTCGCGTTCCTTCAGAGCAACCGGCTGGCCAGCATACCCCCGACGGTTATTGGCAGTTCTACAACCCAGGTGGTCCCGGTAACACTCCAGTGGCAGGCACCACTTACACGCAAGGTAGCCCAGACCACATCGTACCGGTGACCATCGCAATTGACGATCCCATGACGGTGACATACATCGACTTGCGAACATCTAACTGAACATGAAAATGCCATTTGGGTTTGTGATTAACGCTTTATCGGCATTTTTCTTACTGCCGGTCTGCTATCGGTTGCTGCGCCTGAGTTACTGGCGGGCGACGCGGTCGCGACTACCGGTTCGATCGCATCCGCCGGCGCGTCTGCTACGTATGCTGGAGGCGCGGTCTGAGCGCACATCGGCGGTGCATGCTATCGCTCAGGAATGACCGTATATGAATTGCACGGTCACCTCAGCGAACAATTTTTCAGGGCAGTAGGTGGTTATTTCGAGAATTTCTAAAGTTCACCTGGCAGGATCAGTGAGAAAATCTACTCCCGACAGGCCGTTTATTTGTCCTATACTAGGCCTCAGGTGTTTATTTGAGGTTACGGTATGGCTATAAAATATAGATTAGTTGCAGGTATGGCCACAATGCCTACTCGATCTCACACCGCACCTTTAGCGATAAAAAGCCTGGGTGGTCAGTTTGATAAGTTTTATTTGATAGTAAACGGTTTTCAAGAAGTGCCGGATTGGGCTGATATTCCTGGCGTTACCCCTGTTCTGCCTAAAGATAATCGTGATTACGGTGCTGCAGGAAAATTACTTGGTCTTTTTTATTTGTCTTATACTTTATAGTACGCTCAAGCAATGACTGAGTTATATCCAATCCCTGAGCGAAATAAGACCCTGGCTGAAAGGTTGGCTGAAATTTTCAGGGTGACCTTAGGGTACTGCGAATCGTGCTCCAAGCCTTCTTTTTTCAGGAGCTGGAATGAAAACTTTCGCGAAACGGGCCTCTGCATTCTCTGTGGCTCCAAGAGTCGGCAGAGGCAGATTGCGCGTGTTGCGGGCACGGTATACCGCGAAAACTCTGAGTATCAATGCCTGGGGAAAAACAATTTAAAAATATATAACCTTGAGTCTAACCATTCGCTGCACAGAATTATGAAAGACAAACCTGGCTACTGTTCCTCTGAGTACCTGGGACCTGAGTATTACCCAGGTCAAGTGGTCGACGGTGTGCGCCATGAGGATGCTCACCAACTCTCGTTTGATGATTGCAGCTTTGATTTAGTGATTTCTTCCGACGTCTGGGAGCACCTTCCTGATCCATACACGGCGCACCGAGAAATATTCCGCGTGCTAAAGCCGGGGGGTCGCCACATTTTTACTATACCGTTCTATCAAGCTTCGATATTGGATGAGACTCGGTCGGTGGTTAACAAGGCAGGGGAAATCGAATACTTACTGGATCCAATCTATCACGTCGATCCCATTAGCGACGAAGGTAGCCTGGTGTATTCAATTTTTTCTATCGAGACTTTAGTGAAGCTAAAGCACCTAGGGTTTCACACCACTTTGCACAAGCTCTACTCCCCAGTTCGCGGAATACTCGGAAACAATGGCTTAGTACTCGATGCCTTGAAGCTTTATTGAGTCTAGTGCCCCTTGCTGCACAAGTTCGCAAAAGTAACTAGACAAAAAGCTCACCTCTCACCGCTCTGATGAAAATCGCCGCATAGTCCTCGGCACTCAACAGGACGGGGTTTCCGCTACGCTACCTGTTCGCTGCCCATCCCCAGGCAATGGGCAAGGTGCTGGGCATTATTTACCGCGCAACTTCTACACATCTGATCCACAAGGCTGGATACCGACTCCAGGACGGGGCGACTGGTGCGGTAACGTTGATACAACGCTTCGGATCAGCCTTAAACCTCAATATACATTTTCACATCCTGTTTCTGGATGGCGTCTATGTATATCGAGGCGATCGATCACCCCGATTTCAACGCCTCAAAGCGCCGGTTAAAGACGAGCTGGAGGATCTGGTTCAGCTTATCAGCCAACGTGTCGGCCGCTGCCTGGAACGACAGGGCTTGCTGGAGCAGGACACCGAGAGCGCCTGGCTGGAACTCGATCCCACAGACGAGGCGGATGCCATGCCTCATATCCTGGACAGTTCCGTGTCTTATCGGATCGCCGTCGGCCCGCAACAGGGTCGCAAAGCCTTCATGATTCGCACCCTCCGCCCACTCGACCGGCCTAATCCCGGACTGGAACACGTCGCCAAGGCCAATGGATTTTCCCTGCACGCCGGCGTGAGTTGTGAGGGGCATCAAACGGACAAACGGGAGCGACTCTGCCGGTACATCGCTCGCCCCGCCGTGGCCATCCCACGTCTATCACTCAGCTCTATGGGCAAGGTGGTTTACACCCTGAAGACGCCTTACCGAGACGGAACAACCCAGGTGGCCTTCGATCCGGTGGATTTCATTGCACGATTGGCAGCCCTGGTACCGAAGCCGAGGGTCAATCTTACCCGTTATCATGGCGTCCTCGCGCCGAACCATCGCTGGCGCGGACTGGTCACTCCGGCAAAACGAGGCAAAGGTGCAATGCGCCCTGCCGATAGTGACGTCGTCTCATCGATCCAGCGTCATGCCGCTATGACCTGGGCCCAGCGACTCAAGCGAGTATTCAATATCGACATTGAAGTCTGGCAGCCGCTGCGGCGGATCTGTCAGAGTCATCGCTTGTATTGACGACCAGGACGTCGTCGACCGGATCCTGGCCCATCTTCGCGAGACGGAAAAGGAAGCCCCTGCCCGGCCCCTTCTGGTACCGCCAACCAGGGCGCCACCTGCCACGCTGTCTCTTTTCGCCGGGACGGAGTTTCATCAGCAGGGACGCCACTGAAAACCCCATGGCACGGACTGCTGCGGGCTCTCGTTCAGGAATGGACGAATAGGAATTGCCCGGTCACCTCAGCGAACAACTTTTCAGGGCAGTAGGCGCGTATGTCGCGAATTTCTCTAGTTCAGTTAGGGACATCAGTCAGTAAATCTACTACCAACAGGACGTTTATTTGCCCTAAACTCACCAACCTAGTTTTTGTGACTACTCGGTGTATGATAACCATCACTAAAAAACTTCGGAACGTATCCTGAATGACTGTGTTATTAATCTATTTAACTATCGCTATCGGCGTGTCATTTCTTTGTTCAATACTGGAGGCGGTACTCCTTTCAATTACACCAAGCTTTGTTGAACAGGTATCATCAAAAAAACCGCGCGCGGCTAAAAAACTGGTCAAAATCAAAACTCAATTAGATGAATCATTGTCTAGCATATTAATTCTTAACACTTTTGCTCATACTATGGGTGCAGCCGGCGTGGGCTCTCAAGCCGTGCAAGTTTTTGGCGCCAAATGGGAAACATTAATCGCCGTTTTACTTACCTTGGCGATTCTTTATTTCTCTGAAATCATCCCCAAAACTCTAGGTGCAACTTTCTGGCGAAAACTAGCTATCCCCTCTGCTTTCGTCATTTCCTGGTTAATCAAATTAGTCTTTCCCTTAGTTTGGATAGCAACACGCTTAACCAGATTATTCAGCAGTGCTAAGGAAGATCAAATTACCCGTGAAGAAATTATTGCCCTAGCATCCCTAGGCCACAAAGACGGCAACCTTGTCGCTCATGAAAATCAATACTTATCTAACCTCTTAAAACTGCGTGAGATAAAAACTGAACAAGTTTTAACGCCACGCAGTGTGGTCCATATGTTATCTGAAAACGCCACTGTTACTGAATCTTTGGATGATGAAAAAACAGTCCAATTCACTCGTATGCCAGTTTATGGTGCTAGTATTGACGACATCATTGGCCTCGTAAACAAACGTGATTTATTTCAAGCCGAACGCAAAGGAAATGGCACGTCAATAGTAGGAAGTGAAGTTAAACCCATTACCCGTGTTTCTGAAAAACTACCCGTACAAAAGCTACTCGACATGTTTATAAAAAACCGCGAACATTTATTTTTAGTCGAAGATGAGTTTGGTCAAACCGCTGGCGTTGTAACATTAGAAGATGCCATTGAAACTTTGCTAGGCCGAGAAATAGTCGACGAGACTGACGCTGTTGAAGACATGCAAGAGCTTGCTCGCGGTAATTACCGAGCGAGATTACGTAACAATAAATTACAGGATGATGTTTGATACTCTAATCATACCTCTATCTATTTGACCCTAGAATTCAACTACTACTGATGCCATATAGTAATAGGAACGGATGTTTCATTGGCAATCCATATCACCTTGAAACTGCAGACGTCTATGATTATTAGGTAAAGAACATGCATCTCTAATAAAGCCTATTCATAATGTTCTTCATATTAGACAATATATACAAAGCAGTACGCTACTGAAAAACGTGTTACACGGACCATTGCATACTCTCGCTCAGAAATGCACAAATATACATTGTGCGATCACCGCAACGAAAAACTTTTCAGGGCTGGGAGCCCAAATCGCAACCCCTCTCAGGCAGCCTGTAATACGTTCTAAGCGACGATAGTTTCGAGGCATGCGTGACTAATGTTTCGCCCTATAGGGGCATAGGGGGGGCTAAAGTCTAGCCACCTGCCTCCGACATACCGTTAGGGTAGTCACATTTTTGTACGTGCATTTTGACAAATTATTTTTGAAATCAATTTAAGAGAAAGTTATGCCAGGAAGAAAGAACATACCCAACAAACTGAAATTAGTGAAGGGCACGTTGCAACCATGCAGAGAGACCACGATCACACCGAAGCCCAAGAGAGATAAGGGAGCCTACATCAAGATGCGCAAGGGTATTATGAATAAGACAGCACAGCAACAATGGCAACTTATGGCTCCGGAGTTAACCGCAGCCGGACTCCTTACGCCTCTGGAAGTCTATGCGTTCGAGATGTATTGCGTGGCCTATGCCCAATGACAGGACGCACTCGGGCAACTAGAAGTCATGGGCTCAGTTATCAAAGGACGTGCTGGAATTCAAGTTATCAACCCATATGTCAAGATCGCAAATCAAGCATTCATTCAACAACGTCAGATGCTGCTGGAATTTCAGTGTACCCCCGCGAGCCGAGTTAAAGCTGGTGGCAACGAGATCGAGGATGATGAAGATGACGGCGATCCCCTGGCGTAATGCCGTGGTTCAATAAAACCGGACGCCAACAGATATGAGCAGGAGCTCTGCGGCCCATAGCCGACGCCCCCACTTGGTCCCTGTGGTGCGCAAAAGGGGCTTGTCTAAGTTGTACGTTTAGTTTCTCGCTCGACCACCACAACACACTCCAAGCCCCGCAGCACCCGCGCGACCCATCGGCACTCTCTGTGTTGCCATTTGCCGCTAATAGATTTACGGACGACGCTTCCAATGACCAACACTTCAGCAGCCCTAAAACGCCATCTACTCGCTCCTGCAGTACTGATGCTTTCAATGCTGCTATCAGGAAATGTGTTAGCACAAGAGATGGCGACACCCGCTCAAGACAACAATGCAATCGAACCTGGTGACATGGTGGTCAGCCTCAAAGAGATTGTGAAGTTCAACTGGGGATTCCAAGCGGCCACACAGGGCGCAGGGACACTGAACCAAGCCGATTTTGGCTTCTTCCTGCCAATGATGCTGAGCGACAACGGCGTACTGTTCTTGGATATCCGTGAGATGGCAACGGGGTCTGCTGATACAGGCATAAAGGTTACCAATTCGCAGGAGGTTGATTTCCAGCAGGTAGCCTGCGGCATAGAAGCTGTCTCGGATACGTGGAACGTGAATGTCTATGCCCTCGCACCCATCGATGACACAGAATACTCAGCAAGGACGCTAGACAACCTCGAGGCAGGGCCTTTTTCGCATGCTCGTTCTGGAATGGGCGGATATGAATTGCACGAGCACCGCCGCGAAAATTTCTCCAGTTCAGTCGGCAGCATCAGTGAGGGAACCTACTCTCAACAGGCCGTTTATTTATTCTATAGTCGGCAAAGAAACGTATTTGCCAAGCTATTCTGCATGGTATGGAGCGAGTGATAAATCAGAAAAGTTAACCATTCCAGTTAAGCACGGAACGCTATTAATAATGAGGGGCGAATTGCAGCATTTCTGGGAGCACTCAGTGCCAAAGAGGATCAAGATCAAGCATGACAGGATAAATCTTACATTTTGAGTTATAAAGGATTGACTAATCGGCGTACGATACCAATATTAGCGCAAGGTAAAGGCTCTCAAATAATATTTTAGTGAAGATGCGATCATGATTTTTTATAGTGAAATCGATTCACAAACTCCTAACAAGGCGATCAAACATGACCGGCAAACCGTTCGATAGCGATTTTTATCTACAATCCTACCCCATCGTTGCCAGGGAGTTGTCACGGGGAGATGTCAGTTCTCCGCTGGAGCACTATCAGACGATCGGCAAAGGCCGGGGATATCTCGCCTCCCCTCTAGCCGAGCGACACTACAATGCAGATGCGACAACTTCTACTTTTGGAGGCCTTTGGCCAGACCATACTATGGCCCCAGAAACTCTCCAGCGTAAACTGGATTCCAGGGAAATCACTTCAGAACAGGCGCAGCAACTTACTGAATGGATGCGCGATGGCTATACCGTGCTCAAAAATTCTATCTCGGACAGGGACCTTGACGCAGCGGTAGCAGACCTCGACAAGGCCTATTCGGGCGGCTTCGAGAAGGCCCTATTTGAATGCCCCAAACTTAATGGAAAAAGCAACATTAGTTGGAAGCCGGAAGTCAAAGAATACAACGCCAAGGTTCTTGATTTGCACCACTTCTCCGCTGCCATGCGCAGGATAATGTTTTCCCCGGTCATCGCTGAATTTCTGAAGCTGATTTTTGAAAGTAATGCCTTTGCTGCGCAGACATTAGGGTTCTGGCGGGGCTCGGGACAGGAGGGGCATCAGGACTCGGCCTATGTTCCCTTCACCCTACCCCGAAATTTTGCCGCCACATGGATCGCCCTTGAAGATGTCACCCTCGGTGCCGGGGAATTGTTCTATTACGTGGGAAGCCATAAGTTCCCGGATTTCCTGTACGGTGGAAAACACAAGTCGATCGCAGAAGCTGAGCGATTGGGCTATACCGTGCAACGTCAAGAGATCGAAGCGCATGTGGCGAGCCTAATAAAACGTGCCTCTGAAACGAATATAGATAAAACAGTATTCACCGCTAAACGGGGTGATGTATTGGTTTGGCATGCCGATCTAGTACATGGCGGCAACCCTGTCTCCAAAGCCATCACGCGCAAAAGTTTTGTAACACACTATTGTCCGAAGGAACTGTCTCCACTATTCAGCGAAAGAATGGCCATTGACTTGTACGGCTATCAAGGCAATCTTATGACTTCTCACTTGTACCGGGGAGAAAATGTTATAGATTCGGGCCTGCTGCACAGGCTTCGTAGGCTCCTTAATAGATAGAAACATCTACCAGCGTTATATCGCAAAAACTGATCGTTGTAGCAGCTGGCAGCCAATATCACTTACCTGATCGAATTAGAAGCAGGTAACAACGCAATTTTTTTAGACTAAGCCCGATCAGGGCCTCAGTGCGGGCGTTGCAATTTACTCACACCTTCTCCCAGTGCACCATCTGAAACATTGCCTCTCTTCGCCCGAAGCGAATCCAAAGTTACAATGCTCAATCAGCAAGGACGCTAAACAACCTCGTGACAGGGACTTTTGCGCGTGCTCGTTCAGGAATAAACAAATATGAATTGTCCGATCACCGGCGAGGAAAAATTTTCAGGCCAGTAGGCGGGTATTTCGCGAATTTCTCCGGTTCAGTTAGCAGGATCAGTGAGGAAATCTACTCTCAATAGGCCGTTTATTTGTCCTATGCTTCGATCGGTACGCTGTCCATGAGCGTGTCGTTCCCTGCCGGAGGCAAGGAATGAATCATCTCTGTGCATTTGTCTTGGACCATGTTGGCAAAGGCATTGGTCTGATGAGGGCGGTGCAAGTATAGGACGAATAAATTAGCTTCGAATCGCTCGGGCCTGCAACGCCGCTATTCGTTTTTCCAGCGGTGGGTGACTCAAAAATAGTGCGGCCATAGCCTTCTTTCCACTAATACCAAAGGCGACGAGCTGACCGTCGAGATGGCTCTCCTGACTATCACCCTTTAACCGTTGCAGTGCGGCAATCATCTTTTTATCCCCAGCGAGATTAGCGCCCCCTTCGTCCGCTCGGTATTCACGACGGCGAGAAAACCACATCACAATAGTGCTGGCGAGAATACCGAATACAAACTGAAAGAACATAACGGTCATAAAATACATGAATCGATTATTACTCCCGCGACTCAGCGCACTGGCCGCTATGCGGGCGAAGAAATAAACAAAGGTATTGACCACGCCCTGTATCAGCGCAAGCGTTACCATATCGCCATTGGCAACATGGCTGATTTCATGCGCTAGAACCGCCTCTGCCTCATCTTTTGTCATGGTTCGAAGAAGCCCGGTACTCACTGCCACCAGGGCATTATTCTTATTCATACCTGTGGCAAAAGCATTGATTTCTGGAGAGTCCCACACGGCCACCTCTGGCATACCAATGCTGGCCTGGTTGGCCTGGCGCTTTACGGTGTCTAGCAACCAAGTCTCTTGCTGGTTTGCCGGCTGTTCGATAACTACGGCCCCAACGCTGCGTTTGGCAATCCATTTCGACATGGCCAGAGAAATGAACGAGCCGCCCATTCCAAATACGGCACACATGAGTAAGAGGCCACCATTACTCTGGCTGTCAATGCCTAGCACGGGCATCAGTATGCTCAGCGCCACCCCCAGGACAATAAGAATGGCAAAGTTAGTGGCTAGAAATAAGATCACTCGTTTCATGAATAAACATCCCTCGGCAGTCGAGTAAAATTAACCGATTAAGGTCAAGATGGGTACTAATATTTATACCCTGAAATACCCAGTATACGTCAGGGCTGGGAGCGCCTGTAGGCTAAAAGTTATAGAACAACTAACCGGGACCAGATGCATAAAGAGTCTCATCAATACGGGTGACGTTATCAACAATATAACGACCCGCAATCGGTAGATATAAAATTGACATATAGCATTGCCGTGGTTTAAAGATCAGGCGTTTTTTTGGCTAAATGTGCTCTGCACCTTAATTTCAAATCTGCGACGCGACGGTTAGCGATCCGCAAACATTAAATCAGGAAAACGCTGCAAGCTCTCTGCCATAGACAGAGAGCCCTGCGTCTCCCTACATCTGCGCCTAATCGGTCAAAATACTCAGGTCAATCGGATAGACGCTAAGCTGTCCTTCACTGAGGTCGCGCGCGATGACCGTGTAGTTTACAGCGCTGTCCAGCGCGAGTGTGCCGCCTGAATCAAACGCGACGAACGACTTGTCACCAGCGGCTGTTACCGTTACCCAGTAATCGCTAGGCGTGGCTTGCAGTTGCGCTGTGGCCTCTCCGTACGCCAGACCAGCAATCACTGGCTCCGCGTCGGCTATCACCCCGTCACCGGTGAGGTAGATGTCAACCGGGATGTCGACAGCGGCGTAAGCTCCGTGGACGACTCTTACAATCGCAGCAGTCGCGATATTGCGCCTTGCATCCTCCGTAATAATGGCTTCTAGCGCGTCATTTGCCAGCGACCCTGCTGCAATCACCGTATAGCTTTCAGTCTGCTTCAGGGTGACTTCCGCCACAATCGGTTGGATACTCGGGTCTGCCGCAGCGGCCACCGCGACCGTGTAAGTACCTGCGGGGGCTTCGAGCTGATCGTATTGTGTCGCGTTAGGAAATGTCAGATCTTTAATGGCGGCGGTGCCGTTGACGAGAATATCTACGGCGGGTGTGTCGGCTGAGTTGTGAACGACTCTAACCGCTGCGCCAGTGGCAATATCAGGTATTTGGCTGGCAGAAGCGGGGCCGATCGCTAACAACGTTACCGGGCTTGGGGCGAGTTTGAAGGTATTTTCTACGGCAGCCAAAACGAGCTCGGTGCCGGCCGGGAAGGATACTTCACCGCTGTCATAAACGACGTCGACGGTGCCCGTGGGTGTAATCCGCACCTGATACTGCGTATCTGCAGAGATGGCGACCGGACCAGCAGCCTCGCCAAAGGACAGGGCAGCGGCTGGGGTGTTGTTGGCAAGGTCATCACCAGGCGCTGTTACGTAGACGTCAACTGTTCCTACTTCTGGAGCGGCGTGCAGCACGGTAACGCGCACATCAGTTACGCCCGCTTCTATTGTGACTGGATCCAGCACTTTTGGCTCTATTGTGAGCGCTCCGGAGGTGCTGAACAGATTGTTGATCGCCAACACGTCAGTGCGTTCTCCTGCTGCGAACGTTAAATCCACTGGACCGATAACGGTCTCTTCGCTTTGGTCTGGCAAAATACCCCGTACCTCAACCGATAAGGTGCTGTCTCCGGGGATAGTAATAAGACCTGAGGTTTGCGCGAAATCCACTGCCTCAAGGAAGACCTCGCCATCGACATAGACGTTGACCGCAGGCGCATCGGCTGACGCATGCGTTATGCGCAGCTGAGCGGCAGCGGGGCCGTCTGAATCGTTATTGTTGCTGCTGCCGCAGGCAGCTAAAAAAGGGAAAATGAGTAAAGCGGTGAGTTTCATGAATTTTGACACTAAATTTCTCCTGCCAGAAAGTATGTAAATCGAGTTACGCGACGGCGTCTAAATCAGATCACAGAGCTAATGGAAAGTTCCCTAAAATGGAAAAGTGTTTTTTTATTTAAGTGCGCCAGTCTGAACAGAGCATGCTCTACTCGGACAATAGTGCCAATAAGTGTGAGAGCGAAGCCCGTCGGCGCTTGCAGCACTGTTGCTTCTGCCCCGCGCCGACGCCTTGAGCCCGCGAGGAGTTCACTAGATGCCAGGATTTACGCCTGTCATGTCAACCAATAGATCCCCCAGCTTTTCTGCTACCGTGGTATCGCGGCTAGCGCGATTACGCTACACTTTTTTTGCATGGCTGGCGCGACCGGGGCCGTAATACTGATTCAGCGTTTGGGTAGTGCGCTGAACGTGAATATCCACTTCTATATACTGTTCCTGGACGGCGTCTAGGTGTGTCGCAACGATCGTCCGCCGCGCTTTCAACGCGTTAAGGCGCGACGCGAATCGCCAACACTGACGTTCGCTCACCCGCTGAACGGCACGTCGCGATGTCCTGGGCCCACCGACTGAAGCGCGTATTCAATATCGATGTCGAGGTTTGCGGTCATTGCGGTGGGTCCGTCAAAGTCATCGCTTGCATTGAGGACCAGGACATTATCCACAGGATTCTGGCTCATCTTCGCGAGAAAGAACAAGGCCGCCCTACCCTATCGCCACTGGTGCCACCCTCCCGAGCACCCCCTGGGCCATTACCTCTTTTCGCAGGACGCGAATCCACAGCCGCAAATCAGCAAGGACGCTACTGAAAAACGTGTGGTACGGACGGTTGCATGCTATCGTCCATGAATGAACAAATATGAAGTGTGCGATAACCGCGCAAACACCTTTTCGGGCCAGTAAGCGGATATTTCGCGAATTTTTCCAGTTCAGTTAGCGGGGTCAGTGAGGAAATCTGCTGAACAGCGCGTTTATTTTTCTTATACTTAAAAGATAAGTTTGCACTGGCCATTGGCATTATGGCTTATTTAGGTAGTTTTCTGATCGTCGCTGAGGGCTGAGCTATGGCCCCTCCGGCTATACGTTTTTTAGGGTAAATATGATCAAGTCCTTTTTTTTTAACGTCCTGCTAATACTCGGCTCTCTGGTCATATTTACACTCATGTTAGAGGGGGGTGTTCGCTTGGCGCAGGCTTTTGACCTGGTTCCAGTGCTTGATAGAAAATCCTTGTCGGTGCTCGGCTCAACCTCAGAGGAGCATAGTGCCAAACTTGTCGTAAGTAAAAATTCCGTGTTGGCTCTTGAGTACGATGTAAATGACCCCCAGATTAATCGCTTTGGCATGAGAGATCGACCCTATGAGTTGTCAGCCTCGCAGGGGGTTAGTCGTATAGTGGCGATGGGCGACTCCGTCACCTTCGGTCTGGGTGTCGCACTTGAAAATACCTACAGTAAAAAACTGGAGCTGGCTCTTAATCAAGAGGCTCCAGCAGGCCAAAGTTTTCAAGTGATGAACTTTGGGGTAAGTGGTTATAGTACAGACTCTGAGCTCGAGCTCTTCCAACTCAAGGCTAGGTTGTTCAAACCTGATGTGGTGGTGGTTGGCTATGCAATGAATGATCCCATTCATACGTCATCCCTGGCGTTAGCCGCTGCAGCGACCATGAAAACGGATACCGACTTCGAAACTTTGGCAAAGAAATCTCAGTTGTTGGCTTGGGCAAAAATGAATTGGGTAAAAGCCACGTCCGGGTTGAATGCAATGAGCGTTTATGAATCGTTCTATGCCATCGAAAGTGAGCGTTGGACTAGTGTCGTTGAATCAATGAAATCTTTTAAGCTACTTGCTCAGGACGATGGCTTTCATTTAGTGGTAGTGGTGTTCCCCGTGCTTTACGATTTTGAGGATTATCCGTTTGAGGGCTATCGCCAACAGGTTCTGACCCTTTTAAATGAGCTGGACATTGATTATATCGATTTGTTGGATCCGTATAGCGAATTTCGTGCTGACAAGTTTCGGGTCATGCAGAATGATGCGTGGCATCCTAACGAGCTTGGGCATAAAATCGCCGCTGATAAGCTACAGTCGTATTTGGAGGATGCAGGATTATTGGTGCACAAAAACGAAACTGTAAAGTGACTTAAAATAGGTTACCAGGCGTTGAAGATATCTAAATTTTTCCTAGTACGTCTGCGCTAACGATTTCCTGACGACTGGCTAACCTGTCCGGTTACACGTAGATTACGTTTAGTGTGACTCAAATTCCTGGCGATAATAATCTATACCGCTACCCCCGCGCCGCTGATAACGATAATAACCACTGCGGGTAACGCCCAGAAGTGGACACATCAGGTCAACTGGGCAGGTCTTCTTGTGTTGGGCAATACACGCGTATTTCACCTTGTTTCCTTGGCGAAGAAGACCGTCGCTTTTTTTAATATCTCTTTCTCCATCTTCAAGCGCCGGCTCCCCTCCCTCAACTGGCGGACTTCTGCCTGCTCCGGTGCCAACTTGCCGTTTCCACGGAAAGCTTGTCCGTCACTTGATCACTGATGCTCTTTAATCCAGCGCCCCAATGTGGTGGAGTTGATGTCGAGACTTTTCGCCGCTTCAGTTCTTGTGTAACTCTGATCCAGTGCCAGGCTGATGGCATCCAGCTTGAATTGCTTCGGGTATTTCTTCCTCGTAGTCATTTTGTCATCTCCAGTTGTGTGTATTATCCCTTAACTGGGTTATGCAGATCTATTAGACCACCTCATCTGGCACTGGCAGCAATCTGCATACCATAGGGGGACACTCACAAAAGATTTTGAGCAAAATACTATGCCACTCTTTAATATGCTTCAGTTATTCTATGAAATGGGGCATGCTGGCGTTCAATATTTCTTCCTGCTATTAGGGTTTGTATCTTTTTGACTTTATCGGAGACAACGGCTTTTACGCTGTTTGACTTCAGATGATGATTAGATATAATTTCAGTGATGTTGTCTCAATACTCCCGAGTAACCGCAGCTTCGGACTGTTCTTCCCGGCAGGCTGTCATCAAGGCTGCCTGGAGTTTGCGTCCATGCGATTTTGGTGGACGTTTCATTAACAAATCCCTTTGACCTGATAAAAATTTGGGCTATAAACGTTATGTTCAAAATCATTGATAAACATCCCGCGATTTTCGTTCTTATAACGGTTTCACTAATCATGACGCTTTTGAATTATGCCGCCGGATTCTTTCTGGAAAAACCCGCTGAACATGCACTGATTCAACAGGCAATGCGAGATCAAAAGGCGGTGCTAGAAAATATATATGGCAAAGGCATGGCTAAGGATTACAAAGTTGTTTTGAGAGAACAAGGTCTAGGTCAACGATATTATCCCTTTGTAGAATATCTCGAAAAGCCCCGCAAAGGAAAATTTGTGAATGTTTCTGAGCAAGGCGCAAGGTGCCATTACCCCGACCGTGAATCTTGTACCGCCAAGGGAGGGCGGCAAGAAATCTGGATATTCGGAGGGTCGACCACATTTGGATATGGTGTAAAAGACAGCGAGACAATAGCAGCCAATTTAGGCAGAATGCTTCCTGATTTCCGCATCATCAATTTTGGCGCGGGTGGCTATTACAGTACTATAGAACGCATTAGATTTGAAAATCTTCTGACGGAGTTTCCTCCACCCAGGGCAGCAATTTTTATTGATGGCATAAATGATTTTTATTTTTTCAACGTTCCTGATAAATCTATTTTTACGAATGCTTATTCGCACATCCTTAACAGGGAAAAACAATCCGATTCACTTGTCAAAGATATTAGAGCTCGACTTGAAGGGCTGACAATCTATCGTTTGTTTGCGCAAAAATTTGGCCACTCAATAAAAGTTGTAGCCACATCGGCCAATCATGAACAAATTTTGAAGGCTATACACAGACTCAGTCTTAATCATTCCATAATTGAATCCATCGGAGATAAACTCGGGATTACAATCCTGAACGTCATTCAACCTATCCCACTCTATGGTGTTGGACACAAGACATCCCATGTACCCAAGGAAAGACTGAACTTTGGGGATCATAAAAATAGCGGAGTTGCTTATCAGGTTATGTTTGGGCCGAATGGGGATTTCAGCCACCCAAACTCTCGAACGCTTAACTTAGCCAATTTGGGTATTGACGAAGGCATGTACGTCGATACTGTGCATTACACGCCCCTGTTCAATGAAAAAATTGCATCCGAGATACATCAAAAGATTTCTGTGCAGTTTGCTACAAATAATGACTAAAGCACCCATAATTAGGGTCGCAAGGCCTTCATGATTCGCACCATTCGCCCACTTGACCGGCCTGATCCAGGGCTGGAGCGGGCAGTCAAGGCTAACGGATTCTCACTACAGGCCGGGGTGAGCTGTGAAGGATATCAAAAGGACAAGCGTGAGCGACTGTGTCGGTAACTTGCCAGACCAGCGGTGGCCGTTCACCGTCTTTCGCTGAGTTCCACCGGCAAGGTTCTCTATACCTTGAAGACGCCCTATCAGGATGGAACAACCCAAGTGGCCTTCGACCCAGTGGATTTCATTGCGCGATTGTCGGCCCTCGTGCCAAAACCGAGAATCAATCTCACTCGTTACCACGGTGTGCTTGCGCCCAATCACCGCTGGCGTGGGCGCGTTACCCCGGCCAAACGCGCGAAGCGAATCGCCAATACTGACGTCCGCTCACCCGCTGAACGACACGTCGCGATGTCCTGGGCCCAGCGACTCAAGCGAATATTCAATATCGATGTCGAGGTTTGCAGTCATTGCGGTGGATCGGTAAAAGTCATCGCCTGTATTGAGGACCAGGACGTTATCAATAGAATCTTGGCTCATCTTCGCGAAAAGGAACAAGGCCGCCCTACCCTATCGCACCTATTTTATAAAAAGTCGGTAATGACCATTTCCTTACCGACACCTGAATCATCAGGTGGGATCTAGATCAGTCTACTCTGAATTATATGGCATAAAGTGCTCAACCTGCTTACTTTTCTTTCGGTTAGCGCTACAATAAGCCGTGAAAGCTGTCTCGTCGTAAAAACGACTACCATAACAACAATCTCGGTACCAACGAGTATGAGCAAAAGCCAATCAATTCTGGGAATTTCTGCCTACTACCACGACAGTGCTGCGGCAGTCGTTTGTGACGGCAAGATTATTGCCGCTGCGCAGGAAGAGCGATTTAGTCGAAAAAAACATGATGCGAGCTTTCCGGCCGAGGCAATTAAGTACTGCCTTGAAGCTGCAGGGGTGCAGCTTCAAGATATCGATGAAGTTGTTTTTTATGACAAGCCTCTGGTCAAGTTCGAACGACTTTTAGAAACATATTTATCATATGCCCCGAGGGGGCTACGCTCTTTTATAGCGGCAATGCCAGTCTGGCTAAAAGAGAAACTTTATTTAAAAAGCACGTTAAAACGAGAGCTTTCAGAGCTTGCGGGTTTAGATGCTGCAGATTTGCCAGAGCTGCTGTTCACAGAGCATCATCAGTCCCATGCCGCCTCTGCCTTCTACCCCAGCCCGTTCGAACGCGCTGCAGTACTCTGCTTGGATGGTGTTGGAGAGTGGGCTACAACCACCGCATGGGTTGGCGAGGGAAACTCACTGAAAGCGCTCTGGGAAATTGATTTCCCCCATTCACTGGGCTTGCTCTATTCTGCGTTTACTTATTACACCGGCTTCAAGGTCAATTCCGGTGAGTATAAATTAATGGGCCTAGCGCCCTACGGCAATCCACAGTATGTCGATGTCATAAAGGAGCATCTCCTTGATTTAAAAGAAGATGGAAGTTTTCGCTTGGACATGAGTTATTTCAATTATTGTACTGGCCTAACCATGACCAGCGCGAAATTTGACGACTTGTTCGGCGGGCCACCGCGGAAAGCTGAGAGCGAGGTGTCCCAGAAAGAAATGGATCTTGCCGCTTCGATACAGAAAGTGACTGAAGAAGTTGTACTGTTGCTGGGAAAATCTATTCGCGAAGAAACTGGCTGCGAATACCTCTGCCTTGCGGGAGGTGTGGCTTTGAACTGCGTGGCCAACGGCGAGTTGCTGCGTTCAGGTATCTTCAAAGATATTTGGATACAGCCCGCCGCCGGCGACGCTGGTGGAGCCTTGGGGGCGGCATTGACGGTGTGGCACGATCGTCACGACGGGGTTCGGAAAGTTGAGCCTGGAGACAGTATGAGCGGCGCTTACCTTGGCCCTCAATTTAACAAGGAAGAAATACGCCAATATTTAGACTCTGCTGGCGCAGTCTATGAAGAGCTTGACGATGATGTGCTTATGCCTAGAGTTGCCGATATTCTTTCAAAAGAGAATGTCGTTGGCTGGTTTCAGGGACGTATGGAGTTTGGGCCCAGAGCTTTGGGAGCCCGATCAATTATAGGTGATCCGCGCTCAAAGAAGATGCAGTCAGTGATGAATCTGAAAATAAAATATCGAGAATCTTTTCGGCCCTTCGCGCCATCCGTGCTCATGGAAGAAGTTCAAAACTACTTTGACCACGACCGTGGCAGTCCATATATGTTGATGGTTGCCCCCGTATCAGGGCAGATTCGCACACCTATGACACCTGATGAGGACAAGCTATTTGGTATCGATAAACTCAATGTGTCTCGCTCGGAGCTCCCGTCTATAACGCACGTCGATTATTCCGCTCGAATCCAAACAGTGCACCGTTGCACCAACCCTCGTTATCATGCTCTGATTTCCGCCTTCCAGGCCAAGACAGGGTGCGGTGTTGTAGTAAATACCTCTTTTAATGTTCGCGGTGAGCCTATCGTGTGTACGCCCGAAGACTCATATAGATGCTTTATGCGCACGGAGATGGACTACCTCGTTATCGAAAATTTTCTGTTACACAAGCCAGATCAAGCGAAGGTCGCCAGCGACGAAGGTTGGATGAATGAGTTTGAGTTGGACTAGGACAGGATAATTCGGAAGGCTGCGGGCGACTATGACTAAGAAAAATCCAAATCTAACCTCCATGGAACTGCGTAAATTCGGGCTGGTCACGGCGATTTTACTGATCGTCTTTTTTGATGGCCTCATACCCTGGATATGGGGTATCGCACCGCCGGTCTGGCCACTCGTGGTCGCAGCTATATTGTCGATTTTTGCACTCATGCGGCCAGTGTGGCTTAATCCGTTTTATCGGGTTTGGATGAAGTTCGCCAACGTGTTGGGCTGGATCAACACCCGCATTATTCTCAGTCTTATGTTCTTCGTCGTTATCTTACCGACAGGGCTTATCATGCGACTACGTCGAGACCCAATGCGGCGAAAATGGGATAAGACTGAAGTTAGCTATCGTAAAAAATCCAAACCGCCAAAAACCGAGAATCTTAAGAGACCGTATTAATGTTTGATTTACTGAAAGACCTGTGGGGATTCATGCGCGAACGGAAGAAGTTCTGGCTTGCCCCTATAATGATCCTGCTAGTTCTACTCGGCGGCTTGCTAGTACTGGCCCAAGGTTCTGCCGTTGCCCCCTTTATCTACACATTATTTTAGCGAGCTTGAGAACACAGTAGCGCCTTGTGTAACCCGTGGCGCTTCTTCAGTAATTCGAGTTGATGATTGGAAGGATAGTAGTGGAGTCAACACGAAATATTTTCATGCCATACTATTTAAAGGTTAATTAGATATTACGTGTAATATATTCTGCTAATTATTTGTGAGTTTTTTAATGTTTAAAAAAAATGTAAGCGTAAAAAAGCTGGAGCTTGAAAACATCATTCAGGTGGGCAAAAAACGTGAGACTGCTGAGTTAGTTGAAAATTTTTATACAGCAAATCCATTCCCAAATTATGATGACATGGAAACGATTCAAGACCTAACAAAGAAAATGGAAGGGAATGCATTTACTTCAAATTTCAAAAAGTTTTGTGGCTTTGGAAAAAATATAATTGAAGTTGGAAGTGGAACCTCACAATTAAGCATTGCCCTTGCAAGTGGAACCAATAATAAAATAGTCGCTTTTGACCCCACTTTAGAGTCTCTTCGACTTGGATTAGATTTTGCAGAGAAAAATAAAATTGATAACGTAACTTTTGTAAACGGCGATTTATTTAGTGATTCGTTTATTCCAGGATATTTTGATATCGTCTGGTGCTCTGGCGTCCTCCACCACACTGAAAGTGCGAAAGAAGGGTTTAAGCTGATTGCAAATTGGGCTAGGCCTGATGGCTATATAATTATTGGCCTCTATAATTTGTATGGAAGACTCCGAACGGTATTTCGACAATTTTTGTTTAGGCTATTAGGAAAAGGGGAATTAGCTAGGGCAATAGTGTCATTTCTAGATCCAATCCTTAGAAAAGATATATCGAAGCAGAAAAAACTTGCGTGGTTTCAAGATCAATACGAACACCCTGTAGAGTCTTTACATACCTTGGATGAGGTGCTTGACTGGTTTGACGAAAATAATGTTGAATTTATTAGTTCTATACCCAGCTGTGATATGAACGCCGTCGATTATGAAGATATGTTTAATGGGGGAAATAGAGGCGATTTGGCAACGAGAATTTTTTCCCAAATTGCCATGCTATTTTCATCTTTTGGTTCTGAAGGCGGTCTGTTCCTAGTCATCGGAAGGAAAAAATAATGGTCGCTATTAAATTTTTTTGAACCTTTTTCTACCTCGAGTAAAAATCGGATCGACGCTAGAATTATTGCGCCAAGTTTGCAGCGCATATAGTACAACAAGCGATATAAAGAGCAGGCTGGCGAGAGTTAGCAAAAGCTAACAACCTCCTCTGTCTAGAGGTCTGACTATCAGACAGCTAAATGAGTGCATTAGCCGACCGTGATGATATAAATTACTATCCCAGCCATGGAAGACAGCCTTAGGGTCGTGTCGAGGCTCAATCAGTAAATACCTGCCGCGTCAGCCCTGGAGGCTTCCTCACAAACACAACGCGCGAGACGTTATGGAGCTTCCCAAATCCAGCACTTCACTCTTTATGATGTTTTGCGATCAACATGATACCTGGAGTGTCAAGAAGGTTGAAGTTTCTATGGCCGCCCATCCTCAGGCCATGGACAAGGTTCTGCGTATCGTTTACCGGACACTTACGACCCATTTGATCCATAAGGCTGGATATTCGCTTATGGATGGCGCGACCGGGGCCGTAACGCTGATTCAGCGTTTTGGTAGTACACTGGACGTGAATATCTACTTCCATATCCTGTTTCTGGGCGGAGTCTACGTGTGTCGCGACGATCGTCCGCCCCGCTTTCAACGCGTTAAGGCGCCGTACAATGGTGAGCTGGAAGACCTGGTTTAGCTGATCAGTCACTGTCTCGAACGCCAGGGCTTCCTGGAACAGGACACCGAGAGCGCCTGGCTGGAACCCGACCCCGCCGAAGACACCGATGCCATGCCCCATATTCTGGGCAGTTCTGTGTCGTACCGTATCGCCATCGACCCACAACAGGGTCGCAAGGCCTTCATGATTCGCACCATTCGTTCACTCGATCGGCCTGATCCAGGGCTAGAGCGAGTTCGTTACACCGGCCAAACGCGGCAAAGGCGCGAAGCGAATCCACAGCCCCAAATCAGCAAGGACGCTAGACAACCTCGTGGCAGGGACTTTTGCGCATGCTCGTTCTGGAATGGGCGGATATAAATTGCACGAGCACCGCCGCGAAAATTTTTCAGGTCAATAGACGGGTATTTCGCACATTTCTCCCTCTCAGTCGGCAGGATCAGTCAGGAAACCTACACTCAACAGCCGGTTTATTTTTCCTACACTTTGTAGGTGCCTAAAATGAAAAGTTTACCCTTATTCAATAATCACGCTATTTTCTTTATAACTCTAAGCAATTATTCCTTAGACATCGAAGTAATTATTAACTATATATATCAACATGTTAGCTGGTTTAATCTAGAGTATATAGCTGTGATTATATGTATAATTATTTTTTTATACTTTGAATTCAAAGGACTTTTACTGGTTAACTGTCTATAGTGACGCTCGAAACCGATCAATAGAGGCAAGAAAATGAGCGAAACAACAGTTCTGTCACTGGATGAAATACCCAAGAAGCAAGATTTTGGCGAAAAGCCAACCAAAAGGCGCGAATCAGATAACTACCAAGCGGAATATGTTAAGAATTTTGTTGAGCGCTGGGATGAGCTGATTGATTGGGAGGCCAGAGCTGACAGTGAAGGCCGTTTTTTCATTGATCAGTTGAAGGAACTTGGTAAGCATAAAGTATTGGATGTTGCCACAGGAACAGGCTTCCATTCGGTGCAGTTACTTAATGCGGGTTTTAATGTAACCAGTGCCGATGGAAACGGCCAAATGTTGATAAAGGCGTTTGATAACGCAAAAAAATATGGTCATGTGTTGCAGTCGGTTCACGCTGATTGGCGCTGGTTAAACCGAGATGTTGATGGAAGGTACGATGCTGTCATTTGTCTGGGCAACTCGTTTACGCATTTGTTTGATGAAGACGATAGACGTCGCTGTTTGGCTGAGTTTTACTCAGTGCTGAAGCACGACGGTGTACTTATTCTTGATCAAAGGAATTATGACAATATTCTAGACAAAGGTTTTTCCAGCAAGCATAAGTATTACTATTGCGGTGACAAAGTATCTGCCGAACCCGTGCATATTGATGATGGCTTGGCCAGATTTGAGTACGCCTTCAGCGATGGATCAAAACACCACTTAAATATGTTTCCTTTACGCAAAAAATACATGCGCAACTTATTATTAGAGAGCGGCTTTCAGACTGTGGAAACCTTTGGTGATTTCCAAGAGACCTTTCATGACGACGAACCTGACTTTTTTGTTCATGTCGTTAAAAAATCGTATGCCAAAAATCCAGATGAAGCAGAGTAACAAATATGAAGAATAGAAATGCTGCCGAATCAGTGGCAGAAAATTATTACGACAGCAGTGACGCAGATATTTTTTATGAGCGTGTTTGGGGTGGCGAAGATATACACATTGGTTTATACGAATCAGGGTTATCCATTTTTGAAGCCAGTCGAAAAACCGTTGAGCTAATGGCAACGACATTAATTACTTTGGATGAAAATAGTAGAGTGCTTGACCTTGGTGCCGGTTACGGTGGTGCGGCGCGTTATTTAGCTGAAAAACATGGCTGCCAAGTCACTTGCCTAAATTTAAGCGAAACGCAAAATGAACGCAATCGCCTACTCAATAAGGAGCATAATTTAGCTGATAAAATCAGCGTGTTACATGGCAGTTTTGAAAATGTACCATGTGATAACGGTAGCTTTGACATTGTTTGGTCTCAGGACGCTTTTTTGCATAGCGGAGATCGACCTCAGATATTGCAAGAAATAGATCGCGTGTTAACCACGGGGGGCGAGATTATTTTTACCGACCCAATGCAGATTGATTTCTGTGATACCGACGCGCTTCAACCCGTATATGATCGCTTGGATCTTGAATCTTTATCAACTACCGAGTTTTACCAAGCATACTTCGGCAAATTAGGGTTTAAAGCATTATCTTCTAATATACTTACAGACCAATTGGGCGTGCATTATTCGGCTGTTCGGCAACAACTACTGGATCGCTATGAAGAATTGGTTGTTGATATTAGTCCCGCCTATTTAGATAAAATGATAACAGGATTGCAAAGCTGGATTAATGCAAAAGAAGCCGAGCAATTGGTTTGGGGTGTTTTGCACTATAAGCGGTAATAGTAACAGCGGGACCGTAAAGCGTTTGAAAACGTCTGGCTCGCCTTTCTGCGTTCAACAGTGCAGCAATGGAAGGATATAAATTGTTCGATGACTGAGGCCGACAAGATGTCACAGTGATCGACCGGCTACCCCCGGTCTTTTCAGACCTTGTGGCTCATACCCATAAGAAGACCTACTCACGATAGCGCTTTTATTTGTCCTATACTTCCCGTTTATTTTTCCTATACTTTGAGTTGTAACACCCGATGCTGCATTAATGCATGCTGTCATAAGCCCATCAGCGCATGTCGCCGATGAACATCCAAACAGCGGCGGGCCTACTCAATATACCCAACGACTTCGCTGAGGCCTGAAATAATCTTGAGGGCAGCAGGAAAGTCTTTGCCTGAGTTCATTTCACCCGGAAACGCTAGAGTCGTAATTCCAGCATCACACGCAGATTTGACACCACTAGGACTATCTTCGATGGCGATCACATCGTTCACGGTGATGCCCAGAGACTCCATCACTTTTTCGTAGATTTCAGAGTTTGGCTTTGGGTTCTCGACAAAGGTTGAATTTGTGGTTTTTACTAATGATTGAACCAATAAGTCGTTGTGCAAAGAATCAGTAATTGCGTCGATGTTGTCTTGGCTAGTGGTAGTTGCCCATGCTAGCTTCACGTCTCGTTTCAAACAAAATTCTATCAACTCATCGGCCCCCTCCCTCAACTTGAGACCCCGTTCGCGAATGAGCGCATTGAAAACACGGGTCTTATCGAGATGAACGTTGACTATTTGCTCACCAGTTAGTCGACTGCCGTTTTCCATCTGAATCATTTCCAGGCGCAGAGGCCCGCCGCTGATTGACAGCGATGCGACATAATCTTCACGCTCCCAATGGTAGTCGATGTCATTGAGCACCAGCGCAGTGTTATACGCTTGATACTGATACTCGGAGGTTTCAACCAGGGTTCCAATACCACCAAAAATTATATGTGAGAATTTCATAAGTCATTTCCAAACAGATTAATCGTTTAAGAAGGGTGAGGGTTACGATACGGCCGCTACAGTCGACGGGCTCTCCAAGCCAACGTCGCTACACAAAGGCTCAACACCCCTTCCGTCTCTAGGGAAAGTGGCGCACATACTCTTGTATAGTGGAATAGCCGCACATAAATCTACCGCACTAAGATCATTCAAATACCCGCAGCTCCCTATGCCCCCTCTCGGAAGAGGCGCAACAAGATTACCGCCACGTTTCTCTATAATTTTTGCATGTGACGCTTCCATGACATTTTGGTCCTCCAAAATGTCATGCCAAAGGCTCAGACCAAAGTCGCTCATCAGTTTTAGAATCCGAAACAATTCATTCTCGGTTATCCAACCCGCCTGATGACTCAGATAGGCGCCCAGTCCCATACCAATTGCGACCGCGTGGCCATGCAGAAGCCCTGCTTCTATCTCAAATCCAGGGGACCAGGTGTGCCCGTACGCATGGGGCCTGCACTGATGAGTCTCATAAAGATTGTCATATTCAGCCTCAATATAAGACTTAAGAGCTCCCCCAAGAATCGCTTGCGACTGTGTTTGGATGGCATCATTGTCGTTGCAGTCCTTAGTACCAAAGCGCGTAGAAATTAACGCTGCATTCGCCGACTCTAACTGCTCAAATAACGTGAGATTTTTAACAACAGCCATCTTGATAATCTCAGCGATGCCGTGGCGCAACCAGCCTTCACTCAAAGATTTAAAGAAAAATCTATCCGTAATTGAAACGACAGGTGGATGATAAGCACCTAACAAATTTTTGTAGCCAAAGCCATCGCAACACGTGCGCGGTGATGGACCAGCATCGATACCTGTGACGATCGAGGTAGACAACATCACATAGGGTGTATTTCGTCCGTATAATGCCGAGGCTAGACCTCCCGTATCAGACAAAACACCGCCGCCTATAATCAAAATAGGTTCATTACGTGAAACGCCACAGCGTTTAAAGTCACCCAACATACTTTCTACGGTGTCGATGCCCTTATCAATCTCCATAGCCCGATACACTAATTTTTCAAGACTAATATTATGGTGTTCAAAATACGTGCTGATTTCGCGGCCATAGATTGTCTCGACATTTTCGTCGATCAAACAGACGCAGCGGCCCAAAGGTTTGTAGATATCTCGCAACACGTTATTGCCACAATTTAAAGAGTCGTCGACAGTTCGGATCGTCGCGAATGTACTAAAGCTCATTACAGCTTCGCTCGTCAGATTATCAGAAGTACTAACCACTGAGCCATCAGATTCTCTATATCCTGATGTTGGGTAGATGGCGTGTGGGTTATCGATGACCAATCTTTCACGAAGGCCTGAATAGTACGAAACAGTCGCAGCGTCACTAACGATCGATGTCAGGTAGGTAATTAACTTGATGTCTTTGATATCGTCATCTTCAAGCACGCCATCAGCCAATGCTCTCCATTGCCCAATATCGAGAGCACCCTCTCCCGCAACATGACGAGCACTATCGGTGCCCCGACTCCCTCCGCTTAAGGATTCAACCAATTGCGCAAAGAGCGTCAAAAAATGCCCAAGTGCTAAATTCAAGGAGCCACGCAACAACCGGCTTGGCGCAATCCCCTCCACCGCGCCTAAGCTTGCAAATTGTTGACCAAAATCCTTAGAAAAAACCGGCTGCTCAATCAACTCCGACAGAATGACTTTAAACGACTGCTGTTGGACCAACCTATCAAGCGTCGGCTGTAGATTTTCTTTACCGCTATATTTTATCGAATAGCTTTGTGAGAAAGAGTGTAGTCGAGAGAGTAGATCGCTCATTAAATGCTTCCAGTAGATTAAGTGGGTAGGTAATAATTAAGAAAGATAGGGCACGAATTTGCGACACATTTTAGCCACCGTCGATTGCCAACTGCACACTTTCCGCAAAATAGTTTTCCAGTGATATCCCGTGAGCCTCGCACATTTTGACAATCACGCTTCGAGGAGAAAAAGAGCAATATAAACCGGCTTCCAAAAACCAAGGAACTCCGCTTGGGTCAACCCTGAAATCAAATAGACCATAGTGGCGACACCCAAGCGCTGCATAACATTTCAAGGCCGCACTGTGTACGATCTGGGTTACGGGGTCTTCTTGATCAACAATCCAGGTTAGATCAAGAGCGGCTGCCGGCAACTCCAATAGCTCGTCGCGGTCACGCACCAGCTTGTCACTGTGCAAGCGGATAGGGCGCTTATCCGCGTCAACGGCATATTCCTCAAGTGGTAGGCACACCAAACCCTCATCCCTCTGAACAATCCCGCAGCGCACTTCTCGTCCTAACTCTATGTATTTTTCGATCAACACCTGCTCATGATAAAAGTGCGCATCAGCAATTGCATTGCCAAGTTGAGCGGGGTCTGTCACTAAGCTCACCCCGTGAGAGTTGTCAGAACCTACGGGTTTGACCACCACAGGATAAGAGACCGTTGACCTATGCCCTGATAAGCACAGTGCCTTTGTAATAACTTCCCCCTGCGGCACCCTCACGCCGCTTGCCGACACGATATTGCGCGCCAGTACTTTGTCTGCCGATAAGTCCATTTGAAGTGGATTATTGCCTATGAACGGTATGTCTAGAATTCTAAATATGGCGCGGCACTCCGTCATCCCGCGCAAACAAAATAGTTGTGGCAAACCGCAGTCGACACCCATAGACGCAATGATCGCTAACGCCTCTACCGTTTCATATTTCTGTGCGGTCTGCCTGTCGTGTAAAGAGAGAGATTCAGGAAAGCACCAAGCGCCGTCAGGGGACATATGGGCATAGGAAAAACGATACAACGCAATTCCAGACAGGGCGTTAGCGCAGCCTACTGCATACATTTGTGACAGCTCGCAATGAAATGCGTCCGTTGGAGAACCTACCAGCTGTAATATGTGCCTCGGGTGCATGCTTAATCACCACCCTCTTGCACCAGCTTGCCAATATTGAAGTCAATCCGGAGCCAACCACGCTGTTCCTGAAGATCCTTCACCAACAGTGAAGGAATATGCCAGTGATGGAGCATCAAAAAAGGAAGCGGATCACGCCAATTGAACACGGAGTCTTTACCCGTCAAGATTGTTTTGACGACGGCTAGCGCATCTCGAGGTGAGCGAAGCTGATTAACAAATCTCCACAGTTCATGAAAAAGCCAGTAAGTCGGCCGGCAGTTCTCTAACGGCTTGAGTGGATAAAAATCAGCCGTGCTACTGAGATTCGCCATAGCAAGCTCTGGACGGTTACTAAACAGCGTTATGGCAGAGTGGGCCCGCGGATTACACTCTATGGCATAAAATTTCCCATCATCACTCGCGCGTATAAAATCAAACGAGGCTTGACCGGTAAATTCCATTGCTGACACAAAGTGGGTGACCCACTCTTCAATGTCTGCTTGCTCTACGTGCGAATAGTTAATCTGGAACGCCGAAGACTCGCAGCAGCAGTACACCGTCAAAACACCGTTAATAACCGTTCCATGCGTACAGTATTCATCCCCTTCTATAAACTCCTGCAAGATCCAAGGGTTGTCAGTCGATATGGGTAACGATTTGGCAAAAGAAGCGGTTTTTTCAGAAGTTTCAAGAGGCAATCGGGTGAGATCGAGCCGGCGTATTGCGTCATACGCAATGCTCTTCAAAATAAACGGCCGCGACTCGTCAGTAAAGTCGAAATCTACCACCTGCTGAGGGTCGGTGACGAGTAGCGTTTTGGGTACGCGAAGCCCTAACTGCTCTGCTTTCTTGGCAAATTTGTATTTGTCGTCGAGATCGACAATGTTGTCCGGGTCGACATGCACGACGCGGCAGAATGGCGCAAGGGATGGAATGGCGTAAGAATCGTAGAAACTGGCCAGAGGACTGCACACAGGGACGTATTCATCGACGTTTTCTTTCTGAATGATGCTTAACAGAGCCTGAGTGTAATTAGGATCTTGGGGGCCGGGTATCGTATAGAATTTGCTCACAGCGAATGAAAAGCGGTGCCCGGTCGATGCGTACCTCTGCGTTTCAGCAAGAATGACACGGTGCCCGGCCGCGTGAAACGCGCGCGCTAGCGTAAGCGCCTTCGTCATCTTACCGCCACTGATCAGAATCGTTTTCTTGAGTGCAACCTGCTGGTGGCCTTTATGTTCAGCAACAACCTTTGAGACTACCACGTCGATCAAGCGCGCTATTAGTGATACCAGAACCACCACGAGCGTCACGGGCAAGAGTAACGTCAGCCCGGTCGCTACCAGCAGATTCTTCAGCCTTATATTCATAAACAATGTCCGACTATCTGGGCAGTCAAAGAATGCGAATTAAGGTAATGCCATCGCGGATCGGCAGTACGACCTGCTCTACTCGCCGATCAGCCGCGACAAACTGATTGAACTTTTCGATAGCTTCTCCATTGGCACCGATATTGTTACGCGTGTAGGGTTCTCCTTGCATAAGCGTGTTGTCGATGACAATTAACCCACCTTTGGTCAATAACCCGTTGGAGATTACAAAGTCTAGGTAGGCGATATAGCCCGCTTTGTCAGCATCAATAAAAATCAGCTCGAACTGGCGACCCTGATTCGCGAGCGTCAGCAAAGAGTCCTTTGCTGGCCCAACTTCTATCGCAATTTTCGAATTGTGTGCGGTTGCCTCAAAGCAGTGACGGGCAAAGTCAGCTGCATAGGGGTCAATTTCACAGGCAACGATCTCGCCATCAGCGGGCAAGGCCTCTGCCATAGCTAAGGCAGAATATCCTGTAAACAGCCCGATCTCCAAAATCGCTTTTGCTTGCGTTGCATGCACCAGCATCTTTAAAAACTGCCCCTCAATATGGCCTGAGACCATTTCCTGTTCGAGGCCAAGTGTCGTGTCTCCGTCTTGAAACCGTTTTTGCCAATCCTCAGTTTGTGTGCGCTGCACTAAATTTTGCAAATCACCCGATTCTTCAGTCGTAATACTCCCTATATAGGGATTCATACCCTGCGCTAACACGAGCGATTCGGACAGGGTTTCGAGAAAAGAGGCATCAAGATCGGCGATGGACTTGGCTTGCTCACCCAGAGTCCTGAGCTTTTCCACTAAAATATCCCAAGGGGTAACGGGCCTAGCGCTATTTTCCTGCTTACTCACATTGATGTCCTGCTTAGAGGCGAACGTTCATTACTGGCTCGTGTATCAGACAGGCTAATACGTAAGGAGATGGGCTATTGGATCAAGTCAGACTTTAATAATTTCTGTGACTTACAGTCCTGCCTCAACTCAAAGGGGTAAGCAATGCGACAATGCCAAGTGCGAATTGCCTAGAAACAGTGAAAAGATTGCGATTGCGTGCTCACCGTCTCGAGTAACACTTCAGATTAATCGCCGGGAATTGCTTGAAGTTTGCGATCGCTGTGGTGGATTGATAAAGGTCATCGGTGCATCCTGGCCCATCTTCGCGGGAAGAAACAAGGCCGCCCTACCCTATCGCACCGTATGCCAACCTCCCGAGCACCCCCTGGGCCATTACCTCTTTTCGCAGGACGCGAATCCACAGCCCCAAATCAGCAAGGACGCCACTGAAAAATGTGTGGTACGGCAGATTGCATGCTATCGTTCAGGAATGAAAAAATTTGAATTGTGCGATCACCTCAGCGAATAACTTTTCAGGCCAGTAGGCGGGTATTTCGCGAATTTTTCCAGTTCAGTTAGCAGGGTCAGTGACGAAATCTCCTGAACAGCCGGTTTATTTTTCCTATACTTCCAAGCGCAGAAAATATGGCGATGGGGCTGGTATAGTGACTGGAACGCCGTTCACCATTAGTTTCCTTCCGTGCATCCCACTGTCTTTTAACCCTATCCATATCGCCAGCCAACATGTCTTTAGATATCAATATTACGAAAGCAGTAGTCTCCGCATCATTAAACCTTATTAAAATCAATCTCTTATAAGTGTGTTGAAAGGCAGTGTTGCATATTTATCATGGATGGCTATCCAGCCTGCTAGCGCTTGTGGCGATACAATAGATAGAGCATCAGATTTATTTTCACTCCACTCCTGTGCAGTAAATTTTTGCGGTACTCGACCGGAAAAGTTACAAACGCTGCAGCCTTCTTTTTTAGAATAAAGCATGGCTAGGCCAACCCCCAAAATACTACTCATCATGGGTTCCACTACAACCAGGGTGATCGCTGTTGCAATTAATGCGGAATGCATCATCGCCTGCTTTCAAACAGTCTATACCTGCTTGTGTAGCCAACGGATGAGCGCTAGCAACACCGGCGTCCCCCTCAGCAACAAACTGTTCGTTTGTTCTGGCTGGAACTAGACTCGGTGGTCTATACTTCATAGCAACACTCAAAGGATAGCCTGGTATGAACAAGTCGGTTTTGGTTGGAGTTGTGTTTGGCGCCGGTATCGCGACGGCGTTCGGTGGTTTTGCCGGATACCGCATGTTAAGCGGATCGGAATATGCTCAGGTTTTGTCAGCGACGCCTGTCACGGAAAGCGTGCGCACGCCGCGCCAGGAATGTAGTGATCAGTTAGTGACGAGGCAAGAGCCTGTCAAGGATAAGCATAAAATTGCTGGCTCGGTCATTGGAGCCGTAGCGGGTGGTTTACTTGGCAATGCAATCGGTGGCGGAGGAAAAAATACGGCGGCTAAAATAGCCGGGGCTGCGGCAGGCGGTTACGCGGGCAACAAGACGCAAGAAGAAATGCAGAAGAATGACACCTATCAGACGACTGAGCGTGTTTGCAAGACTGTGGTTGATGTAAGCGAGCGCACGGTGGCCTATGACGTTAAATATCAAATTGGCGATACGACTGGTGAAGTTCGGATGGATCACGACCCAGGGGATACTATTAGGTTAACGGATGGAAAGGTGGTGATCGCGCGTGCCCCGGCAGGCAGCGACGTGAGCGATACACAATAAACAGTCTATGCAGTGATTTGACCCCGGCATACGCTTCGCGCCGGTTAAGCCTACGATTGCTGAGATGAATAGCCATGCGGCTGCGAGCAGTGGTACTGCTGATACCGCGGCAGTCTCGCTATTATTGCCGGACCCATCGGGATCATACTCAAGCTCCCACGCCCAGCCCCCCTTAATGCGCCGGTTGCTGACGCTTGCAAACTCACCCGTGATGGCTTCCAAGATGCCACCGGTCACGGACATGACGCAGGGACCGGGGATACGGCGACCCTTCTTTGAACATTTCGCACAAGCGCGACCGCTTGTCGCGGCTGAGACGGTCGCCTGCTATCATAAATGTGCTAATCTTCCAAAAGGGAACGATTTGGAATATCAACTCGTTTGATCAATGGGGTGTCGAATTGGGTAAGGTGCTTGTCAACAACTTCGTTCCCGAGCTGAACTCTGGCGAGGAGCTACCGCTCTCCCATCACAGCTCCAAACAAGACCTTATTTACCGCTGCCTTCAATGGCTTCGCGCCTGATGGAATTACCGAAGACATCTCGTTTGCGGGAGAGTCTGTTCTCTTGGCGCGCGCTCCGCAGACACTCTGTTTGGATTCTGGCCGCATCGGCAACCGGCGCTGTAGCCGCCCTGTTCCGATACCTTGACGATTGGAGTGTCCAGTTCTCACATTGGCTCGCAACGGTTTCACCGTGGATTCAGCCGGCCATGCTTTTCTTCGGCATGATTCTTATCTGTCAGCTACGCGACCGCTTTTTCCGTGGCACTGATGGCACCGGGATTCCGCAGGCCATTGCTGCGTTGAAGATCGAGGACGGTCCGGCTCGCGATCATGTTCTTTCCTGGCGTATTCTTGTGGGCAAAGGACTGCTTCTTGCCATTGGCTTGTTTGCCGGAATGACGATCGGCCGCGAAGGCCCCTCCGTTCATGCTGGTGCGTGCTTCATGTACCTCTCGAATCGCTGGGGAAATTTTCAGGGTTGGCTGGTGCAACGAGGGCTGATTCTTGCCGGCGGCGCAGCCGGGATCGCAGCGGCTTTCAATACGCCAATCGCCGGTGTCGTTTTTGCGGTCGAAGAAATTGGCCGTTCCTTCGAGAAGGAAAATGCAGGCACCATAGTCCGGACAGTCTTGGTCGCGTGTATCGTGTGCATGGCTCTTTTTGGCGATTATTTGTTTTACGGAAAACTCGAAACCCGACTGGAACAGCCGCTGGAATGGCTAGTCGTGCCCGTTCTCGGAGTGGTCTTCGGCCTCCTCGGTGGGCTTTTTGCCCAGAGCCTGCTGCTGACCACTCGCCCCTATGGTCGTTTCTATCGCCGACGTCCCCTGCTGGCAGCCGCCTCTCTGGGCGCGGCAATGGCGCTGCTCGCGATCGTTTCGGACGGATTCAGCTACGGTAGTGGATACCCGCACGCACAAGCCATTCTCATGGAAGGGACCGAGGTCCCCACTTGGGGATTTGGCGCAATTGCTCTGGGGAATTGGATTGCCCTGCTCAGCGGCATTCCCGGAGGTCTTTTTGATCCGAGCTTGGCAACCGGCGCCGCGTTGGGACAACTGACCGCTCCCTTTCTGGAGTTCATGGACCCCCAAGCTGTGATCCTCCTCTGCATGGTGAGCTATTTTTCCGGCGTCGTGCAAAGCCCGATTACCGCATTTGTCATTCTGGTCGAGATGACCGATGCGCGCTTCATGACTCTGCCTCTCGCACTCGCCTCCATGCTGGCTTTCGAGGCTTCCCGCCTGGTCTGTCCGACGTCTCTCTACGAAGGCTTGGCGGAGAACTTTATGAGTAGACTGCGCCCCTCTGAAAACAAGGATCCCCCCCCGACCTGAAGATCCAGCACACGGGACGACCGCGAACCCTTGGGCGGCAGATTCCAGCGTGAGAGAAGCACACGTTCTTGATGGCAGAGCCAGACCAGACTGCGTGTGGTGTAGCCATTGCAACCATTTTGGATGAGGTGTAAATGAAAGCATTTTTCGTCATTGCCATTATTGCCCTAGTGATTACAGGGTCAGGTAGCTGGGGTGGCTTGATGTTTTACTCGCTGCCCGTAATGGCTTGGGCCGTGTTGGGGATTTTCGCCCTTCAAGGTCTGGGCTTTATACCGGCCTTCCTGTATCAGACCGAGCGTTACTACGATTTGATTGGCAGTCTGACCTATATCAGCGCGATCGCACTGGTTCTTCTGTGCAGTGGAGAGGTTGACTTCCGACAAATGCTCATCGCATTCTTCATCCTCATTTGGGCTGCTCGGCTCGGGAGCTTTCTCTTCAGTCGCATTGCGCGAGATGGCGGTGACTCCCGTTTTGATAAGATTAAACCTTCGGCGCTACTTTTTTTTCGCACCTGGATGCTGCAGGGACTTTGGGTCACGGTGACGGCTGGAGCGGCGCTCGCGGCACTGAGTAGTGGCAGGTCTGTTCCGTTGAATATCGTTGATGGTATTGCCATGGCACTTTGGCTATCTGGCTTCGCCGTTGAAGTCATTGCCGATAGGCAGAAACGTCAGTTCAGGCAGGCACACGGTAGCGATACCTTTATTACTACGGGCCTGTGGTCTCTTTCTCGGCACCCCAACTATTTTGGCGAGATCATACTGTGGACGGGTATAGCGTTGCTGACGCTTCCCGTATTGGATGGCGGGCAGTATCTAACACTGGTATCACCCCTGTTTGTCTATCTGTTGCTGGTGCGCATTAGCGGCATCCCCTTGCTCGAGCGCAAAGCCAATCGACGTTGGGGAAATGATCCGGCTTATATCACTTACAGGAAGAACACGCCGGCTCTTGTTCCCAGACTGAGGAAACGCGGTTGATTTGAGACGCGCGCAAACCGCATCGCCCGTTCACTGCTATCTTCCATGTGAAACAGAAACTCGCCGCCCTGCCTGCTAATCCGTTCCCGCGGTGCTAACGTATAATATTTGATATCTCTTGGAGTAAGCCTATGCCAGATGTTGCCCTGTTCCCGATCCCCAGCTCCGTAAACTTCCCCGGGGTCCCCTGCTCTTTGCATGTGTTCGAGCCTCGCTATCGCCAGATGGTGCGCCACTGTATCGATCAAAATTTGCTGATGGGCGTTTGTCATACCGAAAAAGTACTGCACCGCAAAGACCGTGAACAAACGGTCGAGGAAGCACTCAACAGTAATCAGACCACCTATAAGCCCCAAGGCATCTTTTCCGCCGGCCCTGTGGAACTGCTGGAGGAACTGGAAGATGGACGGATGCTAATTCAGGTAGACAACACGATACGCCTTAAACTGGGCGAGGAAAAACAGACGCTCCCGTTTGGCATATGGGCCTGCGAAGAACTTTTGGACGAGGCTCTCGACGAAACTGGCGAACTCACATTGCAACAAAGCCAATCGAAAATCTTACAGCGACTGCTGGCAGTGACCCACGGCAATGAGGACGCTCAGGACATGCTCAATAGCGTTCACTGGCAAGCGATGCCGGCGCAGACGTTCAGCTTCGCCGTGGCTGGACTGCTGGGTATGCCACCGGAGACTTCGCAGGCACTACTAGAAATGACCAGCGCGCAAGTGCGCCTGGATACGGTACTGGAGATGATCAACACCATGGGAACGGCACTCAGCTAGCCAAGTGCATAAACAGCGTCAATCGGCGGCCGCAGCAGCAGCTTCACTGGCCAAATGAGTTCGCAAACTCTCTATGCGTCTCCGATTGGCCCCCATATCGCTGATTCCGAGCCGAGAAGACGAGCGCACCTGGAGTTCACCAGCCTGTCGGTCAAACACCAGCTGCACGTCATCACGGAACTGCATCAGCGGGGTTTTGACTACAGCCTGCAAGAAATCGGGTGTCTCCTCCGTAATCGTCCAATTGTCCTGTTGCGCCAGCCATCGCTTAAGCGCTTGCCACTGTTCAGTTGTGGCCTGCAGGGGTGCAATAGCGCTGCCACCGGTGCCACTGTAGCTGTTGACACAGTTCGGCAGCATCCCGCAAGGAGGCAATACCGTATCGGCGCCCGGTTGTTCCGGCGCACTAGTGCAACCAGCCAAGATAATCGTTAACAAAGGAATACAAAGGTGTCGTTTTTTCATAGCATTACTTTAACGGTTTCCTCTGCAGAGTGATATTAGGAGTTTCAATTATGTTCAGATTACCGCTTCGATTTAGTGTACAAAAAATACTGCTCGTGGCCCTACTGTTTATGCCGTTTCCAGCGGCCGCCGAGCTCGACCTAGAAACGTGGGACGCACTACTCAACAAGGCGGTCATCGACGGTGACGTGGACTATACCCAGTGGCAGCAAAATCCAAGCTTTGATGCACTGGTAGATCAGATTGGCACTGCTGACACCAGTGAAATGGGTCGGCAAAAAAAGCTGGCCTTCTACATCAACGCCTATAATATCCTTGCGGCCCGCGGCATACTCGATGGCAGTTCGCCCAGCACCATGCTGGGGCGCTACGTGTATTTCAAACGCGACGGATACCTCGTAGCCGGAAACCGTATCACCCTGCATGTGCTGGAGCACGAGCTGATTCGCCCGCTGCAGGAACCGCGCATTCACTTCGCGATTGTGTGCGCAAGCCAGTCCTGCCCGATTTTGCAATCTGAAGCTTACACGGCGCAACACCTAAATCAGCAACTTACCGTGGCCGCAATGGGCTTCATCAACAATCCGAAACATAACCAGTTCAACCCAGCCACTCGGCACGCAGAACTGTCCAGTCTCTTCAAATGGTTTGAGGAGGATTTCGTAGCTGCCGGTGGCTCACTGCAGGCCTACTTGGCGCCTATGGTCGACAACAAGGAAGTGGCAGACCTTCTAGCGCAAGAAGCATTTGACATCAGCTACCGCAAGTACGACTGGAATCTCAACGGCACGCGTTAGGTCGCAGTCACAGCAAGTAATGTCTGCCGCTCATCGTATCGTGACGCCTAACAGCTTTTCTGCTTTTAACTTTCGATAGGCTTATCTAATTCAGCATCGCTAACGTGTGCCTGTATTCATCGCCCGATCAACAGACCCTCTAACCTGCCAGTGCCTTAAACAAGGTCGGGTCAACACTTGATGCAAACAAAATAAGACCAAAGATGGTAACAACCCCTATGACGGTGGTTAACGCAATATGTCCTGCCATTAGTTCCGGTTCAAAATTATACTCTTCTGCCAATATATAGGCTGTTTTTGGCGATGGAACGGCTGCGATTAGCACCAAAGCAAAAGTTTCCAGATTATTTAAATGCAACAGCACTGCAACTAGATAAGCAATTGCTGGACATATGATCATTTTGAAAAATGACATGACGCTTAAAATTTTCCAATAATCCTTTATATTAGCCCACATAATTCCGGCTCCTACGGCAAATAAAGCTACCGGTGCTAAAGCAGAACCCAATGTGGTGAAATAACTTTTTGCAACCGCAGGCATTGGAAGATTTGCGGCTGAATATAGAATGCCTAAAAAGCCGGACAATACGATGGGGTTTTTAAAGATCTTAAGGACATCTTTCAAAACACCGTATTTCACTTTTTCGGTATTCTTATTGATACTTTTATTCATAAAATAAATAACAGACGGCATAAAAATTGAAACTACGATGACCGAAGAGACAACCGCTAAAATCATCCCTTTGCTACCCGCAACTAGCACCAAAATAGGCAGCCCAATAAAAGCTGAGTTGCCTAGAGAGACAGAATAAGCAATCAGTGCGGCAAACCCTGTGGATTTTTGGGGGTAACACTTTTTAATAAAAAACATCCAAGGGAAAAAACAAATAGCAATCGCTATTATCGTGGCAAAAATAAAATCCCAATGGAAAATTTGTGACAGCGGCGCGGTTGCCATGCCAATAAAAATGAGGGCGGGTGCGGCAACATTAAAGATAAAGCTAATTAAAAAATGCGGCGTTTCTTGCGGCAAGATTTTAAAATGGATGCATAAAAAACCGGTAAGCATAATTAAGAACATGGGGATGAGAATGTTAACCACTATTTCCATTGCCGACTCCTCGTAAACTTTCCATGCCTGATTAGACACCGAATACTGTTATTTTATAAGGCTACAGAACATCATCGTGGTCGCAACAATCACTGCAGAGGTTTTCATCCATGCGGGCGGAGCAGAGGGTGCTGGCGGTTTGACCGTGGCAGGGCCACATAGAACGTATTGATGGACAAAATTCGTGGCAGGAAAGTCTGTGCTTTTAGGGAATGAGACTACGCGCAAATGATCGATTACGCGTAGCCGCTTGCCAAGGCTATTCGCAGCCAGCGGGCTTAGTGCAAGCGTCACCCGTGCCATCGTTATTAGTATCCGTCTGATCAGAGTTAGGAACTAACGGACAGTTATCGATCGCATCTGGAACGGTGTCAGAGTCACCGTCGTTGAAGAGCGGATCACACGCATCGCCGACGTCATCACTATCAGAATCCTGCTGGTCATTGTTGGCAGCAGCGGGACAGTTGTCCAAGCCATCCAGATAGTTGTCACGGTCACGATTGATCCCCATACGCGTACCAGAGCCAGGCGGAACACAGGTGTAAGTGACCGGACCGTCGGTAACGGCGAGAGCGCGAATGACTGCATCAGACACGACATCATCCGTGTCTGTGCGGAACTGCCCGTTTGCCAGACGAACGGCCCCGAACTCTTTACCTGCCATGCTCCCCTTCACCACCAGCTCGCATTCAGTGACGGTGCCGCCAAGTATCAATGATTCAAAAATTGCCCCTGCGCGCGCAGCCAGCAGATCTATACGCGGATTAGCCCACACCGCATTTAAGGCCGTCAGCGTCACCTGCTGGCCCACAATCGGAGCAAGATCAGTGTCAAATGCGTAGGAGAAGTGCGCCATGTTGCGGTCCTGCTGTTCATTCAGACGAGTGAATAGCGGTGAAGAAACAAAGGTCTCCAGAGTGTCTATTGTCCCATCATGCAAAAATCCAATGCCGCCTATTTGGTCACCATGGTGCGTGCCACTGGTGTCGGAATTCAAGGTTGTTGAGTGCCCGAACTTACCGACCTTTTTATACATATTACGCATCGTGGGAACCTTAAAGGTCTGAGGCTCTCCCTCAAACGTTTGGTCACCACTAGTGCCAAAAAATCCTTGTGCAGGGTCGAGTTCATGACAACCTTCACAGGACGCCGGGCCGTCCATATTAGAAAGGAGGAATCGATTCGCACCATCTTGCTGCGCGGCATTCAAAGAGTTGTCCAAGGCACGAACTGGCCCCGGCGGGATGGTAATCTGCAGCGCAAAATCTTTAAACGCGACCATTTCACTCATGGTGATCGTACCCCACATACCCGAAAGACCCTCAAAAGCGCCAATAAAGTTTAAAAACTGGAGTGCCTCCGAGCAGTCCGCTCCGGTTGGCTCACTACACGGATCCAGACCAGCCTGACCACTGCCCCGATCGGCACGCCAATGCATTCCACCCGCAACGGCCAGCCCCTGCAGCGACTGCGTTGCCATGGGGCCTTTCATGGCATGAATGAACTCGTCAATAGGCAGCGGTAGAGCGGGAGAAGCATTATTCGTGTTTATCGCAATCGCATGGTCAGGGTCACCCAAATTCCAGACCAACTTGTCCCATTCGCCAAAGGGGTGGCAGCTGGCGCAATTCATTTCACCATTACCCGAGGTTGCATTAGCGTCGTACAAAAACTGACGTCCATCGACTACGGATTGTGGCTCGGGGTTGTGCAGGGAATGCGTCGCAACAATGCTATTATTCGTCAAGTCAATAATCTCAATCTGGTTTGCGAATCGAGTTAACACGTACAGCTGATTATTATTTTCATCGAGGGCTATACCGGCAGGCCCACCCCCGGTAGAGATGTAGTCAGCGCTTTTCGCCGTGGGATCGAAATTTGTCGCAAAGTTTACATCCTCTATGTCCGCCGCATTAAACACCGCCACTTTCGCAGAACCATAGGCCGCCATGTATATTGTCGCGCCATCACTGGACACCACCATCTCCAGCGGTGTCGCAAGACTATGAGCTTTCTGTGCCTCGATAGCGGCATGGTCCGCGTCATCATCTGTATGCAGCATACTGTAATCAATGTGTTGATTAAGGTGCTTGGGACTCACGCCACCATTAGCAGGATTGATTACCGTGATGCGGCTTTTATAGGCCTGCCCCTGAACGGTACTGCCGCCGTGAATGCCGGGGCCCTCAAAAATGATTTCGTTATGTGCATCAGTGTTGCTCACATAGACCTTGTTCGTCACAGGGTTAATGGCCATATTAAAATTTAAGGTGCCGACACTTTTATATTCCGCAACGGTATCTAAGGTGTTGGCGTTGAAAGCGAATACGTCTAAATCGGGAAGATCGTAATTGACAAAACTACTCCAATCCGTCCCATCGGCATCAAGCCACGCCGAGCCATTAAAGTTTACGATAGCGCCAACAGAAGGACGCGGCACACCATCTGCGTCGGTGCTCGGCCCCGGTGCATTGCTCTGAACCTGACCTGCGCCGACAACGGCGGTCTGGTTGCCGGAGAAAAAAGCCGCGACGTAGACGGTAGTCCGATCCGGCGTTACCACTAGCGGCCGGGGACTATCTGAATAAAAACTGAGTATTTCGATGGGGTTCCCACCGACTGACGGACCTGGATTGTTAGCGTCAAACACCCAAACGTCTAGACGCCCTATACTCGGGGTGAGAAGTCCGGGATCACCCGCACCCGGCACAGTAGCAATTGAGGGATGCTCACGGTGCTGGCCTCTGTGTGAAGTGGCAATAAATGCTCGGTCAATGTCGCCTGTGCCGGCAAACTGAATATCTCGTGGCTCATCGCCTACCAGCAGTGTGCGCACGACTTGCGGTGGGTTGACGGTAAGATCAACAATGCTCACACTGTCGGAAAGAAAATTGACAACCCATACTTCGCTATTGTTACGCGCCACCACGGAAACCGGCTCCATACCTACAGGCACCGATGCGGTTTTGGTCAGCGCTCCGTCCGTGATAGAGAAGATTTCAAGGTGGTTGTCTGGCGTGTTGACCGCCAGCAGTGTGTTACCGTCGGGGGTCAGTGCCACCGGCCTGACCGGGCCAGCCTCGAAGGTGATGAAATCCACCGCCGCCACGGCCATCGTCGGCACCACTGTCAATATCGCGCTGAACAGCAACACGAAACACGTCGCAGATCGACGCATCAGGGTCATTATGCTCCTAACATTAGCTTTTGTGGCTTTTGTGGCTGGCATGGTATTTCCTTTATTTTCTTTATTTTCTTTATTTCCCGCCGCATCCAAGCGCGGCCCATTTAATGCATGGTCAACCCTGTATACGCCTGATCACGATACTATCGGCCGGCTGCTCTTGGCAATGACGGTGTAAAGATATTTTACACTCGAAACGGTCGCATGAGAAGCGATACGAGTGCCCCCTCGAATTCAAAATAATACATATAATTCAGTGGCTTGAGAGTACTAATGCTTCACTTACCCTAGAAAACCTTCCAAGGCGTTGCTCTCCTGACCCGCTTTACGTGTCAGGATATTTTACACTTGGGCGTATTGCGAAAAGGCCATATTGGCTTTAATCATTGAAAACATTACATTTTCTATTATTTGGCATGTCATTTGCAGTTACATCAATTACGTATTCACTAGTCGGTTGTGACATTTGGGTACAACTTGAGCATTTTGAGCGTTCTCTCAACCGTTGAGTGAAAACCCGAAGGGCTAAATATATAAGAAGAATTAATCACGTGGAGTCTCCACTATGAATAGATTCAAATTACGAAATTTTGGCTTGGCTATTGCAGCGACCCTATTGTGTTCTTTACTTGCTGTGTCGGCACAGGCAGCCACTGTCAGTGACACTGATGATGATCTGACGATTACGCTGACTATATCCGATACCATTACTGAAGGTCTCGATGCTGTCTGGGGGACCCTAACCGTTGCTATCACAGAAGTCGACCATGTCCTGAACGCAGGTGATGAGGTCGAATTGTGGGTCTATGACAATGACGGGTATTTCTCGGATACTGAGTTGTGGGCCTTCAATTTCGCGGTTACCAGTGCAGAAGAGGCAGCTAAAGCAGTCAATCGTACATTCGATGTTTCTTGGTTGGCCATTGGCACTAGCTATGATGTCTATGCCGAAGCAGAGGTCGATAAATATGCAGCATGGTGGTATCAGGACGACAGCGCTGCAACAGGAGAGATTAACGTTTTGGTTGAGCCCCCATCAGCAGTGCCTATCCCCGCCGCAGCTTGGCTGTTCGGTTCAGCGATACTCGGATTATTTGGGATAGCTCGACGCAAAAAAGCGTAGACGTAGCCCTTGTCTACAGCCCCGCATGTCGGGGCTTTTTATTGCCTGTGATTGCCGAGACTGTATTCGCGTTGGTGATCGAGTTGCCATCCAGCAAGATGCCCAGACATTAGACCTCTTCAGAGCACGGCTAGAACCCCCTCAATCTTCATCGCGTGCCCTGCCCGCGCACCCACCGCGGCCGGATAGCAATGGCATATTCAGTGAGGACCTGCTTGCGCATGCCGGTAGCAATCGGTCCGTTCGGATCGGTTAAATAACGGTTGATTATGCATTCGGTCATACGTCCACCGTCTGCGAGATCGAGCGATGCAAGCCCCTGGCCACGCAACAGCTTAAAGCGCTGACCGTCGAGCGCGATCTCAAACGCGCAGCGCGGGTTGGCCGCCAGATTGCGGCGCAACAACGTGCGGTGTTGCGTGATACACCAAAAAATACCGTCTTCGTAGATAGCCCACAGTGTGGAAATCAGCGGGAAGCCGTTCGGCGACTGCGATGCCAGCCGCACAGGGCTGGCAAGGTTGCTCAGTAACGTCGTGATTTCACTTTCAGCAAGAGAGCGAACACGGCGGATAGCGGGGTTAATGTCGGACATACCCTAGCTTAACAAATATGCCCAGTATAAAAAGTATAAACGGTACTTGGGAATTGAAATAAAAATTCTTATAGCTTTTGCGCCACTGGCATTTGCACACACTTCTTTTAACGCACGTCATGAAGCCGACGAAGGACTAACCCTAGAAAAACGGCAGACTGATGCCGTAATGACTATTACCAATGTCGACCCAGGTGATGATGCATCAACCATTATCGCTAAGGGCAAAATAAGCTTTTCCCCCGAGCCACTGGATTAGGAGAAAAAATTACCCTCGACAACCCGTTAATACTTCTTATACTGAGAGTTGTGAGGTTCTTATCGATAATAAAGAAATCGAATCACGCAATACAGCATGACGATTTCTTCGCAGTCGTACTGGCATAGAATATGTGCCGTCGATAGCGTCAATTGCTTTTTAGAGAGGTGCTCATGAGGAAAGGTCATCACCGATGTTGCATGAATTGACAACCTGTCTACCGAAACATATTTTTGGCTGCGATTGTGCACTTTCCTCGCGCTTATTGCGCAATACCGGCTCCACGTCACGATGACCGACCATCAGGTTAGCAATGCCGTTCGCAACGAGGCCCAGGCCGCTCGCAGCGGGATACGCCCCTGGCTTTTTTTCCTAGTAGCGGCGCTTTTCTACTTTTACGAGTTTTTTGCTCGAGTTGCCCCTGGCGTGCTTAAGAAAGATATTCTCGAGGTTACCGGCGCGAGCGAGGGCGCATTCGGCCTGTCTATGAGCATGTATTTTCTCGCCTATGCTCCGGCACAACTCGTCGTTGGCCGACTATTAGACCGTTTTGGAACGCGATTCGTCGTCGCTCCTGCGGCAATTTTCGTTGCGCTGGGATGCCTCATTCTCGCCTCTTCCGACAGCATCGTAGCCATGGGTATCGGGCGGTTCCTGCAGGGATTGGGCAGCGCAGTCGCGTACTTGGGCGTTATCTATCTGGCGATGGTTTGGTTCCCTCCGCACCGCCACGGCATCATTCCGGGCTTAACCGTCGCTATGGGCACTCTAGGCGCCTCAACGGCACAATACCCTCTCAGTGTCATGGCTGAATCCTTTGGCTGGCGTGCGCCAGTGTTAACCTGCGCGATCGCAGGCTTCGGGATCGCCATCATGCTGTGGTTTTTGTTGCCGCGCCGACCTTCATGGTTTATTGAACTAATGAGGGAGGACGGCTACAACCCGGATTTGCCTGTACCGATTCTCACCACTATTATGAACATTGCCAAGGACCGCCAACTTTGGCTGATTGCCCTATCGTCAGCAGGACTGTATCTCCCCATCTCTGTCATCGGCGATCTCTGGGGCGATGCGTTCTTACAGATCGAATCTGGACTCTCAATCAAAGGAGCAAGCCTTGCTACGACCTGTGTCTTCATCGGATTCGCTGTGGGTGGCGTAGGCTTCGGATACCTTGCCGACCGCCTTGGACGCAGAAAGATTCTCTACTTGGGCTGCGCCATTGCCTCGACAATTATTGCTTCATTGATCATGTTCGCCAGCATCCAACCCACATGGTTCACCGTCATACTACTGGGCATGCTCGGCTTCACCACTGGAGGTCAGGCGCTATCCTTCGTGATGACGGCTGACAATGCAGCACGACACAACCGCGGGATGAAACTGGCGTTTGTCAATTTCGTAGTAATGCTTTTGCCCGTTGTAGCACAACCGAGCGTTGGCTTTCTTGCCGACATTGGCGTCGCCAGAACTGGATTGCCATCTGCCGTGCAAGAACTCAGAGGTTATGGCCTTGTCGTAGCCCTGATGATTGTCGGTACGGTGATTACATTCTTCGTCCGAGAAACCACACCCCGCGAAGACAAGGCCCCTATTGCACATTGAGCGGTCATAGCCTCTGTAACACCTCTATAAGCGCCTTTCTAGCTCAAAAAATATTGTGATGCATGTTTGATGCAGCCATACAATCTGACCGAAAAAAAGAAGCTCGCGGCACACCCGTCAACACAGTTCCAGTGGGATTAAGATTCAATCGTAGGGTTTTCCCTATTCCGCTGTCAAAGGTTGAGCTGTACCATCAGGCCCGTGAACATGGGCCGCGATATCCATGCAACCGCCCCCCTCACGCTGATTGCAGTCCGCTCATGATGAGAGACAGCTGGGAACTTTTTACTGGCAGATCGGTCTCAGATTGCAGAGTATTGATAGACGTGTCTCATTTTTTGTTATGCGATTGACTCGTCATTTTACGATATCAATACTGACCCACTCATGAACGACACTTGCATCCCATTGAGTACGTGGGCAAGACATCAAATAAGGTTCAACCTCGAGCATATATGAATAACACAAGCGGAACGGATCGAAAAAAGTTGCTTGTGACGCTGATTTGGGTTGTTTTTATAGCGCTGGGGATAGGAGTCGCCGTAAAGATCTATTTGCTGGGGGAGACTCACCCTCCCTGGCCTGCCCTGACATTATGGGTGGCCCTGGCAGCCACGTTTGTCTATGTACGCAGGGGCGGAGCTACGGAAATAGCGGTCTGGGCTGTCATTATAGCGTTCTTTATCGGCTTTACAGTGTCAGCGATTTATACGGGGGGGTTTGAAGGTCCAATAGCCCCCCTAGCGCCTTTACTACCCGGGCTGGTGATAATGCTACTCAACCCTAAAGCGGGCTGGATTGGAGCTGTGATAACCTTGTTTCTCTTATCACTCGTGGCGGTCTTACAGTCGTCTGGGTTAACGCAGCCCTTACCGATTGGTGAGACCGGTCTTGTCATCATTCAATACTTTGTCCTAGCCACTGCCTGCATGGCGTTTACGTGGATAATCGCGGACTTTGCTCAAAAATCTAACAAGGTTGCGGCGACTAACCTTCAAAATTCCCGGACCGATTTTGTAACCGGCGTGGCGAATCGTCGACAAATTAATGACACGCTGGAGCAAGAGATCGAACGGGCTGGACGTTCCGATAACCACTTGTCCGTAATACTGATTGATGTCGATCATTTTAAACGATTTAACGACTCAAATGGACATCAAGCTGGCGATCAGTGCCTTAGTACTGTCGCTGATGTGCTTAGCGCATGCGCCAAGCGCTCCATGGATGTGATTGGGCGCTACGGAGGGGATGAATTTATTATGATTTTGCCCAACACTGACGCATCTGCGGCTGCTCGAATCGCTGAAAAAGTGAGGGGCGAAATGCTTAACCGGTCCCTGTATTATGACGGCGAACACACAGACAAGGTCAGTTTGACGCTGGGGGTAGCGAGCCTGCAAGGACGAGCAATCAAAAGCGCAGAAAATCTTGTTAAATTGGCTGATGATGCCCTACTTCATGGCAAAACTAATGGGCGAAACACGACATCCAATGCCCTTTTTAATGCTCGATCGGGGCTAGCTACATTCAAAGTTGGGGCCCCTTCAGCCCCTTGTTAAGAACCACTAAAGTGGTTTAGCGACGGCTACTCACTACCATTAACACCGCAGTGTTAACAGCCGCCGAAAAAGGCACTAAAAATCCAGCCGCACTCCGACGCCATACATTTGGGAATCCACCTTATTATCAAACTTCAGATATTCGGCATAAATGTCTACCGTGTCTAGAATATCGAAGGAGAATCCAACCCCGCCAAAGGCGTTCTCTCCATCAAAATCATCCTTAATACCCGCTTCCTTTACCTCAACATCCCCCGACGCAATACCGGCCTTGGCATAAATTTCAAATAAGGGCCCAATGGGTAGATAAGCGACGCCTGCTAGCGTAAGTGCAGAGGCATCAACATCAACGTCATTGCTGTCATAGCTACCGAGGTCGTAGTAACCAAGCTCGGCGGACAACATCAGAAAGTTGGTGTCGATGAACTGATAGCCGACGAATGCAGCTGGCGTATACGTATGGTCGTCGAAATCATCTATGCTCACATCTGTCTTATACGCACCCGCTCCGATATAGAACCCATCCGCATTCACACCGGATGCCCATAACCCGACAGTCACCAGTAATAGTATATTCCATCCTGATTGCATTTTTTCAGTCATGCGTTTCTCCAAGTCGTTCTATTCATATTCTAGGTCTCTAGGAGACACGAGCTTTCGCCCAGCAGCCTATTATGTCAGGATTATTGCGCTGGGTACTTGCGCGAAAAGTCGCCTTATTACCCTGATACTAAACTTGCATCGCTGATATTGTAGGCGGAAAGGGTCATCGCTTACCCTTGCGCCATCTGTATGGGTTGATTGGATCCGGATCAGCCCACAAGCCCCGTTTGCGTTTCCTGGCTTCATCCTCGCTCGACTCATATCGGCCGCGATCCTCCGGGGACTGCTCCGACGCATAGTACCGATACCACCATGCCATCCCGGCTAATAGCTGGACATGATTAGCTTCAAGCGTTTTACCACAGGAGGCACAGTCGCTGGGTTGCACCCAGACTTTCCCTAAGACCCTGCCATAGCGATCGCTATGGTCCGACGCTACAAAGACCTGCTTTCCTGCCACTATAGAAGCCAAATGCTCTCTGGAGGCGTCGCCATAGGGTTGATCCCGCTCCGGTGCATCTATGCCCGTCAGCCGCACCTTGTATTGTGTGCTAGTACTATCAAGAACTTTGATCGTGTCGCCATCAGTGACTGAGACGACTTTGCCGGTGATGTCACCAAGAGCAACCAGGGGGGTAACAAATAGGACTAATATCAATCTGCGCATAGATCGTTATTAGCAGAGGTCGCTTTGCGCATACTGGTAATAATTGGCGATTGCCAACCCTGCCGCTACACTGGTGAAGGGGTCGTGTTCAACCACTTTACCCCTAAACTGATTGTCGAGAATGTCTTTTACTGCTGGAATGAGTGAAGACCCTCCCGTGCGAAGAACCAGATCTATATCATCAGGCCGGCAATTAGCCTTTCTAAGAACTTCTGTGATCCCCTGCTCAAACTCAAATAGCAAATCAGAAATCATCGTTTCAAATTCCCAGCGTTCAACGACAACCTGAATATCGATCTCCGGAATATCCAACAGGGCCGACTCCTCAACGGAGAGCTGCGCTTTAAATTCCTTTATGGCTTCAAACACTTGATAGCTGTAGTTTTGTTGAATGAGATCGTAGAGGCGTCTGAATTTTTCAGCACCCGGATCGGACTCAGACATACGCTGCATCACAGCGGTGGTATATTTATTTTGATTGAGCATATAGCTAATCGGCCAATTGATTAGCATCTCTTCAAATTCTCCAAAGGGGAACAAAGTATCCACTTGGGAGCCATCTATCATTCGACTCCAGCGCTCGCCTCGTCCCAATAGCGGGAAAACCAGCTCTCTAAAAATCGTTTGGTCGATTCTGTCGCCACCCAAAGCAATTCCATGGGTAGCCTGTACTTCAAAGGTCGAGCTATCGCGTCGCAACACGCTAAAGTCTAAGGTGCCACCGCCAAAATCAACGGTTAGCACCAATTCATCGTCGCTCTGCGGATAATTGTGCAGAAAGCTAATGGTTGCCGCTGTGGGCTCAGGGCAGAAAGACTGTTCAGAGATACCCGCGTGACCATACGCTTCGCCCAGGCGCTCTAAAGCAAGGCTATTACGCCCGCTTTCTATGCCCTCAAAATTAACTGGGTGGCCCAAGCAGGCATACTGAACCTTATCGCCAACAGTATTCTCGATAGACTTTCGAATCCCCACTAAAATTGGAACCACCAGCGCGACCAGCCTAAAGGTCTTGTCAAAAACGGCTGTTCGGTCCGTTGTTGTATTACCCAAAAGCCTTTTTGTACCGCGAAACAGTCTTCCAGGCAATGTCGAATCATCGAATGCCTGACCATAGACATTAGCAGTATCTCCCTCCCCCGCACCTCCCATCGCACTCTCACCACCGCCGGTTCCTGAGCGAGCTTCGCCAAGGATTTCGAGGCTGAGTTCCACCTTGCGCCCCCTGTTGCCGCTGATGTAATCCTCTATCGCAAGTTGGCCGATAGAACTTTGGAAAGCCCTGTCGATATAGTTAGCCGATGGCATGACACTGTCTGGTGCGGCCAATTTTATTAGCGTTATGTTCTCGCCATCAAAGACAGCGGCGGCACTGTTACTGGTACCGAAATCTATTCCAATACCTAATCTTGAAGGTTGCTGAGTCGTAAATCGCATCAAAAGTTCACAGGAAAGTAAAAGGGATCATAAATTTAGTGTAATTATAGGGCTTTTTAGGGCTAGGTCTTCTATTTACTACTGCCAACACTCAATTATTTTTTCGGCTAGTGACTTCCCCCGGATCTCAGCAACGAACTTGCCGGCGGCGCGCGCTCAATTTACTATCGTGCTATGAATGAAAGCAGTGACAGCCCACCCCGAAAAATTATCCATGTGGATATGGATGCGTTCTTTGCCAGCGTGGAGCAAAGAGACAACCCTGAGTTGCGCGGTCAGCCTGTCGCGGTGGGCGGTTCGGCACAACGCGGGGTCGTTGCCGCAGCAAGCTATGAGGCACGCCGATTCGGTGTGCGCTCGGCAATGCCCTCAGTGACTGCCGCACGGCGATGTTCCTCTCTGATTTTTGTATCGCCACGTTTTGAGGTCTATCGTGCAGTGTCACAACAAATCAGAGAGATATTCAGTCGTTATAGTGACCTTCTAGAGCCGCTCTCGCTGGATGAAGCCTACCTCGATGTGACTGAGGACAAACCTCAGATGGGTAGTGCAATCCGCATAGCGGAACTAATAAGGTCCGCCATTCGTGAAGAGACAGGCCTGACGGCTAGTGCCGGAGTGAGCTATAACAAATTTCTAGCCAAAATTGCCTCGGACCAGAATAAGCCCGATGGAATTTTTGTAGTGCGGCCTCATGAGGGTGCAGAGTTTGTCGCGTCTCTACCAGTGCGTCGCTTCTATGGTGTAGGACCGAAAACTGCCGAGCGTATGGGGCGCCTGGGGATTCGTGAGGGAGCTGACCTGTGTGATAAGAATATGGATTTTATGATCGAGCACTTCGGAAAGTCAGCAGATTACCTATACCACGCTGCTCGAGGAATAGACCAAAGACTGGTTCGATCTGACCGCATCCGTAAATCTGTGGGTCGTGAAAGAACCTTCAGTGAAGACCTTTCCACGGACACGGCCTTGAGTGAGGCGCTTGAAGATGTCATCGACAGTGTATGGCATAGGATAGAGAATAATAGTGTTACGGGGCGCACGGTCACCCTCAAAGTAAAGTACGCAGATTTTCAGCAGATAACGCGCAGCAAGTCTTGTGAGCAATGCATTATGAATAAGAGTCAGTTTGGCGCTGCTGCGCGAGCGTTACTCGTACAACTTTTGCCGGTGCCGCTTGGCGTACGATTGATAGGCCTGACACTATCCAACCTCTCGCCAGTCGAGTCACCGCACGCACGCAATCTCATCAACCACAGGGCCAATTCACAACGAAAATTCGACTTCTGACGGTCTAAATTTGAACGGTGACTTATGTCGTTGCCTCCCACAGACGTCCACAGATGCCCCACTGGCACGCTCAGTACAGCCCGCTGACAGCGAGCCTGACTGCACAAATGCCTTATTGCTGGGCAAGCAAGGACTTTGCCTATGCTTTTGCCACAATGGTAGTATGGCATTACACCCGTTTTCTTTGAGAGTCATCATGTCATTTGCACCATCATCGAATCTTGATGGCAAACTTCTCCTTGGATTGACGCTGTTACTGATGCTCTTATTCTCGTGGATAGCTGGCATCAAAAATGTGGTCGTTGAGTGGGTGAGCCCCGCAAGTGAAGACGTTTTTATCGTACCCAACATACTGATGATCGTCGTCGACGATCTCGGGTACAACGACACCAATGCAATCAACCCAGACGGCATTGTAACGCCGCACATTACTGAGTTAGCGCAGAACGGCGTAATCTTTCGGCGTCACTACGCCGATTCAACCTGCACACCCAGTCGCGTAGCATTATTGACTGGCCGTTATCCAGAGCGCTCGGGCTTTCGTCCAACAGGCATTGAAATTCCAGCTGAGCACAGCACCATCGCGGAACAATTGCAAAGCGCCGGGTATATGACCTATATGACCGGCAAGTGGCACGCCGGCGAGAGCCGAGTTGAAGCATGGCCGCAGCACAAAGGCTTTCACGAATGGTTCGGATTTTTAAATCAATGGGAACTCTCCGGAGAAGTCACCGATGCCAATAAAGGCGGCACCAAGAGGCCCACTTATCGCAATCCCATGCTCAGAGTGAATGGCGGCGTACTCGAACAACATGAAGGCCACCTGACAGACATACTCACCCAACACACAATAGAAAAAATCAAACACTTACAGGCGCAAAAGCAACCCTGGTTCCTATACCACGCATTTCTTGCACCACATAACCCCATCCAGCCAGACGAGCGTTATAAGGCGCGCTTTCCCGATACGCCGGCCGGAGAATATACGGCATTGGTCACACAGCTCGACGACGCCATTGGACAGATACTCGCCACGGTCGACCGTAAGAATACGCTGGTCGTGTTTATCAGCGACAACGGCGGTACCAACAAGCAGCTGGATAACAACTATCCATTCTATGGAAAAAAAGCCGACATGTTCGAGGGTGCCTACCGCACCCCACTTATCATCAATTGGCCGGGCGCTATCCCAGCCGGGAAGATCATTGATGACACGGTAATGAATGTTGATGTATACCCTACCCTGCTCGCCTCTGCACGCAGTCCTATCCCAGAAAATCTAGATGGCAACAATTTGTGGCCGGTGATAAGTGGTGACGCCAGATCGCAACGTACAGGCCGCAGCTGGGAAGTCTTCAGCTCAAACGTGGAGGCCTTGCGCTTCAGCTTCTTATCGGCGTCCGACCAGTGGCGACTTTCCAGTACGCAAGGCTTAGAGCCCAGTTTGTTCAACCTGTCAGCCGAACCAGCCGGAAAAACGAATGTAGCGGAGCAGCATCCCGATAAAGTACGCGAACTAACCAGAGATTTTTGGCAGGCATTCTGGATGAAGAGCCTACTGCCGGTGGCGGAAGAAAAAGTGCCTGCGAATAATCAGCACCGCTACACCGGATTTGATGCCATGCGCACACCCTTGCGCTACGGGCTCGCCATCGGGCTGGAAATGGGTCCGCTACCGCAGGATATCAGACAACAGGCTGGTGACAGCGCCATTGTACTTGCAGGGCAAGAGGGCTTCTGGCAATTGCGCTATAGCAGTAACCTGGGACTGGAATGGGTCATCGGCAATCAGATTCTGCGCGATGCCAGTTTCGAGCCGTCACGCTGTAATGCCATTGTACTGACCAACTACTTTCAACCATTGGCACATCTACCCACGCGCGCGCCGCGTTCGAAACTAAAAATGTATTCCGCCGGTTTACTGCGCGACTTCGAACGAAATTTTGACTACACAACCATTACCGGTGGCGCCATCGAAACACCCACGTTGGTCAACTACGGCGGCCGGGCAAAATTTTCCAACCTGCTACTTAGCGCTTACTCGGACAACTATGCTCCTCAGGTGAAACCCGAATTTTTAGAGATCTATACCAACGCGTTTCAAGACCAAACTCTAACGCTCGCCGATGTAGAGTTAATGACGTCTGAACTCTGTCAGTAAAGGGCTGAGCCCAGCTGGGGATAAGGTAAGGTTTGACTATATTGAGTGCCGCATAACAGCTCTCACACAGCGTGTGATCATTCACACCCGCAGCCGTTGCGCAGGCTCGAGAAGTAGACACACAGAATCGTTTCCTGTAACTTTCTGACCGCCAAATTTTTTATTTCACGCACTTAAAACATCTCCACTAAAAGGATTAGGATAATGAAGAAAGTAGTCGCGCTCGTTGCAGTGATTAGCCTGACAACACTGATAGCGGCATGCAGCTCAACACCAGAAATGGCGAGTCAACCCATGCCAGAATCTGGTTTTTTGCCGGACTATTCTCTCCTTGCCTCAGCACCAACCGATCAGGCTGACGCACGCATGTGGCGTTATCGGAAGTCAGGCGTTAGTCGCGGCCAGTATACCGCCGTTATCTTAGACCCTATTTTTTTGAAACAAGCAGTGACGAAGAGTGTGACTGCAGAAACGATCCAAAAAACCCAAGAAGCCTTGCAAGCTGAGATGGTGAAAGCCGTGCTTAGCAAAGGTGATCTGAAGATCGTCACTGAGTCTGGACCTGGCGTGATACGCATTTCTGTAGGCATTACCGGCGCTGAAAGCTCAGCGGATGGCCTTGAGCCATGGAGCTTCACACCCATTGGCCTAGCGGTCAATGGGGCGGCTTATGTGGGCGGTGTGAATGAAAAAACACCTGCATTAGTGGTGGAGAGTAAGATCACTGACAGTCAAACTAATGAGCTGCTTGGCGAGGGCCTCGTAACGATCGAAGGCGAATCTTTTAGAACGAACGCCGGCTCGTTAGATTCATTTATCGCGCTGGCTAAAAAAGTTGTTGCTGTCGCCATGCGCGAATCGGCCGACAACACACCCACGAAATAAGCTTCCCATCGACAGCCCCCTTTAGCACACTGCCTCAGTCATCTTAGATGCTGAGGCTAAGGTAGGTGCTTGTTCCGTATTATTCTTGTCTCGACCAAAGCCTATTTAGCGGTAATACAGGTAAAATGCTCAGAGAGAAGCCACCCTTCAATAGCGCCGTCGTACAGGTCACAGATTGTCATTGTGGCCGATGCGTTTGCAGCAGACCGTGTGACGACCATCTGATCAATGTGTTTAGCCTCTGGGAAATCCAATAAGTCTCGTTCAACCTGTTGGGCAAACAGCAGTGCCTTTTTCATTTCCTTATTTTGCACAGAAACAGACTGCGGGAGCGGCAAGACACCACCGACCAAGTTTGAAGCAAGCGGCAGCGAGTGCTGTTTCAGCCATAATGCCAGCCTTCCTTGCGGCTGATCTGGCGTAACGTCCTGAGAAGCCTGCGCTATTCGCAACATATTGCGAGTAGAGACCAGAAGCGAGTCCTGATCACCCACCTCCTTTTCAAATTCTTCCATATAGTGTTTCCCTCTTGCCTCGATCAAAAGGTTCTCTGTGGTCGCGTCCCCCGTGTAGGAGAGGATATCTACCGGCAATGTGAGCCATACCATCTGGGGAATATAACTTTGCTCTTTTGTGACCGAAGGACACGCCTCCCCACTCGGGCACATTGGACCGCTCAGTGTTGTCGTCCAGTTTATGGGCCCACGGGGGTCCAAGTCCGTGGTGTAAAACCAACCGGAAATCGACTGCTCAACCCCAAATTGTGCGAGTGCTTCCTGATAGGCGCCCCATACAAAAGCCGCTTTTGTGCCCAGCGTACGATTAATGTCAGCGGTCAGAACTGCGAGTAGCACGTCGCCCATGGCGGAGGTCGCAGGCGCAAAATCGTCACGCGCGTTCACAATTGTTCCTTCCCGCCAATTCCTCACGATTCCTTCGCACGCGGGCGATAGTAGCGTCTTTTCATGATCTGCGGCTAAGGCTTCCCAGTAGCCGCTCAAACCGAGCATGTACTGTAGAAAGCGCAACTTCCGCGAAGCCTCTGAGTTGGCAGGAGCGCCTTTCGCGTTCAACCGCGCTTTGTCATACACATCGTATCCGATGAGAGCCACCTCATACTTCAGCTGCTGAGATCCTGCAAAAGCAAGAAAGTGAGCATTGTGAGGGTCGGGGCTTGCCGTCACCGACCAGTCGCAGGGTTTTCCCGTAGCAGGAGGCTGAGGTTGCGCAGGCAATGCGTCCAGAGCCACCTTTACTGCGTCGACAAAGCCGTCAGTGTATGACAGCCGATTTTCTTTCAGGACCTCAACCGGACTGCCATCAGTGCTCTCCGCACCGACGACCGAGGCGGCCACAAGCAAGAGTGCAGACACGCCGCGAATAATTGTTCTCTTCATCATTAAACTCCTATGGCCTTATATCTTCAGTGCCACGCGATTGTCAGCACAGATCACCTTCACAGGCGCGCTTGAGCAACCTAAGTGGGTGTTGTCACCTCGATTTTTGGCGCGATAGCGCCCTCGACGTGTTGCTTTTCTCGCTCTAGAAATGCGAGGGTGCTTGAAACGAAATCTTTGGCTGATGCTTCGTGTACAAAAAAGAAATTGTTCAAGTAATAAAATAGATCTTTTGCATTCAGATTCATCTGATTTTGGTCTCGATCGCTATTGAATTGAGCAATATCGAATAACTTGAACTGTGAAGGGTTCAAGTAATAACCTTTATATCCCAAGCCCTCAAGCTTAGAAAAAATGTCTGTGATGGGGAATTGATGGTGTCGCGACTCAATCTCAATCAATATCAGGGGTTTGAACTGACTAATGGTCTCGGCTCCACCATTGAGCACCTCTAATTCGTGTCCTTCAACATCAATTTTGATTAACCCTATCGATTCGAAGCCGGCTTTCTTTGCAAAAGAATCCAAGGGAAGCAGCTGCACCGCAACCTCATCAGTCCCTGTTAGATTGGATTCAGTATGTGCATTAAAAGTCGCCCTCGCATCTACTCGTGTTCCACCGATAAAAGGCACTCGAATATTGCGTCTTTCCTCCTTGTCAGACAGCGCAACATCGAACACATGAGCATTTTTGAACCGTTTTTTCAGATACCGGTGCAGATGTGGAAGGGGCTCAAAAATATACAGATTCTGGGACCCGACGATGTCTTCCAAAATTGTGCTGTAAACACCGGTATTCGCGCCGATGTCGAGCATCACTGATGATTCTACAACAACAGATCTGAGTAACTTAGCCTCCACGTCAAACGGATAGTCCGCTGTGATCGGCGAAGTGATCGCCTGTTCTCGAAGTACCGCCTTTTCTTTCTCATTCATCATGAAGCCAAAACATATCCGGAGTAATTTTTGTGAGGATAACTGCCGCTAGCAGCGCGCATCACCCGTCTTTTTTTGGTAAGCGGCAGCGTTGCAACCGGCAGCCTTTCTAAGGTCGGCGTGAGCCCCACTCACCCTAGCCTGACAGTGTACGTTGTCAGATCACTTGGAGCCACTTAACTGGTTTTTTAAAAGACGCTGTTTACTTCTCACCTGTCCACTTCGACGATGTCATCGCAGACCGCGTAATGTACGCTTTCTATCGCCAGCACGGATCCAAAATGCCACGTTAATCGAATATTTCATTTTCCCGACCGTCACAAACGCCCATCAACCGCTAAATGGCAAGGGGTATTCCCGCACTTTTCACTGAACCGTAGGGCATGAGCTTGTGCATCACCTTTATTTCACCAAGCTCACCCAGCTGACTGATCATGGCATTGAAAGCCTCGCTGCTGCAATGCTCCTGATAGGCCTGCTCTGAGGTATAGAGGTCGTAAAACCAGAACTCGTCGAGATCATCCTCCGCCTGGTGAAACACATACACCGGCACTCCGCTCTCCGTCGCAGTTTGCTCCATCATCGTCTGAGTTAATGTCGCCAGAGCGGCCCGTTGGCCGGGCTTAGCCCGAATATTGGTTATAAAAGCAAACATCGTCAGTCCTTGTAATTGTTTTTTACTACCTTGAAATTCTCACCTAGCGTATCGTGCACCTCGAAAATTCGCTCATAACCCGTATGGACGATCAGCCATTGGCCGTCCACTTTGCGGTAACGGTCGTGATAAATACCGTTGCCGCTAATCTGCAGTTTGTACTTCAATGCGTAGACAATATCGTGCAGGTACCAAATACCCTCCGCTGTGTCTGCACTGGTCACGGTTATTTCGGGGTGATGAGCCGTGTGCATGGACAGAAACTGGCGCCCGCGCATCGACCGTGATAAAAAACGGATGATCTCATCGCGACTGTCAAAGCTGTTGTCACCATCGCTGTAGCTGGCAGTGGCATCAGGCACAAAAATTTCCGCCATCTCCGACCAGGCATTAGTGTCAAGAAACCGAAAGTACTTTCCCTTCAGTTGTTTTATTAACTCGATGTCTTCCAAGTTCATCGCCATCTCCTATATTACTGGATGATTATCGCCATCGACGGGCAGCCCCCCGCGGGTGATGGCAGGGCGCTGTTCATTTTGCATCGCGAGTTGTAGTATGTTTGGGACGAAAGCGCAAGACCATCGGCATTTACTGCGCTTAAAATTGTGCTCCCCTGCTCCAGATATAGAAGAAGAAGAAGACGCCACAGCTTGTCCCTTTCAAAAACCGAGGCGATAATACCGGCTGGGCTAGGCTGTGAAGATACCAATAATAGGAGACGACAATGCAGGATCCTGCTGGCACTCACTATGCAACGGTCGATCAGAGCTATTTTGATAAGCGCGGCTTAAAACGCTATGCCGGCGTTTGGTCACTGTGGGCCTTGGGCGTGGGAGCGGTTATTTCCGGACATTTCTCCGGCTGGAACCTGGGCCTAGCCAACGGCTGGGGCAGCATGTTTGTGGCCACCATTATTATTGCCATTATGTACCTGGGCTTATGTTTTTCATTGGCAGAAATGTCACCGGCTCTGCCGCACACCGGTGGCGCCTACTCTTTTGCTCGAACTGCGATGGGACGCTGGGGGGGCTTCCTGACCGGCTTGTCTGAAAATGTCGAATACGTGCTGACGCCCGCGGTGATCGTCTACTTTATCAGCAGCTATATGGCCAGTATTTTTGATACCAGTATGGCGAGTCTACCCCTGTGGTGGGTCGGTTTTTATGTGGTGTTCATCAGCCTCAATATCGTAGGTGTGGAGTTGTCATTTAAGCTAACGCTGGTGGTGACCTTGCTGGCACTGTCCTGCTTATTGGTGTTCTGGGTCAGCGCCCTACCTTCGATCGACTTTGCGAAATGGGCGCTAAATGTCGGTACCGATGGCGCACTGCTGCCGGACGGCAATGGGCCGTTTTTGCCGTTTGGGTTCGGCGGCATTCTTGCCTGCCTGCCGTTCGCCGTGTGGCTTTTCCTCGCCATCGAACAATTGCCGCTGGCGGCCGAGGAATCCGTTGACCCCAAACGGGATATGCCGCGCGGCATTCTGGCCGGTTTTTTTACACTGCTGATATCAGCGTTCATGATTTTATGGCTCAACCCGTCGATCGCTGGCGTCGGTTCGTTTCAATTGGCGGGCTCCGGGGAGCCTCTACTCGATGGTTTCAAGGCTATTTATGGCGACGGCATAGCAAAGCTATTGGCAACGATAGCGGTACTGGGTTTGGTTGCCAGCTTTCACACCATCATCTTTGCCCAGGGTAGGCAAATCTATTCGCTCAGCCGGGCGGGCTACTTCCCTTCTGGCCTATCGGTAACCCACGGCAGCCGCAAGACACCGCACCGCGCTATGATCGCCGGCGCCGGACTGGCACTTACCGTTATGTTTATTCTATGGTTTAGTATGGGTGTCGACCAGGGCGCTGCGGCAATTGGCGGCACGCTGTTAAATATGGCGGTATTTGCCGCTATGTTCTCCTATATCATGCAGGCCTTATCCTTTATTTTACTGCGCCGCAAGTTACCACGGTTGGAGCGGCCATACCGCAGCCCGTTTGGCATTTTAGGGGCTAGCTTAACCATTCTGATCGCCACAGTAACGGTCTATTACCAACTCACTGACCCCATCTACCGACAAGGTGTCCTATGGGTGGCTGGCTGGTTTGCGGTGGGTATCCTTTACTTCACGCTTATCGGACGCCACCGATTAATTCTGTCACCCGAAGAGGAGTTCGCCTTAGAGCACGACAAGGCGTCGGCACTCTAACCCATCATCAATTTATTTTTCGAGTTATTTGACGAGATCACGGCTATGGCGACAGAAGAAAAAAACACAGGTGAGCATTCAGCCATCACTATGCTAAAAGAGTCTGGCGCCACCAAAGTGAAGGTGGCTGTCACTGACATAGACGGTATTTTACGCGGCAAATACCTGCACATTGATAAATTCCTGAGTGCAGCCCAGCCCTTCCCTGCTGGCGGCTTCGGCTTTTGTGACGTGGTAATGGGGTGGGACATGATGGATCACCCTTACGACAACACAGAGCTCACCGGCTGGCAACACGGCTACCCCGATGCACTGGCGCGACTGGATCTTGACACACTGCGCCGCGTCCCGTGGGATAGTGATATACCTTTGGTATTGGGCGAATTTGTCAACGCCGATGGCACTCCCCACGCAGCATGCGCCCGCCAGACGTTGCAGCGGGTGCTCAAACGAGCTGAGAAAATGGGCTTTCAGGTAATGACCGGCATGGAGTTCGAATGGTATAACTTTGCCGAAACGCCGCAGAGCTGGGCGGCCAAAAAAGGGGTTGACCCTGAACCACTCACACAAGGTATGTTTGGATATTCTCTATTGCGGGTCAGTCAACATCAGGACTATTTCAACGCTATCATGGATCAAATGCTGGCCTTCGGCGTGCCACTAGAGGGGCTGCATACTGAAACGGGGCCAGGTGTTTACGAAGCTGCCATCGCCTTTTCCAGCGCGCTAGAACAAGCTGATCGGGCGGTATTATTCAAGGCCGGCATCAAAGAAATCGCTGCCGGCTTTGGCATCATGCCCAGTTTTATGGCCAAACCAAACCAACAGCTGCCCGGCTGCAGTGGACATATCCATCAAAGCCTGTCCGATGGTAAAAACAATGTATTTTACGACGCGAAGGGCACGCATAACATGAGCCCGCTGTTTGAAAGTTATCTTGCGGGACAGCTGGCTTTCATGATGGACTTTGCGCCACTGCTGTGGCCTACCATCAACAGCTACAAGCGACTGGTCGATGGCTATTGGGCACCCGTCAAGCCGACCTGGGGCGTGGATAATCGCACCGCCAGTTTCCGTGTTATTACGGCCTCGCCAAAAGCGACACGCTTGGAAACGCGTTGCCCTGGCGCTGACGTCAATCCTTATCTGGCCATGGCAGCGGTGATCGCTGCAGGTCTCGACGGCGTTGAAAAAGGGCTTAAATTAACGTCGCCTCCTATTACCGGCACCAACCGGGGCGCGGAAAAGACAAGCGGTGTTCCGCGCACTTTGATAGACGCCACGCGCTTGTTTCAGCAATCTGAGATCGCCAGAGATTGGCTGGGTGATGTTTTTGTCGACCACTTTAGCGCTAGCCGCGAATGGGAATGGCGTCAGTGGCTGGACAGTGTGACCGACTGGGAATTGAAACGCTACTTTGAGATCATTTAATGCATCGCCCAGTGCGCTAGACAACTCGGAGCCCATCACCATGAGCGTTACCGCTTTTAGCTTTCCAACCAACATACAATTCGGCGCTGGGGCGCGGCGCTTGGTCGCAGCGCATCTTCGCGAGGCTGGCTATCAGCGGCCATTACTTGTCACCGACAAAGCACTTGCTACACTGCCGGTGCTAGACGAATTCAAAACGCATTTGGAAGGCCTCGACGTCGCAGTATTCTCTGGCGTTTTCGGCAATCCAACTACCAGCCAGGTAATGGCCGGCGCCGTGGCGTTCATCGGTCATCGCGCCGACTGCATTATCGGATTTGGCGGCGGCGCAGCACTTGATGTTGCCAAACTAGTCGGCGTCGCGGCGACCCATACTGGCGATATTATAGAGTACGCATGGGACCACCCGCAGTCACGCGCCATTGAGCATTCACTACCCTACCTAGTGGCACTACCCACCACGGCCGGCACCGGTTCCGAGGTGGGCCGGGCTAGCGTCATCAGCGAGGATGACAGCCATCTAAAGCGCGTAGTGTTTCACCCGAAACTTCTCGCTAAATGTGTTTTTGCTGACCCAGAACTCACCTTATCGTTGCCGCCTCATATCACTGCGGCCACCGGCATTGACGCACTCACACACAATATTGAAAGCTACCTGTCACCGGCTTATCACCCTCTGTGTGACGGCATCGCACTGGAGGGCGCGCGTATCGCCGCAAGAGCATTAGTAACCGCCGTAATAGAACCGGATAACTTGCAGGCGCGCTCCGATATGATGATGGCCTCCATGCTAGGCGCTATCGCGTTCCAAAAGGACCTTGGTGCCGTGCATGCTTGCGCGCACGCTTTAGGCGCTGTCTGTGATCTGCACCATGGTTTGGCTAACGCTTTGATGATAGATACTGTGTTGGCTTGGAATCAGCCAGTGGTTCCCGCGAAGTTCGACGAACTGGCACATGTATGCGGCGTTGCAGGCGGTGGTGAAGCCTTTATTGATTGGCTGCGCCAGCTCAAGACCGACGTAGGTATCGTGGGCGGACTTGCCGCTCACGGCGTTAAGCATGAACAGATTGCGCAGTTGGCCGCCATTGCCAGTAACGACATCTGTCACCAAACTAACCCACGCGTCTGCACTGTGGCCGATTTTGAGCGACTGTTCACGGCCGCAATGTGAACAACATGTGATTAAAGAACCATCTAACACTTGTGGACTGGATCGCACCGCGCCCACCTGTATGTGTGTGTTTTCTTGACTTTTAAATAGCTAATGACCTGATAAAATCATTATACTTTCGTTCCTTAACTTTTCAGGATCCGTCCAATGAGCAATACAAAAACCCTAACCCTACCCAATCAACTGGGCAGTGCGATATTGTGCATGCCTAACACTGCCCAGCCAAAGGCTGGCGTAATCGTCGTGCATGAGTGGTGGGGTTTGAACGACTATGCCAAAGGGCGCGCCGAAGCATTAGCCGATTTGGGTTATGCCGCCATTGCCGTTGACATGTATGGCCATGGCAAAACAGCAACGGATCCTGAAGAAGCAGAGCGCATGATGAACGCGGCGTTTGCTGAACCAGAGAAGCTGAACGCGCGGTTTCAGGAAGCTAAAAATCTGTTAGTGCAGCACGGCAATGTAGACGCCCACAGTATTTATGCGATTGGCTACTGCTTTGGGGGGGCTGTGGTGTTAAACCAAGCGCGCTCGGGAACAGCATTAGCCGGCGTTGCCAGCTTCCATGGCTTGCTGGAAACCGATAGCCCTGCACAGGCGGGCAGCGTTAACACCAAAGTATTAGTCACCACGGGCGGTGCGGACCCAATGAACGGGCCTGATATCGTGGCTGGTTTTGTAAAAGAAATGCAAAATGCAGGTGCCGAATATCATTTAACGTCGTTCCCGAACGTGGAGCATGGCTTTACTAATCCCGCTGCCACCGAAAACGGCAAAAAATACGGCTTGCCACTGAGTTATGACAAGCACGCTGACGTCAGCAGTTGGAACGCGCTACTCGATTTTATGCGATGACCCGATAAGAACAAGCAACACTGCTGCCAGCAACACATGCTAGGCAGCGCCTCCACTGCCTCAGTTGGAGGCACTCGCAAATTCCGTTGACGTACACAGCCCGCTGTTTTGATCAGCCGGCTGCAGCGTCAGGCTTGCAGTGAGCGGGAAATTCAGGCCCAGATCGTTTAAGTCGCTTAGCGTGCCGCCACTCACGGAGACAAGCCACTCGTCGCGGCCATCTCCTTGTTCGATCGTGACTTTCGGACGAAGAGCGCCTCTGAAACTAGAGGACTGGAATGTAAACCTCTCCCCGCCTCCGTGGATTTTCCATGTGTTCATTGGACCTCGTCCCCCGCCCGGAGTTGCAGGGACGTCCGCGTCGACAACGGTATGGCCATTAGCATCTTGCACCAGCAGGCGAAAACCGGTTTGGTCGGGTCTCACCACGCTGCCGCTCGGAAATACCAGCGTAGAGCGGAACGTCAGGTAACTCGGGCCAGGGGTGGTAGGGTTTGACACCTGTAAGAAAGGCGCCTCGGCAACGACACCGTTGCCGGGCTGGCACGGCCTATTTTTGAACAGCGCGAGCGGAAGCGTGAGGTTTGACACAGTGCTCCAGCTTGCGCTGGGACAGGGCGAGCCTGTACACCTCAGATTTGCTGTGCAGGCGTAAACGGGGTTGAGTGCGCGGCCCTCGTTAGCGCCAGAACAGGACATAAACATCGGGGTTAAGGCGTCGGGAGAATGCGTAACAACTTCGACGATGTCCTCCAACTCTCGTTTGACCATCACGACTCGACCCGTTGTGCCTATGCCGTGCCAGACCAGATTCTTCGAGCCATCCGGAGACGCGAGGCGCGCGCTCTTCGCAAAATCGCTAATCGCTACATTAACCTGAGAAGGAACGCCACGATTCGTCGCGCGGACTCTCGTTAACGGGGCTTGAAGCTGACCCGGCCGCAGGACTGAACCGGGCACCGTCATCACTTCCTTGCGGTTCGAGGTTCCATCCAGAGAGGCGACGTTACAGTCGTAGCTATAGCTTCTCTGTACGGGGTCTAAGTTACCATCATCACCGCTAAGCTGGCAGGCGACCAGATCGGTCGTATAAGGCGAGGGGCCGGAAAGCAAAGCTCCGCGCATCTCCTTGCCTTCAGCGTCTGAGGTCACCAGCCATCGTCTGTCATCCGCGGTCTGATTGCTCAGCCTGCGCAACCCCTCTGTGGCCGATGCAATCGCCGCGATGGATTGATTCGATGCATTCAACGGGCCGGCAGTGCGATTAACCCCTTTGCGTGAATCCTGTTCTTGACTCGATGAACCGTTAAACGCCTGCTGCGATGAAACGGAAGCATCAGCGGAAAATTCCTGTGAGCCCGACGGCAGCGAGCCCTGCGCGTTGACGACGGAAATCATTGCGCCATGCGAGATAGTGGGGTCAGCCGCTAGGCTAACAACATACTGCTCATTGCAAATTAAATTGTATTGACTGCCAACATTATCGCTCCCGCTGCTAGCGGTAAAATTGGGTGCATTAGGGCAGGCGCCTGACGTTGTCCAACCATCCGAATTAGTGACAATAGTTAATACGTCGTCTACATATGCTTCCGCGTAAAGAGACAGTGAAAAATCTTCACCCGTGTCCTCGTAGCCGAAGTTAATAGAAAAAAGCGCTGTACCAATCGAGAAGTTGCAATAGCCTTGACTTTTATCGTTGTGATTATCCGCATAGTACCGCAGCAGCCCCTTTCGCATCGAACCTACGGATATAGTGGCCTCGGCATTCAATTCTAAAGAGCACCCGTCACCAGTACACGTGTCAGCCCAGCAGGTGGCGTCTGTGCTGGTATCGCAAGAAGATGGAATGGTTATCCATGAGCTATTATTCTCTTCAGTGCCAATTGCGCAGTAGCCCGACACCACCAAGGGCGTCGACGAGTAGCTAAAGGCATAGTTTGCCACCCCAATGTATTGATTGTTTTCCTCATAGGACTCCAGCAGTACCGCTTGAGCAGGAAGGGCCATAGCGAATGAAAAAATCGCAAGCAGCGTTCGCATCGGATGAAGAGATACTATTACGTTCATCGGCGTTCTCCAGAAAAAGGCTTGCTTAGGTCAGGAAGCTGAGCGGCAGCAAGCTGCTCGAAAAATGGCGATCGCGGTGACAAGTCGGGAAATGTCAATGTTTGCTCACTAGAGGCCGCCGCGGAATTGGCGCAGGTCAGCGTTCCGTTATCATTCGTAAAGTCTCCGCTGCTGCAGGTGGCACAGCTATTAAAACTGACGCCGGAAACAATGGTCGCACAGTTGGCGCAAAGCGTCGGAGACTCCCAGGAGGTTTGTTCGCATGATTCCTGCCAACTGCCGCTGGGTAGTTGAGGTTGACCTGAGCCGGGGCAGACACCACAAATACTGTCCGTGACAACTGGGTAGTTTATCGGATTCTGGACGCATGAACTGCCATCGGGATGCCATCGTTCGATCGCGCCGGTTGGTGGTGTGACCCAGGATACGCCGGCTGGCCCATCCGCAGCAGTACGTATGCACGCATTCAGTTGGTCATAGCCGTTATAGACGTCAACAGCGGCCGCAGTGTTGCTGCCCGTGAACTGGCTATTACATTCGGCTTCAGTGTAGCTATTAAGCCAATCATTGGAGGCATTAAACGCGGCGCAGGCATAAGCACACATCGGCGTGATACTGGCATCAACAAAGCCTGGGTTTTGCGCATTCACACTGAGTGCAGACAAAACGAAAAATTCATCGGTGTTGTCAGCCGTTGGTGTTTGATCTGGCCCTACAATAACAACGTTAGCGGGAGCGGGGCTGGTTACATTCTCAGAGATGCAGGATTCATTCGCGTAGAACGGATAACTTGGCTGCGACTGCCAGCCGAACACCATAACGTACTCAGGGTCGAGCGCCTTAAACAATTTGGCGATGGCCTCTATCACCTTCATCGTCTCTATTACCTCTGTCATCCCATCCTCGGCCCCTGCCGCTTTAAGCGCATCATCACCCCCCTTCTTCGCATCGTCTTTTAGACTGTCCTTCGCCTCGGAAGACACCTTCGACTTAACCGCATGCAACACATCGCTTGCCGCGGCTTTGAGGTCCCAATCCGTCTCGGCCTGAAACACAAGACTGAAATACGTGCCCTCACCTACCAGGCTGCGGCCGTCAGGCGGTTCCAGATAATAGACCTGTTCTACCAAGCCCTCACTCGCGGGTCCGCCTCGTAAAAAAATACCTGTCCCTGAATGCTGATACGGAAGCATAAAGGTCGGAAATCCAGGACCGTTGACATTGTCTTCGCTATCAGTAGATCCGAGCGTACTCAAATTATAGGTAGTGTTGTTGGATATCGCGAGCGCGATGCCCTGCTCTTGGGCCCTCACCTGCGAAGCGAGAGCTGGAGTTTGCGCATCCGCTGGTGATGCGCCGATAAGCACAACCGCTGCGAGCAGTTGAGCAAAGTGTCGAGCCTTGCACTTCAATGACATGAGTTTTCTTCCCTAAATGCCCTGTAAAGGCTAAATTAGTATTATTCCCAAAGACTATACCGGTTAAACGTCTATAACGTAAGGCACTGACTATCCTACTTCTCTCGCTGCGCAGCCTCTTAGACACGTGAGTTCATCTATTTAGTCCCCCTGACCCTCATCGCCCAAGCACCGCGATGCGCACTCACGGATATGTTGCCTGAGTATAAAGATGATATGCTGCCCCGTGCCCTCGGGTAATGAATTGACACTTAACAGGAGAACACCATGAGCAATATTCTGACAAAAACATTCGGCGCCGCAGTGGTGGCCGTTGCAATCACCGGTTGCGCCTCCATCGCGAATCAATCAGCGATGGATACAGAAAGACGACTATCCGCTGCGGGCTTCCAAATGAAACTGGCCGATACACCGGAAAAGATGGCCCGTCTTAAAACCATGACTGAACGCAAAGTTGTGGCCACGACAATGGATGGAGAAACGGTCTTTGCTTATGCCGACCCGACTACCTGCAAGTGCGTCTACGTGGGTTCAGAGAAAAACTATCAAGCGTATCAACGCCTCTCAATACAGCAAAATATCGCGAATGAGCAAAGAGCAACCGCGGAAGCTTCAGAGGCAAACGAAATGAACTGGAATGCCTGGGGCGCGTGGCCTCGACCTATGATGTACTAAGTGAAATGGCCGTTTGGCTTAGCTAACGGCTCCTCTATTAGCTAACGGCTCCTCTAAAGGTGGCAACAGACTTCAGCCCAAATGTGGTGCGTCACCACGTGACCCACAGGGGATAGAACATATCTCTGTAGGCCACAATCAACATGACCCTCTCTTGGGCCGCAGCAGACATTCAATGCCGGCATGCCCAAGGAGACCCCCCCACACACACTGCTGCGGGCTCTCGTTCAGGAATGGACGAATATGAATTGCACGGTCACCTCAGCGAACAACTTTTCAGCCCACTAGGCGGGTATTTCGAGAATTTCTCTAGTTCAGTTAGCAGGATCAGTCAGGACATTTAATCTCAATAGGCCGTTTATTTGTCCTATACTTTTGGAAGTTGTTGACATGATGGATGCCAAGGAGAAATCCAATTGGTCTGAACTGATGCAATCTGTCGGCGGTGAAATTTTTGTGACCACGCGACTGTAGCGTCCGATTAATATCCATAAGCATCAGCCACCCTATGCCTATGTTCTCGGCGAAAAGTCTGTTTAATCCACTCCCTTAGCACTTATTTTCTTTCCATATACGGAGCTATACCACTCTAAGCAACTACGATTCAGCCAGTACTGGCGATTGGTAAACTACCTTTTCACCGCTATGCGCGTTGTTCACATAGGCTTGATAAAGATCGAATAGATCTTTACTCTTGGATACCTTCCGAACACCGGTATACCACTGCTTTTCCAGGTCGTATTTGTTAATCATGCTGCGGCACTGTTCTAACATCTCGTTATCTGTAATACCACTTCGAATCTGGTAGATATAAGAGTCTGCCAGATTGCTATAAAGTGTCCCTTTACGATTCTTCTTAAGATATTTGAAGAATGTACGATCGCCGCCCTCACCGTAGATCCACCATCGGGAGATTTCGAAGTGTTCGAAAACATCCTTTGTTACCGACTCCCAACCCAGGGCATCAAAATAGAGACTCTTGTTGGCGTTCGGGCCAGATTTGATTTCGTCATAGGGGTAGACCTCATCGAAATACGAAAACTGTTTAACAAACTCCAAGTTCCGTTCGGACGTTAGTCCAATCACCGTAAAAGAAGGATTTAGCTCCTTCAGGCACATGGCAATAATTTGCCCGGAAGCACTGGAAGCAGAACTGATCACCAAACGCTCTGCATCGAAATAATTCATATCTTCTAATTCGCGCGCGTAGGTGATGCCTATCTTCATATACTCGTAGTTATCCATTGCGTTTGAGTCGTCTTCCATTTTAATCAACTTCAACCATTCTTTTGGTCCACTGAAGGTTGGCAAATTTAAGTAAGCAATAAATGCTTGGTCGTCCACATCGCAAACACTGCGCACACAGTAAGCCGCCAACGGCCAGAAGCCATAGTAGGTACTGCCTTCTTGTATATCGGGATGGTTTGAACGATACACTTTGCAGCGCCCCCAGCAAGGTGCTGATTTAAACGATCGCGTATTCTGCACACCCTTTGGATCTACAAAGTTTTCGATACCCTGAATAAGGTACCCACTGTTGTAAAAAGTGATGTATCTGTTAGCCGCCAAAGATACCGGCACAAAGAGCACTTCATTCTCTGCCAGCGGTATACTATCAACGTTCTTATTGAGTGGCAGAAACTGCACATTCTTTGTCATACCAAGCTGAAATTGCAGCGCAGCAATATCAGGCTGATTTCCCGCATCCGTTGCCACCTGCAGGTTTAGCTCTCTGGCTGTTAAACGGCTTTTACGAGTTTGGGAAAGTGCTGCAAAGAATCCTTTTGCAAAAAACCGTGCTTCCCGGGCCTTCATAATCCAGCTTAATAGCGGAAATTGGCGTTCAATAAAATTCATAATTTAACCTCTTTACTTCAGAAAATTCTCTGATAGTTCTAAAGCGCAACATTGGCTTATTGGCCCGACGCGGATGGGCGCGCTTTAACGATACTGTCAAGTAGTGCGGTCAGAGCAATCAGGAGCAAAGCCAGCAGGAATCTGGGATCGCTCAAATACAAGCTAGTTTCGATGGGATAGGCGATGGTCTTCTCTAATGCTGCAAGCTTAAGTATAGGACAAATAAACAGCCTATTGAGACTAGATTTCCTTACTGATGCTGCCGACTGACCTGAAGAAATTCGCGAAATAACCACCGATTACCCTGAAAAGTTGTTCGCCGAGGTGATCGCACAATGCATATCCGTCCATTTCTGAACGATAGCATGCAACCGGCCGTGCCACGCGTTTTTCAGTAGTGTCCCTGCTGAGAAGCCGTTACCGATCCGCTGCAATGACCGCAAACCTCGATCGATATTGAAGACGCGCTTGAGTCGCTGGGTCCAGGATATCGCTACGAGACGCTCCAGCCGACACGTAGCGCAACGTAAACGAAGAAACCCGTGTTCGAGGCGACTGCATTTGAGATGCGCAGGCCGTTTATTTGTCCGATACTTCACCACCGGTAGGGAGTATTCTGACGAATACGCTTCTGATGAGGCATATTTGCCCCGTTCCGGGACGTCCATTACGACGCGGTGGTTCATCTTGCACGTCGTGCCTGAAGGCGCCGCATCCTCTTTAGGGACCGGTTTCTCCTGAAAACCTCGAGTACTTTTTCGCGACTCGGAAAACTGAGTGAAATTCATAAGATTAGTCTTAGCAACATTGTATTATGGCACCAATTATGCCATAATATTTTAGATAGGCAACCCTCTTTCTGGGATGCGTACACTCGAATCAAAGGAAACCGATGACCGAACTCGACAGAGACGGAAAACTCGCGGGCTATTACCCTTCGGCATGGCCGGTCGAATGCGGGGGGCCGCGGCGACAGAAGCTCGTCTCCTCGCCGGGCCTCGCGCTGAAGGATGGCGAGAGACTGCTCTCGACGACTCGGCAGATGGATGGCTGGGCGGTGATGCAGGTTCAGCGCGCGCCGGGCGAGATCTTCGTGCAGGGCGGTGCCGGGTTGGGGCAGAGCGAGTTTCCGCCTCAGTATCGCGATCAAGGAGACACTTCGGGTTGGCTCGAGCGCATTGACCCGATCACGCTCAAGACGCTGGCGCGATCACCCGAGCTTCCGTCCGGTGGCCATTTGTGGTGCGGTGCGGTCGTCGTCCACGAGAACGGCGATCTCTACATGGTGAACGGGCGCTACTGCCATCGCCTCGACGAGGATTGTCGCGTCGTCGCCGAGCGGAAGCTACCCGTGGACGCGCCCTACAATGGGTTGCTGATTCTCTCTGATGGCAACCTCTTGATGAAGAACCTCGGCACTGATCCGAGTGTGAACTGCAAGTTCTCGCTTCTTGAACCTGAGCGCCTTGAGTCGGTCGGAGAACCGCTCGAGATTCCGGAAGCATGCATGGGTCGCTTTTCGAGCGATCGAACGAAGGAGGGCGAGTTCGTCTACTTCACGAGCGCGACAAAGATATATCGACTGCGATACGAAGGCGGGCGACTCATGCTCGATTCAGATTGGCAGGGTTCGTACGAGATCGAGGGCGAGGACCAGGGCGACGGCTGGGATACCAGCGTGGGCAGCGACTGCATCTGGATGATGGACATGGGCCGGCCGCCGCCGTGGCGGGGCCTGGCGTCGGCGCCGCAGCGAGCGTTTCGTTTCCCGATCGACGATCCCGGCGAACGAGACGTGATCGAGACCTTCGGCATGCCCAACGCGGTCAACGTCGGGCCGCCGCTCTACGATCCTGAGCGACGGATTCTCGTCGCATACGACATGATGAACGCGAAGGTTGGCGCGTGGCGCTTCGAGGGACCCGGTCAGTATACCTCTCTTTGGCAGCACGACTGGCGATGCGCGGTCCAGATGATCTTGTACTCCGACACGGGCGAACTCGTGCTCGAAGACGGCGCGGCGATGGGTCCGGCGAGCAGCGCCGAGGGATCGATGGCCGTCGTCGTCGACATCGAGACCGGGCGAGAACTCGGTCGAGCGCCGAGCGGCGCCCCGTCGATCAGTGGGATGTTCTTCTGTCCGGGGTACGGTCGCGACTTCTACTCGGGGTCGCTACGCGGAGCGATCGCGAGGTACTACGTCGAGGGTTAGGACGAAGCAATCGAATAGGCCCGGCTGGCTTTCGCTTCTCTAGCTCGGTGATAAATGACCGGTTGGATCGACTGAAAAATGCGTTTCCTGACGATGCTCTTCATGCGATCCCTATTAAAACCAACCCACTTTTCTTTATTCTTCAAAACATCGTGTCCCGGGGGTTGGGACTTGAGGCTGCGTCGATGGAAGAGGTTTTGTTGGCGATCAATGCCGGTACTGAAGCATCTAGAATAGTGTTTGATTCACCCGCTAAAACCAGGCAAGAAATACTTCATCTTCGAGATCATTGTCGCGGAAGTTCCTCACCCAAAGAACTCCCTGCGCCCACAAGGCACACCGTGGCACGCTAAACCTGCTGTGGAAATACGCTATCAATACGGGGCTTGCACATGAAAATCCAGTGGATAACACTGAGATAATGCTGCAACCACCACGACAACGTCATAGGCACACATGGGACGGCTACCAAGCCATTCTCACACAAGCCGAACCCTGGCTCGCCCATGCTATGGAAATAGCACTCCACAGCGTGCAACGGCGAAGTGACCTGACATCGATGAAGTGGAAAGCTGTAGACATGAATAAACAGCTAGTCAACGTGAAGCAAATAAAAACAGGCACATACATCGCAATCGAAATGAGCAACGCATTATACAAAGCGTTCTCGTGGTTCGATAACAGTCCTCTGGAATGCCCCTACGTCGTGCATCGAAAGCCCGCTGTAAAAACACAACGGCTAATGGACGCGGTACAACAAGGAAGACAACACATCTACGAAATAACACCCGATGCGTTAACCAAAGCCTTCTGTCAAGCTCGCGAGCGATCAGGTTACTACAACCACTTGCACCCTGAAGAACGACCCACGTTCCATGACTTACGGGCGCTAGGTATGTTTGCTCTAGGCAAAGCTGGATACCCACTGGCGTACATTCAAGCATTGGCCGGGCACGCTGACACGAAGATGACAACGCTGTACCTAGAAGGGCATGAGACAGTTCAGCCGCAAAACGTGGCTGCAGGAAATCTAGACGACGTAGACTGGTCAAACATCAACTGGAGTACGCCTTTAGCCCCCGAATTAGTCAATATTCTTGACTAAAATGAGAGAAGGAAAAGTACACTTTGCTACACACTTTGCTATACACCGCTTAACCATGCAGTGTGCAGGGAATCTAAACTACTGATATTGCTAGAAAATATGGTGGAGCTAAGCGGGATCGAACCGCTGACCTCAACACTGCCAGTGTTGCGCTCTCCCAGCTGAGCTATAGCCCCAAAACTTGATCTAACTCATTGATCGAGATAGGGTTTTATGCCTAATTAACCAAAGAGCGCGCATTCTAATGATCGTCACCTCCGCTGTCAACCGATGGCTATAGGAACGAGTCACAGAGGTGTTAGGGCTTGATTCGCAATAGCTATGCTAAGCTAACCGGAAATTAAATTGCAGCGGTTTGATGCAAGTTCGTTCGCGTCACAAGGAGAGTATAATGCTAGGTAAGATCGTTCTATGGTTGTCTGCTGTGATATTTGGCAGCTACGGCATCGTGTGCCTGATCTCGCCCGAACTCCCCGCAGAGTACGCCGGTTTAATTCTTGATTCGGGTGACGCCTGGGTTGAAATCGCTGCAATGTATGGCGGCCTGCAAACGGCTTTTGGTGTGTTCTGTCTGCTGGGCGCGTTGCGCAGCGACCTCTACCGCCCTGCCCTAATTTCTATCGTCTTATTAGTGGGAGGGCTTGCGCTGGCGCGGCTGTATTCCACACTGATCGTTCCCGACCCCGTGGGCGATTACACCTATGGCGCCTTAGTGTTTGAATTCACCACTGCAATACTGGCCGGATTGGCCTTACGAAAAGCCTGACTGTTGCACCATGGCTGATCACCCTGGCGCTAGGCGCTAGGTACCCAGCTCCGCCGCGCAAATGAACAGCCCCTCGGCGCTAGCAGTCACCTCACCATTGACGCGCATTTCTCCAAGGCACAATTGCTTGCGGCCGTCCTGACGCACATTTTTTCCCCACAGCTCTATCGGTGTATTGAGTGGCGTCTTACGACGGTACTTAATAGTGAGCGTCCCCGTAAATCCTGCGGCACCGGATATAACATTCGACATCGCAAGAATTTCGTCGAAAACACCGGCGATAATACCGCCATGAACGCTGTCCGGAGGACCGGCATAGGTCGGCGAAAATATCGCCTCACCAAGAACCTCATTTTCTCCGGCTTTCCATAGCTTGATGGGGGGCGCCATCGGATTCCTCCTACCACTGATTGGGCTATAGGGCATAACGGCCGTGAGGTCATCTTCCTGCCAGCCAAATTCGGGGACATCACTACCGATTGAAATGGTAGACCAGCCCCCACCCTCCTCCAACCACGGTTTTAGTGCACTCAGCGCATCGCGTATATGCGTCTGTGCCACCAGCAGCGCTTCATCGGGGGCTCTGCTGCACCGCAGATGATGGATAAGCTGGCTCACATCCTGATTGACCTCTTCGGCCAAACCGTCTTGCAGCGGCGCGTTCTCCTTCGACATGTCTATTCCTTGCGTCAGATTCTACCATCGCACATGATCGCGCATTGGCCCATCAGCGGCAATTGCGCAGGTGCATTCAATTGAACCCACAGGCCTATTGCGGAGTCAGGCAACGAGACAATCACTAGGACTTTCGCTCCTCAGCCATTACTATTCGCGCTCAACAGGTAGAGGAGACAGGCTGTGCAAATTGGTCCAGACACCGTAGTGACATTTCATTACACCCTGCGTGACGAATCAGGCGTTGAACTCGAAAGCTCTCGTGGCGCCGATCCAGCCGCCTACCTGCATGGCGCCAATAATATTATTCCCGGACTGGAGTCCGCTATGGCCGGCCAGTCTGACGGCGACACTTTCACAGCGACGGTAAGCCCTGCGGACGGTTACGGTCTGCGTCATCCCGAGAAGGTGCAGCGCGTACCAATAAAACATCTGTCCTTTAAAGGCAAGCTAAGCGCGGGCGACGTGGTGCAACTAAGCACCGATGACGGCATGCGAACTGTCACCGTCACAAAGGCCGGGCGGCACACCGCCGACATCGACACCAACCACCCTTTGGCGGGACAAACACTGGTGTTCGACATTGAAGTGTCAGAGGTGAGAAACGCAACGGCAGAAGAACTGACGCACCGCCATGTCCACGGTCCCGGTGGACACCATCATTGACCTGTAATCTACAATCTTTGGTTGCCGCCACTGTCTCGGCGGTGATTGAAGATGTCGTAAGTCCTGCTATCGCCTAACGTTCTGCCAATGCCTGATATTCTTTTTCCAATTTTTTCGATGACTTCTTAGACACGCCACCCAGCACTTCAATGGCATGACGAATACGTGCACGCGTCATATCCGGTCCCAACAATTCCATGGAATCGACGACAGAGAAAGAGGCACTGGAACCGGCTATCGCGATAAACAACGGCGCCAAAAAATCTTTGACCTTTATCTCCAACGCATCCGCCAAAGCCTTTAAGTCATTCCATACGGCATCTCGCGTCCACTGATGCTGAGCTTCCAGTCGCCACAACGCAAACTGCAGGCCTTTGACAATAGCGTCACGCTCACCCTTTACGCTCGCAAAGCTTTCTTCATTCAGTGACAACGTGCCTGACACCAGGAAGCTAGCCAGGGGCGCAAAATCACTCAGCGTCTCCATACGCTTCTGTGCATGGGGCAACACCTTCATCAAGTTTTCACTGTTGTAAGCCCAATCCACCAAGCGCTGCGCCAGCTGCGCTTCACTGAGGTCTTCACGAATCCACATGCCGTTGAGCCAGCTGAGTTTTTCCACATCAAAAATCGGACCGCCAAGGGAGACCCGTTGGATGTCAAACTGTTCCACCATATCCTGCAGGGTGAACTTCTCGCGCTCGTCAGGCATGGACCAGCCCATACGCCCCAGATAATTCAGCAACGCCTCAGGCAGATAGCCCATGCGCTGATAGTAGAGAATACTGGTTGGGTTCTTGCGCTTACTCAGCTTGGATTTATCCGGGTTACGCAGCAGCGGCAGATGACAGAGCTGCGGCATATCCCAGCCGAAATACTCATACAACAGCTTGTGTTTTGGCGCTGAGTTTATCCATTCCTCGCCGCGCAGCACATGGGTTATACCCATCAGATGGTCATCGACAACGTTGGCTAAATGGTAGGTTGGCATACCGTCAGACTTCAATAATATCTGCGCATCGACCATGGCCCAGTCCATCTCAATGGTCCCGCGCAGCATGTCATCGATGGTGCAGCTGCCATCGTCCTCCGGCACAATCATGCGGATGACGTAAGCATCCCCCGCATTGTGGCGTTTTTGAATGTCTGATTCAGCCAGCTGCAGGTCAGAGGGCTTCAGGGCGGTGCTGTTTCCTGCGGCGCGACGCGCTTCGCGCAATTCGTTCAATTCAGCAGCCGTGCGATAGCAGACAAAGGCTTTACCTTCTTCAACCAATTGCTGTGCATACTGCCCATAAAGCGCCATTCGTTCGCTCTGCCGGTAAGGCCCGCAATCACCCCCCACATCGGGGCCTTCGTCCCACTCGATACCGAGCCAGCGCAGCGAATCGAGAATGGCCTGTTCCGATTCGGGTGTACTGCGAGCTTGGTCTGTATCTTCGATACGCAACAAAAACTGCCCACCGTGCGCACGGGCAAAACACATATTGAACAACGCAATGTAGGCGGTGCCAACGTGGGGGTCGCCGGTAGGCGATGGCGCAACACGGGTACGTACAGTCATGAGGTTCCGGGATATGGTAAACGTGGCTGGCAATTATACGGTGGGGCTTGCGATCAGGTCCAATAGAACCATAGTGCAACAATACGCAGAGCGCGGTTGTGGAGCGCAAATAGGGCTAAACCATCGATTGCACGAACGTTTTCCCAAATCCGCACCGCGTCCAACCGATGACTGAGCAAGTGTTTGGTAATCGTTTCACCCAGGCCCTAGCCAGTGAAGAGCCCAGGGCGAGCCGACACCTCACCGATATTGCTCAACACAAGAAGCCCTGGCCAGTTGACCCGATGATGCCCCAGTGTTCAATGTGAGCATTTCCCAGACCGAGCATGAACCACCTGAACGAGGAAATTGCCGTGCACTCACTTTATCTGTGAGGCATAGCTCATTACAATGCAGAGATGATGTCGCTAGCGAAAATTTTCTGCCTATTACTGGTAGGCGTGGTCCTAGGATGGTTGCTACATGATGCCATTCCGACAGGTAGCCTTGCACAGAATCCGGCACCATCGATATCGACACCTGCCCCTGCACCGGCGATATTGCCCTCGCGATATTTCAGCGCAAGCCCGCAGGCAGATTCCCCAAACCTGCGAGAGCAACCGCCCTCCCAAGTGTCCGAACCTGCTGCGCCACCCAGTGCAGACCGTTTCCGCCAGTTGCTTGTGGAGCAACAGTTTGAAGTGGCCTTATCCTACTACGAACAGGCACTCTCTCTGGACGACGCATATCAGTTGGCGCTGAAGCCGATACTGGAACACTATTTGATGTTCTGTTTGGAGCAGTGCAGCAACGGCGTATTTGTCGAGGTGGTGAATGTCTGGTTAAGCACTTACTATCAAGACATTCCGGTTTTATTGCTACTCGCTGAGCATCAGCGCTTACAGCGCCAGCCTGAAGAGGCCGCCAGCACACTCCAGTTGGCCGCCACTTATGCCTATCAGACCGAACACGAGGACGCTGTAAACGCCGCAGTGCTGCGCCTGGTGCAGGTCACAGATGACACACTCTCTCGGCAGGAAAGCTGGGTTGAGCTACTGGGTTTCTATGAGTATCTGGAGACCATCGATCTTGGCACACGAGAGTTTCTATTACGCGAAGCGATTCTTTATCGGGTATTGGGCGAAACCCAGCGCAGTCAAAAATTGCTGCTGACATTGCAGCAACGCGATAACAAGTCGAACACGGTTTGGACCGCAACGCTGAACCAAGAGTTGTCACGTATTTCGCCTCAGCTGGAAAAACCCGACAGGCTTGGCCACGCTGTCGCGGTCACAAAGCGTGGCGATCATTTTCTAGTAGAGGTCACCTTGAATCGCATGAGCACTGTGAAATTACTGATCGACACCGGCGCTTCGTTGACGACCCTTTCCCATAGCAGTTTTGCTGACCTTCCTCAGGCCAATTTCAATTACCTTGGCTCACGTATGTTCAACACTGCAGGCGGCCTGACGCGCGGGGATATCTATCGCGCGTCATCTATCGAGCTGGGTGAAATGCAACTTAATGATATTGATATCGCCGTAATCGACTACCCGTCAGCCTCCAATGTAGATGGCTTGCTAGGGATGAATGTACTTCGAAACTATCGCTTTGAAATCGACCAGGACGATAAACTGCTGCATTTACAGCCGCGTTAATCGCAACAAAAGTCCCCTGCCTGCTGCGCAATTGCCCAACTATCGCTCTGAGGTCGCTGCCCCACAAGGTGCCGCCGCTTTGCGAGTGAAGGTTTCACCTGGTATCGGCAAGTTAACTTTTTGACATCAGAGGAATTTAGCCTCAAGTCTCATGCAACCGCCCTATTCCATTCAGCGAACGCACTCACCCTGAGATCACGGTAATGTTGAGCCCTGACCTTATGCCTACCCAAATTGAAAAGGTTTAACACTGCAGCATGAGCGCCCAGAAATCTCTGAGCCTGCTTGATTGATTTAAACTTCCGCATCACCCGCTCTCGCACTCTGGTCGGCTCATGGATTGCTCGGCCCGATTGTTCGCGTACTGGGAATTATTATGAATAGCATCCGGTATCAGTTCACGGTGAGCAACGCCATAACTGCGTAGCTTGTACAACGAGAACAAGGACAGCACGAACATAGGCTTCGTTTCAGAAGACTTCTGAACCAGTCACTCAGTCGCACCATTCACAACACTGTCCCAGCTTCAAGGGGATGCTGCTGTGGGTGGTGTTTCATCAGAGGATAACGATATGAATACCGAGTACAACGGCAATAGTAGCAGCCTCACACCAGAGGAACTCAGCGGCTGGACTTACACGTTAGTAATGCAAGGCAAGAAAGCCTTAGAGCTTGTTAGGCATAACAGACCTACAAACTTGGTCGTCGCTGGAAGGGTAATCCCTCTTATGCTGCATTGCATTTATTTGTTACGGTGACGCCAATGTCATGGAAATAAGCGGGATACCATGACATTATGTAGCATCTTTGCATTGGTGGCATTGGTTGCAAGCGGTTGCTCTATGTTCGAACCCTCAACCGATGAAAATAAGAGTACGGAGGACGGCAACGTTTGATACGTGCTGGCAATGTGGAGGCGAGTGCCATCAAAAACACAGGCACTAAAGGAAGTGGCCATGGCGAGCCCGTGGAGGCAATTCACTGAAACCCGGCGGATCGAACGTTGTCAGGGTTGTAAGATCGCGTGATTCGATATAGGTTAAATTTGTATGAGTACAGTTGCATTCCTTAAAGCTTTTATGGCTCTTTTCGCTATGATGAATCCCATCGGAAACGCCGGGATCTTCATTAGTACGGTAGGGGATCTACCCACGGGCTTTAAAGTCAAGGCTGCTGCGAAGACCGCCGTGGCCGTGCTAATCATTCTTGAAATTTCCATCTTCGGCGGCACCGCGATTCTCGAGGCCTTTGGCATTTCGCTTTCCGCCTTCCAAGCGGCGGGCGGCCTAATTGTGGTGCTGATCGGACTTAATATGATCACTGGGAAAGAAAACGCTGCCCACCTCACGCACGGAGCCAAGAAGTCTCTCGAGGAGCTTCAAGCCGAAGAGGCAGACGTCAGCGATAAGTTAATCGTTCCCCTAGCCATGCCAATCCTTGGCGGACCTGGCTCAATTGCTGCGGTAGTCACGGTGGCTGCCGCCTATCCCACCATGGACGGACGCATCGGAACCGCTCTTGGAACTGCCGCAATGGTGGGCACGCTCTTCCTCTGCTTCGCTTTTTCTGGGTTTCTCAGCCGATTTCTCAACCACCACGCACAGGAAATCATCCTGCGCTTCATGGGCCTGATTCTCGTGGCCATTGGCGGGGATATGATTCTGGGCGGAATTGAAACCTCAGCCAGTCATTTTTTCCTCGGTGTCAGTCAACCGGCGCACTGAGGCTGCGCTGTCTCTTTTCGCCGGGACGGAGTTTGATCAGCAGGGACGCCACTGAAAACCCCATGGCACGGGCTGCTGCGGGCTCTCGTTCAGGAATGGACGAATAGGAATTGCACGGTCACCTCCGCGAACAACTTTCTAGGGCAATCGGGAATTATCTCGCGAATTTCTCTCGTTCAGTTAGCAGGATCAGTCAGGAAATTTAATCTCAATAGGCCGTTTATTTGTCCTATACTTGCATCAGATTGTTACTTTGATCCGCGAGAGAGATGCCGCATGCGGAGAACTAAAGCACCTATCGCCAGGGGAAATGTCGTAAGACGGCCTAATACTCAGCTTTTTTGCTCTCTATAAGTTATTGATTTATATATGAAAAATAACCACCGTTTTAGCATCGCGCCCATGATGGACTGGTCAGATCATAATTGCCGCTACTTCTGGCGACTGCTGACTAAACAAGCCCTGCTCTATACGGAAATGGTCACCACCGGTGCGTTAATCCACGGTGACAGGAAGCGCTTCTTACACTTTAACCGTGAAGAACACCCAGTGGCGCTGCAGTTGGGCGGCAGCGATCCGAAGGATCTCGCACGTTGTGCGCGATGGGCTCAGGAATGGGGCTATGACGAGGTCAACATCAATTGCGGATGCCCTTCCGACCGCGTGCAATCGGGCATGTTTGGCGCCTGCCTCATGGGCAAACCCGACCTCGTAGCAGATTGCGTCAAGGCCATGATGGACAGTTGCGACATTCCGGTAACCGTGAAGCACCGTATTGGTATCGACCACATGGAATCGTACGAACAGTTGTTGGCATTTATTGAGCCGGTGGCGGCAGCGGGCTGTTCTGTGTTTATCGTTCACGCACGAAAAGCCTGGTTACAGGGACTGTCGCCGAAGGAGAATCGCGAAATCCCTCCGCTCAACTATCCCTGGGTCTACCAATTGAAGAAGGACTTTCCACACTTAACCATTGTGGTTAACGGTGGCATCCAGACGATTGAGGAATGCCAGGACCATCTCGAACATGTGGACGGGGTGATGCTGGGCAGGGAGGCCTACCAAAACCCGTGGATGCTGGCACAGGTTGATGAGGCACTATTTGGGATGGACAGCCCACTAAAATCTCGAGATGATGTCATTGCAGAACTGCTGCCGTTCGCCGAGCAGCATCTTGCGCAAGGCGGACAACTTAACCATATTACCCGGCATATTCTTGGCCTCTATCAAGGCATTCCAGGTGCCCGCAAGTTCAGGCGACATCTGAGCGAAAATGCCTACAAAAAGGAGGCGGGGATTAGCATTTTAGCAGAGGCCTACGCACTGGTAAGTGATAACCATGACCAACAAACTTGAGCAACTAAAAGCCATCACCACGGTGGTCGCCGACACGGGGGACATCGATGCGATGCGCCGTTTTAAGCCTATTGACGCCACCACTAACCCCTCTTTACTGCTTAAAGCAGCCGCCCTACCCCGCTACAGGACCTTACTGGAGAATGCCAGAGTCTTTGCCTACGATCTGGGCGGCACAGAAGCAGAGCAACTGACTAACTGTAATGACCGCTTCGCGGTGGATGTCGGCTCGGAGATTCTTGGCATTATTCCTGGCCGTATTTCCACTGAAGTTGATGCTCGCCTGTCCTTCGATACCGACGCCTCTATCGAACGAGCCAAAAAGTTCATTGGCCTTTATGAAGAGGCTGGCTTCGGCCGTGATCGTATTCTGATCAAACTCGCGTCGACCTGGGAGGGTATCTGTGCCGCCAGACAACTCGAACTCGAGGGCATCAACTGCAATCTGACGCTGCTGTTCAGTTTTAGCCAAGCCGCTGCCTGCGCCGATGCCGGCGTCTTTCTAATTTCACCTTTTGTCGGTCGTATTCTTGATTGGTACAAGGCTAACACCAACATGGTGATTGAAAATGGATTAGAAGATCCAGGTGTGCAGTCTGTCACCAAGATCTACAACTACTACAAATGTCACAGCTATAAGACTGTGGTGATGGGGGCTAGTTTTCGCAACACCGACGAAATTGAGGCACTGGCAGGCTGTGACCGTCTGACGATCAGTCCGGCACTCTTGGCAGAGCTGGAGGCCGATGAGGGTGATCTGCCGCAGCAGCTTTGCGCTGAAACCGCTCGTTCTGACGAAGACAAAACCAGCCTCACCGAGGCCCAATTTCGCTATGATATCAACGAGGATGCCATGACAACCGAGAAGCTGGCAGAGGGTATCAGAACCTTCGTCGCCGACCAGATAAAACTAGAACAGATAATAGGTGGAAAATGATTCGAACGCTAAAAGCACTGTTTGAAAGCCCCCAGAGTGAAAACCGTGAATCCCTAGAGCCCGATCTGCGGCTGGCAGCCGCAGCTTTGCTGGTTGAAACCGCGCGAGCCGATTTTACGGAAGATGAAATCGAGCTCAACAGGCTGTCTCAACTACTTAAGACATCGCTTAAGTTAGAACAGGAGGAAGTTGATGCATTGGTACTGAATGCTCGGGAACGTGTCGAAGAGGCCACTTCACTCTACGAGCTCACCAAAGTCATCAACGATCACTGCAGCGCAGATCAAAAGCTAGAACTGATTAGCGCTATGTGGGCTGTTGCCTATGCCGACGGTGATTTGAGCAAGTACGAGGAGCACCTTATTCGCCAGGTGGCAGATCTGACCTACGTCCCCCACGCAGACTATATTCACTGTAAACTTGCCGCAAACGAGTGAGTCAGTCGCGCTGCAGAGCAGTAAGCAAATCTTTGAAACGATGGCGATTTTCATCAGAGAGACCCATTAAAATACAATGAGCCTCAATCACTTTTTGCTTCACTGACTCTTCGCTTCCCTGTACTCGCGGAATTTCTGTAATATCCGCAGGATTATTGCAGGCCTCTTCATGCAGCTCGAACAGACGATGAAAACCCATGCTCTTCAGCAGACGATTAATGCCCGGCTCACATGAATATATGGCGGGCTTGAAGCCAAACTTTTCTTTAACTCTCAGCGCCAACTTGGCCAGCAAACCAAGGGTCGTGCTGTCAATTCCCTGCGCCTCACACAGATCCACCCAGACGCTAACAAAATCAGGATCTGCAAAAATGTGATCAAAAAAATCATCCATGCTGTTGCAGAGTGTCAAACGCACATCACCTACTAACCGAATGACATAAGAACCGTCGTGACTCGCTGCCAATATGCGCCCTTCTTGCATATCAACCACCTTTGGTCACAAACAGCGCCGCGATGTCATCCGGCGCCGGCTCCACACGATCAAGACCTAAGTACGTCACTAGTTGCTCCGGTGAATCTGCCTTCTGTTCAAATACGTTTAGAAAATATTTTTCTTTTTCGATAAGGTTGTCGGGTGGCAAAATCTCAAGGATTCCATCCGAGAAAACGCCAAGTGTAAACCTATCTGGGAGTTGCAGCAGATGCTCTTCATACTCGACATCCTCCATCATGCCCACGGTGGAGCCTTCACCCTCGAGATAGCGTGCTCCAGCATCACACACTAGCACGGGCAATGGCAGATGCCCTGCAATACTGTAGCGCAGCGTATTGGCGTCCATATCCAATAACCCCACTACCATGGTCGCGAACTTATCAAGCCCAAGGTCCAACAGTTCTTTATTCGCGTGATGCAGCATAACAAGGGGATTCATAATGGCATCATCGTCGCGCCGCATATAATCAGATCGCTTACGCGCAAACAGATTTTTCAACAGCACCGTCGCAAAAGCAGACGAACTCCCATGGCCCGACACATCGGCCATAAAGAATATGACATGGCTTTTCCCGACTGTGAAGTAATCAGTAAAATCACCGCTGAGATAGAGAGAAGGCATCACCGTATGACTAAAGACATAATCGTTGAGCGCCATCGGCGTCACAGGCAACATACGTAGCTGAACCTGACGCCCTGCCTGCTGATCTTGCTCCAGAACTTTTACCGTGCCACGCAGTTCGATATTAGCGGCCTCCAGCCGTTCACGCGACACCTGCAAATCTCGGCGCATATTGCGCTCTCGCACACAGCGTTCAATGGATTTGACCAGTGACGATTTGTCTTCCACGGGGCGCAGAAAAAAATCACGCGCGCCTAATTTCAGGGCAGTCATGATTTTATCGACTTCGGCAACGTCACAGAACATGATCAAAGGGACCTGCACGTCCATCGCTCGCAACAAGTGCCGGGCATCGAACCAGGAAAAATCTTTGAGATCGAGCTCACACAAAATGACGTCTAGCTCGCTATCCTCGCCAAGCGAGTGCGCATAACTACTGACATCGGCAACCATCTGAACCTGAAAGCCGTTATCCGCGAGGAAGTCTGCCAGTGCTTTAGCGCGGGCAGGCTGGTCATCAATAATTAGGACTTTGCCGTTTGACACGATCATAGCTAGCTTTGATAGTAGATTCAGCGTGACACTACGCCCATCGTTGGGTGCAGGCAATATAGGGGGTTGTGGATGTGGCAGGATTTTACACTTTTACTGCATTTTATCGCAGGTTTGGCTCAGGCGGGGACGCCAGGCCGCAATCAAAAGTCTTCGTATTCGTCCCCTTCCTCAAATTCAGAGAAGGTATCCGTCACTTTACCACCCGTCACAAAGTACTCGCGTCGCTGCATATAGGCGTTTCGTATGAAAATATAGCGATCACCCGTAATCAGATCGTCGGCTTTGATGAGGTTCGCGCGAATATCAACCACTTCCAATGTCCAGAACAGATACGCGGTCTTCCAGTCCAGAAAGGCCGGAATTGAAGTATAGGTATCAAAGAAAAAGCCCGTGCCGCTGCGAATCGTTTTTGGCCCAATCAGGGGCAGCATGACAAAGGGGCCCTCTTCAAACCCCCATGTGTATAGGGTCTGGCCGAAGTCCGCAGGACTGGGCTCAATGCCCATCAGGGTAGCGACATCAAACAGGCCTCCGAACCCCAGCGCCGTGTTCACCAAGAAACGGCCCCCAGTTTGCAATGCATTTGTGGGGCGGCCCTGCATTAGAGAATTGAAGACGGAATTGACTTCGTAAATATTAAGGATGAAGTTACCGACGCCGCGTTCAGCGGAGTCGGGCATCACAAACTTGTAACCCCTCGCTATAGGCAGCAGCGCATAGTTATCCAGGGTTTCGTTAAATGCGAATATGCGGCGATTCATTGGCTCCCAAGGATCGACATCGTTCACCGGTTCCAATCCCCAAGCAGAGAATCCGGCAAATGTCGTAAAAACGAGCAGTAGGTTGCGCAATAAGTTCATTCAGTGGCTGGCATATATCTCAAGGGGGAATGGTACGCGCAGGCAGTATGAGGATCAACCTCAGATTCTCGACACATTCAGTGACTTGAAACCAGCAGATCATTGGTGGTGGCATGGGTAGTACCCTCACCCTCTCCAGCGGGCCAGCGGGCCAGTGGGCCAGTGGGCCAGTGGGCTAAAGGCTAAGGGCCAAGAAACGCAGGGGCTATAGCCGTCTATCAATGAGGATTTTTCTCCAGCCATCTGGCGACCAGGCTCCACTGCTCTCCCAATCGCTTCACTGATACGGCCTGCCGCGTACCGAGGTTTTGTGCGAATAAAGACACGCGAAACTCTTCCAGCATCCAGCGATACGTCATGGCTTCGGCACTCATCAGCAATAACTGAGGATGCTCTGCCTGCGCGCTAAGCAGTGGCTGCGTTAAATCCTGCAGGCTCACAGTATACTTCTGATCTTTGGGGTACTGACCCGTCACACGCTCTATCCGTTGCAACACAGCTTTTACATAGCGAGGATACTGAGCCAACCATTCAGCCGGAGTGTCGCGCTGGAATGGGCCGCCAAGTAAGTGCGACAGCTGAACCCTGACATCTTCACGGGTATCGGGCCACTTGATTGAGCCCAGAGCAGTGAGCTTTTGACGCATGTCTGCCAGCAGCTTCAGTACCGTGAGAAGTGTCGTCTCCATTTCATTGGCCCGTCCTATCACCGCACCTTGACCACCCGCTTCCAGCGTTTGAAACTCTGTCTCGGTGTAAGGTAGGTCTTTGTCTAAACTCATAGCCTGCAGGTAGGCACCGTCAATCAGATCTTCCACTAGCACGCTGCGGTCTAACTGCGCGCCAGCCAACACGAGGTTGAACGCGTTGCCGCGCAACAGCTGCTTGCGTAGGAACTTAACCTGCTGCGCCCCCTTGAGTCTCAACAAACGCAGGACACCTAGTCGATGTTGAATCCTTGCCTCACGAGGATAATCGCACAGCTCAATGGCCACCGTGTCCCCCCTGTCTACCAGTGCTGGGTAGGCAACAATATCAATACCGGCCTGACGAAAGCGCCACTCCTGTGGTACATCGCCAAAATCCCATCGCGTCATTCCCTCGCGCGCTGGGGACGCCGCCTGATTGGCGCTAATACTTTGACGCGTATCTGAACGAAAGCGCTTCACCAACGCGCCCAGATCTCGGCCCTGGTCTAACAGGCGACCCTGCGCATCCACCACCCGCACATTCATCAGGTAGTAATCATCCAGCTTGTCGCGCGCCAAATCGCTGCGGTCGAGCGTGATGCCGCCCAAACCAGACAGACGACTGGCCAGGATAGTCAGCAAATCAATATTGTCTGGCTGCAGTTCCTCCAGTGCCCTGCCGACAAAATCCGGGGCGGGCACCAGATGTTTGCGCTGTTCCTTAGGGAGGCCCTTTACCAACTGGATACACTTTTCCCGCAACAGTCCCGGCACCAACCATTCAAATAGGTGACGCGGCGCACGATTAAGCAATGCGACCGGCACGGTTACCGACACCCCATCTGAGGCCTGCCCGGGCTCAAACTGGTAGCTAAGCTTCAAGTGCATATCCTCCCAAACCAGATGGTCAGGGAACTGCGCACTCACTTCGAGTCCAGGATCTCGCGCGATCACCACCTCACGTGTCATAGACAGTGTGTGATTCGCATCCGGCTGACGCTTCAGCCAGGATTGCAGGCTTGCGACCGTGTATATATCGCCGGGAAGGCGCTCGTTGTAAAAATCAAATAATGCATGTTCGTCCACCAGAATATCACGCCGGCGCGTACGTGATTCCAGCTCTTCCAGCTCCTGAACAAGTCGCCGATTATGTTTGAGAAACTTGGGGGGCTGGGGGAAATTCCATGCGATTAGGCCTTCGCGAATCAGGAGTTCCCGACATTCCGCTGGCGCCAACGGCCCGTAATGCACCACACGTTTGTCCGCTAATGTAAGGCCATACAAACTGACGCGCTCGTAGGCCACCACCTGTCCCCGTCGAGATTGCCAGCGAGGCTGGTAGTAGTGCAGCTTCAGTAGGTCCGGATTGATGTTCAGGGCCCAGGCCGGATCAATGGCTGCTACATCACGGGCAAATACCCGCGAGGTTTCGACGATCTCCGCCGCAACCAACCACTTCGGTGGTTTGCGTGCCTGCGAGGAGCCGGGAAAAATCTGTAGCTTACGATTGCGGCTGCCGAGATAATCTCGCCCTTCATCATGCTGAGCAATATTCGTGAGGAGTCCGCTCAGCAAAGCGGTATGGACGCCTTGGTAATTTTCTTCTTCGGGTAAGCCTGAGTCCGATTTCAGCGACTGTTGACGACATGCGATGCTGAGCTGGGTATGAATATCACGCCAGTCCCGCATTCGCAGAAAAGACAGGAACTCTCGCTGGCACAGTTTGCGTAACTGATTCTGGCTCAAGGCCTGACGCTGTTCTTCATAGTAGCGCCAGAGATTGAGCCGAGCCATAAAGTCCGAGCGTGGATGGCGAAAGCGGGCATGCATCTGATCGGCCTGCTGTTGCTTTTCCGGCGGGCGATCGCGAGGGTCCTGTGCTGCTAAAGCACTTGTTATCACCAAGATTTCTTCTAGACAGCCCTGCTCAGCGGCGGCCAGCACCATACGCGCCAACCGAGGGTCCACCGGCAATCGCGCCATGCGCTTGCCTAAATCATTGAGCACGCCCGCAGAACTGACCGCGCCCAGTTCTTCGAGCAACTTATAGCCATCTCGCACCATGCGCGAGTCCGGTGGGTCAATAAACGGAAATTGCTCTACATCCCCGAGGCCCAAGGTCAGCATTTGTAACACCACGGCAGCCAAATTCGTGCGCTGGATTTCCGGGTCAGTAAACTCCGGACGACCGAGATAGTCCTCCTCACTGTAAAGACGAATACACACACCTGGACCAACGCGCCCACATCGGCCCTGCCGCTGGTTAGCACTCGCCTGAGAAATAGGCTCCACAGGCAGACGTTGTAGTTTGGTACGGTGGCTATAGCGACTAATGCGCGCCTCCCCGGGATCGATCACATAGCGGATACCGGGAACGGTCAATGAGGTTTCTGCCACGTTGGTGGCCAGCACCACCCTGATGCCGGCCTGACGCCTGGAATTGTCAAACACCCTGTTTTGTTCCGCCTGACTGAGCCTAGCGTATAACGGCAGTACATCCACTGTCGTTTGATGACGCAGCGCTCGCGCCAGTTCACGTATATCTCGCTCGCCAGGCAGGAACACTAGAATATCACCGCGCGGACCAAACTGGCCTGCCTCAACCTCCTCCACCAATGAGGCGACCTGTGCTTCGACGCCGTCGTTTTCTGCGCCGTCACGGCCTCTGTAGACGGTTTCCACGGGAAAAGAGCGACCTGAAACTTCTATAATCGGTGCGTTATCAAAGTGTTGGGAAAATCGCTCTAGGTCGATAGTGGCAGAGGTGATAATCAGCTTGAGATCCGGCCGTTGCGGTAGGATGCGTTTGAGATATCCCAGCAGGAAGTCGATATTAAGACTGCGTTCGTGAGCCTCGTCGATAATCAGCGTATCGTATTTTCGCAGCAGTCTGTCACGGCGCATCTCTGCCAATAAGATACCGTCGGTCATCAGCTTTATGGCCGTGTTCTCTGAAACCTGATCATTGAAACGCACCTGATAGCCCACCAGATCGCCCAACTCCGTCCCTAACTCCTGCGCGATCCGCCCTGCAACCGTTCTTGCCGCCAATCGACGTGGCTGGGTGTGCCCAATGAGCTTCGTATCGCCACGGCCCATTTCCAGACAGATTTTAGGCAGCTGAGTGGTTTTACCAGAACCCGTCTCCCCGGCGATAATCACAACTTGGTGCTCTGCGATCGCACGGGCAATCTCGCCGCGGCTGGCGGCAATCGGAAGGTCTTCCGGATAAGTGATGTCCGGGACGCACCTTTGGCGTCCGGTAATGTCCTGCATACACCATTTCTGCCAATCAAGTTTTTCACACTACGATGCGAAAAAGTAGGTTATCATTCAAGCGATTTACTACATTACGAGCCGAGATACATGCCAAAAATCAGCAACTATACTTACGACGAGATCACCATAGGGCAAACCGCGACGTATTCCAAGCTGATCGAGGAGCGGGACGTCCAGCTTTTCGCGGCGGTATCTGGCGACGTCAACCCGGTACACCTCGATGCAGCGTTTGCGGCCACGACACAATTCAAAAGCTGTATCGCTCACGGCATGTTAAGCGGCGCTATTATCTCGGCGGCCATCGCCATGGAACTCCCAGGGCCCGGCACTATCTATCTGGGTCAATCCTTGCGCTTTCGCCTCCCGGTAAAGCTGGGGGACACCATCACCGTCAACTTGGAAGTCATCGAAAAAACAGACAAGCGCGGATTTGTAACCCTTGACTGTAACGTGTTTAACCAAGATGAACAGTTGGTGGTTACCGGCACTGCCGAGGTCATGGCGCCCAAAGAGAAACTGGTATTGGAGAGGCCCACGCTGCCGACAGTACGCATCGGCGACTAATTTTCTTCGTCCGCCCCCGCATTTGTCTTGGCGCCCATAAACTGCTCCGGGTTGAGGTACATCAACTGCAGAGTCGTCCCTCCTCCCTCCTGACCCGTGTCTGCAGCTAGCACCATCACATTGGGTTTGTCGTCTTCATGCGTAACAGCGGTGATCCCAAAAATCATAGCGTTGCCGCCATTCAGAGCATTAAACACCCTGAGTTCCTTTTCCTCACTCAGCGCCTTAGAAATATTGCCTATCAAGGTAGTCAGACTGGCACGAAAAGCCCCGTAATTAAGGCTGCCCCGATACTCGCCATGTGCCAGAGACAAATCGAAACGGGCGATCGAATCATCGGCCAATTTCACACTTGTCAGATGCACAATGCTGCCCTGAGAGATCTCGTTATACAATTTTTTAGCCTCGGTGCGTGCGGCCTCGACAAAGGCAGTATGCAATAAATTGACCGCCACCAAGAGAAATTTTTCCTGGGGCATCGCCTGAATTTGAGCGCTCGTCATAGCAACCTCGAGTATTGAAGAGGTGTCAGTTTAATACCCGCAGATGCTGTGATCAACGAATTCAAGCACCGTAAACCACCGTTATCGTCATTTGTAGATAGCTAGCATGTCATACAGGCCTCAATAAAAGGCAGCAAGTTCGTTTGCCGGCCGTCTGATCTGCTATTATTCGTGACCAACTCCTGCGAATTCGCGCAGGACACATCAGCTGTGTTATTCATGCATTATCGAACCGACAACGACAACGACTCCCACAAACCCACTAGCAGTGACATCGTGCTATGCGCGTTCGCATAAACACTGCAGCGCAATGAATCGCGATAATTCGCCCTGGCGAGGCGTCACGCCAGCCGCTTTGCATTGGAGCGAGAGCGGATCACCCCTGTCTGACACTTTCGACGACATATACTATTCGCAAGATAATGGCGTGGAGGAAAGTCAGCATGTTTATCTGCAGGGCAATGGACTTCCTCAACGGTGGCAACGCCACTCAAGGAATCACTTTTGTATTGGTGAGACAGGATTTGGCACCGGCCTCAATTTTCTGGTGACCTGGCAAGCCTGGCGAGAATCACCGGAACCACGCCCCGACTTACATTACCTCTCCATCGAAAAGCACCCGCTCACGAAACAGGATCTCGCCAGAGTGCTAAATAGCTGGCCGGCTCTCGCAACACTGGCCCAACCCCTGTTAGCCGCCTATCCAGCTCTGCTGGCCGGACAGCATAGAGTGCTACTAGACGATGGTCGGGTGAGACTGGATCTGTGGTGGGAGGATGCTGCTGACGCTCTTCCAGATCTAGCCAGTCGTGCACAACCGTTAGTCGATGCATGGTATCTAGACGGGTTTTCGCCCTCATGCAACCCCAGCATGTGGACCACGCAACTATTACAGGCAGCGGCGACTCTGTGTCGGCCCGGGGCCAGTTTTGGGACATTCACTGCGGCAGGAGACGTTCGTCGCAAGCTCACCGATGCCGGGTTCACGGTGGACAAGGTGGCCGGCTACGGGCGCAAACGAGACTGTTTGCGTGGCGTAATAGACGTGAAAGCGGCATTGCCATCAGACACCAAGCGCTCGCCCTGGGACATTCCTGACAAAACACTGGTGCGACCGAAACACGTTATCGTACTCGGTGGTGGATTGGCCGGCTGTGCAACGGCAGCTGCATTGGCGAGGCGTGGAATGTCCGTCACGCTGCTCGAACGCAGCACACTCGCCGGCGCAGGATCCGGTAATGATCAGGGTGTTTTATATACCCGACTATCCCGTAAACATTCCGCTCTGGCGGACTTCGCCTTGCAAAGTTTTCAATTTGCTTCGACGTTTTATCGTCGCATGTTTTTAATGGGAGAACTCATACCGCAGCGCGATGGAGACCTCTGTGGCAGCTTTCAACAAAGTGACGATGCAAAAGAGATGGCAGCACTGAGTGACGCACTGACAGGACTGGAAGAACTGGCGCAGATACTGGACGCTACCGCGGCGAGCGGCCTGTTAGGCATTGATCAGCCGAGTGCAGGCTACTGGTATCCTGGTTCTGGCTGGCTGCGTCCGGGCGCCGTGTGCAGGTCCCTGCTTATGCACGACAATATTGAGGTAATGGAGAATTGCGGTGAAGTCACACTGCACCCCGAAGGAGGCCAGTGGCTGGCGTTAGCCAAAGGGCAAACGCTTGCCAGTGCCAGTTGCGCTGTCGTGGCTGCCGGCACAGAGACAACCTCAATGCCACAGCTTAATTGGCTACCCTTGCAAACCATTAGAGGGCAGATTACTCAGCTGCCGACAGCGCGAGCTTTTAGCACCTTGCGCGCCGCTCTGTGCCACCAAGGCTATATCGCGCCTGCCTGGGAAGGCACCCACAGTATTGGCGCGACGTTTAATATTGGCGACGACGATCCTGCGCTGCGCATCAGCGACCATAGCGACAACCTAGCCAAGCTGGCCGATGCTGTGCCGAGCTGTCGAGACGAGTTGCAGTCATTTGATACAGGCGCATTGAAAGGTCGCGTTGGATTTCGCTGCGCCAGTCCTGACTACCTACCGACTGTCGGCCCAGCACCCGATGCAGACCAGTTCCTCAACGATTTTGGCGCCCTGCGAAAAAATGCCAAGCATCTTATCGAAAGGCGAGGAAGCTATTTACCGGGTCTCTATCTCAACGCTGCACATGGCTCACGAGGATTGACCTCCACACCGATTGCAGCAGAACTATTAGCCAGCATGATCTGTCAAGAACCACTTCCTTTCAGCCGAACACTGTCTCGTGCACTCTCGCCCGCGCGTTTTATTATTCGTGACCTTTCACGTAATCGGATATAACGATGAGACGGCTGCGTATTCTACTTTTTCTCATCGCCTACCTCCCCATGACGGCTTGGTCTCTGCAGCACTATACGGTGCGGGTCATCGACCAAAAACCTCAGCCACGGGAGAATTTCGTACAAGGACTGGAAATTCTTGATGGCTACCTTTATGTCAGTACGGGCAACTATGGCGCGTCTCATTTGCTACGTTACCGTTTCGACGATGGCACATTGGACGAAAGCCGAAAACTGGATGTGCGAATTTTCGCCGAGGGCCTCACGGTACTTGGCGACAACATTTACCAGCTTTCCTGGCAGAATAAGGTCATGTTGGTTTATCGTAAATCCGACCTTACGCTCGTGCGCACGCTTCCTCTCAAAGGCGAGGGTTGGGGGCTCACGCATAACCGTACAGAATTGATTTACGGCGACGGCAGTGACAGCCTGTACTTTATGTCGCCAGACACAGCACGTATCACGCGTACCATCGCGGTAACACAGCAGGGCCGACCGGTTAAACGACTCAACGAACTTGAATGGGTAGACGGGGCTATTTGGGCCAACGTCTGGCAAAGCAATCGCATCGTGGTTATCAACCCTGCCAACGGTGAGGTCACGGCCAGTATCGATCTACAGGGGTTACTTCCTCCCCAAGAGTATCGCCGGGGTACCGATGTGCTCAATGGCATCGCGCAAGATCCAGCCGACGGCTCTATCTGGGTCACGGGAAAGCGCTGGCCCTGGCTCTACCAGATTGAGCTGGTGCCGACAACTCATGACCGAGAAACACAGAAAAACACCACCGATTCACGCTAGAATAGCGTCCCTTACTATTTCCAACGTCTATAGAGATTCACTATGAGTAATAGCAACACCTCGTTTTCCAGCGCCCACCCCGCCTTCGAGGCCATCAGACAACAAACCATCGAGTCTCTCAATATTCGAGTGGAACACTACGAACACAAGAAAACCGGCGCTGTGCACTACCATCTCGCCTCAGATAATACCGAAAACGTCTTTCTTGTCGCCTTGCGTACTGTTCCCCACGACTCAACGGGCGTTGCACATATTCTGGAACACACGGCGTTGTGCGGCAGTGAGCACTATCCGGTGCGCGATCCATTCTTCATGATGCTTCGTCGCTCGCTGAATACTTTCATGAACGCATTTACCAGCTCTGACTGGACCGCCTACCCCTTTGCCAGTCAGAACCGTAAGGATTTCAATAATCTTTTGCAGGTCTATCTTGATGCGGTATTTTTCTCTCGATTAGATCCGCTGGACTTTGCGCAGGAAGGACACCGAGTAGAATTTTCTGAACCGGAAAACCCCGACAGTGATTTAGTCTTTAAGGGAGTCGTGTTCAACGAAATGAAAGGCGCGATGAGTTCCATTAGCAGTACGCTGTGGAGCACACTGTGCGAAAACCTTTTCCCGACCAGCACCTACCACTACAACAGTGGCGGCGATCCACAGCATATTCCAGATCTGACGTACGCACAATTGCAGGCGTTCTACCGCAGCCACTATCACCCTACCAATGCTATCTTTATGACGTTTGGCGATATTGAGGCAAGTGTGCATCAGAGCGTGTTTGAAGAAAAAGCACTGTGTCATTTTGAAAAATTATCGGAAAAAATTCAGGTCCAACCCGAACAGCGCCTATTAAAGCCGCAACGTGTGCAAAGCCCTTACATTTTTGACGAAAATGACACCACAGATCACAAAACACACCTGGTTGTAGGCTGGATGCTGGGAGAAAGCTCAGATCTGAAGCAGCTGCTGGAAGCGCAGCTGCTATCCAGCGTGCTGCTAGACAACAGTGCGTCTCCTTTGCAACACGCGCTGGAAACCACTGAGCTGGGCCGCGCACCATCGCCCTTGTGCGGCCTGGAAGACTCCATGCGCGAACTGGTGTTCTGTTGCGGCATTGAAGGCAGTGAAGCGGAACACGCCGATGCCCTCGAAGACATGGTGCTGGCTGTATTAGAGCGAGTCGCTCTCGAGGGTGTCAGCCAACAGCGTCTCGAGGCGGTGCTCCATCAGCTGGAACTACACCAGCGCGAAGTGACGGGTGACGGATACCCCTTCGGTCTACAACTCATTTTACAGGCACTGGGCTGCGCCACACATTACAGCGATCCCATTGCGGTGCTCAACCTGGAGCCGGTGATTGTTGAGCTGCAGCAGAAAATTCAGGATCCGAATTATATCCGCCAACTTGCACGCCGACTATTGCTGGACAACCCGCATCGCGTGACGCTCGTTATGACACCGGATACGGAGTTGTCAGCCCACCGGCTGGCACAGGAAACAGCACGCTTAGCCGACATCAAAGCTGCAATGAGCGACGCGCAGCGCAGCGCTACCGTGCAGCTGGCAGCGGACCTGAGTGCCCGTCAAGCGCAGGTCGACGATGACAGCATTCTCCCGAAAGTCGAGCTGAGCGATGTCCCAGCCACGCTCCCCGAACCCACATTTACAAAGACTGAGCTGCACGGCATGCCATTTACCACCTATGGCCAGGGCACTAACGGTATCGTCTACCAACAGGGCACTGCCCCCCTGCCCGCCCTAAGTGAGGAACAATTACAGATACTGCCCTTGTACACCAACATCCTGACGGATGTGGGCCTGGGAGACCAATCCTATATGGAGGTACAAGAGCGTCAGGCAGCGACCGTGGGATCGATAGCGGGCTTTGTCTCCATGCGCGGCCATGCCGATGACGAGCAGCGTGTGAGCGCAAATTTCACGCTCTCTTCCAAAGCGCTCCTGCGCAACGCTCGCGATCAAGCGCAGCTGATGAGCGACACCTTACATCGGGTAAAATTCTCCGAAACCAGCAGAATTCGCGATCTAGTCAATCAACAGCGCGCACGGCGTGATCAGTCGATCACCGGCAGTGGCCACAGCCTCGCAATGGCTGCGGCCTCCGCCGGCATGAGCCCACTGGCTAACATGCATCACCACCAATCAGGCTTAGCAGGCATCCGCCAGCTGCGTATTCTTGATGACAGTCTGGCAGACGATACGCGGCTCGAAGCCTTTGCTCTGGAAGTCCAAAAACTCCATGAAACCCTTATCAGTACACCTATGCAATTTCTTGTAATAGCTGAAGATCATAAGGTTACGGACGTTGCTCGCGACATCAGCACCCTCTGGTCACAGGTCAGCACCGGAGAGGACCGTCCGCGCTTTCAGATGACCCCTATCCGCGAGCAACGCGGCGAAATATGGCTAACGAATACGCAGGTAAACTTCTGCGCGCGCGCCTATCCGACAGTGACAGAACAGCATCCTGACGCGGCAGCCCTGACGGTACTGGGAGGGTTTTTACGCAACGGATTTCTGCACCGTGCAATACGTGAACAGGGTGGCGCTTACGGCGGTGGCGCCTCACATGATTCGGGCATTGCAGCCTTTCGTTTCTACTCCTACAGGGATCCGCGCCTCGTCGAGACGCTGCAAGACTTTGACGCATCAGTATCTTGGCTATTGGACACATCTCATGACGATCGATCACTCGAAGAAGCGATCCTCGGTGTCATCGGCAGCATGGACAAGCCAGGGTCGCCGGCAGGAGAAGCCAAACAGCACTTCCATAACCGCTTGTTCGGCCGCAACCACGAAACACGCGAAAGGTTTCGCGAAAACATATTGGGCGTCAGTCTGGATGACTTGCGCCGAGTCACAGAAACGTATCTCAGACCCGATCTGGCGAGTACCGCGATTGTCACAAACTCTGGGCAGCTAGAGGCTACGGCATCGCTAAGAGAGGAGTTGAATCTAACCGTGCAGGAGCTGTAGAGTCTCTGGCGTATCGCTATGTGAACAAGCCAATGGTAAGAAACTTTAAGGAAGTGTGGCTGCTCGCTGCGATCAATGCTATTGCCATGTGCAGTGTGCCCATGATGATGCTAATCGGCAGCATCATAGGCGCAGAGCTGGCGCCGGGCGAAGAGTGGGCGACCTTGCCCATTGCAATGATGGTCATCGGCACCGCACTCGGGGTAATACCGGCAACGCGCAGCATGCAACACTTGGGCAGAAAGCGGGCCCTACTACTGTTCGTGCTACTGGGCATATGCGCCTGCCTCACCCTGGGCGAAGCAATGGTTCGCAGCAGCTTTTCCTTATTCTGTTTTGGCGCTGGCGTGCTGGGTGCCACGATCGCCGCGCTGCAACAAATTCGCTTCGCAGCAATGGAATGCGTACCGCAGACAGATGGCCCGACCGCCGCATCCATCATTATGTGCGCGGGTATTGTGGCAGCGTTTCTCGGACCTGAGTTGGCACTGGCGGGGCAGCATCTAACATCGGTTGACTACCAGGGGTCCTTCTGGCTTGGTGCCGGCTGTCTATTGGCTGGCGGAATTCTGCTGCTTTTTTACGTACCGGCTGCACAGCACCCAACACATTCTGCTTCGGGAGGTCGCTCTACTCTGGCGCTATTGCGCAGCCCCACCCTCTTGCTTGCCATTATTGCGGGCGCCAGCGCCTTCATGGTGATGTCATTTATAATGACAGCTACACCCATCAGTATGTATTTACATCAGGGATATAGCCTGACTGACACCAAGTGGGTCATTCAATCACATATTGCGGCGATGTACCTGCCATCACTGTTTACGCCCTGGCTATTTCGCTTCCTTAATATCCGCGGACTTATGCTGGCTGGCCTGGCCTGCTACTGCATCACAATAGTGATCGGCTTGGTGGATGCGTCGGTGATGGGCTATTGGGGACAATTAGTGCTGTTAGGCATTGGCTGGAACTTCCTGTTTGTATCGGGCACCGCACTGTTACCGATGGCCTATAAGGATGGCGAGCAGTTCAGGGCTCAGGCGCTGAATGATACTGTGATTTTTTCAAGTCAGGCCATCGCCTCTCTTTCTGCGGGTCTGGCGATCAGCACGGTGAGTTGGCATGCGCTGCTTTTGTTTTGCTTGCTGCCGATGGGGATTCTGCTTGCCCTGCTGGCATGGCAGCGTGTTGTACCGAAAAGAGTCTCAGGTCAAATTTAACAGCAACGCTGGCGCCCAAAGTGACTAGGCCGGCGCCAAATTGAACATAGCTTTTGGGTAACGCCTGCTTTAGGGTGTGTCCAATCTTGCTGAGAGACTGGATATAGGCCACCGTTGTAAAAAACATTGGTGCTATGGCAATACACTACCTATACTTCAGTAACGTTTTAGCGAAACCCGTCTCCAGATAGACGGCTCAGGCGTGCAGTGTCCAATCTGCTGAGAGCGAGCCGAAAAGACCCATGAAGCAAGAATCACTTGGCCGCTGCCAGATACCACACACGGAGAAAAAATATGAATAAAGTCCCCAAGATTGTGGTGGCCTTACTAGCCAGCCTATTTGTGACGACCGCATTTGCCCAGCCAGATGAGCCTGCCATCGACCCAGGGGCGATAGCAGCACTGGAAAAAATGGGGGGGTACCTGCGGACATTACAGGCATTTCGTGTTCAGGTAATCACCACCAACGACACCGTGCTGGAAGACGGGCAGAAAATTCAGCATGAGGGTACTGCAGATATTTTGACCAACACACCAAACGGTTTGAGAATCCATACAGACAACGACCGCCATGAACGTTTGTTCTTATATGATGGGAAAACATTTACCTTGTGGGGCCAGCGTCTGGACTACTATGCGACGATAGATGCCCCAGACACCATTGGCAAGCTGGCCGACATGCTTGAAAACAAGTATGGGATGGACCTGCCCGAGATCGATCTTTTTCGCTGGGGCACAGCCAAAATGGATACGGCAGCCATAATCGGCGCAATAGATGTTGGTCCGGCGGTCATTAACGGCACCACCTGCCAGCATTACGCATTTCGGCAGGATGATATCGACTGGCAGATATGGATTCAAAAAGGTGATTATCCGCTGCCACGCAAGGTGGTTATCACGACCAAGACTGACGATGCTAGGCCACAACACACCGCGGAGTATCAGTGGGATCTTGCACCCTCTTTCAACGATGCTGCATTCACTTTCAATCCGCCTAAGGGCGCACTTCGAGTCGTCCTGGAAGATACGCTTTCCAGTGCCGATGCGAACGAATAGGAGACTTGATTATGAAGCGTATATTTTTGGCATTTCTTTCTGTGTCTCTGTTGGTTTTTATTGTTGCGGAGGTGAACGCTCGGGGAAGGGGCGGCGGTGGTCATCATGAGCGCTCCCACGCGCGCTCCAACATCAACTCCGGTCATCACTCAAATCACAGCAACGCGTATCGCAACAACGGTAATCGCAATGTCAACATCAATAGCAACCGAAACGTCAATGTGAATGTTAACAATCGTGGTTACCATCACGGCTGTTGCTACCATGATGACTATCACCCCCTTGCGATAGCAGCGGCCGTGACCGCAACCGCCATTGTAGTCGGTTCAATAGTGCATTCACTGCCGCCGTCTTGCCAGACGGTGATGTCGAATGGCTTTGCTTATCAGCAATGTGGTAATACCTGGTATCAGCCTCAGATATCGGGGTCATCGACTACTTATATAGTGGTCAATGCGCCCTAGCCTGCTTTAATTGTTTGATATATTGCCCCGTGGATACACAGCCTAAGGCAAGCCACTTCATTCATGGTGCTTACGTCGAAGACAATAATGGCACCCCCATTGATGTGATTTATCCCGCTACTGGCGCCGTTATCGGGCGAGTATATTCCGCGACGCCTGAGATTATTGAGCAAGCCATAGTCAGCGCTAAGAGTGCACAAAGCGCTTGGGCGAAATTATCTGGAACAGAGCGCGGACGTATTTTGCGGCGTGCAGCTGACATTATTCGCGAGCGTAATTACGATTTATCTGTTTTGGAAACCTACGACACGGGAAAACCTTTATCTGAGACGCTCTGCGCTGACGCAACCAGTGCCGCAGATGCTTTAGAGTATTTTGGGGGCTTGGCCGGATCCTTAACAGGGGAACACATCCCCTTGGCCGATGGTAATTGGGCCTACACCCGCCGCGAAGCACTCGGCTTGTGTGTGGGCATTGGGGCGTGGAACTACCCGACGCAAATTGCTTGCTGGAAAGCAGCGCCCGCTCTCGCCTGCGGGAATGCCATGATATTCAAGCCCTCTGAAACCACACCACTGTGCGCTCTAAAGATTGCTGAAATTTTTGTGGAAGCGGGCCTTCCCGCCGGTCTCTACAATGTTGTACAAGGCTTAGGGGAAGTCGGTGCTGCCTTGGTTTCTGATCCTCGCATAGACAAGGTGTCATTAACGGGGTCGGTTCCTACAGGTCGTAAAGTCTATGCGGCAGCCGCGGCCGGGATGAAACATGTCACGATGGAATTGGGGGGTAAATCGCCACTCATTATCTTTGATGACGCAGATCTAGAAAACTGCGTGAGCGGAGCCATTTTGGCTAATTTCTATTCGACGGGACAAATCTGTTCAAATGGTACACGGGTGTTTGTGCAGGCAGGAATTAAAGATGCCTTTTTAAAAAGACTCTGTGAGCGTCTTGATAACGCGGTTATTGGAGACCCGCAGGATGAGGCCACAAACTTTGGCCCTATGGTAAGTCTGCGGCAATTAGAGTCGGTGCTTGGTTTTATTAAGAAGGGCGAGGAAGAAGGTGCACGGCTTTTAACCGGAGGCAACCGCATCAGCGGTGGTGGTTTTTATTTACAGCCAACCGTCTTTACTGAGGTAACCGACGACATGTCCATTGCCCGCGAAGAAATATTCGGCCCGGTGATGTCCGTTTTAGACTTTACAGATGAAGCCGATGTTATCGCCCGAGCCAACGCGACAGAATTTGGTTTGGCCGCTGGCGTCTTTACAACAGATCTTAGCCGTGCCCATCGGGTCACTGACGAACTTCAGTCTGGAACCTGTTTTATAAACTCCTATAACGACGCTCCTGTTGAGGTGCCTTTTGGAGGTATGAAAATGTCTGGTGTTGGTCGCGAAAATTCTAAAGAGGCTATTTCGCATTACTCACAATTAAAGTCTGTTTTTGTACGAATGGGTGACATGGAGTCGCCTTTTTAGCGATTAGTCTATGTTCTCGCGGCCCAGTAGTAGCAAAAGGTGGTGGTACTAATGATGGCCGCTGCAAGAATTGACTTTTCAAACCTAATAGTACGTAGTAATCTAAGGTGACGCATTGAAAAAGCCCTTTTCTAACTGATGAAGAATGGAGATAACGTGACTACAATCAGAAAAACGCTTTTTGCTTTCGCCAGCATTCTGATATTTCTCTCAGGCATGCAAAGTACTTATGCCGTCGGGGGAAATCCGACACCAGGGTTTAACCACCAAATACCTGAGCATATTATGACGCCCGATACCGTTGAAACGCGCATTGGCGAATTAAATTTTTATGACGGCATTCCAACAGACGAAACAATTGCCACAGTGTATGACAACCTAGATTTTTATCGTGGCATTGAAGTCTTTTTAAATTTTATTCCGGCAACCTCGATAGAAGGGGTGCGTTTAGGGATGAAAGAGCTGGGTGCTGATGACTATAATGAGGTCATCGTTTTTGATGACTTAATGGATTCAGCCCCATTATTTTTAACGGGCAATACTGATACCGTTTATGCATTATCCATGCTGGATTTAGAAAGAGATGGCGCAACCGTGGTTGAAATACCAGCCGGTGCAGGCCCCGGCACCGTTAATGATGCTTTCTTCCGTTTTGTCGTGGACATGGGCGCCCCAGGCCCTGACGCCATGAAAGGCGGCACTTACATTATTCTACCCCCCGACTATAAAGGCGACTTGCAGCCCACGTTAAATGGCATGGAAGACCGCGGCAAAGATACCCGCGCGAGTGTGATGATTGGCGGCAAAGAAACGAAAGCGTGGATTGCACAATCGACTAGCTATCATAACTGGTTAGTCCTACGCGGTTTCTTACAAGACGGCAAACCTGAATATGCAGCTAACATGTGGCGTACGGGCTTAAAAATATACCCGTTAGAGGATGCAAGTGATCCGAAAAAAATGGTCTTCACTAACGGCAGCGGAATATTTTTTAATACCATCCATGCAAACGATTATGCCTTTTATGAAGAGTTATGGCATGTCTTACAAAAAGAACCTATTTCATTCTTAGACCCAGAATTACGTGGCCAAGCCGCAGCGATAGGCATTCAAAAAGGCAAGCCTTTTGCACCTGACGCGCGCATGAAGGCAATCTTGGAAGATTCAGTTGCCGTAGGTAATGCAACAGCCCGCGCTATTTGGTTAAAGCCTCGCGATGAAAGTGCTTACTTCTTTAATGACAGGAAATGGTACACCGGTTTTATTGGCAAGGATTACCAGTGGTTAAAGGATGGAGGAATGGGTGGGCGTAATTTAGACGCGCGGACCTTGTTCTTTTATTCTGCTACGGTAAACACGCCAGCGATGGCACTTGAAATTCCAGGTGTTGGCTCTAACTATGCCTTTGCTACTGAAGATGGAAGCGGAGCATTTTTAGATGGCAGTAAACGCTATAAAGTAAACATTCCTGCGGATGCACCGGCTAAAGACTTTTGGTCATTTGTTGTGTACGACCCACAAACTCGCTCAGAATTACAAATACCTGGTGGGACAGATTACCCCAGTAAAAACAACAAACGTGACAAGCTAGTTTATAACAAAGACGGCAGTGTTGATTTGTATTTTGGTCCTACAGCGCCAGAAGGTGCGTTAATAGCAAACTGGACCGAGACCGTGCCGAACAAAGCATGGTTTGCTTTACTGCGCCTGTATGGGCCACTGCAGCCGTGGTTTGATCGAACATGGAAACCAAGTGATCTTGAACTGATAAATTAGTTTAGTACCGGCATTTGGCTGTGCGTCCTATTGGGCATTAGCTTGATTGCGCTAAGAGTGGGTGCATTTTGGGACAAACGCATAAACGCCTGATCGACTTTGCGATAGCCCTGATGTCGGTACTGTAAGCAGTAGACGTCACGTTCAGTCACTCCTTGATTAACGGATGCTTTGCTACTGACTTTTACGATTGAAGACGACAAATGTCGAGACATGCTTTGGTCCTGGCTGGACCAGATGGCAATGAATGAGATCCTCGGTGAGGGCGCGACAGTACCAGAATCCGTTTTCTTCGGTTTCCACCAAAAAGAACACACCGTCATGCGGGTTGAAGGATCCGATCAGGCGTTCGGAATCATGGTCGCTGGCTGTATCGAGATCGTGGCCACCAGGCCCCGACAGGAGTGCCCAACTTGCGGTTCCAGTGACGGTGCCTTCATCCGTGAATTCGAGCACCAGCCTCTTATTAGTCGTGTTCTTCCCACGTGAATTCAAGGTGATACTGTTCGAGGTCCAGGTGCCACTGAGAACTGATGGATTTGAAAAATGTATCCCCGGTGGTTTTGTGACGCAGGCGCCAAGCAGGCAGACAATAATTCCGAGAGGGAGAAGCATGTATTTATTATTCATATGGCTCATTACTCGTTGAGGGGCGGCTCTAGTCGCCAGGGAACGGGGTCTCTGTCAAGACTCTATACTCTACATCAAGTAGAACGCGAGATCGGAAAATATTATCTAATAGCACTTTTTTATGCCTATATGAGCCAATATAAAGCGGACTTTGTTGACACTTATCGACTGTCAAAATAGGGCTTATCTCCAGCGATAGTAACCCGCTCCATTGCACGTACCGCTGGGAAATAGTCCGATACAGCAAAATGCTGGCAGGCGCGATTGTCCCAGAATGCAATTGAGTCCGCCTGCCACTGAAAACGACACTGAACTTCGGGATCCCAAGCAGACTTGTACAGTGTATCCAGCAGGCGTCGACTCTCTTCGGTTTCCATGCCCTTAATATGACTAGTGAATGCGCCGTTTACATACACCACGGGCTCCTTCGTCTCCGGATGGGTACGCACCACTGGATGCTCCACGGGTGGATAAAGCTCATGTAACTCCTCGGGTTTTTTATTCAGACGACTGGCAAAAACCCGTGCTATATCGTGGACAGCGACACAGTCCTGGATTTTCTCTTTGGTGACCTCGGGCAAACGATTATAAGCCAGGGCCATATTCGCAAACAGAGTGTCGCCGCCCACGGAAGGAATCTCGTGGGCGCGCAACACCGAACCCAGAGAAGGTTTCATCCGCCAGGTGACGTCGGAGTGCCAAAAGTTTTCAGCCCCGCGCGAATTCGGACCATGCTCGATGCGAAGCACTTCGGGGTTGGGCTGGCCCTTCGGCGTTGCCGGGTGAATTTCCAGCTCACCAAAGCTGCGTGCAAAGCCGATGTGTTGTTCACTCGTTATATTTTGATTGCGAAAAAAAATGACTTTGTATCTTAGTAATGCGGCACGAATATCGCTCACTAACTCTGGAGACAACTGACCCAGATCTACATCCAGAATCTGTGCGCCGATAGCGGGGGTTAGTGGCTCAATTTTAATGGCAAAACTCCTATTCCGTTGTCTTTCGAGACAATAACTAGGAGCGATTAGCCGAGAAAATCAAGTGCCACTGCTGCTGACTCTTCAGCACAGTGTCGTACCGCCATCGACGGCGATGATTTGACCCGTAATAAAGGCACCGGCCGGACTGGCCAGCATGAGTGCAACACCCATAATATCGGGATCTGTACCCCATCGGTGTAACGGTATCGCTTTGATCTCGGCTTCGTAGGCAGCTTTATCATTACTGGCGTACTCTGTCATGCGTGTATGAAAGCGGCCGGGGGCAATGGCATTCACTCGAATATTCTGCTCCGCTAGCGCCACGCTAAGGTTACGTGTCATCTGATGGATGGCAGCTTTACTGGGCGCGTAACTGAACGTATCCGTGCGCCCCATAATACCGGCAATGGAGCCAATGTTGATCACACTCGCCGTGGTAGCAGCTGTAGCATTTTGGCTAAGTAAGGGAAGCATTGCCTGGGTGAGAAAGAAAGGCGTTTTGACGTTAAGATCCATAACCTTATCCCAGCCCTGTTCTGGAAATTCACCCAAGGGAGCTAGCCAGCCCACGCCCGCATTATTAACCAACACATCGATATGGGTCTCCTTTTCCTCAAGCACTGATACCAGCCGCGTAATTTCTTCCATATTGCTGATGTCGCCGGGCAGGGCAATACACTGTCCAGTCTCTGACATTTCTGACAACTCGGCGGCGGCCTGCTCACACGCTTGTGCTTTGCGCGCAGTAATATAAATACGTTTCGCCCCGGCGGCGAAAAATGCCTGGGCGATCGCATAGCCTAGGCCTCGAGAGCCACCGGTAATGACGCAGATCTTGTCGCGCATTGAGAAGAGTTGATCGATCATGGATGCTCCTAATATGTGTTTGTTGACTGGTCACGATGATGACGTGAACTGCTGCGCTATGTTGGCACGATTTACCTGTTGGTATCAAAATGTATTCGTTAGATTTTCCATGCCTAGGGGGAACGCCTGCAGATAATCCGGCTCTGATTGGCGCCTCTACCGCATAAATGGGCATCGAATCCCAGCCCCACCCTGAATAGGTAAAGATATGTAAAAACAGTATCTCTCGGCCGGAAGTCGGGTGACAAGGGTTCCAAGGGTTGTCACACTCATACCTGACCTTTTGGGTGAGACCGCTCCATGAGCGCCACGGTACTGATTATTGACGATGATAAGGAGCTCTGCTCGTTACTGTGCGATTTTCTCCTGCTCGAAGGGTTCGTGCCGAGCGCTATCCATGACGGCGATGAAGCCGTGATCCACTGTCAAGATCACAGCTACGATGCCATCATACTCGACATTATGTTGCCTGGCCTTGGGGGGCTTGATGTACTGCGGCAGATGCGGCAGTACACTTCAACACCCGTACTGATGCTCACCGCTCGGGGCGAGGATACTGATCGTATATTGGGCCTGGAACTGGGCGCCGATGACTATCTGCCCAAGCCCTGTAACCCGCGAGAACTCGCAGCGAGGCTGCGTGCGATTCTGCGACGCTCGCACCCAGCCGTTGACGCCAAGCTCAAACACACCCTTGAGGTGGGGCGGACCCGTATCAACGCGTCAAACCGCAACGCTTCATTTGACGGCCTCGACCTGCAACTCACCAGCACCGAATTTAACCTTCTGCTAGTGCTGTTGAATTGCGCGGGCACGGTCGTAAGCAAGGAAACGCTGAGCCAGCAGGCATTGGGACGGTCGCTCTCAGCCTACGACCGCAGTGTTGACGTCCATATTAGTAAAATTCGTAAAAAACTCGCAACCTGCGGCGGAGATGACCTGATTGTCAGTGTAAGAGGCAGCGGTTACCAGTTCAGGGCTAGTGCGGGAGACGTCTAACAATGAACCTGTGGGGCAGTCTATTCATTAAGCTTTTCATTGCCTTCTGGCTTGTCACGATCGCGATCCTGGGAAGCTGGCAGCTGACATCGGACTATTTCGAATCACAGCCACCCGGCCCGAAATTTTCTGATCGTGACCCTTCGGCTCCGCCGCACCGCTTTATATTACGTACTATCTATAATCTCGAAAATATTAGCCTAAAGGCTTTGCCGAAACAGATCATCAAAATACAACGAAAGCATGACATTCAGATCTATCTTTTGACGCGGACGGGCGACGACATTCTAGGACGCAAAGTTCCCAAAAAGGTATCAGAAATTTCAGACGAATTACGTTCTGTGACGGGCAGTTCCCTAGCCAGAAAATCAAAAGGCGGCCTGCTAGCGATCCCCATATATCGCAAAGAACAAGGTCCGCTGACTGCGGTCTTTAAATTTCCGCAACATCGCAGACTGATCGTGAATGCTTTAACGACTAGCCTGTGGCTTCGCATCACTCTAGCCGTATTAATTAGTGGCGTAATCTGTTTCGCTCTTTCGAGGCTAATGACCAATCGACTTAAGGCTTTGCAGTTGGCATCACGGCGACTGGCCAACGGCGATCTGGACACTCGACTGCAGGTCCGCGATCGTGGTGGTGACGAAACTGATGAGTTAGCCCGTGATTTCAACAGTATGGCGGAACAACTACAGGAAAGAATCGAGACACAGAAACGCTTGCTCGGCGACGTATCCCACGAGCTGCGATCACCTTTGGCGCGACTGCGTGTCGCACTTGCGTTAGCGCAGGAAAAACCAGAGCAACGACCACAGTATTTGCATCGGATTGAGCAAGAAACAGAACGTCTGGAAGAACTTATCAGTCAGCTACTTTCTAGTCAGGCGCAGGACGTCACCTTGGACACCCGGATAGACCTTGTAGCACTTTTGAAACAGCTGTGCGCAGATGCAAATTTCGAAGCACAAGGCGCAGGTAAACATTTCGTCTTCACGGCCGATACCGCACGGGCGGATATCGATAGCTGCAGGGATCTACTGCACAAGAGTTTTGATAACATTCTGCGTAACGCCCTGCATCACACAGCAGAGAACTCTGAGGTGAGTGTGTCCGTTGTTTCAATCGACGGCGATTATCAGATAACCGTCGAGGACCAGGGACCAGGCGTGCCCGAGAATGACCTTAATAAAGTATTTAACGAATTTTATCGTGTCGACTCTGCCCGCTCCCGCGAGTCCGGCGGCCATGGTCTAGGCCTTGCCATCGCAAAACGTGCACTAATGCTGCACGGCGGTGAAGTGACGGCAAACAATACGGGTGCAGGGTTGAGAATAACCGTCCGTCTTCCCTTACCCGGAAAAAGGGTCCAGTGAGAAAAAAATCACACAGCAGTAACGGCAACCGCCTGCTAACAGGCCAGTCATCGATAAGCGCTGACCTCATTTTTGGCTCTTAAGTTGTTCTAGCGCGCGCTCTTTCGCCACTACAAATAATTCGGCATTTCCATGCGACCAGTGCACCACCAGCTCTGACTTGCAGATTTTCCAGTCACTGCCGATTTCAATATAGTGATTGTTATATTCGCCCACCACCGTTATCACGTCGTCGTCTGCAAGAGCGGGAACTTCCCTATTTGAAAATATGACATGATCGGAAGAAAGGTAGGCGCGACAACTTACCTGAGCGTCTGAAATGTAACACCGGTGATTAGTAATCATATGCTGAGTGATATCAAAACCATTAATCACACTTTGTAGATGCCTCACCCAGTCATCAGCTTGGCGTGGCACTGCAGCATCACCAGTAGCCGCACTGAGATCTCCGTAATCGATCAACACTTCGTCAGCAAAACAATCACGCACCATTGGCCAATTTTTCGTATCCAAGCCCTGTGCATACTGGTTGTAACTATCGATCAGAGCGTTTCTGGTCAAAAGGTTTTTCTCTATACTCGACATTTTTAGACCCTCCCTTTTAATGCGGTACCACCCCTTCGGTGATAGTTGTTGTGTTATCAACCACCATAGCTGCACCGTTTACAGCGACTGACTCATCTGAGGCAAGGAACAGCACCATATTTGCCACATCAACAGGCTCGCCAACCCAGATATTCTCCATCGCTTTAGCCGCTTCGGGGTCATTCTCCATTACAATCTCTTTCATACCCTCCAGCATGGGAGTGCGCATATTTCCCGGGTGAACAGAATTACAACGCACCCCGTATCCATTCTGTGCACTGAGAACAGCAACAGACTTCGTCATTCCCCGTATGGCGCTCTTGGAGGCTGCATAGGCAAAAATCATCGGGCCGCCCTGAATACTGGCCGTTGAACACATATTGATAATGGATCCGCCGCCCGCCACCTTCATTACACGCAGCGCATGTTTACAGCCAAAAAAAGTGCCATCGGTACCCACTGCGTTGATCTGACGCCATATCTCCTCGGTGGTGTCCTCGATACTCGCAAGGCGAACAATACCGGCACAGTTGAGCAGAATATCAAGGCGCCCAAAGTCGGTAATGACCTTGTCAATGAGCGCACTCCAGTTTGCCTCGCGCGTGACATCCAAAGGCTCAAAGCGTGCACCGGGAATTTCGTCGGCCACAGCCTGTCCCTGTTCAAGGTTGATATCGGCGAGAACCACCCGGGCCCCCTCTTCCGCAAGGCGACGGGCGGATGCTAACCCCAACCCTGAGGCAGCTCCGGTAATGATCGCGACTTTATCCGTTACTCGACCCATAAAAAGACTCTCTCCCTCGATTTAAAATACCCGCGCCGGTCAGAATCAGACAGCGCGCGCTTGCAATAATTTAGTAGCATGATAACGTATCATAAAACAAACAGCACATACTGTTTATTATAAATACGCTTGGAGACTCAACCCATGAGCAGCGAAAATGTCGAAAATTATGACGACGTCACTATGTACGGCCTTACGGCAGAAAAACAGGAACATTTGCTGCTAACACAAAATGAGCTGACCTTTATCTGGACGAACAAAGACGGCCACGGAATGGGCGTCACCATGAGTTTTATCTGGCGTAACAACCGCATCTGGTGCACGGCAACCGAACAACGGGCTCGCATGAAAGCCCTCGCTCGAGACCCGCGCTGCTCAGTGGTCATTTCGAGTGCTGGGATCGACGACGATGTGAGCCAGTCCATCACCTTTAAAGGCCATGCGGTGCTGCACACAGATCAAGAAACAAAGGACTGGTTCTATCCGGACTTCGCCCGACACGCCAACAGCCCGGCACCAACGCCCGAGGCTTTTGTCGCGTTTCTGGACACGCCGGCCCGTATTATTATAGAAGTGGTGCCACAAAAGACCATTACCTTTGATGGCGGGGTGATGCGCGACACCACCAGTGAAGCGCTCAAGTAGCGCGCCTCCTTGATTGATTGCAAGAACAACAGCGCCTCCGCGCTAAAGGGGCATACTCAACCTGAGGTGACCTCCACGGATATCGAGCTCATCCGCTTGACGATAAATCAGCTGAAATTCCAACGTCAGCTCATTTTCGAACACTAGGTCGACACCCGCCATGGTATTGACTGTTGTTTCGCCGATGTCGACATTCATTTCCAAAGGAGCAACGCCCGCTGGAGCACCAGCAAGACTGGCCACAACCCGCGCATCCTCATCTTGGAAATAATATTGCACACCAAGACTTCCGTAGTAGCGCAACACCTGCCCGCCGGAAAACTTGATGTCCATACCACCGCGAACAGATGGCTGTACCCAACCATGAGTCTGGCTGTTGTCATCCACGTGAAGGTCCAGTGGCCCAGAGCCGGTTTCTTGGACGCTGTCTGCATCGATGCGACTGAACCCGAGATCTATTGCCGGCCGCAGATAGGCGCTCTCGAAATCATAGTCATAACCAAGACGAAGTATCCCTCCCCACACGGACATATCGCGGTTTGCTGAACTCACCGTAACATCAGTGACACTCACACTACGTGACGTGTTTGCAGAACCCCAACCGTAACTCAAAACACCGGTAATACTCGCCTCGTTGGCACGATATCTAGCGGACACACCCGCCTGAGTCGTGTCGCCGTTTGAGTTCCAGTTTTTATTGTTACCGTTGCCGTCCACGTCCTCGTAAGAGGCCGCGAAGCCAAATGTCAAAGTGTCAGAAAATGTCTGCTCCACACCCATAGCGAAACGCGACGTATCAAAATCAGCGTTCTGAAAATTACTATTATCACTGTAGTCTGATTTCTCACGGTCCGCCTCAACCCAAGCACAACGGCCTTTTTCATCAGCGTTAAATGCACCGCCGTCCTGTTGACAACCCGTCAACCGTTCGCCAAACACCTGACTGCTGCGTACCAATTGAGCCTGCTGCTGTGCATAAAACTCTGGCGACAGTGCCACCAGATCGTCGCCATAGACCTCCTCGTTTGTCTGGTACAACAGCGTGACGACCATGTCTGCCAATTCAGGTGAACTCCCGCCATTCTGTATCGCGTTGATGTAGTCCCCAACACTGGTCTGGTTCCCATCAAGGCCTGCGATTGAAAAGTCGACAGCATAGTTTAACTTTGCAGCGGTATCGTTTGAATAATCAAGCTGGTAGTCAATGACAAGCGAATCATGTGTGATCAAGATCAAACCCGCATCTTCAACGCCAAGCTCCCCACCAAATAGCACCTGAGAAAAATCGCCCGCTGGCACCTGCTCAGCATTCAGAAGGTCGACGTACACTTTGCCATCGAGTTTAGCTTTACCGGTGGCCAATACCTGATCAATGTCTCCCGTTGCAAAATCTAATTCGGCGAAGGTTTCTCCCGACGCCGCCTGCTCGAAGCTGCCGGTTAACTGGCTGCTCTGAATACTTGATGAATTCCCTAGCAGATCAGCGTCCATGGCTACCGCACCGCCAGGAATCAACGCGCCTCTGTTCACTAGCCAACTGTCTGTGCCACCGACAGAGAGCGCTGGGCCAGGCACTAAGCTCGCACCAGGTTGATTCAAAAATTGATTGACGCCAGCGCCTAGGTCGAACTCGCCGTAAGATATACCAAAATTTTCAACCCTGTCGTTGCCCGTGCTAGAGGCGACGATATTCCCGCTGAGGCCATCTGCCGTTATGGTCAGGCCGCGCAGGTCTACAATGTTATCTAGACCACCTTCAATCAATACAGCAGTACCTCCTGTGCCGACATAAAGTTCCTGACCTGCTTGGTTCCTAACAATGATGTTGCCGACGCTACCGGGACTAACACTTCTGGCGGTCACTGCGGTGGAATTAGCGCCAACGATGCGTATGTCACCCTTCAACGCTATGGTCACATCGCCCGACCGCGAATCACCGATGCTTTCAGCGACGACGCCATTGCTTCCCTCGCCTATCATTAATAGATCAGCGTCCAAGGTCAACGCCACACTACCCGCAATGCCATCCATAGATGAAGAAGGCGGTGGCGCCGCTTGCGCTGTTGCTCCTCTGACGGCAAGGGGCAAGCCGATAGACTGCCTCGTGGCAGCGCCAACAACTCTAGCGGCACTAACACTTCTAGCACTGACCCCGGTGGAGCTCTCGCCAAGAACAGTTAGGTCACCCTTCAACTCAATGGTCACATCACCTGCTTGCGAGCTACCTATACTTTGAGCTAGCACTAGCAAAGATCCATCACCGTCACTACTTAGCGTGCTGGCCTGCAGACTCACGTTACCCGCGGTTCTCTCACTGAGTGATGTCAAACCAATACCACGGCTGTCTTTTCCCGTCAGTAGCACACTATCTGCAAGTGTGGCCTGAATATCACCCGAAGACTGACCACCAGTAGAGCGCAGCATTGCCGCTTGTGCGCCTACTCCACTGACCGCCAGGGGGCCACCAACAAACAAATCAATAGCACCGGCGTTAGATGCAGCATCGCTCACCAATTTCACACCCGTGCTAGCGTCGCCAGCCGATGAAACCTTTCCTGACATCGTAGCGCTGACGCCACCGGCACTGCCGGCAGAAGAGACACTCGACAGATCAACGCCCACACTGTTTACACCGTCAATGCGCATGTCACCCGCAGCGGTCAACACAACACTTCCTGCTGACACTGCACCTGAAGTGCTCGCCACCAAACCCTTGGCGCCTTCACTCAGCACTAACAAGTCCGCGCCTAACGTCACAGCCACGTTACCCGCAGTGCCATCGCGCGACGTAGAGCGCAGCATTGCCGCTTGTGCGCCCACTCCACTGACCGCCAGGGGGCCACCAACAAACAAATCAATAGCGCCGGCGTTAGATGCAGCATCGCTCACCAATTTCACACCCGTGCTAGCGTCGCCAGCCGATGAAACCTTTCCTGACATCGTAGCGCTGACGCCACCGGCACTGCCGGCAGAAGAGACACTCGACAGATCAACGCCCACACTGTTTACACCGTCAATGCGCATGTCACCCGCAGCGGTCAACACAACACTTCCTGCTGACACTGCACCTGAAGTGCTCGCCACCAAACCCTTGGCGCCTTCACTCAGCACTAACAAGTCCGCGCCTAACGTCACAGCCACGTTACCCGCAGTGCCATCGCGCGACGTAGAGCGCAGCATTGCCGCTTGTGCGCCCACTCCACTGACCGCCAGGGGGCCACCAACAAACAAATCAATAGCGCCGGCGTTAGATGCAGCATCGCTCACCAATTTCACACCCGTGCTAGCGTCGCCAACAGAAACAACCTCTCCTGTGATGCTCGCGCCGACAGCGCCGGCGCTGCCCGCAGAAGAGACACTCGACAGATCAACGCCCACACTGTTTACACCGTCAATGCGCATGTCACCCGCAGCGGCCAACACAACACTTCCTGCTGACACTGCACCTGAAGTGCTCGCCACCAAACCCTTGGCGCCTTCACCCAGCACTAACAAGTCCGCGCCTAACGTCACAGCCACGTTACCCGCAGTGCCATCGCGCGACGTAGAGCGCAGCATTGCCGCTTGTGCGCCTACTCCACTGACCGCCAGGGGGCCACCAACAAACAAATCAATAGCGCCGGCGTTAGATGCAGCATCGCTCACCAGTTTCACACCCGTGCTAGCGTCGCCAACAGAAACAACCTCTCCTGTGATGCTCGCGCCGACAGCGCCGGCGCTGCCAGCAGAAGAGACACTCGACAGATCAACGCCCACACTGTTTACACCGTCATTGCGCATGTCACCCGCAGCGGCCAACACAACACTTCCTGCTGACACTGCACCTAAAGTGCTCGCCACCAAACCCTTGGCGCCTTCACCCAGCACTAACACGTCCGCGCCTAACGTCACAGCCACGTTACCCGCAGTGCCATCGCGCGACGTAGAGCGCAGCATTGCCGCTTGTGCGCCTACTCCACTGACCGCCAGGGGGCCACCAACAAACAAATCAATAGCGCCGGCGTTAGATGTAGCATCGCTCACCAGTTTCACACCCGTGCTAGCGTCGCCAGCTGATGAAACCTTTCCTGACATCGTAGCGCTGACGCCACCGGCACTGCCGGCAGAAGAGACACTCGACAGATCAACGCCCACACTGTTCACACCGTCATTGCGCATGTTACCCGCAGCGGCCAACACAACACTTCCTGCTGACACTGCACCTGAAGTGCTCGCCACCAAACCCTTGGCTTCAGACCCAGATGTGGCCACATCACCTCCCACCTTTAAGCTAATGTTGCCGGCGTTGCCGCTACCACTTGTCGTAATGAGTTGCAGCCCCTGGCTACCCGCACCCTGCGTCGTAACACTGCCGTCAATTTCTGCATTAACTTGGCCAGACACGATCTCACCAACAGACCGCAGACGCAGACCGGTTGCTGAAGCGGCATTTACCATCACAGAGCCGCCGACAACTGCGGAGACTTCACCCGCCGTGCCGGATGTACTCGTGCTGAGCAGGTCAATAGCGATACTGCTGTTTCCTGTCGCCTTCACATCAGATACTACCGAGACGACCACGTCGCCAGACCGATCGATCGCAGCGCTCTCGAGCTGAAGACCCGTTGATTTTTCACCTGTTACGTGCAGTGCGTCACCGATCGAGACAGTAATATCCGCGCTAGTACTTGCACCTGTCAGTTTGGCATTGATGCCGATTGCTTCTTTACCTGAAACCAAAAGCCAACTACCGATTTCAAATTCAGCATCCTCGACCGCAGCGTCTCCAACAGCACTCGCTTCGACACCGGTGGCACCAGCGCCGGTGACTTCCAAGTAACCGGCAATTTTAGCAGGTGCTACCTGCGCCGGAATATTCAAGCCGATAGAGCGCGTACCGCTGGCAATGACATTTCCACCAATGGTGATCGAGGTATCACCAGATAATATTGCATCGCTGCGTGTTCTACCGAGGATGCCGGTGCTGTCATCGCCTGATGCAATGACAGTACCAAGCACATCAAACTCGACAGCACTCGCTATCTGCGCAGGCATATCCAAGCCGATAGAGCGCGTGCCACTGGCAATAATGTACTCACCAATCTCGATCGAGATGCTACCGCTGCGGGTGATACCGATGATGCCGGTGCTGTCGTCCCCTGCTGCAATAATACTCTTCGCAGTAATACCGATATCACCCGAACCATCGGGACCTTCCGACTGAGCGAACAAGGCAATACCACTGCTACCGCCGGCCTGAGCACTGCCATCGAGAACGATATTGATGTCGCCAGATGTGCCAGCACCGCCGGCAGACCCCTTGAAGATGTCATTTATTATGCCGCCGCCGCCACCCAAGCTCTGTATTGCCAGGCCGTAGGCACCATCACCATTTGCCGACACATTACCAGTTTGTTTATATGTGATGTCACCGCCTTTGCCGACGTTAGCGACATTCTTCACCACCGATACCCGATCTACATTAGCGGAAGACAACATCAGGCCGCCGCCACCACCGATAGATTGGACGACCGCTCCGTGGGATAAGGCGCCCTGGGTCACTATATCGCCAGTGCCACTCAAAGTGATCGCGCCACCGTCACCTGTCGAGTTAACTTTACCCCCCATGCTGACTAAAAAATCACTCATTCCGACAGCCCCGAGTTGACCGCCACCAGCACCGATGCTCTGGACGACCAGACCCGCCGAGTAATCTCCCAGCGTACTAATTGTGCCAGACGACATAGTCAGGTCCACAGCACCACCGTCGCCGGTTGCACTGCTTCCGCCGAGCTGGGCAGTGAGTTGAAGGCTGTCGGCCGGTTGTGTCGGTGCTGCAATGATCGCGGCGCTCCCGCCACCGCCACCGATAGACTGCGCTAGAAAACCAACTGAATTAACCCCTGAGGTACTGATTGAAGATGTCTTTGCAATCGTCACAGATCCGCCATCACCGGAGGACCCAACAGAACCGCCCAGCCTGATAGTAGTGTCACCAGACACAGTGCCTGCAGAGTTTTTACTCACAACACCCAGGTAACCACCGCCTGCGCCAACAGATTGAGCAACGACACCCATTGCATTTTCACCCGTCGTAACAATACCGCCGGCATTGCTAACGCTCACAGCTGAACCACTGCCACTCGCTCCGCTGACACCGCCATTACCGGCACCTAAAACAAGTTCAGAGGAAAGGACTGTAGACCCCGATAACACATTTTGCACCAGGCTAGCACCGCCACCACCGCCCAGTGATTGCGCAAAAATACCCGCCGCATTGCCGCCATTCGTTTTGATGATCGCATTATTTGAAGCCGTAACTTGTTGCCCATTACCACTTACGCCACCATTTGCACCGAGATAGTTATTCAACAACGTTAAACCACCACTAGAAGGTGCACTGTTAAACACCTGAGCGTTACCACCACCACCACCGACCGACTGAGCAAAGATGGCTTGTGCGTTTGCACCTCCTGTTTGAACGTCGGCGCCATTACTTATCAGAACTACACCTCCATCACGAGCCGCCCCCCCAGTTGCAGCGTCCGTGGCGCCTAATGCTGAAACAAACGATGCCGTATTGCTGGTACTATCACTATTATCAAAGCCGGTCGCAGAGCCACCATTACCGCCACCACCACCAACCGATTGCGCAAAAATGCCTTGAGAATTATTACCCGCTGTCAAAATAGTCGCAGCGGTAGACGGGGCATCTACCGCCGCAGAGGCTGCCGTGTTGTAACCTGCAATCGTAGTATCGACCGTTACTGCACCACCGACACCGCCCACACCTCCCGCTCCACCGAGTATCAAAGTCGCAGAGACGCTACCGCCAGCAGTGGTTGTGCTGCTAGAAGCGCCACCATTACCACCACCACCACCAACCGATTGCGCAAAGATAGCCGCTGAGTTATCGCCCGCAGAACTTAGATCGCCAATGGCATTGACCGTGACAATATCACCCGCGCCACCACCGGCCCCACTTCCACCTAAAGTCAGGTTAGCGTTATAGTCGCCCCCGGTTGAGGCCACATTACTATCACCACCATTACCACCACCGCCACCCACCGACTGCGCAAAGATAGCAGAGGCGTTAGAGGTAGGACGAGTAGATTGATCAACGCCAGTAGTGACATCGCCAGCCGCAACGACTGCCACAGCAGCTCCATCACCCGCTGAGCCACCACTACCGCCCAAGCCTAGCGTGGCAGTATATGTGCTATCCGTAGAACCATCATCACTGTCACTACTGCTATTACTGGCGCCACCATTACCACCGCCACCACCGACCGATTGCGCAAGGATACCCATCGAATGAGCGCCAGATGTTTGAATAACGGAGCCTAATGCTGTTGTAACATCAACCTGGAGTCCATCACCTCCAGTGCCGCCCGTAGCACCTAAAGCAAGGCTGGCCGACCCACTGCTACTGCCCGTTGAACTTGTGTTGCTATTGCTAGTAGCACCATTACCACCACCGCCACCAATCGATTGTGCAAGGATACCCACAGCACTGTTACCGCTTGTCTGCAACAAAACAGCATTAGACGTTACCGCAACAGCGCCACCAGTAGAACCAGCGCCGCCAGCGCCGCCTAGGGCAAGCGTAGCGCTATAGTCACCGCCACTAGAACTGCTAGTACTCGCACCGCCGTTACCGCCAGAGCCGCCAATCGACTGCGCAAAAACAGCCGCCGAATTATCGCCTGAGGTCCCGATCTGACTACTATTAGTAACAGTAACGCTATCGCCAATAGCGCCTTCGCCTGCAGCACCCCCTAGCGTTAAGGATAGGGTCACCGGATCGGTCGCATCTTCATCACTGTCACTACTGCTAGTCGCAGAGCCACCATTACCGCCGCCGCCGCCAACCGATTGCGCAAAAATGCCTTGAGAATTATTACCCGCTGTCAAAATAGTCGCAGCGGTAGACGGGGCATCTACCGCCGCAGAGGCTGCCGTGTTGTAACCTGCAATCGTAGTATCGACCGTTACTGCACCACCGACACCGCCCACACCTCCCGCTCCACCGAGTATCAAAGTCGCAGAGACGCTACCGCCAGCAGTGGTTGTGCTGCTAGAAGCGCCACCATTACCACCACCACCACCAACCGATTGCGCAAAGATAGCCGCTGAGTTATCGCCCGCAGAACTTAGATCGCCAATGGCATTGACCGTGACAATATCACCCGCGCCACCACCGGCCCCACTTCCACCTAAAGTCAGGTTAGCGTTATAGTCGCCCCCGGTTGAGGCCACATTACTAGAACCGCCATTACCACCGCCGCCACCCACCGACTGCGCAAATATGCCTGAGGAACTCATACCAGAGGTAGCAATCTCACCGCTCTCGATGACATTAACGCTGCCCGCAGAATTTCCGCTGCCTCCATTAGCACCCATTGCCATGCTAATAGAAGTTTTACCTCCACTGGAGCTCGTTGTGCTGCTAGACGACCCGCCACTGCCGCCGCCGCCGCCGACCGACTGTGCAAAGATACCAGCAGAATTCGTGCCCGAAGTGGTGATACGGTTAGAGCCAGTAGTAGAGGTTAAATCAACATTGCCACCCGACCCACCCGATCCGCCATCTAACCCAAACGACATGCCTACCTGATAGGCGCCACTATTGGCGTTACTAACGGTAGACCCAGAATTACCACCACCGCCGCCGATGGATTGCGCCAATATTCCACTGCTGTTTTCACCAGCAGTTCCTATGCTTAACGAGTTGTTCACAGAAACTGCAGCGGCACTCCCACCAGCTCCACCCGCACCGCCCAATCCAGCGGCAAAAGAGACACCGCTTTGCGCGTCTGCGGACGTTGAGTCTGAAGAGGCTGTTGATGCATTAGAGGTTCCGTCATCACTTGAACTGCCTGCGGTTGCAGAAACATTGGCAGCTCCGCCATTACCTCCGCCACCTCCGATGGACTGAGCAAAAATTCCATAAGAAGATGCCCCATAGGTGGCGATACCGCTTGCAGCGTCACCCATATTTGAAATGGTAACGACTCCACCGTCACCCGCACTTGCGCCACTCCCGCCGAGGCCTAAAGCAATTGCGGAACTGCCCCCTTCACCGGCGGTGCTGTTAGCTGATCCACCACTGCCACCACCACCGCCTATGGACTGGGCGAAAATGCCCGAAGAGTGGTTGCCAAACGTGTATAGCGTATCCGAATTAGTCACGGCGACTTGAGCCGCATCACCAGCCGCCCCGCCATTGCCACCCAGTGCAAGCGAAGTACTCGTTTTGCTTGCATCAGCATTACTGGTACTTGAGCCGCCATTACCGCCACCGCCGCCGATCGATTGCGCAACAATCGCCGAAGAATTATCCGATAACCCTAATGCTAAATTAATGAGAGATTGTTGTGTGCCGCCGCTGTTATAACCCGTAACGATAACCCCGGTATTCGTCACCGCGACGTTATTAGCAAATCCTCCCGTACCGCCATAACCGCCAATGCCCATACCAACAGCTGCGCCAGTATCGGCACCCGCTTGACTAGTCGACTGCCCAGTCGCCGTATTGCCTGCAGTTGACGTATTGCTGCTGCCATCTGTCGTAGGCGCAGCACTGCCACCTGTAGAGGCTGAACTTGATCCCGAGGGTGCAGCGGCGGCCACTGTCGATGACACCGTACTAGACCCGCCGTTACCACCACCACCACCAATGGATTGTGCGAGTATGCCGCCAGAGTTTTGGCCAATCGTCGTAATGTGACTACTACTAACAACATTGACAAAGCTCAGGTTGGCAAGATCAGATGTCTGTCCAGAACTGCCGCCGGAACCACCAAAACCACCAATATTCAATGACGCTGCGGCAGCACCGCCGGCGTCCGTGGTTGAGCTCGTTGTACTGGCTCCACCACTACCTCCGCCACCTCCAACAGATTGCGCAAAGATCCCAAACGAATTATGTCCTTCGGCGCTAATGCTGCCGGTGCTCGACACGCTCACGCCCCCAGAATAATCTCCGCCCCCCCCAAAGCCTCCAACGGATAATGCGGCAGAATTTTTTCCGCCATCTGACCCGGAAGTACTGGAGCCGCCATTGCCACCGCCACCGCCAATAGACTGCGCAATAATACCATTCGCCATCTGCCCTTGCGTGCCTATGGTACTGATGCTGTCAACGACAATGGCTCCTGCATAGCCACCTGTACCTCCGAAACCGCCCACCGACAAAGATGCTGACACTCCGCTGTCAGGGGCGGTAGAAGCGGTATCTGGTTGTGACGAACTCGGGGAGCTTAAGGTTGTTGCGAAATAATTAGACGCAGCATTTCCAATAGCATCTGGAACACCTGCTGAGCTTAAACTTGCTCCGACAACGGCGACAGTACCATTGGCTGCGCTACCGGGTGTTGATGATGCTTGCGTAGAGCTAGCCCCACCATTACCGCCGCCGCCACCAATAGATTGAGCAATAATACCGCTAGAGTGATCACCCGTCGTGGTGATAGCGCCACCCGAATAGACACCGGCGTCATTGCCATAGCCGCCATTGCCGCCCCAACCACCCAATGCAAGACCAACAGCATTTTGATTACTTGAAGAACTGCTTTGTGACCAGCCCCCATTGCCGCCACCCCCGCCGATAGATTGGGCCAAAATGCCTGCCGCACTTGCGCCCGCTGTCGTAATTGATCCGGTGATGACATTTTGATTGCTATAGATCGTTGTCTGACCAAGGCTGTTGCTGCCAGTGCCGCCACTACCGCCAATTGAAACCGAGGCTGTACCTTTACCTGCTATTGCATTAGAGGTTGATGACCCTCCATTGCCTCCGCTTCCCCCGATCGATTGCGCAACGATACCGGCAGAGTAGTCGGTAACATCTGAGGAATGTCCAGCGGTATTAACAACGCCAGCTTGAGTAATAATAACGCCTTGAGCAGTACCGCCGGTGCCACCTGGACCGCCAATGGCTACCGATGCGCTATAGTTTTTAGTGCTCTCTGGGTCGCCTAGACTGAGACTTTGGCTCACTCCACCATTACCGCCAGCACCCCCTATGGACTGCCCTAACAGTGCAATTGAGTTTGCTCCAGCGGTCGTAATACTACTGCTATCGCTGTCAATAGAAACGGCACTTGCAGCGCCACCCTCAGCCCCTCCTCCTCCGATAGCCAGTGAAACGGGAGTCGCCTCACTCCCTGTAGCAAAACTTCCGGCAACAGCAGCACCACCATTACCCCCATTACCCGCGATAGATTGCGCAACAATGGCTGCTGAACCAGCACCATTTGTTGAGATGGTAGCGTTGGTGCCGGTTATAATCCCAGCGGTTCCTGAAGTTCCCCCTGCCCCACCGCCGCCCCCTATGGCGGCACCGACAGAAACAGACTCCGCAGAGCCACTTACAGAAGCACTGAACCCGCCATTGCCTCCCGATCCACCAATGGATTGGGCAAGCATTGCCGTCGATAACAAGCCGGAGGTCGATATTGAGTAAAGGGCGCCGTCAACCGCATTGTCGGATTGAATTAAAACATTTGAGGCCTTTCCTCCGGCCCCGCCGCCGCCGCCAACAGCGACAGAACCTGACGCAGATGAGGATAAGCTGCCAGAAATCGCATTACTACCGCTACCGCCGTGGCCGCCAATGCTTTGCGCAACCATCGCCATAGACTGGTCACCCATGGCTGTAATACCGGCGGTGTTATAAATCGCACTACTGTAAAGATATGGTCCTGCTGTTTCAGTTGGCAGTGATTGTCCCCCGTCACCTCCTGCACCTCCGACGTTGGCGACAAAACTAGCATCTTCCCCAATAGATACACCATAGCTACTCCCGCCATTACCGCCAGAGCCACCGATAGATTGGGCCAGCAAACCGAAAGACTGCATACCATTAACACCGATCGCTGCAGAGTTAGTGATTTGCGTGGTTTTAGCAGTACCCCCTGCACCGCCGCTGCCACCAATATTTGCCGTGATCGTACCGCCACCCGATATGCCGCCGCCTGCAGCCATACCACCATTACCGCCAGAACCCCCGATGCTTTGCGCAATGATGCCCGAGGACTGGCTACCGTTGATGGTACTGACGTTTTTTCCAGTGGTAATCGCGCCTGAATTATCAATGATAACGGCCTGAGATGTGCCGCCGTTACCGCTGCCACCTCCTAAATTAATCGCTGCTGAACCGTCAGCAGAGATAGCGCCACCAAAACTACTGCCTCCATTGCCGCCATTGCCTGCTAAAGACTGCGCAACAATACCTGACGACATGACACCTGAGGTTTGAATAGCTGCGGCACTTGTGATCGTGACTGCGTTGCTTGCACCACCCGTTGCACCGTCGCCGCCTAACGAAACCCCCGCAGCTACAGAACCAATAGAACCCGCGCCGGCAAAGCCACCGTTACCGCCGCTACCGCCAATCGATTGAGCAACGATACCGTTAGATTGATCCTGCTGAGTGGTCAAAGAGACATTAGACCCGGTCGTCAGCGTCACCGTGTCGCCAGTCCCGCCGCCGCCACCGCCGCCACCGAGTGCTACTGCAGCGCTGCCGTCCCCTGAAGCACTTGCAGCAACACTAAATCCACCATTGCCACCAGAACCCCCTATCGATTGGGCTAGCATGCCATTTGATAGCAAGCCATCGGTTAAAATAGTGTACGGCGCCGTATCTGAATTGGTGCTGGATATGACAACCGCCTTACCGGTGCCACCGGTAGCACCCCCACCGCCAACCGCTGCCGATGCCGCGACACCTCCAGAAAGACTGCCGGCGATAGCATTGCCTCCGTTACCGCCACCACCACCGATGGATTGAGCAACAATTGCCCCAGACTGATCTCCAGCCGTACTGAGACCGGCGCTGTTGGTCACCATGACACTACCTGCAGTACTGCCTTCGCCACCGGCGCCTCCAACGGCTGTAGATGCTCCCACACCGCCAGACAAGTCGCCCGCAATTGCCATCCCCCCATTACCGCCACCGCCACCGATGCTTTGAGCAATAATAGTTGAAGAACTTGCGCCTTCAGTCGCAATAACACCCGAATTATCAACCGTCACGCCCTCAGCGGTTCCGCCGCTGCCACCGCTGCCACCCAGTGCAAATGCATAAGACGCATCAAGTGATGCGCTGCCGCCAACTGCGTAACCGCCGTTACCACCGCCACCTGCTATCGATTGGGCCAAAATCCCGGTGTTATTACCCGTGGCTGATCCGTTGCTCAAAACGTTGTCATTGTTTGCTACGATGGCGCCTGAGTTCGTCACCGTCACCGTTTGCGATGTTCCGCCGCTGTCGCCGGAGCCACCAATAGCGAAAGAGCCGCCACTACCAAACGATAAACTGCCTGCGCCGGCAAAACCCCCATTACCACCGCCCCCTCCGATAGACTGCGCAAGAATACCTTGCGAACCACCGCCTTGTGTTTGCAAGGATCCAACATTGTCGACGGTTACGTTAGAACCGTCGTTGCCATTGCCGCCGACACCTCCAATAGCATTCGCGCTACTAACGGCAAGGCCCGCAGCGCCCGACACACTGATTCCACCATTACCACCACCACCACCAATCGATTGCGCCATCAGCGCACTGGACTGTGACCCTTTAGTGACAATTGCCCCTTGAGCATTGCTATTATCGATGCTGACTGCCCCCGCTGAACCGCCATCGCCGCCGCTTCCACCAACAGACGACGCTACGCTGACAGTACCTATCGACATAGCCAGGGTTGAACCGCCACTTCCGCCGCCCCCTCCGATTGACTGCGCACTCAGCCCCGCCGATCTTGCACCTGCAGTCTCAATGCTAGCGCCAGCATAATCTAAAGTCACCGTGCTACTGTCGCCGCCGGAACCGCCTGATCCACCCACAGCGTTAGTGGCCGCGACTCCTAAAGAAGCCGCGACCGCAATAGCACTGCCACCGCTGCCACCCCCGCCACCGATAGACTGCGCAATGACGCCAGCAGAATCCGAACCCAAAGTGGAGATGCTGACAGAGCCCCCCGAGGCATAAACATCACCACCAGTGCCACCGAGTCCACCCGAACCACCGAATGCGTTGCTAACACTCCCGAAATCAGACTCACTTGCAGTCACAGCGTAGCCACCATTACCGCCACCCCCTCCGATGGAATGAGCCATGATGCCCGCCGAGCCAGTGCCTGCTGTCGTAATAACAGCGCCTGATTCTGGCGGAAGCGCCGTTAGCGTGTTCCCTGAGCACCCGGCAGAAGTCGTCCCTGAACAATTAACGCCCACAGAGCCGCCGTCTCCGCCTTGCCCCCCACTGCCGCCGTCAGCTCCTCCATAACTGACAGTCAGACTTTCAGATACCGAGACTGCTCCGCCACCAGAGCCGCCGCCACCACCGACCGATTGTGCTAGAACTGCTGATGAATTAGGCTCAAGCGTCGCAATCGTCCCGGAGTTATTCACAAAAACTTGACTGCCACTACCGCCACTGCCTCCATTACCGCCGACAGCGACGCTGATTGGACTTCCACCCACGTCAGACAGTCCCATGCCTCCGTTACCGCCCCCGCCGCCTATCGATTGGGCTAACAGGCCATAGGCGCCGCCATTAGTAGCCGTTGTACTGGTATAAGAAGTGCCAGTATAGATAGACCCCGAGTTGGATAAAGAGACTGCAGCACTGCCGCCGCCACCGCCGCCACCGCCGCCAATCGCCACGGTGCCAGTAGCCACGCCACCGTTCCCACCCCCACCACCGACAGATTGGGCATAGATGCCAACGGATGAAACGCCAGACAACTCAATGCTATTCGTGTTAGTGATTGTCAGTGTGTCACCTGAGCCGCCCTGCCCGCCTGAAGCACCAATAGCGACTAGGCCCGCGGTGGCCCCTCCCGTGCCACCGCCGCCGCCGACTGACTGACCGAAAATGCCATAGCCGCCGGTTAATCCGCTGGAAACTGTGCTCTCATTAGTGATGCTTATCGCCCCTGCATCTCCGCCGCCGCCGCCGCTACCGCCACCTGCATTAATTAAACCTGAAGAACCCCCGCCCCCAGCGCCATCACCACCGAGGCTTTGGGCAAAAATACCAATAGAATTCGGGGTGGAGATCGCTCCGGAATTAGTAATAGTAACGCTATCACCTGCACCACCACCTCCACCGCTGCCGCCACTGCCACCATCAAACGTGCCATCGTCATTGCCTCCCTGCCCACCATTGCCGCCAACGCTTTGGGCGAAAATACCGAGGGCCCCCTCTCCCTGCCCCGTGGCAATACCAACGCTATTGTCTACAGTTACGGCGGCTCCATCGCCCCCGGAACCGCCGTTGCCACCATTACTAAATTCGCTGCCTGTGCCGCCCTTGCCTCCATTCCCGCCGACCGACGAGGCGTACAGACCTGTTTCCGTGAATGTATAGCTACTAAGATAGGTAGCGGAATAAAAAGTTAGGTTTACTGCAGAGCCGGCACCTCCGGCGCCAGCGCCTCTTCCGCTGACATCGCAACCGCCGGCAGACCCACCGCTACCGCCGTTACCACCAACAGACATCGCTGAGCCGCCTGTGTCTTTCCCCGCCTCGCTAGAAAGCGCCACGAGAAGATCTACCGAATCGGGTGTATGGCCCGGATTTCCGTCGCCTGGATCATCGCAACCGCCCGAATCATTAAGATTAACTTTCCCGTCTTTTCCAGGCCCCCCGGGATCGCCCTCAACTGACATACTCCCCATATACACCGGGCCTTGGTTCACAACTGTCTGCGCTGTAGCAGCATGCAAAGGACACAAGCAGAGCATCACCGCAACGAGGGGACAAGCCATGCTTTTTAATACTGCATGCTTGAAAGATGTATGGCGCATAAAATTCTCGTAGATTCTGGCCAGTAGATGACAGTTCAGGGCTGCTGAAGCGTTGATCATTGGAAATAACTCGATCACTGGTTAAATCAAAGTAGGCTACCACCCATTATTTTGTGCGTAAACTATCGATAAATGCATAATCATTGTGCGGATATGCACACGCGAATTGGGATCATATCAGAGTACTTCTTGTCCACAGCGCGCACCTGTCGCCTAGTGCCGTTTGGTTATCGCTTAGACCCATCTTCTGGCCCCGGCAGCATGGTGGACGGTTAGTAACATGCCATTTACAGCCCTGTAAGCGCTATAAACGGTAGAGCGGTCCTTCGTATAGGTCGGGCTTAGAACGCCTTACAGAACCGTAGATGGGCCAATCTAGCTATATTTTGATCAGTCTATAAAGCAGGAACTGATCGGGATGACTCTGGGACAACAGCGAAGCCCGGTCAGATAAACAGAACGACACCTTGAGGTGATGATGTGCGTATTGTTTACGCACTCGAAAGCGGATTTTTGATTCACGTAGGATGTCATCCTTGACCTCTACAAAAAATGTCACACTGTGTGGCATTATAATGGCCACGATATCAAAGTATATTCAGAAAACCCAAAGACAAATGAGGCATGAGACGTCGCCCCGACAGGGACTTCGCCCGACACGCCAACAGCCCGGCACCAACGCCCAAGGCTTTTGTCGCGTTTCTGGACACGCCGGCCCGTATTATTATAGAAGTGGTGCCACAGAAGACCATTACCTTTGATGGTGGGGTGATGCGCGACACCACCAGTGAAGCGCTGAAGAAGCGCGCCTCCTTACCAGTGTCTTGGGACTGGCGTGCGGTTGCGGCCTTCCTGCACTATTTTGCCGCAGGCTACCCGGTAGACGTTACTAGTGTCGCTCAGACCACATAATCAACGACGTAGCGTTCCTCGCTTACGTCGCCGAGAAACTGTTTAATCGCCACGTGATCCGGATGTTGCTGGTACGCATCTAACGCTGCCTGATTTTCAAACGCAGAATAAAGCGCTACATCACAAGAGGCATCGACGTTAAGCATGTCAAAACCGACCTCTACGGCTATCACCCCCGACAGTCCCCTCAGGCCCTCTAACTGCCGTTTAACCTGCTCCATATTTTGCTGTTTTGTCTGCCCAGCAGCACTCACCTTAAATCGCCAAAAAACTATGTGCTTTACCATTTAAAAAGTCTCATCTGTGAAGTTTCGTGTTTATATTCGTCTAATTTAATCTGGCACCCACTTAGGAGACAAAACCCCCAATACGTGACGTTTTGCAGTCTATAAAGAGTTTTGCAGGACTCCAGATAAATCAAGATAGACCGTGTAGTGCAGTTGTTATCGTCCGTGCTGCAATTTATGCATTACTCGCCGTGATCAGATGTCACTTCTTTGAAGGTGGCCATACCTTCATCGAACTCCCAGAAACCCCGCAGCGCGGTTAACTTACCCGCTTCGTTGCAGCTGTAGGTAAACACACCGTTTACCTGCTGAGAATACGTCTTACCCTCAACCTGCATCACCACGTTAAGCGTCACAATATTGGCGCACTCGAGATGAGCTGTGTAGGTGTCGTGGATAATATATTCGATATCTGCATTGGCGATATTGCGATCATAAAATGCCTCTCTGGCCTCCGGGGTCGAATGCCCTTTACCATCAGGGTCAAGCACCGTAGGGCCGATGGGGTCTTCAATGATGCCGTCCTCGGCCCACATGTCCAGCCAGCGTTGTTTGTCCTTACTTTTCAGGCACTCACGCGATATGAGTGACATCTGGTACCCGGGATTGTCTTTGTTCATACTGTATTCCTTCTCCATGTTTAACACTGTCGTGGGGTTCGTTTGATATGCGGTGTCAGCGTTTAGCTTGCCTCCTTACAACGGCAAGCCTCCGACCCCAGCGTTGACAGAACCTGTATCATTATAGGCTCTCATCAGCAGGTCGGCGATACGCATCTGATGCACTTCATCCGCCCCATCAGCCAGTCGCGCCCAACGGGCCTGTAGCAACATAGCAGACAAGGGTGAGTCCTTGGAATAGCCTAATGCACCGTGCACCTGCACGGCACGGTCACACACCTTCCACAGGGTATTCGCCACATGGTGCTTCGCCATGGAGACTTCCTGCTTAAACTCCATGCCGTTTTCGATTTTGTAAGCAGCGTGCAACACCATCAGCTTCGATGCATACAGCTCCATAGCACTGTCGGACATCATCCACTGTATGCTCTGTTTTTCACTCAGTAATGACCCGTGGGCAAAACGCTGCTGCGCCCTATCGATCAACATTTCGAGCGCCATTTCTATTTCGCCCAACCAGCGCATACAGTGCGCCAAACGAGCCGGCCCCAATCTGACCTGCCCAAGTTTATGGCCACCGCCGCGCTCACCCAACAGGTTAGCCTTGGAAACACGGACATCCTTGTACAGAATCTCGCAGTGATTATGGCTGCCCGACATGGTCTCTATATCACGCACAATTTCGAATCCGGGAGAATCGCAGTCAACAATAAAAGCGGAGTTGCGCGCCTGTGGAATCTCTGCGTCTGGGTCAGTGCGAGCAATCACAATAGCAAAGCTGGCGCCTCGGGCACCGGACGTAAACCACTTATGCCCATTGATCACCCAGTCGTCTCCATCCTCTATCGCCGTCGTCTGAATGAGCGTAGGGTCAGAGCCCGCCACTTCGGGCTCCGTCATCGAAAAGCAGGACCGAATTTCGCCTTCAAGTAGCGGATTCAAATACTGTTCGCGCTGATACTCGGTGGCAAAATGATGCATGGTGTGCATATTCCCCTCATCGGGCGCATGTCCATTCATGATGTAAGGGCCGTAAGGCACTTTTGCGGCCTCGGCCGATACGGCAGCGAGGGCAGTCACTCCCAGCCCCATACCACCCACTGACTGCGGCATGTGGGGGAGCCAAAATCCTTTTGCTTTCGCTTCCTGACGCAGCTCCTTAATTAGCTCGGACCAGTCCTCCCGCTGGGCGTCCTTGTTTGCACTTAGTTGGGCATAGCGTGCTTTAACCGTATGATGCAAAAACTCTCGGATATGAGTGCGCGCTTGCTCTACTTCAGGGCTGAACGTGAAGTCGATGGACATAGTGTCTGCTACTCCTTTTACTGTCGCGAAAAACGGTTTCTTTGCCGCCAGCTAGTAATTTACTCGATTGGAGCAAATTGCACCCTACATCCGTCTCACGCTATTTTTCAGTCGAGACACGTAAAAAGGTGGGCGCTGTCCACCTAAAAAGTACTTTAGGCTTCCTGGCCAGGAACACTCCCATCATAGGATGTCTTAGAAATACTGTCTCCATCAAATTTAATGGTTTTTTCAGGCACCAGCTGCAGTACCACGCGCAGCGGCGTGTCGAGGTGTTGTATGGCCGCCTCTACCGTGGGGGCAGGATAGGGACTGATAATTTCTGCCATAGCTGGGTAGAACCAGTCCTTAGTCGCTTGATCATCATGGATCACCACTCGGCCCTTGTACGTCACCGTCTTACCGGGGCCCATATCGGTTCCCATACTCGAAATGACTACCGAGGCACGAGGGTCGCGGCGCAGCGCCTTTATCCGTGCGCGCTGACTGGTCGCAGTCAACCAGATAGAGCCATTGCGGGGCACGTAATTCATAATCACACCCAGACCGTGACCGTCCTTATTCGTCCACACGAAATTACACTCTATCTGCTTCTCGATTAACTCTTTCTCACGCTCATCGCTTAGCTCATAGAGCGTCACGTCCTCGTAACCTTGCATTGCGTCGTCTGACATTGTTTTAGCTCCTGCGGTTAAAAACGGCTGATGGAATCACTAGTAGCGCGGCAGGCTGCCATTCTGTTGCCCCCCAGCCAAATCAAGCACTTGACCATTGATGTAGCCTGAGCGCTGACCATCGGCAAGGAATAATGCGGCCTCAGCCATATCATCAAGCGTACCCATGCGACCACAAGGCGTGGCATCCATGTGACCCTGAATAACCGGCTGCATAGAAAAGAACGCCTCTGTCATATCGGTCTGGATTAAGCCTGCGGCAATCGAATTAAAGCGCACATTTTGATCACCGTACTCTACTGCGGCAACCTTGATAGCATAATCGATACCGGCGCGCGCGGCGGAATACGCTGCCAAGCCAGGACCGGGAATACGCGCGGTCAGCGAAGAAATCGTCACCACAGAGCCTCCTTCGGTCATGGCGGCCGCCGCATATCGAAAGAATAGCAGCGCGCCGACCAGGCTAACGTCGAGGGTCGGGCGAATATCCTCTGCAGTCAATTCAGCGATCAGGACACCTGAATGAATGCCCGCTGAAAAGACCGCTATATCGACCTGCCCATAAGTACTTGAAGCCACCTTAAACAGATTTTCAATATCACCTTCTCGGGTGACATCGCAAGCGACTGACGTGCCCCCCAGCTCAGATGCAAGCTGATCGAGCGGCTCCTTGCGTCGCGCCGCCACCACAATGTTCGCGCCCTCTGCCGCAAATCGTCGAGCAATTTCAGATCCAAAATTTGCAGTGCCGGATGCACCCAGAACCACCGCGGTCTTGCCTGCCAATGTTGTCATACCCAATTACCTGTTGATGAAGTGTTTAGTGAGCCATCAGACCCTTCAAACCTTGTGGTCTGGTCCGACGATTGATCTTCTGTGCACGTACCTGGCGGCTCTAGCACGCCGCTACTGACCCTGCGCTATGATTTCCCTGATTTGCCGACGCAGAACATCCTTGCGTACTTTTCCGCTCGCAGTACGCGGAAGGTCTGACACGATTGCGACATGCTGCGGTATTTTCTGCTTCGCCAATAATGCAGCGTTCGCAAACCGAGCTACCTCCGCGATATCCAATACACTCTCCTTGGACACAGGGACAATGTAGGCACACACACCTTCGCCCAGACGCTCATGGGGCATAGCGACTATCGCCACCTCACGAATATCAGGATGATCGTGTAAAACATCTTCCACTTCTTTGGCGCTGATATTTTCTCCACCGCGAATAATGATGTCTTTCTTTCGGTCAGTAATCAGAATGGCATTATCAGACGTGATATGACCAATATCCCCGGTCAAAAAGAACCCCTCGCTGTCGTGCGCCTGCGCGTTCTGCTCGGGATCAGCGTACCCCAGCATCATGCCCGCACCGCGCGCGGCAATTTCTCCGTCCTCACCGTTGGGCACCGCTACACCGTGGTCATCCAGTATTTTTACCTCATAGGCATAAATCACTCCATCGGTTTCGGACGCCAGTTTTTGCTGCCCATCGCCGACAAAGCCCAAGGTAATTATGGGCGTTTCCGTACTACCATAAACTCGAAACGCACGACAATTGTCCAAACCCTCACAGGCCTCATCAATTACCTGTGGCGGCACTGCGGCACCGCCGCAGGCAAATAGCCGCATAGTCGGCAAGCCGGTATTGTGCCGCTTTGCAGCTGCCACCAGCTCCACCAAAAAAGGTGTTGCGCCTACACTGGCAGTAGCGCCAACCTCATTAATAAATGCCACAGCGGCATCCGCATCCCAGCGCGGCATAAGAGCAGATTTAACCGACGTCACAAACGGCAGCACCATGCCCGAGCCATAGCCTGTAATATGCGTCACCGGAGATGGCATCAACATCACATCGCGCTCATCCATCTGCCAATAATCCAGCGAGTTTTGAATCACTCTGGCCAGCGTGTTGTGGCTATGCATCACCGCTTTAGGCGTTCCGGTGGTGCCCGATGTGTACAGGATGGCCTTGACTGAATTGGGATCAACCGTCGGCAATGTATTGAGATCTACCTGAACATTCTCTACCAGATCCTCATAACACAGCATGTCATCGTGCTGTCCTTCGGCTCTGACGGTAACCACGTATTCAAGATCAGGTAATTCAGCACGCAACGACGCCAGCATGGACGGAAACTCCAGGCTGCGAACCCGCTCTGGAATATAGATCAGTCTGGCCCCGACGTCTTTGAGTATAAAGCGCAGCTCGTGGTCACGGTAAATCGGTATCACCGGATTAACGATTAGCCCCATTGCAGAGGCCGCGATATCAACCACCACAGACTCTCGCCAGTTGGGCAGCTGAAAACTGATGACGTCTCCCGCTTTCATGCCAAGGGTCTGTAACCCTGTGACCAGACGTCTAGCTTCGTCGGCAATAGAGCCATAGGTGATCGAAGCCTCTCCCTCAAGATAGATCGCCACTTCATCGGGCCGCTCCTGTGCTTTACGCCACGCCGCTTGAGCAATCGTCGTATTGCCCCACAGTGCGCCATCTCGCTTTATACGCTCAGCGGTCAAAGGGTTTTTCATCAGTGCATCCATCTCTTCAGTTTGGTAAGTAGTGCAGCGTGCTACAACTCAGACAATACATGTCCGCCGTCCACTGTGACCGCTGAGCCGGTCATCAGCGAGCCCGCATCGGAGGCCAACAACAACAGAGGTCCGTTCAATTCGCTTAGAGTTCCCGTCCGGCGCTGTGGAATACGCTTAATCAGCGCCTGCCCTTCGCTCGTTTTGAACCACTCGCTGTTCAAGTCAGTGTTAAAATAGCCAGGGCACAGCGCATTCACACGAATATTGTATTGTGCGAATTCAAGTGCAGCAGCCTTGGTGAACTGGACGACGGCAGCTTTTGATGCCGCGTAATTGGTCAGGGCTTTTTGCACACGCTCCGCGAGGATAGAGGCGATATTAACGATACTCCCGCCAACACCGGCAGCGATCATACGGCGAGCCGACTCGCGTGCGACATACGCCACACCGGTCAGGTTGGTATCAATCACATTGGTCCAGTCATCATCGCTCAGATCAAGCAACAACTTTGGAATAGTAATACCCGCATTATTGACCACTATTGTCACCACGCCAAAAGCGGACTCGATCTCATCCAGAGCGGCAGCAATACTCGCACTGCTGGTCACGTCCATAGTGACCGCCATGGCCTCGCCACCGCCGGCAATGATCTTATCGGCTTCGGCCTGTATAAGCTCTGTGCGACGCGCCGCCAATACGACTTTAGCACCTGCCTGAGAAAGAACCGTCGCGAAGTGCTGGCCGAATCCGCTCGACGCACCCGTGACAAGGGCAACTTTACCCTCAAGAGAAAATGGCTGTAACAGCTCGTTCATAGCAAGTATCTCTAATAGTTCATTCAGGCGTTAAGATATTTATCTAGCGTCTGGTGAAACTGACGAATGCGCACTTCCTGATAATTACCTAGAGAGATAGCACCTTTCTTTGAGGCCTTAAGGCCTTTCTGTACCTGTGGCAGATTGACGCCATCTTGATTGAACACGTTGGACAACCCCGCGCCCATCACCTCTGCCGCGCTGCTGAAGGGCTCATCAATGCCCAGACTGAACGTTGGCACATCATCCGGGGCCTCAGTGCCCTCGGGATACCGCGTCAGCATAAATATGTCCATAATTGAACTGTTCACGTCGTCGCCATTAGGTCGATGCCGATAGGTGATAACCGTGCCATGACCGGCCCAGGGCGCAAAATTGGGAAACAGCGAGTACAGGGTCGAATCCATTAACTCAGACATGGTGGCGCGCCCTTCAAAGTTTTCACCGGCCTGCTCGTTCACCCCCGGCAGACTGATTTCGGCGAGTTTTTCCCGCGCGGTCTGGCCGGGTGATAGCTCGGGACGGTCCTCCATTCCAGCGAGCTTCATCATCGCATCCATGGAATCCTGTTCAGTAAATTTGTCGGCATGCGTCGGATTAGGTACTCCGTAGGCAGTAATCGTGCGACTGACATGATCACCCCAAACATCATACTGAGAGTTGTCAATCGCTTGGAATGCCATCAACTGGGGATGCGTGGCGATGGCATGGTAAGACTCGATAAAAGCCTCCAGCACCACTTTCCAATTAGCGCCGATCACTTTCTCAACGTGCATCGACACATATCGCTGCTCGTGTTTCCACTGATTCATGTGCTCCGGCAAGACTTCCATGTACTCCTCAAGCCCAGGCGCCTCATCATCCATATTGATAAAGACCCACCCACCCCAAGTCGCTACTCGCACCTCGGGCAATGTATTGTCTTCCTTTTTTATATGCGGAAAGTCCCACTGGCATGGCGCACTATCGAATTCACCGTCGAGCGTCCAGGTCCATCCATGATAAGGGCAGCGCAAGTTTTCGGAGTGTCCAGAACCACGTTTCAGTGCCCGGCCCCTGTGCAGACAAGAATTGTAAAACCCTTTCAGTTCTCCGGACTCTGCACGTGTTAACACAATAGAATCGTTAACGATGTCGTATACAAAGTAATCGCCAGAATGTCGCAGACGACTTTCGCGGCAGGCCACCTGCCACGTTTTACGCCAGACTTTTTCTACTTCTCGATCGAAAAATTCTTGCGAGATATAACGCTCTACAGGAATATCTTCTGAGCCGAGATACGTATCCGTGCTCTCACGCAGAGCCGCAGGAACGGCCACTTTTTCCCGATCAAGAAGGTCCTGAAACGTCTCTGAAGGATCACGCGCAGCAATTTGTTCCGGCGTCAAGTTCACTTTCTCATTCATGGGGCAAACCTCTTTGCTGATGGGCTAGCGCTGCAAAATCGTGATGGCACTGATACCGGGCGCGCCGTAAACATGGGTATAGGCCAGTTTCGGATCATCCGGCACCTGATGGTCACCGGCCTGTCCGCGCAGTTGCAGCACATTTTCGTAGACCTGCCTCAATCCGGAAGCCCCTATTGGCTCACCATTGGCAAGACAGCCGCCATCTGTATTGACGGGCATGCTGCCACCAATGTGAGTCGCACCTTGCTGGATGAGCGCTTCTTGTTCACCGTCTTCACAGAAGCCGTTCTCAGCCATATGCATGATCTCAGCCCCAACCTCAGTATCCTGTAACTGCATCACATCCATATCTTTCGGGCCCACGCCCGCCATCTCGAAGGCCGCTTTTGACGCGTCTACCGTCGGGCCGTCAACCTGCTGCAATGCCTGGCTCGGCGAGAAAACCTCAAAAGAACCGAAGCGACGGGATTTCATCGTCGCCCCCTTGAGGTAGACCGGCGTGTCGGTATACCGTTTGGCGTGATCTGCCCGACAAAGGATGAGCGCAACGCCTCCTTCAGCCGGCGAGCAAAACATAAACTTGGTAAGAGGGTCATTCACCATAGTGGAGTTGATAATTTCATCGACACTAATGGGCTCAGTACGCCACGCGTTCGGATTTTTAGAGCCATTGATAAACGCTTTTTCGGACACCTTGGCCAACGTATCATGGCTGATCGCATGATCGTGCATGTACTTCTGAATTTTCATGGCAAAAAACTGGGTCGTCATCATCATGCCGACCTCGCCATACCACTGTCCGATGCCAAGCTCCTTTGGGTCTGCATTGAAAGCGCCGCGGTCGTGCTTGTCAAAGCCAGTCACCATGCCGACATCGTATTCACCTGACTTAATGGCGTTATAGGCAGAGATCAATGAACTGCCACCGGTGGCACAACCATTGGCGACATTGATAAACGGGATACCGGTCAACCCCAGCTCGTTGACCAGCGCGTCAGCACTGCCTGCACTGGCACTGCCGCCAAAAGCGAACTGAATATCACGCCATTCAATGCCAGCATCTTGCAGTGCCAGACGGGCGGCATAAGCGCCCTGCTGCAGCCCGCTGCGCGCAGGCGTGCGACCGAAGGGGTGAATGCCTATGCCAACTATTGCTACGTCCATGACTCTGTCTCTCGTTTATTCTATGGCTATTTAAATTTACTGTGACGATTGCACCGGCCTGAAAAAGAAGTTGATCACCTCGTCACCGTTGTCCTCCGTCCGATACGGTTCAAACACAACATCCATTTCCATGCCAATCTGCAACTTCTGCGGATCATTTTCCGTAAGACGACCCTCCACCCTAACGCCACCCGGTAGCTCAAGATAACCGACGCCATAAGGAATGAATGTCTCTGGCGTCTCATCACTTCTATAAGGATTTTTTGGCATAAACTGCTGTACGGTCCAGGTCCATAGCGTCCCACGCGATGGCAATTCCTCTATTTCGACGTCTTGCCCGGAACACGCCATACACGAACTCGCCACGGGAAACGCAGCAATGCCGCACTTCCTACAGCGACTCGCCAGAAGTGCTGGCTTTGCAGACGGCCAAGTGAACAAACCCTCTGCGATTGGCACTTGATTACTCATAATTTCATCTCTTTTTCCTCGGCAGACCACTGCATGTAAAGCCACTCTATAAAAGCATGGACGCCGGATTTTCAAGAAAACCCTTTAATGACTTCAAAAACTGTGCGGCTATCGCACCGTCAATGGCCCGATGATCAGCCGACAGAGAAACGCGCATCACCGTAGCCGGGACAATACTGTCACCACGCACAACAGGTTTTTTAACGCCCGCCGCCACCGCCAGAATTGCCGCCTGTGGCAGATTAATAATGGCGTCAAACTGGTCGACGCCGAACATGCCAAGGTTCGAAATACTAAATGTACCCCCCTGAAATTCATCTACGCCTAATGTCCCCGCCTGTGCACGATGCGCCAGATCACTGGATGCGGCGGCGATTTGCGGCAACCCCTTGGCACCGACATTCCTGATAACGGGTGTTATCAATCCGCCTTTCACTGCGACAGCCATAGAAATATCGACCTGATCGAACTGTCGAATACAATCCTCTGCATATTGCACATTGACTTCGGGCACTTGCTCTAACGCACCGGCACAGGCTTTAATCACAAAATCATTGACGGATATTTTGTGACCCAGCGTGCCATTCATATACGCGCGCTGTTGCAACAGGCTGTCAATCTCGACATCCACACTCACACGATAATGTGGGATCGTCTGTTTGGATTCAGTCAAGCGAGCGGCAATCGTCTTGCGCATACCGCTCAGTTTCTGCTCTCGATAGTACGCTACACCGGTCTCCGCCACCGCGGCCTTCTCAACATCCTCTTTACTGACTCGCCCACGCTTACCCGTAGCCGTCACATCGTTCAAGTTGATGTTCAGAGATCGCGCCAGTCGTCTCGCTACCGGCGTAGAGGCAATATGCGAGTCATCCTCTGTGGATCGCTGTGATTCAGATGTAGGCTTTGCTCCACTAGATCTAGGAGCTGCCACGATCTCTATTCCGCCCGCCTGTTCGACATCACGCTTTGAAACGCGGCCGTTGCGACCGGTCGCCGGTACATTATTGAGGTTGATATTGTGCGCTCTGGCAATGCGTCGCGCGACAGCAGAAGCATTCACACCAGCATCATCTGGCCCTTGTGACAGAGCGCCAGCAGCTACCGGCGTGGCAGTAGCTACTGGAATAGCACGAGCAACTGGCTGTGCCTGCGATGCAGGTGTAGCAGGCGCGCCGGCATCCGAAGACTGCGCTAAAGAGGAACCGGATGCATCGGGCACAAACCCGACTACAAAACTATCAATCTGTGCGTCAGTAGCGTCACCGGTGGCCACAACACCCATCAGCATGCCGACCTTTAACGTCTGCCCAACTTCACCGATGATCCTGACCAAAGTGCCTGCGACCTGACATTCTGCTGCATTGACGATTTTGGAGGTTTCGATATCAACCAGCTCATCACCGACCGCGAGCTTGTCTCCAACTGATACGCGCCACTCTGTTATTTCACCCTCCTCCATCGACATTCCCCACTTAGGCACGGTGAGGGCGTGCAGTGTACTCATCGCGTATACCCCAGAACAGCACGCACTGCCGCTTCAATATCGCTCTCCTGCGGCATCCAAGCATCTTCCAATGCCGGCGCAAACGGAATGGGCGAATGCGCGGCAGTGACTTTCATGATTGGCGCTCGCAGCGAACCAAAGGCTTTTTCGGCAATAATACTGGAGATGTCCGCTGCGACGCCGCAGCGCGGTGTCATCTCGTCCACAATCACCAACCGTCCAGTGACTTCAACGCTTTCGATAATGGATTCTTCATCGAGCGGAGACGTCGTGCGTGGGTCAATCACGTCGCAGCTGATGCCCTCGGCTGCTAATCGATCAGCGACCGCAAGCGCTTTATTGACCGTATTGGAGATGCCAACTATGGTGACGTCTGTCCCTTCCCTAAGGAAGTTCGCTTCACCAAAGGGAATGGTGTACATCTCATCAGGCACTTCACAGCTGGTTTCATAGAGAAACTTATCTTCCACAAAGATAACGCAATCATTGTCACGAATCGCGGTAATCAGCAAACCTTTAGCATCATAGGCATTCGTTGGGCATACCACTTTTAAACCCGGCACCATGGTGACCATCTGTGTCAGATTCTGAGAGTGTTGTGCACCGCCACGCAAACCTGCGCCCGCCATGGTGCGCACCACCATCGGACACTGCGCTTTGCCACCGAACATATAACGGAATTTTGCTGCCTGATTATAGATCTGGTCGAAACACACACCGAGAAAATCCATAAACATTAATTCAGCGATGGGACGTAATCCCGTCTGCGCAGCACCAGCCGCTGCACCCATGATGGCAGACTCGGTAATCGGCGTATCGATCACTCGGCTCTCACCAAACTCGGGAAAAAGGCCTTTCGTTACACCCATGACACCACCGTAGGCATCACGCTCACCGTCACAGCCCGCTCCACCGGCAACGTCTTCACCAATCACAATAACCGTACTGTCTTGGCGCATTTCCTGCGCCATGGCCTCATTGATCGCCTGTCTATACGTCTTTATTGGCATTACTTGTTCACTCCAGATTCTGTCGGCGTTAGCGCGCTGTTCTTAGGGCTGGTCTCAATACGCAGAGCTATAGACATCAGTCAATAGCTCTGACACATCAGGGCTAGGCGCAGCCAAAGCCGCTGTGGCGGCTTCATCAATGTAGGCAGCCACTTCCTTATCGATAGCCTTTAACTCTGCCTTGGTTGCCAACTTTTTCTTGATGGCGATGTCGCTAGCGATTTTCAGACAGTCAAGATCCTTCATTAGACGTTTCACCTCGCCCTTGCCGCGATACTGCTGAGCATCGCCTTCGAAATGGCCGCGAAAACGCGTAATGCTCGCCTCGATTGCGATTGGGCCCTTACCACTGCGACAGTGATCCACTGCCTTTTTGCACGTTTTATAGGTTTCAAAAATGTCTGCGCCGTCGACTTTCAAAGCGGGCATACCAAAAGCTGCCGCGCGACTGGCGATATCCTTAGAGCCAACCGCATAGCCGGCCGCAGTGCCTTCCCCATAGCCATTATTCTCAAACATAAAGATGGCAGGAACCTGCAACACTACCGCCAGGTTCATCGCCTCAAAAGTGGTGCCTTGATTAGAGCCTCCGTCCCCAGTAAATGACACGCCGACACTACCCGTTCCAAGTGTTTTCGCTGACAAAGCCGCGCCGACAATCAGCGGAGGACCACCCCCCACAATCGCATTGGCACCTAACATACCCTTCTCAACTGCAGCGATGTGCATCGAGCCGCCTTTACCCGCGCAACTGCCACCCTGCTTGGCCATAATCTCTTTCATCATGTCGCCAACATCACCGCCCTTTGCAATGCAGTGGCCATGGCCGCGATGAGTGCTCACAATGTAATCTTCATCCGATAAATTCATGCACATGCCGGTCGCGATCGCTTCCTGCCCCGCATACAGGTGAAGGAAGCCTGGGATATTACCTTTACCGAATTCATCACTGACGCGATATTCAAAATCACGAATCGTACGCATGGTGCGATAGGCTTGTAGAAACTGTTTTTTATCCAATGACATTGATCACTCCCGATACTTGCTGTGCGTATTGATCTGTCTTCATCGTTAAATTCTCTTCAAGGTATTATCATTTGTTATTATCACTTCAGTGTAAGACCCTGCATCCAGTTAGCATGAAACCCGTTAGGCACACGTCCTGGAATATGTATCTTAGCGACAGGACCACGCTCAAAATCGTCGGCGCTAAGAATAGAAAGGAATGCACCCTCGCCCGGGTTGTGAACAAAAGACATCACCCAGCCGTCTTCTTCACGCTCACTATCGGGGTTAGGCACATAGACCGGTTCGCTTGCATTTGCTTCGGAGCCAAACTCGTATAGCTCGACTTCTCCAGTCTCAAAATCGTAGCGTCCGCTACAATTATAACCGTGCGCATCACCCCACTCTCGATTAGAGGACGCCGCAAAGCCGTAGCGGTATTCCTTGCCCATCTTGCGCTCGTCCACGCGAGAGAACTCGCAAAAAATATCTGAGAACTCCTCATCGACCACCTTTTTGGTTTTCAGATCTAATGTCATGCGATGCATTCTGCGCGGCTGTTTTTCTGCTCCGCTTGCCTGTGCCTGCGCAAAAGGAATAGAGCGGATCCAGATGTAATCAATGATCAGCTTGCCACCTTTCTCAAACCCGTTACAAAAGTGCCAGCTAAAAAACGGGTCCGTTTCAAATACCATTTGCTTACCGTTACCGTCGCGGGGGATAACGATGATCTTGGTTCCCAGTTCGGGCTCCCACATAAAGGGATCTTCGCCCTTCATGGCTTTTTCTAAGCTATGAAACGCCGGCGCATAGAAAATAATCACGTAGTTGTCTGTAATCTGCAGATCATGAATGATGCCCTTGCGCTCAAACTGGACGGGAATCATTTTGAGGTGCTTGCCGCCGGCATCAAAAATCTGGACGGAGTAATTGGGACTATCCCAACGCTGGGTACATGTCACAAGCTGACCGGTATCGGGACACACCTTCGGGTGCGCCGTCAGCGCATCGCCGGGCTTCAGCGCCCCACCATAATCATACAAGCCCACCGTAGACAGATCGTTATTGAGCAAATGCGGGAACCCGCCTTCCCACATTGCGAAAAGTTTATCCCCATGATAAATCACGTTGGTATTAGCCGTATTCCTTACGGGGCTCGGCTCGCCCCCGGCTTCTATTACCTCCTCTGGCACTTCGAGGAGCTTACCGACACTGCCATAAATCGTGCGATTAAACTGTCGTTCTGTTTTCAGGTGGCTTGTTTCAACCCAGCGGTTTTTATACTGAACCTGACCATCCTTGAAATACACAGCATGCACCATGCCATCGCCATCCAACGGATAGACATAATAGTTTGGCTGAAACGCCACATTGGCGCCGTCACGCATAAAAGCACCCGACAGATTGGCGGGCACTTCGCCCTCAACCGTCAGCTGGTCTTCGCCGAAATCACGTTCTTCATCGACGGGCGCATAATTGCCCTGTAAATATTGATATGCAGTCAAATCCATCAGCTCACCTCGAGTGTCGTATCAGCTAGTCGTTATTAGGGTAGTAAGGTAGTCCTTCATAGATAGTAGCAGCTCAAATCCTTTAAAAACAGTCTCGTCTGTTTCTTTTATCGCTTACTGACGCTACAGTATCTTCCTGCCGATCTAAGAGGAACAAACGATGAATCCAATTGAAGATGAACTGGCGCTGAGAAACCTCATGGGGCGCTATACCGATGCCGTAAATCGCAGGGATGCTGACGCCTGGATCGCCACCTGGGCAGAGGATGGGGTCTGGAATCTGCTCGGCACACCGGTGAGCGGGCGCGACAATATCCTCGCCCTGTGGCTACAGATGATGGGCGGCTTTGAGTTTGCCCTGATGCTGCCTAGTTCAGGCGTGTTTGAAATAAACGGCGACAGCGCCAGCGGTCATTGGTACCTGCATGAATACACCCGTGACCATGAAGGCAATGCCAGCACAATGGTGAGCCGTTATCTGGACACCTATGTCAAACAAGACGGCCAATGGTTGTTTCAGTTACGCCACTACAGCTTCATTTATAACGGGCCTTCAGACATGAGTGGCACTTACACCCCCCCATCAGGCTGAGCCCATCATCCATCATCGGATACTGACTATTGCCACGATCTGGATATGTGCAGCCCAGCGGGCTGTTTTTAATGTCGGGACAGATGCAGTATGTACAACACTGTCAGCACTATTAACGTCGGAACGCCCGGCCCAGGTAAAGATATGAGCGGGAGCCGCAAACGCTGGCAAAAAATTGCGATAGTAGCAGGATCTTTTACCCTGATATTTGCGCTTCTGATGCTCAGTCCATACAAAACAACCCTTCTCAACGGCCTGATGCTCGAGGCGAATGCTCATATCAATGATTTATTGAAATCTCAAGATTCATTCCTAGCATCCATGCCTGACGCCATTAACGGGGTAACGTCGACTGATTTCGTTCCAATATTAGTGTCACATTCAGAGGATAGCGACCCCCTCGATGCTTGGTTCGAGAGAAGCCAAACAGAAGCCCTACTTGTGCAGAAGAACGGTCAAATCGTCTATGAACGTTACGCACAGGATGCTGATCGTGGCAGGAGTATTAATGGCATGTCTATGGCAAAAAATATTATTGCGCTCATGATTGGCATCGCGATCGATGAAGGTAAAATTCAATCAGAAAACGATTCGGTTTCGCACTATCTTCCAGAGATCGTTATCACGAATAATGAAGGGTTAACTATTCGAGATTTGCTGAGACACACGTCGGGCATACAATCTGCGTCAGAGGACCTTAGTGCCACGTTAAAAGGTAAAGGCCTTGTAACGCCGCTGGCTGAAATTTCATTTAACGGGGATCGCGCATTCCGTTATGACAATATTAACTACCACCTTTTAACTCTTATATTGACTCGAATTTACAACCAACCACTGAACCGCCTGATCGAAGAAAAATTGTGGCTTCCTTTAGGCTTAGAAGATGCGGCCATTATCAACAGCACTGGCTATTGTTGCTTATTCGCCACCGCACGATCTTGGTTGGGTATCGGTAATTTATATCTGAACGAAAGCAACGACGTTATCTCTCGACGCTGGATAGACAAAATGCTTACTGACACACTGGTGCCGAATCGTTTTTTTGTTCAAGCGACAGGCAAGTCTGAAGGGAATTCCTACGGCTATCATATTTATAGCGGGCTTCCGCTATCACCCAAGATTTTTTGGATTGAAGGCATGGGGTTGCAGCTGATCATGATTAATCGAAAGACCGAAACTATCATTGTCAGGCTTGGCGGTATTCCCTCGAAATTCAACATCACCTCCAATCGCAACGAGGCAACGCTTATAGAGCCCTTGCTGAAGGTTTTAGCTCAATAAATTGACATCAACATCTTTTTTGCAATGACAGACGGGCACGCTCACACCTATCGATTTGGCCTACACGCTACTCCTCGGGAATCCGAATCAACAGTTTGCCTGTATTGGAGCCATCGAATAATTTAAGAAATGTGGGCAACACATTATCCAGCCCGTCGACAATCTCTTCGCGTGACGTAATCTCTCCAGCCATTAGCCACTCAACCAATTGTCCAATGCCCTCTTCAAAACGATCCAGATAATCCAGCAATGTGAATCCCTGCATAGTGACGCTCTCGGCGACCAGTTGCCATAAATTGGTAGGGCCCGGTGCATTGGGGACGTTGTAGGTTGAGATCCAACCACAAACAGCTACCCGTGCGAATTTATTGAGGCAGTTCAAGGCAGCATCCATAATGTCGCCGCCGACATTATCGAAGTAGACATCGACACCCTCAGGGCAGGCTTTTCGAATGGCCGCCTCATAATCGCCACAGGTCTTGTAATTGATCACCTCATCGAAGCCTAGATCTTCCTTGATCCAACGGCACTTGTCATCACTGCCGGCCATACCCACCACCCGACACCCCTTCATCTTAGCTATCTGCCCCACAACGGAGCCCACAGCACCCGCCGCCGCACTGACCAAAACGGTCTCGCCAGCTTTTGGCCGGCCGACCTCCAACAAGCCAAAATAGGCAGTAAGGCCTGTCGGGCCTAAAACACCCATAAAGGTGCTTAAAGGAATCCCTAGACCCTCATCCAACTTATTAAGGGTCACAGCTTGAGCGGTCGTATACTGCTCCCATCCACCCAGACTCATTGCAACATCGCCCACTGCATAATCAGGACTATTAGTTTTGACCACGCGGCCGATAACGGAACTGCGCACGGCGTCGCCTAAAGTGATCGGTTCTATATAATTGGGATCATCGCCCATCCAACCGCGAATGGCTGGGTCTAGTGATATATAGAGATTTCGCAGCACCACCTCGCCAACCGCTGGCTCGACTACTGGAACGTCCCGCGCGGGCACGTTACTAGCATCGGGCTGACCCACGGGGCGTGACGCCAAATAATACTGCCGGTTTATCAGTTCTTTCATAGCTGCAAATTATCCTTTTAATAGACCCTATACGTTAGTCGTTCCCAAAAAATCAGTCAACCCTGATTGTTTTAGTGTATCCACTCTGCTACTGTTTCGACAGCGCAGCTTACCATCTCAATACCTCGTTTACTGCTCAGGATTGATCATGACGATACTCATTGCCGGTACCATTCATCTTCCAGCACTAGAACGCGCGAAGGCCCTCACAGAAACGGCAAGTCTAGTAGAGGAAACACGCTCACAAAAGGGTTGTCGGCATTACGTTTGGTCTGCAGACCCGACCTCCGACACGCGAGTCTACGTCTACGAAAACTGGGCTTCGGTAGAGGATCTAGCGGCACATTTGGCAGGCCCCTACTACCAGAACATGCTCGCCAGCCTGGGCAAGTACGGCGTGAGTGACACCGAGGTGTCAAAATTTAAAGTGGCATTAGAAGAGCCCGTATACGATCCGGAGGGAAAGCCCCGCGCAGATTTTTTTACTGAATAAACACGGGGTTTCACTAAGTAGGCAACGACTATAGGATTGCAATTAGATGGCGACTAAAACAGTAAAAACATATTGTCGATTCTGTCATGCCTACTGTCCGATGGAGGCAACAGTCGAAAATAACCGGCTGATAGCCCTAGTGCCAGACACCAGCAATGAAATGTATGGCGGCTACACCTGTATCAAGGGCCGGCAAATGATAGACCAGATTGACCACCCTACTCGCCTGCAACAATCACAAAAAAAGCAGCCCGATGGGTCGTTTAACGCCATTGGTACCGAGCTGGCGATGGATGAGATAGCCACGCAACTGCAGACCATACTGGACACCTACGGCCCACGCAGTATCGCCAGCTACAACGGCACCTACTCTTACCAGAATTCAGCGGCCCACGACGTGGCCAGAGCATTTCACGCGGCCATTGATTCCCCCTCTTACTACACGAGTGTCACCATTGACCAACCCGCCAAGGTGGCAATCGGACCGACTCGTATGGGCTGGTGGAACGGTGGCAGCCACATGTGGAATGATTCTGATGTTGCCATGATCATCGGCAACAACACTTTGGTATCACACTTTTCCATACCCGGCGGCATTCCTGCTTTTAGCCCTCATAACGCCCTGCGCGATGGCAAGAAGCGCGGCATAAAGGTCATTTGTATCGACCCACGCGTGACAGAGGTGGCGAGTCGCGCCGACCTGCATCTGCAGGTACGTCCGGGTCAAGACGCCGCAATCTTAGCCGCAATTATTGCCGTGATCCTTGCAGAGGAACTGCACGACAAAGCGTTCTGTCTAGACAATGTTGAAGGGCTGGAACAACTCACAGCACAGACCCAACGCTTCACACCCGAAGCTGTGTCTGCTGCGGCCGGCATTCCGGCGAATCAGATCATTGAAGCCGCCAGAATGTTTGCTGCCGGTCCTCGCGGCACTGCCGTTACCGGCACCGGGCCAGAGATGGGGCCTCATCCCAATCTATTGCAACACCTCGTGCAATCTCTAAACGCGATCTGCGGACGGCACTATCGTGAAGGCGAACGCCTGCCTAATCCCGGCGTCCTCACACCCATCGGCCCTCGCAGTGCCGAAGCCACAGGGCCACAGCCACAGTGGCTCACAGACGGCGTAAAGAGCCGTGTGTCTGAAGATATTTGTGAAACAGTGGTCCTTTCACCCTATGGTCCACTCAAGGAAATGCCCACCGCTGTGATCAGTGACGAGATGCTTCTGGAGGGCGAGGGACAGATCAAGGCACTGATCTGCGTCGGTGGAAACCCCCTGCTAGCCTGGCCTGACCAGGAGAAGACGCATGCGGCGCTGTCAGGTCTGGAGCTGCTAGTCTGCATTGATATAAAAATGGCGGCGACAGCGCAAATGGCTGATTATGTGTTAGCCCCAAAAATGTGTCTGGAGCGTGAGGATGTCACCCTGCTCACCGATATATGGCACGACAAACCTTACAGCCAATACACCCAAACCGTCGTCGAGGCCGAAGGCGATAAAATAGAAGAGTGGGAGTTTTTCTGGGCCATGGGCAAGCGTATGGGGCTAAACATGAGCATGGCCAACGGACCGATAAACATGCAAGAAAAACCCAAAAAATTCGATTTGCTGGCAAATATCACCCAAGGTTCACGCGTACCCTTACAAGAGATTTACAACACCGAAGGCGGCAAAATCTTCGATGTGCCGGACGTCATTCTTGACGCGCCCGATCCGACAACGCGCGGGCGCTTGCAGCTGTTCCCGCCGGGGCTGGAACAGGAACTGGAGGCTTCCCATAACGATATGAAATCTTCGGGCACGAAAGACTATCCCCTGCTATTGATCAGTCGCCGTATGAAAAACACCTACAACTCTACCGGGCCAGAACTGAGCCTGCTGAAGAGCAAGGGCACCACCAACCCCGCTTTCATGCACCCCCAGGAACTGGCAGCACTTCAAGTCGCCGACGGAGACATTGTGGAAGTGCACTCACGCCACGGTGCCATCCCCGCTGTCGTGACGGCCAGTGATGATATCAGGCCCGGCGTTATCTCGATGTCGCACTGCTGGGGCGGCTCTCCCGATCCCACTGCGAATGCTGATCAGAGGGTTCGAGAAATCGGCAGTAACACCAACCGCCTGATCGACAACTTAGAAAATGCGGAGAGGTATTCCGGCATGTGTCGGCAGAGCAGTATCCCTGTAGCCATTAGAAAACTATCTTGAGCTTTTTGGAGTACGAGACATGAGCGAGCACAAGCCCTTTCGGTTTTCACTGCAAAGCTTTAACACAGATTCACCCGCCAACTGGCGCAACCTGATCGCAAAAACAGAAGACCTCGGCTATTCCACTTTTTTCCTGGCCGATCATTTCCTCAGTGCAGGGCCCGCTCTAGACAGCACCTACCACCCCCCACAAATGCTGGCTGCAGTGCCTGCGATCGCAATGGCACTGGAACAAACGAGCACACTGCGCGTAGGTTGCCGTGTTTTTTGCAACGATTATCGTCACCCAATCATCCTGGCCAAAGAGGCCGCCACTATGGACTACCTGTCTGAAGGGCGACTGGAGTTCGGTCTCGGCGCAGGCTGGATCAAAAACGAATACGAGGCCGTTAATCTGCCGTTTGATGAATTCCCGCAGCGCTTTGAGCGCTTCGCCGAATTCGTGCACGCCTATAAAGCGTTCATGTCCGGTGAACCGCTGGATGTCGCCGGCGACTTTATCAAATGGTCCGGTTTTTCTGGCACACCGACACCGGCACAAACCCCCTACCCACCGTTAATGATCGGAGGTGGCAGCAAAAAAATTCTAAGCTTTGCCGGACAGGAAGCGGATATTATCAGTCTGAACTTTAATAACCGTGCAGGAATGCTTGGCCCCGATGGAATGGCATCAGGACTCGCCGCTGCCACGGCAAAAAAAATCGACTGGATAAAAAGTGGCGCCGGAGCGCGTTTTAAAGACATAGAGCTAGAGATCGGTGCCTACAGCACTATCATTACCGATCAACAAAAACCTACCGCAGCCGCCATCGGCGATTCTTTGGGAATGTCGGGTGACGATATCCTCAGTCATCCGCACTGCCTCATTGGTAGTGTCGACTTCATTTGCGAAGAACTGCAACGCCGCCGAGAAACCTACGGTATTTCCTACATTGCAGTCCTCGATGACGGAACAAATAACATGGCAGAAACGTTCGCGCCGGTTGTTGCGCGACTCGCTGGCAAGTAAACTGCAACAAAATTTTTAGGAGCAACGATACCCAATGCTAAAATTGATAGACCAATCCCTTCTGCGATCGCAATTATACATTGACGGCAAGTGGGTAAGCGCTGACGATGGCGCTACCGTTAGTGTGTTTAATCCTGCCACTAAAGATGAAGTTATCGCTGCCGCAGACGCTGGTGCTGCTGAAACTCGCAGAGCCATTGATGCTGCTGAGACTGCTTTTGCCAGTTGGCGTCAAGTCGTTGCCAAAGAGCGTTCAGCTATTCTTAAACGCTGGTTCTCTCTCATCATGGAGAATCAGGAAGACCTCGCTCAATTAATGACTGCTGAACAGGGCAAGCCACTGGCTGAGTCGCGAGGCGAGGTGGCTTATGGTGCTTCTTTCATTGAATGGTTCGCTGAAGAGGGACGTCGAATTTATGGCGACACCATCAGTGCTAACAATCCCAACCAGCGCATTGTCACGCTAAAACAACCAGTAGGGGTTGTCGCTGCGATTACGCCATGGAATTTTCCTATTGCAATGATCACCAGGAAGGTCGGGCCTGCACTCGCCGCCGGGTGCACTGTGGTATTGAAACCCGCGATGGAAACACCTTTGTGCGCGCTAGCGTTGGCTGAGTTAGGTCAGCGAGCCGGAATACCCGCCGGCGTGTTTAACATCGTCACCGGCAATAACGCCAGCGCGATTGGTACAGAAATGACCAGCAGTAAAATCGTGAGGAAGCTAACTTTCACGGGCTCTACTGCAACCGGCAAACTATTGATGGAACAGTGTGCTGGCACAGTCAAAAAGACCTCAATGGAACTTGGCGGGAATGCGCCGTTTATCGTGTTTGATGATGCGGACCTCGACGCAGCGGTCATCGGTGCCATGGCGTCCAAGTATCGCAATGCAGGTCAAACATGTGTCTGCGCCAACCGTATTCTAGTGCAGGAATCGGTGTTCGATGCTTTTACGGAAAAGCTGATTACGGCCGTCAAGGGACTGAAAATGGGTAACGGCGTGCAGGAAGGTGTAACGATTGGTCCACTGATCAACAACGCAGCCTTTGACAAGGTCAGCGCTATCGTGAACGACGCCACGGCAAAAGGTGCGAAGGTACTCATCGGTGGCAAGGGCAGTGAGGCGCCAGGGGACAATTTTTATGAGCCCACTGTACTGGTAGATGTGGACGATACGATGGATGTCTACAACGAAGAAATCTTCGGCCCGATAGCCCCGCTGTTCAAGTTCAAGACGGAAGAAGACGCTATCCGCATCGGCAATGACACGCCTCTTGGACTCTCTGCCTATTTTTATTCGCGCGACATAGGCCGCATTTGGCGCGTCGCGGAAGGACTAGACTACGGTATTGTCGGTATCAATGAAGGCGTTATTTCTACCGAGGTTGCCCCATTCGGCGGTATGAAGGAGTCAGGTATCGGCCGCGAAGGTTCCAAATACGGCATTGATGATTATCTGGAAATTAAATATCTGTGTATGGGCGGGGTCGGCAGCTAAGACCGATGCTGCCAAAACAGATGATCAGCGCGGCACGGCGATATCGTCTATAATTGCTGAGTGCGCCGCCCTAATTTTGTCAGACACGCTTTTTAATCATTCACTCGAGGCCAGAAAATCCATGTCCAGCAAAAAGGAAATCGCGGCAAAGGACAGAGTCGCGGGGCAACCCAGTGAAGACATAAGCTGGCAGGCGCAAAAGAGCGCCATGACCCGGGAACGTATACTGACAGCTTCTATTAATTGCTTTGTAGAACTGGGCTACACCAATGTCACCACCGCTAAGGTCGCAAGCTTAGCCAAGGTTTCTCGCGGCGCGATGTTGCACCACTTCCCGTCGAAAACAGAACTCATTGGCGCCGCAGTCGAGTATCTGCATGACAAGCTGTTAGAGGATTACTCGTATCGCGTAGCCAGCATACCCTCCTCACTAAAGGGGAAAAAACGTCGCCGCGCAGGTATTGACGCTTATTGGGATCACCTCACCGGCGACTTGTTTGTGGTTTACCACGAATTGTGTGTCGCTAGCCGGACGGATCCGGAGCTAAAGTTCATCCTAGAAAGTTCACAACTGGCATTTGAAAAACATGTACTTGATTCCAATGCCACGTTGTTTTCCGAGTGGAACGACCGCGGAGATCGCTTCCTGCTGGCGATGGATGTCGCCAAGTGCATGATGGAAGGCATGGCCGCTGGACAGCTAATGACCAACCGGGAGGAGCGCGTGAAGCAACTTCTTAACTACCTCGCCGACCGCCTAGAGGAAATTTTTGAAGAAGGAGAAGGCTCTGCTATCGGGCGGCACTCCACCAACAAGTAGATTCCCTCAACCCTCTTAGCGCAAGACCTTTGCGCTAAGATTATGCCGCGCGAGCAGCCGCTAAATCGGTAAATTTTTGCAGATACCAGGCCTCATCGCCGTAAAGCTTGGCTAAAACCATCAGCCGTTTGTAGTGATGACCTATACTGACTTCATCCGTCATGCCAATACCACCGTGCAACTGCACCGCCTCCTGCGCCACAAACCTTCCCGCTTCGGATACTTTTACTTTCAAGGCCGCACACGCGCTAGCCGAATCAAGGCTGTTCTGGTCCAGCTGAATCGCCGCATTTAGCAACAGTGACCGAGTCTCCTCTACTTTCATATACATATCAGCCATGCGGTGTTGTAACACCTGAAATTTACTGATGGGCTGACCAAACTGCTGACGCGTCTTGGTATATTCGACGGTAGCATCCAGCAGCGCCTGCATTGCACCCAGTGCCTCCCCGCCCAACGCCACGATAGTTGTGTCGATGACTTTCAACATCAGGGCATGGCCCTTGCCGGCTTCACCCAGCACACGATCGGCACCGAGCACTACACTGTCAAGAGCAACATGTGCACCATGGCTTCCGTCTACAGCGAAAAAGTTGTCACGGCTAACGCCCGAAGACTCCACATCAATAAGAAAAAGAGTAATGCCTGTAACGTCGCCAAAGGACCCACTAGTGCGGGCGGATACGATAAGGTGATTGGCGCAATGAGCGTTTAACACCGCGAATTTGCAGCCGTTTAACACATAGCCGTCACCCTGAGGCAGAGCCGTCGTGTGCACTTGCGCTAGATCGTAGCCACTGCTGCGTTCGGCGAAGGCAAAGGCCCACTGCGCACTACCGTCAATAATGGCGGGGATATACTGTTGTCGTTGCTGCTGACTACCACCGCGGTGTAAAAAACCACCGCAGGTCACCACCGTAGTCAGAAACGGTTCGCGCACCAAACCCTTCCCCAACGCTTCCGCAATGACCATCATATCGGTTGCCCCACCCGCAAAGCCGCCCAGTTCTTCGCTGAACGGGACAGACAACCAACCCAATTGCGCAAACTGCTGCCATGCGGCGTCATCAAAACCTAACGCTGTCATAGTGACAGCGCGATGCCGCGCGACACTGCAATGCTGACGAACGTACTTGTCGACGCTATCGCGCAGTAATATCTGTTCTTCGCTGAGGGAAAAATCCACGATGAGACCTGTCTTTAGTAATAAGTGGAATGTCTAGGGTTAGACACCGATGCTGCCGCAATTATGCCATGCTAACAAAGCGACCTAGCCAAAACAATCAGTCCCTACTGTTTTATTCTTATTCAATTTGACCTAGACTCGTTCCCAGAGAATCCTCCCCTCGCACCACTAACCCTGCAGGAATACGCATGCCAACATTGAACCTGAGCGCTAATGAAGTCCTGACCACCACGCGAGCCGTGCGCAAGCGGCTAGACTTTAATCGGCCGGTTGAAATGTCTGTATTGCGTGAGTGCCTCGATATCGCGCTGCAGGCGCCTTCGGGTTCCAACTCACAGGGATGGCACTTCGTCATCGTAACGGATGCTGCCAAGAAAGCCGCCATTGCCGAACTCTACCTGAAAGCCTTCGACGACTATGAAGCAGGGCCTGCCCAGCCAACAAAACAACATCTGGATGACCCATCGATGGCCCCGACCCAGGAGCGGGTACTCAGTTCTGCGCGGTATCTTGCCGACAACATGGCTCATGTCCCTGCCATGTTGATTCCCTGTTGCGCAGGACGTACAGATACCCCGGGCCTGCCACAGGGTGTCCTTGCCAGCATCTACGGCTCTATCCTTCCAGCAGTATGGAGCTTCATGCTCGCTGCAAGAGAGCGCGGCATTGGTACATGCTGGACCACCTTGCATCTTGGTTACGAACAGGAGGTAGCCCACCTTCTAGATATTCCCGACGACTTCACTCAAGTCGCCCTCATCCCCATTGCCTACACCCAAGGTACCGAGTTCAAAACAGCACCACGCAAGGATCTGGACAACGTTTTACATACCAATTGCTGGTAGCTCATCACCTCAGGAGTCGACAATAATGGATCTAGGCATCAAAGGCCGCAAAGCACTTGTCAATGGCGGTAGTGCCGGGTTGGGTAAAGGCAGCGCACAAGCTCTAGCTGCCGAAGGCGTAGACCTGTATATTTCTGCACGCCAAGAAGACAGACTACAAGCCACTGCTGAACAGATTAGACGTGAGACTGGCGCGTCAGTGACAATTATCGTCGCTGATCATTCCAGCAATGAAGGCAGAGAAAAAATCCTGTCTATCTGTCCCGACCCTGACATCCTTGTAGGCACGTGTTCTCCGGCACCTTTCACACCGGATTTTCGCAAGGTAACCACAGCCGATTGGGAGGAACACCTGTCCGTCGGCCTGATCAGTCCCATCGAATTTATACGTGCTACAGTCGATGGCATGTGTGACCGCGGCTTTGGCCGCATTGTAAATATTTCCACCGGAGCCTCTAAATTCCCTTCAGAGTTAAGAACACTGTCGGGGCCGCCGCGTGCTGCCTTGTCTAACTATACGGTTGCTATTTCCAAAGCCGTTGCTAAATACAATGTCACTATTAATAACTTGCTGCCAGGGATGCACCACACTGCGACGTCTCAGGAGCGTTTTGGGGAAATCGCTAGGGAACAAGACAAGACATATGAAGAGGTTGTAAAGGACTGGATCGATGAATGGAAAATCCCTGCCGAGAGATTTGGCAACATTGAGGAGTTTGGCGCTATCTGCGCGATGCTCTGCGGCAATCAAGCTAGCTATATTGTCGGGCAGAATATTGTGATCGATGGCGGCATTACTAACTCCACCTTCTAAGGGTGACCACACTTAAAGAATGAACGTTGAAAGAGGGGCATCAACATGGCAACCACCGCTACTCCAATTGAATATTCAGCCGGAAACATACTGTGCAAAGGCGTTTACTTCACACCTGCGCAGGTCAATGGATCATTACCCGTAATCTTGGTTGCTCCTGCATGGGACGGACTGAACCAAGAGGTGCGAGATAAGGCCGCAAAGCTTGCAGACGCCGGCTATATCGCCTTCGCTATTGATTTACTGGGCGAGGGAAAGACGATGACCGACATGGCCGACCTAATGCCAACTCTCACGCCTTTTTTTGAAAATCGCGGCATGCTTTTGGAACGAATGCTGGCTGCAGTTACTGCGGCCAGCAAAATTCCGGGCGCTGATCTATCCCGTGTCGGTGCAATCGGGTATTGTTTTGGCGGCACAGCGGTCCTTGATCTGGCACGAGCCGGCGGCGACCCTATCAAGGGGGTGGTGTCTTTTCACGGCGGACTAGAAGGCAATATGCTCGATAATCCAACAACACTCAGCACAAAAGTTCTCGTGCTCCATGGGGAAGATGATCCTCTTGTGCCTCCAGAGCAGGTCGCGGCCTTCAAGGCTGAGATGACAGAAAAGCAGGTGGACTGGCAGCTGCACGCATATGGCCACACGATGCATGCCTTTACGCGTCCGCAAGCCAATGACCCAGCGTTTGGTGCTGTCTACAATCGATCTGCTGACGACCGCTCTTGGCAGGCTATGCTGAATTTTTTTGAAGAAGTCTTATAGCCAGTGGTTGCAAATAGAAAGCCTATTCCAACTGAAGCAGATATTACACGACTCACGGGGCATAACTTTCCGGGCGGTTTTTACACTGTCGCGCACTGGGAGAACTTTTTACTGACCGAATGTACCGGCGCAGCATTATTACCAGACGGCTTAGTGCACCCGGTCGCTCTGTTCCATATGCCTATCGTTGGCGCCGGAACATCAATCGCAGAAATGTTTGCCCTTGGACAGGCAGAGTCAGATCTGTCTATCATGATTGAAAGTTACGACTGGGAAATATTTGTGGCCCTGCGCGAAGAGACCCGCTTTGCAATCAACGGCAGTATCATAAGTGCTAACCGTTGCAGAAATGAGCAAGGTGACCTCTACGATCGCATCCAGTTCTGCTTTGAGCTCCATACGCCAGATGACAGCCTAGCGGCGCGCGTCACCATGACCTGGCACTATACAAGGAACATGCTGTGAAGTTGGCAGTAGGCGACAGCATACCCGAGTGGGAAATGGCCAGCGTGAGCCCGGAGCGCATGCGCACCATGGCTGCCATATTGCGCGACCCCAACCCTCTACACTGGGACCGCGATGCGGTGGATGCTCTGCCCCTTGGACTGGGAAAGCGAACAATAAATCAGGGACCTTTAGGCCTTTCCTACATCATCAATATGCTACAGGCGTGGGGCGGGCCAGATTGCCTGCGCCGGATTGTCGTGCGCTTTCCACAGGTGGTCCTTGATGGCGAGCGAGTCGTCGCACGAGGCGAAATCAGTGTACTGCGCGAGGAGCAAGGTGTTTGGCTGGCGGACTGCAGCACTCGCCTGGAGCACGACGACAGGGGCGTACTGCTGGAAGGTACTGCTACCATTGTACTGCCTGAAAACGCTATATTAATTGACTGACTGCGCTCCGCCGGCGGATCAATGACTATAGCCGTCATTATCAACGGCCTTGAGTCGGGCTAAACGGACTAACATCCATTCAACAACTGATCTAAGCTAGACCATTCTAACGAGAGGCACACCCCATGACACTGTGCAGCGCAGGACGCCTGTTAACTATCCTAACGATGATTTTCGTTCCCTCGCTTGCACACAGTGAATCAGCCTCTCCCGCTGCACAGACGCTGATTAAAGAACTGTATCTTACCGAGTCCACCAATCCGATCGCCGAGCACGCTGGCTGGAACCCTAAGCGGGTAGTGGTCATGCTTATCCCGGCTTTAGTGTCCACCTCAGATAATTTTGAGACAGAATTACAAAAAGCAGCAGGCGATGTGGAACTGGTTTTTGACCGCTCAGGCAGTTTTGTGCCTGCGCCGGAGTTACTCATTGACACCGATGGCGTGATCGGTTTCTGTACCCCTTCTATGCTTAAAAATGCTGATGCGCGCTTGCTCTGGGTACATAACTACAGCGTGGGCATGGAATACTGCAAAGGGGCAAGCGATACACAACTTGAGGACATCGTATTTACTAACAACAAGCGTTTGTCCGGACCCGCTATCGCAGAGCATACTATTGCAATGCTAATGGCCCTGACGCATAACCTCCCCGCTTACCAACGGGCGCAGGGTGAAGGAAAATGGCAGCGTGAGCTTTCCGCTGGTGTCACCTTTGGCGAACTGAAAGGCAAGACCCTACTGGTCGTCGGGCTTGGTGGCATCGGCACTGAGATTGCATGGCGCGCACACGGTCTAGGTATGCGTGTGATCGCGATACGCAGATCATCTCATGAGGGGCCAGATTATGTGGACTATGTCGGCTTAACAGATGAACTGCATAGCATGGCGGCAACAGCTGATGTGATTGCCAACGCCCTTCCTCTAACACCTGAAACGACTGGCGTTTTCGATAAGGCGTTCTTTGATGCAGTAAAACCCGGCGCGATCTTTCTGTCGGTCGGACGAGGTAAGAATACAATAACTGGCGACCTTATCGCCGCATTAGAGTCCGGCAAACTGTTTGGTGCAGGACTGGATGTGACCGACCCTGAACCCCTGCCCGCAGGCAACCCACTTTGGCATTTACCGAATGTCATTATCACGCCACATGTGTCTGCCACTGGCGCCGATGCAAACCGGCGACAAACCGTTATCGCCGTTGAGAATCTGCGACGCTATGTTGCGGGAGAACGCATGCTCAACGTTGTTGATATGTCCAGAGGGTATTGATGACAAAAAATCTCTACAGACAGCAGTTGCAATGATTCGAACATCGAAAGACAGCAGGCGTCTGCAGAGCTACCACGTCGTTGCAGCGAGAGGCAGCACTTCACCCTAGAATTTTTCACCCGCAATATAATCATCTATCAATTCGTGCAGGCGCGATACGCGACTCTCCTGCCCAGACAGATAAGAGCCACGGTAACCCTGTGAACGCATACCCATCTGCTGCGCAGGAAAAATTGCCATATCCTGATCAATTGTGAGCCCCATAGACTGCGTGCCCGCCTCGAATACCTCATGTTCCACCGTCGCATCCCGCTCTACCAGGCCCGCTGTGGTGCGAACCGGCTCAGTAGCTGCAGCCGGAGCAGGGGCATACCACCAGTTATCAAAAATGCATCGCTCAGGGTCTGTCGGATGGGGGCGCGCGCGCAGGAAATGAAAACCGTCTACCCACAGCGACACGGCAAAGTTTGGAAAAAGCGTGTAGTGGTAGGCATCCGTCAGCTGACTGTCATTCAAATGATTAAAATAATCATATCCCCTATTGGGGCCATGCTGGCGCCGTGCTTTCTGCAATGCCTCGCGCGTGTCTTCACCTCGTCCGGCAAAATCAGCCGGGTCCAGTTCCCACTCACGCAAGATCCCTGCCAGTGGCTCACCGATGACCCCTGTTTTGTCAATAGCGGGCCCCCCATATCCACCCAGCATGATCATGCGGGCATGACCTTCATCAGCCATATCAAAGCGGGTTGTTGTGTAGCTAGTGTCCACGCCAGAATGAATACGCAATTTCTCAACGTCTGCTCCCGTGGGCCGATGTACAGTATTAACATGATATGACTCATTAAAATTGTCCATCACGACCTTCCAGTTCACTGGAGCAATTGTGGTTTTGGCGACGTACCGCTTCCATTTCTCGATACCATAGACGGCCCAGTCATCCCATACGGGACCTAAATATTCTTGTAAGCTCACACAGTCAGAATCCATATTGATCCAGATGAAGCCGGCAAACGCTTCACAACGAACCTCTTCAAGCAATAACTTTCCACAGGGGTTCCCCTCGGGAAAGTCATTTGGATCCTGAACAAAGTCGAGCGTGCCATCAGTGTTCCAGGCCCAGCTATGGTAGGGGCAAACAAAACGTCTTACGTGCCCCTTTTCTTCGCTGACAAGGCGCTGCCCTCTGTGCTGGCAGACATTATAGAACGCCTTAATGCTTCCTCCTGCCTGGCGTACCATGAGGATAGACTCTCGACCCACCTCCTCCTGCTGCCAGTCGCCGGGGTTAGGCATTTCATCTTCGCGGCCCAGTAACAACCACACCTTGGTCCAAATATTTTCCCATTCCTGCTCAGCAAACTCGCGGGACGTGTAGCGATAACCCTCTAACCTGTGTCCGCGCAGATTCTGCTGTGGCCAATCTGGGAGATCACGGGGAAAATCTTGTGCGCTTTTATTCTGTTTCATATTCAAATCTCGTGTACCCATATTTTACTCAAAACCAATATATTCTCTGACATCACGTCCGACAAATTTTAATGCTAAGCTGTGCCTTCCATTGTTCTACCACGAGCAGACCACAGCCATGCCCACTAATAATAGCCGCGATCGAATCGAGCTACAGGACATCATGCTTAGCTATGCCGCTAGTATCGATGAGCGCGACAGGGAACGCTATGCGGCCTGCTTCTGCGACAATGTTGAGGTGGTTGGGTTTGGCACACAGACCTTTCACGGTCGCGATGCCTGGGTGAATTACGTATGGCGGGCGCTGGAAAGCTACAGCGCTACTCAACACTTGCTCGGCCCACAATTCGCGACCATTAGTGGTGACGAAGCGCACACCCGATCCGATGTTCAGGCTTTGCATTTTTTGCTTGATAACAACGCACGCTTTACGCTGTGGGCCACGTATAAAACCACCATGCGCCGCAACAGTGATCGCTGGCAAATCAGTCGACATGAGTTGGTGGTTCGTGGTACCCGCACAGACTAACATTCCTTTTATTTCCCTTTAAACACAGGCTTACGGCCCTCTTCGTAGGCCTTGATTGCCTCCGCATGATCCTCACTCGGCCGAGTTAGCAGCATGTGTGACGAGATCATATCGAGGTGCGTATTAAGATCCATCGCCAGACTCTGCCGCACGGCTCGCTTCACAAGCTTCATCGCCAGTGGTGCTCGCTCGGCTATGCCGTGTGCAAACTCCAGACAGCGCTGCATAAACTCGTGGTCTTCAAATACTTGATTCACCATACCGATGTCCAGAGCTTCCTCAGCGCTAATGGGCTCAGCCGACCAGAACAGTTCCAGCGCTTTGGCTTCGCCAACAATGCGTGGCAGAAAATAGGTCCCGCCATTTCCTGGGACTAAGCCAAAGGCGGTATAGCTAACGCGAAAATTGGCACTGCGTGCCGCGAAGCGAATATCACACTGCAAGCTCACATCTACGCCTGCTCCTGAGGCTAAGCCGTTTACAGCTGCGATCACCGGCTTGTCAATTTCCGCCAGTTTTTTAGGTATGCGATGCAGGCGCTCCCAAAATTGCTCTTTAATTTCTAAGGGTGACGGTAAAGTATGCGCACCGAGCTTAGTCGTATCACCGCCGCGACAAAATGCGTCTCCGGCCCCGGTGACTATAATCACCGCCACATCATTGTTGATGCGGCACTCTTCCAGTGCATCGACCCAAGGCGACAACATCGCTTCATTAATCGCATTGTTTACCTCAGGACGATTGAGCGTGATGATGGCGACCCTGTTATCAAAGTCCAGCGTGACGGGCGAGGTCATTTCGTTTCTCCAGCTTCAGGGTGAATATATTTGTCCAGCGTCTGATGGAAATGACGAATACGCACCTCTTGATAACGGGCTAGCTCAATATGACCAGATTGCAGCGACCGCAGACCCTTGTGGACAAATGGCAAATTACTAAAGTCTTGGTCGAATACGGCTGCAAGACCTGCCTCAATGCCCGGAGTATCTCCCAAGGTTTGGTCAGCAGGCACAAACTGCTCAGTCGCATCTCTCGGTCGTGCCTGCGACTCGGGATAGCGCATCATTAGCATAATTTCCATTGTGCACATATCAGGGCTGTCGTTGTAAGGCAGAAAGCGGTAAGTGACATTCGGGCGAAATCCGGCCCAAGGTGCAAAATTCGGAAACACCGAGTAGAGAATCGCATCCAGCACTTCACTGTGTGTCACAAACGATGAAAGGTCCTGATCATACATCTTGGAAAAACGTCGGATGTTCATGTCGCCCAGAAACTCTCTCGCAGACTTGCCCGCAGGTAGCTCTGGTAAGCCCTCTTCCGTGTCTACCCCGTAGACGGTTAACCATTGATGTACCGCCTGTTCCTCGGTGGTGCCTCGGACGTGAGGACTGACCACACCCATAGGCGTAATAGTGCGGCTGACATAGTCGTTGAAACAGTCATATTGTGAGTTCGAATCTCCCGTGTAGGGCAGTAACTGAGGGTGCGTGGCGGCAGTGTGATAAGACTCAATAAAAGCCTCGTTTGCGATTTTCCAGTTACAACGCAATACTTTCTTGATATGCAGCGCCTTGTACGTTTTCTCTGGAGCCCACCGCTCGAAGTGATCCACCATAATACCGAGGTACTCGTGAAGCGGCGGCGCCGTCCCGTCGATATTGACAAAGACCCAGCCGCCCCATGTATCTACTCGCAGGGCGGGCAAGTCAAAGTTGCTGCGATCAATATGGGGAAAATCCCATTCACACGGGGCCCCCTGAAAACTGCCATCCAGGCTCCAGCGAAATCCGTGAAAAGGGCAGGTAATATCACGACTTTTGCCAAGCCCCGCACTAGACCCAGACTTTAACTGTCGCCCGCGATGCAGGCATGCATTGGGGTAAGCATGAATATCACCGCGCTCGGTGCGGACAACCGCAATCGAATAGCCAGCAACATCGTGAACATAAAAATCGCCCGCACTGCTGATCTCTGTCTCACGGCACAGTGACTGCCACACTTTCGGCCACAGTTGACGCTTTTCCTGTTCGTGATACTCACGCGACAGATAGCGGTCTACTGATAACGGCTCGGAGCCTAGGTAGGTCTCTGTACTTTCTCGCAGTGATTGCGGTACCGGACGAGACTCTTGATCCAGCAAATCCTGATAGGAAAGCCCAGAAAATCGCGATATATTTTTTACTCGTTTCTTCAACACAACCTCTATGTTATTAATACTCGCTCTTACAGGCTAACGATGAGCGTTCTGTATGTTTTCTGCCCCAAAATCCATTCTTATTACAGGCGCTTCCAGCGGCCTCGGTGCCGCACTTGCGCTACATTACGCCGCGCCGGGCATCACGCTGTTCATCACTGGGCGCGACCGACAGCGTCTCCAGACGGTTGCCCACCAATGCACGGCTGCAGGCGCCTCAGCAACATGCTGGGTTGGCGATGTCACCGACGCTGAAGGCCTCAAACAATGGATCAGCGCCTGCGACGCTGAATCCCCCCTGAACCTGGTTATTGCCAACGCGGGTGTTGCTCTGGGCGCCAGCGAGGTAAATGGTTTACATCAGGCCGCTGTCGACTCGTTTAATATTAACGTCCATGGCGTATTCAATACCGTTCATCCTGCATTAGAAGTCATGTCCACGCGCAGACCTTACCCGGTTATTAATGCACAGGTGGCGATCATGAGTTCGATCATGGGCTATGCTGGAGTAGCCCGCTCACCTGCCTACTCGTCCTCCAAGGCCGCTGTGAAACATTATGGCGAAGCGCTACGCGGCAGTTTTCGCGCTATGGGTATCGGCGTCTCCGTTATCTGTCCGGGCTATATTCGCAGTGCCATGACCGCCAGCGACACTGCTACTCTGCCATTTCTAATCAGCGCACCCAAAGCCGCAGCGATTATCGCCAAAGGCCTTGCGCGCAACAAACCCCGCATTACATTCCCTTGGCAAATGATTCTAATTACCCGACTCGCCATCAACCTGCCAGGATTTATGGTCGACCGAATCAATCGGCCCTGGGGCACAACTCGTCTGGAAGACCAGCCCTAGCCAGCGGCTCTCCAAGTGCCATGAAAGCAAACCGGCACTCTATGAGAAACCTGTGCCTTGCCAATGGGTCCTGCCGCGATGTTCTGCGCATCAAACACACAAAGCGCACTAGTATTGCTCGTAATATCGTAAACGCAGGTGAGCACATAACCATCGCCCTCAACGCTGGATGCATTGCGCGGCACAAACATAGGCTCCGAAACATAACCCGCCTCAAACGCGTAGGTGTCGGTCGCGAGAGTCTTTACGTTAAAGTGCACGATAGCGTTATAGACCACGTCGCTACCCGGGATCTCGGCGGGGATTGTTCGATCCGTTGAGGTATACCAACCGTGGGTGTAATCGCGCATAGCGTAGCGCGGATCTATCACAGGAAACTCTGCACCGTGATCTGCCAGATATTTCATCTGCACCCGCGGGCTATCGTGATTGAGATCAATCGTCCATCGCGCGATTGAAGGGTGTATATTGGCCGGTGTCGGCGTGCCATCAGCCATCGGAAACAGTGGTGGCGAGTCGAAATGACAGGCTTCGATGGTGATCACGCCGTCCTTGTCGTGTCCATTCATAAAGTGAAACACGTAACACGCATCACCCTCGATCCATTGCATATCTGCCGGTGTGCCGTTGCGCGGCATGATACCGACCCGCGTGCCAACCTCAGGCTCCCAGGCAAAGGGCGGCTTGCCTTCCATTGCCCGATCCATGTCGCCGGTAATGGGCATAACAGGGAATATAATGTAGTTCTCGGTTACCACAAAATCGTGCACCATGGCCGAGTAAGGCGCCTTGAACACATGAGACTCTGTCATGTGTCCCTCTTTGTTCACCCGATAAAGCCCCATATCATCACTAAACGGACCCGTCGCCATATAGGCATGAAAAAGCAGTTCTCCGGTAACCGGATCGACTTTTGGGTGCGCCGACATGGTGGTGTTCAACTTGCCATAGAAGCTCCATGATCCATACGAATCCAGTGTATCCGGATCCATCTCAAACGGCAGATGGCCCTCTTCCAGCAGTAACATCCGGTTACCGTGGCAGACGACCGAGGTGTTCGCGACACCCTCTTTGTCCGTCAGCACAAAATCCAGGTATTCCTCTGGCGTTTCCAGCGGGTTCATGCCACTGAACAGAGACTCACCGGTGCGCTGTTCAATCCTGAAGCGTTCGGTGCGAGCCCAGCGATTCTTGTGGCTGACCCTGCCATTGTTGAACGTAAATGCGTGGATCATGCCGTCGCCGGTAAAGAAATGGTATTCATTCTTCGGTGGCACTTGGGGGTTCGGACCGTTGCGGTAGAATGTCCCGTTCAGATCTTTGGGTATCTCGCCTTCAATAATCAAATCCGGCGCAGTACACTCGGCCGTGAGCGGCTCATAATAACCCTGTAGAAATGCATTGTCCGGCCATGGTTTCATAGGCCAATACCCCTAGTCTTTAATGGCAAAAATAGCGCTAATTCTGTGAGCCCGCAATGAAGGCATCTTTTTCAGTCGCCCTGACGCCATGAACCATGAAAACCTGCTGGTACGCTATGGGACAAGTGAACCTTGGCCAATGGCCCATCAGCCAACTGAAGGGCGTTGAAGATATACAGGCTACTCGTTCTCGTTTCGAAGCTGGTGACCACTGCCAGCAGGTAACCTTCGCCTTCAGCGGCACCCTCATAGGCGGGCACAAAGATCGCCTCCGATGGCATCGCCTGCCCACAGGAGTAGCGATCTACGGCGCCGGTCTGATGATCAAAGTGGCCGATAGTATTGTAAAAGTAACCACTGTCTTCCAGCGTACTCTTCAACTCACCATCAGGAGACGTATACCACCCGTGTCGATAAGCTCTGCCCGCATAGCGGGGATCACATTGGGGAAACTCCGACACGTACTCATCGATACGCGCGAAGGTGGCGCGCGGATGCTGGGCATTCATGTCCAATGTCCATCGTGTCAGGTGAGGCTCGGACTTGCCGGACGATCCTCCATCTGGAGTAGGAAACAAGGGAGCTGATTCAAACTGACTGCAGTCGACAGTGATGACGCCGTCCTTGTCAAACCCGTTCATAAAATGAAAGGTGAAACCTAGGTCCATTTCCACCCAGCGGACATCTTCAGTCTTACCGCCGTGACGTGGCAGAACACCAAGGTGAACGCCCTTTTCAGCTTCCCATGCGAACGGAGGGCCTCCTTCCATCGCCCTCTCGAGGCTCCCCGTGATGGGCATAACGGGGATAATGATGTAATTTTCCGTGACCACGAAGTCGTGCACCATGGCCGAATACGGTGTGGGAATGAGTATACTTTCCGTCAAAATTCCCTCGGCATTGACTTTGTGCACCATCACGTCGGCTGCGAAAGGACCGGTTGCCATGTAGGCAAAAAACACCATTTCACCTGTTTCAGGATCGATTTTGGGGTGGGCCGTCATCGCCGTATTCAGTTTGCCTCTAAAATTCCAGCTGCCCAAAGACTCGAGCGTTTCAGGGTCTAGTTCGTAAGGTGGGTGACCTTCTTCCATCACCAGCAAACGCTCTCCGTGCCAAACGGTGGCGGTGTTGGCCGTACCGTCTTTATCGGTAAACACAAAGTCGCTGTAGTCTGGATCACATTCAAAAGGATTCATTGGGTTAATCAACGTGCGGGCTTCCCTGTCTTCATGCTTCCACTTTGCAGTGCGCACCCAGCGATTGTTGTAATCCACCTTGCCGCCCTTGATATGGAAAGCATGTACCATGCCATCGCCCATAAATAGGTGGTAATCGCCCCGAGGCTTGAAACGCTGATTGGGGCCAGCGCGATAGAGGGAGCCACACAAATCGGCAGGGATTTCACCCTCCACGACGAGGTCATGCGCATCGCATTCCATCTGTATCGGACCGTAGGGGAATTTTAGAAACGGGTTAGTTGCAGGCATCGGAGCGGCCATTGGAATCCTCATTTTCAGATTGGTGTTAAGAATGCTTACCGTAGCCCCAAAATTATAAACAGTCAATATTGTTTGTTTTTAATCTGACGATTTGTTAGGCTCATTATTCAGTTATCACCGCCTGCGTTGCAGGTGCCATGCTCGTCCCAAGTGGCTCATTAACGCGCTCTGGGTTGAATAAAAATAAGGTTCTACTGGTGACTTATGACTAATCGTCGACTTATTTCCGGCCTTTTACTGCTGCCCTCTCTAGCTCTCACGGCTGTTTATGCCACCGCAGAAGTCGATCCCAATGGACCCGACCCTCTGGCACTTGAAGAGGTGATTGTGACTGCAAATCGCCGGCAACAGAGCATACAAGAGGTCCCCATGTCGGTGACGGCGTTTACCGGGCAGTTTTTCAAAGACTCGGGCGTCACCAACCTTGCCGGGCTAGAGCAATATACGCCCAGCCTCAAGATAACCGAAGGAACAGACTCGAACTCCACCTCTATTCGGATTCGGGGCATCGGTTCAGTCGGCACGAATGTAGGCATTGATCCTAGTGTCGGGCTATTTATCGATGGCGTTTATCAGGGCCGTGCGGGCATGAGCATCGGAGACCTTATCGATATCGAACGCGTGGAGATTCTGCGTGGGCCACAGGGCACCCTGTATGGAAAAAATACAGCGGCAGGCGCTATCAGCATTATCACCAAGGCGCCCTCTCCCGACGCATTGGAGTCCGAAATCCAATTAACCTACAACACGGATCAACGCGCCGAAGTGCACGCCATGGTCAACGTCCCCTTTGGTGATACAGGCAACGCTATGCGCCTGACAGGCTTTGCCGTCAATGGCGATCATCTTTATGAAAGCACTTACACGGGACAAGGCCTGAACGACGCAAATAAGTGGGGGCTCAAAGCGCGCACGTTGTTCGACACAGGCGCAAAATCAGAAGGCGATGGCTTTGGTGAGTTTTTGTTTACCTTTGATTATATGAAGGAAGACACTAATTGCTGCGGTCTCGCTATTATAGACTATGAGGGTCTGTCTACGCTTAACGCCCCAACAACCAATACGCCCTCGGCACAGTTGTCAGAAGAGCTTGGCCTGAACGCGCAGGGAAACCCCATTTTGCAATGGGTCTCTTTTGAAGACTCGGAAGGCTTCTCCCCCCCTGATGCAGATCCCTTCAGTGACGATTACTGGATTGATACTGAAATCTACAACAAAGTGATAGTGGGAGGCGCGGCGCTGGAGTGGAACAAGGAGCTTGCCAGTGAAGATACCTTAACGTTTATCAACGCTTGGCGGCATTACGAATCCGACAGCGCCTATGACGGGGACTTTACGGCATATGAAGCCGTGGGGGGCTCAACCGATATTAATTTTAATCAGTATTCATCGGAGTTCCGGATTACCTCACCGGGTGGCGAAACTATCGACTATCAGGCGGGGCTTTATGCCTTCTACTCACAGATGGAATCGGTCGGCACGTTCACCCAGTCCGTTGCCCTCGTGAGCAACATCGGCATCGTTGCACTATTCCCTGACGGCACACTCAATACCGACGACAACAACTACAAAACCACCAGCTACGCTGCATTCGGCCAGGCAGTCTGGAACATCACAGACGAATTCAGTGCCACACTCGGCCTGCGTTATACCTATGAACGCAAAGACCGAAAAGGCTCACAGATCACTTCGCCAGCGTCAATTCTTGACATTCCGCCTGTCGCTGGCCCTGACGTGTACTCCGATGACAGTCGCAATGACGACAATATATCGCCGACAGTGATAGCGCGCTATTTCTATACCCCAGAGATCATGACCTATGCCAGTATCAGCAGAGGTTTCAAATCTGGGGGGTTTAACCAGCGCCGAGAATTAGAGGGAAAAAATGGCGAATTCGATGAAGAGACGGCAACTAACTATGAGATTGGCTGGAAAGGTTCCAGCCAAGACAGACGTCTGCAGCTGAACGGCACGTTCTACTACATCCGTTACGATGACTTCCAGGCACAAGCCTTCGACGGCTCCAGCATTAGTGTGACCAACGCAGGCTCAATGGAAAGTTACGGGATGGAACTGGATCTGGTCTATGTCCCAGCAGCTGATGTAGTGATTGGCTCAGCGGTAGGCTATAACAAGGCAGAGTACAAAGACTTCGACAATGGACAATGCACCGTCGCGCAGGCATTCAATAACTATTACGTCGTCGATGGCGCACAAACCGGAGCCCCGGGGATATCATCACTGTGTCTTCAAGACCTTGCCGGAGAAGCGCTGGATAACGTACCCGAATGGACAGTGAGTTCTTACGTCCAATATGAGCACGACCTGGCGGCAGAACTGGTCGGCACTGCCCGGTTAGAATACAACTATACGTCCAGTTTTTATCTCGATCAGGATCTTGACCCAAACCTCGAAAATGATGCGGTCAACCTGGTCAATCTGCGCTTCACACTATCGAATGCTGAACAAACCTGGAACGCTGCCATTTGGGGCCGCAACATACTGGATGAAGAGTACTATGTTGCCGGGCTAGACGTTCCCGTGCTTGGCGGCTACGCCGGCGTCACGGCACCCGGCGCAATTTACGGTGTCACTGTGCGCCTTATGTACTAGTACAGTGACTAACCAGACTCAAAGTCTTTATACCCGACTTAAGGTCGGCAGAGGCCGAGCCTTTACAAAAGGGGGTAAATCGAATGTCTGATGAAAACGTAATCTCCACCGATGGCGGTTCAGGCCGTGTCCCGCCCCCACAGAAAATGGGTTTCTATTATAACTGGGGACCCCAAGCCTGGATCGACATGTGGATGTCTAACTCTATGCTGGTAAAAAAGGCCATGCCTATCATCAGCCATACCTTTGTACCGATTTTGCGACTGTCTGGCGACCAGGAACAGGTGGACCGTGATTACGAGCAGATCAAGTCGCGCAGGGAGGTCATTCATCGCTTCGACTCCCCACGAGAAAAATGGCGCAAGCGCTACGGCAACTTTGTGCGCGAAGTTGAGTGGGCATTGCTGGAACTGCGCAAACACTTCAGCCAGAAACAATATGAAGAAATTGTCATCGGCACGTCAGTTGCGCTATCTCATGAGAACTCTGGCGACTTCCTCAAAATGATGAACAGCATGTCGGATAAAAATAAAAACAAGAAGACTAAACTATCGAAAGACGGCAGCCCCACCAAACCTGGCCGCTGGAGCACCTTCCTGTTTGAAACCTTTAATCCGGCCCACTGGTTGACGGGTCCAGCAACGATCACTGAATTTGATCCGGCTAACGGCCTTACGGTAATGGAAATTCCCGATTGTGGCTGGCATACCTGCGGCCCTCAAGATCGCCTACCGAATCCAAGCTCACTTCCTGAAGAAGGCTGCCTTAATATCTGTAAAGGTCCCTTTGAAGCGCTGTTCAACGGTGCCAGTGGCGGCCTGAAAATGGAATTCGACCCGCACCTACCCGAGACGTCCTGTACCGTCAGAATGAGCTGGCAGCCAAATTAGCCAACGAGGATTGTCCCAATGAACCTGTTGGAGATATTCTTCGCACGAAAGCGTCTGTGGCAGCATCGGCAGGAAATCAATACGCTGCGCACTGAGCTGGATAAACTGCAGCAACAAAACGATAGCATGCGTGAAGGTATGCGGCGCTGTGTGACCTGTGAATATCGCATCGATGTCAAACAACGGCAGGATGACAGTATCGGTGCATCCGCACAGCACGCCCCAGCCCCGCTAGATCACCAGCAGTAACATAGCGCAGCGCGGCACATCACAACCTAGTCCACACTACAATTTGAGGAGAATTTCATGTCCGTTATCCTAGTGACAGGAAGTAGCACCGGCATTGGTCAAGAAACGGCGCTGCATATGGCGCGCAAAGGCCACGATGTCTACGCCGCAGTCCGCAGCCCTGAGACTGCCACAGAATTAAAAGCCTTAATTGCAGCAGAGGATTTGCCTGTTAGCGTTATCACGCTGGACCTTGTCGACCCCGACTCTATTGTGACCGCCGTGGCAGAGATTATGGCTCGCAGTGGCCGTATCGATGCGCTGGTCAACAACGCCGGCATCGGCGGTGGCCGCGCCGTGGAAGAGACACCAATGCACGAAGTCCGCGAAATTTTCGAGACCAACTACTTCGGTAACGTCAATGTATTGCGCGCTGTGACGCCCATCATGCGCCAGCAAAAATCTGGCAGGATTGTCACCGTCGGCTCACTTGCCGGCCGTGTTGTTATGGGCTGTCACGCTCACTACTCTGCATCCAAGTGGGCGATGGAAGGTCTCAGCGAGGCACTGGCGCAGGAAATGGCCGAATTCAATGTGAAGGTGGCCATCATCGAGCCAGGCTGCGTCCTAACGCCCATCTGGGGCAAGGGATCGTTGCCGACAGAACCTTCACCCTACCTCAAATCTCTGCAACGGCTGGGACGTTTTTTTGAGTTCGGTCTGCGCCGCCCGGCCATGCCCACTGACGTGGCCAGCGCGATCGAGCACGCCATCGAATCGGACAAGCCGCACTTCCGCTACCCGGTTGGACCCGACGCCTTAGAAAGTGTTGCTGCTCGCGCCAAGGTATCAGATGATGACTGGATAGAAGCCAACTGTTTGCAGGGCGAGGCCTTCAGTGATCGATGGTTGGAGTTGGTCGGCGTGGATTATTATCGGGACTAGTCACTTTTACGCGAACGACGTGCCTTTTTGAGCGAAGGAGGTCTTCTCCCATCTGGGCCGGCGACACAGTCCGACCCAAAAGCTACATCCTGGTTAAAACCTTGCATTGATGACTCGGCGTGCGCAATGCCTCAAAGGCATCGGGCAGTTCATCCAAGGAAACGATGTCCGTCACCATAGGTGAAACGTCAATGCGTCGTTCGCCAAGCATCGCCACACACGTATCAAAATCATCACGTGTATAGGCGATGGCAAACTGTATGCGCAGTTCCTTCACCAAACCAAAGAAAGGGATAATGGCATCTGGCTGCTCACACACGCCCACCGGAATAATCTTACCGTGATGGGGTGCCATCTCGATGCACTGCTGTAGCAAACCCGGGGCACCGACACATTCAAAAATCACATCTGGTGCGCCGCCCGCTATATCCGAGAATTGTTGCAACAGACCCTCAGCTCCGCTGTCTAAATCAGGGTGAATCACAGCAGTGGCTCCCATCGTCTTCGCCAGCGCAGCGCGGGTTTTGGTCACTTCGCTGACGATCACTTCCCTCGCACCGAAAAAGCGACACCACAATGCTACTGCCAGACCGATGGGTCCGGCGCCGATCACCATCACCCGACTACCCGCCTTGACATCGGCTATCCGCACGGCGTGAATCCCTACCGCCAGAGGTTCGACCAACGCCGCGCTTTGCAGGTCTAGATCCTCTGGCAGTAAAATGGTTTCACGTGAACCCGTGGTGACAAATTCGGCAAAGCCCCCTGGGTCATCAACTCCAGACACTTTCTTATTGGCACACTCAAAGAAACGTCCAGCAGCACAGGGCAGGCAGCGCCCACAGCCGATAAAGGGCATCGCGCAAACGCGGTCCCCTACCTTCCAGTTGCCGTCTGCTTCTTTACCCACCTCGACAATCTCGCCGACATATTCATGACCCAGAATCTGGCCACAGCAGGCGGTCGTTAACCCCTCCCGGGTCGCGTGTAAATCAGTACCGCAGATACCACAGAAACTGACTTTCATCACCAGTTCAAAAGGCTCCGGCACGGGGTCGGCTACCGACTCCAGTGCTAGGGGCTGACCGACTTCCTTGAACACTGCCGCTTTCATACGCTATCTCATTGGTTGAGGATTACAGGTGGTGTATATGACTGTATCTAGGCTGCTATGCTTCTGACGGGTGCACGCTGGCGACAACACTGGGACGCTCGGTAACACGCTTGAACCAGGCCTGCAGGTTGGATAATGACTCAGGAATTCCCTGGCCAATTAGGGCACCGAAATCTGCAAAGGCAAACAGTTGTATATCGGCCAAGGTGAATCGGTCGCCGCACACGAATGTCTTGCCCGCCATTTGTGGCTCCAGCCAGGCCCAGGAATCCTGTACGGTGGCTTTCAGATCGTCTGCCGCGTGGGGAATGACTCGATATCGATCTTTAAATAGTCCTATTGCCTCTGCACTGCGAAACGCCAGCGTCATAGGCTCAAGGATGCGCGTATCAAATCGTCGATTCCACATCCGCGTTTCTGCCCGCTCTTCCGACGTGGCACCGATCAACGATGGGCCGTCCGTCACTTCATCGAGGTAACTGCATATCACCGTCACTTCCGCTATGACACTGCCATCATCGAGCTGCAAACAGGGTGACTGGGCTGATGGGTTGAGTTTCCTGAAATCATCGCCAAGATTTTCACCCGCCATGATGTCCACCTCCTGAACCGGCAAATCTATGCCGCGTTCAGCGATAAACATTGCCACGACGCGAGGATTGGGACCTATAGACGTATAAAGTTTCATTATTTTCTCCTTGTGATATAGCGATGAATCTGGTCGCCAACGGGTTCATCCTTCAGCAAAGAAATGAGCACATTGACAGCGTCTTTTCGCTATCTTGACGCATACATTATCGGATACAAAATAAACAGTCAAATCTGATTGTTTTTTATAAATAGGTTTGCTAACGTGCCCTTTGAACACTCGTTGCCGACTAGGGGCATTGCCTGTTGAAAGGCACTTCCCCGCGCCTCTATCGAATAAACAAAAACACAATAATCATCTCAGGAGACACACATGGATCTCGGACTGTCTGGAAAAAAAGCTGTCATCACCGGTTCAACCCGCGGCATTGGTCGTGCCATTGCCAATCTGCTTGCCGATGAAGGCGTTGACCTAGCAATTTGCGCACGCCAGCAAGCTGACGTTGATACTGCTATCGCCGAGCTCAGCGCTAAAGGCGTCAAAGTCGTAGGCTCTGCTATTGATGTGGCTGACGGCGAAGCCTATAAGCACTGGATTGCAGAGATGGGCACGCAGTTGGGCGGCATTGATATCTTTGTACCCAATGTCAGCGCAGGCGGTGGCAATATGAGTGAAGAGGGTTGGCAGAACAATTTCAACGTTGACCTTCTTGGCACAACTCGCGGCGTCGAGGCGGCCACGCCCTTTCTCGAGAAATCTTCTGCTGCAGCCATCGTCGTTATTTCCAGCACCGCCGGTGTGGAAACATTTATGGGGCCGCAACCCTACAACGCCATTAAGGGCGCACTCATCATCCACGCCAAACAGCTAAGTCAAGCTCTGGCACCTAGCGGAATTCGCGTCAACTGCGTCTCGCCCGGCCCGATCTATATAGAAGGCGGTGCATGGGAATATATCAAGAACAATATGGCCGAGCTGTACGACAGCACACTGGCGCAAATCCCTCAGGGCCGCATGGGCTCTGCAGAAGAAATAGCCAACGCCGTGGCCTTTCTGGCCAGTCCAGCTGCGAGCCTAATCACCGGCGTAAACTTGGTAGCAGACGGTGGCTTTACCAAGCGCGTGCAGTTATAAAATGAGCAAGAGCGATCGCGTTGACGTCTATCTTGTTGCAGGCGGGAAGTATCACAATATTGACCATGCACGGCTTGAGATACTGAAGTTGCTCGCGGAGCAACCTCGTATCAAGGTCTTGGTGGGATCTGACTTCAGTGACATCGAGGCCATCTGCGCCAGTGATGTCCTGATCACCTACACCTGCGACATCATTCCCACGGAAGACGAAACCCGCTGCCTCACAAATTACGTCAACAACGGTAAAAAATGGTTCGCTCTGCACGGCACAAACTCCATTCTGCAGTTTTTGGAGCCTGCTGCTGACGGTACGCCTCGCGTGGACTGTCCAGAAGACAACATGTCCTTCATGGAAGTACTGGGTAGCCAATTCATGTCGCACCCCCCCATTCATGAGTACGAGGTCCACGTCACGGAACCAGATCATCCGTTGGTGCAAGGCATTCCCAGTTTCAAAGTGGACGATGAACTCTATCTGTGCAAATTTCACGGTGAGCACCAGACATTGCTGCATACGCACTGGTCAGATCCCGTAGAGAATTTTATTCGGGACGACTGGATGAAAGACACTGATGTGCAGCCTGTTTTGTATATCCACCCCTACGGAACCGGCCAGGTTCTGTATCTAACGTTAGGACACTGTCGCGGGAAATACGACATGCAACCCTATATTGAGGAGTACCCAGTGCCTGAAGAAGGCGCCTGGAAAACGCAGGAATTCTATGAGTTGTTGCGCCGTGGCATCCTGTGGGCGATGGACCCCATACAGTAGTCTTACCGGATTAAAACCATGAACCTAAACTTTAGCGACGAAGAACTGCAATTCCAAGGTGAGGTTCGCCAGTTTCTGGCGGAGAAACTGCCAAAGCATATTATCGAAGGCACTGCGAATAATGGCAGTGTATTTGTCGAGAAAGATATCGCCCTTCAGTGGCAAGATATTCTGGTGAAAAAGGGCTGGGCCGTCCCGCAGTGGCCGGTGGAACACGGGGGCAGTGACTGGACGCCTACCCAGAAATATATTTTCAGTAAAGAATGCTACCACGCCGGGGCACCCATGCTCATTCCTCTGGGACTTCTGATGCTGGCACCGGTCATCATGGCGTTCGGAACAGACGAGCAGAAAGCCGAATACCTGCCGAAAATCCTGAGCGGTGAACATTACTGGTGTCAGGGCTACTCAGAGCCCGGTTCTGGCTCCGATCTTGCCAGTCTAAAACTCAAAGCTGAATCCGACGGCGATCACTACATTGTTAATGGCTCAAAAATCTGGACCACCCACGCCCACCTCGCCGACCACATTTTCTGCCTGGTGCGCACAGATAATAGCGGCAAGCCTCAGGCTGGAATTAGCTTCCTCCTTATCGACATGGCAGCACCCGGTGTTGTCGTTGAACCCATCATTACGATGGCGGGGGATCATGAAGTCAACCAGGTGTTCTTCGACAACGTCCGAGTGCCAATGGCGAACCGTATCGGCGAGGAGAACCAGGGCTGGAGCTACGCAAAATATCTGTTGGAGTTTGAACGCGGTGGTGGCTTCAACGCACATCGCATCCGACACGAACTGGACCATCTGTGCGGCCTCATTAAGGATGCAAAAAATTGCAATGCTGCATTTGACAGCGAAGGAACCATGGCCCGTAAGCTCGCGCGCCTAGAAATCGATCTCAAAGCCTTGGAAATCACTGAATTGCGCATCCTTTCCTCGGTCAGTGATGGTGGTAACCCCGGGCCGGAATCCTCCATTATGAAGTTGTCAGCCACCCGGCTGGAGCAGGAGATTAACGAGTTATCAGTCGATGTCCTCGGCTACAACAGCTTCATCATGAATCCGATCGCAGGCGGTAATCCAGTCAGAGCAGATTACGTTAGTTCGATAGTGCCGCGGTATCTCAACAATCGCGCTGCATCCATCTTTGGCGGCTCCCAGGAGATTCAGCGCAATATCATCGCCAAAATGGTGCTGGGACTGTAACAACACTGCAAAAGTGCTCGGGAGATTTTCAATGCAACGCCAGCAACTGGTTGATGAAATTAAAGTCCTGATGGGTTTAGTGGCCGATAAAACCACAACGCTGGCCGATAGCGTTATGGAAATCGACGTCAACGAGTACACCGACCCGCAACAGTTTGAACGTGAAAAAATCGAGTTGTTTCGACACTATCCTCAGTTTGTTGGACCCAGTTGTGTGGTGCCTGCTACGGGCGATTATTTCGCCTTTGACGATACCGGCATTCCGATTCTCATCGTGCGACAGCAAGACGGAGGCCTCAAAGCGTTCGTAAATATTTGTTCACACCGCGGGGCCCCATTGAACGAGTGCGCACATGGAACGGCTAAAAAAAGTCGGCTATTTTCCTGCCCCTACCACGGCTGGACCTATGACTTGGAAGGTCAACTGGTGGGAGTGCCGTTTGGCAATGAAGGCTTTGGTGGCATCGACCGTGATGCACTAGGCCTCAAACCATTAGACGTTCAGGAAAAATACGGCATGATTTTTGTCATGCCTGACCCGGAAAAAACTTTTGACATCGACGAAGTACTGGGAGGTATTCAAGAGCGCCTCGCGGGCTTTGGCTTTGAGGATCACTACTATTTAGGCGCCAAGCAAGTGTTCACCGATTTTAGCTGGAAACTGAACATGGATACCTTCCATGAGTATTATCACTTTGAATTTCTGCATGCAGAGTCCATTGCCACGATGGTCTATAGCAATACCGCAACCTACCGACAGTACGGGCGCAACCATTCAATGGGATCCCCGGCCCTCAGCATCAACGAACTCAAGAGTATTCCAGAGAATGAGTGGGAACCTAGAAACTACAGTTCTTACGTCAACTTCATTTTTCCCAACACCGTCATTTTCGTTGTTGAAGACCACTTCCAGACCTGGCGCGTCTACCCCATCACGCCAGACCGGTCAGTGGTGTATCACAGTATGTTCCTACCCAAAGAACCGGCAACGCCCGAGGAACGACAGCACTACGAAGACTATTTCCAGATGATTAATGATGTTGCCGTCGCCGAAGATTACTCACTGGTCGACAAGATCAATCGGGGCCTGAAAGCGGGCATAGAGCGTAAAGTACTGATTGGGCGCAACGAACCCGGCGTCCAAAATATGCATCGCCAATTACATGACGTGCTTGGCTAAAACCTTGTCTACCACGCCTGAAAATGCTGCTGTGCACAGCATCCCCGGCGGAACGAAAGCAGCAGATCAAAGCTATATGAAGCCGAGGAAAGAAAGATTACAGTCCAGCGGTTCTTCAATCGGGTCCAGCATCACTCTCTCATTGATCATTGAAAAATCAATGTCCAATTATTTATTGGACGCACACGGTGACGAGGCTTTTGATGACGTCTATTTTGACACTTATCAAAAAATGATTGGAGCGCCGATTATAAAGACGTAGTGGCCGGCAGGGTGGCGTAGTGTAGGATAGGCGAAACAGACGACGCAAGTAACCACTACTATGAATCACGGTAACTACGAAGACGAACCGAACCAAAAAATTAACTGGCACATCATCCGGATAATTTGGCCCTATCTGATGGAATATCGCAATCGAGTGCTATTGGCCCTCGGCTGCTTAATTCTCGCCAAGCTCGGCAATGTGGTTGGCCCGTTCATCCTCAAGTATATCGTTGACGCCCTAGACTCCGAGAAAACGCAACTCATCGCGGCCCCAATAGCGCTCGTATTAGCCTACGGCCTTGCGCGCTTTGCTAATGTCCTGTTTGGGGAGCTTCGCGATACCGTTTTTGGGTACGTTACCGAACGGGCAATGCGGAAAATTGGCATCAAAGTATTCAGGCATCTGCATAATCTTGATCTCGACTTCCACCTCAACCGTCGCACCGGTGGTCTGTCACGCGACATTGAACGCGGCACCACCGGCATCAGCTTTCTCATGCGCTTTTTTGTCTTCAATATTGTGCCAACATTTATCGAAATTTTTATGGTCGTGGGCATCCTACTCTACAACTATGGTTGGGGTTTCGCCATGATCACGCTCAGTGCAGTGTTAGCGTATGTGTGGTTTTCGGTAGCAGCGACGGAATGGCGCACCAAATTTGTGCGTGAAGCCAATATTGCCGACTCTGCTAGCAACAACCGTGCTGTCGACAGCCTGCTCAATTTTGAAACGGTAAAATATTTTACCAACGAAGAATTTGAGGTGCAGCGTTACGACTATGAACTCGAAAAGTGGGAGTCCGCTAGGCGCAAAAACCGCTTGTCGCTATTCTCCCTCAATGGAGGTCAAGCGCTGATTATTGCAGTCGCTATGACTGCGATGATGTGGCTGGCCACCTCGCGTGTTGCAGCCGGCACTATGACACTAGGCGATTTTGTGCTGATTAACGCCTTTATGATCCAGCTTTTCCTGCCGCTTAATTTTCTAGGATTTGTCTATCGAGAGATCAAGGGGTCGATGGCCAATATTGAAAAAATGTTGCAGCTTCTGGAGATCACGACCAGCGTCGACGACCGCCTCGAAGCAAAAACGTTGCAACCGGCGGCTTGGGACATTGAGTTCACTGATGTTTCGTTTTCCTACCGACCTGACAGAAAAATCTTGAACAACGTGTCATTCACTATTGGAGCAGGTCAAAAAGTAGCCGTAGTCGGTGCCAGTGGTGCCGGAAAGTCCACATTGGTGAAACTTTTGTTTCGATTTTATGATCTTGACGAGGGCAACATTACAATAGGTGGCACGGATATTAGTCATGTCACCAAAAATTCTCTACGCCAAGCTATCGGTATCGTTCCTCAAGATACTGTCTTATTCAATGACAGCGTTTTTGAGAACGTCCGCTATGGCTGTCCCGAGGCAAGCGATGCAGAAGTGTCTAATGCCATTTATCTCGCGCACCTCGATCATTTTATCAGCCAGCTGCCGGAGGGACACCAGACCAGAGTCGGTGAACGAGGCTTGAAGCTGTCAGGCGGTGAAAAACAGCGGGTGGCAATAGCGCGAACAATCCTCAAACGCTCGCCGGTATTGGTCTTTGATGAAGCGACCTCATCACTCGACAGCAAGTCGGAACAGGCTATTCTAACAGCATTGCGAGAAGTCGCTGAGGGACATACAAGCTTGGTAATCGCACACAGGCTGTCCACTATTATTGATGCGGACAAAATCGTTGTACTGGATCATGGCCGCATTGTGGAACAGGGTTCACATGAGGCACTACTCGAACAGCGTGGTTACTATGCCGATTTGTGGTTTGCTCAACAGAAAGAGCAGAGCCACCAAGCAAGCGACAGCTAATATCGTGCTGCAAATGACTGCCGTCAGCAGCACAGTCGAATATCTGTATCGAGACTTGACAATGAGTTGCATAAATTTGAACATCTCAAAAAGTTATCGAAGCAGGCTGCGCCCAATGACTAATAATTTATGATACGCCTCAATATAGTCGCTTGGCATAATGGTGGCGGACTCAGCCATGATGTCGATATCATTATTGCTGCTTTGCCGACAGATCGCTTCGAGGTGACTCTTAATGGCTCCCCTTATCATAGGGCAAAGATTCGGCGTCATCGAATTTCTCATCGCGCTCACGGATTTCGACAGCGGTGGCTGCATCCTAAAACCCTCGCTGCTGCGCCGTATGATATCAATTTATTTCTAGAGGATATTAGTCCCGGTTTTTTCAGGTACGCCAGTATCAATACCTTTATTCCCAACCCAGAATGGTTTAGAAAATCGCAATATCGGCATCTAGAAAGAATCGATAGCGTTTTTTGCAAAACCCAAAGTGGGCAGAGCGCATTTGAAGTCTTAGGGCGCCCAACGCGTTTTATCAGTTTCACCAGTGACGACCGCCTCGATACGATATCCTCTGGAGAAAAGCAGGTCGGATTCCTGCATTTAGCGGGCCGCAGCTGGCAAAAAGGTACTAAGCCTCTGACTGACTTGTGGCTGCGACACCCTGAATGGCCGCTTTTAACCGTGGTACAGAGCCCAAAAACCTATAGTCAGTCGAGGGTTAAATTAATTCACGCACCAAACATAAAACATGTGCTTGAGTGTCTGGATAATGACAGCCTGCGGCGGCTACAAAACACCTACTCTGTGCACCTATGCCCCTCTGAAGCAGAAGGGTTCGGACATTGCATTGCCGAAGCCATGAGCTGCGGTGCTGTTACTCTTACTACGGATGCGCCCCCGATGAACGAATTGATTACACGCGACCGGGGCATTCTTGTCGCACACAACAAGACACGCCAGCAGCGAGCGGGTGTCAACTATTATGTAGACACGGAAGACCTTGAGAGAAAAATAGAACAGATTATTCAAATGGACCAATCGTCGATGCAAGCATTGGGCCAAAATGCCAGAACATGGTATGAAAAAAATGACCGTGCTTTTCGCACTCAGTTCGTCGAGGCGCTTGAGGCGACGCTGCTCGCGAGCTGATCACTGACAGGGTGAAGAGATCTTTATTCACCGTGACTGCGCATGCTCCACAGCGGCGCGCCGGATTCCGCCAGCACTGCCTGTAAGTATGGCAGGCAATTTTCTAGCTGCTGCTGCAATATCCAGGGGGGGTTCACAATGAACATGCCACTTCCGCGCATGCCTTCACCTGTCAAAGACTGCACCGGGAATTCGACCAATAGCGATTTTACCGGCATCATCTTCAATCTTTCTACAAAGACCGACACATCATCGCGGTCCAGCAACGGGTACCACAGAGCGTAAACGCCTGTCGCAAACTTTTTACAGCCGACCTCCAAGGCAGCAATTGCGGTGTCGTAATCAGTCTTTACCTCATAAGGTGGATCGATCAGTACAAGTGCGCGCCTTTCCGGAGGCGGAAGAATTGCCTTTAATGCCGAAAATCCATCGGCCTGCTGTACTTTGATACGTCGATCGCGGCCAACCCAGTCGTCCAGCCTCGAGACATCGTCGGGATGTAACTCAAACAATTGCAGGCGATGAGCCGCACCCAAAATACTCGCTGCGATAGCCGGTGATCCGGGATAATGTAAGAGCTCACTTGAGGGGTTAAAGCTGCGCACCATATTGACATAATGTTCCAATGGCGGCGGCAGGTCACTACGCCCCCACAGGCGAGCGATGCCCGAGTCAAACTCTCGATTTTTACTGGCAAAAGACGTTCGCAAAGCAACAACACCCGGCCCAGCATGGGTATCAATATACCGTAAGGGCTTATCTCTCTTTTGCACCAAATACTGCAGTATCAATACCTCAACCAGGTGTTTCAAGACGTCGGCATGGTTACCCGCGTGAAATGCATGGCGATAGCTAAGCATCAATCAACATCCTTTGTGGCAATCGGGATCGTGTCGCAACTCGGACAAGGGGTATGGCCCCAGCCACCTAACTTACTGGTCGAGGCCGCGCTTTCCGGCGTGAAGCAAAATATCCGCATCGACAGAAAAGAAGGGTGGCGGCGCAGCGCCTGTTGTTTCACCCGCATCAATGACCATCGTGTGTCCTGTCATATAGCGAGCGTCTTCACTCAGCAAAAACAGAATGGCATTGGCAATATCCTGTGGCATACACGCAAACCCCAGGGGTGAGGAATCCGCTATGAACTTAGCTGTCGTTTCAGGGTTATTATCACCCAGCGCACTAGTCATCGGTGTCACCGTGCCGCCAGGCGCCACCGCATTGACCCGAATACCTATTCTGGCCAACTCACAGGCAGCGGACTTGGTAAGCCCAACGACACCGTGCTTAGCCATCGTATACACATGCGGTCCAAGTCCACCCACGACACCTGCGGTACTTGCCAGAGACACAATCGCACCCCTGCCTTGCGGCTGCATCGCCTTGGCAGCATGCTTGATGCCCAAGAACACAGCGCGGGACAGAATAGCCATCGTGTGGTCAAAGTCTTCTGCACTGGTATCCATGATCGAGCCGATGGCACCGACAACGCCGGCATTGTTCACCATGCCGGTCAAAGGGCCGAACTCATTCTGAGCCAAGGCAATGGCGCCTACGATATCATCCTCTCGCGTCACATCGGTGAAGTGAAAAGCGGCACGTGAACCCAACTCAGACACGAGAGCCTGGCCACGCTCCTCCTGTAAGTCCGCAATCAGCACACTGCCTCCTTCGTTTATAATTGCCCGGACGGTCGCTTCTCCGATACCACTGGCGCCACCGGTAACTACCACACATTGATTCTCAAACTTGCTCATACCTGGCTCCAATGCCTTTAGAAAATGTTTTATAATCTGCACTTGATGCAAGAGACTTTATCAGACGGTGCGGAGGTGAGCTTTTCATTGTCTCTCCACAACGGTAACATTTCCATACTTTCTCGATAAGGCCCAATCATGAAAAAATGGCACGATAACGCTATCGGCAGAGAAAGACTCCGAAAACAAACTATCCTAAATGTCTCAACGGTGTGGGCTACACCACAGCCGGTAACAAAGGGAGAAACAAATGACTCAGGAAGTAAATGCAAAAGTGCTTATCGATATTCCGCTTTTTGCGGCGTGGGAGAAGCTCAAAGACATATCTCTTGCACATAATTATGTCCCTGGCATTGTCAAAACAGAAATCGTAAGCGAACAATTACAAGGTATTGGCGCCAGTCGTTACGTGTACCGCAACAAGAGTAGCTATATCCAAGAAACAGTGGAGGAATGGCAGGATGGAAAAGGATTTTTGATACGCCTACACAAAGGTGAAAAACCTGCTCCTCCTTTTAAAAATGCATGGTTTCGCTACGCACTAACAGATTCCGGATCAGGACAAACCGAGCTTTCTACCACACTCATTTACGAGATGCCGTGGGGCGCAGTGGGAGACTGGCTGGGAGCGAGAATGGCAAAATTTGTGCAGTCGACTATTGCCGATGTCGCAGTTTCGATGAAGCTCTATTATGAACGCGAAGAACCCACAACGCCTGCCACTCTAAAAATATATAAAGCACAGCATAAACAATAGATAGGCCCCTAGGCTTACCCTTCATTCATGCACAAAAACCGAGCCGCATTCGACCACTTTGCACTTACGGTGGTTATACGTGGGGATTAGTCAGGCAGTCACGGCTTGGCGCAGCACCGCACCGTAGCCATCAAACTGCGGAACGCCATCCAGTGCATGGCGACTGCGCAGATGCTCTCGCAACTCACGCAATTTGTAGCTGGGCACACTGGCCATAAAGTGGTGTTCTAGGTGGTAGTTAACGCCACAAGGCGCGAAAATCATGCGCTGCCACCAGGGTGCATCAACAGTGCGAGTATTCATACGGGTATCTAGATCGAATAAATCGGGCACAGCGGCATGCTCAGCAACCTGACGTATGCGAATAATCAACATAAATACCGTCATATAGGCCACCGCCCATAGCAAAAAAGTCCAGCCGATACCGCAGGCCGCCAGGATCGCAAACAACACCAGTTGCACTAGCAACTGCTTTACGAAAGGCAGTGCCGATGCGCGCTTTTCCTTGGATAGCGCGCCCGCAGCACCGTGAACGATAGATGACATCAACTTGAAGCCAGTTTGGCCGCTAAGGTCGCGGATAACCTTGCGTTTAAAGCTTGCCCGCGACACCGGGTACGCCTGATAGTTTGACAGGTCTGGGTCAGCGATGCTGCCGGACTTAGCATGATGCTCTAGGTGACCTCGCGCATATGAGGGCTGATCGCTCATCACCGGAAGGGCGCAGAGCCACTGACCGACAACAGCGTTGAGGCGCTTAGAACGAAATAGGCTTCGATGACCACAATCATGCATCATCACAGACAAGCCCATTTGCCTGCTAGCCAAAAGGATCACTGCCAATACTATCGTTATGGGGTTGGGCCAGGCCGCGACGACAGCAAAGATGGCAGCGATAAATAACCAATTACCCAGTACCAGACGCCAGCCTTGCCAGTCGCTTCTGGTGGTAAAATACGCCACGTCTTCAGGCGACGCGTAATCACTCACGTTCATGAGACCCCCCTATCGTCCTAGTACCGATCACCCCGCATCCGATAGAGGATACTGCGCACTGTAACGAAATTGAAGGATTATAATGCTGTTTTATTACGCGGGGCCAATGTGATAATGGCGGTTGAGGTGCCACATACACCTCAGTCAACAGCGATAAAGGGTCAGCGCAACAGATCGGGCGCAAGGTTCTCGAGCTGGCGGCGAATTCCCTCCCGCCAGTCAACCTTGGTTTCTCCAATCAATCCGTGCATTTTTTCTAGGTCTATACACAGACTGCCAAACGCTTTGGCGTTGTCTTGAAAATTCGGTTCAAAACCTGTTAGCTCAGTGATGTAGGCACACCACTCCTCGATACTGACCTTTTGTGAACCCCCGAAATTGACGGTCGTAACGTCTGTACTTGCCGCTGTGAGTAGGTAGGGTATTTTCTCGATGTAATCATCGCTGTGCAGTGGGTTGTAATAATTGGGCTTATCCGGATGTAGGTCGATGGCAATCCCCTGCTGCATCATCAACATATGAAAGTACATCCAACCGCCGTTGTCACCGTAAGGCACACTCAAGCGAGCTATGGTAGTGGGTATTTTTTGTTGGCGCGCAACAAAGCGGCACACCGTCTCAGCCGCGATCTTAGAGATACTGTAGGTGGGAAACATGACGCGGTGGTTATCGCCTAATGGGGCATTTTCGGCACGCGGTTCCTGACCGCAATATTCATAGACGGCTGTGGATGAAAAGTGAAGGAACGCTTTTGCTGTGCGGCATCGAGCCATGAGGTTTCCCACGCCCTCCGCATTGGCAGCTAGGTCATACTCAAAATCGCCACTTTTCACAACAGCGAAATTTAACACATAGTCAAAGTCTTCGGGAACGAGATCGAGACTGCTTGCATCGGCCAGGTCTGCCTGCAATACCTTCGCACCGAGAATTTCTATCTTCGCACGATCCTCTGGTTTGCGAAACCGCGCCAGCGCATAGACATCAGCAATTTTTGCGTAATGCTCGACCACCGGCAGAGCCACTTGTCCAGTCGGGCCAGTGATAAGAATTTTCTTGTTGGTTAGATCGACAGGGGTTACCGGCATGGCATTTTCCTCAAATATAATTTTGGATGTGTCAGACGCCTGCTCGAGGGTAGCTGCTATAGCCCTCTGCACCAGGCGTATAAAGCGTATGCAGATCGAAGGCTGTTAGCTGCTCACCGGACTGCCATCGCTCGACCAAATCTGGGTTTGCAATAAAATGCCGGCCAAACGATACCGCGGCGAGCTCTCCGGCCGCAACTGCGGCTCCGGCTTCTTCAAAGCTATAGCTCTCATTACCAATCAATCGATCACCAAAATAACACTGGCCGAGTGCAATATTGTCCACGCGCCCTTTCGGAAAGCGTATGACATGCAGGTACGCCAGATTCAGAGACTTAGCTTCCTGTAGCAGGTAGTCGAATGTGTGTTGCGGGTCGTCATCCTCAATGTCGTTAAAAGGATTGTCTGGACAGATGCGCATACCCACACGCTGTGCGCCGTCAACGCTGGCCATAGCCTCCAGCACTTCGAGTACGAAACGTGCTCTGTTGGCAGCACTACCACCGTAATCATCGGTACGTTTGTTGGTACCACTACAAAGAAACTGAGCCGGCAGGTAGCCGCTGGTGCAGTGTAATTCGACGCCATCAAAACCAGCGGAAAATGCATTTTCCGTCGCCCTCTGATAATCCGCTATCACCTGTACAATCTCGCTCAGCGCCAAGGCACGGGGCTCATCAAAAGGCTGCATACCCTGCAAATCAGTGTACATTTTCCCGCGAGCACGAATCGCCGAGGGTGCGACTGTTTCACTACCTGCCCCTTTATTCAGCACGTTGGCTACCCTGCCCACATGCATGAGCTGTGCCACCATACAACCGCCCTTTTCATGCACCGCATCGGTGATACGGGCCCAAGCTCTAACCTGCTCCTCACTATAAATTCCAGGGGTACGACAGTACCCACGCCCGTCCGCACTAGGAGCAATACCTTCAGAAATGATCAGTCCAGCGGTAGCACGCTGGCTGTAATAATCCACCATAATGTCGGTGGGCAAGCCATCCTTACCCGCGCGACTGCGCGTCATGGGCGCCATCACAACGCGGTTGCGCAATTCCAACGCACCAAGATTTAATGGTGTAAACAAATCCATAGTGGTCCTTTGACTCGCTCGTGATTCAAATTCAAGGAGTCAGTCGTGAATTTTATCAAGCCTCTTCTACTTCCATTGCACGAAAACCAAGGCTGTCATCCTCCGCCAGCAAACGGCCCAACTTTTCCAACTGCTGACTGGCATTACCCAGAGAGAAGCTGATCTGCTTTGCCATCAGGTAAAAACGGTGAATGGGATATTCGACATCAGCGCCGATACCGCCGTGCAAATGTTGTGCCGAGCACACTATCCGATGCGCAGCATCACAGGCCCACCATTTTGCGGCTCGCACTTCAGCGCGTGCATCCAGTCCCTCGCTGAGACGCCACAGCGCCAGCCAGTAGGTAGAACGAATCGCTTCCACGTCGATGTAGCTATCCGCCATACGCATGGCCAATGCCTGAAACGTGCCCAGAGCAACCCCGAATTGTTTGCGCTCACCTAGGAAATCCGCCGTACGCTTCATGGCCTCTTCGGTAACACCAACCTGCAATGCGCAGTGACAGACATTGGCACGCTGCTCCAGCCACTCAATAATGTCTGCACCCTGTCCAGGCACGCCCAGTACGGTATCGTCAGCGACGGTGACATTTTCCAATATCAAATGGGCTGCTCTTTCACCGGACAGGCCAATCTCGACACTCTGAACGGTCACACCCGGTGCACTGATATCAACGACAAATACGGTTTGCTGTCCTTTAGCATCCTCAGCCGGTACAAGAATAAAATCCGCCACCGCACCATCCGGTACGACCGCTTTTTTGCCGTCGAGTATCCAGCCCTGGGCACCCTGCGTGGCTGAGACTTTAGTCGCGATTGCGACATTCATGCCCAGCTCGGCGATAGCTGCACTAAATTTTGCTTTGCCGGAAGCGAGCGACGGAAGATAACGTTGCTGCTGTTTCGTCGAACCGAATTCGGCAATAGGTAGACCACCCAAGACCAACGAAGCGTAAAGCGGTACCGGCGCAACGCGTCTCCCCTGTTCTTCCAGCACCATACAAAGTTCAGTGAGACCCAGACCCGTGCCGCCGGCAGATTCGGGGATGGCCACCCCTAATAAACCCTGATCTGCCAGCGTTTGCCATAACGTCTCGTCATACGTCTCGTCTGTGCGCGAGAAACCCAGCAGAAATTCGTCGCTGGCGCGATCGGAAAAAATCTGGCAAGCCAGTTCGCGAATTGAATTCTGGTCGTCACTAAAAGTGAAGTTCATAATTGCATGCCTCAGTAGGTCCTGACCATGGCAGTCAGGTTGCGGGTATATTTGAGCTTCTTTTCCTCAGGTTGCTGAAGAAATAGTGCTCGATAAAACATAGTGGACAGTAGCTCTGCGAACTGCTCTACGGACAAATCCGCAGCACGCAGCGTCTTACTCTCGTTAATAAAGTATTCGCGTATCAACCCCTCGCCAATGCCGGCTAGGGAGTACACCACCATTAGCGACTGGTTTTTTCTGAAATGCACGTCGGGAAACAGTTTCGGCATGAGATCCACCAGCCACATTAACTGGTTACGGTAGTTCGCGCGCAACATGCTGGAGAATACTTCATCCTCGTCCGCTAATTGCAATAGAGACCGCATAACCCCCGGACGTTTTGCATACGTACGCACCACAACGAGGTTGTGCGCGTAAATCCGCGCGTACCAGTCACCTTTGGATACATACTTCTCTACTTGCGCTGGGTCATTGCTGGCCATGGAGAAATCCGTGAGAACCTCCAATGTAAGGGACTTCAGATCCTTGAAATAGTGATAAAACAAGCCTTGGGCGACCCCTGCCTCGCCGGTAACATCGGCTATACGCATCTTGTGGTAGCCCTCACGCTCAAGTACAGCCAGCGCGGCTTCCTTCAAACCTGCACGGGCGCGCTCTCCCCGCGCGCTGAGCGCACCGGTACTCTTGGATGATTTGGCAGTAATTTCAGACATAGGGTGATAAAATAGTTGAATTTGAATTCAAAATCAATATTATATGTGTCATTAATTGAAAGGAGCCTGCACATGTTCGTTGACTACACAGACCATCAAAAAGAGTTGCGCAAAGAATTTCGCGCCTATTTCTCCAATCTGATTAAGCCCGAACACCGCGAGGAATTGCGCAGCGCGGAAAGTGGTGATCTTTATAAGGCTCTCATCCGGCAGCAAGGCCTCGATGGTATGCTGGCGGTCGGCTGGCCGGAGCAATACGGTGGTCGCGGCCTTACCGACAGTGAACAACTTATTCGCTATGAGGAGGCCCTACTAGCAGGCGCGCCTACGCCCTTCGTAACACTCAACACTGTCGGCCCATCCATCATCAGCAAAGGTACTGACGAACAAAAGAAACGCTTCCTTCCCGGCATAGCAGGCGGCGAGCTTCACTTTGCCATTGGCTATACCGAACCCGGTGCCGGCACTGATCTTGCAGCTCTAACGACCTCTGCCGTCAGGCAGGGTGACCACTATCTAGTGAACGGCAATAAAGTCTATACCAGTGGCGCTGAAGGTGCAGACTACGTGTGGTTGGCGGCCCGCACCAATCCAGACGTTCCAAAGCATAAGGGCATTTCTATATTGGTGATGGACACCAAAGACCCCGGGTTTTCTTTCGGCCCTATCCACACCATGGGTGGTGTGCGCACCAACGTAACGTATTATACCGATGTAAAAGTACCCGCTGATATGATTATCGGCGAAGAAAATGGTGGCTGGCGTTTGATAACTGAGCAGCTCAATCACGAACGCGTCGGTCTCGCCGCATGGGGCATACAGGGCTGGAAAATTTTTCGGGCGGCTCTGGAGTGGGCGCGTAATACCAAGAATGCCGATGGGCAGCGCGTCATCGATGATCCTCTTACCCAGCGTAATCTTGCAGAAGTCTATGCACACCTTGAGGCTATGCGTGTTATGAACGCACGCATGTCTTGGCAGCTCGACCAGCAAAAGATGGACCCGGTCTTCCCCTCTGCAATTAAAGTCTACTCAACTGAAATCATGCTGGAAATTTGCCGCATACTGATGGACGTCGTGGGCCCCCATGCTCTGATAGCCGCTGGCAGTGAGGGCGCCGTGCTGCATGGTGATCTAGAGCATGAGTACCGCCGCGCTACTATTAGTACCTTCGGCGGTGGCGTAGTAGAAGTATTGCGTGGACTGGTCGCCACTCATGGACTTGGCATGCCATCGCACCGCTAGAAACAACCGATAACTGCAATAGGAACTGTGCCAGATGACAACGGATGAGCAAAAAGCCATTGAGTCAGAGATTTACGCCTTCGTAGGCCAGGAAGTCTATCCACTGACACCCGCAGCGGATGATATAAACGAGGCCATGATTCGCCAGTGGGCGGAAGTCATGGGCGATAACAATCCGGCCTATCTCGACAAAGACTGGGCTGCTAAAAGCATTCGCGGAAGCACTATCTCACCTCCCGCTATGATGTATGTCTGGGGCCAGGAGGGCTTTCAAGTCACCAAAGGTCGCGCACCTAATGCAATGTCGAATCTCGTTAGCGTCTTCGACAAGCACGGCTACACCGGCGTGCTGGGCACGAATGTAAAGCAGGAGTATTTCAAGGAGGTCAGCCCCGGCGACAACGTCACCATTGAGATGATTATCGACAATATCTCCGAGCGTAAAACGACCGGGCGCGGCACCGGATATTTTTTCGAAACGCTGTCGACGTTCACTGACCAGCGCGGTGAAAAGATTGGCACGCAGCGCTTCAAGGTGCTGAAATTTATTCCACAGGAACAACCTGCTGCGGCCGCCAGCGAGGACAAACTGGACGTGCCAACCCGCATAGCCTCACCTCGCGGCTACGACAACAAGTGGTGGTGGGAAGCCTGTGACGACGGCAAAGTACTGATACAGCGCTGTAAAAGCTGCCAGACCCTGCGCCATCCGCCCCGACCCATGTGCGGTGAATGTCAATCCATGGAATGGGATTCCATCGAATCCACGCTGGACGGTGAAATTCTTAGCCATACAGAACTGCACCACCCCAAGATCCCAGGCTACCAGTATCCGTTGGTTTGTGCCGTTATCAAATTAGCAGAGGGCACTAACTTGGTTTCAAACGTCATCGGCTGTGATCCATCAGAGGTACATATCGGCATGAAAGTGAAAGGCGTGCTCGAGCAGGTGGACGAGAAAACTATGTTGCCGCAGTTCTATCCGGCGTCACCAGGAATAAGACCATGAGCGAATTCAAAACACTCACCCGTGCCGACGTATCCGTTGGCGACAAACTACCCGCTGCGGACATCGACATCACGACGGGCCTAGTGGTCTGTGGCGCTCTGGCCACGCGTGATTTCGAGCCGGTACATCATAGCAAGGCCGCCGCACAAGCCGTGGGGCTGCCTGATGTATTTATGAACATACTCACCAGTCAAGGCCTGATGACTCGCTTCGCTACCGATTGGAGCGGTCCGGAAGCTGTGGTCAAATCGGTGGACCTGCGTTTGGGTGCCCCTAACATACCGGGCATGCTAATGACTGTTAGCGGCGAAGTTACAGCACTGGACAAAGATAGTGGACTGGTAGACCTCGCCGTGACCGGAGAAAATAATATATGGGGCATGCACATGCAGGGCACCGTTCAACTGACATTGCCCAAGGAGTCCTGAACCGTGATCGCTAACGTAAAAGACAAAGCAGTAATCGTCGGTATCGGTAATACCAAATTCAGCAAAGATTCGGGTGTTTCAGAGCTGTCGCTGGCGGTACAGGCGGTCAAAGCTGCTATCGATGACGCGGGGCTAAAGCCCAGTGATATCGACGGTATGGCGACCTTCACCATGGATACAAATGACGAAATCGAAGTCGCCCGAGCGCTAGGCGTGGGTGAATTGACTTTCTATGGCCGCTCGCATTATGGCGGCGGTGCTGCCACCAGCTGCCTGCATCAGGCAACCATGGCCGTGGCGACCGGGATGGCAGAAACGGTTGTGGTATATCGCGCATTGAATGGTCGCAGCGGGCACCGCTTCTCTGGTGGCGTTGCCGGCGACATTACCACAGCTGATGCCATCCATTGGGGCTGGTATATGCCCTATGGCTTGCTGACTCCCGCCAGTTGGGTCGCAATGTTCACTCAGCGATGGATGCACAACACTGGCGTTACCAAAGACGCTCTGTTTGAGGTGGCGCACTCAACTCGTGTTTATGGCGCTAATAATCCAGCTGCTTTCTTTTATGGTAGAAATTTTGATCGCGCCGAATATGACGCAGCACGAATGATTGCCGACCCACTGCAATTGTTCGACTGCTGCCAGGAAAGTGACGGCGGCTCAGCAGTGATCGTGACCACTCCTGAACGTGCCCGTGATCTGAAACAGCCGGGCGTCAGTGTGCGCGGGGTCGCGCAATGTGCAGCAGACAATCAAGAGCAAATGACCTCGTTTTATCGCGAGGAATTTGCCGGAATTCCCGAAATGGAAACGGCGGCAAAAAATGTTTATGCCATGAGCGGACTTTCTGTCGACGATATTGATGCTGCCGTAATTTACGATGCCTTCTCTCCCATTGTGCTATGGCAACTTGAGGCATGGGGTTTCTGCGGCTATGGCGAGTCCGGCGATTTTGTGAAAGACGGCGCATTGAGAACGGACGGCAGACTCCCTACTAACACCCATGGAGGGCAGCTCAGTGAGGCCTATATTCACGGCGTTAATGGCATCGTTGAAGCTACCCGGTTGGTGCGTGGCACCTCAGCAAACCAGCCAGCAAAAACCGTCAATCATGCGCTAGTCACGTCCGGTGTCGGAATCCCGACCGGTGGAGCGATTTTAGGGAAGATGGACTGAGACAATTTTTGCCGGGCGAAACGGCCGACATCCAGTTTGCTCAGCCGTGAATACCTCATTGCCATGAGCCAGCTTCAAAAAACGAAAGGGTCTGCGCATCACCACAGCCCATTTTGTCAACGCACCCCGCATAAAAAAGGAGGAAAGCCCCCGCTAGATATAAGACCTGCTACCTAGCAGGCAGGTCAGCATTACATGTAAATTATAATCATTTCGTACACTAAAACAGGGCGTTCATCCTGTCCAACAACATGAATATGCTGTTCCATCAGTAGCTTAGTCCCCTTAGGTGTCGCGGTCACTCCCTTGACTCTGCTGCGGCAATGAACAGCACTACCCACAGGAACGGGGCCGATAAAGCGCAGTTTATCAGAGCCATAATTCAAAATATTGTTGTAGCCGGTCACTTCATAACTGGGCTCACCAACCATTTTCGGCAGCAGCACTAGCGTCAGGAACCCGTGGGCTATAGTAACGCCAAACGGACTGTCGGTTTTTGCTTTCTCAGGATCAGTGTGAATCCAGTAAGTGTCACCCGTCAGCGCCGCAAACTGATCGACCAGCGTCTGGGTAATCTCCACCTGCCCACTCCAAGAACCAAACTCGTCCGACACCAACTCCTGCAGCGCTTCAACATCGTTATATGCATACTGCTTCATATCCAACTCTCCCCTCGTTACTCAAATAGTGACTTAATCTATCGGTGGTGACTGTATTTTACAGGCTTGATAGGAGAACAACCAATTGGAAATCGGCTTAATCATCTATACTAGCGAGTCTTTCTCGTCGCTTTAATGTTTCTGTACACGTTCAAAATCGGCAGAATGTCATCTCCAGTGTGGCCTGATTCGTCATTGAAATCCGGGCCTTGTCTAGTACACTAGTTTTTCAATTTTAATTCATCTCAGTTCCGGTAAACGCAACTCCTATTATTTGAGGATCCATCATGCGCGAAGCAGTTATCGTAGAAGCCGTCAGAACTCCTATCGCCCGCGGCAAACCCGGTGTCGGAGATTTGTCTGACTTTCATGCTACAAAATTATTGGCCCTGTCGCTGCAGGAAATTGTCAGCCGTAGCGGTCTAGACCACGCCGACGTTGACTATTTGGCCGGCGGCTGTGTCACCCAGGCGGGCGAACAGGCGGGCAATATCACGCGTAATGCTTGGCTCACGCTAGGTAAAGACTATACCGCGGGCGGCACTACGCTAGACAACCAATGCGGCTCTGCGCAAACGGCCAACCACATGATCTCGTCTATGGTCGCAAGCGGCTCCGTCAATATCGGCATCGCCTGTGGCGTAGAAGCTATGAGTCGAGTCGGATTAGGCGCCAACGTCTATAATGGGCCCGGCTACTTTATTCCCACCGATTGGCCATGGGATTCTAGTCACGACCAATTTACCAGCGCACAACGTATTGCCGACAACCGCGGCATTACGCGTGAAATGGCTGATCAATTAGCATACAACTCCCAACTTCGCGCCAAGCAAGCTTGGGCGGAAGGACGTTTCGATCGTGAAGTATTCCAAGTAGAAGCGCCCATCATGGATACCGACGGTAATCCTACGGGAGAAACTCGCACAGTATCGCGCGATCAAGGCCTACGCGAAACCACGATGGAAGCGCTCGCAGGGCTCAAGCCAGTGATGGAAAACACCATTCACACCGCAGGAAATTCCTCACAGATTTCCGACGGATCCGCTGCAGTATTGTGGATGACCGCAGACGAGGCCAGAGCTCGCGGCCTCAAACCGCGCGCACGCATCATCGCCGATTGCGTGATTGGCACTGACCCCTACTACTTGTTGGACGGTCCGGTTGACGCCACCGCCGCACTACTGAAAAAGAGCGGCATGACTATGGCGGATATTGACCTCGTGGAAATCAATGAAGCCTTCGCTGCCGTCGTTCTCTCATGGGCGCAGGTATACAACGCAGACATGGACAAGGTCAACGTCAATGGCGGCGCTATCGCTCTGGGTCATCCCGTTGGCTCAACGGGAGCACGGCTGATTACTACCGCACTGCATGAACTGGAGCGATCCGGCAAGAGCACAGCACTTATTGCTATGTGCTGTGGCTCATCAGTCGGCACGGGAACGATTATCGAACGCATTTGATTTACCGGGCCCGCCCACGGTAGGCCCCTTCACTTCACAATTTAAGGAGAACTTTCATGGGAGACCTGACAGGCAAAGTCGCCGTAATCACAGGCGCCGGCCGTGGCCTCGGACGCGAGGAAGCCATTCAATTAGCACACCAAGGTGCTCGTGTCGTGATTAATGACATCGACCGACCGGACGCAGCAGAAGCCGCTCATTCAGCTGTTGAAGAGATCAAAGCTTTTGGTGGTGAAGCGATGGCTGTATTGGGCGATTGCGCCGACAGCAACGACGCAGACAATCTACTAAAAAGTACACTGGAGGCATATGGTGACCTCAACATTATGATCAATAACGCGGGGTTTTGCCGTGACAAAACTATCTTCGGCATGAGTGATGATGAATTTGATTCCGTAGTACGAGTGCACCTGCGCGGCCATTTCGTCAACATGCGCAACGCCACTGCCTACTGGCGTGACAAGGCCAAAACTGGGGAAGTGGTCTACGGTCGCCTGATCAGCACATCCTCGGAAGCGGCTATCTATGGCTCCCCCGGTCAGCCCAATTATGCCTCTGCCAAGGCTGGCATTATCGCCATGGCGATGGGCGCAGCGCAACTGCTGACCAAATACGGCATTACCAGCAACGTGATTATGCCGCGAGCGCTGACGGATATGACGTCAAGTGGCCAGACCGCAGAAATGTTCCAGGCACCGGCTGATGGTGGCTTCCACGTATTCGATCCCGCCAATGTCGCGCCATTGGTGGGTTATTTAAGCTCACCCGAAGCGGCAAGCATTTCCGGTGAGGTACTCGTAGTCTGGGGCAACGAAGTACAGATCCTGCAGCGCCCTACCCTGAGCGATGTCTTCATAAACCCCCAAGGCGCCAAAAAATGGGAGTTGGATGATTTACATGCGTCTCTCGCATCACACTATGACGAAAACTATTACCCCGTATGGGGTGGCTATTCCGTTTCGCCGGTCTAGGCAAACCGCTGAGGGTATACAATAGAGGCGGCCAATGGGGTCGCCTTTTTTAATGCTGCCTGCTTAAGCGATCTATCGCACGCAGGTTAAAGATCAATGACGTTTGACCTCACCATAATCCCACCATCGACCACCAGATCATGCCCAGTAATAAAGGATGCGCGATCTGAACACAGATAAACCACTGCGTCGGCGATTTCTTTTGGCTCAGCTAGTCGACCCATCGCATGCGCTTTCAAAGCACGATCGCGCATTTCAGGCATTTTTTCTAAATAAAAGGCCATGCCGCCGGAATTAATTCCACCCGGACAGACAGTATTTACCCGAATCCCGCGCTTCGCATACTCGACCGCTACCGTTTTACTGAGATTGATCACTCCACCCTTAGCGGCGGCGTAGGCAGACTGAAACGCTTCGCCACGGATACCCGACACGGAGGCAACATTCACAATAGCTCCTCCTCCCGACGCCTCTATCAGTGGCAATTGATATTTCATGCACAACCATGCGCCACGAAGCGTGACGGCCATGCAACGATCCCATTCGTCTTCGCTAAGATCCGTTACCGGTTTGTTCGGTGCACTCAGCGCCGCGTTATTGGACACCATATGCAAGCCGCCGAACACCTGGAGAGTTTGCGCGACCACGTTCTGTACATCCGCGGCCGCGCTCATGTCTGCCCTAACAAAAAGTCCGTGTCCACCTTGCGCTTGGACCTGCGCCAGGGTTTCACGACCACCCTCTTCATTCACATCGGCGATGACGACACTTGCGCCCTCTGCGACAAAAGCCAGGGCAGTGGCACGCCCAGTACCTGCCCCGCCACCCATCACCAGCGCGACTTTGGTTTTCATGTCACTGCTCGCGCGGCGTCAGAAACACTGGCATATCCTTGAATCCATGAATGCTGTTGGAACGGATGTAAACCGGCTGAGCACCGGACTCAATCCCTGAAAAATGCTTAAAAAATTCTTCAAAAAAAGCCCTAGCTTCCATGCGCGCAAGATTAGCGCCCAGGCACAGGTGTATGCCATGACCGAATGCCATATGCGGATTGTGGCTGCGCGTGATGTCGAAATTCATCGGATCAACAAATACCTCTTCATCAAAATTAGCCGAGCTATAAAGCATCACCACCCGGTCTCCTGCTCTGATTTTCTGACCGCGAATCTCCGTGTCACAAGTCGCCGTGCGACGAAAGTAGTGCAATGGACAGGTCCAACGCAGCATTTCCTCAATCGCCAGCGGCAATTGCTCGGGGTGCGCTTGCAACTGTTGGTAGAGTGCCGGTCGCTTAAGCAGCTCCTGCATACCACTGCTTATCAGGCCGCGCGTGGTTTCGTTTCCCGCTACCGTGAGCTGAATGAACAGCGATGCAAACTCCATTTCCGACAGCTGGTGCCCGTCCACCTCGTGATTGACCAACAGGGAAATGAGATCGTCGCCTCCCTGATCTTTGCGCTCACAGGCTAACTGAAAGCCGTAGGTCCCCATCTCCACACTGGCTTGATTGATCTCCTCCGGAGTACCTCCCAAATCAGGGTCAGACCCGGATGTCTGTAGGTCTGACCAATGGCGAATTTTCCCCCACATGTCTCGAGGAATTTGCAGCATGGAGCAAATCACAGCGGTCGGCAAATCGCCCGCCAGACTCTCCACAAAGTTGACTTCCTGCGGCAGTGTTATCTGCGCCATCACATCGCGGGTTATCTGGCGCACCTGTGGCTCCAGCTCCGCCAGCATCCTTGACGTAAACCGGGTAATCACGGCGCGCCGCAGCGGCCCATGTTTTGGCGGATCCATACCCAATAGCTGATTGCGCGCCATCTCTAAGATATCGGGCGGCAAATCATCGACCATGACGAAACCCGCTTCAGCAGAAAATGTTTTGTTATCGCGCGACACCGCAAGTACATCTGCATGCTTACTCAGTACCCAGTAACCATGCCCCGCCGGATGTTCCTGCCAGTGAACGGGGGCATTTTCGCGCAGCCAAGCAAACTGCTGATGCGGAATACCGCTCCTATAATTGTCTGGATTATAGACATCGATTTGCATGCTTAATCTACCAAGACATTAGGTGGAGGAAGGCCAAGATCAGCACAAACGGCCAAATAAAATTCTAGCGTCATCGGGCCATCAACCACCGACGTGATATTCCCCTCAGCATCTAGATTGATATTCGCACCGTACATTTGGAACCACACTTGAGTATCGTCTTCGATACATTGCAGCGTATGCACCGAGCCTGCGGGCTCATATAAAAATGATCCTGCGCGATTAACATACTCATACTCTTTATATTTCCATGCTCCGGAACGTGTGTAGCCCCACACAGGACCCGTATGCTTATGGGTGTCGACCTCATAGCCAGCCTGAAAAATGTTTTCAACGATCCACAAACCTTCTTTGGGCTTAACCTGAACAACCCGTAGTTTACTGCCGTCTCCGATATCGATATAGGGCAAATCGTCCCGCCCAATATGAACTGCCTCTGGTGCTGTCACTTATACTCTCCCTCAATGTCTAAAATAACAAGTTTCAATCTCTGTCAAACCGTTGTCACCCTAGCACAACACCCGTATTGTATGGCAGCCTTAGGCTGAAGTTTTCTGTCACAAATCGCGGGGATGAAAGCATTCTAAACCACACGACACAATCATCAGCAGGAGAGTACTCTTATGAACGACAAGGTAGCCTTCATCACCGGCGCAAGTCGAGGTATCGGAGCAGAATCAGCAGTGGCTCTTGCCAGCGCGGGATATCGTGTGGCCATCACTGCAAGAACGCTCACCGATGGCGAACACCATGACCATGTCGGAAGTTCTGTCGCACTGCCTGGCAGCCTTGAAGCAACCGCCAAAGCCGTAGAAAGTGTCGGAGGCGACGCCTTGTGTCTGCGCGGCGACATCCTTGAACCACGATCTATGGTGGCAGCAGCTGAGGCCGCGCTGAAACATTTCGGCCGGATAGACCTGCTGTTCAATAATGCGGTTTATCAAGGCACAGGCAATATTGAGGCTCTTCTTGACGTTGCCGAAGAGCAATTATGGGCCATCTATCAGGGCAATGTCTTTACCCCTCTGGCCCTGGTTAAAGCGATTGTCCCGGGCATGATTGATCGCAAGAGTGGCACGGTGCTCAACATGGTGTCTCATAGCGCCTTCACTGATCCACCCGCGGCCGCCAACAATGGAGGCTGGGGCTTCGCTTACCCATCCTCCAAAGCCGCACTGGCGCGCATGGCAGCATCGCTTCGCGCTGAACACCCCGCTAAGGGATTGCGTGTATTTAACCTTGAGCCAGGTCTGGTCATGACCGACGTGATGCGACTTGCCGGAATCGACGACGCCGTTATGGCACGATTCAAGCCCTGCTCGCCTGCCGCTATCGCTGCGGTGGTCAGCTGGCTGGCGGATAACGAGCCACTGGAGGCTTGGGATCCAAAGAATGTATTGCGCGGCCCGGCCATTGCCAAGGAACTTAAGTTGCTTCAATCACGCTCTCTACTGGGAACCTAAATTATGAATACTGTACTCCTGGAAAAGCACCGGGGCTTCGCTATCGTCACACTGAATCGTCCGCTGGTAATGAACGCGCTTTCACGTGAACTGCGCATGGATTTTGTTGCAGTCTTCACAGACTGTACTGAAGACCCCGACATTCGGGTGATTATTCTGACGGGGAGTGGCAAGGCATTCTGCGCTGGATTCGACTTAAAGGAGCTGGGCTCGAGTGACTCGAACAATGCCGCTGAAGAGGCCGACAATGTGATAGCTCAGGCTATGGAGGCTTTTACAGGCCCTATTATTGGGGCGGTCAATGGGCACTGTATCACCGGTGGCTTTGAAATGGCGCTGGCCTGCGACATCCTGCTCGCCTCTGAAAACGCCCGCTTTGCCGACACTCATGCCCGTGTCGGCATGCTACCGGGCTGGGGTCTTAGCCAAAAGCTACCGCGCTTGATTGGACTGTCCCGTGCCAAAGAAATCGCCTTCACCGGTGCACCGGTTTTTGCCCAGCAGGCGTATGAATGGGGCCTCGTCAATCACGTGGTGCCAGAAGACGCATTATTACCCAGAGCCATAAAAATGGCGCAGGACATTTGCGGCTGCGTGCCAGCGGTACTGGAGCAGTACCAAACCCTGATTAAGGACGGCTACTCCATGCTGCTGGACGACGCGCTGGAATGGGAAGAGGCACGAGCGATCTGGTGGGCGAAGCAAGCCTCGGGGGAAATGATTGAGGGGAGACGCCAGGAGGTCTTAGAGAAAGGGCGAAGTGAAAAGGAATGACCAGGTATTCGCCCTTCTTGACCACAGCAGACTGGATGGAAGTTGAGCTGGACGCATTTAGGATTTTGGAGAAAAAACCCAAAAAAAGCTGATAATAAAGCTCCATAGAACCAGTACCACACTGGCAAGAAACTGGACCACAAGATAGTGCACCGGCAGTACCTTGACCCCAAAGTGCATCACCAGACCATTTATAATCAAAGCGCAGAGACACATCACCAAGTATCTAATAAGCACGAAGCCATGAGGTGTATCTGATGAAAACGTCCAGTAGTAGTGCAGGCAGTAGTTATAAACGGATGCCAAAATTACAGCGATAGTGCTGCCCAGCACAATGTGCAAATGCAAACCGTCAACCATTAGCAAAATAAGCACAAGACACACTAAGGTAGTACTTCCCCCTACGAGGATGAAGCGGACTAGCTTGAGCATGGCACAGGCTTGAAATTTTGATCACAAAAGCAACATACTCGCAGAACCGCACAGCGAGCCTCGCAGGTTCTAAGAAAACAGATGATCATTGTGTCTGCCCTACTCTATCAGTGTAGTAAACGCCATACGCACTGCTTCCGCGTATGCGCCCCGGCACTAATGCCTGCTCTAATTGGCAAGCTGCTGAAACCAGCCGATGAAGTGGCCGCATCATTTTTGTAGGGGGGTTGATTTGGGTATTACGGTCAACCCCAAGCAAAGACATCAGCCTCATGGGCAAGTATGGGAAACGAAAAAAATAACCGGCACTTTTCGTTTTCCATTTGAGCTGTGTAGCCAGCTCATCAAGCATCCCCAACGTGTAGCGCCTATAATGGCCGCAGAATGAGTCATAGTTAGACCAGATTTCCTGGCAAGTAGGCACGGTGATAATAATAACAGCCAATTTTGGAAAACTACTTTCTAGCTGCTTTAAAAACTCTTCGGGCTCGGGCAAGTGCTCAAGTACGTCCAGCAGCAGAAGTCCGGTAATTTGAGACCTCCTTTCAATCGCCCACTCACAGGCATCCGTGCCTGAATCCACCAATAGTTGCGCTCCCTCCATGGGCTCAACGTTAGCCAGCTCAACGCCATGTATGTTGAAGCCACAGTCCTTGAGACTCTTGACAACCACTCCTTTACCACACCCCACTTCAAGAAACACACCAGTACCACCGGATTCACTGCGGAGGATATTCGCCAACAGCCGATTGCGGGCCAAAGTCCACCAGTGATACTCAATTCCCGGTGGATAGCACATATCATAGAGATGGTTTGAGAAAGTTGTCTTCATAGCATTTTCATATCGTTTTCACTAATAGCTTCATGATTCGCAGTAACACCTTTGTGATAGAAAGCTGCGTTATTATAGGTCATAAAAATACGTGCTCAAGAGCCTACTATTGCACAAAAAAGCTCGACCACAATATACTCTCCGACGGCGGCTATTGCCAGAATTTAACCTCTACGCGGGTTGCTCGAACGAAGTAACATGAGGGTAGGATTGACGTTTACGTTTATGATGTGGGGAGAGTGCCGTTACAAACAGCCTGACTCACTTAGTCCGTCAGGCCTATGCTAGACTTGCATGTATTTTCACTCGCAGCGACGCATATCCATCTCTAGATATAAAACCTTAAGTCTCTATATAGCAGGATTAGAATGACCGCGAATTATTTAGCCAAGCTAGGCATTGCACTCAACAGTATCTACTTGGCCTGTATAATATTGTTTGCTGTCGGCATAACTTATAACCATATACAGCTCATATCTCACGACTACCCGCTTGACTATAATGAAGGCGGGATGCTCGCGATAACGGCTACTGTCGAGCAGGGAGGCAGCCCTTACTCATTGCAGAGTCAACCGGCTCGAATGAGCGTGTACCCCCTCTTATATAACATTCTCGTTGCGCCGCTTTCTCGTGTGTTTGGTGCAACGCTGGAGTTGCACCGGGTAGTGGCGGCGCTATTTATCTTGGCATGCTGCGCCATTATCTTCTACGTCTGCCGCAAGGAATTAGTAGCGAGAACCGAAAGCTTTGCTGCCGCTACGCTTTTATACGCGGGCTTACTCTACTACTCCACACCCATTGCCAGCCCAAACAGTTTGGGTTTATTTTTATTCCTCTCGGCCATCATCATCCCTTGGGTCTATGGCTTTTCCAAGCGCAGTCTTTGCACAGCAATAATACTTGGAATACTCGCGTTTTACACAAAGCAGTATTTTATAGCTTGTCTAGGCTATATAGCTTTCTATCTGTTCCTCGCTGAGTCTAAGAAGCGCGCCATGGCCTTTGGTCTTGCCGCCTTAGCTGCGTTTATCGTCGCTATGATTTTCGTCTCTTATACATCACCGTATTATTTTGACAATACTTTCTTTGCTGTTCAATCAGTGTCCAAACTCGCTTCCTCTTATGCGCACCTTGTTACGCAATTCAGGGAATACACGCTGACATACCTTCCTTTATTGGTCATTTTAGCGGCTTGGTCCGTACAGAAATGTTATTCGCGAATATTTTCAAGTACTCAGCAAGTACAGAATTTACAGGAAAAAAAGCTTGTGAGCTTTGCCGATATGGACGCGCCACTGCTTCTGCAGAAGCCCAATTATATATGGATTTGTTGTACCTGTTCGATTCTCATCATTTCGCTTTCTTTGGGAAAAAATGCCGGAAATTATTTAACGTATTTTTTCCAGCTAATTTCGCCCTTTTTACTTGTTGGAATCTTCGCACTTATCTCGGGAATGCCTAAGTGGCGCTGGCCTATCAAAATTCTGATAGTGTTTGCGCTGTATAACAACTACGCTATGCTGCCTACAGATTTTTCGGTCAACGAAAAGAGTTGGCAAATAATCAAGCAGGAAATTGCGGAGGCAAACGACCTATATGCTTCCACTCTCGTCCTTCAGGAGGTCATGACAAATGAGAGTCCAGTTTATCTCAACGGCCATACTCGCTATTTTCCCCTCGCAAAGAACAAGCCCGCATCCTTTGTGAAAAGCGACGAGAAAAACAGGATCTCAGAAATCTGGGAGCGTCATATCGAACTTATTCAAACCAAGATCAAGAATCAGGCGTTCGATGTATTACTGATAGACGAATACATGCGATTTCCCAGCTCGAGCCAGAATTCTGTAACAGATACTAAAACGCTGCTAGAGGCCAACTATAAAAAAACTGCTAATGTGAGGTTGCCATTGGCAAAACGACGAGGCGGAGGGGGCTTCAATGTGCAGGTCTGGAAACCGATTCTAGCGACATCGGATGAAAGTAAGCAGTAGTCACCCGGCATTTTTCTGACAAAAAAGCAGAGAATGACCTCAGGGTCTAGCTTAAGCGCCGGCATTGATTTAACCTCGCAGGTCTGGTGCTATCGTAGTTCGCCCACGCAAAGGTAGAGAAATATCACCGAAAGGCGACAAAGCAGTTGGTTTCGTATTACTTTCCCCAAACTAATCGGCGGCGCGAGCCTAAGACATAAAAATTTCCCTCCCATTGGAGTTGATACATGTCAGCGTTAGATGAAAAAACAATTCAGGATTTTGATGCGCAGTGGACACGTTACGACGATAACGATGGCTGGTACGCATCATTGGATCTATTTTCTGACATAATTTCTCCTTTGATGAGCACCAGTGACCTGAAAGGCAAGAGTGTGGTCGATATAGGCAGTGGTACTGGACGAATAGTTGGCATGTTGCTCGAGTCTGGGGCGTCTCATGTTTACGCTATAGAGCCGGCCACTGGAGCTTTTGAGAAACTCAAAAAAAATGTCGCTGCGATGAAAAGAGGAGGAGACGTTACCCCGTTAAATAAGCGGGGGGACCAATGGGCGATCGATGAGTCAGTTGATTACGTCATTTCTATCGGCGTCATTGAGTTCATTAGCGAGCCGGACGAAACCGTGAAGCGGTGTTATGATGCTTTAAAATCAGGAGGAGAAATCTTTTTTTGGCTTTGTAGTTATGAAGGGAATGAACTGTATCTAAAGTTCGTCCAACCTCTAAGAAAACTCACGACTTTTTTGCCTCATTTTCTTTTGGTTAGTATCGTGCGCATACTTTACTGGACACTTTGCCTCTATCGTCTAGTTGGCAAGCTAATCCCACTGCCGCTAATGCGCTACCTTAATGTCGTTTGGTGGCCTATGACCGCTAAAAAAAGGCGCCTAGTGATTTACGATCAGCTAAATCCTACGTATTTGAAATATTATAAAAAGCATGAAGCGCTGGCTCTATTGGAAATGGCAGGATTTCAGGATATTGAAATACATCATCGACATGGCTATAGCTGGAGCGTCAAGGGCAAGAAGGTCTAAGCTTTTCATTCGACTTAGCAGACCACAATGTTCAAATTGTACCACCGCAGAGCAGGGTCGAACACGCACGGAACCACGTGGTGCCGTTAACGCCCTCCCATCACGACGATGGATTCATCTATACGCAATAAATCCGTACAAAAATCAGGGCTTTAGTCCTGATCAGAGGCTAACTCTACCTGTACAATATCGCAAAAATTTTCTATACTAGAGAATAGAAGTGCCGTATAACGCCCTATAAAGCATAGGGTTACCCTAAACATGAATAGGTCATTTCAGTATGTTGGTTATAGGCCTCCAAGCGTGAATTCGCAGGTCATCCTGATCAACCCGCCCCAGGTGTTTACTAAAAACCAGGTGGCGAGCGGGATCACCCCACCTCTGGGCATTGCTTATATCGCTGCTATTCTAGAGCAGAATGCTATATCGGTAGATATTATCGATGCAGTAGGCCTGTCCCCTGGCACTATTAACAGCTTTTATAAAGAAACCTTCGTGCGTGGATTGGGTTTTGAGGACATCGTGGCTCTCCTCGATGACGAGGTAAAAATTGTTGGCATATCCAATTTGTTTTCCTTCGCATATCCTGTTGTCCAGGAACTGTCTCGACAAATCAGATCGTTCAACAGCGATATAAAAATTGTTTTAGGCGGACCTCACCCCAGCGCACTGTACGCTGAAATCCTAGACGAAGATCGCGAGTTCGTCGATTTTGTTGTGCTCGGCGAAGGAGAAAATCCCTTTCTTCATCTCTGTCAAAAACTGCTGCAGGACAACGTTCTTTTCCAAAGTAATGTTGGCGGCGACATAAGCAACCTGGCCTATCTCGATGAGAATGGAAACTGCCAGATGGGCACAGAGAAATTGGAGCGAAATACCAAGCTCAATAGCGACAGCATACCGTTCCCCGCTCGTCACCTGCTGCCGATGGAAGAGTATATAAAGGCGCAGGAATCCCATGGCTACTCCAATGGGCGCTGGACTTCCATGATCAGCTCCCGCGGCTGCCCTTACGGTTGCACATTTTGCGCATCTCGAAAAACCCGCTGGGTGTCGCGCAGCGCCACCGACGTCGCAGATGAGATCGAATACTGCATCAAGACGTGGAATATACGCGAGTTCCATTTCGAAGATGACAACATGACGATCAACGTCAAGCGGTTGATTCAAATCTGCGATGAAATCAAACGCCGCAAATTAGACATAACTTGGCAAACTCCCAATGGCATTAGAGCCAGCCGCATCGATGAAGAAATGCTTCGGGCTATGAAAGAAAGTGGTTGTGAGCATGTAACGCTGGCTCCAGAAAGTGGCTCGCCTCGTGTGCTCGAGGATATTATTCAAAAGGGTAAGGACTTCGACCTTGAGCATCTAAAGCAGTGCGGTGCTACAGCGCATAAGCTGGGGCTAAAAGTCGCAGCTTATTTTGTACTTGGTTTACCGGGGGAGACTCGGGCGGACATGGAAATGACCATATCCTATGCTCGTGAGCTCGCGAAGGTCGGTGTTGACGAGGTTAACTTCGGACTGTTTATCCCGCTCCCTGGCACCCCGTTGTGGGAGCCCAGCAAGCACAAAATTAAGGATATGGACTGGCTGGATCTGCTTACAGTAGGCGATCTTGCCAACGCTGTATCCTTCAACGACGAAGTGGACGGCAAGGAACTCGACTGGGTGCGCAAAAAAGCATATCTCAGCTTTCTACTCACGCGTATTATCTACCACCCAGGACAATTCGCCGGTACCATTTTTAATGTATTGCGCGGCATCGAAAAAACCAAAACGGAGCGTGTCCTAAAGACCCTTTACTCCCGCTATAAGAAGGACACGAAGGACGGCATTCATAAGTTGGTTTTCGACAACCGTACTTTCTACGCGTATCGTCACATGTATCGTAAAATTTTCCGGCTAATATTTCGCTAAGATTTTCAGATTTAGGTTAGTTGATTAAGCCAAGGGTTTTATCGCGCTAATCGCCAACGATATCAAGACATTTTAAGTATCATGTAGCCAACAGCAATTGCGACCAATCACACCCGAGTAAAATCTTACCCCGCTTGTCCCTTACGACCAATTTCTGGTAACGCCGAACCCATTATTGGCTGCACTTAGTGCTTGTGTCGCCCAAAGTTGCATTAATGAGTCTCGTTTGAACTGTCTGTGGGTACCGTCGTTTTCTCGATTAAGTATGTAGGCCGGCTCTTGACTTCCATATATGTCTTGCCGATGTATTCCCCCACAACTCCAATCGCTAGAATTTGCAATCCGCCCAAAAGGTATATGGGTATACCCGTAGGAGCCCAGCCCTGGATGGGCGTCGATAAGCCAGTCATCGCAGCATAGAGTGCCCACAAACCAAATCCAGTTGAAAGCAGAAATACCACTAATCCCACGATAGAAATCACCCGCAAGGGCATAATCGAAAATGAAGTGATCCCCTGAGCGGACAGGCCAAGCATGTCGATTAGCCCATACTTTGACTCGCCCGCTAGCCTGGGGCTGCGTGCATAGTAGACTTCAGAGGATTGAAGCCCCAACAAGGGCACAACGCCCCGTAAATAGAGGTTAGTCTCACGATACTGGCTCAATATGGAAACGGCTTTCCTACTTAACAATCTGAAGTCTGCATGATTGGGTATCGTGCGGACGCCAAGAAGACCCGATATCCAATAATGCAGTGAAGCGGTCCAGCGTTTGAATTTTCTATCGCTGTGCCTATCTGCACGAACACCATAAACAATATCATTTCCCTTCGAATATTCATCGACCATTTCGTCGATGGCATTGATGTCGTCCTGCAAATCAGCATCGATTGATATTAGGGCATCTCCCTGGGCATGCATTAGGCCTGCGTACACTGCATACTGATGACCAAAGTTTCTGGTCAACTTGATTCCAACGAAACAATCATCAGAATCTGCCAGGAGACTAATGATGGCCCATGTCTCATCGACACTGCCATCATCAACAAAATAAATTTTCGACGTGGCAGCGATGGATCCACGCTCAGCAAGTGAATCCAGCTTCGACTTCAGAGATTGTGCCGAGCTAGGCAGAACTTCTGCCTCGTTCATGCACGGTACTATCAATCCCAGTACGGGTTTCTTAGAAGATGGCATAGTACATGGGCCTCAAAAAACCATAGTCGCAACAATACACCTTGGCAGTATATAATAAAAAGCTAGATGGCACCCCCGCCTCAGAGGCATCAACCTTGGATCTTACAGATAACTAGATGCCTTTCTAGGAGGGGGGGGTAGAGCTTGGACGAAATGTTATCTCTGCCAGGCTCTGAGCGGCAATAGAAGCAATAAATTTAGCCTGATATTAGTACTAATACACCCTCGCAAAAACAAGTAAATAGTTCGCATTATTGAAAGCCAAATTATTACCTTGTAGCATTCTCTGCCATGCGCGATAGTACGCCAATCCCCGCGAACGATGAACGGGGAGCCATCTGAATTCTTAAGATCCCGCAAGGAGAACTACATGTTCAAGAAAACCGCAATAATCACTGGTATTGCTCTGGCAATGTCCGCAGGTGCTCAGGCCGACTACGACTGGGAATTGGGTGCAGGCTACACTGGAGGCACAATCTCACAAGAAGCTAAAAATAGGGTAGATAAAAGCCAGAGACTAAAACAGGATAATGACACAGACGCCTTTGACTTCACTGGTACTTGGTACATGGAAACTGTTGACACGAGCAAGGGACCTCTCGGTGAAGCAGCGTTTCTGGATGCCTCTTCCAGCGTAACGCTTGGCACTGGATACGGAAAAACTAAGGTAACGCAGCAAAACAATCCTGACGGCGAAACTTACATCGCTGACATGCGCTATGTTGCTGAAGGCCCGGGTTGGAAGCTGTCTGGCGTTATAGTGGACCTTGGCTTCGAGCGAGCGGAGATTGGTGACACTAAAACTTTTAAACAATCCACCAAAACTGATACCTGGAATGCTGGTTTAGGTATGTATATTACTGAGGCCACCACGCTTGTTGCTCAGTATGAGTACACTAGCCTCAACAACGGTAGCGGTAGTGGCATTGACACCTACGGCGGCACCATTGAGTCCTTCTTTGCTATGGGTGATGGTGGCCTCAAGGCATCAGCTAATTTTGGCAGAAGCTATGTAAGTAACGCCGATGACGTAGACACCTACGGCCTAAAAGGTATCTACTACCTGGGCAGCAACATTGGCATAGGCCTCAACTGGGAGCAGGGCGAACAGAGCGGTTATGAAGTCAACCAGTATGGCGTAAGTGCTGAGTGGTTCATTTCTGAAAACTTCGCTGTCAACCTAGCATATAACGATATCGTTGCTGACGACGTTACGGGAATATTCGCCCGCCCAGGACAACAGAACATTCCGTTCAGGTATGAAGCTTCATATGAAGAACTCGCTATAAGTGGCCTGTTCCGCTTCTAGACGATAGCTTTATCAATGTAATAAGACGGACACTCTAGGGTGTCCGTTTTTTTTTGCCTTTTATTCGTATTAGCCGGCACAAAATAGGCTCGAGACGCCTTGATTACGCCATCAAAGTATCAGTCACCTATGCATCCAACGCCCGACGGTACCTTACTACAGGCCTATTTAACTATGGGGATCGCCTATGTAGCGGAGCTGCTCGACTCGGCCACGACGGATATCGGGATGACCTAACCGTGCAAAACGCGGGCTGGGATGCTATACAATACAACGTAATACTATGGCACTGGCCTGGGCCAAAGGCTCTGCTCTCACTCAGCTTAGTGGCAAGGTTTTGACTGCGGCGAGAGGAATCTTCGTTCTGGCGCCCGTTGGACGGGTCTGTATCGCGCTGAAATAAATTCTTCTTCACTACGACAGCATTTAGGGAAATTCACATGGCAAGACTACTAGGTAAGGTGGCAATTGTAACCGGCGGCGCTCGTGGAATGGGCGAGGCGACGGTGCGACTGCTCGTTGAAGAGGGCGCAAAGGTGCTTATTACTGACGTGCTGGACACCCCGGGACAGGCACTCGCTGAAGACCTGGGCGACAGCGCTATTTATATGCGACTAGACGTCAGTAAAAAGGCAGACTGGGAGGCGGCCGTAAGCAAATCTGAGCAACTCGGCCCCCTGTCTATACTGGTCAATAATGCCGCAATCATCTTCCAAAAGACGATTATGGATACCACCGAAGAAGACTTCATGAAGATCTTTAGTATCAATCAATTGGGTGTCTTCCTTGGCATGCAATCCGTATTCCCCAGCCTGAAAGCCAATGGTGGCGGTTCTATTATTAATGTCTCCTCTATTGACGGCCTACAATCTAAAAATTCTCTCGTGGCCTATTCATCTACCAAATGGGCGGTGCGGGGCATGACCAAAGCGGCCGCTATGGAAATGGGGAAATTCAACATCCGCGTGAACAGCGTGCATCCGGGAGGGGTGTTTACGGCTATGCACGGCTCTGACTTTATCTCTCAGGAAGATGCCGATCAGTTTTACCAGAACCACGCTATTCCCCGGGTCGGTCTTCCCAGAGAAGTCGCGGCCTTAACGGCGTTCCTAGCCTCGGATGAAGCCACTTATAGCACTGGTGCAGAGTTTATCGCGGATGGAGGCTGGAGTGCTGGGCTGGTCAATGACTCTCTCCCACAGCTCTAGACAAAAAGGTATAGAGCTGGAGCTGCTAGGCAACTTGGAAAAAAATCGGGTCTGATCTACAGGCCTGTTCCTGGCGGGGACGGAGAAAACCACGGATCATTGCGGTCAAAATAGTCCGCTCGCCTGACCGCTCGGTAGGCACCGAGCAAGCCCTCTACCTGCCGCGGCAGACTCCCGTGAAAGAGCACACCGTCGGCACCGGCATCAAATTGGTCGTTGATGCGGTTTGCACAGTACTCAGCACTGCCTAACGCTGCAGAGTCCACCATCCAGTGCTTTGGAAACAGTGAGGTCACCTCGGCTGTTTCGTAACGGGTAAAATCTTGATCGGCCGATTTTCCGCCCTCAAACAACGGGTGGTTTCTGACATCGGTCAGCACCGTTGGGTCCCACCCATTGACCTTGCACAGCAGCTCACCATAATCAGCCATATGAACATAAGTCAGCAGCCGTGCGGGACCGATGGCCAATGTTTCCTCCTCACTCTGGTCTGCAGCAACCACCAACGTTGCCCAGATTTTGCAGGCATCGCGTGCACGGCCAGCCTCCACTGCCGCATTACGCACAATATCCGCCGCCTCTGCGATCCCTCTATCGGTCAGGAACGGGTGTAATAATACGCCGTCATAATGACGCCCGGCCAATGCCAGTGTCTTGGGGCCCACCGCCCCGAGCAACAGAGGAGGTGTGTGCTCAGGCGGCTCACTCATATACAAATACGGGAACTTACCCAGTGAGTTCTCGCCCGAAAATGTTCCGCCGCTCCATAAACACCGCAGCAATTCTGGGGTTTCCCTCAAGCCCTGCAAACTCGCTCGGCGAGTACCAAAAATATCATAGAGCGCATCAAAACCTCGGGCAAAACCCATTGCAAAACGGTTATCTGACAAATGGCTCATGGTCGCCCCAAAAGAGCACAGCTCCATAGGATGATGTGTGGGGTAATTCATTAGGCCTGTGGCTATTTTAATCTCTAACGTGATTGCTGCCGCCGCACCACACAAAACCTCAACATTCTTAAAATCATAGCGCTCTGCAGGCCATATCGAACCTATACCCAAGGTCTCTGCGAGAGGTACTTCCTCCAAAGTCCTGCGGGGGTCGTTAATGCGCCCGGGCAAAGTGTAGATGCCCAATTCTGGAAATTCTTGACTCATGTGTATGGTCTCTCCCTGTTACAGCGAATATAGCCAACGGCCCATCAAACTTTCTAATTTCAAGCCGCAGCTTACCAGAGGTTAGCTTGCATCAGCCCGTATAAGGCCATATTGTTATTGTCGGTATAACTGAGCATCAACCCGACAACGAGAGGTCAATATGTTTAAGGGGGTTACCTACAATTATACTGATGCCACCGTGCTCGTTACCGGCGGCACCAGTGGCATCGGTCTTGCCTGTGCCCAAGGCTATCGCGACGCGGGAGGAGACGTCATTATCACTGGGCGCAAAGGTGGGGCCAGTGATTACGACGCTGACCTCAGCAATATGACCTACAAACAGTTAGATGTGGCTGATAGTGCTGCGCTCTATGCATTGGCAGGCTCACTCACTCAACTCGATGTGCTGGTCAATAACGCAGGGGGGTCTCAGGGCAACGAATGGGAGGCTGATGCGTTCGATCAATCTATTGTGGTTAATCTATCCAGTGTGTTTCACCTTAGCTCGGCCTGCAAGGAATTACTCAGCGCCAGTCCGTTTCCAGGTGGCGCAAGCGTAGTGGGTATCGCCTCCATGACGTCCTATTTCGGTTTTGAGTGGACGCCGGGGTATGGCCCTGCCAAGGCTGGTCTTGTGCAGCTGATAAAAACCTTGGGGATGAGCTGGGGACAATTAGGCATTCGCGCTAACGCTGTTGCCGCAGGCCTTACCCGGTCCAACCTGACCACTCCTGTACTGGATAATATGCCGGACATGGTAGACGAGACCCTCAAAAGGCAAGGCCTTAAACGCACCGGTGAGCCTGAAGACATTGCCGCGGCAGTGCTATTCCTCACCTCCCCTGCCGCCGCATGGATTACGGGCCAAACTCTACCCGTGGATGGCGGGTTTACGAGCGGGATGAACTGATTTGGACGGGGAGTAGATCACGCCTATTAAATAGCGCAAATCAAAACGGAAACACCTTTGGGACCAGAAAAATCACCACGGCAGAATAGGCCAGTGAGACCGGCAAACCTGTTCTGAAATAGTCTCGAAACTCATAGCCCCCCAGGTTTTGTACCATGAGGTTAGTGGTATATCCGAAAGGTGTAAGGAAGCTCGCACTGGCACCGTAGGCGACGACCATCACAAAGGGCATATAGCTCACTCCAAAACTCTCTGCCAGGCCAAAAGCAATTGGAAAACTCAATGCGGCCGCCGCGTTGTTTGTCATCGCCTCTGTCAGTAACCATGCCCCCAGATAAACACCTATAAGCGCACCGTAGGGCCCTAGAATGGACAGGTTGTTCTGTAGCATGCCTGAAATGACCGCTACCAAACCCGAATTAGTCATTGCTTGTGATAGCGTAAGCGCAGACGCAATAATTAACCACAACTCGAACGGGAAGCGCCTCCTAAGCTCTGATCCAGTGACAACACCTATCGCGAGCATAAAGACTAGCAGGAAGGCCATGCCTTTGATCAGAGGCACCATATCCAAGGTGGCTAAGGTAATGACTACCAACAGCATGCCAGTAATCGCGTAATTCTGGGTATCTGTCGTCTGCACTTCACCGACCGAATCATTGATAATGGCAAAGTTCTTGTCGAGATTTTTGCGTTCATTAAAGTCAGGGCCTACCGCCAGCATCATGCTGTCACCCGCCTGAATCGTGATGTTACCCAGCTTGCCCGACAGACGCTTTCCGCCTCGGCGCATACCGACCACCGCGGCGTCAAACATCGACCTGAATGCGCTTTCCTTAACCGTTCTGCCCTCAATGCTGGCGTTCGGCATGACGATCACTTCCTTCATATTCTGGCTCAGCAGGCCCTCCTCCACCGCAAACAGACGCAAACCGTCGAAGGCCTCGAATACCTGCACCTGCTTGATATCGCCCGAGAAAATCAGTTTGTCACCCGCCTCAATATGCTCTTGTGGTGCCACCGGTGAAATCAGGTAGTTGCCGCGAACAATCTCCACTAAAAAGAAATCCTCCAGCTCACGCAGTTTATTCGCGAGGATACTCTTACCTATCAAAGACGAACCGCTGTCGACTTCTACCTCAATGACATACTCATTAATATCCATAATCTCGGAGCCGCCGACGGGCAACAGCCGTGCGCTCAACAAAAGAACAAGCAGTCCAACCACTGTTGCACTTGCTCCCACTATAAGAAAATCGAAAAATGCCAGGCCGGTTCCAGTAACATCCTCCAGAAAACTGCTTACAATTAAGTTGGTTGAGGTGCCAATCAAGGTCATCGTGCCGCCGAGGATGGCGGCATAGGAGAGCGGAATCAAAAGTTTGGATGCCGGGTGGAGCCGATTATTACGAACCGTATGTGCCAGCGAAGCGACGACAGCAGTATTATTGACGAAGGCGGAAAAAAACGCCGTCGCAATACCTATCCGCAACAAACTAGCGCTATAACTACGAACGATCAACTTATTGGAAAGACGGCTTAGCCAAGACAGCTTTTCAAGACCGATAGACACCAGTAACAACAAAATCAGCGTGACAACGCCGGTATTCGTAGCTTTGTCCAACACTTCACTCGTATCCACCAGTCCTGCAAAATAAGCCGCCAACATAGCACAGACAAAAACCCGCTCCGCAGGCCACTTAGTGAAGATAAGTCCGAAGAATAGACCTCCAAATAAACCGGAGATAAGTAGCTGGTCAAACATCTATGCATTCCATGATTTTGTACACTTATATAATAGATATTATTTTTAATAAACAAGATGTTATATATTTAAACATTATTTTTATTGGCTCGTCTCGTGTACGGGTATTGTGTTGTTGCCTCGCTTCGCGGCTTCTTTTACCAGAGGGCCTCTCATCCGCGGGTTTCTCAACAGGCTTGCACACAAACCAAGCCTAATCCCTAACCGAGAACATCAGACTGCTCCGCTCGGGCACCCCCCCGCTGGCAGAGTCCTTATTTGTCTTCATCTCTCAGGTGAAGCACTATATTACCAAAGGGTGAGCAAGAGCGGTTAGAAGGATTCATTCTAAAGTTAATCCTATTTGTACTAACGTCAAATTTACACCCCTTGATGCTTTTAGTGATGAGTATTTGCCCGTCTTCTACAAGGATACCTCGATGTGGGTAAATCTTCGTTAGATCGCGCCATGCAACCGAAGGAAAAGAGACTGGGCGATTGAGGGGGGCTATTTTTCTATGGTCCTGTTAGGTCTTATGCTGCTAATACTGATTTCATCAGACATATATGGGCTAACAAAGGTCTACAGATATGCGGTGGCAAGACGGGGCCAACCATTTCCAAAACCCCGCCGAGGCGCAGGCGTTAAAGCCTCACGACTAATCAGGTTTTGGACGACAGACAACACCTTGCAAAAACCATGAGTCAAAAAGAGGCGATAGCCCATATAACACCGCTACGGCTAGTCTCTGCAAAGGTCGCAATGTCAATGTGCGCAGAGGAAGATTTTGGCTGAAGCGATAAATTACCTCAAATCCAGCGCGGTCCAGTGCGTACTCCAGGCTCCGTCGATTGAAATGGTTGAGATGATGAACTTCGCAGATACGCTCCAACGCACCGAAGCTACGTCCTCCGCTGACTCGATAGAGAAACTTTGACACTTTAAAGATCAAAGAATCTGAATCAACGGTCATGCAAATAAAAACTCCGTCATCAGACACGCTTCTGCGAATCCCCTCCAGGAACGGTATCGGGTCAGCAATGTGCTCAATCACATAGATGTTGGTCACTACCGGGAAAGGCTCATCTGGAATAAAAGTCTCAATATTCGCAGCTTCAAGCCGAGGAATGCCCAGTGTCTCTGTGCCGTGACGCACAGCAGCCTCGCTAATATCGACGCCCCAACTCTCATACCCCAGACTCCCAAAATGACGCGGAAGATAACCTGTCGCAGTGCCCACATCCAGAGTGCGTAACCCTGCTCTCTGACGGGGCAAATAGGTTTGGATTAGACCATCAAGTTTATCGAATAAGACGTCCTCCGGGTTGTCCCAATGATCGCTATTACTCTCGAGGAAATAATCTGCATCATACGCCTCGGGGGTCACTTTTAAATCGGAAAATAGATGAGTACAATGCGGGCATACCAAAAGCTCAAAGCGTGGGAGCGTATACATCGCCTTTGCACCCGCCGCTGCGCAAATCGGGCAGACTTGAACATCACCTGCCTGCGATGCCCCGCTTTCAACAGCGTTCGTGTTAGTGTCCATTAAGATACCCTTCAGTATGTAATAATATTATATACCAATATTGAAGTCCGATAGCAAAAAACGAGCGGCCATAATGTCTGCAGCGACCACCCTTTTCGGGTCAAAGCCAATGTATACACATTCTGATAGCATTGCTCTTGGAGATTTGCAGGGACAAATCTAGAATATCTATCAGCATAAAAGGATACAGTTGGCACGACTAAAGTGTCGGTAAAAGCATCTGGGAATGCAGCCAAAATGATCTGGCGACGAGAGCATCGACTCAATATGAAGAATATATTTAAAGTTGTATTCGTCTTAATCCTACTCTCACTGGCGGTAGGTTACCTCTATCGAGAACCGATAAAGCAGAGGATTTTTGCGCTCATCACACAGGGTATGTTTGTCGCAGTGGACAACGACGACTTCGACCCAGGTCCTGCAATACACTCGCATTTCCCTGGGTTACAGGCGACCTACCAGGATCGCAGTATAACGTTGATTGATGAGTTCAAAGGGGTCAATGGCACGGCAGTTATCGCTAGTCGTTCCTTCGACTGGTGCCCCTATTGCATGCGCCAGATAATTCAATTACAAGAAAATAAGGCCGGATTTGACGCGGCTGGCATCGGCATGGTCGCTATCACCTATGACGATCCAGTGTTGCAACAGGCGTTTATCGAGAAGTTTGGTATCACCATTCCCGTTGTGTCAGATGTCAATGCGCTAAGCTTCAAGACACTGGGCATTCTGAACAAAAATTACAGCCCAGGTGAATTTCAGTACGGCATCCCGCACCCGGGAATGATTGTGATTGACCCCCAGGGCAAGGTTGTCGGCAAGCTATTCCTGGAAGCCTATAGTTTGCGCGTAGACGCTGCGGCTGCCCTGGCATTTGCAAAAACCGCACTCGGCCTAGACCCACCCCTGATCAAATAAAGACACCACCTAAATGCGCGTGGAAGGAATCACAGCACCCTGCCTGACGTGGAGCCATAGCGTTTGGCATGAGCATCCAGTGCATCAAGAATACCATCGTGACGCATGGCGATAATATCGCGATATTCGTCGTGGGTGATGACATAGAAACTGCCGTCACGCACTGCATCCATTACCTGCTCACCGACCACCAGTGGCGATATCCCGTTGGCGACATCTGGCGCCGGCTGCTGGTGATCAATACCAGAATCCAGTTCATCAGGGCGCACGGCAAAGGACTGAGTAATTAGGTTAGTATTGACTAGGCCAGGACACAGAACGGAGACACCCACACCTTTATCAGCCACTTCCATCACCAGTGCCTCGGAGAGTCCCACTACCGCAAACTTGGTGGTCGTATAAAGCCCTTCTGGCGGACCCGAGATCAGCCCGCCCATGGACGCTGTGTTGACAATGTGTCCCTCGCCCTGCTCCACCAATAACGGCAAAAATGCCTTTACACCATGAATAACACCGTACAGGTTCACGTTGATCAGATATTGCCAATCCTTGATATCCGCATCGTGCATCATAGCTCCGATCCACACCCCTGCATTGTTGCACAGTAAATGAACACTCCCGAAGCGTTCCAGTGCTGCATCACGCATGGCCTCTACCGACGTCAGGCTGGAGACGTCAACCCTACAGGCCATTGCCTGTTCACCCAAGCTTGAGGCAACAGCCTGAGCCTTTGCCAAGTCTATATCGGCGACCACAACCTTCATGCCGGATGCCGCGGCAGCACGCGCGATTCCCTCGCCAATACCTGAGCCCGCTCCTGTGACAACGGCTACTTTGCCTTCCAAATCCTGCATGTAAACTATCCCTCTTTAGGTGTTGGTTAAGTTCGGCCAATCAGGCCTGACAATCGATCATCAGCGTAAGACTATATAAACAGTATTATTATGTCTTTTGTGACATCTTTTGGTACATCTTTGTCAATTGCGCGACAGTAGCGGTTCCCTGGTTGCTGTCCACCGCCGGCATGTGCGACATCATACACCGCACACGATAATCTGTAATGGGCTGTACGCATGGGGCGCCTCGAAACCTGCGCACGCACGAGGCTTACCGCCCCACTACGGACTAATCCCCAGGCAACAAAAAACCCGCACTAGGCGGGCTTAGGTGGTCAGAGATATTCAGGCTTTACGCAGTTTCCTAATGCCCACCAGCGACAGCAGTCCTGCCATGATGCCCAACAGCCACAGTGCGCTGGTTGGGACAGGCGTTGCGCTAGACGGCGGTGTGCCGGTGACTGGGCCCCCGACAACGAATGGTTCACTCGTTGCAGATGCGGGACTCGTTCCTATAATGTTCGTCGCTGTTACAAAACACTCATACGTGTCGTCATTGTAAAGCGAGGGGACTGTAATAGGTGACGTGGGGCCAACTACGTCTACCCGAATCCGCCCCGAACCCACCACACGGAGGCAGGAGGCTGTGTAGCGGGAAGCTGGCGAGCCATTGTCAATCCCCGGGGTAAAGGCGACGGTAAGCTGACCGGCGCCTGGCGTTATCGAGTCTATGGTCGGGGCGTCCGGTGGCGAGCAAACTATCGACGTCGCTGTGATCGTGGTCGAGCCATTGCTAAAGTCCTGCGGCCAACTCGTTATCCCTTCACAGTAGGTGATCGTCGTTAGGGTGGGATTGACATCGAACATGTTGAGTTGAAAGTCACCAAAGTTGCCTCCAAAGTGCGCGCTGGTGAGGGCGTTGTTGTTAAAAACATTTTGCCCAATGCTCGTTACGCTGTCTGGAATAACCACGCTGGTGAGGGCGTTGTTTTTGAAAGCCTGACTCTCAATGGTCGTAACGCTGTTCCCAATGGTCACGCTGGTGAGGGTGTTGCCGTAGAAAGCACCATCCCCAATGGTCGTAACGCTGTCTGGAATAACCACGCTGGTGAGGGCGTTGACTTGGAAAGCATAATCCCCAATGGTCGTAACGCTGTCTGGAATAATCACACTGGTGAGGGCGTTGCCGTAGAAAGCAGATTCCCCAATGGTCGTAACGCTGTTCCCAATGGTCACGCTGGTGAGGGCGTTGCCGTAGAAAGCATCATCCCCAATGGTCGTAACGCTGTAGGTCGTTGTGCCATCAGATACAGTGGAAGGAATCACTATATCCGTGGCAGTGTTGCGCGATGCGCGACCCGTTACCTCGACGTCAGTCGCATTAATGTCGCTATAACTCAGGCCCCCAACATCGAGCGTCTGGGGGCCAGGCGCAATGATTAAAGCCAAAGCCTGAGCCGATAGCATCGAAATAAGCAAGAATGCGAATGAGGCGAGTACGCCGCGCTGTGGTGCTGTTAGTTTCATAACAAGAGCTTGCCGGAGTTTATTGGCGGCAGACGATAACATAGAAATGCCGATGTGTCGCCTCGAAACCTGCGCACGCACGAGGCTTACCGCCCCACTACGGACTAATATCCCCAGCCAAAAAAAACCCGCACTAGGCGGGCTTAGGTGGTCAGAGATATTCAGGCTTTACGCAGCTTCCTGAAACCCACCAGCGACAGCAGTCCTGCCATGATGCCCAGTAGCCACAGTGGGCTGGTTGGGACAGGCGTTGCGCTAGACGTGGCGCTAGACGAAAAGCAACTCGGTGCTATCTTCAAAGGAAAACAAATGCTCGACCGCGGCGTGCCATAGAGCGGAGGAGGCACGAAGGTGTCTGGGGCCCCGACAACGAATGATTCACTCGTTGCAGATGTTGGGCTCTCTCCTAGATCGTTGGTCGCTGTTACTGCACAGGTATACGACACTCCGTTGGTAAGGCCAGAGACTGCGATAGGTGAGGTTGGACTCGCACCTAAAAGTAATCTCTCGCCGAAACAATAGGCATTGTAGCCAGTAATCGGTGAGCCACCGTCATCGGCCCCACTGACGCTGATGGAAACCTGTGCGTCGCCGGGTTCGATGTTAGTGATCTGTGGCGCGCCTGGCTCGGAAATGGTGAAGGTGCCGACAACGAATGGTTCACTCGTTGCAGATGCGGGACCAGTTCCGAAAATGTTCGTCGCTGTTACAAAACACTCATACGTGTCGCCATTGAACATCGAGGTGACTGCAATAGGTGACGTGGAGCCAACTACGTTTATCCGAACCCGCCCCGAACCCACCACACGGAGGCAGGAGGCTGTGTAGCTGGTAATCGGCGAGCCATTGTCATACCCCGGGGTAAAGGCGACGGTAAGCTGACCGGCGCCCGGCCTTATCGAGTCTATGGTGGGCGCGTCTGGCGCAATGGCAGCCACGTTATTAAAGGATACACTATTAGACGCCACACTCTCACCCGCGCCACTCACCGCAATCAGCGATAAGACATATTCAGTGCCACTGTAGAGCCCCGTTATCGTGATGGGGCTGGTGTCGCCTGTGGCGGGGTATGTGGCGATGCTTGAGTCGATGATCTTTGTAACGCTCCCGTAGGTGGAATTAGCCGTATAAATATTGCCAGCCTTATCAATCGCGATAGCCACCGGGCCGTGGCCGGTTCCTGCAAGGATGGTCATCGTGCCGTCGGGGGTAATTTTCGTCACGTTGTCGTCTAACCAACTCGGCATATAGACATTGCCGGCAGCATCCACTGCGATCCCCTGTGGGGCGCTGCCGATCCCCTGTGGGGCGCTGCTGACGCCTGTCGTTAGAATGGTTTCAGAAGTCGTTGAGAAGCCGTCGGGCGTGATCTTCGACATGTTGCTCGAGAGGCCATTCGACGTATAGACATTGCCGGCAGCATCAACTGCTATCCCGTTTGGCACTTCTCCCGTTGTTCCAAGGATGAATGCGGCGCCGTCGGGTCTAATCTTCGATACATTGTTGACATTTACACAATCCCTGGGGCGGCATCCTATAGGGCCCAAGCCTTGGTTAGCGGTATAGACATTGCCGGCAGCATCAAGTGTTATCGCGGCTGGGCCGACGTCCGTTTCCCCAAAGATGGTCACGTCGCCGGCGGGTGTGATCTTCGACACGGTGTTCGAAGAGTAGTTAGCCGTATAGACATTGCCGGCAGCATCCACTGCGATTGCAACCGGGTGGACGCCAAATTTACCATCCGCAGTATCTGCCGCAGTGCCATAAAGTGTGGAGGCAAGGATGCTTGAGGTGCCGTCGGGTGTGATCTTCGACACGTCGTTCGAGCGGCTATTCGCCGTATAGACATTGCCGGCGGCATCCACTGCGATTCTGATCGGGAAGCGTCCGGTTATGTCGAAGACGCTTGTGGTGCCGTCGGGGGCGATCTTCGAGACGCTGTTCGAGCTGGCATTCGCCGTATAGACGTTGCCAGCCGCATCAATAGCGATTGCGGTCGGCTGTGAAGACGTATATCCAAGCGTGTAGTCGATGAGTGTACCGTCATCATTGATATACCGGTAGCCAGTGATCGGAGAGAACTCATTCGCAAGCCCTGGGGTGAAGGTGACAACAGCCTGACCGGGGCCGCCTGCCGCGATCGAATCGATGGTCGGCGGCGCATTAGCCAAGGCTAACTGCGCTGAGAGCAGCGCGAAGACTGCCAGCAGCCAACCAATAGCTACTTTGGTTAAACTTGTGTGCTGCTGTGATATTTGATTTAAGGCCATAACCATCGTTCTCTAAATAGTAACAGCACGCGAAGGTATACGAAAAAACCCACTTAACAAGGCTATTCCGAAATATTAAACGGCTCGCGTCATTCCAGTGTAAAATATTAAACCGCTCGCGTCATTCCAGTTTAATGCCTCTAGACATGCCATAAATGCCTGATCACAGTAATGCCGTTGTTCGCCAGTGAAAAGGCTCTGCGCCAGTCGCGCAGTATGTCAATGAGCGAGGTATGCCAAAACGTGAAGATCACCGAACAAATATCGACAATCCGGATGACGCAAAACGTAAAGGGTCGCTTACACTGTTGTCTTGGGCCTCTTGTGCAAACACATTTCCTGTCAGCAGCATTGAGAGCATTAATGTAGCTTATAACCGCCTCATGTTGATTTATTCTGACACGAAAAGTGCTAACTTTGACAATCGACCATGATTTTTATCGCGTTTTGTGGGTCTTGTGCCAGCGCAAAAGCAGCACCTATATCCGACAAGGGAAAATGGTGTGTCACCATGACCGTCGGATCAATCTGTCCGGATTGCAGCATTGTCATAACCTCATCAAACTCTGTGTCGTAGCCCATTGCCGGAATGATCGAAACCTCCTTCGCCAACAACATAACAAGATCAACCGTTGCCGCTTCTTTGTGCACACCCGTCAAACAGATACGACTGCCAGGCCCAGCCGTAGCAACAATTTTTTCGAACACTGAGCGCACGCCAGTCGCCTCGAAAAATACGGTACTGCCGGGCATGGGCATGCCAAAAAAGTTCGAAGTACCATGCTGTTCGATCAGCTTCTGTGTAAGTTGTGGGTCGTCAGCGCGCAGCGCAATAGCACCCAATGCGGCCGCCTTTTCCAGCCGCGGATCCGACAGATCCACCACGACGGTACCTACAAGCCCACGGTATTTAAGCACCTGCAGCATAGACAAGCCGATGGGCCCCGCCCCATAGATCACGGCTTTATCAGAGGCCGTCGCCGCCACTCGATTGGCGCCGTGTTGCGCAACCGACAATGGCTCTACGAGTGCACCGTATTCGTGGGGCACACCCGGCGGGATCTTCAGTGTACTACCCGGATCAAGAGCGGCGTTACGCACTAACAGATAAGGAGAAAACCCACCCTCTGTGCCGCCATTGCCGATATTATTACCATTGCTCATGGGTTGAACCACAACGCGATCCCCCGCAACGACATGCGTCACGTTAGCGCCAGCATCACTGACAACCCCCCACAATTCATGACCCAAAGGCATAGGAACATCGGGCCCCGTCAATCCGCCCATTGCCAAATAGCCAAGGTCAGATCCGCAGATACCGCACTCCATCACCTGGACGACAACATCATCAGGACCACAAAGCGGTGTGGGCGTCTGATCGAGGCGCAGATCGTCAACACCGTGAATTTGGGCCAGAGGCATTGTTGTCATAATTTTTCCGCTGTTGTCAAAAGGACTATAGGTTCTCTCGTGACCATAGAACCCGACCTGCCCCCGGTCAACCACTGTGGCCGGAATATTGAACCGAACGCCGGCATTTTTGGTGGGTACTGGCTCCGATTGACATGCCCTGCCACACTGAATACCAAAGGATAAGAGTAAAGTTGCATGCCCATAGAGAGTCCAGATCTCGAAATCGACTGGTTGGTAGCGGGCGCTGGCGCCGCAGGTATGACCGGAGCCGTGGTAGCACACCAGTTGGGTGGCTCGGTACTCGTGGTGGAAAAGGAATCTGTCTATGGCGGCACAACGGCTAAATCTGGCGGTGTCGCGTGGATTCCCAACAACCACAGACAAAGCGAGGTTCAGGTCAACGATAGTGCAGAGGAAGCCTATGCCTACCTAAAGGGCCTTATCGGCGACAGCGTGAGTGATGCCCGCATCATGGCCTATGCGCAGCGGGCGTCAGAAATGCTGGCTTTCATGATGAAACATAGTCATGTGCACTATTCCGCCCTACCCAATTATATGGACTATTACGAAAATGTTCAGGGCTACAAATCCGGGGGGCGGTCCATGGACAACGCCCCTATAAACCTTCGCAGGCTGGGGCAAGATGCAAACACACTGATGCTGGGCCACTACGATGGACTGATGCCGTTCAATGTCACCGTGGAAGAAGGCCAACGCTTGCAGGAAATGAACGCCGGTGCTTATTGGCTCGGTCTGCGACTGTTCTCTCGCTTGCTTTTGGACATTCCTGCCCGCCTGAAACGCCAGCGCGATAATCGCCTCACACTGGGGCCGGCACTTGTGGCGCGCTTACGTTTATCCCTTCAGGATCGCAATATTCCACTATGGTTGGATTCACCTGTGCAGCAATTATTGCAGGACAAGGGCCGAGTCATCGGTGCACTGGTCAAGCACGAGGGGAAGATACAGCGCATACATGCCCGGCGTGGCGTACTTCTGGCAACGGGAGGTTTTTCTCACAACGCCACGATGCGACAGCAATATCAGCAGGCACCCATAGGAAAAGACTGGACCGCCGCCGCCCCGGGGGCCACCGGTGACGCCGTCACTATGGGCGAGCAGATTGGCGCAGCGCTGGGTTTTATGGAATGCGCTTGGTGGTCTCCAACGTATGCGATCCCGGACGGTAGAGTGCTTGCGCTGATCGCGGGCAAATCTAACCCAGGGTCTATTATGGTGAATCGCCATGGTAAGCGCTTTGCGAATGAAGCCCAGCCCTACGAGGATCTCGTCAAGGAACAATATGCCAGCGAGGCCAGAGGTGAGCAGGCAATTCCCTGCTACTTGGTGTTTGACGCCACTTATCGACAAAAATATGCGGTTGGCCATATCAAGCCTGGAAAGGTGGAGAGCGACAACACACTTGATCCCAGTAATTTTGACACGGGCCTGCTAACGAAAGCGGACAGCCTCGAAGAACTGGCAGATAACTTAGGGATTGATCGCGACGCGCTGGTAAATACTGTAGCGCACTTCAATCGTCATGCGCGCAACGGCGAAGACCCGGAATTTGGCCGTGGTTCAACGGTACACGATCGCTATTATGCCGACAAATCTGTCAGCCCGAACCCGTCTCTGGGTCCACTGGAAACGGCCCCCTACTATGCGTTGCGTTGTGAGCCAGGCGACCTCGATACCAAGGGAGGCTTACTCTGCGATGAGCAGGCACGGGTATTGCATCACAACGGAGCCGTCATTAAGGGTCTTTACGCGGCGGGCAATGCCAGTGCCGCTGCAATGGGTGACACCTATCCAGGGGCAGGTGCAACCATCGGCTCCGCTATGACGTTCGCCTACATCGCTGCACAACATGCGTTCGAACAGGACGCAGCAGAGGAGTACCCGCATGAGCACACCTAAATATGCCTTTCTGAAGCCAGGACGCTATGCCAGAGGATGGCACATTGCGCTGTTTTCCTCGGAATTGCGGGTGGGCGAGGTAAAACAGCTGCACTACTTTGGACAGGACCTAGTGGCCTATCGGGGAGAGTCAGGCACCGTGGCAATCCTGGATGCGCACTGTCCGCATCTAGGCGCCAACCTTGGCAGTGGTGAAGGTCGCGTCCGGGGCGACAACATCGCCTGCCCATTCCATGGCTGGACCTTTAATGGCCGGGGGCAGTGTGTAGAAATCCCTTACGCCACATCAATTCCCGACAGGGCCGCAAATGCATTGAAGGGCTGGCCAGTGCTAGAGAAAAATGGCTTTATCGCCCTGTGGTACGCAACTGACGGCGAGGAGCCCGAGCATTATTTGCCCGGCATCCCTGAGTGGGGCCAGCAGGGTTGGGGAGATTGGATGTTTTATCGCTCACGAATTCGCGCCAAGCCCTGTGATATTATCGAAAATATTGTCGATATCGCGCATTTCCCCCATGTTCATGGGGGCCGCGTTCAGTCGTGGGAGAATCGATTTAGCGAACGCAGTGTCACACAGTTATCAACCGTAAAAAGCGACCCCAGCGCGAACATGATTATTCCGCCCGGGGTAATCTTTGACCTGGAGGAGGCGCGTAAAGAAGGAGGTGAAGAAGCCGATGCTTGGGGTGATGCCACTTATCATGGCCCGTCGATCATGTATTACCAAACCGAGTCAACAGGTCCACAAATGAGTTTTAAGAGTTGGTGGGTGAATAGCCACACGGTCATTAACGATAATGAAGTAGATCTGTGCTCGGCGGTGATGGTGAGTAGCCTGACAGACCAGCCCCTGCCCGACGAATTTGCGCAGCTATACCCTCAAATGGCACATGTCGCCTTTGGCCAGGACGTAGAAATTTGGAAAGATAAGGTTTACCGGGAAGACCCCATATTGTGTGACGGGGACGGCCCAATTAACAAACTACGACGCTGGTATGAGCAGTTTTACTTGCCTTGCATAAAAGCTGGGCAATAAAAAACCCGCACTGTAAACAGGGCGGGCCTTTAAACGCTGCGGGATTAAACCGCTACGATGTTCTCTGCCTGAGGACCTTTCTGGCCCTGAGTCACAGTGAACTCAACTTTCTGACCTTCGGCCAGCGTCTTGAAGCCTGAACCCGAAATAGCGCTAAAATGCGCAAACACGTCCGGTCCAGATTCCTGCTCGATAAAACCAAAGCCTTTAGTTTCGTTGAACCACTTAACGGTTCCAGTAACAGTAGACATACATACTTCCTATATTTTCAAAGGTAATTGATGCCCTTCGATGAAAGGCAGATTGTGCTTGAAGTGCTATTGCAATTACTTATGAAAGCAAGGCGAGGTACTGACTGCGAAACTTCGGAACGGTATACATAAGAACTTTTTACTTACAAGCACTCACTAGCATACAGCACTGACACTGGGAGTCAATGAGGGTTAGATGCGATCTCGTCGGGAAAGTAACGTCTATCACCGCTCTCACGGCTATCATCCACTGCGCAGCACTAGGATGCGGCGGTTTTGTTACCCAGCTTAATATGCCTGTTGACCGCCATCGTAGGCTGCCCGCTGATGCCGGTCTGAATGACATCAATCTTATTGCCAGACTTCAAAAACTCTTTGGTTTGATCTTCAATCGACTGCGAGGTTTCCACTGCCGCCGGTTGCTTTCTCTTGGCTGGCGCTCTCGTGGGCTTGCGTACCATGTTTATTACCTTTTATGTGGGAAAGCCGCCCAGTATACACAAAAATGCCGTTAATTGTTGAGGAAACAGCCTAAAACTCGGACTGATCCTCCACACTATTGATCCTGATACTGGGGTTTCCGTTTTTCAAAGAAAGACAAACCTGCCTCCACCGCATCGTCTGTGAGCGCCAGCAGAGACTGGTGTCGATCTTCAACTGCCATCGCCGCCTCCAGGCTCGACGCATCCACACTGAAGTTCAGTGCGTCCTTAGTAAGGCGCAATCCCATGGGCGATGTCAGTAACATGTCATCAATAAAACCCTGAGCCGCACTCTCTAGCGCATCATCGGGAACGACTTCAGACACAAGGCTTACTGCGAGCGCCCTCGTCGCATGAATAAAGCGCCCGGTCATCAACAGCTCCGACGACACCGATGTACCCACGAGTCTGGGCAGGAAATAACTACTGCCCATGTCGCAACCGGTCAATCCGATTTTGATATAAGCCGCGTTCATTTTAGCACTTTCTCCGGCAATACGAATGTCAGAAGCCAAGGCAAGACTGAAGCCGCCACCGCAGGCCGCGCCTTGAACCAGACAAATAATAGGTTGGGGGCATTTACGCATCGCTAGGTAGATACGGGCAATACGACGTTGCACCGACCAGACGTTGCGTGGATTGCGCTGCTGGGAATCAAATGCGCCCGCGGCAAGATCAAGCCCCACACAAAAGTGTCGGCCATTTGCCTTCAGCACGCCGATGCGGACATCCTCTCGTTCACGCAGGCCCTCGAAGTAGGCGATTAGTGCGTCGACCATCTTAGTATTCAGTGCGTTACCTGACTCCGGCCTGTTAAGCGTAACCCACTCCACTGACCCGCGCGCCTCAACCAATAACACCTGCTCTGTAGCCAATGAAAACCTCCTTCCCACCTTAATATATCAAACGAGTAAACCGTTAAAATCATGCTTGCAAGCACCGCATCACGCCCAAAGAATCGCATCTGTTGGTTGTGTTAGAAAAAATCATCCCGTATGTTCGGCCTGATGTCCACAAAATCTACCCGAGGAACAGTCTCTTGAATACCTATCGCGAGGGATGGCAAACACTCCTGGATCAGTTACAACAACGCACCACCCTCGCAGAATCAATGGGCGGAGCCGACAAAATTAAAAAACAACACGAAAAAGGTCGGCTCACTGTACGAGAGCGCATCATAGGCCTTTGCGATACTGCCAGCTTCAATGAGTATGGCGCACTCGCCGGCGGCAATCACCCGGGCGGGCAGGAAACACTCGCTGGAGATGGCCTCGTAGGGGGTACAGCACGCATCGATGGCCGCAGCTTCGTGGTCATCGCCGAGGACTTTACGGTCAAAGGTGGCTCTATCGGACATCCCAATGGCGCCAAGCGTACCCGACTGGTGCGACTGGCACTGGAACAGCGACTACCTCTCGTGCTGATGCTGGATGGTGCCGGGGAACGCGCAGGAAACCAGGGGGAGCGCTACCCTAACAGCCCCAACGATCTGCAACTGGTTGCCGACCTGAAGGGGCTGGTGCCGGTGGTGACACTGGTACTTGGCACCTCTGCGGGTCACGGCGCACTGACAGGAATGTTCGCCGATCTGATTATCATGGCGGAAGGCTCTGCCTTATTTTCTGCTGGCCCGCCTCTGGTGAAAGCCGCCCTCGGAATTGAAGCGACACCGGAGGAGATTGGCGGCGCCACCCTGCACACGCACGCTAGCGGCGTGGCACATAACCTAGGCAAAACTGAGCAGGATTGTTTCGCCATGGCGCGCTACTTTTTATGCCTACTCCCGCCGCGAGCGGGCGATCCTCTTCCTGAATGCCGGGACCACCCCATGGCCGCGAAACGCCAAGTTGAAGCCTTAATGGACATCATCCCACCACAGGTGAACCAGACTTACGATATGCATCAGGTGTTACACGAATTGGTCGACAGCCAGAGCCTGTTCGAACTACAACCTGATTACGGCCGCAGTATCATTACTGCCATGGCTCGGGTCGGTGGTATCCCCTGCATGCTGATTGCCAACCAGCCTTGCGTTCAGGCCGGCGCTATCACACGGCAGTGTGCAGAAAAGGCCAGCCACTTTATCGAGGTAGCAGACAACTTCGGCCTCCCGCTGATCAATCTGCTGGACAACCCCGGCGTCATGCCCGGGCCCGCAGCAGAAAAATCAGGCGTGCTAAAAGCCGCCGGCCACATGTTTCAAGCGCAGCGTCGCTATCGAGGGAAAAAAATTGTGGTAACCCTGCGTAAAGCGTTCGGGTTTGGCAGTTCCGTGATGGGCATGAATCCTTGGGACAACCAGATCATTAGTCTGGCCCTGCCCTGCGTCAATCTGGGTGGAATACCCGCCATAGGCGGCGCCGAAGCTGCTCGCGCTAGTGAAGAGGAGGCCCAGAACCTGAGGGACCTACAGTCAGGTGCCTGGGTACCCGCTGACGCGATGGCTTTCGACAAAGTGATAGCCCCCTGCGATCTCCGCAACGAGCTGATCGAAGTACTGCATCTCTAGCCCACCTGCGAGCCTCATTCTGACGCGCTTGCCGGGCACCTTTTTTTAACGGAGCTAGTGACAGGACAGGCTATTCGTGCCACCATCTATACACTAATAGGCGAACAAACCGGAATTCATGTGATCATTAAAAAATCCACACAGGCGCGACTTTTCGGCTTGTGCTCAATTCTATTTGCTTCATTAACTTGCGCCTCAGTCGTCACCGTAGAGAACTACGGATACCCCATTACTGACCGTTTCGCCGCCACCGTCGTCGGCACCCCTGTAGAATTCCAAGCCCAATTGCCAAAAAGCATCCCCTTCACAGGAAAGAGTATTACGATATTTCCTGAGCGGGTTACGCCGGACGTGTTTTTTTACGGCAGTAAATTGCTCTATTCAGTCGCATTGCAAGATAGTGATGCTCCCTTAATCTTCATCATCGCCGGAACAGGCGGTTCACACAATGGCGCGACGAACAAGAACATGGCCAAAGCCTTTTATCAAGCCGGTTTTCACGTCGTCTCTACTTCTTCTCCCACCTACAATAATTTTGTCATCGCAGCCTCTAAAACGGGAGTCGTTGGCCATGCGGAAAGGGACGCTGAAGACATTTATCGCGTGTTTGAAATGATTTGGGCCGACATCAAGCAAGACATTCAAGTGACCTCTTTTAATGTGATAGGCCCTAGCCTTGGTGGCTTCAATGCCGCCTACGTATCAAAGCTTGACGAGGAACGAAAGGCCTTCAATTTTGAGCGCGTGCTGCTAATTAACCCACCGGTATCTCTATACAACTCCATCTCACTTCTGGATCGCATGACGCAAGACATACCGGGCGGGGTCGACAATTTTGACCGATTTGCAAACAGACTCATGCATGCCTATGCGACAACTTATACAACACCGGTTGGCAGTGGCGGTGACAACTTTCTTTACCAAGTCTATAAAAAACTGGACTTGAAAGACGAACAGCTGGCCGCGCTTATTGGTACGTCCTTCCGCCTATCCTCTTCGACGCTGGCGTTTACAGCTGATGTCATGGCAGATTACGGTTATATCAAGCCCAAAGGGTTGCCACTGGATCGTTACAGCAACCTCCAAATCTACGATGATGTTGCCGTGCGATTAGGTTTTACCGATTACTACTTCGAGTTTTTCTATCCCTTTTATAAAGCGGACTATCCAAATGTAACCCAGGACGAGTTCATCGCCACTATCAGCTTGAGGACCATAGAAGATTACTTGCGTAACACAAAGAAAATTACGGTGATGCACAATGCCGACGACATCATTTTGGAGCCCGGAGAAATTAATTTCTTCAGCGAAGTCTTTGGGGACAGAGCGACGATATACCCCTACGGAGGCCACATCGGCAACATCAATTATAGCGAAAATGTTGCCCATATGGTCGCGACGTTTAGTAGCGAGGAGACACAGCAATGACACATCTCCTGCTGCGTCTGTCCTTGCTAGTTCTCCTTACCTCTATTGGCGCCTGCAGCAGCAGCCCCCAAATACAACCGCAGGCTGCAGATTACCCCGAACCCGTATTCACCGCCGAGGCGATACTGCCGCCGGACCATGTGGATCTGACAGCAGTTTATGACCCTTGGGAAAACATGAATAAGCATATATACAATTTTAATTACGAGTTCGACAATGCTGTCTATCTCCCTATCGTTCGAGGCTACGAGACGGTTCTCCCGTCCTTTGCTCGAACAGGCGTCTCTAATTTCTTTAGAAATTTAGTAGACGTAACCTCAATGTTTAATTCACTACTGCAGTTGGCGCCTACGAAGTTTTTTCAGAATACCGGGCGCGTATTGGTCAACACTACGGTTGGCATATTCGGACTAGTAGACGTAGCCACAAAAATGAAGATTCCTCGCCCGGTCGAAGATTTTGGCCAAACACTGGGACACTGGGGAGTAAGTCAGGGCCCCTATTTAGTGCTGCCGTTTTTAGGCCCTTCGAATCTGCGCGACAGTGCTGGATTGCTACCTGACTTCTATGTCGCAGGTGCGGCCTCTGATGCGATCTTTAGTTCCGAGGTGACGCTAGGCGCGTTCATTGTCTACCCGATTAATGCGCGGGCCAACAACCCGTTCCGTTATTATCAAAACGGATCTGCATTTGAGTATGAAATGGTGCGCTGGCTAAGCTCCACTAAGCGCAAGCTGGACGTAAACGAATAATGGGGACCAACGTGACTCGGCATCTACTCTCGATCTTTTTTCTCTGCGCCCTGACAATGTCTGGCGCGGCAAAATCTGCCGACCCTATTAGAATAGGCACCACCCAGTCACTGACCGGTCACTATAGTGGGTTCGGCATAGAACAGTTGCGCGGTTTGCAGATGTGGGCGACGGATGTGAACGCACGGGGAGCGTTACTCGGTCGGCCCGTTGAAATAGTCTACTACGACGATGCCTCCACAGATGCCGGCACTGTCGCGGGGTTTACTAAGCTACTAGAGCAGGATAATGTGGATTTTTTGGTGGGCCCCTACTCTTCATCGCTAACGCTTGAGGCAAGTCTCGTTGCGGAAGAATTTAATACGCCGATGATTTCCGCTGCGGCTTCATCCGAAAAAATATGGAATCGAGGGCTAAAAAATATTTTCGGCGCCGACACTCCCGCTGATGATTATATGCAAGGGCTGCAAGTCGCCGTCGACGCCGGCGCACAGAGTATTGCACTGATCTACGCGCGCACCGAATTTGGCGAAGAAGTCGCTGCGAGTGTTCGCAATAATGCAGCCATAACTATTGTACTGGACGAGGGCTATGCCCCTGAACAGCGAGATTTTAGTGGTCTGGCAAAACGCTTAGGCGCAGCAAACCCTGACGTGATCATCGGTGTTTCTTATTTCGAGGACTCTATAGAAGTAGTGCGCGCGCTAAAGACTGAGGGTGTAAAGCCAAAAATGCTAGGCTTTACAGCGGGGCCAGGCATGCGCGAATTTAAAGATGAGTTAGGCCCGGACGCAGAGGGTGTTGTCGGTGTCGTCCAATGGCTGCGCAGCTCCAAGAAGCCGGGTGCTCAGGACTTTGCATACCGTTTTAGCAGGCGCTATGGCTACAATCCTGGCGTTTATGCGGTTATCGGTTATAGCGCAGGCGAAATACTTGAAGCAGCCGTGCGCCTGGCGAACACCATTGACCACGATGCCGTGCGCGAGCAACTCAACACCATGTACTTCCGTGCGTTAATTGGGCCCTATGATGTAGACGATACCGGTCGCCAGATCGGTAGGACCAATTATGTATTGCAGTGGCAGGACGACCGACGTCGCTTGATCGCTCCTGAGGCTGCCGCAGACGCAGACCTTATCTACCCGTTGCAGTAGATAGCCGATATTCTCGCCCACTTGTGATAGTGGCTGGCGGGTACTCCAGCTCAAACACATTTTCCGCGTGTGTTTGGCAACGAGGAAATGAGAACCTCGGCTGTTTTTTTTAAAATTCCAACCCCATAGCGGATACTGTACTAACTTTTCAACAGCATCTTGTCAGCACCGTTCCCTGCGCCGCGCGCTGATTTATAGGCAAGCATTGGGCGCTCTACAAGAAACCATGATGCAGTAGTAATGCCTGCAGTGATTCCGACGGCCAAAATAGTCTTAAGTAAAATAGATTCGTCCCCATACCAATAGCGCACGGCGGTGAATACAAGGTGATGCCAAAGGTACAGCCCGTAGGACACCTTTCCTATGGCTCGGAGCCATGGCCATGTCAGAACGCGACCATAGACTGTATGTTGTGACCCCAGTGCGCCCCACAGGATGAGCGCGCCACAGATGGCTGTGGCAGTCCAACCCCATTCGAAGAAGAACGGCTCACCTAATGTGAAGAACACGACAAACACGCCGAAAACTGCCCAAGCGACAAGAGACACTGCCGTCGGGCACCGATAAGGAATGCGTCCCCCAATCCAGAGGTAGGCAAGAGCAGCCCCTACAATCAAAGAATCAGCACGAGATCCTAAGCTGCCGTAGAGTGCTGCAGCCGAACCGAAGGACCCTTGAACAAAAGAACCCATTCGGTACATAAGCACTGCGACTACTAGTGCAGCCAGAACAGCAAGCGCTCGTACCTCCCACTTCTGTCGTTCACTTGCTTGCAGCAGAGCAAGCACCATAAATCCGACAGCGACGGTTAACCCCCAGCGCGGAAATACACCGAACCCGTCCCAGACGTAGTTATGTCCCACAAAGGCGATTAGCAAAGATGCGATCACGATTACGCATCGGAAGGGGAAGGTGGCGCGACTTAATAGTGCCACTGTTAGAAAAGGCCAGATGAGATAAAACTGCTCCTCAACTGCTAAGGACCAGAGGTGCCCTATTCCACGTGTAGCTGAGTAGTCGAAGTACCCTATCAAGTTGATCGAGAAGAACAGTGCACTAACAACACTCACTATCTCACTTCTCAACTCGGTCCCCGGACTTGAAAAGCCGGCGGGAATATCCGTCACAAGTGCCCACACGAAATGCGCGACCAGAAAGAGCACTAGGGCCGGAACGAGGCGAAGCACACGACGCCGATAGAAACCCCGTAAACTGATTTTTCCGTCGCGGTTATATTCGTTGAGCATCAGCGCGGTAATGAGGAATCCACTCAGCACAAAAAAGAGATCCACTCCAAGGTGACCGGATTTCAGCCAATCGAAAGGCCGCTCGAGAATTTCATCCGGGTAATGCCACAAGACAATGAGGAGAACTGCTAGTCCACGAATGCCATCCAGTGCTGGCTCATGACCGAGCTTCCGATAACTCGTGTCATCAGTTTCAGGAGTCAAAAATCAAAGCACCAGCGATATTGAAAAACTGAAATAGAACCTTAATTATTCTAGTTATTATCATATCACATGCCTACTTGCAGCTCCCGTGGGGCATTCTAGCAGTCATAGACGCCAGCTTGCTAGCCTGTTTCAGCGACTTGAATCGCCATTGAGACCATGCAAACACCAGATCCGATCCAAACACCTGAGGGCAAGTAGGCTACGCCAACCTTGTAGAGAGGCAAGTAAACCACTCGCAGGGCGAACCACATTGTTGCGGCCGATAAAACATCGATATCCATTTGCATGGATAGCAGGCAAAGGGCTAAGAATACGGGCAAACTCGCTGAAGGTTGGTTATACTGCGCTCAAAGACGCTTTGTCTAATCATTCGAATCTAAATTTGCGACTCTAGAGCTAAAATAAGCTCACCTTTCATTACCCCAGCGAACTCTTTAGTTAGCTACAGAATTCTGAATGTACCAAGCTCAAAAGTAGCAGTCCCACGCCATCGGTCTACTCATAGCGATCATACTGGACAGCTTTTGCTGTAAACTCTTGCGTTCATTTTTCTGAGTCCCTGTTTATGGATACTGGTGTGACATCATCTCCCGACTTGTCGGTCGAAATCCCTGTCGATTCATCGAAAACCCCGTCATGGTTTGAAGACGCACTCGCCGCCCCGCGCAAAGAGGGTTGGCTGGATTCTGCAGGTTGCCCGATACATTACTTTAGCTGGGGAAATCCTGCCAATCCGGGTGTCTTGCTCCTTCATGGGTTTCTCGCACACGCGCGATGTTTTGCATTTATTGCGCCTCTTCTAGCCAACGATTATTACGTAGTCGCCTATGACTTTTCCGGCATGGGAGATTCGGGCGCTCGTGAGGAATATCCTGATGAGGTTCGGTTGCAAGAGCTAATAGATGTTGCTAGCAAAACCGGATTGCTGGATAACGGTCGCAAGCCAACCATCGTCGCGCATTCGTATGGTGGCAGCGTCGGGTTGACCGCGATGGAGCATTGCCACGAGCAATTTTCCCGCCTGGTTATCTGCGATTTAATGACCCTGCGTCCAGATCGGCTCAAAGCGCATGCAAAGGAAAGTCGACCGCCGGGATCACAGGATCCATATCGACCCAATCGCGTTTACCCAAACTATAAAACCGCTAAAGCCCGCTTTGTCTTGTCACCACCCCAGAAAGTGAACGAAGCGTATTTGTTTGACTACATGGCCTTTCATTCTCTGAAAGCAGTAGAAGGCGGTTGGTCCTGGAAGTTTCATCCCAGTGTATTTGACCGCAGTACAGATTTGCATGAGCGCTTATTGATGCAAGGCAAACGCACGGCTAATGCGCCTGGCCCTATAGTGATCGTTTATGGCGAGCAGAGCGATTTATTCGATGCCGATTCTGCCGACTATGTAAGGGAGTGTGGTGGTGGGCATATACCGATGATCGGCATTCCCGACGCTAGGCATCACCTGATGCTTGATCAACCCATTGCTTTTGTGAGTGTACTGAGGGCTATTTTGACGATGTAAGGTGTCTCAAATCGGCTCGCAACTCGCATTGGCCACACCCGGCGCCGTCCAGCCATCACCATCTACATCAATAAACAGGGGGTTGGTAAAGGCGAATGCAGGAACACCCGATTCTCCAAGATTGCCGTCTGTCAGGTCCTCCAGTGTGCTGTTGCTATCCCTGTTCAGACTGGCAGGGTGAACTGGAAACAGCGGAGGGGAGACCCCATCGGTACCGCTCGCCGTCACCACAACCCAGGTGTCGTCGTCAATTCCCTCAAGCGTTAAGGTCGCGGTGATGTCGATGCGCGATCCACCTTGGACTGCGGCGTTGATCACGACCTCAATTTCCTCCCAATCTTCATCACCGGCACTGATCTGTGCATTGGCACAGACCCCGTAGCGAGCGGCCTCATCGCTAGCAGTGAGGAGCTCAGGCTGATTGTTGATATAGAACTTTATCGTATCCACCGGTGCCCACTCCGGTGTAATAACAGAAGCGGTTAACACAACATCACTGCCGGAATCAGCCGACATGGTGACGCTATCTTCGAGACGCAGACCCGCGTGCTGGCTAGTGCCGCTGAACTCTCCGTCCGCCTGCACTAAAAGGTGCGGTCCGTTTGTACCCAACACTTTACCAGCCAACAGATTTGCAGCGAGGGCTTCGGCGTCTGCCGCAACGTCCGGTGGATTGGTGGTCGCATTGGCGATCAATGTACGTGCTGACGTATGGGTAAATCTGAAATTGTGAGTATCAGAATTGGCGACACCAATTTTCACAATACCCTGATTCATGAGGTTGAACCAGTCTCCCATGTTTTGGCCCACAAACTCGCTGTCTATCGCACTCCGGCCATTGGCGCCAATCCATACTTCCAGCGCATCAAACCCATCGTCAAAAGCGTTAACTATCGATGGATCTAGCCGTTTGGCCACTAAATTTGCAGTCGATCGTGGGGGTGTCATGCCCGTATCAATCGCCAAACCACCGGCGCCAAAATAACTCCCAATATGGTTAATCTGCACCACAACATTATCCTTGGGGTCGTCATGTAGTCCCGCAATGATTTCAGCAGGCGACAGGTTGTAGTATCCGTACGCGGGGAAATCTCGTCCTGGAGGTGCGGGGCCGGCCCAGTCGAAAGACCCACCGCTAATGCTGTTTGGATCAATGGTCAACTGCCAAGCATTGAAGTGCCCATAATCGAAGGTGGTGGTCTCACTACTGACCGCGACGCCAATCAGGTCTTCTACACCCATAGCCCGCAAGGTCGGCGCATAGTCAGAGCGAACACCGTGATCTGAACCCACGAAAAAGTCCATCCCCTCTGACAGCATTACCGCTACACGCTGAGCAAAGGTGACGCTCGAGTCAGGGCTCTGGATGGCATGCACATGAAAATCGCTGTGTACAAAACCGTTGTCATCAATCAGCCTGACAATTTCCGCCTGCACTGTCGTCACCTGCCCCGCCGTAATGGTGATATCTTTTTTGTATACGGAATAACGAGGTCCGCGTGATATCACCAGTTGATAATCACCGGGCTCTACAGTGATCCGCTCACTGGCCCCCTCACGATCAATAAAGGCGACTTGCGCGATACCAAAAGGCAAGCCGTCTGCCTTGTAATCACTAAACACGCCGGCCTCTTGGCCCCCAATAAGCGTCGCCGCAACGTTCGTTAAGGGTGGACTCGGGTCAAACCCAACCAGTTGCAACTTAGCAGGGCCGGGTCCAGTCTCGTCAATAACCGTGACGTCGAGAAAGCCTGACGGGGGCATGTCAAAATCGCGAGTCACCGCCACGTCTGTCTCAACTACCAGTGTCAATGGGTCGTTATCGGAAAAGCGGTAGCCTTCCATGTTTGCCCTGATCTGGTAATCACCAGGAGGAACGTTGAGGCTGTAATCGCCGGCGGCATCTGTCGTACTGTGGTTAACAATAAACAATGCCGGTGGATTCGCCTCGGCATCTAGCACCTGATACACCACTATTTGAGCATTCTGCAGCGGCTCTCCCGCGCTGCTCACCGTGCCGCTGACGGCAACCGCCTCTATGCCAAAAATGTCATTGCGAATATCTGCAATGCTGGCGATGGTGCCATCACCGACGGCAAAGTATCGCCGCAGTAATAACGCGCCATCTGCGGGGATCGTGTAATTTGCCGGCTCAATTCCAACAAGAAGTTCCGCTGCCGAACTGCCGTATACGATAATATTGACGCCGACCTGTGAAAAACTAGACGAACCCTGTTCACCGTGAATGAGGCCATATGACACGCCTTCTGCGCCGCCTACGCCGCCATAGGCAACAAAATTACACTGGTCGCAGAGACCTCCATCCAGAGCCCCGCAGGCAACGTAGGTCTGTTCTGGGCAAGACGAGGTGAGCGTCGGATCACCGAATCCCGCATTGACCTGAAAGAATTCGACCTGGCCAGAACCGTTGAGATACTCTGTCATAAAGACATCAAACGTATCCGAACTCAGGTTCTTGAACGTGCTGTCGAGTACGACATATCTGTCGCCCACCGCCAGGCTATAGCACGTTTCAATTTCGACGGGCAAATCTTTGTCATCTGCAGCGGTTGGCAGCGTGACACCAAAACCAGCCACCGCAGAACTGGGATTGGCCAGTTCCAGCAAATCATCGGGCCCAGTAGCGCAGATCACGGCGGGTTCGCCGTCGCTGCCATCGTTCTGCACACGAATATCCGTGTAGTTTGGCGTGTTCTCGATATTCAGGCCGATCACAAATTCTTCTAGATGATCGGGCAGCATGGCGCCCGCGGCGTCCTTACGACTGACATCAATGATGTTGCCGCCAAATGTACCGATGCTAAGCCACTGCCGGCCTGCTTTCTGAATGATGACCCGCAAATTCTCGTTCTCGAGCACGTAATCACCCGGGACACCGCGCGCGAGTGGCCCGGACAGTAAGTCTGCCTCGGTTGCTACACGGGCCGAAGCCATCGGAGCAGCGTTTTCGGAGGGCTGATCATTATCGCTATCGCTGCAGGCGGAGACAATGGCAAGCAGCGATATCAGACTGCACATCTTTAATAGAGGTGAAACTCGATTTAAAGACATCACAGTAATCCCGAATTCTTTGGAGCCAATCTTGAAAATAACAGAAAAATGGCATGAATCGCAATGTTTTGTGCGCCTTGAGCAGGATTTATACATTCCCAGTGGGCGGGTGTATTGGCGTATCCCTATGAGCACTATCTGCTCCAATGCGAACCCTCTCAGCGGCAGTAAAAGTAGGGAGAGGCGACACTGACACGCTAACGTGTCAATATCCCTAGGGACATCTGGGTTTTGCTGCCTAGGCTATAGCAACTTAAAAGACGATGAACTGACATTCAGATAGGTGAATTTATGGCCCGTAAAACCCATTATCGTGCTTGTCATTTGTGCGAGGCCATCTGTGGGCTCGTGATTGAAACCGAGGGAGCGGATATTGTCTCCATCAAGGGCGACAAGACCGACCCGCTAAGCCAAGGCCACATCTGCCCCAAGGCAGTGGCCCTGAAGGATCTGCACACAGACCCGGACCGACTGCGCGCTCCGGTGAAAAGAGTGCGCGGTGATGACGGAGAGGACCACTGGGAGGACATCAGCTGGGACGAGGCGCTGGATACCACCGCTACCCGGCTAGCGCAGATTATTACCGAGCGCGGGGTAAACGCTGTGGGTATCTACATGGGCAACCCCTCGGTGCACAACTACGGCATGATGACTCACCAGAGCAACCTGTTCCAACATATCCGCAGCAACAACCGTTTCTCTGCGACCAGCGTGGACCAACTGCCCCACCACCTCACCTCATTGTGGCTGTACGGGCACAAGTTGCTGATTCCCGTACCTGACGTCGACAACACCGACTACTTGCTCATGCTAGGCGCAAACCCGCTGGCCTCTAACGGCAGTATCTGGACCGTACCGGGCGTAAAGAAGCGCCTGCAGGCGCTAACCGCGCGCGACGGTAAACTGGTAGTCATCGACCCGCGCAGGACAGAAACCGCGACCATCGCCAGCGAGCATCAGTTCATCCGCCCCGGTACCGACGCCCTATTCCTGTTGGCACTGCTCAATACCCTCTTCAGCGAACACCTCACCAAGCCCGGCGCGCTGACCGCTTTCACCACCGGGCTGGATGCAGTGGCGACTGCGATCGAGACGTTTACACCGGAACTTGCCGCCGCCCATACGGGAATCAAGGCAGACGTGATACGGCGCATCGCCAGGGAATTTGCTGCCGCCGACAACGCTGTGTGCTACGGCCGCATGGGCGTCTCCACTCAGGCCTATGGCGCACTGTGCCAATGGGTGATTCAACTGATCAACATCGCCACTGGCAACCTGGACAAACCTGGCGGTAGCCTGTTCGCCACACCAGCAGTGGATACCGTTATGACCAGTAGCCCCGGAGGCCACGACCGACATCAAAGCCGCGTGCGCAACCTGCCCGAGTTTGACCGGGAACTGCCCTCCGCCTGTCTGGCAGAAGAAATCAGCACCCCGGGCGAGGGGCAGATTCGGGCACTGTTTACTGGGGCCGGTAACCCGGTGCTGTCCACCCCCAATGGACGGCAACTGGACAGCGCCCTGGAAGGGCTGGAATTTATGGTATCGCTGGACCCGTACATCAATGAAACCACACGACACGCGGACATCATTCTGCCCCCCACCTCCGCACTGGAACACGATCACTACGACATCAGCTTTCACCTTTTTGCCGTGCGCAATACCACACGTCACAACGAGGCTGTGTTCGACAAACCTGAAGGTAGCTTGCACGACTGGGAAATTTTTAATCAGTTGGGTAACCGACTGGGCAAATTGCTGGGCAAACCGGAGCAGCCTGCCATGGCACCCCATGAGATCATCGATCTGGGCCTGCAACTAGGGCCACACAGTTCCGAGGGCCTATCGCTGGAAAAACTGCGCCAGAACCCCTCCGGCATAGACCTGGGCCCACTGCGACCACAACTGCCCGAACGCCTGGCAACAGCAGAAAAAACAATCCGCTGCGATACCCCCCAAGCGATAGCTGACCTACGCCGACTTTTCGACGAGTTCCAGCAACCGGATACCGGCAAGTTGCGACTGATCGGTCGTCGACACGTGCGCTCCAATAACTCCTGGATGCACAACTACCACCGTCTGGTAAAAGGCCGTGACCGCTGCACGCTAATGATGCACCCGGACGATATGGCTAATCAGGGTATCGCCCCTGGGACTCGCGTGACTCTCGCCTCGAGAGTAGGCTCAGTCGACGTGACGGTAGAGGCGACGAAAGACATGATGCCCGGCGTGGTCAGCCTACCCCACGGCTTTGGCCACGACCGACACGGTATTCGCATGAAGACCGCCATCGCCCACGCGGGCGTGAGCTGCAATGACGTAACCGATGATCAGTACCTGGATGTGCTGTCCGGTAACGCCGCCGTCAATGGCGTACCTGTCACGGTTCGCCGAGCCTGACAGCGCCGTGCTGATGGTGGTCTAAGAGGTTAATGGCGTTTATCCATGCGCGCAGCGTATTGTTGTGCGAGGGGCTCTCAATGTCGGCGTTCAAGGATGCGGACCACGCGAAACGACACGAAACGCTGAATTTCAAAAACACTGTTATGTTGCCGAAAGTGAGGGCTATTTGTCCATAGTGACCTGCCCGCTTTTCAAAGTTGCGTTATATCTCCTCCTCCTGCAGGCTCCATAGCGCACATTTAGCGATCGAAGATTTCACCCCAATCCATACTCAATCTAGACACCGTTCACCGTGCCCATCACGACGTAAGCGCTCTGCAAGCGATGTTAGAGTGCATTTCGGTTTTCCTGTGAAACAGTATGCACGAATGCGAAGATGCCCTATATTCAGGTTGGTTATGAACAGGCAGGAGACCCTCTCAGTGCACATTTTTTTACGCGTCGCAGCGATTATGTACCTCAGTTATCTCATTATTACTCTGCTGGTGATATCGCCCGCACTCAACTTGCTTCCACACAAATACATGCATGACACTTATGACCGAGAGCTAGACACCGGCTGGGTGCTCCTCAATCCTTTCACGCTGAGCCTAGACATCAGTGATGCACGCCTGAATGATGCCACCGGAAAACTCTTCGTCGCTTTTAGTAAAGCCTCTATAAACCTATCACTGGGAAGTTTGTGGCAGTCAGGTTGGGTGTTCGATGCATTGAAACTGCAGGGACTCGACCTTGAGGTGACACGTATCACGGAAGATGGATACAACTTTTCTGACTTACTCAAGAGCAATGAGGAATCAGCAACAAAAAGCGGTGACAGTTCAAGTATTCCTCGCATCACAGTGCACGATCTGACGCTGCAGTCTGACATCCTGATGATTCAGGATCTCGCCAGAAAAACGCCCTACAGCAGTCAATGGAGTGGTTTACAGATACACATGTTGGACGTCTCTACGGTGCGTCAAGAAGGCAAACCCTACACGGTGACGGTAGAAGGCGAGAATGGTGGCAAACTTGCCTGGAAGGGCGAAATATCGATTCCAAAAGGGTATAGCACAGGGCATCTCTCTGTCACCAAACTATACCTGCGCAATCTATGGCTCTTTGCTGAACCTTGGCTACCATTTGAATTAAAAGATGGACGACTCGCTGTCGAGGGAAAATATCAGATAAACTGGAATGATGGTCTCGTCTACAACGTCCGCGATGGACATATCGGCCTCACGTCAATCAATATCCTGCCACAATCTCTAACCGACTTACCAGAGACAGCAGTCAGTCTCGCAGCATTAGACATCACAGACATTGCAGTGAACAGCGCCACTAAGACAGTCGCGCTTGGCGTCGCCAGTGTCGACCAGTTAGCAGTGTCCGGCTGGATGAGAGAGTCCAGCATCAGTCTTAAGCAGATGTTTACCGTAGAATTGCCGGAAAGCGCAGAGCGTGCTGATGAAGAAACAACGGCACTCGACTGGACGATTGCGCTTACCGAGGCAAAACTAGTCAATAGCGAGTTGCACTGGCGTTCTCCTTTCACAGCGCCAGAGTTACTGGATATTAAGGAAATAAACGCCAGTATCGGACCTATCACTTGGCCCCTATCGGGTGATTCACAGATTTCCATAGACCTCGCAACGACAGAAGAGGCACAGATCACAGCACAGGGGACGCTGGCGATGGCCGACGGCAATGGCACGATAGACTATTCACTGAATGCGCTGCCACTGAGCATGTTGAATCCGAATCTACCTCAGGCGTTAAAGGCGAGAATCACCCGCGGAACCATCGCGATGAAAGGCCAGGTCACTCTAAAAAACTATACGCCGGTCTCTATTGCTCTTAACGGCTCTATTAATAAATTCTCCGCGCGCACAGAAAATGAAGAAACAGAACTCACTGGCTGGGACCTAGTGCGATTTCAGGGCTTGGCCGCAGACATGGAGGCGCAAACGCTGAGTCTAGAACAATTAGCCATCGAGACTTATACCGGGCGCTTACATATTCAAAAGGATGGCTCGATCAACGCCTCCAATATTTGGAAAGAGGAAGCAGGCGAGCAGCCTCAGGACATCACAGAAAACTTGACGCAGGCAGAGCCTTGGTCCATTAGTCTTTCGTCTATCACTATCAGCGATAGCGAAATTGACTATATGGATCGGTCGCTCCCCATCTACTTTCGCACCGTCATAGGAGATATCGAGGGCAAAGTACTCGGCATCACTTCCGAGCCAGGAAAATCAGCCTCAGTAGACATTCAGGGTTCGGTAGAAGGATATGCACCGGTAGTGCTTAAGGGTAGCGTGGCCCCGTTTTCAGAGCAGCCGGATTTCAATTTGAAACTGACATTCGATGGGGTCGATATGGCCGGACTATCGCCTTACTCTAGTACCTATGCTGGTTATAAAATCGACCGTGGGCTATTGGCGTTAGAGCTTGACTATACCCTCAAAAACGATCAACTAAAGGGCAACAACTCTGTGGTCATCGACAAATTAAAGCTGGGCGAAAAAATCGCCAGCGACAAAGCGGTCAATCTACCGCTGGAGCTTGCCCTGGCGATACTGACAGATGCCAACGGCGTTATTGACATGCAGGTCCCTGTCGCAGGCGATGTAAACAGTCCGAGCTTCGAACTCAGTGGCGTTATCTTTAAAGCTTTTATTAACATCCTTACGAAGGCGATTACGGCCCCCTTTACCCTGCTTGCTGGGCTCGTCGATAGCAAACAAGACCTGCAGTTCATCGACTTCGCGTCTGGCTCTATCGCTCTTAATGATACCAGCAGTGAAAAACTGACTCAGCTAAGCGGCGCTTTAGCGCAGCGACCGAATCTGTCTCTGATAATTACCGGGCGACTGAATATTGAAGCAGACCGCGAACGCCTGCAAAAAGACGCCCTGAATGTTCAACTGTCAGAGGATGGCGTTTCGCCCGAGGAGATCAAAACCAAGGGGCCACAATGGCAGAGAGCCATTAGTAAACGGCATAAGCGTTATGCTCGCAGTATCAGTGGTTCCAATGAACCCAATGAACCCAATGAACCCAATGAACCCAATATTGAAGCACAATACCGCCAGTTAGTAGGCGCTGTTGCAGTGCCTGACGAAGCGTTGATAGGCCTCGCCGAACAACGGGCCGTAGCCGTGAAGACGTATCTGGTCAATCAGTCTGGCATGGCAGCTAACCGGGCGGTGATCGCAAAAGTCTCGCTAGACCCTAAGACCACCGATTTCAGCGGCGTGGAGCTCGGCATAGAAAGCTAGCACGCAGCGCGGCGTATCAAGAAGACTGCCTATGGAAAAATGCTTAGCCGGAGGAAGCTTATGAGCCATCGTTCATAAAAAACTGATCATAGGTCGTACGCTGACCCCACTCAGCGAACATAGATAAGCACGCTCATCAAAAGAAAATTGCCGCTATAATCGTTAGCGCAGTCGATGTTGATGTTGATGTTGATGTTGATGTTGATGTTGATGAGGCAACAGTTGAACACTTTATCGCTAAAGGGCGTTTTACAGAGCGTTCGCAAGACAACCGCTGATGTGTTGCAGAGCAACCCGAGGAATATTGAAAAACTGTTTTCCGGAGGTGAGATATTGGAGCGCTACCTCGCGTAATAAAAAAGCATATTAAGAATAACTGGAGAGAAAAATGGCAAACTTACCGCGTCATAGAGTGGCGATGACGATACCCGGGCCCACTGCAAACGTGGCAGATTCCATCGCTATGGCCAAACGTCTGGAGCAACTCGGCTGGGACGATATATGGCTGGCAGATGCAGGCGGACTGGATGCATTAACCCTGGTACCCATGCTACTGGGCGCGACAGAAAATACCCGCATTGGTACCGCGGTGGTACCGGTGTTCACACGCACACCTGCTGTTCTGGCCAGCACATTTGCTGTCATCAACCAGGCCTACCCTGGGCGTTTCATTCCCGGTCTTGGTACGTCCAGCCACGCCATCATCAATAATTGGCATGGTTTGACTATGGAAAAACCGCTGACCCGTATTAAAGAAACCATGACCCTCTTACGCTCCATGATGGCCGGAGAGAAAACCAATTTCGAAGGCGAGACACTGCGCAGCAAAGGCTATCGCCAAGCACCGACGAGCAAGCAACCCATTTATCTGGCAGGCCTACGGCCCAACATGCTGGAAACTGCCGCTGAAATCTCCGACGGGGTGATTTTAAATCTATTTCCCCGTTCCGCCCTGCCCAAAATCATGGAACACATCGCCATTGGCGCCGAGCGTGCGGGTAAAGATCCGGCCTCCGTTGAGGTGGTGTGTCGGCATATGATGTGTCTTACGAATGACAAGGAACTGGGGCGTGCAGCATTCCGCGCGGCTTTCGGGCCCTACTATGCAACACCCGTCTATAACAAATTCCTCGCCTGGGCCGGTCATGAGGACACCGCCAAAGAAATAGCAGAGGGTTTTAAGGCCAGAGACAGGGAGCGCACCTCAGCTGCTATGACCGATGAACTGGTCGACCAAATTGCTCTCATCGGCAATGAAGCCGAGTGCCAGGATCTCATTCGCGAATACGCCGCAGGTGGTATTCATACCCACGTTATGGCTCCAATGATTCCCGACCCCCAAATGATTGAAAACACTGTGATGGCCTTCAGCAAAGAACGCTTCAGTTTTTAGATCTCGACAGGAGCAGGTAGCGGGTAATAAAGTCATCGGAGCCGGCAACATGATCCCGCCAAAGACAGCGCGCCGCGCTGCGCGTTCAATCTCAGCGGCTCGCGCACGCACGTAACGGTTTTTTATCATGCGCGCTCATTGTCAAAATAGACCGCATGGATCATTCCATCACCTTTCAATTGAGCGATACGACATTGGTGTAACTGGGGGTTTGGCCCGTTTCGCCTGTAAGCACCGCACAGCTCCTCGGGCACACGGCCCGAGATCACCTCCACATCAGTGGCTTCAATCTCGGTCTAGACCAGTGCAAAGCATCCCCTGAGATGCGGGCTATCGGACTGCCAATTGTGAGACTACCAACCGACCACGGTCTAGTGCTCCTGCGCGCGCGGGCCGCCGGCCAACACGGATCAAACAATCTGGTTGACAATCCCATTTATATTTGCTATATGTAAATGATAAGAAAGTTTACGCTGAGTACACGGTATCCTCTAATCATAAAAAGAGCCCTACTCATGAAATTATCCCGCAGCCAGATGTTAGTCAGCCTATTGCTATCGATAGCAATTCTTGGCGGCTGCAAGGACAACCCACCCGCTGCCGAAGCCTGTGTCACAGGCCCCAATGGCGGCAATCCCGTGATTATCGTGGGTGGCCTATTCCTTTCGACAGCTGCCAATGACCTATTCCTAGGCAACGCCATACGGGCGCAAGGCTATACCTATTGTATACTGGAGCTTAAGGGTACAGAGGAACTCGGAGAGCTTCCCGGCACTATGAATATTGCTGTTTCGGGTCTGGCTTTAGCGGCCTTTGTTTATGACGTGCTGGAATGGTCTGGTGCTACGAAGGTTGATCTAGTAGGACACTCGCAGGGCGCTCTGGCATCTCGATTTTATCTCAAACATTTCGGTGGGCAGGCCACTGTCGATAAAATGATCTCTTTGGCTGGCCCCAACAAGGGTACGAGTTCCATCCCGTTACTAGACTTTTTTGTCGGACCGGTACTTGGAGCCTTCGGTGTCGAGTGTGAGGGGGTTGAGCCTTGTGTACAAATGCAGATCGACTCGGATTTTATCACCGAGCTCAATGCTGGCGATATGACACCTGGCAGCGTAGAGTACTTCGCTTTCTATACCAATAATGATGAGTTGGTTTGGTATTGGGACGAGGGGCCGTTCGGCATTCCGATCGTAAAGTTCGACAATGCAGAACTCGGACCCGGTGCCACCAATATTGAGTTAGGAGAAATGTGCCCGTTCCGTTGGGTGGGCCACGTTGGAATGATCGCTGATCCTGTGCCCATTGAAATGACATTGGATGCTTTGGCGGGAAACCCCATTTCGGTGCCTTATCTCCTGTGCTGGTTGCCGCCCGTTGTCCTCTAAGCACCGAGAAAATTGCCTAGCCTGTGATGTAAGCCCAGTGCTGGGGTAATAGGTAAAATTTTCGCGGAATTGTGTGGGTCACCGGCCAACACGGATCAAACAATCTAGTCGACACACCCCGTTTATGTTTCCTATACTTATGCACCCAATAGTGAGCTCGCATCCTATGCAAGGATGGACACCTGATTTTATATCAGAGTTTACCGCTGGTGCGATAGTGCCTAGACTCCCGTTCGACTAGGTATTTTACAGCTTGCGAAGAGACTTAAAATGACCCGACTGACTAATAACAACTATAAAATATACGGCGATTTTCCGCTAACCATTGAAGCGAATAAGCATAAAAGTCTTGAGCCTTTGCTGGATTGGTTGCGTAAAGAAAAAAGTCTATTAGAAGAGGCTATGCTTAAGCACGGAGCCATTCGTTTTAGAAAGTTCGACGTTAGGACCCCTGAAGATTTTGAAAAGATTGCGCGGGCGATTGCACCTGAACTAAAAAATGACTACCTAGGCACGTCGCCAAGAGATGCCGTAACTGATTATGTTTTTCATGCGAGTGAGCTGCCAGGGTATTTTCCGATACCGCAGCATTGTGAAATGAGTTTTTGCGCTAACCCTCCTGAGTTTCTATTTTTTTCGGCAATGAATCCTTCCGAAGAGAATAGCGGTGAGACACCCATTTGCGACATGCGCAAGGTATGGAGTCAGATGGATGAAAATATTCGGGAGCGCTTTAGGTCAAAAGGAATGAAAAATGTGCGCAATTATTCTGCACCCGGAGCACCAGCAGGCGATCAAATGCAGCTCAAGTCTTGGGACGAAATGTTTCAAAGCACTGATAAAGACATTGTTGAAAAAAAGTGTCTAGAGGAAGGTTTTGATCCTGAATGGAAACAAGACGGTGGGTTAAGACTTTGGGGTACACAGGAGGTGAGTAAGCAGCATCCAATTTCCGGAGTAGAGGCTTGGTACAATCACCTTGCGATATTTCACGTATCTTCTCCCGCTGGAGAATATCAACGTATCTGTGATTTTCGTCCCACTGAAGCAAATAGATCTATTTTGGAAATGGCGCGATCCCTAGAAAAAGATATGCGAGAAAAACCACCAGAAGATCTATCCATGCATACTTTCTATGGAGATGGTAGCGAAATTCCAGAAGAAGATATTGAACATGTGCGCGATCTTATTTGGAAAAACTTACAAGTCAATGCCTGGCAAAAGGGTGATGTCCTAGCGATTGATAACGCTTCGGTCTCACACGGACGCTTACCTTATAAGAATGAAGATCGCGAAATATTAGTCTGCTGGTCCTAACCTCAGAAAAAGCAGCCGCAAAGATCGACATCTAGACTGCACTTTATGTCGTGCAACTCGAGCCAGCATTTGGCCGATCAATTCACGGAGCTCTGACGCTAGACGGTGCATTTTGGATGGCCGGCTATGTAGGAGAAGCCTAATTTCAGTCTAATGACAAGCGTCTTGAAGCTGCTAATGCGGCTAAAATCAAAGTGAACGCAGGTTCGCTTTGAACAAAAACGCCGCTTACAAAAATGGCCGCAAAGGAGCCAGTGTTTATTACAATAGCTGAGCGAAATTACTCAGATTGTTAGGTCGCCTGCTGATGCCCGTTAATGCCCAAAAACCCGTCCTCTTGGCGGTGGAACCTCGAAGTAAACCGTGCAGGTGGTTTGCACCCTCAATCCCAGAAACCATAGCCTTCGGTTAGGAAGTCATAGACACTCCTAGTTTCAACTGTGAAATAACACTGAGGAGAGCCCGCAGGCCGGCCGATTTCAACATACCAGGTGCCACCAGCTCCCTCACACGCTGCACTGCTGTTCAGCGGAGGAAAATCGACTACCTGAGGAGCGTCCAGTTTACTTAGTAGCTCATTGGGCACTATGAACTCTCGGCCGGTATAACGGTCGCTCACGCTTTGCTTAGCATAAGATGTGCAGGCAAAGGGGTTGGCTGCGGTGTTGTAGCCCAAGCCAAGACCGGTATTAAAGGGGTTGGCATCTTGGCAAAAGGCGAGGGCCGCGCGTAACGGACCGATCATTTGACGGTAATCCGTATTGTTTGCTAGAGCCGGGATCAAGTAGTTCTCGTTAAAGCCTTGGAAGCAGTCCTCTGTCGTGGCTGAACAGCCAGAGGCGCCGACCTTGCATGCCTGTGCCGGGCCCGCCGTGGTAGGCACCACAAAATCAAATGCCATCATCACTTCGGAAGAACAACTTGAGATAGTGCCATCAGTTCCAGAGCCGGTGGAGGGCCATGTCCGCTCGGGGTAGGCGCCAGATCCCCCACAACCGGTCATCGTGGTGAACACGTCAACAACGTCCTGATCTTTTGTCATCGTTGTGTACGGCTCAATCATGAGTTGCCCAAGTTTTAGAGGAATGACAATTTGGAAATCTCTCTCCAGGGCTTTAAACCAAGACTCGAAAGACGGAACTCGAGCTACATCGCCGGAGGGAAGCGTATAGACTGCGACACGCACGGGACTGGGGGATTGAGCTCTGGGTGGGGCGTCTACTGCTGTAGGATAGACCGAAGGAATGGTGATGCCAAACCCAATGAACGACTGAATTGCTGTAATCAGCTTAATCATGGTCGCGGGGTCGTTCGATTGACCCCATTTTTTATTCATTTCGAGATAGCGATGCGCGTTGGTACTGCCGTTGCCCCAGGCGTATTGAAAAGTGTCAGCGTAGAGATTCGACTCTGGCACAAACGCGCCCGCCGTCACGTAAAGATCTGGAGAAATGCAATTTTCCGCAGGAGCCTCAAATTTTCTAACGGCGTTTTTGTAGTCTTGTGGTGTCGTGATCGTATACTGTCCGCCTTCACACTCTTTCGACGGCTGGCCTATTGGTTGATCACTGCATGCGAGCGGTGGGCCGACCGGAAATAACTCATCCGAATTATTGCTATCACTACAGGCCGAGAGCAACGCAGCTCCCGTGAAGACGAGAAAAGCAATACGGCAGGTGCGACCGATCACCTGAAAAGAAGACGTTAGCATAGTGAATCCCTTGCTCAATGCGGATACTGTTGAATTATCCGGATGTGAATCATGACACTCTCTAAACGCCTGTCAAGGCACTTTGACAGGACTATCGTGCTACCGCCAGTTGCCAAGATTTGCTTGAAGGGCGCATTGGAGAGTCGGGCGAAAATCGAACCGGCGTGCGCGGAGTTGCAGTCCACTGCATGACCACTCTGCCACCAGCCTGATTGGGAGGTGGAGCGGGAAACCGGGTTCGAACCGGCGACCTCAACATTAGCAAGGCTGCCCTTGGCCCCTTCCATTGTCGGGCAACCCATCGATGGAATCCATTCAGTCTTCAAGCTTCTAAACACCCGCTCCATCGGGGTGTCCCAACAATTTTCCCTACGACTCATGCGTTGTATCATGCGCTATCGATAGGGTCTTTGGGGGAATAGGCTACTTACATATTGGCTCCGCTGATCGCGAAGGGATCTTCTCTCGCAGGCCGTTTATACGGCCTATACTTCAACGGATTCTAGACCCAACCTCAGTTGCGGGTTACTTGAGGTCCTTCACCCAGTCCCAGGCTTTGTACATCACAAACCCTGCTACCCCGATAGCAAGGAGGACAAGGGTTCCGTATGCAATGAACTCCACCATAATCTCGCTCAATTAATTAGCTAACGAACCCTAAATACACCGCAGCATGCCGAAAGCAGACCGATAACACTATTGTAGACTAATAGACCCTGTAATGCGTGGTGGTCGAGCGAGAGACTAAACATAAGACTTAGACAGACCCCTTTCGCACACCAATGGCTTGTTATCTGTTAGATCTTATATTGGAAACTACCGTTTCTGCATTTGCATTGCGAGCAGCTGCCGCAACCTCTTTCGTTACAACAGTTTTACCTATAGGTGAAATAGAAATTCCTGCTAGCTTCAAATGCTGTAATGCAAATGGAATTCCAATAATAGTTACAAAACAAGCAATAGCCGAAAAGACATGACCTAACGCTAACCAGAACCCAGCAAAAATGAACCAGATAATATTACCTACCATTCCCAAACCACCGGTACCAATGTCTTCAGATAAGGTTAATTCATCACGAGCTATAGCTACTTTACCAAATGGGAAAAAGGAAAAGCCAGCGATAACAAAACAAGACCTTCCCCAAGGGATACCTACAATACTAATAAAGGCTAAAAGCCCAAAGAAGCACCAGGCTAACCCCATAATTATTCCACCAAATATAAACCAAATTAAATTACCAATTGCTCTCATTTCATATCTTTATATTAAATTACAAAAATTGGTAGATAACCCAAACACATAATGCCGCAAACAATGGCACGCGTTAGCGCGTTCGCCTTGCTTTGTCTTGCTATGTGAATTATAGGTTTCTTGCATCATAAGCCCAGTGCAACAACGCTTGTCTTTGCTTTTTGCGGCATTGAAAATCATAGGGTTCACAGTACTTTTTTATTGCACCTGCATGACGCCTAAATGCTTTCCACCGCTTTATTTGCCGCTGATCCTCTTCGAGCGTGCGTCTACCTGTAAAATACCTGCAATACCATTGAAACCAACCTCTAGGATCTTGAGGGTGAATCCATCCCTTCTTTACCCACTCGCTCAATGGCTGCGAAGCATTTACTGAGAAATAGTTAAGATTCTCGTCTTTTATGTCACTAAGCTTTGCATTCACAAACCAATCATTTGGAAATTCGCGTTTGCAGTCATTCAAATACTTACCGCCAAAAATACCTAGCTCAAGCATTTCTTTAGGAGTTAACTCTGGAATAAATTGAGGATCAAAATTTTCACCAATAGGCTCAATTCGTCTGTATACGTATTCTTTTTGCATTTTGTCATTTACAGAGATCGTTTTCATGATCACCTATTATCACTGCCACATAACGCAAAGCTAACGAGCGGAGCAAAGCGACGGTTCAGGCCACCTACTGGCTCATCAACGAGTAATGATTGCAGCTTCTCTATCTGCTCTTCTGTAGGTATCAGTCCAGACATGGGAACCTCCACATTGCTCGTTCGCATGATGACGCATAACGCTTCAAGCTGGGGCCGCTGTAAATCGGTCCCGGCGCAAAGCGCCCTTGCTGCCTTGACTTGTTAGGTGTCATTTCTTTTCATCACTCAGAAGTGATAATTCCAACGTGTAGCGCGCAGTCTCACCGCGCCTTGCGGCACTGCGAATGATGTAGACTTGAACCATGTAATCGCCTTCTGTAAGCAGGGTTCCTTGAAACCTATTGCCCTCAGTCGCTCCTATAAACATTGCATAGTCTTCACCGGGAAATTTGCCGGGCTCGTAGATATTGAAGTAATTTCCCAAATTGTCAGAATTAAGTACAACAGACACAGACTGTCCCGTAGTGGCCCCAAAAATATAATTTACTGACTCATACTCATTAATTGTACCTGAGACTGATGTGCTCGTTGCCTCTCGGGGGAAGTGTATGCGTTCGGTGAGAGCGTTCTGTGCTAACAGTGATTTAGGTATCAGCGCCGCCAACACAATTACGCACAAGGTTGCTCTAATCATAACGTGATTCCATATTTGAGATTCATAATGCAATCTTGCGTACCGCATCGACGCCGATAAAGCCTATTAACGCCTTAAGAAGGGGCGCCGTCTAAGGCGTCCCGCTTGCTTAATTTGTTATGAGGTATTTCACCTATATTAGTGTCTAAAAAATCAATTATTATTGAGGCTGCATTTTTACGAGCGCTCTCCCGATTTACGCTAAACTTGCTTCCACATAGATCAAGGTTATCAATAAATAAATTTACTATTTTAATTATGATATTACATTCCATATATACAAAATGGCCGCCCCCCGCTAAAAGCTGCAGTTCTGAGCCCGGTATATGTTTTGCGTAACGTTTTGCATGTTTGTCTATGTCTAGAATCTCGTCATCTTCTGTTGCGATAATGAGAACAGGAATATTGATTAAGTTCAAACTAGCTTTATCAATAGCTGGGCCAACTGCTGGAGCCATTGCTACAACGGATTTAACCCGAGCATCTTTATAGGATAAAGATGCTGTAGAGTAATCAATAGTAACTTCATCATTTGCTAGGTCACAGTCCGGTCCGCGTTCACTGCCACTACAGTAAGCAATCATTAAATCGGGATTGTAAATAGCGCCCCCTAGCGCAATGGTGGTATATCCACCTGATGAATGTCCAACGGCACTAATGCGGTTGGGGTCTATATGCGCAGACAATTCTGGATCAGCCAGTAAAGTATCGATTAATAGGCTGATATCATTAGGACGATCCCATACTCGAATAACCCCCTCATCTGTATTATTACGAGCGTTATTAAATGGATGATTTAGAGCTGCAACAACGTACCCGTTAGTAGTTAGTTCTTTTATTAGCCAGCTGTAGTTATTATAGTCGCCTCCGCTTCCATGACTAAAGACGGCCAAAGGCATTTTCCCATCACTCTTCGGTAAGAATAATTCGTATTGAAATAAGCGGTCACCAGATGGTGAAACAACTAAGTTTCTTTGGTCATAATCAGAGGAGCAAGACGCTACTATAAAGAACAAAGTTATCAGTATTAATCGCACTATGGATACCTCATAACGCCGCCGGCACGGGCGAGCGGAACGCAGTGTAGCGAGTCCAGCACACGCAGTGTGCGGTGTGCCCGGCCTTGTTATGAGGTGTTTACTCGATTTGCTCATAATGATTGAGAGTAGCACCTTCTTCGTAGTACGGCTTTATAAGTGAACGGTACTCTTGATACAGCTCCGACCCTTGGAATTGCTCGGTATGTGCCTCTATGTGAGACCACTCGACGAGGAGTACATATTTCCGAGAATTCTCGATGCACTTGAGAAAGCGATGGGAGATATAGCCCTCGGCCTGCGAAAGGTAGCCTTGGGCTTTGGAGAATGCTTCCTCGAAGTCCACTTCCTGACCTTCTTTCGCAGTCCATTGCACAATCTCTAGGGTCATGCTGTCAGAGATGCCTCATAACAGTTAAGTATACGGAATCGTTCAGATAGCCCGATTCCATGTAAATATATTTCCATGGCTTCATTTAAAACCAGTATCCCACTGATAACAACCGATTACGGACAACACACATTCTGGAACCGGGCATACACGGAATTTGTGGCGTGAGGAACTCACCATTTTCGGTCAGTACACTTTGTGTGGATCTTCACTTAACCCCTAGAAATCATCTCGTTAGCTGCAGTTATTTTTGCACGATCAAGAATTCCGTTGAAAAACCGACTTCAATTTTTGTGATTATCATATACTGCATATATACGGTATTAATCAGGCGCTAGGCAGGTTCGCATTAGAGAAGGCAGGACACCCACTGGCGTACATCCAAGCATTAGCCGGGCACGCAGACACCAAGATGACAACGCTAGACCGAGAGGGGCATGAGACAGTTCAACCACAAAGCATGGCTGTGGGGAATCTAGACGACGTAGACTGGTCAAACATTAACTGGAGTACGCCTTTAGCTCCAGAATTACTCAATATTCTTGACTAAAATGAGAGAAGAAAAACTATGCTTTACTACACACCGCTTAACCGTGCGGTGTGCAGGGAATCTAAAATATTGATTTTTATAGTGAAATTGGTCGGGACGGCAGGATTTGAACCTGCGACCCCCACACCCCCAGTGTGGTGCGCTACCATACTGCGCTACGCCCCGAATTCGCCTGACTAGGCGCCGGCGGCATTATACTCAATACCACGTTTGATACAAAGGCTATTTAGCCGGACCTAGGACCTTAAGTACATCTTCTAACTCTTCGATGGTCTCCTTAATCACTGCCTGCAGCTCAGCCGGAAGTGAGGCCCCCTTACCATTGTCATCGGTCATCCGCTGCCTGGCACCACCGATGGTGTAGCCCTCGTCATACAGAAACGCGCGGATCTGTCGAATAGTTAGCACATCGTCGCGCTGATAGTAGCGGCGATTACCGCGACGCTTAACAGGCTTTAGCTGCGGAAATTCCTGTTCCCAGTAACGAAGGACGTGAGGCTTGACGGCGCAAAGCTCACTGACTTCACCAATAGTAAAATAACGTTTGCCAGGAATTGGCGGCAATTCATTGTTGTGTGTCGGTTCCAGCATATTCTTCTACTCGTGCTTTTAGCTTCTGACCGGGCCTAAACGTAACAACCCTGCGGGCGGAAATCGGAATCTCTTCACCGGTTTTAGGGTTGCGACCGGGACGCTGGCTCTTATCACGCAGGTCGAAATTACCGAAACCCGACAACTTGACCTGCTCATTGTTTTCAAGGCAGCCGCGAATTTCCTCGAAGAACAACTCTACGATCTCCTTGGCCTCCCGTTTGTTGAGCCCCAGCTCTTCAAATAGGCGTTCCGCCATTTCAGATTTAGTAAGAGCAACCATCGTCTCTTCTACCTAGTTTCTAAGCTCAGCATTATAGTTTTTTTCCAATAGATCAATCACTTGACCCACGGCCACATTCACATCTTCCTCGCCAAGAGTGCGCGATTGATCGCGGAATGTCAAACCCAGTGCGAGACTTTTTCTTTTAGGATCAATGCCTTTCCCTGTATAGACATCAAAAAGCCTTAAGTCTGTGATGTAACTTCCGGCAGCCGCTCGCACATCTTCCATCAAACGGGCCGATGACACCGCCTTGTCGACAACTACCGCTAAATCTCGGCGAACTTCGGGAAACTTGGACAGTTCTGCATACTTTGGTATCTCTCCTTCAAGTAATACCGCTAGATCAATTTCACAGAGGTACAAAGGCGCGTTCAGCCCCAATTCAGTGCCTACCGAGGGGTGTAGTGCACCCACAACGCCGACAACCTCACCCTTTCGGGTGATGCAGGCAGTCTGTCCTGGGTGGAGCGCCGGTCGTGAAGTGGCGCCGAAGCTAAAGTGTTCCGACCTCCGAGTCAGCCCCAGCAGGCTCTCAATGTCCCCCTTTAAATCAAAAAAATCAGAGTCATCGGCGGGCGACGCCCAGGACTCTTCAAAGCGCGGACCCGTCGATACCATGGCCAGTGTCGGCACCTGACGTAGGCCTGAATCATCGGGTATAAATCGTAGGCCCGTCTCGAACAACCGCACAGAAGGCTGCTGCCGGTTAGTATTATGCAGAACGGCACTAACCAACCCCGGCAGTAGGCTGGTGCGCATGACGGCCATATCGGCGGAAATAGGATTGCTCAGAACCACCGGCGCTTGCTCGGGATCAAATGTCCGCTGTAACTGAGGGTCTACAAAACTGTAGGTGATTGCCTCACGATAACCTCTGGCGCTCAGGTGCCGACGTAAATAACGAATAGACAAATCTGTTTCAGGCCGCGCCTGCATCTCCAGCTTGGCGTGGATATGGGTCACCGGCAGCCGATTGTAACCATAGACTCTGGCTAACTCTTCCAATAGGTCTACCTCAATAGTGATATCGAAGCGCCAACTGGGAACCGAACAACACCAGCCACCATCAGTCTCGGTGACACCCAGTCCGAGTCCACACAAAATACGTTCGACTTCATCGGCTGACAGACTTAAGCCCAGCACCTTCTCGATACGGGCAGCTCTGAGGACAACATCAGGCCGCGCGGGTAGATTATTTTTTGACACCACTTCCTGAATAGGCCCGGCCTCACCGCCGACCAGTTCCAGCAGCATTTGCGTGGCACGCTCCATCGCCTGCACCTGTAACTCAAAATCCACACCACGCTCGAAACGGTGGGAAGAATCCGTGTGCAACCCGTAGGAGCGGGCCCTCCCCGCCAAGGGTTTGGGAGCAAAAAATGCCGCTTCTAATACAATATCTTTTGTCGTGCCACTGACGGCTGAGCGCTGCCCTCCCATGATTCCAGCCATCGCGAGCGGCCCCTCACGATCGGCAATAACCAGTGTGTCTGCCCGTAATTTGAGTGTCTTGCCGTCCAGCAACTCGATCGACTCATCAGGTGCCGCCATACGCACTTCGATGGCACCGTGCAGCTTACCGTGGTCAAACGCATGCATAGGTTGACCGAGCTCCAGCAGTAGATAGTTGGTCACATCCACGACTGCATCGATAGAACGAACACCACAGCGGCGCAACTTTTCCTGTAACCACTGCGGACTAGGGCGGGATATGTCGATACCCTTGATCACCCGGCCAACATAGCGTGGGCAGCATTCCTCTGCCTGCACCTCGATGGAAATGGTATCCGTTATCGTTTCTGGAGCTTTGGTGAAGGCAGGCTCAGTGACCGCAAGTTTATTCAGCAAACCCACTTCACGAGCGATCCCCGCAATACCCAGACAGTCAGCGCGATTTGGCGTGACGCTAATGTCGATCACTTGGTCATCGAGTTCCAGATAGTGTCGTAGATCAATGCCGACAGGCGCGTCGGACGCAAGCTCCATCAAACCGTCCGCACTATCTGACAGCCCCAACTCCTGCTCTGCACACAGCATTCCCTGCGATTCCACTCCGCGCAGTTTTGCCCGTTTGATTTTGAAATTACCGGGGAGCTCGGCTTCTACCTGTGCCAACGGGACTTTCAGTCCGGCCCGTGCATTAGGCGCACCGCACACAATCTGCACCGTTTCACTGCCTGCACCGACCTGGCAAACACGCAACTTGTCCGCATCCGGATGCGGTTCAACGCTCAGAATTTCAGCAACCACAACACCGCTAAACATATCCGCCACCGGCTCAATGGCATCAACCTCAAGCCCGGCCATCGTTATTTGATGCGCTAGCTCTTGCGTACTCAGTGCGGGAGAGACCCATTCGCGCAACCATTTTTCGCTGATTTTCATTTTCTATTTCCCTTAAAACTGCTCAAGAAAACGCAAGTCATTGTCAAAAAACAGGCGCAGGTCGTTAACGCCGTAGCGCAACATGGCGAGACGCTCAACGCCCATACCAAACGCGAAGCCTGAATATTTTTCTGTATCAATGCCTGCAGCCTCGAAGACTTTTGGATGCACCATGCCGCAACCCATAACCTCTAACCATCCCGTTTGACTACAGACTCGGCAGCCCTTCCCTCCGCAGTTGACGCACTGAATGTCCACTTCCGCAGATGGCTCGGTAAAGGGGAAATAGGAGGGTCTGAAACGCACCTCCAGATCGCGTTCAAAAAATACGCGCAAGAAATCTTCTATCAGGCCTTTCAGATCAGAAAAACTGGAGTGTTCGTCAATCAGTAGGCCTTCAACCTGGTGAAACATGGGTGTATGCGTCAAGTCTGAATCGCAGCGGTAGACCCGCCCAGGACAAATAATCCGCAGTGGCGGCTCCTGACTTTCCATTACCCGTACCTGCACCGGCGAGGTATGTGTGCGCAGCACCGTGTGTTCATCTACGTAAAAGGTATCGTGCATGGCTCTGGCGGGATGATGAGCAGGAATGTTGAGTGCTTCAAAATTATGATAATCGTCCTCTATCTCTGGACCTTCCACTACATCGAAACCAATGGCCGAGAAAAAGTCCTCCATCCGCTCGATCGTCTGAGTCACAGGATGCACACCGCCAATCGTTTTAGCGCGACCGGGCATTGTTACATCGATGGACTCCTGCTCCAGCTTCGCCTTAACGGCAGTAGCATCCAGAGCTGTCTTGCGCTCACCAATCAGCTCCTGCAGTTCCTGCTTAACCACGTTTATCAATGCGCCAGCCCTAGGACGATCTTCGGGGGCCAGGTTACTCAGGCCTTTAAGTAAGCCTGTAAGCTGGCCCTTTTTGCCCAGATAATCGACACGCAATTGTTCAAGCGTGGCGCTATCTTGCGCTGCGGCAATAGCAGACCTGGCTTGGTTGGCGATTGGTTCGAGGTTTTCCATTTAGGTTTTTCTCAGGTCTAATTTGAGTATTAGGCAGTCTGTCACTGTCCATCCGCTCCGTAAGTGTTTCAAACTGTGCGTTAGCCCAGTGTACGCGCTTAAAGGTCCGACATGGACAGCCATCCTCAAACACGCACCTCTGGCAAAAATCCACCGCCCAATCAATAAAAAAAGGGAAAGAGCACCGCCCTTTCCCTTTCAGTCTTACCTGTAGCCAGCGAACCGCCCAAGCGGTGGGGTGGGCTTAGGCCAATGCGGCCTTCGCTTGCTCAACGATCGTCGAAAAAGCTGACTTATCGTGCACGGCTAGGTCCGCCAGTACGCGGCGATCCAATCCGATCTCAGCTTTTTTCAAACCATTGATCAAACGGCTATAGCTAAGGCCATTAGCACGAGACTGGGCATTGATACGCGTGATCCACAGAGCGCGAAACTGACGTTTACGCTGACGACGGTCACGGTAGGCATACTGGCCAGCCTTGGTAACAGCTTGTTTAGCGACCCGGAAAATACGGCTGCGTGCCCCGTAATATCCCTTGGCCTGTTTCAATACTTTCTTGTGACGCCGATGCGCCACTACACCTCGTTTTACGCGAGCCATAGTTGTTCTCCCTAATTATCCAATAGACTGATTACTTGGCACGCATCATACGATCAATAAGAACAACGTCGCTCTTATGGACCATAGAGGTACCGCGCAGCTGACGCTTACGTTTGGTAGTCATCTTGGTTAGGATGTGACTCTTATGGGCGCTCTTGCGCTTGTATCCACCGGCAGTTTTCTTAAACCGCTTGGCAGCCCCACTGTGAATTTTTGCTTTTGGCATAATCAAATACTCCGCATTTGAAAGTTAATATATAAAGAAACAAGGGCATTCACAGGCCGCTAGTTCTTCTTCTTGGGGGCAATAACCATAGTGAGTTGTCGGCCTTCCATTTTCGGGAATTGCTCGACAGCACCCAACTCGGCCAGATCAGCTTCTACTCGCTTGAGTAGCTCCATGCCAATTTCCTGGTGAGCCATTTCACGACCGCGAAACCGCAGCGTAACTTTGGCCTTATCGCCGTTTTCTAGGAAACGAATCAGGTTGCGTAGTTTTACCTGATAATCTCCATCTTCCGTCCCTGGACGAAACTTCATTTCTTTCACTTGTGTACGCTTCTGCTTCTTCTTCTGGGCAGCTTTTTGTTTCTTGATCTCAAACACAAACTTCCCGTAATCCATCAGCTTACACACTGCTGGATCGGAATCGGCAATCAGCACTAAATCCATGCTCGCCGCCTCGGCCGCTGCCAGTGCCTCTTTCAAGGACACGATTCCTACTTGCTCACCTTCGGCTCCAACCAGACGTAATGGGTCCGCCGTAATCTGGTCATTGATAATCGCCTTTTTACTGGCTCCTTTGCCGCTATCTTTCTTAATACTGATTCTCCATTGTAACGCGACCGCGAGATGCAACATCGTCGGTAAGGTGCGCAATAAACGCGTCGAGATCCATGGATCCCAAGTCCTCACCACGACGGGCACGCACGGCCACAGTCTGTGTTTCCACTTCTTTATCCCCTACCACCAACAGGTACGGAACCTTCTGAATTGTATGCTCGCGGATTTTAAAGCCGATTTTTTCATTTCTCAAGTCCGAAATGACCCTAAAACCCATGTTCTTCAAGGAATCTTCCACATTTTGGGTATATTCGGACTGTTTGTCCGTAATATTGAGCACAACGACCTGTGTGGGCGCCAGCCAGCTGGGGAAAGCGCCTTCGTAATGCTCAATCAAAATCCCGATGAATCGCTCGAATGAACCCAGCACGGCCCGGTGCAACATGACCGGCACCTGACGGCTACCGTCCTCTGATACGTACTGCGCATCGAGGCGTGCCGGCATCGAAAAGTCGACCTGAATCGTTCCCAACTGCCACACACGCCCGATACAATCTTTCAGGGAAAATTCAATTTTTGGACCATAGAACGCGCCCTCCCCCGGCAGCTCCTGCCAGGGAAGATTCTGCGCATCGAGCGCATCGGCCAGCGCTTTTTCCGACCGATCCCAGTCAGCATCCGTACCCACTCGTTGCTCGGGACGCGTAGATAACCGGTAGATCACCTCGCTAAAACCAAAGTCCTCGTAGACGGCATGCAGTAAATCAATAAAGGATGAAACCTCGGGCTGAATTTGTTCCTCTGTGCAAAAAATATGCGCATCATCTTGCACAAACCCGCGCACTCGCATAATCCCGTGGAGAGAACCCGACGGCTCATTTCGATGACAGGATCCGAACTCCGCCAATCGAAGGGGTAAATCGCGATAGGACTTCAGACCCTGGTTGAACACCTGCACATGGCAGGGACAGTTCATAGGTTTTACCGCAAAGTCCCGATCCTCAGACTTGAGCATAAACATATCATCACTGAACTTTTCCGCATGCCCGGATTTCTCCCACAACGAAAGGTCCACTAACTGAGGGGTCCTGATCTCCTGATAACCGTTTTCTTGCTGAGCCTTTCGCATGTACTGCTCAATAGTCTGATAGATGCTCCATCCGGCCGGGTGCCAAAACACCATGCCCGGTGCTTCTTCCTGTGTATGAAATAAACCGAGCTTCTTGGCAATTTTTCGGTGATCACGTTTTTCAGCTTCTTGTATGCGGCTCAGGTATTGCTTGAGCTGCTTTTTGCTGGCCCAGGCGGTGCCGTAAATTCGCTGCAACATTTCGTTGTTTGAATCGCCGCGCCAGTAAGCTCCTGCGACTTTGGTCAACTTAAAGGCTTTTAACTTTCCGGTGCTAGGCACATGAGGACCGCGGCAGAGATCACCCCAAGCACCTTGCGTGTACAACGAAATCTCTTCGCCTTCAGGCAGCGCCTCGATGATCTGGACTTTGTAGTTCTCGCCCATATTACGGAATGTTTCTATGGCCTTTTCCCGGCTCATCACCACTCGCTGCACAGGTAGATCGCGCGCTGCGAGTTCTTCCATACGTTGTTCGATGTTTTCTAGGTCTGGGGGTGTAAATTTGTGCCCGGTGGCAAAATCATAGTAGAAGCCGTCGTCTATCACCGGACCGATAGTGACCTGTACCCCAGGAAAGAGCTCCTGCACCGCCATTGCCAACAAATGCGCGGTAGAGTGTCGGATGATCTCCAGACCCGCGTCATCCTGATCGGTGATGATCGCAATCGAGGCATCGCCCTCTAAGACGTAAGAGGTATCCACCTCTTGGCCATCCACGATGCCACCTAGGGCGGCTTTAGCCAATCCCGGGCCGATATCGACCGCGACATCGTGCACCGATATCGGATGATCGAACGTTCGTTGGCTGCCGTCAGGCAAAGTAATAACAGGCATTGCTGTTCCTTGTTCAGTGGTGGCCCCTACCAAAGGTCACTTGATTCTTCTTAACTTACTCATTTCATTCACTATAATCCGCCCTGCGATACTGCCGGCCAAATTATTTATGTCAGGATGCACCCCGAATTCGGGGCAGGTATAGTGCCCGATTGAGTGATAAATTGCTATAGCCGATGGAATCGAGCCCTTGTCGCTAACTGACAAAGGCCAGCTGCTTGATTTCCGCCAGCTGATCCCGCATCGCCGCCGCATCCTCGAATTCCAGGTTTTTTGCGTGCTCATGCATTTGCGCTTCCAATTGCTTGAGTTTGCGCGCAAGCGCCGCAGGCGCAAGTTTGGCGACATCGGCACTATACGCTGCCCTAGATTCCGCCACTTTTTTGGCTTTATCCTTGCCGCGAGTCGGCATAAGCCGGGAACCTTCCATAATATCCTGCACCGATTTCTCGATGCCAATAGGCGTAATATTATTCGCCTTGTTGTGTGCGAGCTGCAGATCCCGCCGGCGGTCGGTTTCCTTGATAGCGCGCTCCATGGACCCCGTCATCCTGTCTGCATAGAGAATCGCCCTGCCGTTAATATGCCGCGCCGCACGTCCCATAGTCTGGATCAGAGACCGTTCAGAGCGCAGGAAACCCTCTTTATCGGCATCAAGAATGGTAACCAATGACACCTCGGGCATATCCAGCCCCTCACGCAACAGATTGATCCCCACTAATACGTCAAACACCCCCAGACGTAAATCACGAATAATTTCCACACGCTCTACGGTCTCGATATCTGAATGCAGGTAGCGCACTCGCACGCCGTGTTCACCCAGATACTCGGTAAGGTCTTCCGACATGCGTTTAGTGAGCGTTGTCACTAACACCCGCTCGCCGCGTTCTGCTACCAGGCGTATCTCGCCCAACAAATCATCGACTTGAGTTGTTGCAGGGCGAATCTCTATTGAAGGATCTACCAGGCCAGTGGGGCGCACCACCTGCTCGACTATTTGTCCCGCCTTATCCGCTTCATAGGGTCCAGGTGTGGCCGACACAAAGACTAGCTGCGACACCAGCGCTTCCCATTCGTCAAAGCGCAGGGGACGGTTGTCCAACGCGGATGGCAGACGAAAACCGTATTCCACCAACGTTTCCTTGCGTGAGCGATCACCTTTATACATCGCGCCGATCTGGGGAATACTGGCGTGAGACTCATCGACGATCACCAGCGCATTGTCGGGCAGGTATTCGAACAAGGTGGGCGGAGCCTGCCCCTGCGCGCGACCCGACAGGTAACGAGAGTAGTTTTCGATACCGGTGCAGTAACCGAGCTCACGGATCATTTCCACATCGTAGCGCGTGCGCTGTTCAATGCGCTGCGCCTCCACCAGCTTGCCGTTGTCCCTGAGCTGTTTTAGACGCTGCCCCAGTTCTTCTTCAATATGCACCACAGCATCAAGCATAACGTCCCTAGGCGTCACGTAGTGGCTCTTGGGGTAGATCGTCACCCGAGGGACTTTGCTGTCAACGACCCCCGTGAGCGGGTCAAACCAGCTTATATTCTCGACTTCCCGGTCATACAATTCGATACGGACCGCATTGCGCTCTGAGTCTGCTGGAAATACGTCGATGACGTCGCCCCGCACCCGATAGGTACCACGGCGAAAGTCCACATCGTTACGTGTGTACTGCAAGTCCGCCAATTGGCGAAGGATCTCCCGCTGATCGACGATCTCGCCCCGGGACAAATGAATCAGCATTTTAAAGTAGGATTTAGGGTCACCCAAGCCGTAAATGGCAGAGACAGTCGCCACGACCAGACAATCGCTGCGCTCCAGTAGGGCCTTGGTCGCCGACAAACGCATCTGTTCGATATGCTCGTTAACCGAGGCATCCTTCTCTATAAAGGTGTCGGACGATGGGACATACGCTTCAGGCTGGTAGTAATCGTAATAAGAAACGAAGTACTCCACCGCGTTATGCGGGAAGAACTCCTTAAATTCACCGTAGAGCTGCGCTGCCAAGGTCTTATTGTGAGCCATCACAATGGTTGGGCGCTGCAACTGCTCCACCACATGAGCCATGGTGAAGGTTTTTCCTGACCCGGTAACACCCAGCAGGGTCTGTGCCGCAAGGCCCGCCCGAGCCCCTTCTACCAACTGCCGGATAGCCTCTGGCTGATCCCCTGCGGGCTGAAAGTGGGATTCAACCTTGAAGCGCCTTGACACGTGATTATTTACCTGAGGAAGAGAAAAAGGGCGCGTATTATCATCTAGATAGCAGCGAATTGCAGCCGTTATTCGACAGCACCCTACATTCCGGAATTAGCAGTTGACCGAGTCCCTGTGCATCATTATCATACGCGACCTCAAGGTAAAGCCATTCCGCCTTAGCTCAGTTGGTAGAGCAATTGACTGTTAATCAATGGGTCGCTGGTTCGAGCCCAGCAGGCGGAGCCATTTTAAGTACGAATAGAAAAGGGTTGCAGAGATGCGGCCCTTTTTTATTGGTCTAAAAAAGCTGTGTCACCCGCTATGTCATCAATGATGATTAGCGCCATTCTTCGGTAAAGGAGGATCAACATTGAGTACTCGCTAATCCAGCATGAGCACTCAATACCCTGCCCCTGCAAACCGTTTAACCGGACTCCCACGAACACCTCAAAACGTTTGTCCGTGCTCCTCCCTATATCCCGACCTAGATGACAGCAGCTAACACGTTAACCCCTCTTGATCTGCATAGATCTTTCCCGAGTTTTTTATCTGCTTCTACTTTCGCGCCAAGAACTGCTGAGGCAGTGGAGTTCGGCGTAGGACATGTCAGCTGTCGAGGGGCCTGATCACACCCATGGCGCCGCGCCCGAGCACGTGTGTGTATATTTCTGTGGTGCGCACATCGCTGTGGCCAAGCAGCTTCTGGATGGTACGTATGTCGTAGCCCTGTTGCAGCAGGCGAGTGGCAAAGCTGTGCCGGAACGTGTGGCAGCGTACCGGTTTAGTGATATTGGCCTCGCGCCGGGCGCGCCCGATAGATTTTCGCAGGGTGGTGTTATGCAAATGGTGACGTCGCAACTCTCCACTGCGTGGGTCTCGCCCGATACTTGTTGCGGGGAACAGGAACTGCCAGCCCAGTTCACTGGCGGCGCGAGGATACTTTCTGGCCAGAGCGTAGGGCATGTAGACCTCGCCATAACCGTCGCGCAGGTCTTGCTGATGCAGTAGCGCAGTGCTTTTTACTTAAGCCTGCAGAGGATGTATCAGGCTTTGTGGCAGCAGCGTAACGCGGTCTTTGTCACCTTTCCCCGAGCGCACTGTGATGGTAGACAACGCGAAGTCCAGATCCTTAATGCGCAGGGAGAGTAATTCGTTCAAACGCAGACCGGCGCCATACAGTATTTCTACCATCAGCCGGTGCTTGCCCTGCATTTGCTCAAGAACACTGTTTACTTCTGAATGCGTGAGTACGACAGGGAGACGTCGCCGTTGGCGTGATTTCTCAAAATTCAGCGCTTCCAGCTCGATTTGCAGATACTTGCGATACAAGTAAATGAGAGCATTCAGGGCAATACGCTGGGTAGCCGGTGAACAGTGCCGGTCGTTCCCCAGGAAGCTTAGGAACTGATTAATGTGCTGCGCTCCCATTGTTGTGGGGTGCTGCCTTTTATGAAAAAAAATAAAGCGCTTTATCCAGTGGATATAGGTTTTTTCTGTTTGATAGGCGTACCCCTTGTCTCGCATATCCCGTTGCACACAATGGATAAAACGAGGAGATTCAGAGGGAACTGCCGGGCGAATATCGTCCATACTACGCACCTGAGTAATACTGTATATATATACAGTAACAAATAGTCTCAAAAGTTCAAGGCGGTTTTTCAACGGAATTCTTGGCCGCGTAAAAACAACGGCAGCTAACGAAATGATTTATAACGTTTAAGTCAAAATCAGCACAAAGTGCACTGACCGAAAATGGTGAGTTTCTCCTTCCAAAAACTCCGTGTATCTGCGGTTCCAGAATGTGTGTGATCCATAATCGGTTGTTATCAGTGGGATACTGGTCTTAAATGAAGCCATGACAATATATTTACATGGAATTGGGCTATCTGAACGATTCCGTATACTTAACTGTTAGGTGGGCTAGTCCAATGGAGTCACGAGAAGTAGGCATCGACGACTTTGAAGAAATATTGAAATTATATCGCCAGCTTCAGCCAGGCGACCCGATTCTTGGCGATGGAAGAGATAGAGCAGTATTTCGCGAAATCCTCGCCAACGATATGCTTAAGCTCTTCGTCCTCGAAAATGAGGGAAATATCGTCTCCTCCATTTATCTAAATATCATTCCCAATATCACGCGGTCGGCTAGTCCTTACGCAGTGATCGAAAACGTAGTGACTGTAGAGCATGAGCGAGGCAAGGGATTCGGAAAGGCCCTAATGCTTAACGTCCTATCTTATGCATGGTCTGTTGGTTGCTATAAGGCTATGCTATTAACTGGCTCAAGCAAGGAGGTTACCCATGCATATTATCGATCATGCGGCTTCGTCGGTAACGTCAAAACTGGCTACATCGCAAAGCCCACCTAACAAGTACGGGCTGCTGGGACTGCCTAACGGCAGCCCCAGCCGCGAGCGTTATGTTTCCTGAGTGCTAGCGATGGTTTCGAAGGCAAAACTATATTCACAGTTGGATCGACTAGAGGACGAGCTACGGGAGCGACTCATTCCGCATTTAGAACGGGCCGCGAAAGGCGAGAATGATAAGGTCTTTTGCGTATCTGAATTCAACCCTTTTCCGGAGCTCCGATTTAGAGCCGATCCTGAAACAGAAGAGCTAGTTCTGCTAGGTAGGCAAATTCTCTCCATGAGAGATAAACTGGGCGAAAGCTCAGATGGAGTCATAGCTGAGAGAATCTGCTGGTACTGCCGAAAGTGGGGTGACGTGGCAGACAGTCGCCGCAGCGCTGCAACAGGGTTAGCCAAAGCGTTTCTGGAGGAGGTTCGTAGTGCAGAAACATAACAAGTCAAGGCAGCAAGGGCGCTTCGCGCCGGGACCGCTTTACAGCGGCCCCTGCTTGAAGCGTTATGTTTCTTTAGGATATTGAATGGTGCTCATTAAAAAAATTGATCATGTTCAACTGGCTATGCCTTCGGGAAAAGAAGATTCTGCCCGAGAGTTTTATAATGGTATTCTCGGCATTCCCGAAGTTAAAAAACCAATGGAGTTAGCAAAGCGCGGCGGCGTCTGGTTTGAGTCCGATTCTATAAAAATACATTTGGGTGTTGATAAAGATTTTATACCAGCGACAAAGGCTCATCCTGGACTAGAGGTGGGTAGCGTAGAAGTTTTATCGGAAATACTCAGCAAACATGGTTATGGTATTACGCAAGATCATTCTATATCGGATTGTATACGTATTTTTGTAAACGACCCTTTCGGGAACAGATTGGAATTTTTGGAATGGAGCACCTAATAAAATATAACAAACTGTCGGAGTAGCGGAGCTGGTGATTTCCTGTGACCAGGCTGCCCTAAATCGGGTCAGCCACATTTAATGGGGTCACTTTTCGGCGTTAGCGCAGTAGCCTCCTTGTACTATTCCATTTTTCACCAGTGCGCGCTTCTGGCACAAGGCGGACCAAGGGGTTAGAGTAATGCACCATAACAAGGCAAGGCAGCAAGGGCGCTTCGCGCCGGGACCGCTTGAAGCGTTATGCGGCATTGACTCACGTTGCGCAACGCGCTACACTCTATGGATGATCAAATCATTCCGGTACGAAGGCCTCGAGAAGTTCTACTCCAAAGGGTCTAAGTCTGGAATCCAGGCCAAGCACGCTAAAAAGCTTCGCATGCAACTGGCCGCTCTTGATTCGGCTCAGGCTATCGAGGATCTCGATATTCCTGGTTACCGCCTTCACCCATTGAAGGGAAATCGAGAAGGGGTTTGGTCCGTCACTGTTTCTGCGAACTGGCGTTTAACTTTCCAGTTCACTGACGGGAATGTGTATGTACTAGATTACGAGGACTACCACTGATGGCTATGCATAATCCCCCCCATCCTGGCGAATTTATTCTTGCAACGTATATGGAGCCTTTTGGCCTTAGTTGCCGGTACCTGTCGGAACAGCTAGACGTTGCCGCATCTACTCTGAATCGTGTCCTAAAAGGGCAAAGTGGGGTAAGTCCAGAAATGGCCTTGCGGCTCTCCAAAGCTTTAGGCAGGTCACCGGAGAGTTGGCTAGCAATGCAGCATGCCCATGACTTATGGGTTGCACGCAAGACTCTCAGTCTATCCAGGGTATCCAAGGTCGAGCTAGATGCCGCATAACAAGAACCGGCAATACGCCCCTACGGGGCCGGACGCCAAAACCGCTGCGCGGTTTCGCCGCTGCTGCGGCAGGCGTTATGTGTTATAGATTGCTCCGAATTTGATGCACCACAGACGGATGGCTTCACGGCTGACGGTGATGCCTCGCTCAGCTAGCAGATTTTCGATATCCCGGTGGCTGAGATTGAAACGATAGTAGAGCCAGACGGCGTAACTGATGATATCGGGTGGGAATCGGTGGCGTTTATACGTATTCATCCTGGCGCCGAACCATCGCTGGCGCGGACTGGTCACTCCGGCAAAACGAGGCAAAGGTGCAATGCGCCCTGTCGATAGTGACGTCGTCTCATCGATCCAGCGTCATGCGGCTATGACCTGGGTCCAGCGACTCAAGCGAGTATTCAATATCGACATTGAAGTCTGCAGCCGCTGCGGCGGATCTGTCAGAGTCATCGCTTGCATTGAGGACCAGGACGTCATCGACCGGATCTTGGCCCATCTTCGCGAGACAGAAAAGGAAGCCCCTGCCCGGCCCCTTCTGGTACCGCCAACCAGGGCGCCACCTGCCACGCTGTCTCTTTTCGCCGGGACGGAGTTTCATCAGCAGGGACGCCACTGAAAACCCCATGGCACGGACTGCTAGGGGTTCTCGCTCAGGAATGGACGAATATGAATTGCACGGTCACCTCAGCGAACAACTTTTCAGGGCAGTAGGCGGGTATGTCGCGAATTTCTCCCGTTCAGTTAGGGGCATCAGTCAGCAAATCTACTACCAACAGGCCATTTATTTGTCCTATACTTACGTAAATTTGATACGAATGGCAAATTCGATGATGCTAAGAACATTGAAATTAAAAATTATGCATATAAAGATAGTAGAGGTGTAGCGGATTATGTAATGTAATGAATATTGATGAATTTTTACATCATCCAAACTCGCCTGATATATTGAATGAATATAAAAAACTTGGAATCACTTATCCAAAAGTGCATGGGTATAATATGTTTTCATATTACTTTCCCAGAACAAAGAAACAAATTTATTCTCAAATACAATCTGGTGAACATCATTTAGGCTATAGTAAAAGATGTATTTTTGATCCAGAGATTGATATTAACTATGCTTGGGGTGCACATAGTGGTAAACCCATTGGGGTAATAAAGGAAAGCAAACATGCAGACTTTAAACTGTTTCATTATCATGATATAGGAATTCTGCATAATATAAAAAAACATGGCAAAACTAAAAAAAGAATGCCAGATATCAAGTTAACCGGAGGTAAGGGTAAACATTATCGTTGGGGTAAGTTGAGGATATTGTTTAAGTTTGCAAATATGCACGCTGATACGAGAAATGTATTCACGGGGAATAAAAGCTTTTCGACAAAACTGGCTAGGCTATACATAAAGCTATATGGGTATATTAAAAGTAAACCAGTTTCAGATTATCGTATGAAAAAATAAAAAGATAGGTGTTGTTGTCGGTGTTTTGTACCCTTTTATGAGATCGTGGACACTTGGTTAAGTCATTGATAAAGAACAATGACAGGAGATAGAATTATGGGTGTTAAATGACGGAGAAAATACAATTCAGAGCAAAACGTAATGAGGTTTTCTGACTGAAGAACAAGGCAGAACAGTGTGTTCGTCAAGTCGAAATAAATACTATAACAAAAAAGCCGACTAAAAATAACAGGATAGGTTGAAACATAATATGTCTTTAATCCCAGCTTCACTATTTACCAGAATACGAAATAGCATTACACGGAGAGGTAGTTCAGGAGAAAAAGTATTTTTTATGCACCTACCTAAAACAGGTGGAACTTCAATTGATGCAGCACTGCGTGCAAACTATCAGTCTTTAAACTTACGGAATGACAAGATATTGATGCACCGCCATGATTCTATCGCTGCAGCGAAAATGGTATCAGTAATGCACGGATATGATTACGAAAGAGGAGAAGGAGATGACAGCAATGTGCTCCGGTACGGTGTTGAACATTTGGCATACCTGATGAGTTTGCCGCGGACTCGATATATATCGGGCCATATGGTCTTCGATAAATCGATGTATGATTCTTTCAAGAATGAATTCAAGTTCATTACGGTTTTGAGAGATCCCGTCCAGCGTCTGCTTTCCTTCTACTACTATATTAGGTATAGAAACAACAACAGAGGAAGGTTCAATATTGATACGAGCTTAGCAGAGTTTTTATCCAGTGATCTTGGTAAGGCCCAAGGTTTTGAATACGTGAAATACTACGGTGGAATAAAGGCCAATCAAGAGATGTACCAAACCGACGAGGCAGTAGCCTCTGCGATAAAGAATGTGGATAGTTTTGATGTTGTGGGCTTACTTGAGAACTTGGGCCAGTTAAAGTCCGACATTAAGAGGGAGTTTAATATGTCGTTAGATATAAAATATAAGAAAACAAGTCCAGCTCCCAAGGGTAGTAGAGAACGAGAACTCTCTTCAGAAGAGAGGCACATGATTAAGGACGTATGTAAATGGGATTATCAAGTATATGCGCATGCACGAACAATGGTGCAGGGTAGGAAGGTTAAATCATCCTGTGGATGATTGGGGCTTCATCTCCAAATGCTGACATATGTATAGACCTTGACAAGGATGACTTGCCGTTTGAAGATAACAGTGTTAATTTAATATTTGCTTATCACACATCGGAACATGTAAAGGATTATTTATCCGTATTGGCCAAGATACACAGAGTCCTTAAACACGGAGGGAGATTATTACTAGGACTGCCGTACATGACAGAAACCAAGTACTGCCTATCTAACCCATAGCATTTGCACAATTTCAATGAATATTCTTTCGATTACTTTGAACCCAAGAGATTGAAAGGGTCTGCTTCTGAAAATAATCAAATTATTTTCAGAAAAATTTTCCATCGATATCATTATATTGGGAGATACTCCAGGGTTCCAGAACCTTTTCGTTCATGGTGTCAGAACCATTTGTTCAATGTTGTGAGAAAAATAGATTTTGGTCTTATTGCAATAAAAAACCCATCAGAACAAATACAGGCTAGTAAGGAAACACGAGAAGATATGTTAAAGCAGTTTGATAGTTTATATAAATCTCGGATTGAATTTTAAAATGTCTAGATCGGCACGTAACAAATTGCGAGGAAAGATAGGCGGTACAAAACATAATTAGTGTCAACATTATTGAAAGTTAATCAATATGGAATACTTGAAATTTGATGTAATCAAAAATGGAATATTCGTACCTGAAGGATTTGTCAGCAAGCAAGACATTGTTTACGATGATAACTTTGAAATAGTTCTAGACTCATGTGTTCTTAGGGGAAACAATAAATCCGAGAATGTCACAAACCCACCCCAACATCTTCCTTACGAAATAACAAAAGATATTGAATCAATAGATGGCCGACTCTTGTTTATGGGTCAGTTCATTCGTGAGCATTATGGCCATTTCTTAACAGAAGGTGTGTCACGATACTGGTACTTGCTAGATAATCCAGTTAAGGACTGGAAAATACCAACATCGAAAAACCCCTTTGGAATAAAAAAACGGCTCAAGAACATTGTTAACCCAAGTGCATCCTATTGGAAAAAAGCAATGCTCACTTTCAATATCAATTCTAACGATATTCTATGTGTTAAAAAACCTATTAGGGCTGATGAAATTATTGTTCCTCAGTGCTCAATGTATAACAGATATAAAATTTACCAGAAACACCTAGATGTAACGAGAAGGTTAGCTAGAAATATAATTGGTACTACAAAAATAAAAAAAGACAAAACCCCTGTTTATTTGTCAAGAACAAAACTCAATAAAAGTATGAGAAGTTACCTTGGAGAAGAGCCCATTGAAGAATTTTGTGAAAATATGGGTTGCAAGATAGTATACTCTGAGCGCTTATCATTAAAGGAACAGGTTATTCTTTTTAACAAACATGACGTCTTTATTGGATGTGTAGGCTCAGCATTCCACTCTATACTATTTAGATTTGTGGAAATGTCAGCAATCAATATCTATTTGACAACCGAATCAACCAATTCAAACTATGAAATGATTGATTCTCTTATGCAGAATGAATCACATTATATTAGTTGCATAATACCTGCATCAGATAAAATAAAAACACATCTTTTAGATTCACAAAAAGCTATATCAGAATTAGATGATATTTTGAGAGACCTCAAACAAACACGATAAATAAGATACATATCTGCGTATTGATGCGGAGCCACTGGTCTGGCAGTAAAGAGGGAGCAGAGCTACAGGCCAGATACATCATGGATTATCTAAAGGGAAAGGATGATATCTAGATCTCATATGTTTGTCGTAATGTGGGACAAAATAGCGATCATAACTATATCCACCAGCTACCCAAGAATATTCTGTCTAATTATTTCAATTTTACTGATCGAAACAATATCTTAAGAATTCTAGATGAAATACAACCAGACTATATTTATCAACGAGTATTGTCTTCCTACACCGGTATCGTAGCAAAATATTGTGAGGCAAGACGCTGCAAATTGTTATTTCACATTGCAAATTCTCCAGATGTTGAACCACAGAAAACAAAGCTAAATAAATTTATTATTGGGAACATTTTAGAAACATATTACACGGAATATGGGATAAAAAATGCAGATCTAATTGTGGCACAAGCTGAATATCAAGATGAATTATTGCAGAAGCATTATGGCAAAAAATGCAACCTGATAATGCCCAATATCAGCCCTGACGTTTATATGCGAAGACCCAAAAGTATATCAAATAAAAAAAGGTTCTCTGGGTTGCTAATATCAAAGAGCAGAAAGGGCCGGACATATTCTTAAAACTTGCTAAAGAGTTTTCTAGTCACAAAAATATTGAGTTCCATATGGCCGGTAAAGTTTTGTCACGATACGGTGAAGAGATAAAAGCGAAGGCAGATAACGCGGAAAACTTGGTCTATCATGGCGAGTTGCCGTTGGATGAAATAAATAGATTAATGTCAAAAGCTCATCTTTTTGTAAATACAAGCAAGTATGAGGGCTTTCCGAATACATTCATACAAGCATGGATGAATAAGACTCCGGTACTTTCTCTCAATGTTGATCCAGACGACATTATTGAAAGAAATGGACTAGGGAAATTATGTGGTGATTTCAATACGCTAAAGGCGACTATCGAAAGAATGATTCAGAATGACTCAGACATACAAACAATTGGCGAGCAATGCCGCACCTTTGCGGTAGATTATTTTTCCCTACGGAACATTGAAACATTATACAAACTTATTTGTGTCGACTACAGCGGTGTCATAAATTGTGAAAAATGAATTAGTAAGCATAATAATTACGGCGTTTAATGAAGAAAAGTACATTGAAAGGGCGATCACCTCGGCTTTAAATCAATCGTACGATCGCATAGAGGTCATTGTCATTGATGACGGAAGCAACGACAAGACACTTTCCTCTACGGTACCTGTTTGCCGCCCACCCTCAGGCAATGGGCAAGGTGTTGGGTGCGAGCTATGCAATATTCAAGTCCCTGGGGACTCGTTGGCAGCAAGGCTTCGACACCCCTTTCGATATAGCCAGTATTTATGACTGCAGTCTATTAAATACGCTGGGTAAGCTGACGTGCTGTGCGGCGACCGATGGTAACCATGGCCAGGCCGTCGCCTGGATGTCAAACATATTGGGAATGCAGGCGATCATTTATGTACCGTCTTATAATGCAAAGAGCAGAATTGATAGCATTCTTCCCGCGCAGGCCGAGGTGGCTGTGATTGATGGTGAGTACGTTGATACGATGACCAGGGCCTCAAAAGCCGCGACCGAGGAGGGCTGGATTGCGATTGATGATCGTGCATATGGTAGCTAAACTACGGTTCCCACATGGGTACAGAAAGGCTATTCTACCCTTTTTCTGGAAGCTGAATGTGAAAAAGGTTTGCATAATAAACCCCCACTTCTATCACTTTGTCGTTGGCGGGGCCGAGGTTCAACTCTTTCTACTCAGTCAGCAAATGATAAGCGAGGGTATCGAAGTTCATTATGTCTGTGCCGATGTCGACTCAACTATCGAAATCAAGGGGGTCACTTTACATCCGTTCAAGGAGTCGGCAAACCAGCTATCGAAATCGATGCAGAGACTCACTGGTATCATCGATAGCATAAACCCCGATATCGTTTATCAACGCGGCAGAAAGCTGACCACATACTATGCAGGGAAGTGCTGTAGAGCGCGTAATATTCCTTTTGTGTTTTCAGTATCAATGGATATTGATTGTCGATATCTGAAGTCTGCTCCCAGGGTCTTTGAACAGGGCACTTTCTCCGCCAGGAATCTCATGAAATTCCTAATCAGGGCCAAGGAGGACTTCTATTCCCTGAAAGGGATGAAATTGGCCTCCAGAATAATTACACAGACCAAACGCCAGCAGGGTGCACTGAAAAAATCCCGGGGTCTGAACAGCAAGACAATCAGTAGCGGCCATATTGTTCCTACCGAAGAAAGCCTGGTAAAGACCGATCCACCCGTGGTTCTATGGCTGGCCAACCTGAAGGAGTGGAAGCGTCCTGAACTATTTATGCAAGTCGCCAATCAGCTCAAACATCTCGATTGCCAGTTTATTATGGCGGGAAGATTAGCAACAGAGTCTTATAGAAGCCAGATTGAAGAAACGAAAGCGAAGACGAAGATTTTCGACTATCTGGGCGCACAGACGTTCGAGGAAAGCAATGAACTCATATCCAGGGCCAGTGTATTTGTAAATACCAGCGCGGGTGATGAAGGTTTTCCGAATACATTTATTCAGGCCTGGCTTAGAGAAGTGCCCACGATCACCCTGGATTTTGATCCCGATGGAATAATTGCCGAGAACCAACTTGGCTACCATTCTGGAACCCTCCATCAGCTGGCGATCGACATTGAACATTTGGTAAAGAACTCTGTGGAGAGGCGTACCATGGGAGAAAGAGCGAGGGATTTTGCAGTCAGTCGTTTTTCTGCGGAATTTAATTTCGGCGAGGTTATCGAAACAGGCAGGTGCTTGGTACAAGATGGGAAATAGTACACTTCTAAAATCACGATCAATCGAAGCTACACTAAAGTGGCTTGGCAGATTACGCAGGTCTGAGGAATACCCGGTATTCGCGTTTTCGGCCAATTCGGACGCGACAATTTTCAGTACGTGTTTTGCGATCTTCAATCTGCACCTTTTTGGCAGGATTGACAGTCTCTCGCCTGCCGAAAAGTCCAGGTGGATTGGCCGTATCCAGGAATTCCAGAACGAAGAACACGGCTACTTCGAACCCTCCACGGTTTTTCATGAAGACGTCGAGAGAAACTGCTTCCAATTGACATGTTTCTGCTTGAGCGCCCTGGATCTGCTGGGTGCGAACGCGAAACATCCGCTGACATTCGTGTACCAATGGAAAGATGCCGACAGTGTCGCCAATTTTCTCATTGACCGCGGCTGTCACAAGGGGAAAGGGGGTTCTGGAAACAAAGCGATGTTCCTGGCCATTTTTCTCACCTATGAATATGAACGGACCCAGGACGAAAACCTCCTGGAGGCCATCAACAGCTGGTTCGACTTCCACGATTCCCATAGCAACCCCCACGGGTTCTGGGGTCAGTCACGCAATGATCTGCACTTTCATGGGCTTCAGAACGGCTTCCACCAAATGGTGATTTACGAGTACTGGAAGCGAGAAATTCCTGGACTGGAGAGAGCCGCGGATACCGCATTGCGACTACAAGACCAGCACGGCTTCTTTTCGCCAACCCCGGGTGGATCAGCGTGTCCGGATTATGACGCCATACACCTGCTCCTTATTGCTTACCGAAACATCAATTACAGAAGAGCAGACGTAGAAAAGAGCCTCCGAAAGGCGTTCGAAGCACTCTTTGATACATGCGACGATAATGGCGGCTTTTGTCAGTCAAGAAGAAGGCCCGGTAGCCTGCTTGATCTGTTGCGATTAATTCCCTTCTATGTATCTAATGGAGGCCCCTATCTCTGGTATTATCGACTCAGGAAATGCTTGGGTGTCGTTGTAAAAGACGAGCCATATATCTATACGGGATGGACAGAGATCGGCAGAACATGGGACGAGAGCAACCTTTGGGATACGTGGTTTCGCTGCTCCGCTCTGGCTGAAATAGCTAATTCGATTGAACTGGAGGATAACTACGGCTTCAGGGATACCAACTTCCACCAGTTTATCGGCCTGGGTTTCTTCCAAAAAATACTATGACACCCTGAAATGTACACCAATCAGTCAACGGAGCTGAAGATGCGCTTAACCACTGAACATCTTCTACGGGCAGATATTTCCGGGGCCGACTCTATTACAACGTGAGAAGCAAGCATTGCATCGTATATCGCCTATAGCGGCAAAGTAGTCACCATGGCTAAAAATACATTTGCCCGCAACGTATCAAAAGTCTTTTTCCCTCCGATCGCCAAGCACTTTGCCAATGGCGACCACAAAGCGGCCATCGACGATATTTTTTTGGTGTCAGGTTAAACGCATTTGTTATTATTCCTCTACTGGCGGGGCTCTCCCTTCTAAGCACACCGTTTATTCGATAATTACTAGAGGGGGGCGCATTTACCGCCGACGATACTGATAAAGTCGGTGTGGTTAGCCTTTGCAAGGGTCATACTATTGTCTGCGTTTATGTGGTTTATTTGCTCTCAATGGATAGGCTGGTTACATTTCGACTCTCAATGGGTAGAGGATGTCGCGCTATTAATCTTCACGCCTGTCATTGGCCTGTCGATATACCTTTTTCTAGCCTGGCTGCTTAAATTCCCGGAAATTCTTCTGGCAACAGATAAGTTAATTAAAAACAGGAAAAAATAGCATTTTCTGAACCTCATCTTGTTTGTTATATATAGTGCCACTTTGTAAGCTGAGTTTTGTTTCTGCATTTTCCACCTAAATAATACTTAAAAAGTATTCGGCAACTTTAGATGTTATTTAATTCTTACGAATTTCTCTTTCTTTTTCTCCCTATTGTTCTGATTGTGTTTTCTGCCATCGGAATACGGGGCCACCATAGAGTTACCATTACCTGGTTGGTGGCTGCGTCTCTTTTTTTCTACGGCTGGTGGAACCTAGCGTATCTGGGCCTCATCGTTTTTTCTATGTTTTTTAATCATGCTATCGGGGTAGCCCCCAGTAGTGACGTTAATAATAGAAAACGTTTAAAACTTATTTCTGGTGTTGCGGCTAACTTAGGCCTCCTTGGCTATTTCAAATATGCTAATTTTTTCGTCAGCAACTTGAACGCATTAGCTTATCATGGCGTCCTCGCGCCGAACCATCGCTGGCGCGGACTGGTCACTCCGGCAAAACGAGGCAAAGGTGCAATGCGCCCTGTCGATAGTGACGTCGTCTCATCGATCCAGCGTCATGCCGCTATGACCTGGGCCCAGCGACTCAAGCGAGTATTCAATATCGACATTGAAGTCTGGCAGCCGCTGCGGCGGATCTGTCAGAGTCATCGCTTGTATTGAGGACCAGGACGTCGTCGACCGGATCCTGGCCCATCTTCGCGAGACGGAAAAGGAAGCCCCTGCCCGGCCCCTTCTGGTACCGCCAACCAGGGCGCCACCTGCCACGCTGTCTCTTTTCGCCGGGACGGAGTTTCATCAGCAGGGACGCCACTGAAAACCCCATGGCACGGACTGCTGCGGGCTCTCGTTCAGGAATGGACGAATAGGAATTGCACGGTCACCTCAGCGAACAACTTTTCAGGGCAGTAGGCGGGTATGTCGCGAATTTCTCCGGTTCAGTTAGCAGGATCAGTCAGGAAATTTAATCTCAATAGGCCGTTTATTTGTCCTATACTTTTGATTTAAAAGAGATCAAGCTTAAATACGTGGCTAGGCCTGAAAATGCAGCATTAGAATATTTTAAGAAACAAGGGTTTGTTGGAAGCTCAAACGAAGGGATTACGGTTCAGACTGTATTAAAAGCTTTGATGCTTAATAAATTGGCAGAAGTTAATACATTTCAAGATCGTAATGACGCGTGTTGTAGGTATCTAGAGGCTCAGTTTACTATACATAAGGATATTTCAAGCGAGATAATTTCTACTATTAAAGATACATCTCAAAACAGCTTCAAGAAAAACATTCGGGAGATACTATCTCAGTCGTTTATAAGTATCGAATACCCCGAGCTATCGGAGGAGGTATGTATTGCCTTATTTGAAGCAATAGATGCAGAGATATTTATCTCTTTGGCAGAACGATTCTCGGATGACTCTTATAGCTATCGATCAGGATGGCCAGATTTAACACTGGTACGTGGAAAAGAGGTACGTTTTGTTGAAGTAAAAACAACTGATAAACTTCACAAAAGCCAGCTGTCCACCGTACCGATGTTGAAAAGTGTTTTGCCGTATGATATTTCAGTTTTAAAGGTAAATCGTGCAAGTAAAAACACATAACAAACAGCTCAAGCCGACCTCCACTGCGTTGCTCGTTTTGTGGTCTTCCGCTACGCTCGCACAAAACAATCAACTCCGTTCCGGCGGCTTAGCTGCGCGTTATCTGTACTCGTTTAAGGGTCGGGCATGATCGATACAATCATTTTCGATTTCTTCGGGACTCTAGTCGACTACTCCCATAGTAGACGAGTGCAAAATTACTCTATGTCACACAGCTATCTAGAAGCTAATGGGGCTTCAATGACTTATGAGCAGTACGTAGTGAGTTGGGATGAGGCCTTTTGCACGCTTGAGCGTGAGTCACAAAAAACCCTAATAGAGTTCTCTCTTGATGATGCTGTTGATCGATTCTCAAACAGAAATGCCGATATACCAATGGCAAAGGAACAGAAATCGGAATTCATAGAGCTTTTTTTGGTTGAATGGTGCGCTGAAATTCGTCCTATAGAGAATCTTGACATAGCCCTGAATAAGCTTTCTTCAGGCTATAAACTTGGCATTGTAAGTAATACCCACCACAAGCCTTTAGTGCCCGGACTCCTTGAAAAATTTGGCCTTTTGAAATACTTCGAGACTGTAGTTACATCGATAGAGCATGGAAGGCCGAAACCGCATGAATCTATCTATAAAGCAGCACTCTCACGACTAGAATCTCGGCCCGAGCTTTCAGTGTTCGTTGGTGACTCATACGAGCATGACTACGTTGCCCCTAGACGCTTAGGATTGGAGTCATTTTTAGTTTCCCAATCCCCGCCAGCGAATATTCCAAAAGAACATGTTTTCTCCAAGGCAACTGAGGTACTAGATAATGTGCTATAGGCCACATAACAAGTGCCGGCAGGCCGCCCCTTCTGGGCCGGACGCCCAAACCGCCGCGCGGGTTGGGCGCCCGCTGCTGCAAGCGTTAAAAGCCTCATGAGATGCCCCGAGTGTAATTCTCTGTATAAGCATGGCGGCTTGAAAAAAAGCCTCATTTGCCCAGGCTGCGGTGCACAGCTTCAGGCTACTAGCTTTCTGCCGTCCATTATTGTGTGTATCGTCCTCTATTGGGCGTTATCCCTTTCAGCTAAATTCCTATTGGTTGATCTTGGCTATAATAAAATATCGTTTATCTGTGATATTGGGCTATTCTTATTTGTATCTTTTATTGTTTTGCCAAGGGTAAGTCGGTATGCGGTCCGTGAGTAGAGGTCATTTAACAAGGCCGGGCACACCGCACACTGCGTGCGCTGGACTCCAGTTCGAAGGCCAGAGCCTGTAATCATGACCTGAAGATATTCACTATTTACACGCTCGCTGAAAATTGTGCTGAGGTTTCAATCCATTTTTAGGGTTTAACTATGAGAGATTTTACAAAAGAAAAAATCCCCGATAAGTTTTCCGTAGATATCGAGCTAACCAACGCATGCAATGCAAGCTGCACCTTCTGCCCCCGCGACAAAATGCCCGATATTGGAACTATCAAGCCGGAACACTTTTACAAAGCGGTAGAGCGGGGATTGGAACACCCGGGGACACCCTTTTTTGCCTTCTGTGGCACCGGTGACTCCCTCATGAATAAACATATCGTCGAATATGCTCAATATATCAAAGATGCCGGCTGTAATCTGAGCATCGCTACCAACGGACACCTGATGAATGAAGAGAAGGCTCAGGCTTTAATCGAGGCAGGTGTTTCTCAGGTCACTTTCAATATTGCGCCTCGCGGAGAAAAATACGAGCAAGATTATGGATTGGACTTTCAAACAACGCACGAGAACATACTAAAATTTGTCAAACTGTCAAAGGGTAGATGCGCAACTCGAATAGCTTTGGTGCTTCACGATGAGGCAGCTCGCTACGAGGATGAAGAGGCGTATCGGCGGTCAAGGGGCGTTAATGAATTCATAAATTACGAGATAATCAATCGCGCGGGAGCGCTTTACCCACATTGAGAGATACCTGCACAAGAAGTTCGTGAGGTAAAACAGACACTAGGGGAGAAGGGAGTGCTAGACGCCTGCCTTGTACCCTACTTTTTCTTTTTTATTGGCTGGGATGGCTACTACTACCTGTGCTCGTCTGATTGGCAAAAGAAGGCGCCGGTGGGGCACATTGAAACCCACGCCATAGAAGAAACCTACGCCGCACGCCAGTGAGCCGTTCAAGCGCGAAGCCCCATTTGCGCGCAATGTACGCGCGATCCAGTGAATAGATTTCTGTCCAATACTCTTCATTGGAAGGGAGGGATTTAGGCAGAAAAGAGTGAATGTAAACATAACAAGAACCGGCAGTTCGCTCCTACGGGGCTGAACGCCAAAACCACTGCGCGGTCCTGGCGCCACTGGGGCGAGCGTTATGCGCCTAACTCAATAGTGAAATCGAAGTTGCAAGATGAGTAACGAGTCATGATCTATTTTATACACGACTCTATGCTCATCGTTAATCCGGCGAGACCAATACCCGGACAACGCGTGCTTCAGTGGTTCAGGTTTCCCAATACCCTCGAAAGGGTCACGAGTAATCTCCCGAATGAGCAGGTTTATTCGTTTAAGTAGTTTCTTATCCGTCTTTTGCCAATAGAGGTAATCTTCCCATGCATTTTCTGCAAAGATCAGTTTCACTCTGCCAGTTCCCTGGTCTTTCCTCGTCCAGCCTCAAGCTCTGCAATAGACTCGATCAACCTACGAGCGTTCTTTGGGCTTCGTAGTAAATATGCAGTCTCTTCCAGCGCCTGGTAGTCCGCCATCGACATCATTACCACGGCGCCTTCACCTTTGCGTGTTATTGCAACTGGCGCGTGGTCGTCGCACACTTGTTCCATTGTTTTCGCAAGGTTGCTGCGGGCTGCTGTATAGCTTATGCTTTCCATATTCTTTAATCCGTACATGTACATATTTATGTACAATACATTATCCGCGCATAACACGTCAAGGCTGCAAGGCGCCTTCGGCACAGGACGGCGTTACCGCCGGCTCAGCTTGAAGCGTTAGCTGCTATCAATCACGGAGAGGTCATGTCTCTTACAGAGAAACAATTTGGCGTATTGAAAAGAATAATTGTTGGTCTTTCGATTGCGCTATGCATCGTTGGGCTGGGCTCTTATATGAACCCTTTCGGCTACAACGAAACCTTTGAGCCAATCAATAAGCTACATATTGCAATCTTATGCTGCCTAGTTCCTACTTTCTTTTTAGCTGTTTCTATTGGTCGCCTGGCCAAGCATCGTTTTTTAACCCCTGAAGACATCGATGGCGGTGGCCTCTCTGCTGGGACGCCACAGGCGAACCTATTACAATCACTATTGCAAAATACAATCGAACAAGCTCTGCTTGCCTCGTTAGTATATTGTGCATGGGCAGCTGTAATGCCGACCACATGGTTATCTACAGTCCCAATCGCCGCTATAGCCTTCGGGGCGGGTCGTATATTATTTTTTGCAGGTTACAATCGAGGAGCATCAGCACGGGCTATTGGCTTTACATTATCTTTCTACCCTTCGTTAATCATGCTCTTCACAATGATTGGAGTTCTGTTGTGGCGGCAAATCAGCTAACAGGTCAAAGCAGCATCGCCACTTCGTGGCTGGACGGCCTTACACGCCACTGTTTGAGGCGTTATACAGCCCAAGCATTGACATACTAAATATAGTATATATACTTTTTATGGTATGTGGTCGATATTTGAACATCGCCGCTTGGACAAGCAATTAGCCAAGGTGCCAATGGAAGTCCAGAAGCGCTACGAGAAATGGAAGGATATCGTAGAGATTTCCGGTCCTGCTGGGCTAAAGCTCGTCCGAGGCTTTCGAGACGAAGCGCTTCGAGGCGAGTGGAGAGGTTACCGCTCTTCCCGGCTGAATCAACAGTATCGAGTGATTTACCAGGTCGAGGGAAATCGGCTGAAAGTTTATGTATTAGAGGTGACGCCTCACGACTACAAGAGGAAATCCTAATGAGCGAATTTCGAAAAGCAAAGACCCGTATCCGAGTCTCTTCCGGTGAGTCAGTTCGCATTATGCGTGAACTACAAGAACTCAGCCAGAATCAGCTAGCAGAAGCCGCTGGTATTCCTCAATCCACAATTTCTGCCATAGAACGGGAGCGCATAAATCTTGGGGTAGAGCGTGCCAAAGTGCTGGCCAGAGCGCTGAAGTGCCATCCAGCGGTGCTTGTATTTCCGGGCTGGGATGCCAGTGCTGAATCCGCTGCATAACAAGTCAAGGCTGTCGGACGCTGCGCGCCGCAGTTTGATGCGTGATGGGCCATCACTGACAGGTAACTTCTCATGCCTGAATTAAAGACGGTTGGTCTGTTTATTATTACAGCGTTGGCTGAAATTGTTGGGTGCTACCTGCCCTATCTATGGCTGCGGGAAGGGAAAACGATCTGGCTATTAGCGCCAGCCGCCCTGAGCTTAGCTGCTTTTGTTTGGTTGCTCACTCTGCATCCTGCAGCTGCGGGCAGGGTCTATGCAGCCTATGGCGGCATGTATGTTTTTATGGCCATACTGTGGCTGTGGGCAATAGAGGACATTCGCCCAACAACTTGGGATATCGTGGGAGCCAGTGTAGCGCTAATAGGTATGGCAATTATTATGTTTGCGCCACGCACCACATAAGAAGACGGCCAATTGGACTCGCACCGCTCACTGGAACAGCTTACACGCCGCTTCGCTCTGTTCCAGCCGCCAATCACCGCAGCGTTACGTTTATAAATGCGCCAGGAATCGCAATGGATGTTCTGCTAATTATCGATATGCAAGATGCTTCATTTTATGAGTCTGATACAGTCGACTTTGACGGGGTAATTAGTCGAATTAATCCGTTATCTGAGTATCTCCGTGCTAACGAGGGACGTGTAACCTTTATCCAGCATGACGGTACTGCGGAAGAAGGCCTGCGCCCAAACACTTCAGGGTGGGAAATACTTTCAGCTCTTACTAGGACTGATCTGGATATTATCATTAGAAAAACCACAAATGACGCATTTTACAACACGGAACTACATGACGTCCTAGCTGGAATAAATCCTGAAAAATTAATTATCTCTGGCTGGGCTACTGATTTCTGTGTTGACACAACTGTACGCTCGTCGGTGAGTCACAATTATAATGTCGTCGTAGCATCCGATTGCCACACCCTAAGTAATAGGCCTCATCTTCAGGCTGAACAGATTATCGAACATCATAACTGGGTTTGGAGGAACTTAATTACCCCTGCGAAAAAAGTTGAGGTCTCTGGTATATCTGATGGGCTGTTGACCTTAAGAGTAGAAGAATGTTACCTCAATTGTGCCAAAGCGTTCCGGCGATCAAGCTTTTGGGAGGCTCAATCACAAGGAAAATCACACGACGAAATCTCGAGATTTGTGAAACAATCCAAATTTTTGGACTAGCCAGCATAAATAATAGGGGCATGGATTATGAAGGATTTTATTGAGTTTGTATTAGGCAACTTCACGCTAACGTTCCTATTTATTGGCTTATTTTTCTCACTTGTTGTTCTTTCTACCAAACAAAAGCCACTGGATAGACAACAGATTATTGAAGCGTTTTTTTCTTATTTCCTACTGTTTAGCATGGGGATTAGTTTTTTATACAATTTCATTTTCCACGTATTTTTTGCAGAAATGGCGGCATCTTTTATTGGGTGGGAAAATAGCCCGTTTCAATACGAAGTGGGTTATGCCAGCTTGGGCTTTGCTATTGTAGGAATAATTGCGTTTAAACAAAGCTTAGGTTTTAGAGCTGCGGCGGTAATAGGACCATCATTTTTCCTTTGGGGGGCAGCTGGGGGGCACATATATCAAATGATAACAGCACACAACTTTTCACCCGGGAATGCCGGGATTATATTTTGGACAGATGTTATTTTGCCAATAATAGCTTTTGCGCTACTGCATCAACAGTACAAGCAGGAAACGGTTGTTTTGCCCACCCGGCAATAAGCCTCAGCGTATAACAAGGCAATCAAACACGGCGGCCTAAAGCCGCCACTTATTCAGGCGTTAAGCCTAGAAGCTAAGGGCAACCTTGTATGATGAAAAAACTCTCGATCGCTCTCCTAACCACGATTTTCCTGGTGTCAGGGATACTTCACTTCACCCATGACTCAGAGTTAGTGAAAATTACGCCCTTGCCCTATGCTTACGCGATCGTATGGTTTACAGGAATTGTAGAGTTCGTCTTTGCGGCTTTCTTGCTGCTACTTAGGTATCGTCGGGCTACAGGCATACTAATAAGTATATTTGCTTTGGCAGTTTTGCCGGCGAATATAAACATGGCGATAAATGACATACCTATGTTTGGCAGTCATGTAGATCCCTTGGGAGCATGGATAAGGGTATTTTTACAGTTTCCATTTATTGCTTGGGTTCTCTGGTCTACCGGTTTTTGGCGTCATGATCGGATGGCTTAACAGGTCAAGGCATTGGACAAAGTACTGCGTGCTTTGCCCACCCTTGAGGCTATATGTCTCGGAGAATTGAACCTTGGGTGTCGTAACTTTACAAGGATACATCGTTGTTCCTGATACTGACCTTGCATCAGTGCAAGATGGACTTCTAGAGCATATTGAGCTAACTCAGCGAGAACAGGGCTGTTTACATTTCACCGTATATCAAGATACTAAGAATAAAAATCGCTTCAACGTGCATGAAAAATTTGTTAATCGTGCTGCATTCGAAGCACATCAAAGGAGAGCTAAAGACTCACGCTGGGGTCATATAGCGGCTAATGTTGAGCGGCACTACCAAATCAGCGAAGATAGCTAACTATGAATGAAGAGAACATTCAGCGCGGGTTCGCAAAGGCGGGTGCCGTGAAAATTGCCTTCCAGACATCAGGGGATGGACCTCCACTCGTATGTTGTCACGCCATGGGGTGGGATCACACGTTATGGGATGATCACAGAGATCGATTTTCCAGCGCGCATCAATTAATTACCTTTGATCAACGAGGGAGCGGTGATTCAGATCATCCGTTATCTGTACATAGTGATAAAAGTCCGTACAGTACAGAGAGCTTTGGTCAAGACCTTCGAGCCGTATTAGATGCACTCGACATCGAGAAAGCTGCAATCCTTGGGTATTCCATGGGAGCAGCATCAGCGCTTAGCTTTTCGACACAGTGGCCGAAAAGAGTTGAGCGATTAGTTTTAGTTTCGGCCATGGCTTCACGATTACCTGAAGCTATCATCCAGAGGGCGAAGGTTATAGAAGCAATACTTGAGCGCGATGGGCTAAGAAAGGCTTATGAATTTTATTTTTCTGGACCGTTGTTCGAGGGAGAGTCCGATAAACCAGAATTTAAGAAGCAAATAGAAAGCGTGGTTGAAAAGGCTACATCTCATGGCTTTCAGGGGTGTTTTCGAGTCACCATTGATAGACCTTCAATGATTGATGCGTTGAAAAACATACAGGCTCCCACCCTAGTTATTGTAGGAGAAAGGGATAAGCATTACGTGACTGAAGCAGATCGGTTAGTTGCACACATTTCAGGTGCAAAGAAGTTTGTAGTTAAAAACTCCGGTCATGCTTTAACGGTTCAATCTCCTGATATATTTGAAAGCAAAGTATTGAGGTTTTTAGCAGAATAACTCTTAACAAGTTTGTCAATGGGGATTTTTCGCTTCGCTCTAAAAACGCAGTAAAAAATCGTTAAACCGCTTAATATCTGACCAAAATACCTGTTTTTTTACACCACTACGGCAGTCATTTTTTAGTTCTCTGCATTTACAGCTCTTCCCCTTGCATTTCTCTATCGCACTCTTACATTTACGATTCCGTAAGCTACCCTCCCGCAGTTGACTATTCTCTACTTAGCCATCGTAGTGTACTATGCATTTCCGGTTGATCGTGCAGGCAGAGGAAATCGAGGTCTTTAGGACTCTCGGCCATTTAACCAGCACAGGCTGCTGAGACGCGCTTCCAGCTCGCCCTAGTTGCAAGCGTTAGGTGTCTAGTCTTTACGCGGTAATATTGTTTTTAACAGAAGGCTAGGAGAAACAAATGAAGATCATAAACAAGCTTAATCAAATAATGGAATTAGAGCTGGCAGGTGTTGTGAGATACACTCATTATTCGCTGATGATTTATGGATATAATCGTATTCCTATTGTTAGCTGGATGAAAAACAATGCAGCAGAAGGCTTAGACCATGCTCATCGAGCTGGTGAAATGGTAACTTTACTTGGCGGGCATCCATCATTAAAAATTGGAAATTTATTAGAAACCGAAAATCACGATATCGGTGATATTCTCCGTGAAAGTTTAGATCACGAAAGAGCAGCGTTAGACTGCTACTACGAGTTATTGAAATTGGCTGAAAAAGAAAAAAATATATTGGTTGAAGAATACGCAAGAGAAATGATCACAAGTGAAGAATTACACCTTGACGAAGTGAATAAAATGTTAAGGAAACCAGGTGATGTTGAGCCATTTAAAACCACCTAACCAACAGCTTAAAGCAAAGGACGCCGCATGCGGCGTTCCTTAGCTGGGCGTTAAAAGGCCTGACATGCACCCGAAATACTTATTTTTCCACACCACTAGGGCAGCAATTTTTCAGCTCTATGCATTTGTAGCGCTTCTCTTTACACTTCTTTACATCAATCTCACATTCGCGATTCCGCAAGCTGCCCTTGTGGGGGGTACTATTTTCTACATCGCTGTCGTTGTGTGCTATGCATTTCATATTGATCGTGCAGGCAGAGGAAATCGAGGCCTTTAGGAATCTCGGCCATCTAACCCGCACAGGCTGCTGAGACGCGCTTACAGCGCACCCTAGCTGCAGGCGTTAGGGGCTCCTAATGTCCGAAAAAGAGGTATGGAATCGAAACCATCTATGTGTTGCCGATCACTTGTTTAGGCGTTACACGCCTACGAAGAATATATGTCTCAAATAAAGATCTATGGGGTTGGTTGCCGATTGGCCCCAGTAAGGAACCAGTTGTCCAACGTAATTCATTCCTGCGTAATGGATGCACTGGGCATACCAAAAGACAAGCGCGCTCACCGATTTATTGCCTTGGCGAAGGAAGACTTTATGATGCCAGAAGGAAGAACAGAGGCTTACACCAGCATAGAAATATCGATGATAGAAGGCCGCACCTCAGAGACAAAGAAAAAATTGATTCGTCTTCTATTTGATCGAATACAAGAACAGGTTGGCATCAGTCATATGGATTTAGAAATTTGTATCTACGAAAGTCCTGCATGTAACTGGGGGTTTCGAGGTATGCACGGCGATGAAATCCAGCTTAACTATGAAATCAACGTATAACAAGCTCTGGCAGTTGGTCTCTAAAGTGCCCGACGCCAAAACCGTTCAACGGTTTCGTCTCCGCTGCGCTAAACATTGATTAAAAGCGCATTTCTGGCAGGTATCTAGAGCTTGATCTGACTGTCGCTCGCCCACCACTTAGGATCTAGCATTGGCACGAGGTAGCGTTGCGTCTAGAGTAGATTGGTGGTCGATCATACGCCGAGCTGCACCCGATATTCGCTGACCACCCTACGACCGCTTCCTGTGATCAGGGTCGTTGCCAGGGCCACCGGTTGTTCATTTCTAAGGCAGTAGTCCAACCAATAATAGTACGAATTACGATCATCAAGATAAGAATTTCAAGGTTTTCCAAGGTTGGCTCGAACGTGACCGTTCTGATAATGGTTGCCACCACCAACAATTCCAGACCCGTAAGAATGACACGCGCGAGTCCTCGGCGATAACTTTTCACGGCTTGTTTTCCGCCAACTTGTAACGACTCAAGGAAGCATCGGACGGTCGCAATAATAAAGCCCAGCAATAGAATACTGGCGCCAACAATTTCTACCACATGTACCAATGTGTTCAGCCCCACAATAATGCTATCACTCATCCTGTTGGCCCTCGCTGGCCGATTGCCAGGGCCAGCGCCCCTCAATTTCGAGGCACAGCGTCCAGCCCAAGAGCGTGCGAATTACCACTAGAAAGGCGAGAATTTGTAGCGAAGCGAACGAGGGTTCTACAGTGATCGTCTCAATGACATCGGCAATAATGAGAATCTCTAATCCCAGCGTCAACGCGTGCCCCAGTTCTATCTTAAACGCTGTGAAATTTTCCTCCACAGCCAACGCTCGGAATCGAAGCAGATAACGTATCGCAGCGAGCATGAAGCCGGCGACGATCAACGCCACCGCAAACACATTGACGGCTTCGCCAGCGAGTTCTAGCCAGTGAAGTGTGTGTTCGATCATTCTCGGTAGTCACCCGAGGACTGGCGGATATGCAGCCGCTGAAGACCGCTCCAGAGCCAGGGATAGGCGCGCAGTAGCTTAAACGAGGTCAGCAAATGAGCGACAATAGTGCAGTGGCCACTGTTGAGCGACACGGTTAGTCGTTCCTTGTCATTTCGCAAGTACCGTTATTACAAACGGGACGTCGCGGACAGAGTGACGCTATCACTGGCAACATATCTACTCCTCACGCTTATCCCCCCCCACTATTTTATCAGCGCGGTTCTGCAAGTGCTTTTTTTTTCTTATAAAATCAAACCCATCGTCAGCCACTGGAACAGCGTTTACCTTTCTATTTTTCTTAAGACGCGTTTCATCCACACTCTGCGCTCGGTTATTCTGGCCCGCTATCGTATAGACCATATATATTAACACCCCCACTGTTAACGCGATCCACTTAATAACATAGGACCACACTAAAAAAGACTGATCGCCCGAACGCTCTGCATAGTCCAGATACTCTCCGTGAAAAGTATGTACTGCAATGACCAGCGCAGAAAGCGCCAGCAACCCCCGCCAACGTGGTTTAAGCCAGAGCAGCAGGGAGCTAATCAGGGTGAATTTTAACAGTTGGTTGAGCATGAGCTAGCTCAAGCCCAGCGCAATAAGCAAGGCCACCGCGGCAGACTGCTTCAGACTTGTCTTGACGTTATCTTCTTCCGCCCGAACGACAATTTCAATCTCATCCTCTGTGAAGTCTTCAAATGGCTTCTGAGAGAGCGCAATTTTAACCTTTGCCTGCGTGATTGCCCGCTCACGGATTTTCGACCGATAGCGATTCACCAGACCTTCTTTTACTTCACCAATCCTTTTCATAGTGCAGAAAGCTCTCCTCTATTCTTTATCTGCCGCATTGCATCCAAACATTCTGCATCTTCAATACGCCCTCTTATTACAACTATAACATTAGCAAATTTAGAGGGTAATTACAGGCAGTGCAATCTCGCATTAAAAACGAAATTTGGGTGTGCCTCTCACAGCATAAAACACCGATGTTTTTACCAATAGTCTGGCGAAACTGCTCCAGGATAAGTACCCTCTGCGTCCCCTCAAAATGCCCGGTCACGGTGCTTGAAAGTCGCCACGCAGTCTTAAATCGTATGTCGGCACCCGTTTACCCTGAGACTGTTGTCCAAAAGGTCACTGATTTCCAGTGAAATACCGAAGTGGGACGCCTGTTAACGGGATTTTTACATGGCAACTGGCGGTTTCCCGCAAAAATATCCTATGCCACGCCCCCACAGACGCCTTTTTGATGTACTATTTTCGGGTCGCGCCCTTTGGCGTTGTAATAAAAAATACAAACCACAGAAAGTCTGAAGTCTGCTTAAAACCTATGAAGAAATGTCTTGTCGTATTGGGAATGCATCGCAGCGGCACCTCAGCATTCGCTGGCATTCTTGACCTTCTCGGAGTGAACCTCGGCACCAGAATGCTCGAGACGCAACCTGACAACCCTACAGGTTTTTTTGAAAACAAGTATGTGGTGCTCGCTAATGACTGCATTCTGGAAACACTTAACTCATCGTGGGATGACACCTATCCCTTGCCTCAGGATTGGCTCGGCAGGTTTGAAGGTAGTCAATTACACGCTGATATACGCTCTTTCCTAAACACAGATATCATCGACGGACAGCTTTCTGCTCTCAAAGACCCAAGACTATGTCGACTACTCCCGCTATGGCTACCGTTATTTTCTGCGGAAGATATCACCCCACACTTTGCCATTGTTATTCGAAACCCAGTGGAAATCGCAGAATCACTGTCACTTCGAAACGGTTTTTCAACTGAAAAATCTCTAATTCTCTGGATGCAATATATGCTTGATGCCGAAAGGCATACCCGACACCTACCACGCGGCTTCATCAAATATGAATCGCTGCTGACTGAGCCAAAAAGTAGTGTCGAAAAAGTGTTACGCGATGCCAAGCTAGAACTGCCAAAAGCGTCAAATTCAAGCGAACAAGACCTGTCCCGCTTTCTCGACAAAAATTTGCGTCACCATAGCACCTCAGATGAAGAGCTCGACGCACGCTGCTTTAATATTGTTGCAGACTATTATCGACTACTGTGTAAAATATCAGATCGCGAGACAAGCAGCTCTGAGGACCTAAGAAGATTAGACGAACTGGGCGAGCAATTCGAGACCATTCAAGCATTATTTTACAACACCGATGAAGTCAATAAAGTGACGATGGCAAAGCAGATACGCTCACCTGCCTGGTATGAGGCCGAGCTTAAAAACACCAAACTAAAGTTCGAAAAAGACAAGGTATACCGCGAATACCGCTACATCGCTAACACCAAATCTCTTTATACCAAAGTTGATCAGCTAGAGAGCTTAATCGACAGTCCAGTTTGGCAAGTTTATAAAAAATATCAGGCATCGGTCGAAAAGTTTTTACCCGAAGGCACTCGCCTTCGAACAACACTTCAACAATTCAAACAATCTCTAAGCCCTGTCCTCAACGGCGGCCGCCTTACTGGTTTTTTTCAGCAGAACAAATATCGATTTCGAATGAAACCTAAAAATCTCGAGAAACTCAAAACCGCGCAGTCACAGTTACCCGCAGAGGCAAGCACTCACGTCGAAGACATTTCAACGTGGAAAAAAATAACTTTTCCCGTATCTGAGAGACCCTCTGTAAGTATAATCATACCCGTATTTAATAACTGGGGATTTACCTACAAATGTTTGTTGTCAGTTGCCAAATACACGTCAGGCAGCTATGAAATCATTGTTGTGAACAACAACTCTACGGATGCAACGTCACAGTTGCTATCAGATATGAAGGGCATTCGAGTTATCACCAATGAATCAAACGAGGTGTTTGTGAACGCCTGCAACCAGGCCGCAGACATAGCCAGAGGAGACTACCTGCTCCTACTGAACAACGACACTGAAGTAACGCCAGGCTGGCTCGAAGCGATGTTAGCGCCGTTCTCTGAAACGAATACCGGGGTCGTTGGCGCCAAACTTGTTTATCCTGACGGCACATTACAGGAGGCTGGCAGCATTATCTGGCGAGATGGGACTGGCTGTAATTACGGACACGGGGACGACCCTGACCTGCCTCAGTATTCATATCGAAGGGTGGTTGACTACTGTTCCGGCGCCTGTTTAATGATCGCTCGGAAGCTGTGGGACAAAATCGGAGGCCTCGACCAGCGTTATGCGCCGGCCTATTACGAGGACACAGATCTTTGCTTCGCCGCTCGTGCGTTAGGCTACAGCGTAATCTATCAACCTGAGGCATTGGTTGTGCACTACGGCGGCGCATCGGCAGGCAAGGAGACCAGTTCTGGCTATAAACGGTTCCAAGAAATTAATCGACACAAGTTTGTAGAGAAATGGGCAGAGGTGCTCGATCAAGACCATGTTTTTAGCTCCGAAGGGGTCACCAAGGCGCGGGAGAGGCTTGGCGAAAAGCACATTCTCATCATCGACCACTATGCTCCGACATTCGACAAGGATTCTGGCTCCGTACGCATGCTTAATATGTTGCAGATCCTGCAGACAATGGACTACAAGGTCTCTTTCTGGCCCGACGATCTCACGTATGACTCAAGGTACACAAAGACGCTGCAGAACCTTGGAATCGAAATCTACTACGGCGAGCTAAGCTTTGAGGATTTTATCAGGGAACAGGGCAACAACCTGGACGCCGTGCTGATGTCCCGCCCAGCGACGGCAAAGAAATATTTACAGCTGGTCAAGAAGTACTCAAACGCCCAGACTATTTTTGACACGGTAGATCTGCATTTCGTCCGCGAACAGCGGCGTATGGAGCTGGAAGTTCAAGACTGGAAAAATCTAGAGTTTTTCTTGGCCGAAGAAGCGGACGCAACACTCGTTGTCAGTCCAACGGAAAAAGAAATTCTCGCCGCTGAAAATTTTGCCGGCAAAGTCTCAGTGGTCTCGAATATCCACTCGCTAGAGCCGTGCACTCATAGCTTTGAGGACAGGCATGGCTTGATGTTTATCGGGGGTTTTGCTCATCCACCGAACGAAGAAGGCATTATCTGGTTCATTGAATATATTCTGCCCCTTATTCGGAAAAAAATTCCTGACATCCATCTAACAATAGTCGGAAGTGACACGACAGAAAGACTACGTGCCATGGAATCGCCTACGATTACGGTGACAGGCTATGTAGAAGATGTGTCCTGTTATTTCAGTGAGAGTCGGGTTTTTGTCTCGCCTCTGTTACATGGGGCGGGCGTTAAAGGGAAAATTGGACAAAGTTTTTCTTACGGCTTACCCGTAGTGACTACCAGCATTGGTGCCGAAGGCATGCATCTGACAGACAGACATAATGCTCTAATTTCTGACAGTGAGACGGAGTTTGCTAGCAAAGTCATCGACTTATACACAGACAAGTTCCTGTGGCAGCAGATTTCCACCAACTGTCGACAGGTGATCAGAGAGCAGTTCAGCGTCGACACCATTCGTGCTGCGCTTGAAAAAGTACTACAACCAAGCTCAACTTCTCGTAAAACAAAAGGTACATTATCGCGACCGGTCGTCCTGCATTGCCATTTGTTTAAAAATGCGGGCAGCACATTAGACTGGAGCTTACACAAACAGTTTGGCTCCACATTTGTGGATCACCGTGATGGTGACAGTATGCGATTAGGAGCCGGTTTCCTTGGCCCGTATATAGAAAGCCATACAATGCTGGCCGCCATCTCAAGTCATGATGTCCGGTTTCCACTTCCTGACTCAAAAAATTTCGAGCTTTTACCCGTTATCGCGTTGCGTCATCCAATCGACCGGGCACGCTCCGTTTACGACTTTGAGCGTCGGCAGGAGGCCAACACGCCTGGCGCCATTAAAGCGAAGGAGCTATCCTTTGCAGACTATATACGCTGGAGAATGCTGCCGGACGTAGGCCCGACTATTCGCAACTTTCATTGCGCCTTTTGCACCAGCAATTTTGACAGCGAGATAGACGAGCAGGGATATTTAGACAGTGTCGCGCTTCTCACTAGGACATCACTAATGGTGATTGTAGAACGGTACGACGAAAGCATGCTGCTCCTTGAGCATGAATTGCAGCAGCATTTCCCCGCTATAGATCTCTGTTATATTCGCCAGAATGCAACACCCAACCGAGAAGACGACCTTGAGCAGCGGATCAAGAACGTGTTTAACCAACTAGGACCAGAACTTACCGTCGAGTTCCGAGAGAAGAATCATTGGGACATGAAGCTGTATGAAGATGCACAAGCTATCTTTATCGAACGGTTGGGCTCGCTTCCCAGAGTTAGGGATTTATTGCTTGATTTCCACTCTCGATGTCAACTCTTATCGACTGATTTACTCGAATAAAGGGGGGCAGTTGACCTAGGTCACATGAGATACTCACTGTCATCACGCTAACGGTGGTATACAGGTTTCCTCTCGACTTGCGACAAAGACCGATATAGTATCTGAAATTAATAATAGCTTAATAAATCGTTTTCATCCCGGAGCATCAATATGTTCACTACGCTTTCCGCAAAGACGCTGGCAAAACACCTCTTAATTTTCTTTTCAGTATCCCTTCTCTGGTCTTGCTCTAGTGGTGGCAACGACGATAACCCGTTTGAAATAGGTCCCGTAGATCCGGTAGATCCGGTAGATTCCGATTTCCCTGAGTATGTTTTAGTGTCTCTAGAGCCCGGTGCTGACCTGGAAACTCGGGCATTGAGTGCTCTTATTACCGCTGAGCCAAACACAGTTGTCCAACTACCTGCTGGCATCTATGATTTTGTAGGGGAATTAAGCTCAAGCGTCGACAACGTCGTGCTGCGCGGGACCGGCATGGACGCTGAGACGGGCACAGTACTGCGCTTCGGTGGTCAGACCACCGGCGCTCAGAGTATTTTGGCCACCGGGGACAACTTCGTGGTTCAAGACCTCGCCATAGAAAACTCACCCGGTGACGCTATCAAGGTCAATGGCGCGAACGGCGTTACTATCCGACGGGTTCGTGTGGAATGGACTAACGGACCCGATGTTGGCAATGGCGCATATGGTTTATATCCAGTTCAAACCCGCAACGTGCTTATCGAAGATTGTGAGGTGCGGGGCGCCAGCGACGCAGGCGTGTATGTGGGCCAATCAGAAAATATTATTGTTAGGCGAAACTACGTCTATGAAAACGTGGCTGGCATAGAAATCGAAAACTCTAAATTTGCCGATGTGTATGAGAATAATACGACTGGCAACACAGCCGGGATTCTAGTGTTCGACCTGCCTGGCCCGCCGATTCAAGGAGGCGAAGCGACTCGCGTATTCAACAATATGATTGTGGATAACAATGAACCAAACTTTGCCCCTGCTGGCAATATCGTTGGCACAGTGCCTTCCGGCATCGGCCTGATGATCATGGCCAACGATGATATTGAAGCGTTTGGTAATACCATCACAGGACACCAGTCGTTTGCGACACTCATCGTTAGCTACTACTTTGTCGATGCGGATGTCAGCAAACCAACCTACGACCCTGTTCCGGAAAAAATCTACATCCATGACAACATCATGAGCAACAACGCCTACGCACCAGAGGGTGATGCCGCGCTGGTCGGAGGAGTTCTTGGCCAGCCTCAAGATCATTTCTACGACAGTTCGGGTGTTGGAACGGATTACGGGTTACTGGTTGAGTTTCCTGATGGTTTAACCGAGAGCCAGGCAATTTGTATCGTAGATAATGGCCCCGAAACCGCCATGGGGCAGTTCAATATTGAGGCGGTATTGGGGGGGCGGTCGGTAGACGATTGGGCCACTTCCACGGACCCTGCATTTTTTGACTGCCGCCATCCGTCGCTTCCACCGATAGTACTCGAACCGCCCGTTGATCCAAATAATTCGGAGACTCCGTCGGTCGATACAGCAGCACTGTGCGGTGCCGAGGGCACAGATGTGAACGTCACCGCGTTTGTTGCCGACTGTCCGAATTTGTCAGATTACCGTCTCTTTGCCGACGCAGCTGACCCGCTTACTGGCCCCAACGGTAACGGGGTTGGATACGATCTGAATACCTCACTATTTTCAGATTACGCAAATAAATATCGCTTCGTCTATGTTCCAGAGGGCGCTGCAGCAGCCTATCGCAATCAGGAGGTGTTTGACTTTCCTGTGGGAACCATTATCGCTAAGACCTTCACTATTCAGGCGGACTTGAGAATTGCCGACAGCAGGCAAAAACTCATTGAGACGCGTCTGCTATTGCGCCGCAAGGATGGCTGGAAAGCACTGCCGTACACTTGGAATCCAAGCAAAACAGACGCAGTGCTGACCCCCACCGGTGGCACACAAAATGTGAACTGGGTCGACATCAGCGGGGCGGCACAGTCCACCGACTACGTCATCCCTAACTCCAACAACTGCGCCAATTGTCATGGCGAGGATGAACTGATCCCGATAGGACCAAAGGCTCGCTCGCTAAACAAAGACTACGCCTATGACAGTAGCTCAGGTAATCAGTTGACCCACTGGGCCGAGGTCGGCATTCTAGCCGGTGTGCCGAGTGATCTGAACACCATTCATACTGTCCCGTTGTGGGACGACACAAGCGCCAGTCTGGACGATCGTGCTAGGGGTTATCTGGACATCAATTGTGCTAGCTGCCACGGTAGTGCCGCCGGCGCTACCAATACCTCGGGTTTATCCCTGGAGTATTGGCGCACATTCGGACGTGAAGTAGGTGAATGTAAGCCACCGGTTGCCGCGGGAGACGGTTCAGGCGGACTCAAATATGCCATCGTTCCGGGGAATGCAGCTGCCTCTATTCTCTACTTCCGCATGAATTCAGACGAACCCGAAATACGTATGCCAGAGTCGGGGCGCAGTGTTATCCACACTGAGGGGGTACAATTAATTGCCGATTGGATCGATGCGATGGAACCTGAACCTTGTTAAAGCAGCTGCATAGCGTCGCTTCGGCAGCAGCGTGATGCCCCTACCGGATTGCTGCTCCGCGCTGCCATCTCTTTCTAGGGTGGCTGAGCCTGTATCGCACGTCGGCTGCTTGGGCGCACTAGAAGTAGCCGTGATGCGGGAGCACGTTGATCTGTGAGAACTAGGTTTTAGTCGAAGCTAAAGAGAGGCGCGGGATCAGTGATTGTGCAACCTCGGCACGTCTAATGGCCGCGAGAAGGCGGTTACGCCTGACTGCGAACAACCACTGCAAGCCCCTTCGGAACGCCAGCGTAAAGCTGATCAACGTTCTAAGATATTAGGAGATGTCAGGAAACAAGACCTTCACGTTAGACACTTGAACAGGCCCTATGACACTCATTTCGCCTTGTCTTTTCCAAAGATAATCGTAGCGGACCCGATGGTCGCCAAAGCCACTCACTGCGGAACTCAATACTGAACTGATACCATCGCAATCAAGCGTGTCGCAATGGTCCCTCAATGTCACCAGTAGTCTTTGAATATGGCCAAACGGTAAGCATTCCTCTTCCGCACGCATAATCATCGGATGTCCGGTCCCAGCCACTTTAGTCCCAAGCAATAACTCTTCATGCAGTTTTTCACCCGGGCGTAGTCCAATAAATTCAATATCAATGTCCCCGCCTACAGGGATAACATGTTTCATATCATGGCCGCTTAGCCTTATCATCCGCCTCGCCAGATCCACAATGCGCACGGGTTCGCCCATATCCAGCACGAACACATCTCCGCCAGTACCCATTGCCCCTGCCTGCAACACCAGCTGTGCCGCCTCTGGAATACTCATGAAGTAACGGGACACCTCAGGGTGGGTCACCGTAAGTGGGCCTCCATCTTCGATCTGCTGTCGAAATAGCGGCACCACAGACCCTGAAGAACCAAGGACGTTACCAAATCGCACCATACAAAACCGGGTTCGCGTATCCTCTTGAGCAAGACCTTGCAGGACCATTTCGGCCAGGCGTTTCGATGCTCCCATGATGTTGGTGGGACGCACCGCTTTGTCCGTCGACACCAGCACAAAAGTCTCGACACCTGCCTTGTGGGCAGCCTCCGCTGCATACCAGGTACCAAAAACATTATTCGCCACACCTTCCGCAATATTGTATTCCACTAACGGCACATGTTTATAAGCAGCAGCGTGATAAACCGTGTGCACCTCAAACGTGCGATAAACACTTTCTAATCGATTCTGGTCCTGCACTGAGCCAAGCAAAGCGATCAACTCCACCTTCAAGCCAAGCTGTTTCATCGTGACGCGTAATTCGCGCTCTATGCGGTAAAGGGCATACTCAGAGTTGTCGAATAGAATGAGTTCCTGTGGGCCTGACGCGACTATTTGACGACACAGCTCGGCGCCAATAGATCCACCTGCGCCTGTCACCAGCACCACCTTGTCAGTTATACAGCGCTCAACTAACTCCGGGTGCGGAGGAACCGGTTCTCTGCCCAGTAAGTCGTCCAGATCAATATCCCGAATCTGGCTGATGCTGGCTTCGCCGGCCAGTAATTCGTTAATCGTTGGCACAGTGCGCACATGGACAGGCAGACCGACCAATGAATTGATTATTTCTTTGCGTCGCTCTGGAGAAGCAGAGGGAATGGCTAGCAACACCTGCGTTACATCATACTGCAAGACTAGCTGCTCTATATCTTCCGGACGCGCGATATGCAGTCCATTGATGACCGAGCGTTGCAAGCGAGGGTTATCATCAACAAATGCTACCGGGTGAAATTGCTCTCCGTGATGCAGACCGTTCAGGAGTTGTCGGCCCGATTGTCCGGCGCCGTAAATAATCACATTTTCAGACACTGAGCGTAATTTCGCCTGATAATATCCACGCGCGACGAGTCTCGTACCGCCGATACCAAGTAATATCAGTAACCAATAGATGAAAGGCGTCGACCGCGGCACATCAGCCCGAGTCAAAAAGACAGTGGCTCCCAGCACAAGCGTGGAATAACTCGCTGCAGTAATAAGGGCCCAGATAGCCTGCTGACCCATGAAACGAATAACGGCCCTGTACAATCCCAGACGCAGAAAAATAACTGCACTGGCGATAATGGTGGCCGCACCACAGGCCCATTCCACTGCGCCCAGTTGGAAATTCGTGTGCCCCCAAGGGACAGCGACTGCTGCCCACATCGCGCCAGCCACATAGGCCATATCGAGGATGAGCAGGAAGGCCTGCTTGATGTTACGAGGGAGCTCTATCGCTTTATGAAGGATATCTCGACAGCCTCGAATAGCGCTGACAAGCCACCGTAACACGAAGATATCAGACAATTGTTGCAAGTTACCCCCGGCTCTACAGGCCACGGTGAAGGTTTACCTCACCGTATTTTGAACACTTTAACGACCTTTGACCTTACGCTAATCTGCCGACCTTCGCCATGCCACAGAGCAAAGGAAAATATGCCAAAATTACTAAAATAATGCTATAACTCGGCCACGCTTGCACCGCCCATGCTAACGGGAATAACCACATCACGTTTATCGCCAGCAGTAGCATGTCGACACTGAGGTGCGAATCCCAATATCGACTCAATCGTTGATACGCATGTAGCCGATGAGGTTGCGTGAAAGCTTGTCCAGTAGACAGGCGCCACACTAGTGTCCAACTCGCATCAGTAATAAACACAGCTAACAGTATCGCCCAACAAAAAGGGTTCAGGTGGCCCTGCAGTGCCCCAAGAAGCGCTATCGCCGCCACTAAAAATCCCGTGGGGACGCTGCCGGCATCTCCCATAAATAATCGCGCGGGGGGACAATTCCAAATGAGAAAACCAGCGTGCGCGGCGGCCAGCAATAGACAGAGCATGGCATAGCTATCACTAGGCCCAGATTTTAAGGAGAGCCATGCGCCAAAACAACAGGCCAGTACTGTTTGCAGTGCGGCGATACCGTCAATGCCATCCATAAAATTGTATAAATTGAGCGACCAGAGCATCACGAGAGCCACTAACAGCCCCACCACTACTCGACTTGCGCCACTGTCGATAAATATTGACTGTAGCAGGGTGTCCGCTACCCACAGACACACCAGACTGTACAAGGCCATGCGCACTCGCACGGACAAGCCTCGCAGATCGTCAATGACGCCCACAATCATCAGCAACAGTGCAGCGACAGCCAGCACAACAAATGATTCGTCCCAGCTGTTGTAGCGCTGCGCTGCCAGTAACAGGCCGGCGATGAACGCCAGCAATACAGCAGTTCCTCCACCATGAGGCGTCGGATACGAATGAGAACTGCGCTCGTTAGGAGTATCAAGGAATCGTCTCACTCGGGCAAACCGTAAGTAGCCTCCGCACAACAAGGCGGACAGCAGAAACGTAGTCACCAGTGCTGTCACGAGTCAGCGTCTCTTGGCGAAATTATGTCTTCGATGACGTGTTCCAGCGTGACCCGAGGCCTCCAATCGGTATCCGCTAAAACGGCCGCATTGCTATACAGTTCGGTGCCAAACAGCTTCTCGTAGGTAGACCCACTTTGCTGTCCAGAAGTCATATCCAGCACCTGCGCGCCCAGCCACCAGGCCCAGTGCGGAAGCCAACCAGCACCCCTGCCCTTGCCACTCGCTTTTCGCATCAGGTCGTAAATGACCTGCGTGCTGTAGCTTTGCGCATCGCACGCTATCCACAGGTGCACTCCCACGGGTGGGCGTTGTGCTATCACACACAGTAAAGCGACCAAATCCTCCACTGCGATCATGGAGCGGGCGCCTCGGTTTGGAGGCCTCGGCAAACCCCAACGTATACCGCGGGAAAATGCCTGCAAATTGCCTTTGACATCAGGCCCGTAAACCAAAGCCGGACGCAAGATCACCACAGACATCTCATCGTCCGCAAATGCCTGCTGCAAAGCACGTTCCGCATGCCACTTGGATAGCCCATAAGGATCACTGGGTACAGCACACTCACTTTCTGAACGCAGGTGAAGAGATGCGGGCGAGCCCATCGCCTTTACACTGCTAAGGAATATAAAACACCTGACGCCGGCCGCTGACGCTAATTTTGCAAGACGCTCCGTTGCACGATAATTCAACACTTCGTACGCTGACTCTGGCGCCTGCTGATGAGCAATGCCAGCTAAATGAAAAAATACATCCACCCCGCACAGTAAATCCTCACTAGGGTCATTCACCGTAAAGTCCAGTGCCAAGGTCGGCTCACCATTACCCAACACATCGCCACGCCTGCTCAGCGCAATAACGACATTGCCTCGAGCTTCGAGTTGCTGGCAAAGCTTACGACCGATAAAACCGGTGGCACCACTGACAATGCATTTCACGATATTGGGTCACTATGGTGAAGAAGGGGGCATAGCCCCCAATAATACGGATGCGGTTGGCTTATTCCAGTGTTATTACACTGCGGTTCATGTCGAGCGTGGACTTTCCGATTCCCTTCACATCTGCGAGTTCGTCGACAGATTCAAAGGGACCATAGGACTCACGGTAGCGTACAATCTCCATCGCGCGGGCTTCGCCGACTCCCTTGAGATTTGCTGCCAGCACCTGAGCACCAGCGGTATTGATATTGACCGAGGTGACTGCTGGCGAAACATTCAAACTTTGCTCTTGCGCAAGCACTGACGGACTGCCCGTCAATAGCCCAACGACCAGTACTAACATGAGAAACGAGGCGACGATTGCGCCCCAGAAATCCGTCCAACGTATATTCCTTGCCGCCATGGCAGCTCGGGTATTGGCTTGTATCCATAGGGAATTGATCATAATGAAATCTCCATTTAGGTAAACTGCTTCCATGCAGGCATCCGCACTACCAAAATGTTAGCACTTATTGGGAGTGGCGGAGCTTACGAGACTGCATATGATCTTACGGCGTAAAACCCAGCTGATGATGGACACGTTCAAGTGCTGCCAAAGGATCCTCCGCCGCTGTTATAGATCGGCCAATGACCAGGTAATCGGCCCCCATAGCCAAGGCATCTGAGGGTGTAACGACGCGACGCTGATCTGCACCATCATCGCCGGTCATACGAATACCCGGGGTAACCAGGCAAAATGCATTTCCTCGCGCCTGGCGCACTACCGACGCCTCCAACGCCGAGCACACTACACCGTCCAATCCACTTTCGGCGGCAAGACCCGCCATGCGCAAAACACGATCTTGTGCAGTTTCGCTATAACCCAGTTCCAACAAGTCCGCATCGGACATACTGGTTAGAACCGTCACGCCAATCAACAAAGGGCGCTGGGAAAAGGCTGCGACCGCCTCACCTGCGGCAGCCATCATTCTGCGGCCACCCGAGGCATGTACGTTTACCATCCAGACACCCAATTCCGCCGCCGCCCGAACCGCGCCGGCCACAGTGTTTGGGATGTCATGGAACTTTAGGTCCAGAAATACCTCGAAACCAAGATTCTGCAGTTCTTCAACCAATGCAGGCCCACTACTGGTGAACAACTCCTTACCGACTTTTAGCCGACACAGCTTTGGCGAGAGGCGCCGTGCTAAATCCAGCGCGGTAGACGCCAGAGAATAATCCAGAGCGACAATGACAGGTCCTGTCACGAGACAAATCGCGAAGAGACTTCATCTTGCAGTTTGCTGATCTCCACTTTGGCCTTTTCCAGCTGCCGTCTCGCCGATCTCAACGATGCGCGCGTTCGCAGCAGAATCACAAACGAGATAAGCATACCCAGAAGCCCACCCAATGCGAATGCAACCAGAATCCACAAAGCCAAACTTTGTGCTCCGAAGCTATAGACCAAGAGATCGAGAGGTACCTGCACCTCATTTTGCAGCGCGAATAACACGCTGATCACAAGCATGGCCAGTACAATTAAAACAGTCAACAGTTTGCGCAGTGGCTTCATTGAATCACCCAGATCACTAAACAACATCTAAAAAACATCTAAAAAAAACGGTACGACCTCTCGATCATACCGCCTGATTGTCGCAGAACAAGTCTAACACTCGGATTGCAGGCCTATATTCACCCGCTCACGCAGTTCCTTGCCCGGCTTGAAATGAGGTACGTACTTACCAGGGAGCTCAACAGCATCACCTGTCTTAGGGTTGCGGCCGCGACGAGGCTCGCGAAAGTGCAGCGAAAAACTACCGAAACCACGGATTTCAATACGTTCGCCATCAGACAACGCTTGCGACATGTGTTCCAGAACGGTCTTTACCGCCAGTTCCACATCCTTGGAAGATAACTGGCTCTGTCGGGACAAGATTGCCTCGATCAGCTCACTTTTAGTCATTCAGCCCCCTAGCGAGGTGTTCTTATGGGTTGTGCTCAAAGAATGGGTATTGTGTACCCTCCGATAATTTTTCGCAAGTCCTTATTTTATAACGAAAAAGTGGATTTAATAGGCCCTCATTCTCTCTCTCATCTGGCCCCAACAAAAAAGGGCCCATCAAAGATGGGCCCTTTTAGGGAAGTGAACCGAGGCTCAGTCGTGGGGCTATTTGTCGGTCATCTGCGCCTTGATAAGGTCACCGATTGTACCTGGTGAAGCTGTCTCACTCTCAGTGTCCTTGAGAGACTTCACTGCCTCCTTCTCATCGTCAAAGTCCTTGGCCTTAATGGACAGGGCAAGAGCACGTGTCTTACGATCAACCGAGGTGATCTTAGCTTCAACAGAATCGCCAACCTTGAAGGAATTGCGGGCATCTTCAACCTTTTCGCGACTGATGTCGGCGGCTTTTAGAATACCTTCAACTTCTTCCGCCAGCTTGATCGTCACCGACTTGGCATCGACTTCGACAACTTCTCCAGTAACGATGGCACCACGATCATTTTCGGCAACATAGTTACTGAAGGGATCATCTTCCAACTGCTTGACGCCAAGGGAAATACGCTCCCGCTCAGAATCGATTGACAGGATAACCGTCTCAATCTCGTCACCCTTCTTATAGTTGCGAACGGCCTCTTCACCCGTTTCATTCCAACTGATATCGGACAAGTGCACCAGGCCGTCAATATTGCCTTCCAATCCGATAAAGATACCAAAGTCAGTGATCGACTTGATATTGCCGGAGATTTTGGCGCCCTTAGTATATTGTGATGCGAAAGCATCCCACGGGTTTTGCTGACACTGCTTGATGCCCAGAGAAATACGACGACGCTCTTCATCAATATCGAGCACCAGCACCTCTAACTCATCGCCCAAATTGACAATTTTGGAAGGGTGAACATTCTTGTTAGTCCAGTCCATTTCAGACACATGCACCAGCCCTTCAACACCCTCTTCCAACTCTGCAAAACAGCCGTAGTCAGTGAGGTTGGTGATTTTAGCCATCACACGAGTGCCTTCAGGATAGCGTCCTGTGATTTCCAACCATGGATCTTCACCGAGCTGTTTCAGACCCAGTGATACGCGGTTTCGCTCTCGATCAAACTTGAGAATCTTGACATCAATTTCTTGAGCCACTTCCACGATTTCGGAGGGGTGTTTGATACGCTTCCACGCCATATCGGTAATGTGAAGCAAGCCATCAACACCGCCTAGATCTACAAATGCACCGTAGTCAGTCAGGTTCTTCACGATACCCTTAACAGACATACCTTCCTGCAGAGACTCCAGCAGTGCATCGCGCTCAACGCTATTAGCCGCTTCCATAACAGCGCGGCGTGACACCACTACGTTGTTACGCTTCTGATCCAGCTTTATAACCTTGAATTCCAGCTCCTTTCCTTCCAGATGCGCAGTTTCGCGAACTGGACGTACATCCACCAAAGAACCCGGCAGGAAAGCCCGAATAGTATTGATGTCGACGGTAAAACCGCCTTTGACCTTGCCGTTGATAATGCCGACGACTACGGCGTTGGCTTCGTGTGCTGCTTCGAGGTCTTTCCAGGATTCGGCACGCTTGGCCTTTTCGCGGGACAGTTTGGTTTCACCAAAACCGTCTTCCACCGCCTCCAGGGCTACCTGTACTTCGTCGCCGATACTGAGGCTACACTTGCCGTTGGCATCAAGGAACTCGTCACGAGAGATAACACCTTCGGATTTTAAACCCGCATGTACGGTGACCCACTCGTTATCGATATCAATAATAACCCCGGTGACAATCGAACCGGGTTTCATATCGACGGTTTTTAGACTTTCTTCAAATAGTTCCGCGAAGGAATCGCTCATTACACAGTACCTGTTTAAATTGATCGAGCCAGTTGCCTGTCTCTACCGCGCCTCCAGTCGACACGGGTCATCCAATAAAATCTGCATTCCCCACTCTAAACTGGAGTGCGCGGGCAAAGCAGCGTTAAATGCCATTTACGCAAGAGGTTCTAGGTGCCCAAGGCCGCTAGCTAAAACCCTTGCTTTTCGCCTCGTGCATTACGCGCTCAAACACATCTGTGATGGGAGAGGCGCTGCTGTCGATAACAATGGCGTCTTCTGCGGGAGCCAGGGGGGAGACTTCGCGGCTTCTGTCACGCGCATCTCGCTCCTCTATATCCTCTAGAAGGCGCGGCAGACTAACACTTTCCCCCTTTGCAATCAACTGAGCATAGCGGCGCGCGGCGCGTTCTGACACACTGGCCGTCAGGAAGAATTTAAGCGGTGCATCGTGAAATACCACTGTGCCCATATCGCGCCCATCTGCCACTAGGCCAGGCGATCGCTGCAACTCCCGCTGACGCTGCAGCAGGGCCTCACGCACTGCGGGAATAGCCGCCACCTTGGATGCTCCGCGGCCCCCCTCTTCCGTACGAATAGCTGAGCTGACATCTAACCCCCTATAGGCGACCAGAATTTCGCCATTTTTAGCCGTAGAGAAAGAAACCTCCAGATGCCTGGCTATTTCAGCAACAGCCGGATGGTCACCCCAACTCACACCTTCAATCAGGCAAGCCTGCCCCGTCACACGATACAGTGCGCCACTGTCTAACAAATGCCATCCAAGGTGCTCTGCAAGCATATGGCTAATAGTGCCCTTGCCGGCCCCGGAAGGCCCATCAACTGTAATCACCGGAACGACGGTCACCATGCCTAACTCGCCTCAGCTTGTATCTGCAATCCCAGACTTCGAGCCAGAGAGTCGAAGCCAGGGAACGACGTCGCCACATGATCGCAATCGAGTACGGTAATTTCGTCTTCAGCACGCAGGGCAGCAATGGCAAATGACATCGCAATACGGTGATCATGGTAGGTTTTGATCACACCACCGCCGAAGGTGCCACCCTCTATAATGATGCCGTCTTCCAGCACTTCATTGATGATCCCCAGAGTACTAAGACCCTCTGCCATAGCGGCAATACGGTCGCTTTCCTTGACCCGCAACTCTTCAGCACCCCTTAATACGGTGCGCCCAGTTGCGCAAGCTGCGGCAACAAACAATACAGGAAACTCGTCTATCGCCAATGGCACCTGATCTAAGGGTATCTCGATACCCCTTAGCGCAGCTGATCGCACGCGAATATCCGCAACGGGCTCCCCTCCCACCTCGCTGTGATTTTGGAGAGTGATATTCGCTCCCATCAACTGCAGAATATTGATGACGCCGATACGGGTAGGGTTAATACCCACATGGGTCAGAATAAGGTCTGAATCAGGCGCAATGCTTGCCGCCACCAGAAAAAAAGCCGCAGAGGAGATGTCTGCAGGCACATCGATATCGCAAGCCTGGAGACTGCCACCTCCTTGCAGTGAAATCACACCTTTAACGGACCGCACCGGGTAACCAAATCCACGCAGCATGCGCTCGGTGTGGTCGCGAGAGGGGCCAGGCTCTGCAACGGAAGTACAGCCTTCACTGTAGAGGCCCGCCAATAACACACAGGATTTGACCTGAGCGCTAGCCATGGGCAGTTCATAGTGAATACTGCGCAGTTTTTGCCCTCCGCGAATTGACAGTGGGGGTCTGCCGCCCTGGGCGGACTGAATACTCGCGCCCATCATTGTAAGAGGGTCGATGACTCGACCCATGGGGCGACTGCAGAGCGAGGCGTCCCCTGTCAGTTCGGCATCGAAGGTCTGTCCCGCTAAAAGACCACATATTAGACGCATACCGGTCCCGGCATTACCCAAATCCAGAGCGTCGGCAGGCGCAGTCAGGCCGTGAAGTCCAACGCCATGGACGGTGACATTACCGTGCTCAGGACCCTCAATGTGGACTCCCATGGCACGAAACGCCGCCAACGTTGCCAGCGCATCCTCTCCCTCGAGAAATCCCTTAACCCGTGTGGTTCCGTTGGCTAAAGCACCTAGCATAATAGAACGGTGGGAGATCGATTTATCCCCTGGAACCCTTGCCTCCCCGCTCATTGCGCCACCGGGCAGTATCTTGAATTGCATAAGTTTTGGGCGCCTTAGGGAAGTTTTGGCTGAATCCGCTGAGCCAATAGGGTCGCGAACTCGTCTCGGGCCTGCTTGGCTCGATCAAAAGTGTTGAATAATTCGTGCGCGTTCTCATCCTGCACGGCTTCACGTAACCGAGCGAGATGATCGCTGAACAAATCAATAGAATTGAGTAACGCGGATTTGTTAGCAATAGCGATATCGCGCCACATAATGGGGTCGCTCGATGCAATGCGAGTAAAGTCTCGAAAGCCACCGGCGGCACAGCGAAAAATATCCTCGCTATTATCAGCTGACGCCAATGCATCGACCAAAGTATAGGCCAGCACATGTGGCAGATGGCTGGTCGATGCCAGCACTGCATCATGCTGCTCCACCGTCATATCAACCACTTCAGCACCGGCACTGCGCCACATTGCACGCACCAGTTCCACTGCCGCCGGATCATTGGCGGCATCGGGCGTGAGGATCACGCGGTGATCAACAAACAAGTCGGCTTTTGAGGCGTTCACTCCACTGTACTGTGAACCTGCTATGGGGTGTCCCAATACGAGTTGCGGCGGCATTGCTCCGGCAACTGCAATCGCGGCAGTGCGTAAATTGCCTTTGACGCTGGCCACATCGGTAATCACTGGGCCGCCAGACCGACCTGACAACCGGGGCAAGATTTTCTCCAGCATCTGCACTGTCGTCAGTGTCGGCGTACAGATCACAATGATATCCGCTCGTTCAATCGCTTCGTCAAGATCAAGCGTGAATTCGTCTATGACACCCAGTTCCACCCCGCGCTGCAAAGAAGCCTCTCGGTGTCCGTAGCCAATAAAACGTTGGCTGAAACCACTGCTGCGCAACGCCCTCGCAAGCGACCCGCCGATAAGACCGAGACCAACAATCACCACATTGTCAGAAGCGTAAGTCACACCACACCTACAACAACGCCTGGGGATAAGATCCCAGGGGTTTCAACAAAATGGATTGCTCTTCCAACTCCGCAACAATGGCAGCGACTTTCTCGTCCTGTAAATGGCCCTCAAACTCAATAAAAAATACGTAGGCCCATTTCTCAGTGCGGGAAGGTCGGGTGTCGATACGGGTCAGGTTGACCCCGCCTCGCCTGAACGGTTCCAGCAGTGTAAACAGAGCACCCGGCTTATTACGACTAGAGACGATAATCGAAGTTTTGTCTCGACCACTCGGCGGGACATCTTCTCGTCCAATAATTAAAAATCGCGTGGTGTTGTTTGTATAATCTTCAATGTGCGTCGCCAACTTATCTAACTGATAAAGCTCTGCCGCCATATCTCCAGCCACTGCAGCCACGCCCTGACATTCAGACGCCATCCGGGCCGCCTCTCCGTTACTGCTAACCGCTTCGCGCTCGACATGCGGCCAATACTTGTCCAACCAATGGCGGCACTGCGCAAGAGCCTGCTGGTGTGCGCAGATGCGAGTGATACTGGCCTCCAAGGTGTTCGGGGCCACCAGTAGATGGTGCCCGATACGCATTTCCACTTCACCCGAAATCTTCAAAGATGAATCCATGAAGTTATCCAGTGTATGGCTCACCATTCCTTCGGTTGAATTCTCCACCGGTACCACACCGTAGTGACACTCCCCGGACTCAACCTGCAAGAATACGGCGTCAATCGTGGTTTGCGGCACGCAGACGCCGGCATGACCAAAGTGCTTAATGGTCGCACCCTGAGTAAAAGTGCCCTGAGGCCCCAGGTAAGCAACTTGCAGCGGCTTTTCAAGTGCGAGGCAGGCCGACATAATTTCACGAAAAATATGCACGACACTGGCGGCATCAAGCGGACCAGCATTGCGCTTAAGAATGCGCTCCAATACCTGAGCCTCGCGCTCCGGTCTGTAATACACCACCTCGGCCTGGGCCTCACCGCGTTCGTGCGCCGCTGCCACCTCGCTCATTTTGATCTCGGCGACACGCTGTGCGCACTGGGCCCGGCGATTAATCAACGCCTGAATATCCTGGTCAATGGCGTCTATAGCTGCCCTGACCTGGTCTAGATCTCTGGTATCTGTCATAAGCAGAAAATCAACCGTTACGTTGTTCGAAGTCCAGCATAAACGCTATCAGCGCATCCACCGCTGCCTCACTCACCGCATTGTAGAGACTAGCGCGCATGCCTCCTACTGACCGGTGGCCCTTGAGATTCAATAGGCCCGCTGACTCCGATTCCGTCAGAAATTGTTTATCCAGCGCAGCATCCGCCAGAGTGAAGGTGACATTCATTAAGGAACGACTCGGAAGTTCGACCGGGTTGGCATAGAAATCACTATTATCGATTGCTGCATAGAGTTTTTGCGCCTTGCGACGATTGATCGTCTCAATGCCTAAGAGCCCACCCTGCTCCACCAGCCAATCGAAAACCAATGCCGCCAGATACAAGGCGAACGTCGGTGGCGTGTTATACATAGACTCATTATCTGCAGCCAACTGCCAGTTAAGCATGGCGGGGCACATGGCATTAGCCCTACCCAATAAATCACGACGCACAATGACCAAAGTGAGACCAGAAGGGCCGATATTTTTCTGGGCACCCGCATAAATAACGCCAAAATCTTCCACCCGTGTCGGCCGCGACAAAATGGTAGAGGACATGTCCGCCACTAGTGGCACTTCCACCTGCGGCGTCCAGAAATACTCTACACCACCAATGGTTTCGTTCGGGGTGTAATGCAGGTAGGCTGCGTCATTGCCCAATTGCCACTGAGCTTGAGGTGGGATCGTACTAAAATTGGTGTCCTGCGAACTGGCAACAACGTTCACCTCACAGTAGCGCCGACCTTCCTCTATCGCCTTTTTGGACCACTGCCCCGTATTAACATAATCCGCGCTGAGTTTGTCGCCAAGCAAGTTAAGTGGCACAGAACCAAACTGTGTGCTGGCACCCCCTTGTAAAAACAACACTGCGTAATCGTCAGAAATACCCAGCAAGCTTCGCAGCGTTTGCTCTGCGTGATTCACCACTCCTACCACTTCGGGGCTTCGATGGCTCATTTCCATCAAGGATAAACCCTTGCCATGCCACTCCAGCATGTCATTGCGGGCAATTTCGAGTACCGACTCCGGCAAAGCGGCCGGTCCGGCACAAAAGTTATAACAACGGGACATTTTACTTACTTCCTCACATCTTGAAGACACATTGTATTAATCAGCAGCGCCGTCTTCTATTTCGTCTTCGCTGTTTTCTAAGATTAAGTCTGCATCAGGCTCATCGATACGTTGCACCCCTACCAGGCTCTCTCCGTCCTTGGTGCGAATAACTCGCACACCTTGCGTATTACGCCCCAGAATTGAAACTTCATCACTGCGAGTCCTCACAAGAGTCCCCTGGTTGGAAATCAGCATGAGTTCGTCACCGTCGAACACTTGAACGGCACCCACCATTTTACCATTGCGATCGCTGGTCGACATCGCGATCAACCCCTTGCCGCCGCGACCCTTGGTCGGAAAGCCCTCGATTTGAGTGCGTTTTCCGTAGCCATTTTCACTCACGGACAACACCATACCGTCTGGCTGCGGAATGATAAGAGAAATCATAGTGTACCCTTCTCCCAAGCGAATCCCACGTATCCCGCGCGCGGTGCGACCCATTGATCGCACATCCGTTTCCTTGAATCGTACGGCCTTGCCTTCGCTGCTGAACAGCATGACATCGCAATCACCCTGGGTAATTGCGGTGCCGACCAGCACATCGTCGTCATCCAAGTGCAGGGCTCGCAGACCTACGCTGCGCCTGCGAGCAAAATCTGTGAGAGGCGTCTTCTTCACAGTACCGTTGGCAGTTGCCATGAAAATGTAATGGCCCTCTGCGTATTCCTCAACCGGCAAAATCGAAGTGACACGCTCCCCTGCCTCCAAGGGCAGCAGGTTAACCATAGGACGGCCCCGCGAATTACGACCCGCAAGTGGTATCAGGTAGACCTTCAGCCAGTACACTTTTCCCAGGTTAGAAAAGCACAAAATAGTGGCGTGAGTGCTGGCTATTAATAGGTGCTCAACAAAATCCTCATCCTTGACCGCTAACGCAGCTTTGCCAACGCCACCGCGACGCTGGGCCTGATAATCACTCAAAGGTTGGGTCTTGGCATAACCACCGTGTGAAATGGTGACCACACGGTCCTCTTCTGTAATCAGGTCTTCCACTGTCAGGTCGTGTTGAGATGCAGAGATTACGGTACGACGCTCATCACCAAATTCAGTGACAATTTCTTCTAGCTCTTCACGGATGACTAGCTTGAGGCGTTCGGAATCGGTGAGAATATCGAGAAAATCAGCAATCTCGATTAATCTCTCCTGGTACTCATTCAGCAGCTTTTCATGCTCCAATCCGGTCAGGCGATGTAGACGCAACTCTAGAATGGCTTGAGCCTGTACTGGCGACAGGTGGTATTTCCCATCGTGCATGCCGTATTGGGGTTCCAATTCATCGGGGCGACAAGCGTCGCTGCCGGAGCGCTCCAGCATCCTAGTAACATCACCCGGCTCCCAGGGCTGCGCCAACAGTTTTTCCTTGGCCTCTGCTGAACTAGGGGAAGCCTTGATCATGGCAATAACCGGATCGATATTACACAGCGCAATGGCCAGGCCTTCCAGGATATGGCCACGCTCTCGCGCCTTGCGCAACAGATACACAGTGCGTCGCGTCACGACTTCGCGGCGGTGGCGAATAAACGCTTCGAGTATTTCCTTGAGGTTCAGAATCTTTGGCTGGCCATCAACGAGGGCAACCATATTGATACCAAATACGGATTGCATACTGGTTTGTGCATACAAATTATTGAGCACAACATCGCCGATTTCACCACGCCGCAGCTCTATCACCACCCGCATACCATCCTTATCGGATTCATCACGTAATTCGGTGATGCCTTCTATTTTTTTCTCTTTTACCAATTCCGCAATACGCTCAATCAGACGCGCCTTATTCAACTGGTAAGGCAGCTCGTGGATTAGAATAATATCCTTGCCACGCTTCTCATCATGGGTAACTTCTGCCCGTGCGCGCACATAAATACGTCCACGTCCGGTGCGGTAGGCTTGAATAATACCGGCTCGCCCATTGATAATGCCGGCAGTTGGAAAGTCGGGGCCCGGGATGTGCTCCATTAATTCATCCACTGTCAGGTCCGGATCACGAATCAACGCCAGACAGCCGCTGACCACCTCCGTCAGGTTATGTGGCGGAATATTAGTGGCCATGCCCACAGCGATACCTGACGAACCATTAATCAGCAGGTTGGGGATCCGGGTAGGCATAACGACAGGTATGTGTTCGGTGCCGTCGTAGTTCTCTACAAAGTCGACTGTCTCTTTGTCGAGGTCCGCTAACAGCGAGTGCGCAATCTTGCGCATGCGAATCTCGGTATAACGCATTGCCGCTGCGGAGTCGCCATCTACAGACCCGAAATTGCCCTGGCCATCCACCAGCATGTAGCGCAAAGAGAACGGCTGAGCCATTCTTACGATGGTGTCATACACCGCGGAATCGCCGTGAGGATGGTACTTACCAATAACATCGCCGACCACGCGGGCGGACTTTTTATAGGTCTTATTCCAATCGTTGTTGAGCTCGTTCATGGCGAACAAGACGCGCCGGTGCACCGGCTTCAACCCATCCCGAACGTCTGGCAAGGCCCTACCGACAATCACACTCATCGCGTAATCAAGATAGGACTTCTTCATCTCGTCTTCGATATTGACGGGGACTATTTCTTTGGCTATTTCACCCATGTATAACGACTTCCTAGAGTAACTGCGAACGCGCGTTGAATACAGCATTGGGGCCTTCAGCAAGCACTCTTTGCAGCGAACATTTCACACTGCCAAAGCCCCAAATAATGCACGACATTATACGGGAAGTTGCCCCCTTCCCGCCATGTTTTTGCAGAAAATCAGGCCCGTTTAGCCCGTGTTTGCTCTATTTGTGGTTATACTTTCACAAGGATGCGCCTGTTCCGGCTTCTCCACTGGGCAGGACGGCATTTTCGCGCCAGCACATGCGCCTCAAGAAACAGGAAAAAACCATGACGTTGCAACAAAAAACCGCAGATTTGCTGATTCATCCTGACTGGATAGTGCCGGTGTTGCCTCATGGTGTAGTGCTACCAAATCACAGTATTGCGCTGACGGAGGGTCGCATTTCTGCCCTGCTACCCAGAGCAGAAGCAGAATCTATCGACGCGCGCGAAATACTTGAATTGCCGGGCCAAGCGCTGCTGCCGGGGTTGGTAAACTGCCATGGACATGCTGCGATGAGTCTGTTTCGTGGCTACGCTGACGACCAACCTCTAATGCCTTGGCTGGAGCAGCATATCTGGCCAGCAGAACAGGCACACGTCAGCGAAGCATTTGTAGGGGATGGCACAGAACTGGCCATAGCTGAGATGATACGCTCAGGCACTACAACCTTCAGTGATATGTATTTTTTCCCCGATGTTTGCGCCGCGACCGCCCAAAGGCTGGGTATGCGCTGCCAGATTACTTTTCCAATTTTTGATTTTCCTACTGCCTGGGGTCTGGACGGAGACGACTACATCAGAAAGGGGCTAGCCCTGAGGGACGACTTCAAGCACAGCACTCTGGTGACTGTGGTCTTCGGACCCCACGCCCCCTATACCGTTTGTGAAAGCAACCTGATTAAAATAGCGACTCTCGCCGCCGAGCTGGATTCGCCGATACAGATTCATCTGCACGAGACCGCCGCAGAAGTGCTGCAGGCTATAGAAGAGCATGGGGAACGTCCGCTGAACATGTTACACCGCCTAGGGTTACTCGGCCCTCGAACTCAATGCGTGCACATGACTGATCTTCGCGATAATGAGATAGCCTTGCTGGCAGCAACAGGCGCTCACGTGGTGCACTGCCCACAATCCAATATGAAATTGGCCTCTGGCGCCTGCCGAGTCAGTCATTTGCTAAAGGAAGGCGTGAATGTTGCACTGGGTACGGACAGCGCCGCCAGCAACAACGATCTCAACATGTTCGGGGAAATGCAAACCGCAGCGCTGCTGGCTAAGTTACAATCGGGCGACGCCGGCTCCCTCCCTGCGGCAGATACACTGGCAATGGCGACTATCAATGGCGCTAGAGCATTGGGACTTGAAGATAGCATCGGCAGTCTGGAGATTGGTAAACAGGCCGATCTCATTGCTGTCGATTTGCGTGGCCCCGAAACACAGCCGCTGTATCATCCGCTGTCACAGCTGGTTTATGCCTGCAACGGCAGCCAGGTGACACACAGTTGGATAGGCGGCGAGCCAGTGATGGCACAACGAAAGCTCACCCGAGTTGATCTCGAAACACTGGCAACACGGGTCAACTCATGGCAACACCGAATCAGTCACACTGCGAGTCGACCACAATGATCAAAAACCTCAATGTAGACCCACAGGAAATCGCCAAGTTTGAAGCACTTGCCTCGCGGTGGTGGGACCGCAACAGCGAATTCCGTGCATTACACGATATCAATCCCCTGCGCGCTAACTATATCGACCACCATTCACCGGTCGCGGGTAAATATCTATTAGACGTGGGATGTGGCGGCGGCATCCTAGCGGAAGCCATGGCCCAGCGCGGAGCCATCGTCACGGGTATCGACATGGGTGAGGCGCCACTGTCTGTGGCGAGGCTGCACCAACTAGAGTCAGGTGTCGAGGTCGACTACCGACAATCCACCGCAGAACAACTGGCGGAAACGGTTCCGCAAAGCTATGACATCGTGTGCTGTCTTGAAATGTTGGAGCACGTGCCCGAGCCTGGAGAGGTCATCGCGGCCTGTGCCAGACTGGTAAAACCCGGTGGAGCACTGTATTTCTCAACCCTTAACCGCAATCTAAAGTCGTTCGCTTTTGCCATCGTCGGTGCCGAACACATTTTGCAATTACTCCCAGCGGGCACCCATGAGTATGCTAAATTTATAAAACCTTCAGAGATGGCCAGTTGGATACGTGAAGCCGGCCTCGTCCTACAAGGCATGACAGGGCTTACCTACAATCCACTGTCCAAACGCTATCGACTGGATGAGACGGATGTCAGTGTGAATTACATGGTACGCACTGTGAAACCTGCCTGATGAAAGATCCCCGCTCAGCGTTTCCCCAAAATTTAAAGGCGGTCATTTTTGATTTGGACGGCACCCTGGTCGATACCGCAGACGAATTTGTGCCGGTCGTGCAGGGTCTGCGTGCAGAGCACGGACATGATGCAATGGATCCACAGCGCATCCGCGCCTCAGTTTCCAACGGCGCGCGTGCACTGGTCAGCTTAGGTCTTGACATCAATGAGGATGCACCAGAATTCGAGAGTAAACGCCTACGCCTACTGGAACTCTACAGCCAGGTTGTAGGCACAATGGCTTCGCCCTATCCTGGCATCGAATCCCTACTCGCACGACTGCAAGCTAAGGGCATTGTCTGGGGCATTTCCACCAACAAACCGCGAGCGTATACTGAGCCACTGTTGGCACGGCTCAACATACAACCGCCCCCGGGTAGTGTGGTCTGTCCAGACGACATCACTAATCGCAAACCGCATCCGGAATCACTCTACCGCAATTGTCATGATCTACACTGCGCGCCCCACGAAGCAATCTACATCGGTGATCATTTGCGTGACATTGAGGCGGGACGGCGCGCGGGCATGTATACCATCGCAGCCGCTTACGGCTATATCGAAGAAAACGATGACCCGCAAGGCTGGGGTGCCAATGCCCAGGCACTGTCTAGTCAAGATCTGTTCGAGCTCATTTTGGGAACGCAGTAACTAAGGACGCAGCATGCAAGTATCAAACATCCCTATAGATTACAGACCCCGTACCAACCTGTTGTCAGGGAAAACTATTCTTGTCACGGGTGCGGGTGACGGCATAGGTCGCAGCGCGGCTCTTAATTATGCTAAATATGGAGCCTCAGTCCTGCTGCTTGGACGCACGGGGAGCAAACTGGAGGCCGTATACGATGAAATCGAAAACGCAGGCGGATCAAAGCCTGGCATTATAGAAATGGATCTGGCCACCGCTCCCGAGGATATGTATACGTCCCTCGCTGCAAGCCTTGGCGAGGAGTTTTCCTGCCTTGATGGGATACTGCACAATGCTGCGCTTCTTGGCGATCGACGCCCCATCGAAAGTGCCGGATACGCAAACTGGCAAGACGTCATGCAGGTGAACGTCAACGCCCAGTTTTTATTGACCCAACATTTTTTACCCTTACTGCAACAGGCCCCTACTGCCTCGATCATTTTCACGTCATCCACAGTTGGCCGTGTTGGTAAGGCCTACTGGGGTGCCTATGCAGTGTCCAAATTTGCGACTGAAGGTTTCATGCAAGTGCTCGCCAGTGAGCTGGAGAATACGTCAAAAATTCGCGTCAATAGTCTCAACCCTCGCGCCACCAATACGGCTATGCGCAGAGCCGCCTATCCCGGAGAAAACCCCGCAACCAACCCCGCACCACAGAATATCATGCCGGCTTATCTTTTTTTGATGGGGGACGATAGCGCCGGCATCACCGGCAAGGCGTTTGATGCTCGCTAAGTGAACTCACTCTGCTAGGTTCGGCCACTCTTCTTTGCCGCACCGCGACCAAGGCGCTTGCCAAACTGCCGTTCCATCACTTCACGCTCCTTGGCGGTGCTACGTTTTATCTCTTTGGGTTTCAGACTGGCGATACGGTAGAGTGATTTGACATCGGTGCGATCCATTTCCACCCACTGCCCTTGCTTGACCTTGGACGGAATAAAAACGTCTCCGTACCGCACTCGCTTTAAGCGTGACACCGTTAAACCCTGCGACTCCCACAAACGGCGAACCTCGCGATTGCGGCCCTCCATAAGCACCACATAGTACCAGCGGTTAATGCCATCGCCGCCGCCGTCTTGAATATCCGCAAAACGCGCCATGCCGTCGTCCAGCATAACGCCTTCTAACATACGTCGGAGCATGTCCTCCTGCACGTCTCCCATGACGCGCACCATATATTCGCGTTCAATATTGGAGGATGGATGCATCAACCCGTTGGCCAGATCGCCGTCGGTAGTGAATAATAATAGTCCAGAAGTGTTGAAATCTAATCGACCAATGGAAATCCAACGGCCGGACTTCAGATTAGGTAACCGCCCAAATACCGTGCGGCGACCCTCCGGGTCACTGCGTGAACAGACTTCGCCGGGAGGCTTGTGATAAAGAATACACCGCGCCTCCTGAGCCGGCGCCAGATCGACGGCGCGACCATCAACCGCTAGCCGATCATGGTCGTCGACACGATCTCCAAGACGAGCGGCCTTGCCGTTAACAGCAACTCTTCCGGCCTCAATCCATCGTTCTATTTCTCGGCGAGAGCCGAGTCCAGCACGGGCAAGCACTTTTTGTACTTTCTCTCCCGCCGCAGGTTCGGGTAGCTCGGGCTCCGTTGGCTGGGCCTGCGACTTCGGCAATGGCTTCTGGGGTTTATTCGCCATGGTTGGTCAGACTTTCGATTCGGGATTGGATGACTCGGTTTGCACAGGGTCGCCCAATTCAGGATCAACGTCAGCCTCACCGCCAATGCTGTCAAGATCTTCGTCTGACGACTGTGCCGCTCTGGCTTCAAGATCATCCGCAGCCTGAGAGAGCGTGACGGCGTCATCGCTACCCTGGCCTTCGCCCAGTGCGTGCTCCGTACCTCCGACCAAGGTCAAACCCGAGGCACCCTCACCCGCGTCAGTATCGTCGGGTAGTGGCTGGCTAAACCCAAGCTCCGCATTCAGTGTATCCAGGTCACGTATCTCAGCCAGGGCTGGAAGTTGATCCAGGCTTTTCAGGTTGAAATAGTCCAGAAAGTGCCGTGTGGTAGCATACATAGCCGGTCGACCCGGAACATCACGGTGCCCCACGACACGGATCCATTCACGCTCATGCAGCGTCTTAATAATATTGGTACTAACCGCAACACCGCGAATCTCTTCTATTTCTCCACGCGTAATAGGCTGCCTATAGGCCATCAGGGATAAAGTCTCCAGCAGCGCGCGCGAGTATTTTTGCGGACGCTCGTGCCACAACCTGGCCACCCACGGACTGAGGGACTGGCGCACCTGATAACGAAAGCCTCCGGCCACTTCCAGCAATTCGAAACCCCGACCTTCACAACGCGCCGCCGCCTCTTCGAGAGCCTCTCGAATCGCCGCATTTTCGGGCCGCTCATGCTCCTCGAACAGTTCCGCGAGTTGCGCCACTGTCATCGGCCTGCCGGCGGCAAGTAAAGCGCCCTCAATAATCTGTACCAAGCCTATTTCCGACATACTACTCCGACCTTGCCTTAACGTGGATGGGACCAAAATTTTCGGTCTGTACGATCTCCACAAGCGCTTCCTTAATGAGTTCCATCAATGCCAGGAAAGTCACGACAACTCCCAAACGTCCTTCAGATACCCGAAACAGAGACACAAACGGCACAAACTGCTGCCCTGCCAGCCTCTCAAGAACCTCACTCATCCGCTCTCGAGTGGAGAGCGCCTCTTGCTGAATATGGTGGCTTGCAAACATATCAGCCCTGCGCATTACCTCACCCAGAGCGACCATTAATTCCCGTAAATCTACTTCCGGGTCGGGACGCGTGCGGTTCAGTTCCGGTGGATTAGCACTGCCGATCCAGGTATCCCGCTCCACACGCGGCAACTCTTCAATATCTTCAGCCGCTTTCTTAAAGCGCTCATATTCCTGCAGACGCCTAAGAAGCTGTGCGCGCGGATCTTCTTCATCATCTTCCAGTTCGCTGGCGCGCGGCAGCAACATACGCGACTTAATCTCTGCCAGCATAGCGGCCATCAGCAGATACTCTGCTGCCAACTCAAATTGCATGGCATCCATCAGCTCCACGTATTCCATGTATTGTTCGGTAATCTGGGAAACGTCGATTTCCAGAATATCCAGATTCTGGCGCTTAATCAGGTAAAGAAGCAGGTCCAAAGGACCTTCAAAGGCCTCCAGGAACACTTCCAGAGCCTGCGGAGGAATATATAAATCCTTGGGAAACTCGGTAACGGCTTGCCCCATCACCATTGCGAAGGGCATCTCCCCCTGCAGCGCAGGCCCAGCTAGAAAAGGTGCCATCGCAGCGACAGCCTGGGAGGCATCCTGACTCGCCAAAGGATCGCCATCAACCGGAGGCGTGCCGGCCTGGACTTCAGTATTGGATTCATCGACTGACACTTTATTCACCCACTTTTAGGTCTCCAATAGTATACCTGACTAATGCCCAAAGAGTGAGCCTGTTCAGCCGACCATTGGTCCCACGTTGCAGGCCAGACGTGTGGCCCCTGAGGGCGCAAAGCATCAACATCAGGCTACCCTCACTCCTTGGGAAAGCCAGAATTTGCAAGAAATGTAAGGATATTCAGTGACTATCTACCTAACAGCCCTTTCGCCGGAGTCAGGAATCTATATAATCCACTGTCCACCACGCGCCCGTAGCTCAGCTGGATAGAGTAATCGGCTTCGAACCGATTGGTCGGGAGTTCGAATCTCTCCGGGCGCACCAACTTCTGCAGTAAAAGGGTCTATTTGCCCGCTACTACTGGCATTTTGCCTAGAAAGCACCGCCGGTGGCAACTGGACAGATGCCGAAAATGGCCTGGCTTTGCTGCTCTATCGGGTGAGCTCGATCCGGCTCAATGCTCATCGTAGCGAATGCACGGTGAGCCGGTGGTAGTGGCCATAACTGACAAGGTGAGTCTGATATGCGGCGCAATCTTTGGCGGGATCATACTACTAAGCGCTTTTGGGGTTAATCTATGAAACTCTCTTCATGGGGCAGGCTGAGCGATGACAATTACCCTGCGACCGCATTGTCTAGAGAGATCGGCAATCAACAGTTAACTCAATCGGACAATGGTGAAACGTCTATCGTGTATGGCATGGGCCGCAGCTATGGCGACGTATGCCTCAACCCTGGCGGGGGCGTTTACCTGTCTAGCGGTCTAGATCGGCTTTGCAGCTTTGACGCAGAATCCGGCGAACTGATTTGCGAGGCCGGAGTGCTGCTCAAAGACATCCAAACACTATTTGTTGCCCAAGGCTGGATGCTGCCAGTCACACCTGGAACGCAATATGTTACCGTTGGTGGCGCAGTCGCTAACGACATTCATGGTAAGAATCACCACACGCACGGGTGCTTCAGCAACCACGTAAACTGGATCAGGTTAGCCAGAACGGATCGTGAGGAATTTATTTGCTCGCCCACCAAAGAGCCAAGCTGGTTTAACGCTACTACCGGAGGTCTGGGACTGACGGGTGTTATCAAAGAAGTATCGCTTAACCTGAGACGAGTAAACAGCTGCTGGCTGGATACAGAGACTCTGACCTATGCAAGCCTTGCTGAGTTCTCTCAGATTAGTAAGGATTCGGAGGCGGATTGGGAGTACACGGTGTCATGGATTGACTGCAACTCCCGTAAACATAATCGGGGCATTTTCATTCGAGCAAACCACAGTCAATCTGAAGCCGAGAGCACACCGAGCAAGAGTCGTCTGCGCGTGCCCCTGGTGCCCCCCGTATCTCTAGTGAATCGCATGACTCTAACCGCATTTAACCAAGCCTACTTTTTAAGCCAGAAACAGAAATCCGGAATGGGCAGAAGCCACTACCAGTCTTACTTCTATCCGCTTGATGGCATTTTAGACTGGAACCGCATGTACGGCCCCAAAGGATTCTACCAATATCAACTGGTTGTTCCCTACGAATCTGGAATGCCAGCAATCAAAGCAATCCTGCACGAGATAGCCGTATCGGGGCAAGGCTCTTTCCTTTCAGTACTTAAAACTTTCGGCGATGTACCCTCCCCTGGCTTACTCAGCTTCCCGATGGAGGGTTTAACGCTTGCTCTGGATTTCCCCAATAGGGGAGACATTACGCTACAACTTTTCAGACGCATTGACGCTATTGTGGCCGAAGCCGGAGGGCGGCTATATCCCGCCAAGGATGCTAGAATGACAGAGGCACTATTTACCGCAGGGTACCCGCATCTACCTGAGTTTCTGCCCTATAGAGATCCGGGCCTCAGTTCCGGATTTTCCAAACGGGTAATGGGCTGGTGAATTTTCAATGAAACGCTTTATTATAATTGGCGCTACGTCATCGATTGCAGAGCACTGCGCTCGGCTCTGGATCGCTGAGGCGCCCATTAACTTAACGCTGGTAGGACGCGATGCATCCCGGACAAAATCTATCGCCGACGACCTCAAGGTGCGTAGCCCAAGCTCAGCGATAACCGTAGTCAGCGGCAATCTCGTGGAACCTGACTCTATTCAGCGCCTCGTTGACCAAATTCTGAAAGATGGCAACGCTGACTGCGCACTGATTGCCCACGGTTCGTTAGCTGACCAATCCGCTTGCCAACAAGACCTCGCGCTCACCGCGGAAGAATTGAGCATTAATGGTATTTCTCCAGTTTTGTTTGCTGAAGCTATCGCTAGTAGCATGGTCCGCGCGGGGCACGGCACCCTTGGCGTTATCGGTTCAGTGGCTGGGGACCGTGGCCGCAAATCTAACTATGTCTATGGCGCGGGGAAAGGCATGATTACCCGCTACGTTCAGGGCTTACAGCATCGCTTAGCGGGCACTGAGGTTGCCGTCATTCTGATCAAACCCGGCCCCACTCGCACCCCAATGACCGCACATTTGGGCGACTCTGGTCCATCGCTTGCAGATGTCGCCAAAGTCGCTGCCACTATTGTCAGCGGCATGGAGAAGCGACGAAGCATCGTTTATGCTCCGCGAAGATGGTGGGTTATTATGATGATAATCCGCCATCTTCCGCGCTTCATCTTCAACAGGATGGACATTTGAGCACTAAAAAGACTGTTTCCCCGGACAGTGCAGTGCGGGTTACCTAGGTCACACGTTACCGGTACATGACGTGCAGTATTGCACTGCACTGCGGGACAATAGACAACCAGTTCAAGGGAGATGAGCGCTATCGTCTCAGTGGACATGTTTAGATGGTAATATCAGATAATATCCGTACCATCACTGGTGCTTACAAAAAACCACTCGAGTCGTATTAAGCTGTGTTAAAGGTATAGAAGAGCCGTATGGGCAAAATAGATGTTCTGGTTGCCGCGCTGTCGCTGACGTTTCTCGCATTACTATACGGCTTTGCGGCACAGCGTTTCGAACTATTCCCTTATACACTTCTTGAACCTGCCTTTGCTGAAGTTGACAAATTAACTCGCAAGAAAATAGACGTTGTTCCGCACTACCTTGAGCCGGCCCGATACGACTGGCATGGAGCCCGAGCAAAAAATGCCTCAGCGATGCAACCAGGGCTAACACTGCTCACCAGCTTTTGGGAAGATACCAATTGGCGAGCCGCACTCAAGCTCATCGACACTGACGGCTCTGTCTTGCACACATGGCGCGCTGACGGTGCAGAGTTATGGCCCGAGTCTGCTGACATCATGAACTACATCAAACCATTTGTGCACGGGTCTTACCTATTTGGCAATGGCGACGTTGTGTTCAATTTAGAATTCCAGGGTTTGTTCCGTATTGACGCCTGCGGGGAACTTGTCTGGCGCCTCCCCTATACGACGCATCATTCTGTCGACCGGGACGATGACGGCAACTTTTGGGTGCCTGGCAATGTCAAACTCAGCGTCGACGACCCTCAAGACATGGCCTACCTCAAGCCGTTCATTGGTATTTCGCCACTCAAGAAAGTCCCGATCATGGAGGACAGGATTTACAAGGTGTCGCCACAGGGAGAACTGCTGGAGGACATCAGTATGCTGGAAGTTCTGTATCTGAACGATTTGCAACGTTATATCCCCAAAATATCCCGCCGCCAAAGTGGTGATATTCTGCACATGAACGACGTTGAGGTGCTGGACGCCGCTATGGCGCGGGCGTTCCCAATGTTTAGCGCAGGAGACTTACTGGTATCACTGCGACACCTGCATATGGTGCTGGTATTCGACCCGCAGAGCGGCCACGTTAAGTGGCATGAAACCGATGACTGGATAGAACAGCACGACCCAGATTTCAACCCTGACGGCACAATCACCGTGTACGATAACAATAAGGGCTTTGGTGGCAAATTGGGCAGCATGCTGGGTGGGAGTCGACTGGTTAATTTCGACCCCACCACAGGGCACACCATAGTTCAGTATCCACCGAAGGAGGGCGAGAGGTTCTACAGCCAACGCGGCGGCAAGTGGCAGCTGCTGGACAATGGCAATATGCTAATCGCGGAGCCCTATGCAGGCAAAGTGTTTGAAACAACCTCCGATGGCGATGTCATTTGGGAATGGATAAATAAGCCCAACAACGACAACCGCGTGGCGGAAGTCATGGAAGCCACCCGTTACGACATCAGCGCCGAACAGGTTGCTAATTGGGCATGCAGCCCAAAAAATTGAAACAATAGCAGGAGCATTTCGACATGCAGCGCTACATCAGCCACATTCCACTTACGCGACTACTGCTGATATGCTCGACTCTGGTTGCAATGCCAGCACTGGCCTATCTCGGCCCCGGCGGGGCAGTTTCGAGTATCGGAGCACTTCTAGCGCTGATCGGCGCGGTGCTGCTTGCTGTTATCGGCTTTGTCTGGTTTCCGCTCAAGCGTATGCTCTCGGGTAAATCTCGGACTGTTGATGAAGACGACGATGATGAACCAGAAGATGATGAGCGAGACGCCAGTACTCCCTAGAACGCCGCGATGCGTGTCTAAAACGTCGGGTAAAGCACGATGACTATTTTTGCCGCTACTTTCGTCGTTATTGGATTTGCCTTTCTCGCGCATTTTATCGGCCTGATTCGCTGGACTACCGAGGTCATTGCGCACGCTCGGGGGGCATCCGCAGTTCTAGGAGACGCCTCCCTTGATGACCTCGCCAAGGAAAAGGCTATACAACGTGCTGCACGTGTCATGTTTAAACTGCTCGGGCTGCTTATTGTTGGCAGTGTCGCAGCTCTGGGCCTCCCGATTGGCGCAGTCTGGCTCGCCGACAGAGTCGGTGTACTGTCCTTCGATGCCGTTATGGCAATGTTGATGCGTTGGGAGTTTCTGTTGGCCGCAACCATTATAGGGTTTGGCGTCTTTTACATATTGCACAAACGCACCCCATGAAGTTCGAAAACCAGTACTCTCTACCAAATCAGTGGCTACATCGGCTCAGCTTCGCCACCACAGGTGCCCAAGTTGGCCTAGCCGACATAGAAAGTAGCTTGTTCAAGAAGCAGCTGGAACCGGTAATCTGCGAAAGACCCGTGTTCGTCACCGCCCTGCCCCGTGCTGGCACAACACTCTTACTCAATCTTCTGGTCGGCACAGGCGAGTTCGCCAGCCACACTTACCGCGACATGCCATTCGTACTGTGCCCAATGCTATGGCAACGCTTTGCGAGTATTTTTGGCACCGAATCGATTGCACGCGAACGCGCACACGGTGACGGCGTCAGTATCTCTTTAGACAGTCCAGAGGCGCTAGAGGAAATCATCTGGCAGCAATTTTGGAGCGGCCATTATGAACAGGACCGCATCAAGCCCTGGAAGCAGGGTAAAAACGAACAGTTCCGCGCCTTCTTCATAGACCACATGCGTAAAATTATTGCACTGCGATCGCCTGAGGAACCGGCACGATACGCCTCCAAAAATAATATGAATATCGCGCGACTGCGAGCGCTTAAAAATCTGGCTCCCGACTGCGCCCTCATCGTGCCCTTTCGTGAACCGCTGCAGCATGCAAGCTCTTTGCTCCGCCAGCATCGCGGATTTATTCGAATGCACGCGGAGGATCGTTTTGCGCACCGCTATATGTCCGGTACGGGTCATTTTGACTTTGGCGAAAACTTGAGACCCATTAACTTTGGCAACTGGTTGCATGACGCCAACTATCCTGACGCAATGACACTAGGGTTCTGGCTGGAATACTGGGTCGCGACTTACGGTCACGTTCTGGCTAACCATGCCAAAGCAGCAAACTTACTCTCGTTTGAAGAACTGGTGTCGCAGCCTGAGCGCACGCTAGAACGAATTGAGCAAACACTAAAGCTGACAACGCCGCAGGCGCTGACCCGTCAAGCGAGCGATTTACGTGCAGTGACGGAGCACCCTGTGAATACCGCTTACGTGTCTGATCAACTGCTTTCGAAAGCTAAGAGTATTCACTGGGGCCTACTCGAGGCCTCTCGTTGCTAATGAGGCTTATAGGGCCTTTTAGGCTGCACATAGATGCCAGACTCCTCGGCTTTTTTCAATATCTCCTGGGTCGGCCACGCGATGGAATCAGCCACGCCGAAACTATTGAATTCGCCCAACCTCTGTTTGCGGTGCTGTTCGAACTGGGGATAAAACAACTGATAGCAAGCAGCATTATAAAGCATCGCTATTGCCAGCACCGACACCACTCGCAAAAGACTCACCGCCTTGATAGCGTTTAGACAGAGAACAAAAAGAGTTAGCCATAGCATCAACGATGCAAAGGTATACCTTGGCCTCAGCGCTATTTTTTCTACTGGCGTCTCAAAGAATGCAAATCCGTATGCCCTTCCCATCACGATCATCGCGATGGATCCGAGATTAAACAGGAGGAAGTAATGCAGGGGCTTCAGCCCATTTTTAACACCCTGGAACAGAAAAAATACACTCACTACGAGGCTGACGACCCCCAATACCTGAGACAACGGAGCATGACCAAACCCCAAGCCTGATCCCAGCATTGTCACATATACTTCCAAACTGTGAATTGGATTTTCCAGAACGTAACCAAGCAGGTTAGACATTTGAAATTGAGGAGAGAAGTAGGAATAAAACAGCACCATGGTCGCTAACGCAGCCAGAACCCATCCGAACAGGTAGCCACGATACCTGCCCCCGAGCACATGACGTTCTATCCACAGGAACAGTAACCCAAGCACCCAGACAAATTGACCCATAGACATCGTGAAAGTTGCCAACACTGCGCAAAGGATAGCCAGTGGATAGCGATAACCCGCAGGATTTTTCAGCAATGCAAAAGTTGCCAATGGGTAGGCGAAAGCAAAGAAAAATGCGAATGTGGCCATAGGCCAAATCAATAGCCCATAGGCCCTTGGATGCAGTAGCAGCAAGAACAAACAAACGAAAAATACCGGTTTTAGGGGTGAGATAACGTCTATCTGTGAATAGAACAAGCAGGATAGGAACAACACCCCCAAATGTGAAACGACCACCATGGTACGAAAATTTACCTCGCCCTCAAGCATAAATATCAGGTAATAGAACACTCTCGATGCATAGGTAAGATGATCAGCATGCTGTTCTACCAACACTCGCATAGAATCGCGTATGCCCGAGGCAGCATGAAACTCTACTACAAACATCAGGATATCCTGAAAATCATCCCTGAATGGAATATTAAGGCTCTGCGAAAAAATGGCTGTCGCATAAATAGATACCACCGCCAGGGATGCGATGGCAGAAAATAGGTAGATGCTGCTATTTCTTAAACTGGGTATCACTTATATAAAATCTCTATACGACTGATCTAACCAAACGAAATAATACTATAAGGCGATTCTACTCATTACAAATTACCGCTGGAGAATAGCATAGCCTTTAACGTCAAAATATAGCTTTGACAATTTAAAGCACTGGACTCCAAGGAATACATATCGCAGTCTCTTGACATGCAGCGCCACCGTAAATTCTAAAAAAATCTATACCTTATTTTTTAGTCGGCCAAGGTTCAGCCTTGAGTAAAATAAGCGTCGGTGGACAATTACTTTTGCCATTTGAAAGGCCGTTCGCGCTAGTTGATAGACATTCGCAGAGTGGCTCGAATCACCGCTGCGACGCATTCGGTAAGTGACGGGAATTTCAATCACCCGTAACTTACAGTTAAGCACTGCTATAGTCATATCCGGCGAATATGCGGGCCCATCAGATCTCACATAAGGCCGAATTTTGTCGTAACTTGTCTTCCAGATGGCGCGGTAAGTGCAGCCGACATCGGTAAAACGAGGCTCTGAATCCCACCACAACAGCTCGATAATTTTACCAAACAGTATATTGATGAAGCGCGGAAAAGCATTCATATTAGCGCCCTGCTCAATCATTTGTCGTGTCGTTCTTGTTCCCAAAACCATGTCACAGTCTTTCAGATATTCCAGCAGTTTTGGGACGTCAGCAGGTGAAAAGCTACCATCAGCTTCAGTCAAAATAACAATATCACCGGTGGCGTCATCAAGTCCTCGACGCAGCGCACAACCGTAGCCTTGCTCGTGCTCCTGAACGACTCGGGCTCCTGCATTCAGGGCTTTTTCGGCAGTTTTATCCGAGGAGTTATTATCAACCACCAACACTTCACCAACACAAGACAAGGCTAAGTATTCCTTTACAACACTGGCAATTGAGCCCTCTTCATTATAGGCGGGCACGACTACTGATATTTTGTACTGACCGAACCCCCTGTCACGAATAGAGTAGTTGGCAAGGTTGCGATCATCCGTAGTATTTACATTGAGATACTTACCAGTGGACATCAACATTTTAACATTTTCTTTCTGCGCCATATTGGAGAGCGCATCCGTTATTTCTACTTCATCACGCAAAGTAGATGGTCGCGTATTTCGAATGTAATCAAATACTTTGGCATTAAGAAGATAGGTCCCCAGTCCCATAATATTGCCCAGAGGATTCACCGGTTTCTCGATAAGACCCATTACACGATCGCCATCCAGCGTGGGGGTATAGTTATTCGATATCTTGGCGGGGTCGTCCTCATGCTTGAACATAAGCACAGCATCTACAGAGGGCTCTCTTTGGATAACATCCAGTAATTCATGGTGGTTTGAGTCGATATAAAGTTCGTCGCCCAGAATCGTTATAAAACGCGAATCTCCCACGAGCGGTTCTACAGCTAGCACGGCATGGCCAATTCCTTTTTGATTTGCCTGCCGGACATAACGAATACGGGCTCCCTCAAATGAATCCCCAATTCGATCTTCGATCTGATCACCATAATGCCCAATGACGATAATAATATCTGTAATTCCAAGCTTTCCAACCAGTAAATCCAGGTTCCGCTCTATCAGAGTTTTTCCAGCAATATCCAGCAAGACCTTGGGAATATCGCGAGTCGCGGGATACGCTCGCACGCCTTTGCCGGCGGCCAGTATAACGCCGAAAATAGTATCTTGATTGGTTATGGCCACTGAATCCATCAGATAATCCATTCCTGAATGAGTCAACGTTAGCGAGACGATTTATCTAAGACGTCGTCACACAGTATGTATTACATTTATGCTCGCTTACAAGGCGCGACTCATGAGCCCAATTTTTTGCTTAGAGCGCCCAAATTGATTTGGTCGCGTCCTGAGGCCACTTGACGCTTTGGAGATATCCCCAGAAGCCAACTCGCGAGCGCCAAGGGAATGCCCTCAGCCGCGGTCCATATTGTTGCTGCGCAGGCCAAAGGTGGTTTATCGCCATACACAGCGAGGTCTCTAGCGCGTCTTTTGAATGCGTTGATTCCGTCATGCCCCTCGCTTTCGCCGCTTTGCCCACGCATTAAAAGAAGATCAAATGACGGGGTCTTTGGCATCGTCGGTTTAAACCTACTTCACGTTGTCTGCAACATCGGTGTAATCGCCGATTCGCAAATAAGCGAACTCTCGGGCTAGCTTGATTGTTGGACGAAGACCAAAAAAGATAGAGCCAATCAGAAAAAACCAAATACCCACGTCAGTGCTCTTCGGATAAAAAAACAATATACTGCCAATGACAAATAATAAGGCTGCGGAAACATCAACTATGGTGTAGGCAATTTCATACAGTGCATAGACTTTTTTGTGTCGCTTGCTGCGCGTGGAATTTTCGGGATCAAATAAACTCATTTCGAATGGTCCTTTCTGCAGATAAATCATTATATGTGTCGTTCAAACTGTCTCTAAATAATACTATCGTAGGTGCTATCTTGCTGAGGCTATAAGTTAAGGTGGCATTTTAGCCATCGTTCTTGCCTACAGTCGAACCAAAAAACGTTTGTCCCATTTTTAACCGTTACAATTTCTAACTTTCAAAGGGCGTGACGTCTCCCTTGCCCGCCCGCAATATCACCGGCCTATCGTCAGCCAAATCTACAACCGTAGTCGGCTCCATACCGCAATAACCTCCGTCAATCACCAGATCAACTTCATGCTCCAGCGTTTCGCGGATATCGTAGGGGTCAGTAAGGGGAAACTCATCCCCCGGCATTATAAGCGTGACGCTCATCAGCGGCTCCCCCAGATCCGCCAGCAAAGCTGCAGCAATGGCATTATCCGGCACGCGCAACCCGACCGTCTTCCGTTTGGGATGCATCAGGCGCCGTGGCACCTCGCTTGTGGCCTGCAAGATAAAGGTATAGGCGCCGGGCGTGGTATGGCGCAACAGTCGATACGACGTATTATTCACTTTGGCGTAAGTGGCGATCTCTGACAGGTCGCGACACACCAAAGTAAAGTTGTGCTTGTCGTCAAGCTTGCGAATACGCCGAATTCGATCCAATGCCGTTTTGTCGCCGATATGACAACCTAAAGCATAGCCTGAGTCTGTAGGATAGACCAGCACTCCGCCATTGTGGATAATATCCACAGCATTGCGTATCAGGCGTGCCTGTGGGTTTTCTGGGTGAATCTGATAAAACTGGCTCACGGTGTGTCTCTTATTTTTTTAGTGTTAGTTGGGTTAAGATTTACCAGCGCTGCCATACGCCGCGTAAATCCCCAAATGGTGCTGACTCTACACCGAGGGGCGCGCTGTAGGTGGCATCCCGATGGAAATCGCTGCCAACGGAGACTTCCAGATCGAAATCTTGGGCCAGACGTACCAGATGCTTTGTTTGATCGGTGGTTTGACGGCCACTTAGGACCTCCATACCGCGGCCTCCCGCCGCTACAAAAGCTGCTATAAAGCGTCGCAATTTCGTGCCAGTAAAGCGGTATTTCAGTGGGTGAGCAATAACGGCCACACCATTGGAGGACTCGATCCACTGAGTCACTTCAGCCAGTTCCGGCCAGAATGCCTTAACGTCTCCTATCTTGCCCTGACCCAGATAGCGATCAAAGGCCTGATTAGGGTCCCTAACGTGCCCTTGCTCTACCATCCATGCAGCAAAGTGCGGTCGCCCTAACTGACTGTCTCCAGCCTGCATCAAAGCACCCTGAAGGGCTCCGTCGAAACCACGAGACTCAAGCCGGCTGGCGATCTTCGCGCCACGCTCCTTCCTTGCTGCAGCCATGCGCTCCAACCCTGCACGCATCACCGGATGCTCACAGTCTACCCCTAGGCCCAGAATATGGATCGTGACGCCCGACCATTGGCAGGAGAGCTCGATACCCGAAATAAGCCGCATACCACTGGGATTCTCCGTATGATAAGCTGCCGCTGCCTCGTATCCTGCCACTGTGTCATGGTCAGTAATTGCCAGCAATTCCACCTTACTGGCTGCGGCTCGCGCCATCAGTTCGCACGGAGAAAGCGCCCCATCAGAGGCACTGGTATGGGTGTGGAAATCAATCAACACAGTCTTTACACTTGGCAAGGCGACCTTGAAGCGGGTCAAGTAATTTAATCATCACACATAGTAACAGCCGGAGCACTACAGAATCCATGAAGCAAATCGCTGAATTCGTTCCCATCGCACTGTTTTTTATCGTCTATCAGCTTGATGGTCAAACTATCAGCCTAGCAGGCTGGCACTATGAATTCGACGGTATATTTTCCGCCACCGCTGCGATGATGTTAGCCACCGTGCTACAGGTGATTTTTGTCTACGCACTAACTCGCAAGCTTGAAAAGCGCCTGTTGTGGTTGCTGCTGGCAGTAATGGTATTCGGTGGGGCCACATTGATCTTTCGCAACCAGATGTTTATTCAGTGGAAACCGTCCATTTTCAACTGGGCCCTCGCGCTTGCATTCGGAATCTCCCAGTTCGTCGGCGACAAGAACCTGATGGAGCGCACGCTGGGCAGTCAGCTCCACCTGCCCAAGGTAATATGGACTCGGCTTAACCTCATATGGGTTACAAACTTTTTGATCGTAGGCACACTCAACTTGGTCGTCGCTTACGGCTATAGTGAAGAGACCTGGGTCAGCTACAAATTGTATTCCGCGATCGGATTCACCCTGTTATTGACGATTCTAACAGCCTTGATTATCAGCCCCCATCTCAAAGACGATGCGGCAAAAAAACGAGTGCTGCAGCAGGACGATTAATACCTGACGGAGATTATTCGAGGATGTACTACGCAATATTGTGTGAAGACGTTGAAAACAGCTTGCCACTGCGCCAAAGTGCGCGCGCGGCCCACCTGGCTCGCCTGCAATCACTGGCCGATCAGGGAAAGCTTCTAGCCGCAGGCCCCCACCCAGCTCTGGACACAGAAAAGCCTGGACAGGCGGGCTTCACTGGAAGCCTTATTATTGCTGAGTTTGACAGTTTGGAGGCCGCTACCGCCTGGGCTGATCTAGATCCGTACGTGACCGCCGGTGTATTCAGCAAGATCATCGTCAAGCCCTACAAACTGGTACTGCCCTGAACTTCAACTTCTTCACCCGTCGGGTTATATTCGGCATCATGGCACGGTACCATGCACGCTCGGCCTAACCAAACCTCAGTATCTCTCTATTTTTGAGCTGACTTATAAGGAACACACTTTGCGACCTTCCGTATCTGTACTACTGCTGTCATTACTCTTTTCGTTCTCCATCCACGCTGCGGAAATACGCTATGTCAGCGACAAACAGTTTGTCCCCCTGCGCAGTGGAGCCGGCAACAATTATCGCATCGTTCACCGCGGCATTCCCTCAGGGACCCGCCTGACCGTCAACAGTTCGCTTGCTGACGGATCGTGGTCAGAAGTCACCATGGAAAATGGCAACAGTGGTTGGATTCAGCCTCAGTTCCTTATGCCAGATCTTCCGGCGCGACTAAAACTCGATGCAATTACTGCAGAAGCTGCAAAAGCGGGGGCAAATAGTATCGATCTAGCGGCTGAACTGAAGACTCTAAACGCTGAACGAGACGAACTCATTAACCAAGTCACCGGAAGTGATTTCGAATTGAGTAGTGTCTCCCGCGAGTTGCACGAGCTGAAAAAAATCTCTGGCAAGTCGGTGCAGTTGGACAAGGACAATCGCAGGCTGGTAGAGGAAACAGAGAACTTGCGCTCAGATGTAGAAATGCTTGAAGCGGAGCGTCTCCGACTGCAAGACAAGGTGAAAAGTGAAGACTTTATGAACGGCGCTATGGCAGTATTGCTGGGAGTCATTATTGCCCTAGTGGCACCCCGCCTAATTCCCAGACGGCGCAAAAATTCAAGCTGGGCCTAAAACAACTTAAAGTATGCGAGAAAATCATCATGTTTAAATTACTGTTACTTTGTCTATCCCTAATGCTACCGGCTATCACCCTCGCCGATGAGCCTGCACTGGCCAACCCTTTTGTCGTTATCAAAACCAGCGATGGGGATATCACAGTGGAGCTTTTTGCCGATAAAGCTCCCATCACCGTTGCAAATTTTCTAAGCTATGTGGACAGCGGTTTTTACAATGGCACAATTTTTCACAGAGTCATCTCCAATTTTATGATACAGGGCGGAGGCTTCTTGCCCGACATGACAGAGAAGGAAAACTCGGACCCTATTATCAACGAGTCGAAAAACCGGCTGCACAACACTCGGGGTACACTCGCCATGGCCCGCACTAACGACCCTGATTCCGCCACCTCCCAGTTTTACATCAACCTACGCTCAAACCTGAACTTGGATTGGGCTCCTCGCCGCGAAGGCTACGCTGTTTTTGGTGAGGTCCGCCAAGGCATGAAGGTTGTAGACTTTATCGCCACAGCAGACACCGGTAGGGTGAAGGGCATGGGCGACGTACCCCAACAAGCGATCCTGATCAAAGAAATAGTGCGCCAGCAGCCCTGATGATTGCGCTCAGTGTTAATCTCAACAAAATTGCTCTGATCCGCAACTCACGCGACACCACCAATCCGAACATTCCTCAGCATGCTCAGATGTGCATTGATGCAGGTGCCAATGGTATTACTGTGCACCCTCGCCCTGATCAGCGGCACATTCGTGTCACAGACTGTTTTGACCTTGCCTCGATGTTGCATGTTGAGTTCAACATCGAAGGGAACCCGATGACAGGACCGCGCAAAACTGAGCGCTCAGATGTGGAGGACTATCCGGGTTTCATGGCGCTGGTAAAAGAGATTCGCCCGACTCAATGTACCCTTGTGCCTGATGGTGATGGCCAACTCACCTCAGATCATGGCTTTGACCTCAAACAGGATGGCGAGCAAGTTGCGCGACTCGTGCAGGAGCTCCAATCGTTAGGGATCCGTACCAGCCTATTCATGGACCCGGACCCACAGCAGATCCGTCTTGCGGCACAAACAGGCACCGATCGTGTTGAGCTCTATACCGAAACCTATGCGCGCGCATTTAGGACGGGTGACGATCTCGAGCACGTATTCCAACAATTTGTGCGGGCGGCTGAAGTGGCTGTAGACGAAGGTCTGGGACTCAACGCCGGGCATGATCTAGACCTCAACAACTTGCCACGCTTCGCCACCATAGCGGGATTGAGAGAAGTCTCTATCGGACACCATCTCACGGTAGACGCGATTCGAATAGGGCTAGCTGATGCCGTGGCCGCCTATCAGCGCGCATTAGGAACAGGCTGATGGATTCGAGCATTTTCAGCAGGTGCGGGTTACACAACGTTTTTTTGATCGTACTGTCTGCAGCGTGGGTCAGTGGTTGTTCAAGTGGCTCTAGCAGCAACATGAATAACGAGGACAGTCCCCAGGCCAGCGTATTAGAGGGCAACTGTCCCGAGAACTTTACTGTTCAAAGTGGCGGGAACAGCGGATTCATGTCGGACGGAAAGTCCCGACAGTTTCACATTTTCCTACCCGACAACCTGGATACTCCAAGGCCGCTGTTTGTTTCTTTAACGGGCACCGTAGCCACTGAACTGGAATTTGTGTCCGATACTATTTCTCAATTCGAGTCGCTGGCCGACAGTGGCTGGATTGTGGTTGCACCCTTCCGAAGCTGTACTACAGAAAATAGACGCTGTGCCGGTATTGGTGCCACGGGCAGTGATGACGGTCGATTTTGGGAGCCCTGGTTTGACGGCTGGATTCCCCAGAGTAATGATGAAGGCCCTGATGTGCGATTTATCGAATCCATGGTCAATTGTATCGCCGCCGATTATCCGGTGGACAAAGAGCGTATCTATAACGGCGGAAGCTCTGCCGGCGGCACCATGACCAGTCGCAATATGATGTTCAATTCTGACCTGTTTGCCGGCGGAATAATTGGGTCGGGAAACTTCCAGTATCTCAGCCAATTTCCCATACAGCCGGTAGACACTGTCGCTATGGATAGTTCTATCGTGGTTCTTCTTTGGGGCGGAGAAAACGACCGCTACGGCGCTTCGGATTACGGCATCGAAACAAAATTGGCGGCCGAGTACTACGCCGCCCAAAATAATGTTGTCACTGTCTCCTGCTCCGGGACGCATGGTCACCCTTGGCCCAACGCCTTCGGCCCCTGGGCGGCAGCAACACTGCTGTCGCACCCTAAAGGAACACCCGTTGCCGACTTCGAGCTCACCACGCCGCCGGAAGGTTTTTCCTGTGTTCTGGGCGTGTACATCGACCACTAGGGCCACTTGACCCTACAATCTATCCGCCGCACAAAATCGGTAGCTTTGTGATGGCGCTTGCAGCCACTGTTCGGCCGTGAAAAAATAGAACATCAAAAAACAATCGCAGAGTTACAGTATGCGGTACCCATCGGCTCAACAGCCGTTAGCTATCAAGTTGATTAACCGTTTGGGGCGTGGGCTGCGAGCGATTGGCATCGCTGTGCCGTCATTATCGCCTCAATCTCTATTGTCTAAGGCTAAAAAGCAGACCGGGCTCAATGATTTTGGCGACGAGAGCTTTCTGCCTGCCCTGAATAGGCTCTGCCAATCATTGGATAGGGAGGCTAAGTTATCCCAGATAGGGCGCATAGCGGCGCAAGGCATGTTGATTGATAATTTAAAAATCCGCCTGCAGTTAACAGCCTATAGAAAACAGAGACCAGAAGTTGTGCAACAAAACATTCAACGTCCTTTGTTTGTGTTAGGTCTGCCCCGAACAGGAACTACCATCCTTTACGAATTGCTTGCACAGGATCCTGCACATCGATCGCCGGTGAGTTGGGAGGTCGCGCAGCCCATGCCGCCAGCTCATCCGGATACTTTCTCATCGGACCCACGTATTGCTGAAATAGAGAAGGTCTTGCAGAAGACAGAAATACTGGCGCCTGGCTTTAAGGCTATCCATGAAATTGGCTCACAATTGCCGCAGGAGTGCGTAGCCATTCTTGCATCGCACTTTATATCAGATCAATACGGCGCCACTTTTTTTATTCCCCAATACCGTGAATGGACATCCCATCAGGATATGGCGAAGGCCTATGCTTGGCACTATCAGTTTCTTCAGCACTTACAAGTGGATTACAGCAAACAGCGCTGGGTATTAAAGACTCCACCGCATCTGGCCTATCTCGATGCTATTGTTAAGCAATATCCCGATGCTGCAATTATTCAAACTCATCGCGACCCAATGGATGTAATGGGCTCGATTTCCAGTTTGTCTTGTACCTTGCATAGCGCCTTTAGCGATGACATTGACCCTATGGAAATTGCCGCTAATGAGGTGATTTTTTTCTCTGGAATGTTAAAGGCGGGCATGGCACAACGAGACGCTATGCCCGATAAAGACAGTCGGTTTTTCGATGTTCAGTTTAGCGATATTATTACTGATCCCATCGCAATTATTGACAATCTCTATCAACACTTTGGTTTTGACTTTAGTACAGAAGCACGGCAGGCCATGCAGCATTATCTTGATCATAGACCTCGAGATAAACACGGTACGCATCAGTATACCCTGGAGGACTTTGGCTTGAGTCGAAAAGCACACAATCCCCTGTTCCAAGAGTACAATCAGCGCTATGGATTCTAGGGGTGCTCTGCAAGACACTCCTTCCATTACTGGCGCGACATGGGCGTAGGGTATGTATGAATTCCTGCCTGTGCGGAAATGTTTTTTTTCAGACTTTCCCTAATGACTTCAACTCACCGAATTGAGAATGACGATGACAAGCAAGGCAGAATTTCCGGAATTGAGCTGTTATTTACTACCAGGCCATACCACTACGCCGGCCGATGCAATTGCAGAGGCTAAGCAGGCAGAAGCTTTAGGGTTGGGTAAAGTCTGGGTGTCGGAGCGGTTCGATGTTAAAGATGCTGGCGTGATTTGCTCGGCGGCGTTGGCGGTGACGGACTCTATTCATGTCGCCACAGGGGGCACCAATCTTCATACTCGCCACCCTATGGTGCTCGCAACGATGTGCAGCACTCTGCATTATATGTCGGGTGGGCGTTTTGAGCTAGGTTTGGCACGGGGGGTCGCTATTCGCAATCAACTAATGGGTCTGAACTCAGTCAGTAATGCTCAAATGGCAGAGGGTATACAGCTATTGCGTAGCCTTTGGCGGGGTGAAAAAATCATGGGGCACGAGGGTAAAATGGGTAACTTGCCCTATCTGAGTATGGGCGATTGGATGAGCGCAGATATCCCTCTACATTTTGTAGGCTTTGGGCCCAAGAGTTTACGCTTTGCCGGACAGCACTTTGATGGCGTGCATTTACATACCTTTGTCACTGATCATGGCTTGCGTCGCGCCAAGTCATTCATTGAGGAGGGTGCCGAACTTGCCGGACGGGACCCCAAAGACGTCAAGTTGCACTCCGTATTGGCAACTGGCATTGGTCTTGACCATGAAGGCTATTTGCGTAAATTAGTCGCACGTATGGCGACCTATATGCAAGCGCCGGGTTATGCAGAGATGCTGATTGCCCTCAATGAGTGGGACCCGGAAGTGCTCGTGGCCTTTAGAGCAAATGAAGTCGTTTCTTCGATGGCGGGTGGCATTGATAGCGTCGCCACTTTAGAGCAGCTAGAACAGATCAGCGAATTAATTCCCCGAGAGTGGTTACCTGCGGCCACGGGCAATGCGGATGAATGTGCTCAAGCTTGGCGAAATCAATTACGTGTAGGTTCCGATGGCGTGGTGATTCATGGTTCCACCCCCGAAGAATTCGCGCCAATAGTGGCTGCTTATCGCCAGTTGAAAAACTAGCATCTTTTTCAACGTGTAGATTCGTGGCTTAGGTGCCAATGGCCTAATAACTTTGCCAAAATGTATGATCTTTGCATACAAACTCAAACAAGCGCCCTACCATAATATGCAAACGCACTTACCCTAAGGTTCCGATAGTCCGCCCAGCATATTGATCATAGTCATATTGGTATCACCCCGGAACATTGCTTGATATGATGGTTGGCGGAAAGTAGCATGACGAGCAGAACATCTCGGACATTCACTCAACGGTCGATTAGAGGCAACATGCCGGCAAAATCCTTCGATATACCCAGGGTACTTCGTCGCGGCGGCAAGCTAAACGACGTTGAGACCTCAGTACAGTCAACACTGAAAATCATCGAGTTAATGTATCGCAAGCTCGACGTGCCGGACTTTAGTAAGTCCCACGTGTTGGATATGGGTTGTGGCTGGCGCATGGCAAAAACACTGCTAGACAATAATATTCCAATTGCAGAGTACGTAGGAATGGATGTCTTTGCAGAGATGGTTGATTTTTTGCAAACTAACGTTAGCGACCCGCGTTTCAGCTTTCATACGCTCAACGCACATAACGAGATGTACAATCCGTCTGGTAGCCCTCTGCTGGAACTGACGGCGTTAAACGTGCCGGAAGCTACATTCGACATCATTTGCCTGTTTTCGGTATTCACCCATCTTGCACCACACGATTATGCCGCAATGCTAAAGCTGCTACGCCCGTATGTGCACCCTGAGGGCAAACTGATATTCAGTTTATTCGTGAACGAGACCACCACCTCCGGCCTTGGCTTTATTGATAATGTGCAGAGCATGTGGTCAAAAAATCTGGCGGGGCTTGAGGCTCACGAAGATAGCTTCGCCAGTCAGTTTAAAGAGAATGGAACGCTGGACTTTATCGACTTCGACCCGGCACAGCCGCTGAAGTGGGCGATCTTCTCTCGGGAGTACGCCATCCAACTGGTTGAGGAAAACGGTTGGAAGATCGAGAGCCTCAATGAGCCTGAAGAAGAAATACAACACTACATGATCTGTACCCCTGCCTGAGGCAATACCACTTATCTTGCGGGCATATCACCCCCACTTCTATATCCTTCTATTGTGAGAAGAAGAACTTTGATTCGCCGCTTGACTCTCTCTATCTGCCACTATTCAATAGTGTCGAATCAGACATGCGCCTTTAAAAGAACAGCACCACAGCGAGGCTAACACGAGGTCAACGTGAGGGGTAGATTATGAGTTTATTTGGAGAAAAATGCGCTCGGTGTGGGACACGCACCAGGAACAAAGAGGATGACAGGGCTATTTGCGAGATCTGTGCTCAGGAAATGCACCTCCTGATCGAAGCTGGAAAGGAAGCGTTGCGAGCCTGCCCTATCGACGGCACCACCATGCGCAAGGAAATAGCACACGTGGTCGTCATTGATCGCTGTCCTACCTGTTCCGGCGTCTGGCTGGATGGTGGCGAACTTGATCAAATGCGAAATGGGGCTGAGAGTGAGGCCCTGATGCTAATGGCAACGGGACTCGCCTATCCAATGTAGGTGATGCGCGTGAGTCGCGGAGAACTTCGACGCTATCTGGGAATGACGATCGAGAAGAATAAAAATTTACCGCCCTATCTCGGTATTCCAGTGCGCCTGTATTGTCTGGCAAACGATTCTACAGCGCGTTTTTCACAGCTTGTTGATGTGATGGCAGAACGTTTTTTCGCTTCTGTTATTGACGTCGAGGCATGGAGAGCGCTCGACTAATCCACGAGACTGAAGTCCATGAAAAAAAAACAGTTAGATCACTTTCGGCTGTTGTTGATCTCTAGCAAAGAAGAGATCGAGCAAATACGCAAGACGAATACAGAGGCCGCTGGTACGGTTACACTTGACCAGTCCATGATGGGTCGTCTATCTCGCATGGACGCGCTACAAGGCCAGCAGATGGCACAAGAAACGACACGCCGGAGAAAGATACAGTTACAGAAAATCGACAGCGCATTGCGTCGCATGGATGCAGGCACATACGGGTATTGCCTACGATGTGGCGATGAAATCGAGAGGGCCAGGCTAGACTTTGATTCAGCTAGCACCCGCTGCATTGGCTGCATGGATAACTAAGCGCTCTTCTGTATCGCGAATTTGTTTACAGCACCCCCTAATGGGTCACGGACATGCAGTGTAACGCGCTCAAGAGGGCCATTAGATTATTCTGACGGCTCATCGAATCGATTTTCACCTTCATGGCTGGGCTGTACTAACCAGTACAGAAAAATCAGGTAACCAATAATTGGTATCAGCAGAATCAGTATCCACCAACCGCTTCTGTCCGTGTCACGGAGACGTCTTACAGCGACAGCGAGATTCGGCAGTAATAGCGCTAGCGCTGCCACCATTGCCAGCGGACCCCCTGTCTGGCCATCAAAGGCCTCTGCTCCGAAGACAGCAGCATCAATAACCCGTAAAAAGAGATTGAACAGCAACATGGCGAGAAACCACCACCAGTATTCCGAACGGGATGCTCTGCCGGTGAACGTCGCGTACTTGCCAAGAACGGTTCGAACTGCAGTTTGTATGTCCATCGCTATATCCTCTTCCGCATTGTTAGCTACTATGCCACCAATAGTGCGAGCTTGACAGTATGCGGGATGAGCCTGACTAAAAGCTGTCGTTACCTTGGATATGGCTATGGACACTGAACTCGAAATTGTTAGCCTCCCACCAACTGATTCAACTACACTAAAAGACTGGGGACGAGGGGTGAAGCCCGGGTCACTGATTCAATATTTTGACCCACATGGGGTCCACAGCGTTTTCGGAGCAGATCAAGCCAGCCACTCATGGATAAAAACGTCACATTATCAATTAGTTACGGGAATATAACCTTTTTATGCGCCTGATGCTTGCGCCCATGGAAGGTGTCATTGACCATACCATGCGTCAGTTACTCACCTCGCTGGGTGGCGTAGACCGCTGTGTCACGGAGTTCGTGCGCGTCACGGATCGCCTGCTGCCGCCACGCGTTTTTCACCGCCTCTGCCCAGAGCTGCTGGCGGGCGGAACGACTGCTTGCGGAGTTCCGGTTTATCTGCAACTGCTGGGAGGCCAGCCGACTGTGGTGGCGGACAACGCTGCACGTGCAGCGGAACTGGGTGCTCTAGGTATTGACCTGAATTTTGGTTGCCCTGCTAAAACAGTGAACCGCTCTAATGGGGGCGCCATTCTTTTACGTGAGCCTCAGCGTGTTCACGATATTGCTGCAGCAGCAAGAGCCGCTGTGCCTGCGCATATTCCCGTCACAGTGAAAACGCGACTGGGGTATGAGGATAAAGCACTATTTTTGGATATCGTGGCGGGCATAGAAGCCGCCGGCGCGAACGAACTTACGGTGCATGCCCGAACCAAAAGCCAAGGCTATCGCCCGCCTGTCTGCTGGGACGCCATCGCCGAAGCTCGAGAATTAGTGTCACTGCCAATCATTGCCAATGGCGATATTTGGAGTGTCGACGATGCGTTTCGCTGCCTCGCCGTCACCGGCTGTGATGCATTGATGCTGGGGCGAGGTGTCTTATGCCGGCCAGATCTACCGAGACTGATTGCGGCAGCGGCGATCTGCGGGGAACCTGGAGAGTCTCTGCACTGGCCAGACATCACGCCGCTATTGGCGCACTTCTTCGAGCTCAATCTCCTGCACTACGACGCCCGAAACGCAGGCAACCCTCTCAAACAGTGGCTGGTTTACCTACGCGGCTACTTTCCTCAGGCCGCACTCCTATTTGAACAGATCAAACGGCTACGCGCACCTGAAGACATTCGATCTATCTTACAACAGGCCCTGCCCCCTATTGCCGCAAAGCGCTGCGCAGCCTAACGAATTAACAGGATCACGATTGTACAAGCGCGGCCAATCAAGACATACTTCTAGATTAGTGTGAGGTCATGCATGCAGTGGCCACAGTTTTTGACGGAAACCGTATGAGCAAGACACAACGACATATCCAGCTGATGGACACCACTCTGCGCGACGGGGAGCAAACCCAAGGAGTCTCCTTTTCCCCTGAGGAAAAAGTGAATCTCGCTAGCGCACTGTTAAAACAGCTCAAAGTCGATCGCATTGAAGTTGCATCGGCACGGGTATCTCAAGGGGAAATGGAAGCGGTTTCCAGTATCAATCAATGGGCCAAGGAACAAGGGCTAGGTGACCGAATTGAAGTGCTGGGTTTTGTCGATCACACCAAGAGTGTTGACTGGATTCTGCAAACCGGTGGTCAGGTAATCAATCTACTGACCAAAGGCAGTGAAAAGCATTGCAGGGAGCAGTTAGGGAAGACACTCGATCAGCACGTAACTGAAATCTTGCAAACCGTAAACTACGCGCTGGAAAAAGGTTTGCAGGTCAATGCGTACCTCGAGGACTGGTCGAACGGCTACATGAACAGCCGTGATTATGTTTACACAATGATGGATCAGCTGAAAGATTGCGGGATACGTCACTTCATGCTGCCCGATACCCTGGGCGTTATGGCGCCCCAAGAGGTCTTCGACAGCCTCAGCGATATGACAGCACGCTATCGGGAACAACAGTTCGATTTTCACCCCCACAACGATTACGGCCTAGCAACTGCCAATGTTATGGCTGCGGTTCGAGCCGGAGTGAACTCCATACACTGCACCGTCAATTGCCTGGGAGAACGAGCCGGCAATGCATCAATGGCTGAAATCAGTGTCGTTTTGCGCGACAAGATGGACATCGACCTGTCAATCGATGAAAGCTACATCGTACAACTTAGTACTATGGTTGAATCTTTCTCTGGCAAAAGAGTACCCGCAAATGCGCCCATTGTCGGGGCCGACGTATTCACGCAGACGGCAGGCATTCACGCAGATGGAGACAGCAAAGGCGGTCTTTACAAGACCCGACTCAGCCCAGAGCGCTTCTCCCGCACCCGCAGTTACGCATTGGGCAAGATGAGCGGCAAAGCATCGCTGACCAAAAATCTCGAAGCACTGGGGCTGAAGCTGTCCGAAGAAAACCAACAAAGGGTATTGGCGAGAATTGTTAAGCTGGGTGACTCGAAAGAACTGATCACGACCGAAGACCTCCCCTTTATCATCGCCGAGGTACTTGAAAGCAAGAATTATCACCACATCAAACTATTGCACTGCTCTGTCACCAGCGAACTAAACCTAAACTCGACGGTGAGTATACGTGTCGATGTTGATGGAGACATACAGCAGGCTACCGGCTCGGGGAACGGCGGTTTTGATGCCTTTATCTACGCCATGAATGAAATCATGGCGTCAAAAAACTATGCATTACCGAAACTGGCGGACTACGAGGTGCGTATCCCCAGGGGCGGCCACACCAATGCATTAACAGAGTGTGTTATTACCTGGGACTGCGATGGGCAGGAAACGAAAACCCGGGGAGTGCACTCTAACCAGGTGTTTGCCAGCATATTGGCTGCGCTACGGATCATCAATTTGCAGTTGCACGAACGCTCATCAGCCCAGTAGTATCATGTTTCTCATGCGTACTGGGACACTAGACCACTGCTGGCATTGCCCTCAGCGCCGCGACCACTTTATCGCCGAACTCGGCGGTTTTAATCATTTTCACACCGCTGCCTGGCTTAGATAGATCCGGCGTCGAGTAGCCATCAGCAAACACACTCTGCATCGCTGTCCAGACATTTTTCGACTCCTCCACCATGCCAAAGCTATCCTCCAACATCATGGCAACAGAACCAATCATGGAATAGGGATTAGCAATATTCTGCCCGGCGATATCAGGTGCAGAGCCATGCGAGGGCTCGTAGTAACTTTTTTCAGGCCCCTTACACGCAGAAGGCATCAAGCCCAGAGAACCCAGAATACCGCCGCCCTGATCACTCAATATATCGCCAAACATATTTTCCATTACCATGACATCAAACTGTCCCGGGTTGAGGCACAACTGTGTGGCAGCCGCATCGACTAGGATGTGTTTGATCTCTACCTCCGGATATTCCACAGCAACCTCCTCCAACACCTCATTCCATAGAACGCTGGACTTTAAAACATTGCTTTTATGGATATTGTGCAGTACTTTTTTACGGCGCATTGATAGCCGCAATGCTTCATGCATGATGCGGCAAATCTGTTCCTCGTCGTACTCCAAGGTCTCCTTAACATAGCGCAAGCCTTTTTCATTCACCCCGACTTCCTTGTCACCAAAGTACAAGCCACCGACCAGTTCACGCACCATGACTAAATCGATGCCCTCGCCGATGATCTCAGGCTTTAACGGAGAAAAATGTGCGAGAGCCTTCGGCAGCGACACAGGACGGAAATTAGCGAAAGTATTGTAGCGCCGACGCAGGGGTAATAGTGCGCCCCGCTCTGGCTGCATATCGATCGGAATTTTTTTCGACTCTTCATGACTCAGGCCGATCGGGCCCTTGATGATGGCATCGGCTTCATCACAAATCGCCTTGGTCTCGTCGGGAAAAGGATGGCCGCACTTGAAATACGCCGCGGCACCAAAATCTGCTTCAATCAAGGTGAATGTGACATCGTTACGCTCTTCTATCAGGCGAAATATTTTCACTGCCTCGTGCATGATTTCAGGGCCAATCCCGTCTCCCGCCAACAGGGCGATGGTGTAGTTCTTCATACTGTAGTTCTCTGGGTTAGTCTCTATAGGATGCAGCTGATACAGCTACCCAATCACGAAAGCGGGCTATTCTACTTTAGATCAGTGGAAGTTTCATCGGTTTGACCCCATCGCACCCAACAGATTTGCTGGCGCTAGCCAATATCACCGCCAGACAATCGCAGGCTCACCCCAATCCGCCACATAGCAACGGCACCATGGCATCGTCCAGACTACCGATATTCATCGCGTTACTCCGCGATACTGTCTGTTGACCACGCTGCATCAACCCGTGGCACTGACGCTAACAGGGCCCGAGTATAGGGGTGTTGCGGGCGCGTCAGAATCTCCTCAGTCGTACCTTGCTCTACCAACCTGCCCGACTGCATCACACCCACCCGATGTGCCAGGCCGGGAACAATAGACAGGTCATGCGTAATGAAAAGGTAGGAGACGCCGAACTCGCTCTGTAATTCCTGCAGCAACTCCAATACCTCTGCACGGATGGAAACATCCAACGCACTGGTAGGCTCATCACAAATAATCAATTCAGGCTCCACCGCCAGCGCCCTCGCTATGGCGACGCGCTGCAACTGACCGCCGGACAGTTCATGCGGATAACGTTGGCTAAACTCAGCACCCAGTTGTACGCGCTCCAATAACGCGCTTATACGTTGTTCGCGTTCTGCAACGGGCAGGCCCATAAGGCTATCCACACCTTCACGAATAATTTCTCTTACAGTGAGACGCGGATTCATAGAAGAAAAGGGGTTCTGAAATATCACCTGAATTTTCTTACGGTATGGTAGTAAGGCTCGTCGATTTAGTGACTGTATCGGGACGCCTTGGAAGGTGATTTTACCTGTCGAAATTCGGTCAAGATTCAGGATGGCACGGCCGAGAGTCGACTTGCCACTCCCGGACTCACCCACCAGTGCATAGGTCTCTCCCCGACCAATGCTGAGCGACACGCCATCGACAGCTCGAACGTAATCTGAGACTCGCTGTAAAATACCCTTGCGAATCGGAAAGTGTACTTTGACATCATCCAGTTGCAACAACGCCTCACCTTCAAAGGTACTGTGGAAATCTGTAAGGTCTGGCAAAGCTTCAATCAGTCTGCGGCTGTAGGCCTCTTTGGGATTGCGAAAAAAAGCATCCACTGGCGCTCGCTCGATAATTTCGCCGCGATACATAACAGCGACCTCATCGGCCGTATTTCTGACCACGCCCATATCGTGCGTGATCAGCAACACCGCCAACTGGCGCGAGCGGGTCAAGCCTCTGATCAGCGCCAACACCTGCTGCTGAATAGTCACATCAAGTGCAGTCGTAGGCTCATCAGCGATGAGAATATCGGGCTCGCAGGCTAGCGCCATCGCAATCATCACGCGCTGCTGTTGTCCCCCCGATAACTGGTGTGGGTAGAAGCCATAGCGTTCATCTGGGCTCTGGATACCTACCTCTGCAAATAATTGCATAACCCTCTGCCGAAGAGCGCCGCCCCTTAAGGATGTGTGCAAACGTAGGGTCTCAGCGACCTGCTCACCGACCGTCTGTACTGGATTCAAGGCAGACATGGCATTTTGGAAAATCATCGCCACACGCTCACCGCGCACTGTCTGCATATCCGCTTCTGGCAGCTCCAACAGATCCAAGCCCGCAACCCGAACCTCGCCACCGGTGATCCCCAGAGCCGTCGGCAACAGACGCATCGCCGCAAGAGAGGTCACCGATTTACCACTACCCGACTCACCGACTAGCGCGAATATCTCGCCAGCCTTTAACTCGAAGCTGACGCCATTGAGTATGGTGTCACCCGTCTCCAGCGCTTTCACTCTGAGATTCTGTACCTGCATAACAACAGTAGACCGCCCCGTCATGCGGGAGCCACCCCTGATCCGGTACGCGGATCAAAAGCATCACGCACCAAATCCGCAAACAGATTGGCTGCCAGCACTAGTACAAACATAAAGAAGAACGCCCCACTGAGTGTCCACCATACGACAGGCTCACGAGACAATTCAGATCGAGCGCTGTTAATCATATTGCCCCAACTGCCCATCGCAGGATCAATGCCCACCCCAATATAGGACAGCACCGCCTCTGCTAATACCAGCGAACTGAAATCAAGTACAAAGGTAATCAAAATAATGTGAACGACATTGGGCAATATGTGACGCGTCACGATACGGCTGTGGCTCACGCCGAAAGCGTGCGCGGCCTGGACGAATTCCAGCTGACTGATCTTCAGTGTTTCTCCGCGGATCAAACGACAAAGAGACGACCAACTGGTGACACCCAAAATAAAACACAGAGCAATAAATCGCGCATCGGCTTTTTCCATACCGGTAGAAAAGAAGTCCGGATGCAAGTCGATATACACCTGAAACAACAGTACAGAAGCGGCGATCAGTAAAATACCCGGGATGGAACTCATGGTGGTGTAGAGATACTGTACTACATCATCCACCCAGCCCTTGAAATATCCTGCCATCACACCAAGAGTAACCGCAATGGGCAGCATAATCAGCGTAGCCAACGTACCCAATAGCACGGCTGTGCGTACACCCTTGATACTCTGATAGGCCACATCGACGCCACCACGATCGGTGCCCAATACATGGTAGTAACGACTGATAAGCACCAGCCACACCGCCAAACAGATGACGGCCGTCTGTGTCCCCCATGAGGCATACCAGGGCAGTGAACTACGGCGCAAAAAAGCCCATTGCACGCCGACCAATACAGCCGAGATCAATAGGCCACAGACCAGCGCCCAGAGGGTCCTCGCAACAACATCTGCCCAGCGCTCTGCGGGTTTTGAAAGATGGCGTCCCGCATGCTCGAGTAGGGGAAAATCTCTGTATAACAGGCCATTTTCATCCTTCATGTTCTCTTTCGCAAAGGACTTCAGTGCAAAGGGCGCAGAGTAGGTGCGCTCAAAGCGCTCACCCATCCCCACCAGCATTACATCCAGAGCGCTGGTGACCTGATTATTGTAAAAGACCTCACTACTTTGCGCTCCTTCAACGGGCTCCAGCGCTCGACGGAAGTGCAGCGAATCGAGCAGTGCTATACCGACATAGACCAAAATCAGCGTGAAAGTCACCATACCTAGGCGTGTGCTAAATACCCGCCGCCAGTGCTCTCGTGTCTGGGGATCGCGCCGCAACCGCAGGAAAAACAGGCACAGCGCCAGTACCAATAAATAAATCAATACGTCGGACCAGAGCAGCAAGGGCTTCATCTGCTAATCCAACCGCAACCTAGGATCAGCCCAGGTATAGGAAATATCAGTAAGGATAAGTCCGATGATGTACAGGATGGAGCCTATAAACACCATACTGCGAACGATGGCAAAGTCCTGCGACTTGATGGCATCAAGCATATAGCTGCCTAGGCCCGGGATGCCGAAAAACGATTCCACCAACAGTCCACCCATAAACAGCGACGGTATCAACACTACAATGCCGGTAAGGATGGGGATCAGTGCGTTAGGCAATATATGCCTAAAAAGGATGCGGATCTCGCTGGCGCCCTTCGCTCTCGCAGTGCGCACATAGTCTTGGTTTGCTTCCTCCAAAAATAGCGTGCGATACCAGCGTGCTCCAGACCCAATACCCGCCACAACACCGACTAGCACGGGCAAGATTAAAAACTTCCAGAACTGTCCATGGGCATGAAAACCGGAAATAGGTACCAGCCGCCAAGTTTTGGCCACAAGATATTGTCCCCCGATAATATAAAACAAATAAGAAATCGACATCATCGCCACGAATACAAACACGATCCAGCGATCCAGTCGCGTGGCGTGGAACATCACTACCAGTAGCGCGACACAAATATTCACCCAGATACCCACTACAAAGCTCGGCACCGCCACCGCCAAGCTTGGCCACATGCGCGTGGATATGTCAGTGGTGATATCGCGCCCGCTCTCAGATCGACCAAAGTCAAATGCAAACAATCGGAGTGACTTGGCAAAGAAAATCGTTTCCGTCACAGCACCACTGCCAGCAGCGTCAGGATTATAAAAAAGCGGCTTGTCATAGCCATTTTTTTTCTTCCATGACTGGATAGCTTCGGGTGTCACATATTTCGCTCCCAGCTGGGAGACCGCCATATCGTCAGGGGAATTCACCACAAAAAATAGCGTAAACGTCAGCAGATTAACACCCAGCAAAATAGGGATGGCGTAAAACAGTCGTCGAATAATATAGGTCAGCATAACTATTCCTGTGCGTGCCGTGCAGTCGCTTTCTGACGACGGCGATAGGCAATGACTCCGGGCAACGCCAATGCGACTAAAATGAGAGCCGCCGCGTAAAGGGGTTTCGTAATCGGTTGGTTCCAACGGTTCTGCATTTTGGCTCGCTCGTCAGGCTCGACTCGAACATACTTTAATGTGGCTCTAGAAATACCGTGGCGCTTATTGTTATGCACCCAGCTGTTATTCAAGAATATTTCCGTGGGGTAATAGGCAAATAGCCACACCGCGTCATGACGGAACAGCTCGACCATTCGAGCGACGAGTGAATCGCGCTCAGGTCCCTGCGGTAAAATGCGCATCTGACGGAATAAACTATCATATTCCTCGTTAGCGTAGTTGCCATTATTAGCACCATCGCACCCGCATTCCAGAGGGCCCTCTGGTCCATAGAGCAAAAACAAAAAATTCTCCGGGTCAGGATAATCAGCCGACCAACCGAATGAGAATATCTGCGTATTCCCGGTCAGCATTTTCTCCCGTGTTCGGTTGAAATCAGCAGGACGAAATTCCACCTGCACACCAATCTGTGAAAACACACGGACAATCCAAGTCATCAGAGTGTTGTTGATCGCCTGACTCTGAACATCTAGAAAAATCTTTAACGGTTCACCGGTAATCTCATCACGGCCATTGGGGTAGCCCGCCTCCGCTAGCAGTTGCCGGGCGTATTCGACCGATTTTCGCTGCGCCACGCCATCTACCCAATCGTAGACATAGGGGTTCATTCCGGCCTCACCCTCCAAATGACCAGGAATGCCCGGAGGAATAGGGTTTTCGGCTACGATACCATTGCCCATGTAAAAAATATTGAGGTAATCTTCCGTTCGGAAGGCAATCTGTAAAGCCCGTCGCAACTTCCGTTTTTTCTCGGTGTAGCCACCTACAACCGGATCACGCATATTGAATCCGTAATAATAAACAGCCGGCTGCACATCCGGCGACATAGTGATGTTGTGTTCTTTCAATTCTGGCGCAAGCTCCACCCCATTGGCACCGATCTGGAAGGCTCGATCGAATAGCCCAGCGGGCTGGCTGTGGACCTCTCCTGAGCGATCATAGTAACCCTGTAGAAACTTGGTCCACTGCGACAACGACTCTTTTTCAATTCGAAAAACCGCACGGTCCACAAAAGGAATAGGCTTACCAGCATCCGCCAAAAACCCTGCCTCTAAATCCCCCGGCTCGCCCTCTGATGGAAAAAAATCGTCCCGGTAATTAGGATTACGTTCCAGTATAATTTCGCTGTTGGGATCATTGCTGGCCATAAGAAATGGTCCGGAACCGACCGGCCACCAGTCCAGGGTGAGATTACGATCGACGAAGCCTGGGTTGTGATAAAACTGATCGACTTCCGGCCCGACAGGTGAAAAAAACGGCATCGCTAACCAGAATAAAAATTGTGGATAACGACCGATAATCGTAATAGTCAACGTACGCTCATCCACCACCTCGAGGCCTTCCATAGCGTAGTTGTCTAGGTCAAGCCACTGATCACGGGGCAGAGAAGCCACTTGCTCGGAAAACGCCTTCATACCGACAATATATTGGGACATGAAACCCAGCATGGGAGACCCAATGACCGGGTCGGCTAGCCGCTTAATGGCATAGACATAGTCGTTGGCATGTACCGGACGATCACCCGTATGAGGAAAATCCGGAATTTGGTGATAGCGCTCACCGGCCGCCGCAGTCTCAAACAAATATTCAGGCCGCCCGGATGCGTCGAGTGCAAAAGCCGGATGAGGCTGATAGTGCAGATCATCGCGCAAATGCAGGGTGTACCGGGTAAAGGCTACTGACTCATCGTCCTCATTCACCACATTGCCTGAAGAATCAAGATAGCTCACCTCTGGCAAGGAGACCAATGCGCCTGGAATCAGCTCGTAGGGACGTTTGAGAAAATGGTAAGTCAGAGGTGGCTCATAAATCTGCATCGTAAACAATGATTCGTCTGAGGCATAGGAGATCGCCGGGTCGAGGTGCTTGGGCGGAGTAGAGATAATCATTGACTGGTAAGTGGCCAGCCCGTCGGGAGACGGCAACTGCGGATCATTCCAGGGCCGCTCATCACAGGCCGCCAGAAACATCACCACCGCAACCAACAACAACCAAGTGAAGTGGCGCTGGGTCTTGGTACTAGGGGTCATTTGATCGGCTTTCATTGGCTATAATGGGCAGCGGCATCTTTACAAGCGAGCAAGCATAACCTGTCGCTACAGGATTCGCACCCGCAAAAAAGATGCGACACCGACGCTCTAGTGCCTATAATGGTGAAAACCGACCCAGCCTCGACCTCATCGGAAGCAGAATAATAATGACCAACGCCAATGCGGCATCACCCTTGCCCGTAACAGACAACGCCTTTTTCGGTCATCCCGTTGGTCTATTTGTCTGCTTTGCCACTGAAATGTGGGAACGTTTTTCTTTCTATGGCATGAAATTCCTTCTGCTGCTTTACCTAACGAAATACCACCTGTTCAGTGATAGCAATGGACTCGAAGTACTCGGCAGCTACGCCGCACTGGTATACGCCATGCCCGTTATAGGTGGCCTGCTGGCAGACCGCTATTTAGGTATGCGCAAGGCCGTCATCTTCGGTGGGGTATTACTGGTATTAGGCCATCTGGGCATGGCGATGGAGGGAGAGCAAGCTCGCGTAGTCGGGGACCAGGTCATTCGCGATGAGGGCAGTCTACAAGTCTTTTATTTGTCGCTGGCACTGATCGTCATCGGAGTGGGCTTTCTCAAGCCAAACATCTCGACGATTGTGGGTAAGCTCTATGCTCAGGACGATCCAAGGCGTGATGCAGGCTTTACTATTTTTTATATGGGCATCAACATGGGCGCCTTTGCTGCGACTTTACTGTGCGGCTACCTTGGCGAAACTTTTGGCTGGCGCTACGGTTTCGGTGTGGCAGGAATTGGAATGGCCATAGGACTGGCCACTTTTCTGCTCGGACAAAAATACCTACACGGTCTTGCCGAACCCCACAATAGCGCTACTCTTAAACAAAAATCTCCGATCGGCCTGAATAAGGAATGGACAATCTATCTGTGCGGCCTGCTGGGCGTTATTGCGGTCTGGAAAATGCTGCAATTTCACAGCGCGGTTGGGTACACCCTTAACCTACTCTCACTGACAGTCCTGCTAGGGCTGGGTTGGTTCATCATGGTCAAATGCAATCCGATTGAGCGCAGCCGCATGCTGGCGCTGATCATTCTAACCATGTCTAGCGTGGTATTCTGGGCGCTATTTGAGCAAGCCTCCGCCTCTATGACTCTGTACGCCGACCGTGTACTGGATCGTAATATTCTCGGCTTGGAGATGACGGCATCCCAGTTTGGCTCACTCAACGCTTTCTTTATTTTTGTGTTTGCCCCGCTTTTTGCCTGGCTCTGGATCTTTTTAGGTCGACGGGGGCTCGAGCCTAACACTCCCGTTAAGTTCGCGATGGGTATCGCTCAGGCAGGACTCGGATTTGGGGCTCTTGTCATCGGCGCAGCCACACCGAACGAGGCCGGCATGGTGGCTGGGTATTGGATGGTGCTGGCCTACTTATTACACACCACTGGCGAGCTATGTCTCTCCCCTGTCGGGCTATCAGCCGTCACCAAACTCTCCGTTCCAAGCGTGGTCGGGGTCATGATGGGAGCCTGGTTTCTGGCAACGGCTTACTCTGAGTTTGTTGCCGTACAATTGGCTAAGCTGGCAGCGGTTGAAACCGTTAACGGCGCAGTGACCGATATCGGCGCGGCACTAGCAAGCTATACGGCGTTATTTACTAATTTACTGTACGTGGGCCTGGCAATGGCAGCACTATTGTTATTACTATCCCCATTGTTGAAAAAAATGATGCACGGCATTCACTAGGAGATTCTAATGTCCAACCGCGAATTCGATATTATCGTCTGGGGAGCGACCGGCTTTACAGGTCAATTAGTCGTGGAGTACCTAGTGGAAACCTATGGCGTGGACGGTGAACTGCGCTGGGCCATCGCCGGGCGTAATCGTAACAAACTTGAGTCTGTGCGACAGTCCTGTCTTCCCGATGGACAGCATGACCAGCTTCCCATCCTCATCGCCGACAGCAACGACCCCGACAGCCTTGCGACACTAGTACAGAAGGCGCGCGTGATATGCACGACGGTTGGACCCTACGCGAAATATGGGACAACGCTGGTCGAGTCCTGCGTCGAGGCCGGCACACATTACTGCGATCTAACGGGTGAAGTGCAATGGATGGCGCGGGTAATCCCTCAGTATCAGAAAGCCGCCGAGGCGAGTGGAGCCCGCATTGTGCATACCTGCGGCTTCGATTCAGTACCCTTTGATATGGGAAACTGGTATCTACAGCAGGTGATGTTCGAACGTCATGGTGTGTATGCACAGCGGGTCAAAGGCCGAGTTGGCAAAAATAGGGGCGCCGCCAGTGGCGGCACAATCGCCAGTGTCCTCAACATGATGGAAGAGGCTCAGAACGACCCGTCCGTGCGACGCGAAGTGGCTAATCCCTATGCGCTCTACCCTGCGGACACACCCGATGGCAGGGATGGCCCCGACCAGACAGGCGCAAAATTTGATGCGGACTTTAACCAGTGGACCTCGCCTTTCATCATGGCAGCGATTAACACTCGCGTAGTGCGCCGCAGCAACGCGCTGCTGGGCTTTCCGTGGGGCGAGAGTTTCCGCTATGACGAAGCCACACTCAATACCTCCCGCTATGAGGCCACTCGTAATAGTGTTGCAGGCGGTATAGGTATGGTTGCGTTAGCCTTGGGCCCAACACGAAAACTGGCACAACGCTTTTTGCCCAAGCCGGGTGAAGGGCCAACGCGTGATCAGCGAGAGGCCGGCTACTATGAAGTTTTTTTTCGCGGCATTGACTCTCAGAACCCTCAAAAAGAGATCACGATCAGCGTCAGTGGTGACTTAGACCCGGGATACGGCTCAACCGCTAAAATGCTAGGCGAAGCTGCCGTATGTCTAGCAAAAGATGAGCTAACCGTGGGCGGAGGGTTCTGGACACCTGCTTCAGCTTTAGCCGGCAAGTACCTGAACCGTTTAACCTCAAGCGCAGGCCTGACCTTCAAGGTTGTTGATTCGGTGACACCCTAGGCTTTCCAATACCAGCCGCCTCCAGCGCTGAGAATCACTATTGATAAGTTGTGCCGCTGGTAAAGAACCCTAAATCCTCGTACATTTACTGCAAATAACGATAAAAATGAAAGGAGACATTGAGCGCGAGGTGAACACATTTAACCTCACGTTTAGCGGCGAGATACTGGCTGGCAAAGATCCAGCAGCAGTAAAGTTGGGCTTTGGAAAAATGTTCACCATCGACGATCCAGTCCTGCTTGAGCATTGTTTTTCAGGAGAAACCATTGTCATGCGCCGCAATCTCGAGCGCAAAGAAGCGGCCCAATATTATCATGAAATGCAGGTTCTGGGTGCCGTAGGCGCACTGGTAAAGGTCACAGCCGGCGCGCGCGCAGATACTGTGAGAGTGGACCCACAACTGGATGCACAGGAGGCATCTGAAGTAAAAGCAGAGCTCGCCGAGCCACTGCGAACGGCCACTGACGCCACTGCAGTGAACCCGCGCCAACATCAATCGGGCAAACCCAATCTGTACAAGCTTCGGCCCTTTCGTAATTCCGATGAGGTGCGCGACCGAAGTGCGCGAGCTCACCAACGCATGCGCCAAAGTTACCTATTAGGCAGTATTGCCCTACTTGGATTTCTTTTAGCGGGCTGGGGTTTTTTAGAGCAACCGACGGAACCGATCATCACTGGCGTTGATGACGTCGCCATCGATCAGCGATCCAGGCCCGTATTGCTGGCGGGAGATTTCCTGCTGTTGCACGATCGTTCTGGCATTAGCACAGGTGAGGTGCTGCTAGACACCATCGGAGTAACCACGCTAAAACCGCCCATGGCCTTTGACAATACCGGTACATTGTTCGCTTTTGGCAGCCTTACTATCGATGACACAGAGCGATCAGACGATACAAACTTACCATTGCTGCGCTGTGAGCTTCTCACGTCTCACTGTCAGCGTTTTTTACCTGACCTCAAAGAAATCAGTATCGACGCGTTCGTAATAAACCCCGTGGATGGCAACCTGTTACTTATAGACACTTCAGCAGGATTGCTGCTAAAAGCGAATCGGGACGGCAAGATATTGGCTCGCGCTGCCATCGAGATCCCCGCGCACCCAGTATTGCGACTGCACGCTGGATTATTATTGATCAATAGTCCACAGGGTACTGGGGTCGGTGTATTCCGCTATGAAACAAGTGCTTTTGGTCAACAACTGGATGAGATCCCATTGCTGCCACCGGCCGCACGAGAGGCCGGACAATTCGATGTTAGCGATTTTGTCTGGTCGGGTGGCTTCTGGTGGGCAATCCTAAAAAACCTGGAGTCAGGGAGTATGGGGCTGTATCGTTTCGACGAAGATTGGAATTACATTCAGCACGTTCTACTACCGATAGCCAACGGCACCCTGCAACTGACAAGTTGGGGCGAGAAAACCCTGGTCAACAATTCGCATAGCATCGCGATTCAGAGATTGAGTGCTCAGGGTGCCATTGAGGCACCACTGGTATCTACTCAGTTAAAAACACTGATCAGCCGACAGCAGCGGCGTGCCAGTCTTGCCACCGCAGGATGGCTAGGCCTCCTGCTCATCTGTGGACTGGGCACCGTGGTAAGCGTATGTACTGGGTACCTGCAGGGATTGCGCAGGTTCGTCTACAAATCACGCCGAGAGCGCGGTGCAGAACCACTGGACGACTACGCAGATTCACTCTACTGGATCGAACCCATGCAAAATCGGCCCGCGCTATTGCGCCGCAGACGCTTCAGCTACAGCCTGCTGGCACTCGCGGCAATACTGGTGAGCGCAGGGCTAAGCGTGACGGCATGGCCGTTCGTCGCGCTATTAATAGCACTCAGCGGCCCAGCTGCCGCCCTGCTACTACTCGAAAGGCAGCCCGTTGGGCACATCGGCATTTGGCAGGACAGACTTTTACTCGTGGACCACACTGGGATGTATCATTTCGCGGGCGGCTCCGATGTGCAATATCGGGGACATTTCCTTCTGATCGACGATATTGTCGTCTTCTGCGGCAGTCGCTTACTTCCGGTGTTCCCAGATGCCCAAATTGAGCAATGGATCACACCGATGATGATACGCGGGGCAAAAGTCGATCGTAACACCCTCGCAGTCAAGCTACTGCAAGCGCGCCACCCTCTGGCCCAATGCGCCATGGCAATGATTATGGCCGCTGTCGCGGCGATCTCAATACTCTGCCTGCAAGAAATTTTCTAGACTATGAGCAACACGGTGCGATGCAGGGCGACATCGGTTCATTCAATTCGATATACTGCACTACTGGGAGCTGCCACAGCGGCGCTACACTATCAGCAACAAGGAAGGAAATGCGGACTGCATGAATGAGCAGCATCACGATCAGTCGCCTCCCCCGCAGCGCATGCGGGTGTCACTCTTTGTCACCTGCCTGGCAGACCTGTTTCGACCATCGGTAGCCTTCGCCAGCATCAAATTGCTGGAGCAGGCGGGCTGTGAGGTCACTGTACCTCTGCAACAAACCTGTTGCGGCCAACCTGCATACAACAGTGGCGACTACGAAGCCACAGTGCCCCTTGCCCAGCAAGTCATCGCGCTGTTAGAAACCGCTGATTATGTTGTCGTCCCATCCGGCTCTTGTGCCGGCATGATATGCCACCACTACCCCAAACTACTGCAAGGAGAGTGGCGCGATCGTGCACTCAAACTAGCCGCCAAAACTTTTGAGTTAACCGTTTTCCTGAAAGACATCGCCCGCATAGAGCCGCAACGCAATAACCCGCCGAGCACCTTCTCCGTCACCTACCACGACGGCTGTGCCGGACTGCGCGAAATGAGCATCAAAGAACAGCCGCGGGAACTCCTGCGGGAACTGTGTGGCATTGAAGTCGATGAACTAGAGCAGAGCGAAGTCTGTTGCGGTTTTGGCGGTACATTTTGTGCAAAGATGCCGGAAATATCAGGGAAAATGGTCAATGATAAACTCGATCATGCACTCGCTACCGGGGCCAAAATTCTCGCCGGCGGCGATCTGGGCTGCCTGCTCAATATCGCAGGTCGAGCACAACGCCAGGGTCAAAAGATCGAGGTGCGCCATATCGCAGAGTTGTTAAGCGGAGATATGGACAGCTCCCCTATCGGAGAGGGAAGGTAACCGATGGAACAACATAGCGACACCTTTCTCGACAATGCCAGTGAGGCGCTAAAAAACAGTGGGCAGGCCGAGCGCCGCGATAGAATCGCGTTGTTCGCGTCACAGATACGTACAGCTGCAATTGACAGTTTCGAAGATTTTGACGACCTCAGGCACCACGTAAAGAAAATTCGGCAACACAGTCTGGATAACCTGGACTATTACCTCAGTCAGTTTGAAAAGGAAGCCGTGCACAACGGCAATCAGGTCCACTTTGCCCGTGACAGCGAGGAATTCAACAGCCTCGTCTTGGATATCTGCCAGCAACACGACGCCCGGCGTATCGCCAAGGGAAAATCCATTGTGACGGAAGAGACCGGTCTGAACAGCTTCTTGCAAAGCGCGGGTCTTAATGTCATGGAGACTGACCTGGGCGAATATATTATCCAGCAGGCAGGGGAAACACCAAGCCATATTGTGAGCCCAGCGCTGCATAAATCTGCTAACGAAGTTCGCGAACTATTCCAGCAAAAGCATGATCTGGGCCACAGGGAGCTGCAGAATACCTCAGACCTGGTTGCCGAAGCACGTACTGTGTTACGGGAACATTTCCTGCAGGCTGAAGTGGGGGTTATTGGCGCCAATGCACTGATCGCCGAGAATGGATATTCCATGCTGGTCACTAACGAGGGTAACGGCGACCTCTGCGCCAATCTGCCCAATGTGTTAATTATTTGCACGACCATCGACCGGGTACTGCCGCGGGCAGAGGACGCCACTGCGATGTCACGATTGCTGGCCCGCTCAGCGACAGGCCTGCCCCAAAGCTGCTATACCAGCTTCTACTCAGGGCCCCGTCGCGAAGGTGAGATCGACGGACCGCTGGAAACACATTTCGTACTGCTGGATAACGAGCGCAGTAATATCTTGTCCAGCGATTACCGTGAAATACTCGAATGTATACGCTGCGGTGCCTGTCTCAATCACTGCCCTATCTATACCAGCGTAGGAGGACACGCCTACGGTTCGGCTTATCCGGGCCCCATAGGTTCAGTATTGACACCGCTATTGACCTCTCTGGAACAAAGCCATTTGCTTCCGAATGCATGCACCAGCTGCGGTCGCTGCGCAGAGGTATGTCCGGCGAATATTCCTCTGCCGGATTTGTTGCGCGATTTGCGACATGAGGAGGGCATAAAAAAACTATCTGCGCCGCGCTGGCGATACGGTCTGAAACTGCATAGCTGGCTGGCGAGACATCCGTCGATATACCAGACAGTGACCGCTACAAGCATTCGTATATTGCACCGGTTAGGTCGCAAACGAGGCGGCTTTTCAAGACTACCTTTCGCCAGCGGGTGGACCAGTCAGCGCGATTTTCCAGCCCCTCAAGAAAACACCTTTATGCAGTTATACAAGGCCAAGATGAAGCAGAACAATGAGCGGTAGCGCCCGATCAGAGATTTTTTCCAGGCTGCGCAAAGCGAGTCGCGGCGAGACCGAAGAAAACATTCAGCGCGAGCGACTGTCTCTGGGCAGTGCGCCCGCCCCCACACCTCCCGCGCCCGAGCACTGTCAGGCCTTTATCCTCAATGTACTGAAAAATCAGGGTAGCGTGGATTGCGTGAGTAATCGGTCAGAGGCGGTCAAGGCGATAGCGCATTATCTGTATGCACATTTCCACAATTACCGTCTGGTGGCCGGCAACGACCCTCGTCTGGCGGCCATGCCTTGGAGGGATGCGGGAGTACTGCCTCGCTTTGGTAGCCTAGAAGCAGGCGAACCGGTAGCCCTTAGCTTCGCCCGGCTAGGCGTCGTGGAAACGGGCGCGGTGGTAACCTGGACCAGCAAGGCCAACCCCGCAGCAAACAACTTCCTGCCGGAACACCATATCGTTCTGGTGGATAAAAACGATCTCGTCCCAACGATGGAGAAGGCTTGGGAAAGAATTAATCATGCTTTGGAAACAACCGGACGCCCCCGCGGCATAAACTTTATCGCCGGGCCTTCTAGTACAGCCGATATCGAGGGGGAATTAGTTTACGGTGCTCATGGACCACACCGCTGGCATGTCGTTCTGTTGGGTGATATTCCAGTCGATGCGCAGAACATTGCGCGTGCTGCTTCCAAAGATCAGAGCTAGCGCGAGACCACACGGAGCATCGCTACAGCTGTGTGTAACTAAATTTCTGCCCCCCCAATGCCGCTTCAAACATTAATCCGCCTGTTGCTATGGTAAAGATGGCCATGCCCTTGCGGTAGCCGCCAGATGCTGTAACAGCATCATTGCGCCCACCACTCATGCCCGCTGAAGTTCCACCCCCTGTATTGGCTTCGGCCGATACGCCGGCTGTAATGACAACAGCCGAGGCCTGGGCACTGAATTCAAAGTTACCCGAGGTGAAATCATTAAAAGCCTGCTCATGTTGGAAAAAAATGATCTGGCTAAAAGCCTGTCCTCCAATCTGCGGGCCCAGCGATAACTGTGTCATAGTGGAATTGCCCACATGTTTGGTGTCAACAAATACCTTACCTTCACCGTATCCTCCACCGACGAAGAACAGTCCCCCCTTGCCTACGATAGGAAATAACGCATAACCATAGGACATTCTGAAGTATTTTCCACTTTCACCCGCATCGCTGAATGCCTTTATGGTATCGCTATAGCTATTCGCCCACGCAGCGGAGCCTCCGACACACAGGCCGAAAAGTAGAACAATCTTTATGAGTCTGTGCATAAAAATAAGCCTTAAATTGATGGTGCATAGTGTGTTTAACGCAAGGATTTAAACTGTGAGCTGCTCACTCCAAGCGAACATCGATGCCAAGGGCCCATATTGTGTACACAACCGCAGCAGGTCAAGTCACATCTGTGAGCATTATGCCGCCAAAGAGCTGCGCAGAGCGACTAAGGCATCCCAGAACCTTGAGTTTCTAGACTCTGCAGCTCAAAGAGCGCAGGTCATGCCGATGTACTTCGAATGACGCTGTGAATCAGCGGCCCTGATCTGCTCTGAGTAATCTTCGTAGCGCATCCTGTGCTATATTCGTATATTGTCTTTCAGCTCAGCACGTCTAGATCACGGAACAGGATTATCCTATGCGCAAATTGTTAATCAGCTTGGGTCTGCTGCTGCTGTTGCTCGTTAGTATACCAGCCTTCTTACTGGCCAGCGGCACCACAGATAGCTCCACCCTACGCATGCTTTTCAATAGCATGATGGGCATAGCCGGTCCTGCGGCCAATAGTGATATCGTACGCCAGCAATATAACGTTCCCGACGGCTTCACTCTGGAGCTTTACGATGCAAACCTGCCTCGCGCGCGCTTTTTGCTTTTCACACCATCGGGAGACCTACTCGTCAGTAGGCCACATTCCGGCGACATACTGCTGTTGGGGCGTGACGCAGATGGGGACGGTAAACCCGATGCTCGGGCAACACTGATCGAGGGATTAGAACGACCACTGGGAATGGATATCAGCGGTGGATGGCTGTATATCGCCGAGTCAAACCGCGTAAGCCGCATACGTTTTGACAGTGACACTGGAACTGTCGACGGTGCCCTAGAGACGGTGGTGAAAGGTTTGACTGATAACGGCAACCATTGGAGCAAAACTATTCGCATAGGCCAGGATCAAAAGCTGTATTTGGCGCAAGGGTCCACTTGCAATATCTGCGAGGAAGAGGATTCTAGGCGGGCAACCCTAATGCGCTTTCAACTTGATGGCAGCCAGCCTGAAATCATTGCGACAGGGCTGCGCAATAGTGTTGGCTTTGACTGGGCACCCTGGAATGGCGCGCTCTATGCTACTGAGAACGGACGCGATCTGTTGGGCGATGACCTGCCCCCCTGTGAATTAAACCAGATAGAAGCGGGCAATTTTTATGGCTGGCCCTACTTTTACGGTGACAATATTGCCGACCCAGACATGGGCGATGATCCGCTTGCGAAGGACCGCGATCCAACCGCCCCCGCGCACAATTTTCGCGCCCATAATGCACCCTTGGGCATGACATTCCTTGACCCAAACACTCTCCCTCCGCCGTATGAGCGTGCTGCGCTGGTGGCATTGCACGGCTCATGGAATCGCAGCTCCCCTGACGGTTATAAGGTGGTGTCACTGCATTGGGGAACTGACGGTATCGAAGAACGCGATTTTCTGACCGGTTTCAACCGAGACGGAACAATCAGTGGCCGTCCGGTTGATGTCGCTCAGGGACCTGACGGCGCAATTTATATCTCCGATGATTACGCCGGAGCAATCTATCGAGTTCGCTACAGCGCAACCGATAACAATAATGCTGCCGCCTTTGAACTACCCACGGTGAATCGCCTCGACGCCCAACCGCCCGAATGGCTTGAGACAGCCAATATGGTGACTATGGCCGATCAAGGCAATGAACTCTATCAACGCTACCAGTGTCGAAGTTGTCATGAAGAGGGCGAAAACCCGAAAGGATTAGAGAATCTGAGAGAGCGTCTCGGTTATGCGGCAGTGATCGACGTGCTGGCGGCTCCGCCATCGCCCATGCCTTTATTTCCTCTGACCGAGTCCGAACAGCGAGAACTCGCCGTTTTTTTGCTATGGCAGCCACCTGAAAGTTCTGCTAACGAACAATAATTTTCTGTGGCTTTATGGCGGGTATACCTGTGAGTGACGACATCAATGTATTGACCTACAACATCCACAAGGGCTATTGCAGTGGCAATCGTCGGTTTGTGTTGAAGGCTATGCGCGACCGTATCGCTGAGACCGGGGCAGACATTGTCTTCCTGCAAGAAATTCATGGCACGGCGATCAAAAGTAACGCCAAACGCAGGCGCTTCTCTTACCCAGATCAGCCGCATTTTGAGTACCTGGCAGAGGAGGCCTGGCCTCACTTCGCTTATGGACGCAACGCGATCTACCGTAAAGGAGATCATGGTAATGCTATTTTGAGCAAGCATCCTTTCGTCAGCTGGGAGAATATCGATATTTCAGTTTTCCGAGGCTCCAGTCGCAGCATTTTACACGGTGTGATTGAACTACCACAAAAAAAAAGTCGCCTGCATACGCTTTGTGTCCACCTGGGACTGCTTGAACAGGAACGCCGCGAGCAGCTGCAAGCTCTCACCGACAGAATAAAAAGCCATGTTCCCGATAATGAGCCATTGATCATCGCCGGGGATTTCAACGACTGGCGGCGCCGCGCGGGACGCCAGCTACATACTGAGCTGGACCTAGAGGAACTGTTCGTAAAACTGCATGGCCGCCACGCCTTGACCTTTCCCGTTTGGGCACCGCTTCTGCCAGTGGACCGCATTTACTACCGCGGATTAAAACCAACCGCTTGCAAACGTCTCAGTACCGATCACTGGCGCGAACTGTCTGACCACGCGGCACTTTTTGGCGTGTTTCGCCTATGACCGTAGATATAAATTCCGCTATTACTCTTATCGATTAAATTCTTGGGCAGACTGCACTAGGCGCAATTGGGCGCCACAACGCCTAACCCGCTCAGACCTGGAGCCAAGAAAACCCTTTCCTATAAAGTTAAAATTGGTACTATCTTATGGCCCTAGCTTATATCCGCTATGGTTTCGCCCTAACGTCTAATTATAGAGAGCAACACCATGAGCTTAAAAGATGTCCTCTCAACACTGGCAGAGGTACCTACTCTGCTACAGGTTACTAAAGAGACAAAAGCTAGGCCATTGACCACTAGAGATTGCCTCGCAGCCAGAGTGGAACGCACCGCAGCACGCTTTCCTGCGCATACTGCAGTCATATTTGAAGGTCAGAGTCTCACCTGGGCGGAGCTCAACGCCAAGGCTAACCGGTGCTCAAGTGCCTTGCGCGCGCAGGGTTTGGCCGCTGGCGATGCAGTAAGCCTCATTATGGAAAACCGCATCGAATTCCTGACCTCGCTTATTGCCCTCAATAAACTCGGAGCAATTACCGCCCTGATCAATACCAATCTGGTAGGCTCCCCTCTTATACATTGCATCAAGATCACCAAATCCAAAATGTGTATTTTCGGCGAAGAACGTCTGCAAGAAATAGCCGATGTAAAGTCCGATCCTGGTCTTGAATGCGTCAAAAACTGGCTGTTTGTTAAAGACGCAGGCAAGCAGCTATGCCCTGCTTGGGCCACAAACCTGGAAGAAGGCGCCGAGAACAACACAAACCCGGCCCAGACAAACCAAAATACCCTAGCCGATGTAGCGCTGTATATGTACACCTCCGGCACCACTGGTCTACCCAAGGCCTCGGTAATCACCAATCGTCGCTTTCTGCTATCCTCTGCGCTGTCATACAAGGCGGGCATAAAATGCAAAGAGAACGACTGCATTTATCTCTGTCTGCCGCTCTATCACGGTACAGGCCTTTTCCTCGGCGCTGGTGCTGCATTTTCTACCGGAGCCTGCATGTTTATCCGGCGAAAATTTTCCGGCAGCAACTTCCTCCACGAAGTGCGCGAACATCGTGCAACCTGCTTCATTTATATTGGCGAATTATGCCGTTACCTGCTTAATATTCCTGCGCAACCAGACGATCACAACACTCCCCTGACCCGCATGATGGGGAACGGGCTGCGGCCTGATGTCTGGCACGAGTTCAAGAATCGCTTTGGCGTCGAACGAATCGCAGAATTTTACGGCTCAAGTGAAGGCAATGTTGCATTCATCAACATGTTAAACAAGGATTGTACGGTTGGTTCCACCAGCGTTCCAATAGCCTTAGTAAAATACGATGTAGATGCCGACGAAATTGTAATCGATGGAAGCGGTCATTGTGTCCTGGTCGCCGATGGTGAGCCCGGCCTACTGTTGGGGAAAATAACTGAAAAAACAAGTTTCGAAGGCTATACCAGCAAAGAAGAGACTGAAAAGAAGATCCTGCGCGACATTTTTGAAACAGGAGATGCATGGTTTAATACCGGCGATCTCATGAAAACGGTGGACGTAGGGTTTTCTCTTGGACTACGGCATTTTCAGTTTGTCGATCGTGTAGGCGATACTTTTCGCTGGAAATCTGAGAATGTTTCAACCAACGAAGTCGGTGAAATCATCAACGCTCATACTCAGATAGATTTTTGCAACGTCTACGGTGTGGAAATCCCGAAAGCTGACGGCAGGGCTGGCATGGCATCGCTGGTACTGACTGAAGGGCTGGACACACTGGATATCGAGAGTTTTTCAAGCCACGTCAACGAACACCTACCCGCTTACGCCCGACCCGTATTTCTTCGCATACAAAGTGAAATGGACACAACGGGTACGTTCAAAATGGTCAAGGGAGAGTTGCGCAAAGAGGGATACGACCTAGATCAGGTCAATGACCTCATCTTTATACTCAAACCGCGCAGTGATACTTATGTGCGTCTGACGGAAGATTTTGCAGCCATATTGAAGGCAGGAGACGCAGGGTACTGATAGCCCTTATCTCCCTTTAACCACTGAGAGGGTATGGATCACAGCAAAAAAGGCAGCTGACAACCAAACCTATCTTGTGCTGTTGCCTGTTCGCTTTTTTTGTCTCGGCCGATTATGCCCTTCTGTACTGCGTCCACGTGAAGTAGGACCAGGCTGCTTGTCATCGCGACGACCTCGCCCGCCAGCGGTCTTCCCCTGTCCCGACGTGCGAGGCTTACGCAGCGGTGCACTAGCAGGGACTTCATGATCAGGCTCGAACCCATCAACATATTCTCGGGTAATATGCCGCTGAATAACTTGTTCAATGTCATTAAGCTGTTTGATCTCATCCGCGCTGACTAGGGAAAATGCCCGCCCGGAAGCACCCGCCCGACCCGTCCGGCCAATCCGATGCACATAATCTTCAGGGACATTGGGTAAGTCGAAATTGACCACCTGTGGCAACTGCGCGATATCGAGTCCACGAGCCGCAATATCCGTTGCTACCAGCACACGTATCTTACCGCTCTTAAATCCTGACAAAGCCTTGGTGCGAGCACCCTGACTCTTGTTACCGTGAATCGCGGAGGCATTAACGCCGGCCTTTTCCAAATACTCTGACAGCCGGTTGGCGCCATGCTTTGTCCGACTGAACACTAATACCTGCTGCCAATCGTTCTGTACAACAAGCTCCCGCAGTAATGCGGATTTACGGATTTTGTCTACCGGGTATACCCACTGTTTCACCCTCTCAGCGGTTGTATTAGGAGCAGACACCGACACTTCCAGAGGGTTGTTCATTATCGTTTTGGCCAAGCCCCTGATCTCGTTGGCGAACGTCGCCGAGAACATCAGGTTTTGACGCTGCTGCGGCAGCAGCTTAAGAATGCGGCGGATGTCGTGAATAAAACCCATGTCGAGCATGCGATCAGCCTCATCCAAGACGAGAACTTCAAGATCAGAGAATTTCACCTCACCCTGTTGGCACAAGTCTAGCAGTCGGCCCGGCGTAGCCACCAGGATGTCGATGCCTCTGCGCAATGCAGCGATCTGCGGATTGGGCTTTACACCACCGAACACCACCGTCGACTTAAACGGCAGATGCGCGCCATAGGTCGCGATGCTTTCTACAACCTGAGCGGCCAGTTCGCGCGTAGGCGTCAGCACCAGCGCTCTGATGCGATGAGGATGCGCAACACCCTTTGCGTGGAGTAACTCCAATATCGGCAGTGTAAACCCCGCCGTTTTACCGGTACCGGTCTGGGCGGCGGCCATCAAATCGCGACCGGATAGAACGGCCGGAATGGCAACGGCCTGAATGGGACTGGGTTGGCGATAGCCCTTTTCTTCGATTGCACGCAATAACGGCGCAGACAGACCGAGCTCATCAAATGTCATGAAAATTCTCTTGGCTTATTCTGATTAGCCCCATGATCAGGTGTCTAGCTGATGGCTGTAAGGGCGCGGCAGCGTACAGTATCGTCGGTTAAATAGCGACCGCAAGCACTGAATCCCTGCGGGTCGAGTCAGGGCTCAATCGGGTTGGGTGGAAATTGCGCGAGCATCGCTGCTGCTGCCTGCCGACTGTATTCAGCGGCGCCACTAGTGTCTGTTTGATCATCTAGATGTGCGCGAAAATTAGCTCTCCAAACCGTTTGCAGAATGACAGGATCAATCATGTCGACATAGATCGTAGCCTCGGTAATTTTCTGTGTCGCCGGATCGAATGTACTCACGGTAGCACTTTCCTCTGGCACAAACCTCCAGGAGAGGAACATGTCCGCGTAAGAATTTCCTGTCGCTACTTTGAAACCCCGTTGCTGTAGCTCTGCGGTCAGCGCCTCATTGATCCTGACAATCTGTGCATCAGACATCATCATCGTCTCGACAGTGTCCCGAACTATCGGCTGAATCGCAATGTTATGCACGTGACTAAAGTCGTAATTGCGGTTGTAATCCACTGTGGCCGTGGGCGTACTCGACAGGTTATTGCAGGCACCGAGCAGTGCTGCTAGACACAAACCAAGGAACGGTAAAAAGCGGCTATCTCGCATATTCTATCTCCACATCTGAGCATTCTGTCAGGGGAGGGCAACTGCAACACCTGCTTTTCCTAGCGACCAACACGTGACGCATTACCGACCCACACTTTTCATCATACCATCCAAGGAAAATCGGCTCGCACCGATCGCAGCAAACACAAGAAATAGGGCTATCATCAAGGCTGGATATTCCCATCCACCGCCCTCAGACGCCCAGATGAACCCTTTACTAAAATGACCCCCAAGATAGGTTGCAATCAGGAAATACAGTGCGGCACAGGCACCTGCTAATCGCGTAAGGAAACCCAGCCCAATACCAATTGCAATACCCAATTCACAAAGACCTGCAACCAATACGAACCAAAAGGCACCCGATAAATTCATACTCTGAAAAGCTGAAATATCTTCTAATCGCGCTGCAGAACCCGCAAAAAGCTTTTCAGTAAAGTGAGGAACGAGATCAAATCCAACGTACAGACGTAGAAAAGTCAGCCCCCACTGTGTAGCGTCCATTGCTGGTACGGCCCGCTTCAGATCGTCACGCCTCGCGATAAAAAAAACGGTGATGGCCATCAAGAATGCAGGCAATACGGCCCATGCAACCAGCTCAATGCCTAACAAACCTGCTATCCGCCAGCCCATCAGCATAGTCAGCAGTCCAATCATAAACCCAGGAACAAAGGTGCGAGGCACAACAACTACCCACACTACCGTGGAAATTGCCAAAAAAAGTATGCTGAACAAACCCGCACCTAGAGGTAAAACGTCTCGCGATGTTGTGAACAAAGCAAAGCAGGCCATGACGAGGCCTAAACCGGTCAATCCCCCGACAATGCGATAGTGCGTGTTAGCCGGGGCTAGATCATTATTGAGTCTTATTATTAGGTTACTCATCGCTTACTCGCTGAATATCATCTTCTATAATATATACTAAGACACACTCTCATCTAAAGTTAAAAATTTTAAGAAATGTACATTGGTAGCGTTTGATAAAACGATAACTCAACACACGCTTACAGCACTCAGCTTTCTACAAAGGCCCGCTCAACAACGTAATGTCCAGCCTCGCCATGGCGCGCCTCTCTCAAGCCGCGAGAATCTAAGAGGGTGGATATATCCTTGAGCATACTGGGACTGCCACAAATCATAAATCGGTCCGTGTCGACATTTACTGGTGGCAAACCAAGATCCGTGGTGAGCTTTCCAATACGCAGCAGGTCAGTAAGCCGCCCATTGTTGGCAAATTTTTCCCGCGTGACCGTTGGATAATAGAGCAGCTTCTCACGCACCATCTCACCAAGATACTCGTGCCGAGGGAGATGGTCAGTAATCAGTTCTCGATAGGCTAGTTCATCGGTATAGCGGCAGCCGTGGGTCAAAATAATCTTATCGTACTGTTCATAAAGCTCGGGATCCCGGATGAGACTGAGAAAAGGCGCCAGCCCGGTGCCTGTGGCGATGAGATACAAATGCTTGCCCGGCAACAGATTATCCTGCACCAAGGTACCCGTCGCCTTGCTATTAACCAACAAGGCATCGCCCACCTCAATCGCTTGTAGTTTGGATGTCAGCGGTCCATCGGGCACCTTGATACTGAAGAACTCCAACTCGTCCTCATGATTGGCGCTGGCTAGGCTATACGCACGCATTAGCGGCTTACCCTCGCTCTCCAACCCAATCATAGTGAAATGACCATTCTTGAATCGAAAACCTGGATTGCGTGTGGTCTTAAAGCTGAACAAGCGATCTGTCCAGTGGTGAACAGCCGTTACTTGCTCTGTTAATATTTGTGCCATGGGCTTTACTCGTTACTGGATGACGAAGTGGGGAGAATAAAGGTTGCCTTTAAATCGGTAAAGTGGTTATATTCTATAATATATATCGTATTTTCCGATAAAGAGGACGTCATGCGTTACAGCTTGCGCCAACTGGAAGTTTTTCTTGCTACCGCCCGCTACGAAAACGTAACCCGCGCTGCCGAGACGCTGGCTATGTCTCAGTCGGCAGCCAGCGGCTCGCTCAAGGAATTGGAACGCCAGTTTGATATGAAGCTCTTCGATCGGCTGGGCAAGCGACTACAGCTCAGCGAGTTGGGGCAGCAACTCAGGCCCCAGGTCGAAAGTCTGCTGGAGCAAGCGCGTTCCCTTGAGCAAGCACTGACCGGCGAAGACGTGGTCGGACGACTCGAAATAGGCGCTACGCTGACCATTGGCAACTATATTGCTGTCAACATGATCGCTGACTTTCGCCAACAAAATGCAAGGTCGGATATTATTTTACGTGTGGCGAATACTGAGACCATTGCCAAACAAGTCGCCGGATTCGAACTCGATATGGGACTGATTGAAGGCGAACTGCAGCACCCAGATCTGGATATTGTGCACTGGCGGCGTGATGAGTTGGTGGTGTTCGCCGCTCCAAACCATCCGCTGTCAACATCGACTGCCCTGTCCGATCAAGACTTGTTAACCTTACCCTGGATAGTCCGGGAACCGGGCTCCGGTACCCGTCAGGCGTTCGACCGCGCAATGCAGGGTATTCTGACGGATCTGCACATCGGCATGGAACTGCAACACACTGAAGGCATCAAACGCGCCGTAGAGGCGGGTCTGGGAGTGGGTTGCCTGTCGCAGATCTGTGTAGCAGAAGCGTTTAAGCGCGGCTCGTTGGTGCCACTTAAGGTACCTGGGCGTGACTTCCGCCGTGAGTGGTATCTCATCACGCACCGCGATAAATTCCACAGCGCGGCACTTAAACGGTGGCTGACACTTTGTCTGGAACGCTGGTCGGTATAAATCTCTTTTGCTAACCACTGCGCTGTTTATCTCTGACAGGCATATCGTTAAACTGACGCCCCCTGTCAGTTGATTTTTTAGAGGATTACAATGAAAACACGCGCAGCAGTCGCCTTTGAAGCGGGCAAACCCTTAGAAATCGTTGACGTTGATCTAGAGGGACCGCAAGCCGGTGAGGTCATGGTGGAAATGAAGGCGACAGGAGTCTGCCACACCGATGCCTTCACTTTATCGGGTGACGACCCCGAAGGGGCATTTCCCGCCATACTCGGACACGAAGGTGCGGGCGTTGTAGTCGAAGTCGGTTCCGGCGTCACCTCTCTAAAAGCAGGCGACCATGTGATTCCTTTGTATACAGCCGAGTGCCGAGAATGCGAATACTGTCTCAACCCCAAGACCAACCTATGCCAGGCAGTGCGCGCAACACAGGGGCAGGGCGTAATGCCAGACGGTACCAGCCGGTTTTCGCTGGATGGTAAACCCATCCTGCACTACATGGGCTGTAGCACGTTCGCCAACCACAGTGTACTGCCGGAAATTTCGCTCGCCAAAGTGCGCGAGGACGCGCCGTTTGACAAGATCTGCTACATCGGCTGTGGCGTCACTACCGGTATCGGCGCGGTCGCTTTCACCATGAAGGTCGAGCCCGGCTCTACCGTTGCAGTTTTCGGTCTCGGGGGCATCGGCCTCAATGTCATCCAAGGCGCCAGAATGGTAGGTGCAACACGCATTATTGGTGTCGACATCAATCCCTCAAAAGTTGAGCTAGCGAAAAAATTCGGCATGACGGATTTCGTGAATCCGAACACAGTTGAAAACGTAGTTGATCACCTGGTTGAGATGACAGGCGGTGGTGTGGACTACAGCTTTGAGTGCATTGGCAATGTCAATGTAATGCGCCAGGCGCTGGAATGTTGCCACAAGGGCTGGGGACAAAGTTGTATTATCGGTGTTGCTGGCGCGGGGCAAGAAATATCGACGCGCCCATTCCAGCTAGTCACTGGACGCTCATGGCGCGGTACCGCTTTCGGGGGTGCACGTGGTCGCACGGATGTTCCAAAAATCGTCGACTGGTATATGGAAGGCAAGATACAAATTGACGATCTGATTACCCATACCATGCCATTGACAGATATCAATAAGGCGTTCGATCTGATGCACAGCGGCGAAAGCATCCGGTCCGTCGTCGTTTACTAAGGCGCTAAGAAATAGAGCACATTAGCGAGCGTTTTAATCCTTTTTATACCCCCGTTAGTGTGCGTTTGATTTGCAAATGAATACAAATTTTACAGGTGGGACATGCATAGGCTAAAGGAAGCGAAGCTTATTATGCTGCCAATGACTACACACATCTGATGCTGTAATCTTCATCTAGATAACAAACGTTACTGGGAATTCGGGATGGTCACACTCCCCTACTCGCACTGTTGCACCATGTCTGTAATAATTCGCATTCTGACAATGAGAAAAGGTTGTATCTAGTGGGTTCCTTAGTAAAAATAATGGAGACATCGTCTTTTGGTGGGCGGCAGCTACGCTTCTCCCACACCTCGAAAACGCTCGACTGCGATATGAATTTTTCAGTTTATCTGCCACCGGCAGCGCAGCAGAATGACGTGCCCGTACTTTACTGGCTGTCGGGATTGACCTGCACCGACGAGAACGTCATGCAAAAGGCGGGAGCGCAACAGTATGCTGCCCAGCACGGCGTTGCTCTTGTCGCACCGGACACGAGCCCGCGCGGAGAAGGTGTGCCGGATGATCCAGAGGCTTCTTACGATTTTGGGTTAGGTGCCGGTTTTTATGTGGATGCAGAGCAGCCACCCTGGTCCCGCCACTACCGGATGTACGACTATATTGTGAACGAATTGCCGAAACTAATAACCACCAACCTGCCAATAGACTGCGAGCGAGCAGGAATTTTTGGTCACTCCATGGGCGGACATGGCGCGCTGACCATCGCGTTGAAAAATATTGGGCGCTATCGCTCAGCCTCTGCTTTTGCACCCATCTGCTCCCCTATCAACTGCCCCTGGGGCCAGAAAGCACTCGAACATTATATTGGCAGCGATCGTGAACGCTGGAAGCGTTACGATGCTACTGAGCTCGTAATGGCTGCCGAGCAGCACTTACCCTTGCTGGTGGATCAGGGCGATGCCGACAATTTTCTGGTCCAACAATTGAAAATAGAGCTGCTGGAGCAGGCCTGTGCTGACGCCAACTACCCCATCACAATACGCACACAGGCAGGATACGATCACAGCTACTTCTTCATTGCCTCATTCATCGGCGAACACATTGAATTCCATATGCGCCACCTATAAATCGAGGGCCCAACAGCATTCAAAGTACTGTGCCATAACGGCTACCCTCGCCCTGCAGACAGAGCTTCGTGCCACTGCCACGCTTTTTGGAAAACACTGAAACAACAGGATCTGCCAGATCTAGTGGCAGCAAGCCCTCATCTAATTATACGTTATCGCGTCTCGCTACTTATCGATTTTTAGCATGAGAAAAGTGTAGACTGTGCAACAACGCTGTAAAACCATGAGCGAGGTACATAATATGAAGGCCCCAGCAAACAGTATCGTCATGAATATAGGCGACACAAACGGCATGACTCCACAGCCAGAAAATATGGACGAGATACGCCAGGATCGAAAAAACAAGTTAGCCGCTTCATTGCGCCTGTTTGGAAAATTCGGTTTTGATGAGGGTGTCGCGGGTCACATCACTGTGCGCGATCCCGAGCGAACTGATCATTTTTGGGTGAACCCCATGGGCAGATCTTTCAAACAGGTCAAGGTGTCCGAGTTGCTACTGGTCAGTCACACTGGCGAGGTAGTTGAGGGGAAGGGTTTACTCAATGGCGCAGCGTTCACCATTCACTCGCGAATTCATATGGCCAACCCCAAGGTAACGGCAGCAGCGCACTCCCACTCATTGTATGGCAAGGCCTTTGCCTCACTCGGAAAACTACTGGATCCGCTGACTCAGGACAGCTGTGCCTTCTATGAAGACCATGTCCTGTTTGATGATTTTAGCGGCGTGATATTAGACAATAGCGAGGGCGAACTGATCGCAGCGGCATTGGGTGATCGCAAAGCAGCCATCCTGCAGAACCACGGGCTACTCACTGTGGGTGAATCTATCGAGGCCGCGGCCTGGTGGTTCATTACCATGGAGCGCAGCTGTCAGGCGCAGTTGATGGCTGAAGCGGCCGGGACACCCAAACTCATACGCCACGACGTTGCACTTCTCACACGGGAAATCATCGGAAACCCTTTCGCAGGACAATTCAACTTTCAGCCTCTGTACGATGTAATGATCGCCGAGCAGCCGGAATTACTGGAATAAATGCGCGCCTAATTTTTCAGGCATGTACTGAAAGTACATTAATTAGCGCGTATTGCTCGCTGCTCTTGAGAGCTCAGATACTCTTCGTAGGTGCCCTGAAAATCCACTAACTCGTGATTCTGGATGTCAATAATCCGCGTTGCCAGTGATGACACGAACTCACGATCATGGCTGACAAAAATTAGCGTGCCGTCATAGTGCTCGAGCGCAAGGTTTAGAGACTCAATACACTCCATATCCAAGTGGTTGGTCGGTTCGTCCAGCAAAAGAATATTGGTATCCATCATCATCAGTTTACCAAATAGTAAACGGTTCTTTTCTCCACCGGAGCAGACCTTCACCTGCTTTTGAAAATCATCCGATGAAAACAACAGCCTGCCGAGCGTAGCGCGCACAATCTGATCGTCGTGATGAGGTTTGCGCCACTGACTCATCCAATCAAACAAATTGAGGTCACAATTAAATGTAGAAGTACTATCCTGCGGACAGTAACCCAATGTGGCGTTTTCCGCCCACTTGACGCTGCCGCTGTTCGCTGCGACTTCATTTATCAGACAACGCAGAAAGGTTGTCTTGCCCGCACCGTTTTCGCCAATGACTGCCACTCGAGCGCCCGCTTCAAGAATCATACTCCCCTTAGTAAACAGTGGTCCCTCATCAAATCCGTGGGACAACTTATCCAGCACCAGCGCCTGGCGGTGCAACTTCTTTTCCTGCTTGAACCGGATGTAGGGACTGATTCGGCTGGAAGGCTTGATGTCATCCAGCTTTATTTTTTCAATGCGCTTCGCACGCGAGGTGGCCTGCTTGGCCTTGGAGGCGTTCGCCGAGAAGCGGCTAACAAACTGTTGAAGATCGGCAATTTCAGCGCTCTTCTTGGCATTTTGCGACTGCTGACGCTCGCGAGCGGCGGTAGATGCCATCATAAAGTCGTCGTAGTTGCCTGGATAAACTCGCAGTTCTCCATAGTCGATATCCGCCATATGGGTGCACACTGCGTTGAGGAAATGTCGATCATGCGAAATGATAATCATCGTACACTTACGCTCATTGAGCATAGCTTCCAGCCATCGAATTGTATCAATATCGAGGTTGTTGGTGGGCTCGTCAAGCAGCAATATATCAGGATCAGAAAACAGAGCCTGCGCCAGCAACACACGCAATTTCCAGCCCGGCGCCACCTGGCTCATTAGGCCGTAGTGCAGCTCTTGCGCAATACCTGCGCCCATCAGTATCTCTCCGGCACGGCTTTCAGCGCTGTAACCGTCCATTTCAGCAAACTGGACCTCCAACTCTGCAACCTTCATGCCGTCCTCTTCCGACATCTCAGGCAGTGAGTAGATACGATCCCGCTCCTGTTTAACCGTCCACAACTCCTCGTGGCCCATCAAGACCGCATCGACAACGGAGTATTTCTCAAAGGCGAACTGATCCTGGTTTAATCTGCCAAGACGCTCATTTGGCGTAATAGATACATTGCCGGCTGAGGGCACCAGACTGCCGTCTAGGATCTTCATGAAGGTTGATTTTCCGCAGCCATTAGCGCCGATCAGGCCATAGCGATTGCCATCACCAAACTTGACCGAGATATTTTCAAATAGGGGCTTAGCAGCAAACTGCATAGTGATGTTGGCGGTAGAAATCAACGGAGTTTTCCTGACACGGGTGTGTGGTTGAGGTACGAGTACGAAGGGATTGCAAATAGGGGCAGCACTCTAGAGTATTTACCGTATCAGGTCGAGCGCGGTCTGCGGTAATAATCCAAATTTTCAGCGCAATTCTAGAGTTTACGCACTTTGAACTTACGCCCCTTAATCTTGCCATTAAGCAACCGTCCCAGGGCTCTATCTGCCTGAGGCCGGGCGATGGCGACATACGTGGAGTATTCTGTCACGGTGATCTTGCCCACGGCTTTACCATCGATTCCCGCCTCTCCCGTCAGTGCCCCGAGGACGTCACCCGCCCGGACCTTCTCTTTGCGTCCGCCATGAATACACAAGGTGGCAAAGGCAGGCTGGGGCAACTGCTTATTCGTATCCTGTACCTGATCAATTACCTCGAACTCCAACTCACGACGCTGATACAGCCCAATAGCCTGCAGCTTATAATGCTCCGATTCGGTAAGGAGACTAATCGCTAGGCCCTCTTTGCCCGCGCGCCCCGTGCGCCCTATGCGGTGGACATAGACTTCAGCATTGCGTGGCAGCTCAAAATTGACTACAGCGGGCAAATCATCAATATCCAGACCCCGCGCAGCGACATCGGTGGCGACCAATATAGTGCAACTTAACTGCTTAAATTGTATGAGCACTTGGTCGCGATCGCGCTGCTCCATATCACCGTGCAGTGCCTGAGCGTGGATACCAGAGCGATCAAGGTACTCGCACACTTCACGGACTAATACTTTGGTGTTGCAGAATACGACAGCACTAGCAGGCTGAAACGTCGTCAGCAGCTTGACTAGCGCTGCTAGTCGCTCGTTTTTGTGACAGACAAAAAACCGTTGACTGATCTGCTGGTCGTCATGCAGTGACTCAACGCTAATGCGTTGCGGAGAACTTTGAAAGCGACTACTTAGTAACTGGATGTTGTCCGGAAAAGTCGCGGAAAACAACAATGTTTGTCTCGATGACGGCGTTTTACCAATAATCGTTGCGATGTCATCAATAAAACCCATCTCCAGCATCCGATCCGCCTCGTCCAGCACCAGTGTGCTAATCCGCTCTAGCGACAGGGTCTCCTTATGTAAGTGATCCTTGATACGGCCCGGGGTGCCTACGACTACATGCGCCCCGTGTTCCAACGACCCTATTTGCGGCCCTATCGATTGACCACCACACAGCGTGACAACCTTGATATTCTGCTGGTAACGGGCCAGACGCCGGATCTCGCTGGCTACCTGTGAGGCCAGTTCTCGCGTGGGACACAGTATCAGGGCTTGAGTACCAAAGTCACGGGGGTTGAGTCTGGCCAACAGCGGCAGCGCAAATGCCGCCGTTTTACCGCTGCCGGTTTTGGCCTGACCGATGAGATCCACGCCTGCCAGCGCCTGCGGCAAGGTCGCCGCCTGGATCGGGGTCATTGCTGAGTAGCCCATGCTCTCCAGATTGACAAGCTGGGCAGGGGGTAGGGGCAAACTGGAAAAAAGTTGCTGACTCACGTGGTAGGCCATTTCCGGAATAAACGGGGCGCGAGTGTAACAGACTGCCAGCAATGCTGTGCAAGCAAGGCTTATTAGCCGGTGGAAAATCGCAAAAACAACCCAAATTCTCACGTTACTATGCCCAGATCATTCTCTGTGTCCCAAGCTTAGATTGCTCTACACTTTAACGCTGGAAGTTTGCCAACCCGCCATGGTCAAAGTAAGTGCAGAAAGATCCATAAAGCGAGCAAGAGGGCCCTACTATGTCAAACCAACAGTTTAGTCGTCGTCAGATTATTCAATACATGGCAACCCTGAGCGTGCTGAGCGCCCTGCCGCCAGCAGTAATGGCGCAAATCATCACCCGACAGCCGCCGCACAGTCCGTTTAACAGCGACTCTACCGCCGAGGATGTGACTGCGGGGATCGACCTCAGTGGCATGACTATTGCCATCACCGGTGTCAACTCAGGATTGGGCTATGAAACAATGCGGGTTCTGTCTCTACGTGGTGCCCACATTATCGGCATCGCTCGTACACAGGAAAAAGCGGATAAAGCCTGCGCCACCATTGATGGCGAAACCACACCGATGTTTTTAGATCTGGCAAACTGGGAATCCGTCGTTCGCTGTGCCGAGCGTATCCGCGCTATGAAACTTCCTTTAGACGGCCTCATTACGAATGCCGGCATCATGGCCCTGCAAGATTTAGAGTTGGTCAATGGGGTAGAAAAACAATTTGCGGTCAACCATCTTGGTCATTTCATCTTAATCAATCAGCTTCTGAAACCTGTACTCGCCTCGCCTCAAGGACGCTTTACCCTACTCAGCTCCCGCGCCCATCAGCGCGCGGACAAAGGCATTGAATTCGACAACTTAGATGGCAGTAAACACTATGACCCTTGGAACGCTTACGGTGTGTCAAAGCTGGCTAATGCATTGTGCGCTCGTGAACTGGCTGCTCGGATATCCCATACCGAGGCTACATCCAATAGCGTTCACCCTGGAGTGATTGCAACCGGACTGCTAAAGCACTTGTCGGTCTGGGAACAGTGGGGAGCAAAGTACTTTGGCTGGGCTTTTTTGAAAACCATTCCTGAGGGCGCCGCCACGAGTTGCTACGTTGCTACTAGTCCTGAATTGGTCGACGTACGGGGCTTTTATTTTGCCGACTGTAATGTCGAAAAAGATGTATCGCCCTATATGCAGGACGATACCATGGCTGCAAAACTGTGGGAGGTCTCAGAAGAACTGACCAGAAACTACCTCCCCGCTAATCAGAGGGCTTGAATGGACCTCACATACTTTCAGGTATTGTCCCCTGCAAAAGTTTGATCTGACTCTTTAACCAAGAAGACAACCAAAAGTTTTCGCTATCGCTTAGCAGGCCTTCATGCGCAGCGATCGCCACAGCAGCCGCGCCCGAAGACGGCCGTTGGTGAGCCGCTATAATGTCCAGCAGGTGCAGGGCCTCCGTATATTTTTCCTCACCCACTTTTAGCTGCGCCCGTTGAACAATGGCCTGGGGGCCACCTGCTAGTTCGATCAGATCCTCATGGATGACGCTGCGCGGTTGGGAATAAAGTTCCGTTGTTGATTCATGCTTAAACCAACCCGCGTAATTTTCCCAAATCGCACGTACGCTCCAGGAGACCTTGCCATAGCCCTCCCCTACTTCTAATTCCGACGGCAACTGGATGTCAGCCATTAGCGTATGGACATCCAGACCTGCATTCATGCCCTTCACGGTCTCGTCGTGCACATAGAGTATCGCATCGCGCAGCACTGTTAACTCGGTGGCAATAAGTTCACCACCAACAATCGGTTCGTGATGTCCGTACAAAATAGTTTCAGCCCCGAGATCCATCACCACTTCAACAGCAGCAGCCACGGTCAGTGCATCACGGTAACGATCACCACGAATAGTCACTAAGTTGGGGAAATGTCCAAACGGACAACCAAACAGGTTTCCCGTCAGGCAAATCTTATGCTGAGGAAGCCATACAATGACCGAGTCGTTGGTTTCAGCACCGGGCACCGCGATAACCTCCACCGTTAGCCCGCCCAGCGAAAAGCTGTATCGGTCCTCTACCAAAATATCCGCTATCGGCGCATCCTGTGCTGGATAGTCTGAATAGTCGTTACGCGCATATTGCTCAAACGCTGATGAAAATTTATCGGTAAATGCAAATGCCGAGCGGTTACCGCGAAACGCCGCCAAGCGTCCATCGTAAGACTGATGCTGAGCATTCCCCGCCTGGGCAATAACCGCAAGACCGGGATTATGCTCACGAAAATACGCAACGCCCCCCACATGGTCAACATGTCCCTGTGTCAGAATCAGATATCGCAGGGCATCTTTTGAAAATTCGTCAAAATTGTGTTTGATAACGGGGGCCTCAAAACCCATGCCCGCATTAATTTGGATGTTACCTTCAGAGGTCTGTAGCAGATAACTGTTAGAAAATGCCTCTGACAGAATGATAAAATCATTAATACGTTGGCCGCCAAAGCCGGCAGGATTTGGCTCAACAGGGCGAGATTTGTAGATTGGGTGTCTAACAGCGCTATCGGACAAACTCATAACACTTCTACCTTGACAGGAAATCGTGTGACATAAAAATCAAAGTGCGCGCGCAACTGCTCTGGCTCAACACCAAAATCATTCCGCAAATTATAAATCACCCGCCCATCCTTACCACGCGGATGCTCATCGACAAATGCCTGTAATTCATCACGGGCAAGCGCTGTCATGTCGAGGTCTGCCTTAGCATAAATTTTTTCTACCATTCCCAAGTCATCAGCCATAAACTCGTGAAATAGAACGTCGATACTTCGCTCAGCCGGAAGATTTCCGCGGTCTCGCACGCAGGCCAGCAATAGGTGAACGACGCGATCTGTCCAGTAGCGCATTAAACCCTCAAGATCCACCTGCTTACGATTGATGCGCTGCCCGTAAGCCAGCATTGTCGCCGCCGACTGTATGACCGAGACCGGGTCGCGATGCGTGATTGCAATAGTGGCATCGGGAAACACCTTTTGCAGAACACCCAACTGCTCTAGATGCTGCGGGCACTTCAATACCCACCGCGTTTTATCGCCTGAGACGTCTCCATCCTGCCAAGTGAGAATTTTTAGCACGGTCTTCATATACTCGTAATGAGGAGTCTGATCACAGGCATAGTAGTGATCGCGCCAGCGCGGAGAAACACTTAGCCACTCGTAGTTGTAGGAGGCAAAATCAGGCCCCATCAATTCCAGTTCTTCATGGATATGATCTGGGCTCATAGGATGCATCGCCGCGAGCAGAGGCGACAATGACTGCATCATCTGCCAGGTATCTTCACAGCGCTGATAACGAGGGTCGACACCATTTTCCAACAGCGCTTCTCCTGGCAAGGGAATCGGTTCATACGATTCCCATAGAGGCAGCGCGCGCAGCCTCGAATCAGCGGCCATTAGATTGAGCAAGTGTGTGGTACCAGAACGCGGCAGACCTGCCACGATAATCGGCGCCTGAATCTCTACTTCATGAATTTCCGGATGACGACTCAACACATCCTGTATGAGCAGACGGCTCTTGGCATGCTGCAACAATTTATTGCGCAGCGAAAGCCGACCCAGATTCACTAAGCTTGTATCGCTACCCCATTCATCGCACAACAGTTCCAACCGCGCAAGGAAGTCCGGCGGGCCAAAGTCTTCAAGGCCGGTCGCCTGACTAGCCTCCTGCAAAACACTCTGACTCGTCAGTTCAATCTGAAGAGTCTCGGCATAAGCCAGTGCACTGAGCTGCATCTCGCTGCGCAATGGCTGTGCCAAATCAGTTATGCGGATCGGTTCGTCCAATGAGATGAACTATCCTGCTAGTTTTTGGAGACTTCAGCGAGATGGCTATTTAAAATCTGCGCCCAACGCTTCACGATTCTGTCAAAATCAGCAGTATTAGTGACACTGCTAGAGATTTGCATCATACCTGCATCGTCCTCGGCCTCTGGATCGATAATCTTGCCAATGATATCACCGGTCTTACCATCAAACAGTTCCATGTAGAGGGTCATGCTGCCAGCGCTAGCGACAAAAGTTTCACTCATGCCCGGCGTCATCAGGTCGGGGGCCGATATCTCAAGGTTAATAATAGCCGGGCGCAAAATCAGCACCCCCGTACCACCAGCCGACACCATCGGTCGTCCATCTTCAGTAGACAATACCTTTGTCATCTCAGACGCAAATTCTTTGGCTACATTATCCCGAATCTTTTTCATATCCTTATCACTAACTTGGTCCTGAAAGGATGCAGTCTCGTTATAGTTTTGCTGCCAATGCTTGGCAAAGGATACGTAAGTATCCAGTAGCGCTATTTTGTCATACTCGCTCAGGTCCGCCCCGGGCTTCATATACCATGCCGCCATTTTGCTATTCGGCATCAGGGTCATGCCATCAGCACTCTTAGCAGGGAAACTAGCTTTGCCCGTGGCACAAGCTGTTAGTAACGTAAAGACCAGAGAAATGAAAATAGCTTTCAACATTGCGCACACCTTCTTATTGATAGTAGTTTAGACAAAATAAACGGCCATATAACTTAGTCTATCGTTGCTAACAAAGCAAACCACCCAGCCCTCCATCAAAAAGAGGAGGTAGTTGACGCTGTTCCCGGTTTTAGCCAATAAGCGCTCTGGTCAATCGCTAAGCGGGCTGATAGCATGTATGACCATCATCGCTATACAGAGGCGATCGCCATGTTTGATCGAAGCAAAAATAAACCGGCGGGAACGCCCACCAAGGGCCGTGATTCAGCGCATACCAGCGCTGTCTCTCCCTCCCCTTCAAGCGTAAGGAGCGTCGTAATGATAGGGTCCAGCATTATCATCAAAGGCGAGGTAACCGGTGATGAAGATATTCTTATCGAAGGGCGCGTTGAAGGGGTCATCAACCTGAATGGCAATCAGGTTTCTATCGGGGAGTCCGGCGATGTCAGTGCCGACATACAAGCCAGTGTCATCAAAATCGATGGCACGGTAACCGGTGACATCTGCGCCAGCGAGAAAGTGGTCATCTCCAAATCTGGCAATGTCAGCGGCAACATTGTGGCTCCTCGCGTGATGCTTGAAGACGGCGCTATCTTTAAGGGCAGCATTGATATGGACCCTGCTGGTATTGCGCCGAAAGAAGCACCACTGACCTCGCAACAACCAGCCAACTCTGCAGCCACTCCTATGACCTCACCCGGACTGGACCTGAAGAGCGTCTAACGATAGTTTCGCAACGCCTGCAGCCGCGATTTTTCAGAAGCAGGCTTATCTGAGCTCGACATAACCATTGCAAAAATCTTCCAGACAGCCCTCCAAGTTATTACCTTCCCTATTCAAACACATCGATGAAGGGGAGCTGGTCACTGTTTTTCATGTAGGCCCTGCACTGCCGGAAACCGTAGATTTTTTCTCGAATTACCGCTGCAAACTACATTTCGTAGATCTATTCTCCTCGTTACCTATTGTCTGCAATGAGGATACGACAGCCTTACTGGAACAGCAGCTGGCACAAGTGCTCACGTTTCCGTCGGACACTCGCTTCGATGTCTGTCTTTTCTGGGACCTGTTTAACTATCTCAACAGAGATACCATCGGCGTACTTCTGACAGCACTGCGCCCCCACCTAAAGAACAACAGTCTCGCCCATGCATTTTCAGTACACAACCTCAAAACCCGTCATAACAGTCATCTCTACGGCATCCAGCAGCTAGATATTCTCAGCGTCAGACATCGACTCGCAGCGCCGCCGGGATACGCGCCGCATAGCCAGAATCAACTGAAACAACTACTACACTGCTTCAAACTTGAGCGCAGCGTGCTACTTGCCGATAGTCGACTCGAACTCCTATTGCACGCGAGCTTGTAGTATTCGCTGTGCTGATAATCAACAAATAGCTGCAGCAATCATTACGCATATGGGCAAGCAGAGGCAGTGATATTCAATGTTTTCTGTGATTGATTCGTCCAAAAAACTCACTCTGTCGTACAATGGCACTCTATTCCTCTGATCGCAGGTTCCCGTTAAATTATGCAAATGGCAAAAGAGTTCCACTTGGATATCGGTGATATTGAGTTGTGTGTCATCGAGTGGACCGGGACAGGTGATCCCGTTCTGCTATTACATGCCACTGGCTTTCATAGTCGGTGCTGGACTCAGGTGGTCAAGCACTTGCCAGGTCGCCAGGTCTATGCGGTGGACCTGCGCTTCCACGGTGCCAGCGGCGATGCCGGCGATACGGACTGGGGGATTATGGCCGAGGATATTCGCCTGCTCATAGAAAAACTGAACCTCACTGGATTGATAGGCGTGGGCCATTCCATTGGAGGACATTTGATTGCGCGCGCCGCTGCTAAAGCTCCTGATCGTTTCAAACATCTTGTCCTCATTGATCCGGTCATCATGTCTCCCGAGCGTTATGCAGACTTCCATGCATTCTCGGAAGGACTCGATGCTAAAGATCACCCTGTAAGCCGGCGTAAAAATCAATGGCGCGATGCACAGGAAATGTACGACCGATTTAAAGGACGCGCGCCCTTCAATAGCTGGCAGCCAGCGGTACTGCAGGACTACTGCGACTATGCACTGCGACCGGCGCACGATGACGCTCTGAGACAGCTTGCCTGTGACCCCGTTAACGAGGCGGGCATCTATCTTCACCAGAAGGGCAATGAAGCAGCCCTTGAAGAATTGCCCAATATACATACTCCAGTCACCCTGTTGCGAGCACCACCGGGTGATGATGCCCGACCCAATCTGAGCCTCTCCCCTACTTGGCCCGGTCTTGCAACCGCACTGCCAAACTGCCAAGAGATATACCTTCCCGAGTTAAATCACTTCATTCCCATGCAGAACCCAGAACTGGTAGCCCACTATATTCAAGCAGCGAAATAATCTTGCTGCGACCCGAACATCATGGTGTAGTCTGTACCGATAATTTTTGTACTTTTAAAATGAGGTCATTATGAAGAATCTGATTGCAGCTGTCAGTTTAAGCTTTGGGGCACTCATCGTTGGATGTTCCGACGGCTCCAACGATTCCCCTACCCCGTCCGCACCCCCGTCATCGCTGACGATTGTCCCCAGTGCTGCCCCGGAAGGCGCTGCCGGTGAAATGCGCACACTGACTTTCAGGGTCACCATGACTGAGCCGCAGTCGCAGCCGGTAAATATCGTCTATCAGACTGTCGCCGGGACCGCGACTGAAGATCAGGACTACCTGCAAACAGCCGGTGAGCTAACGATTCCGCCAGGTACTATCGAGGGTCTGGTCACTATTAACCTGATCGGTGATGGTGACGAGGAAGCAGCAGAAACCTTTATCCTACAATTCAGCGCCTCCGACAATGCAATACCTACCGAGACACAGGTTATCGGCACGATCGCCAATGATGACACCGCCTGTGACAAGCCTTTCACTAAGGATCCTAATCCGTGGCTGATGCAGGGGGCAGATCCACTGAATTTTGCTCACCGCGGTGGTGTCACCGACTTCCCTGAAAACACACTTTATGCCTACGCGGAAGCAGCCAAGGCAGGGGCAGACGTGCTGGAAATGGATGTCTACCAGACAAAAGATAACGCGTTGGTCATCCTGCACGACCTAGACGTCGATCGAACTACCAACGGTCGAGGCGATGTGGTGGACCTAACCCTAGCAGAATTACGCAAGCTCGATGCCGCCTATTGGTTTGTACCAGGCGCAGGAACTCCGCATGACCGACCAGATGAAGACTATAGCTTCCGTGGCATCGCTACCGGGCAGCAGCCGCCGCCCGTGGGCTACAGTGCCGAAGACTTCCGAATACCCACACTCGAGGAGGCATTAGCGCGTTTCCCTCGTGAGTTGCTGAACTTAGAGTTAAAACCGGATCAGGACGGTGTCGGTGACTATGAGCGACTGATGGCCGATCTGCTTCAGCAGTATGGTCGATCCACAGACGTAATCGCAGCATCCTTCGTTGATGAAGCGGCCAATAATTTTAAAGCCGTGGCGCCCTGTGTATACTCCTCAGTGCCGTTTAATCAAGCCTTTAGCCTACTCGCAGTCTTTTTGGGTTCTGGAAGCTTCCCTGCGGTGCCAGAGCATATAGGCTTTCAGGCACCTCCCGATACCAGCCAGATTGGGGATGAGCTACCCGGTGACGCGGCGATACCGCTTGCCACTCCCGAATTAGTAGCCGCTAGCCACGCAGCAAATCTTGCTGTGCAGGTTTGGACCATTAACTCCTGCGAAGACATGTTGCGTATGATTGACCTCAAGGTAGACGGCATTATGACAGACCAACCTGTGCTGCTAGCGAAACTACTAGGAACGCCAGCTGCAGAGCGTCAGTGTGACTGACTAATTGCGACCGCAGCGACTCAAAAACTGTAGGGTAATAGAACCAAAGGAAAATAGAACTTATGAATACAGTAATACTCAGCTTACTCATTTTGTCTCTGCTTCCGCTAATATGTGCGTGGACAGCGGGATTCTATCGTCAAAAACAACTCGGCAGCGTGGACAATAAAGAACCCCGACTGCAGTCCTTGCAACTCACAGGGGCTGGCGCCCGAGCGGTAGCGGCACAAAGTAACACTTGGGAAGCATTGGGAGTCTACAGCGCCGCGATACTCGCGGTCTTTATCAGCGGGATAGACTTACAGAGCATCTCCACACCGATAATGGTATTTGTAGCACTGCGTGTTGCCTACATCCCCCTCTATATCGGCAATATAGATAAACTGCGCTCGCTCAGTTTTATCGCAGGCTTGGGTATCTGCATCTACCTGTTCTATATCGCGCTGTCGGCAGGCTAAAGAAGATGCACAGTCTTATGTTATGCAACAATTCGAGTCTCTCATCACACGCACTGGAATAGACAATGTCAAACAATGCTAATAAAGCCGTAGTGGAAAAAATGTGGACGGCGCTAGGTGATATGGATTGGGATGCGATGAAAGCCTGTATGCACCCAGAAATTCACTACCGAGATGTCCCTAGCGATGACCCCGGCGCCCACGGACCAGAAAATTGCGTAAAACGCCTGCAAATTGCCTTCAAGCATCTGCAAAAACAGGAACAGGTCACGCACCACCTAGCCGCAGACGGTGATATCGTTTTTTTGGACCACACTGAAAAATGGACATTTACCTCAGGGGAAACAGCCGCCCACACATTTGCCAGCATGCACGAAATCAAAGATGGCTTAATTTATCGCTGGAGCGACTACTGGGACATGCAGAAGTTTGCCGGCCAGTTCCCTGACTGGTTTCTCGAAGAAATGATGAAGTCAACAGCGGCTGATTTTAGTGACTAAAGGAGCATCTTTGCCCGGGTATTCGCGAGATAGTGTACTTTGTCTGTCAGTACACTGTTGCTGTCGATATAACGCGATATCATGAACGATTGGCCGTCCTTCATGACCATAGGCCTTGGCTGGACTAGCGTCGCGAGATCAAGTCGACACTCATCAACTTCAGTGGTAGTTTTTTTCATAAGCGTATTCTGTTCTTTACTAGAAATTTTACTCGAGTCGCGTTAGGCTAAACCCCATGGATACCCTGCCGATCGAGTCTCTACCCCTAGTAAAAATACTGCCACTATTCGTGTTGGCACTGTTCATTTACGGACTAGCGGAACTGAGCTTTGTACACTTTCGGCAACGTAAAGCGAAGTTGGGCGAATATGGCATGTCCCTGAAGGGACTAGGCTTTACCGGCCTTGTCGGCGTGTTGGTTGAATTTGTGGTCGGCCCGTTTAGCAAATTGTTGCTTGCAGTGTGGGGCGCCAGCCTCAGCCCCTTCGATGCGGGCCTCACACCTGTCGGATGGTTTTACGGTTTCTTTATTTATGAGATGAGCTACTGGGTACAGCACTGGCTCGCACACAAGGTGCGATTGCTGTGGTGCCTACACTCACCCCACCATGCGCCCCAGTCCATGAATCTGTTCGTAGGTTTCAACCATTCTTTCCTTGAAATTATCTTTTATATGCCGATCACCCTTGGGCTGGTTCCGGCTCTTCTAGGTGTCGATCCGATAATCATTGCCGTATTCACATTTGTGGATGTCGTATGGGGTAATCTGCTGCATTTAAGTGACAAGGTGGTAACACGTCGCTGGGGACCCCTTGAACGCTTCATGCAGACACCGTCTTATCACCGTGTACATCATGCCCAGAATGTGAAGTACATGGATACCAATTACAACTCTATCACCCTACTGGGCGACTGGCTGATGGGCACGCTACAACCACTGCAAGCTCAAGAGCCAGTGAAGTACGGTATTACACGGGAGGTCAATACATCCAGCTTCCTCGATGTGCACTTTGGAGAATTCACCTTACTGTGGTCTGATTTGCGCAGCGCCGGCAATCTCAGAGCTTTTTTCGGTTACCTCTTGTGCCCGCCAGGCTGGAGCCCTGAGGGCGAACAACAAACAGCTGCGGCACTCAAAAAAAGGGCCGTTATCACGCGAGAGGGAACTCGCGCATAGTACGTTTGAACGTATTTAATTTGGGGATATCTCTATGCAGGAATTTTGGTCCCAGTATATTGAACTTGCGACTGGCACTTTCGCGGTATTAGCTGTTGCATATTTATCGTTGCTTTTAAGTTGGCCGATTTTTTTATTAGTCGAAAAATTCAAACCTGTAACGCAGTATGCGTCTCGTTCGCAGTACGCTTTAAATTGGAAAATCACCTGCAGCAACCTTCTACTGGCGCCCCCCTTCGCCGCGATGATCGTGCTGTTTGCGGTGTCTTTAGTCAATTACTCTGGCCTGACACAGTTGCGCATACCAACCTCCGAACTGTCAGTTGGAATTCCGTTTTTGGATGTTATTTTGCAGGGTATAGTAATATTCTTCACTGCGGTTTTTTTGGGCGACTTTTGGTATTACTGGTGGCATCGTGCGCAGCATAAGGTGCCATTTCTGTGGGAACTCCACAAACTGCATCACAGCGATGAACACATGAATAGCACGACCATTTATCGTTCCCACTTCCTTGAACCTGCGGGGCAGGCTCTCGTGAAAGGATTAACAATCGGGTTGATTTTCGATGTAACAGAGGCGCCAGAGACTGTCTTGGCCATTGTAGCGGCCGGATTATTACCTGTGCTCTGGGACTACTTTATCCATGCCAACGTAAGAATAGACAGACTCAATCGTCTAATGCCGTTCTTTTCAGTGCCCCAATACCATTGGATTCACCACTCTAAAATGCCGCAGCATCAGGATAAAAACTTTGCTATTTGGCTTCCAATGTTTGATGTTGCTTTCGGCAGTTACTATCGACCTTCGGTAGACGAATATCCGGCATCAGGCTTATCGTCTGGCGAAAAGATCGAATCCCTGTGGGAGGCGCAAACAGGGCCTTTCTCTGCGTGGCTTCAAATGCTGAAGAATCGCTATGCCCGTCGACCGCGAGGGCAGATAAGCTAACATTAACAGTGGACGGAAGCCCTTTTTACTTCGACAGCTGTATCAACTCACCCACGGTCACAAATCGATAGCCCTGAGTTCTGAGCGCTTCGATAATAATGCCGGTTGCTTCTACACTCGCGGCTCTACTATCCTGAGCACTCGGATCGCTCACATCGCCGTGGCCGTCATGCAGTAGGATAATACTCCCCGGCTCTATCGATTCAACAACAGCGCTGGCAATCAACTTAGGATCAGTCACCTCCCAATCCAAACCACTTGTGCTCATCAGTATTGACGTCATATCGAGCTCGTCCAGAGCCATTTTCAAACCCGGCCCCTGAATGCCGTATGGAGGGCGGAAAAGCACAGGCTCATAGTCCACCAGGTTTTCTATCAGTCGATTAGTTCGCACCAATTCCTCGAGCATCTCAGTCTTACTCAACGAAAACATCGGGCGATGACTGTAACTGTGGTTACCAATTTCGTGACCAGCCTTAGCTACCGCGCGCACGGACTCAGGAAACGCCTCTACGTTTTGACCTTTGAGAAAAAAAGTTGCCCTAACGGAGTGGCGTTCTAACGTATCCAGTAAAGCTTGTGTGTGCGGAGGATTGGGGCCGTCATCGTAGGTCAAAGCCACCACTTTTTCAGCGACGGTAGCCGTCACAATAGCCCCGCTGTAACACCATACAAATACACCAATAAAGGCAACTAGTACAACGGCGACGTAAGCGGCAATTTTTCCAATCATAACGGTTTTTCCACGTAGTGCGTTAAATGAGGGCCATACCTTCACATCTGTAACAGAAGTCGTATAATCAGTCTATTAATGTTCATAAAATTTCTGCACTAAAACGTAGCCACAAGCGAGCTTCCCGGAGCAGAAGGGCTCATAGAGGTTGATCATGATGCGTAGAAAACGCCTTCAAAAACCTGCCACAAGAGTAGATGCCCTAAACCTCGTGAAGGCAGTGGGCTGCAGCCAAAGACGGCAGCTCTGAGGGTCGATTGCAGCTCACTGCCTTGATGAGATGAGTAGCCTATTCATGTCCTGATACTACCATCGCGGCGTGTAACGCTATTAGCTGAGTCTGGCTGAGCACTGGCGGTCCTGCGCCGGCAATCCCTCAGGGATTGCCAGAAAGCTCGCTGGAGGATAGCTCGTCGGGCTGCGCCTACCTAGGGCGGATAGTAGACTGTTATCAGAATAATTTAAAACAATAAGTAAGGTATAAAAATGACCGTATACAGAAAAAATATCGCGTTTTTCTACACAGCACTGAGTGCCAGTCTTCTGCCTTTGGTCGGAGTCGCTCAAACCCCAACTACCGGGGACCGCCCCCTACTAGAAGAACTCATAGTGACGGCGCAAAAGCGCGAACAGAACCTGCAGGATGTGGCGGTGGGAGTGTCACTACTGTCGGGCAAGGCAATGCGCAATGCACAAATTAAAAATGCCGCAGAATTAGCGACCCTGATACCGACGCTTAACGTACAAGCCAGTTCTGGTCCTTCGACCTCTTCTTTCAATATTCGAGGAATTGGCACGCAAGCCTTTAGTCCTGCTGTGGACCCAAGCGTCTCCACCATGTTGGACGGCGTCGTAATGGGCAGATCAGGCATGGCTTTTTTGGATCTAGTGGACGTTGAGCGGGTTGAGGTCCTCCGCGGCCCTCAGGGTACTCTCTACGGCAAGAATGCATCGGGTGGTGTGGTGCATATCATCACCAAGGATCCCACCCCTGAACTGAGCGGAACCGCAGCGGCCACGGCGATTCAAGATGATGAATACCGCATCGATGGCAGTGTTGCGGGTCCGATAACAAACGACCTAGGCTTTAGACTGACGGGATCGGGCGTGCATGACGATGGCTATGCCGAAAATGTCTACAACGGAGACAAAATCAACGGCACAGAGAGCTACAACGTGCGTGGCAAACTACTGTGGCAAGCAAACGAAGATCTAGAGTTTATGCTATCCAGTGACTACAGCAAAAGCGATTGTGACTGCACAGCGCTAAGTGTTCGCTCAATCCTGGCAGGACCCGATCAACAAAATCTCCTAGAGCAACAGCTACCCGTAGTACCCTCGAAGAAGAATCAGAATGTAAATAATGATCAACCGACCTTCACTCACCTAAGAAGCAGCGGCGTTTCCCTTACGACCAACTGGGAGCTGAATAACTATGGCCTAACATCGATTACTGCTTACCGCGATTGGCAAAGCGAGGGCATTGTTGATTTTGATGACGGACCCACCAACCCACTAGCACTAAGCTTTCCATCTCCACCAAAAACAGACCAGAATCAGTTCTCACAGGAGTTCCGTATTGCATCCCCACCCGCTGACTGGGGTTCCTATATCGTCGGTGCGTTTTACTTTGAACAGGATATCAATACCAGCAATGCCACGACGACGTCTCTACTTGAACCCCTTGTCCCAGCGACTACCCGCACGTCAAAAAAGGACGTCACAGGGAAAAATGTCGCCGTATTTGGCGAAGTGAACTTTAATTTTTGGCAAGACTGGCAACTCATATTAGGTGGCCGTTATACCTATGATGAGTTGGAATATGATACAAGCGCTGACAAGACAGACAACCTCATTTTTCCACCCGCTGGCGATTTCAGTGACTCGTTAGATGATAGTGATATTTCACCAAAGATCGCAATACAGTGGGACATGAACGACGATGCGATGGTTTACGCCAGCTATGTCGGTGGATATAAAGGTCCGGCCTTTGACACCTCCCTGATAGCGGGGGGATCCTATGTGAAGCCAGAAACTAGCGATGCTTGGGAGACGGGATTTAAATCACGCTGGTTGGACAATCGATTGATAGTCAATTTTGCCGCTTTTTATGCGAAGTATAAAAACTTTCAGGCGCAAGCTTCGGTCGACGATCCGGACGACTTGCTCCCCGCTAGTCTTGTGCTCGTCAATGCGGGCAAGGTTTCTACTCAGGGAATAGAGCTAGAAGTGATTGCTCAGCCCAGTGTCGACTGGATGATTACGGGCGGTGTTGCCTACACCGACGCCACCATAGATGATTACCCCGAAGGTAATTGTAGCGGTGGCCAGAAGTATCGCGGTGAATGTCCCCTGGGGTTCCAAAACCTTTCAGGAGGCCAGCTTCCCTACACGCCAAAATGGAAACTCAATCTAAGCACTAACTATACAATTCGACTCGATGATTTACCCTTCCATGTTGTGCTTGGCGGCAACCTGCGCTCTCAGGATGATGTTCTCTACGGACTCTCGCAAGATGAAAACACGAAACAGGAGGCTTATACCATTGTTGATATACGCGCGACGCTCGCAGGAACCCGCGAAGGTTATCGAGTTACAGCCTTCGTAAAAAATGTATTCGATACCAACTACGCGTCGCTCATTTATGCCAATAGCGAAGTCCTCCTTCCAAATGGCTATATTCAATACGTTCCAAAGTATGCTAACCGAATCGCAGGCATCGAAGTCCGCTACGACTTTTAGCCAGCAGCATCTAATGCCACCTAGGAGAAAATGACATCAAACAGCTACCGCAAAATTAAGCATTAGCTATCTTCGCTATTCAAGCTACCACTGGCGCAATATTTTCAATGAGAAAATTACTACTTTTTTTAATCATTTTTTTATCCTACTCCGCAGCATCAATAAAAGCTGATAGCCCTACGTCCAATAGTTCTCAGCAGCGACTGATGCAGGAAGAAGTGATCATCACAGCCCGAAAACGAGTGGAGCGAATCCAAGAGACACCTATCGCTATTTCAGCCTTCTCTGATGAAGCGCTGAAAGTTGCTGGCATTGCCGATATCCGCGACCTACAGGAATCAGTGCCCGGTCTTAATCTCAGCGAAATGGGCAATAAAGCGCCCTCTATATTCATCCGCGGCGTCGGCCAGAAAGAGTCATTAGCAGCACTTGATCCCGGCGTGGGTGTTTATATCAATTCGATTTATATCGCGCGCACCGACAGCCAGTTACTGGACCTTATGGACACTGAATCGATACAGGTATTGCGCGGCCCACAGGGGACCCTCTTTGGCAAAAACAATACCGGTGGTGCCTTGCTGGTCACCACCAAAAAACCGCACACCAATGCCCTAGAAACCACAGTGTCTACCCGGCTTGGCAATTATGGCCGCCGTGATTTCAAGATAAGCACGAACATACCGCTAAACGCTGACACTCTGGCAACCAGCATTAGCCTCAAGAGCACGCATATGGATGGCTATCTGAAGAGCACCTACGACGGTGAAGAATATGGTGATCAGGATCGCCTCGGTGCAACGGCGCGTCTTTATTGGCAGCCCTCTAACGCCTTTAATACTGACCTGTTCTACTACTGGTCAAAAACCGATGAAAAAGGTGCAGGATTAACCTGTTTCTTTCAGAATCCGGACAGCGTGTTTAACACATTTACCTGGCCCGGGTTTACCGCACCGAAGTCCTATGAGTCTCGCTGCCGGAGCAGTGAAGCAGAGTCCAAAGATCACAAAGTGCTCATCAATGGGCCTTCCACATTTGAGATGACCAGCCAGATTGTTGGATTAACGCTAAACTGGGAGTACAAAAATTTTGAAATCAAGAGCATCACTGCATGGAGCCATCAAAACAATATTGGCATTGTGAATGACAGTGACGCAACAGACATAGCAGGCGTTGAAACTGGACCCCTCGCTGTCCGCATAGGCTTGGAAGCTTCACTGGCATCAGGATATGGCGATTTCTCGCTGCCCGATGATGAACAACGCAATCAATACAGCGAGGAGTTACAGCTTACCGGCAGAGCCCTTGATAATCGGCTCTCATACACAACGGGGATCTTTGTTGCCAGAGAAGAGATAGACAATAGCATGTCGGGCAATATGGTCGGTGACAGGGGCTACTCCTATAAGGCCAATGTGACAACACTCATACCGAAGATCATCGGGACCAGCAGTGATCTTACCAATGACAGTTTTGCTTTTTTTGCTCAGGGCACTTACCAGATCACAGACTGGTATCAACTGACAGCGGGTGCCCGATATACCATAGAGAAACGTCAGCGCGATGCGACTTTATTCGAACCAGATTGTAAGGCTATTCTAAGCGCTAATTTAGTCCCTGGCGCTACTGATCTGTGTGCGTTTGACGTCCTAGGGCTAACGGACCCCAGTGGCTTTTATGAAAATCCACCGTCCGTTTTACCCGTTCGACTCGCGGGAGACAACGGCAAGGCAAAGGGAGACAAGGAGTGGTCAAAATGGACTCCGACCCTTACCAGCGCGTTCAGCCTTCCCGATAGGTATTTGGAAAACACTGTATTTGACAGTACTCTGCTGTATCTGACCTATAGCAAAGGCTTCAAATCCGGCGGGTTTGAAATGAAGGGACTTGAGATATCACAATTCGAACCAGAGAACGTGACCAACTACGAAATCGGACTAAAAGTGGACGCATTTGATCAGCGTCTCCGTTTTAATACTGCGCTTTATTACATGGATTACGATGATATTCAAATTCGAATAACGGAACAGGGCCAATCTTTTGCCGACATTTTGCTGTTCATCGACAACGCGGGCGCGGCAACCATACAAGGCTTCGAAATGGAGTTGACGGTGCTTCCTGTGCCCAATGTCGTCCTGACTGCAACGACCAGTTATACCGATGCGAGCTACGATGAGTTTATCGCGTCTGATGTTGATACCGCAGCCATTCCACCGGTGCAGTCAACAATAGATCGCTCAGCTGAAGATTTTGCCGCAATACCAAAACTGACTTATTCACTTTCGGCAATGATTATCCTGCCGACCGAAATTGGTGAGTTTGCACCGCGACTATCAATGTATTACCGAGACTCTCTGTATACCGGTCTGGATGCAACGGCTTGGGATTCGCAGTTTCGGGATCGTACCACTATCGACGATGTCACGTTATGGAGCTTCCGACTCGGCTACACACCAATCGACAATGATGATATTCAACTATGGTTTTTTATTGATAATCTGGCTGATGAAAACTATTTTCAGGGCGGCTTTTCAAACACTGAGTCTTTGGGAGCCGGCTCCTATGTCTTAGGAGCGCCACGTACCTATGGCCTTGAAGCATCCATTGCTTTTTAACCAAGAGTCGTAGAAGGTCAGCACGGATGTCCATCACTAACACTGTATCCGGACGCACCAAAACACTCAATGCGCCATTGAGACGCAGTGTTCGTGAACGTCCCTTTTTTGTGACCCTGAAATACAGTAAGACGTTATAGTATAGGCCCCAACATCGCGACTGAGTTGTTCCAAAGACATCGGGTTAGCGACCATTTTTCTACCTGCTCCAAGGTTATTCTGTTGGCGCTATCAATATAATCCCGCTGCCGCGCACGCACAGTTTGCGTCAGCTCAGGGTCATAGATCAAAATATTATTTTCGAAATTGAGATCAAAGCTGCGCCTATCCATATTCGCTGACCCGATCAGGGTAATTTCGCCGTCCAGTGTCAGCGTTTTACTGTGTAACAACCCACCCACGTATTCGCGAATATCTACCCCCGCTTCCAGTAATTCAGCATAGTAACTGCGGCTGGCTCCGGCCACTTCTCTGGAATCATTTCTAGCAGGTAAAATAAGCGTTGTTTGCACCCCTCGGTACGCGGCAGCGCACAGGGCTGCCTGCATCGGCTGATTGGGCACATAATAGGGGGTAGAGATCGTCAACTCATGACGTGCTGAAAACATCAGGGAGATGAACACCTCTTCCATCGCCGAATGACGCAGAGTGGGTCCACTCGCAATCACCTGAGCCACAACAGTCTCTGCCTCAGGGGTCTGCGGCTGTTCAGTTGGACTGCCTATAACCTCATTTGTGCAAAGGTGCCAGTCGGCCGTAAACAGTATTTGATTTTGTCTCGCGATTGGACCTTCCATTCGCACAACGGAATCGACCCAAGGCCCATATTTTGCCTTGGGCCTGAACTCCTTATCTGCGCAGTTTTGGCTACCGCAATACGTAATTTGACCGTCAACAACGACTATTTTTCGATGATTTCGCAAATCAACGCGCCCCTGCAAAGGGCGCAGAAAGACATTGCCTAGAGGCAGTGCTACCGCAGTACAAACGCCCGCAGCACCCATCTCTCGCCAGAGCCGGGACTTGGTCAACACCCGCGACCCTAAACCGTCGACGATAGCCCGACAAGTCACTCCACGACTGGCGGCGCGTTTAAGGGCCTCAGCAACGCGCACACCGCTATTGTCATTAAGCCAGATATAGAACAGTAAGTTAACCTCACTGCGTGCAGCATCAATATCTGACACCATACTGTCGATGGTCGCGGCTGAGTCCCGCATCAACTGTGCACTATTGCCTGCCACAGGAGCAAAATTACTGATGGAGCGTCCCACTCGAAACAAGTGCACATAGCGGGAAGGTATACCGATAGATTCATCCGCATTTTCGTCAATGAAGTACTCGCTGTAGTGCTCCTCTCCAAGCTTAGCTAGCATGGCCTTCTGGTTGCGACGCCCTATATGGGTTTCGCCCAGCATCAGGTAGGCGACTATTCCGATCACAGGTAAAGCCAATACGACAACAAGCCACGCAATCCGTGAGGCCGGCGCCCTATGCGGCCGCTGCAAAACACGCACAACTACCGCTACCAGAACCAGCAGATGCAGCGATAAAATCCACAGATTACTATAAACCATACCCATAGCTTGCACTATCGAGTATCAGGCTACAATAGTTGAAGCGCAAAGGGCTACTAATCTTCTAGCGCCTAGGATTGACAATGCCGATAGGGCTAACATTGTTCAACCCAAGCCTTGACACGACTATCATGAGGTTCTGAATATACCTGTTCATTTAATGCAGATATTTGCAGAGTTGATCATCAACGGGAGTAAGACTAGCTATGGAATTCACCATCACCTTCACTGAGTTATTTCTCAAAACACTATACTTGGGTGCACCCATTTTACTGTCTCTGATCACTGTTATTATCCTTCTGGCCTTGATCGTTAGCCGCAAAGAAAGATGGACTGCTTTTGACTCAATCTATTGGGCATTCATCACAGGATTTACCGTCGGCTACGGCGACATACGCCCGCTGACACGCCTATCCAAAATACTTGCCATATTGATCGCATGGACTGGAATTATGTTCACAGGTGTCATAGTCGCAGCCACTGTCACGGCAACCTCCAGCGCCATCAAAGACAATCTTCAGCCCGATGCTTTGCAAAAAGTAGAGAAGGAACTCCGCTAAATTAAATGTGGGGAAATGCTTGGCAACGTTCATTGACGGGCTCAACTGCGCAAAAGTAACAGCAGCCCGATCAGGCCCATAAACGGTAAGCCTCGTATTGGTAGCTTTATCGGCCGGGCAGGCTCATTTAACGAGTTGTGAGCTTTGTGCTACTGCACAAGATGCCATTTCTCCATCGAATCATTGCCCCGACCTCAGACGTCACTAAAACGACAATCATCGCATTACCGGAACGGACCCCAGGTCTAATAGAAAATTCGCGCAATATATATTTGGCCGACAAGAACATGGTGGACAAGGCCATTGTACCGTAACGTGTTTCTAGTACGTGCCGACGAATGGGATTGAATGCAACCAACGTTACGAATGTCTACTCTAACAGCGTTGTTAATATGCGTGGGATTGCTTTCGGGCTGCAGTAAGCCCCAGGACCGGGGTGTTATCGTGGGAGGCCCTATTCCCCCAATACAGTTATCCCACAAGCTAGCTCGACAGGGCAGCGTCGCTCCATCGCACGCAGAAACAGATTCTGGAAAACGCCAAAACAACATCGAGCAGCAGATTGTCTTCGGTGATCTGCACGTTCACACCACCTTTTCCTCGGATGCCTTCATTATGTCCCTGCCTGTCATGGGGGGCAGCGGCTTGAAGTCTCCGGCAGATGCCTGCGATTTTGCGCGCTACTGTTCTAATCTGGACTTCTGGTCCATTAACGACCATGCCGAAAGCATCACCCCGCGCCTCTGGGAAGAAACAAAGCAAAGTATTCGCGAATGCAACGCGGTATCGGGAGACCCCGAAAACCCCGACCTCGTGTCTTTTCTAGGGTGGGAATGGAGCCAAGTCAATACTGACCCGGGGAAACACTATGGCCATAAGAACATCATGTTTTTAGACACAACAGATGAGCTGGTGCCCGCGCGAGCCATCGCCGCGCCACGTGCACAGCTTGCCAAAGCGCCATTGGGTATCGCCGCGCAAATGATGCTCGCCCTCACCGACTTCGAGAATCGCGCCTTCTATTTAGGCATACAGGGATACTACGATGAGATCGAAAATACACCACTGTGTGAGCAAGGCATAAACACACGAGAACTGCCCGCAGACTGTCTTGAATTAGCCGCCGATCCAAGAGCGTTATTTACCAAGTTAGACGAGTGGGGCTTTGACAGCATCGTCATTCCTCATGGCACCAGCTGGGGGATGAATACCCCAGCAACCACGACTTTCGACAAACAGCTGAATCGCCAGCAGCACGACCCGAAACGACAAATTCTGTTTGAAGTATATTCGGGCCACGGCAACTCCGAAGAGTACCGAGATTGGCGTGCGCTCAAAAAAGACGGCAATGGTGAACGATACTGCCCTGCCCCCTCCGATGACTATCTTCCCTGCTGCTGGCGAGCTGGTGAAATAATCGCCGAGCGATGTTCCGCTGAGGGTGTCGCTTCGAAAGCCTGTGAACTTCGCGCCGCCAATGCCCGGAAAAATTTTGTTGCCGCAGGGATATCTGGGCATCTCACTGTCCCCGGCCAGCAGGTGACTGACTGGCTGGACTGCGGCAACTGCCCGGACTGCTTTCTCACGCCCATGGATCACCGCCCGGGCACCTCGGCTCAGTACGCACTGTCAATTACTGATTTTGAGCAACCGCAGGAACCCTTCAATTTTCGATTTGGATTCATAGGCTCTAGCGATAATCATCGCGCAATGGCTGGCACTGGGTATAAACAAATCCAACGCAAACGAACCACCGAGACCTTCGGCGCGCCGAGCAAACGCTTCGATAACGCGGCACAGGGCGACCAACTCGGCCCGATGCCCTACTCCATACCGCTGGACATTGACGGTGTTGGCCTGATCAACCTGCGCAACATGGAGCGACAAAACTCCTTCTGGCTCAGCGGAGGTCTGGTTGCGGTGCACAGTGAGGGACGCAGTCGAGAAGCTATATGGGACGGACTAAAACGCAAGCAGGTCTATGGTACTTCGGGAGACCGTATTCTTCTATGGTTTGATTTATTGCAAGTAAAACACTCAACACCCATGGGCTCCGAGACTGAATCCGCAACCAACCCGCGTTTTCGCGTTAACGCGGTAGGCGCATTTAAGCAAGATCCCGGTTGCCCTGCTCACGCCCTTAATGGTCTCGGAGAGAAACGACTGCAATGGCTGTGTGGCGGCGAGTGCTATAATCCCTCTAGTGAGCGGCATGCCATCGATCGCATTGAAGTCATTCGCATCCGGCCTCAGGCGACCTCGAATGAGCCTTTGGATCAATTGATTGAAGATCCCTGGCGGACCTTCGATTGTTCTGGCGACGCGATGGGCTGTAGCATAGAGTTTGAAGATGAGGGCTTTGTCGAGGGCGAACGAGAATCCATTTATTACGCACGCGCCATCCAGCAGGCGACGCCCATGATCAACGCTAACAACCTCCGCTGCGAATACTCAGAGGAGGGAGAATGCATCGCGGTCAATCCTTGCTATGGCGACTATCGCACACCGGCAAGCGAGGACTGTCTGGCGCCCGCTGAACAACGCGCTTGGTCCTCCCCGATTTTCATCCGTTTTGCATCGACTAATATTTTGAAAGAGGCGTTATTGCAATGAATCCCACTAAGCGAAAACAGAGCGGCGCGATCGGAACAGTAATCCTATTCTGCATCGCCGTGGTTTGCGCAGGTGCACTTTGGATTTATTTTGACGAAGACGTCGCACGTAAGTTAAAGCAGGAGGCAGAAATTCAAAGCATGGCAGTGATCGGAGATGTCGCTACCAAACGTTTGGCCAGTGCCAGCGGAGAAGGAACTCATGGTGCAGCAGTCGACCTCATCAAACGTCCTATCGAGGTGCGTGAAGTAGCCGAAAATATTCACTACGCCACGGGCGTCGGCAACACCATTATGATTACCACCAGCGAGGGCGTTGTCCTGTTCGACACAGGACTGGTCATACAGTCGGCTAACCAGTTGCAAATACTGAAGGATACCGTGTCAGATGCGGACGTGCGTTATATCATACTCAGCCATTCCCACGCAGACCATATTGGCGGCACACGGTTCTGGATGGACGAGGGCACTGACATTATTGCCCATCAAAATTTTGAAGAAGAACAGCGCTATCTCTCTGAACTGCAACCCTACCAATACGGCCGTAATCGCACGTTGTTTCCCTGGATGCCTGCCTGGGAGGACCGACCAGATATCGCATTGATGCGCTATGGCGGTATTGTGCCCACGATTACCGTGGATGATTGGGAAACCTATGCATTTACTCTGGGTGGCATAGAGTTCCAAGTGATAGGAGCACCAGGCGCTGAGGGCGCAGATAACGCTGTGCTCTGGCTACCGCAGCAAAAAGTATTAATCAGTGGCGATTTCTTCGGCCCCCAGTTCCCTCAATTTCCCAACATCTTCACCATGCGTGGTGAAAAGGTTCGAAAACCGGTTGAATACATAAAATCTCTTGACCGACTTATTGCCTTGAATCCTGACGTTATTCTCCCCAGCCACCTCGACCCCACAATAGGCGCAGAGAAGATTCGGAAGGGCATGCAGCGCATACGAGACGCCGTACAATACGTGCATGACGAGACCATTGCGGGGATGAATGCTGGCAAGACCGTTAACCAATTGATGAAGGAAATAAAATTGCCGGCTAACCTCGAGCTGGTCCAGAATCACGGCCGCGTGGATTGGGCGGTGAAGAGCATCTGGGAGTATTACATGGGTTGGTTTCGCTTCGAAAGTACCACAGAGCTTTACCCCATACCTGCTCAAGATGTCTATGCAGACCTTGCACAAATAGCGGGCAACGAGAACCTGATTGCGCTAGCCAATAATTACCTTATCCAAGGTGAGCCGGTTAAGACGCTGCACATCACGGAAATAGCCCTTGCGGGTGATCCACAAAACGCTAGCGCTTTGGCGCTAAGAGGCCAGGCATTGGTCGAGTTGTTGGAGCGCGCCGAAAATGGACTGCGCAACGATTACGAGATTTACTGGCTGAAGTCGCAGCTTGACACTGCACCTTAACGTTTTGACCACGCGTTCCCGAAGTTGAGCCAAAAAAGTAGAAGGATGGAGCTCCTCATGATTATATTGACACGACTACACACGAAGATGTTAGCGGCAATTTTTTTGTCCTTTGGCGCGATGGCGCCTGCCACGGCTGAACAGCCCAATGTTGTTATTATCGTAGCCGACGACCTTGGCTGGAATGATGTTGGTTTTCACGGTGGTGATATCGACACACCGTCGCTAAACCGTCTGGCGGCAGAAGGCACGGAACTCAATCGGTTCTACACCACACCCATTTGCTCCCCGACCCGGGCAGCACTAATGACAGGGCGCGACCCCATGCGCCTCGGTGTGGCCTACGGTGTAATACTGCCCTGGGATAACAACGGTATCCATCCGGACGAGCACTTTTTGCCCGAATCTTTCCTAGCCGCAGGATACCAGACCGCCATGGTGGGCAAATGGCACTTGGGGCATGCGCAGATGACCTACCACCCTAACAACCGTGGCTTTGAGCACTTTTATGGGCACCTGCACACCGAGGTGGGCTTTTATCCGCCGTTTGCTAATCAGGGAGGCAAGGACTTCCAGCGCAATGGCGTTTCAATAGACGATCAGGGTTATGAATCGTTTCTACTGGCAGATGAGGTATCCCGCTACATACAGGAGCGTGATAAGACAAAGCCTTTTTTAATTTATATGCCGTTCATCGCACCCCATACGCCGCTTGATGCGCCGCTGGAATTGCAGGAAAAATACAAAGACATCAACACTGACCTAGCTCCAGCACGAGCGAAAAATACGGATGACACCCGGCTCATATCTAAGTTACTCATGATGGACAGCGCACGACCCATGTATGCGGCGGTCGTAGACGGAATGGACCAGGCCATTGGTCAGGTACTTAATACGCTGGATGAAGAGCAAATAACAGACAACACAATCGTTCTTTTCTTCAGTGACAACGGCGGCGCCGCATATTCCGTTGGCGGTGCCGACAATGCTCCGCTGCGCGGAGGGAAAGGTGAAACTTTTGAGGGCGGCATCCGCGTAGTATCCATCATACGTTGGCCTGGACATGTACCTGCCGGAGAAAAGATGACCCAAATCATGACAGCAATGGATGTCTTTCCAACTCTGGCAGAGGCAAGCGGTGTCATCCCAAAAAATCGAAGGGCGCTTGATGGCCAGAGTCTTTGGTCAGCAATTGCCAATGGCACAGCGATGCCGCGCGAGGACTTCATCTATTTTGCGTCCGAAACGCCTATCGCCGGGCACTTCAATCTCACCGCATTCAACGATACCTGGAAGCTGGTACAGGAAATCGATCAGGACCAACTGGAAACGACGGTTACCAATTATCTGTTCAAGATTCAGGACGACCCCAACGAATACAATAACCTCGCTCAGACATACCCTGAGATTGTTGCAGATTTATCAATAAAGATTCACGACTGGCGCGCCCTACATCCCATTAATGGCACCAGAAGCTATTTAGTGGCGCCGCCGGGGTGGCGTGCTCCTAAGGACTGGGCGAGTTACCCAATCCCGTTGGACCAGTTGCAGGAAGAACCCGCGCGTGGCATGGCCCCAAGCAAAAAAACTGAAAGAATATTGGATGCACAACATGGAGAGAGAGGTCGACTAACCTATGATTGTTCGCCAAAATGGTGGCTGGGCGGTTTTTGCCTCAAGAATGACTGACACCGGCGCGCCTAAATAGAAAAGGCTGCGCAATGAATCAGTTCACGCACACAGTAAATTGAACATCAGTAACATAGCGACTTTTATTTTATTCGCCATCCATTAAATCTGAGGGCCAGTCCTTTGGTACGCTGGAAGTCCATTGCGGGCTGCGTTTTTCAAACCACGCCATACCGCCCTCCATTGCATCCGGACGAGACAGTGTGTCGTGCAATGCACGGGTCTCCCACTCGACAAGATCATCCCGCTTCATATCTAGGCCCTTCCACAGCAAACGCTTATGCATACCCATTACCAGCGGTGAGCAGTTCACTGCCATATCCCGTGCAATTTCAAGCGCACACTCCAACACCTCATCGGCAGGCACAACGCGGCTTGCCAAACCCCACTCTAAGGCCTCTGCACCGCTCAACTTCTGTGCTCTTACAATCAACTCGAACGCACGCTCGAACCCAATTAATCGTGGAAGGAAATATTCCATCGCAAAATCCACTAGCGCGCCGCGACGATTTTGTAAAAACCCATACTTCCCCTCCTGCGCGAACACGCGAATATCGGCCTGCATCGCAATACCAAGCCCAACGCCTAGAGCATGTCCGTTGACGGCAGCAATCACTGGCTTACGCAGGTCCCAGGCCTGAACACTCAGCGGACAGGAGCTAAAGTCCATCTCCCCTTCGGCACCAAAGGTATCACCACCCGCACTCAGATCAGCCCCCGCACAAAACGCTTTCCCAGCACCCGTGAGAACGATCACTCGCACCGCATCGTCTTCGTCGCAAAGACGATACGCTTCTCCCAGACCCTCTTGTATAGCAGCATTGAACGTGTTCAACGCCTCAGCGCGATTGAACGTAATCAGGCCAATGCCGTCATTAACTTCTAAAGTCAGGTCTTTGTTCATCATGCTCACCTCAAAAACTTGAATGCCACGCGGAGACTAGGGCTCGATTTTCGTATTCAGCCGAACACGGCCCCAAGGAGTGCCATAGTGGATGCGGCCATCCTCATCCAATAAAGTCCCAGAAAATAACACATTGTAGCGCTGCCCCCCGATAACATAATAGAATTCAGATTCTCCCGTAGCCCAGTCGAGCGCTTCCAGCGTCCATTGATTGTCGCGCGCGCCGATGAGGTAGACACTGTCGGATCCCATGCTCGCCATTGGCACACTAGAAGGCGAGCTAATATCCGTGTTTACCCAGCCATTCTCTAAACGACGCAGGGCTGGATTCCACTCAAATTTTTGTACGCCGTAGGGCTGATACTCTGGATTGCTGCCGGCCATGCTGATCATCAGCGTGCTGGCCCGCTCCGGCAAATACCAAGGAATGTTGCGCGGCGTGTTATTCACCACCAGCGCACCATAGCCCTTAACAATGACAGATTGCTCCGATTGCAGAGCAGCCAGCTCCGGATCACCCATATCTGCCGGCAACATCCCTGCTATCCGACGGTCTGGCGTGTCTTTTAACTGCTTCCAGTCTGTAGGAATATCGTTACGCCAAAACAACACCACATTCATCAGGTTTTCACCGTCGGTGATCACTACGAATGGGTCTTCCTCTCCAAAGCCCATCAGTGATGGCGTCGCACCAGTACCTTGGCCCCAACTGTTCAGATAACGAGCCGTCCATGCGCCCTCTTTCTCATCGACACTGAGCCCATCACCGGTCCAAATAACCTTGTGCATATGGTCTTGTGATGCGATGTAGATTCCCCCATCGTCATCGATAGCGAAGCCGTTACGAATCCAGCCCTTACCCGTAGCGCCTGTTTCCTTTTCCTCGGCGCCCTCACTGAAGTGTAAACGAACAGTGTGTGCCTCACTGAAATCAGACTTTACCGCCGCAATATACCCGTGCTCTGTGGCAGCGATCAGCCAGCCGTCGTAGGTCATATTCAAACCCATAACCGGTCCGGTCAAATCGGGCGGCAACTGAAACTCAGCTTTCTTGACGATTGCCGAACTCGAGTCATTGGGGTCGGCATCACCGTAGGCGGTAATTAAGCCCGTCTTACTACCCACGTAATAGATATGGTCCGCCCCCAGCACAGTATAAAGGTTGGACAGGTCACGTAGTTTGCTCATTTCTCTAAAGGCACGCACCAACGCGAACACGCCGTTGTTATTCGCGTTGAAGTCAGCGATCGACTCGTTGGCACGTTCCTCATCGTACACCTCAACCCCAGGAAAAAAGTACTCGGACACCACTTCCCAGCTGTCGTAATCTATTTTGACAATGCGATCAATGCCGTTGCTCCAGAATACGCGCTTGCCGTCGGGGTAAACTCCGGAAGTGGCAGCACCGAAATGTGCAGGTCCAGTGTGCTGATACTCAATCTGATCAGGCCGCAAAGTCTGTGAAGGGCCGGACGGGCCCGACTGGGAAACGGCGTCCTGCTGCGACGGGTTACCGTGTCCCATCGAGTAGCTAGAATTCGCAAGATGCGGGTTTTGTGGAGGCATGTTAACCTCCTGAGCCTGCGCTACAGTCGACAAAAGCACGGCCAGGCTAGCCAAAAAAATGACCTTCATTAGGCGGATCTCTTTAGTTTCAGGTGTTGCAAATACGGCCGTGCTAAATGCGCCGGCCGTCTGGGATTCTTGTGTAACCGCCGAAATGTCTATTAGAAATTATAGCGGGCGGTCATGCCGAACGTGCGCTCACGAAGGATATTCGTTTGGGTATACGACCCACCGCTGAGAGCGATATCGTATTGGTCCGGCCCCTGCTGATAAATAACCTCGTCTTCGTCAGTGACGTTCTTGACCCAGAGCGACACATCCCAAGCGAAATCGTTGCTGCGCAAACCGGTAAACAAATCCAGTGTCTGGTAAGAACTAAATTCGCTGCGGACATTACCAATACCCGCGGAGGCATCCGTGTTAAGGCGGTCATCCGTATACTTAAACAGGCCGCGGAGATAAACCTCGGTTGACTTCAATGGATAGAAGTATTCCGAGTTCAGTGACAGTGACCACTCTGGCTCACCCCCTATAGGCTGGCCATCAATATCACAAGAACCAATCACCTCATTGCCTATGCGATCATTGCACGGTTGCGTGGCACCATCCCACTCACCCTTGCTGTAACTTAGCGCGCCGCCGGCATCCCATCTTTCACTCAGCAAAACCTTGCCCTCGAATTCGATTCCCCAGATATTAGCGTCGCCGTTGTAGACAACGCCGCCAGGAAGATCGACCGGCTCACCTGCGTCATTAAGCACTTGAATACCGCGCGTAAAGCCTAAATAGCCGTCGAATTTTTGGTAATACAAGGCTACATTGAGAGTGGCTCGATCGTCCCACAAGGTGCTTTTGGCGCCCAATTCTATGGCGTCACTTGTTTCCTCGTCATAGGTGAGGAAAGCATCGGGATCCGGCAGCAACTCAATGTTGGGCGAGGGCACGATGGAAGTGCCACCTGGCCGATAGCCCCGATTATATGCCGCATAAAGCGAGACTTCATCACGCCATTCATAGCGCAGCTTCAAAGAGCCCGTGACCGCATTGGCATTCGTGTTGGGGTTCGAAATACCTACAATCGGAAATCTGGGTGCAAAGAGGTCGTTGACAACCTCCTTGGAAGGGAGAGGCCCTGGGTCATTTGCACCCCCATAATTCACGGTAGCCTGAGCATAGCCGTCATACTTCGTCCAGCGCAGGCCTGCCTCTAACTGAATATCCTGGGTTAATTGCAAGGTGTTGAAAGTGAATATGGCAAAGTTGTTGGCGTTAACAGGGAGTACCGATTTCGTTTTGAAGCCTACCCCAGGGAGTTGGGTCAATAGAACTGAATTGGCGTAAAATGTCGTATCGGTGTTTTGATCTTGGTAGTAAACGCCCACCAGGTAGTCCCAGAAGTCGTTGTCCTGAGAGGCTAACCTCAGTTCGTAGGAGTACGACGTGACGTCCGTTTGCGAGTTTTGGTAGGTAGGTGCGGTAGTAGCCGGCACGAAGTAGCGCAATGAATCTGCCCGGTCAGCGGCGGTGTACGCCTTTTTACTGGAGTCGGTGTAGCCAACAATACCCGTCACCTCATGATTCAACACTTCCCAGTCCATGACCAGATTGGCAACGTTAAAATCCAGCTCCGCAGTATCATTAGTGAGGGCCAGCGCTTTAAGGTCAGTAGGAACCAGTGTGGGACGACCACCTTGCTGGTCAACCCCGGACATTGCTTTGGGGTCGTCCAGATCCTGATCGAGGTATTGATAGATGAGTTGCGTGTTAAACGTGTCGGTGACGTTCCATGCCGCACTAATCCTGCCAGATTTCGTTTCGTATTCCTGATCATCGAAGCCGGTAGTGAGATTCTGAATATTTGGACCATTGCTTCTGTCGTAATCAGCGGCCACGCGAACAGCCAACGTCCCCTCTATAAGTGGCGCACCATAGGCGACCTGAGCATTCAATCCATCGTTGTCCGCAGCGGAGAGCTGTATATAGCCTTCAGCTTCGTCAACATCGGCTCGCTTGGTAATGATGTTAATGGCGCCCGCCGGAGAGGTACGGCCTTGCAGGGTACCCTGGGGACCGCGCAAAATTTCTATACGTTCCAGATCGTACATTTGAGTAAACGCTACGTCAGGCCGCACAATCGCATCATTCCAATACGTATCCACCGCGGTAGCCGTGCCAGACTCCGGATCCACGCTGACCCCGCGCATGGCGATAATATTGTTACGGGCATTGGGACTGGCAAGCGTCAACCCAGCGGTCTGTTGCTGAATTGAACTGAAATCAAATGCCTGATACTTCTCAATGTCCTTGCCGCTGATCACGTTAACCGTAGCAGCAATGTCCTGTACGTTTTCTGAGCGCTTTTGGGCGGTCACAACCACCTCCTCCAGCACCAGTTGGGCCACACTCGGCGCGGCCGCTATTGATAACGCTGCGGCGAGGGCGGTTTTGCGTAGTGTGAAAATTTTATAGCCTTTCATAGTTCTCTACCTTCTGCGGGTGAGGTTGAACAATAGGCCTGTTAAAACCTAGTACATTGTATTGAGATCTGTGGTCTTACGTTTAGCAGCTTGGGGCTACTGTCTCTAAATTACATGACCGTCTGACGATAATATGGCGACTAACTTGGCGAATATATGACTAAAACGGTCAACAATCACAGACAAATGTATCCGACCGGCGCCAGAATAACGCTGAAGATAAGCACAAAGACCTGCGCACATCCTGTGGCAACGGTGAGTACTTCACTGCGAACTGGATAATCTGCGAAAAAACGCCACCCAAGCCTTTCCCGATAGAAGCCTAGCGCGGAAGCTCTTGAGAGGTATTATTATATTCTTGCTCAATGGTAACTTTTATTGTGTGGATTCTTTTCCCTCAAGCGTTAGGATATGGTCGCGATAAGATAACTGTCAGGCAGGAGAAATAGCGTTGACCATCAGATCAATCACCTTCAAAGGCTATGCCCATCGAGCACAGGGTAATATCCGGCCGGCATCACTGCGCTCACTGCGCTCACTGCTTCTTATCACCTTATCGCTGGTGCTTGGTGCTTGCTCAGAAGAGCCTGCGCCCGCAGCAGAGGCGCCCACTGTTGCGCCGGTGGTAGACGTTACGGTGCAAGAACTCAACATCCAAGTGTGGCAGGGCAACATACGCACCTTTGGTGTCGTGGAGGCGCTGGAGGAAGTCAATGTCGCTGCAGAACTGTCTGGCACAGTGCAGGCAGTGCACGTCAACGAAGGGGACCCGGTTGAAGCGGGACAGTTGCTGTTGGAGCTGGACCCGCAAAAACGTCAGTTGGCCCTGCAGCAGTCAGAACAGCAGGTCAATCGCACCCGAGCCGCGCTAGAAGAAGCGCAACTGAAGCTGCAGCGGCGGCGCAACCTTTCCGAACAGGAGACAATTTCTAAGGAAGTGCTTGATAACGCACAGCTGACCGTCGACGCTGCCACGGCAACTTACCAGCAGGCGCTGGTCAGCCAGCAGCTGGCTGCGCGCGAACTCGCTGATACGCGTATTTATAGTCCCACGACCGGTCTTGTCGATATACAAGCCGTAGAAGTAGGAGAGGCTGTAATGGTCGGCGCCAGCCTCATTACCCTGCAGGCGATGCAGGAATTGCGTGTGCATACGTGGGTCAGCGAAGCCGATATCCGTCATATTCGGGCCGGAGGCAAAGCACGGGTCATCGCCGCTGGACTGGCTGGCAGGGAATTTCAGGCCAGCATAGAGTGGGTGGGTGTCAGTGCAGACCCCGATACAGGCAACTTTCCAGTGAAACTTATTTTGACTGATGAAACGGACGCCTTGCGACCTGGTATGACCGCAACAGCTGTCCTCGAGGGCATCAACATACCCGATGTCCTACTGCTACCAGAGTCGGCACTCGTGGACCGAGATCGTCGACGCGTGGTGTTTATTGTGGAGGAAGACGCACAGCGCAGTGTTGCGCGAATGCGCGAGCCAATGCTAGCGGCAGGATTTGGCCAACGGCTACATATTCTCGACGGGGTTGCACCGGGCGATCTGGTGGTTATCAGCGGCCAGGAGCGGCTGCTGGAGGGTACAGTCGTCAGCATTGTGAGCGAAGATTAGTCGTCATGCGAGAACTTACGCGCTGGTTCGTCGATAGACCATTGGTTGTCACCATGATCATGGTGATGGTATTCGCCATGGGCTTTCTTACCATTGCCGACATGCGCTATGAGTACAACCCCGCTGTGGACATGGGCGTGGTAAACATCACCACCATAAAAGCCGGCGCCGGACCGGAGGAGATCGAACTGGCCATCACCCTGCCGCTGGAAGAGGAATTGCTGGAAGTCGACGGCGTTAAAAAAGTCTACTCCAACAGCATGGAAAACCTATCAGTTATCACGGTCAGCCTCGATCTAGACGCAGCAGAGAAGCAAGAGATCATGCGCAATATTCAACAGGCTGTTGACCGTGCCTTTGCGCGTTTGCCGCAGGACTTGCCAGAAAAACCTAGGATTGAAGAACTTTCAACTCTGGTGACACCCGTGATGGAGGTACACATAACGGGTGACGTGCCGGAGGCGCTGTTACGCGATGTTGCTCGCAATGTAGCCGATGGCCTGCGCGAGGTGGAGGGTATCGCCAGCGTGGAAAAACGCGGCTACCGTCGGCCAGAAGTGCGCATCATGCTGAATTCAGCAAAATTGGCCAAATTAGGCATCAGTCACAACGAAATTATAACGGCGATTCGCGCGCGAAATAAGCGTGACAGTGGCGGCGCGGTCGATTCATTCATGACAGAGAAGAATATCATTGCTATAGGCCAGTTCCGCGATCCGCGTGAGATAGAAACAGTCGTGGTGCGATCAGGTGCCCCTGGCAACACCGTATTGCTGCGAGATGTGGCGACGTTTGTCAGTGACTACGAGGATTGGGACGTACAAACTCGGGTCAATGGCCGCTTAAGTATTGCTCTACAGGCGCGTAAAAAAACCCTTTCTGATGAGCTTCATACAGCGGCTAATGTGCGCGCGTTCGTCGACAGCGTGTCGCTGCCGCAGGGCGTGGAATTAGTGATGGTGGCAGATATTTCACGGCTAACTGTCAATATGCTGGATGTCCTTGGAGGCAACGCGCTGCTGGGGCTCATGTCCGTATTACTGCTGTTGTGCTACTTCTTGCAAGTGCGCTTCGCCCTATGGGTGACTCTGGGCATTCCCTTTGCTGTTTGCCTCGCTTTCCTGCTCATGGCATCGATTGATGTGACCATCAATGCCATGAGTCTAACGGCCATCATTTTAATTATGGGCGTTCTGGTCGACGACGCAGTCGTGGTCAGCGAAAATACACAGCGACTGCGCAGCGCCGGCATGGATCGTAAAGAGGCGAGCATTCAGGGCGCGGCGCAGGTATCTCAGCCGGTTATTTTTAGTGCCCTCACCACTATGCTGGCATTCGCTCCGTTACTCTTTCTCGGCGGCATCAGTGGCGAATTTATGTGGTTCCTTCCTGCAAGTGTCATCATATTATTGTGTGCCTCGCTGTTTGAAAGCCTTTGTCTGCTGCCCAGCCATTTGGCGGGCGTCCCGATGCGCGCAAAGGATCCAGTACGCCCCGCATTCGATCGTTTACATGCGTTTTACCATCGCACCATTACTGTCTGGTTACGGCACCGTTATCGCACCCTGATATTATTTTTAATCATGTTTATCGCTGTAATGACACTGGGCGCCCTCACGATCAAGTTTAGTCTATTTCCGGACATTGATATTGATACAGTGCATGTCAAAGTTGAACTGCCGGTGGGCAGTCGCTTTGACGAAACAGTGGCTAAAGTGTCTCAACTGGAAAAAGACCTGCGTCAGTTTGTGGTCGCGGAAGACTTGCTGGCTATTACCAGCCAGATTGGCCATCACGACACAGATTTCTATGGCGCTACCGAAGGTCGCAACCATGCGTGGGCTCTAGTCGCATTGCAGCTAGAGCCGCTAGGGCGACGCTCAGGGAACACCAACACCTATGACGTTGTAAGTGAAATGCAGGACTGGGCTGCACAACAATCCGGCTTTAAATCGCTGGTCGTGCAGGCTCAGACTGACGTTCCCGTGGCCGGGAAACCCATTCAGGTGGAGGTCATCAGCAGCGGCGATGAACGCTATGACGTGGCAGGTCGTATCGGTGATTTTTTAGGCGCTCACACGGCGGTTACAAACACTTGGACTAGCGCCACTCCAGGCAAGGATGTTATTGAACTGGAGGTCAATCACGCGCTGCTGAAAGCGCGTGGCTTGACGATGGAGCACCTGATTACTGCGATGCGAATTGCGGTAGATGGCCTCGTAGTCGATGAGTTGCAGACACTGGATGAGCGCGTAAGCTATCGCTTGCAACTACCGTTAGCGGCCGCGGGAAAACTACAAACGCTTGAGAATTTAGCCGTGGTCAATGATGACGGGCAGGCGATTTACCTCAACGCGATTGCGAGTTTTTCGCTGCATCCGGGTGAAGCAGATATCAAACATTATCTGGGTAAGCGCACGGTTACGGTGTACGGTGAAATCGATACCGACCAAACCAGTGTGCAGCAGATTAATACGGAACTTGCCCAGTGGATTGCGCTGCAGCATTGGAACGATATCTATCCGCAACTGCGCCTGAACCAAGGGGGCGAAATGGAAGAACAGTCAGAGGCCCTTGGAGACTTGGGGACTGCAACTTTTATCTGCCTGCTGTCGATTTTTGCTGTGTTGGTTATCCTGTTCAATTCCCTGTCGCAGCCATTGCTAATCATGCTGTGTATACCTTTTGGCCTAGTAGGAGTAGTACTGTGTTACAGCTTGCAGGGCTTGTCCCTAGGGATGATGGCAATAACCGGGGTCATAGGACTGATAGGCGTATTGGTCAACGACTCTCTGGTACTGCTGCACACCATTAATGAAGAGCGTCGTGAGCGAGGTGTGCCTTTATCCGTGACTGAAGTGGCAGGCATAGCCCATCGTCGCTTCAGGCCAATTCTCATCACCTCCGTCACTACGGCCGTCGGTCTATTTCCCACGGCTTACGGGATCATGGGTGAAAACAGCTATATCACCCCGATGGTCATGAGTATGGCATGGGGCATTGTGTTTGGCGGGCTCGTATCTCTCGTCCTGCTGCCGGTGTTATACATGGTGGAGCAAGATATCCGCGCAAAACTGTCGCGCGCTTAATCCCGATGTAACTCACGAATTAACCCCGGTATTTCACGTGGGTGCAATACAGTGTGGTGGGGATCAATACCCAGTTCAGCATCCAGTGGCTGTTGGTGTTGAATCCACACCGACGTGATACCACTGTTGTGCGCTCCTGCGATGTCTGCGGCTAAACTATCACCCACGTGTATAGCTTCGTGTGCCTCACAGCCGGCAAGTTTAAGCGCTTTATCGAATATCGAACGGGCTGGCTTCTGCTCTGGCTCCTGCCCACCAATAATGATGTGATCGACATGCGCAGCCAGATTGACCGTCTCTACTTTAGGTATCTGTGAATACTCAGGTCCATTCGTAATCACGACCAATGTGAAAAGCTTTCGAGCTTCGGCTAAAAATTCAGTTATTCCAGCATAAAAGCCAAAGGCTTGCAGGCGATCTCTGTCAAATTTATGTTGCACAGATTGAGCCTCCACTTCAGTCACGCTCTGCACACCCTGCCCCGCTAATAAGTCGCGGATCAACTGCACACGAAACGCGCTTTCACTCTGCTGCTCTATGATGGGGGTATAGTCTGCGCGCTGACTAGCGCTCCAGTTGCGATAAATGCACTGAACATAGGCACGCGAAAAGGCTTGCCCGTCGAAGTCAATGCCATACTGCGCCTGCAGCGATTCTGCCATTAACCGCATGGCCTGCCCATTCGCACTAGAGGTATCGCACAGTGTGTCGTCGAGATCGAGAAAGAGTGCTTTTAGCACGTTAAGCTCCGTCATCCATTGGCTTTATCATGCCATACTCACGTGTTTTCTTCCGCATACAATCCACATTAGCTTTATGACTGATACCCAAAAGGCCTGTGGATAGTGCGATTTTCCAAACTCCGAGACGTTAACAAGGCACATTTCAGAGGTTTGATGGTGCTTGAGTTGACGAGACAGTTTAATCTGTCAGAAATCCAAGGGTAGAATTTAATATGCGGGAAAAACCCAGTTATAACCTGGCGGATGTGTTCGAACTCGCTGTAGATACATACCCGAAGCGTGAATACCTTGTTGCAGACCATAAACGATGCACGTTCGAGGAAATGGAGGCGAGGGCCAACCGTCTCGCACACCATTTGCAGTCCCAGGGTGTGCAACCTGGCGATCACGTAGGAATCTATGCCTACAACTGTATGGAATGGGTTGAGACATTGTGGGCTGTGTTCAAAATTCGCGCAGTGTGGATCAACATCAACTTTCGCTATGTCGAAGATGAGCTGGCCTATATTTTCGCTAATGCTGACCTAACAGCACTAGTGGTCGCCAGAGAGTTCCTGCCGCGCGTGGTAAATGTTATCGACAGCCTGCCAGCGCTGCATCATACAGTGGTCATTGAAGATCACAGCAACGCGAGTAGCGATGGCATTCACATTGCCGACTATGAGACGGCAATGACCGCGAATTCTCCTGAACGGGATTTCCCCCCGCGCTCCGGTGACGATCATTACATTATCTATACCGGCGGCACTACTGGGATGCCCAAGGGCGTCGTATGGCGTCAGGAGGATGTTTTCTTTGCACTTGGAGGTGGCGTTGACCAGACCACGGGCGATGTCGTCACCAGCCCGATGGAAGTAGTAAAGCGAGGCGAAAGCGGTCAGATGACCATGTTCCCGCTGGCACCGCTGATGCACGGCGCATCCCAGTGGGCAGTAATAGGCCGCGGCTTTGAAGGTCACCGAGTTGTCCTGTCCAGGACATTTGACCCAGTGGAAACATGGAAATTGATTGAAAGGGAAAAAATCAATGGCCTGTTTATTACCGGCGACGCTATGGCGCGTCCACTGATAGAGGCTTACAAGTCGTTCAAAACTGAGATTGATGTCTCGTCATTTTTCCTACTGGCCAGTTCTGCAGTGGTGTTTTCACAGGTCGTTAAAGATGAATTTTTTGACACGTTTCACAACGTGATGATTATTGACTCGATTGGCTCTTCTGAGATTGGCGGAGGGGGCATCTTGATGGCTGCCAAGGGGCAAACAATGAAGGGTGGGCCAACCGTTAAGCCTGGCCAAGGCGCCACCGTGCTCGACATGGATACACTGGAAGCATTAAAGCCGGGCAGCAAGAAGGAGGGTGTCGTCGCCCGCACGGGCTTTATTCCACTTGGATACTATAATGATGCAGTGAAGACAGCCGAAACGTTTGTCACCGCTGCCGATGGAAAGCGTTATGCGCTCAGTGGTGATTCAGCCATATTTGAGGCTGATGGTACGATCACGATGCTGGGGCGTGGCTCTCAGTGCATTAATTCCGGGGGTGAAAAAATATTTTCCGAGGAAGTCGACTCGGCCGTAAAAGGTCACCCAGACATACTCGATGTCACCGTTATTGGGGTACCAGATGAACGCTGGGGAGCCGCAGTCTGCGCCTTAGTTGAGTTGCGCGAGAGTGCGGTATTGCCAAGTCTCAAGGATATTCAAGATCACTGCCGCAAGACAATCGCTGGTTACAAAGTGCCACGACATGTATTGCAGGTTGCCAAGGTGATACGTTCGCCCTCGGGCAAGCCAGACTATCGATGGGCCAAGACAACTGCGTTCAAACAACTCAATTTATCAGAAAAATAGCCGCCGAAGGCCTCTTTCCATTGGCTAGAGGCCCGCGTTCTAGATAATATAGTCACCACTGCTACCACCGCCATTTTGAGAAACCGCCAACAGCCTATGAAAGTTAACAGTGAAGTGCTCCCGCCCGGATACGACTATAAAACCCAGCCCAACTGCACCGATCTGGATCATATACCGGGCACTTTCGGCTTACCCATTATTGGCCATTTGCCGTGGGTGTTTAGCGACTTGCGAGGGCTTTCCATCAAACTCCGGGAAAAATATGGTCCCATTGCGAAGCTCAATATAGCCGGCAGTAAAGGTGTTTTTGTGGCGAACCCCGAGGTGGTTAAAGCGGTTTTCCTAGATCCACACAGAAACTTTTCAAACGAAAAAGCCTTTGAGAATACCATTGGAAGATTCTTCTCTGGCGGCCTTCTGTTAATTGACTTTGACGAGCACAAAACACAACGTCGGCTTTTCCAGACTGCGTTCAAAGCAGAGCCGATGAGACAATATACCCTGCAGATAAACGACATCATTGCCGCACATATTCCACTATGGAGCGAGGTTGATGATTTTAAGTTCTTTCCCCATGTTAAACAGTGTTTGTTAACGACCTCCGCCAGTATCTTTATTGGGGTCGAAAGCAAGGACGAGATAGAGATACTTAACCGCAACTTTGTCGATATGTTTGACGGGATGGTGGGCATCATCCAGAAAGAAATTCCCGGTACAAAGTGGGCAAAGGCAAAACGCGCATTACGCAATCTAAAGCAGCACTACGAAAGCCTGATACCACTGCGCCGCGAAACCGCTGTAAGCAAAGATTTTTTGAGCTACCTGAGCAAAGAGAAACAACCAGATGGCAGTTTCTTTAGCGACCAACAAATTGTTGATCATATCAATTTCTTGCTGATGGCCGCTCATGACACCACGGCGTCCTCATTGACCAATATCATTATGGAGTTGGCAAAAAACCCTCAATGGCAAGAACGCCTACGAAAACAGTCACAGGCCTTGTCTAAAGATTGCCTCGATTATGACGACCTCGAAAGTCTGGTAGATTTTGATAATGTGCTATTGGAGGCCCAGCGTCTGCACCCGTCGATTCCGATGACCTGGCGGCGGAGTATTCGTGAATGTGAAATTGAGGGCTACACTATTCCGCCGAACACGCTAATTTATATGCCTCTATTGTATAATTACCGTGACCCGACATGGTGGACCGACCCCGAGCGTTTTGATCCAGATCGCTTCTCGCCAGAACGTGCTGAACACAAGCGTAATAATTTTGCCTTCACACCGTTTGGCGGCGGTGCTCATAAGTGTATAGGCCTACATTTTGCCGGCATGCAGGTAAAGTGTTTCCTGCACCAGTTCTTACTCCGTTATCGTTTTAGTGTGCCCGACGATTACAACCCCAAACTCATGATGATCCCTATGCCAAAACCCATGGATGATTTGCCGTTACGTCTTGAACGAATTTAAAAAAAATAGGGTCATGCTTTAAGCGCATAGCAGATAATCCAAAAAACAGCAGCTTGGAGGAATATCTATGAAGAAAATATTATTGTCTGTTCTAACCGTCTTCGCTGTTCTGATCGGACTGTTCTATATCAACCCCCAGGTAAAACCCGCCCACATGGAGCCCTACCTCGATCTAAGCGAGGAATCGCAAGCACCTCCGCCAAGCCCTGACGAAGTAGTACAACGCGTGCTTTTATATGGTGATGCAGGGCACTCTTCGATTGACCCGTGGCAGCCCAGCATGGCCAAGGTCGCTGCTCGCGCCGGCATGCTACCGGAACGGACTATTGTCATCGCCCTTGGTGATAACATTTACTACGAGGGCTTCCCCCGCAAAGAAGCTGGCCAGCAGGAATGGACGGACGATCAGTTAGAGTCTATCAGCTACTTGGATGCTCAGCTTAAGGTTGCCGAAGTTTCCGGCGCCAGCCTTTACCTAGTCCCGGGAAATCACGATTGGTACGCCACAGAGGTGGACAGCCAGGCACTGTATATCGAGCAGTACGGCCGCGAGAACAATGCTAATGTTTTTTTCGAGCCCCGTGCGCGCGAAGGGATGACGCTTCCAAAATCGCGTGATTTGCCTGGTGTTAGCGTCGTGTTTGTTGATTCCCAGTGGTGGCTAACGGGCGACGAACAGCACAAATCCGAGGCGGCAATGACGGAAGAATTCGCCCGTATCCGACAGGAACACCCAGAGAATCTCATCATCGTAGCTCAGCATCATCCTCTGGTCACCGAAGGACCACATGGGGGATACCTCAGCGATTTTCGCTACTGGCTGATCATGAATATCTTATACCAAATTTTTCCAGACGCAGCTTCGCAGGATACCCAGGACCCCAATTATCAGCAGATGGTCCAAGCGCAGAGTCGGGTAATGCGTCAATATGACCGCGTAATACACACTGCCGGCCATGAACACAGCCTGCAATTGATGCAGCCATCAGAGGGCACCAGCGCCAGCTATTTGTTGGTTAGCGGCGCAGGCAATAGCAACAAGGTGAGTGGCGTTTGGCATAACGACAGTACTCGCTTTGCGCATTCCAAAGAAGGTTTTATCGAGCTGGATATCACAGCATCTGGAGTCTACTTGCGCGCTTTTTCTATTCACAGACAGACCCCGACCGCAGAGTTTTGGCTAGACCTATAACTATAATAATTTGGAAAAAGCCATAGAATGACCCAAGTCGATTGATGCGGTCAGTAACGACTCAGGCGCTTTTAACCATTGCCGCAGATCGCCGTCACACTAACAACATTAACCCCTGCGAGTGATCGCATCAAAATGCGTAACGCACATCGATGCCGTAAAGGCGCGGCGGGGCAAAGATGGAGATATTCAATTTTATTGGGATGTTCTACAATCCGATTAAACGACATAGTTACACTGGAGGTGTTTCTCCAGCGCAGTTTAAAGAAGATGATTTTTCGAGGCTAGAAAGTGTCTAGTAAAGTCTGGGAAGTCCACTCCTCACATTGAACGCACACACAATTTCGAAAAGCTTCCCAATACACTGGCAGATTTGGACGAGCGGCGAATCATTGGTAGGTCAGTCAGTCTAATAAGCAGGTAAACGTTAAGCGCCGAAATATAGAAAGTCAGTTTCCTAATTCCAACACCGCAAAGAAAACCCTCTAGTCATTTAGTGTGTTAGTGTCGAGTGTGATGACCATTTACCAGAAGAGGGTAAGGCTCATGAAAACACTATTCGCCGTGATACTCCTGATATTCGTTATAGGCTGCTCCCACCCACTGGAGATAGTCGGTAATGGCGACATTATCTCGGCTAGCGGTGAACATGACTGCTTACTCGAAGATAATCCTTGTACCAATTATGTCATTGGTGATTACGACGTTACCTATACGGCGATGCCGAGAGCAGGCTGGATTTTTTCTGAATGGGATGGGTGTGGCAATCAATTTCCGGACTGCTCTATCAGCGTACCAGGCAGTACCGTAGATCTATTCTGGGGAGAAACAACGCCTGCATTGACCGCTGTTTTCACACGAAGCGATCGACTCGTCACGCTCAACATCGACAAGGTAGAAGCGAAACCCTTCGGTGACATTTTTCGCAGCGTGAACCTCGACGCGGGCAAACAATTAAATGACGCCGCAGACATTGACCGTATCACACAACTCATGTGTAGGGACCCGTTGACGTGTACGCCCGGCGCTATCCGATACTGGGACAAGGTTCAATTCGGCCGGTTTGCTCTTGAGCAAGAGATCACGCACCGCAGCGAAATAGCGGAGCTTCACTCGCGAGGCTTTTCGATGTTCTGGTCACTAATGGGCACCCCCGCGTTCTTGAGGAACTCCTGCTCAGGTTGTGTTGTCGCGAATGGCGACGACGACCCCTTTCACATCCTTAGAGAGGTGAACGTCTTGACGTCTGACGTAAGAAACGACACCGGTCAGGATATCGCCTGTTCTTGTACCGACGACGATTGGTGGGCCGGTCCTCCAACCGTGGGTATCGTAGGGACCTCCTCTTGGCTCGACTACCTGGATATCACCATCTCCCAGCTGCTCATGGAGTTTGACGGGGCCAACCCCAAGCTGCGCATTGGTCTGTGGAACGAGCCAGACCAGATCTGGTGGAAGTCCAATCAGGCCAGCTTCGTGACCATGTGGTGCGCCTCAGCACAGCAAGTTCGTGACACGTTAGGCCCAGGATCACCGGTACTGGTGGGTGGACCGGATATATCGTCATGGGAGAGCGGCATCAATCCACTAGACAGTCCCGCTCTCAAACTGATCCAGGAGACCTGTGGCCCCGCACCCAGCACACCCAGCAGCTTCGACTTTTTGGTCTACCATAACTACAGCAAATCCGAACGGTTCCTGCTTGAAAATTCCGTGGCGGAGGTTCGTTCCTGGAGCACAAATGAAAACCTCATAATCGATGTGGGTGAGTATGCGGCAGCCCTGTCTGGCGCAGACGTTACAACCACTTGTGATCTAAGCGCGATCGCAAGTCTTGATGGTGAGGTGCCCATACCAATAGGCGTTAATCCAAAAGCCGTGCTCTGCGATCACCGTGGTGCTGCGGAGGAAGTCGCATTGGCTGCCACGATGGCGGCGCAAGATCATGATCGGCTGTATCGTTTCGAGGTGTGGGACTGGGGCGCTACTGACATGGTGGAGACCCGCATGGGGCTTCTAACCGTCAATAATCTTCCCAAGCCCACCGCCACTTCTTTCTGGATGCTTTCGCAGTTACAGGGAGAACGGATCGCTGTGATCAACGAGTTGGGTGGGGCGTTCCCGTTCCATCTTCTGGCCTCCCGCGAGGGCGATGAGATGGTGATTGTCGTGGCCAGCCAAGATCAGACTGTCAGCGAGCAATTTACCCGAGGGCTGTTGTCTGACGGGCTGGTCTTCAATGAAGATGTCGCCCCCCAACTGGCCGACTGCACGGTGTTAGAGGGCGAAGACACAGAGGCGCAAATCGCGGCACTGGCGCAGGCAGGCACCACAGCACAGCAGTTGCTTGATGCCTGCCCTAACCTTAATGACCCGACGCTGGCCGCGTCTATAGCAACGGCGCTCGCTTACGCTGCGCCCCGGGTGGGTCAAGTGGGTGAGACCTTTCAACTGACGATCGAGGCCGCAGGATGGCAAGGTCCGGCGACTCGTCATCGCATTGATGCTTACCGCAACACCTTCGCCAAGACCTATCGCCAGTGGACAGTCGATGACTTTGCAAGCCCGGGGTTCGACTTCGCCACGGAGGAGGAGACCCTGTGGGGTTACATGACAGAGCCACTGGACCAATTGGACGTGACGGACGGACGCCTGACTATCGAGGTCCGGCCGAATTCAGTGACGCTGCTGCGAGGCGCTGTCGAATAAAGCTTGAGGCAGCAATTCAGCCGGTTGGCCCGCATTTACCGTTAGGCGAATGGCTCAAAGGGCAAATCAGGGCAAAATATGCCCCGCTAAGTGTACTTCGTGCCATTATTTAGACTAATCGATAGAAAATCGGTTTCTCAACCCCACTCTTCCAAGGAAAAATCCGTTACAGTGCTGGTGTTGGGTACGTTCATCATTGACGAAAAAGTGGCAGCTTCATGAAAATACTGTTCGCTCTGATACTTCTGATCTTCGTCACAGCCTGCTCTCATCCGCAGGAGATTGTCGGTGAAGGGGATATTATCTCCTCTACCGGAAACAATAATTGCTCATGGGAAGATCAGCCTTGTGCCAACTATGTCACTGGCGATTATGACGTTACCTACACAGCGCTGCCGAAAGAAGGCTGGGTTTTTTCTGGATGGCAAGGGTGCGGCGATCAATGGGTCGACTGCTCGTTCAGTGTGCCAAGCAGCGCCGTAGATTCATTGTGGGGAAAAACTGCCCCTGCACTGACGGCGGTCTTTACACAAAACGCGAATTCCCCCAGCATCACCACCGCTACGACTTGGTCGGCAGTTGATGCAACCCTCACAATTGACGTCAGCGTTTCTACGATAACCCCGACTTCCGTGCGTCTCTATCCCAATGGAATCGCTGACGAGTGGGTCGAGGTTGACACGTCGGCACCCTTCTCATTCACAATTGACGCTACCGCATTTGAACCCGGTGATCATGAGATACTGATCATCGCTAACGATGGCGACATCTCCGCGAGTAAAGCCGAAATAATCACTGTGAGCGGATGTAACGGCGGGCACCATTTGTGCAGTCGCCCCTACAATCAGGTTCGCTATGCCACCACGCACAATGCAATGTCCAATTCGACAGACGGCTGGGTTGGTCCTAACCAGCATTTAGATGTACCGGCTCAACTGGAACTTGGAGTCCGAGCACTGATGTTGGATGCCTGGAAAGCGAGTGATCAGAACCTGCTTAATGGCCAGATTCAACTACCTGACGAGGATCCCGAAAAGCCATTTCTTTGTCACGCGTTGTGTTTCCTCGGTAACATGCCCCTTGCGGATGGACTTCGCGAAATAACCGACTTCCTGGATGCAACTCCCGGCCAGGTAGTGACCATAATTTTCGAGTCTTATATTTCCGCCGACCTTGCTTCCGCTGCCTTCGAAGCTGCAGATCTCAAAAAATACACCTATCAACATGATGGTGGAGCGTGGCCTACACTGGGGCAAATGATCGACGCAGGCACGCGCCTCGTTGTGTTCCAAGACGTATCAGTTTACCCATCCTATCCGTGGCAGATGTATGTCTGGGATTATGCCTTTGAAACTAACTATGCTGCTGTCACCCCAGAGGATTTTTCCTGCGAGCATAATCGAGGAAACCCCAGCAACGACCTGTTCATTTTTAACAACTTCCTCACCAATGTCTTCGGTTCGCCAGCGTCAGCTGCGCAGGTCAATCATAACCCTTTCTTGACGGCTCGTATTACCGAATGTGAAGCCTTCCATGCGACTATGGCCAATTTTGTGACGGTTGATTTTATCAGTATCGGTGACACCATCATAACTGTCGATGAGCTCAATGCGTTGGGCCCTTATTAGAAAGAGGCAGGACGCCTTGAATCAAAAATAGCGCTCTTTAACGGCATTATTTAACGGGATAAAACGATTCTCTTATTTCCTCCTCAACACGCGCTTCTATATAGCTGAAGAACGGGTTGTGCCGCAACCGCATAAGTTGGCCTACGGGCGCGGTCAAAAAGCGAGTCTCGCCCCGCGGACTCAGCGCCCCCAGCGGCAAACCCTGATAATCTGACCCAACCACCCTGCCAGCACCATAAACAGGATCATCCGGCGGGAAAGGAATCGCCACATGGGACAGGGAATACACGTCCTGCGGCCACATCAGATCCAGTGGTCGCGACTCTATCAAGGCTGTATGTGGCGCCTTCGTTTTCTCGGCCATCTCCTCAGATTCACCCGACACATTGGTAATCACCGTCAATCGATAGGGCAAGTTGGCATCGTCCTTGAGCTTTAACAGTGGCGAAGCGTTGGCTGCGGGGATAAAGGGCACCAGCGAATCGAAGCGATTGACGTCAAAAACAACCAGTTCGCTGTCATCGTTATCCAGATAGCTATATAACCTGTGTATAGTCGCTGACGTATACACCGTTGAATCCTGCCATGACAGAAACGTCAGTACACCGGGAAAGGTTTTTAGCAGGCCCGCAGAATGCGCAGCAGTAACACGCTTATCGAGAAAATCGGTCAACTCCCAGGCTTCCTGCGCAGCATTTTTGGGGAATGAGTTATATTTAAAGGGGTCGTATTCAGGCTGTATTGACAGCCACTTGAACTTAGCAAAGTACGGCAGGAAACTCAGTAGCTTTTGTGAGTTGGCAATGCTGGCAAAAGGCGATATACCGATCTCTGGTGAGAATAACAGCAGTTGCTCAGGTTCTGGCAATTGTTCGTCAACCATCGCATCCAATGCATAGGTGACCGCCAAGGCACCACCGTTGGAGAAACCCGCCACAAAGAAAGGTGGTGCGCTGCCGATGCGTTTTCGTACATGTTCGGCACCGATGCGGCTGGCCGCTCGCCAATCTTCCCAACGCACCTCAGTGAGGGCAGCCGGTATAGTGCCATGGCCAGGCAGCCGCAGAGCCAAGACATAGAACCCCCGCTGGTACAGAATCTCGGCGAGACGACGCAGGCTGTAAGGCGAATCACTGAGGCCGTGTAATAATAGAGCTCCTCCTTTGATCTCATCTGGAACCATCTCATAAGTCCGATTCCAGTTTCTTGAGGGCCATGCTGGATTCTGCACCCCGCCTCTTTTATAGCGCTCATAGCGCAACTGCAGAATCGGCTCGATCTGCAGCACTATTTTTGCCTCCAGCTCCGCAAACAGGCGATCTTCCTGTTCTAGGTAGTCTGCGAGCCCATAGCCAACTGTCGCATCTGCACTGTGAAATTCGCTTTGCAGAGTCGTGGTATGCCAGATTTTCAGAGCAGGCATACTGCGCGACTGAAATGCCCACGCCAGCAGCAAGAAAAACAAAAGCAAAGCGACTAACAGAATCAACTTGACGGCCTTACCCACGTATCGATGATTCATAGCTAATCCTCTGTCTAGCTAACCTTATTTGCATGCCAGACCACCACTTTCACTCAGTCTGCGTCTTCGAACCAATCCAATAATAGCCGGTCAACGTATAACCAATGACATCATCAAGGGCTATAATTCTATGAAGCACATCGGACTGAGTATTTATGAGGCGTACCAATATATCTTTGACTCCAGCAAAAATCCGCTCAGACACATTCCTGATCCCACCAGCCGCATGTTCATAATGACCATTTTGGCCTTTATGTGGAGTGGTGCCGTGGCCGCGTATTTAGGCAGCATTTACTACTTCGGGATCAGTATAGCGGCACATATCATATTAATCCTGATGTTTTTCTTCACCGTAGCGGTGTTTTATGACGCGGAGAAAAATCAGAGCTCATGGCTGCTAAAGTTGCGTAAAGAAAAGGCCGAGAAGTCTTAGTGGCAAAATATCTGCTCGAGGTGCGTAGCCGTCGAATACAACGCCCTAGCGTGTAGAGTTCCCAAGCCTATCAGCCTATACTTCGGCCGAACCCAGTAACGTTGGCATGAAAGTCCTGAGGTGATAATGAAGCGTATTTCCCCCATACTCATTTTAGTACTGGTGTCCGCTTGTTCTGGTGGAGGTGACCCGGAAACATCATCTAAAGCTTGGCGAGTAAACACAACCTCGGGAGCAGTGACCGCCGAGGTCGCAAAAAACGTCGTATCTTGGCGAGATATCCCTTACGCACAGCCCCCCGTTGGCGCACTCCGTTGGCGGGCGCCCAAACCTGTTGAGTCTCCATTGGGAGAACTCAGCGTGCGCGATAACGTCGCCTGCTTGCAGGTCGCTTGGGACGGAGGGGGCATACCCGGTGATGGCGTGGTGGGTGCCGAAGATTGCCTGTATCTCGATATCACAGCGCCGGTTGGGGCTAGCGCAGTCGAGCCTCTACCCGTAATGTTCTGGATTCACGGTGGCGGCAACACCTCAGGCTTCAAGGGTTATTATGACTTTTCCACCTTGGTGGAATCGCAGCAGGTCATTGTTGTCGCAATCAACTACCGCCTTGGACCGTTTGGCTGGTTCAGTCATCCAGTGGTGCAAAAGCAGGCTGAAGGGCTAGACCGCAGTTCGAATTTCGGTACGCTGGATATCATTCAGGCACTAAGCTGGGTGCAACAAAATATCAGTGAATTTGGCGGTGATGCCAAGAACGTGACCCTATTCGGTGAGTCCGCAGGTGGCCACAACGTGTTCGCACTGCTCGCCAGTCCGTTAAGCGAAGGGCTGTTTCAAAAAGCTATCTCGCAGTCAGGTTACTTGAAAACAAACACTGTGGAAGAGGCGATCAATGCCGACGACGACTACCCCAGAATAAGGCGTTCTAGCTCACAACTGTTTGCATCCATGGTGGACGCGGGTGTGCTTGCTGATGTGTCCACAAAATCTGCCTATGATGTGGCTGGCAACACACTAATGGAATACTACCTAGAGTTGAACGATCAGGGGGATGTCCCGCTGACAACCGCCGATGGAATCGTTATCTCCAAGGAGGGCATGCTGGCTGCTCTGGCGGACAGCAGCAATGCCAAAGATGTGCCGGTGATTGCGGGCGCCAACCGAGATGAAGTTACCCTGTGGATGAGCAGGCATCGCTACTTCGTCAATGCCGATTATATGCTGACTCGCTGGCTACCGCCTCGCATTACCCTAAGAGACCCTGATCTTTACGCGTTCTGGGCCCGAATACGCTCCGAAGCTTGGAAACTACGTGGGGTCGACGAACCCCTGATTGCGATGGAAGCCGCGGGGTATCCAGATCTCTACGCCTATCGCTTTGACTGGGATGATCAGGAGATCTCATTTTTTGCTGACTTTCCTCACCTTATTGGTGCGGCGCACGCCATCGACATCGCTTTTGTAACGGGAACGTACACCTACGGACCGATATCAAGCTATGTGTATCCCGAAGGTGAGTCGCGAGACCAAATGCAAGACCTGATGATGTCCGCGTGGGCCGAATTCGCTAGAACAGGTTCGCCACAGCTGCCAATAGACTGGCCAAATTTTTCTGCAACGGATCGAGATTTTGTACACCTAGATGTTGGCGATGCCCTCCGCGTATCAAGCGATCGCGCGACAATGGCAAGCATTCTCGACGAGGCCAAACGTTCGACCCTCTTATCGAACATAGAGCTTTGCTTGCTCGTGTGGGATTCCCTGACTAAAGTAGGTGATACCGATTACGCGGGATACGCTAACTGGGACCAGGGTCACTGCAGTGAAGTAGACGCAGACGCTGAGCAAATGGCTATTGATAACGCGATTATCGCTGAGCACGGCTCAACAGGGTTTTGACGCGCTAAAACCCTGGATTCCCATGCTCCTGTCTCAAGCCATCGCCTTACTCTTCGCCTCAAGATCTCTCGTCTGCGGACAAGGGGCATAGCACCTATCAGCCCTAGCAAGGCTGAACTGTGCTGGCTAGTAGTAGTCACATGTTACAGCGCACCCTCAGCGTGGGCAGAAATGCCTGCCGACTATGAACCAGACACTGACTCTTTATCGGGTATCTTGCTGGCGCCAAGACTCTCCGGGGTGTCACCCACATAACGCAAAGTATTAAAGCCGAAAAACATTTCATGCTTGGTTTGTAGACCGAAAACGACGGGCACTTCAGGATTGGGGTTGAACGGGTTTTGCGCAGAGTTATCCATAGCACCGCGCGCTACAAGCCGAGTGCCTGCCGGCAGCAGCAGGGGCTCCTCCAAGTCATAACTGAACTGCCAGTTAAAATTGTACTTGGGTACTGACAGCAACAGTTCCGAAGTCCCATCCGGGTATTCCGCGCTGTAACTCATGTATCTGCCGCGAAAATGCATATGCGGCGTCATGCCGTAAAGATAAGCATCGTGTTCGATGAGCATTTCACCCTCCAATTCGTGCTCCTTCGCATGGGGCGGCACCATAAACCTGCGCTGTCCGGCGACACCGCCAGACATGACATACTTTGGTGGTTTGTCATGAAGGTAGATACCCACAGTTGTCTCGTCAACAGTCTCTTTCCCCGATGTGGTGTAATGCATTTGCAGTAACAGATTGGATCCTTTGCGTATCAGGCGACCGCTATTGTCGCGAAAAACGTCAGCTTGGCGGCCCGGCGCAAAACCGCCGATGCTGTCATCACGACCGTCGCCCTCATCCCGGCCACCTGCTGATTTATCTGCAGGGCTTTGAAGATAGGCGATGACGTGATGCAGTACTTTTCGATCACCCGGGGCGAATTCAATCGCCTTGATCCAGACATCTTCATCGAGATTCAGCTCCACGGGAACGTAGCGATAGTCGATCAGCCCGGTTGCCGGAATAGACTGCGCCGGAACACTATATATCAGGTCTGGTTCGCCAAGCGCGAACAGGGAATCGCTAAAGGTGAGTTCGGGTAAAGGATCTTTTTCGCCTTCGCCCATGGGTGCGCCAGCGTCAATCCAATACACTAGCATTTGTAACTCTTCCGGTGTGATTTCGACGACGTCTTTAATGGGCTTTCCCACATGCGTATCGATTTGTCCTGGTGGCATCCGGCGAGTCATTAATACCTCTTTCATCATGCGCGACCAACCCTGCACCATCTTGTGATCATTCATCGACCAAGGGGCAATACCGCCGTCATGGTGACAGGACACACAATTTTCCATCAGTATGGGGGCGATATCATCGGCGTAGGAAATAGTGGTGTTCTGGTACTTGTCGCGCGCAGGAAAGCTAATCAAACAGCCCGGTGCTTCCGGCGCACCTTGTGCAACTGCGGTGCCAGACAATACCGCTGTCAGTGCATCGCGTAAATAGTGGTTTTGCGCTTCAGGCTTTTGTGCTTCGTAGCCAAGGCGGTCGTCGATAGGACCGTGATACAACACCTGCAATGTCTTCGGATCAATCACAAACACTTCTGAGGTACGATCCACCCCAAGGGATTCCGCCACCAACTGGGATTTGTCGAGGAGGATGGGAAAGTCATAGTTAAACTCCGCAGCCTCAGCGGCGATACTGTCGCGATCGTCCTGTGGTTGTGGATTGAGCATGAAAAATTCTACACCCTGGCCGGCGAAGTCGTCGCGGATGGCCTTCAGGGTAAGCGCGCCGTTGCGCGCGATAGGGCAGCCATTGCCCTGTATATAAATCACTACTGCCTTCTGGTCGTCGTACCAGCTCAGTTGATGGAACTTGCCCTGATGATCGAGCAGCGCGAAATCGCCGATTGAGGTGGGTTGCGCGGCGCCATAGAGTGTAGCAGAGAGGCTGGTAGCGAGAAAAAGCAGTAACAGGCGGTAAAACTTCATCGGTATCTCCTGGTGCCCTTCATCTGCATAGCGCAGCGGGGCGAATGAGTGCAGTCATCATGCTTAGCCTGCTATAAAACCACAAATCAAATTGCTGAGTAAAGCTGAGTTTTTGGGCGCGTTGGGGACCAACTTCACTGCCGATCGCTCGGATGGCATCCTACTGCACTGCGGCTTTATGCATAGCCCATCGTTTAGGCCTCCGCGCCGTTCACTCTGGCGGGCAGAGTGTGAGCTTACTGCGACGGGTTGGCAGGTAAATTTCGCAGGTTAATCTTACCTAGAATATGGTATAAACACGCTCTCAGGTCTATTGGCAATTCCATGGCACGTTTGATCAATTTCCTCCTGTCGCAGCGTTACCTGCTTGCGACCCTCTCTATCCTGTTGGGTGGCGCTATCTCGCTGGGCGCGCTGAAAACGACAATTAATAGCAGCGATGATGCTATTCTCAGTGAAGATGATCCCTATCGATTGGAAGTCGCCCAGGTCAACAAAGACTTTCCTCCTAGCACGTCCGTTCTCTTTGCCTTCATGTCACCCGAGGGCGATGTGTTCAATAGGGATATGCTGCAAGCGATGCAGGATCTCACCGACCGCTATACGGATGTGGAGTCGGCAGTCTCTGTGGCCTCGCTTATCAATCGCCGCCTCGATGCAGTGGATGCCGATATTCACGAACGCGACTACCTGCTGCCAGAACTGGATGAGCTGACAGCGCAGGATCTGGTCAAAATTCGAGAGATAGCCCTGGCGGATAAAGACCTGACTCAGAGCATGTTATCACCCGAGGGTGATATGGCATTGGCGGTGATCAAGTTTCACGCCACCTCCGAGGAACAAGCGACACAGCTGCGGATTGCGAAAACGGTCATCGACCTGCGGGACTCCCTGCGCGAGCAATATCCCGAGCAGAATATTTATGTGCTCGGGCGCATTCTCTTTGAATACGATAGCTACAACGCCCAGATCAAGGATGCAAAATACCTCTTTCCGATCGTCATGCTCACCATCCTCGGCTTGATGTACTTCTGTCTACGCTCGCTGTCGTTTGCGCTGGCTATCGCCGTCGTATCTGTAATGTCGGTCGGTTTGACCGTTGGCACCGTCGGCTGGGCGCAAGTACCCTTCAACCAGATATCCAATATGGGGCCGCTGGTGGTCTTTATGATCGCCATGGCCGATTCAATCCACCTTGTATCGGTGTATTTACAGGGCTTGCACAAATCACTCAGTAAGTTCGAAGCCCTACGCGAGAGCCTGCGTGTCAATATACAACCAGTGACACTGGCGACAGTGACGACGGCGATGGGATTTCTTAGCCTCAACTACTGTGCATCGCCCGGTATCTACGGGTTTGGCAATGTCGTCGCTATGGGTGTGGTGTGGGCTTTCCTCGTGACGTTTACCTTGTTGCCCGCGCTTATCCTATTGTTACCCGTCAAAAAGGTACCTGAGCCCTTGGGCGTGAAGGGCTTTATCAACTTTGTCGCAAAGCTGGTGGCCAACCATGGCAAACGACTGTTCTGGGGGAGCCTGCTGCTCATTGTCGTCACGTTTGCGATGCTGCCACTCAATAAGGTGGACTTTGACCGCTTCAGCTTTATCGATAAAGATTCGGATTTCCACACGGTCATCTCAGCGCTGGCCGAAAAAATCGGCAATGACCAAAGCCTGGTCTACAGCATTAATAGCGGCAAGTACTATGGCATTACCGAACCTGAATTCCTGCGTAAAATTGAAGAGTTTAGTATTTGGCTCGAAGAACAGCCGCAAACCAGTTTTGTTACCAGCTACACAGGCTTTCTCAAAAACCGCAACATGGCCGAGAACGATAACGACCCCGCGTGGGAAGTTTTGCCGGAAGACAATTTGCAGATCATCGATTACTTGGTGGGCTATCAGCTTGTGCAGGAAATCGAGCCGCAGCTAGAACCTATTTTTAATTCCGAATATTCCGCTATCCGCATGGTCGTCGGCACCTCAAACCTTTCCAATGTACAGTTACTCGACTTCAGTGAAGCGATTGAGGACTGGATTACCCTGAACATGGATCCGGCGTATGACGTTATGCACGGTGACAACAGCATCTTGTACGCGCGTCTCAATAAAATGATTTCACTGCAACTCATGGAAGGCTTCACCCTCAGCTTCCTGTTGATCACAGCCACATTACTGGTCGGTCTGAAAAGTGTGCGCTACGGCTTACTCAGTATGATGCCCAATTTGTTTCCTGCCACTATAGTGTTTGGTATCTGGGGCTTGCTAGTGGGCGAGTTGAGTCCTTACATCCTGATGTTGTTCTCCATAAGTATTGGCCTGGTAGTGGATGATTCCGTCCACGTCTTGAGCAAATATATTGTCGCCCGGCGCGAGGGCGAGTCGCCCGAAGCAGCAGTGCAGTACTCCCTTGATAAGGCAGGTTCGGCAATCACCATTACAACATTATCACTGGCCGTCGGTACCTTTATCCTTGTTTTATCAAACACCTTCTATTACCAGAATGTTGCGCTGTTACTCACTCCGATCATTATCGTCGCACTCTTGCTAGATCTGCTTTTCCTGCCACCACTGCTAGTGCGCTTCGACAATTGGCTAGAGCGACGTAAACCTTCCTCCGTCTGACATCAAGGTTTTGGCCTTTTTGACCCGCTGATCGCTTGCGGCGGCTGACTCAAACTCAATGCTTAACAATGAGAACTAAACTTGCCGGACTCTGTAGGACACGTTCTCGACAAGAAAACTAGCTTTTCAATCAGCAACGCACAAAAAACGCGAAAATCTTCTCCTCCCTCAGGGACAGGCCGCAGTGGGCCACTTGCATTAAACAATTGTCACCTTGTTCTGCGATAAACTGACTTGTGATGCTGAACGCAACGCGGTAACGTCGTCCAGATAAGACAACATGCGTAATACTGATGACGGCCACTATCGGAGGGCGGACAATGCATATAGCGCTGAAACAGAATCTTCCAGACAAAACTCGGGTACTGCCCGGCTGCGAACTACAGGGCTACGAAACCCTGTTCAAAGAGTCCTCTTATTGGATAAACCCTGAAAGCATCGTCGGCGAAATACCTTCCGGTTTGGAGGGCACCCTGTTTCTCAACTGCCCCGGGCGTAACAAGATCGGCGACCAACAATACGGTCACTGGTTCGATGGTGATGGTATGATCAGTGCAGTCACCATCAAGGATGGACGCGTACACTACAAGAATCGTTATGTGCGCACGCCAAAATACGTCAACGAGACCGCTGCACAGAAAATTCTATATCGCGGCGTAGGCACTCAGATCCCCGGTGGCCCGCTAAAAAACATGTTTCGCACGCCGGGTAACGCCGCAAACACCAGCGTCATACTTCATGGGGGTAAGCTACTGGCATTGTGGGAGGGCGGCAAGCCCTGGGAACTGAATCCGACGACACTCGAAACGGTAGGTGAGTACGATTACGAAGGCGGCTTGTCCTCTATGCAACCGTTCAGCGCCCACCCGCGGATCGATCCGCACAACGGTGACCTATACAACTTTGGCGTGTTCGGCATACCGAAACCCAAACTGCACTTTTACAAGATCGGCTCAAATGGAGAGATGGTCGCTAACACCTCACAGAGCGTTGGCGACTACGCCATGTGCCACGATTTTGCGATTACCGAAAAGTACGCGGTCTTCATACTGTGCCCGGCATTTATGCGTACGCCATTTAGGTTCCTGCTGGGTTTACGCAGTATTTTCGAGTCCATCGAATTCGATAACAGCGAGAATACCAAGGTGATCGTGCTCGAGCTGGCAACGGCCAAGATTGTCAGGGAGTATGAATTGGACTGCTTCTTTGGCTTCCACCTAGGCAACGCGTGTGAGAATGGCGATGAACTCTCTGTTGACGCCCTCTGTGTCGACACCATGGATATTATGGGAGGGCTGTCGGATGTCTTTATGGAGCGGGGCGACGATTTTCAATTTCTCGCCAATGGCTCTAGGTTTAATCGATTCACCCTAAATCTTGCAACGGGTGATGTGAGAAAAACCCTGATAGAGGGCGCAGTTGCCGGGGAATTTCCAGCTTGGAATCCACGTTGCACAGGACGCGAAAATCGCTATACCTGGCTGGCTACCATTGTCGAGAATGGCACTCCCTATAGCTTTAATGCGTTTCAGAAGGTCGACCACCAGACTGGGGAACTAAAAATACACGATTTTGGCGAGGGTCGTTTCACGTCGGAACCCAACTTCACACCAAAGGGCGAAAATGCGGCAGAAGACGAAGGTTATCTGGTGTCCATTGTCTACAACCACGCGCGCGAAAAGAGCGAAGTTGTCATTGTCGATGCCAAAGAGTTGCAACATGAACTGGCTGTCATTCCACTTGAACACCATGTACCTTTTGGGTTTCATGGTTGCTTCTACGACGAGACATTTGTATAGCGCAGGTCCACACACCTTTCTCACTGCACACCCTCATATACCGCTGCTCACCTATCACTGAAATTTTGCTGCTGTGTACCTCTACGCTCAGCCCGCTCCCAAATACGAATATAGGCCTCAGCTGTCTTAAACAATGAATTCATACTTTCTTCACTTGCGCCGCCGCGCCTCGCTTCTTCAATCAGGTCAGGATATAAGCCTATATTTGCTAAACCAAATTGGTTAAAGTCGAATACTTGTTCACCGGTTTGTAATTTCTCAAAAACAATGTCACCAGCGAAAGAAGTGAAAGGATACGTCAATGGATCCTCTTGTTCTTGTACACATCTTGAAAGCTCACCAAAGCGTGGCCTATTGTAGGAAGCGAAACCATTGAAATCGTAACTTAAACCTTTTCTGGGTAAACCTGTTTCGGGGTCAACTTGTTCATTAATACTGTTAAAACTAGCGAGTAAACCTGAGCCCCCCTCCTCGTCTCTACAGGCGCTTCCAAGGCCTCTAGACGCTAGCCCATCGATGAGATTAACAGCGGTCTGATCGCCGCCGTGGGTATGCACCGCGGGGTAGTTATTGTCGACTAAGACAGGAATAATATCGTTCAGTGATGCTTTAGGTGTATGTCCTAAATCAATAATCATGCCGAGTGACATCATCTCTTCAATTAGGCTCATGCCAAGTGGCGTAAATCCAGTCCTTTGGCAATGTGATGCTGCCTCTGGGTAAACTGGTAGTGCTTGTTTAGCCGGATCTTTGCTGTCAGAAAGGAGTTCGTTAAGTGTCTTTATACCCGGAATACCTGCAAGTTTTGAGAATATACTTGTTTGCTCTCCCTCTCCGTGAGCTTTCATCCAATATTTTCCAGGTACCTCTTCGCAGGAAACGTAATCGCGCCACTGACCCGTGTTCAAGTAGTCGCCTAGTTCTAAGATTCCTGCATTGCCGTCGCCACTTGAAAAAGCATTTAAAAATTTGTGCGAAGGGAAGAGTGCTCTTACACCTTTATCGTAATAACTGTTTAAACGTTCACGCACCAGTGCATCATCACACGTTTTAAACCCCTCTCTTTCATCAACAAAGCAATTGAAAGGATTTTCGATTTCTATGCCTAGGATGACTGCTAGCTTACCCGCTCTTACAACTTCACGTGCTTCTTCAGGCGAATACACAATTCGAAACCAGCCTTTGCCTGGGCCGCCATATTGTGCGTCCACATAATCCTGCAACTCTCTTACTTTTATCAGCTGATGGTCAACATGCTCCATTTCATTGCAGCTTTTCGATTCGCTATCTCCGGGCAATAATGTTTTATAGGCCTCGCAAACGACCTCTGTCGACTCCATGTACTCAACCATGACTCGCATACCGCCTAGGTAAGCACGCTCTATCCATTTGTAGTATAAGCTCTGGTGAGTTGGCGCTTCGTGAACGTTCCATTCGCTAAGCTTTGGGTATCCATCGGTAAGGTGATCTGGCTCACCCTTTATCAAATGATTGTACAAGTCGGCGCCAAAAGAATCTGGAGCCACATTTCCAGAACCTGATTTATAGGTAACGCTCATTAAATCCTTGGAGCCGTTTTCCCCGTGGTGTTTTTCGCAATCCGCTAAGGCGTGTTCAATGCCAAGCTTATGGAAACTAGCGCCATGAAAAATTTTCCCGCCAAAGCCATGATTTGCGCCGCTATGTTCATGCGCATCAGCAAAGCCCCAAAGCATACCGTTGTCATGTTGAGTTTTCGTGACGGCTCCTACGGCACCTAACTCAGATTCAGGAAAACGGGCACAGCCGCTTGTTGACTTGAAGTTAATGGATACTGCAAAACTAACGTTTTTATTCAAACCTTCTTTCGCTAGCCATGTATTCTCTTTTATATTTTTTAAATGGAATCCATTAGTATTTTCGTCCGCTTGTAGCTCCCATTCCGCCAGCGTTATTAGATAGTTTTTTTCCGGAATGTTCAGGGTCATTTCTGATTCCAGATTGCTAACAAAATTCAAGTGCTCGCCGTCAGCGATCAGGTACTGTTTGTTTTGATTAAAAAGCAAGTAAACACCGAGGGCAGCAGGACGCATGTAGAACTTAACCGCAGAATTTTTATTTTCAGAAAAGCCATAGCCGTTATCTTCTTTAGAAAGATAACTGTCACTCTCGGACACATTAATCAGGTAGCACTGGTTAGCAAACTGATAGATGTTTCCCTTCTCTTCGATACTCGTTTTAGCTGGTTCAGCACTGACAGATTGATAAAATAGCAGCATCACTGCACTAACCACTGTCGCTGAAAAATTGACATTCATGAGTATTGTTGTCCTTTCTTATTTTTCGCCTTAAAAAGTAAGACGTCGTTATTTTTATGACTACGTTAATCTTCTTTTAAAAAGCATAGCCTTCTCTCAGTTATCAGCCATTTTTATCGGACATTGAATAGGCGTAATTTAGCCGCTAGCGTCTTCACCAATGGAAGCACACGTACTGCCTACTCATCTATAGCCAACAGCGGGATATACGCATTAGGAAAGTGTTGTTTAACCCAAGGGCTACTCTCGTGATACGGGTAGCAGGCGTTAAGCATACTCGATTGTATATTACGCTCTTCAGGCGGAGGAATATCCAGCGGCTCGCCAAGCTTAGCTGACCAGCTGGCCTGCATGGCAACCGTCGCCATCTGCGCCAGCATTTCAATGATGTGGGTACAACCGCGGCCTGGCGACATAGCCGCTTTGACCTTCTTATTCCATCCTGGCCCGACCTGCAGGCCCAGCAATCGCGCGAAATTGGGTTCGGCACCGGGACAAAGATCATGGGCACCCTGATCCATGCAGGCCTCAACGTCTACCACAGCGAAAGTGTCGTCTAGACTGATCCGCAGCGACAGGTCATGCACCGGCTCCCCTGCTGCCCGAAAGCTATCCATCATCTGGTGAGCAAACGGTTTCACATCAGTGAGGTGGCCTTCAACATCGAGTAAACCGTCATCGCGCCGAAACGCCTTCATGGTGATTGTCCGGGTGTGTACATGCTCTCTATTGTCTAAAACGGGCAGGGGCACGGCCAGCTCTCCTCTACGATATACGGTTAATGTCCGGGAGCTAGGTTACACGGTCGCCCCCTTACTTACCCACTTATCTTACCCAAAAACGGGGTAGTACCCCATCACTGTGGCCCGAGTCACCGTGCGAAGACCTGAAAAATATCTCGGAATGTCAGCTGGGCTTACCCTTGTGACCTTGCTAGACATTTTGTCAACACAGCGGGGTTAGGCAACATCAAAAACAACTTTGATAGCACCACCGGCCCTATCGGCGGCTGTTGCAAAAGCCTCCGTCACTCCGTCCAGTGGAAAACGGTGCGTGACCAAGCAGTCAGATACATCTGGGTGGCGAAGTAAGATCATTGCTGCTTCATCGAAATTTCGATTAGGGTAGCTGCAATTGTATCCTAGAGAGGGAATCAACTCGGGTTCCTTCGCGTAAAACCCCTGTTCCAGCTCCAAATGTATCCAGGATATGCCGACCAATCCAATACGTCCCAGGGGCTTAATCATCTCGGCCGACTGCTGTAACGAAGCGGAACTTCCAACGGCATCAATTACCACATCGTAATGGCCATCATAATGAAAGCCGGCCCCCAACTTTTCAGCGGCGACTTTCTGGTGATCATGGCGTGCGACAATATCGTAGCTTATTTTTCGCGACCGTAATGCAGCGCCCGTCGCTAGCCCAATAGGGCCGGCGCCGATGACCAGTACACGATCGCTCTCTCGCACACGAGCGCGATCTAAACCGTGGACTGCCACTGCCAGGGGTTCTATCAAACTGGCGATACGAACATCGAGCCCAGTCGGTAAAACGACAAGATTCGCAGCGGGGACAGTGACATATTCAGCCATGCCACCGTCACCCAAAACCCCCATTACGAAAAGTCCAGCCTCACAATGTATACGGTGCCCCTCGTCACAGCTACCACACTGACCACAACCCGTCACGGGTTCTATGGCGACAGCACGTCCGTCCTCAGTAAGCCCAGAAAATTCATGGCCAATAACATGATCTCCAAATGCACCCTGCGCTATCATGTGGATATCTGAACCACAGATGGACGATGACACCACCTTGATTTTTACCCCTTCGGTCTTTGGTACGGGGACATCTAACAACACTGGTTTTTTATCAATGACTTTAATCGCTTTCATGCTAGATCTCTTTACAAGCCGATTTTTCGATACTCACATTAAAATTTATGAAAAGCATTAACTTCGACGCGGTCGAAGACCCGATGTCTTAAACGCTCTATTTGACTGAAGTCAAAAACTGTTGAGTGCTCTGAAAAACGACATTCGCGCGATCTTGTAGCTTTGGAAACTTTTCCATTAAAGCACGAGAGCGGATCTCCAAGCTGATGGGCAGGCTACCGTCAACCGCTTGAAGGACATCCTTGAGAGGTAGCTCGCCCTCCCCCAAAAGTTCTCTCAAAAACAACGCGTCTTCCAATACTCCCTCTAAGCTGTCATCCTGCAAGGCCTCGCTAGCGTCACACATTTGAATGTAAGGGAACAACTGATTTTTATACTCAATAGCATTTTTTAATCTCTCCTGCTGGATTTCTACCAAATCGTGGGCGCAGGACCCGGTGCGCTGTAAGTGCAGTGTGTCGACTAAAATACCCCCTGCGGGATGGGCCACGCCGTCAACGACTTCTAGTGCTTTGGCTAGCGAATTAATCTCAGTAATGGCTAAAAATTCTAACACAACGGAAATGTCGCTTCCGTTAGTTAATTGGCATAAATGTTTAAACCGTTTTTTTGTCTCATGGATATCCTTCTCTGATGACACGCAAAGGATATTTTTGGCGCCGATGCTTTTAGCGATATCCACAAACCGATCATGAGTGTCTATGGGCTCTCCGGGATGAAACCAAACAACCTCTATATCTAAAGCAGTGATGCCGGTTTCAGCGAGGGCCTTTCTAACCTTATCGGTACGTTCATTGGTCCAGGTTTGCAAGTCGCACCAGATACCAACCGCATTAAAGCCAGCTTCAGCAGCGGCATAAACCACTTGATCGGGCGTGAATTCAGGAACAACACCAGCGGCTAGGGATATTAGCCGTTGAGATTCTAAAGATTCGTTCATCGACTGTTGCTCCCATGATTAATGCTGTAATTCATTACTGCTACATATGGGATAGCATAGTTTTTCGGCGAACTCGTCATTCATCACACAGTTAGTCGAGACTGCTGATCAGGCCATATTATGACCCTGAGGTGCTAACGCTACATAGACGCTAGTCGACAGGCGTTTTACACCACTGAACAGGCTTCGTTACGCGACCTCTCGCTCTGCACCTGCAGTCTTCACTTCAGGATCAAACGTAATATCCATGCGTTTAATGCCATTCACCAAAGCAGAACGCGTATACGTTATCGCTCCTGCTAACTTGGGGTTACGAAGCCGCGGGATAATTTCCTGCATAATAATTAGCAGCTCTAAACGGGCCAGATGAGACCCCAGACAGAAGTGTTGTCCCACGCCAAATGCGCGGTGCTCCTTATAGAGGTCGGGCATGCGCTCCGCACGTCTCACATCAAACTCCATTGCATCATCACCGAACACCGTCTCGTCGTGGTTGACCGTATGATAGTGCATAATCACCTTATCACCGGCTTTGATTTCATGACCCGCTACCTCAGTATCTTCTAACGCAGTGCGTCGCATAAGGATAAATGCGGTGTTGTAACGCAGCATCTCCTCACAAGCACCCGGAATTTTGTCAGGATTATCAACTAAATATTGCAGCTGATCTGGATGCTGCATCAACATCCGCATGCCGTGACTGGTGATGGTTCGTGTGGATTCGTTACCCGCAGCGATCAACATTAGAAAGAACCAGACAAATTCATCCTCCGTCAGTCCTTTATCTCCGCCTTTGTCCGTTAGCAGTGCACCGATAATATCGTCCTTGGGGTTTTCTTGATGTTGCGCAGCAAGTTTCATCGCGTATTCTATGATGTGTAAGGATGCTACCTGTGCTTCTTCTTCCCCCACTGACATGTCTGGGTCTTCACTGAACATCATCGTATTCGTCCAATGAAAGAAATCCTTTCTGTCTTCAGGCGGGATCCCACACAGCTCGAGAATCGCCAGCAACGGCAGCTCAGCCGCGACCTCTTCGACAAACTCACACTCGCCACGGCTAGCGACCTCATCGATAATACGTTTGGCGTGTGCTCGAAAGCTGCCCTCATATGAATCGACCGCAGACGGACTAAAGGAGGTGCGTACTTTACGGCGATTCTTCAGATGGCGCGGAGGGTCCATATTGATTGTCATGTTGCGATGAATACTCGTCATTTCCTCTTCAGTCCATTCCTCGACCAGAACACTCCGGGCCTCACTGGAGAATATCTTGGGATTTTTCGAAATATAGTCGATTTCGTCGCGGCCAGTAATAAGCCAATAGGGCACTCCCCTGATATCGTCTTCCATATAGTGCACCGGACCATCATCCCGAATCCGCTTCAGTTCTTCATAGGGCATTCCATTGGCATAGGTTTCGGGGTCAATTAGATTAGCGAAGGGGCAAGTACTCATCATTTTCTCCACATTCATTTAGGTGTAATGGGCTACAAGTCGCAATTCCTAGTGTCTAGTGTAGTCCCTACTTGGAAAATTCGATAGTCGGTACGTTAAACTGGTGTTGGTTTTCAACGCTACGCCGTCCATCAGAAAGCTGAAGATTTCATGGCCAACATCATCGTAGCTAAAAGTGGACATCAGCCACATCAATTTTCCGGCAAAAAAAAGCCCGCTCCATGGGAGCGGGCTTGGGGAGTGACTAGAGCCGTTTAGCAGCCGGTCGAAGCACAGAGATCGCCAACACCATCTTCATCAACATCTGATTGATCAGGGTTGGCAACTAGAAGACAATTATCAATGGCGTCTCCCACACCATCACCGTCGCTATCCGTGAGGTAGGCAGCATTATAGTCTGGATCTTGGTCGTCGATTATCTCTTGAGCAATCGGGTTGAGGTCAATGCTGTATGTTGGTCCGTGAGGATAGTTCGTAAGGGGAACACCGTAGATACTAGCCAACCATACTAAGGTTCCCTGACTTATTAAGATGTCTCCAGGGTGTCCGAGATTGTCTCTGAATATTGATGTCGCCTTTGCTCCCTGCATCGCGGTTATCTCAGGCAGGTCACCAGCGGTGTAGTGCCCTCGCAGTTCAACCGCAGATTGTCCGTAAGGAATGGAGTAGATGTCAGTATTGGGGAATAGGCTTCTGAGTTCGTCAATGAATGTATACCAACTGGGTTTGTACGCTTCCCATATTGCTGCATAGAGTTCATCCGTAAATGCTGACGGTTGTGGAATCCAAGGCAGAGCGATAAAGAATCGTGTAGAGGGATTCTTGTCTAACGCATAGTTGATCCAATCGACATATCCAGTTTTCTCTGGGTAGTCAGGGTGGTACGTCATGCCGAACAGTTCAACATCCCCCGTGTCTAGCGCGTTAGTGATAGCGAGTTTCTTGGAAGCGTTGTTCCAGAGAGCTTCAGGTGCTCCAGATGCGCCACCAGAGAACACAATAGTTTGCGAGTGCCCTGCTATTCCAGCATTAGCAGTGTACTCAGGCATTAATTCGGCATACGGCTTAAAGAAACTATGTCCCATGAAAACAGCGTTCATGCCATCTGCAACCCCTTGGGCCTTTGCCTTAGAGGCATAGACGGTAAGGCTAAGACCGATGACTACTATGGTCATCAACACTGTCAGAAACTTAATCCCAAAGATACGCATACGCAAAAGCCTAGTCAGCAAGTAATTTAGCAAACGTGGGCGCCGTGTGTGCTGGTAAGCATAGGCGTTGACCCAAGAGTGTCGCGGAGTTTCTCCTCGCCGGCACAAAAACTCTTCAGTAGACACCCTCACGGCACTCACCACACCCAACATATCACGCCCGCAAGTCATGTAAATAGTGACATGCAGAGATGCAGGAAGCAACCCACTTTAACCGCCAGTCTAAAGACTACCGGGAGAGTCTCAATCGGTATTATTACTTATTCAGACCCGCTGCGCTGTAGGTGCTAGAAGTTGGACTCTACTGTCACCGCATCGGCACCTAAATATATAAACAGACAACCAATAAAAATATCCCCAAGCGTTGGCCCAGTGCGACAAGCCGGATACAATCAAGTGTGTACTGTGCGGCGTGATGTGTGATTTCTTATAACACTTACTACCCGCTCCAGTGTCAAAATCTAACAACAGGCCGCAGCCATGCCAGACACACTGTTATTCAACAGTACTGCAGTAGTAAAACCTGAGTGGATCGACTATAACGGTCACATGAACATGGGCTATTACCTGGTGGCATTCGACCACATTGCCACCGATTCCTATTTCGACTTTCTCGATATCGGCATTGCACACCTGCAAACCAGTAACCACTCAACATTTACCCTTGGCTCCAATATCGATTTTATCCACGAGGTCGTCGCCGATGACGCGCTGCGCTTCACCAGTCAACTGGTGGATTATGACAGCAAGCGGTTGCACTACTTCCACACTATGTACCATGCTGATGAAGGCTATATTGCCGCTACGAACGAGTGTCTAACAATGTATATAGACATGGAGACACGACGCGGTACAGGTTTTACCGAAGAGCAACTGCAGCGCTTTCAAGAGCAACTTGACCTAGGCAAACATCTCGGCGTGCCCGCTGGCTTCGGCCGCAACCTAGGTATTCGCCGCTAACCGATTTACCGGAGATTGCAATGAATCGTAGACTGGAGAATAAAGTAGCACTGGTAACGGGCGCTGGCAGTGGTCTTGGAGCTGCCACGGCAACTCGCTTTGCCGAAGAAGGTGCCCACGTCTTTCTCACCGACATCAACCTCAACAGCGTTGCAAGCATCGCCACAGCTATTACTGACGCAGGAGGTAAGGCCACCGCCCGGCGTCAGGATGTTACCGATGAAGCTGACTGGGATGTCTTAATGCAGGAGATTATTACCGCCGAGGGGCACCTCGATATCCTCGTGAACAATGCCGGTATTGTCATCACCGGCACTGTAGAGAGCACCAGCCTTTCCGATTGGCGAAAAACGCAAGCCGTCAACCTAGAGGCAGTATTTATGGGTACTCGCGCAGGCGTGTCGGCCATGAAAGTCAACGGCGGCTCGATCATCAATATCTCTTCCATCGAAGGTATTATCGGTGAGGCACTTACCGCAGCCTACAACGCGAGCAAAGGTGGAGTGCGTATCTTCACCAAATCAGCCGCCCTGCACTGCGCGAAGGAGGACTACAACATTCGCGTCAACTCAGTACATCCGGGTTATATCCTTACACCCATGGTCACCGACGGCATTGGCAGCCTAGCCCCAGAGGTTGCCGCAGAGATGCACGCCAATCTGATGCGGGAGATACCCTTAAAAACCATGGGCGAACCACTCGACATCGCCAACGGCTGCCTGTTTTTGGCTTCAGAAGAGTCTAAGTATATGACTGGCTCTGAGCTAGTGATCGACGGGGGGTACACCTGTCGCTAGCCGGCGACTTGTGAATGCCGTTTCCGAAGTGCTTATACCCTCTAGATATCTAGACTCTTGCTCTTTCGCAGGTTCTGAATTTCACCGCTTTTCAATCTAGCCTGATAGCTCTTCAGTTCACGCTTGATGATGGGTGCCAGAATATACAGGCCCAAAATATTCGGCAAAGCGATTACAAAAACCAACGCATCGGAAAAATTCAAAACCGCGTCCAATTGAATCATGCAGCCTAAGGCACCAAAACTACAAAAAATAACTTTGAATATAACCTCGGCTTTTTTCGATTCTCCTAAGATATAGGTCCAGCCCTTCAATCCGTAGTAGGACCAGGACAACATAGTGGAAAAGGCAAATAGCACCGCGATAAAAGAAAGCGGTATCGTAGACCAGCTCAGCGTGCTGCCGAAAGCTCTAGATGCGAGTTCTATGCCTTGTATTCCGCTGTCAGCGAGACTCGGCTCATATACCGTTGTGATAATCACAAGGGCAGTCAGTGTGCAGATCACAACGGTATCGATAAACGGCTCCATTAAGCCCACAAACCCTTCTGTAGCAGGCTCGTTAGTGCGCACCGCAGAGTGTGCAATCGCGGCCGAGCCGATGCCAGCTTCATTGGAAAATGCGGCGCGTTGGAATCCCATGATCATAATGCCCAGCATGCCGCCCCCCATGGCAGTCGGATTAAATGCCTCAGTGACAATTGCCGTGATAGCCCAAGGCAATTTTTCGGCGTTAAGAGCAATCACCAGTAAAGAGCCGACTACATACATCAGGGCCATGAATGGCACCAGCTTACTGACAACACTAGCGATACTCTTAATCCCTCCTATGATGACAAAACCCACTGTAACGGCCAGAGCTATCCCGAATAACCAGCCCTTGTCCTGAAAAAAACTGTCAGCGCCACCGGTGACGACTACGAATTGTTGGAACGCCTGATTAGACTGGAACATATTGCCGATGCCGAGGCAGCCAATCACGATGGAACATGCATAAAAATAAGCCATTGGCTTTCCCAGCCAGCCAAGGTTGCGTTCCTTCAGACCCTCTTGCAGATAGTACATCGGACCACCAGAGACACTACCATCAGCGTTGATCTTCCGGTACTTCACCCCAGCCACACATTCCGCAAACTTCGTCGACATGCCAAAGAAGCCCGCTATCATTAACCAGAAGGTTGCACCTGGACCGCCGATACTTATCACAATGGCGACGCTGCTGATATTGCCGATACCTACTGTGCCGGAAACAGCGGTAGCCAGCGCCTGAAAATGAGAAACTTCACCGCGATCGCCCGGTTTAGCATAATCACCGCGCAACAATTGAAACGCGTGCTTGAAACCGCGCAGGTTTATAAAACCAAAATAGAAGGTAAAAAATACCGCCGCCGACATGAGCCAGAGAATGATCAACGGCAGCTGACTGCCAAAGATTGTCACCTCATAGAAAATGAACCCTGCAACGGCATCCGTAATAGGTGCCATTGCTTCATTGATACTGGCATCGATGCCTGCAGCGGAAACCGACAGACTTAATGGCAGAAGTAATGCCGCAAACAAAAACCTGCAGGTAGCAGAGGCTTGAATAGGATTTTCCATAATTTCTTCTCATACACTATTAGCCGACAGTTTCTCAGCATCGGCTTACTGATACAGCTAACCCCAAAAAAATAGTCGCTTCGCACGCAAGACTATCAATTGCCGTGTATAAACAAAATTAAAATTTTCTAAAAAGAAGCGTTCTAAATCGAGTCTGTGGCGGAATGGGATGAATTCTGCAACCGACAACTGTCATACTTAAACCCGTTTCAGGGTGTTTGCCGACACCATTTTCTGCACGGTCTGGCGACTACTGTCTAACCTCAGTCTAGGTCAATTTATCAAACGGTTGCCGACACAGCTACATTTCATGTCATCCGATAGCAGTGACGCGCCGTCTGTAGACTAGATGGCAAAATTTTTTGTATCATAGTTACTAGAAATTATTACGATCGATTGGAGAAAAGCCGTGCGCCTCAGTACCCCCTGTATTGCCCTCACCCTTATTTTAACACTGACAGCCTGCAGCGACAGCAATAACGACAACGGCGGGGACCCCGGTCAGCCAACCACGGGCGCTAGCTATAGCGCTGAAATCCGCCGTACCGAGTTCGGTATTCCCCACGTGAAGGCGGAAAACTGGGGCAGCCTGGGGTACGGTTATGGCTATGCCTACTCTCAAGATAACTTTTGCGTCACCATGCGCGAAATTGCACAGGCCGGGGGACGCTGGGCAGAATTGACCGGTAGCCAAGTGGAACGCGATCACCTGTGGCGCTATCTTAATGGCAACAAGGAGCAATTCAAGGCAGATTTTTTCGACGTCCTACCCCAACGCGACCGCGACCTGGTGACAGGTTTTGCCGCCGGGATGAACCGCTACCTCGATGAAACTGGCATCGACAACCTTCCTGAGGGCGAAAATGGCTGTCGCAGCGAGCCCTGGGTATACAGCTTCGATCAACTCGACCTCATGATGTACCTGCGCAAGATCGCACTTCAGGCCAGCACCGACCAGGGTATTGTGCGTGACGCAATCCTCGCGGTCGAGGGGCCGCCCTCACAGCAGGTGGCTTCGGCCAATTTGCAGGAAGTAAGTCCTAGCCTGTATCAAAACCTGAAGATACTGGGTGACAACATTCGGCCTTCCGAGGTGGGCAGCAACGCAATAGTTGCTGGCGGTGACGCCACCCAATCCGGCCTCGGCATGTTGCTAGGCAACCCACATCAGCCCTGGAATGGCTCCGGTCGCTGGTATGAAGCGCACCTGACCATCCCCGGCGAGTACGATGCAGCGGGTGCCTCATTGCAGGGTCTGCCTTGGATCGGCATTGGTTTTACACGGGACGTGGCCTGGACGCACACCGTGGACTACGCCACCCGCTTCACACTTTACGAGGTGACACTGAACCCCGACAACCCCATGCAGTATGACTACGACGGGCAGTGGCGCGACATTCAGGCAACCACCGTATCGGCCCAGCAACTGCAGGAGGACGGATCCCTGGAAACCGTGGACCGTATTTTTTACAGCACCCAATATGGCCTCGTGCTGGACCTCGGCGGCGTAGACCCCGCCATTGGCGGTTGGCCAACTTTTTCCGGGACCCTGATCACCATGCGCGACGCCAACCTTGATACCGGCTTGCGATCCCTGACGACCTTCGTCAAAAAAGCTCAGGCTAGCAATATGGAGGAGTACCGTGAGGCCCTGAGAGATATGGGCAATCCGGTGTTTCACGAGTTCGCAGCGGACCGCCACGGGGCCATGTACTACGGCCAGATCAGTGCCGTGCCGCACGTGACTCAGGCCCAACTGGACGACTGTCAGACTGGCATCATGGGCATTGTCGCCTCCGTGTCGAGTAATGCTTTCACCGGTTTGGACGGCAGCCGCTCTGAGTGCGAATGGGGCGAGGATGCAGACTCTCCCCTCGGCAGCAATGTGTACGGTCTTGATGCACACCCCCAGTACCTAGGACGAGGCACGGCCGGCAACAGCAACAATAGCTACTGGCTCAGTGACGCAACGAAACCATTGGAGGGATTTCCCGTCGTTTTCGGCTGGATGGGCCACGAGGGTGATCAACAATTTATGCGTACCCGCAAAACCCATCTCATGATCGCCGATCGACTCGCGGGCACCGACGGCCTCAGCGATGCGCCGCTGTTCGACCTAGAGACTCTGAAAACGGTGATGTACTCGAACAAGGTTCACGCGGCAGAAATTACACTGGACGACGTGCTGGAAATCTGTAGCGACTTTCTCAGTAACCCTAACCCAGAAACCGAACAGGCCACCGACGAGGCATTGACCGAAACGTGTACTGTACTTGAAAACTGGGACCGATACGCCAATGTCGATAGTATAGGCATCCACGTGTTCGTCGAGTTCTGGGGCGGTATTCGTGACGAACTGGGCAGCGAATTCCAGAACGTGGTGGTCGGTGATCAATTCTGGGAGATAGATTACAACTCTGCAGACCCGATTAACACGCCCCGCGGTATCGATATCTCGGTGGAGGCTAACCGAACGCTGGTAATCGATTCGCTGCTGCGAGCCTACCGGCGGCTCTCTGATGCCAATGTAGCGCTGGATGCTGTCTGGGGCGACCTTCAATGTTTGGAACGCAACGACGAATGTATTCCCATTCACGGTGGCTCGGGGCCGGCGGGCATTTTCGGCGCCATCAGCTCTGGCCTCAGCGAGGGTGGTTACCGCAATCCGCGTGCAGGTAACTCCTATATTCAGGCAGTCACCTGGGATGGCAGCGACTGTCCGATTGCGGACACGATGCTGGTTCACTCTCAGAGTGTACAGCCGACTTCGCCGCACTACGCCGACCAGACCAGACTCTATGCGAAAAAAGAATGGGTGCGTTTTCCCTTCTGTGAGGAGGAAATTCAGGCCGCACAGATAGGCGAAACGCTAATATTGGAAGGCGAGTAAGCCTGCACAAGCTGGGTCGGGCTGGCACTCGATCCACGCTTTAAATTTTCTACGGCGTCCTCGCTAATTTAGAGTAGTGCCAAATTAACTAACCGATCTTGTTAAAATCATTGGATAAGCACTCGCAAGCGCCGCCGGTTAGCTTCAGTCATCGTCAGTTATCCAGGTCTGGCCTGCGATCGTTTCAATCTGAGTCACTGTGACATCGAAGATATTCTTGCTGAACGAGGCATCACCATCGGCGGGCCGCCCCCCTCTGTCTCCGAAACAGTGTCACCCATCCATACTGAGCCCTTATGCATAGACCGCGTTCTCGAGACCGACGGCATTGGCACGGTCGCGCAGTGACCGAGCATGGAAGGCGTGATGGTTCATGTCGCTCGAGTTGGCAGAAAATCCGACATTGCGACAATAGAAAATTGTAACAACATCATGTCGGTGACACATTCCTAGTAGGGCCGATCACCGTCAATTGCAATACGCTCTAGACGTCTATGCGCAGGAAAGTAATCGTTAATCGGTTTGTGCTGGGTGCTACGATTGTCCCATATTGCGATTGAATTTGGTCGCCATTGAAAACGGCAGGTATAGTCTGGCGCCGTCACATGCTCAAGAAGAAATTTTAACACCGCTCTACTTTCATTTTCTTCGAGCTCCACTATCCGTGTGGTAAATAGTGAATTGACAAAGATGACTTTTTTTCCACTTTCCGGATGGGTTTGAATAACACGATGGTTTACTGGAGGATTGTCAGCAACAGCTTTCGCCAAGCGCTCCCTCCCTCCGGGCTCAGCCAGACTTTCCTTAAAGCCGAAGCTGAAGTCATGTTCTGCGGTTAAATTGGCCAAAAATTCTTGCATTGGCTTTGATAAACCGTCATAAGCAGCCGTCATGCTGGCCCACAAGGTGTCTCCGCCTGCGGGAGGACAAATTTTAGAACGCAATACGGAACCTAATGGGGGGTGTTGGCGAAATGTCATATCACTATGCCACGCCTCAATCTTACTCGGTTTGTCTGCGGTACTTTCCAAAACAGTAATCTCTGGAAAGCCTGCAATCGTGTCATAGGCCGGGTGTGTCTGCAGTGGACCAAAGGACTCCGCCAGGGCTTTGTGTTGCGCAGGGCTAATATTTTGATCGCGGAAAAAAATCACCTGATGCTTGACTAACAAGCGGCGAATTTCTTGATACACGGCACTGGACAAATCTGCGCACAGATCAACCCCGTGAAGCTCTGCACCGAGGGCAGCCGCAATAGGTTTTATTGTAAACATTATTTACCTCGGATCAAACCGTGGCCAATTAAGTCTTATTTTCCCATACTCCCTGTCAGGAGGAAATAAATGTCTCTGCTTTGGCCGTGTATACAATACGAGCAAGCGTTATACCGATGATGCAGCGTATACCGTTAACGCTTTTTCTTTGCCTTCGCAGCGGGCTTGGCATCCATCATTTTTTTTATCTTTCCCTTGGCCTTCATGCCAGGCATCACACCCAGTAAATCCAGCTTGCCAATGACAACGCCGTTGTGGCGCAAAATATTGTAGACCGTCGAATAGTGAAAATAGAAATTGGGTAATGACCAGCCATTCAAAAAATCAATCCCGCTGAAACTTAACGTTCCAATGGGTAACTGCATCACAATCTCTCTGCTCTCACTACCCACAAACTGTGAGGCCTTTAGAGCCCGAAGGAAACGCACTGTGTTCTGAATGCGGGCCTCAAGCTCGGCAAACGTTGTCTCGTTGTCAGAAAATGCCGGGGCCTCAACACTCGCAAGACGCGAACAGCAACCCTTGGCATGGTCAGTCACCATTTGAACCTGGCGCGTCAAGGGGAGCATGTCAGGGGAGAGCCGCGCATTCAACATCACTGCAGGATCAATACCCCGTGCTTTCGCATCACGGGCTGCGGTCTTCAGAATACTCGAAAGGTTTTTGAGGTTGTGAATAAACACCGGTTTAGAGCTCTGGTACATTAGGTCACTCAATGTAAAAATCCTTTGGTAGTTGGAAGAAAAATTCAGCTGCATCATAATATAAAACGATTCGGTTTGAACAGAAGAGAGTGTTGGCGCAACTGCCGCTATCAGACAAAGGAATGAAATCATGGAACTTTGCCTAACCTACGACATGCGGACACCTGACTTTGGTGCCGCGCGCAATCGCTTATATGATGCCGCGCTAGATCAGGTTGCCTGGGCCGATGATCTCGGTTTTGACCTCGTGGGGCTGGGCGAACATCACGGCAGCGAAGACGGTTACAATCCCTCGCCATTGATTTTAGCTAGCGCTATGGCCGCGCGTACACGCAATCTGAAAATACGCACTTCGGTGCTGCTCGCCCCATTGTACGATCTACCCAAATTAGCAGAGGACGCGGCGGTAACCCAGACCATCTCTAACGGCCGTCTGCTGCTCGGAATCGGCGCGGGCTACCGTCCTAGTGAGTTTGAAACGTTTGGACGCGACCTCAAAGACCGCTGGAAATTCATGGGGGAGACCTGTCAGTTTCTCAGACTGGCGTGGACTGGCGAGCCCTTCGAATGGCAGGGACGACGCTGCCACATCACGCCCGCTCCGGAGCCAGGTCCACCGCCTATATTGCTGGGTGGCAGTTCGCCGGCTGCCGCTCGCCGCGCCGCGCACATCGCTGATGACTGGTTCCCGCCACTGGATGCTCGCCTCTGGCCACCCTACAGGGATGAGTGCATTGCCATTGGCAAAACTGATCCTGGCCCCTACCCGGCGCAGGGCCCTATATTTCTCTGGATTTCGGAGCACCCGGACAAAGACTGGGAGTGGATCTATCCCCACGTGTGTCACCAACTTATCTCTTACAGCACCTGGACGCGAGAGGCCTTCGGCAAAGCTGCAGGGCCCTATGCGGGCGGCATAACACCGGAAACGGTGCGGCAAAGTCCAGCCTATCGAGTACTCACTCCAGAGCAGTCTCTGGCACTCTTCAGCGAACTGGGTGACGATACTGTGCTCTATCTTAATCCACTGCTAGCGGGCATCGAGCCCGCACGCGCATGGGAAATGCTGCGCCTGTTTGAAAACCAAGTACTCCCATACCTGCAGCAGTGAAAAAACCACCTAACGCGTTAAACCCTCAGAAATTAGCGGCGTGAGTGTCAACAATTCTCAACAGGTCACCCATTCCAAAATTGTAATCTGCCAGATGCAGTGACGACCCACCGAAAAATGTTTGGATCAGCTCAGGTGTGTAAACAGTAGTCTGCCCGGGGGCGACACCAATCCCTAGGAAACCGTCGCTTTCACAGGCTGCGGAGTACAGACCAAGATAGCCAATCCAATAGGTCTCTACCCCCTCCGGGAAAGGGATGCCCTCGTCGCTGTTATAAATCGTCATGGCGGCGATCCCTGGCTCCCCACCCAACTCGGTTGGATTCACGCACGGGCGCGGCTGCAACGGGACTGGCCGCTGCGCTTCATCTCCCGCGGCGATACTATCGTAGGCCACGATACAGCCTGTCTCGCTCTCATAGCTACACAGGGCTATATTATCCAAGGTACCCCCAGACAACTCGCCGACTGGGACTTTCAGCCGGCCTGTAGGTCCAATCGTCAGCGCAGAGATCATCCTAGCTCTTAGGGCCTCATCATTATCGATACGGTTTTGAAGAAGCTGTAGCAGGACATGAGAACCCTGCGAATGCCCCATGAGTACAAAATTGCGGCCAGGATTCTCCAAAAGGTACTGATTAAAGGCCTCTTCTACATCCGAATAACCGAGCTGAAAATACTCACTGTCAAAAGGGTTCTCTAACGTATACGTCCCAATCGTCATCTGCCGATACTTCGGTGCATACATGTCGCACAGTTGCGTAAAGCGGGCTGCTTGATTGTAGAGAGGCCGCAACATCAGGGTATCGTCGGAGAGGTCGAGCATGTTTCCAGGCTCGCTCCGCATATCTACCGTTGGGTAGACATAGAAACAATCAAAAGGAGCATCAACGACAGTCTCATGCTCAAATACTGCCGTATTGCCATCTTCATAAACATAAGTGATTGTCTGATCCAACTCCAGGCACCTGTCGGTCTCTATCCCTGGTTTGCATAGCCACAGGGCCTCGTCCGCATAAGGCCCTGGCGTCGCTACACTAGACGAATCATTGCCATCGCTGCAGGCGCTCAAAAGAAAAAATACCGTGCTCAGCAACACGCCACGCAAAGCCTTCTTGCCGATATTGACCACTAAAATATTCTCCTTTAAAGCCAGATGATACTCCCTTACGGCGCGCCACTGCTATTGGATGACATAAACCATTGGCAATAAGCGCCTTTCGATCTCTCGCTGTCATTTTATCGCCGGGTGGTGCAAATCAGAGTGTTTAGCGACTAGGATGTCGAATGGGGGCGATGACATCGATGTAGCCTACACCGAAAGTGTACTGCAAAAGCCTTCACCTGCCATAGATTTTTCTGCAACAGAGCCTTATGCTTGTGCAGATGGGTATCCAGTGCGTTGCAGACTGTGTAGGGCCGACATGAATTTTATTTTCCAACGACTGGGGTTGCGGCTCGCAAGATTTTTGAGCCAGCCTCGCAGCCACTACGAACGCTTTTCAGTATTAAGTCAGGCGCAGCTGGATGATGCTTTAAGGCCCGGCGATCTACTATTAGTGGAGGGAAACAGCCGCATCAGCACGGCCATCAAGTATCTGACCCAATCCACATGGTCACATGTGTGTATGTTTGTGGGCAAGGGAGCAGATGGCGAAGGTTTTGTGATTGAAGCGGACCTAGCGGAAGGTGTCATCCGGTCTCCGCTGGGAAAATATGCGAATTGCAACACGCGGATTTGCCGGCCCGTCAACCTGACAGAGCCGGACAGGCTCGCCACACTGCAGTATGCGCTTGACCGCGAAGGCCTCCGCTACGACACACAAAATATTGTCGACCTCGTCCGCTACCTGCTTCCCATGCCACCGGTACCGACACGCTATCGTCGGCGCCTGATGGAACTGGGGAGCGGAGATCCTACTATGGCGATCTGCTCAACGCTTATTGCTCAGGCGTTCCAGTCGGTGAAATACCCCATCATTCCCCATGAGGCACCCGGGAATCAGAGCAATGCACCGGGGCAATACGACACCGCCCTGCTGAAACCTAAGCACTACAGCCATTTCACCCCGCGGGATTTCGACCTGTCCCCATACTTTGAAATCGTTAAGCCCACAATTCAGGGTGACTTCGATTATAAAAAAATTCAGTGGGTTAAGCCAGAATCCGTGTTGCGAGACAACAATGATGACTAAAAGCGGCACAAAAAGCTCTCACAAATCGGGCCTCGCGCCCGGATCGCTGATTCACATAGGCGACATTCATCACCCAGATACAAAGCTAACGTTGATCGACTATAGCGAAGACCACTGCGAACAGCGCTCGTTGTCATCAATAGACGACGCTCTGAAGTACCGTGATCAGGACTCAATCACATGGGTCACAATCGAGGGACTCGCAGACGCATCGATCGTGGAATCTATCGGCGAGCACTTCAATATTCACCCTTTGGTGCTAGAAGATATTCTCAACACGCACCAACGGCCTAAGCTAGAGGAGCACGAGGACTATCTTTACATCGTGCTGAAGAGCCTAGCACCCGATAATGACCAATTTAATATTGCCTATGAGCAGGTCAGCCTGATTGTCCTCAAAAATTTCGTTTTTGCCTTCAAGGAAAAAACCGACTCGCTCTTCTCCTTAGTTGCCACGCGTATTGAAAACAGCCACGGTCGCGTCAGAAGCCTAGGTTCGGATTATCTGATGTATTCGTTGCTGGATACGATTGTCGATCAGAACTTCGGCATACTGGATCAGCTAGACGAAACCCTGGCTGCGCTTGAAGACGACATATTCACCGATCCAACGCCAAAAATGTTGGAAAAAATTCACCAGATTAAATTGGAAGTCATCAAAATGCGGCGTTATATCTCCCCTGTCAGGGACCTATCCGCCAATTTATTGCGCAGTGAATCCGAACTCATCAAACCCAGCACGCAGATCTATCTAAGAGATGTGCATGACCACGTGATGCGTATTATCGAATCTATAGAAACACACAGGGACATTCTCTCCAGCCTGCTGGACATTTACCTCTCCAGCGTCAGCAGCAAGCTCAATGAGGTCATGAAGATACTCACCATCTTTTCCGCTATTTTCATTCCACTAACATTTGTCGCCGGCATATATGGAATGAATTTCAAACACATGCCTGAACTCGCTTGGAAGTGGGGATACCCGGGCGTCTGGGTGGTGTTCATCACCATCGCCACCAGCCTGTATTTTTTCTTTAAGAGAAAAGGCTGGGTCTGATTCATTACAAAGCCAAAATTGTTTCCAAGCTTTGCCGCCAATGGACTTCTCACAGCGGCGTCTTTCGAGGCCGGAGGGAAAAGAGATGAAAAGTCGGGGATCGGGCTCAGCTGCAGCCCAAAGCAGTGTGCTTTTTCCAACCGCAAAAGCGTTGCCTGGTCTTACAACGCCTCATCTTCAACCGGCCGTCTGCGCGCCATCGATGGGCACTACAGAACCGCTCATGTAGCGTGCCTCATCAGATGCGATAAACGCAACCAGAGAAGCAATTTCAGCGGGTTCTGCAAATCCATAGAATGACATCAACTTGTCGATCAACCGCGGCGTAGCGTCTTTAGGGAAGTTTGCCGTAGCTGCCAAGGGCGTATTCACTGCCCCGGGACACACCGCATTCACACGAATACCGCGTTCAGCGAGTTCCATCGACAGAGACTTGGTTAACATCGCCACCCCCGCTTTAGTGACACCGTAAGGCGACGAATACGCCTGCCCTGTCAATGCGGCAGTGGACGCCATGTTAATGATATTGCCACGCGTTTTTGTAAGTTCTGGCACTGCGGCCTGACACAAGAAAAACACCGAGGTCAGGTTAACCTGCAAAATCCGCTGCCAGGCCTCTGGGGTGATATCTTCGATACGCCCAGTCAGCAGAATGCCCGCAATGTTGCACAGCACGTCTAGCTGCCCAAAAGCCTCGACTGCTTTCGTCACGGTGGCATGGCAGACCTCCGGTAGGCTTATATCAGCAACCATCGATTGCACGCGGGCGGTGTCGGGCATCTGCACCATGGTATCGGCGAGCCCTTCAGCATTGATATCCACTAGGAATACGTTGGCGCCCTCAGCATAAAAACGCTGGGCAGAGGCTCTGCCAATCCCCGAACCTGCACCTGTAACCAATACCACCTTGCCCTCAAATCGCTCAGCCATTGCAAGCCTCCTTGAATACCTTGTTATTGTTTCATCGACAGCGTACGTCGAGTCTTGTAACCAGACCCTTCAGGACTGACTGCACTGAGAGTATAGAATAAATCCAAAAGATGACATGACCACCTTTCTGCGCAGGTCTGCTCCAGAACGCGCCATCGATCGAGGCGAGGTATCGCTTGCCAATACGTGATGCTCGTTATTACTTCAGTGGCCAAGAGACAAAAAATAAGCAAAAAAAAGGGCCGGCGTAGCCGACCCTTTCTTCCATCCTAAAAACCTACTGTTCAGAGTCGGCTATTGCTGCAGCCCAGATGACTAGGCCAAAGGCGATTTTATTCCACAGATCGGCGACATTATAGATGATATTCAACGCATCCGGATTCGCTGAATCCATCATATAACCCATAAAGTATCCGATAGGGTAAATTGCCCAACCTATCGTCACCAGCAATGCCATCGCCTTATAGGCCTTCTGCACATTGGCGTTTCCGCTGCCAGCGTTGATCTTGCTCGCTTGACCGAAAAAGATCTCCCACATAATGAAGACCCAAGCCGCCATTGCAATCCAAAACGCCAAACTCACGTCCATCGCGCCCGCTTCGCCGGCAAATCCAAAGCCCAGCATGACGAGAGAACCGATCAGCAAACGCCAAAACACACCGACGGGCGTTTTAGTGATCGCAGACAGAATCAGGTAAAATTCTATGATCAACAGTGGAACCGTTAGTAACCAGTCAATGTAGCGGTAGACAGTCGGTGTTTCACCTGTACTCACCCAAACATCACGCATATAAAAATAATGCACTGCAGCAATGAGAGTGACTAGACCTGATACCGTAAGAGACGTTTTCCACTTAGGTGACACACGGTCACGTTCGAGGAAGAAAAAGGCCGTCGCAGCGACAAGCGCCATCGAAATCAGCCAAAAGGAAATACCAACCGCATCGTTGGCCTGTAAGTTTTCAGTCATAACTGTATCCACCTGTAAGTAAATGTATGATGATTATTGTTCTCCTGCACTTTCAATCGAGCCGACGCACCCTCGGCTGGATATATGGGCCTTACGCACCGTATCTGCGATTGGATCTTTATTTTTTTTTACTAATTCACATAAGACTAAGTCATTGATCCAACTGATAAAAAATCAATGTGCTGCATCACCTTAGACGTTCACCCGTGGCTACAACATCTTCTGCGGTTTAAAGAATGTTGCAACGGCATATCCAAGCAGGGAACACACCCTATTGTATGTCCAAGAACGGCAGGTATTGCGTGACAGCGGTAATGCTCCATCATTCGTCACTTAAACCGGATACATTCAAATCGAGTAACTGTCTACCACCTGTTTAATCAGACCTGCGATCTGCTGACGGGGATAGCCCAGCTCTTCTGACGCCTCCGTTTCATAGTGTACGGTAGCACCGGCACCTGCAAACATAATCACTGATGGCAGCATGGGATGTTCGTCCTCTTTTACCGCCAGCTCTTGCGGATTGCCAGCGGCAGAAAACCACAACTCAAGATAGTGTTTCCAACTCATGTTTTCATCCCCGACCAGATAGGCTTTGCCCGATTCGCCGTCCTCCAGCCCAGCGAGCGTCGCGACAGAGATAGAGTGAGCGCTAATGTGATTCGTGCCACCCGGTGGCGCAAACACCGGCAGATCACCGAGCTGCCCTTTAGCGTAAGCGACCAGCGCCCCGATGTGCGGAATGTCGAGGCCATCGATGTGACCCAGTACGAAAGGCGCATTCAGACTGCACACGTTAAACGTCGCGCTGCTCAGTGCGCGCACCGCGGTGTCGGTAAGGTGCCGCGAAGTGACATAGGGACAAATACCGATGCGCTCGGGGGCGACCTGCGGGTAAAAGGTGCCAATGTAAACTGCTCGCGCAATCCCAGCATCTCGGGCAGCAGCAAAAAATCGCGGTACAGCGCGGTCATTCACTTCGCTATAAAAGGTCTCGGGGCTCACACTGCCGTCCATGGGCAGGGCGCGGATATCGGCGGCTGCAGCAAACACAAGCGCGTCAAATCCACTGAGTCGCTCGTCGTCAAGGCTATCGTTGACATAGTCGCCCTGCATAAATGGCAGCGCAGCCAAGCAAGGCACAACAGAAGGTTTACGTGCCATAATAGTCACATTATGTCCTCGCGATGTTAGGTACAGCGCAATATCACCACCAATTAAACCTGTGCCGCCGACAACGAGTACCTTCATATGTTTCTCACTACTGTTTGGTGGGTTAGGGCATTTTCACATACTAGAGCCTAGGACAGTCACTCAACCAGCACACTATTAGCTGAAATGACTCAAAACGAAAGCGTACCCCGAGCTCCGGACTGGTCAAAAAAACCTTCCAATAGCCCTACGTCAACGATTGTACGCCAGATGCTGATAAACTAACATCAGACCTCTGGAGCCGCGCTACGCTCTGGTTGAGGCAAAAGTAATAACTGGGAATGTATACGTATGTTAGAGAAAACTGCATTAGTGCCTGCCTTGACATGTTTTTTTATTGGAGTAACCACTCCGATCACGACTCATGCGAACGACGATGCGCCCACACTTGCGCTTGAAGAGGTGATTGTTACCGCACGAAAACGAGCAGAGTCCATGCAGCTAGTGCCTGTCGCGGTAAGCGCAATAACGGCTGCAGAGTTAGCGCAGTCCAGCATTCGGAATTTGCAGGACATCCAAGGATTCGTCCCCAACTTACTCATTGATAGAGTGCCGGGGCTGCAGTCGGGTGCTGCAATAGCCATACGAGGGGTTAGCTATCAAGAGATTGACAAAAGCCTTGATCCAGGCATTGGTGTCTTGCTGGACGGCGTTTATCTCGGCACAAACTCCGGACAGATACTGGAAAACTTTGACCTCGAACGCATCGAAGTTTTGCGTGGTCCGCAGGGCACGCTCTTTGGAAAAAACACTATCGGTGGTGCGCTTAGCATTATTCGCACGGCCCCAACCAAAGAATTCGGAGGAAAAGTCCAGGGTACGCTTGGGGAGAACGGCCGTCAGGATATTCGCGGTCTTTTAAACTTACCGCTGACTGATAAAGGCGGTGTAAAACTCTTTGCCTCCAAACTTGAAAGCGATGGCTACATTAAAAATACGACCTACAATAAAGACCAAGGCGGTCAGAATCTAGCAGACTACGGCGTAACCCTAGCTTACCAGTTCACTGACGAACTCGATGTTTTATTCACGGCTGAACGCACACGTGATAAGTCTGAAGTGGGAGCCTGGGCAGACTTCAATAAATTTGAATTCTCTGTGCCCCAAGATGCCGCATGCCTATTATCACCTGACTTTGGTGGTTGTTTCCTGTTCGATACAGGTAGCGATGAGGACCACAGTTCCACCAATGCCCCTAACTCAGCCGACACTACGAATGACTTTTTTAACCTCAAAATGAACTATGACCTCAGCGACTGGATGATTACGTCGATTACCGGCTATATTGATCGTGACGAGCGCTCTCGCCAAGAATATGATGCAAACAGTCTCGAATTTTTGTATGTCAATGTTGACGAGAGCTATTCCCAATTCAGTCAAGAACTACGCACTACTGGCAATATCGGTGACGTGGTGATGACCGCTGGCCTCTACTACTGGCATTCTGAGTACGATGCAGCGCAGACCAGCTATGATTTGTGGAAATATCTTCCAACAGGACCTTTCCCAACAAATTCCTTTGGTGGCACATGGCCGGTCGGCACCCGCGCAATCATCAAACAGCGTGGAGAAAACACGTCTTATGCCGCATTTGCCAGCGCAGACTGGTCGCTGACCGATAAGCTCACACTCAATCTGGCTGCGCGTTACACCTATGACGAAAGAAGTCTGGAACCTTCCAGCTCTCAGTTTGAGTCAGAAGACGGCTCTCCACTCGTTCCCGGCGGAGAGACTGTCAAAGTCGACGCTGACTGGGATCAGGTCTCGCCCCGTATCGGCGCACAATACGACTTTACAGACGATCTTATGGCCTATGTCTCATACTCCGAAGGTTTCAAAGGCGGCGGATTTTTCGGGCGCATCACCTCTGTAGACAATGTTCGCCAATATAATCCCGAAACAGTGGAGACGTACGAGGCCGGTGTAAAGAGTGATTGGTGGAACCAGCGCCTACGTATCAATGCTGCAGTATTCACCAGCGAATATAAGGACAAGCAAGAGGATATCATTGTCACAGACCCATCAGGCCTCGTAGACACGGTCGTCCTGAACGCTTCATCAGCGACTATGCAGGGGCTGGAGTTAGAGATGACAGCGCTGTTGGCGGACGGCCTAACGCTAGTGGCGCAAGGTGGCTATCTTGATGCCGGTTACGACAACTTTCAAATAGCCGGCATTCCAGGAGTGCCTGATGACGCCTCTAAACTTAAAATGCGCAACACACCTGAATTTACCTTTGGCGCAGGAGTACGCTATGTGCAGCCTGTGTTCGACGACAGCGAGATGTCCTACAACGTGAACTACGCATGGCGCGATAGTTATGTCACGATTTTCAATAATGATCCGCTGGGCGACGTTGATGCACTCGGATTTTGGAATGCAAATATCGACTTTCGCTTGCGCGATATGTTGACGGTTTCGGTCTATGGTCGCAATATCACGGATGAGCGTTATTACCGGGCAGTGCTCATCCCTCCGTTAGCATCCTTTGGGCAGTGGAACGAACCGCGTAACTACGGCGTTACCTTGACGTACGCCTTCTAACGGGCACCTATTGAGGTTTATACGTTTTTTTAGCCTCACACACTGTCCCTTTCAACCGCGCTAAGTTTATATTGATACGGTAAACACAATGTTCAGATAATTTCACTGTCACAATCCTTGGGGAGCGTAATGGATAAGGTCGTGGTAATAACAGGGGCCGCAGATGGACTAGGAAAGGCTTTCGCAACGCGGTTTGCGACGGAGGGTTATCAGGTGGTGGCCGCAGACATTAACGATGAGGCAGGCGAGGCTTTGACGGTCGCACTCGAAGCCGAGGGAGCCAAGGTGGTCTACCGACACTGTGACGTCACCCAAAAGGAACAGGTTTTAGCGCTGCTAAGCGGCGCCATAGAGCAGTTCGGCGCGGTCCAGGTTCTGATCAACAATGCGGTTCCTCTCGGCACTTTGACCGCGCTTGAAGAGAAGTCCGACGCAGAGTTTCAACGCCAACTTGACGGCGGATTATTCGCCGCCCGCTGGGCCATGAATGCGGCCTTTGACTCAATGAAAGAGCAGCGCTTTGGACGCATTATCAATCTCTGTTCGCTCAACGGGGTAAATGCACACCCGCAAACCTCAGACTATAATATCGCCAAAGAAGCCCTACGCTGCCTCACTCGCAGTGCCGCGAGGGAGTGGGCGCCTCACGGGATTACCGTGAACGCCATTTGTCCTGGCGCTATTACTGCAGCCTTTCTTTCTATGCAAGAATTTGCACCGGAAATGGCTGCGCGGGTCAATAAGCAGATCCCGATGGGCTATATGGGAGATCCCTACGAAGACATCTCCGGCGTGGCATTATTCCTCGCCAGCAAGGACGCACGCTACATGACAGGCAATACTCTATATGTCGATGGCGGCGGACACATTAACGGCATTAACTGGGCATCGCTGTTTGAGTAGGGCGGAGCAACTCACTCACCCTACTGCCATTCAATTAACAGTTCGCCCTGCTCTGCTGCCGCTCGAGCAAGTTGCTGAGCTCGTTCGCCGAATCTCTGTTCGATCTGCTCACGACGGATCTTAAGCGTCGGCGTCAGCATGCCATTATCAATCGACCAGGCCTCAGCTGAAATTATTACAGCGCCGATACGGGCATGCTTGTCCACGCTCTCGTTGACCACCCGCGCATGCTCTTGCAGTGCCGCAACAAGTTGCTCGGGCTCTTCCTGCTGGGCAAGGGCGCTGGGCACACACACCATGACAGTCTTGGAATAGCCACGCCCCAGCAGACACAGCTGTTCCGTATGCGGATGCTTGGCAAATTCGTTCTCTATCGGTGTAGGTGCGACAAACTTACCCTGTATGGTTTTGAAATAATCCTTCATCCGGCCGGTCAAGAAAATAAAGCCTTCCTCATCAATCCGGGCTTTGTCGCCTGTATAAATCCAACCCTCGCGAAAGGTTTCGGCCGTTTTCTCGGGGTCCTTGTAATATCCCGTGGCAAGCCCTGTTGCCCGTGCCAGCAACTCCCCCTCTTCGCTGATACGCACTTCCACATTACCCACTACTTGGCCTATCGAGCCGACCTTGCGGTGCTCGTGGGTGTTGGCCGAAAGACCCATAGCCTCGGTCTGACCGAAGCCCTCCATCAAATCCAGACCGAACTGGCCATACCATTCAATGAGGGCCGGCGGGGTCGGCGCCGCCGCGGTGAGCAGGTATAGCGCATCGTCAAGTCCCAGCATGTCGCGAATGTGTTTACCCGAACCTTCCGGGTCCCGCTCCAGTGCATCAGTCACCGCTTGCTGTGAGCCGAAATGACCGATGATCACCTGTTGTAATTGCTCCCATACCCGTGGCGGCCCAAACATGATGTGGGGCCGACAGGCGGGTAAATCGCGCAGTAGCGTCATCATATTCTCGTTGAAATACACCACTCCGCCATTAATCAGCGAGGCATACTCCACAATCTGCCGCTCGGCAATATGTGCCAGAGGCAGATAGGAAAAATAGCGGCCGCGAGGCGGCGTGGCAAAAGACTCTTGGAAACGGTTAACCGGTATCTCATTTGAGGCGTGCGTTTGCATAACCCCCTTAGGAACACCCGTGGTGCCCGAGGTGAAGACGATAGAAACGAGATCACTGGGCTGACATTCATACGAAGAACTCTGCCCCGCGTGCGCAGCCACCAAGTCTTCCCAGCGCAGGTGTGGCTCGTCAAGCGTTACACCAGGCAACGTCACAAGGACAATACCCTCAGGCAGAACGGTTTTTACCGCTTCCCAATTTTCAGTTTCACCGACGAATAGCAGCTTCATTTCAGTAAAACTCATAACGTATTCGGCGGTATCGCGCGGCAGTGTGATAAACATGGGAATCGTCACATTGCCGGCGGCAATAGTGCCAAGGTCAGCCATAAACCAGTGTGCTCGGTTACGAGATAGCAAGCCCACATTTATCTCGGGGCCACCCAAGAAGCTCTCCTGCCAGGCCGCGATGGCACCGACCTCGGCTTGCACCTGCGACCAGGTCCACTCCGTTAAATTCTCACCGTGGGGCTCCCGCAGCCAAACATCATTAGGGGACTGGGTCGCCCAGTGATCAAGATACTCGATTAGCGTTGGATACATGGAGTGTTCTCCTATTGATTATTAGAGCTCCAGCCGTTGAGAAGGAGAGATGGCTAGTCTACTAGCCTAGCGTTGTCGGGTAAATCTGCCCGCAAGGAAATTTTCTTCATCACAGCCTTCCGAAAGCTGCATTCAAATGTTCACAGACAAGGGTTCGCGTAGTGAGCCCACCTCTGGGACGCTCAGGCTCCTCACCGTCATCAATGAATATTTGGCTAATCTGGCGGTAGAGGTTTCACTTTTATCGAACCTAACAACAATGCGTTTGCTGTGTGAATACAGAATGGCGAGACAGCAACTTCAATCGTCGATAATGCGCGATATGTTGACGTCAGACCCGTGGGGTTGTTTTTTCCTGGCCTACGCTACGGGCTTACGCCTCGTGAAAAACTGCCTTAGGGTACATCGCTCTATTGAAAAAAGGGTGGGACGCCGCCAATACAGATCTGCTGCTATGCAGGCGGTAATGGGGTAATATATTGCTTAGCTCGCACATTAAATATTTTCTAGACATTATAAAAAACTTACCGGAGCATATTTAATGTCCAATTTAAGATTAAGTGTTCCGCGAGAGTTTCGACGCGGAGGCAAGGCGGACAACGAAGTCGAGTCCGTAGAATCTGGTTATGACTTGATACAACTCATGTGTCGCAATCTGGGCAAAGCTACCCTGGCCGAGACCGACGTCCTGGATATGGGTTGTGGTACAAAGCTGGTGCAGGCAATACTCGACAGGGAGTTACCAGTAAGGAGCTACGTGGGCATAGATGTCCACACACCGCTTATTGAATTCCTTAAGGTCAATGTGACCGATGATCGTTTTACTTTTTTTCCCTCTGATACACACAATGAAATGTACAACCCGGAGGGGAAACCGTTATCGGCCAACACCCGACTACCAGCTCAAGAAGAAGGCTTTGATTTAATTTGCTTATTCTCGGTCTTCACCCACCTGGCCCCGCACGACTATGTAAGCATGCTGCAGGTGCTTCGACGCTACATAAGACCCGAGGGAAGAATTTTTTTTAGTTTGTTTGTCAATGAGCTAACCGACGGAGGGCATGGTTTTGTTGATAGCATGCGTCCTTATATCGAGGCCGCAATGCTGGAGAAAGATGCTGCTCTTACTCCGCCTGCTGACTTCGTCGATTGGGTGCCAGGAAAGCCTCTGTTGCGTGCCGTGTATTCCAGAGAAAATGCCTTGCGCTTGGTCCAAGACACTGGCTGGGAAGTTGAATCACTCAACGATCCCGAAAAATCTGTTCAGCACTATATGATTTGCAAGCCTGCGTGAAGTCAATTGCCGACATACTATCCGCACCCTTGAGAGAACGGCATCGACTTATCTCAGCGCTTCTGGTCGCACTGGTGTGCGCATATTTCAGTCCGGCGGGCGTAGCTAAGCCAAATCTCTTGTTGATCATCGTTGATGATATGAATGCTGACTCGGTGGGTGCATTCGGCGCGGTTGTACCCGGCACAACACCCAATATTGATCAGCTGGCAAGCCAGGGCATCCGATTTGAAAAAGCACACGTGCAGGTCGCAAACTGCACGCCATCACGCAATGTCATGTGGTCCGGGCGGTACCCTCATTCCAACAAAGTTGAAGGTTTCTATCAGGTAGCGAACCCAGGATATCTGACACTGTCAGACTTAATGCAAGAGGCAGGTTACTTCACCGCGATTCGCCATAAAGTCCCCGGTTCTACGCCCTATTCTCCTTATCCATGGGATTTAGTCTTGGATAGTCTGCCAACTGGCGATCTACTGCATCGGAAAGACCCTATCTCATTTGGTGTTTCCACCGCACGGGGAATTGCGGCGGCAAAATTAGCGGGAAAACCCTTTTCGTTGCTAATCAATGTGAGCGACCCACACTTGCCATTCTATGGTCTAAACAGAAGGGGCGAGCCGGTGGAAGATCCATTCGTCCCTTCACGAATTTTTACACCCGATGAGGTATACGTGCCACCCTATCTGGTTGATGATCCGATTGTCCGCCAAGAGCTCGCTCATTACTACTCAACGGTAAGACGTGCCGATGATGCGGTGGGCGAGATCTTGGCAGCACTGCAGGCGTCCGGCGAAGCCGACAATACACTGGTTATGTTTCTTTCAGATCACGGAATGCCCTTTCCCTTTGTAAAAACTCAGCTTTATCACCACAGTACGCTCACGCCTCTCATTTTTCGGTGGCCCGGCATTGTCCAGGAAAATACGGTTGACGATGTTCATATGGTGTCAGCCATCGATATTCTGCCTACACTACTGGATTCGGTTGGCGCCCAAATCCCCAAGGGTATTCAAGGGCGTTCCTTGCTACCGCTGATGCGTGGGGAATCTCAAGATGGGTGGGACAGAATATTCAAGGAATATGCTGAAAACTCGTCTGGCGAGCGCACCCCGATGCGAGCAATTGAAACTAAACGCTTTCTTTATATCTTTAATCCCTAGTCCAATGGGAAACGCCGCATGGCTTCAGCCACCATGCACATGAACACCTACAAGCGCATGGTGGAGCTGGCAGAGAAAGATGAAAAGATTGCCAGCAGATTAGAGCTCCTAACATACCGCGTGGTAGAGGAGTTGTATGATGTACAAGCGGATCCAGACTGCCTCGTTAACCTTATCGCCGACCCCAAATATCAAAAAGAACTTACCGACCTAAGATTTTTGATGGCGACATGGATGCGAGAGACACAAGATCCAGCACTGAATGCTTTTAACAGCAGGGCCGAGCCAAAAGCACTAGCAGAGTTTATGACGACGCAAAATTTGGGTGCTCAGCGACGGCGTGAGTGGAGGCACGCCATAAGAGACAGTATTCGTAAGGCAAATACAGAAAAAGTAGCCGCTCCGGAGCGGGCTGAACCCGTGCCCACTCAGCCGTAGAGCAAGTAAGTAAGCAATCTATCAGCCAGACCATCGCGAAGTGAACTTCCCAGAGTTTACTAGACACCTAATAGCGTTAGAATCTAACTCTATGAGAGGTGTTTATGAGAGGCAAGCGATACACAGACGAGTTCAAGCAAGAAGCGGTTAAACAGGTCTCTGAGCGAGGCTATTCTGTAGCTGATGTTGCGCAAAGACTCGGCACGACCACTCACAGCCTTTATGCCTGGATCAAGAAGTACGGCAAAGCCAACCCCGGCCAGGCCGGCAAGGCGGATCTCGAAACTGAGAACGCGCGACTCAAGGCTGACTTGCGGCGAATGACTGAGGAGCGCGATATCCTAAAAAAGGCCGCCGCGTACTTTGCCAGAGACCACGAGTAAAGTACGCATTCATTCGTGATCATCGTCCTGAATTTTCTATTCAAGCCATGTGTCGTATTTTTAGAATACATCGCAGCGGCTTTTATGCGTGGCTGGATAAACCATTATCCAATCACGCTGTTGAAGATCAGCGATTGCTAAAGCGGATCAAGGAATTCTACATTGCCAGCGGTGGTACCTACGGTAGCCCTTGGATTCATCGAGATCTTCTTGATGGCGGTGAAGCGTGCAGTGTTCACCGCGTTGCCCGAATCATGGGAGAAAACAAGCTCAAAGCGCAAATAGGCTATAAACGCCGTTACATCAAAGGCGGTAAGTTGGGCAGTATTGCTGATAACGTTCTAAACAGAGAGTTTAGTCCAGGTATGCCGAATCAGGCGTGGGTGAGTGACATTACTTACGTCCGCACACACGAAGGTTTTTTGTACGTTGCAACCGTACTCGATTTATTCTCCCGTCGCATTATTGGTTGGTCGATGGATAAAAATATTGATCGGCACTTAGTCATTCGAGCGTCGATGATGGCAGTGTGGCAGAGACAACCCAAGGGGGGCGTATTAGTTCATAGCGACCAAGGAAGCCAATACGGAAGTGCTGACTATCTCTCGTTTTTAGCCTCAAACAATCTGGAGCCCTCTATGAGTCGCCGTGGAAATTGTCATGACAACGCCGTAGATGAGAGCTTCTTTGCGACTTTTAAAAAACGAGTGACGCAACGTAAGATATACTCAACGCGCGATGATGCGAAGACAGAGATATTTAATTTTATCGAGATGTTTTACAATCCGGTGAAGCGACACAGTCACACGGGAGGCGTTTCTCCAGTGCAGTTTGAAAAAGACTATTTTTCTCGGCTAGAAAGTGTCTAACAAAGTCTGGGAAGTCCAATCAGTCAAGAAATTTAATCTCAACAGGCCGTTTATTTGTCCTATACTTTCTGTCTCTTTGGTTTGTTTGGTCCTCCGGTGATGGTATCTGTTCATTTTCCCTACTTAATCTCGTAAAAGTGTCCACAGTCTTGACACTTTTGTATAGCAACTTCTTTCTTGTTGCTGGAAAATGTCACGTAGAAAAAGAATAGTGCAACAGAAGCAGTGATTGCTACCCCCTCAGGAGTGTAATCAAAAAATCTCACACCATTCGCAGCACCTGGTGCGTAGTTGGGATCGTTCAATTTGGTAACCCCGGCGTATGCAATCAAAGCAAGTACCGACCCGATACCGAAACTCATCACACTCCCAAACAAGGTAAAAATGCCTTGCACGTCGCCCTCATCCTGCTTGTAGCTAGACTTTTTCATTTGTCCATCACACTTTTCACACTCAATTTTCTTACTCACCGCTTTACTCCCAGTTGTTGCTCATCATGTAAAATTGGCCCTCGGTAAGGGTAAAGACCCCTACTAACGTAGTCACCTAAATTCACAGTGCGGGCACTCACTCTTGGAAATCCGATGACAAGCAGGGCCCCGTCTCGAATACTCAGAGGTAGTGACTCGTCCCGCAATACTGACACGAAGTCGCGCTATCCACATCGATGGTTTCTCCCCGGGTTACGCCAGCAGGGCCGGCAGTCGCAGTCTTCGTCTTGATTGAAACTGAATCCTTGGCCCCGCAGCCTTCACACTGGAACGCATAAGTCCTCGTCCCAAATTCGAGAGCAGGTTCTATTTCTGGCTCTGCTTCTGGTTTTGATTCGAGATCAGACTCTGGTTTTAATTCTTTATCGGGTTGATTTTTTTCTTTGATCTTAGTCACGATCACATCTGGGATGATTACCGTTCCTGGAGCATGCGCCCAAAAAAACAGTACGAGCCATACAACCCCTGTAGCACCAAAAAAAAGATTTCCTATAAAGATAATCCAAAAATACTGATGTGAGACTGTAATTTCTTTATATATTCCAACTTCTGGGTAACAGTCCCTTATTTCTTTAACTTCTTCGATTCTACCAGAAACATCAAACGCTACCAAAGTGGGAAAAAAATAGAGCATTGCACCAAAAATAACCGCTCCTATTGTCGCCATCACACTCCAAAAACCCCAGCCATCTGAAGATGATAATAAATAAAACGCCAACCAAGCACAGAAACCAAACATTACTGCAAGTACGCAGCCTGCACCGATAGATTCGCCCACGTTGCCAAAACGTACTGTTTTTTCCACTATAATATCTCCATCCTAATTTAGATATATCGCAGTGGCGATGACGCCATTACGATTTCCATGTGCGTTGCATGCGCCTTTAAACTGCCCATCCCGCCTACAAAGATACGGATATTGCAGTGCAAACAGAGCCCGGCGCTTTAACTGCAGGCTCCTCAGAGGAGATCTCTAAACTGCCCCACTAAAATTTTTCTAAATTTACTCGGCCACTACAGCGTGTTCGGAAAAACGTGACGCTAGGTCTGGATTATCGAGTGAGTCGAGAATATCATCCGTTTCCATAGCAATATCGAGGCTCTCAAGTCGGTCTTGAGGGCTTGGATGTGTTGAAAAGAGGAGAGTCATTCCCGAGTCGTCTAATGGCTTGTTTGCGAGCGTCATTGCAACTTCTGCCATACCGATTGGAGTGTAACCCGCCTTTTCAGCAAACCCCATGCCAATGTTATCAGCCGTATATTCTGAGTCCTTATCTAGACCGCGAGCCATCATTTCAGCACCAGAACCGAGAGCGTTTTGAATTACACCTTCCGCTATACCGCCGCTTCCTTTGGCGGCGTCCTTCGCTAATTCGCCACCTTCACTAACCAACATCGATTTTCGTATCAAGTTCAAATGATGGTTCTCGGTTATATGTGCAATCTCATGACCTAGTACCGCCGCCAATTGCGCTTCCGTCTGAAGCTCGTTGTAAAGCCCCACTGTAATCAAGACATACCCACCGGGCGCGGCAAATGCGTTGATACTTTCACTGTCAATGACACCAAAAACCCAGTCAATATCTGGTCGGTCTGATTGGGATGCAACCCAAAGGCCCACTTTATTGACATAGTTTTGGAGGTCAGCGTTATCAACTAATTTAGAGGCTCCTAGAATGCTGCCAGATAAGTGCCTGCCTATTTGGCGTTCCTCATCATATGTGTATCCCGTAATAAGCGCCTTATTCTCTGCTACCTTTTTCAGCATGTTTACGCCGGTATTAATGTCAAAGTTAAAGGCCATAGATACGCTTGATACACTCGCTACGACGGCTAATGCCGCAAACTTAAATTTCATCTTCATTACTTGAGTCCCCCTTCGATAGCGAATTCTTCGGCTTCTTTCGCTGAGACAGCGAGTTGAACATACTCGTTGAACTCTTCCTCGTCGAACTCAGCTTCCGCCAGAGAGTCTTTGTCGAGACCGCGCACACCGGTTGAGCTCACGACATTGCCGCTCCCCGCCCGACCTGACCCGATCGAGACAGCAGATGTCAAAGCACCAGCAGCGCCTTCAGCATCTTTTTTTACAGGTTTTGTACTGCTAACATTTAGTCTGCGTAACCAACCGGTTTTATCAGCAGTACTGACCTCCAACCATAACCCTTTTTTTCCGAGTATGGTGATCTCCTCGCCCGCGGAAAGCGTCTCAATTATGTCAGATTTTTTTGATGCCTTTGACATAAGACTGGTTTCCTTCATTGTAAATTCAGCGTGAGCGCTCGCGGCCAATACTACCGCCAACGAGGCCAGAAGAACTCCTTGCATTAATAGACTCATGTTATTTCCTTTTTTTAGTTATTTTCCTGCGTTAGCTAAATGCAACAGTCGCGGTAATTTTTCGGACAGAACCTCTCTTAAAGAAGACAGACTGTTTTCTTGTAAAGTTAAAAGATCTACGGTGGACATTACCTTATTTTCTCCTATTGAAAATTTCTGGATAGCGCTCTCTATATCTTGTTGCACCTTCGCCCCCTCGCCTTCAGGCACAATTGAGTAAAACAACCCCCCTTGCGACGCATACTCAGCTAAAAGCCCAACGTCTGTATCGAATATAGAGGATGACACAGCGATGAATGGGCTCTTTTTATAAAGAGCAGTCTTAAGTTTATGGGAATTTCCAGGTGCAGTTTCAAAATGATAACTACCGCAGACAAGATCTAACTTAGCGTGTCCTTTGTGACCGATAAGTAACCGGCCTTGTCTTAATTGTTGGTTATATATCACCTGAAAAACCCGACATACGATGTAGAATGCCAGTGCAAAATGACTTGCAAAAGAAATATCTGCAAAGTTTTTAGAGGCAACAAGCATTATGGCTGCCAGGGCTAGAGCGAGTCCGTCCATAGCTATAAAGATTGCGTCAGCTGATTCGACGCTGGACCCCTTGATAAATCGAATCAACCCAAATAACAACATCAGTATTAAAAAGAACAGTCCCGGGAGAGAGTTCAGTTCTTGGTACCAATTGTTGTTAATTAAATTTTCTACCGCAGAAGCAAGAATTATGACGCCCGGAGTTTCATTCGAAATCGGGGTGGTTTTAATATCAAAAAGGCCAGGTGCTGACGAACCAATAATCACCACTGCCTGATTGAGTTTTTTTAGCAGGGCCTCATCTTCAGCTTTAAGGCGGGTGAAGGTGGCATTAAAGCTCAGCACGTCAACGTTTTCATTCGCAGAAAGATAGTTCAATAAAATTTGGTTCTCGCGGGGAAGCTGAACACCGGTTGCCCTAGCTAACTGTGAAGCCAAGCTGGGAATGCGGTAGCCATTCAGATCCATAGCGACAGGATAATGCCTAACAATACCGTCGTCAGTCAGCAAATGGGCAAAGTTGGTTAGCCCGAAACGCTGCGATTCAAGCGCTCCAGACAGAAACGGTAACAACATAGCAACCGTACTATCTTCATTGATATTTTCTTTTGCATCAATGTTTGGCAGTAAAGTGGTTCTGATTGCTGACAACTTGTCGTTATGTTGTGGCAATCTCAAAGCTGACAAGTACACGCTGCTCAGTGATGTGACGACTTCGTTGAGATATTCATCACCGTCGATGTCGTTCAGATCCGGGTCGCTGTAAATGACATCTATGCCAATTGCTGCAGGCTCAGCAATAGAAAGATATTCGATAAATTCAGCCATTACTGATCTAGACCAGGGCCAACGACCATATTCGGAGGCCAATGCTGCAAGACTAGACTCGTCAATATCGATGACAAATACCTTCCTGTCTTCATCATTTTTATCTTGAAATGCGTCCAGTTGATGCTCTACTTTTGTCACCACATCGTAGATCTGGTAACTAGTAAACGTCCCTGAATCTGAAAAATAAACTGGTGCGATGTAGACGGCAAGAAAAAGTCCTGCCACGACAATAAAGAACCAACTTTTCATCTTTAGCATAAGACGAGCTATATGCTTCACCATGAACAGATTGTCTCCTGCTGTAATTGGCGTGCTGCCTCTGTGGCGAGGCTTCGGCACATCAGATTCCAGCAATTGTGAAGGCTAAGCATTAGGGTTAACGCCACATCCAGACGCGCCATGATCTTTATCGGGGAGCATCCGAAGCATCCAGCGGCGTTGTTATATTTGAGCAGCTTTGGTCTCCCCCGCGGAGGTTACATCAACTGCTTTAGCCTTCTTTGACCCTTATATCGGAGCAACGATCGATCACATTTTATACTCAGCCTATTAGCCGGTTGCCGATCTAGTGTTATCCAGCAGCTGGAGCAAAGCCTTTAGCAACCAGTCTTGCATAATGCCGTTTATTATAGATAAATCCCATGATGAGACCGAGGCCCAAGGACCCGCCAATACCGTTGGGGTCCGTCGCTAGGACGGCGATAGCAAAGCCCAAAAAAATTACAAGCCACAAGAATCCTGAGCCCCAATCAGATCTGAACATTGGCACAAAAAAGCCGAAAAAAAGTGCAGTCCAAGAAAAACCAGTGTAAGCCTTTTGGGTCTCACCCGTCGTTTCATTAACCATATTTACTAAGCTAGCCATCAGAGTACTACCCTTTTTTATTAACTTTTTGAGTGACCAAGCTACCAAGGACATTTATGGTCACTCTTTGAAGCAGTAGTCTATTGACATTACATCATGCTCTGAATATTTAAAAGGGGGAAATCCCTACTTTTGAACATGTATTACACAATAGAAGACATACGTATATTCTGCGTTTTCCAAAAGACGTATCGGAGATCTTGCAGGTCTTACGAGCAGCGCTTAGGCGAGTATCTCAGCTTTTTGCTTCTGCTAACACGATAGACCTCGATCGGCTTCAGTATCAGAGCACCCAGCTCGAGCAGCGTATAGTAGTGGTGCACACAATATGCGATCGTTTGATACTAAAATAGGTTTTTGGGGTGCCACCGCATGTTAAAACACTACGTATTATTTTGCTTGTGACAGTGGCTATCGGAGGGCTCGCACCGCGTCCTCGTATTGTTGCTTGAGTTTGAACCCGCGGACGAGGCTCACGACCCAGGCGATGATCGCCCACAAAACGACGCCATCAGAATCTGCGGCCAATTGTGATTCGGTGTCCATAACCATGAACGCCAAGAACGGCAGGCTGTAGATCACGCCCTCCACTATCCATGCCTTTTTCTCCGCCTTTGCTCCGATCCAGATCAGGCCGACTCCGCTGAGCCAAGGGATGAACAACCACACCAACCAGAGCGCACCCACCTTTTTAAGCGAAGCGGCACTAGGCGTTATTGGTGCCGTTGGTTGCCCGGTAGCAGCGGGAGTCGGCGCTACCGGCACAGTTGGTTGCGCGGTAGCGGCGGTTACAGGTCGTATTGACTGCGGGGCACCGCAAGCAGGGCATTGGTTGGTTGTATCGTCGACCGATCCACCACAGAACTCACATAGTCTCATTGGCTTTAGTGTTCCCTTTAAGAATTTTTAGGTAAACCGTATCGCTCATCGTAGGGTGCTCATGAGGGCTTCCCGCTTCCCAATGGCCAGCTTGGCGTCCTTCAAACCCAGGCCGGCTAATCGCACGAAGGACCTTGATAACGTTTACTTGCTTCTCTCCAGCCGCAGTGAGAACAACATCAATCTCAGTCTACTCTTCTTCAGCAGCGCCAGCGTCGCGGCCCTAGGCAGGTTGGTGACTCGTCCCGCAATATTCACACGAAGTTACTCTATCCAGATCGATAGTTTCTCCGCGGTTGCGGCCGGCAGCCTCAGTCTTCGTTCTGAGGGAGGTTGAATTGTTGGCCCCGCAGCTTTTACACTGGAACACACAAGTCCTCGTCCCGAATTTGGGCGCCGGTTCGAGATGCGGTTCAAGTGGGCGGGGAGTGGATGTCGCCTTAGGAGCCGGCGGAGCGTCGCTGGTGTACAATGTCATCATCAGTCGTTCCGCTGACTCGAGATCTGCTTCAAGACCTTTTATCTTTTTATTCTTTGACATAACAACAGGGATTAAAATAATAAAGGTGATCCCGAAGGTAAGGAACCCGAAGAACCCCAATAAAACCGCCCAAGTCAATTTGCTCTTTTTCTCTGCAGCGATTGCCTTCTCGATTTTCTGCACGTTCTTCGATGCCACATGGACCTGGCGCAGATCGCCCTTGACTGTGGTGGTCGGTTTGACCGCAGACAAGAATAGTAGGATAAACCCTGGGATACCCAACAAAAACAGGGAAGATATCGTCCAGCCCAACACACTTCTCTTCTTTGCACGCGCGATGAAGGGAACCACAAAGAGCGAATAAATCATAATCATCGCAGGCAAAAGATTGCCACTCGCCCCCTCGTCGCCCGACTGCGCCAAAGCGGCCTCAACCGACGAGATCCCGCACAAGATCAGAGCACAGACGCGGCCTGAAGTGCGGATGCAGAATTTCATGCTCGAGGGCTGAGTTCCAGGCCAGTCTGTTGGCAAAGGGCGCAAACCATGGTGTGAAAATACAGAGGATGGATTAACGCGGAGGCTCATCGCAGTTGTTTCAACTGTTCCTGCCGTCTCTTGATGACTCGCTTCATCTCTTCGAGTTCCTTTGAGACTCGGGCCGCGACAACCGAAGATCCTGGCGCCGAGGCCTCTTCTTCCCCGGAGCCCTCCTGCCCAGCTCCAACAGGGGTACGTGCGGGCGTATCGCTCGAGGTAGCAGCTTCGCGGCCACCCTCCAGCGACTCCCGAATTGACTGAAGACCCGTCTGCAACTGAGAATCCAGCGCGCCTACTCCGGGCAGAGACTCCGTCGTCGCGTAGGTGAGTTCTTCTTCAACCGAGTCAAAGATCGAAACTGTTTCTAGTAGAGTCTCATCCGACGAAGAATTCGCCAGATCGCGCACTGCGGAAAACTCCTGGCGGAGGGCGATCATGAACTCTTGCCGATCGGACCGCCGCGTGTCGATTTCGGCAACGAACCCGGCGCCCCGGGCGACGACCAAGAAGGTGACAAAAAGCAGGAAGTTCCAAACCACGTAGAGTGCCAGGAGCCAGCCAAAGGAGATTTCCGTGGCAGAAATGCCTGCGAGCGCCAAGACTCCGGCACAATAGGTGATGACTACATAGCTTATTCCGAGGTTATATGCGAGTCCTCGGTTTCCGGGGTCTTCCCTGTTCTCGATCCAAATGACGTATGACGACGCCAGAATTTCACCGAAAATAATGAACCCAAGCGCAAGATTGAAGCGCTCTCCCCGGGCCGACTCCGGGATGAGTAGAAAGGCCAAGGCTAATGTCGTGGCCACCGTGGCTACTAGGATCGCCACGTAGATCAGCGTGGCTCTCCGGCCTGTGTCAGTCATCGGAATCTCCTTGAGGTGAAGAGTCTTCGCCTGCCGAGATCGGGGTTCCACACTCAGCGCAGAAGCGCGTCCCAATAGGCTGCTCAGCGCTGCAGTTGCCGCAGGTTTCCATGTGCTTATGACCACATTTGGGGCAGAATTTCGTGTCGCCGGCCACTTGTTGATCGCATCCAGGGCATACCCGCGGCATGGGTTCGGCACAGTTTCTGCAGTTCGAACTCCCGTCGGGATTGTCGGTGCCGCAAGTAGGGCAGAGGATAAAGGGATCGCCGCAGACGGCACAGAATTTCGATCCGGGAGGAGAGGACATCGAACACTTATCGCACTCGATGGCCTTGGCAGGCTGAGTTTCGGGATTCGCTGCGCCCGATGCTGGTGCAAAGCCCCCTCCGCAGCCATTGCAGAACTTTGATCCGGGTGGACTTGTCTTGTTACAGGAGTCGCAATTCAGGCCTCCTTCTGTATTGAGGTGCCCCGATAAGTTACCCATGGCACTGCCCATGGGGCCTCCCACCCCAAGACCCACGCCGAGCCCGATCCCGGCTCCCATCAGTCCGCTCCCCCCTTCCCCGCCCGTATTCTCGGCCGCCGCATTCAGGGTGTCGAAAGAGCGCTCCTGTTGATAGGTAGTGCCGAGTATGTCCAGTTCGGCTCGTCTCGACAGCGCGCCTTTGAGTTGCATGACAGCTGGGTCATCTTCGGGAGTGTTGATCGAGTTCACGTTGAATTCGATCAGCGCCAGCCCGTATTCTTCGAGCTTCGGCTTCATCGCTTCTCGAAGCGCGTTCGAGATCTCGTTCAGGTTCGAAGATATATGCAGAATCGAAATCTGTTTGTCGACGATTTCAGTCGCGATCAGATCCTTGACCTGCCGAAGGATTTCGCCGCGAAAATAGCTTGTTAATGTACTCCGGTCGAATTGAGACGTTGTCCCGACCAACTTTTTCAGGAACTTGATTGAGTGGTCGACTCGGACCCCATATTGGCCGAAAGCGCGAACGGGAAGCATGATATTGAACTTTGGATCAAGAAGCTGGATCGGAGTGGCTGTCCCCCACTTGACATCCAAGGGAATAGATCTGTTCACGAACCAGACTTCCGCCGTGAACGGGGTTTTCCCTCCAAAGGGGGCCTTGAACAACTTCTCGAGAACAGGGAGGTTCTTAGAACTCAGAGTGTGTCTGCCAGGACCAAACGGGCCCTCGAACTGGCCTTCCGCGATAAAAACAGCCTCTTGCGATTCCGAAACGATTAGCTGCGTGAAACTAGAAAGCCCCTCCGAGGGGTACTTCCACGCATATACATCGTCGGTCGCAGCCCACTTTAGGAGGTCTATAGCGGCCATAATTTTCTCCGGGTGGGTACACAAGACGCAAAGTTGCGAATTTTCGGAACCTTGCACGGAACCTGAGTAGCGAGGCATATTAGGTGACTATTCAAAAATATACTACCGTGTTCCCATGTGCAGGACAAATAAAAAGTCTACTGTAAAAATAGCCTCATCAAGGAGAGCGAACGATATGAGTATCGATGGAACCACTCAAGGTCATATAGGACTTCACTCTCTCGTTGCGCTATGGAGTCACTGGGAAAGTCCGTTAAGATATTCATCACCGTCTGTGTCGTTGAGATCCGCGTCGCTATATGTGAAAGACAGTTAACCGCCCTGTTTATATTCAACTTTGGTATATTTTACCTTTCCCGGTTTTACAGATAAAAACAGACATAACACCCAAACTAACAAAGTCTAACCTAGCGTTAAATTTAGCAATAAAATTACGGAAGCATTTGGATTCTTGATGTGTGGCGCCGAGTATGACTCTTGGTAGTAAGAAGTAAGGTCATATGCCAAAATAGAAGGCATAAGATAAACGCCAAAAATCCAAAAAATAACTGCTGTGCCAGTGAATACCGCGGGGAAGCCATTCCCTAAAAGGAATAAGGTTAACCAAGAGAAAAGAGCACAACAAATAAGCGCCCCAGATGTTAGTCCAAACTAGTTCGAACATCTTTGGATAACTCTTCCAATATGCCGGTAACTCTGCGGTCCGCTCCGTATTCAAGCGCACCAATATCCTCCTCATTCATCGAGATGGACACGCCACCATTCATTATATTTCGTTTTGTTTTGATGTCTCGTGCAGCGGTAATCGGTAACTTTCCCACCGTATTATTGAGCTCAACAAACTTGTTGGATTTCTTTAGTTCGTAAAAAATGCTGTTCTGGGTAAACAAAATAAAATCGTTGGAATTTAGGTTTATAAGTAAAAAGGGATCATCTGATGCATCGAGGCTGTAACCAGCGTGTTGAAGCAATTCTTTTGCTTTGGAGCCATCTATGGGGTTGTCAGTTCCCGATATGTAGATATCCGGATGAAACTGTTTCTTTTTCACGAGAAGAAGTACAATAAAAAACGCACCGAACGTAAGTAGAATTAAAGTGGTCACAAACATAGAGAACACATATTTATGATTCAAGTCACCGCTGCTTTGCCCTAACAAGATTCTTTTCGATTTATTTTTTTCTGTAAATTTCAGAGTTTGAACCAAGTTAATCGACATTACGCCTTTCTCCTGTATTAGCTTTTTTTGGTGTTCGCTTTACACTAACTAAACTGTAACCATTCACCCTGTTGATGGGCGAGGTGCAACGATCCGAACTTCACCGGCGCTTCTGGGCGTTGGCACGCTTCATTATTGTTTCGTTACTTTCAGAGGATGAACGCCACACTCTGTGGTTGTTGTCACTTTCATGATAAGACTTCACCCTCGATCAACTTACTGATATTCATTTTGCCATGCTACTAATCAAACACGTCCCTAATTGCCTGGTTCACACCTCGTGATATTTCACTACTCAATGTATCGCCAGCGCTGTTAACGATCCTATCGGTAGATTCTTGCGTGCGCGTCCTTGGTTGATTCGATGTTGAAACGGAACCCCCGGCGCTTCCATTAGGCGCACACGAGGGGCAGTTGTGAGAGGTATTAGCATTTGCCGCCCCTTCCGCGGCTTTACCCGTCGCAGTGACGGCGTTGCCGTCCTTCGTACTATTATTTTCATAGGTTGACGGTTCGAACATAGAGCAACCGCTTGCAAGCAATGCCGAAAATACAACAGCGGCGCATGCCCTCACAATATGTGAACTTTTTTTGACTAGTTTTCCCCTCAGCGACGCTGCTACATTTTTCTAAACGACCATACTCTGAAAAGTGCACCCTTACTATAGGGAAATCCCTAAACCTTTGCCGTTATCATGGCGTCCTCGCGCCGAACCATCGCTGGCGCGGACTGGTCACTCCGGCAAAACGAGGCAAAGGTGCAATGCGCCCTGTCGATAGTGACGTCGTCTCATCGATCCAGCGTCATGCGGCTATGACTTGGGCCCAGCGACTCAAGCGAGTATTCAATATCGACATTGAAGTCTGCAGCCGCTGCGGCGGATCTGTCAGAGTCATCGCTTGTATTGAGGACCAGGACGTCATCGACCGGATCCTGGCCCATTTTCGCGAGACGGAAAAGGAAGCCCCTGCCCGGCCCCTTCTGGTACCGCCAGCCAGGGCGCCACCTGCCACACTGCCTCTTTTCGCCGGGACGGAGTTTCATCAGCAGGGACGCCAAAAAACCCTGACACCCACACGCCCACACAATTGGCGATAGACGGGTCGCTTAGATCAGTGCTATAGGACTCAAAGAATGCTCTAAAGTGCTTCTCCAGCTCATTGGTTACAACGTATTCGTCCAACTCTTGAAATACCGTATCGTCGTCGTCTTGGTCGGCCTTGACCACACCGTTGATAGATCGATCTAATGGTTTGAAAAACAGGCTCTTAATGCTCATGAATTACATCAACCTTTTGTTTTAGGGTACAAGCTTGAATGCTCGGTAGTAGTTGCTGCTAGAAATTTTTCCAAACAGGCTCATCGACTGACCGGTATATTCACCAGGGTAGAACAGTACAACGGGTTTGTGGCCCAAAAGAGAATGCAGACCATTGAGCAGGTTATGTGCCCGTAACAGCGGCCAGACAGACCCAATACCCGAAATGAGGATTATGTCACGCTCCTCTGCAGCGCATTCCTTCGCTAAATACGGTGCGAACTTGTCCATACGCAACGGGCCTGACAACGCCTTGAGAAGTCCTTCATCGCCTTTACGCTTCTGCAGCTCAGCGGATTTTTAGATGGGAAGAACACGGAGCCGCGCAACATCAGATTTACCCCCGTACTGTTATATTCGTCGGAATAAAATTGTTTACAGGCAATATCTTGGCCACGCACAAGGGAAGATTCGATGGGGTACCTTTGTCACATTAGGGCCGACGAGCGCGCCTCGTAGCCATATCTGGAAGGTATATGAGCAGGCGTCAGGCGATGACCCAAAATTCACCCTGCGCTGGCTACTGGGCGAATATCACTCCAGCCGGCAGTTTAAAGAAATGGCCCCTCGGACCCAAAGTGACTATGAAGGCTACCGATCGCGCATTTGCGCTCTTCCGACCAAAAGTACTAAGTCTTTTGGTGATTTCAAACTAGCCGGTATCACTAAACCAACGATTAGAAAGTATCTCGATCACTATACAGATAGGAACACCAAACACGCCCCCATTGCAGTCAATCGGCATATTCAGTACCTCAAGGCAGCATGGAATTGGGGTATGGAACGATGGGTTGAGATCACAATCAATCCTTGTGCTAAAGTAAAATTGAATAAAGAGGAACCCCGGGACCGTTATGTCACCGACACAGAATATTATGACACTATGGCGTGTGCGTCCGTAGGAAGCTATATACCCATCATGATGGAACTTGCCTATCTCTGTCGGCTACGATCCAGTGAAGTCAGATCCATTCAGGTCAAACATATCGGAAAGCAAGGTCTACGAGTCTTTCGCAGTAAAGGCTCAGATGGGGAGATCACGGCCTGGACGCCGCGACTTCGAGCTGCCGTCAATTCTTCCTTGGACTGGAACAGCGAGGCCCCCACTCCAATTGCGGGCGCATACCTACTCCACGATAAAAAAGGCCTAATGATCCCAAAAAACGGGTATGACTCTGCCTGGCGTCGAGTAATCAACAAGGCGAAGGACAACGGAATCCTGCCATTCACTTTCCACGACCTAAAAGCCAAAGGTTATACGGATCAAAAGAAGCAAGATGCAGGGCATCGATCGGAGAAAATGCACAGGGTATACGACCGAAAAGGCCGAGTGGTAGAACCCGCGGACGGAGAAGAAATATAGATTGTTGGTGGTAAATCGGCAGTTTTTACACCACTTTTTTACACCATGACCAAAAATCGCTTCTTGGCTGGATTCTCAACATTCTTAAGTCATTGTTCTAGAACAACAAAATTGGTGCGCCTGAGAGGATTCGAACCTCTGACCGCCTGGTTCGTAGCCAAGTACTCTATCCAGCTGAGCTACAGGCGCATTAGACTCGACACTATAAGGAGCGCATGTTTATGAGTCAAGGACTTATCGGGCGTTAAGAGACCCCTATTATGCTAATGAAGACATTAATCGCCGTCAACGTCGAAAGCTTCTGGCGGGGCCTGGGGCAGACTTTTACCGCGCTGCTTAGGCGTCTGCCATACGCCCCAGCGTGGTATCGCCCATAATGGTGGTGCGGTGAATCACGCGCTCCACGCCCGGTTTTGTGCCGGTAGCACAGTGCATTGCACGCCAATTGTCCCATAACACCATGTCACCTGGTTGCCATTGATGGAAATAATGGAACTCAGGTTTACGGGTGTGCTCAACCAACCGTTGCAGCAGATCAATCGCTTCATCATTAGATAATCCTGCGCGATGCGGTGCCACGATGCGCTCTAGAAACTGCTCACAGATTTCCAATATTTTGCGGCCGGTGACAGGATGAGTCACTACGGCCGGGTAAACAACTTCGGGGAAATTTGGGTAGTTCAAATCAGACGGTTTTTTCGGGCTATAAGGTCCAGGCTCGTAACCCCGTAAATCAACATAACGCATATGCCGGCGCTGCATGCTGAAGGCGTATGTGACTTCTATATTTTCGATTAACTGCTGCGTTTCCTTGTCCAGTGCATCATAAGCTTTTGCAAGATCACCGAAACCGGTCAGCCCGTCCTCACTCGGACACACCACTCCACGCAGCAACGCCCCACGATTGGGCTTGCCGGTATAGTGTAGGTCCATATGCCAGTCAAGCTTTCCAACTTTGTTCTGCCCATTGTAATTGGCCGTCATAAATTTTTCTTTGTCGGGCTCATTAACGAGCATAAACAGCTCCGGATATTCCTGAGACCGGGTCGCGGCCAAAGGGTGCAGCGCCAACTCACCGAACGCACGACTAAACGCAATCTGATTTTCGGGGTTCACGTTCTGGCCACGAAATAGCACGATAGAGTGTTCATTCCATAACGACACCAGTTCGGCAGCTACGGCATCCTCCATGGGCTGAGTAATGTCAAAGCCGCTGACTTCTACTCCAACATTTTCAAGAGCTGTTACTTGCAGTACCATAAAACGTGCCTCAATTAATCGATAATACCGGGGTCTTCACGCAACTCTCGTCGAGCCATCGCTTCCCATAGAAACGGAAATCCATGTGCGTCTGGCAACGCGATCTCGGCAACCTGTTCATCGGTAAGCGGCACACCGCCGCCGACCAGCTCCAATTCATACGCGCGCTGGCTGCGCCATTCCAGCGTGGCGACCCGAAGATGAGCCTGACGCAAATCTTTTCCCACCACTAGAGAACCGTGATTCGCAAGCAAAGCCCATTTGGCGCTACCCAGCGCTTTCGCTGCAGCCAGAGATTTGTCTTCGTCTTCAAACGTACCGTCATACTCATTGTAAAGCGGCAGCGGACCGTCCACATAAGCACCCGCCTGGTCATACACCGGAGGCACACGATGCATATTGGCCCAGAGGCCACTCCAACGAGCATGATTGTGGATGATCACATTGACATCAGGGCGCAGTTTATGCAATTGCACGTGCAACCCTAGGGCGGGTGTCACGTTCCACTCTCCTTCGATGATAGTGCCAGACTCATCCAGCGTCAGAATATCGCTGGCGGTCACTTCATCCCAAGCCAGTTCCCATGGGTTAGTCAACATAGTGCCATTATCAAGGCGGTAGGTAATGTGGCCAGCGATATGTTCATTCCAGCCTTCTCTGAACAACATACGACACATCAAGGCGACCTGAGCCTGCTCACTTAGCTCTGGCAATAGCGGCTTACGCCCCGGGTTAGGTGCAAACTGCTTGATCACCTGAGCATCGATTCCAGGAATTACTTGCATATCAAACCTCGTGTGAACAATGTGTTATCTGACTCTGCTATGCACCAATGCTTGAGCCATCGCCTGTCAAAAATAGCTCTATAGTTGATCAAAAGGCAATTGTCCCTGCCTGCGTCGCAGCCAATTAAGCCCTTTTAGCACGCCTGGCCGCAGTACCAGCCAGCGTTCCAAATGATACTTTCCAGGAAAGTTCATCAACAGTAGACCGATCAACAGTGTCACAATTCCTTGCCCCGGTGTCACCAACATAATCAAACCGAGAACGACCAGCAGCAGACCCAGAAGATTCTTCAACATCGAGGTGATCAATGAAAGTAACGGCGCATCAAAGGATGCCCGCCAAACCACGCGCTCTGAGCGCACGAAGTAATCTTTGGGTAATCGTGTGACCACCCAAGGCACACCGACAATCGTCGCAATCAGCGCGAGCAGCGAAAGACCGCTAGCCCACAACAGCGGCTGCTGCCAATTTGACAGAAATTCCATCCAATCATCCTACCAGTCAACGCTTCAGATACGTTTGAATTATTCTATATTAACCTAACTTGCCTCTGGAAAACCAAGCGAGTTAAAAGGGGATCAGTCGGCAGTCTTTCTTGTTTTTCTTGGCTCATTCTAATGGGCATGAGATCATCTGGTACACGATGATGTTAACCCCAGTAACCCGCAGATCCCTTCGGCTTCGCAGGGTCGTCCCACTGGACGCCTATTATGCAATCTTAGGTAACCCCGTGCCGACAAAACTTCACCCGATTGCGGCGACCGCTCAGCCCAACGGAGTTAACCTAACGCTCACTGAGATATCGACACAAGCCCCCAAAAAACCCAGGAAAGCGTTGTTTAACCTCACATGGAAGCTAGCGTAAGTATGGCACTGAAACTCTCTGTCCTTGATCAATCACTGGCCCGAGCGCCAGACCAGTCCGCTACCGCGCTGCAGGAAACCCTCCAGATGGCCAAGTGGTGCGAGGAACTCGATTACACGCGGTTTTGGGTTTCGGAGCACCACGCCTTTCCCTCTGTGGCCGGCAGTGCACCGGAAGTGTTGTTAGCCGCAGTGGGTGCGGCAACTCGCTCCATCCGCATCGGTTCAGGCGGCATCATGCTGCCGCATTACAGCGCCTATAAAGTGGCGGAAGTGTTCTCCGTGCTGGCAAATCTCTATCCCGGGCGAGTAGACCTTGGTATCGGTCGGGCGCCAGGCGCGGACATGGCCACCGCTGTCGCACTAGCTACCGATGGGCACCCAAAATTCGACGCATTCCCGCACTTAACAGCAAAACTCAGTGAGTATCTATGGTCTGACACAGCCAGCCCGATTGTCAGCCCCCGTCCGCCCGAAGACATCCCACTATGGATGCTCGGCTCCAGCTCCGACAGCGCGATACTTGCCGCGCAGCGCGGTCTGCCATACAACCTTGCTCTATTCATCAATCCGCAGGCAGATTCGAGACTGATCGGGCTGTATAAGGCACATTTTCAGCCCAGCAAACAGCTCGCGCATCCCTATGCCATTCTTACGCTAAGCGTGTTCTGTGCTGATACGGAGGAACAAGCCAGCGCTCTGCAGCTGACCTATGATCTCAATCTGTTTCGTTTCTTCACCGGTCAGTCCAATGGCCGATCAATGACACCGCAGGAGGCTGTAGAATACTCCTTAGGAGTGCATGAGAAAGCGTTTATTGCCAGTCGGCAGAACAGCCGAGCCTCTGGGACACGGCAACAAGTAAAGCAAAAAATTGAGCAGATCGCCGCGCTACACAATGCAGATGAGATTATGGCAGTAACAAATATCTACTACCTAAAAGACCGTAAGCGCTCATTTCAATTGCTGCGAGAGGCGTTCGAATAACCGTAGAACCGGACGTCAATACAAAAAAAGCCCCAGCAGGGGCTTTATCTCTAGCCAAATGTAGGCTTACATTGCGTTTTTAGCGCTATCGGCAGTGTTAGTCGCCGCATCTTTGACACTGTCGGCTGCATCATCAACCATATCGCCAGCGCTATCGGCAGCAGCTTCGATACTATGACCGGCATGATCAGCCATATCGCCAGCAGAATCCATGGCATCGCTCGTCGAACTCGCAGCGTCTGAGGCCATCGTCTGTGCCTTATCTGAGGCGTCACTCGCCATATCGCCAGCGCTATCGGCGGCGGAACTCAATGCGTCACCGGTATTTTTAGCTGATTCACTAACCGTATCACTGATACTTGAGGCACTGTCCTGCATAGTCTGCTTGGACTCGTCGCTGCAACCGGTGACAACGAAGGTGACGAAGACAACTGACAAAAAGCCGAGCAATTTTATATTTAACATAACGTTCTCCAAAGGACTTATTAATTTCAACAGGGGCTGATACTGAACACTCTTAAGATCTTAGATCTCACGTGTTTGATAATATACCACCGCCTCTGCAATGCGTCACCCTACGTTGTGATAGACGTTCTGTACATCTTCCAGATATTCGAGCATATCGACTAAGTTGTCGAATGCAACCTGCTCTTCTTCGCCAAGTGATACGCTATTTTGCGGGATAAACTGGATCTCATCTACCTCAAAATCGACCCCCTCAAAGGCGTCGAGTAGTGCCTGTTTGGCCTTGTAATATTCGGTTTGTGGCGCAAATACCGTCACCTTGCCGCCCTCGCTCTCAATATCAGAGACATCCACGTCCGCCATCATTAGGGCCTCCAGTGCTGCCTCTTCTTCGCTGCCTTTAAACACTAGGATGGCGCTGTGGTCAAACAGATGGCTGACGCTACCGGGTGAACCCAACTTGCATTTTGACTTGGTAAAACACTGGCGTACATCGCCAAACGTGCGGTTAGGATTGTCAGTCAGGCAATCGACAATCACCATGGTGCCGCCCGGACCAAAACCTTCATAGCGTGCGGTGGCAAAATCCTCACCGCCCACGCCACGCGCCTTATCCAGAGCCTTTTCAATGACATGGGCGGGAACCTGGTTCCGTTTAGCCCGCTCGATCAGACCGCGCAGTGACAGATTACCTTCCGGGTCAACGCCCCCCGACTTGGCAGAAACATAGAGCTCACGAGCATGCCGGCTGTAAATTCGGGCCTTCATGTCAGAGGTTTTAGCCATCGAGTCTTTGCGATTCTGATAGGCCCTGCCCATAGCAATACTCCGTTGTTTTAATGATCGGACTAAAAAGTCAGGCAAGCAATATAATCGCTGCGGCCGGTAGTATCCAGAACAAACCCTGGAACTTGCTCATTTCCTCCATTGGCCAGTGCAGTCGAGCCAACCGGAAGTGTTGCGATAAAAAATCCAGAAGTAATGCCGCAAACGTAATAATGACACCTAGTGCTGCTGATTGGGAGACCCTACAAGGTGGAAAACTTATCGCGCCGTTGGCTACTGACAAGGTGGCTATCTCGGCAATCTGGTATCTGAAAGGGTAAACGCTGCTGGGGAACCTCATTCACTACTTACAATGAGTCTCGGCAGAGAGCCTGCTAAGGGCCCTGCCCAAACCATGCGCATAGCGGGACTAATAGGCGCTGGCGCGCTACAATTGCGGGTGATCGCTAAGTCCACGACCCACCAATGGAGCAGTAAGAGTGCTGTTGAGCATCCCACAAGCCTGTCAGCCCTTCGTAGTAATATACGCATTCGTCACCGCAGCTTCTAGCGACGCCTTGCATCCTATTTCATTCAAGCTCGAGTTCACTACCGCTTATACAGCTTATCCACAGTTGGAGTATAGCGCGAATAAACAAGCTCAAGCGGCAAAGGATTACTCACTATGGTAGGTCTAAGTCGTTCTATGGGATTGGCTGCACTATGCGTCCCCGCGCTAGCAACTGCACAGATCAATATGCCAAAAGGTGTGACTCCAGTCAGCCTCAACCTCTACGACCTACACATAATGGTCATCTGGATTGTCATTGGAATCATGGCAGTTGTCTATGGGGTCATTATTTATAGCGTCATTCGTCACCGAAAATCAAAGGGCGCGATGGCCTCCACCTTTCGTCAAAATATGTTTCTAGAAATATTCTGGACCGTAATTCCTCTGATCATTATCACAGTGATCGCAGCTCCATCCATTCGTATCCTCATTGAGATGCACAACTATGGCGCTGCGATGTTACGGTAAAAAATACAGATAGGGCTCACGCCATGAGACGTATGAGTTCGCTCATCTTCCACTAGGTAACACCACTGATCACACAGAAATCGACGCACAAGATACGGCATTGGCGCGTATGAACAATATCAGGTTTTAGCGACTCCCCTTTGCAATGCTAATGCTCAGCACCATGCTCTGCCACGCCATCAAAGGCCATTTTGACTACCCGGGAGATCACTTTGCGCTTGAGGGTGTCGGCTGGTACTCGCACTTTGTGGATGCCGTTTGGATCCTAGTTTTTATCTTTGTCTATTGGCTGTGCCGCGGTGGGCTTTAGTGCTGCGGCCTGTATCAACGCCAACGACGTTAACTTTTGCTAGTTTCATCGGCCTCTCGCGCCATTTATCCAGCGCATCAACTCGTATACTCTGACTTTGGTTAAGAAGCCGTTTCGCTCTAGCAAAATACACAAGGAACACTATGCAGACTGATTTTTGTAAGCAGTTAGGTATCGAAGCACCCATTTTTGCCTTTACCCACTGTCGCGATGTCGTCGTGGCGGTGAGCAAGGCTGGCGGCATAGGCGTACTGGGGGCTGTAGGCTTCTCTCCGGCCAAGCTAAAAGAAGAGCTGGATTGGATTGATGAACATATTGGCGATCACATTTATGGTGTCGATACAGCCATCCCACAGAAGTACGAGGGTATGGACTTGACCAGCCCGGAAGAACTGGTTGAGATGCTACAGGCTGCAATTCCCCAGCAGCATCGTGATTTTTCCGAGAAATTACTAGCCGATGCTGGCGTTCCGGAATGGCCTGAGCAAGATGATGAGGTCAGTCTCAGTTTCTCTGCCGTTCAGGCTCAGGCATTGGTGGATGAGGCGCTGACTCGATCCAAATGCCGCATGATCGTTAATGCACTGGGGACACCGCCCGCTGAAATCATCAAGCAGGTTCAGGATTCCGGTCGCCTGATTGGTGCTCTCGCCGGGCGTCTCAAGCACGGTATCGCCCATAAAAACGCAGGGTTAGACTTTGTGATTTGCCAGGGCTCGGAGGGTGGTGGCCACGCAGGAGAAGTCACTTCCGTGATTTTGTGGCCACAAATGGTGGATGCCATTGCACCTCTGCCCGTGTTGGCCGCGGGCGGTATCGCCGACGGACGCCAAATGCTGGCTGCCATGAGTATGGGTGTGGCCGGTGTTTGGATGGGGTCTATGTGGTTGAACTCAGTAGAAGCCGCCGCCGAACCCGCCCAGCGTGAATCCTATATGAATGCCACTTCTGAAGATACCGTGCGCTCCCGCTCTTTTACAGGCAAGACCGCCCGCATGCTCAAAAACGAGTGGACAGAAGCCTGGGATAGAGAGGACACACCCGATGCCCTCCCCATGCCTCTGCAGGGCTATCTCACTTTCGATGCGGTACGCCGTACTCACCGTTACGCTGGCAGCGGCGACTGTCAGAAGATAGCATTCAATCCAGTTGGCCAGGTCGTGGGGCAGATCAATTCGATTGAGTCCTGTCGCGACATTGTGTTCCGTCTGTTGACCGAGTACAGCGATGCTCTGGATCACATTAACGCCATCACTCCGCAGGAATAGCGCGCACCGGGTGAACGCTGAAATAGGTTAGCGGCCTTGTTCGCGTTCATCCGTTTCCTCTAGTAGATCGCAGGGCAAGCAAAACGAGCGATAGTCTTTATCACTAATCTCAGTGATAGTCTCCGCTCCGACCTGCCCACGCTGCACTTCCCCATCGTGGCTGCCATTAGCTACCTTTGTGCTGGTTGTCTCTCTGCGTTGCTCTTGTTCACGTACGGCCATATCTCCCCCTACCAGATCGATTTCAATTGCATGGGATATCCAACATTCTGGCGCAAGAAAATCACAGATGGAACACCAAATACGTGCAGGCAGAAGAGTGAGGTAGTCTTGTGAGAATACATTTTGACGAAAATTATCAACCGCCGGTTTACAGCAGCTGCTAGCCAGCTATAGTATGTTCACAGTAAAAAATCACTGAGAGCAAAACACTTTCTAATGAGTTTTAAGTTGGTAGACAATTCAAATTTAGATGAAGCCACGCGCATCCTTACCGAGGCTTTTCAGGATGATCCTGTGATCAATTGGGTCTGCAACAATCCGCCGTCACTTGAGCTATTTTTTGAGTTTACGTTGCCTGTGTTAGTCTGGCATGAACTGAGTTATCTGGACCCTGCGGGGCGGGGCGCCGCGTCATGGCTGGGGCCGAGCCAGAAGCTAAAATGGCCAATAAACCTATCGAGCGCAGTCACTGTTCTGAAGATCGGTGGCCTCATTGGTATATACCGTCTGCTGTTAAGCGCCATCAAGACAGAACGATATCACCCAAAACGTCCCCACTATTATCTCTTCGCTATCGGTGTAACGCCTGAGAATAAAGGTCAGGGCTTAGGTACTGCACTCATCAGTCATATGTTAAAGCGGTGTGATGCTGAGGGAGTGCCGGCCTACCTTGAAAATTCAAAGGAGGAAAACCTACCCTTTTATAAAGGGCATGGTTTCAAAGTGCTGAGGCAGATCCGATTTTCTTCCTCTGCACCGCCCCTGTGGTTAATGTGGCGTGATCCCAGCGGACCACAGTAATAACGCTTCTCTCGCATCCAGTTTACAGTGCAAACTGCATTCAAAGACCGCAAACGCTCAACAAAAGTACGCCAAAAAGTATCCGGGCGACAGGTTGCTTATTCGGCATCCATTATCAGTTCTACCCGACGATTTAGTCTACGACCATCCGCCGTGCGGTTGTTTGCTATCGGTGACTCTTCGCCGCGACCCACAGCCGTAACCTGCGACGACTTCACTCCATACTGATCAATGAGTAACTGGCGAACAGCCTCTGCACGTCGCTGGGACAGCCACAGATTATATTTAGGATCGCCGATCGAGTCAGTGTGGCCTTCCACCACGGCACGAGCGTCAGAGTTATTCGCTAGTGTCTGCGCTACGACGCCGATCTCGGTGTCATAGGCCGAAGTAATGACTGATGAATTACTTTCAAACTGAACGTCAACCTCCAGCGCGACCCCGCCGCCGACGAGTGGACGGTAGCGATCACTGCCATCGGACAATTCCTCCAGCGTATCGGAAGGAGGCGCTGTCGCAGGCTCTCCAGGACACAATGCCTGCGTGTTTTTATCGCTAGGATCACGTGTCAAATCAAGATCCATTCCAGCGACCTTTTCAGCATTCAGTCCGTCGACTTCCAGCGACGCCAGCAACAGTCCCATATTGGCCAATGTGCGAGCCTGAGAGGCTACCTCATCGACAATCGCATTGATGTTCGAGCGTTCGGAATCGAAATATTCATTCTGGCTGTCGAGCAAGTCGAGTAGCGAGCGTCGACCGCGATCAAACTGGTCTCTGTATGCCTTGCGTGTCGCGTTCTGGGCCTTGCGACTCACTTCTGTCAACACCACTTGCTCACGCAGCGCCGCCAGCTCGTTAAAGTTGTTACTAATTTCTTGCCGCACATTCAAACATGCCTGCTTACGCTCTTCGATCGCGGCGTTATAGAGATTGTAGTACTCACGTTTACGCGCGCTGTCCGCACCGCCTCGGAACAGATTGTAAGTCATTACAAGTTCAACAGCCTCAGTACTAAAGCGTCCGTCAATACTATCAGTATCGTGCGCCACCTCATTGCGGTAGCGCAGATCAAACCGCGGCATCATAGGTGCATTAGTTAAATTCAATGCCTCCTGAGCCGCACGCAAGTTTTCAATTGCAGAATTAATCACGGGACTACGCTGATAGGCTATTTCCAGAGCGGCTCCGCGCAGTTCAGGTATCTCACCTTCCGGCACTGCAGGCACTGCCAGATTTGCACCAGGATAAGCGCCGACCAGTCTTTGGAACCGATTCAGGACATCGTTTAGATTGGCGACCTCTATCACTAGGTTCGTTTCAGCTAGGCCTACCCGCGCGACTGCCTGATCAAGATCAACACCCTGACTCACGCCACCTTCAGCACGCTCAGCGATCTGCGCATGAATCGAGCGATGCACCTGTAGGTTGGCTCTGGCGAAATCCACTAGGCGTTGATACTTCACCGTATCGAGGTACGTCACCGCAACCTCTAGAGCGACCTCTTCAGAGGCCCGCTTAAAATTGTAGTACTGGGACAATTTGTCATAACCCAGACGTGCTACTTCGTCACGAGTGGCAAAGCCATCGAACAACATCTGGGTGATGCTGAATTGAGTGGCATCGTATCCAAAGTCACCAAGATCGATAAGTGGTGTGTCCCGGTCCTCACGACCTATGCGCGACGCCAGGTCCACACTGGGATAATAACTGCCACGCGCACTTTGTTCTGCATAGCCTTTCGCAGCAAAGTTATACCAGTCTGCATTAACGCGCGGACTGATCATTACACCTTGAGTGATCGCCTCTTTAAGCCCAGAAACATTTGCGGCTGCAGCTTGAGGTTCTGTTTGCGCGTGAGCCGCAGTCATTCCAATGATTGCGACAATAAATGCCGGGTAAAATCTAATTTTCTTAAACATACCGTATCCTTTATCTCAACAATTCTAGACGTCACGCACATAGACATACTGTGGTATGTCCTTATTACTGTTGCGCCAACGGTCCCAGTCCCTTTCTAGTCACATTTTTGAGTATAGTCAGTATTTTAGGAACTGCAATTAGACAGCCCCCACCGAAATCCATCAGGGCTGCTTTTTCTATCGCTACAATTGACTTTATTCTGGTCACTTTTTGATCAAATTCTCCGTCCGTCGCCCATACTAACCTGACGATAACTCATCAGCGAGCCAAAAATAAAGGGGGATATCCCTACATTATCACTACATTTAACCCGAGATTGTGACGTTACAGCTTGCATCATAAGTTATTGTTATTGTTTCTGTGCCGATGAACTCCATGACAAAAAATCTAGAACATCGACAATATTGTAAGTATAGATTATAAAAACCCGTTAAATAATAAAAAATTGGCATTATTCACTAAAAATTTATCGGTATGGGCTACTTAAGGGATGGCGAATTTTAATACTGTCGATACGACGCCTATGCTGCGCACTGCACCATAGCGCACGCGGATCAATGATGACCGAAATCAGGATCTGGGGGGCGGGGAAGCGTAGAGGCCTGTGAGACCTGCAGAAAAGTGGAGCAATCAATCTTTGCTGATTAAATCCTGTAAGTTGCCCACCTCGGAACGCATTGCCTGACGTCGCATAATTTTTTGCTGCGCGTCCGCCGGTAGCTCCGTAAACAGAACTAGCCCCTTTGCAATCAGCAAATCCACCACATCCTCCAATACCCGAATGAGGTCCTGATCGGAGGCATCAAGAGAAGATGACTCGCTACTAATCTCCACCAAAAACGCAGACATTGCCGGATCATCTTTCGCAAGCTCCTCAGTGCACCCTGCTGCCGACTCCCGACTGACAGCGACTACCATTCCATGCTCATCGCGTTTAACAAAGGGCATATTGCGCGTCTCCAAATAAAAATCCTCACAATCGCACAAGATTGTGAGAATAAGTGTAGCGCCTATTCAATCTTTATTCAGCGATCAGCTTGCCTGCATCAACCAAACTCTGCAGAGCGGAATTGACCGCAGATAGATCACCGAAGTCGACACCTGCAAACAGGTCAACATCCTGTACGGTAATAACCTGATCAGCAGATCCGAAGTCACCAGAAGCACTGACCTTGATCACCGTACTTGCACCATCATCAGCCAGGCCGACGTCAAGGAACTGGCTCAGGTCCGTTGTATCCAGACCGACCAGCAAGTCTGCGATATCAATCGCATCCTCATCAAGGTTGAAGCCTACGATCAGATCACCATCGGCAGTTCCATCACCCAGTGACCAGGCGAACACATCTGGCGCACCCTCAACAGCCACCAACGTATCCGCATCGCCACCTGCTGCGTTGAGCCGAGCCGCTTGTACCACCACTGACTCTTCAATCGTCAGGTAAACGGTGGCAGTAGACGCATCGCCGTCATCATCGGTGATCGTATACTCGAAGCTATCAGCACCGAATGCTCCCCCAGCAGCCGTATAAGTGAACTGGCCGTAACCGTCATACGCCAACGATCCTTTATCAGGATCGCTTGTCACAACAATACTCGAGCCAAGGGCCGCGATATCGGTCACCGCATCGACACCTGTCAAATCCTGACCAGCACCGTTATCGTCAAAGACATTAAATTCGACAGAGCCACCAGAGACCACAAGTGCATCGCCAGCAAAGTCATCTCGCGCTTCCGGCACAGCATCAGCAAAGCTGAACACACCGGCTGCCAGATCCACACTCTCGCTAGCCCCATCGGCAGTCTGCGTCAGGTTGACCTGGTAAAGCCCAGTGCCATCCAGTGAGACAACATCGTCAGGGTTCGAACCGTCCGGATTAAACATCGTCAAGTTGTAACTGTCAGAGGGATCTCTGAACGACTGAGACAGCGTAATCGTACCTGCATCATTCGTACTGATGGTGAAATAGACCCACTCACCACTACCAGTAATCGGATTGGTAATTCGGCCTTCAATAACCCCAGCCGTGTTGTACAACAGGATCTCTTGTCCTTGACCAACAGCACCTGGACCTCTATCCACCGCAAACACGCCTGATCCCACACCAGTAGGCACCGGGGCACCACTGGCATCAGACACGCTCAAGGCGTAAGTCGCCCCAGCGACACTCGCGAAGGCACCACTGAAGTCAGCCGACGACACACGGTCAGCGACCGTGTCTTTAGGATCGGCCTGCTGGCCTACCGTCTCATCCACAATGAGCGTCGTCGGGACATCAATCGTCAGATAAACGGTGGCAGTAGACGCATCGCCGTCATCATCGGTGATCGTATACTCGAAGCTATCAGCACCGAATGCTCCCCCAGCAGCCGTATACGTGAAGCCACCGAAACCGTCATACGCCAACGACCCTTTATCAGGATCGCTTGTCACAACAATACTCGAGCCAAGGGCCGCGATATCGGTCACCGCATCGACACCTGTCAAATCCTGACCAGCACCGTTATCGTCAAAGACATTAAATTCGACAGAGCCACCAGAGACCACAAGTGCATCGCCAGCAAAGTCATCTCGCGCTTCCGGCACAGCATCAGCAAAGCTGAACACACCGGCTGCCAGATCCACACTCTCGCTAGCCCCACCAGCAGTCTGCGTCAGATTAATCTGATAAAGCCCAGTGCCATCCAGTGACACAACATCATCAGGATTCGAACCGTCCGGATTAAACATCGTCAAATTGTAACTGTCAGAGGGATCTCTGAACGACTGAGACAGCGTAATCGTACCTGCATCATTCGTACTGATGGTGAAATAAACCCACTCACCACTACCAGTAATCGGATTGGTAATTCGGCCTTCAATAACCCCAGCCGTGTTGTACAACAGGATCTCTTGTCCTTGACCAACAGCACCTGGACCTCTATCCACCGCGAACACGCCTGATCCCACGCCCGCAGGCACCGCAGCACCACTGGCATCAGACACACTCAAGGCGTAAGTCGCACCAGCGACACTCGCGAAGGCACCACTGAAGTCAGCCGACGACACACGGTCAGCGACCGTGTCTTTAGGATCGGCCTGCTGGCCTACCGTCTCATCCACAATGAGCGTCGTCGGGACATCAATCGTCAGATAAACGGTGGCAGTAGACGCATCGCCGTCATCATCGGTGATCGTATACTCGAAGCTATCAGCACCGAATGCTCCCCCAGCAGCCGTATACGTGAAGCCACCGAAACCGTCATACGCCAACGACCCTTTATCAGGATCGCTTGTCACAACAATACTCGAGCCAAGGGCCGCGATATCGGTCACCGCATCGACACCTGTCAAATCCTGACCAGCACCGTTATCGTCAAAGACATTAAATTCGACAGAGCCACCAGAGACCACAAGTGCATCGCCAGCAAAGTCATCTCGCGCTTCCGGCACAGCATCAGCAAAGCTGAACACACCGGCTGCCAGATCCACACTCTCGCTAGCCCCACCAGCAGTCTGCGTCAGATTAATCTGATAAAGCCCAGTGCCATCCAGTGACACAACATCATCAGGATTCGAACCGTCCGGATTAAACATCGTCAAATTGTAACTGTCAGAGGGATCTCTGAACGACTGAGACAGCGTAATCGTACCTGCATCATTCGTACTGATGGTGAAATAAACCCACTCACCACTACCAGTAATCGGATTGGTAATTCGGCCTTCAATAACCCCAGCCGTGTTGTACAACAGGATCTCTTGTCCTTGACCAACAGCACCTGGACCTCTATCCACCGCGAACACGCCTGATCCCACGCCCGCAGGCACCGCAGCACCACTGGCATCAGACACACTCAAGGCGTAAGTCGCACCAGCGACACTCGCGAAGGCACCACTGAAGTCAGCCGACGACACACGGTCAGCGACCGTGTCTTTAGGATCGGCCTGCTGGCCTACCGTCTCATCCACAATGAGCGTCGTCGGGACATCAATCGTCAGATAAACGGTGGCAGTAGACGCATCGCCGTCATCATCGGTGATCGTATACTCGAAGCTATCAGCACCGAATGCTCCCCCAGCAGCCGTATACGTGAAGCCACCGAAACCGTCATACGCCAACGACCCTTTATCAGGATCGCTTGTCACAACAATACTCGAGCCAAGGGCCGCGATATCGGTCACCGCATCGACACCTGTCAAATCCTGACCAGCACCGTTATCGTCAAAGACATTAAATTCGACAGAGCCACCAGAGACCACAAGTGCATCGCCAGCAAAGTCATCTCGCGCTTCCGGCACAGCATCAGCAAAGCTGAACACACCGGCTGCCAGATCCACACTCTCGCTAGCCCCACCAGCAGTCTGCGTCAGATTAATCTGATAAAGCCCAGTGCCATCCAGTGACACAACATCATCAGGATTCGAACCGTCCGGATTAAACATCGTCAAATTGTAACTGTCAGAGGGATCTCTGAACGACTGAGACAGCGTAATCGTACCTGCATCATTCGTACTGATGGTGAAATAAACCCACTCACCACTACCAGTAATCGGATTGGTAATTCGGCCTTCAATAACCCCAGCCGTGTTGTACAACAGGATCTCTTGTCCTTGACCAACAGCACCTGGACCTCTATCCACCGCAAACACGCCTGATCCCACACCAGTAGGCACCGGGGCACCACTGGCATCAGACACGCTCAAGGCGTAAGTCGCCCCAGCGACACTCGCGAAGGCACCACTGAAGTCAGCCGACGACACACGGTCAGCGACCGTGTCTTTAGGATCGGCCTGCTGGCCTACCGTCTCATCCACAATGAGCGTCGTCGGGACATCAATCGTCAGATAAACGGTGGCAGTAGACGCATCGCCGTCATCATCGGTGATCGTATACTCGAAGCTATCAGCACCGAATGCTCCCCCAGCAGCCGTATACGTGAAGCCACCGAAACCGTCATACGCCAACGACCCTTTATCAGGATCGCTTGTCACAACAATACTCGAGCCAAGGGCCGCGATATCGGTCACCGCATCGACACCTGTCAAATCCTGACCAGCACCGTTATCGTCAAAGACATTAAATTCGACAGAGCCACCAGAGACCACAAGTGCATCGCCAGCAAAGTCATCTCGCGCTTCCGGCACAGCATCAGCAAAGCTGAACACACCGGCTGCCAGATCCACACTCTCGCTAGCCCCACCAGCAGTCTGCGTCAGATTAATCTGATAAAGCCCAGTGCCATCCAGTGACACAACATCATCAGGATTCGAACCGTCCGGATTAAACATCGTCAAATTGTAACTGTCAGAGGGATCTCTGAACGACTGAGACAGCGTAATCGTACCTGCATCATTCGTACTGATGGTGAAATAAACCCACTCACCACTACCAGTAATCGGATTGGTAATTCGGCCTTCAATAACCCCAGCCGTGTTGTACAACAGGATCTCTTGTCCTTGACCAACAGCACCTGGACCTCTATCCACCGCAAACACGCCTGATCCCACACCAGTAGGCACCGGGGCACCACTGGCATCAGACACGCTCAAGGCGTAAGTCGCCCCAGCGACACTCGCGAAGGCACCACTGAAGTCAGCCGACGACACACGGTCAGCGACCGTGTCTTTAGGATCGGCCTGCTGGCCTACCGTCTCATCCACAAGCAGTGTGGGGATGACGGGCGGCTCTGGCGGCGGCGGATCTGGTGGCGGCGGCCCTGGCGGATCTGGTGGCAGCGGTGGTGGCGGCCCTGGCGGATCTGGTGGCAGCGGTGGTGGCGGCCCTGGCGGATCTGGTGGCAGCGGTGGTGGCGGCGGCACTACAGGCGGATCGACCGTCACTGTCACTGTCGCAACGCTCTCGCCATTGCCATTGGCCGACAGGGCAGTATACGTAAATGTGTCTACACCAGAGAAACCGTCCTCAGGCGTGTAGGTGACAGTATTGTCCGCATTAATCACCACGGTGCCATTACTGCCATCGGTCACGGCAATAAGATTCGAGCCTACCTGAAATATATCGTTGGATTGGACGTCGATAATGACGGGCACGGCTTGCTCGGTAGTGCCGACATCGTTAACAGCTTCCACCGGCATAAAATCGATATCTGGGAAACTCACAGTGGAATCAGTAGCAACACTTCCGGCTACACCTTGAAATTCATCAGTCGATTCAATAATTCGACCCACTCGCACCCAAGAATGGCCCTCCCCCTGAAGGCCACCGGCCGTCTCGAGTCCACCGGAACCAGCAGCAGTGGGATCGAGCAGATCACTCAAGTCTTCCCCCGCTTCTAAGGCAGACAATACGGCCTGAACAGTCTCATCTTCGACTGCGCTTTCGTCGGGACCGACAGCAGTCTCCGCAACGAGATCCCGAGTAATGGCCATTTCTGGGATATCCGTCACTAGAAGCACGCTACCGTCTGTCAACGTCAAGTCTACCCGGCCGCCATTGGGGGTAATGACTGTCTCACCTTCCAACAGCGTATCGCCAACCTTCAAGATCCTTAAGTCGCCATTGGCGTTGCGCGCCTGGGCACTGCCACTTATGGAGGTCACTGTTGCCATTGCTTCATCAACCATATCGATCACCCTACTTATTTTTTATAAATTAGCTGTTCGTTCAGATTAAATACAACGTCATGCTTAGCTGTTCGTTCAGATTAAATACAATGTCATGCCCTGGGACTAATGCGTCGATTTAATAGCTCAGCCCACTTAATACCAGGAATGGCTCTCTTTCTGGACCCCGCCGAATGTCTCGAGTCCGTCGAAACCAGAGGCGGCGGGGTCAATACGCCTTCCCCAGCTTCCAAGGCAGACAATATGCCCTGAAGCGTCTCATCTGCGACTGCGCTCTCACCGGGACTCGCAGCGGTGCCTGCAACCAGATCTCGTGTGATGGCCATTTCTGGTATATCAGTCACTAGCAACGAGTTACCGTCTGCGAAAGCCAGCTCCACTCGGCTTCCATTGGGGGTGATGATTATCTCGCCTTCCAACAGCGTATCATTGGCCTTCAAGATTCTTAGGTCACCGTTCGCATCGCAAGCCTGTGCGCTGCCAGTGATAGCTGTCACTGTTGCCATTGCTTCACTCATATAAATCACCTTATTAGTTACGCTATAAGCCAACGATTCGTTTGGCTTAACGGGAACTCACAACCTAATACTATGCCCCCCTAAAAACATAGACATTGTACTTTTGGGTAGTTTTTGAATTTATATTTAGAGGTTATCGCCGAGATCACCGTGACCGATCTGGCGAGTCCGACACAACTGACAACTCAGAGAAATCAGAGAAATCAGTTTATCGTGCTGTAGATCGCAATATTATTCATCTTCAATGCCAGCTGCACCCGATCACGCACTTCCAGCTTCTCAAAACTCGTCGTTAGGTGCGCTTTAACAGTCCGCTCGCTAATTTCCAGCGCCTCAGCGATCTCACGATTGCTGGCACCATGCGCCACGCGCTCGGCTACCATAGACTCACGGGAGGTAAGGCTATTGAGCTGAGGTATATCAGGCGCGCTGGGAGGCAATATCCGGGTCGATACCGCGAGGAGACGCTGCATTAATTCCTTGGGCATCCACAGCCCACTATTTTCAACAACCAGGGCGATCTCGAGCAACTGCTCCGAAGCGGCCTTAACGTGGCAATACCCTCGGACGCCTGCGTTGAGTGCGGTGAAGGCCTCGGCCTCCTTTGGCACGCCGGTCATGACGACAACGGGACATCCCAGAGCGGATGCGGCAACAATGCACGACAGTCGGGATTCTGGCGCGATAACACCGACATCGAGCCACAGACTTGTCGGTACCGAGCTATTCAGGCCATCTACCTCAGCGATGGTTGAGACAAGACGGGCAGCAGGAAACGCCAGTTGCCACCGTTCTCGCATATAACCAATCGTGGTAACAAATATCCTCTCCATCAACGCTCCGTCATTGCATACTGCTTCGCTCGCAGTATAGGTTTCATTAAATAGGCTAATACCGTTTTCTTGCCCGTGAGAATATCCACTTCCACCACCATGCCCGGAATGATGGGTTTATCGCTGGCCAGACTTGATTTAATCGTGCGCACGGTGACCTCATAGAATGGGTTTCCCTCCTCATCCATCACAGTATCCGCTCCGATGTGCTCCACCACGCCTTTAAGGCCACCATAGACAATAAAGTCATAGGCGGTGAACTTTACCAACGCCTCTTGTCCTGGCACCATAAATGCAATGTCCTTAGGGTGAATTCTAACCTCTAAAAAGAGCGTGTCGTCAGCAGGCACAATTTCGATAATCTCTTTGCCAGGCAGCACTACGCCTCCAATCGTGTAAAAATAAAGCTGCTTTATCGTGCCCTTAACCGGCGAACGAACCTCGGTCCCCCTGACTCGGTCAGACAGCCCCTCTCCCGTCTCTCGCAGAGAATTTATCCGGGAAAGAATGTCCGCCAATTCCTCTCGAACCTCGTTATCAAACTCCACTTGGACACTGTTAAGCTTGCTTTGTGCTTCAACAATAGACGACTCTATTCGATGCATCTGCGCATCGGCCTGCTGGCGCTCCCCGCTCAACTTATTAACATCTCGCTCCAAGCGCAGGATTTCTACCTCAGAGACTGCGCCAGAGGATACCATCGGACGGGTTATAGTTAACTCCCTGTTCGCCAGCTCCAGTGAACGTGCGGCCTGAGCTTCCCGAGCCGTCAGTTCAACCAGCTCCTCACCGCGCTGCACCCACTGCGCCTGTGCGATTTCCAAGGCCAGAGTCAACTCTGAGCGTCTAGACACCATCAGAGCTATCTCCTCAGCGACGATATTCGGTACCGCCTCTGCAAGCGCAGGATCGGGCACGAATTCCGTTTTTTCAACCAGCGCTCGCAGACGTGCGGCTTTGACTGAAAGGGCCTGAAACTCGGCACGATTCTCTCGAAAGCTAGACTGTGACCGTGTCTGGTCGAGACGCACAAGCAACTGCTCTTTCTCGACAAAATCACCTTCGCGAACCAGAATTTCGGTGACAACACCACCGTCCTGCGACTGAATCACCTGCACCTGGCGAGACGGAATCACTTTACCCTGACCACGGGTTACCTCATCAATTTTTGCTAGAGCAGACCATATGATCAGACATATCATTGTGATCGCCACAGCATAAAGAATTGCGCGAGCACGAAGCGGCTGTTGGTCGAAATAGGCTAGGCGCGCATCCTGCTGCCAATCAAAGGCGCTCGTCGATTCCTCCTTTATCCAGGGCGAAAAAATCCAATCGACGACCTTTCGCAACACAGAGGGCTTTTTCTCAGCTTCGCCTGCCAATTCCAACATAGGATCAGACACTGTGGGCTGTTCGTCGCTCATTTCGATTTGCCTATTCGGCCCTGCTGCAGTGCCTCTACCACGCTCTCACGCGGCCCGTCAGCGACTAGTTTTCCATTATCGATCACGATGATTCGGTCGACCATTTCCAGCAGCGAGTTACGGTGCGTTACGACAAGCCAGGAGCGACCTTTGATAAATTGCAAAAGTTGCTTTTGCACGGCGGCCTCGGTGGAGTGATCCATGGAACCGGTCGGCTCGTCCATCAACAGCAATGAGGGTTCGCCTATTACACCCCGAGCTAGGGCCACTGACTTTCGTTGACCCCCGGAAAGCGAATCACCGCGCTCCCCTATCATCATATCAAAGCCCTGAGGATGCCGGTTCACAAACTCGGCGAGGTTAGCAATATCAATCGAGCGCACGATGGCTGCATCAGAAGCCTGCGGGTGGGATAGCGTCAGATTGTCGCGCAGACTCCCGTAAAAAAGCATGACATCCTGCGGCACGTAACCGACCTGAGAACGCAGATCCGAGGGGTCGAGCTGGCGCAGGTCAATGCCATCGATGAGAACTGCACCGGAGGTCGGCTGAAACAATCCGATGGCCAACTTTAGCAGCGTGGACTTACCCGAGCCCACACGGCCGAGAATGGCAACATGCTCCCCCGGTTTAATCTTGAAGGACACATTACTGAGTGATTCCATCTGTGCATCCGGGTAGGAGAATGAGACGTTCTTGAACTCAACCTCACCCTTGAACAGATCGCGGGACAGGAACTGAGCACCGTCCGGCCTCTCCACCGGCTTTGCCATGACTTCTTCAAGGCTTGTCAGCGCAATCTGAGCATTGTGATATTGGGTGATCAGCCCTGCCAGTTGGCCAAAAGGCGCCATGATACGGCCCGCAAGCATGGAACAGGCGATTAACCCACCGAGGGAGAGCTCGCCAGCAGTGATCAGGTAAACCCCGGTTACAACGACAAACACCGCGACCAACTGCTGGCCCCACTGGGTCACGTTGACAGCCGAATTGGATATCAACCGGAGCTTAACGCCAACGTGTGCGAGAAAACTCGTTGCATCCTCCCAGCGCCGCTGCATACGCGATTCCGCCCCTAGGGCCTTGATAGTGTCGAGCCCCACGAGGCTCTCAATGAGAGTCGAGTTACGCATGGCGCCCGCACGGTAGGTCGTCTCGGCCAGTTCCTTCAGTTTACCGCGCACCGACAGAGCGTACCCCACGACTACCACTAAACCTATGGTTACTGGTATCAACACAGGCCAGGCAATCCAACCGATAACCACGACAAAAATCAAGGCAAAGGGAATATCAATGATGGTGGTGATTGAAGCAGAAGTAATGAAATCCCGCACAGTTTCAAAAGAACGAAGATTCACAGCGTAAGAGCCGACCGAAGCTGGACGATGTTCCAGCCTGATCCCCAGCACCCGCTCCATAATCAAGGCGGACAACTGGATATCGACTCGGCGACTGGCAAGGTCAAGAAAATAACCCCGCATGGTGCGCAAGCTTATATCTGCCAGCAGCATAAGTATCACCCCTGCAGCCAACATCCACAGGGTTTCCGTTGCATTATTGGGAACCACACGGTCGTACACATTCATAACAAATAACGGCATGGCCAGTGCAAATACGTTAATAAAAAAAGCGGCCAATAAGACATCTCGATAAATCGGCGCATTCGCTCGGATAGCATCCCAGAACCAATGCCCGCGCACACTAGTGCCGACGCGGGGCGCTCGGGAATCGAAACGGAAACGAGGCCGACAGAGAATCACTTCACCCGAGGCGTCATCAAGCAGCTGTTCTCGGGGTACGTTTACCACTGCTTCATTGTGCGCTGAATAAACAATGTGGGCGATTTCGCCGCTCTCATCCCACCCTGTCAGCAAGCAGGCGCGTTCACCCTTAAGGATGACCACAGCGGGCAAAAGTGCTGGCTCGATATCAGTAATGGTCCGGTAAACAATTCTACTGGCCAGCCCCACTCTACCTGCAGCGCGCTCAAACAAAACTGGCGTCAGCTTCCCATCCTTCAATGGCAGGCCTGCGTATATTGCTGCCTCCGTAGTGCCGACTGCGTGGAAGCGACACAGGGTGAGCAAGCACTGCAGTAATGCGTCTTCCGAGTTGGTCATTATTAGCGCTCCAATCCCCCGTTGAATTCCCCCAGCATATCGACTGACGGACCTCTAAGCTACTGAATAATATATACAAATTATTTTATGGCATGTAACCAGAGGATACCATAAAAGATTTGGCCCTCTCGAATAACCCGTTCTATGCCATGTCATTGGATTCATCGCCCATTCATTCAGGCTATCACAATGACCACGGAGCACTGCTAGCAGCTCCTTCTGCATCGGCGACGAATACTCAGATTCTACTTCAGTGACCACGGCATGGCACAGACAAGTGTACTGCACTGAAGAATAGACGGAGCTGGCGTTTATACCAACTTGTCAGGCACCCAGCCACTCCAATACACTCCACAACTTTCGTAGAAGACGATATGGGGTAAGGCAGCATGTCTAAAGTTGTAATGATCAGTTCGGATTGTCATGCGGGCGCTCTACCAGACGGCTACAAGCCCTATATGCCGAAAGAATTTCACGCCGCTGCAGACACTTGGTGGCTTCAATATGCGCGCGAAATGATGAAGCGTATGGGTACATTTTTTGATCAGGAAGCCGCTGAAGAGTTTAATAGTCGCTCCGGAAACCAGGGGGCCGGACGGATGGACCCGGAAGCGGCATCCACTGCGGCACGCGCCAGTGATACTGAGCTGTGGGATTTTTTGTGTGACCCGGACAGCATGATCGCGCCACGCCGCGGCGAATACGAGCCCGACGTCCGTTTGCGCGAATTGGAAGATGACGGCATCGCCGGAGAAGTGATTTTCCCGCAAATGGCGCCGTTTGGTGCAGGTCTCATGCAATACCGACACGAGGTCACGCAGCAAGAAAGCCTTGTGGGCAACCGCGCCTACAATCATTGGTTAGCAGATTTGTGCAGCGTCAATCCAGGTCGCCATGCCGGTGTTGCCATTATCAATGTCGATGACATCAGCGTATCGGTGCAAGAAGTCCGTGACGCACACAAAATGGGTCTGTTCGGAGGGGTACTCTTGCCCACCAGCACCGGCCCACACCCGTTTTACCATGACTACAAGCGCTATGCCCCACTGTGGAGTGTCTGCGAAGAACTGAATATGCCGATTCACACCCATTCTGGCTGGTCACCGGATTACGGTGATGTTCCCAGTGCCACTATGATGTTTATCAGCGAAGTGGACATGTACGCCCACCGTCCCTTCACCGCGTTGCTCTGGTCCGGCGTATTTGAAAAGCACCCGAAATTGAAAATGGTCTTTACCGAAACCGGTTGCGGTTGGATTCTCGAGACCCTGCGGGTCCTGAAATTTAAAATCGATAACCCCATCTTCGCCCACTTCATGAAGGACCTATCCCTCACTCCAGAAGAGTACTTTCAACGCAACTGTTACATAGGCGCCTCATTCTTGGCACCACATGAAATTGGCAGTCGCCACAACATCGGTGTCGACAAGCTGATGTGGGGGTCAGACTATCCCCACATGGAAGGCACATGGCCTAACACCGAGCACAAACTGCGTGAAACGTTTCACGATGTCGAGGAAGGTGAGATTCGAAATATGCTCGGCGAAAATGCCATCGACGTGTTTGGTTTTGACCGTACATTAATGGAAAAGACAGCAGCTCGCATAGGACGGCAGATCAGTGCGATCAAACAACCAGTGGACTAACGATGAACTACAACCGCAGCAGAAAGAGGTTTTAAGAAAAGTATGGATATCGATTTTGACGGGAAGGTTTACCTCGTCACAGGCGGCGCTTCGGGTATCGGCGCAGCTGTGGTGCACTACCTCGCACGGCACCATGGCTGCGCAGTCATTGCCGATATCAATGACGAGGCAGGTAATGCACTGGTAGCGCAATATCCGCAACAACTGCGCTACCTGAACACCGATGTCACGCAGTTAGCGCAGCTGGAAGCGGCCTGCGAACTGGCAGAGACAACATTTGGAGGACTCGACGGTGCCGTCAACAGCGCTGGCATTGGCAGCCTGGGCACCGTTGCGGACATGCCCATGGAGGAATGGCACAAGGTCATCAGCGTCGATTTACATGGGGTATTCTATGCCTGTCGAGCCGCTATTCCGCTGTTACGCAAGCGCGGTGGCGGCAATATCGTTAACATCGCATCACTCAGTGGCGTGCGCGCTGATTATGGCTTTGCCGCTTACAACGCCGCAAAAGCCGGCGTAATCAACCTCACTCGCACGCTTGCTCTAGATCACGCGCGAGAAAAAATTCGGGCGACCGCTGTCTGCCCGGGATACATCGCAACGCCACTCACCGCAGCCGCTGGCTCTGTTGATGCCATCCACGATGACTGGTTAGAACGTATTCCCCTGCAGCGTCCGGGAACAGCTGAAGAGGTTGCCCAACTAATTGTATTCCTGCTATCCCCTGCATCCAGCTATATTACAGGTACCGAAATCGTGATCGATGGAGGGCTAGGCAGCAGCAACAACCAACCGAATATTCCTGGTATTTTTGCTGCCATGTAAGGCCCCTACTCATAGGGAATACTGCCCTACCAAGTGTATGCCAGCTCAACGCCATAGCTTCTAGGCGCGCTCCAATCCACGGCTCGTGATTCCGTCGAACCAATAAGCGGATTCCCGCCTTCCGCGGACTGATTATCTGTGAGGTTATTACCATAGGCAGTCACGCGAATTGCTTCACTTGTGGAACGCCAAGTAAGCCGGGCGTTTAAAGAATAAAAATCATACTCCATCCCTTTCCCATTTTCCCACTGGCAACTCGCCCAGTCAAAACAGTTGTTAATGTCTTTTTTATACGTCGCGTCTAAGCGAGGAGTAAACGAACCCACGTCTGTTTCCCAAAAATACTGCACCGCAGCATAGTAGGTTTGCTTGGGCAGCCGAGGAAGGTCTTCATCACTGCGATCAACATTACACCCATCCACCGTCGTGCCCGGACCAATCGTCGCTAGCGTGCAATCTGCCGCCGGTAGCTCTCCAGGAACCGCTACCGTGGTGTCCTCAAATTTTTCTATATCGCCATGATTAAGCGCTACATTAAAAGTGATATCAAGATTTGTCATCGGCAGCCATAAAGCCTCAATTTCAAGACCCGAGATACTGGATTTAGCTGCATTAGTCGTCACTGACGAGATCGTTCCCGTTTCCGGGTTTACACCGATACCGGTCAACTGACGGTTATCATACTGCGTATGAAATAATGCGGTATTGATTCGCAACGTACTGTCAAAAACATCAGCCTTGAGCCCGATCTCATAGTTGGTTGCTTCCTCAGGTTTGTATTCAGGAATCTCGCCAGTCTCAAAATCCAGACTCTCAGAAAGCCCGCCTGAAAGAAAGCCGGTGGATATCGTGAAATACGCGGTTCCATTGTCCAACATATCGCCGCGCTGAAACAGGTATTGGATGCTACCCATTGGATTCCAGTCATCGTTATCAATTTTCTTATTCTGATCATCACCGAGAACATATCCGTGGTTGGCATTGAAGCTGTCAGGGCCGTCAGGAAAGCTATAAAATGGATCGAACACGCTGATCGCTGCTGCTCCCGAGGAAAGAGAAGAGACGTCAGGATCATAGGTGGTTCTGCGCAGCAAACGTTCCTCCCAAGTGTACCGGAGCCCCAGACTGAGTCGCCATGTATCCGTTATGTTCCAGTCAGCTTGGCTGAATACCGCATAAGACTTATTGTCAGTGCGCAGCTCGGTGCCCTGCGCCAGATAAGACGCAACCAGTGGGTCTCCCAGGGCTCCAAAAAACGGGCCAGCCACCCCTGCAGCATTGCCCTCATCGGTCTCTTCCCTAGAGGCAAATAGCCCTACAATGTAATCAATCTTTTGATCAAATGCAGATCCGCTTAACTGCAGTTCCTCGCTGTACCAGTCCGTGTTCCTATTCGCCGTGATAGAGCGCCCAAAATTAGTGCGCGTTTGAAAGGGAATCCCTAGGCCAAAAATATCATTCGCTTCTCCCGCATTAGTATTGCGCCATGCGGTGATACTCTTAAGACTAAAAATATCATTGATTTCCCAGTCTACGGTAGCGGCAATGGTCTTTGTTGTTGCTTCATATTTAGGTGGAAGGTCATCGGACCAAGGGGTTAAAGCCTGATCCTTGTCTAGCACATAGGAATCCTGACAATGCTGTAGAAATGATTTTCCGGTCGACGGGATTAATATCGCGCCGTTCTGCAGCCCGCTTAACCAACCCGACCCTGGAACGCCCAGCGCCGGCTGACACTGAAAACCCTTAGTGGTCTGATCCACCTTGCCATAAACGCCATTAAGGTCGACTAAAAGGCTGTCTCCGGCGATAAAACGTAGCTGCATTTGGCCGCCCCAGCGGTCCACGTTGCCAAGATTCTCACCGGTCTCGGCATCGTCAAGATAGCCATCACGCGCAGTACGGTAAAGTGATGCCCTGGAGTACAGCGTATTGTCTATTAGTGGAACGTTGACCGTTATTTGTCCGTTCTGACGATCATAATTGCCAATATCCACCTCCACATTACCCTCAAAGAGTTCTGTAGGTTTATTCGTCGCGTAAATAATGGCGCCACCAGTAGCATTTTTCCCAAATAGCGTACCCTGAGGCCCCCTTACGACCTGTACGCTGCGTATATCAACGCTATCGATAATGGCCCCATCCGCGCGCGATGCATACACACCGTCAAGGTAAAGAGCAACACCACTATCGAAATTTGCGCCATTATTGCGGGCTCCTACACCGCGAATATTTGGCGCTGCGCTGCCGCCGGAACCGCCTGTCGTAAAGGTTAGATTAGGAACCACTTCAGCCAGTTTCAAAACGTCGCGCATTCCAGACTGAGCAAGATCCTCGCCACTAAGAAAGGACACTGCAACCGGCGTTTCCTGCAAACTTTCCGCTCGCTTTCGGGCGGTAACAATAACCTCTTCCAGCACCTGTAATGCCCAAACATTAGCCGGCAAAACCGGTATACAAATCGCTGCCGAGAGCAGCGTCGCTATAAAATAATTAGGGCGATTATTCTTATTTCTTATCTTCATGTTTAGTTATCCTCGCTTTTTAAACTTTTGCGTACGTAGAGCATGTCAATACATGCGCTATAAGACGTATGACATTTTAGCTATCGCCTAAAGCTGCAGACATCGCCCAAAAAAAAGTGCGCATGCGGAGACCTAGCCTGCAAAAGAACGTTTATTATCTTGCCGGGTCCCTAGCCATCAGCGTCGAGGCCTTGATACTGAACACCAGCTCATCGTGTTGATTAATGAGCTGTGTATTGTAGGTTGCGATACCGCGGTCAGGCTTACTCTTAGAAAGCCTCGCCGTCTCGACAATAGACAAAGACCGAAGCGTATCACCGGCATAAACAGGCTTATGCATGCGCATCTCATCAAAGCCCAGCCCAGCAATTACCTGCTGCACCACACCACTCTGCCAGCGCTGACTGGTAATACAAAAAATGGAAAATATGTGGGCTGAACAGGCGGTGAGACCGCCAAAAATGGATGTACTGGCGAATACTTCATCGATGTGCCAAGGCTGCGGATCCCATGTTTGTGCGAACTCGATTATCGCCTGCGCCGTGACGGTATAACTAGCCGCCGCGTGTTCCGCACCGACCACGAGATCGTCAAAATAAAAAGGTTTTCCCTGCAACTCTAACGACATTTACAGCCTCACACGGTTAATCACTGACAGTAACCTTCGGACACTGACTCGCTTGCAAATGGCCGACCTTCACCATCCATGTAATAGCGTCAGAGAATGTCTCTTTTGTACTGCGCAAGCCAAGCTCGCGCAGCGCGAGTTCATCGGTGTTGTTGATATTGGGCCACAGCGTGGCGTAACGCATGGTTTCCGCTGAAATAGGCGAATCAATCGTCTTAAAGTGTCTGAGAAAATCCGTCACTCGACCGACCAAACGAAGTTTCCAGCCCTTGGCAGGAATACGCTTGAGCTGGCAACCCGACACTCCTTCGATGATATCAGCCAGCTCGGTCCAGGTGCAGTAAACACCCGGCATCAGGAACCGCCCAGAGCCGCCGTCTTGAACCAAAGAACACACAAAGGCGGCAAGATCACGCACATCAATGTACTGCATACCACCGTCACCGAAGATCCGGAAGCCATTCTCAATCCGATGCTTTAGCGCTTTGAATGAATCTGAAAACCCGGGATCATCTGGACCAATAACGCCACCGGGATAGACAATTGAGATGGGAGCACCCTGCGCCTGCAACTCGCGCAAATAGATTTCAGCCTCGACCTTACTCTGTCCATAAGGTAAGTCTGATTTCGTCGGAGGCGTATCTGGAGTGACCTTCGAGGCATCTGGATTAAAGATCGCAGTGATACTAGAAATACACACAATTCGTTCGACACCAAGCGCTAGCGCACTGCCCACGACATGCCTCACGCCGTCGACGTTGACTCGAAACAATTGCTCGATCGAACCTGTCTGCATCGGTGTACCCGCCGCCGCATGCACGACCGCATGACACTCCACTAGTGCCCTTTTTACTGACGCAACATCGGTGACGTCACCGACTACCATCTCAGGAATTCTCTCTCCCAACTCCCGATAGTAAGCTTCAGCTTTTTTGCTGTCCCGCACCAGTAATCGTACCGCATGGCCCGCAGCCATAAGCTGCCTGCAAATATGCGAACCTACGAAGCCGGTTCCACCGGTTATCAGTATCTTAGTCACGATGGCGGTTAATCTTCTAACACGGTAATGACATTATTAGGGCAGTATTTAGCCGCTTTCATCACTTTTTCGTGCAGCTCCCGCGGCGGATTTTCCAGCAAGACCCTAACCTGAGGGTAACCATCATCCTGATCAATCACAGCAAACACCTCAGGCGCCTCACCTAGACAAACGCTGTGCCCCTGGCACAGGGCTAAATCGATTTTTATCTTCATCGACAAACTCTCCCTCCGTTACTTGCGCTTCGTATAACGTAATCGACAAGGACCTGTTGGCTTTAACACAATCGCAGAGAGGTCGTCTTGGTACGTCACATCGGGATCAACCAATTCGAATTCATAGCGCGGCAACAATGCGGCGAAAATTGCCTTCATCTGCATCATGGCGAATGCGTTGCCCGCACACTTATGTGGGCCGCCCCCGAAGGGAATATAGGCAAACAACGTATCAGGCTTAGGACGATACGGATCAAATTTCTCAGGATCTGGGAAATAATCCGTGTTGCGATGTGAGCCGTAGATCGATATCGCCACCGTCTTGCCTGCTTCAATCAATGTTCCGTTATAATCGATATCCTCGATTACCCTGCGCATCAGCAGGACCAGCGGCGGGTGAAGACGCAGGACTTCTTCAATAAAAGCTTCCAGTTTCGGAATTTCACGCAGAGATTCGAGTGTAATCTCACTGTCGCTTTTGAATAGTGCTTGCAGCTCCTCGGACACCTCTGCCGAGTACTCCTTCTGACGAGCCAACTCTGTCAGCGTCCAAGTCGCCGTGCCGGAACTGGTGTGGTGCCCAGCAAACATAGTCGCGATCACCAACCCTGTGATCTCATTCTCCGTTAATTGACTGCCGTCAGTGTAGGTGCCCGCCATGAAGGTTTCCAGCGCATCGCCGTACTCAATATGACTGCTAGCCCGACGCTCAGCGATGATCCCGCCAATTAACGCCTGTAGTCGTATCAAAGCCTTATCGCGGGCCTCAAAAACGGGCTGCTGCATGTAAGGATCGACGAATGCAATGGCCTGCAGCCCTTTTTCTAAGGCGTGATAAAGCTCTCTAAACTCCTCGGTCATCCTGTCACGAAAATCTTTTCCCAGTAGACAGTGCGTCGCGGTATGCAGCGTCAATCGTAAAAACTCATCCAGAAAGTCTAATTCGCCTTCATCGCCCCAGCTGGCCACCCAGTCTTCCACCTCCTGAGAGATGACAGTCGAATAGTTTTTCATGTTTTGGTAACGCAGGGCGTCTACCTGAATTTTTAGTTGGGCTTTCATCTTGTCAGGCGGCGCGTCGAAAATAACACCCTTGCCAAAAACGGGAACGGTTGCCTGGTAGGCAGCTGCGCGGCTGAGCTTAAGGTCCAAGGTTTTAAGAAATGCTTCTTGGGCCTCAGGGCCACTCATCAGCACGGTCTGCTGACCACCCATATTGAACTCTGCCAGCTCCCCGCATTCCGCATTGCAACGCATCATAAAGCGCGCAAAATTGACACCGAACTCCTCCATGTGACCACTGCCCGGCTTTTCACCGCTTACCTTGGGCGGTAATTTCAAGGATGCGACAACACTCGGACTCATGTCGACTCTGCCTCTGACACCTGCTGGCTCGACATCACCGGCATCTCTTTCAGAATACCCGTTTCTACGCATTCCTTAATCAGGTTGGTGATGTTGGTGTAGTCATATAGGTCCAGCTGCTCGCACCACTGGTAATTCCCACCATACTGAAAATAGGAGGCGCCTATGACTTTCATCGGAGTACCATCTTCACGCACTGGCGCACCCGGCGGAGTCTGCCACCATATCGCCATAGCGCTGCCACGAGTTTCATCGATCACAACTCGCTCATACGGATAAGTCCAGCCCTTATAGGGGTCCATCGCTGCACCGACACAGGTCTCACGGATGGTTTCGCGTCCCCTGAATTCATACTTGCCATTGGGCGTGTCCCAACCATAGAGACAATCCTCAGAAAAGAAGTCTGCCAAATGGCGCCAGTTGCCCTCCTGCTCCGCCTTATCGTTCACCGCCAGCCAGCGGCGCATCATCTCTTCCATTTCTTCACGCTTATATGCGGACATTTAAAAACCCCTCTAAATTCAACCCCGAAACTGTTCAAAGCACACTATCAAAGTCACCATAGCCAAGTTATTATATAGTTGCAACTATAAATAAAAAGGAGGAGCACATGAAGTTCTGGCAGTCACTGGCCTTCGTGGAAATGGACCAAATGGTTGAACTGGCGACCTTTTGCGAAGAGCTTGGGTTTCACGGTGTTTCCTATGGCGACCACCTGATAACGACCAAAGACCAGGTCGACGAATACCTCTACCAGGATAGCGGTAACATTCTGTGGAATCCTGACACGCACTGGCCAGACCCCTGGGTTCTTACCGCGGCACTCGCTCAAGCGACGACGCGCTTACACTTTTTGTCCACTATTTACATACTGCCATTGCGGGAACCACTGAGTGCGGCAAAGGCGCTGTCCACTGCAGTATTTATGTCCCAAGAAAGAGTCACACTGGGGGCCGGTGTGGGATGGCAAAAAGCAGAATTTGAAATGGCCGGACAAGACTTCCACACGCGCGGAAAACGCGCAGATGAGATGCTGGAGATCATCCCTCAGCTGCTATCAGGGGAAATGACTGAGTACCACGGCACCTACTACGATATTCCGCCGGTCAAAATGTCACCGGGAATTAGAAAACCATTACCCATCATGATCGGGGGCTACGCACCCGCCGCAATGCGCAGAGCCTGTCGTTTCGATGGCTGGATGGCGACCTCACACGAAGAAGCAGAGATCTACCCTCTTCTCGACACGCTCAGCAATATCCGCAAGGAACAAGCCGCTGCTGATAAACCTTTCGATATCTGGACAGGTGTTAAAAATCCGGGTGACGGCACCCATGAGCGACTCGCAGCAGCAGGCGTGACTATGGTCAACGGCTGCAATTTCTTGAATGAGGATGGACGCACCGTTCTGTCGAGCATTGATGACAAGAAAAAAAGGGTTGAAGCATTTGCGCGGCAGTTTGTGCAGGTTTAAAGCCAGGGTACTTTCGCTAACACTGATACTCTAGCCTTTAAGGCCGCCATGGCTACTAAACCTATCAGTACTGCCATCGCCGCAGAAAATAACGCCATTCTTTTCATAGCAAGCCTCTTCCGGTTTTGACCGCAGGTATTTTCCTCCAGATCCCAGCCGACTAAGTTACATGCAGTGATATCGCATGGATTCGCACTTACAGCTGCAGCAATTGAATGTGATCCTGCAGTTTGGTTTGATACAACACCGTACCTTTGGCGATTTGAACCGACAACATTTCCTCTGAAGAAGCGTTGGTTCCGTCGATAATAATCTCCCACGCTAGGGAGCTCTTCTCACTCGCAACAACCTGTGCTCGAACGTCTACTCCTTTTGCAATACCTTCCAAGCCACCGATCATCCCTCGTGTCAACAAGGCGTGCCAGCCGTAGGGCAGATCCTCTGCAGACGCAGGGCAGTCCAGCAGCTCGAACAGGGCTCGTGTGTCGTCCAAGCGTGTAAGCTGAATTGACCAGTACTCACGCGGCTGAAACGCAGGGTGTACTTGCAGCACTGAAATAACGTCATCAATGCCCTCACCGTCACAACCCAGCCATATTTTCAATCGCTCACTGACGACCCAACCACTCCCCGCCATCTGGAACTCAGCGACAGTCATTGCAGCAGCCTCGCCATAGCGTTCAGCCACTGCGTACATCAGTCCCACCACTAGCAAATGCACTTGTACCGCCAGTTCACTGCACACAACAACCAAAGCCGCATGAGACAGTTGCTCGAGCTGCAATTGCTCGAATACCGAACCGTCGTAATAGTCCATACCCCCGGACTGAGTGCTTTTCGGACGCGGGATCACGATGTTAGCCAGACGGGTGCGGCTCATCACCCGAGTGATTTCAGGCTCTGTCACTTCTTCAGCAGCAGGGTCAATAGACACCGTCCACTCACAGTGTGGCTCTCTATTAGCGGGCACACGCGGCGGCCGATGGACTGGCACCATGCGAGCACGCGCATTGGTCGCTATCGCAGTGGCATTAAAGGTCGGATCTTCGATATCGTGACACATTACCTTTACCGCGTCCGGGCCGCGTGGTTCAGTTTCCAATAGTGCGCCACAGCTGTTAAGCCAGAAGCGGCCACTATCGGCGGATGACACTTCAAAGTGCACATCGAAATACTGATGTGTAAAACCACACTCCAACTGCAAACCCTTAAAAATGGTTGCAACGTCGGTGCCTCCAGCAAAGCCCATCGCTTTTTGCATTCGCCGTGTATAAACCGGGCTCGCCCCCATCCAGTTGGCGATAGCAACCTCTTTATATGCTTCATCACCATGATTGATGCGCAAAGCAGCGTAACCGGTGCGGCTATTGAACTGTGCACACAGCATATATTCTCGACCAAGCTGGGCAAGTTGCAGTCGACTATATTTCGCTAATTCTTTTTTAATCAATGTCTGCTCCCGCAAAGATATGAGGACGAATGAATTGGATGACAGTCAATATATATCCATTGTTTTATAGTTACCACTATTTTATAATTGGTCCCAATGCTGCGCATTTTCACCTCCCGGATTCAACAATGATAAAAGAGACGAAGCCGACCAAACGGGAAGTCACGCGAGAAAAGGTCATCAATGCCGCTATAGACTGTATCTATCGCGATGGCTTCAATGCAGCTCATACCAACCGCATAGCTGAGGAAGCCGGAGTCAGCTGGGGCGTACTGCAGTACCACTTTAGCGATAAGGACGGCTTGCTGCAGGCAGTGATTGATCATATCTTTGATGAGTTCGCCACCACATTGGAATCAACCTCACTGCAGGGCGACGATCTGCAACAGCGGGTGAGGCAACTGATAGATGTCGTCTGGACATTGGTCAGCAAGAAAGAGTATCGGGTCAGCATTGCCATACTGCGTAATGCTGGAAAAGATAATGGCTCCACCATCAACGGCCAGAAACAGCTGTCACGATGGGCGAAAAAAACCTCCAAATTGTGGGACGACCTTTTTGAGGACAATCCTCAAGCACCACAGCAGAGTGACACTGCCCGTCACCTGTTGTTTGCCACGCTGCGCGGCATGGTCGATGAAATTAACCCCCGCAGTATTAAGACAAAAAATTCAATTAAACTGGAATGCGACGCGCTGAGTGAAGCAATAACCTTTCTGCTCACCAGAAATTAGGCGTCACACCACATCAAATTCAATCGGCATTTTTTTTTTTGATGCCATGAATGAAACTCGAACGCAGGCGGTTAACGTCGCCCTACAAGCGAGGTAAGCGTCTCGAGACACCGCTAAGCGTTCAGCTTCAAGTGTAATTGGTCCAGTCGCCGCACGAATATGCTGGATACATGTCTGACGGGGAATGCGCTGTCCAGGCTGAAGCTGCTCGTTTTTTGTAACAGTTCCTCTAGAATCAATCGGGCCTCCAGCCGCGCCAGCCGCGCACCAATGCAAAAATGAATACCGTGACCAAAGCCTAGATGCTCATTGGTATTGTGGCGCTCGATATCCAGTGTATCTGGCTCACAAAAAACTGCAGGGTCACGGTTCGCGGCTGCCCACAACAGAAAAATCCTCGCAGTCGCCGGAATAACGACGCCGTTCAGTTTTGTCTCCTTCAAAACCGCGCGATAGTGCCCCCGAAAAGGGGACTCCAACCGAACGACTTCTTCGACATAACGTTCGATGAGTTGCGGCTGCTCCCGCAGGCGGCACTGCAGTGAGCCATCCTGCGCCAAAATACGAACGGCACTCCCCACTAGGCTTGAGGTGGACTCACCGGCGGCACCCACCAGAACAATGATGATGGAGACTGCGTCCTGCTGAGAAATCAGTCCCTCCCTGACACCCCTCACCAGCTCATCCATCACATCATCTGGACTTTCCGGAGCCGATTTTTGTAGCCTAGTGTCGAAGTGTTGCTTGAGATACTCACTCATCTCCCCAGTGGAGGCACTCAACTCTAGCATCCGGTCCAGGGTGGCAGTCCCTGCAAGAATATCACCGCCGCTGAAAGCCCAGTCCAGCAGCTGATCGACATCATCGACGGGCAACCCCACCAGACGCGCCATCACCTTCACCGGAATCGCATTGGCTAACTCGCCGACACAATCGCCCTGTCCTGCGTCGACCAGTTGTTGCACTCCCTTACGCGCCCAGTCGCGCACCTCGGCCTCTATTGCGGCAACCTTGCGGGCGTTAAGTTGGGGCAGCACTAACTTGCGGTGCACCGAATGAAACGGTTCATCCGCATTGGCAATGGCGTCCACAGTGCCGCCAAACTGGGTGAAGTCGAACAATTCTGGCTGACCATTGGCGCCCGTCACCAGAATGCCTGTCAAATTGGCGGAGTAGTCCTCCTGATTCTTTAACACCTGATGAATCAATTCCCAGGACGAAACCAGGTAGACCTCCGTCCCCGGCACCTGATAAACCGGCACTTCACTGACCAGCGCACGGTAGAAGGGATAAGGGTCTTCAATCACGTTCGGATCAAGCAATTGGTAATTGATCGAGGGAGATTGCGCGATGACTTTATTGATGATGTTCTCCGGTAATAGATTCATGCTGCATACATGCACCCTGACATTGTTATTTTCTACTGCTCCGCATTGCCTCATCTTCGGCTAAATTCTCGCCCTCTTAGGCTGAAGGAGACGACCCAATAACGCCAGAGAAGTCTCCAAGCTCGCTTGCTAGCTGCGTTCGGATGATTTCGCGCCAGATTTCATAGCCTCGCTTGTTCAAATGCAGACCGTCAATAATATAGTTTTCCGGATTTGGCTCACCATCATTGCCCATCAAAGCCTCTGAGGTGTCAATAAAATATAGATTTGGGTCAGTCTCAGACCAGGCTTTTATCAACGCATTAGTGGATTGAGCGATCGGCCAGACGGCCCAGCGCAGGGGCGACGGCGTGATGCCAATATAAAAAATCGGTAGGGCTGGTTGATCGCTACGAATCTTCCTAACAAATTCTTGATAGCTGGCCAGCAGAACCTCAGGTGTTTTACTGGCAGCAGGAACAATATCGTTGGTCCCGGCAAACACCACCACCGCACGTGGCTGGTAAACATTCACCAGTCGCTCAGCGTAGACAACAATATCGTTAAGCTTCGATCCGCCAAAGCCATGCTGGATGACAGGCAGGGGCGCCATATCATCTGCCAAGGTGTCCCACAGTCGAATACTGGAGCTACCGATGAACACCACACCCTCTCCTGGGCCGTATAAACCTCGAGTTTTTGACTCAAGGGCGCTAACCGCCTCCTCCCAGACCACCGGATCCTCGCTCTGGGTTTTCTGTACCTCTGCGTAGAGTTGCCACGCCAGCCAACATAGACATAAGACCAGAAGCCCGACAAACGCAGCAGTAATCTTTAGACTTTTTCGCATATGTCCTCGAGGTTTTATGTGAGCCTGCAACACCCAGCACACAACGCGAGGCCCACTTACCTATGGCAGATTACCAGAAGCTGGCAGTTGAGTCGCACCGTTCCCAAGGCTATGATCGCCACCATTGTTCACATTGCGGATATAAAAAGTGGCATTTTTTGACACACCAGCAAGGAAAGACCAAAAATCTTTCTTACATCTCGTTCATGTAGCGGCACTTTCCTGGTGCCTAGCAATCTCGACGATGTCACCCTTTCATGAAGTGAGGGCAGCGTCCGCCCCCACCTCCGTTGTATGGCTATCCGTCGACACTGACCAGCTCAGCCTTACCGTCATGCGCGGTGACACTGAGTTGCAACTGTTCGAAAACATTGCCATCGGCAGCGGTGGTTCGACTCTAAGAAGGCAAATGGGCGACCAAACGACACCACTGGGCGACTTTATTATCACCGAAATCAGGCACAGCGAGCGCTTTGAGCTGTTTATGGCCTTCGATTACCCCAATCTTGACCACACCGAGAGGGCCTTTCAGGACAAGCGCATCGACGCGCAAGAATACAGAGCGTTGAGATACGACCTCGATCGCGGCAATCCGCCGCCTCAAGAGACCAGTCTTGGAGGGTATCTGGGTATTCACGGCATCGGTGATGGCGATAAGGAAATACACGAATCCATCAACTGGACCGACGGCTGCATAGCCATAAACAACGAGCAATTGATGGAATTAGCCGACTGGGTGAAAATCGGCACCCGAGTAAATGTCCACTAACTGGCAAAAAGTCGGGTAAACAATCCCTTGCGATTACGCTCAGTATCTTTGAAAATGGGGGCTGGAGGTGCTCGTCGACTTAATTTGGCGACATTGCCTTGAAACGAACAGCTCAGCCCTGCATTCAAAGGGGACACGCTGTTCAAATGGAAACATCTAATACGCCGACAATGGCTGAACATCTAGAGGACGATATTATGCGTAATTCGCTGAAAACCACTGCAGCAGCATTCATGCTGGTAGCACTGACTGGACTGACTGGTTGTGCTACAACTAGGGATCTTGACGTATTGAAGCTGGCAGTAGAAAAAGCACAAAGCACTGCCGATGCCGCCAACGCCGCTGCTGCAAATGCACAGTCTGGTGCTGATGCAGCAACTGCATGCTGTAAAGCCAACACCGAAAAAATGGACCGTATGTTTAAACAGTCTATGAACAAGTAGTAATAACAGCACGTCCTTGCCGGGACAGTCTCACACTCTAGTATTAGTAGGGTGAGGGTGTCTCGGTCATTTCTTTAACGCTCAACCGCCTCTTGTTATTACCTGTGGCAAGCCATTCCGTTGGTCGATTGCCTCGTCTATTATCGTATTATCCAACTCGGCTGACCGCCTGTTCATGGCATCATCCAACGCCACCATAACCTCTTCTACCACGGCGCCCCTGTCATTCGGGTATTCCTCCAATGGCGGGTGTACTTCAAGATAGAGTTTGCCGCCGTACCAGCCAGCCTTGACCGGCTGATTGACAATATTCACCTGCGTGCCGACTGGCAGCTGTGCAAAAAGGTGCTCGATATCCTCGGGCAGCATACGAATACACCCGTGAGATACCCTCATTCCTACCCCTAGTGGCTTGTTGGTGCCATGTATGAGATAGCTAGGCATACCCAAGCGCATGGCATAGGCGCCCAGAGGATTGTTCGGGCCGGCGGGGACTACCCTTGGCAACGGGTCACCTTTTTCCGCATGCTCTTTGCGAATAGACTCCGGAGGGCGCCAGGACGGGTCTTTCTTCTTGTTGGTAATCGTCGTCATACCTAATGGGGTCGCCCAATCCATGCGCCCGATACTGATTGGGTAGGTCTGCACTTGCGCCGGTTGGCCAGGCTTCTTTGGGGGGAAATAGTACATGCGCATTTCAGGGAGGTTCAACACGACGCCCTTTCGAGGCGCGCGCGGCAGCACGTAGTGCGATGGAATCGTGATCAGAGTCCCCTCTCCCGGCATCCATCGATCTACGTCAGGATTGACCCGCTCCATCTGATTCTGGCCAATATTGGCCCGCCGAGCTATATCCAAGAGAGTATCTTCATAGGTGGACTGCACTGTGCGCATTGAACCAATGACGCCAAAATGCTGGGACGGGAGGTCGAAGGTCTCCGCCAGGACAGACGTGGAGAATGAGAGTGAGAATGAGAACACAATAGCGAGACTTTTCATGCGCCAACGATAATGCAGTATTGGGGGTAAAAACAAGCCCATTAGGTAGTATGCGCGTCAAAGAAACATCAACTGGGCGCCCCGCTATAGCCATTGGTAGATAATTCAGCGGGTGCTGTATACACTGAGTTTTTTCTAAACTGAGCGTTACAGAATGAAGCTTTCTTGGGATTTACTAGACCCTGCGGTAATGGGCGATGAGACATCCATGCATGAACTCATGCAGCAATTGCGTACAAATGATCCCGTGAGCCGAGTGGAGCATCCAGACTTCGAGCCATTCTGGGCGATCACCAAGCACGAAGATATAAAAGCCATCAGCCAGAATAACGCGGCCTTTATTAGCAGCCCGCGAACGGTGCTACTGCAACAGGAATTCGAAAAGGCTCTGATCGAAAAGTTTGGGACACGGAATGGCGTGGAAACGCTGATTCATATGGACAACCCCAAGCACAAGAAACTGCGCAATGTCACGCGGGATTGGTTCAAACCACGCGCGATCGACAAACTGAGCGTGGACATCGAGACGATTGCGAAGCAATACGTAGATAAAATGGAAGCTATGGATGGCAAGTGCGATTTTGTCAAGGATATTGCACTGTTGTACCCGCTACGGGTGATTATGTCGATCATCGGTGTCGCTCCCGAAGAGGAGGCCATGATGCTAAAACTGACTCAGGAATTATTTGGCGGCCAGGACCCCACACAATCAAGAGGAGGCGAGGTGGGTGACGGTCTTGCAGTACTAATGGATTTTTTCAGCTACTTCACTGCCGTTGTGGAGGATCGCAAAGAAAATCCCTGCGGGGACCTGGCATCCATACTCGCCAATGCTCTCGTTGACGGTGAGCCCATGGAGCAACTGGACCAAATCAGCTACTTCATCATCACTGCAACGGCGGGGCACGATACAACATCGGCCACGATCAGCGGTGGAATGAAGGCCCTGCTAGAGCACCCCGACCAGCTGGCAAAATTGCGCAAACACCCGGAACTTGCGAAACAGGCTGCCAAAGAAATGATTCGCTGGGTATCGCCTGTGCGTCACATGATGCGCACCTCCACTGAAGACATTGTACTGCGTGGAAAAACGATCAAGGCTGGAGACAGCTTATGCCTGTGGTACCCATCCGCTAATCGAGACAGCGATGCTATTGAAGACCCCGATACATTTGACATAGAACGTGACAACCAAAATCAACTGGCCTTTGGCTTTGGCGGGCACATGTGCCTTGGCCAGCATCTGGCAATACTGGAGGTAGAATTATTTTTTAAAGAATTGCTGCCGCGACTCAGCCATATTGAATTCGCTGCAGATCCGGAGTGGGTTCAGGCAATTTTTGTCGGTGGCCTCAAGTCGATGCCAGTGCATTACGCCTTTAATTCTTAAGGGGTCAGAACCTGGCACATCATCGAGACTGAGAGCATTCGATGCAGTGCAACCTGTGCCCGCACGGCCACTCAATCCTTACACTTAGAGGGTTGTCTGAATTGATCAGTGATCCCGTTATTGGTTGGCAGACGCTGTGAGGGCGTAAGAGCCCAGTGAATGAGATTTAGTCCCGAGATCAGGGCTTTTAGCGGCGCCTTTTGCCGCGGTCAGCCGATGCACCGAAGAAAATCCCTTAACTGTGATTTTCCGTTTAGACCCTTCCCGACAAATAGTGTTTAAATACAATGTGTTAAGAAATTTTATACCGTCGCTTAAGCAGGCAAACTATTGACATTAATCCGTCGGATGGTATTGTCTGCGCCCTGCTTAATTGTAAACAAATACCGCTTATAGCTGGTGAGAGACTGAGGAGCGAAAGCTGCTCGTCGAGGCAGCTATGAGCGTTTCCTTTTGCTGGACAAAATTATCTTGCGGTTTGATATCGCACTACCGAATGAGTTAAATGCATGATGAACAAAAGAATCGATGGCAAAATCGGGTTTCCCGCTAAGCATGGTCTCTACGACCCTGCTCTCGAGAAGGACTCCTGTGGTGTTGGCTTCGTGGCTCACGTTAAGGGCACTCCCAGCCACGAAATCCTGACCGACGCCTACCATATCAACTCCCGGATGGATCACCGCGGTGGCTGCGGATTCGAAGAAAATACGGGCGATGGGGCTGGCATCATGACTGCCATTCCCCACACATTTATGCAAAAGGTTACCGCTGATTGGGGCATTACACTGCCTGAAATCGGGGGTTATGCGGTCGGCAACGTCTTTTTACCGCATGATGAAGCTAAACGCACCGCTTTGAAGGTAGCTTTCAATGCTGAGCTTATTAAGGTGGGCCTTGTGCCATTGGGTTACCGTTTAGTGCCAGTGCGGGCCGATGAAGCAAACATAGGACCCGCTGCACGTGACGCCATGCCCTGCATCGAGCAGGTCATTGTCAGCGGCGACCACACACTCGACCACGCACTGTATTTTGCACGCAAGCGATTCATTCGCGCCGCCAGCATCAGCCATCCGGGTGAACTGGTCTATGTGTGCAGCCTCAACTCAAGGATTCTTGTCTATAAAGGCATGCTAACGCCTGCACAGCTTTTCCCATTCTACCCGGACCTTGAAGATGAGGACTATGAAAGCCACTTTGCCATGGTGCACTCCAGGTTCTCAACCAATACCTTCCCATCTTGGGATAGAGCACAACCTAACCGCTTCATGAGCCACAACGGTGAAATTAATACTCTGCGCGGCAATAAGAACTGGATGACAGCGCGTCAGGGCGTTGCTGCCAGTGAGCGTTTTGGTGACGAGATCAGCGATCTATTCCCCATCGTTGAGCCAGAATTTTCCGATTCGGGTTCGTTTGATAACGTGCTGGAGTTTCTCCTCATGTCAGGCCGAACGCTTCAAGAATCTATCATGATGATGATTCCTGAAGCCTGGCAATCTGATAAGAACATGCCCAAGGAAAAGCGGGATTTTTACGAATACCATTCCGCCCTGATGGAGCCATGGGATGGGCCAGCCTCAATTGTGTTCACTGATGGTCATTACATCGGCGCGGTACTTGATCGCAACGGTCTGAGGCCATCTAGATATTATCTGACACATGACGACAAGGTCGTCATGGCGTCTGAGGTTGGTGTACTCCCGATAGACCCGGCGAACATTAAAGAAAAAGGTAGATTGCAGCCAGGGAAAATGTTCCTGGTCGATTTTTTTGCCGGGCGTCTTATCCCCGACGAAGAATTAAAAATGGAGTTTGCTAAGCAGCGTCCTTACGGTGAGTGGCTGGAACAGCAGAAACTCGAATTGTCCGACCTGCCACCGGACCACGCAGAGCTGCATTATGAGCCTGAAACACTGGTGGCACGTATGCAGTCTTTCGGCTACACCATTGAAACCATGCAGTTTATGTTGCTACCCATGGTCTCTGAGGCTCGAGACCCTCTCGGGTCGATGGGGAATGACAGCGCGCTGGCTTGCCTATCTGATAAGTCGCGTATGATTTACGACTACTTCAAGCAGTTGTTTGCCCAGATCACAAATCCCCCGATAGACTCTATCCGTGAAGAAGTCGTTATGTCTCTCACGTGCTTTATCGGGCCTGAGAGGAACTTGCTGGAAACGACACCGGAGCACGTCCATCGGTTAGAGCTACATCATCCCATCATTTCTAACGATGAACTTACTAACATTAGAGATATAGAGCGGGATGGCTGGGCAACCAAGACCATCGACATCACGTTTGAGAAGGCTAGCGGTTGTGACGGCATGTTGGCGCAGATTGACCGGATTTGCGAGGAATCCTCACAGGCCATTAAAGACGGCTACTCTTTCATAGTCCTTTCAGACCGCAATATTAGTGCAGACCGCATGGCATTAAGCGCCCTAATCGCCTGTGGCGCCGTTCACCATCACCTGGTGGCAAGCCATGAGCGCACCCGTATCGGCATTATTGTGGAGACAGGTGAAGCGCGGGAAGTTCACCACCACTGCCTATTAGTAGGCTATGGCGCTGATGCGATTAATCCTTATCTTGCTTTTGAAGCCATTTGGCAGTCTTTGCAAGACGGTCTGTTAGACAAAAATATCTTTCCCAACAGCTCTTCAATTGTGAAGGGATACAAGAAAGGCGTCGGCAAGAGCATGTTGAAGGTAATGGCCAAAATGGGCATCTCCACTTTGCAATCCTATAAAGGTGCGCAAATTTTTGAAGCCGTTGGTCTTGCTGATGAAATCATCGATCGATGCTTTATGGGTACCGCCAGTCGTGTGCAGGGCGTCAATTTCACGGTCCTGTTTGAAGAAATGAAACTACGTCATGAAGTCGGCTTCCCAGTACGTGATCAGAACCTGATCCCCGTCCTGCCGAACCCTGGCGAGATTCACTGGCGTCGTGGCGGTGATACTCACATGTGGGATCCTGAAACCATTTCTAATCTGCAGATCGCCAGTCGGACCAATGATGAAGAGGCGTACTGGAAATTTGCCGATCACGCAAATACGGATTCCACACAGCGATCCACTCTCCGCGGACTGATGGATTTCAAAAAAACCAGCGATCCGTGCGATATCAGTGAGGTTGAGCCGGCATCAGAAATCGTCAAACGATTCTGCACAGGAGCAATGAGCTTCGGCTCTATTTCGGCCGAGAGTCATGAGACGCTGGCGATTGCGATGAATCGCATCGGCGGAAAATCGAACACGGGTGAAGGCGGTGAAGACGTCGCACGTTTTACACCGATGACCAACGGTGATTCAAAGCGTTCGGCGATCAAACAGGTCGCTTCCGGCCGCTTTGGTGTCACCATCTGGTACCTCACCAATGCAGACGAACTGCAGATAAAGATTGTCCAAGGTGCGAAGCCAGGAGAGGGCGGAGAACTTCCCGGTAAAAAGGTAGACCAGACGATTGCCGATATCAGGCACTCAACACCTGGCGTGGGCCTTATCAGCCCGCCGCCGCACCATGATATTTACTCTATCGAGGATATCGCGCAGCTGATTCATGATTTAAAGAATGCTAATCCTAGCGCCAGAATCAGTGTCAAACTCGGTTCCGAGATCGGAGTAGGAACCATTGCTGCCGGCGTTACCAAGGCAAAAGCAGATCACCTGGTAATCGCCGGACATGACGGTGGAACTGGCGCATCTGCCATCACCTCGATTAAACACGCAGGCCTACCATGGGAGCTCGGTATTGCGGAGACCCATCAGACGCTTGTGAAGAACAATTTGCGGTCGCGTGTCGTACTGCAAACAGACGGGCAAATAAAGACGGGACGCGATATTGCTATAGCGGTGCTATTGGGGGCGGAAGAAATAGGTTTTGCCACCGCACCGCTGGTGACACTGGGTTGTATTATGATGCGCAAATGTCACCTTAATACCTGCCCTGTTGGCATCGCAACGCAGGATCCAGAATTACGCAAGAAATTTTCTGGCAGCCCGGATTCTGTAGTGAACTATTTCTTTATGGTAGCTCAGGAGCTGCGCCTAATAATGGCTAGTCTTGGGATTCGAACTGTCAACGAAATGGTCGGACGCGCGGACCTGCTGGAAATGCGCCATGCGGTTGACCACTGGAAGACCAACGGCCTTGATTTCAGTAGCATTCTTACCCCCGCAGAAATCGTTTACGAGGGAACGGAGGTCTATCAGACAATCGAGCAGGATCACGGGCTCGACAAGGCGCTTGATAACCTCCTGATCGAACTGGCGCAGCCGGCGCTAAAGGGCGGCGAGAGAGTGCATATTGAACACGAGATTATCAATATTAACCGCGTTGTCGGCACTATGCTGTCCCACGAAGTTGCCAAAGCGACGAACGGAGCGCTCCTGCCTGATGACACTATCCATATTAAGCTCAATGGGTCCGCAGGACAAAGTCTTGGCGCATGGTTAGCCAAAGGCATCACTTTAGAAGTTGAGGGCGACTGCAACGATTACGTCGGAAAAGGTCAGTCGGGGGGCAGAATTATTGTCTACCCGCCAAAATCCAGTACATTTAAGCCCGAGGACAATATCCTTGTTGGTAACGTTATAATGTACGGCGCAACTTCTGGCGAGTCTTACTTCAACGGCATTGCGGCGGAACGGTTTTGTGTTCGCAACAGCGGTGCCACTGCTGTCGTCGAAGGCATTGGCGACCACGGCTGTGAATACATGACCGGTGGACGCGTAGTAGTGCTGGGAAAAACAGGTAGAAACTTTGGGGCCGGCATGAGTGGCGGCATTGCTTACGTCTGGAACGAGGATGGGAATTTCCAGCGCATGTGTAACTCGGAGACTTTCGAACTTGAAGGTGTCGAGGCTAATGAGGATATCAATGAGCTGCGCACCCTTATAGAAAACCACAAAAAGTACACGGGATCTGCAGTTGCGGAGAATATTCTAAACAACTGGAAAACTGAGCTCACTCGATTCGTTAAGGTCATGCCAACTGACTACAAACGGGTTCTTGAAGAGATGTCACGAGAAAATATAGCAACCGCAGCAGTCGGTTCCTAGGAAGACTATTTATTATGGGAAAAGTAACCGGATTTAAAGAATACACTCGAGAGACTGAGCCTTATCGTGATCCCGCTCTTCGTATTATCGATTTCAAAGAGCTCTATACTGAGCACAACGACTCGCATCTTCAGACACAAGGCGCGCGCTGCATGGACTGCGGCGTGCCTTTTTGTCAATCAAACAATGGCTGTCCCGTGTATAACCTCATCCCGGAGTGGAATGATCTGGTGTACAACGGACGGTGGCAGGACGCTCTTGATCGCCTGCACACAACCAATAATTTCCCGGAATTTACCGGTCGTGTTTGCCCCGCTCCCTGCGAGGGTGCTTGTGTGCTTGGCATCACAAGCCCGGCCGTTACCATCAAAAATATTGAATGTGCCATCATTGATCGAGGCTTTGACGAGGGCTGGGTAACACCAAAAATAGCAGGTGACAGTACGGGAAAAAGTATCGCCATCATTGGCTCTGGCCCGTGTGGACTTGCTGCAGCAGAGCAGCTAAATACAGCCGGGCACAAAATCACAGTCTATGAGCGGGCCGACCGACTCGGCGGCCTTTTGATGTACGGCATCCCTAACATGAAACTCGACAAGGATGTGGTTGAGCGTCGTGTACAGCTTATGCGTGATGCAGGTGTCGAGTTCATCGTCAATGCCAATGTTGGAAAAGATATAGATCCCGCCGCACTTGTTGCAGAAAATGATGCAGTGCTGCTCGCCACTGGAGCGACACTGGCGCGCGATCTGCCCATCCCAGGGCGCGATGCAAAGGGCGTACATCTGGCGATGGAATTCCTGACTGCCAACACCAAAAGCCTCCTCGATTCAGGACTAGAAGACGACAATTACATCTCAGCGAAAGGCAAAAATGTTATCGTCATTGGTGGTGGTGACACCGGTACTGACTGTATAGGCACGTCCTTGCGCCACGGGTGCAAATCACTGGTGAACTTTGAGCTCTTACCGAAGCCGCCCGCTGAACGCGCCGACAATAATCCCTGGCCACTTTGGCCGCGTATCTATCGCGTCGATTATGGCCATGCCGAGGCAGAAGAGAAGTTTGGCGATGACCCTAGGGTCTACTCCATCATGAGCAAGGAATTCGTTCAAGACGACGGAGGCAATCTGACCGGCATCATCACAGTCAACGTCGATGACCAGCTAAAAGAAATTCCGGGGAGCGAGAAAACTTGGGAAGCAGACCTCATCATGTTATCGATGGGATTTTTACAGCCAGAGCACTACATCAATGAAGCACTCAGCATGGATATTGATGGACGGGGCAATTTCAAAGCGACCAAGCAGGACTACCGCACCAGCGTGTCAAAGGTTTACGCCGCTTCTGACTGCCGACGCGGCCAAGACCTTGTGGTCCGCGCAATCAATGAAGGACGAGAAGCCGCACGTGAAATCGATCGCGACTTGATGGGCAACACCCAACTACCCTAAGGTAGCCTATTCACCCGGGGAGAAGTGGCCAGCGACGATTCTGTGCATTAACCTCCTATCCAGCCTAGCGAATAGGGGTACAGCAACCTTATTAGTGCACTTTTAAGCCACGCTATAAAGCGATTTCATTGGTGTAAAATTCGCTGATGCGCGATGCATTATTGGAGCGCTTGATGTGGCAAAATTCTTAGCGTGTTATAGCCGGATTCTGACAGACAATGTGGTCGCAGTAGCGCTTGGCCTCTTGCAAAGCTCGCAGCTGGCCGCCATATTTTCGGTCCAGAGAATTGTTCACATACCCCCTTCCATGTCGGCGTAAACTTACACGTCATGCATGCGCGCGATATGTCTTGTCATCGATGCGCGACAGGCCATAATTGTCTGCGTCTTGTATTTCTATGTTGCATACACTCCGATTAGCTTTTAGTTCTCCCGTCACATGCCTCTTTCAGTGTTGATCGCAGCAGCGTTTCCAAAAGAATTTTTTGCAGATGATACTTCGCTTTTCTATCCAGCCCGCACAAGTCTTCGATCATAATAGCTCTGTTCTGGATTAAGGAACTCAAGGTCTCCGACCGTATTTCAAGACGAATGAACTGATGCTCTTTGGACTTGCCGGACGAACGACTCAAATTACCGATGGCGCCGCCACCATCACAGACCTGTCTGCTATCAGCGACTACTAGTGTGCCTGCAGTTTCAGCGTCGACTACTCTCATTGATTGCGCCCCCGCGACTAGTGATAAACAATTTCTTCCAGATTCACCTCGACCCGAATAGGCGCTGGGCGAGACGTTCGTGGCGTAACAGTACGCTGCCTGTCCTGCGAATGAAGACGCGTAATATGCATGTAAATACGCGCTTCAACTTCGGGTGGAATTTTTAACATCGCTTCATTCCGCAGCCGACAGATCGCGGCCTGACGGATTTCCGTGGCCGCATCGGCACGCCCGCTTTTCTCAAGCGCTTGTGTCAGCCCTTCTAGGGTCTGCAGAAACCATTCCAACCCCGTCATAAGCGCAATCGCCCGGGTTGTGAGGACAATCTCTGCTGTTTCGAACGCACACCCCATATGGACGAGTGCCTCGTCCCAGTGGTCCCGTTCAGACAGCGACCGACCCGTATCATAGGAGTTGACACACCAGTGCAGAGCCTGATCAGGTCGTCCCTGCAACCACTCCCGATGATTGGCACATAAAAAATTCAGTTTCATAGTTCATCTCCAGACGTATCCACGGTTTAGTGGACAGTATCCCAATCAGCTTTTAATTGCAAATGATTCTCATTAGTATTTAAAGGTGGGCCAGCACAAGCCCTCAGATCTGATTTTACCTGTACCCGCTCCACTACCAACAACCCGCCCTGCACGATAAGCTAAAGCCTACAAACACCCTTATCGGTGCTAATATCACAGCTCATGCAGGTAAAGTTGTCGCGTTAAGGCTGCTAATGGTTAGGTGCGGGGCTTCCCCACTTTCGGGCGTCTTACATCACTAAAAAGGAAAAAAATGATTGCTTTATTACCGCTGGTAGCCGCCATCGTTGCAATTTTCGTATACTTCTATTACGTAAAATGGCGAGACCAGTGGGTTCGCAGCCGCCCTTTCCCTGAGGAATGGCTAGCATGCCTAACGGCAGCACTAGATGTCTATTCTTGCCTATCCTTGCAAGAACAGCGTCGGCTGCGTCAGCTTATTCTGGTGTTTCTCGCCCGCAAACGATTTTACGGATGCGCCGGATTGGTCGTGACCGACCAAATGCGAGTCATCATTGCTGCAGAGGCATGCCTTCTGCTGTTGAATCACGGCTGGGCAGTCTATCCGAAGCTATCCTCCATCCTTATTTACCCTTCTGCATTTCGTGTAAAACGCGAGGAGCTGCAGGCGGATGGGGTTGTTAAATCGTCAGAACACCATGTACTAGGAGAGTCATGGGGCAACGGCCGGGTCATTCTTTCCTGGGACGACGTTAAAAACGGTGCGACAGATTTTACCGATGGTCATAACGTCGTGTTGCATGAGTTTGCTCACCAACTGGATGCCGAATCTGGGACTACTAATGGAGCGCCACCACTGCGTCACAATACTTATAAATCGTGGTCGAAGGTGTTTACGGAAAATTTCGAGGATTTGAGAGAGCGTAGTCGGAGGCACCAGACGACGGTCATGGATACCTATGGCGCAACGAATCCAGCAGAATTCTTTGCGGTCGCCACCGAAACTTTTTTTGAAGAGCCACACCAATTGTACGATAGACGTCCTGAGCTATATGACGAGCTTTGCCATTATTATCAACTGGACCCACGAAATTGGCACCGAAAAGGCGCTACTCACGCCGCCGGCACTCTCTCTGAATAAAGCGAATGGAGGCAGATGATAGACGTATGTCCTTTTTGACGCACTCTAGCAAGATCAGCCGTCGCCGTTCTAAATATAGGCACTTGCCAACGACAACCTATTAGCTACACTCAGATAGAGTAAACAACTAGATCAGGGAGGCATCATATGAAAAACCAACACCTACCTCGCGCACTCATACTTATCGTGTTGTTGGCTGTTTTTAGCTACAGCCGAGCCTGGGCAGCAGACCCGCTCCAGACTCAAATGAGTATGTCCGGTGATATGGACGTGGACGTAATTAAGGCCAGCATTCTCGATAATATATTCACAGTTGTGCTGGTCTATCGCAATAACGGAGAAGCCAAGGAGAGAATCTACTACAACTTTGCTGGAGTCTACTTCATAGACGATACTGAAAAGAAAAAATATCATGTGTTAAAGGACAGTAAGAATAAGTGGATCGGTGCTCCTATGAACAGTGCAGGGGACATCAGCAAGAAGATCGCTGCCGGCGGTAAGCAGTTGGTATGGTTTAAATTTCCTGCCCCTCCGGCGACTGCCAAGTCCGTCAATCTAGTGATACCGGGTGTGTTGCCGTTTGAGGAATTGGCCATTTCCCGATGAGGGCGTTGCTCAAGCGCAACGCTACCACCGCTGCGGCCGCATCGGTGTTTTTCGCTATAAGCGCTATCGCCTGGGAGGCCGACCAGCCCGATGACCCCACGGCGCACGATGCCGCTAAGCTATCACTGTTGACGCCGGGACCGGATCAAGGCGGGCAATCGCTTCTTGAGGACATCCGAGAGATCGAGGGACTGGATACTGCGGTGGACGGCCAGGGCCTGGCCCTGTTGGCTACGGTCGGGGGACTGAACCAGGCTATCAATGACTTGGGGGCCAAGGTCGGCGAGATGGAGATCAGTGTGGCCTTATCCGCCGATATATTGTTCGATTTTGATAAAGCCGATATTAAACCAACAGCAGAGACCGAACTCACAAAACTGGGACTGATCATACGAGAAAAACGCACAGGCGATGTCACCATCATCGGCCACACGGACGCTAAGGGCAGCGATAATTATAATATGGGCCTGTCTGATCGCCGCGCCGATTCAGTCAAAAACTGGCTCGTCAAATATGCCCAGATTAATGCTGAGGTGATCACTACCGAAGGGTTGGGCGAAACTCAACCCATCGCTCCCAACGTTAAAGCCGACGGTAGCGACGACACTGACGGACGAACTAAAAATCGTCGGGTCGATGTCATAATTCAGACCCAAGAGGCGCTTAACTAACGCGCTTGCGACAGTTGTGCCGCTCGCCTCTCAATTTCACATTCCTCACTTTGATTAACAACAATGTTAAGATAAAGAAGAATTTACTCTATAAATGTAACAGCCGGCCTATAGCATAGCCGCAGCGGTCTAATAAGCGGAACTCAGATGTACGAAATACTCCCTATAGCGATTGCGATTACCTTGTCGACATCTGTCTTTATCTGTGTGAAGTGGGGCAACATTAGATGTGTTGGAAAAACGCCGGTGTCGCTGCTCGCTTTTTCAGCGATTCTCTTTACCTCTGGGCTCGATGTTGGCTTGATCATGTTTCCTCTCGTAGAATTTCCAATCTACGCCACTGAAGAGGCCTATAGCTTCACCAATCCGTTGGCGATTGAGTTCGGCTTCTGGGGATTTCTGGTTTGGGCCTTCTACTTTTTAACCACCTTCTATTTTTGTGTTGTGGAGCCCAAAATCGGACTTTTTCAATACCGGCCTATCCGTTGGATTAACAACCTGATTATTATTACCACCTGTGCATTTACAGCGTATTTATTCCTCAGTTATGCGCCCACCTATATCGATGGGATTTCCCCTCTGCAACAATATCTCTTAGTGGGTTTGATTATTTTCACGGCGGTTTTCTCAAGCACTCATGTCCGTTATATAAAAATTCTGAGTCTCGCGTCCAGCGCATTATTCATACTGCTCACGCTAGTGATGTTGGGCGCATCTGGAGCATCAGTTTCAGCCTATGTAGAATCAATGTCCAATCTAACGGGCTATTTTAGCAATATTCACCGCTTCGTCGGCCCAATCAGTGACTACCACGGCTGGTATCTATTCTGGTGGTTTGCGTGGAGTATAATGATCGGCCAGTTTGTAGCGAGGTTTGTCAGCGGAATGAAAACCTGGCAGTTGCTAATTGCCTTATTGGTGATCCCCTCCGTTGCTATAGCGCTCTGGTTTTCGACACTCTATTACTATTTTTCTAATGATATACCGGTGACAGGACTACTGCGCTGGGCAATGGTGGTCCTCGGAGTTATTTTTGTGATTAACTCACTAGACTCGCTTATTCGTCTGTATACCGACAATTTGGGTTTCAATATAGAGAGGCTGGGGCTCACACAATACGTTAGTGGAAATTTTTTATTGATCGGCTCTCTGGTACTACTCTATCAGCTGACGCCGCTTAAAATTGAGTGGGTAGGTTTAATCGTTATTGGATTGTACATGGCTATCTATATACTGATATTCAAAAATAGAACGAAAATTCGTGACAGCTTTATCCTCGCCAAAGATAGCCCTGAAATTTAAGATTCTGGGAATCATGAAAAAAATAAAGCATTACGATTATATTGTTATAGGCGCTGGCTCTGCTGGAGCAATTGTAGCGTCACGCCTTAGCGAGGATCCAAATTGCACTGTGTTATTGGTTGAATATGGAGGCAGCGATCGTAGCATTTTTATTCGTATGCCTTCGGCACTGGGCATTCCAATGAACAGCACTAAATACAACTGGGGATTTAAGTCCGCACCAGAGCCTTACTTAAATAACCGGCGAATGAATTGCCCGCGGGGGAAAGTACTCGGCGGTACATCGTCAATAAACGGCATGGTTTACGTCAGAGGCCACGCACACGATTATGATGAATGGGAGTCCCGCGGCGCTGTCGGCTGGAATTATCAGAGCTGCCTACCGTACTTTAAAAAGCTAGAAAACCACCAATGTGTTAACAGTGAATATACTGGCCGTGATGGCCCTGTGGCTATTAGTGGCGGCAATAATATGAGCAACCCGCTATACAGAGCGTTTATTGAGGCTGGGGTCGATGCAGGCTATCGCGAAACAGAAGATTATAATGGTTACCGACAAGAAGGGTTCGGTCAGAAATTCATGAATGTGGATCAGGGGATTCGGGCGTCCACGAGTCATGCTTATTTAAAAGGAGCCAAAAAGCGCAGCAACCTGACCCTGTTAAAGCATGCTTTAGTGAAAAAGATTCATTTTTCAGAAAAAATTGCGACGGGGGTTCAATGTGAAATTGCAGGCACAACGCATGAATTTACCGCGCGGCGTGAAGTGATTCTCTGCGCAGGCGCGATCGGATCACCGCATTTGCTGCAGGTATCTGGGGTGGGGTCCGGAGCAGTGTTACAGGCAGCCGGAATAAAGGTCGTGCATGAATTACCGGGGGTTGGTGAAAACCTGCAAGACCATCTAGAGTTCAACTTTCAGTACCGCTGTAAACAGCCCTTAAGCCTTAACAACAAATTGGGGTTGTTCAACAAAGCTTTGATCGGGGCGCAATGGCTGTTATTTAAAACAGGCTTAGGCAGAACCAATCACTTTGAATCTTGTGCCTTTATCCGATCCAAAGCGGGGGTCAAGTGGCCTGATATCCAATATCACTTCCTACCTGGGGCAATCACCTATGATGGTGGGGTCGCGTTTAAAGGGCACGGCTTTCAGGTCCATGTTGGACATAATAAGCCCACCAGCCGTGGGCACGTGCGAGCGATTTCAGCAGATATAAAGCAGCACCCAGAGATACTGTTCAACTATTTGGCGACAGAACATGATAGACAAGGATTTCGTGACTGCGTGCATTTAACCCGAGAAATTATGGCCCAGCCTGCAATGGATGCTTATCGCGGCGACGTCATTCAGCCTTTGGCTGATGCTCAAACTGACGAACAAATTGACGCGTTTATACGAGAGTCCGTTGATAGTGCCTATCATCCTGCGGGCACCTGTAAAATAGGCGTTGATGCCATGGCGGTTGTAGATTCAGATCTCAGAGTACGAGGCCTGAAAAACCTGCGGGTAATTGACTCGTCAGTATTTCCCACAGTCCCCAACGGCAATCTGAATGCGCCAACCATGATGCTCGCGGAGCGCGGTGCGGATTTAATCAAAGGCACCACAGCGCCTTCAACATCAGCAGCGGTCTATATAGACGAACAGTGGCAGACCCGACAAAGAGAATGTGTCACGGTACAATGACAGATGAGTCCTGATCGGTACATTACGCGAAACACCTTGTCGCTAATTGAAAATCAGTTCACCTGCTGTACATCAGTCTCTCTGCACTAGAAAATTGGAATAGGCCGATGACCGTAGGCTCAAAGATCAGGTTGTTTGGCTCACAACGGTTAGCTTACGAATACCTTCTCAACAAATTGATCCAAAGACATTTTTATAGCGTACGGTACTATCAGTAAGCACTGCAATAAAGCCTCAACTGGCCACATCCTCAGAGAATTAGCACTTATGCATAAGGTTGGCTTATTTTGGTTTCATACCGATTTGCGCATCGCCGATAATCCTGCGCTTGTGCGAGCTTCCCAGGAGGTGGACCGTCTGATTTGCATTTACTGCCTGCCGCCCGCTTCTCCAGGCAATAAATCTCCAAATCGGTTATCAGATCATCGCCTACAGTTCCTTAAAGAAAGCCTCACAGAGTTGAATGGCAGCCTAAGCCAGCTTGGGCAGCAGCTCGAAGTCATCTATGCACCGGCCCTAGAAGCCATTGCACAGCTCATCACGCGCCATGATATTGGTGCAATCTACGGTAGTTCCTCCGCAGATTACTATGACAATGAGGTCTGGCAATTACTACAAAAACGTTATCCTATGATTGCTTTTAGTCACACAAGTAGCAGCAGTTTGATTAGCCCTGCGCAATTGCCTTTTCCCCTCGATGCGCTACCCGATAGTTTTTCCAAATTTCGTCGCCAAGTAGAGCCCATTGACATCAGTAACCCTCTAGACGCGCCGAAGTCACTACCACGACCCCCAGCAAACGCGACAGTCAGCCAGTGGCAGCGGCTGTTCCCGGCATTCAACCAGAACCCGAGTCCTCTGTTCAGAGGTGGCGAGAGTAATGGAGCCAAGCATTTGCAGGCGTACTTCGCCCGAAGTTTAGCCAGCAGCTACAAAACAACGCGAAATGGCTTAGACGGCATGGACTATTCAACCAAGTTCAGCCCTTGGTTAGCCAACGGCAACCTGTCTCCAAGAACAGTAACGAAAGCGCTCAAAAAATATGAACAGTCAGTGGAGAAGAACGATTCGACTTACTGGATCTATTTTGAGCTTTTATGGCGTGACTACTTTCAATACTATGCCCGTAAGTACGGCGTTCAATTATTTTCTTTTAGTGGCATTAAACAGCACAAACCAAGCACGAGTTTTTATGCCGAGCGCTACCAAAAATGGTGTCAGGGGAATACCCCCTACCCTATCGTGAACGCCTGCATGAACCAGCTCAATAGCAGCGGTTACTTGTCGAATCGTGGGCGCCAGTTGGCGGCTAGTTGCTTTGTTCATGAACTCAATCTGGATTGGCGCTATGGGGCTGCCTATTTTGAGGAGCAACTGATTGACTATGACGTGGCGTCTAACTGGGGTAACTGGCAGTATTTGGCCGGAGTAGGCTCAGACCCCAGAGGGCACCGTCAATTTGATCTCGCCAAGCAGACTAAAATATATGACCCAGGTAATCTTTTCATCCAGAAATGGGCGGGAAAGGAGTGTTCTGCCGTGCTCGACTCGGTAGACGCTGCCGACTGGCCGATATCAGACTCCGTTACAGCAGATCAAATATGAATAACTTTCACACTATTAGGCTCGTGCTCGGCGACCAGCTGAATCGAGAACACTCTTGGTATAAAAATATAGACGACGGGGTACTCTATGTTATTGCTGAAATCCATCAAGAGGCGACTTACGTTACCCACCACATCCAGAAGCTTTGTAGCTTCTTTGCCGCCATGGCTGATTTTGCACAATCCCTAAAAGCAGATGGCCACACAGTTCAACATTACAGCCTAGATGAGACGGTTCAGTATGAAAGTCTCGGTCATATGATCCGCTCTTTGTGTGAACATTACGGAGTCGAAAATTTTGACTATCAAGCTCCCGATGAATTTCGCTTAATGGAGCAGATGAGGAACTTAGATTTAGGTCCTCAGCTTCACATAACCTGTTACGACAGCGAGCATTTTTTGCTGCCTCAGGACGAAATCAGCCAAACTATCAATGCGGGTAAACACAACCGCATGGAATCCTTCTACCGCAAAATGCGCAAACGCTTTAATATCTTGATGGATGCGGATCAACCTCGTGGCGATCGTTGGAATTTTGATGGAGAGAATCGGAAAAAACTGAAGCCCGCAGACCTTGCGGCTGTGCCGGAACCATTGCTATTTAGCAATGATGTCGGCGAGATTTTGCTGCGCATTGAAAAACATCAGATAAAGTCTGTAGGGGAAGCAACCGATAATTTACCTTGGCCTATCAACCATCTCCAGGCCATGCAACTGCTGCATTTTTTTTGTCAACACTGCCTACCGAATTTCGGTCGTTTCCAAGACGCGATGACTCGGCATGGCGAAAATCGCTGGAGCCTTTATCATTCGCGGCTATCCTTTGCGCTAAACAGCAAGCTACTGCATCCCATGCAAGTCATTGAAACCGCTATCGAATATTTTGATCGTACAGACTCTAGTGTTGATTTGGCTCAGATTGAAGGCTTTGTACGCCAAATTCTTGGCTGGCGAGAATATATTCGTGCCGTCTACTGGGCGAATATGCCGGGTTATGCCCAACGCAACGAGCTCGATGCTCAACGTGATCTACCTGAGTATTATTGGACAGGAAAGACAAAGATGGCATGCATGCAGCAAGCCATAGATCAATCGCTGAATTATGCCTACGCACATCACATTCAGCGGCTTATGGTGACGGGAAACTTCGCGATGCTCGCAGGCGTTAATCCCGATCAGGTTGATGACTGGTATCTAAGCGTTTATATCGATGCTGTTGAGTGGGTAGAAATGCCCAATACCAGAGGTATGAGTCAGTTTTCTGACGGAGGCCTTATTGCCACCAAGCCCTATGCCGCGAGTGGTAGTTATATCAATAAGATGAGTGATTACTGCAGCGGCTGTCATTACAGTGTCAAAGAGCGTTTCACTGAACAGGCCTGCCCTTTTAACAGCCTCTATTGGCATTTTATGCAGCGCCACGGCGACACCTTTTCTCGTAACCCTAGAACGGCGATGGCCTATCGCACGTGGGAAAAGATGGATCCAGACGTTAAGACCAACATTTTAGCGCGGGCTGAGCACTGTTTGGAGAATATAGAAATCCTCTAACATCGTAGCACGCATTTCGTACTGATAAGGATTATGAATTTTTATTTTACCGCTGATAACATTATTTTATTTTTCTATAGGAGCAGGCGTCCAGTAGATGCGGACGGTTTTCTTCCCAAACGCTATCGCAGCGTCGCGCTCCGAACCCATAAAGATATCAATTTGTTGAGTGAATCGTTTATTCAGTTTGTCGCGCACCAGATAGTTTCCAGGAAAACCCTCAATCCTGACTTTCGCATTATGCACCAACCCAAGGTTGATTAAGTCGCGCGACACGGCAATGGAAGGAATATTCACGTCGAGTTTATCTCCCCACGCACCGATCTCTGGATCGCCTTGGGTCTGACCTGGCAAAGCGTTATAGGCAGTTCCCATAACCTCCATAGTCATCTCATCGCGACCACACGAACTGCAGACTAAGACCAGGAAAAGTACCCGTAGACTAGAAAATAGTTTCATCAGAGGCCATCCAAAGAGTTCGGCTAAATACTGAGGCCTTTGATCGTCAGCCATCACAGCAACCCAAAAATATTCCCAAAGAGATCAAGGATCACTGCTAACCAGATGTTAACCCTTATCACTACAAGCATCTCAAACGCCGAAAAAACAGTCAAGAGCACCGATGGACATGCCTTTTTCAAGCATTCCACCTATGAGAGGACAAGCATCATCGCTTCATTCGGCCGTCATGCAGAGAGTACAGAAAGGACTTTACCTGTAGTAGAATGCGCGCCAATAGGTGTCTTACACCCCTATGCTCGACATACTAAATCGGATAGATAGCAATGCAGAAAACAGGTTTAAGGCGCGGTGTTCCGCTGCTGGTGTTGGCAGCTTGTATCGCGGTTGCTTTTGTTATGGTTACCGGCCGATCAGAATTGCCGCAGCGTGAAAGTGTGGTGGTAGCGCCACTCGTTGAAGTTCTGACAGTTGCGCCGGGGCCGGTTGCCGTCACCATCAGTTCTAGAGGAACCGTGCGCTCTAAACACGATATCGAGCTGGTCAGCGAGGTATCGGGTCGTGTTATTGAGGTATCGCCAGAATTTGTCGAGGGAGGCGCAGTGTTGCAGGGTGTGGCCCTGTTAAGTATTGACCCTATAGATTATGAAGTTGCCTTGTCGGGCGCGAAAGCAGGAGTGGCCAGTGCTGAGCTGTCTCTAGCAGAAGTCCAGGTGGTGGTAATGCGTGCAGCGATTGATGAAGCCAAGGCCCAAGTGCAGGCATCCAAGGACAGGTTGCGACAGGCAGAGGTAGACCTCCAAAACACCGTCATAGCGGCACCCTTCGATGCCGTTATTGACAGTAAGCGGGTTGATCTCGGCCAGTATGTGCAGGCCGGCACCGCTCTCGTGCGCTTGCTAAGCACCGGCAGTGTTGAGATCAGGTTGCCGTTACTCGCATCCGATGTGAGCTTTGTAAGCTATGGACAGTCTGCTGATGGCAGCTGGCCAGAGGCTTTACTGACCGCCAAATTCGGCAATATTGACACTCAGTGGATGGCGCGGCTGGTGCGCCTAGAGCAGCGTGTTGATGAACAGACCAGAGTGTTCTATTTGGTCGCTGAGGTCGATAGCCCCTATGACACCCGTCGGCATCCACGGCCATTGTCTGTTGGATTATTTGTTGAAGCTGCCATAGACGGAAAGCCTATTCCGAATGCCGTCGCTGTACCCAGATCGGCGCTGTACGCTGATAACTCTGTCTTTGTGGTTGAGCAGGGGAGTTTGGCAAAGCAGAAGGTTACCGTGTTGCGCAGAACTCAGGACAGCATCATCGTCGGTGACGGGCTTTCTGCCGGCGATCAGGTCGTTCTTTCGCGCCTCGATATTATGGTGGAAGGCATGCCCGTGAGTGTGGCGCAGTAGTATGGAAAGCCCAAAAGAGAGAGGCCTTATCGCCTGGATGGCCAACAACTCGGTGGCTGCGAATCTCCTGATGTTGGTTGTTATGGTCGGCGGTTTAGCCTCCATAGGTGGCATTACTAAGGAGGTGTTCCCAACGTTTCCCTCTGATACTGTGACGATCACAGTGCCCTACCCGGGGAGTTCCCCGGAAGAGGTGGAAGAAGGTATTGTGCGCAAGATTGAAGAGGCGGTGCAGGATATCGTTGGAGTGGATGAGATCCGCTCTGTTTCCAGGGAAGGCTCCGGCTTAGTGACAGTGATGCTTGTCCCCGGAACGTCTATGGGCAAAGCACTAGCGCAAATTAAGACCAGAGTGGATAGCATCGCCGCTTTTCCACTGGATGCCGAAGAGCCTATAGTAGATGAGGTGATCCGCCGGACTAGAGCGATGCGACTGACGCTTTACGGGGCCCTTGAAGAACGCCAGTTAAAAGATCTTGCTGAACAGCTGCGCGATGAAGTGCTGCTACTGCCCGGCATTACCCAGGTTACGATTAGCGGTGCGCGCGACTATGAAATATCCATAGAAGTATCTGACCCTGAACTACGTCGCTATGGCCTGTCCTTCGGCGATGTAGCGCGAGCCGTGCAAGCGCGGTCACGCGATCTCCCCGGCGGAAAGCTACGCACAGAAACCGGCTCAATCACCCTCCGCTCTGTTGGGCAAGCCTATAGCGGTGCTGATTTTGCAGCATTAACTCTGATTAGCCGAGATGATGGTACTCGGGTGACGCTGGGAGATGTTGCGACCGTCCGTGACACCTTTGAAGAACAACCGGTGCTCAGTCGCCTCAACGGCAAACCTGCGCTTACTCTAGAGGTGGACCGAGTGGGTGATCAGGACATACTCGCAATGACCAAGGATTTACGCGCGTTTGTCGAACGCAAACAGGCACAGTTGCCTCAGGGTGTTGAGTTGACAGCCTGGTCTGACCAAAGCGTGATCCTTAATGGGCGGATTCAGTTAATGCTGAAAAGTGCCTTACAGGGTGCCGTATTAGTCATGCTCACCCTCGCATTATTCTTAAACCTGTCGCTGGCATTTTGGGTCATTCTGGGTGTGCCTTTTTCATTTCTCGGCGCGCTTTTAGTCATTAACTTATTGGGTTTACCCGTTTCTATCAATGTCATCTCGGTGTTTGGGTTTATTCTGGTGCTGGGCATGCTGGTGGATGATGGCATCGTCACCGCCGAAAGTGCCTATGCTCAGCTGGAGGAGGAAGATCAGGGGCTGGACAGTATTGTAAGAGGCGTAAGAAAGGTGACAGTGGCAACCATTTTTGGCGCCATGACCACGATGCTGGCATTTGCACCGTCCTGGTTCGTGACGGAAGGTTTTGCCATGATCCTGTCACATATCGTACCCGTGGTGGTGTTGAGCCTGTTATTTTCACTGTTGGAAACAAAATTGATTCTGCCGTCACACTTGCGCCATATCCGTATATCTTCAAAACCGACCGACTCCCCCACTCTGCGCGCGAAATTTTCCGCTGTGCAGCAGGGCTGTGCCAAGTCCCTTCAACATTTTGCAGATACCCGTTATCGATCTGCATTAGACCTCGCCGTGCATTACCGCTACACCACGCTGGCACTGTTTGTGGGTGGCCTGATAATTTGTCTAGCGCTGGTACCGGCGGGCATTGTCAGGTTTGTGTTCTTCCCCAACATCCCCTCCGACTCCATCACTATAAGCCTGAAAATGCCACAGGGCACAGCCTGGCAGAAAACCCACGATTACACATTGCGTATCGAACAGGCCGCGATGGATATGAATACGCGCTATCAACAGCAGACCAACTCCGAAGAGAGTGTCATTCTGGAGTTGATGTCACTGTCAACAGAGGACACTGAGTCAAAACTCACGGTGGAATTATTACCCAGCACCGAGCGCACTATCACATCTGTTGAGCTCGCAGGCTGGCTGCGGGAAAGTCTGGGTGAACTCAGTGGCATACAGTCACTAACCTTTGATGCCAATGCGGGGCCTTCCGGCTCTGCCATCAATGTCGAACTGTCAGGACAGGACCTCGACATGTTGCGTGAGGCCGCCGGCGAGCTGAAAGCCGCATTGGTGGCGTATGCAGGTGTCTATGACATCAGGGATAGTTTTGATGCAGGTGGGCCGGAGCTTGATATAAGCGTTACCGCCGAAGGCGATGCCCTTGGACTGGGGCAGGTCGAACTCGCAACGCAGGTGCGTCAGGCTTTTTTCGGCGCTGAAATTCAGCGTCTGCAACGCGGTCGCGATGAAGTCAGGGTGTATGTGCGCTTTCCTGCCGAGGAGCGAGCCACTCTGGAGTCGTTGCGATCCATGTGGATCGATGTCCCCGGGCGCGGCAAGGTGCCATTTGAGGTGGTGGGCGAAGCCACAGAGAGGGTCGGGGTCAGTGTTATCAATCGCTTCAATCGCCAGCGTGTGGTCAACGTAGAAGCGGATGTCGATAAATCTACGGTGGAGCCGAGCCAGGTTAATCAGGCGATTACTAACGACCTATTGCCGGATATTTTACTTCGCTATCCCGGTGTTTCAACACGCTTGAGCGGTGAAGCAGAAGAGCAGGCCAAGACCACCGATACTCTCGGCCTCGGCCTTGTCGCGGTGTTGCTGATGATTTACGCCGCGCTGGCGGTACCACTGCGCAGTTACGCTTTGCCTCTTATCATCATGTCGGTTATACCCTTCGGTTTGGTGGGCGCCATACTGGGGCATCTCATTCTCGGCAATAGCGTGAGCATGCTGTCTGCCATCGGGATGATTGGGTTGAGTGGCATTGTTGTCAATGACAGTCTGGTCATGGTGGACCATATCAGTTCGCGCATCACTAAAGGCGGGCAGCACTGGCGAGATGCCGTCATTGACGGTGGAGTACGTCGATTCCGTCCCGTCGTGCTGACTTCAGTGACAACCTTCATGGGCTTGTTGCCTATCCAGTTGGAAGCCTCTTTACAGGCGCAATTTGTGAAACCAATGGCCATATCCATCGCCTTTGGCGTGTTATTTGCCACTTTCATCACGCTGTTTCTGGTGCCGGTTCTGTATTTTGTGGGAAGAGATATCAGCAAGCTGCTGGGCAAAACCGAACCTGAGCCGGACGGTACGCAAAAAGTCGCTGTTGAGTGATACTCCACAGATCTTACAAACGGCAACGGATTGCCTGCTAGATACCGCGAAAATCTGGCGCATCCAACGCCAGTGGCTCAGTGTCGCTAGTGAGTATATGGAGGTGAGCGAAAATAGACCTCGTACAATTAATCGTCTGGCAGAAAGTGAATCGCCATGAAGGTGAGTAACTGAAAGCCGCCTTGCACCATATGATTTTGTTCGAGGTCAAACATCATAACGACTTGGTCTGAAATAAAAAATGCGAACCACAGACCCAAGGAAATAATGAACGCAGCATTGACTCTTTCACGCCAACGCTGTGAAGGCTGAGCTGGTGTAAGTGCTGCAAAAATAAATGCGAGTGCGGACAGCAAAGACCAGGCGATAATGCCGACAAAAAATACGGCCGGCAACCAATTGGGTGCATCATACTGCACCAGCGAAGTCACCAGCGCCGGATAGTTTGAATGAGGCACCCAAGGCTCTGTGAAGACATTCAATAAATAGAGGCCGCCCAGAAAGTCGGTCAAAAACGCCAACATCCACCACAGCGCCCAAAACACAACCATTATGCGCTTGAAGAAAAACATCGCACTCATCGTCACGCCCTACCTCCAGCAGAAACTACCGTGCAATTACCTCGCGCCTTCAACACACGCGCGCTAGGCTTTTCAGATGGCAACATCGCTTATGCGACTGAACACCAGCTCTGCTCAGCCACAGCTTTACCGAATAGAGGTTGTTGCGAAGTCACGCTCTATCCGATCGAGATGCTAGGTCCTACCACTCCTGACTTGCTAAAATCCTCAGGCTCACATTAAAACCCAGCCCCCATTTCGTCTGCCGCTGAGGAGTAGTGGTGGCATGCTTTTTTGTTACAGTATTCGCAATTATTGGCTGGTGATGCGGTGCAGTTGGCACCGCTGTTCGCGTTACAAAAAGACTCGGAGCATTCATCACCGCCGGGAGTGGGTGGGGTTGGGCCGGGTGGGGTTGGGCCGGGTGGAGGTGAGGATCCAGGCAAAGCGAAACCGCGCCTGTTACCGATGTCGCTAAGAAACTTACTTGCTGAACCGGGTAGCTCGTTCATATACTTGCATTGCCCAGGAGCGCCATTGCAAGGCAAACACTTGTTCACATCTTGTCCAGTTAGCCAACCAGTGACGCTTGACACGGTGCACACATTTTCTTTGCAGCCAAACCACGTCCACACCGGACTTTCCGGACAATAGCTTGAAACGCTTTGCGGGTTAATGTCCTTAGCAGGAATTGCGATTGGATATTTACCTGCCTGGTCGGACGGACAGTACATCATAGTATTGAGAATGGTCGGTGTGCCATTATCATTTGTGCAGTTGCCAAGATTCTTCCTGCTCGCGGTGTCGTAGACATCTGCCAGTTGCGCCATATTATAGCCGTCCTTCATGTAACCTTCGAATAGTCCATCACATGTGCCAGAATCGCGGACGAAGATGATTGGCATTGCTTTAAGAGCGGCCGCGTGGCTCGGCAATTTAAACCACGCATCGATTGAAATATCACCTGTGCAAGGCGGGTAGATGAATTGAGGCAATTGAGGCGGCTTTACTTTAGTCATTTGACCGGCACTCTCGCAGTCAAAGATAATCGCTTTCGCGGGAAGAATGGGGTGGTTGAGAAAACCTTGCCATGCTTTGAAAATGTTCTCTACCAGCTCTTGTGGTTTTACAGGAGGTTTCTTAGGATCCGGGCGGGTGATAAATACGTCGCACCCTTGGGTAGCCGCATAAAACTGCAGGCCGTCGTCTTTTAGCAACTGAAGCGTCTTGTCGCTTACGCCCGTGGGGTCAAACGCAAGGCCTTTGAAGCCCTCATTTTTGAAGATTGGCCATAGCTTTTCAAGAGGGTCATTGAGGGGGATTTTAACCGACAAGTCGCCCAAGAAAGCAATCTTGGATGGAATCATCGTCGCCACGAGTTCTCCGCCAAAGCCGCCACCCACGGGTGCTGATTTGAAATACACATTAAAGAAACCGTCGGCATCTTCAGTGAGATTATTGATCCTGCAATTTTGGCCGTCCTTCAAACAGGTGCCAAACAGTGATGACAGTCCGCAATCGTCTGTGTTTGTAACGTCCGCCGTTGCCGAGTTGCACATATAGATGGGTTGAACCTCTTTGCTATATTCGCCGCCTCCGCTTGCCGCAACCGATATTGCGCTTTCTGAATCCCCCCAATAGACCATCTGCGTCCCGCCGTAGGTGTTGGCCTCGCCCCCTTGCGCTCCGAACGCTTTGCCCCACCAATAATTTGCCGAAGTGCCTGGCGGGATACCTGCCAATCTCTGGTACCAGACAGCGCCTGCGGCGAGCGGGTCTTCCCGCTCAACGGCCTGTTGGCAGGTCAATGCGTCAGCGGGACCGGATACCGGGGTCGCCGAACAATTAGCAACGCCCTGCCCATCCCTGATGCACCCCTTAGCCGACTGCCGGACCGCTCCGCTTGCGACGACATTGTTGCCCTGATCATCCTCGCCCGCTTGCGGGTTGCAGGGCGTAACCTGACCAATATTGTCCGGGCATACAGCCGCCGTCTGTGTCACTTGAAGCTCGTCATTCATGATCTGCACGTTACCTTTGGTACACGTGCCAGTGCCGCCATCGGGATCGTCTGTCCACGAATAGGTCAAATCCCAAAACTGAAGTTTGCGGGGGTCGTCGCCCACGAAAGGCGCAATGTTCTGTGGGTTAGGGTAAATGCCCGCATTGGGATCGACAGCGCCCAAACCCCCGTCAGAGCCGTCAGAATCGCCAGCCCCAAACCAATCATTATCATCGTTACTGCTACCGCAGCCGCTAATAGCGCCAAATGATAAGAACGCGACCATTAAGGCAAAGCTCATGGACCTGCATGTTTTTGCGAAACGTCTAGTGCGTGCAGTCATATTCATGCCTTTATTTATATTGCCTGATTTGGCGGGCTCAGAGGGTTCGGTGAAGCAATATTCGGCTCGAAAAGATTGGGACAGGTGGCGTCGACCTCGCGACATGATCGGAAGTGTTCTTTGATGGGTTTTCCCACTTTGCATCCCGTCTCTACCGGCGTCGCGTTACCGGCAATGCGAAGAAGCGCGAATTCCAGACGGTAATAAACGATGGAGGTGCTCGATGCCTTCTCAACCGCCGCGAGAAATGCCCTGAGATTCTCTGGGGAGTCGGAGAGCGGCGAACGCCCCGTTCCGCTGTAGCCTAGCAGCGGCTCGATCTGGCCCGGCTGGTCTTTGCACTCCTCGAATGAGAGGGCCAAGGGCATTCCGCACGACTGATCATCTGCGCACTGCGCCTTATAGTTGTAGTCGAGCGAAGCAGCCACCTTAGCTGGATCGCTGTTGCAGTAGCAGTCGGCCGTCTGGGTTATTAGCGCTGACTGTCCTTTTATGTAGCCGTCGGTGTAAAGAGCAGCGATCACCCATGAGGGGTCAGAATTTTTCCACATAGGGTCCGTACAGTTGGCACTTTTAGGTTCCTTGCAGCTGACATTGAACTTTGTCGATTCGTTCATAAAGCCAAGCTTGATGGTAGACGTCAGGCCCTTGTAGGACTCGAAGTTTGCTTTATTACCCTGGAGAATATACGCCTGCACGTCTGCGATCGTCAGACCGTAGCCTTTTGCTGTCGCTGTCAAAGTCGCGACCGTCGGTGGGGTTGTGCCCATAAGTTGCACGTCCGCAAAGGCGAACTTAACACCCTTTGCCTGGAGCTGCGTTACCTGAAGCGAGCAGGCTTTGGCCTGACACTGGTGGGGAAGCGCACCCGAAACAACGGGCAGAGCGATGCTCGTTGGAAGCAGGTCGCTGTTCTTCGAGGAAAGCAATTCATCGAAGAGCTTGAGTGAACTGACCACACTGGCCGAGGGGACGTCAGTGAGTATTCCGACGGACACCTTCGCCATGGCCTCGTCGCCAAAACCGCCACCCGCGAGTGCTGACCTTATGAAGACATTGTAGGCACCGTCCACAAGACCGATATTGTTAATCTTACATGCACCAGGGTCGCCGTTTGCTGCATAACCGCAGCTACCGAACAAACTCGAGAGTGTGCAAACATCGGGCGATTCGGCAGGGTTCACCACGTCTTTATTGCTGCACAAATAGATGTTGTTTACGCGAGTGGTGGGCCCCCTGCCACCTCCGCTGGCGGCGATATTAATGTTCGTCGCATCGCTGATGTAATCAATCTGCGTACCGCCGTATCCATCCTCAGCGTCAAAGGTTTTGTCGGCGCGGGTGCCATACCACCAGTGAGAGGCGGTGCCGCCTTTGGTGCCGGGGGCATCGATATTCTGAAACCAGGCAGCGCCCGCGGCAATCGGGTCGGCCTGACGAACCGTTGACTCACACGTCACTTCATCCGTGATGTCAGGGACTAGGATATCGGTGCAGGCGGCGCCGTCATGTTCACAGCCGGAGATTGCGGGTTGCACCGCACCGCTTGCGACCGTATCGGCGGCTGCCGCGGGGTTGCAAGGGGTCACCTGGCCAAGAGACGTGGGGCATTCTGGGCCTGGAGCTGTTTCTTGCGCAAGATTAGAAGAGTCCTCGATTCCGACGGTCCCTTTAAAACAGGCGTCGTTGCCATCACTGTCTGGCCCCCAATAGTAGGTCTGGTCCCAATATTGGACCTTAATGGGGTCGATGGCCCCACTCAAAAAGGGTTGAATGACTTGAATGTTAGGGTAAATGCCCGCATCGGGATCGACAACGCCCAAACCCCCGTCAGAGCCGTCAGAATCGCCAGCCCCAAACCAATCATTATCATCGTTACTGTTACTGCAGCCGCTAATAGCGCCAAATGATAAGAACGCGACCATTAGGGCAAAGCTCATGGACCTGCATGTTTTTTCGACAACTCTAGTGTGCACCGTCATATTCCTTCCTATATTTATATTATTATTTACAGGGATAGGCTTTACGCTAAAGGGAACGATCACATGATGCGGGGACGCCTGTCAACCTTCTTTCAGGAATTCACGAACTGGGTTAAGCCAGCTCTGCTCAACTCAACTCAGGTAATATGCATTAGCCGTTTTTAGGGTGCGCTATTTTTTGCCAAACTCAGGAAGTAACAATTTGCTTCGGTAAACTGTTCCCGTGTCTCGATAATTTCCCTATAAAGCGCAACCCTCCGCGCCTAGACTTTCGTATTCCTGGGGATCAAAATCATCCTCGAGAAACAGTGTCCTGTAGGCCATGCAGTACTCCTCTTGATCCGCAAAACTGGTGTCCAAGAACAGGCGCTGCTTCAGGTCGTCAATGCTAATGCGCTCTGGCGACATGCGAATACCGTCGCCCAGCGTACTGTCGAGTATCATTAAACGGTCGCTGTCTTCGCCCTCGTTCACCCAGCTAGTCCACTCTCGCTCCTCTCCATCACGGCCGCGGCCGGGCTTTCCGTTGTAGGCGAACTCCGCCCAATAAGACATCATGCTCGCCGACAGCGCATCGCGAGCTTCATGTGTGTCTGAGGGGTACATCACGCTGAAAGGTTTGGGGAAGTTGCCGAACACATAGGGTATCTCCAGTGCGTGTGCGGCACCCAGTAAGTCGCGCAAATCGATCAGGCCGAAATCACGCAAGTCCTTGGCGTCAAAGCGGTAGGCGAAAACGTTGTCTCCCTGGCCGGCACGCATCACTGTGGCTAGACGATCTACGCCAATGACTTTCCATCGGTCGGTGCTGTAGCGATTGAACTTGTCGTAACGCTGCAGATCCTTAATCCCAGTCGGAATACCCATCAATGTGTTGACCATGTCGGGATTAAAGCTAAGGAACAATTTCATTTCATCGAGATTGGTACCCAGCATCACTGGGACCGCGTTGTAATTGGCGGGATCAGAGAATAGCTGCTCGGAGCTAACACCGGCGGGTAACACATGACCATCGCCGATCAAGTCTGGCAATGTGGTGACAAGACCGCCGTCTTCACTGCGATAAGCGGCAAAAATTTCAGCCGTAGATTTTGCTCGTAGATACCGGGCTAGCTCTGTCGAGGACATTGATTCCTGCCTGGCACGAGCGGCCGCGGCATCTTCGGCGGAGCCATCAAGAATGAACAGTTGATTGATAATCTCGCGTGAACTGAGGCGGCTACCAGCTTGTTCGTCGTCAACGTAGTTCTCAGCTACCCACAGAGGCTCGATATCCAGCCCGCCGCTCTGGACGATGGCGCCGTGGAATAAGCCCTTAGCCAAGGGTGACGCCATCAGCGCGAGTACATTCCAGCCCCCGGCGGATTCGCCAAAAATAGTGACCTTGTCGGGATTGCCGCCAAAGAGAGCAATATTGTCCCTGACCCATTTAAGCCCCTGAACCTGATCGAGTGTGCCGTAGTTGCCTGAATTATCTTCAAGCGATGCAGTCGCTGAACGCAGCGCTGGGTGTGACAACCAGCCAAAGTTACCCAGCCGATAATTGATACTTACCAGCACCACCTGATGGCGAGCGGCTAATAGCGAACCCTCGTAGAGAATAATACTGCCGCTGCCACGGGTATTGGCGCCGCCATGAATCCAAACCATGACAGGTAAATTTTCGGCATTCGCAGGCGCAAACACGTTGAGGAAAAGGCAATCCTCATTTCCGTCCACCGACTGGTTTTCACTGGAAGTGGAACGGGGCTGGGTGGCACACTCATTGCCGGGGCGAAGCGCCTGCAACTGACCCTCCCAAGGCGTGACTGGGCGCGGTGCCTTCCAGCGCAGCTCGCCTACCGGCGCGGCCGCATAGGGAATTCCCTGCCACACAGACACGTCCAAGTCATTCTGGTAGCCAATAATTTCACCGCCTTCAATTGTTTTTACTGTCTCGGGGGCAGGGCTGTATGTTACTAACTCCTCCGGAGCGAGCCACGCGTATCCTGCAACGACAGCCAATATCACCAGTGCGGCTACAGCAAGGAGTGTGGTCAACATTATCTTCATTACGCGCTATCCTGTTGAAATGACGTCAGCAGCATACCCGATTTCTCGACAGCAGTGAAAGTATGCTAATTAGCCCTCTTTAAGCGCATGCACCAGCGCCGCAGCCACATCATCGGCCTGTCCATAGGTCATATTGTGATTGGCGCCTTTAAGTTCAGTGAGTTTCATCTGAGGGACGTCTTCCATCATAAAGCTAGCACCATCAAAGGGAACGACTGTGTCAGAAGTGCCCCAGATAGCCCACACGGCAATGTCAGTGCCACCCACTATGCGATAACGGTCCGAAAAATCAGCCATCGGGAAATGTCGAAGTGTGGAGAGCAGAGCATCGGTGTAGCCTGCAAAGGCTGCCTGCTGGTCAAATTTTTCCAACATATTCGCGGGTGCTCTACCTGCATTGATTTCAGACTCAATACCCTGGCGGGCGTAACCCCTACCAAAAACTGTTGCCAGCCACTCACCCACCACTGGCATCGCCAGCGGCGACGCATTAGGTGCATTACGCCTATAGCCCGCGGGAGCGATAAGCACTAGCTGCTTTACTTGTTCAGGATGTAAGGCCGCGTAGTCAACGACATTGGCACCGCCCATTGAGTAGCCGACCAGCGTCAAAGGCGTGTTGAGCTTCAGGCCTTGAATCAATCCTGCGAGTTCGCTGTTATACAAAGCGGAATCATAGGGGCCTTCGGGTCTATCAGAAAACCCCCTGCCTAGATGATCAAAACTGATGACCTGATAGCCCGCTGCCAGGACGGCAGGCATTACCTGCTCCCACACAAACTTAGGCGTACTAAATCCATGAACAAGTATTACTGCAGGTGCGTCGACAGGGCCCTCACGGGTATAAGACAGGATGCCGTGTTCCGTTTGCAGGTAACTGCCGCCCCACTCGTCTCGAGTTGCCTGATCTACCTCCTTCAGTCCTCCGCGCGCTACAGCGAACGCCACTGCTGCGAGTACTAAAACTAGCAGCAGTGCTCGGATAACATACGTAATTAGACGTCTCATCGTCGTGCCCCTTTAGACTGAGCCTTTCAGCGTAACACGACTATCCAAATCTCAGAAGCTGGCCGAAACCTTGCGGGGTCGAGACGGTGGCTTATAGAAAGAGTAGCTTATCCACAGCACCATCCCGCTTCGTCTGAAGACACGCATCAACCGCGTAACCACCCTGATCGACAGCCCATCAGGGGTGATATTGTTCGGCGTTGATGTTCACGGACGCTTCGTCAATGCACAATGCATCATCACGGTTCAGCCGAAGCAGGACACACGACTAAACAAATACTGTCTCCGAGAAACCGGTGAGTTTTTGCGTATTCATGGGGTGATTCTGACGGCTTCGGTAAAAGCATTTTTCCGCACCATACCTTGCCTTCTCTGAAGCAATAGCTTTAACTTGTTCGTATGACTACTACTTAGGTCACATGAGACAAGTCTATGAGAAAAATTGTAGGTGGCGGACCCAAAAAGGTTCTCTACACACTTAATGCAGTAAGACGCATTGGCTTAAAAAATTCAGCAAAAGCACTCACTGCAAAAAACACCTGCAAAGCATGCGGTCTTGGCATGGGTGGCCAGCTTGGCGGCATGACTAATGAGCTTGGGGAATTCCCTTCGGTTTGCAATAAAAGTGTTCAAGCGCAATCAACCGACATTCAATCACCTATTCCGTCCGAAGTATTTTCACATAGCATTAGCGAACTAAGGGAACTCTCACCGAAAGAGCTAGAGCATACAGGCCGATTAGGTAACCCCATTTACAAGGCGAAAGGCAGTCAACACTATCGAGAAGTCGAATGGGATTGGGCTCTCCAGTACGCAATAGAGCGGTTTCAACAAAGCCAACCTAACAGAAGTTTCTTTTACGCCTCGGGCCGCTCCTCTAACGAAGCAGGGTTTCTATTACAACTACTCGCACGCCTGTACGGCACAAACAATGTCACCAACTGCTCGTACTATTGCCACCAGGCAACGAGTGTTGGTTTAGGTAGCACCATCGGCACTGGCACCGCGACAATCGAACTGAAAGATCTAGCGCATTGCGATACCATTTTTATTATTGGCGCTAACCCTGCTTCGAATCATCCGCGCCTAATACACCAACTGAAAAACTGCAGAGATCGCGGGGGAAAGATCATTATCATTAACCCTGCAAAAGAACCTGGACTTGTAAAATTTTCAGTGCCGAAAAGTCCCGCCTCAATGATTGTAGGCGGCACCGATATTGCGTCATTGTATTTACAACCCAACATTGGTGGCGACATAGCGCTATTAAAGGGAATCTCAAAAGCAGTTCTTGAACTGGGGACTGAAGATAACAATTTCATTGAAAATTATACGGATCATTTTTCCACGTTTAAAAATGATATCGATGGCACAACGTGGAACGACATAGAAAAAAGTACTGGTATCAGCAAAACAAAGGTTTATGAGCTGGCTGAGCTTTACAGTCAATCGAATAATGCCGTATTTGCATGGGGAATGGGGATTACTCATCATCAGTTTGGATCAGAAAACGTTGAGTACATTGCCAATCTTGCCCTTCTTCGCGGTATGCTCGGAAAACCACATGCTGGCTTACTGCCTCTGAGAGGGCACAGTAATGTACAAGGCATCGGAACCATCGGCGTTAAGCCCATTTTATCGTCTGACGTATTTCAAAAAATTGAACAGACACTCGATATCAAATTGCCAATCCGAGAAGGCCTAAATACACTCGCGTCTTTAGAAGCAGCTCACGCAGGAGAAATGGATAATGCATGCATTGTTGGTGGAAACTTATACAGCGCGACACCTGATTCAAAATGGGCGGAAGCGGCACTCAACAAGGTGTCTTTTAAACTTTACCTCACCACCACTTTGAACCAGGGGCACCTATACGGCATTGAAAACGACGTACTCGTGCTGCCTGTGTGTGCAAGAGATGAAGAAAGCCAATCCACAACACAGGAATCAATGTTTAACTTTGTGCGCCTAAGTGACGGCGGCATTAGTCGCCTCGATAACGTGCGATCGGAGGTAAGCATTCTTTCTGCCTTAGGAAAGGGGCTAATTGATGGAGATTTACCCGCCGAAAAAACGTTTAGTTTTGAAGCGTTTGGGTCCCATGAAAAAATTCGCGACGCAATCGCAAAAACCGTACCAGGAATGGAAGAACTGAAAGATATAGGCATCGCTAAGGAAGAGTTTTATGTGCGTAATCGCTTAATGCATACGCCTCAATTCAACACGGAGAATAAACGCGCCAGTTTTCAAACACATGCCATCCCTCAACCTAGAAATGGCTCAAATGACTATCCTTTTCTGTTAGCCAGTATTCGCAGTGAAGGACAGTTCAATTCTATCATCTATGAAGAGAATGACAGTTATCGCTATAACGCTGGCCGAGACGCCGTACTGATATCAAAAGAAGATATGGAGCACCTTTGTCTCAATGACGGTGACAAAATTACGGTGCGGTCTTCAACTGGGAAGCTTGAAAACATGAAAGCGCAGGCTTTTGACATACCACCTGGAAACGTTCTCGCTTATTACCCCGAAGCCAACGTACTCTGTGAAAAGCGTATCGACCCTAGAAGCTTTACACCCAACTTTAAATCTGTGCCTGTAGCGATCGAACCATTTTTTGACTAAAACTATCCCTCAACTAAAGGAACTTCCCCTCCAAATGGCCAGCATCATGCAAGAATATTTATAGCGTTCTGCACAGAGAGCTGTGCATTCAAGGCCTACATTGTGATTTGCAGCCGATGTGTGGTCGATTCTGTGGTAGTCGTAGGACGACTAATGTTGCCTACTCATGCGACGATTAGCAGCTTATCCAATTTTGGCAGACACTTGGTATAAGCGTCTTCGTTGCGTGGTAATATAAAACGTGAGGTGTCTTCCCGATGATCGCTGCCTATGTCTGAACCTGAAAATCTAACCGAAAATGAAAGCACACTCGACCTCGGTGCCGTAATCCATTCGGGTGCTGGCATCATCGCGCTCGTGCTCGGCGGTTTAATGTATTTCTACTCATGGGCACTGCCTTTGTTCGCGGGACTGATGATCCTCTCCGCCATCAGTGCCGTATGGATATCGTGGGCACAGGATGCTTGGGTGCCCGGCCATTGGCTGGCCATGCTGCCCGTCATCGGAGTACTCGTGGGTTATCTGGTTGCCCCTTGGGGCTACACCTTGGCTTACGTCTGCCTGTGGATCGCATTCATCCACTTCATTATTCGCGGCGCTCAGAAAATGCGTGCCGAGCAAGGAGTATAAATTGAGCATGTGGGAACATACTGGGGAAAAACGGCCAGCGTTTGCTGAGGAACCGAGCGCCGGCCAGGAATCAGTGTGGGACTATCCACGACCTCCCATACTGGTGATCAGCGATGCAAGGGTGGAGGTGCGTCATGCCAGTGTCCCCATCGCTACCAGCCTATCGGCTCTGCGGGTACTGGAAACGGCAAGCCCTCCCACGTACTACCTTCCCGAGAATGATATCGATTGGCGGCAACTGGTGAAGATCAGCCAGAGTAGCTTCTGCGAGTGGAAAGGCGAGGCTAGTTATTACGCGCTGGCCAGCGATCCACAGCAGGTGCCAATTGCGTGGCTATACGCCAACCCCAGCAACAGCTTCGCCGCTATTCACCGACACGCATCGTTCTATCCAGGGCGGGTGGAGTGTCGAGTAAACAGTGAGGTAGTGAGACCACAACCAGGCAAGTTCTACGGTGGCTGGATTACCGATCGCGTTAGGGGCCCCTTTAAGGGCGAACCTGGCACGGGGCACTGGTAGATGCTCAGGCGCGTTCTAGGTAGTGCACGCTGAATAACTCGTCGGCGTCCATCCAACTCTGCGCCAGCTTCAATCCGGCTGCCTCCACCAGTGCCGCAAATGATTGTGGCGTGTACTTGTAAGAGCTTTCCGTGTGCAGGGTTTCGCCGAGCGCAAACTCCACGGTGCCGCCGTTACAGCGCACCGACTGCTCCCGCTCGCTGACCAAGTGCATTTCGATGCGCCGGGCCTCGGTGTTATAAAATGCATGGTGGTGAAAGCTGTCTTCTTCAAATTCCGCATCCATCACCTCATTTAACCGGCGCAGCACATTGAGGTTAAATTCTGCTGTAACGCCCTGACTGTCGTTATACGCTGCGTTCAGACGATCACTGGATTTATGCGTATCAACGCCAACAAGGGCGCCACCATTCTCACCCATCATATCGCGTACCCGGATCAGGAATTCTGCCGCCAGGTTCGGCTCCAAGTTGCCTATCGTTGAGCCGGGATAAAACACCACGCGCTTTCCTGCCGGCAAATCATCGAGAAAAGACCAGCCCTGGTTGAAATCAGCACACACCGCATAGATATCGAGCCAAGGGTACTCGCTACCGAGCTCAAGGGCCGCCGACTGCAGAAAATCTGCAGAGATATCCATTGGTACATAGGCTGAGGGCTGAAGGGTGTCGAGCAATATCCGCACCTTCTCGCTGGAGCCGCTACCAGGCTCAATAAATAAGCAGCCATGGCCACACCGCGCACTGATTTGTTCACAGTTCTCGGTAAGAATAGCGACTTCCGTGCGCGTGGGATAATACTCGGGTAGACGTGTGATTTGGTCAAATAACTGTGAGCCATACTCGTCGTAGAACCACTTCGGGTTCACGGTTTTTTGAGTAGTTTGCAAGCCGGCGAGGATTTCCTCACGGCTGTGACTCAGGTCGGGATGCTCATTTCTGAACATCACCTTGTCGCTCTTGCGCGACGCTTGTTTCATCATTGATCTGTCTCTTTGTCTAGGGTGCGGGCCAGTCGAATACCGCTGAACTGCCAACGGTCTTGCGGGTAAAAAAAGTTTCGGTAACTGGGTCGAGCCTGACTGCTTTTTGTTACACAGGAGCCGCCGCGCAATACCCACTGGTTGCTCATAAATTTTCCGTTGTACTCACCGATGGCTCCCGGGGAGGGCTTGTAGCCCGGATAGGGGGTATAGGCGCTGCGAGTCCATTGCCAGCATTCACCATAGAGTTGGCTTACGCCTTTATCATCGGCAGCCACTCGTGGATGATAGTGCCCATCGTCCATGCCGCCAAGGGAATCAGGCTGGTCAACAGCGACCTTCTCCCACTCCTGTTCCGTGGGCAACCGTGCGCCCGCCCATTGAGCATAGGCCTCAGCCTCATAGCCGCTGACATGACACAGCGGGCGAGCGGCATCACGCGGCTGTGAACCGTACAGCGTGAACTCCCTCTGCTCGCCGTCTCTGTTCAACCAGTGCAGTGGTGCGGTCCAGCCTTCCGCCACTGCGATGGCCCAGCCGTCAGCCAGCCACAATTCTGGGCGCTGATATCCGCCATCATCAACAAAGGCCTGAAACTCACCGTTGCTTACCAGCCGACTGGCAAACTCGAAGGGTTCGACAAAATAGCGATGCCGTGGCAGTTCATTATCAAAGCAAAAACCTTGTCCCGAATGGCCAATGGTAATGAGGCCCCCTTCATCACGCAGCCACCGCAATGGCGGCGCAGTGACACTCGTGGATAGCGCTTGTGACAGGTACTCGGGGTACAGTGGGTTTGCACTCAGAGAATACTTGAAGTCGGTGAAAAACAACTCCTGATGTTGGCGCTCGTGTTCAATGCCCAACAGCATGCGCTCATGAATCGTTTTGCGCGCTGTATCACTCGCAGCAGCAGCCAGCGCTAGCACTGCGGCATCAACGAATTCACGGTAGGCCAGCACGTCCTCCAGTGGGGGACGAGACAACAAACCACGCTGATCGCGGGGGTGCTGCGCGCCAATGCCATTATAATAAGAATTAAACAACACCTCATACAGCGGCTGCGGCGACTCATAGCCGCTGGCGAAGGGCTTAAGAATGAAGGTTTCAAAAAACCAGCTGGTATGCGCCAGATGCCACTTGGGCGGACTGGCAAATGCGGCCGCCTGCAAGCTGTAATCTTCTGGCAACAGCGGCGCGCAGATAGTCACAGACTGCTGCCGGGTTTCCACAAACGCTGCGACTATTGCTTCATCGTCCATCGCCGACACTCTTTATCTCCAGCACTGCAGCGTTTCGAAACCAGTACACTCAAACACCCTCTGCCTCTACTCGACCGCCTACCCAAGTGATGCCGCCTTCTATGCGACTGAACAAATGACCACCCTCAACAGAACATTGCCATGCGCGCAGTTCATTATAACCGCCCTGCGCCTGCCAGAAATCCGCCAGCACCCGCATGGCAGAGCCGGTGGCAATATCTTCGGCGATGCCATGTTGCGGGGCAAAATACCGTTGTCTTATATCCAGCGCTGGGCTTTGGGTATCAGCACAGGTGGCGATGATCGCTCGGCCGGTATGCTCTGCCAGTTCAGCGCCGGGCACGGTGAGATCTCTCAGGTCCGCACTATCTGGCCAGCACAGTATCAGGTAGCCCGCTTCACCCCCAGCCACCGCGGCCGATTGGGGTGCGCTGCCAAAGACGTTCTTAACCCACTCTGGCACCACACTGGGCTCGCTAGCTATCGGGTCAAAACCGACCCAACTGATGTCTCGGTGCCGTGAAAATCGCACATTGGCATCGTTCATAATCATACGCGAGACTACTTCTCCTCGCTGTGTCCATATTGTTCCACAACTCAATAACCCGTGACCACACAGGCTGATGGGCTGCCCCATCGGCGTCCAACAGCGCACCTGCGGCACGCCGTTTTCCCCTAGCCACGTGCAGCACTGAGTGACATGACTGGGCTGCGGCGCTGTCTCCGGCTCTGCTTTCATCATCATCACGCGGCAAGGGTTACCCTGGGCCACGGGCATAGACATTGATAGCCCAGCGTCTGCAAACACGCGAACCGAGTGAATGTGGGGTACTTGCGTAATCGTTCTTCCTTGTCCTCAAGAACCTAAACTCAGCGGACACCAGTGGACATTAACGTTGCGTATGATAATGCCGTAAAGCACATGCTGCAATCGTTTGAGTGACCAACGAAGAGACCGCTTTCACCTCATAGGGGCGTAAGGAAATAACCCATTTCTGCTGAATCCGCTATTGATCCTGCAGCCAAGCTTCGGCCTGAGCGGAGCCCAGGTCTACTAGGTCGCCCATCGGCAGCGTCATATCGACCAGATGCAGGCCCCACCCCGGGAAAATGACGAATTCGCCATTAAAGTCGTCTGCTCGGGGATCGAGCGGATCAGCGTGCGCTGTGGCTTCCAGATAGCTGATGCCATTATCATCCAGCGCGCACTGCCCGCTGATGAAATCCGGCATTGCATAAAAGGGTGTGGTAATCGGTGGAGCCGATGTTGAGTCTGCATAGGGTCCGTCGGCACGCTTGACGATGAGTCGGTCGATAACACCGGGTACAGCGGCGACCGGGAAATAGCTATGAAGACTGGCGTCACCACCGGCCAGGGCCGCTGGGTTGGTGCACACAGCGGTTAATCCATTACTGGGAGTGCCAAATACGGCAAGGCCCGCTGCGAGTTCGGGGTCAGATTGACGATAGATAGAATAGTTTACAACGCAACCCGTTTGGTCGGAGGTGCGGCAGACAGACACTTGCTGGAAATCACCACCGACATCGGCTCCCTCGGGCGTGCGCACTGCGGAACCTATCAAATGTGCCGAGACTAGGTGCTGTAGCAGGTACTCATCATTCTCAATCGTGTCCGCTATCAGCTTCTTGAGGTGACCAGCGCCCTGGGAGTGTCCAAGCAGTATGAAACCCCGGCCATTATTGTCGTTAGCCATATAATGCTGAAAACTGTCGAGAACATCGGCGTAGGCTATTGACCCACCTTCGCCAAAGGCGCCGCTAGCAATGGCGGCAAGCGTAATCTGGCGGTACACCGGGGCAAACATACGGCAAAAGCGTGAGTAACGCGCCGCCTGATTCAGTGTCGTAAAAATTTCTTCGGCGCCCTCTTCCAGATCGGCGTTAGTGCCCGGATCGCCGCTGACAGTCGGGTAGACATAAAAGCAGTCCACTTTAGGGTCGGCTTCTCGGTTATGCAGCTCCACTTCGGTAGAGCCATCGGCAAATACGAGGGTCGCATCGAGATTGCTCGCACAGACATTGTTCTCATCAGTCAGCGCAGGGTGGCATAGCCAATTGTCACCACCACTGTAAACAGCGCTAACGACTCCAGCAAAGGGGTTGGGTGGGCCCTGATCCAGCTGTGGGTCATTGTTATTACTGTCGCTGCAGGCTACGAGCAAGGAACTCAAAACAAGGGCGAAGGCAATCAAAATACGATTCATGTTTATGTCTCACAGTGGTGAATAGTCTACATTCCTTTTGTGGCATCCACAGCCTTTGGCAAACAGCCAGCTGGATCCCCCAAAACGCTACAGTATCGAAGTGACAGCGAGTATTTTGCGTCCGCCAACGTCGTCCGTCAAATGTTTCAGTTCGGTAGCGTTCCCTTTAATGCTGATAAATCAGTTACTAACAGCACTGATATGCGCAATGACACCGTTCATGTGCGACATGCCTGATGCGGGCTCTATGGAGTCCGGCCCACTGGGCATCAATCGATTGATATTAGCACCGTGAGTTTTACTGGCGATGCTGAGACCACTGGCCTGTTGATGGCCCCAGCCATGGGGGATGGCGATGGTTCCTGGCATCATGTCGTCGTCGACTTTTACCGGGACTTCAATGCTGTGTTCCCCGACGCGGGCTAACGCCCTGCCGCCATCGACAAGGCCACATGCTTTGGCATCCGTTTCGTTGATGTAGAGATAGTTGGTATTGCGTTCACCTTTAACAAAGGCGTCTACATTGTGTGCCCAGCTGTTATGGCTAAACCGTTCTCGCTTTTGAATCAACTTTAACGTATCACTATTGGCCAACTCCTGTGCAAAAGTGGACTCCAGTGTCTGCTCCGCGCGAGCCACCAGATCTGCAGGTGCCAGCTCTATTTTACCCGATGGGGTCATCACCCGCTGCCCCAGATAGTCGCCGGGTTGATTGGGCTCCAGCAGCAGCCCGTCAGGGTGTTTGCGCATATTGCTAATGCCGCCCAATTTGGCTGATCGCAGCAGTAAGCCCAAAAACAGTTTTTCCATTGTTGCCAATTGGCCAATAAACGGAGTTTTTTTGAGCCACACGCCGGCGTTACTTGCCCACTGCAGCCATCGTGAACCCGCAAGGTGGACCCCTGCGGCATTACAAATCTGTCGCAGTATCAGACCTTCATCACGACAACTGCCTGGTGGTGCGATGACAGCATCGGTATAGGAAAAGCTGCGCGTTGGCATTAACCCCATCATAGTAAAAAAGTAAAATGGAATGTCAGCGCGTTCGAGTGAATGCAGCCCGGGCAAGATATAATCGGCATGCGCTGCGGTTTCGTTACGCACGATATCCAGGCACACAAACAACTCTAGATCATCGAATGCTTGTGACAGCCGGTCACTGCCGCTGCAGGTCAGCAAGGGGTTGCCTGACATATTAAACATGGCACGAACCTTACCTTTGCCGGGTGTCAGTATTTCTTCAGCCATAATGCCTGCTGGAATAGTGGAATTGACATAGGGTATATCGTTGATTCGTGACGTTAAGGTTTCTGTCGGCAGATCAATGCGAGGTACAACACCTTTGCCGGCTAACACACCGCCACGTTTATCCAAATTCCCACTGATGGCGTTAATCGCTTCCTGTATCCAGTAGACCAGCAAGCCAAAGCGACCCTGATTGACGCCGGTGGAAAAGTACATGGCTGCCCCGTCGGCGGCCATATAGTCCTGCACCATGCGTCGTAGCGTGTCAGCGGGTATTCGTGTCACCTGTGCGACTCGATCCGCTGTCCAGGCCTGCGCAACGTCGGCCAGTGTGTCATAGCCGTTCATATAGGTCGCAACACGTTGTTGATCAACTCCGCCACAGCGAATCAGTTCATTGAGAAAGCCGAGTGCGAAAAAGATATCGGTATCAGGCCTGATGGCAATGTGTTCACCTAGGCGTTTGGCTGATTCGGTCTTTCTTGGGTTGACCCAATACACCTTGCCGCCCCGTTGCTCTATGGCCTGCAATTTTTCCATAGGGTGGGGCATCGAAATGAAACTCATTTTTGAAATGACAGGATTGCTGCCAATGGCTATCAATAACTGGGTGTGCTCGATATCGGGAAACACTTGGTCGTTGGCTGAGCCAAACAGGCGTTCGCCGCCGGCAAATTTATTGGCACAATCCTGGGTGCCGGGTGTAAACAGCTTATTAGCACCAAAGGCTTTCAGGAACAGGGTCATTGCCGTTGTTGGCCAAAAGCTGAAGCTGATGGGGTTGCCCATATACGCGGCGATTGCTTCACCGCCGTGTTCGCTGTGTATGGCTTTTAACTTTTCTCCAATTTCGCTTAGGGCCTGTGACCAGCTAATAGCTTGAAACTCGCCGTCTATCTTTTTTAGAGGTGAGGTGAGTCGATCAGGGTTATGAGCGAAGTCACCCATTTTTAAACCTTTCATGCAGGCATAGCCCTTGCTTGCGACATGGTCGGGGTTGGGCTCAATACTAATGATTTTCTCGTTATCAGTATTAACAATGAGGCCGCATTGCGCTTCGCATATTCTGCAAAACGTTTTTTGGGTTTTCATAAACTCCAACCTACCGATAGTCGTGCAATGAAAAGTTTGACGATTTATTAGAACATGATTGCTAAGCGCGTATAAAATTGGTCGTGGGCGTACAGGGGAGATCAAGCGTGCTGATCAATCCTGGTGCATGCTGACACACGGCGTCAATGGCGTTGATCATTCTTAGTGCAGTGCATTGTACTCCGCCGGTGTTGTAGTCCCCATCACTTCCTTCGAGGAAACACTCTACCGTAACACTGGGGCTACCTTTGATCACGCATCTGTGAACACCTTGCTTGCCCGCTGGTGGCATCGGCCAATGGGGCGCAATGTCGTCACGAAGTCGGTTAACGTGCTCGGTAACGATCACGGGGCGACCGTAAGCCATACCCTCTAGGCGGAAGCGAACTGCCGCACAAGTATCCTTAGGCACATGCATCATAGGGGTGTCGAAGGCCTCGTCTGTGAAGCAACGCTCGTAGCTCTCTCTGATCTCGTCTAACGGTATACCCACGCGATCAGCCATCATTTGTACCATGCCACCCCACCCTGAACGCAGCACACCCTCTAGCGCCATGATTGGTGTGGCAGATTCAGGCTGACCAAAGCCGAACGCGACACCCGTGAATTCGGGGTCCTCATAGGTTGAGTAATCGACAAGCTCTTGCACCAGTAACTGGTCGACGTTGTCGGCCATCTGTAATCCCGCCAAGGGCAATATGTCGCCGCTAAATCCAGGGTCAACACCACTAATGAACATCGTTGATTGTCCCTCAAGCGCAGCCTTTTCGAGAGGCTCACGCAAGCCAGCTTCTGCAAATGAGGGGTAGACCAAGAAAATCATCGAGGTAGACAACAGATTTATCCCTGCACTGAGGATAGCAGACATGTCCGCAATCGCTTCGTCGGGACGGTTTTCCCCATTCGCATTGTAAAGAACGCAGTCAGGCTTGAGATTTAGCAATGCTTTTGCGTCGTTGGTCGCCGTAATGCCCGTTGTTATCGAAAGGCCAGCGATCTCGCCTGCATCTTTGCCGACTTTGGCCGGGCTATGCGCATGAAGACCAACAAGCTCGTAGTCAGGATGTTCGATGAGGTGTCTTAGACTGTGGTAACCCACATTGCCGGTGCCCCACTGCACAACGCGAAAGCTCATAAAATTTACTCCAATAGTGATGAATCTTGTATAACCATGCCGAGGATCAGTGCGCCCTCAGTGCCTGCGCAACCAAAGCCCCACACTTTCTCAAGAACGACAAAGAAAAACAAGGAAACCAAGAAAACTAAGAAAACTAAGTTTAGAGACTTGAAGTTTTCAATAGCGTCTCCTTACTGATTTAGCGTTAGCCTTATGCAAATAGACTCAAGAGCGTGCCCCGCTTTGCTGAGGGTGTCTCAAGCGGGGCTATGGACGGAGGTGCGAGTAGCGCATGTATAGGGATATCCTGTTCGCTCTTGCGAAGATCAACTCGTTACACCTGCCAAACGCGGCAAAGGCGCTATTGCGTATCGCCAATACTGACGTTCGCTCACCCGCTGAACGGCACATCGCGATGTCCTGGGCCCAGCGACTCAAGCGCGTCTTCAATATCGATATCGACATTGAAGTTTGCGATCGCTGTGGTGGGTCCGTCAAAGTCATCGCCTGTATTGAGGACCAGGACGTTATCGATAGCATCCTAGCTCATCTTCGCGAGAAAGAACAAAGCAAGGAACAAGGCCGCCCTACCCTATCGCACCTGGCGCGCCCCTCCCGAGCTCCCCGGGGCCATTACTTCTTTTCGCAGGACGCGAATCCACAACACTAAATCAGCGAGGACCCTACTGAAAAACGCGTGGCACGGACGGTTGCATGCTATCGCTCAGGAATGAACAAATATGAATTGTGCGATCTCTCACATCGGCAGACATTCATTGAGGCAGACCGACTAGCCTTAATATTTTTAGCCGCGGTAACGCGTATTGATGAGGCTATCTTTTCACGATAGCCCTTTTATTTGTTCTATACTTAAAAGCACTATGGAATTCCCAGGGCTTGCTAGACACCTAATAGCGTTAAAGTGTAAATCTATGAGAGGTGTCTATGAAAGACAAACGATACACAGAAGAATTTAAGATTGAAGCGATAAAGCAAGTAACCGATCGTGGGTATTCAGTCGCGGAAGTTGCAGTGCGACTCGGCACCACAACACACAGCCTGTATGCCTGGTTAAAGAAGTATAAGGAGCCAAGCCCTCGACAAGCCGACAGTTTTGATCTCTCAGCAGAGAATGCCAAGCTCAAGGCCGACTTGCGCCGCATGACAGAGGAGCGCGACATTCTAAAAAAGGCCGCCGTGTACTTTGCCAGCAACCCCGGGTGAAGTACGAATTTATTCGTGATAATCGCCGTGAGTTCTCCGTCAAAGCGATGTGTCGAATTTTCACATTGAATCGCAGTAACTTTTACGCATGGTTGACCAAACCATTGTCGAATAGAGCAAATGAATACCAGCGATTATTGAAGGCGATCAGGAAATTTTCTATTGCCAGCGGAGCCACTTATGGTAGTCCCTGGATTCACCGAGATCTTTGTGAAGAAGCCGAAACTTGCAGTGTTCATCGTGTGGCTAAAATAATGCGACAGATTAGAATAAAGGCACAAATAGGCTATAAACGCCGTTATATGAAGAGAGGAAAACTGGCTAGCGTTGCTGACAATTTATTGAATAGAAAATTCGATTCTGATGCACCAAATAAGTCTTGGGTGAGTGATATTATTTATATTCACACCTATGAAGGTTTCCTTTATGTGGCAACAGTACTTAATCTTTTTTCAAGGGGTATTGTAGGCTGGTCGACGGATAAAAACATGGATCGGCATTTGGTTATCAGAGCGTTGATGATGGCCGTCTGGAAGCGCCAGAACAAAGAAAGGATTCATGTTCATAGCGACCAAGGCAGCCAATATGGTAGTGCTGGCTATCTATCGTTTCTGAAAGGGAACAACCTTGAGCCCTCGATGAGACGCCGTGGAAACTGTCATGATAATGCTGTTGCAGAAAGCTTCTTTGCTACGTTCAAGAAGCGCGTTACTCAACGAAAGATCTACACAATCCGAGAAGATGCAAAGACAGAGATATTTAATTTCATTGAGCTGTTTTACAGTCTTGTAAAACGGCATAGTCACGCCGGATCCATGTCTCCCGTTAAGTTTGAAGAAGACTATTATTCGAGACTAGAAAGTGTCTAGCAAACCCTGGGAATTTCATACTATTATAATCTAATGCTAGGCGCGAAGGCTTCTTACGCCCTTGGCAATACTACTAGTCGAGTTGCCTAGAGACTTAGTTGGTCTAAACCAGCCTCTTTGCTGCCTTTTCAGCCAGCCGAGTGTTTCATTGGAGATATTAATCAAATCGGCTTCATTTCTAATGCTATAGCTATCATGCTCTTCAATGTCCTCATGCAGTGAAATTCCGGCACGACGCTTCAACCACTCGAGATCACCTTCCTTGGTTAGCAATAAGCGTTGGAACAGATCGCTATGTAGATGAAACGGCCGACCTGTGAGTTTGGAAAGCTTCTTAACGCGGTTACTGTCATTTTTGTCCGTACCAGGAAAATGCTTGCGATAAATGTATAAAAGCTGAATAGCTGGTAATGAAAGCGACACGTTTTCGCCCTCTGAAACATGCTCCGTTCGTGTCAAGCCCAATTGCCCCAGGAAATCGCTCACGACATCACTATCTGTAAAATTGCTGCGGCAATATTTGCTGATATTCAACTGATCGCGACCGTAAACTGCGTCTATCTTTGCAATTGCCTTCTCGAAAATGAGTATAAATTGCTGTTCAAGGCCTCGATATCGTGTTTTTAATATTTCTTGAAATGCACTTTCTATACGTGATTTATGTGGACGCAGGTAGATATAAATCTTAAGTTCAGAAAAATATTGGGCGAAAAAATCACGTAGGTCTTCGTGTTCTTCTTGTCGAAATGTACTAATAGACTCCGCTGACAGAATCATATTTGGGCAGCTTATCTTTTCAATAATGGTGTTGATCCGGCCTCTTGCATTCTCTTGAATTTCTCTAGCTTCTTGGATAGACAGTTTTGGCCCGCTGTACTGAGGTGTATTTCCGTAATCGCGCTTAAAGGCTTGGAGCATAAGCAATGAAGAATTGGGGCTGCCCGCATGCAAGTATCTGTACGAGTCTCCCAAATCGGCATGGAATAGGTAGTTTTGTATGACTGAAGTCCCGGTTTTGTGATAACCAGCATGTATGTGTAGGGTTCTTTTTCTCTGCATTTTATTTCAACTTGTTAATACGCCAGGGGAAGTCTGAAGCAAAGTTTTTTGTGTCCCACATGCCAGCCTAAACTAAATGACAATAAAAACCCCCTGTGTTTTCGTCTGAATTGCCCACGCTTTTGACCAATTCAGGGTTTATTTGCATGTAATGTTGACTCGTTAATTCCGATAAGGGCCGTTACATCATCCATCCAAACATTACTCTTTCTTCCTAATTATTCATGGATCATATGGCGTACAAACGGGGCAATGTTCGTCATCATAGTAGCCAGCAAATAAAGTATAGGACAAATAAAAGCACTATTGTGAAAAAATAGCCCCATCAAAACCACTTGCCGCGCCTAAAAAAATCAAGGCTAGTCGGTCTGCCTCACTGACTGTCTGCCGATGTGAGTGATCGGACAATGCATATTTGTTCATTCATGAACGATAGCATGCCACCGTTCATGAATGAACAAATATGCATTGTGCGACCACCTCAGCGAACAACTTTTCAGGGCAATCGGTGGTTATTTCGTGAATTTCTCCCGTTCAGTCGGCCGTATCAGTGATGAAACCTACTCTCAACAGGCCGTTTATTTGTCCTATACTTAGGACCGGCTTCTGCACGATCGCCTGATGATTGCCATCGCCGGTTTGCTGGTGCGGAGCTGGTCCATCGCAATATTGAGCCAGGGCATGGATAAGGCATTAAAAAACAATCACGGTATTAACAATGCTTTCCCCTCTGCCACCGATAGTCGTGGGCAGTGAATCGGCAAGCGCTGAAGCAGTCACTACGGTAGAACATTTTTTCTCACCTGATAGCCGAATAGTGACAGAAGCCTCATACGCAGTACTGGCCAATGTGGAACACGTATCTCACACGTTTTCACAGGGATCACGTGGAAAAGATATAGGAGGCTCAGGCACTCTGCCTCCTCCAATGTGAACCCGTGTCAGTGGCCCTAGGTTTACTACGGTAAGGACTACTGACTCGGGGCAATTCAGGGAAAGGTTACTACCCCGCGTACTCTAGAGATGAATGATGCACAACAATGCGAAGTTGCCCAGCGTCATCTTTTACGTACTGCCAAGTTTTATCTACCGTTGTGACGTTTCCGTCTTTGTCGGTAAAGTGCACCTTACCCATCGTACTGGCGCTATCGCCTGCGATAAAAACTGCAGCGTTATCGATTTCGCATTTTGTCCAGTCATTCAGCGCAAAACCACTGTCATTCGGGTAGGCCGGGTCACCGCCAACAAAGTAGGAAAGCGCACCAGCACGTGTGGTGCGAAAAGTCTGCGGATTAACGGCGAGTGTGGGTTTGAACAAAACAGGGCCCATTTGGTAGGCGTATGCGGAATCTATTACTGACTCGGCAAGAGCTTTGGCAGCTGCCGGGCCACTTTTGGCATTGGTGGCACTAATTTCAACCAGTGCCTCGCACCAGCCTTTTTGGGCTGCTAATACTTCAGCTTCGCTGATAGGCTCCTCAGCCAAAGCAGGGGTAATAGCAGTCATTAGGACTGCTGCAGTTGTAATGGACGCTCTTTTCATGTGGTTCTCCAATTTTACCCATCGAATGAAACGCGAGACCATGGGCGGCAGCCTAACGTTTGAGCTAACATGTTGACGCATTGACTGCAGCAGTGACACACAGTCTTGCGTCTGGGCCCAGCGCCAAGATGAGCCTAGTAAACGCAGCCCTATTTTATAACTTGATCGGCTAAGATTGGGGTTAATATGGCATAGAAAACTAGGCAAAGACAAGGGCGATCTGCTGAGGAAGTGGGCGCAGCAAGAGCAAGGCGGACTAGTGAACTGATGAAAAAAAGCTGGCGTTTTATTTGCCTCGTGCGACGTATTTCTGCCATCAAATGCCAATGATTGATCGAATGACAATAGGTTACACGGTTAAATTGTTAACGCACACTCCGGTATATTTTGGCTTAATGCAATAATATTACCGACTATAATATCGGTGTAGAATCCAGTGTCATGTGTAGGAAGTCTGCGCATGGAGGTAGGATGCTACTGAAAAACGTGTGGCACGGACGGTTGCATGCTATCGTTCAGGAATGGACGGATATGAATTGTGCGACCACCTCAGCGAACAACTTTTCAGGGCAATCGGTGGTTATTTCGTGAATTTCTCCCGTTCAGTCGGCCGTATCAGTGATGAAACCTACTCTCAACAGGCCGTTTATTTGTCCTATACTTCACAGTATTTAGCGGCTAGGATTTCGAATGTGCGGCGACATCAAAGTGCTGTCATACTAGCGACGACTTGACCCGCACAAATTACTAGAAACACGGCGACAAGGCCAATCATCATTTTTTCATCGTTACACTCTCTACCGTAAGTTATTACAATCGTTAGCGGCGCCTGCGGTGTCCGCCATTATTTATGCCTGACTACAAGCCTTCACTGTTGCGAATGATTTCATCCGAATACGCCCGCAGTGAAAAGGTCACACCATCCTGGCCAACCGTGTAATCTGGAAAAACGACTCAGCACCGTTCAGGAATAACATTTTTTGTCCGAGGAATACCAAGGGGTGGTACGGTGTGGTAGTAAAGTAAATGTTCTATGCCGGCATCGCGCGCAGTCTCGGCTGCCTCTAGCGGGCTTGCAGGGTAATCACGGATGTCATGCATCATCTTGGCGTCGCTGCTGTTACCGGTTTTCTCGGCCACTTTCTCCGCCATTTCGACCAGGTTGGTCGCGAGTGCTTCGTGCACCAGTAAATCAACGTCTCCGGCAAATTTTTGGACGTTGGCCGACTTCGCCGTATCGCCGGTGATCAGCAGTGAACGGCCCTCTTCTGTGTATCTAAACGCCGCCATAACGCGGTTTATTTTGCGAATTCGAGCGTTGTATTTCAGGGGTTTCACCCAAGCCTTGTTGGTATAGTATTACAAGGTCATTATCGAACTTGATCAGAAGAGCTTGTTAATTAAGCCTACTGTAGATAAAGCGCCGCGCCCAAGATATCGTTTTGGCCGACGTCCCTTGGCTTCTATTTTAAGTCACTTGGTCTTAGGTTCAGTCGGCATTTTTGGTACACTGCAAGGTGCCCCGCTGCGGTAAGACAGCTTAACGCACCCGCGTGCCATGGCTACGGATAATCAATAGGAATGAATGACTTGAAAGCATTCTATCCTGTTCTATTTTGCTCGAGAATTGCGCCTGTTCGATATTTTATCAGCTCTACGGATACAACCTTATGAACGCACCCTTCGGCTCTTGGAAATCGCCCATTACCAGCGACTTAATCGTCGCTGGCACAATAGGCATAGCATCCCCAACTTGGCACAGAGGCCAGCTATTATGGATCGAGTCGCGACCACAGGAGGCCGGGCGCAATGTATTGGTCATCCGTGAGCAAGATGGCAGCGACCGGGATATTAATCCTGCGCCGTTTAATATCCGTACTCGCGTACATGAATATGGCGGTGGCGCATGGTTCTTACACAATGGCGCAGTATTTTTCTCTAACTTCTCTGATCAGCACCTTTACCGACAGGGGCTTCACGACGGAGAGCCGACGCAAATTACGCACGATGAAGGGCTGCGGTTCGCGAATGGCTGCGTCGATGAAAGAAGAAATCGAATCATCAGTATCATTGAAGATCATCGAGGCGACGGCGAAGCTATCAATTTCATTGGCGCTATTGACATCGAATCTGGTGACATTACAGAAATGAGTAAGGGCCATGACTTTTATGCTGCACCGGTCATAAGCCCCGACGGTAAAAAGCTTGCGTTCATGACGTGGGATCACCCGAATATGCCCTGGGATGAAACCAGCATTTGGCTAGCGGATCTAAACGAAGCTGGCATGCCGGATGCGTTAGTTAAAGTTGCCGGAGGGAAAGATGGCAAGCAAAAAATCTCAGTGCAACAACCCGTATTTTCGCCGGTGGGAGAACTCTTTTTTATCTCAGATATCTCCGGCTGGTGGAACCTTTATCGCCAGAGTCGTGATCAGAGTATCTGCCCAATGGAAGCCGAATTCGGAAGCCCGCAGTGGGGTTTTGGATTACACTCTTATGACTTCTTGAGCAATACTCAACTCCTTTGCAACTATGGCATCTCTAATGTTAGCCAATTAGCTGTGCTCGATATCGAAACCGGTCGCTTAAACAAGATCGACCTGCCCTATTCAGATCTTGGCGGCATATCACTGAATGGACAGTTACTAACGACCGGTGCTGCGTCACCGACTACATTTCCTGAGTTAATCACCGTTGACATTGTGAGCGGAAAACATGAGATATTTAAGCAGTCCACGACTCTGACTATTGATGAAGCTTACTACTCTGTGCCTGAAACCATTACATTTCCAACCGCAAATGAGCAGATAGCACACGGTTTTTATTACCCACCTACAAGCAAGGATTATAGGGGAGTAATTTCAGACAAAGACAGCCAGGACGACGCTCCGCCATTGGTTGTAATGATGCACGGAGGCCCCACAGGGGCGACACACAGCGCATTAAATCTTCGGACTCAGTTCTGGACCAGTCGTGGCTTCGCGGTACTGGATCTCAACTACCGCGGTTCAACTGGATACGGTCGAAAATATAGGGACAAACTCATCAGACAATGGGGTATCGTTGATGTTGAAGATGCTGTCCACGGCGCTGATTATCTCGTCCAGCGGGGTAAAGCAGATAAAGACAGGTTAGCCATTCGGGGTGGCAGCGCTGGCGGCTATACAACACTTTCTGCACTCACTTTTACCGACACATTTAAGGCGGGCGCAAGCCATTTTGGCGTTAGCGATCTAGAAGCTTTAGCAAAAGACACCCATAAATTCGAGTCGCGCTACCTTGATAGCATGATCGGAGTTTATCCAGACGAAATTGAAATCTATAAAGCACGATCACCCATTCATCATGTCGATCAAATGGCTAGTCCATGTATTTTCTTTCAAGGACTCGAAGACAAAGTCGTCCCGCCAAATCAGGCAGAAACGATGGTCGAAGCCTTAACCAAAAAAGGCGTTCCGGTGGCTTACGTGCCCTTTGAAAACGAGCAACATGGTTTTAGAATCGCCAAGAACATCAAGCGATGCATGGATCTAGAGCTTTATTTCTATAGCAGGATCTTTAGGTTTAATCCGGCCGATCCGATAGAGCCGATAGCGATCATCAACGTAGATAGTTAAGCAACAGCCTACCGTGTGCTGTCTGACGGTGCCTACGGGGCACCCCAACACTAACAGCAAGCCGAGGGCAGCCTACTCCGCTCGCTGCTTTCGCTCACACGAGTTCGGGCAGGGGCTGATCCTCTGGTACAAATTTCAGTGCGAGGCCGTTGTTGCAATAGCGCTTCCCAGTGGGCGCTGGACCATCATCGAAAATGTGCCCCTGATGGCCTCCGCAACGTGCACAGTGATACTCTGTACGTGGCAATATCAGCTTGAAGTCTTTTTTGGTGCCAATGTTATCGGCGTATAAGGGCCTCCAAAAGCTTGGCCAGCCAGTACGGCTGTCATACTTCGTTGCAGACGAAAACAACGGGAGGTTACAACCAGCGCACGTATACGTGCCAGCACTCTCTTCTTTGTTAAGAGGACTGGAGCCAGAAGGCTCGGTTGCATCGTTGCGCAACACCTGAAAGCGATCATTCGGTAGTAGCGCGCGCCACTGCGCTTCAGACAGTTGTAATGGAAATTTATTTTTACTATCGCCGGCGCTGCAGGCCGTCAGCGGGAGCGTTGCGCCCGCGCCAAAGAGCGCAAGCGCGTTGCAAAAGAGTCTCCTGTTCAAAATACGTTCTCCGATGCTTAGAGGTCGGTCGCTGTCTATACTTAGTCAACGCTGGGGGTCTTAAAGTTCACATTAAAGTCGACCCAGTAGATTTCATTGCGCGATTGGCGGCTCTCGTGCCAAAACCGAACCACCGATGACGTGGGGAGGTCACCCCGGCCAAACGCGACAAAGGCGCGAAACGAAGCGCCAATACTGACGTTCGCTCACCCGCTGAACGGTAAGTCGCAATGTCCTGGGCCCAGCGACTCAAGCGCGCATTCAATATCGATATCGAGGTTTGCGGTCATTGCGGTGGATCGATAAGGTCATCGCCTGTATTGAGGACCAGGACGTCATCGATAGCATCCTAGCTCATCTTCGAGAGAAGAAACAAGGCCGCCCTACCCTATCGCACCTGGTGCCACTCTCCCGAGCACGCAGTGAGGCTTACGAATATATGCCGCTGGGTTCCCAGGTTCTGCCGTTCCCCGAAAGTCCACAGACTGATATGGACAAGCTGGTGGCAGGGTTTAGGTCGAAACGGGGACGGGTACTGCTGTGGGAATCTGTGAGCGTTACCAGTGCGGGAGGCCCACAACCACAAGCCGACTGGAACCCTAACGACATATCCCCCGACCTCGCTAAATCGATGACCGAAGCAGTTTAGGAAAAACCCTACTTATTAGATCAAAGAGCTTTAGGAGTGCGAATGTAGCAGAATTTGTAGACTGTTATTAGGACGTAGCATCGGTTAGGAGATCTATTGGTTCTGGAGTTCTATGAGCTATGCAATGTTTCAATATCGCAATTCTTACAGGCGCAGGAGTCTTAGCCAGGGAGATAAAATATTCAGAATATTTGGTGGACTAAACGGGGGGCCAACAAGAGAAAACGTAGATATATTTTTACTATTCAATTGCTTACAGATATGTATGGCGGAGAGCGAGTCCGCCCAGCATACGTCCTATACAGTCCAGCAATGTCTTATTAAGTCAATAATAACAATAGGTTACAGCCTACCGTCGTCCGCAGCAGTCCTATACAATCCAGACAAATCCTGTTACTATTTGATAGTCATTTTGATAGTTGATGAGGTTATATGGCGCGCCAACAGAACCGACTTACCGCACTGAAGGTTACCAAGCTCACCAAGCGGGGACTCTATGCCGATGGTGGAGGACTTTACCTCCAAGTCACCCCGGCAGGCGTGAAATCCTGGCTGTTTCGTTACATGGAGGCCGGCAAGTCATACGGCATGGGACTAGGACCAACACATACCGTAAGCCTAGCGGAAGCACGCCAGAAGGCTTTAGAGGCACGGAAACTGCGTATCGATGGAATCAATCCTCTGAAGGCCAAGAAGCAAAGCCAGATGGCAGCCACGCTAGCGGACGCCAAAATGATGACGTTCGACCAGTGCGCCGAGGCATACATCAAGGCGCATCAGGCAAGTTGGGCAAACGCCAAGCATCGCGCCCAATGGACCAACACGCTCAATACCTACGCCAGCCCGGTGATCGGGAAACTACCGGTGGCAGAGATTGATACGGGCTTAGTTGTGAAATGTCTTACGCCAATATGGGAGAGCAAGACTGAAACGGCCACTCGCGTGCGTGGCCGCATTGAATCGGTACTAGGTTGGGCCGCTACGAGTGGGTATCGTACCGGCGAGAATCCTGCACGATGGAAAGGGCATCTGGAAAACCTGCTGGCAACAATTAGCAAGAACAGTCGAGAAAAGCATCATCCTTCACTGCCCTGGCAGCACGTCGGTACTTTTATATCTGCACTTCGTTTACGTAAGGGAGTATCTGCCAGAGCAGTTGAGTTCGCAATCCTAACCGCGTGCCGCTCAGGAGAAGTACGCGGCGCTAAATGGGCTGAGTTTGATTTAAAGAGAAAGGTTTGGACGATACCCGCCGAGCGCATGAAAGCTAAGCGTGAGCATGAAGTCCCCTTGAGCGATGCCGCGTTAGCGATACTGGATTCAATGCCTAGCGATACTGATATTGTATTTGCGGGGACGAAAGGCCAACCTTTGTCTGACATGTCACTGACTGCCGTAATCCGACGCATGAATGACAACGACGCACCAGCCTGGGTGGACGCCGAAGGTAAGGGCGTCACAGTTCATGGGTTCCGCAGCAGTTTTCGCATGTGGGCAGCGGAAGCAACAAATTATCCACGAGACGTTGCAGAGCATGCCCTGGCGCATCAATTACCAGATGCCGTCGAACGTGCCTATCAGCGCGGTTCGCAGTTCACCAAGCGTACTGCGTTAATGGCTGATTGGTCTGTGTATTGTGGCACGGTGCCAACTGCTGCGGTGGTAAAATCAATTCGTGGTGTGGCCTAACAGGTAACGATTAGTCGCTACTGGTGCTTCTTGGCTGGATCTAATCCTATAAAGCCGACCCTAACCCATACGCTCACGGTCCGTGTGACGCACCCTGCCCTTTCGTTTGGCAGGCTGGCACTTCATGATGAAAAGGCTACTTCGTTTGGGTTTAGCGATGGATACTTAGGCATTCATAAATAGCCCAGCAGATTTATACATAAAATAGATTATGCGGCGGCAGCGCACAGTACTTGTACTGCGCATAATCCCATTTTATGTTCAGTCTGCGACCTCATTGTTGCGAGCTAATTGCCTTGGATTTGTGATGTGTAGCTAGAGGGCTTTGCTACTTCAGTTAAATCGAAAGGCAAGCTACCCGGGGGGTATGCTTGCCAGTTGGCAAGCGAAGGTAAGTTACTGCACCCGTATCCAGATGATAGAAATCTGCTAAAGTTTTCCTAAAAAATATTGTATATAAATCTGTGAGTGTTTTCGATTAACGCGCTCTACATTCTTGGGAGTGACAAGGCTGCGGGCGCCAGCCAAAGCAGCCGACGGCACGACCAAGGTTAAATAATATTATTCTTATTGGCTTAGCAGGCATCGGCTACGGCCTTTGGCTGCGCCCGGCCTTGCCTCACCACGTGATACTCACCAGGTTGAGCGTCTTAATATTATGGGTAAAAAAACGGCCCCGAAGGAGCCGCTGTTAAAGGTGGGTTCACTGGCACCGTAGCGGATTGCGAGGTCTGATTGATGAACGCAACCGCTTTCAACGGTTTTGGCTATACGTCATAAACACACTCAACATAACGGATAAAGCCCGCCCACTATAAGAGCGGACGTGACTCTTTTTTCAAGTGCTAGCTTGAGGCTACGGTGTGCCTGATTACGCGGGGTTTGGCGCGAAACGTGGTAGTAAGAGCATAGTGCATGCGGGGTCCGATGCATTTAAATCGCAGGGCGTCCACCCGATTCCAAGCACATCAAACATCAAATCTTTTGGTACAGTGATATAATATTTACCGTCATCGATCAAGTCAGCGATGCGGTTAAAATCATCAATATCATTAGCCGGACTACACCAACCATACGTCGGCGCGCATACTAAAACGCCCGTTGCTTCACACGGCATTTGATACGACCCCACGCCAGAAATGTCCGCAGGCCAACACTTATCACCGCTACCACCTGAATCCACAAAGAGCGATACGGACGACATCTGTGCATCAGGCATTTGCCCGGCTTGAAGTGTTAGGTCATATACCAGAGATTCCCGTGCGTCATCAGCATAGATTGTGACATTATTGATAAACACTTCGGCTTCACGTTGCTCTTCACCAACCAATCGTGTCAATACAGCATTGGGTGCGTATTTAGAGGCGTTGGGTCTTAAAGGTCAGCGAACTTAACGACTTCTCCTTGTGGCGCGGCAATCTTGCCTTCGGCGAGCATAAAGCGCCAGAACACTAGGCCAAGATTACGCCCTTCGGTTTCAATCCAGTTTTTACAACCGGGATCTTGGTGCGCTAGAACGATACGAAAGCTGCCGTCTGATTCGAGCTCTGTCTGCGTTCGGTTTAAAGAGACTTGCCGATTGCGGTAGTCAAAAGTCTGCTGAAATCGATTCCACAAACAGACATTAGCAAAGCAGCAGGTTGGCCAACGTCCGGTCATAATAAGCGCCTCATCATCGGCTAAATAGTAAGGTGCCATTGAATAGTGCGCATCTGCAGCTGCAAGGCCCAGATCAGCGGGTAATGCGGGTATTGGGAAATTGTTGGGTACCAGACCGACAAAATCGGGTTGCTTAGCTTGAGACATTGGTGGCTGACCGATGGTCCGTGAACGCACGAACTCTGCCGCGCGACGAATGCCCTTGGCAACGGATGCGTCAGTGAAAGTATCAGAGGCTTCCTTAAGACCGATTGCTTCAATCGTGATCACCGGTTCCCGATTACGGTCCGCGGCCACACAGATTTTTTCTTCAAAATAGTGTCGCGTTGTCACCGCTGATGCTTTATCCGACAGTGCAAGCCAGTTACGCATGCGCGGCTTGCCACCAATAAACAGTTCAAATCGTCCGTCCTTATCGACATCAAACTGTGTATTGTTTAATACGCCGGCTGTATTACTGCCGAGACTGCCGTCAGCGGTTCCCTCTTCGGCGGTAATTGACATGTAAACCGCGCCGGCCATTTCACCTCGAACAATGTATTCATAATCATTGCTGAGATAAGCATCAAAGTAAATCGCATCTCCATTATCACCAGTAAATTTTCGGGTAGGTGATACGATGCGACGAAAGTGAGGGTAGGCAGCGTCTCCTTCAAAATGCGAATGCAAGCCACCCTCGAGCAAATGCATTAGCGCGCGGTGTGCGCCATAGACATCTTCTTCGCTAGTAATATTCCATTCCTCACTCGCCCAGCGCGTGTCAACTTCTTGTAACAAGCCGATCAGTTCATGCAGTGCGTGTCTCGATTCAGTGGTCACGTCCATCTAATATACCTCACTTATGCTGCTGTATTAAAATTTGTGTATTGATAGAAAATCTGCCCGCTATTCCGATTTTGGGGCACCCATAAAGCCAGGCCAGCGCGACCCAGAAATTACGTCGGTATAAGCCATAAAACTGTCGGGGTCGAGCTTACCTGCCAGTTTTATTTCACGATCTTTAAAGGTTGGCCACCAAAGATGTGCCGATAACTGTTCACGCATTGGTAGCATTTTAGCGATTGGGTCCCATGGACTCTCTAGTAGCTTTAATTGGCCACTAACGTGTTCGCGGTGTTGGGTGCCATAACCGCTACGAACATGAACAACTTGAGGCGGAAAATCAAAGCCTGCAGTAATATCAGAACCCGCGGCACGGGACACTTTTATCCACCACTCGTGCATATCAAAATCAGGTTCATGTTCAGCAATTTCGATCGCTTCGCCAGAAAACTCTAAAAACGTGTAGCCCTGATGACTGCAGCGGGCTACCACTTTGTTGCCCACCCGATAAAACGTTGTGTCACAGGGGAATTTAGGCTGGCCATTCATTTCTTGGCTCATAAAAATGGCTGACTCTTGATCAATGCCATAACCCAAGGTGTACTCGCCATTGATACCATTATGGCTGGCATCGACCGTCATCAATACGCCGTACTCAGGCACGTCAGGCACGGGGAAGTTATATACTATGACGGTCACATTTGGCTCATCGGTAGGCTCTATACCCGGTGGTAATAGGGCTGCGATTTTTTCTGGGTCGGTACGGTATATTACTTTTAGCATGGGCCAATTATTAATATCGCCAGTATTGCCTTGAGGACCACCCAGTGGGTAAGTTGATGTAGACATCTTGCTGTGCTCCTGTTGTAATTAAAAGAATTGCTTACTGATACTCTTGGTAAAAAAAATACTCACATCTTGCACGATACACTTAGTAGAAAAAATTATCCGCCATTGACGCTAAAACGAGTTATTAACCTAGTATATTGAGATTAAATTTCCTGACTGATCCTGCTAACTGTACAGGAGAAATTGGTGCAGTATTTCTCTGGTTAATTGCTTTGTATTTGTCATTGTTATTATACCTTTGTAAATTCCTTGATGGTGCTGTTGTCGTTAGCCGCCGCAGTTGCTCATGACTCAGTTTACTCAGCTCTTGACCCCACTTACTTCGATTGAAAGGGCGCATGTTAATCTTCCAACGGTTGCTGGCGGATTTGGTGAGCACAATCCCTAGCTGTGGCGAGAATTAAGAATCGCCCCGCTACCCCCAAGTTCTCGGCTAAGCGAAACCACATAGGTTCCACCATCGAGGTCCAAGAAAAAACGCCTATAGTGACCATGCTGCTCAATTATCTCACCTCGCTCCGAGGCATACCCCAGGACCTGAGCATAGCCAACTCCCTCAAAAACAGTACTCTGAGCGACCTCTTCCTCAGACAAAAAGATCACTGCCTTTTCGAAATTCTTTTTAAAATTACCCGTTTTCACCGACAGGTAGACCAAAAGCACCCCTAGAGATATTCCGTAGGTGGGAATTGCCAGTGCCAACGCAACTACAAATTTCATATCATATTTCCTTAGCCCTAAAAAACTTACTGCAACACAAGGGCTGTATGTACTGCAATACGAAACAGTATCCTCGAATACCCTTATGCCGTATGTGACCATTCCCGCCAATCTACTGACTATTTGCGCCACTGGGACCTGCTGGACCTTATAGTTGCCTAGAAGACTCCATCTCCCCTCACTGAAAATCGCCAACAAATATGCGTTGGCCTATCCCATTTCTTCGCCGACGCTTATATATAAGGGGCCCCGGGGTCTGGAACTAGCGGGAGCTATCTGTGTCAGGTGAGAGGAAGGCGTTGATTGACTTTGGCTGTGTCGGCAGGGCTGGTAGCCTTGCAGCTTGCCTAGCAGGAACCTTCAGAATCAGTTGGCCTTGCAGCTCCACCGAATTTCCAGCAGGAGGCTCAACGTGGCTGATGTCGCTGGCAGGCTAGGAATGACGACGCACAGCCTTTATGCCTGGATCAAGAAGTATGGACCTGACTCAGTCGAGCATAACGCTAAGACGGATGACCAGGCTGAGATACGCCGGCTGAAGAAGGAGCTCAAGAAGACAACAGAGGAGCGCGACCTGCTAAAAAAAGCCGCGGTGTACTTCGCCAACCAGCGCGAGTGAGGTATGCCTTTATACGTGCCGAGAGTAAGACATGGCCGGTACGGGCGCTATGTGACCTGTTTGATGTCCATCCCAGCGGTTATTACGCATGGCTGAACAAACCTCGTTCTAAGCGCTCGGTTGCCAATGAACGGCTCACGGGGCTAATCAAGCCATTCTGGCTGAAAAGCGGTGGTGTGTATGGGTATCGGAAGATATTCAGTGACCTACGCGAGTATGGAGAATACTGCGGGGAGAACCGGGTCTACCGCCTAATGCATATCGCCGGGCTGCGAGCACAGGTGGGTTACCGGCGACCACGTCACCGAAGTGGGTCGCCCCATGTCGTCGTTCCAAATCGGTTGCAGCGACAGTTCAGTACGGCCACACCCGATGAAGCTTGGGTCACCGATATCACGTATATCCGTACCCATAAAGGCTGGCTTTACCTGGCAGTGGTGCTTGATTTGTTCTCTCGTCGCGTCATTGGTTGGTCGATGCACTCACGGATAACGAAAGAACTGGCACTGGATGCATTGTTAATGGCGGTATGGCGTCGCAACCCTCAGAACGTCGTCACGGTGCACTCGGATCAAGGTAGCCAGTACACAAGCCATGAATGGCAGGCTTTCCTAAAGGAACATGGCTTGGAAGGAAGTATGACTCGACGTGGCAACTGTCATGACAATGCCGTAGCGGAGAGCTTTTTCCAGTTACTTAAACGCGAACGAATTCGCCGACACATTTACTCAACGAGAGAAGCAGCACGCAGTGATGTCTTCAATTATATTGAGATGTTTTACAACACTCGGAGGCGGCATGGTTTCAATAACCAGCTGTCACCGGTAGAGTATGAAGCGCAGTATCAAGAACGGCTGGCGAGTGTCTAGAGAATTGGGGGCGATTCATTCCACCATAGACCTTTTATCCGTCTTATACTTGCATTCTATTCGGTGCAAGGAGGAGTGGTCTTCAGCTCTTTTAAGTTAGTCGCCTAAACAAAAAACATAATCAGTGTCTCAAGGCTTCATGCTCCTGAACACAGTTCATATTAAGTGAACTGTCGCCTGTTCGTAGTGCTGTTACTTCCGTCGCAGCAGCACGAAGATCAGCCCTGAAAATGGGGTCGCTGTGGAGCCGTGCCACCGTGGCTGAACCCATCACAAATCCTGCCTGAACATCACTTTTCCAGTGAACGTTGCAAACATTTCTGCTTTCGCCGTAAGCAATGCCGCGAGCCAATATCTGGTTCTGCCTCTCAGGCGCAATCTCGCTGAGAATGAGAGCCCAAGCCCAGCCAACCGAGGTATGCCCAGAAGGGTATGAGCCGTCTTCTCTCAGAGCGGTCTCAATTTCGGGAGTGCAAACCGGTTTTCCGTTTTGAGTGAAAGGCCGGGGTCGTTGGTAGTGATTTTTAGCGCGATAGGTGGCTAGACCCGCATCAGTTAATGAACGTCTGAGGAGGGTGTAGAGCTTAGGAGTGTTTTCCTGGTTGATCTGAACCCCCAAGGCACATGAATAGATGCCCGAGGCTGTGGGGAAATCAAGATCTGCATCGCGTGTAGCTAAGTCCCAACGTGAACTCCCTTGAAGGGCCAAATTGTCTTCGGCGATCGCAACATCAAGGGCGAAGGCTGCAGAATTTTTTTTCGGTGGAGCAGCTAACAGTTTTAGAGAATCGGGTAGGGCGTCAGGCTTGAGATAGCCCTCCATATACCCCTTGAGTGAGCCTGCCTGGATTTCTTTTAAATCGGGGGAAGATCCCATCGCTGACTCGCAGTCCGTAACGAATTCAGCCGGCGTGTCATCTTCAACGGTATGCGGGACAGCAGTCTCCGCCTGCGTCAAAGCACTTGTTAATACAACGGTTAGCAGCAGTAATAGGTAAGCAGTTCTCATATGCTTTTCTCCGATTTTAGGGACACCTTATGGTATGCGTTCCAGCACGTCGGTTCTAGGGGGAAATGCATACTTCGGCTGCCTATTGAACCAGCTACAGCAGGGATACCTGTGAACTTAGGAGGTATCCTTTCCTCGTTCTACTACTCCGAACTCATCTCATCAACATCAATCACGGTGCTCTCACCGCTAGCTCTTTGTGTTTCACATATCATTGGCTTGAAACCGTATTCCATTTCGAACACACGGCTCGAGTACGGGGTGCTGGTGGCTGATGCGAGACTAACACTTGGTTACGCCGCGTCTCATATCGTTGTGCAGCGAGAGTATCGTACGACGCTCGATAGCTTCAAGGGCCAGCGTGGGGACTGCGGCCTTGGATACTCGACAGCTATGAAGTGGTTACGGCAAAAAACGCGCAGTTTCCAGTGTAATCTATAGCTGATTGTAGGTTAGCACTAGTCGCGCGAAGTCGCCGTCCCACCCATCGTCGTTGTGGTCTATCGTTTTACCATAGGTGAGTTTCAGGCCAAACTCTGCAGAGAATTGAAAACCTAATGTAGCGCCCATATTGAACGAACGCTGTCGGTTGTCGTCCGACTGTCCATCGGTCTTGGTTGCGCCGCCGTATGAATAGACGCTGTCAATCGAAGCCCAAAACGCTGGATTAAAATTATGGGTAACGTGACTTTCAAATTTAAATAATGGCTTTTGACTTTTTTTATTCGCACGAAAAGGGTCATCATTATCACTGTATATAGTGATGCTGGGCAGTAAGTCTAGCGTGGTTAAGCGGGGGTCGAGCAGGTTCTCCCCAAAGCCAAAGGTTATGGGGCTGCCAAGTTGCAGAGAATATCGATTCGTACCAAGATTTGCCGACTTATCCTCATCGTATTCACCAGTCGGTAGAGTTATTCTGGCTAACCCACCCACTGCCAGTTTGGGGTCGTAATCACGATAAGTGGCTAGTGTTAGTGGCGGTAAGCCGTAGAGGCCAGCGCTAATCAATAACTGCGTATCGCCCAGGCCTTTAGACTTTGTCTCGCGTTTAAAATTGGGGGCATTAGAGAATGCTATCTTAGAGCTTAATCGCCCCTGTGGTTGCACTACAGTAAATGCTACGTATCGATCAGCAATCTCCATCGTACGCGTATATTGAGCAACCAATAAATCTATATCTAAGTCTAGATCAGGTAGGACAACGCCTGAGTCCAACATCGAGTTACCGGACACCTGAATAGCATTAAGGATGAAGACGTTTGTATCGATTGGTGGTGGCAAGTAAGCACGAGGTCCGTCACCAAGATCAGCATACGAGTATTGGCTTAGTAAGGTTAAGATGCTCAAATAAATGGCTAGCTTTAGCTTTTTGCCATGTACTCGTTTAAAAAAATAATAGTATTGCATACGAGTTCTCATAAACTGTCGAGCTGTTTGAATGCTCTATAATAATATGGCATCTTTTACTGGCTACCCTAGCTAACTTCACCGAAGTGGATACGGCGCGCGGGCGTCTTTCAACTGAAAAACTTGGACTTCAAACCCCTGTTAAAAGTCAGTTAGGTCTCCTTGCAGCCACCGACATCGGCGTAAATCGTGTCAACAGTGCCTAAAGCATCGCCGCTTGCTGCGAACATAGCAATGATCTGCGATCGTAAAGTCGACAAAAGGCTGGAGCCAGGCTGTCACCGTCACTTGTCTGGGCCTGAATCAAGAAATGCATTTTTCAATCAGCCAGTTCGAGTTCTGGCATCTCCCACTCGCCGCTGAAGTAAGCTTCAGTGGGCTCATAGATCCTCAGGGCTATATTCCAGCCTTCGAAGATATCCATATAGTTGACCGCATTGGTGTCGCCACCAAAGTGTATTGTGTAGGAGCCGTCCGCATTGGCTACAGCGAATGCGCTATTAATATTATAAGATTCGCCCTGTGGATACCCTTCAGCATCGTAAACGGTAACCGACCAGAATGCGCCCGCGGGCACATCTTTCAGGGTAAGCGTTTGAGGCGCAGTGCTATTGGGAAATATAGCTGGATACACAGCTCGCTCAGGTGTAAGCCCGCCCCAACCCATTGCGGTACCCGCATTATGTTCCTTCAAGGCCACTTCGCCCTTCTTGCCGAACATTACTTCTGAGGTTATCCCTTCGTCTTGGGCGATCTGCTGATACCTCGCTCGCATTGCCAGTACCTCTTGCATATCCCAACTGTTCGATGAGGCAAAAGATCCTGTGTCTTTCTGCTCAACTTTCAGCTGTGCCTGAAGCGCGTGCACTACCTCAAGATCACCCGGGTCCATCACATTGACCTGAGTACGCACTACAACGACCGCATAGCGACGCCCGACGTTTTCTTGCGTCAAGGTATAGGTGCCGGGCTCCACAAAAGCCATTGGGTTGTAGTGCTCATCCGTGATTACCCAGGCACTTTGATAGCGCCCATCCGTTTCCGGCATCGTCAGGGTTGCGGGCTCCGTAAGGTCGAGAATCAGGAATGAGTAAACGGTGTCGAAATTGATACGCATCACTGTGCGATCCTTTGGGTCAGCGCCTTCCCTAGAGTGCTGCCACTGACCCAAACCATTCGTACCGGTAGCCCCTGCAATCCTCTTTATGTAGTTAGCTATAATAATTTCCGACTCTGCCTGACTATAGTTTTCGTCGGTGACCACGGTTGCCTGAACGGCTTCTTTCTGCGGAGCGGCCTCTTTGATCTCAATAGCCGCTGGTGAGCTCGTATCGCCAGAACCGCACGCAGCCAAAGCATAGGCGCCCACTGCTAGTGTAAATTTTTGCAAAAATTTCATTCTGCTGTCCTCTCCTTTACCGTTTGCCGACGGCTACACAAGCCGCTGGTTAAGATATTGCGCAGAAAAAGGTATCAAAATGATGCCGCTGTGGCAATTGCGACTCTCTAATTAATGATGATGAGATTCTCTGAAGTATAGGAGAAATAAACGGCCCGTTGAGAGTAGCTTTCCTTACTGATGCTGCCGACTGAACTAGAGAAATTCGCGACATACCCGCCTACTGCCCTGAAAAGTTGTTGGCTGAGGTGACCGCGCAATTCATATTCGTCCATTCCTGAACGAGAGCCCGCAGCAGTCCGTGCCATGGGGTTTTCAGTGGCGTCCCTGCTGATGAAACTCCGTCCCGGCGAAAAGAGGTAATGTCTCAGGCGACGCTCTGGTTGGTGGTGCCAGGTGTGGCAAAGTGGGGGTGTTCTGTTCCTTGCTCTCGAGGTGAGCCAGAATCCTGTCGATAACGTCCTGGTCCTCAATACAACCGATGACCCTGACAGAGCCTCCACAGCGTCCACAGACCTCGATGTCGATATTGAATACTCGCTTGAGTCGCTGGGCCCAAGTCATAGCAGCATGGCACTCGGCCGGTGTCCTTACTTCCGCATTTGCGCCCGTCTTAAGTGCCTTGCCACGTCTGGCCGGAGTGACTTCCCCGCGCCAGCGGTGATTTGGGGCAAGGATGCCGTGGTAGCGGGTGAGGTTGACGCGGGGCTTAGGCACCAGGGCAGCCAAACGTGCGATGAAATCCACCGGCTCGAATGCCACTTGCGTGGTGCCATCCCGGTAGGGCGGCTATTGCGCGCGTAACTTCGATTCGGGCGTCTCTCAGCGGTTTACCGCCTTCCTGAGCAATGAGCATGGCGTACGATTCATGATCTTGCTCTATGGATACCGCCAGTTTTTCCAGTATCTTTATCCGCTCGTGAAGCGGCAGGTGTCTCCCTTTGTCACCAAACAGACTGTGCGCGCGATTCAGCTTCGAAACGGCGCTTTCGAGATCATCTACAGATAATTCTTCCAGCGGTGCCGCGGTCGATGGATTGATCACCTTCAAGGGTTTTAGAGCGTTCATAGTCAGTAAGCGGCCTCTTCCGATTGGGATATGTGACCCGGCTCACCGCAAATAGTTGCACTGAGTCCGAAATTAGTGGCAATCAGCGCCAATAAGATAACAGTAAGAGCATAGGTCAAAAAATGGCCCTATGTATTTTGTGGTTAGCGGAGCACAAGTATTTCAACAAGCCCGCAATAGACTATGGCAGCACCTTCCAGGCTTCTACCTCCAGAGCAGAAGCAAACAAGCGCTCCGCCATAACATCCACCAGACGGCCGAGGCGATCGTCCGATTGCTCAGCGAGAAGGCACAGCCGCACAGGAACCGCCAGATTGGCAATAGCCGCAATTCGAAAATCCTCCATCGCATTTTCAATCGAATAGTTTTGCACACCGTTTGACGTAAGCTCCTCATGCCAACAGCTCAGCGCTTCCAGTGGATGCACTCGTCTTTCCTGTTCAGGCTCACTGCCACCCACCAGCCTGCTCACATCAAGCGCACCCATAGCGCGCGTCGCCAATTGCCAGTCGTAGATAACGACCTCGTCAGCCGTTCCCGGCTCACCAAACAGTAAGTTGTCGGCGCGAAAGTCTGCATGGCAAACCGTATGGATACGCTCTGCCATAATCCGCTGTAGGTTAAGTATGTTTTGACTCAACCACCTGCCAAGTTCAACAGCCTGTTCACCAATTCGCAAGCCATACAACGCCTCGAACTGCTCCCACTGCGCTTCTACATTGATAAACAACCGGCCATCATCCCGGGGTATCCAATCAACTCCCTCAGAGGAATCCCGTCCCCAAAAATGCGCATGCAACTTCGCGCATTGCCGAACGGCGGCCAGCACATTGGCATTGGGAAGCCCCACTATTTGGCTATGCTGCTTGAGCCGCGTCAGGTCCTCGAGAATCAGCACCCCACCCCGCTCATCGACATCCCCGTAGTAATATTTGGGAACACGAATGGGGACCTGGCTGGCAATTTCCTCGTAAAAACGAATTTCTCGGGCGAAAACATGAGCCTTGTTAGCGCTGTCTAAAAAAGCGCCTGCACTGGGCTCAATTTTGACGACCAGGGCATCAGGCTCTTTTCCAGTCGGGTTTTCATAGGTTAGCTGGGTGCGCACAACCTTGCTTAACAGGCCCACGTCATCGCCAATTTTCGAGTGCCTGGCCTCAAGTACTTTTGAATTTATAATACCCTGGCCGGTCAATACCTGAGTGAGCCATTCGGGTGTGATCTCATCTATATCATTCGGAATGAAGTGGTTCATGCGTTAACCCCCTGGCTGGAATTCAGACTGTCTTGTCGAAGTATAGGACAAATAAACGGCCTATTGAGATTAAATTTCCTGACTGATCCTGCTAACTGAACTAGAGAAATTCGCGAAATAATTCCCGATTGCCCTAGAAAGTTTTTCGCTGAGGTGGCCGTGCAATTCCTATTCGTCCATTCCTGAACGAGAGCCCGCAGCAGTCCGTGCCATGGGGTTTTCAGTGGCGTCCCTGCTGATGAAACTCCGTCCCGGCGAAAAGAGGTAATGTCTCAGGCGACGCTCTGGTTGGTGGTGCCAGGTGTGGCAAAGTGGGGGTGTTCTGTTCCTTGCTCTCGAGGTGAGCCAGAATCCTGTCGATAACGTCCTGGTCCTCAATACAACCGATGACCCTGACAGAGCCTCCACAGCGTCCACAGACCTCGATGTCGATATTGAATACTCGCTTGAGTCGCTGGGCCCAAGTCATAGCAGCATGGCACTCGGCCGGTGTCCTTACTTCCGCATTTGCGCCCGTCTTAAGTGCCTTGCCACGTCTGGCCGGAGTGACTTCCCCGCGCCAGCGGTGATTTGGGGCAAGGATGCCGTGGTAGCGGGTGAGGTTGACGCGGGGCTTAGGCTCCAGGGCAGCCAAACGTGCGATGAAATCCACCGGCTCGAATGCCACTTGCGTGGTGCCATCCCGGTAGGGCGTCTTCATTGAGCACGTGTTTGCGTGTCCTAAAGCGTCACCGCCCAGAAGAGGAGTTAATAGTCTGCATACTGATTGCCAAACGGTGTTAGCTGCGGCCACTATATCCGCAATATGGTCGTTATGAAGTAGGGATATGCCTACCGCAAAATACGCCTATCTCCGATATGTTAGAGTGGCTAAGCTGTCTATAGAAACCAAGAGAGCTTCTATGCAGCCGAAAGCATAGGTAGTACGAACGGGGTGCGTGCCAGATTGTCTTGTCCGTCTTGGCCAGTGATACACTCATCTATGATACTCCAGTATGCTAATTGATGACTTAACATGGAAAGCTGATGCCCCTTATAGATCCAGCTCGCGAGTCTGACCAAGCAGGCGCCAGCGAATTTCATCCGACTCGAGCAGCTCCAGACGCCGAGCTCAAAAATTTCAATATCTCAGGCGGGATACTGGGTGCCATTGGTGGAACACCTCTTGTCCTCCTTGAAAAACACTTCGCATCCTCACATTTCCACTGTTTCGCGAAGCTGGAGGGCCTCAATCCAGGCGGTAGCTCCAAGGACCGGCCCAGTGTCGCCATCATTGAGCGGGCACTGCAGACTGGGGAGATCGATGCCAACACCTTGATCATAGAAGCCAGCTCTGGCAATACCGGCGTTGGACTGGCGATGGTGTGCGCCTACCATGGCCTGCGCTTTCGCTGCCTCATCGACCCCAAGGTGACATCTCAGAATGTTGATATCCTGCTCGCTTATGGCGCCGAAATAGAGATGATCGGCCACCCAGATCAGGCGACCTCAGAACTATTACCCGCCAAGCTGAAACGTATCGAGGTGATACTGCAACACGAAGGAAACAGCTTTTGGGTTAACCAATACGCCAGTCGTGAGAATTCAGGCGCGCACTACCGATCAACGATCAAGGAAATCCTGCGAGATCTGAATGGCCGTGCGCTCGATTACCTTTTTATCGCGACCGGCACTTGCGGCACTCTTGCAGGATGTCTCGACTACCTCGCGGATCATGGTCATGCCACCAAGGTCATCGCTGTCGATGCGTTAGGCAGTCAGATTTTTTCGAGTGACAAGCACAATCGCCTGATACCCGGACTGGGATCTGCTATCTGCCCGAAACTCACGCCAACGGAGGGTGTACATAAGATTCTGCACCTCACTGCCACCGATTGCGTTATCGGTTGCCGGCAGCTGGCACTGTCAGAGGCCATTCTGGCGGGAGGTTCCTCCGGCGGTGTCGTCACCGCAGTGAAGCAGCTAAGTAGCGAAATCCCAGAGGGCTCCACGGTTGTTGCCCTGCTGCCCGATCGGGGTGAACGTTATTTAGATACGATCTATTCTGACGAGTGGGTGCAGAGTGAGCTCGGTGACATCGCTCATCATTGGACAAAAACAGTAAAGGAGTACTGATGTCAGGCAGCGATTTAACAGTGATTGGCGCTCCTGACATTGAAGCTGCTCTTCAGGGTCATGAGACGCAGGTTATTGACGCAGTAAAGCAAGCCTATGAGACACATGCGCGGGGCGCCAGCTCCCTGCCGCATTCCAGTTTTCTGCGTTTCCCCGACAGCGATAAAGATCGGATCATTTGTCTTCCAGCGTATCTGGGTGACGAATACCAGCTCGCCGGAGTCAAGTGGATTGCATCGATGCCCGGCAATGTTGCCCGTGGTATGGAAAGGGCCTCCGCGGTCATCATTCTGAATGACCGGATCACCGGCCAACCAAAGGCGGTCATGGAAGGCTCCATAATCAGCAAACAACGTACCGCCGCATCGGCAGCCCTGGCATCGCTGGTGCTTGCTCCGGGTGACCCCGAGACTATCGGCTTCGTAGGGTGCGGCCCGATTAACGCAGCGATTGCACAGTTTCTGGCAGTCACGTGGCCCAACGTCAGACGCTTTATGGCGTTTGACCTGTCCCGCGCCCGCGCCGACGTTTTCGGCGAGGCATTGCTCGCGTACAGACCCGGCGCGACTTTCACCGTGGCAGCCAATATAGAAGACTTGCTTGGCGAATGTCCCATGGTGGCGTTTGCCACTACGGCTATAGAACCTTACGTGGACAATCTCGATGCCTGTCAGGCGGGTGCGACTCTGCTGCATGTATCGCTGCGAGATCTGAGTGCAGGCGCTATTCTTTCAAGTCACAACATAGTTGACGACCTCGACCATGTGAACCGGGCGGCCACGTCGATTCAGCTTGCATCTGACAGAGCAGGAAATACAGATTTCGTTCACGGCGCCTTGGGAGATATTCTGCTGGGGAATGTCCCTTTACCCTTGCGCGATGAACGCAGGATGATTTTCTCTCCTTTCGGTTTGGGCGTGCTTGACCTCGCCGTTGCGGATCTCGTGCAAAAAGAAATAGCCAAAGACGGTGGTGGAACACGTGTCGAGTCTTTTCTGCCCTGACTGTTTCGTACGTAAATTCAAAAAAAGGTTGTATTAGTATGTCTCTAGTTTGGAGTTGCAATGAGTGGGATCAACTGGAAGAGGTGATCGTCGGTAATCCGCTGCGAGCAAAATTCCCCACGGCCGACTTGAGCACCCAGCTGGCCGAATTTCCCGACCGTTCACTGGGGAATATTCCGCAGGGCCCTTTTCCACAGTGGATTATTGACGAAACCGAAGAAGACCTGAACAAATTTGTCTCTGTGCTAGAAGGGTTGGGCGTCACGGTGAAGCGCCCGGAGACGTGGCCTCATGACGAAAAATTCTCCACCATCCACTGGGAGTCTGAGGGCTACTACAACTATTGCCCGCGGGATATCATGCTTGTCATCGGCGATCAGATTATCGAAACACCCAATGTCATTCGTAGCCGAGCCCAAGAATCATTCAGCTATCGCCAAATGATGATTGACTATATGAGGTCGGGCGCGAAATGGTACAGCGCGCCCAAGCCCATGCTACTGGATTCACTGTTCGACGTTGACATGAGCAAGCCTACGCCCCGTAACGATGAACCGGCTTTTGATGCAGCCAATGTTCTGCGCCTCGGCAAGGATCTGATCTACCTCGTCAGCGCAACCGGCAACGAAATGGGAGGGCAGTGGTTGCAGACCATTTTGGGTGATGAATACCGGGTTCACTTTCTCAAAGATGTCTACTATGGCAGCCATATCGACTCAACCTTTGTCGCTTTGCGCCCCGGTTTGATGCTGTGCAATCCAGCCCGAATCAATGAGGATACTCTGCCTGAGGTTCTCAAACAGTGGAAGATTATTTATAGCCCACCGATGGAAAGTAGCAACGGGTTTGGCGCCGACTATTTATCTAAGAGCATTGGTAGCAAATGGATCGACATGAACCTGTTCAGCATCAGCCCTAATCTGGTCGTGGTTGATCAGGACCAGACGGCCTTGATCAAGCTGTTGGAAAAGCAGGGTATTGATGTCATCAGGCTCAAGCTGAGGCACTCCAAAATGCTCGGAGGCGGCTTCCATTGCATCACCTTGGATATTCGTCGACGCGGATCACTCCAGCGATACTTCGACTGACCGCCACGCTATGCTAGTCATTATTTTTGCAGCCGCTTTTTGCGCACTGGCTTACTTAGCCTGGAGGCGTTACCTGTGGGCGGCAGAGAAAGTTCCGCAGGGGCAGGCGGATGAATGCCCCTATAGCCTGACGGATGTCTTTAGCGACCGACACTTGGTCAACATCCCACACCAGCAAGGTGTTCAGTGGCTCACAGAAATATTTGCCCGTAGTGCCAGAAAATTCCCCGATCTAACGGCTTTACAGATTCCTCATACCGGTGAGTCTCTGACCTACGCGGAACTGGACGTGCAAGCCGAAAAAATAGCGGCGGCGGTCTCTTCATACCTCTGCGGCCCTGATCAGGTGGTCGCCGTGGCCATGACGCAGGACAACTGGCAGATCGTGGCAGCACATCTGGGGATACTCAAGGCCGGCGGCACAGTGCTATTTCTCGACACGACATTGCCGGAAATGCTGCTTTCCCACATGCTGAATGATGCCCAACCGGCGCTCGTTCTCACCCGGGGAGAGGCCAGTTTTCGCCAGTTGCCCACATTGGATGTGCTGGCACTACCGGAAAACATACAGCCCGGCGAGCCGCCCAGCTGGCTGGACGATCCAGCTCAACGGCTGGCGGCTATCTTCTATACCAGCGGGACCACCGGCCTGCCAAAGGGTGTGGAGTGCCCCCACGCAGGTTACGTGAATCTGGCGCTGAGCTACGCGGATTACTTCGATCTTATTCCCGGCATGGATGCGACCTCACTGACCTCTTCGCTGGGGTATGACGGCAGTATTTCAGAGATGTACAGCGCCTGGGTATCCGGTTGCGCCGTCGTTATGCTGACCAAGGAGCAGATCCGATCCGGGCCGGACCTCATCCCTGTGCTGTGCGAAGCGGAAGTCACTGTGCTTTTCTGTCCGCCGGTGCTTCTCACCACCCTTACGCCAAATCCCCATGTGGACCTGCCCTATCCGATTTGCCGTTATATTGTGCCGGCCGGCGAAGCTTTTCCCAATGCACTTGTGCAACCCTGGACGCGGGGAAGAAGGCAGATTATCAACACCTACGGCCCTACCGAGGCTAGTACTGACACAAGTCGACAGAGTTTGCGGCCGGGGGAGGCTGTCACGATTGGCTCGCCTATGGCTAACGTCACTTACGTGATTCTCGAGATAGACGAACTTGAGCCACTGCCTCATGGGGGCATTGGGGAACTTTGCATTGGCGGACCCCATGTGGCACGGGGTTATAGAAACCTGCCCGAGGAAACGGCCCAAAAGTTCATCACACATCCGCGTTTCGGTCGCCTCTACCGCACCGGAGATAGATGTAAAATAGACATCCTCACGCAGCGCGTACATTTTTTAGGCAGGATTGATGCTCAACTCAAGGTGCGTGGTCACCGTGTCGAGACCCAAGCTGTTGAAGATTTACTGCAGACGCAGTTTGGAGAAATCGAAGCCGCTGTGCTGGATTATCAGAACGAGGAGTTGATCGCTTTCGTCAGCGCTCCGTCCATTGCAGGGACTGACATTACGGTGGCGGCTCCTGCGTCTAAGGCGTGGGCAGCGCATGTAACGAATAGTCTGGCCCAACAACTTCCTGCGCCGTCTATCCCTTCGCGTATATTTCTTGTAGAAAGCTTTGTCATGAAGCCCTTATCCGGGAAGATCGATAGAGAGCAGTTACCTGTCTTGTCTGATCTGCTGGCCCATGCCCATCAGCCCGGAGCAGCAAGGGAAGCATTTCCCGCTGAACCGGATTCGGAATTGGAACTCGGCTATGAGGGAATTCTGTCAATTTGCAGAGCCGTATTCGAGACCCCCATGGGGTGGGATAGTGTGTTCGCTGACCATGGCGGGCACTCTATTGTCATCGCGCAACTGGCACAGCAGCTCCACGCCTCCGGATGGGATGTGACCGTGCGCGCACTGCTCAGCGACTGTGACACGGCACGGAAAGTGGCCGCTCACGTGCGGCAGCACCCGCGCGCGCCAAACGCCGAGGAGTCGATTGCCCAAGCCGGAGCAAGCAATGCCGCGCACAGTGCGTCTTCAACGCAGGTGCTCCCCGTGGGAGTGTTTACCGGTTTGCAATTGCTGTTTCTATGGCTGCTGTACTTACCCTCGCTGATCGGTTTTCTGGCAATTATCGCATTCACGGAAATTGGCGAATTCTTTATGACTGCGCATATCCTAGGGTTTCTGGTTCTGGGTTTCATAATGTACCTGGTTGCCCTCGTGTTGCCCTTTGCTAATCTACTGTGGGTGATGGTAATCAAGCTTCTCATGGGCGGCCATTTGTACGAGAACAGAGCGGCGCCCGGCATCTATCCCAAGTGGAGCAGAATGCATCTTCGAGTCTGGTGCATTGGACGACTGGAAAGCTCGGTACTTGCACCGTTGGGTATGATGTTTCGCAGCGCACCGCTGATGGCATATGTGCTGCGGCGACTGGGCGCGAAGGTTGGAGCCAACCTGCAGTGCGCACACGATGTTGAATTTTCCGGTCCCCTGGATTTACTCTCTGTCGGAGACAATGTCGCTATACAAACCGGCGCCTATATTCACACCTCAAAGTGGCTGGGCCAGAAGCTGCACATCGGTCCCGTCAGCCTTGAAAGTGGGTGCAAAATCGGGATGCGAGCAGGGATTGCCAGTGGTGTCACCGTGGGCCGTGGCGCCTGGATTAACCCCTTTACCCCCATCCACACTGACGTCGGTCCAAAAGAGATGTGGGAGGGCGCCCCCGCGCGCTGCAGCGGCCATTGTGTGAATCTGGCGCGACCTGCAAAAGCCTGTCAGGCCAACCTGCCCAGCTGGTTCATGGAAGTGCTCAATATCCTCATGCAGATTTTTCTCGATTTCTGGCTTTTCATCGTTCCCACGGCTTCGGTAACGTGGTTTGCGGCCTCATTTATATCCGAGGGAGACACCGTGGTCGCCAGCGAGTATTTCAAGGTAACGCCCTTGACAGACATTATCTGGGATATGAGCCTCTACACCTTCATCACCACTTGGGTTGCGGTTCTACTGATCTCTATACTGGTCTGTCTCTTTCTGCGCTGCACGCCCGCCGCACCGGGTATCTACTCCTCTCGCGGACTGCGCGGCGCTCTTCTGTTGTATCGAATGAAGAAAATGAACCAGATCCAGAAGCAGTGGACCTGGACCATTACCGGCCAGTATCTGCGCGCGCTGGCTGGCATGCGCTTTCCACGAACGGGAGCCTCGGAGTGCGACCTCATGCACAATCTTGTGCCTGAACTGGCCAGCGCAGATTCAAAGGTCTTCTGGTCTAATGGCTGTTTCACAAACATGCTCGACCACGGGGCGGAGTACATGAAGCTTTGCCAGTTGGACATGCCCCGGAATTTCTTCAGTGGTACCAATTGCGTCGCGGAATCCGGGCAGTTTCCGTCCAATTTCCTGCTGGGCGTATCCACACTGGGCAATGATATTCAGTTCCGGCGCCAAATGCGGTCGCGGGAAGGTGAACCCATCACTGTCGCTGGAAATCCGCCAGTACAGTTTGCCAGCGCAAAGTTCGATAAAGAGAATAAATCTCAGGTACTTCCGAGCTTCCCTCTTTTTTTGGCTCGCGTCTTTCTCAATGATCTTTTCAGCATAGGCTTTTTGCCTATGGCAGGCATGCTTGTCTATATTATTCTCTACACCAGCTTTCTGCGCCTAGACGGATATCTGATCGTTAGCGCTTTTTTTGCTTTGATATTCGCAGAAGCGATTATTGTCTTGCTCTGTTGTGCGATCAAGAAGCTTCTTGTGGGCAGTGAGTGGGGGATTGAGCACTCAACGCCGTTCTGGTCCTGGCGGCACTTCAGCTATTTTTTTGCGCAGGACTGCTTTTTTGCCTGGTGCAAGAGGCCCCTGAAGATGACCGCTGGGACACTGCTGTCTAATTCGGTGCTGCGAGCAATGGGGTGTCAGATAGGCCGACGGACGATAATCACCTCTCCGATGCAGGCCTCTGACTGGAATGCAGTCAGCCTCGGGGATGACTGCATTATCAACGGCATTCTTCAGTTGCACACTTTCGAGAGCATGATGCTGAAGGTCAAGCGAGCCGAAGTACACGATGGCTGCACCATTAATCTAGGCTCCACAATTATGGGTGGTGCGGTGATCGAGCCCGCCGCCACAATTTTACCCCTAAGTCTGGTTCTGAAGGAAATGCATCTGCCTGCTGCTGCCACCTACGAGGGCAGCCCCGCAGAGCCGGCCGCCGACGGGTAATAGCACCTAGCAACAGCGATCGTATCAGAGACTTAGAATTTAAGTTGGACCCCAGTCTGCGTGTCATCCATGTGCCGGCCGACTGCGATGGAGTCGAGCGTTTTAGTGCTCGCCTGATTGAGGAGATTGAGAACTCGGTGACTAGGGTCATCCGTAACCGTCTGATCTAACAATTTTTTCGGATTTTTCGAGGAAGCATCTATCCCTGTTTTCTTCCATACTGTGCCTGAGAGCAGTTGCTAGTGCGTGCGGAGCTTCTAGGGCCGCTGTGGGCGGGAGAAAAGGCCTCTCGCGTGTCGCAGGACTAACACTGATACGGAGGCGCCAGGGGCTGCTTGGTGGCCTCTGGGGGCCTTGTAAAGGGCCGCGCAAACAACCTCTAAATCCTGGAGGGCCACAAACTTACCCTAAAGCACCCAAGTGTCACTTAGCGGTCACTGCGTTATCAGAGGTAGGGTTTTGCCTACTTTAAAATGCGTCCACAAATAGGTAGACTTTAGCTAAGTTCCATAACTTCAAATCTACGGAGTATTACAAATGAAGATATTGTCTCGATCACTATTGGTTTCTCTCCTTCTGATTATCGCTGCACCCGCTTTTTCCGCGACAAAAATGTCGGCCGTACAAATTTACATCTGCCATTTTAACGACGACGCGACGGCGGCTGACCTGTTTGAAGTTACAAAAAAGTGGATTAAAGCTGCAAGAAATACGGACGGTGGCAAAAACATCGATGTGGCTATCAGATTCCCAATTGCTACAGGATCTGATGCCAAGGGCGATTTCAGGTTTGTTACAGTCTTCCCTACGTTTGCAGAGATGGGCGAGTTCCGTGATGCTTACGAAGGTTCAAAGGTTGAGGAGGTAGACCTGCAACTCAATGACATTGCAGATTGCGGCAATAGCAGCGTGTGGGAAGGCATTTCTACCCTCTAGGCTGCACCGAGGCTAACGGACACTGCCGGCGCAAAGGCTGAAACTTTAAGTAAGTCAGACTGCGCCACACCCATTCAGCAGGACCAAATCTGTACCTGGCTAACCACCAGGTGCAGAATGCTGCGAGCATCGTAAAGAACATAACCGCATAAAAAGTGGTTTCTGCCGGCCCCAGCAGAAAAAGCTGGCCAAAACCCCATCCGTAGAAAAGCGTGGTAAACATCACCGTACTGCACAAATAAACTGTCAGGGCCATTTTCCCTAAGTTCTGTAAAGGTCTTAGCGCGGATTGCCAGAGACCTCGTTGCGCGAGCAATACGATACCCGCGCCGTAGCCCAACGCCAGCGCCGTTGAGCCATAAGCAAACAGCATGTCACCCATAAATCGCACTCCGCTTGAGGCTGTGGTCACAGTGAAAACCGCGTAACCATAATTTTGGCTCAGCCACCATTCAGCGATTGTACTTGCTGCCCCGATGCCAATGCCCCAGGCGAACACTCTGTGAATCAGCGGCAGATGAGCTGCAACGTCATAGAGAATTCTGGTGCGGCCCACATAAAGACCCAGTAGAAGCATCGAGAAAATAGCGAGACTCGACTCGGGACTTTGCAGATTTGATCCGATAGGTGGCGGAATAGCAAAAGCATTCTCGCTAAAAACGTCCATCGGGGAACCGAGGTAGGGGTGGTCTACTCTCAGTTCGGCAAGCGGCAGAGAATCTTCCCAGTGCGCAGCCAAATCATCGTCACTTTCCGGATATATCAGGTTGCTTAGTGGGAATGCCGCCAAAAGTGCAAACCCCAGAATGAGCAGTATTCGGCGGTGGACATTGCGGAACGCGACAAGAATCAGCCCCAGCAGTGCGTATTCCATTAGAATGTCACCATCAAAAAACAGCGCGTGGGCCATGCCAAAAACGAACAGGACGATCAATCGTCTGAAGTAAAACCAAAGCGATCCGCTCTCTCGGGACATTGCCCCGGCCAACTGCAGGGCGAAGCCGAGGCCAAACAACAAAGAGAACAGGCGCAAGGATTTCGTTTCGAAAAGTGAATGCATCAAAGTGCTAAATGTGCGATCCACAAGGCCTGTCCACTCGGGGGCATCAGCCCCGAAGTTGTACATATTGACAAGCAACACTCCAAAAAGAGCGGCCCCCCGTGCGGCATCAATTGCCTGCAGGCGAGCACCTGGGTCGGTTGGTCCCGCTCGTTCCGCGACAAATGTGCGGGTCATTCTAAACCTCTTATTCTAATAGCGGTCATCCAGCCTCTGATCCCGGTGTGTTTAAGCGGCGGATGTCAGTGCTTTAACACGAGGCTAGACGCGTTCGTCGCTGCGATCCTCGCCGTCGCCCTGTATTGCGATAACGACAAACCGGGGAATGCTTTTCCGAAATCTAATTGTAATCGTTCCCGAAATATTTCAATAGGGTAGTTATCCGAAACCGTGTGTTAAGTTGATGGACTAGCAGTCTATGAGAATGTCAAATCTGGAAAACAGAATCCAGCACAGTATAAGTATAGGACAAATAAACGGCCTATTGAGATTAAATTTCCTGACTGATGCCCCTAACTGAACGGGAGAAATTCGCGAATTAACCACCGATTGCCCTAAAAAGTTGTTCGCTGAGGTGATCGTGCAATGCATATTATGATGACAGGGTGATTCGTTCAGGACCGTTTTTAAAGTAATCACGTAGCGATCACCTGGCGCAAGCGCAGCTGGAGCAGGGGTGATCGCGAATATAGTAAAAAGAGGTCATAGTTGCTCATTGGCATCTCTCTCACAGGGCTAGGCTGGTCGAGAGAGGACTGCGCTAAGCGTTTAACCCTCGGTGTTATATAGTCTTCGTTACGGTTTTGACGTGCACTAGTATATCGAGATACTAAAAGTTAAGAACTTTAGCATGCAGGGTCTGCATCGGTATTGATGAGAGTTTGGTTAGTGGGGCTGTTAACATTACTGATGTAGGGTAAGAGTTGATTTAAGTTTATGCATAGAGCTACCAGCTCATAGCGTCATCCGAATTAGATGTCTAACCTGTCTAACTAAACGTCCTGATGTTAGACACTCACAGGCCCCACAAGCAGTGGGCTGCCTAACCTGACTAAGCTGTCTAACTATAAAAGGGTTAGTAAGAAATAGTGGGATAACCAGAATAAGGATTTCAAAAAAAGTTAGACAGGTTAGGTAGGTTAGGCAGAGTGTCATCGATAGCCACCTACCTATTCAGAGCTGCTAGTTGGACTGTGGGGCCTTTCGGGCTAATAATCATCAGAGTCCCCCCAATCAATTTTCCCGCCTAGTGTTGCTTCAAAGCTCTGTCGAACTATGTTGAGTGTGCCAAATTTGTATCCGTAGGGACGGTTACCATTCTTCTGCGGTGGCATACGGTATGTGGTGATGCCGAAGCCGGACAATTTTTTGGTGAATATAGCCAGAGTCGGTAACGATTTCTTCAGCTTTTGGTTTCGGTACCAGGCAGTGAAGTGTTTATAAACATCATCTTTTTTAACCTTCTTAGGCCACTCACTATTAGACTTCACAGTAGAGAGAAAACCCAATTGAAGTTGCTCTAGTAGCCAGGTTTCTACGGGTTCAAGTGACTGAAGTTGCTGGTTTACACGGGCAGCGGTTTTGGGGAAATCACTTGCCCTGAAGGACGAAATGTCTCTCTGTAACAGAAAGGCCAGTAGTCCACTTGGCCCGCCTCCATTCATCTCGGATGCCAGTGCATCAAAATATGGCAAGTCGCCTACTTTGCAGCTAGAAACTTCAAGTACGCAATATCTGCGGTCTGAGGCCTCGGCGGGAATTGCCCAGCTCTCGTTAGAAGCGATGACGAGGTGCATACAGTTTTTGACAGGTACTGCATCGGCGAACTTCTTTTCCATCATCCGCGTGGGCTCTGTTATCAAGCCTTTCAAAATCCCTGCGTCAGCCTTATTTCCATCCCAGGATAGCTCGTCAGCAAAGACCAAAACTGCATCTTGAAGGTGACCTGAAAAGTTTCCAACTAAATGGGACTTCTCCATGATGTGTTTGTAGTGACGCCCGAAGATTTTGCCCAAGTACTCCATCAAGAGTCCCTTGCCTGTACCTTGATCTGACAGCAGCACCAGAGCGACTTGTGGGAGCAGCCCTGGCTTCTGAACAAGAAGGGCAAGCCAGTTTAGTATGTACTCATATTGCGCCTGCTCCCCACTGCATATGACGATTTTGAGGTGTTCATGAAAGAGGTTACAACCATTAAGGGAGTCAGGCTCGATGGCAAACCCTTTCCAAAGGTTGTACTGCGCTTGGCTTATATTTCGAGATGGGTCAAAGACAATTCCGTCAAGGTATTGCCGCCTGTCAGGGTGATTTATCCAGTACCTGCCCAAAGCCGTAGGTCGCGGGAGCGCAACCTGAATATTATTGTAGAGGCGCTCAAAATCCGGGAAGCTGAGAAACTCAAGATTGCCTCCCTGTTCATCGGCCACGAGTGTCCTGCCTCCTAGTTTAACGACGGCATGTCTCTCGTTGATCGCAGTAATGTTTAAAGTAGGATCTGACAGCTTTCGTGTACTCACATTCTGAATACTCATGTTGATCCCCTAGCCCCTGGCCTTGATTTGTTGGTTTATGAAATCTTCGATTTCGGTCTCAATCCACGCCACAGATGTGCCGCCAGGAACCAACGGTATGCTCTTGGGGAACCGTCCTTGAGCCGCGAGGTGGTAGATGTGACTTTTCGAGAGTCCTACCAAATTCATCACCTCTCTGATCCTTATCAGCCGCGTTGTTGGTATTTTTTGTAGTGTTTCGTTTACATTACTTCTCATTACAAGTTCCTCAAAAATATAAGTAATACCCAACCGTCTTCGTGGGACTGTAAGCAGAATATTTTTTTGGCAAAAACTTTTCTGAGATATTTTCGATTTACGTGAAATTAAATATGTGAAAACAAAAAGACTTTATGATACGCGGAGAACGATATGTGCCTAATAGGCTTAGTGTAGGTCAGGCGGCGGCAGATAGCGGTCGGTTTGAGTCGTTCTCCAGTCTGAGCATATCCAGGTAGTCAGCCCAGTCCTGCATCATCTTGGCTCGGCCTTCTAAGTGTGTGGTCCTGTTGTAAGCACGGCGATTGGGATATTAGTAGGTCGTGAGCTGAATCTGGTTCACGATAGATATAAAGTCGGCACTGACAGGATATAGACAACCCGCCAACCGAGTCATAATTTGATAGTTGCCGAGGGGGTAAAAAGAAATAAATTAATACAATCAGCGACTTAAGAACTTAAATGGCGGAGAGCGAGGGATTCGAACCCTCGATAGGGTATAAGCCTATACGCCCTTAGCAGGGGCGCGCCTTCAGCCACTCGGCCAGCTCTCCGTAGGTTTTTGTGGCTTGCTAAGCAGGGGTATCCACAGGCGCGAGATAATACCACAAATCCTACAAAATCAAAGCCATAGAAGTCAGTAGCCGGGCTTATTCTTTGTGTTCTGTGTCCGGAGTCTCGCCATCGTGGATGCGGGCAAAGATTTCCTCTCTGTGCACCGCAATATCTTTCGGCGCATTGACGCCAATACGGACCTGATTGCCCTTGACGCCTAACACTGTCACGGTAACCTGGTCACCTATCATCAACGTCTCACCGACTTTACGGGTCAAAATTAACATATTTGATACCCTCTAAAGCCATACCCTTATGCTATTACAACGGCATGGATTGGCTTTCTTATGCCCTTATCCGGGCGTTGTACCATTATTATACCTATTAGTTTTAACACAAATTCGCGTAAAAGTAATGTTGTCATATATTGCTTTTTGCAGCCACAGCACAAAGCCTATTTTTTAGTCCGTATTTTCGTCCTTAGGGTCCTTTTCCAAGCCAAACGATGAATGCAGAGCACGCACTGCCAACTCTAAAAACTTCTCCTCAACAATGACTGAAATCTTTATCTCGGAGGTGGTGATCATCAGAATATTAATGCCGACCTCACCTAGGGCAGCGAACATCTGACTAGCCACTCCCGCATGGGAGCGCATGCCCACCCCCACTACCGATACCTTTGCAATTTTGCTATCGCTGGTGACCTTCCCTGCGCCAATTTCATTTGCTATCTGATTGAGCACCTCTTCCGCACGGGCCAAATCATCGCGTCCGACAGTAAAGGTGAAATCGACTGTACTGTCGTGGCTAACGTTCTGCACGATCACGTCCACTTCGATATTGGCTTCACCAATTGGACCCAAAATCTGATACGCCACACCCGGCACATCCGGTGCGCCCTCGATGGTTAGCTTCGCTTCATCGCGATTGAATGCGATGCCAGCAATTGTCGGGGTTTCCATAGCGCTATCGTTCTCCATTGAGATCAGTGTGCCCGGACCGTCTTTAAAACTGTGCAGGACTCGCAACGGCACGTTGTACTTCCCCGCAAATTCAACGGCGCGAATTTGCAACACCTTGGAACCCATACTGGCCATTTCCAGCATTTCTTCAAAGGTAATTTTGGACAGGCGGCGAGCGCCATCCACCATCCTAGGATCTGTAGTGTAAACACCGTCCACATCCGTGTATATCTGACACTCGTCTGCTTTTAGTGCAGCCGCTAACGCCACGGCCGTAGTATCGGAACCACCTCGGCCCAGCGTCGTAATATTACCGCCTTCATCGACCCCCTGAAAACCGGCCACCACAAGCACGTAGCCCTCTTTCAAGTCTCCAATCAGACGATCGCTGTCAATCTCACGGATCCGCGCCTTGGTATGCGCATTATCAGTAAGAATACGCACCTGGGCTCCGGTGTAAGACTTCGCTTTCACGCCCTGCTTGTTCAGTGCCATGCTCAGCAGTGCAGTGGTGACCTGCTCTCCAGTGGAAAGCAGCACGTCCAGTTCACGGGGCAATGGTCGTTCCTGTATCTCGTGCGCCAGTGCCATCAGCCGGTTAGTCTCACCGCTCATGGCCGAGACAACCACCACCACGTCGTCGCCCTTAGCGCAAAATGCGGCAACCTTTTTTGCCACGAGCTCGATGCGCTCAATATCACCGACCGAGGTGCCACCAAATTTTTGAACGATGAGACTCATAGTTTCTCGCGCAGCTCGCTGCGACCTTAATCAGGCGCGCCAGAAAAGGCGCCCCACTAACCCACAATGTGCGCTAATTTTACACAGTCCGGGAAACTTAATCCGCAGCAAAATTCACATCAATCGAGTTGCGATGACACCCAATCAGGCACAGATTTCAGTACTGTCGGCAAAGCGTGGACATCGGTGCCGCCGCCCTGAGCCATATCGGGTTTCCCGCCACCCTTCCCACCGAGGCGCCCCGCAAATTCACGCATTAGGTCGCCTGCTTTCACCTGACCGGTTAGATCATTGGTCACACCGGCAGTCAGGGCAATCTTGTCCCCGATCACAGCCGACAGGAGGATAACGCCACTTCCCAACTTATTTTTACACTGATCTAACGTGTCGCGCAGTGATTTAGCATCTGCACCGTCTACGTTAGCCGCAAGTACTTTAATGCCTCGCACTTCCACAACCTCAGCAGTGAGATCACTGCCCGCGGACGTGGCCAGCTTTTGCTTAAGCCGAGCAATTTCTTTTTCTAACTCTCGATTCTCAGTACGCAAGGCCCCTACCTTCAACGCGACATTATCAGTACTACCCTTGACCACCTCACACACCTCGGCCAACTGCTGTTCATTCGCATCCAGCAGCGCCAATGCACCACTGCCCGTCACGCCTTCGATACGACGTATCCCAGAAGCGACCCCAGATTCAGACACGATGCGCAGCAAACCAATATCACCGGTGCGATCGACATGAGTACCACCGCACAGCTCCACAGAAAAATCTTGCTCGCCCATGGATAACACGCGCACTTCTTCACCGTACTTTTCACCAAACAACGCCATCGCACCAGACGCTACGGCCTCATCCATCGTCATCAAGCGCGTTTGGACCGCAGTGTTCAAGCGTATTTGATCATTGATCATATTTTCAATAGTCTTCAATTGCTTCGGCGTCACTGCTTCGGGATGCGAGAAATCGAAACGCAGCCGCTCTGAGTCCACCAACGAACCCTTCTGCTGCACATGATCACCCAACACCGTGCGCAGCGCCGCATGGAGTAAATGCGTTGCACTGTGACTGAGACGAGTGCGCTGTCGCACATTCGCATCGACGTGGGTCGAAAGCGTGTCACCGCACTTTACGCTGCCCTGCAACACTTTTACCTGATGCAGGTGATGATCAGAAGTTTTCGTTGTCGTTGACACCTCCAGCCGAACACCAGAAGCACTGAGATAACCCGTATCTCCTGCCTGACCGCCAGACTCGCCATAAAATGGTGTGCCATCCAGAACCACCGTGCCAGACTCATCGGCGTTGAGAACAGTAACGTCTTCGCCGTCTCGCAGTAGCGCTGTTACCATGCCCTCCCCCTCCAGCCTGTCGTAGCCGGTGAATTCGGTCTTGCCTTCAAGCTTCAGCAGATTGCTATAGTCGACCTTGAAACTTCCCTTATCCTGAGAGCGAGAGCGTTGCTCCGCCATCGCAAGGTCATAGCCGGCCATATCCAGCGTCAGGTTTCTTTCTCGTGCAATATCGTTAGTCAGGTCTGTGGGAAACCCGTAAGTGTCATACAGTTTAAACACCATTTCTCCGGGAATTTCACTACCGTGCAAGTCTGCTAGTGCTTCCTCAAGAATTTGTATGCCATTGTCCAGCGTCCGCGCGAACTGTTCCTCTTCGGCCAAAAGCGTCTTTTCTACTAGAGCCTGCTGTTTGATTAATTCGGGATAGGCACCGCCCATTTGCGCTGCCAACGTGGCCACCAATTTATAAAAAAACGGTTGGTCCGCACCCAGCGTATTGCCGTGGCGAACAGCCCGACGAATGATACGTCGCAACACGTACGCGCGGCCCTCATTGCCCGGCAGTACGCCGTCGACAATAAGAAAAGCACAGGACCGAATATGGTCGGCGATGACCTTCAGCGAGTTATGCTGCAGATCTTTCACCTGCAACAACTGCGCCGCAGATTTGATGATGACTTGGAACAGGTCGATGTCGTAGTTGTTGTGTACCTTCTGCATTACCGCAGCAATGCGCTCCAGACCCATTCCGGTGTCGACAGAAGGGTGCGGAAGCGGATGCAATTCCCCGCTCTGGTCGCGGTTGTACTGCATGAACACCAGATTCCAGATTTCAATGAAGCGATCCAAGTCCTCGCCCTCACTGCCGGGCGGGCCTCCCGGAATATCTTCGCCATGGTCGTAGAATATTTCGCTACAGGGGCCACAGGGGCCGGTATCGCCCATCTGCCAAAAATTATCCTCGTCAAGACGTGAAATTCGCGACTTGGGGAAACCTATTTCATCAATCCATATCTGCTCCGCTTCATCGTCAGACAGGTGCACGGTGACCCACAGTTTTTCCGGGGGAAGACCAAGCGTTACGGTGAGAAAATCCCACGCGTAGCGGATGGCATCGCGCTTAAAGTAATCCCCAAAACTGAAGTTACCCAGCATCTCAAAGAAGGTGTGATGACGCGCGGTATACCCGACATTCTCTAGATCGTTATGCTTGCCCCCCGCGCGCACACAGCGCTGACTGCTAGTCGCGCGGACATAAGCGCGAGGCTCCGTGCCGAGGAACGTGTCCTTGAACTGATTCATACCGGCGTTGGTAAACAACAGGGTAGGATCGTTGGCCGGAACCAATGAGCAACTCTCAACGCGTGTGTGCTCATGCTGTTCAAAATAGGCCAGAAAGGCCTCACGTATCTCTACGGTCTTCATACTCAATCTCGGTTATGTTGAGGGAGCCAGGGGTGTTCAGCCAGCCATATGGCCTTCGGCGAACGCCCTGCCTCCTATGATATGCAGATGCAGGTGAAAAACGGTTTGACCAGCCTCGGCGCCATTATTGACCACCAAGCGAAACGCATCACCCACGCCCAGTTGCTGGGCGAGTTTGCCTGCGACCAGCATCAAATGACCCAGCAGCGCTTGATCGTTTAACTGGGCATCCACCAATCGGGGAATGCTCTGCTTTGGAATCACCAGAACATGAACCGGGGCCTGAGGATTAATATCATTTATGGCAATACAATGCTCATCCTCATAGAGGAATTCACTGGGAATTTCACCGCTGATAATTTTGCCAAATATCGTGTCTGACATGCCAGGCTATACCCGTTTGTTACCCAAGTTTTTCGTCAGCCGTAAGCTGTCGAGCTTCGCTTTCCAACATCACTGGAATGCCATCGCGCACTGGATAGGCTAGGCCGGATGCCTTGCAGACCAGCTCGTCCTTTTGCGTGTCGTACTCCACTGGTGCCTTGCTGACAGGACATACCAGAATACTAAGCAGTCGTTTATCGATCATTACCGTCTCACAATGCCAATCAGGGGTCGCATTATACGGGCTTTTTAGAGGTTTGGCATGGTTGGTGCCAGCAATTGTGGGTCTATCCGATGGTTACGCCAGCTCATGCGCCAGTCTAGGTGTGGCCCCGTGGCGCGGCCGGTAGCACCGACCTCGCCAATCACATCACCAGAGTTAACCTCCTCCCCCACTTCCACCAGCACCTTGCTCATATGCAGAAACGCCGAAGAAAAGCGAAACCCATGGTCCAAAATGACCGTGCCGCCGGAATAAAACAGGTCTGGTTCCGCCAAAGTGACAACACCTGCAGCGGGAGCGAGTACCACAGTGCCCGTCGGAACCGCCACATCCACACCATAGTGGGGGTTTCCTGCCGCGCCATTGTAATAACGCTGACTACCGTACACTCCCGATATTGGACCTACAGTGGGCCATTGAAACCCCGCCAAAGCAGCCTGCAACAAGTCAGGGCGCAGCAAACGCTGGGCCTTGGCTGCATTAACAAGTGCCTGCTCCCGTCGAATCCTCTCTAGCTGCTCAGGCGGTGGGGTCACCGTTTTCTGCGGCACACCTTGCACCCGCTGAACAGCGTACTGGCGAGGTGTAATCTGCAGCGTCTGACGACACACATCCGCGCCATCTTCGACCACTAACTCAGCAGTCGCGGCCGCATTGCGACCAAAACCCGCAATGGTTGTACCTGCTTGCAGGACATCCAGCGTCTCCCCGTCCAGCGTGACGCGACTTCCTGGTGGCACTTTGCCCCATATCAACCCACCCTGGGTCAGACTGCCTTCAATCTCTACGCAACTTGCCAACACGTAACCCGGCAGATAAGTCGCTGCGGCGACAAAAAGGCTTAATACTGTCGCTAACTTCACGCGTTGCTGATGTGCCATTCACTTCCCCATCCCAATATCCGTTATGCTTGCCTTTCTAACAGTGCAGACAGAAGGAGTCCAGCGGGATTTTGTTACTCAGTGACAACCGCTACAATAAATGCTATGGGACGCTACCGACCACCGCGCCAGCGCGGCTCCAGATACATTACCCCCGAAGGCGAGCAGGCACTGCGGGACGAACTGCATCAATTGTGGAAAGTTGAACGCCCGGTTGTCACCGATGCTGTCCATGAAGCCGCCAAGAACGGTGACCGCTCTGAAAATGGCGACTACATCTACGGCAAGCGGCGACTGCGAGAAATAGACTCCAGAGTACGTTTTCTCAACAAGCGCCTCGATGAAGTTGAAGTGGTGCAGCGCATTCCCAGTGAGACTAATAAGGTTTTCTTCGGCGCGTGGGTGACACTAGAGAACGAAGCTGGCGAAGAGAACAGTTGGCGCGTGGTTGGTCCGGATGAGTTTGATCTGGCCAACGGTAAACTCAGCATGGACTCGCCTATGGCACGTGCGCTGCTGGGCAAGCGCCTAGACGATGAAGTTCGGGTCCAAAGTCCCGGGGGTGAGCAAGTTTACTGTATTACGGATATCCGTTACGCGGAACCTTAAGAACAATCATCGCCCCTGCACTAGGGTTTCTGTTTGCGCCGCCGGTAATGCGCTAGAGGGTCACAAGCCCAACATAAGGCCCGTCATAAGCTTTTCATCTGATCTCTCTCCTTCAATGCGTCTTTAACCGCAACTGAAGGAGAAAATATTGAGAACTATTCTCATTTGCAATGAGAAACGAGAATACTCCTTGTTTGGAGGGCAATACCATTAAACCAAAATGTTGCTAGCGCAGCGCGCCGTAAATAATATTCTCCAGTTGCCCCCTGAAGTTAAACGTACTGGAAGGCATCAACTGCGTCATAAAAATCACCACCAGTTCCTCCACCGGGTCTACCCAGAACAAGGTGCTGGCCAAACCGCCCCAAAAAAAACTGCCCGTAGACCCGGGGTAACCATTCCCCACTGGATCCAGTTTGACCGCAAAGCCCAACCCAAAACCCACTCCTTCATAGGCTGATTCACTAAAACCACCGGTGGCCATGACAGAAAGGTCCTCATCACCGGGAAGGTGGTTGCAGGTCATAAATTCCAAAGTCCGTGATCCAATAATTCGCGTACCCTCCAGTGTGCCGCCACCCAGTAACATCTGGCAGAAGCGATAATAGTCCCCGACTGTGGACAGCAGGCCACCGCCACCGGAGTAGAAACTGGGGCTGGCAAACCGGCTATCCTGCCCGTCATCATTCAACACCATCTCCCGATTAAGATTGCGCTCGTAACAGGACGCAAAGCGTGCAGCTTGCGTCGGAGCGATCTCAAAACTCGTATCTACCATGCCCAGTGGCTCAAAAATAACGGTGCGCAGATAGTCGGGAAGACTCTGCCCACTAATCACCTCCACTAGGTGACCCAGCACATCGGTCGATAGTGAATAGTTCCAGCGCTCCCCTGGGGAAAACTCCAGTGGCATCGATGCCAGTTGATCGACCATATCCTGCAGTGTATAGCCAGGCCGCGGGTTGCCAATCTGTTGTTTTCGATAGGCATAATCAATGTTAGACGAACGCAGGAAATCATACGTCAGGCCAGAGGTGTGCATGAATAAATCGCGAATAGTCATGGCCCGTTTGCAGGGCTCGGTGGCAAACAGCGGGTAAGAACCGGCCGACCAGACCCCCAAGTCACGCCAGGACGGAATAAATCGATGCACCGGATCATCTAGCGAAAACAGCCCCCTCTCAAGCAGCGTCATCATAGCCAGGGAAGTGATCGGTTTGGACATGGAGTAGATGCGCACAATGCTGTCCTCGGCCATGGCAGTGCCACGCTCTAGATCGCATTGACCTTGTACATCCAGATAACAAGCCTTTCCGCCGCGCGAGACGAGTGTAATGCTGCCGGGAATTTTTCCAGGCTGGATATAGCGCTTCGTGAGATGCTCGCTCACGCGGGCCAACTGCGCGCTGTCCATACCAACGGATTCGGGGGTCACAATCTCCAACACACTCACTCTCCTCGGGCTCGATAAAGGTGCCTAGTGATACCTGCGCTAAAGCGAAAACGCAAGTCAGGCAGCTATTTTATCTTTCCCGTTAAGTGGCCTTAAACGCTGCAATTTATTGCCCGTCAAGGTGCTCTCTTGCTATTATAGGACTGTAAAACACGCCTGCAAAACACGCCTGCATCATTTTAGTAACTCTCGGAGTATCCATGAGCCGTCCGTCTCTACTTGATTTGGAAAACCATGCCGAATTCATCCAACGTCATATTGGACCTACTGTCGAGCAGCAAACAGCCATGGCCCGCGCCATTGGCTACGACAATCTAGATGCGCTGATCGATGACACCGTACCTGCGGCCATTCGTCGGCAGCAACCTATGCAACTGCCCGGAGCCCAGACTGAGCAGCAAGTCATTGCGCGACTGCGAGAGCTGGCAAGTCTGAATATCGTCAATCGCTCCTTTATCGGTATGGGTTACCACGATACCGTCACGCCCCCGGTTATCCAGCGCAATGTACTGGAAAATCCCGGCTGGTATACCGCCTATACGCCTTATCAGCCGGAAATATCCCAGGGCCGTCTGGAAGCACTACTGACTTTCCAGCAGATGGTGCTCGACCTGACCGGAATGGACCTGGCAAATGCTTCCATGCTGGACGAAGGCACTGCTGCCGCAGAGGCTATGACGCTGTTACAACGGGTGAACAAAAAAAACCGCAGCAGCACCTTCCTGATAGCAGACGATTGCCACCCCCAGACTATCGCTGTGGTAAAAACTCGAGCCAAGGCACTGGATATTGAGGTCTTAGTCGGCGATCCGGCAGAGCTGCTCAACACTACCGAGGCCTTCGGCCTGCTAGTGCAATACCCCGGCACCTATGGGCATCTACAAGACATTTCTCCATTGACAGAGAAAGCCCATAAAAAAAATACGCTAGTGGCGGTGGCGGCGGACATTATGGCTCTGCTGCTGGTGAAATCACCCGGCTCAATGGGCGCCGATGTAGTGCTGGGCAATACCCAGCGCTTTGGTGTCCCCATGGGCTTTGGCGGCCCTCATGCGGCTTTTTTTGCCACTCGAGACGCCTACAAACGTTCTACCCCGGGACGCATTATCGGTGTATCTATAGACCGACGCGGCAACCAAGCCCTGCGCATGGCCATGCAAACCCGCGAGCAACATATCCGTCGCGAAAAGGCCACCAGTAACATTTGTACGGCGCAAGCACTGCTCGCCGTTATGGCCGCTTTCTACGCTATGTACCATGGACCGACGGGACTGCGACGGATAGCCACCCGCATTCAGCGCTTGGCCTGTATTCTAGTGAAGGGGCTGGAAGACGCCGGCTTCACGCGCGACAACGCCAGCTTCTTTGATACCGTCAGCTATACAGTGGGTGGGCAACAACAGGCTATCGTTGAACGTGCACTAGCCAGCGGCTTAAACCTGCGCATCATCGGCAGTGACCGTCTGGGCATCTCTCTGGATGAAACCACCTCCGCCTCAGACATCGAAGCTCTGTGGTGTGCCTTTAGCGGCGACAATGTGTCTTCCTCCGTAGCAATAGTGGATACTCAAGTAGCAGAAAACGGCGGGATTCCAGATCAGTTACTGCGACCCATTGACTACCTACAACACCCCCTCTTCAACAACTACCATTCGGAAACGGAAATGCTGCGCTACATGCGCTACTTGGAAGACAAAGACATGGCGCTCAATCGCGCAATGATTGCTCTGGGCAGTTGCACCATGAAGTTGAATGCCACCACCGAAATGCTACCGGTGACCTGGCCTGAGTTCGCGGGATTACACCCGTTCGCGCCTCCCGAACAGACCGCCGGCTACCAGGCGATACTAGCGGAACTTGATCAAATGCTAGTGGAATGTACTGGCTATGACGCCATTTCTCTGCAACCCAATGCGGGCTCTCAGGGCGAGTACACCGGGTTATTGGTCATCCGCCGTTATCACGAAAGTCGCGGTGACACGCAGCGTAACGTCTGCCTCATCCCCTCCTCAGCACACGGCACTAATCCTGCTAGCGCGGCGCTGGCAGGCATGCGAGTAGTGATTGTTGAATGCGACGGGCTTGGGAATATCGACATGGCCGACCTGCGCACCAAGGTCCAACATCACACACAAGATCTATCGTGCATCATGGTGACCTACCCGTCCACTCACGGCGTATTCGAAGAATCCATCATTGAATTGTGTGAGATTATCCATCAACACGGTGGCCAAGTGTACGTGGACGGCGCCAACCTAAACGCGCTCGTGGGAATTGCTGCGCCGGGGAAATTCGGCGCCGATGTGTCGCATCTTAATTTACATAAGACTTTTTGCATTCCACACGGCGGCGGTGGTCCAGGCATGGGCCCCATCGGTGTGGGTGCGCATTTACAACCGTTCCTGCCCAGCCATCCGGTGGCGCCCATTGCGGGTCTAGATCCGAACAACGATGTCGTCTCCTCCGCACCCTTTGGGAGTGCTTCTATTCTGACGATCTCTTGGGCCTATATTGCACTGATGGGTGAAGAAGGTCTGACGCTGGCAACTAAGGTGGCTATTCTCAGCGCCAACTACATCGCCCACCGACTCAAGGATCACTATCCCATCCTCTACACGGGTGCCAGCGGCAATGTGGCGCACGAATGTATTTTGGATATTCGCCCGATCAAGGAAGACAGCGGCGTATCGGAGGAAGATATCGCTAAGCGCATGATCGACTTTGGGTTTCATGCCCCAACCATGTCGTTTCCCGTCGCCGGCACACTGATGGTGGAACCAACAGAATCAGAATCGCTAGCGGAGGTGGATCGATTCTGCGATGCCCTGATAGCAATCCGCGCGGAAATTAACGCAGTACAAACCGGCGCACTCGATGCGACGGACAATCCATTGAGCAATGCCCCACATACGCTGGCCGACGTCGCTGCCAGTAACTGGGATCATCCGTATGACCGCGAGCATGCAGCCTATCCCGTCGCATCTTTGCGGCACTATAAGTACTGGGCGCCGGTTAATCGGGTAGACAATGTCTACGGTGACCGCAACCTGTTTTGCGCCTGCCCAGCCATCGATTCGTATCGAGATGAGACTTAGCGCAGTATTCAGCGCACTCCTGGCTCTGCAGCCACCACTTACACACAGGAACTGCCATGTCTGACATCCTCGCTCAATCACTGAGGCTGCCCTGTGGAGTAGTACTAGAAAATCGCCTTGTGAAAGCCGCCATGACAGAAGGGTTGGCGAATCCGGCGGGAGTACCGACGGCCGCTCTAGACCGATTGTATGGCCTGTGGAGTGACGGCGGCGCGGGGTTGCTTCTGTCCGGTAACATACTGGTGGATGGCGATCATCTGGAACGCCCGGGCAACGTCATCATAGATCAACAACCGAATGAGGCGATGCATCAAGCGCTTTCGAGTTGGGCCAAAACAGCGACTCGCAAAGGCAATCACTTCTGGGCACAAATCAGCCATGCCGGGCGACAGACCCAAAAGGTCATCAACCCCCACCCAAAGGCCCCGTCTTCGGTAAAGATGGGGCTGCCCGGTGGGCAATTTGGCGAGCCCGTTGCACTGACGGTTGCTGAGATCGAAGACATCGTGCATCGCTTCGGCGTATGTGCTGCGGCAGTGAAAGCGGCAGGCTTCACCGGCGTCCAGATTCATGCGGCCCACGGCTATCTGCTTTCACAGTTTCTTAGTCCGCGGACTAATCTCCGCATTGACCAATACGGTGGTGAGCTGGCTAATCGTGCCCGAGCACTACTAGACTGCGTTCGCATCGTCCGCGCGTCGGTAGGCCAGAACTTCCCCGTAGCGGTCAAACTCAATAGTGCGGATTTTCAAAAAGGCGGTTTCGCTTTTGAAGACAGCTTGCAAGTGGCCCAATGGCTGGAAGCGGCAGGCGTCGACGTGATAGAAATTTCCGGCGGGACTTACGAGCAACCAAAACTGCTTGGCGCGGAGGGGCTTGAAGAAGAAGAACAGCAAAATGTCGCACAGTCCACATTGATGCGCGAAGCCTACTTCGTTGATTTCGCGCTGGCCATGAAAAAAACGGTATCCATTCCACTTATGGTAACGGGTGGCTTCCGTCGGCGCGCTGCCATGGAGCAGGCCATTACTGCTGGAGGCGCGGACCTGATCGGACTTGGGCGGCCATTATGTGTCGTCACGGATGCGCCTGCCAAATTATTGCAAGGCGCATCCGAACTGCCGCGCTTTGAAGCACAACTGGCGATGTTTCCGCCTTGGTTAACCTTTCTTAACCGCTCTAAAACGCTTCGGACGATCGCGAGCTTCGGTGTTCAATACTGGTATTACGCACAACTGGATTTACTCGGGGTTAATGGAAAATCAGAACCGACCATGAGCGTTTTCGCAGCAACGCGGAAGGTCATGTCTGAGCAGAAACGCTGGCTCGCTGCGCGACGTCGATAGCGTATTTATTCGACGCAAGGAAACTCATGAGTTTCTTCGTTTCTTGCCCAGACCCCCTCGTTTTACTGAGCAAGTGAGTAGTATGCTCAGCTCGATCGAGGAACAATTTACCGCTGACGGAACCGGCCTCAGTGGCTACTGCCAACCAAACGATGGTATCGGCGCCTTCTTCGGATGATCGCAGCACATGTCGGGTAAGTTTGCGAAACTGGGGCAGCGCGCTGCGAACACCCGGCGTATCAGCCCAGCCAGGATGCATTGCATTTACTACGATACCCTCTCCCTCCCAGTCGGCAGCCCACTGCTGCGTCAACACCATCAGTGCGCGTTTTTGTCGGGCATAGGCCTCACTACCGGAATATGCGGGGGTGTCAGGCGCCAACAGCTGTTCAACATTGAGCGCCTGACTGTACATGCCCCCCGAGACCACATTGATCACCCGAGGCGATGACGCCATCAACAGTAAAGGCTTCAGTCCTTCCGTCAGACGATAAGGACTGAGCAGCAAAAGTGCAAAGCTTTGCTCCAGACCTTCATTCGTTTCACTTCGAGGATTAAAAAGTGCGCCCGCATTATTGACTAGCACGTCAATAGGCCGCCCACGTTTTTTCATCCGCTCGACCAAACTATCAACATCTGCCATAAGACTTAGGTCCGCAAGTTCATAGTGTATGTTGCAATTACCCGTTTCTGCCTGTAAATCAGAGACAGTCTTTTCCGCCTTCACACGATCACGCACAACCAGCGTCAAGTCAGCCCCCCGACGGGCCAGCTCCTGTGCGGTAGCATAGCCTAGCCCGGATGATGCGCCGGTGATGACCATATGCTTGCTCTTTATAGAAGCCGTCATGGGATGAAAGCGCTTGCGCCCAAGTTTATATCCGAGCCGCGAAAATAAAGACAATGCTGGAAGTACCAGTTTATCAGCGACTTTATCCGTTGAAGTCGGCGTCTCGACAGGAAAGTTATCTTTCAGCGCACGTGCGAGCCCTGCTACCGAATCTCTGCCCATACTTTCCAATCCCTGCTTTGCCAATCCAGCAAGGGTCGACATCAGTGGCTTGAAAAAAAACTCAGCACGATAATCAATGCGCGTTCCACCAGGCACTTCAGAGAACGAGATTGTGTCCTCAATATCAAAAAATCTACAGCTACCACTAAGCACAATGAGCGTATTGATCTTCAGAGTTTTCACCGTATAGAGCAGCGTTATACTGCCCACAGGAAGCGCGCACTCCACTTCAAATTTTGTCCCTACAGCAACCGCACCGGGCGTCAATTTGCGAGCTGCAATAGCGGTAGTGTCCCATTCAACGGTCGTGGTGAAATCACTGACGTAGTCATAGACTTCCTCTGGCGAGCGTTTTACATCAGCGATTTCATGTAGCACAGTCATTGCATTTCACCCTTAAATTTAGCGTCAGTAACGTTTGATTATCCTGACTTCATATCTGCATAGGCGGCCAACGCCGCACCTCGTGCATCTCGATGGTCAACAATAGGAAAGGGATAAGTCTCTCCTAATATCACGCCGGCGTCGTTCAGCACTCCTATGGGAGCCGACAAGGGTTGATGCAGAAACTTATTCGGCAGCGCCGCCAGTTCGGGTAGCCAGCGTCTGAGGTAGTCGCCATCGCCATCAAATTTTTGTGCCTGCGTCGTTGGATTGAAAATACGAAAATACGGTGATGCGTCCGCACCGCTGCCGGCGACCCACTGCCATCCGCAGGCATTGTTGGCTAAATCGGCATCCACAAGCGTATCCCAGAACCAGCGCTGGCCGGACCGCCAATCTACTAGTAAATGCTTGCACAAGAATGAGGCAGCGACCATCCGCACCCGATTATGCATATAACCCGTTTGCCAGAGCTCTCTCATTCCCGCGTCAACGATAGGGTATCCCGTTTTGCCCTGTTGCCAAGCGGTTAATGCATCCACGCCGCCGACCCAAGGAAAGGCAGCGAAATCAGACTTGAATGCGTGCGTTGGCATCGTAGGGAAGTGGAACAAAAGGTGGTGGGAAAACTCACGCCAGCCCAACTCACTCAAAAATTTTTCAGCCTCATTATCAAGTTCTGGGTTGGCCAATTCAGCTTCCCTGACAGCGCGAAAAATTCTGTGTGGGGCTATCTCTCCAAAGTGCAAATGTGGCGATAACCCAGATGTTGCACCGCGAGCCGGGTAATTCCTACCCTTATCGTATTGCGCTATAGCGCCGCGCATAAATGCCTTGAGCTTACGCACTGCCCCCCGCTCTCCCGGCTGCCACAGTTGCTCCCAGCTCGGCGCCCAATTTGGTGTCACTGGCAACAGCTCTAGATCTTCAATGCGCAACGATGATGGTTTATAGGTGCTCCATGTTACAAACTCGGCCCTGGGGTTTGATGTCTCGGTGACGGGCAAGACCCGACATTTTCGCCAGAACGGTGTAAACACTTTGAAAGGCGTGCCAGCTTTGTTCTTGATCGACTCTGGCTCCCACAGAAGTGACCCAGAATAGCGTTTTAGCTTAACCCCTGTGCTTAAGAGAGCATCGTGCAACTGTTCTTCCAACAAACGAGCCCACGGTTCATATTGTCGCGAACAGCAGACAAGGTCAGCGCCGGTCGAGTCTGCCAGTTGCGCAAGAATCGTATCAGGTCGCCCTCGCGACAGATGAAGCTGACCACCCCTCTTCTCGACATCAACTGCAAGGGAGGTCAAGCTGTGGTGCAGCCACCAGCGGCTTGCGCCACCTAACGCCCAATCGCCGGGGCTGTCGTCATCAAGGATGTAACACGCTAACACCGGTCTGCCCGTTGCAAATGCCGCATTGAGTCCGGGAAGATCGTCCAACCGGAGGTCCTGCCGAAACCAATAGATGACGGGGCTGGCAGTATTGAACTGTGGCTGCGTCAAACCGGTGATCGCTGCCGCGCAGGACCTTTGGCCCCTAGGGCATCGCCATCGCTATGATGGGACATTTTGGCAGATATTTTGAGAAATAATGGGAAGGCTATGGCCCACAACGTTCCTATGATAATAGGCCCCCAAAAAAGCGATCCAAACTCTATCGATGTTAGCCCAATACCTGCGACATAGGACATTGTCCCCCCTACTGCGCCAAGAATGCTGGATAAGATGGTTCTGCTTTGAAGCCAGTCAAAGGCATGCATCAAGGTCGTCGCAAACACTGGCCACAAGCAGGTCAACCAGAGTGGCGCATAGGTCGACTGGCCTCCTAAATTAAATACACCCGTTGCGAACAATATCTGGTCGACGACAAGACCAAACGCTGTTACACCGGCCACAATCAGCAATTCGGGTCTTCCTTTTCCCATAAGATAAAAATGTGCCGACATGTGCAGCAACACAATGACCGGCGCGATGAAAGACGACTGCGTGAGTAATATAGCGAACCAACTGACATTGAACATCAGAACATTCGCTATCTTAGCTAATGCAGGGCTGCCCAAACGGGCTGATGTGAACAGGTTCACCCAGCTCTCCTTGATAGTGTACCTCTCAGAGCGCTCTCAGAGTGCTGACTGGCAGGTACGCATGACCGGTTGCACAGACTTTACGCGGAGAGGAATTCCGCTCTTGTGCGAGAGTCTTTTTTGAACTGCCCACCCAGTGCAGTGGTGCGAGTCCGCGAATTAGAATCCATCACTCCTCTGGCTTTTACACAGTAATGAACCGCGTTGATGCTGACGGCGACGTTCTCAGTCTCTAGAAGAGTTTGTAAGGCTACCAGCACCTGCTGCGTTAGTCGCTCTTGAACCTGAGGTCTCTGGGCAAAGAATCGAACAATACGATTTACCTTGGACAAGCCGATGATCCTGCTCGCCGGAATGTAAGCAACACTCGCCATACCGTCGATGGTGACAAAGTGATGCTCGCAAGTGCTCACCATCGAAATATCATCAATGCGCACCATCTCCTCAACACCCATTTTGTTGTCGATCGCGGTGGCTTTGGGAAAACGTGCATAATCTAGGCCAGAAAAAATCTCATCAACATACATTTTGGCGATACGTTTTGGCGTGTCACACAAGCTATCGTCTTCAAGATCTAGACCAAGCGTGGAGGCGATCTCTTCAAATGCATCTTTAATACGCTCAAATTTTTGGTCACGAGTAAGGCCATTCTCGATCAAAGGCGTTTCAAGCCCACGCATTATCAGCGCATCGCGCACACTCCGAGCATCTTCAGACATCACCTGCGGAGCGGCAATCATGGTTTGCATCAAGGCTTTTTCCATAACACGGACCTCGTATCGTTAGCTTAGGGTTAATTACGCAGACACGCGCACTTCAGATCTTTTTTTCCGTAGATTTTCATTCATAAACAGGCGCAACTGAGCCCTGAAACCGATAGTCAGGCTTAGCGAATGCCAGCTGCACCGTACTGATAACGCGTTCACGGAAGCCTCCCTCGCAATAGCACAGGTAGAAATCCCACATCCGCACAAACTCCTCACTGAACCCCATGCCCCGCACTGCCTCGAGATTAGCAAGGAATCGTTGGCGCCAATGTGCCAATGTCTCAGCGTAGTCATTCGTGATGTCCCGTAAATGCACGATCTGCATATCCGTGTCACGCGCGATATGCTGAGCCATCACTGCGACAGAAGGTAAACAGCCCCCAGGGAAGATATAGCGCTTGATAAAATCAACGGAGTCTCGCGCCTCTTTATAACGCTGATCCGCCATTGTAATGGCCTGAATCACCATTTTCCCATTGGGCTTGAGAAGTCCAGAACACATGCGAAAATAATTCTGATAAAAATCATGGCCTACAGCTTCAATCATCTCAATGGACACCAGCTTGTCATATTCCCCGGTGAGATTGCGATAGTCTTCGCATAACAGTGTAATCTGGCCTTCAAGCCCTTCTTCCCTAACTCTAGCGGAAGCGAAGTCGTACTGCTCCTGTGATATCGTTGTTGTGGTGACTCGGCAACCGAAATTCTTCGCCGCATGTATCGCCATTCCACCCCAACCTGTGCCTATCTCCAACAGATGATCATCAGACTTTAATTCAAGTTGCTGACAGAGTTCATCGAGCTTGGTCTCCGATGCCACTTCAAGACTAGCGGACTTGTCCGAAAATAAAGCCGACGAATACATCATTGTAGGATCAAGAAACAGCTGAAAGAATTCATTACCAAGATCATAGTGAGCAGCAATATTTAACTGCGATCCTTTGTAGGTATTGCGGTTAAAACGGTGAGCAATCTTCAATGCCAGCTTTACAAAGACGGACTGGCTCGCGTCAAACTTATTCAGTAATACAAGGTTGGCACTGAATATACGCATTACGTCCATTGCATCAGGCGAAGACCAATAACCCTTCATATACGCCTCACCGGACCCAATCGAGCCTCCAGTGAGCATTTGTGAGTACACAGCGGGACTGTGTATATGCACTTCTGCCTGTGGCTCGTGTGGTTTGTCTACACTACCGAAATGATGGCTGCACGGTCCCTCATGCAGCGTTAATGAGCCAACCTGCAACTTACTGAGTAACCTGAAGATGGCTTCCCTGGCTATTTTTTCGCCAACCCTAGCACTGCGCGTCTGTGGTAAACGCAACGTGCCGATACTGACTTCATTCATTCTTTGCTCCTATCGCATCATTTGCGGGGTGGGTATAGACTGGCATTCCCTTGATGTAGAGCCGCAGAGCCTGCCAATAGATGGCAAGCGCTACCTTCACCGACATCAGCGGGTAACGGAAAAGTAATTTATTCAGGTTCCCAGCAGACATCGGCTGGGCTGACAGGGACAGGGTAGCATCGAACACCTTTTCGTCCTCCAAGAGATTCTCCATGTGCAACACCAACCGTCGATCAGGCGTATTACTACGCCACCGATAGCGCATATTCATAGGATTGAAGGGTGACACATGCAATTGCTTATCAAACATGGTTCGCAACCAGCGGCCCTGTTCCGGACCCTCAAGCACATAACTATGCCGCTCATTCCACGGCGTATTGTTCACCTCTGCAACGACATATTCTAAACGCGTCTCATCTTCGTTAAAACAGTAATAGCAGCCGATAGGGTTCATCACAAAACCGAAGTAGCACAAGTTAGCCAACAAGTAGATCGGACCGACGTGCTCCGCACCGGTTTCCTCGCGTATTCGTCGTCGTACTTCATCCTGCAGGGGAAGCGCAGGATCACCGAGAAAATCACTGCGCCTAAACTGGGCCAGGGCCCTGCCTGTGGCAGACCAGAACGGTGTTTTGGCAAAAATATGGGGTAACTCATCCAGACACAGGTAGGGCATGATAACCTTATATTGGAACTCATGACGCTCTGGAGCTGCCCGACGATGCCTCAAAATACCCTGGTAGATACGTGACTTCACGCAGCTGCCACATGCTTGCTGCACAGCCCATTGGCAACGCGAAGCGCACTGACCACGCCATCCTCGTGGAAACCGTTTTGCCAGTAGGCACCACAGTACCATGTGCTGGCCACACCATTGATTTGGTCCCAGCGTTGTTGTGCGGCACACCCCTCTAACGAGAACACCGGATGGTCGTATTCAAAGCGGCCTATAATCTTATGCGGATTGATCGCTGCGGTATTATTCAGTGTGACGCAGAATGTTTCAGGCGCTTGAATCCCCTGCAGGATATTCATGTTATAGGTCACAATCGCGCGATTCTCTCTTTCCCCGAGAGTATAGTTCCAGCTACTCCATGTTTTCGTTTTGCGCGGCAGCATACGGATGTCTGTATGCAATACAACATCATTGGTCTGGTAGGGGATGGCGCTGAGAATTTCTGTCTCTAGGACAGACGGCTCTTCCAATAGCGCCAGCGCCTGATCAGAGTGGGTCGCAAATACCACCTGATCAAAGCTCAATCGCTGACCATCTGCCATCGTCAATGTCACTCCTTTCCCAGTATGCCTGGCGACACTAGTCACCGCGTTGCCGACAGAAATACGCTCTGAGAAGCGCGCGCACAAGGGGCGCAGATACTCCCTGGAGCCGCCTTCAATAACACGCCACTGCGGCCTGTCTTTCACCGACAGCAGCCCGTGATTCCGAAAAAATCTCAGGAAAAAAATAACCGGGAAATCTAGGATGGTGTCACAGTCGGCAGACCAGATCGCAGAGCCCATAGCCGCCAAGTAATGGCACTTAAATTTCTCACTGTAGCCCTTTCTCACAAGGTAGGCACCCAGTGTCTCGTTATCTGCGATCTTACCGTCGTCAAGGTCAACAACCGCCTCGCGGTTAAATCGCAGGATATCGCGAACCATACCGATGAAGGGTAAAGATACTAGATTACGACGCTGGGCAAAAAGAGTATCTAGATTCGTACCAGAATATTCAAGACCTGACTCAGGGTCCCGCACACTAAAACCCATGGCTGTCGGCTTGCTAGCAACACCCAGCTCGTTCATTAATTCAATGAAGCAAGGATAAGTCCAGTCATTAAATACAATGAAACCGGTGTCGATGGCGTAGTGCCGGGTGCCGAGTTTCACGTCCACGGTAGCTGTGTGGCCGCCAATCTTGCGCGCTGCCTCATAAACCCAGACCTCATGCTCATCGCTAAGGTAATGTGCGCAGGCTAGACCTGATATGCCTGACCCAATCACGGCGACCTTCATTATTGCAATTCTCTCACTGCCGGCACCTCTCAGGGCATTGTCTTATCTCACCGAAATACGGCAACAGCCCGTATATGGATCAGTTTTGACTAGATTTTACATGGATTTGCCGCCTATGGAGCGTTCTTGGCCTAACCGCACGCTAAATCATGATGAATTGGAGTGATCCATCTGCCTGTTGACGCGTATACTCCTTAACTCATTTGGGGCCCCAGAGAATGATGACTGTGACAGACAAGTTTGATGATGAGACAGACGCGCAAATCGAGCCTAGTGGAAAACGCACGGATGAATGGAGTGAGTGTCTCACTTTAATCGGACAGCATGAGGACCGAGCAGCCTTCACACGGCTATTTCGACACTTTGCCCCATTAATGAAGGCTTTCGCTTTGTCAGGTTCTACGCTTTCCGCTAACAACGCAGACGAATTAGTTCAAGAGGTTATGTTAAAGGTCTGGCAAAAAGCGGGGGCGTTCAACGCGGAAAAGGCTGCCGCCAGTACCTGGATTTATACTATAGCGCGCAATAGTCGAACCGATCTATTTCGCCGTCTGCAGAAATTTGACACCCCGCTATCAGCAGACGACGTATCAGGCTCCCAGGAAAGCGAAGAAGCGTTTATGGTGCTGCATCAAAAGCGCGGCAGGGACAAGATTAGAGGTCTCATCGATGAACTGCCCAACGATCAAGCCCAAATCCTCGCAAAAGTGTATATGGAGGGAAAATCTCATTCTGAAGTCGCCGGAGAGCTGGATATCCCGCTGGGAACAGTAAAGTCGCGCGTGCGATTGGCTCTCCAGAAACTACAAATCCGATTTGAGAAATAATACTATGACAAATTTTCACCCAGATCTCGACCTTATCACAGAGTATGCCGCAGGTTCGCTGCCGCTGACTCAGTCAGCCTGTGTCTCGCTACATATCTCTCACTGTAGACGATGTCAGGGAATTGCAGGACAGCTGGCCGACCTCGGGGCAAGTTTGTTCGAAGCACAGGAGCCGGTAGCTGTTGGTGATGCACAGTTGAATGCCGTGCTCGCTAGGCTGGATGAAGAGGTTCCGTTGTCGTACGCCAAAACAAACAAAGATACCAGCAATACGCCTGCAATATTGCAACGTCTGATGTGCGGTGATTTCAGCGATTTGAATTGGAAAAACATTGGGTCCACGTTACGCATCAGCTATCTGCAGGCCGGCGACCCACAGCATGAGCTGGCCATCTACCACTTCAACGCTGGAGGCCGCATTCCTGAGCATACGCATCGCGGCAGTGAAATGACCCTGATACTACAGGGTGGCTTCTCTGACGCTCACGGCAGTTATCACAAAGGCGATTTTTTGGTTCGCCGGCAGGGTGATGTGCACGCACCCACAGCCCTTCAGTCTGAAGATTGCATCTGTCTAGTCGTATTGGATGCGCCGCTAAAGTTCACTGACTGGAAATTTCGATGGATGAACCCCTTCCTGAAATTACGTACCGCCTGACACGTCTTCCCAGTCTCTCTCAGCTGCCAAAAGCAGTACCGCCATCGACTTTAATAATGGCACCGTTAGTATAACGAGAAGCATCTGACGCAAGATAAAGTGCCGCGCCGACAATTTCTTCGGGCTGTCCAGCCCTTCCTAGTGGTACCAGCGCACCCAAGGCAATCTTGACATCTTCAGTCCAAGCAATAGAAATATCCGTCAGAAACGCGCCAGGCATAATGCCATTGCAGCGCACTTTCGGTCCAAAAGTATGGGCCAGACCCTCGGTCAGGTTGTTCAATCCCGCTTTGGCGGCCGCGTAAGGTAATTCCGACGCGCCCGGTGCTACCGCTGCAATACTGCTCACGTTGATAATCGAACCGCCCCGCCCACGTGCCATTTGTTCACCCACGATCGCCGACAAACGGAAGGGGCCAGCAAGATTGACCCCGATTACCTTATCAAACAATTCTCGAGAGACCGTGGCAGGCGATTCGTAACGCGGTGACATGCCTGCGTTATTCACTAGAACATCAATGCGGTCATATTGTTCATAGACTTTTTCCACCATCGCATCACACGCATCCCAATCACCTACATGACACGCAATCGGCAGGCATGTTTGACCGGTTTCCTGCTCGATCAATTCTGCCGCGCGCCGGCAGCCTTCGGCCTTGCGTGAACTAATAACAACTTTCGCCCCCGACTCGGCAAAGGCTCTGCACATTTCAAAACCTAAGCCCCGGCTTCCTCCGGTAACTACAATCACCTTGTCGGTGAGATCAAAATAATGGGCAATTTTATCAGCTTGCATAACGCTATCCCTGACCTGTGAAGTATCGCTAATAGTATTCGCTATCGGAATAGCGATCACAATTCCTTGCAAACAGCATACGTAACTATAGACAGCCTGTCAGTCACCACGCGATGACGTCCAGAGACTTGCTGACTGGACTTAATCGATGAACGTGCTATAACCTGAACCAATCCCCCTATATCAAGCGAATAACCATGATATTTTGTGTAGATAGATCTTACGAGCCACCAGACGTCTCATGCCCATAAGTTTTGTTATCGTTAGCGCGCCCCGCACTGGCAGCACACTGCTGGTGAAGACGCTTAATAGTCTGCCAGGCGTGTGCTGCCATGGAGAACTATTAGGCTCGCAAAATGTGCGCGGCTATGAAGACGGCTTCGATCTCGTCAATGCCAGCAAAAGTGAACGAGAAGAAAGACTGCAGCGCCTTTTGTTAGAACGAGATTCAGACCCGGTAGGCTTTATGCAAAGAGCGCTTTCCAGCGACAACACAGCCTGCGGATTTAAGGCACTGTACAGTGCGTTTTTAAAACCGCAGTGGAATGACGCAAGAACCTGGTTGCTGGCGCTGCCTGACATCCGGTTTATTCATCTCACTCGAAAAAATACGCTCAGACGTTTTGTGTCTGAACAGATTTTTCTTAATGGCGGGCCCAATCACTCGGGAGCTGGCGGCAGGAGCGAAACGCCCATAAAAGTACATATTGACATCGGCGCGTTCGAAAAAAGGTCTGCCGAAATAGAAGCAGAGCGTAGCGCCCTTTGTGCGACGTTATTACATGAAAATGTACTGAACATCACTTACGAAGAACTCTCTACTCATACTGCGTCGACGCTGGCCAGAGTATGTCAGTTTCTTGCATTAGACGACGCCCCACCCAATATCGAACCCGCACTCAAAAAAGTAGGGGCGGCACATCTCAAAGACTCCGTAAGCAATTTTCAGGAATTACGGGACAACAAGGCTACCCGCGATCTGGCACTAATGGATTAAACCAAAACACAAGACCGTTGATACTTGCAACGTGCCGCATTCTGCTCAAGCATTACGAATCGTCACCCCACCGTCCACCACTATCGTCGCTCCGGTCGTAAACCCCGCAGCAGGCAATACAAGCCCCAGCGTCGCATGAGCGACTTCCTCAGGATCGGCATAGCGGCGCAGCACCGTGCGACGATTGGCAAAGGTCGCTTTGTCTTCCTCCGTTATCCCGTCGGTGATTGCAGTACGAATCGGTCCGGGGCAAACGCAGTTAACCGTAATGCCTTCCTTGCCGAGATCAACCGCCATGGCACGGGTCAAACCCACGCTGGCGTGTTTGGCTACGGTATAAGCACTACCGTAACGGGTCGCACCCAACGCCTCAGTAGACGCAATATTCACAATACGGGGATGGAGGGATTGGCGCAGGCTTGGCAACGCCGCGCGAATAGCCCACGCCTGTGCGCCAGCCATCACCGCCAAGGACATATCCCAGGCCTCGGCAAAATTGTCGGCATCCACGGTCGTTGGAATAACCAGTCCCGCATTATTAACCAGAATATCAATCGCACCAAAATGCGCAGCAACCTTCAATACGGCCTGCTCTACCGCGTCCCGGGACGACAAATCTACCGTGAGCGCAAGCACCTCTGCACCGACTGAGCGAATTTCTTCCGCCACCGCTTCCAGACCATCCCCGTTAATATCCATAATTGCCAGTCGTGCGCCTTCATCAGCAAACAAGTGGGCTGTCGCGCGCCCCATGCCACTGGCCGCCCCGGTAACGATGGCGACACTACCACTGATGGAGCGACTGAGCTGACTTAATCGTTTCATTATCACTTCCTCATAGCGCTCAATATTGAGCGTGCCGGCTGCACGATTGCAGTCGCCGCTTCACGCACATGAACCCATCAACACTCTATACTGAGACTAGCGATCTAGCTCCGGCGTACGGGTATTGTTTAGGTCAAATTCATCGGTGGGCGCAAATACGCCTTTGGCCATCAACAACGTTCCCACTCTGGCCATAATGACGCCGAACCAGAACATACTGAAAACTCATAGCAATCTAGGCCCCTGGCACTGTGCCACTCTCGTTCTATCACACGGCTATCCATTCACCTTGCTTGAGAATAGCCTCCAACGACAGTATACCCGGCCCTTGATTTTCCCTACCATTGGATAACACCTGTACAAGAATGCTAATCTACTACCCTACTTAACATCAAGGGACACTCATTATGTCTAGTGAAAAATTGTCACCAACAGCGGTAACGGAGCAATTAACTAAACTGGGGGACTGGCGGCTAAGTGACGGAAAACTGCATCTGCAGTTAGTGTTCGCGGATTTTATTGCGGCATTTGACTTCATGAGCAAAGTGGCGGTGCTAGCGGAAGCAGCCGGCCACCACCCTGAATGGTCAAATGTGTACAATCGGGTCGAAATAGACTTAACCACTCATGACGCAGGGGGGATTACAATGAAAGATTTCGATCTTGCTGAACAAATAAACCGCGTGCTGGCAGAGAATACACCAGACCGATAAAAAACGGCCAACCTGATCGTCGGGTCGGCCGTGGCGTTTGCCTATTGTTCAGCGTGCACGCCTGCCTCTTTATGTTTTTCGTGCGCCGCATTCAATTTAGCCTGCTGCTCCGGCGTCAGAACAGCACGGACCTCCTCTCGCGAACCGCCCTCCTTCCGAATATTCTGGATTTGCGTCTTCTGCTCGTCACTCAGGTCCAGCTGCTGTAAACGACGTTTCCGATCTCCACCTTTGCCCTTGTGCGTCTTACGAAGTTTGGCTACCTTTGCCTGCTGCTCTGGATTAAGTACTGCGTTCATATCTTCGCGACTGCCGCCCGCTTGGCGAATGTCACGCATCTGCTCAACTTGCTCATCTGTCAGTCCCAAATTGTTTTGCATACGCTCTAATTTAGCGACTTTATTACCGCTGGGCGGCTCATCCTCCGATTGTGCCAATACGGCGCTGGAAACGAGTGTCAAACTTAGTGCAAGAATAAGTGCTTTCATATCTGATCTCCAATAGTGTGTCAGGACTTTATTGGAACAAAACTTCATGTAAAACACTGGAAGACTTTGGTTAAGAATTGTTAAAGTTATGGCGCGCCTGTCTCCACAATCGCTTACGGCTCCAACACCACTTTAATTGCACCCGCCTTTCGATTCGCTGCGATAGAGAAAGCCTCTGCGGCGGCGTCGAGAGGCAATCGATGCGTAATCAAAATTCCTGGTAACTCAGGGCGCTGGGCCATCAACTGGGCGGCCGCATCAACGTCGCGCACCAGCCCGTGGCGATCATACATCGAGGAGGCGTAGATTTTCAGGCCCTTCATCGAAACTTCAAATGCAGGCAGACTTACGCCGTCCCAATAAGTGGCCAGCAACAAAATAACACCGCTGGGTTTACACAGGCGAGCAGCCTGCATTAGCGCTCCAGAATTACCGGCGCACTCCACTACCGCATCATATTCTCCACTAGGATTAAGCCCTGCGCCTAAACGCTCGGCAGCGTCTCTTTGCGCGTCGTGTCGGGCGGCAATATCCACCTTGGCGACAAGCGGTGTTAGAATCGCAGCTGCCGCAAGTCCTACCGCACCCGCGCCGATTATAGCTATCCGGCTGGTGGGCTTAATGTCCAGCATGCGTATACCGTGTGTCGCCACTGCTAACGGCTCTACAAGACAGGCATCGGCAGCGCTGACGTTGCTGGGCAAGGGTACAATGCAACGTGCAGGCACGATGATTTTCTCTGCCATACCGCCGTCGCGACCCACACCGTAGACCATTCCTGCACTCAACCGACATAGACTGTAATCGCCCTGCACACACATATCACAGTGCCCACAGGGTGCAATCGGCTCCAATGCCACGGCACGACCATCACTCAAAGTCCCGGCGACCTCATGACCCAGTGTCGCAGCAAGATTAAATCCCGCGTTAAGCATGTGTAGATCGGAACCGCAGATACCTGCCGAACGCACGTTCACGATTACGCCTTCGCCCTTAGGAGCTGGCACATCGACCACATGAACCTGTTTATCGCAACACCGAACTGCTTTCATCGGATAGTATCCTGAGTCAATGGCCTAATGGACGCCGACAGAATCGGCCCGTCAATATTGCTTATACGTCAACTAGTGACTCTAGTCATAGTACCCAAGCCACGCTACAAAGAAAAAAGGGTTTAGGCCGAGGGTCAGTTCAAAAATTCTCGCAGCCAGCCCGCGTAATCTACCCGCTGAACGGCTGCCACGGCGCGCCTCAAAACTTCGGTAAACAGGACGTCCTGCTCTTCGTTAAGCGCACCAAAGCCAATGGTAACAATGATGGTCATCAATGTGTGGAATGTGAAGCTACGGTATTCCTGCCATGTCTGCTCAAGATCAATAGCCGTGCCGTGATGAGCTCGGCGCTGAACGTAGTATTCAACTAATTCTCGCTCATGAGCCGCCAGGGTCGGAGCCGGCAGCGAATCAATAAGGAAGTATTGCACGTCGCGAATACCCTTACCCCAATGTGCAGCCTGCCAATCCAGCATACCCATCTCCTGTCCACTGACGAAGAAGTTACCCAGGTGGCTGTCTCCATGCAGCAAAGACAACGGGCCGGAGAACCAATACCCCAATAAATCGTCCCAGTGGCTGATCGTAAGCCGATACGCCTCTGCGACATCAGCCGGTATTTCGCCAGGGCGTTTTTTCATACAAGGCGTTAGCGCCATACGGTTCAGATTTCGTGCGACTAACCCCATGGTGGGAGAAAGAAAAAGATGGTAACCCAACGGGAGTATCGCCTCGCGCTCTTGGCTACTAAGGTCGTAGTGGCAGGCGTGCAATCGAGCAAAGGTGTCCAGGCAGCCGTAGACCCGCTCCAGCGATGGCCCCTCCATCATGTCCGGATTAATAAATAACTCCACCGTAGGGTCTTCATGGAGGTTTTCCTGCACTAGATAAAAGCGCGAGCCTCGGGAGGCGGTGGCATAGGTGATGGGTGTGCGCAAAGGCAGGGTCTGCGCCACGTGGCGAAAGAAATAGGACTCCAACTGCCAGGAATTGATAATACTAAAAAACCAGCGAGTCGCTAGAGACTCCATCGGCACTTTGACGAACAAACTTGAGGGCAAAGTAGCCTCACCGGCCTGTTCGATCGTCAGTACAAGATTGTGGCAATTGCTGCTCACAGAGGGTATGTCCTGACGCGCTACCGAGTTGATAACGATTGGCGCCGGGTGCGGCTGCAATGCCCCTTCGTTGATCAGGCGAGCCAAGGTGTCAGGCTTGGCAACATCGTCTGCCTTGAAGGGCAAACTACCACCCGTGATATCTCCCACGGCATCCCACACAAGCCGGCAACACGCTTTGAAAACGATCAGAACTAGCTTTACAGTGTTGATTATCACCATCTGAACCCTATGCAAAAAAAATAAATAAACGCTTTTCAAAACCTTGCCGTAATCGGACATTTAAAATAATATGTCCGACAAGGCAGTTATACAAGGCCCCACCCAACGCTGGAGCGCATAGTATGAGCAAACAGACCGAAGCTGACATCTCTGCATCAACAGCTGGTGAAGAGTACGACTGTATCATTGTCGGTGCCGGCCACAATGGTCTTGCGACAGGGTTAGTGCTGGCACGCAATGGACAAAAGGTTCTCGTGCTAGAGAAAAACAACTATGTCGGCGGGATGGGGGGACTCGGGAAATCCTCAAGGGCTGCCTCAATGAAGTCGGCGCGAGCTGCCTGTTTCCTCTCTCTACAGAGATAAAATCATATTTCGATTTCGAATCGCATGGCGTAGAGTTAATCCCACTGCCGGTAATGGCAGTGAATCTGGCAGGCGCCGATGCTCGTCCACTGATTTTGTTTAAGAGTCCGCTGAAGCTTGCGTTTAACGTCCTGCGCAGTTTCGGCCCCGGTGCTATGCTGGGATTCGTCCGGCTGATGAAGTTTTGCCAGTATCCAGCGCAGGTGCTCGATCGCTTCACCGCGCGCAAAGCACCGCGCAAATTGGAAGAGCTTATTGCCGAAGCGAAAACGGCAAAGCAGCGGGAACACTTGGAACTGGCTTTCAAAGGCTCGGCCATGGACATTATCGACAAATTTTTTCCAGATCCGATCAAGCACCGAGAACTGCGCGCCAGCATGGCTTTTGCCGCGGTGCAGGCAACCTACAAAGGACCCTATTCGCCAGGCTCTGGCATGTGTTTAATCTACACTATGGCGCAGGAGGGCTCAGACGGTTTGATGCAACGCGTTAAGGGCGGCATCGGGAAGCTTTCAGACTGCCTTGCCCAGCAAATCAGTGAACTGGGAGGCGAGGTAAGATTGAAGCAGCGTGTTTCACACATTGTTGTGGAAGACAATCGTGCAGTGGCCGTTGAGCTAAAAAACGGACAACGACTGTACGCAGACATCATCGTTTCCAATCTAGATAAACAGGCAACCTTTAACGGTTTACTGGAAAACCATACTCTCAACGAGGCCGACCAAGAGAAAGTAGACGCGTTCACTCACCAAGGCGCGTTTGTACATATGCTGTTTAAACTTAAACGCAGACCCACATATTCTGCCCATCTGAAAAATCTCAATAACATACCTGGCGCCTACTTTGGCGGCGCCATGGTGCTCGATCCTAGCGAACTCCAGCGCAGTTACGAAACCTGTCTGCGCGGCGAACTGCCTGAACATGTGCCACTGGCATTTCAGATACCCACAATAGTCGATCCAACACTTGCGCCACCCGGTTTCCATATCGCAAGTGCCTATGGCTTCTATTTTCCCTGTGAGGCAGATAAGGATAAACGGGGCAAATTAAGAGACCAGATGGGCGAAAAGCTTATTGACCATATCTGCCTGTATATGCCCGACTTTCGTGAGGTCATTGTGGATCAGGCTATTTTTTCATCTGATCATTTTGCCAGCATGCAGGGCGTTACTAACGGTGACTGGACTCATGGCCTGCTACATCCCGACCAAATGATCGGCGATCGCTGTCTTATTGACGGTACCGGCCACACAACACCCATTGACAACCTGTTTCTGTGCGGAGCGTCTTGTCATCCCGGCCCGGGCGTGACATTTCTGCCTGGCTACAACTGTGCACATGAAATAATGGCTGCCACGGTCGCCGGATCAGAAGCAATCGCAGAAACTGCCTCAAAAGTTACTTCAATAACACAGGGACCAGCAGCGCATGCAGCGTAGCGCGCAATTGCACATCACTTTTGACCCAGTTACTGGGCAGCGTGAGAAATGACAATAACAGACGATAGACCCACTCTATCAAAATTTCAGGACGCACAGCGTCCTGCAACAAGTCTGCATCGCGAGCAGGCTGAATAACGTGATCCATCAGTTCCTCCCCGAAACTAACAATAGCGCCGGAACTCCAAATCACGCGGCGCGCTCGGCTGTCGCCCTCCGATGCAAACACCGCGTGCAGCAGTGGCCGCCGAGGAATTTCCTTGATCGCAACTAATAGCCCCTCAACCACTTGGTCCGCAGGATGGGGGTATCTCGCTAACCGCTTGCGGATACAATCGTTAAGCTCAATCATTTCTTCCATAATCGTCGCAACCAACAAGTCGTCACGACCTGGAAAATATCGGTACAGGGTGGAGCGCGCCAGATCAGCACTGGCAGCGACGTCTTTCATACCAGTGGCAGAAATACCATTGGCAAGATAGCAGCGCCTGGCAGCGGCGAGAATGGACACGACCTGATCGGGCTTTGCATCAATCATTGATAAAAAGAATCTCTTTTTGAACACATTTAGTCTGGCATCTTCGGTTAAATGGATGATAGCGTAAAGCGGCGCCGACCACATAAGAGCCAATTATTTAATATTGCCGCAATGAGAATACAGAATGACTACGAACAAAAAATTGCAAGCCATCGATTACCAGCGTACTCCGATGCGCCTCCTCAACGGCGCACTGCGTGGCGCCGGTGCCCTAGGTATCGCTCGTTTTGATCTTAATCCATCGGCGCTAATTGCAGCAGCAAAAAAGAAAACCGGTCTAACCGACTTTGGCGGAGACAGTTTTCTGGAGCCGATGGAGCTATTAGTACAGTCACTAGAAAATGAGGCAGACCTCAATCCTTTAGGCAGGTTTATGAGCAAATCTAGTATTCTGCGCCTGCTAACAGACCGCTTATATGCTCAGGACCTTGTCAAACGCCATCCCGAAATTCTTGCACGCTCGATGCCGGACCCGGTCGCCATTGTTGGCCTTGCGCGCTCTGGCACCACTCGACTACAACGCCTGATGGCATCGGATTCAAACTTCCTGCATCTCAAATCGTGGGAGTCAGTTTATCCGGTGCCGTATCCAGAGTGCTTTACGGCAAGGGCCAATGGGAAAATTGACCCGCGTATCACCGCAGTAGAAAAAGGCTTGAAAGCGGTTCTGTATATGAGCCCACAGATTGCCGCGGTGCACCCGCTGGACACCTTCGAAGTGGAAGAAGAAATTGGCCTAATACAGCATGGTTTTTCAACACAGTTATTCGAGGTATCGGCAAAAATACCAACGTTTGCCGAATGGTTAATGACGCATAACCAGACAGCCGCCTATGAGCATATGGCGCTTCTGCTAAAAATTATTTCATGGTTTCGAGATGATCCCGAGGACAAACCTTGGCTTCTCAAGTCTCCGCAACATATGCAGGACTTAGATGCGCTTTTACAGGTATTTCCCAATGCCAAACTGATTTGCCCACACCGTGATCCGGTCAAAGTGGTTGGTTCTTCATGCTCGATGGTGTGGAACGCCATCGTGCGCGACAGTGCCAGTGTAACGCCTGAATGGGTAGGCCAGGAGTGGCTTAGGAAGACTGAGCGTATGCTGCAGAAAAGCCTTCAAGTACGTGCTGCCAGCGTTCCTGATCAAAATCAGTATGACGTTTTGTATGCAGACATCACTGCAGACTGGGAACATGCAATGCAGGGCATTTACAATTTTTTAGGGCGACCGCTCACACCTGATGCGCGTATTGCAATGCAAGGCTGGCTAGACAGTAATCAGCAGCACCAGCACGGTGCACACAAGTACAGTCTGACTGATTTCGGCCTCGACCCACAGGAGGTTGAGCAGCGATTGATGTTTTATCGTAAACGCTTCAATATTCCTTTCGAATCCACTAACCCTCATACGGCGACAGCCAATAAGTAACACGTTACGGAACCCACTATGACTATTCAAACACAGAGTCGCACTGCCCTAGGCGAATTTATTGAGCTACTGCAAGAGGTCGACACCCGTTGGTCAAGCCCTGAATGGAACCTAAATTCCCCAGAGGACATCGTCGGTTCCCACCGCGCGCTAATGCACATTATAGAAGCGTCTCTAGTGGGAAACTTTGAATTGGATGCCAGTCGTCCAGACTTTCGTCGCATTACGACATCAAGCCGCAAACTCACAGGGGACAACTCAGACGCGATTTATTTCGATGCTCCTGTAAGCCCCGATCACGCCTACGTCATACACGGCAGTATCCATGGAGCAGCCTACTTTTCGCTCACCATCGAGGTGGGCGCTGAAGAAGGACATATGGCAACCAGAACTGCTGGCGTGATTAATGACCAAAACCTGGAAATTGACAGCAATGGCGATTTTACGCTGTATCTGGGCGGCGAACCAAAGGACAAAGGCTGGCTGCCACTTGAGGCTGGCGCCTCTCGGGTTACAACGCGGCATTATTTTGAACACGCAAGTCCTGCCGCTATGGAACCCAACCTAGAGCCGCGTATCCGCATTGAATGTCTGACGGCGAAAGGCGTGCCTGCGGCACCCACTGACGAGTCAGTGTCTGCCGGTATTCGACGCGTCTGCAACGCCATACACGGCAGGACGCTCGGCATGCCACCAATGGCCAACGGCGTACTTCCCTCATTTGTGTCACTGACGCCCAACGAATTTCCACCGCCACAGCCACCCGGTGACTTTGGCCTCGCAGCTTTCGATGCGCACTATTCGATGGCGCCATTTTTTATTGGCCCGGATGAGGCATTGGTCATTACCGGCCGCTGGCCAGACTGTCGTTTCGGCAATGTGTGTCTGTGGAATCGATTTCAGCAGACCTTTGATTTTCGCAGCCGCAGCGTATCCCTAAACCGGACTCAAACAGTATTAGAAAGCGACGGTAGCTTTAAAATGATAATCGCCCACTCAGACCCTGGCCTACCAAACTGGCTTGACACTGAGGGCAACATTTTTGGCTTGGTGTTCTGGCGCTTCTTTTTAGTGACAGGCGACGTCGAAACACCGCAGACAACGTTGATGAAGCTAGCTGATCTAGGGGCCTGAAATGAAAACAGCAATGCCCTTGCCTGTACGATTTCTCAATATGGTCGGGCGCAGCGTCAATGGCATTGGCGTTCAACCCCTCAATCTGAGCCTCAATAAACTGCTGCAGACCGCCACAGACAATACTGGACTCAGTGATTTTGGGGAGAATGATTTTAGGCAGCCACTGGCACTGCTTCTGGAAGGGCTAGAAAAGGAGGCTAACCTTTCGCTACTCGGTCGTATCATCGCCAAGTCTGATCTGGTACGCACACTGGAGAACAGGCTGAATTTTGTCGCACTGTTGAAACAACAGCCTGAGATTGAGGAGCAGCGCATAGAACGGCCGATATTCGTGGTCGGCCCGCCACGTTCTGGCACTACGATTTTTCATGATTTGCTGGTGATGGACCCAGACAACCGTGTGCCCCTTACCTGGGAAACGGCTCGACCGCTGCCGCCGCCGGAAACGGCAACTTATGGCAGTGATCCGCGCATCGCATTGGCAGAGCAGGATCTGAAAAGGGTTGACCAACTCCTGCCACAATTTAAAACAATGCATCCCATGGGCGCCGAACGGGCTCAAGAATGTGTCACTATGACCAGTCATGATTTCACCTCAATGATTTATCTTGTGCAGTTTTACGTGCCCACGTATGACCGCTGGGTCATGGAATGCGATATGCGGTCAGCGCTGAAATGGCATCGGCGCTTCCTGCAGGTCCTGCAGTGGAAAGCACCGGGAAAACGCTGGGCTCTCAAGTCTCCCCAACATTTATGGCATCTACAACACATTCATCGCGAATATCCCGATGCACTGTTTGTGCAAACGCATCGCGATCCAGTGAAAACTGTTATTTCCATGAGCAATCTGGCAGCGACTTTGCATACCCTGTCCAGTGACCGCACCGACCTGAGCAAGGTGACCGCCTACTATGCCAAAGCTTTATCGCAGGGTTACAACAATACCGTCGCCTATCGAAAATCAGGACAACTTCCCGAAAGTCAGGTTGTCGACCTGTACTTCCGCGATTTTATGGCAGACCAAGTGGGCACCGTTCGTCGTGCCTACGAACACTTCGATATAGAGCTGTCTGACAAAGCTGCCACGGCAATGCAATCTTTTCTCGATAACAACCCTGCAGACAAACACGGCAAGCATTTATACAGTCTAGCCAATACGGGCATGGAGGAGGACGAACTGCGTGCACTGTTTACGGAGTACGAAGCGTATTTCGACGTCCCGCGAGAGTCCATTTAAAACGACAGTTTCACTGTACGATATGTGACGGAACCGATATGAAATTCTGGCAAGCTATTACCTGGGCCGAAACTGAACAACTGACTGAAATTGCCCGCTTTGCAGAGGAGATGGGCTTTCATGGACTCATGAGTGGGGATCACGCCGTCTACCCTGAGTCCATCGTTCCGAACTATCCCTATTCTGAAAGCGGTGTGCCGCCGATGCAACCCGATGACGAATACCCCGACCAAACGGCTATTTTCGCGGCCATGGCCGCGGTAACGAGCAAACTCCTTTTTACCTGCGGGGTCTACGTTTTACCGCTGCGCAATCCCCATGAAGTTGCGCGAGCGAGTGCTACCCTTGCGATACTCAGTGACAACCGTTTTATCTTGGGCGTGGGAATTGGCTGGATGAAGGAAGAGTTTGATATCTATGGCGTTGATTTTCACCAGCGCGGGAAGATTACCGATGAAATTATTGAGGTGCTGCAAACCCTTTGGAGTGGCCAAATGGTTGAATATCACGGCGCTCATTTTGACTTTCCGCGAGTACAATTAAGCCCTGCACCCAGTACGCACCCTCCGATCTATGTGGGAGGTTCCAGCGAAATCGCACTGCGGCGCGCGGCGCGCGTTGGAGGCGGCTACATAGGTGCAGGCACGACCCCTGAGGACGTCGGCCCGCTATTACGACGGCTGAATGAACTGCGTCAAGAATATGGACGAGACCACCTACCTTTTGAAGCCATGCTTGGGATCAGCGCCGCCCCCAGCCTGAAACTCTATCAACGATTGGCCGATGACGGACTCGAAAGTACCGTAGCGCCACCGTTCCAGTATGCGCTGGGCAAAAAACACTCTACCGTTGATGAGAAGAAACAGTTCATGGAGACCTATGCGGAAAGTATCGTGCGCCATTTCTGATTTTAAGTGCGAACGGGTGTTACAGTGACGTACGCTGCGTTCGACGTATGAAAAGTCGCTTCACTGGGTATAAACCATGAATCATTCTGCTACACCCATTACCGACTACGACTCAGCTTCCTTTAGTGCCACATGCAGTACCGGACAAACCATCAGCCATGATGTCTATCGCCGTGGTCGCGGTGCACCGATAATAATCATTCAGGAGCTACCCGGCATCGGACCTGAAACAATGCGGCTGGCAGATGAATTTGTTGAACACGGCTTCGAGGTGATACTACCGCACCTATTTGGCCCACTGGAGAAAGTCAGTATCGGCGGCAACCTAGTGCGCGTGTTCTGTATGCGCAAGGAATTCAGCTTGTTTGAGGCGAATGGCTCAAGCCCGATTGTGGACTGGCTAAAAGCGCTATGTCGCGATGTTAAAGCGCAGAGCCAAACAAAGGGTGTCGGCGTTATCGGTATGTGCCTCACGGGCAATTTTGCGATCTCATTGATGGGCGATGACAGTGTGCTGGCCGCTGTCAGTTCCCAGCCATCGATGCCGTTACTAAAACCCACGCAGTTGCACATGTCAGACGAAGACATTACTACCATTCGACAACGTATCGACAACACCGCCCCGATACACGCCTACCGGTTTGCCGAAGACCCTATGTGCACTGCTGAAAAATATCATGCCATTGAAAACGCATTTAACGACCCTGACGCAACACGTGTTATCACCCATACTCTGCCGGGAAAAGGTCATTCGGTGCTTACGCTCGATTTTGTGAATGAGAGCGGCCATCCTACTCGTGAGGCCTTAAACGATATTTTGGCTTATTTTTCAGTACAACTTCAATGAATGGGCGCTGCAGCCACAAGCACTCATTCACAGTGAGTACACTATTCAAATGAAGTTTCTTCACAATAACCTGCTGAAATGTCCGCTAGACCAGCACGCTTTACAGCTTGATGCAGATTGTCTGCGCTGCGAGGGCGGGCATGCTTTTGATATCGCCAGGCAGGGCTATGTCAATCTTCTTGGCGCTGCGGATAAACGTAGTCGAAATCCCGGTGACGGTAAAGAGATGGTGACAGCACGACGTGATTTTCTCAGCGACGGCCACTATCAACCGGTGGCCGATAAGCTGGCAAGCCTCATCAAACCGCAGATCAATGCGGACTCGACCATTGTAGATGCAGGCTGCGGTGAGGGATATTATCTAGAACAACTGGCGACCCAGATCGCATCCTCCAGTCATTGTAGGCCTTCAATTATTGGCTTTGATATCTCCAAATGGGCAGTACAGGCCGCAACACGCCGACTTGCTGCCACTTGGCTGGTCGCCAGCAATCGCAACATTCCTCTGGCACCACACAGTGTCGATTGTCTGCTTAGCTTATTTGGATTCCCCGTGTTCAACTCTTTTCGATCCGTACTGAAGAAAGAGGGGACCTTACTGATGGTCGATGCGGGGCCACAACATCTCATCGAGCTACGCAAAATTATCTACCCGGAAGTCAGACGCTCCGAATCAACGATGTTGACCCAGGCCTGCGCAGCGGGTTTCTCGGAAGGGGAAACGTCAACATTACAGTTTCAAACTGACCCTTTGAGCCAGCTACAAATCCATCAACTGCTCAGCATGACTCCCCACCTCTTTCGTGCCACTCGGGAGGGAAAGGAACGTGCGGCACGTCTGGATCACTTTCCAGTCACCGTGGATATAGTTTTTCAACGGCTACACAAGGGCGGGAATACCTGAAAAAAATTTTAGCCAATTGATTATGGTTTCTGGCTATAGCGTGACACCGTTGGTTCCAGTAGCGACTGCCAAAGCCGATAACCTGAACCTGCGAGGTGTGTCTCGTCAAACGTCAACTCATCACGAAGCGAGCCATCGGGGTGAAGTGGAAAACTCTCGAAGAAACAGACTCTCGCATCATAGATTGTCTGCACAAATTGACGAATAAGCATATCTGAGAGCAGCGTCACTATCATACGTTCAGTCTCCCGCTTGGCATGATCTCGTTCTGCGCTCAGCTGCATTCGAGGCTTACTACCCCGATTGGTATCCGACACTGAACCACCCTATCATTGATATCTATAACCATACTCCATAGGATATGGCGTATCACGTGTAAATCCAGCTTAAGGGTACGTCATGAGCGATAGCCTGCACAAAGCCTTCTCCCCCGCGATGCTCGGCAAACTGCCGCTGAAGAATCGCATCCTCAAGGCTGCCACCTACGAGGGTAAAACTCCAGATGGTATACCCGGTGAGTTACTGCTGAACTTTCACAAGGGCATTGTTGCGGGCGGCACCGCTATGACAACTATCGGCTACTGCACCACTGAAGCAGACGGCCGCATCAACGATCAGATGATGTGGATTCATGAGGGTATCCGCGATCGCCTTACCCATATGAACAGTGAACTTAAAAAAACGGCGCCTGATGCCGCTATTTCAGGCCAAATGACTCACTGCGGAAACTTTTCTAAAAATCGAAAAATGCAGCGCCTGAAGCGCCCGCTAGGACCCTCCCGCCAATTCAATATGCTAGGCGCGGCATCTGGTATGCCGTTCGCGGGTGCGATGTCAGTCGGCGACATTGATTACCTAGTGCAGACCTATTCCGATGCAGCCGCACTAATGAAAGCAACCGGTTTCGATGCGGTAGAAATTCATTTCAGCCACGGCTATGGCATTAGCCAGTTCATTAGCCCCAAAACCAACCGACGCACCGACAACTATGGCGGCAGTTTGGCCAACCGTATGCGGCTTCCCCTGCGTGTGATGGACGCGGTGCGCAGGGCCGTTGGGGATGACTTTCCTATTCTTGGTAAAATAGGCCTTACAGATGGCATCAAGGATGGTTTGCACATCGATGAGGCCATAGAGGTTGCCGCGATGCTAGACGCGAGCGGAATTGACGCCCTGATTTGTTCCGGCGGCACCAGCAGTTTTAATCCCATGCTCTATTTTCGGGGTGACACATTAGAGAAGGGTTTGATCGAGGTAGAGAAAAATCCGATTATGAAACTGGGGCTGAAGCTTGTGGGCTCTAGGATGTTCAACCACTATCCCTATGAAGAGTTATACTTTCTTGACGACGCCAAGCGAGTGCGTGATCGCGTCAACTGTCAGATGGTTTACATAGGGGGCTGTACCGATGTCGCCAGTATAGAGAAAGTCATGGGTGAAGGGTTTGATTTCATTCAGCTGGGCCGCCCTCTGATCAAAGACCCTGCCTTCGTCAACCATGCGATGGCTGACCGCAACTATCAAAACGGCTGCATTCATTGCAACCGCTGTGCCATCCTGATCGAGGCACCTGGTGGTATCTACTGTCCTCTAAATCTGGAAGAGGCATCGGCATAATATTATGCACGCTGGTCCACTGACACCCGATAGCAACGTGTCTCGTGCTGGCCCATTTCTGTCGATTCAATATTCGATCAACCCGGCGTGGCCGAATAGGCCGAGAACGTCGCTGCATCGCTCGACGACGTGTAGAATGAGCCCATAATAGAAATACAACAGGAGAATTTCATTGGACGTGCAACTGTCAGACTTACCTCAAGGTCCCTTAAGGGGCATTCGCGTCATCGACATCACTTCGATGATTACCGGGCCATTATGTAGCCAGCAACTGGGCGACCTGGGTGCTGATGTCATCAAGATCGAACCGACCCACGGCGAGGTTGCACGTTGGATGGCTCCACCACAGAAAGCCGGCCTCACCGGTTTCTATACCCAGATGAATCGCAATAAGCGCAGCCTGACTGTGGACCTTAAAAATCCTGAAGGTATCGCCATTATTAAAAAACTGGTGGAGAGCGCGGATATATTGGTTGAGAACTTTCGTGGCGGGGTACCTGACCGCCTGGGTATTGGCTACGAAGACTTACGTCTTATTAATGATAAATTAATTTTTGTGTCCATTACGGGCTTCGGCCCGACCGGCCCTTATTCGCACAAACCCGCCTATGATCCGCTCGCACAGGGTCTGGTCGGCATGATGCATATTCAGGGCATGCCTTTTGGCGGAAAACCACAACTCATCCAATCGGCTATTGTCGACAAGACAACGGCGACGACGGCCGCCGGGGTCGCCATAGCAGCCCTCTATGCGCGCGATCGTCCGGGCGGAACGGGCAAGGGACAACGCGTGGATGTACCGATGATTGATGCCTGGGCTGCCAACTCCCTTGCAGACATGATGCCGGTGGATAGTTTCATGCCCAGCGACATGCAGGACCCTGTCCCCCTCGCTGTACTGCGCACCTTTGAAACCAGTGATGGCTTTGTTGTGGGGATGGCCCTGCAGGACAACCATTTCCAAAATTTTTGCAACGCATTGGAGTGTACTGAACTGCTGGAACGGGAAGGCATGCGTAACGTCGGCGAACGTATTAGTGATTTTGAGCCATGGTTGGATGCCATAGGTGAAGTGATGAAGCGGTTTACCACCGAAGACTTGCTATCAAAACTGGATGCGTCAGGCGTACCCTTCGGTCCAGTCAAGACCGTGCGCGAATTTGCCGAGGACCCACAGGCCAAACACAACCGTACTATTTTTGACGTCGAGCACCCCGAGGCGGGAACCCTGCGTTACGTGCGTTATCCAGGGCATTTATCCGAAACACCTGCCGCCATCTACCGCCACCCTCCCCGTTTGGGAGAGCATACTAAGGAAGTACTGCATGAAGCGGGATATAGCCCCACGGAGATTGAGCGCTTTGTGCAGGAGAATATTGTCGGCACTTACTGAGTAAACGCCTTATTCGTGCTCACCTATAGCAGGCTACCAATATCGGCAGTCCCTCATCGGCGAGTTACTCGATACCACTGGCTACGGCTCACAAAGACCACATGCCGACTAGACAGCGTAGCAAATCAACCGGCCCCTTGTTCTAATCGATAATATTGTCTTTAATAGGCGCCTAAACATAGGTACCAGAATGATCCGTAGATTCACCCTCACATTGGTAGCGCTTTTACTGTCTTTTTGCACACTTGCAGACAGCGACTACCCTCCTCAGGTCAAATCCGTCGTAGAACAGCGATGTATGGTGTGTCATGGGTGTTACGACGCTCCCTGCCAGCTAAAAATGGATGCCTGGGCCGGCGTACAAAGAGGTGCGAGTAAGGAAATAGTCTACGACGGCACCCGGATCACCGACGCTGTTCCTACTCGCTTGTTTGAGGATGCTCAGACGGTTGAGCAGTGGCGTCAAAAAGGTTTTTATCCTGTATTAAACGAGGAAACGCCGGACCAAGGCCTGCTCGCCCGCATGCTGGCACTAAAACAACAACACCCGCTGCCTAATGGGAAAAAATTGCCAGATAGCATTACACTGGGAATGGATCGCAAGCAACAGTGCACCAAGCCTGAAGACTTCAATACGTTCGCCGATAAATACCCACTGTGGGGCATGCCCTATGGGCTACCAGGACTCAGTGAGGAAGAACATACCACCATCACCCAGTGGCTGAACGATGGCGCATTAGGTGTACCCATGATGTCACCCTCAGCAGCAGAATTAAATGCCGTGCAACGCTGGGAAGAATTTTTCAACGGTGAGAGCTTGAAACAGCGCCTAACGGCGCGCTATATGTATGAGCACCTGTTCATAGGCGATCTGTATTTTTCTGATCTTGAATCGACGGGCCTCTATTACAACTTGGTGCGTTCGCGCACACCAACAGGACAGCCCATTGATATTATCGCTACCAGGCGCCCCTATAATAGTCCGGGTGAAGCGAGATTCTACTATCGATTGCAGCAAGTGCGTTCTGTTGCACTTGCCAAACGGCATATGCCCTACCCGTTGAACGCGCAGCGCATGCAGCGCTGGCAGTCACTATTTCTCGATCCGGACTACGAAGTGACTACTCTGCCACCTTACGGTATTGATGTCGCCGTCAACCCCTTTATCGCCTATCGAGAGTTGCCGCAAAGTGCCCGTTACAAGTTTATGCTGGATGAAGCCCAGTTCACCATTATGGGATACATCAAAGGGCCGGTATGTCGCGGCCAAGTAGCATTAAATGTGATCGAGGATCATTTCTGGATTGTCTTTCTCGACCCTGACAGTAAAAACAGTCTTTTAATGGCTGAATTTCTCGCTAGTGAAAGTAATAACATGCGCCTGCCCAAGGATAGGCAAGGCGCGGTAATATCTCTGCTTGAATGGCACGATTATTCCAAGGAGCAATTGAAGTTTCTGCAAGCCAAGACGGAATTCATTGCCAGTGTCACTGCCGGAACTGAAGGCACAAAAATCGACCTAGACCTGATATGGGATGGTGATGGCGACAACGACAATGCTGCCCTAACAGTCTTCAGACACATTAGCAGCGCTTCTGTGGTCAAAGGCTTCGTAGGCCAGCAACCCAAAACAGCATGGGTGATCAACTACTCCCTACTGGAGCGTATTCACTATCTGCTCGTCGCGGACTTTGACGTTTTTGGTAACGTGGCACTCCAGCTTGAGACCCGTCTTTATATGGATTTCCTGCGCATGGAAGGTGAACAGAACTTTCTATTTTTCCTGCCAGAAAAGGATCGCATGCCGCTCCGAAATTTCTGGTATCGAGGAGCCACTGAGGACACCAAGAATCATGTCATGACCGAATCAGTGGCTTATAGCCAGCAGACCGACATTCAGTACCACACTGACAACGCCAAGCAGGAACTATTGAGCATGCTGCAACAGCGTCAACCGGGTGGTGAGGCCGCACGATACCAGCCGGCTGATCCGCGTTTCGCCAAGCTGCAGACACTGCAGGGCAAGCCATTCAGCCTGATGCCAGAAGTCGCTTTTGTGGAAGTATTAAGAGAAGATAATGGTGTAAGCGTATTTACCATCTTGCATAACGATAGTTATTCAAACAACGCACAGATTTTTGAGGAACAAAAACGACGTATTCCGGAAGAAGACTACCTGACCGTAGTCAAAGGCTTTATCGGCGCCTACCCTAACGTCTTCTTCCAGTTGCGTGACCAGGACTTGGAAAATTTTGTCCGAGCCATCATGTCAATGCGCAGTGAGACAGACTACGTCGATCTGGTCACTGCCTACGGCGTCCGTCGTACCAACGTTCCTCTGTTTTGGCCGTTGTCCGACCGGCTAAACGCGCAGTACAAAGCAAATCAGCCTATTGAGGCGGGGCTGTTTGACTTAAACCGCTATGAAAACCGATAGAATCAATATTTAGAAAGGAAACCTAATGGTCGCGTACATCACACCACTTATTGGCGGCGTGCTGATTGGCATCTCGGCCTTTTTTCTGCTTTTTTTTCTTGGACGAATTGCAGGTGTCGGCGGAATTGTCTGGGGCGCCGTTTCAGCTCAACCTGACAACGCCTGGCGCTGGCTATTCGTTGTCGGCCTAGTGCTCGGCCCACTCCTGTATCACACACTGTTGGATACGCCCTACCCACAAGCAAGCCCCTTACAATGGTGGCACGCCGCTATTGGCGGACTACTGGTGGGCTTCGGTGTAAAGTTAGGCTCTGGTTTTACCAGTAGTCAGGGTGTACTGCGAATCGTTTGGTTTTCTGCACGCTATCTGGTTGCCGCTGTAATTTTTATGAGCACGGGGATCGCCACACTGTATATCGTTCGCCATTTAGTGCCGGGGTTATAAATGAGAAATGTAATCGCCCTGCTGTGTGGTCTCGTTTTTGGCGCGGGTTTAGCGGTGTCTGGCATGACGGACACGGCGAAGGTCTTGGGATTTCTAGATGTGCTCGGCAACTGGACACCCGACTTGGCATTTGTCATCGGCGCCGCGGCTTGCGTCATTCTGATGACATTCCCCTTTGTAATGCGACGAAAGAGCCCTCTAATGTCTCTACGATTTTTGCTACCTACAACGAAGTTCATCAACGGGGAACTCGTCGGTGGTGCTGCCCTCTATGGTATCGGCTGGGGACTGTATGGCTATTTCCCAGGCTCGGCGATGTCATCGTTACTCTACCAGGACTGGAAAACCGCAATATTCGTTGTGGCCATGCTGATTGGCATGGCACTGGCAAACAAGGTTTCAGCCAACTGATTCTCGGGCGCCTCGCCACGCCAACATGATAACTACCACATCAAATCATCGGGAATCTGGTATTCAGCGTAAGGATCATCCTCATCTACACCAGTCACCTCGTAGGTGTTAAGCAAAACAATGACCTGTGGGTCACGCTGCCTTATTTTCTCGGCCGCTGAGGATGGCAGTAATTCGAACTCATTGCCCAGCTTTGCAATAGCTAGTCGTCCGTTAACTAAATCTTTTTGTAACTGTTCGGTGACATAAATTTTCTTTATGCGAGTGCCATCCGTGAATTGATAAGCAATATCCCCACTCTCACGTTTGATGCGATTCATCTTAATCAATTGCGAAATCTGAGCTTGTATGGCCTTTCTTTCCACTACTTCCTGTTGCTGTTTATTCAGCTGCCGGTCACGTTCAGCCTTTTCAACTAGGTTACGTTTGACCTGCTCCTTGTTGTCGTCAAGCGGAACCTGCCCCTTTTTGCGCACTTTAGCTTCCTTGCGCAGTTCTTGCTTAAGCTGCTTAGCCTTCTTCTTGTCAATAAGGCCAGCGTTAAGGAGTTGGTCTTTCAAAGATGCCATAGTGTGAGCCTTTAGACTGCCGTTTGGACCGTAATTATGGTGAATTGTGATCGCGCTGGCAAACAGGTCTATAGCGGTGCCACCATTCATATTCGGCTATTTTTCTTCCATCAACCTGGCCACCTGATCTGTTGAGGCCAACAGCCCAATAGTCTATAATAAAAGGGGTTAAAGACCATAATGGTCAGACAAAGATTCCCACCCCAGTTCTCTCCGCGGGCGACATGACTGCCTGTGAACAGTCCGCGGGTTTAGTCAAACACTAAGGTCGCCCCGCATGAATTTAGAATTTTCCGAAGAACAACTGTTTATCCGTAATCAGGCACGCAATTTTCTCAGCCAAGAATGTTCTGCCAGCGTTGTGCGCAACGTTCTAGACACCGATACCCCATTTGACCGGGGGCTTTGGCAGAAAATTGTCGATCTAGGATGGACCGCCATGTCGATACCTGAAACCTATGGTGGTTTAGGCCTAGGCTATCTGGAACTGTGTGTTATCGCCGAAGAGCTAGGCCGATCGTTGGCGCCGGTACCCTTCTCTTCGAGTGTCTATCTAGCCACCGAGGCGATCAAAAGCTGGGGCACAGAGCCACAGAAGCAGCACTATCTGCCAAAACTCGCGACGGGCGAATTGATCGGCACGCTGGCGATAAATGAAGGGCTGGGCTCGCCGTCTATTGCTGCACGGGTATTCGAGGGTAAACTCACTGCTGACAAAATACCCGTACCGGATGGCGATATCGCCGATTTTACCGTGCTGACGGCATGCGATGAACAGGGCTGCGTTGGCCTGTATGTCGTCGATTTAGCAGATGCAGGCGTGCAGCGCAAAACGCTCACCAGCATGGATCCCAGCCGATCTCAGGCACGCTTAGTTTTTGACAATGTGCCGGCGCAGGCTTTGGGTGTGGCTGGCGAGACGCAGCTGATCGAATTACTGGATCGTGTCGCAGTGCTACTGGCCTTTGAGCAAATTGGCGGCTGCCAGGCAGCTCTGGATATGGGTATCGCGTATACCAAAGAGCGATACGCCTTCGGCCGGCCTATTGCCTCGTTTCAGGCCATCAAGCACAAGTTCGCTGACATGTACGTGGCTCTGGAACTCGCGCGAGCCAACGCTTATTACGGCGTCTGTGCCCTCTCCAGTGATGCACCAGACCTGCCATTGGCTGCGGCCACCGCTAGGGTGAGTGCAACTGATGCCTATTACTTTATCAGTAAAGAGAACATTCAGGTTCACGGTGGCATGGGCTTTACCTGGGAGTTCGACTGCCATCTGTACTACCGTCGTGCACAACTGTTATCGGGTTTGATCGGTACCCAGCCAAAATGGAAAGAAAATATCAGCCAGCGCCTCATCTAGATTTCGGAGAACATCATGGATTTTCAAGACACATCAGAACTGGCCGCCTTTCGCAGCAACGTAAAAATCTGGCTCGAGGCGAACGCTACTAAGCGCACTGATAAGCTTCACATGGGCATGGAAGGCGATACCGCTTTTCAGGAAGCTAAAGACTGGTACAAAAAGAAAGCGGACGATGGCTTCGCATGCCTGACCTGGGCCAAAGAATACGGCGGTGCTGGGCTGACCTCTCTGCACGAAGTGGTGTGGACGCAGGAAGTGGAAAACTATAAGACACGGGACGCACATTTTGTGATCGGCATTGGTAATTGCGGCCCAGCCGTCATGCACTTTGCCAGTGAAGAGGCGAAGCGTAAGTTGCTGCCACGTATGGCTAGCGCCGAAGATGTCTGGTGCCAACTATTCAGCGAACCGAGTGCCGGCTCCGATGTGGCGGGACTGCGCACCCGCGCAGAACCTGACGGCGACCACTGGGTTCTCAATGGTCAGAAAATTTGGACCTCTGGCGCCCAGTACTCGGATTACGGGGTGGTACTGACCCGCACCGACCCCACCATATCAAAATATCGAGGCCTTACCCTCTTTATGATTGACATGCGCCAAAGCGGCGTGGAAGTTCGTCCCATCAAACAGATGGATGGCGGCGGGCATTTCAACGAGGTTTTCTTTAATAACGCCATAGTGCCTGATACCTACCGGCTGGGCGAGGTCGGCGGAGGCTGGGCCGGTGCACTCACCGTATTGATGAGTGAGCGCCTGGCTATTAGCGGCGTCCAGCCGACGGGCTTTCCGCAGTTTCTCGATCTGGTCAAATCTTTGGAGTTGAATGGACAACCGATTGCCGACGACCCCCTCGTACGCGACCGACTAGCGACCTGGTACAGTCAGTACGCTGGCCTCCAAGCGGTCAACAAGCGCATGTTAACCGCCGTCGCCAAAGGCGGCATTGCTGGCGCTGAAGCATCACTTGGGAAACTGGTCGGAGCGGTAATGAATCAAGAAATTGCTAATTTTGCCTGCCAGATATTCGGTCCGGCCGGCATTGTGCAGGATACTGAATTGAGCCCGGAACGGGCCCACTTTCAACAGCAAGTGCTCTTCTCCCCTGGCGTGCGTCTAGCGGGCGGCACTGATGAGGTCATGCGCAACATTCTGGCTGAACAAGTGCTGGGGTTACCGCAGGAACCTCGTGCAGACAAGGGTATCCCGTTTCAGGATATTCCGACTGGGCCAGCCTGATTTTTGATAAAACCCGCGCCACGTCCATCATCAAAATTAACGCTAGTCGATAATGCCCATGATAAAAATCACTAGCAATGCAGGTGGCACGATATAGCGGATAAGAAAGTACCAGATTGAATACTGGCCAGAAGATAGTGAGTTCAACTCATCACGCGTTGCCTCTTTTTTCATCGCCCAACCTGCGAACACCGCAATCAACAAACCACCCAGAGGAAGCAAAATTTGGTTAGAAAAGACGTCCATGATGTCATTGAAATTTTTGCCTGCCACGGCCCACTGCGACAAAATATTGTAAGACAGAATTGAAAGAACACTGAACACTGCGATTGAACCCACTACAATAATCGTGCTCTGATGGCGTGGAAGCTTAAAACGCTCTTCAACCCAAGCGGTAACCGCCTCTACAAGACCTACCATAGACGTGATACCTGCCACCGACAGCATGAGAAAAAACAGCACACTAAACCAGTGACCCCCGGGCATTTGCGCGAAGCCCACTGGCAGGGTCTGGAAGATCAGGCCAGCACCGGCCGCCGGGTCCAGTCCGTTGTGGAATACAACCGGAAAAATAACCAGACCAGCCAGCAGGGCCACACCCGTATCAATCATAACAACAATCAAAACTGACCGCGTAATGGATACATATTTGGGCAAGTATGCGCCGTAGACCATCATGCCCGCCATGGCAATGCAAAGAGAAAAGAAGGCCTGACTTATCGCTGCCAATACAGTACTAAAACGAATGGTGCTAAAATCCGGGGTGAACAACCACACGATCGCCTGCGAGAAACCGTGCGCCCGAGAGTCGATAGCCGGAACCACATAGTTATAGATCGCCAACCCCAACAACAGGATAAACATCAACGGCATCATGACAATAACGGCCCGTTCAATGCCATCCTTAAGACCCGCGAACACGATCAAACCGGTGATACTCAGACCCACCAACGTCCACACAAGCATACCTAGGTTGCTGTCTAGCACTGCCGCAAACTCGGCATTAGCGACGGCGCCATCAAAACCTACAAAACCCGTAGTGACGGCCTTAAATAAGTACCACAGGACCCAACCCACCACCACCGCATAGATAATTTCAATGGTGTATGCCGCGACCAGACCCATGGCCCCAACCAACCGCCATTGTCTGGACTTACCACTTTCGTTGGCGACCACAGCCATCGCCGCTGGAGGACTGCCCTGCCCCCGCCGACCGATCAGCATTTCCGCAATCAGTATGGGGGCACCAATACCAAAGGCGCATGCTAGGTAGACCAAGACGAATGCCGCGCCACCATTTTCACCGGTGACATAGGGAAACCGCCAGATATTGCCAAGCCCCACAGCGAAGCCCACAGAGGCCATGATAAAGGCAAAACGCGAAGACCAGTGAACACCGCCCGCAACTGCCATGTAACGTTTCCTCAACCCTTATTATCTGTGTAGTGTATAAAAATGTAGCGCTGATTCAAACACCGACTATTTGCGTTGCCTGCCTCAGCCAGTCCTGGTCGGTACCCTGTAACAGAGGGCCGATAGTCGCGGCGACCCGCTGATGGTAGCTGTTGAGCCACTCGACTTCTTCGTCATCCATACATTTTGTATCCAGCATTCGAACATCGAAGGGCACAAGCGTCAGCGTTTCAAATTCCAGCATCGGCGTTTCCCCCTGACTAGTCGTAGAAGGACGCACCACCTGCAGGTTTTCACAGCGAATTCCGAATACGCCCTCACGGTAGTAGCCTGGCTCGTTACTGACAATCATACCCGGCTGCAGCGCAACACCATTGTGCTGCTTGGAGATGCGCTGGGGGCCCTCATGAACACTGAGAAAGACACCCACGCCATGGCCAGTGCCGTGATCATAATCATAGCCCTCGCGCCACAAATACTGTCGCGCCAGTGCATCCAGTTGCGTGCCAGTGGTACCAAACGGAAATCGAGATCGCGCCAGAGCGATATGACCTTTTAAAACAAGGGTGAACAGGCGGCGCGCCTCAGGCCCGGGGTCGCCGATCGCGACGGTGCGCGTAATGTCAGTAGTTCCATCAGTGTACTGACCACCACTGTCGAACAGATAGACACTGTCCATTGCTAGGCGAGCCGGGACGCCGTTGAGATGATTGTAATGGCACATGGCACCATTGGCTCCCGCGGCAGAAATAGTATCGAAGGAACACGCATGAAAGTACTCACCCTGTTGCCGCAGACTGAGCAAATGGTCTGACAGCTCGGCTTCATTGTGCAGCTTTCCTGCCACAACCTCGCCGTCCAGCCAGGCCAAAAAACGAACCTCCGCTACAGCATCGCGCTGGTGGGCACTGCGGGTACCTGCCAATTCAACCGAATTTTTGCACGCCTTAGGAAGTAACACGGGGTCTTCTCCCTGCACCAGCGTCGCACCGTTGCGGGCCAATTCCATCTGCACCCAGGCGCCCGCATTTTTAGCATCGGCCAATACTTTATGCTTCGAATAGGCTGCGAATGCGGCACTAGAATCCGTCTCATCCATCACCATAACGCCATCACCCACGTGCTGATAAAATGTTTCTGGCAGACGACGAGCATCGACAAATAGCGTCATTTTTTCCGAGGCCTCTAGTATCGCGAAGCTCTGCACGACCGGTAACTGCGGCATATCGGTACCACGAACATTCAACAACCAACTGACGGAATCAGGAGAAAATATCAGCGCCGCATCACAACCTTGGGCACTAATTTGAGCAGCGATACGCTGACGTTTATCTTTACTGGACTCTCCAGTAAAGGCTTCATCCAACAATAGTGCAGAGTTGCAGATCGGCTCGGGTCGGTCCAGCCAGCAGCGATCAATCAGGTTATCAGTATCGAGCAAAAGCTCCACACCGGCATCGGCCAAAGTATTTTTTGTATCCCTATACCATTGCAGGCTGTGTAGACGAGGATCGCAGGCAACTCTACTACCAGCAGGCAGCGCAGCTGCCAGCCATTGAGCCTGCGGGTTGTCAGCCAGGTGATGGTATTCAAACAGATGAGAGGGAACCTGTGAGCGCACCTGCACCGTATAGCGACCATCCACAAAGATCGCCGCTCTATCACGCAGCACCAACGCCATACCGGCAGACCCAGTAAACCCAGTAAGCCAGCGCAGGCGCTCGTTGTGCAGCGGGAGATACTCACCGAGATACTCATCCGCCCGGGGTACAACTAGGGCATCGTAATTTGCCTGCGTCATCAATTGACGCACTACCGCCAAGCGTTCTTCACTCACTGTCATGGGAGGTTCTGCTGGGAAAATATTTGAGATTCATCGCACGTAAAGCGAGCAAAAAAAGCAGCCTGTGGTTACTGCGATGAGTCAAAGGCTACGCCACGTAAAGGTCAAAATCTGCTTTCCCTATACCACAATCCGGGCACTCCCAGTCTTCTGGTATATCTTTCCAGAGTGTCCCTGGGGGAAAGCCATCGTCTGGCAAGCCCTCGGCCTCGTCATAGATGAAACCGCAAATCACACACTCGTACTTCTTGTAATCGTTATCGCTCATATTGGCCTTTCTCTCAAAATAAATCTAACAACAGCTAAAATTATACGCCACCCTAGTGGGAGATTGTCTCACTACGGTCAGCACATCTATACCAGCACCTAGAAGTCTCTCGCAATACTGATACGATAACGCTCATCCTCGGGCACAGCGATTAGAGACAGCATTGCCTGTAATTGCCCATCCAGCGCACCTTCACTTCCCAACAGTATGTCCACCTCGTAGCCCCCGTCTTTCAGCTCCAAACTGCCGCTGGCCTGCAGTGGCCCCGATAATGTAATGACCTGTCCCTGCAGCGCTTCTGCGGGCTCCTGCTCGAAATCCAAGGCATAACTGCCTAGAGGCACAAGGCCGCGGACGGACTGCCACCCACCATCGCGCCACACCAAACGACCCAATGCGCTATACGGCAAACCTTGACGCAACTGCAGGCGATCTAATTGCAGGTTAAACATTCCCACAACCGATACTGGCGCGAAACGGCTTAATAGATTTGCGGCCAGCTGGGCCTCCGCGTTGAATACCTCTAAATCCCTCTGACCACGTAACACCAGTTCGCCCGCAAATTTCTGATTCCCCCACTCACTGCTCACCGTGAGATGCGGCGCCAACAGCAGCAAGGACACAGGCTGCAGTGACCACTGCACCGCGCCCAGCTGCAAATAACCCTGTGGCAGGCGCACCAGGACACTGCTAGCACTACCCTCCCAAACAGTGCCTTCCAGCCCGCGCATGAGCAACTGCTCACCCGGAACGACATGACTTAGCAGACGAGCGGGAGCCGACATCAAAAGACTAGTCAAGAACAACAGCCCGAGGGCTGCAGCCCACAGAAGACGGAACTTATTCACTTTATCCGGCCTCTGCAATTCGCACTGTGATGTTGATACGACCGGCAGAAGCAGCTGGGGTCACGGAGACCTCACGCACCAGCAGACTCTCGGTATATTCCATCTCATTTAGCCACTTTAATACATCGTTAAAAGAAGCGTTTTCAATACGCACCTGAATTTCGCCACGGCTGTTAGGTTGTAAACGCATAACGGGCAACTGCAGGCGAGACGTGGACTGGTTAATCACTGACGTGAGATTGCGCTTTGCACCGGCCTTGGCGCCCCCCTCCCGCAACTGCAACAACTGCGACACCATAGCATCTACGCGACCCTGAGATTCGATAACGGCGCTATTTTGCGCTATCAGTTGCTCTCGCTCGCTCTCCAGCGGTGACAAAACTAAGATATAAAGCAGGTACACAAGCAACGCCAAGCTGAGCAACAGTAGACTCAGCTGCTCGCGTTGGTTCAGTTGGGAAAACCACTCCTTCACGATCTCTCCTTAACTCGCAAGCGTGCGCTGACACGATCACCCTTGGTGTTACTGCTTTCCGTCACCGCTTCTAGTCCAGCTTCATTCATTCGACTACGCAACTTCTCCACACCTTCAAAATCGGCGGCAACAATATTAAGGCGCATTTCCCCACCCTTGTCATTGTAGTTAATACTCGCGATCGTGGTGCCCGGCATCCCGGCAATCGCATCGCCAACACGTTCCATCAGACTAACAAAACCAGACCCTTGACCCGTTCCTCCCAGAGCATCCAGTTGCCGACGTAACTGTTTTTCTGCATCCACCACCACTCCTGTGGGAAACACCGAGCGATAGCTGTCCTGAACGGCGCTGCGCAGCGCGAGGTTTTGCGCTGAGAGACTGCGATATTCAGCATAGGCAACACCCAACTGCAGGACAAATGCTGCGACTAACACGGCCGCAACTGCACGCCACTGTCGCCACCACAGAGCGACCGGCAAACGTGGGGCAAAGTCCCCACATAAGAAGTTGAGGTTTATCTCTTCGGTTTTACTCAGTAGCATCGCTGCGCTCAGGTTGCCGTGACGCCACTGCACCCGCTCACGCAATTCAACTGGCAGCATATTCGTATCGGCCTCCTGATCCATACCGTAAACAATCACCGCAGCAGGTGGACCAACCTCGCTCAGGATGGCCTGTACCAGTACCCCTACCAACTCTTTTTCAGCAGTGAATCCCTTACACTGGCCAACGCGAAAAATGACGCTATCTCCCTCCAGCAAAAGACACCACTCATCAGGCTGCCATGGCAGCAGCAGCGGCTCCGGCAGCCACCGCTGGATACCCGGAAAATCTGCGAGCAATAACTGCCACTGGGCCATTTTCTCCTTTGCTGTAATAGCGACGGCAAAGTCATCCTCCTGCAGTGGGCTATAGGCAAAGTGCAAGGTGTCGACATCCGCTGCAACCTGTTCCTCCAACATGAAGGGCAAGGATTTACTGATATGCTTTTTTTCGTCACGCGTCACAGACAGCATCAGCAGGAGCGCGTCCTCACCTGGCACCGCAAAACAGACTTTTATCCGCCGCTGGGCTAGCGTCGCATGCAGATGTTCCCGAGCAGCGTCATCGTCCAGCCACTGAGGCTCAGCGCTAGCACCCGGGGGATACCAAGCGAGGCGTCCCTCGACCAAACGTACTATGGCCATATTGCGCAAACCTGTATCTTCCCCACTAAGGACTTCTCCGGATGTCTCTGACCTGTTGAGCAATGGTTCATCTACAGACTACCACTCGCTCTAGCGATAGTAGCAATATTACGGTTGCTGCGATTTAACACACTGTACAAGCGCATGTTCCTGCCGGCAACCTCCACCTCCGCCCGCAGTAGAAAGTAAGCGCTATTTTCTCCCAGCAGCGCCGCAACCTCTTTCATATTATCCCTCTTCCCGTCAAATACCGGGTTGGCTTGAAAATCGGTCTTATCCTCGAACCCTGTGTCCTCGCGATACTGCACAAGCGACTCTCCTTCCGCTTCGGTGAGTGGGCTGAGAATCCCTTTAGCATTAATGCTGCGCAATACCGTCGCAGGCGCCGTGTGTATATTCAGGGTTGCCGGCTGCTCGGGCCAAACTGTGACCCAGGGCAATAGCGTCCGGTAGATCTCGGGCGTCATATAGGCAACAGCACGCAATTCACTGACACTGGACATACTGCGATTGGCAGTGCGATACGCCGGCGTCTGCCCAGAATAATAGTCGTCCTCTGCCCCGTCCAAAGAAGCCTCCCGATCGGCATCGAGCCAATCACTTATAGACTCGGTAATGGTGATTGCCTCCTGCTCACTCATAGCAGGATCACCCAGTGCCTGTAATAATCGAATAAACTGCTCTTGCGATGCGGTAAACCGCTTTTTTGATCCAGCTGTTGCCTCGCTAGCCACCCTTGTTGACAGCGTATTTAGATTGAACCGTCCCTGCAAATCCTCCAACGAACCGGACATCCATCCAGTTCCATCAAGCGCATAGGTGGGCGGAGGATCACCCGGTTTGGTCCACCATATCTCATTCAAATCGTCTCGCAGCAGCCCCGTATTTTTATCCATGTCGTAGTCGGTTAGAAGCAATATCCCAGCAAGATCCTCTGCGCCCCGCAGATAGGCCTGGGCCTGTCCATCCAACAGAATATTGCTACTGCGTTGATAGAAACGCTCAAACTCGCCTTTCATAGCCACAACCAATGCCGTGGCCAGCGCAAAGACCAGCATGGCAAAAATCAGGGCGGCACCGTGCTGACGAGCAGCAGGCGCTATGGATCTAGAGCGGAAGCAATGCATACAACCGCCTCATCTCGCCCCAGCCCTGCAGCTGCAGACTGATTTCAACGCCAACCGGACTATTTAGCTCAGCATCCGGCACACCGGCATCAACCACCCAATTTTCCGCCCAATTGCTCGTATCCAGCGCAGCACTGCCAGACTGGGTCTGCACAGCCTCCAGTGAACCCAGGAAGGCCAGCTGCATATCTTCTACGCCGTCCAGCAACAGCACGCTGTAAGGCTCAGTATCAGATGCCCGATCCAATACCGGATAGCTGTCTCGCCACAGGGCTTCATCTTCAAGACGATAATTAACGCGTTGCAGGTTACTGCGCGGGTGAGCATTGGGATTATGCCAGCCCGCCCGAGTAAAACTCAGTGCAAAGCGTGCCAGCGGCCCTCCGAGAAGGGCTGGCTCAATCTCTCCAAATTCGTCGCGCACAGGCCGCTCAACAAAGTGGCGCAGATCCCGCGAAATAATCATCCAGGCGCGGTTGACTTCATAGGTTCGGTCTGCAGATGCGCGCAGACTTTCCACACCGTCTAGCACCCTAGACAAACTGGTGGTGGCGATTAGAGCCACAAAAGCCGTAATGGCCATTGCAATCAACACCTCCAAAAGCGTAAAACCCTCTGCCGGTTTTTTAACCATCACGCTCATCCGGAAGGTCGCCCTCAGCGTCTGTCTCTAGGTCGCCTGACATAAAGGCGCTCAGCGTGTACAGTGGCTGTTCTTGCTGCTCCTCGTCGAGCGAGACGGTGATATCAACGCGGAAAAATTTTTCCACCTCTGTTGCTTTAGTTTCCACCCACCAATACCAATCCCGATCTGCCATTGACGCGAGGCCACTATCTTTGCCCGCAGAAAGATTGCGTGTCGAGCCGATCACAAGCCGGATCTCTGCCAGTTTATTCTCGGCCACCATGTAAGCGAGGGTCTTATCACGCAAGTAGGCGGTATCGTCTATCTGCTGATAAAGCGACATCAACAGTGCAGGCAAAGCGATGGCGACAATCGCCAGGGCAACCATCACTTCCACCAGCGTAAAACCCCTGGAGCGCACTAGTATTCCTCCTCCGCCTCACCCCGCCGCAGCACATCGAAACGGCCAAACAGGTCCCATTCGATGCGCCACAGTAATTCACCATCTTCCACTTGAAACACATTGATCGTACCTACGGTTGCCTCACCGCTGGCATAAAAAACCACCTGAGGGCTGATAATCTCCGCCTCGCCATCATCATCCGGCGACAACTCAACGAACGGCGCATCCTCAAGCTCCAGCTCAAGCGCGATACCCGGAGGCAGTCGTTGCTCCGCAAACAGTTCCTTACCGCTGATCGGTGCGCCCCAGCCATCGAGACTGAGCTCCAGCCATTGATAGCTATAAATTGTCTCCCCCGCCTCCTGATCTTCCCGTAACAGGAGACCATAGTCGACGCCGGTCATCTGGGCTTCATCCAGCGCGTAGCCTGCCACATCTGCGAGGTTGTACACCGTGCTTTGTAGCTGAATATCCTGCCCTCCTGAGTTGACAGTCAGGTTTGCAAGGGAGGTGAATAACACCACAACAATCAGCGCTACCAGCAACTCCAGCAGACTAAAACCTCGCTGGCGCCTCAGCACCGTGGCAAATACCGGTGGGCCGGTTGTCGCCACGGAGCGGTTACCCATGAAAAATCAGCCCTCTTCTTTCCAATTGCCAATGTCGGCACGCTGACCTTCACCACCCGACAAGCCATCCGCGCCCAGTGAATAGATATCAACCTCATTGTTCTCACCCGGACTTAGGTAGAGATAGGGGCGTCCCCAGGGATCAATCGGCAGCTCTTCGAGATAGCCCCCGGCTTTAAAATTTCGCGGTTCTGGGTCAAGGGTGCTGGGCTCTACCAGTGCCTGTAGCCCCTGCTCAGTGGTAGGATACACGTAATTATCCAGCCGATAGATTTTCAGCGAAGTCTCTATTGCCTTAAAATCAGCCTGCGCTTTCTGCACTCTGGCATCGTCAGCACGGTTAAGTACCGTGGGCGCAACCACACTGATCAGCAGCCCCATAATGACCAGCACCACCAAAATCTCTACTAGAGAAAATCCCGCATTACGTTTTGCTTTCATCGTTTAGTTCACCATTGTATTAAGATCGAATATGGGCAACAGGATAGCGAGGACGATCGTCAAAACCATCCCCCCCATGAACACTACCATCAGTGGTTCAATCAAACTCATCAGGGTACCGAGTGTCATTTCCAGCTCTCGCTCCTGGTTGGTCGCTGAACGTTCAAGCATGGTTTCCAGCTCACCGCTGGCCTCACCACTGGCCACCATGTGCACCATCATAGGAGGGAAGCGGCCACTTTCACGCAACGCGCGATTCAAACTAGCGCCCTCCTGGACGTGCTCTGACACCGCCTCGCTGTCTTCGCGCAGTACCAGGTTGGTTAACACTTGTCCGGCAATACGCAGGGATTCGAGCAGAGGCACACCGCTGGCCATGAGGATACTGAGTGTTGAAGCAAAACGTGCAGTATCCATAGAGATCAACACCCGCGACACACCGGGTATCCGAAGTAGTACACTATGCCAGCGTTTTTTGCGTCCCGGATCGCGCAACAAATGTCGCAGTATAAAGAACAGCGCGCATACCCCCAGCACCAGCCAGAGACCGTACTGCTGAAAAAAATCACTGGTAGCAATAAGACCACGCGTCAGCGCAGGCAATTCTCGATTACTGTGAGCAAAGATACCCACCAGCTCGGGCACGACAAAAATAAGCAATAAAAGCACCACTGCAATCGCCACCCCAACGAGAATAAACGGGTAGATCATCGCCATCTTTAGCTTCTGGCCGGTATATTGACGCTGCTCCGTGTAATCCGCCAACTGCTGCAACACCGGCCCCAAATAGCCCGCGTGTTCGCCAGCATTTACCATGGCACGGTACATTTCATTGAACACACTGGGAAACTCGGCCATCGCATAGGCCAGTGTGTGTCCCTCGGCAACCCTAGAACGCACCTGCAACAACATGCCTTTGATGCGACTGCTGCGGCTTTGCTCGGCTGCGGCTTGAAGCGCCTCATCCAGTGGCAGGTTAGCCTCCACCAGCGTGGCCAACTGACGGGTAATCAGCGCAAGGTCACCGACACTGATACGGGAAAAATAGAGTGAGAGGTCCCATCCGGGCTTGCCGGACTCCGCCGTGTTGTTGGCCTCGGCGACCTCCACCGGTCGCATATCCTGGCCACGCAACTGCGAGCGAACCTGACGCTCGGAATCTCCTTCGAGCACACCCTTGATGAGCTTTCCCGCGGCGTTAAGCGCTTGATAGCGATATGCGGTCACAATTCAGCCTGCGCAGATCAGACGATGGAAGTCACACGCATGACTTCCTCAATACTGGTTTCACCCGCCATTATCCGGCGCCGACCATCGGTCTCTATTCCCGGGTAATGCTGGCGTGCCAGATGCAAAATATCCTGCTCATTGGCGCCACCGTAGATCATTTGACGCATGGCATCATCGATCTCAATTATTTCATAAATACCCGTACGCCCACGATAACCGGTGTATTTACAGCTCTCGCAACCCTTGGCCTGACAGACGCTCTGGTGATCTTCAGCAGGCGCAATGCGCAACAATTCCCGCTCCGCGGGGTTTAGCTCAGCGGCCTCCTTACAATCGACGCACAGCAAGCGTACAAGACGCTGAGACATCACTGCTAACAGACTGGATGACAACAAGAACGGTTCGATGCCCATATCCTTGAGGCGGGTGATCGCGCCTATGGCCGTATTGGTGTGCAATGTAGACAACACAAGATGGCCAGTAAGGGAAGCCTGCACCGCGATTTCTGCGGTCTCCCGATCACGAATCTCACCCACCATCACCACATCTGGATCCTGACGCAAAATTGCTCTCAATCCACGCGCAAAGGTCATATCAACCTTGGTGTTAACCTGTGTTTGACCGATGCCCGGCAGCATATATTCGACAGGATCTTCAATGGTAAGAATATTACGTGAAGTCTCATTGATATCACCAAGCCCGGCATACAAGGTCGTCGTTTTGCCCGAACCGGTAGGGCCTGTTACCAATATGATGCCGTGGGGGCTGTGTAGGTGCTTTTTATACGCGGTAAGAACCTGAGTATTCATGGCCAGCTGCGTCAACTCTAATTGCCCAGCCGCCGTATCCAACAATCGCAACACCACCCGCTCGCCGTGAGCAGAAGGTATCGTCGACATACGGATGTCCACCGAGTGGCCCGCTATCTTCACTGAAATTCTGCCGTCCTGAGGTATACGCTTCTCGGCTATATCCAGCCTCGCCATCACTTTCAACCGCGACACCAGCAAAGGCGCCAGCATGCGCTTTGGCGACAGCACTTCCGCCAAAACCCCGTCGATACGATAACGCACACTCAGCCGGTCTTCGAACGTTTCAACGTGAATATCCGAAGCTTTCTCACGCACGGCTTGCGACAATATGGCGTTAATCAGCCGGATGATGGGGGCATCATCTTCCGTGTCCATGAGATCGCTGGAATCAGGAATGGCATCTGCCAGGCGACTAAGATCAACGTCGGCTCCGATGTCTTCGGCCATCTGCACGGCTTCATTGTTGTTGCGCTGGTAAGCCAGCGTCAGGCGCCGCTTGAAATCACTCTCTGACACGTCCTTAAGTGCAAAGGACCCACCCAGAATACGACGCAACTCGCTCAACACCAGCACCGGTGGCTGTCCGTTATGCACCACCAAGGGAGAACCGTCTTCGGCTGCATCCAACAATACTCTGTACTGCTGAGCAAACGTAAACGGCAGGCCGGGGGCTACTGCAACATTGGCTATGGGTACATCCGCGGACGGCTGTTCAACCTGCGTATTCGTATTCACCGGCCATCTACCGGCGATGCGGGCGCACCCGGTGCATTGGCGCTCGCCTTGATGGCATCCAGCTGCTGCATTTGCGCTTCCCACTCTGACAACACTGGCAGGTTCGCATCGCCCAAATACAACAATCCTTTTTCCTTGCGCAGCGCCTGTTGATCGCGGATATAGCGATATTTCTCCGCGCTGGCACCCACCAACTGCTTGTCGTCGCGAATGATCGTCGTGCGTATAAACACCATCAAATTTGATTTTCTTACCACCTCTGCATCGCTGCGGAACAATCTACCCAGATAGGGAATATCACCCAGTAAAGGCACTTTTTGTTGCGCGTCCTGTACCTCGTCCTTGATTAGGCCACCCAGTACAATTACCTGACCGTCTAGTGCCAACACCTTAGTCTGGATTTTACGTTCATTAGTGATCACATCCGATGCCGCGACCGTGGTTTTAGAAATACTGGAGACCTCTTGCATAATATCAAGCACCACCGAATCACCGTCATTGATGTGCGGCGTCACCGTTAGGGTAATACCGACATTCTCTCGCTCGATCGTCTGAAAAGGATTCTGCGCACCATCGCCCCCAGCACCGGTATTGGTGAACGAACCGGTCACGAAGGGCACCTGCTCGCCTACCGTAATATAAGCCTCCTGATTATCCAGAGTCAGTATACTGGGTGTGGACAGAATATTCGTATTTGCCGTTTCATTAAGTGCATTGAGAATGACGGTCATGGATAAACCCATGCTATCCAATTGAGCCCAACCAAGGGACACTCCCCCCGCTCCAGCCAAAGCAGCAGCCAAACCGCCTAAATCAACACCGTCTGGCGTATCCCCACCATCGTCTGATAGCTGTGAGCCCGCGATACTCCCCAGCCGTGCATCGTTTCGAGTAATATTACTGCCAAACACACCATCGTTATCGGCAAACAACCATTGTAATCCCAATTCTTGGCCGTCAGTCACTTGCATTTCTACGATAATGGCTTCCACCAGCACCTGAGCCCGCCGAATATCCAAGCGTTGAATAACCGCCTCCAGAGATGCCATCTCGTCCGCATCGGCGGTGATAATGAGAGCATTGGTGTCTTCATCTGCCTCTATGGTCGCGGTATTGCTACTTCTGCTTTTTGCTTGCGCTCCCTCGGCGGTGTCCAACTGACTGATATTTTTCATCACTCGGGTCAGAACTTCGGCAAGGTCCTTAGCCTCAGAGTATTGCAGATAAATAACCTTCACATTGCCGCTTTGCTCAAGGGGAGTATCTAGATGATTCACCAATTTTCGCAGTCTTGCTCGCTCTAACTCATCACCGCTAACTAGGACGCTGTTGGTGCGCGCATCAGCGACCAGCAGTGTCTCTTGCTCACCACCGGTCTGCTTAGCCGCCGACTTGTTAAGCTGATCAAGCATCCTCACAACGTCTTCCGCCACGGCATAACGCAGCTTGATAATATCCGTCTTCTGCACGGCAGACTTATCCATGCGCTCGATGATGTCTCTGATCTTGTCAATATTGGCCGAGACATCCGAAATGATAATCGCATTGCTCGGCGCATAAGCCGCCATATGCGCCTGTTGCGGTACCAAGGGTCTCAAAACGGGGATAAGCTTGGCCGCTGAAATATTCTCCAGCCGAATAACTTGCGTCATATACTCATCCGAAGTCATGCTGGATCTATCGTCACTCACATCAAGCGGCGCGGAACGAGCATCCTTACTGGGTATCACACGCACTATGTCACCGGAACGCACGGCGGTGTATCCGTGAACATCCAAAACCGACAAAAACAGTTCATACAGTTCGTTTGCCGATACCGGTTTGGAGGAGATCACTCTGACCTTACCCTTAACCACAGGGTCTACTACGATGGTGGTGCCGGTCGCATCAGAGACAAATTGTATGAGCTCTCGAATATCCGTATCTTTCAGGTTGATCGTATAATCCTGTGCCTGCAGTGATCCGCTACCCAGCATTAGACCAAGCAGCAATACAATCGCAGTCAAAGGGTAGAACCGAGTTGTTGCTTTCACGAAAAATTGTATCCTTTCAAGAAGTTTCACTGAGCGCCACCATCGTCTAAATTGACACTCAGCGTGAGAGCCTGTCCATCACGCTGCAACTCAAATACCGCTTCCTTAGCTGAGCGCATGTCATTGAAAAGGACCATGGTATTGGTAGGATTATCGAGACTTACCCCGTTGACGGATGTCACCACGTCACCCATTTTGAACCCCAGCTGCGCAAATTGTTCCTGATCCTTCCCAGGGCTTACCCGATAACCCAGCAGTGCCCCATTTTCGCGCACGGCGCTGACATTCACCACCTCTGCTAGCGATTGAGGATTCTGGTATAGGCGCTGTCGATAACTCTGGGCCAACCGGGTAGCCTGATCATCACCGCGCTTATCGATGTTCTCGCTTACCGCAGGCGCGGCGGTCTGAGCAGACATTGGCTCCGCAGTGCCCAAAGTGGATTCTTCAAACAGCACCAGCAATTCATAGGTCCCGCCATTGTCCAGCACAACTTGTCGCGGCATCACCTTGGCCAATACCACATTGCCCCGAACGGGCAACTTGTCTTCGACCATGTAGATAGCCTGCTGATTCGCATTCTCAATAATGGCATATCCGAGACCGTCCTCCGTAGACGCCACGATACCGCGTAACTTCAGCTGCAGGCTAGTTTCCCGGGCGCCATCCTCTATACCCTCACGGGAATCAGTCTCGACCTCCGTTGCGGCCTCAATAACGGCCTGCGCCGTCGCGCCGGCCTCCCCAAATAAATGCCAGGCCACCATGCGATCGATATCAACAGGCGCAACGATAGCCCTGGAGCTGCCGGCTGACAATGGATTAATCACCGTGGGCGGCGCAACATTGTTGTTTTCAGCATTGGGGACTAGTGCCCACAGTAGCCTCGTGAGCGACAGCAGCATCCATACAACAACGAGCAACAGGACAACTTGACGTATCCGACGCGCGCGACGCGGCTGTGCCATCGCGTTCAGCGCACCCATGAGAGCGACACCTGCTCGCCCTGACACCGCACTAGAATTACCGAGCCAATCAGCTGGCACCAACTACTCCCTTTAGTCCACCGCAAACACTGTCCACGGAGCTCTATTAATAACAACGATTATAGGGTGAGCCGCTCAAAGTTGAAACTCCTGTGTACCTAACAAACTGCCGAACGCGGCGCGCGCCCCACGGAACCGAACCCAACAGACCTTGACCTGCACTATAGAGTGTGTATAACTTTTGACTCTGCCTCATCAGTACCCAGGCCGTCACAACACTAACCAATCTAAGGATTGTCTCTGCAAGAGCTACACACTACTCATCTTATGACCTCTAAAACGAAACTTTGTTCACTTGATCCTGTCTGTCCACGCGGTCGATCGACCGAACGAAAGAGTCGGACATCACTACAAACTGCCCCCCGAACCAGCGAGCCACATCATGATGAATTTTGATATCCCCGAATACTTGATGAACTACCTACAGGACCTCGATAACTTTATCGAAAGCGAAATTATGCCACTGCAGATGCAAGATGATAACAATCGATTCTTTGACCATCGGCGCGAGGATGCACGCACAGACTGGGATAGGAACGGGCTACCCAACGAACAATGGGAAGAGCTGCTAATGAAAGCCAAGCAGCGGGCTGATGCCGCAGGACACTTTCGCTTCTCTTCCCCCAAAGAGTACGGGGGTAAAGATGGTAGCAATTTGGAAATGGCAATCATCCGTGAACACCTTGCCTGCAGAGGACTCGGACTACACAACGATTTACAGAATGAACACTCCATCGTCGGTAACAATGTTGGATTATTGTTGATGATTGAGTACGGGTCGGCACAGCAAAAAATCGACTGGGTTGATGACCTGTGTGAAAGCCGTCGCTACTTTACGTTCGGCATTACAGAGACGGCTCATGGTTCAGATGCAACGCATATGGGAACCTTTGCCACACGCAACGCCGATACGTGGACAATCAATGGCGAAAAGTCTTGGAATACCGGTATTCATCGTGCAGGTCACATACTGGTCATTGCACGAACAAGCGGCGACGCTGGCGACGCTGGAGGCCTCACAGCCTTTCTCGTGCCGACTGACACGCAGGGATTTAAAATCGAAGAGATGTTGTGGACATTCAATATGCCAACGGACCACGGCAGGGTGTCTTTTACGGAAATGAAAGTGCCGCACAGCTGCATTCTTGGCGGTGAGGGAAAGGCTCTGCAGGTGGTACAGCATTTCTTTAATGAGAATCGCATTCGCCAGGCTGCCTCTTCCTTAGGCGCGGCTCAATACTGCATTAACGAATCCGTGAACTATGCAATGCAGCGAGCGCCCTTCGGAAAACCTCTGTCGAGCAATCAAGGCATTCAATTTCCTTTGGTGGAGCTCCAAACGCAAGCAGAAATGCTGCGCGCCCTCATACACAAAACGGCTTGGCAAATGGACACTAAGGGCGCTTTTTCGGTATCCGACAAAATATCGATGTGCAACTTTGTCGCCAATCGACTGTGTTGCGATGCCGCCGACCAAGCCATGCAGGTACATGGCGGGCTAGGCTATTCTCGTCATGCTCCTTTCGAGCATATTTATCGCCATCACCGCCGCTACCGGATTACCGAGGGCACAGAGGAAATACAGAAGCGCCGGGTGGCCGGCTATATGTTTGGATTTATGGATAGGAAAGCGCCAAAAGGGGTCAGCATCTAGCCGGTCTATTGGAGAGACTTCTCCTTATATTCTGGTGACAGGTTGATACAGCGAGGTCACAACGGTTGCCGGCATCAAATTTCCAAGCAATAAAAAACCCGCCTCGGCGGGTTTTAATGTCTGATATTCTTCTAGGCTTTTTTGCGTCTCGCCACTCCCGCCAAACCGAGCAAGGCCGATCCGAACAGCCAAACCGCCGCGGGGACAGGAACGCTGCTGACTTCGTAGGTATAATCCACTTGGGCATAGGGCGCATCACCCTCGTCGGCAATACAATTACCGTAGTTCCACCACCCACACAAGGCCAACACTCCGTCGGCGAAGTCAACGACCACATTGCTATTATTCATAAAGGCCGTCGTTTGGGCCGCGTCAAGGTTAAAATTTAACTTATACCGGTACGCATTGGTATTGCTAAAGCCTTTAAAAAACACATCATAAGCTTCAGCGGAAACGCGATTAAAATTTCCCTTATCATCGTCGCCGATAGTGATGGCCGTTGAGCCTGGGGTCGCAATGTTATTAAAATCGCCCTGCACCGAGACAGTAAAACTACTGCTACTGCCAACTTCATAAGCGCCCGGAGTGAAATCAAAGCTGAAATCTTGACCGTCAGCCGTTTGATTTTGCGATTGAGATAATGTCGTCGTTGCTGCGTTAACGGCGCCAGCAACAAGGAATAAAACACCTAAGAAAATCGTTTTATTGATCATAATGCTTACTCTTTTATAGTTGAGCCTAGTCATTTAGTGTATTTCTACTTGTTTTATCACTCTTACAACTCAATCCTACCCCTGCCAATAAACACAGACATTGTACTTTTGGGCAGTTTTTAAATTTATATTCGGCTTCTGTGAGAATCACAACTCGATACAGCTGTGTTGCCACCCCTAAGGATAGCGAAAAAATAACAATAATCTCATAAAATCAATAACTTATAGAAATATTACTTTGATTTTTCAGCACCAATGTAAAAAAATCAGGCACTGATTCTAGGCGTCGGTCGAAATTGCAACGCGAACCATCCATGTCACCAGCCCAAGGGAGCCCAAATAGGTAGCGGCTAGTCAATCAAAGCCAAACCTAGGCTATCGCAACCAACGGGCCCTGGCCTGATGCAATCCGGAGTATTTCGGGTTATCAATAGCGCACGCATGTAACGTACGCTGCCTGAGATACGAGAGAATTCGCTGGTCGTGGGCCATTGTACCATCGCGAAGGGCAAGCGCAATTTGTCGCGTGACTGGGCCCGCCTGCTCATCAAGGTCAAGTGTGGAGGCTATCTGCTTGTCGAACTCTGCTAAACCAGCGCCCATCTCCAGTTCCCTGGCCACAATACCCAATGCATTGGCCGCCACCCTGGTGGTGTACGCCTTAAAGCCATCCAACTCGGGCAATACCTCCTCACGCAAAAACTGGCGCACGGCCGCTAACAGCTCTATCGACTCAGTACCGCTCATGCAGACTCTCCTTCCATCAACAGCAATAGATCGATCTCAGCCTCCGATAGGCGCCGGCCTACCGCTGCCCTCTCCAGGCTGGAATCCTCACCACTTCGATACATCTCCAACATGCGAAGACACACCATTCCCCACGATAGAGCAGCGTGCACCTGCCAATAATGAATATCCGCCATCGCGGGCGCTATACCGGTGACAGACTCATAGCCCGCCAAAAGATCTGCATAGTCACCAAATCCGCCCACCGGCTTGGGCGAGCCAAAGCGCCAGACATTGGCGCAGATATAACCTAGGTCCTGAACAGGATCACCCAGGTGCGCCAGCTCCCAATCCAACACGGCGACAAGTCCATCTTCATCTACCAGCAAATTACCATTGCGAAAGTCCCCATGCACCAGCGTGCGCAGAGGGTCTCGACGCGGCCTATCTCGCAACCAATTGAGCCCCAATTGCAGTACAGGGGATAGGTTTCCATGGGTGTCGAGCAGCTCCTGGGCGCGTTGAAACAGAAGGACACCACTGTGATCGGATAAACCTTCCGGCAGTGATTCCAGCGGAATCTTATGGATGCGACCCAGAGTCTGGCCGCACTGAAAAGCCAGTCGCTCGCGCGCGTCTCGATAACAATCGTCCGCCAGCAGACGAAAAGGCAGGGCCTCGCCCCGCTCCCGACTCATAATATAGCCTTGCCCCAGTGCATGTTCAGGGCGCAGAACCAATCGCACAACAGGAACAGGGACACCATATCGGCCAGCGATATCGATCAGTGCGGCCTCATCCTTCAGCGTGAGTTCGCCTACTGCATTCTCGAAGTCCAGGGTCTGGCCGGGCACTCGCCGCAGAATCAAAGGCTCAGTCTCTGTCGTTCGCACCCAATCAAAAGACCACGTCTCCATATTAGCACCGCCGGAAAGGCGTGCCAGGCCGTCAATGCTTGCGCCATCAACAAGCGCGGTTTGCTCGGCGCCTAAAAGTGCTGCCCATAGACAGTCAGCCATAGCCTTATCGTCGGATGCGCCTGTGAGCGCTTCTTTCATCACCCTATCGCTCCCTGTGCCTTCAATGCCTTGATTTCTGTTGCCGTCAGACCCAACAGTTCAGACATCACACTGTCCGTATTCGCACCCAGCAAGGGCGCCGGACTAAAACTCTCCTCCTTGGTGCGTGACAACTTAATCGGGTTACCCGGCCCTCGAGTGCTGCCCCCATCAGGGTGGCGAAGGTCCACCACCATGTTGCGATGCAACACCTGGGGATCGGACAAGGCCTGGCTGATGCTATTGACAGCGGAACAGGGAATACGGTGCTTCTCGAGTTTCTCTAACCAATGAGCGCAACTTTGCCGCTCTAGCGCGTCATTGAGCCAACGGTTGATGAGCGCTCTATCCTGCCAACGTCCTGGCTGTGTGTCGTACAACGGATTGTCAAACTCAGGGCAGTCCACCACGATCTTCAGGTGTTGCCAAAAGTTATCGGTAATCACCGCGATCACGATAACCCCGTCGGCACAGCGAAATGTATCGTAGGGCACGTGAACGAAATGTGCATTTCCAATAGGGTATGGATCTTTCCCGGAGAGGCAGTGCATGGTCGCCATGTAATTGAGCATGGATATCTGGCAGTCGACCATAGCGATGTCCACATGCTGGCCAAGGCCGCTGCGCTCCCTTTCGTAAAGCGCCGCCAGAATACCCATGACACCGAACATACCGCCACCAAGATCGCCAATGGGGATTCCCGCTCGCACCGGATGTTCCCAATCAGACCCCGTAATAGACATCCCGCCGCCGCTGGCCTGTGCGACCTGGTCAAAGGCGGGACGGTTCGCACCCGGGCCCTCTGAACCATAGCCTGTCACAGTGCACGTAATGATGCGTGGATTCACTTGGCTGAGCGTCTCGAAGTCCAGCCCCAGACGCTGAGGTACCTCCGCAGCGAAGTTGCTTAATACAATATCAGACGCTTCCACTAACCGACTGAACACAGCCATACCGCTTTCAGACTTCAGATCGACCGCGACGCTTTTCTTGTTGCGATTGAGGGTCAGGTAGTAGGCGCCCATTCCGTTCAGTGAGTTTTCAGGGTCAGTTGCCAGTAACTGGCGAGTTCCCTCGCCAGCAAGGGGTTCAACTTTAATGGTCTCCGCCCCCAGATCGGCCAGAATCATGCCTGCATACGGGCCGGCCAACATGTGTGTGAGGTCTAATATACGCACGCCAACCAGAGGTTTATTCATCACGTCGTCCCGATAAGTCAAAGGGCTAGAGAGAGTAGTCCAACAGCGACAGTACCAGCATCAACCCAACTAATGGCGTCAACCAGCGTTGCAGTCGCGCCAGACGCTGTGGGTCTACCGGTTTGGTAAATCGTTCACCCAGCACCACCATCAACGCGACACCGCCAAAGATCAGTAACAGTATCAACAATAGAGTATTCAGCGACTATTCCCTCCGCAACATCTTCGTCAGCAGACCTATGCCTATAGCGATCGCGCTACAGCATGCGCGCTGTGGATAGCGCCTTCAATGTAGCCTACCCCATCGCAGTCGCCGGCTACATGTGTTTCAAAACCAAGCCTCTGGCTCAATTCGGCCAACGACAAATCGCCAGTGGCGCCGCTGGCCAAAATGACCGTGTCCGTCTCTATCTCTACTTCATCGCCGTCGCAGACTAGTGTCAGAGATCGTTCTTTGATGCACGACACATCAGTCCTGTTAATTAACACAACGCCCAACTGCTGTAAGTCCTCAAGTACCCGCCAACGCCTTACGATGGCCAATTCCGTGCCGAATTTTTCTCCCGCTTCCACGACAGTCACATCGCGGCCACGCTCTGCCAAAAACTCCGCCAACTCGAGACCTACAAGTCCGCCGCCGACAATACTCACTCGTTTACCCAGCGGCATCCACAGGTAACTGAGGCGGCGTAACCAATAAGCATTTTTAGTAATGCCCAGTAATCCCGCCACAGACAAAAGCGCAATTTGCCAACTGCGGAGTTTATCGCGCACTGCCGCGGGATCGCTACCCGTCATCAGTGCGCGCAATTGATCGCCGCTGAGGACATGTGCCTGCTCTGCGCCCGGGATAGGCAGTGCATCCCTGCGCGCGCCTGTAGCGACTACCACGACATCCGGCGCCAGCGCCCGCAAGCACCCACGATCTACCGTTGTGCCCAAACGGACATCCACACCTAATTGCCTTACCTGCTCGGCCAGATAGTCAATAAGCTTGCCATTCTCCGGGTAGACGATAGAGGAGAAAAATACGGTGCCGCCCAGATCTGCACTCTGCTCAGCTAGCGTAACTCGATGCCCACGAAGGGCTGCCACGCGCGCCGTTTCCATGCCGGCGGGACCTCCCCCTATCACGAGCACATGCCGTGGCTGTAGCGCAGGCAGAAGCACGATCTCGTGCTCATAACCGGTGCGCGCGTTCACTGCACAATGCACATGATCGCTAACGAAGATCCGACTGACACAGGTATAACAATAGATACAGGGGCGTATGCTCTCCTGCTGTCCATGCATTAATTTATTGGGCAGCTGTGGATCGGCGAGCAACTTACGACCCATGGCGATAAAGTCAGCATCTCCGCGGGCCAATACCTGCTCAGCAACTTCAGGCTCTATGCGCCCGACAGCGATCACAGGGATACGTAACCTCGCTTTGATAGCCGCTGTAAACGGCAGATAGCCCCCGCTATGGTGCACTAGTGGCGCCTCTGTGAAAGCGGCGCCGGAAGAGGGGTTCGCGTAGGCACTAACATGAATTGCATCGGCACCGGCAGCCTCAGCCAACACAGCCGTTTCAACTGCATCGGCGAGACATATCCCTCCGTCGACCCTATATTCCAGAGCATCTATACGGCACCATACCGGGAAATCACTTCCTGCCCTGATCTTTACCGCCTCGATGACATCCACAAGCAGACGCGCGCGATTCTCAAGACAACCTCCATATTCGTCGTTCCGACGGTTGATACTAGGGGAAAGAAACTCAGATAGGATATAGCCGTGCCCGGCATGCAATTCAACACCGTCGAAGCCTGCACGCCGGGCGCGCTCGGCGGCTTCAGCAAAATGCTCTATCAGCTCGCGAATGTCATCATGATCTGCAACCTTGTACTCAACCTTGGCACCCTTCTTACTGTAAGACTTAACGAAGGCTGACATTTCCACCGATGTCAAAGCGGCGCTCATTTCATCGCGCGATTTATCGGGAATAGAAGGCACAAGCATAGGGCGACCCGCGGCAATATCACAGACCGCCACCTTGCCCGCATGTTGCAACTGTATCGCTGCTCGACAGCCATGCAGCTTGATACGTGATGCCAACTCACGCAGACCGGGCAAAAACTCATCGGAGGAAATCGCCACCTGGTTCGGGTTGCAAGCACCCGATGGCCAGGCAATTGAAGCCACCCCAACAATCAGCATACCCGCACCCCCTTGGGCGCGGGCCTCATAATAAGCCTGAATACGCTCACCACAGTGACCGCTCGCCTCGGACAAATTCGTGCCCATAGGCGTCATGACGATACGATTGCGCAACTCTAGTTGCCCGATCTTTCCACTGGACAATAAGTTCTTATACATTAAAAGGTTTTACCTCTTTGCCACAAAGCTCACTGGTCGGGGCGATGAATTTAAATCGCATTGAAAAGCGTTAATCACCGATGATCAACCGAGCGGCTGCTTGCCTGGATTGCCTAACGTCTCGCGCGCTCAGGCATCTATGCGGTACGCATCCGCAATCTGTTCTGCTCTGTCGACGGTGCAATCAAGATCCTTCAGCAGGCCATCCGCAAGACTGTAAACCCAGCCGTGTATCGCTAGTGGTTGGCCTCGCCGCCACGCGTTTTGCACAATAGTCGTGTGACACACATTAGACACTTGGGAGACGACATTCAATTCGCACAGCAGCTCCAATCGCTGAGCCTTATCCTCTATCGCATCGAGCTGCAACTGGTGATGATACTGTACATCCTTAATATTGCGCAGCCAGTTATCAATCAGTCCGTTGTCCGCATTTTCGTAAGCTGCGGCAACACCACCGCAGCCATAATGACCCACTACCATCACATGCTTGACTTTCAATACATCGACCGCGTACTGCAATACCGTGAGGCAATTCAAGTCCGTATGCACCACCATATTGGCAACATTACGATGCACAAAGACTTCACCAGGCATCAGTCCAACAATTTGGTTGGCCGGCACCCTGCTGTCGGAGCAGCCTATCCATAAATACTCAGGACTTTGTTGTGCGGATAACTTTTCAAAAAACAGCGGATCGCTAGCTTTGACGCTAAGAGCCCAATCCCGATTTTTTTCAAATAAAACGTCAAGCTTACTCACGGCAGTCCCTCAAAAAACCATAGTACTGAGGCGAGATTGCCCCACACAATTACCACCCCGGGCCATCACATCGTCAAGGGCTTTGTTACCCACTACGTGCATCTGCCGTGCCAGTTGCTGCATATCCACCGCAGGAAACTGGCCGGGCTCCCAGGTTACCAAGCCAGCACTTATATAGACTTGCAACACCGCCCCGCGCCCGTCGTCAATGGTAAAACGCGCTATATCATTACGCATGCGTTCCGCTATACCCAGGCTAACCATTTCACCACTGACGGGAAGCAGAACAGCAAACCTTGACCGACCCAGCCGTGCAGTAATATCCGTCGCACGTAGGTTCGAGAACAATCTTTCTGCGACCTTTTTGATCACAAACTGGCCGCACCGCTCTCCGTAGTGTCCATAAAGATCGTTAACATCATCAACTTCAATGAGCAGCAACGTCAACGGCTTATGCGTTCGACTAGCACGGGATATTTCTCGGCCAATGTCCTTATCAAACCCTAATTCATTGCCGATAAGTGTCAGTGGATCCAGTAGCGTCAGCGCTGTGCTTTGCTCGCGACTGACGGCCGCCTTGAAGCAGGCGCAGATGATGGTGGCTAAATGCGCTACCAGATGTTCCTCTGCATTGCCCAAGAACACTGAGTCAGGTGTCCCCAAATGCAAGCTGCCAATCAAGCGACCGGAATCCAGCAACGGGACTAGCACGGCATAATCGATACCGGAAGAAAACTTAAGTATTTCAAACATACGAGAATCAGTAGCATCGATAACCATAAGATTGGGCTCTAGATCGTACAATTCCTGCATCTGAAAGATGTCACTGCATAATTGCAAGTTCTGACCATGCCGCTCAGAACCCGCCAGAAGGTGAGCCATGGTGTCCTCGGGATCGAACAACCACAGCTCGCAAGCTCGAAAAGAGAAATGCCGAGGCATGGTGACCAACAATATCTCCAACAACGCAGGCAAATCCAAGGCGCCCAGTAGCATGAGTTCTATTTTCTGGGTTTGCTGGTACAGGTAACGGTTAATGGCGAGGAATTCCGTCCGTCTGCTGTCCCTCAGCTCTGCAATAGATGCCAGCGCGGGAGCGCCGTCTATGACCTCTACGTGAGCCTCTTCCAAATAGTGATCATCTGCCATGTATTATGTCCATTTCTCCACCACGATACAGCACAGTCCAAGCTTTTGCGTATTGGATAAAGAGTGTAAGCGGCCTATACTTATCATGCAATCATGAGAGGCAATGCCAATGGTCCGCGCACTGCCGCGCAACATCCAGTTAAAGCTAGAGCAGACCCTCTCGCAGTGGCCGCACTGGCACTGTACTCCTGAACTGACCCGCGCCCCGAACGTTGTGCGCATCCTGACTGCCGGCGTCAGTAATTTTAGCGTGCTGGTTGAATCAGGGCAGCACTTCGTCGTGCGTATCGACGGGCTAGAACCAGCATCCAATGGGCTCAACCGGCAAACAGAATGGCGCACGCTGGAAGCGGCCCACAGTGTCGGACTCGCGCCCCATCCACGCTACTTCAATCCTGAACTGGGCAGTCTCGTTTGCGACTATCTGGCACCGGAAGCGGCATACAACCTTGACATCACTGACGTTGGCCAATTACTGCGTGCCATCCATCAACTGCCTGCCCGGCATCATCGTCTAAATCTGGCGGAACGGATTCTGCAGTATGAAAAGCGGCTGCAACGCAAAGGTCAACAACTGAACGCTGGACTGCGAAAGAGCGCGAACAAAGTGTCAGCGATTTTATCGGAGATTAACTGCAAGCCATCTAACGCAGTACTGTGTCATAACGACTTGCTGCAGGCCAACCGTATTTATAGCGCTGGCAGGCTGTGGGCTATCGATTGGGAATACTGCGCCATGGGAAGCCATTGGTACGACCTCGCGGTGGTTGTAAACGGCGATTTACTGTCTACAGCAGAGGCAGAAGCCCTGATAAATACTTATCTGGAGCGAGCCCCCGACGCCCAGGAGCGAAGCCTACTGCACCAATACAGCTGCATCTATCGGTACCTGGAACTGCTCTGGTACCTGGCACTGGAAAAACCCGTTTTAAACGCGGCGGCTATCGAAGAAAAATCGGCGGCACTTATGAACCTTCTCTCACAACGTTCAACCTAGTCGCGGAAATTATTGAACTGCACAGGTGCGCCATTGTCTTCTTCGCGCAACAGCGCCATCACCTGCTGTAAATCGTCGCGCTTCTTCCCGGTAACCCGCACCTGATCACCCTGGATCTGAGCCTGAACTTTCAGCTTTGCATCCTTAATCCGCTTAACGATCGCCTTACACTGGCTGGCTTCTAACCCGTGACGCAGCACGACCGTTGCGCGCACGGTCTTTCCCGTCGTCAGCATGTCCGAGACATCCATAGCTGCAGGATCAATATCGCATTTGATCAGCGCAGCGCGTAACATATCTTCCATTTGGCTCACCTGAAACTCCGCTTCGGCGGTTAGCACCACGCTGCGCTCTTCACGCTCAAAAGAGGCCTCAATGCCCTTGAAGTCGAACCGATTACCCACAATCCTTGCTGCCTGATCGACAGCATTAGTCAACTGGTGTATATCCACTTCCGAAACAACATCAAACGATGGCATAGTGTCTCACTCCAAATTCGGCAGAATTTAAAATCACATAGTAATGCGCTGAGATCGGTTTTCATAGAAGACGTTGGCAACAAACACAGCGAATGACGGATAAAGGTTGTTGTACCTGAGGCCCGCGTGCTAGCCCCTCATGCATTGCGAATAACAAAAGGGCGCTATGTGCGCGAGGCCGCAACGATTAACCTTGAATTGGCGACTGCAGTTGGCTAACGTGTTCAGCGCAAAGAAAAACCAACGGTTTAGCAGGAAGTGATATGGCCAAAAATTTCACGACGGGGAGTTTTGTAGCGCGCTGGGGGTTCGCCGCAGCGCTGGTCTTCGGAACATACAACCCTAGCGGCTACTCTTATATCGGCTGGTTAATGTCTGAGGGCGTAACGTTTGGACCTGTGTTGGCAATCGTTGGCCTGGTGTTGCTGATAGCTTGGATTATCTATTTGCGTGCGACTTTGCTATCTCTAGGGTGGCTAGGGGTCTCTCTTGGCGCCGCGCTGTTCGCTGCTATCGTCTGGTTGCTGGTGGATATTGGTTGGCTAAGCATTCATTCGACCGGAGTTATCGCCTATCTGGCGCTACTTTTACTGTCGATAATATTGGCAACGGGGATGTCCTGGTCGCACATTCGCAGGCGCTTGACCGGTCAGATCGACGTCGACGATGTTGAAGGCTAAGGCGCTGCAATCAAACGGTGGCTGCGAATTCTCTTTTGCAATACCGCGCTGCCCAGCGCTTTGGGTTACCCATCCGCTACAGACAAAACCTGCAGCACGGCCTCCCGATGAAATCAGCCGTAATCGCGGCGCTGCCGAGATAGCCAAGTAAAATGGCGCCTCAACACAGGGTCAGAGTCGATTGCTGCAGGAGAAGCATAGGCTGCGGCCAACTGCTGCTCGTCATAGGTCCGATGGATTGCATCATGACAGTCACGGCAGGTATAAATCCCCCTGCGCAGTGACTCGCGGCTAAAATTGCGCTGATAGCGCCGCCGACGATGCAGTTTTCGGGGAATAAGATGGTGAAATGTGAGCGGTTGTGGTCTCTGACAAAAAGGGCAAGGACCTACCACACTGCGCCGGGTCGCGAATGTTATCTGGTATTTCGACATGTTATTGATTACGTTTGAATCGAGCGCTTGGATTGAATCCAAATACAGCCAATACGCGTACATCTATAGGCCAGTTATAAAGGTGTCCGTTGTCGCTTAAAACCGGCGTCAGTAAGTAAAGAGGGAGTAGAATTATGAGACTTTCCATCATCCAGTTTGCCGCATTAACCGATGCCGCTGATGTTACTATCCACTCCCTCGAGCAGGCGCTTTATCAAGTCACGGTAGCTTTACCCAGCGGGCCTCATCTGCTGGTGGATAAAAAGGGCAAAGCTATTAGCAGCCGAAGCTTGCAGAACATAAGGGAAATGCTTCAGGTTTTACCCGTTGGTACAATCACCCTGCGGCACGAGTCCGCCTATGATGAAATGATCGGGCAGCCACCGAGAGAGTCCAGTAACGCGCTGGAGGTCAACTTGTCACATGAAATGTACCCTGAACCTATTATTCATTAATCGGTCACGGCATCAGAAAATGGCTCACAAACTTCACTCAATGCAACTCACTCTCAAACTCGGCAGCCTCGCCGCAATCGTTGCCGGTCTGCTGTTTATGGCTCAGGCATCCGCCGAACCGGATACGGATGACAACTACTATAGCTATGATCAACCTAACCGCGATGGCATCGGCAAAGTCTATATGGGCAGGGAAATTGCCCATGTGATGGGCCATCGCGGCGCAACTTGGCTAGAAAGGCCTGAGCGAGAACAGAAGGAGCGGACGGATCTGCTGCTCAGCTTGCTGGCGCTGCACCCGGGGGACACGGTGGCGGATATTGGCGCTGGCACCGGCTACTTCTCGCTACCCATCGCCCGATTGGTAGGCCCAACAGGCCGCGTATTGGCAGTGGATATTCAACCCGAGATGCTAACAATCATCGAAGAACGGGCCCGCGCGGGAAAAATTGCCAATATCGTTTCGATCCTGGCCACAGAAACCGACCCAATGCTACCCGATAATACGGTAGACCTAGTCCTGATGGTCGATGCTTATCATGAGTTTTCTTTCCCTCGCGAAGTCATGACGCGCGTCGTAGACGCACTGTCTGAAGACGGCAGAATCGTACTGGTAGAATACCGTGAAGAGGACCTCGCCGTGCCAATCAAGCGGCTGCACAAGATGAGTGTAGCTCAAGCCAAGCGCGAAATGGCCGCTGTCGGTTTAGTGCTGGACCAATTGCATGATAACCTTCCTTGGCAGCATGTTATGGTTTTCCGTCGCCAGGCAGAGGCCGCAGTGAAGCCTATATGAAAGTGTCTCAGTGATAGACCTTGGCAGTAACACATAACGCTAGGGCGCTACTCACACAATATACGGCGCCCTATGCGTATAGTCTCGAGCTGCCGGGCAACGCTGGGACTATGCGCCCCATCGTGTCCGCTGGGTGTACAATGTTTCCCGCTCTAGGTCCTAAAAAAAGGAGTCACAAAGTCATGCGACACAACCCGTTTTCAAGCCCAATCTACGTATTTTGACGACACAGCAGCCGCACTGGCATCTATTGGGCGCCGGGGCGATAGGTTGCCTATACGCAGGGCACCTTCGCAGTAGTGGATGCGATATTTCGCTGATCATGCGCGAAGGAACGTCGCCAGCATCGCTGCCGATAATCACAGAACACGGGGGCATTCGCAGCGAACAACACGTACCCGTTGTGACGCCTAATAGCCATGCGCCTATTTCCCATCTAGTGATCACAACAAAGGCATACGACGTAAGCGAGGCCGTGGCGAGCATTGCACACCTCTTAAGCGAAGACAGCGTAGTCGTGCTGCTGGTGAATGGCATGGGTCTCGCAGAGCAGTTGGCCGCAGATTGGCCACACCTGAACATTTTTTGTGGCACCACGACCGAGGGCGCTTACTGTCTAGCGCCGCAGCATATTCAGCATACCGGTCGGGGAAAGACGCGCATTGGCAAGCAGGGTGAAAAGAAACCCCCTCCATGGTTTGAACAGTGGTCTGATGCAATTGACACCTGCTTGTGGGATAGCGATATTGAGGCAGCACTATGGTCAAAAATGGCGATCAATTGCATCATCAACCCTCTGACCGCCTTGCACAACTGTGCCAATGGCGAACTCAGCCAGGACCCAGAGTTAATCACGCAAGTGACGACCTTGTGTGGTGAGGTCTGCAAGATTACTCGGGCGGCTGGCTTTACCGCGATTGCCGCAGCATTGCCACAGTTGATCGCGGGGGTCATTGCGGCCACTGCAAACAATCGTTCTTCGATGCTGCAGGATGTCGAGAATGGCAGGCGCACCGAAATTGATTACATTACTGGCTTCCTGCTGCAAGTCGCAGACCAACATGGAATTGATGCCCCTCACAACCGTGCATTATTGAAGAGCATAAAAAGCCATCAATGCTGACGCTCTGTCGTTGAAAAATTGACTACCCATAGCATTGTCTCGGCCATCACACATGGCCTTGGCCTGCAGCGTGGCCTTCGTATAGATCAGTGATAGAGCGCCAACGTCGTACTGCGCACTATATCCCGCCACTGCTGCATCGACATATCTGAAAACAAAATACCCTGCTGGTTAACACGCAAACCCGATTGCTCACGATGAATCGCAAACACACACAGGTTCGCCGCACAGTGCAGACTAATTTGAATACCCAGCTCGGGCGCCTCGTTCCAATTCGTGGTTTCTCCGGCAGAATAGTAGGTGGTTCTGGGAACGGCCCCAACCGGACCGATGACCCGGAGCCTACCCAGCTGTTCCGCCAGCGCGTTCTTCACCTCCTGCACCAGCCAAGCAGGGGAAATGCCGGGTAGTAATTCCATTTCTGCGGTCACAGAGGTTATCGGCAACGCGAACCCAATAGGTGTCACCCTGCTTTGCAGGGTTAGCACTGACGCTACCGTAATCATAATCACAATGGCAAGCGCAGCAGCTGCGCGAACTGGCCACCTGAGCGCTGTTATCCGACGCCAGAATCCGGCGACTCTCGTGCCGGAGTGCACCGGTGCAAACTGTCTCTGGCGTGCCAAGCCCTTAGGTATCAATAGAGGGATATGGGCGGGGGATTCACGCCGAAAATAGGGGCCAGCCTCAAGCAATAGACTATTGCCAGATGATATCGGAAGCCTCCGCAACAGCGACCGCAATACCTGTCGTACCTTGTGCACGTGATTGGCTCTCTTAGCAGGGTCTTTTTGCAGAAGCCCGTCGATCAGTTCTACCAGCTGATCCGGCAGCTCCACATCGCTGCCAACGATGTCCTTCAAGGGACGAGCGGCGTGCGTTAGCAGCAAATCCGGGGCAGGCCGCCCATCACGAAAAAAAGGCTGTTCACCGCTCAGCATGCGGTAAAACAGACAACCCAAAGCGAACAGGTCGGCACGTCCATCTAACGGATAGCCAAGATACTGTTCTGGAGATAGGGCATGAAAGCTTCCCGCCGCCCATTGCCGAGATGGCTCCTCTCCTGTGACCCTAGCAATCCCGAAATCGGTAAGCTTGGCTCGCCCGAACTCGGTGATCAATACGTTTGCGGCTTTCACATCACCATGCACGATGTGCTGTTGCCGAGCGAGCGCAAGCGCCCCAGCAATGTCAACGCCTACTGTCAGCACACTTGCCAACGAGGGACGCACCGCGGCCAGCAACTCTTCCAAGCTCGATCCTGGCACATATTCCATGATCAGAGCGAGGTGCGTACTAGACTCTATCACATCGTAGATCTGCACCACCTTGTGACTGTGCATACTAGCCACTAATTGCGCTTCACGCCTCAGCTGCTTGCGGGACCCGTGCTTGGCAGAAAGTGTGTAGATTTTAATGGCCACTCTACGCTGCAGCCGCTTGTCGTAACCGAGGAATACACTCCCCTGCCCGCCCTGATTAATCAGCCGCAGAATACGATAGGGCCCTACTTGGCTATCAAGGTTCATGCACTCAGTGATAAAAAAGACGTAAATTGCGCAAATGACAGCGCAGACTATTCACCGAGACCTGCAACTGTTTAGCAACAGCTACGCTATCGCCACCGCGCTGAGTCAGTACACGCTGCAACTCATCCAGTGAAATGTCTGTGGCCAAGCGATAGCGAGGTGACATTTTAATACGCCGGTACACTGCGCCCCGCGAAACACCTAGCTGCAAAGCGACGCGTAGCGCTTCACTACCGTTAGAGACCATTGCCTGATCAAACGTATCATCGTCGATATCCTGGATTTTACGGCGTGGCGGACGCCCCTCTACTGAAGACGCTTTAGTATTTTTCTTGAGCAGCGTTAACTGCAAGTTTGCATTCAAGATCGGCGTCGTCTCACTTGCGAGAACGATCTGTTGGGTGAAATTGACCAGCTCACGAACGTTTCCCGGCCAGCGATAACTCACAAAACGAAAAAACAGTATTGCCCAGGCGGCAATGTCCCGCGCGAGGCTCTGCACATGAGGTAATAATTCAGTGCGTTCGGCCTCCGCTGCGCTACGCTGAAGAAAATGCAATAACAACTCACCGATATCTTCTGGGTGTTCATGCAGCGGCGGCAGTACTATTTCACAGGCCCCAAGACGGTGGCGCAATGCCGCTTTAAAATGACAACCCTCACCCTCAAGCGCTGCATCCGTGGCGGATATCACGCGCACATCCACGCGCCTTATCGGGCCACCGACAGCCTGAATTTCACGCTGCTCTAGGACACGCAACAACAACGGTTGCACCTCCAAAGCGACATCTCCAATCTCATCCAGAAACAGGCTGCCACCCTGTGCCTGCTCAAAATAACCCGGGCTTGCTTTATCAGCGCCTGTAAAGGCGCCACGAGTACTGCCAAACAAAGCGGACGCCGCCAGCTCATTAGGGATTGCGGCCATATTGACACAGACCATGGGGCCGTCGGCCCGGCCACTCGCCTGGTGAATAGCCGTGGCCACTAATTCCTTGCCGGTTCCTGTTTCGCCCCGAATGAGTACGTCAAGGTCGCTTTTAGCGGTACGAGCGACCTGCTCTCGAATGTCATCCATACAAACACTGTTACCGCGCAACGGATCGCTATCATGGCTTGTTTGATTCTTTGTGATACTGCGCTTGGTCAGTCGCAGCATAAGAACAATACTGTGCCCTAGCATCAGAGGGACGCCCTCGAGCAACGTGTCCCTGCGCAGTTCAACGCTGCTGTACAACTCGGTCGGGCCGACGCGACAGCGACTGGCTGAATCAAATCGACGAATCGTAAGGCGCTGACCCTGGTAGCTAAATTGTAGCGCTCGGCGACTGACATGCGCATCATCGAGCCCTGCGGGGGCGTGATCATATGTCCCATTGAACTCGGGGCTATAACGCCCCAGCACCCAAGGGACATCACCCGTTTGCAATGGCACCAAAGTCTTGTGTCCAATACGAGCAGTGTCAGCATGAAAAATGATCGTAAGCACGAGATCCAATCTCGCGGGCGCAGCTCCCAGCGCGGCAATGATTGAAGGAAGGGTTAAATCCGTGTCAGCAGGCCTCATCATGGATTTGGGTATCCGTCGACTGGTTGCAAAACAGAGAGTCGTTAGTGTTAAAGCTTAGCAGTTGAACGCAAAAATGCCGTAATGGGCTGACAGTCAATAGGAAGAGATTTACATACGGTCTACTTCCCCCAACTGCTGCCGATAACGGTACCAGTCAAATGCGGGGCCTGGGTCGGTTTTGCGCCCCGGCGCAATATCGCAATGCCCGACAATTTTATCCGTACCCATAGCCGGGTACTGTGCTATTAACACACTCGTCACCGCTAACAGGGCCGTATATTGTGCATCGGTATAAGGGTCATCATCCGTGCCCTCAAGCTCAATGCCGATACTGAAATCGTTGCAATCGCTACGCCCTTTGTAAGTGGACTGACCCGCATGCCAGGCGCGCTCACCGAAATCAACAAATTGCACAAGATCACCACCGCGTTGTATCAACAGATGTGCTGACACCTTCATGCCACGGAGCTTTTCGAAGAAAGGGTGTTCGTCCCAGTCCAAACGATTCGTAAAAAATCGCTCTATGCAGTCGCCGCCGTAACACCCCGGCGGGAGCGAGATGTTGTGTATAACCAATAGTTCTGGCACACAGTTTGCCGGGCGGGTCTCGCAATTCGGTGAAGGCACCCTCCTAGCCTCAAGTAACCAGCCCTTATCCACTGTGTATTGCATGTCTGCTGTTATTCCTGACAGCTGTTACTGTCGATGCCGAGCGAAACGTTGCCCGAGTCACAGTTTACACGGAATTAGTCACAGAATGCAGAGCACCTATGCCTCACAATCGGCATTAACAGTGGACATTACTAACTGCTACAATCACCAATCATTTTCACGACACACATTTATTTTATGAGCCAGTCGAAACCCCAACTCACAGCCCCCGATTCCGCAGTAGTGCAGCGTAATATTCGCGCTGCGCTGGCAGAGGATGTGGGCAGCGGCGATATTACCGCTGCGTTAATTTCCGCTGGTTCGCGCGCGACTGGCCGAGTGATTAGCCGAGAAGATGGCGTGCTCTGTGGACAGCCGTGGGTGAATGCCGTATTCGCAGATCTGGACGAGGCGGTGCGTCTGGAATGGCATCGTGCAGACGGGCAAGTCGTCACCGCAGGCGATACACTATTTACCGTTGAGGGCCCTGCGCGAAGCTTACTGACCGGTGAGCGTTGTGCCCTCAACTTTCTGCAGCTGCTGTCGGGCACAGCAACCACCAGTCATCGCTATGCAGACGTTGTGAGCGAGACTAATGCAAAATTGTTGGACACTCGAAAAACGATTCCTGGATTACGCGAAGCACAAAAGTACGCGGTGCGCTGCGGTGGCTGTCATAATCACCGCATCGGGTTATACGATGCCTTTCTGATCAAGGAAAACCATATCACGGCCTGCGGCGGCATTGCTGCAGCGGTAAAAGCAGCAATGAATTACGCCCCTGGAAAACCAGTGGAAGTCGAAGTTGAAAACCTTGCAGAGCTCGAAGAGGCGCTAGCGGCGGCCTGCGACCGAATCATGCTGGACAACTTTTCTCTTGAGCATACGGTGCAGGCCGTTAATTTGTCGAATGGGCGCGTCGAACTGGAAGCCTCCGGTAATGTGACCGAAGCAACGCTGCTTGCTATTGCGCAAACCGGCGTGGACTTTATTTCAATTGGCGCACTGACCAAGGACTGTAAACCGCTCGATCTATCCATGCGCCTGCTATAAAACCGCACGCCACAATCAGGGTCATTGCGAGAGCAAAGACCGCTTACTGACAATCACCCCGTTATTATCGGCGTAAATATAATCACCCGGCGCGATGTCCACGCCGCCGATGTGAAGGTCGATATCACGCTCCCCCACGCCGCGCTTTTCAGTCTTGATCGGACAACTGCCCAATGCCTGCACACCGACAGAGGTGCGGCCAATTTCATCCACGTCGCGGATAACCCCATTGATAATCAGGCCGCTCCAGCGATTGGCTGCCGCTTTCTCTGCCAGCAGGTCACCCAGCAGGGCACGCCGCATAGAACCCCCGCCATCCACCACGATCACGCGGCCCAGTCCCGGCTCCTCGACACATTGCTTTACCAGCGAGTTGTCCTCGTGGCATTTGATGGTGACTACCGCCCCCCCAAATTGTCGGATTTGTCCATAATTAACCAGTTGCAACTCAAGGGCACAGACCTCGGGTGCCTCATCCGATAGATCGGGGGTCGAAATTGGGATCATAACCACTCCAAAATGATGTCATTGTGAGCATTATACATCCTGACGCACACGCACAAACCCAACCGTGATGCGTGCAACCCATGTGCAGTGTTGGCAATCGCTAGATTGTGAGTATAATTCCCCCAGCCAATACCTAGCATATCTTTCATTCACAAAATGAATGCGGAGCGTCTCGTGAAAGTCAATCGGATCGATCTTAACCTGCTGGTCTACCTAGATGCACTGCTGCGCGAGCGCAACGTGACCCAGGCCGCCAACCAACTCAACCTGTCACAGCCGGCCATGAGTAACGGCCTGCGCCGACTGCGGGAACTGTTTAACGACCCCTTACTCGTAAGGACCAGCGAGGGCATGACACCCACTGAGCGCGCGCTCGAGCTGGAGCCGGTGGTGCGCGAGGTCCTCAGCAAAATCGATCAGGCCGTACAGCCTCGCGGAGAGTTTGAAGCGGGCACTGCGCAGCGTGTTTTCCGCATTATGGCCAGCGATTATGCTGAGTCCACCTTATTCCCCAGTGTGCTAGGAAAGCTACGCACGCTGGCACCGGGCCTGACGCTGGATATCATGACACCCTCGGACGTGAGCTTTCTGGATGTTGAGCGCGGGAAGGTCGACATGGTGATCAACCGGTTCGACTCCATGCCCCAATCCTTCCATCAGATACACCTTTGGGACGATAGCTTTACCTGCGTACTAAGCCCCGAAAATCCCGTACTGAACGATTTCACCCTGGAGAATTATCTCCAAGCCAACCATGTGTGGGTCAGTAAGACCGGCATGGGTGTGGGGGTAGGCGTAGATCCGAGCGACGTTCAACGCTTGGGATGGGTCGATGCAGCCCTCAACAGACTGGGCAAGAAGCGTCAAATACGGGTGTTCACGCGACACTATCAGGCGGCGATGACACTGGCAGAACAAAACGACCTGATCGTCACCCTCCCAACCCGCGCAGCGCAGCTCAAACTGAACAACCCGCGTGTGGTGTTGCGCGAGCCGCCGCTGGAGATTCCGCCACTAGAGCTGAAAATGGCGTGGAGCCCACTTTTACAACACAACCCCGCCAATAAATGGCTGCGTAAATTGATTGTGGACACCGCCAGAGAACTGAACGGACAGCAACCGACGCTTTAGCGGCATTCACCGCTCTAATGGCGGTGATAGAAGCGATAAATTCGCTAAATTTAAGTCTGCGACCTACACTCATCTGCTCAGCGGCACAGGCGTGGGCCTGGGCTTAGCTATCGTTTACAAAGAGGAATCAGCATGACGGATCGCGTCCAACAGGGGAGCTTGCAGGTTGCAACCGTTCTCAACCAACTTCTGGAAAAAGACATCGCCCCGGGCACGGGTGTCACGCCCGCTCAGTTCTGGCAGGGTCTGGAATCCATCGTCGACACGCTGGGGCCGCGTAACCGTGATTTATTACAAATCCGTGAAGATCTGCAGGGCAAAATCGACGCATGGCATCAGGCTCACCCGGGTAACGACTACGACCGCGAGGCCTACAAGGCCTTTTTGCAAGAGATTGGCTACCTGCTTCATGAAGGTCCCGATTTTCACATCAGCACCACAGGCGTAGACGAGGAAGTCGCCACGCTGGCAGGGCCGCAACTGGTGGTGCCGGTGATGAATGCGCGCTACGCACTGAACGCGGCCAATGCCCGCTGGGGCAGCCTTTACGATGCTTTATATGGCACTGACGTGATCCCAGAGGCCGACGGAGCCGAGCGCGTGGGTGCCTATAATCCAGTGCGCGGCAATAACGTTATCGCCTACGCGAAAGACTTTCTCGACCGCCACTGCCCCCTCACCGAGGGCAGCCATGTCGATGCGAAAGCCTACACCGTAGCGGAGGGCGCGCTGCAGGTCACACTGAGTGATGGTGCAACCCGCACGCTGCAAGCGCCTGCGCAGCTGCGTGGCTATTGCGGCGATGCGGCAGCACCTGACAGCATCCTGCTGCGCCATAACGGTCTGCATATCGAAATCCAAATCGACCCGGCAAGCCCCATTGGTGCGACCGATGCAGCAGGCGTCAAAGACGTCGTGCTGGAAGCGGCACTCACCACCATTCAAGATTGCGAAGACTCCGTCGCAGCGGTGGACGCCGAGGACAAAACCGTCGCTTATCGCAACTGGCTAGGCCTGATGCGTGGCGATCTGGAAGATCGCTTTGACAAAGGCGGCAAGACGATGACCCGCCGTCTCAACAAGAACCGTCGCTTTACTGCGCCCGATGGCGGCGAGCTGATGCTGGCCGGGCGCAGCCTGATGTTCGTGCGCAATGTAGGCCATCTGATGACCACACCGGCCATATTGGATGCCAACGGTGATGAGATTCCAGAGGGCATTATGGATGCCATGTTCAGCGCGATGATCGCGCTGCACGACCTGAACAAGGCAGCCGGCAGTGATCGCAACTCGCCGCAGGGCAGCGTCTATATTGTAAAACCCAAAATGCACGGCCCGGATGAAGTCGCGTTCACCTGTGACCTGTTCGACCGTATCGAAGACGTCCTGGGTATGGCCCGCAACACCCTGAAAATGGGCATCATGGACGAGGAACGACGCACCACAGTGAACCTCAAAGAGTGTATTCGTGCAGCGAGCGAGCGCCTAGTGTTCATCAACACCGGTTTTCTGGATCGCACCGGCGACGAGATACACACCAGCATGCATGCAGGCGCCATTACACCCAAGGGTGCGATGAAACAGGAACCCTGGATCTCTGCGTATGAAGACTGGAATGTCGATACCGGACTGCGCTGTGGACTATTGGGTAAGGCTCAGATCGGCAAAGGCATGTGGGCGATGCCAGACCTGATGGCCGACATGATGAGCAACAAGATTGCACACCCGCAGGCCGGCGCCAGCACTGCCTGGGTGCCCTCCCCGACGGCAGCAACGCTGCACGCGATGCATTACCATGATATCAACGTCGGCGAGCGGCAGACCCAATTATTAGGGGAGGCTCGCGCCTCGTTGGACGACATCCTGAGCATTCCCCTCAAAGGCGCCGACGGTCTCAGTGAGCTTGAAATTCAGCGCGAATTAGATAATAACGCGCAGGGCATACTGGGCTATGTCGTGCGTTGGATTGACCAAGGCGTGGGATGCTCCAAGGTGCCTGATATCAATCAGGTGGGCTTAATGGAGGACCGTGCGACCCTGCGTATCTCGAGTCAACATATCGCCAACTGGCTGCGTCACGGCGTCTGCAGTGCAGAACAGGTGCGGGAGACACTCGAGCGCATGGCGGCCGTCGTGGATACACAAAACGCAGCGGACCCTTTGTATCGGCCTATGGCGCCCAACTTTGATGCCAGCATTGCTTTTCAGGCCGCCTGTGATTTGGTGTTTCTGGGTGAACAACAGCCCAGTGGTTACACCGAGCCGGTGTTGCATGCGCGACGGCGTGAGGCAAAAGCGAGGGCGTCGTAAGGTCAAGCGCAAGGCATGTCCTCTAAAACGATCGCCAGCACCGCTTTATTTTGGTCAAAAAAAAGCCCGGCAGAGCCGGGCTTTTTCCTACTCCATTAGTGACCGAGGTTAGGCGTCAGGGGCTGCGTCCGGGTCTACGTAAGCGCCACGACAGTTGGCAGGAAGATACTTTATATCAACTCCCGTTGTGCTAAGCGCACTCCCTGGGTTGCATTGCCACCGAATAGTAGAATCAGAGCCTACAGTCCCCACTAAGGAAAAGGGCTCGGTGCCAGTACCGTCGCCCCAGACAGCCTGATTAACATTCGCCGTAATGTAAACCTTTGGAGTCAGAACAATCACAGTTATCACTTTAAGAATATCACTGTTGCGCTCAGCGGTATTGACACCAAATTCGATTCCTACGCCATCATCCGGCAGCCCACCGTTAGACGCCACATATTCAGTAACGGTCGTTTTGGCTTCTGCCAGAGCAGCGACTGCTTCAGACATCTTGGAGCGTACAATATAGTCCTGATAAGCAGGCAGCGCGATCGCGGCAAGAATACCGACAATCGCAATCACGATCATCAGTTCGATGAGGGTAAAACCTTTTTGTGCCTTCTTTTGAATATTCATAATCGTTCTCTACCTTGATGATTAGGGTTACACACCGGCAAGAGACTCTTCTCCCCGGTATAGGCCATTTGCAGAGATGACATTGCATATCGCGTGCCAACAATGGAAATACACGGCAATAAAAATAAAAATACTAGCTAAATCAATTGGTTATATTATTTTTTGTTTCCCAGCACGGCGCACAGGCCGCTCCACGCTTGCCACCATTTTGACCCAAAGTGTCGATATCGGACAATTTTTGTCACAAGTGACGCCAACACGGTAGCAATGCGCCGACAGGCTCACGCCTACTGCGAGCAGTATTTTGTACAATTTAACCCTAAACAGAGGCTGCCGCAGGTATAGCAAGCTGGTTATACTTTCTCTTTTCAATCAATTGCGGCGTTATGGCTATTTTTCTATCGGTCACAGGAACCTTCACTCGATGAACAGTAAAGCACTGGGGCAGCTCAGCGGTTTGGCGGGAAGCCTTGTGGCTGGATCGCTGATCACCGCCGAGCAGGCCGTCGAAGCGCAAAAACAAGCGGCCATAGAGAAGGTGCACTTTGTCCAGTATCTGGTAGAGAAGGAAAACGTCGACGGTCGACGTCTGGCAGAGCTGACCTCACACGAATTCGGCTTACCCTTATTTGATATAGCCGCGCTCAATACCGATTCGATTTCCGTTGCCCTGGTCGATGCAGCGTTGATGCAAAAGCACCATGCGCTGCCGCTGTTACACCACGGCAATCGGCTCTTTGTCGCGGTATCAGACCCGACCAATCTAGCCGCCCTTGCAGAGATAAAATTTCACACTGGCATCAACACGGATGCCGTGCTGGTGGAAGAAAGCGCCCTCAGTGAGGCACTGGCTAAATGTGCCGAGTCACAGGACGCACTCTCCGATGGGCTGAGTGATCTGGACGCGTCCTATCTAGACGATATTGATATCGTCAGCGACGGAGAAGCGAAAGAAGAGGATGATGGCAGCGAGTCGATTGACGAAACACCCATTGTGCGGTTTGTTAATAAAGTCTTAATAGACGCGATTAAACAGGGTGCGTCAGACATCCACTTTGAACCTTATGAACATTCCTATCGGGTGCGCTTTCGCACCGATGGCATTCTGGAGGAAGTGGTTAAACCTCCGCGAAATCTTGCCCCACGCCTCGCGGCGCGGCTAAAGGTCATGTCGCAAATGGATATTTCAGAACGGCGGCTACCTCAGGACGGACGTATCCAGATGAAGCTGTCGCGCAATCGGGCTATCGATTTTCGCGTCAATACACTGCCCACCCTGTACGGCGAAAAAATCGTACTGCGTATTCTGGATCCTGGCAGCGCAAAAATGGGCATCGACGCCCTGGGCTATGAGTCCTACCAAAAAGACATGTACCTAAAAGTACTGAACCAGCCCCAGGGCATGATTCTGGTCACAGGCCCCACAGGCTCGGGAAAAACAGTGTCGCTCTATACTGGCCTCAATATTCTCAACACGCCCGAGCGTAATATTTCCACCGCTGAGGACCCGGTGGAAATTAATCTCGATGGCGTCAACCAGGTTCATGTGAATGCTAAGGTAGGACTTAATTTTGCGGAGGCATTGCGCTCCTTCCTGCGCCAGGATCCAGACGTGATCATGGTGGGTGAGATTCGAGACCTCGAAACAGCAGAAATCGCGATCAAAGCCGCACAAACAGGCCACCTAGTGCTTTCTACGCTACACACCAACAGTGCCTCGGAAACCATTACCCGGTTGCTCAATATGGGAGTCCCGGCGTTTAACGTAGCGTCTTCGGTCAACCTGATCATAGCGCAGCGACTGGCCCGGCGATTGTGCAAGACCTGCAGTGTGCCAGCGGATGACATCCCCCATGGCACACTGCTCGAAGAGGGCTTCACCGAAGACATGTTGACCGGAGCCACTATCATGAGCCCTGTGGGCTGCAAAGACTGTAATGCCGGTTACAAGGGACGAGTGGGTATTTACGAGGTGGTTAAAATAACCCCCTCTATTGCCAAGCTTATTATGGAGGAAGGCAACTCAATGCAAATCGCCACTCAGGCCAGAGCAGAAGGCTTTCATGATTTACGGATCGCGGCACTGAAAAAAGTTGCCCAGGGAATGACCAGTTTAGAAGAAGCAAACCGGATTACCGTCGACTAGATAATAGCGGCATCATAAAGACAGAGGGACGGTCACCACCATGGCAGCAAGCGCAATCAGAACCGACATTTTTACCTGGAGCGGGACAGACAAAAGTGGCCGTCCCGGCAAGGGCGAAATCACGGCTATCAGCCAAGCCATGGCCAGAGCACAATTACGCCAGCAGGGCATCAAGCCCAACAACGTGCGTAAAAAACCCAAGCCATTGTTCGGGGGCAAGGGTAAAGCCATCAAGCCAGCTGATATCGCTATTTTCACTCGACAGCTGGCAACGATGCTCAAGGCAGGCGTGCCACTGGTGCAAAGTTTTGACATCGTCGAAGACGGTTTAGAAAAGCCCCAAATGAAAGCGTTGGTCGTCAGCATCAAAAATGACGTAGCCTCGGGCAGCGGACTTGCGCCTTCTCTGGCGAAACACCCACGTTACTTCGATGAGCTGTTCTGTAGCCTGGTTGGATCAGGTGAAGACTCGGGCACACTGGAGGTCATGCTGGATCGCGTGGCCACCTATAAGGAAAAAAGCGAACAGCTAAAAGCCAAAATCAAAAAGGCGATGACCTATCCAACCGCAGTGGTCTGTATTGCACTGGTCGTAACCGCTATCCTACTGATCAAAGTGGTGCCGGTTTTTGCCAATACCTTTAAGAATTTCGGTTCTGAACTGCCTGCGTTCACACAGTTCGTTATGGATATATCGGACTTCGTCATCGCCTGGTGGTTCGTCATGTTCGGGGTCATTGTCGGTACAATATTTGCGTTTCGAGAGATGAAGCTACGTTCTGTCCGTTTTTCCGAGTTTCTGGATAGGGCCGCACTGAAAACACCCGTTGTTGGCGGCATCATTCATGATGCAGTAATCGCGCGCTTCTCTCGCACGTTAGCCACCACGTTTGCCGCTGGTGTGCCACTGGTGGAGGCCTTGAATTCCACCGCCGGCGCAGCAGGCAACTCCGTCTATGCGAAAGCTATTCGCCGCATCCGTGACGACGTTACCACGGGCAACACACTTTACAGCGCCATCAAATCTACCGGGCTATTTCCCAATCTGCTGCTGCAAATGGTGTCTATTGGAGAGGAATCCGGCGCACTCGATGACATGCTGGACAAGGTGGCCACCCACTATGAAGAGGCTGTAGATAATGCGGTCGATAGCCTCAGCTCCCTGATGGAGCCCCTGATAATGTCTGTGCTTGGGGTCCTTGTGGGCGGTCTGATGATTGCTATGTACCTGCCCATATTTATGCTGGGATCGGTCATCTAGCCCACCACTGCAAGGACACATAATTTATGCCAGAAACCGTCGTGCCAATAGGCCTGCTCAGTGTTGGCCTGCTGTGTCTTGGGCTGCTTGTCGGCAGTTTTCTCAATGTCGTCATCTATCGCCTACCGCTGATCATGGAATCCCGGTGGCGGCGCGATTGCTGCGAATTATTGGAAGTCGAGCCGGAAAGCGCGGAGGCGCCGTTCAACCTGGCCATACCGAATTCCCACTGCCCTCACTGTAAGACGGCTATAAAGCCGTGGCACAACATTCCCGTCCTCAGCTACGTTGCGCTAGGCGGTAAGTGCAGCAACTGCGCAGTGCGAATTTCGCCACGTTACCCCCTTTTGGAATTGGTGACTGGCCTGATGACATTAGCACTGGCGTGGCATTTCGATGTGTCTCTCGCCTTGCTCGGTGCCCTCGCGTTTACGTGGTCGTTGATTGCTCTGACCATGATCGACATGGACCACCAGTTGCTACCCGACGACATCACCCTGCCGCTGCTGTGGCTAGGCTTGCTGTTCAACCTCAGTGCAACTTACGTCAGCCTGCCGGACGCTGTGATCGGGGCCATCATGGGCTACCTCTCGCTGTGGAGTATTTATTGGATATTCAAGTTGATCACCGGTAAAGAGGGAATGGGTTACGGCGATTTCAAGTTGCTCGCCGCATTGGGCGCGTGGATGGGCTGGCAGGCGCTTCCGATGATTATTTTGCTGTCCTCTTTGGTCGGTGCTGTCTGCGGTATTGCACTGATGGTTATCAAGCGTCGCGGCAAAGATATCCCGATTCCCTTTGGGCCTTACCTGGCCATGGCGGGCTGGCTCGTATTGCTCTGGGGCGACACCCTTATGTCGCGCTATTCAAGCGCGCTGGGAATAGACTGATATGGCGCTAGTTGTAGGCGTCACCGGTGGCATTGGCAGTGGCAAGACCGCCGTCACCCGCTGCTTTGAACACCTCGGGGTTACCGTGGTTGATGCCGACTTGGTCTCAAGAATCGTCGTGCAGCCAGGCAGGCCTGCCCTGGCCGCCATCGTAGAGCACTTTGGCACTGACATCATCCAGACAGATGGCACGCTAGACAGAGCCGCTCTGCGGGCCCGGGTTTTCGCCGATGAGACAGAGCGGCACTGGCTGGAGCGTCTTACGCACCCTCTCATTGGGCAGGAAATACTCGATCAGATCAGCGCCTCGCGCAGTCCTTACACGATACTCAGTTCACCGCTACTGCTCGATACCACTCAAAAGGCACTGGTCGATTGTGTGGTGGTGATAGACGTGCCCGAAGAACTGCAGCTGCAGCGCACGGTGCAGCGAGACAACAACGATGAAGCGCAGGTTAAACGCATCATGGCCGCGCAAATGGGACGACAAGACAGACTGGCACTCGCTGACATTGTCATTGAGAATACCGGCTCTCTGGAAGCGCTGGACAATAAAGTAGAGACATTACACAACACCTTTTTACTACGCGCTGACACTGTGTCCTAATGGACGCGGTCAGACGCGAAAGAGTTTTTCAAGCGCAGTCACAATGGCTACATTAGCAGCAGGAAAAGCGTATTGCGTTAATGCCTGTGGCGACACCCAAGCCATAGGTTGGTTTTCCAAAGAGCGTGCTTCACCGGTGTAGTCCCACACCATGTGCACATCAAGCAGCACCTGCTTATCGCCATAATCGTGATGAATGTCTAATAGCGCGCTGGTGCGACCAATAGAGATACCCAATTCTTCCTGTAATTCTCTCGTCAGAGCCGCCACGAGCGATTCGCCCGCCTCGACCTTTCCTCCGGGGAACTCCCACAACCCGCCCTGATGAGCGCTCTGTGAGCGTCGGGTAATCAGTACATTGTTGGCACTATCAACGATGACTCCGACTGCCACGTGAACGACGGACATTCAGGAGCGGTATTCGGCGTTAATGCGCACATAGTCGTAGGAGAAGTCAGTAGTCCACACGGTGGCAGTGGCAGCACCCCTGCCAAGTTCAACGCGGATAACAATTTCCTCTGGGGCCATGGCAACAACGCCCTGCTCTTCTGTGTAACTGGTGGCACGACAACCATCCTCGGCAATCAACACCTCATTGAGATACAGCCTAACGCTTTCGACGTCTAGCTTGGGTATGTCAGCCCGGCCTATAGCCATGAGCAAGCGACCCCAATTAGGATCACTGGCAAACAGTGCCGTCTTCACCAACGGCGAATGAGCGATAGTAAACGCGACCTCCAGACACTCTGCTTCGCTGCGACCACCGTTGATCTGAACCGTCACAAATTTGCTTGCGCCCTCCCCATCCCGCACGATGCTGTGGGCAAGACTGATGCAAACCTCTTCCACCGCATCGTGCAGTGCATGGTACAGGTCACAGTGAACATCATTGACCGGTGTATTGCCGGCCTCCCCGGTCGCCAGCAACACGCAGGCATCATTGGTAGAGGTGTCACCATCTACGGTAATACGGTTAAACGAACGATCTGTCAGCTGTGGCAGTAGTGCCTGCAACAGTGTTTTCTCAACAGCCATATCGGTAGCGATAAAGGCGAGCATAGTGGCCATATTCGGACGTATCATACCGGAGCCTTTTGCAATTCCGGTCACCACGTAGTTCTGGTTGTCACAACTGAACCGCACGGAATGCGCCTTCGGGCGGGTATCTGTGGTGAGTATTCCCTCCGCTGCAGCGGCCCAGCCTTCAGCAGACAGTGCGTTAAATGCAGCGGGCACTGCCTGTGTCAGACGCTCCACTGGCAGTGGCTCGCCGATAACACCCGTCGAAAAAGGCAGTACAGTGGACACATCAACGCCCGCCGCCGAAGCCACCGTCTGCACACTCGTGCGCGCGGCCTCAATACCAGCACTGCCGGTTCCCGCGTTGGCATTCCCAGTGTTGATCAACAGATAGCGAGGTTGGTGGGCACAGCTGTGTAAATTTTCTCGGGCGACCGTGACCGGTGCCGCGCAAAATGCGTTGCGGGTAAATACCGCAGCACATTGCGTGTTTTCCGCGACCTCGATAAGCACTAGATCCTTGCGACCCGCTGTTTTTATTCCAGCAGAAATAGTACCTAGGCGAACACCTGACACGCTGTGTAATGGTCCATAGCTGTCATCCCCGACTGCCATCTCAATTACACACTGCGCTCACCGACAAACCGCATAGGCTTCACAGCTTGCCGTGGCACTGTTTGAACTTCTTACCACTACCACAATGGCAGGGCTCATTGCGCCCGACCTTGGGCTGCTCTCGAACATAAGTCTGAGGTGTTGCCGGTTCAGCTGACGCGGCTTCAGCCTCACCCCCCGTCATAGCAGGGGCCTGCGCGTGCTGAAATGCAAGCTTCTCCCCCGCAGCCGCTTGCCGACGCTTCTCCTCGATTGCCTCGGCTTCGTCTTGACGCTGTATCTGCACATGACTAAGGAACTTCACCACTTCATATTTGAGATTCACCAGTAACTGCTGGAACAACTCGAAAGACTCTCGCTTGAATTCCTGCTTAGGATTCTTCTGGGCATAGGCCCGCAAATGAATACCCTGACGCAAATGATCCATAGTGGACAGATGTTCTTTCCACAACGTGTCAAGCACCTGCAGCATAATCTGCTTTTCGATTCTACGCATATCCGAACCGACATCGTCACCCTTGGCGTCATAGGCAGACTGAACGGCGTCAGAAATTTTCTCGCGCAACACCTCCTCGTGAAGCGTGTCATCTTCATCCAACCACTGCTGCAACGGCAACGAGACAGAGAACTCGGACTCCAGTTGTTTTTCAAGCCCTGGGATATCCCACTGCTCCTCTACACTCATCGAGGGAATGTAGGTCTCCACCGCATCAGCTACCACATCGAGGCGAATAGCGGTAATCGTCTCGGAGATATCTGCTTCGGTCAGCAGGTCATCACGCTGCTGATAGATTATCTGACGCTGATCGTTGGAAACGTCATCGTATTCCAATAACTGTTTACGGATATCGAAGTTGCGGCCCTCTACCTTGCGCTGGGCCTTTTCAATAGCGTTGCTGACCATTTGATGCTCTATCGCTTCGCCCTTCTCCATACCCAGTTTCTGCATAAACCCCTTAACACGTTCAGAGGCAAAGATTCGCATCAGGCTATCTTCCATAGATAGATAAAAACGCGACACACCCGGGTCTCCCTGACGTCCCGCACGACCGCGCAATTGGTTGTCAATGCGACGCGATTCATGTCGTTCGGTGCCCAGAATATGCAATCCGCCTGCCGCCAACACCTGATCATGTCGTTCCTGCCAGTCTTCGCGCACCTGCTTCTCATCAGCACTACCGCGCGCACTAAGTTCTGCCTCTAGATTGCCGCCTAACACGATATCAGTACCGCGACCTGCCATGTTGGTTGCAATAGTCACTACGCCCGGCCGACCGGCCTGAGCAATGATTTCAGCCTCCTGCTCGTGATACTTTGCATTCAGCACCTTGTGGTCGATCTTGGCCTTGCGGAAGCGCTCGGACATGGCTTCGGATGTTTCAACCGACGCGGTACCCACTAATACGGGCGCGCGCTTTTCCATACACTCCTTGACGTCGGCCACAATCGCATCGAACTTTTCCTCTGTGCTGAGGTAGATCAGGTCATTAAGATCGTCCCGTTGTTGTTCGACATTGGTGGGAATAACCAGCACGTCCAGGCCATAGATCTGACGAAATTCAAAAGCTTCGGTATCGGCGGTACCTGTCATGCCCGCAAGCTTGTCATACATACGAAAGTAGTTCTGGAAGGTAGTGGACGCTAACGTCTGGCTTTCACTCTGAATAGAGACCCCCTCTTTAGCCTCGATCGCCTGATGCAGCCCTTCCGACAAGCGTCTTCCTGCCATGGTGCGACCGGTGTGCTCGTCAATCAGCACCACCTGCCCATCCTGTAAAATGTACTCCACGTCGCGGTGATACAACACGTGTGCGCGCATACCGGAATAAACGTGATGCAACAAATTGAGGTTGGTGGCGCCGTAGAGATTATCACCTTCCTCTAGCAAGCCCCCGCTGATCATCGACTCCTCAATAAACTCGTGTCCGGATTCGGTCAACTCCACCTGACGCTGCTTTTCGTCGATCGTGTAATGCCCGGGCTCTTCCTCGGTATCGAGCCTTAGAGACGGTATCATTTTATTAATCCGCCTATAGAGTTCCGAGCTGTCATCCGACGCCCCGGAAATAATCAACGGCGTACGCGCCTCGTCAATGAGGATGGAGTCCACCTCATCGACAATGGCGAAACTTAAACCCCGTTGCATACGCTCTTCCAGGGAAAAGGCCATATTGTCGCGCAAATAATCAAAGCCGAACTCATTATTGGTGCCATAGACGATGTCCGCGCTATAGGCTGCGATTTTTTCCGGCGTTGCCAGGCCAGACCGAATCACCCCAAATGACACACCCAAAAAGTTATAAAGCGGCCCCATCCAATGTGCATCACGATTGGCCAGATAATCATTCACCGTGATCAGGTGCACGCTGTTACCCGTTAGTGCGTTTAGATACGCCGGCAAAGTCGCCACCAGCGTTTTTCCTTCGCCTGTGCGCATTTCGGCAATCTTGCCCTCGTGCAGGGCCATACCACCGACCAGCTGCATATCGAAATGCCGCAGGCCGAGCGCCCTGTCTCCCGCTTCACGCACTACCGCAAAGACCTCAGGAAGAATATCGTCCAGTGTATCCCCGTCGGCCAAGCGCTGTTTGAACTCAGGTGTTTTAGCGGCCAGTTGCTTATCGTCCAGCGCCTTTATGTCACCCGCAAAGGCATTGATCTGTTTAACGATCTTGCCCATGCGCTTTAGCTCACGGCTATTACGCGTACCGAAAAGGTTTTTCAGAGTTTGGCTTATCATTACATTTCATCGTATTTTCAATAAAGTGGGCCGGACCATAATGGCTCGGAGCGAGCGAAGAGCGAAACAGGACTGGATCAGGGTTGCGTACGAGCCACATAACTTGAGGGGTCAACTGCACGTCCATTTTTGTACACTTCAAAATGTACATGCGGACCGGTGACGCGGCCGCTGGAACCCATCAGTGCAATCGTATCACCCTTGCGCACAACGTCACCGGAGACGACCAAATTTTCTTTATTGTGCGCGTAGCGTGTGACGAGGTCATCGCCATGGGAGATCTCTACAACATTCCCGTAACCTGCATTCCTACCCGTCCAGCTCACCACGCCGGAGGCCACGGCCACAACGTCAGAGCCCGTCTTTCCGGCAAAATCGAGACCGGTATGCATTGAACGTTTTCCTGTAATGGGGTCTGCCCGCCACCCATAACGGGATGACATGTAGCCCTTTTTCACCGGACTACCCGAGACCAATCCCTGCTCTTCCAGCTTGCGGTTGCTCAGCAGCGATTCCAGCATGTCCAACTGCTGTTCGCGGTCGCCGATGTGCGCCGCAAGTCGAGACAGTTCACCGTCAAGATCGGTGATGGGGGCATCGGTATTACACTCACTCACCATGGGGCCACCAAGAGCAGGTGGCTCACTAAAGTCGAATTCTCCCTCCTGCAGGTCTGCAATCGCAGTGAGATGCTGTCCCAGCGCATCCAGCCGCGTCATTCTGGCCTCTAACTCCGCCAGGTTGCCTGTCATGGCCCGCAGCTGTGGCTCAGACAGCCCGCCTAATGAGACAGACTGTTGTGACCCATCGCGCGATGTATCGGGCGCCTCCTCACTCAAGCGCGGCCCATTCTGCTGTCCCACAAGGTATCCAGAGGCAGCAAGACTCAGCGGCAAACCGAGACAACAAAGTGATAATAGTGCGCGAGACCAGCGGCTCAGCTCTATAGAGCGCGAACGCTTATGTCTTGAACTAATCAGAATTATTTTCATGTATTGGTTAACAGGCATAGAGAATGTTAAATATGCACAAAATTATGCCATAGACGGCGCTAAAACGCCAAGTCAACGGTGTTATTTGCAGAGCTGCGAACAACACCGGGACTGTAAAAAAAACCGTTACTCCATTCTCCGGATTGAGATCAACCCGGGGAATGGCGCGCTATCACCGGCTGACTCGGGGTTGAGGATCAGCTCGACAACAACTCCGGCGACGAGCAGCTAGTCAGCCTGGCGACGTAAAAAGGCAGGAATATCGAAATAGTCCTCGCTGGCGCCCTCTGCTGCCTCTGCAACTTGCCCACCAGTAGACTTCCGGGAACTGCGCATGCTTGGAGGACGGTCAAACTCCTTATAATCAGGCTCCGCCTGCGATTCGCTGACAGCAGGCCTGGAATGACCCTCTACAACCTGCAGCGGCACTCGAACAGCTGCACCGCCCAGACCCGTAGCGACGACGGTCACCTTTATCTCTTCCTTCATACTCGGATCGATCACCGTGCCGACGACCACCGTGGCTTCTTCAGAGGCAAACTCCTCAATGGTCTCACCGACCTCGGAAAATTCACCCAGCGAGAGGTCAAAGCCGGCAGTGATATTAACCAGAATACCCCGCGCTCCAGCCAGATTAATGTCGTCTAACAGCGGGCTACTGATCGCCTTTTCTGCCGCCATGCGCGCACGATTTTCACCTTTAGCATAACCTGTGCCCATCATTGCCATGCCCATCTCGGACATGACAGTGCGGACATCAGCGAAATCGACGTTAATCATACCGGGGCGAATAATGAGGTCTGCGATACCCTGCACAGCGCCCAATAGCACATCATTGGCTTCGCGAAATGCATCCAGCAGGCTAGTGTTTTTCCCCAGCACCTCCAGTAATTTTTCATTGGGGATAGTAATCAAGGAGTCCACATGCTGCTCCAGCTCAGCCAATCCCTCAAGCGCAATATTTAATCGCTTCTTGCCCTCGAAAACGAAGGGTCGGGTGACTACCGCAACAGTCAATATACCCAATTCCCTTGCCACTTCAGCCACCACCGGCGCGCCACCGGTACCTGTGCCACCGCCCATGCCAGCTGTTATAAACACCATATCGGCGCCGCGCAGTGCATCAGCAATACGCTCGCGGTCTTCCATTGCCGCCGCACGACCGATTTCCGGATTGGCTCCGGCTCCCAGCCCTTTAGTGATGTCTCCACCCAGTTGCAGTGCTGTCTTAGCGACAATATCTGACAGTGCCTGCGCATCGGTATTGGCACAGATAAAATCTACCCCCTCCACATTATTTTCGATCATGTGTTTGACAGCATTTCCGCCACCGCCGCCCACCCCTATCACTTTAATCACTGCGTTTGATGGAATACTATCGATTAGTTCAAACATGGTCTTACTCCCCTTTTTTTAATTTGTCACGCTCGCGCGCCACGCTCTTCATCCACACTACAACTACAACTACAACTGCAACTAAAACACCTTTAAAAATTGCTTTGCAGCCAGGCCTTGACCCGACTCCAGAAACTTTCGCTCGTACCACTGGACTTAGCAGATGACGTCTTTCCGCCGTCATTGCGATGCTCCATCCCGTACTGCAACAACCCCACACTGGTTGCATAGATTGGGTTGCGCACAATATCGTTCAAGCCACGGACCGTTTGCGGATAACCCACTCGCACAGGCATGTGAAAAATTTCTTCCGCCAGCTCCACTACCCCTTCCATCTTGGAAGTTCCACCGGTCAGAACAACACCCGCAGGCACCATGTCTTCATATCCGCTGCGTCTCAACTCTGCCTGTACCAGAGTGAACAACTCGTCATAGCGCGGCTCCACCACCTCGGCCAGCGACTGTCGAGACAGGTCTCTGGGTGGACGGTCGCCAACACTGGGCACTTTGATCGTTTCATCGGGGCCAGCCAGCTGCGTTAGCGCACAGGCGTATTTTATTTTGATTTCTTCCGCGTGCTGAGTAGGCGTCCGCAGCGCCATAGCAATGTCATTGGTCACCTGATCTCCGGCGATAGGTATCACACCGGTATGGCGAATAGAGCCTTCAGTAAAAATTGCGATATCGGTGGTGCCGCCACCTATGTCGACCATGCAGACACCTAGCTCACGCTCGTCGTCGGTGAGAACTGAATAACTGGATGCGAGCTGCTCGAGAATGATTTCTTCAACCTCCAGGCCACAGCGGCGGATACATTTTTCAATATTCTGTGCTGCGTTTACTGCGCAAGTGACAAGATGAACCTTCGCTTCGAGGCGCACGCCAGACATGCCTAATGGCTCCTTGATGCCCTCCTGATCATCAATGACATACTCCTGTGGGAGGATGTGCAGAATTTTCTGATCAGCAGGAATCGCAACCGCCTGAGCCGCATCGATGACCCGCTCCAGATCCGCGCGATACACTTCCTTATCCTTAATGGCAACGATGCCGTGCGAGTTGAGGCTGCGAATATGACTGCCCGCTATACCAACGTAGACTGAGTGTATCTGGCAGCCTGCCATCAACTCAGCCTCTTCCGCTGCTCGCTGAATAGATTGCACAGTCGATTCAATATTGACCACCACGCCCTTCTTCATACCTTTAGACGGGCTGGAGCCGATACCGACAATTTCAATGTCGCCATCCAGACTAATCTCGCCCACTATCGCCACCACTTTCGATGTGCCGATGTCGAGACCCACTATTAGTTTTTTATCTTGCACGCTGCCCATGGCAGTGCCTCCCCTTTCTGTCGCGACGCATTGTTATAATTCCGCCACCTGAGACGATTCGCTGAAAGTGACCGCGACGCCGTTTTTGTAACGTAAATCAACCTTTTCAACTTCTGCTCGCCGCACGATTAGTTCACTGCGATACACTTCTTCGAAGCGGTGCATGCGGCCTAGAAAATCTTCAGCACCCAAAGTCAACTGCATGCCTCCAGCCATAACCGCATCCAGTTGACCGCGCTCATCCACTAAAAGCTGATCCACATGGAGACCCAGAGGCCTTAGAAATTCGACCAGCCGCTGGTACTTTGCCATCAGTGACTGGGCTGAACCCTCAGGGCCCTTCAGTAGTGGCAATGAGTTCCAGTCACCACGTTTATCCGTGTGAAAAACTTCACCTTCGTGATTCAGAAAGCCGTCCTGACCCCAGCGCGCTATGGGTAACTCCTCCAGAATGTGTATCTCCAGCGCGGCCGGCCACCTGCGTCGCACGGTAGCCTCATAAATCCACGGCAGACTCTCCAGTTGACGCTGTATCTGCTGCAGATCGGCCTTAAGAAAGCCGCCAGCCAGGCTTTGCTGCACGATATCCTGTACCACCTGAGCCTGCGTATGCTCCAACTCACCGGTTACACTGATACGCTGCACGGGCAAGCTCTGTACCATTAAAAAGCCCTTGGTTGCTGCCGTCAGCACTATCGCTGTGGCGAGCACAATCAGCAGCCGATTGAGCCAAAAAAATGAACGACCCGAGCGCTCTTTGACCACAGCCGTATTGCGTGTTGCACCGGAAGCGGGCCTGCGCTTGGCGCTAGGCAGCCTGCGCGCTCGCGCTTCGCCAGAGCGAGCCGTTTCCTTCTGCGGACCTGTCTCAGAATTTTTTATTTTTGAGACCATACTACTGGGCCTCCGAAAGACTTAATTCCGCAATACGCAGCACCAGAGCTGCGATATCTATGCCCGCCGCAGCTGCAGCCATTGGCACTAGACTATGGGACGTCATACCGGGCACCGTATTCACTTCCAATACAAAGAAGCGCCCCGAGGCATCTCGCATTAAATCGACGCGGCCCCAGACGGCACAATCCAATGAACGAAAAGCGCGCAACGACAGTGCTGCAATGTCCGCCTCTTCACGAGCATCAAGTCCACTGGGACACTGGTACAGTGTTTCCTCAGAAAGATACTTGGCCTCGTAATCATAAAATTCGTTTGCGGTCTCGAGTCGTATTGACGGCAAGGCGCTGTCACCCAATATCGCTACGGTGTACTCCGGGCCATCGATAAACTGTTCTGCAATTACCTCTCCTGAATACTGGCTGGCCAGTTCATAGGCCTGCTGTAATGCAATTGCAGTGTCTGCAGTGCTCATGCCAAGGCTGGAACCCTCGCACGCGGGTTTGACAAATACTTTGCCAATGCGATCAATAACCCCCTGCCAATCGGTACTAGAGGTAAGTGTGGTGAACCCCGGTGTCGCCACTCCAATACCCTGCCACAGCTGTTTACAGCGCTTTTTATCCATGGCCAGCGCTGAACCCAAGACACCTGAGCCCGTGTAGGGAATGCCCAATGTCTGCAGTGCACCTTGCACGCTGCCGTCTTCCCCGCCCGGCCCGTGCAGGGCAATAAATGCAAGGCTCGCACCTTGCAATTTTTGCGCCCAGTCTGACTGCGCCGTATCCACCGCCAGGACATCAAACCCTAGCGACTGCAATGCGCTCACTACGGTCTGGCCGCTCTGCAGTGAAATATCCCGCTCCGCAGATTGACCACCTAGTAACACGACAATTTTGCTCTGGCGCAATTGATCAGGCTTCATATAAGGGTCCCCTGCTTGACGACCAGGGCGCTCAGATCCTGTGCCAGATGCGCGATAGTGCCGGCGCCCTGTGTGACGACTACATCGCCATCGACGACTAAGGTCCTTAATAGCTCAGGGACTTCGAGGATGGATTCTACAAATATCGGTTCCACCTGACCGCGCTGGCGAATGCTCCGTGCCAGACTGCGGCTGTCCACACCAGAAATAGCCTCCTCCCCTGCGGAGTAAACATCCAGCAACACCAGCACATCACAGCCAGACAATGCCGCAACGAAGTCCTCATACAAATCGCGGGTACGGGTATAGCGGTGTGGCTGATAAACCATTACTACCCTGCGCCCCGGCCATGCCTGATGCACAGACTCCAGAGTGGCTCTCACTTCGGTAGGATGATGGCCGTAATCGTCCACCAGCTCGGCAGTGCCACCAGGAAATACAAGTTCACCGAGATGGGTAAAACGTCTACCAACACCCGTAAATCCTGCAAGCCCCTGCTGAATGTCGGCGTCAGACAAGCCCTCGTCGCAAGCGACAACAACAGCTCCCGTTGCGTTCAGCACGTTGTGTGTTCCGGGCATGTTCAGGTTGATCAGGAGCGGCATCGCTTCACCGGGCCTTTGGACGAGGAAGTCCGTCATAAGACCCTTTCGATGCATATCATATATTCGATAATCCGCGTCTTCCGAAAAACCGTAGGTAATTACCCGCCGCGATATTTCTGGCAACATGTCGCGCACCATCAGGTCATCGATACACAACACAGCAACACCGTAGAAGGGCAAGTTGTGTAGAAACTCAAGGAATGTACGCCGCAGAACAGCCAAGTCGCCGCCGTAAGTTTCCATATGATCCGCTTCGATATTGGTCACCACTGTGACCACTGGCTGCAGGTGCAGAAAAGACGCATCACTCTCATCGGCCTCAGCGATCAGAATTCGACCGGCGCCGAGTTGCGCATTACTGCCAACACTATTGACCAAACCACCAATGACAAAAGTGGGATCCAGACCCGCCTCTGCGAAAACGGCTGCAATCAGACTGGTCGTTGTCGTCTTACCATGCGTACCCGCCACTGCAATACCGTGTCGATATCGCATCAGTTCTGCCAACATCTCTGCCCTTGGCACCACCGGAATTCTCGTGGCTCGGGCGGCAATGACCTCTGGATTTTCCTCATCGACTGCACTGGAACTGACGACCACATCAGCACCGACAATATTGTCAGCCGTATGGCCGATAAAGACTTCGACGCCTTGTCGGACCAGCCGCTCAGTAACCGCGCTGGCGCGCAGATCAGAGCCTGCGACCTCATAACCCAGATTCACCAGCACCTCGGCGATACCACTCATGCCAGAGCCACCGACACCGATCATATGTATACGACGAATGCGGCGCATCTCTGGCAGGCTGTAAACGCTGGTGTTATCAGGCATACATCAGCTCCTCACAGCAGTTGCTGACATGCTCGGCAGCATCTGGGATTACTGCTGCGAAGGCGGCTGCAGCCATCGTAGATAAGCGCTGTGGATTGCCCAGAAAATCCTGCAATAGGCTCAATACTGAATGCTCATCCATATCGCGCTGGCATAGCTGCGTGGCGCCGCCACAGTCTGTCAAGACACGAGCATTTGCTGTTTGGTGATCATCGATTGCATGTGGCAGTGGCACCAAAATCGCCGGACGACCCATAATGCACAACTCGGTGATCGTCAATGCACCGCAACGACACAGTACCAAGTCCGCCCAGGAATAGGCCTCTGCCATATCCTCTATATAAGGTGCTACGCGTATACCGCGATCCAGCAACGCTCCGTAGGCTTGACGCACAACGTCGTCATGCCCTTCACCGGTCTGGTGCCAGACTTCGATTGATGTATTCCCACCCTCGATCAGACGTTTTATGGCGCCCGGTATGACATCATTTATAGGGCGAGCACCTAGACTGCCACCCACCACCAACAGGCGCAAAGGTCTTTGTCCGGCATAGTCATAGAGGCGATCGGCGCTTGCCTCCAGCAGTTCTCGACGAACGGGATTACCCAGCACGGTGTAATGAATGTTGTGATCGAAAGCACCTGGAAAGCCGGCAAAAACACAGCTCGCCAGTGGAGCCAACAGTCGATTAGTGGTGCCGGCGACGGCATTCTGCTCATGGATCACCAATGGCTTGCGCAACATCCAGGCAGCCACTCCCGCTGGGCCTGAGACGTAACCCCCCATACCCACCACGCAACGAGGCCCGCGGCGTAAAACTAACCACAGAGCCTGTAGCAAAGCGATGATCAAGAACAGCAATGCAAGGATTTTGTCGAGCGCGCTCTTACCCCGCACGCCGCGCACGGACAGGCAGTGCAACGTGATGCCTGCCGCGGGAACCACACGATGCTCAAGACCGCGTGCGGTGCCGATCCACTCCACTCGATATCCGCGTGACAGTAACTCCGCGGCAACGGCGAGTGCAGGATACACATGACCACCGGTGCCGCCCGCCATCATCATAATCAACGGTTTCTCCGCAGCCATCACACGGACCTCCTGCGCTGAGGAACCAACCGTGCATCACGATCAATGCGCACTACCAAACCCAACATGACACAGCACACTACCAAGCTAGTGCCTCCATAGCTGACGAAAGGTAACGTCAAACCCTTGGTAGGCAATAGCCCCGAACTGGCGCCCATATTGACAAACGCCTGGCCAGAAAATATCAGTGCAACGCCGTAGCATATGTAAGCGCCGAAGGGATTTTCATTCACAAACGCCCTACGCCCCACCCACAGTATTCGACCGATCAAAGCCACGAATAATCCAATAACCGCGATAGCCCCGATAAACCCGGTCTCCTCGGCCCAGATAGAAAAGACAAAGTCAGTGTGTGCCTCAGGTAAATAGAACAACTTCTGCACACTGTTACCGAGACCGACGCCGAACCACTCCCCACGACCGAAAGCGATCAGAGACTGGACGAGTTGGAAGCCAGTACCGAAAGGGTCTGCCCATGGGTCGGTATAGGCGGTCAATCGCTTGACCCGATAGGGCTCACTGATGATCAGTACTGACAAGGCCGCCAGTGCTAAAAGCACCACCACCATAAAGTGCCCCACCCTGACTCCCGCTAGAAATAACATCCCAAATGCAGTGGCGGAGATAATGACCGTGGCACCAAAATCTGGCTCGAGCATCAATAACAAAGTCGTCGCGACGAGTACCGCCATGGGCTTAAGAAACCCCTGCCACTGGTTGCGCACTTCATGCTCACGTCGCACCATATAACCGGCCAGATAAACGACCACTGCGAGCTTGGCAAACTCAGAGGGCTGCAGCGTGAATGGACCCAAGGGCAACCAGCGCTGGGCGCCATTTACCACACGCCCGACACCTGGGATCAACACCAATATCAGCAGCGCCAACGCGCCGAGTAACCACCACCACCCCGTTGAAAACCAAAACTGCGGCTTGACACAGTAGCTCGCGACGGCCGCACCAATACCTATCACCAGATAAATAAAATGCCGGCGGCTGTGAAACCAGGGATTCTGGAAATGCCACTCGGCGTACTCGATCGAAGCGGAAGTACTTGCAACAAGCCCTATCAACAACAAGGCCAGCGTCAGCATGATTAACGTCATGTCGGGCGCAGATAACGCTGTACTGTGAGTGGCTGCCCTGCTCACGTCAGTCCCCCGGCCAGCGCATTAACCCGCGCACAAAACGCTTCGCCACGCTGCACATAGCCACTAAACATATCGAAGCTGGCACAGGCGGGTGATAGCAACACAACATCCCCGGCCTCCGCCTTCATCGCTGCAACGTTGATGGCTTCGTCCAGCGAAGACACGCGAAGCACGGCGACACAGGACGACAGTGCCTCCTGCAACAAAGGAGCGTCCTCACCCATCAGTATTAGCAACTTACAGTGACGCGACACTGCCTCCTGCAGCTGAGAAAAGTCCGCACCCTTACCCTGGCCACCGGCAATGAGCAGGATGTCATGCTCTCCACCCACGCCAGACAGAGCCGCTTCAGTCGCACCAATATTGGTTCCTTTCGAATCGTTAACGAAGCGCACGCCGTCTATCTCGGCTATTAGCTCACAGCGATGCGGCAGCCCTCTAAAGGTCCGCAAGGAGGCTTGCATATTGAACAGAGACAGACCTGCGCTGTAACCCAGTGCGAGTGCTGCTAGAGCATTGGCAATATTGTGACGGCCAAAAAGGTTCAGCTCCGACACAGGAAGTAGCACTTCCAGACCGAGACACAGGTATTCCACACCTGCTTTGTGGCGCAGACCAAAACCACCCGGCTCAGGCTCTTGCATAGACCAACTAACCACCTCGACAGCCGTACTCAGAAGAGGAATTGTCAGAGGCTCATCGCGATTGATGACCACTTTTTTACAACCGCGAAAAATGCGCTGCTTGGCCTGTTGATAGGCTGCCATGGTGCGGTGGCGGTCCATGTGGTCAGCACTGACATTTAACACAGCAGCCACCGCCAGACCCAGTCGACCGGCACGTTCTAACTGAAAACTGGACAGCTCCAGCACATACAGGTCACGCTCGGGCGACAACAAATCCAGTGCTGGCGTACCTAGGTTACCCCCAACACCAACGTTCAACTGGGCGTCCCGCGCCATCTGACCGAGTAATTCCGTCACCGTCGATTTGGCGTTTGAGCCGGTAATACCAATGACCGGAGCCGCCGCCTCGCGCATAAACAGATCGATATCCCCGACCACATCAGCCCCCGCGGCCTGCGCCTGAAGAACGATGGGAACATCCATCGAAATGCCTGGACTGACAATCAACTCAGTGGCACTGGTGACAATCTCCGCTGGGTAATCACCCGCAAAAAATTCGATGTCCGGCATTTCACAACGCAGTTCATCCAGTCCCGGCGGCTGCGCACGCGTGTCGACTACTGTAAACGGTAGCCCTCGCTGATAGAGATAGCGCGCGCAGGACAGACCGGTGGCGCCAAGGCCTACCACTACCCGCTTTTCGCAACTCTCTACCAATTTTGAAGCCACTTTTATTCTCACCTAACGCAACTTTAGCGTCGCCAGTCCAAACAGAACCAGCATTACTGTTATAATCCAGAAACGCACGATGATGCGCGGCTCTGGCCAACCTTGAAGTTCATAGTGATGGTGAATGGGCGCCATACGGAAAACCCGCTTGCCCGTCAATTTAAAAGACGCGACCTGGATAATCACCGACACGGTCTCCAGTACGAAAATTCCACCCATAATAAAAAATACGATTTCGTGACGAGTAATGACCGCCACTGTTCCCAATGCGGCACCCAGTGCCAGCGAACCGACATCGCCCATAAATACCTGAGCCGGGTACGTGTTAAACCACAGAAAACCCAGTCCAGCACCGGCGATACTGCCGCAGAATACCGCCAATTCACCACTGCCCGCGACATAGGGAATGTGCAGGTATTCAGCGAAATCTATGCGACCAGTGAGATAGGCAATGATACCCAGCGCAGTCCCTACGAGCACAGTCGGAAGTATCGCCAGCCCATCCAGTCCGTCGGTCAAGTTCACCGCGTTGCTCGCCCCGACGATCACAAAATAGCTCAGTACAATAAAGAATGGCCCCATGCTCCAGACGAAATCCTTGAAGAAGGGAACATACAGCTCTGTAGTGACGGGCGAATCAAAGGCTAGATAGAGATAGAGCGCGGCAGCCAGCCCTGCCAACGATTGCCACAAATATTTCCAGCGCGCCGGCAGTCCGCGAGCGTCGCGCTCAACCACTTTACGATAATCATCTATCCAACCCACTGCGCCGAAGGCCAATGTCACCAACAGTGTCAGCCAGAGATAGCGGTTACTCAAGTCGCCCCACAATAGAGTGGATACGGCAATAGACAACAGGAGTAATCCACCGCCCATGGTTGGCGTGCCAGCCTTACTGAGATGGCTTTGGGGCCCATCACTGCGCACAGACTGCCCGACTTGATAACGCTGCAAACGACGAATCATCAGAGGCCCAGCCGCCAGAGAGATGGCAAGCGCTGTACCTGCGGCCAGAATTCCACGCAGGGTCAGATACTGAAACACGCCAAAAGCGCTTTCGTATTGGGTGAGGTATTTCGCCAGCAGCAATAACATAACTCAGTGCTCCTGTGCCTTTATATTCGGCAGCAAGGCATGCAAGACCTGCTCCATACCAGCGCTGCGCGAGCCTTTGATCAGAACGGTGTCGCCCTCACCAAACTGTCTCTCAATATCCACCAGAGCAGCGGCGCGATCCTCAAAATATCGACCACCAGCGCCAAAGGCGTCTACACAAATTTCAAGCTCCGGACCGACCCCCCACAACTGATCGATACCTGCTGCCCGCGCATATTCACCCACTTCTCGGTGCAGCTCGCTGCTGCCGCGCCCCAACTCTCGCATCGCACCCAGTAACAACGTGCGGCGTCCAGAGCACGCTGCCAGCATATCGATCGCCGCGCGCACTGAGCCAGGATTAGCGTTGTAACAGTCGTCGATTATTGAGGCTCCCAATGGCGAGACCATTGATCGCAGCCGACCATCTGATGGCTGTAGCGATTCCAATCCATCGCGAACATCCGTCAAGGAAAGCTCACAGGCCAAGCCCACTGCCACGGCCGCGAGGGCGTTGGCGACGTTGTGTACGCCCGGTAGATTCAGGCGTATTGACATGTCGCCTACGGGAGTGGACGCGGTAAAGCTCACACCCCTGACACCCATGCCTTGAATATTGCGCGCACTGATGGATGCGGGTTGCTCTAGGCCAAAATCCATTACAGTGGCCGCAGATGCGCGTTTGCGCCATTGCCGGGCCCAGGACTGGTCTGCATTAATAACGGCGACATCGGTTTTTACCAACCGATCAAAAATCTCTCCTTTGGCAGCTGCCACACCTTCAACACTGGTGAACCCTTCCAGATGAGCAGGCATCGCATTGAGCAACAATGCAATCGTCGGACATGCCAACTCGCATAACCAAGCGATATCCCCCGCTTTGGCGGCACCCATCTCTACAACTGCAAACTCGACCCCCGGCCGCAGACGCAGCAATGTCAGTGGCACACCAATTTCGTTATTGAAGTTTCCTTCGGTAGCCAAGGTTTCACCGCGCCGGGAAAGCACGGAGTGCACCATATTCTTGACCGTGGTTTTGCCACTACTACCGGTGATACCAATCAGAGGTCCCTTGTACTGTTGTCGGTTATAAGCGCCCAATAAACCCAAAGCTCGCTGGGTATCGGCCACCTGTAGCTGCGGCATTGAACTGGCAACGACTTGGCGCACTAGCGCGGCAGTTGCTCCCACACTGTTCGCCTGCGCAACATATTCCTGGCCATCAAAATGCTCGCCGCGCAGTGCCACGAATAAATCACCATCGTGCAAAGTACGGCTGTCGGTGGACACACCCAGAATGTCACAGTCAGCGCCGTGTAATTGGCCTTCCAATGGTAGTCGCAGCTCTGACAGGCTCAGCGGGCGCATCATGATCCCGCCCTCCGCGCCAGAGCATCGTGCGCGTGCGCCTCGTCACTGAAATGTAAACGCTGTCCATCCACCAGCTGGTAGCACTCATGGCCCTTGCCTGCGATCAACACACAGTCACCCGCTTGCGCTTGTGCCACTGCCACCGAGATTGCGTCTGCACGCTCAGCCTGTAAAAAATAGTGTCCACTGCACCCCGATTCGATATCGCGCATAATGCCCAGTGGTTCTTCAGTTCTGGGATTGTCACTGGTCACCACCACACAGTCAGACAATGCGCAGGCAATACGACCCATCTGCTGCCGCTTCTCCCTGTCGCGATCCCCACCGCAACCAAACACCGTCACCAGAGAGCCCTCGACATGAGGCCTCAAAGCCTTCAACACCTGCTCCAATGCGTGCGGGGTATGGGCGTAATCGACAATCACTTGTATATCCAACGTATTCGGTATGACCTGCATGCGACCGGGAACAGGCTGCAAACTTGCCGTCGCTCCCAATACGGACTGCAGATCTTCTCCCCCCAACACCAGTGCAGTGACCGAGGCGGCAAGATTTGCCAAATTAAAGTCGCCCGGAAGCGGGCTAAAGAACGTCGCGTCGCCCCAAGGGGTATGCAATTCACCACGCACGCCATCGCGGTGAAATTGAGCATTTTCAACACGCACATCGGCGCGCGCACCACTAGCAGAATAGGTCAGCACTTGGACATTCCCTGCCACAGCGGCTTTTATCGACGTGCCAAATGGGTCATCCATATTGATGACGGCATGACGTAACCCCTCAACAGAAAACAGCCGCTGTTTGGCGCGACCATAAGCCGCCATACTGCCGTGGTAGTCGAGGTGATCGTGGGACAGATTGGTATAGATCGCGGTTTCGAACGCGACGCCGTTAACTCTACCCTGCTCCAATGCATGGGAGGAGACTTCCATACTGACTGCAAGTACATCCTGCTGGAACCACTCTGCCAGCTGTCGCTGGACCGATAACGCATCAGGCGTGGTATTACTGGCCATCGTTACGCCATCTTCCAGCGTGGCACCTAGAGTACCGATTACACCGCAGGGCTTGCCCAGAGTGCGAGTGAGTTGCGCGACAATACGGCTGGTCGTTGTCTTGCCATTGGTTCCTGTGATCCCTAGCACATGCATCGAGTGACTGGGATTGCCGTAAAACCGAGCTGCCAGCAAACCCGCTTCAAAACGCAGCTCAGGGAGTTCGATCAACGGCACCGCGATCGTCTCCAAAAAGCCTGCTACAGGCGCCTCTGCTACCACGGCTGCGGCACCATTAGCCACTGCCTGCTCGATAAACTGACGGCCATCATGCTGCTCTCCCGGCAGCGCTAGGAATAAGTCCCCTGGTCGCACTCTGCGGCTGTCTAGCTGCATACCCTTTATCATGGTATCCGCAAACGCTTCGCCCTCCCTGCCAAGCAGTTGGGGCAGTGACATAGGCCGTGCCTCTAGAGCATGGGATGCCAGCATCAGGTAGCGCCCCCCGGAGCGGATTTACCCGCTTCACTGAGGGTGCCAATTTCAGACGGTGGCACGCCTAGAATACGTAAGGTGCCACTGGTTATTTGGGAAAAAACGGGGGCCGCTACCGCGCCACCACCATAGAGCTTACCCTTTGGATCGTTTATCACGACGACAGTCACAATACGCGGGTTATCAATGGGAGCGATCCCAGCAAACAGTGCCACGTACTTATGCTTCTCGTAGCCTCCAGGCCCAACCTTGTGCACGGTGCCCGTTTTTCCACCCACTTGATAACCCGACACACGCGCTTTACGTGCAGTCCCTTGTTCACCCGTCACCGCATGCAGCATACCGAGAAGCTGCGCCGCCGTTTCCCGAGAAATGATCTGCTTGCCCTCAGGTGTTTCGCCTTCCAATGCCAACAGTGATATCGGTAGCTGCTTACCCTCATTGGCAAATACCGAGTAGGCACTGGCGAGCTGCAGCGGCGTGGCAGAAATCCCATAGCCAAAAGCCAAAGAGACCTTCTCCGTTGCATACCACCGCGGGCGATTTGGCAGCTTCCCGGCACTTTCTCCCGGAAAACCGGTACCCGGAGACTGACCAATGCCAAACCGGTTAAATACATCCCAAATAGGCTCATGGCCGAGGTCCAGTGCTATTTTGGTAACACCTACCTGACTCGATTTTTGTAACACCCGCGTCATGCTAATCAAACCGTAATTGCGCGGATCAGGGTATACCTTAGGCCCCACCCGAATGCGTCCTGGCGATGTGTCAATCATTGTGTCGGGCGTATATCGACCACTTTCGAGCGCAGCCACCATGGTAAGAGATTTCATCGTGGAGCCGGGCTCATAAACATCGGTCATAGCCCGATTGCGCCTGCTGCCCGGGCTGCCCGACTTAGATCCATTCGGGTTGTAGACCGGATAATTCACCATCGCCAGCACCTCACCGGTATGACTATCCAGTGTCACAACCGTGCCGGAAGCCGCACCCAACGCGGAGACCGCACGCTGTAGCTCGCGGTGCTGCAGATACTGCAGACGCAGATCGATACTCAGCACGAGGTCCTTGCCCGGCCTTGCTGGCTCCAGCACACCGATATCGCGCACCACTTCACCGTGCAGATCCTTGATATATTTTTTCTTGCCCGGCGTGCCCTTTAACCACTCGTTATACGTCAGCTCCAGACCCGCAATACCCTGACCATCAACGTTGGTGAACCCCACCAGCTGCGCCGCAACCTCACCTGCAGGATAGAAGCGACGGTATTCGCGCTCACCGAAAACGCCTTTTATTCGTTTATCCAGAATCTCTCGAGCATGGTCTGGCACCTGATGGCGCAAGAGATACATAAACTGCTTGTTGTCGTAGCGAGCCAGCTTGTCCTGTAGCAGGGTCAGCTCCATGCCCAATGCCTCTGCCAACTCTCCCAGACGATCGGAATTCTTAAGTAACTGAGGGTTCGCATAGATCGACACTACTGGAGTACTTAAGGCCAGCGGTTCACCGCGGCGATCCAAAATCACTCCCCGGTAAGCTGGAATTTCCGCCGTGCGGACCGAGCGCATTTCACCCTGGTTCTGCAGGAATGTATAACCGCGCTCCAAATCAAGTATTTGTAGAGACAGTATTCGCCACACCAGAAGTGCCAGCAGGACACACAGCACTCCCACTACCAGATAAAAACGCAACAGCGATAGCGGCTGTTTTTGCTGCTGCCTCATTGCGCTATCACCTTGTAAGCGGCAAGATCCGGCGCGCCCATACCCAACTCCTCACGAGCAACGTTCTCGACTCGTCGATGGGACGCCCAAATACTCTGCTCCAGCATGAGGCGCCCATAATCCTCCTGCAAAAACCACTGCGCGGATTCCAGCACCTGAAGTTGCGCGTACAGGGCACGACAAGCGTGCGTCGAATAAATGGTGGCAAAAGCGGACACCATAATCAGTAGCAGCGCGGCAGCATTAAGGTAACGCAGCTCCCGGCTGTCGGATTGGTTTTTCTGTATCGACGCTGCACTCATCATTCCAACTTTTGCCACACTATTTATTATTCAAATCTTGGTTCAATTGATTTTTTCCGCGATACGCATCACCGCACTGCGCGCACGCACATTACTTGCCACCTCTTCGGCACTGGCCTTGACCGACCGGCCCACCAGACGCATACGACGATTGAGTTGACTATCGGTCACCGGTACACCCCGAGGCAGTGAATCCCCTCTGGCCATATCACGCATATAGCGCTTTACTAAGCGATCTTCCAGAGAGTGAAAGCTGATCACCACCAGACGACCCCCGACGCGCAACATGTCCAGCGCCACAGATAAAAACGCCTGCAGATCTTCGAGCTCGCGATTGACCTTGATACGAATTGCCTGAAAGGAACGGGTAGCGGGATGCTTGTGTTTTTCCCACCGAGGATGAGCCTCGCTAACCAACCGCGCCAACTGACTTGTGGTCTCAATCGGGGACACGGCTCTTGCGGCCACTATTGCGGAGGCAATGCGACGAGCGAAACGCTCTTCCCCATACTCTTTCAATACTGCGGCAATATCCTGCAGATCAGCCCGCGACAGCCACTGGGCAGCTGTTTCTCCACGACTAGTATCCATGCGCATATCCAGAGGACCATCACGCATAAAGCTGAACCCCCTGTCTCCGTCATCTAACTGTGGGCTGGAAACCCCAAGATCCAGCAAAATGCCGTCGACGGCGTCGACTCCCATCTCATGCAGTTGCTGAGGAAGTTCAGCGAACGAGCCATGAAAAAACTGAAACCGAGGCTCACTCTCTGCCAGCTCATGAGCCGCCGCCTGCGCCTCACGATCCTTATCAACCCCTAGCACGTGGCCACTACTATTGAGGCTTTGCAGCAGGTAGCGGCTGTGTCCGCCACGACCAAAGGTGCCATCCACATAAAAACCATCGGGTAAAGTCACTACAGCATCAACAGCCTCATGCAACAAAACTGTTTGATGTATAGCCGTCACCTAAAGCGTTAGCGACATGAGTTCGGCGGGCAATTCGGCCTCTGGGCCAGAATCCAGCAACGCTTGATCGCGTTGAGAGAACCACAACGCCTCAGACCATAATTCCAATTTGTTGCCCTGCCCTACCAGCACCAATTTCTTGTCCAGTTGCGCATAATCTCGCAGGGGTTGGGGCAGTAGCAGGCGTCCATTACCATCCAGTTCCAGGTCAGTGGCATAACCCAACACCAAACGCTGGAAGCGTTTTACCGCAGGCTTAAGTGCAGGCAAGTTCTGGATGTCTTTTTCTATGCGTTCCCACTCAGGAAGTGGATAGATCACCAAGCAGGCGGCCTGTGTATCGATGGTAATGACAACTTGCCCGTCAGATTGCGAATGCAATGGCTCGCGCTGGCGCGCTGGCATCGCCAAACGTCCTTTTGCGTCCATATTGATATGTTGTACTCCGCGAAACACGGCAGTCTCTCCACTCAATTTTGGCTTTTAAACCCACAAAAAACCAAAAAGTTCCACTTATTCCCACTTATCAACACTATAGGTCTGTAAACGAGACACTGTCAAGCGAGGCATCTAGAAAAAACGTTGTGATTTCAGGTAATTAGAGCAACTTTTAGGTGTTATGAGGCAAGTCGAAGGGGGATTTAAGAACAAAATAACGGTTTAAAACAGCTCGATAAATTAACTTCCTAATGATTTACATTAAGTTAAAGTCTTTTTTTTTATAAAAGAATAAATTTTTATAATAAAAAATTATAAAAAAAGGCCGATTGACTGACCGTTACCGCCGAATACTGGCAACTACGCACAGAAACCTGAAGATCGCCTGAGGCGAGAGGAGTGAAATCGCCCGTCCGACTCGCGCCGGACAGGCCGTTTTCAAGAATTAAAAGAGTCGGTCGGTAAGCCGGGTTCTGTCGTGGACGATCATTCATCTGCGACAGGTGTCACCACCTGCCTGTAGCGACCTACCCGAATCCACTGCGGGCCACAGCTAACGGATTCCTATTTGGTCTTGCTCCGAGTGGGGTTTACCATCGCCACGCCTGTTGCCAGCCGCGCGGTGCGCTCTTACCGCACCTTTTCACCCTTACCTGGCGAACCAGGCGGTATCCTTTCTGTTGCACTTTCCGTAGGCTCTCGCCCCCCAGGCGTTACCTGGCACTCTGCCCTATGGAGCCCGGACTTTCCTCCCCCCAAACGCGTAAACACGATTGAGAAGCGATCGCCTAACCGACTCGCGGGCAAGACTACGCTCTGGCGCTGTCCAGAGCAAGCAATGCATGACCCACTCTCTCTATCGCCCTATCCGCCACGATCCTGTTTCATCGCCAGCAGGTAGTCATACAGCTGCTTCTTACGCAAGCCGGTGCAGTCTGCCACCACCGCCGCGGCCCGTTTAGCGGGCAATTCCTGCGATAAGCGGAGCAGCAGCGCCGAGACATCAGCGTCCAACTCCTGCTCTCCCTTTGGCTTCCCAGCAACGATCACAACGATTTCGCCCCTTTGCTGATTACTGTCATCGCTTACAAATTGCGAAAGCTCTGCCAATGAGCCTCGCTTGATTGTCTCAAAGAGCTTAGTGATTTCACGTGCCAACACCGCTTCTCTCGTCTCACCGAATGCCTTAATCATGGACTGCAATGAGGCATCAATACGGTGGGGTGCCTCATAAAAAATGAGCGTTACTGGCTCAGACGCCAGCGCATTCAGGCGATTTAACCTCGCCCCGTCCCGAGCAGGAAGAAAGCCCTCGAACAGAAATCGATCAGTCGGCACACCTGATACGCTTAATGCGGCGATCGCGGCGCAGGCACCGGGGACCGGGCGCACCGCAAAGCCCCTGTCCTGCACATGGCGCACCAGACGATAACCAGGGTCAGAGATCAGAGGCGTACCGGCATCAGACACCAGCGCTACGCTACCCCCATCAGACAAACAGCTGCCAATGCGATGCAGTGCACGCTCATCGCTATGGTCATGGTAGGCCATAACGGGTGTGTCAATCGAGAAAAACTGCAGTAGACGCTGACTGTGTCGGGTGTCTTCCACCGCAATAAGGTCTGCATTTTTCAGAACCTCGACCGCGCGCTGTGACATATCACCGAAGTTACCTATGGGCGTTGCCACAACATAGAGCCCGGAATCCACAAATTCCCCTTATAATGTCCGTACATTGTAAATCCCGAACAAACAGGATCGATTAACTTGTGGGTGAAGCATAACATGACAGAGAGACATTCCAGTCAGCGCAGCCAGGTAAGCGTGCTAACACTTCTTCTACTGACGTTATTACTGTGGGGCTGCAGTGGTAACCCGCAGAAAAAGGAGCCGCAGCCAAAGACCTCTGCGCCCGAGAAGCAACAGCCCATACAGCAATCGGAAATTTCTCTGGCACTGCCGCACAGCCAGTTCAGTGCCGTGCTAAACAGCGCTGAGCAGTCGCTTGCAGAATTTGACTGGATGCAGGCCAGCGTTGCATTGCAAGAAATGCCCGTGGACGGACTGTCATCGAATGACGACACCTATGTAGGTTATCTGCAGGCACGCATTGCCTATATTCGCGGCGATCAGTTACAGGCACTGGAGCAATTAGAGCAGCTGAATTATCCCGGCATAAATCCGGCATTGCACTACCGCATCCTCAGCTTCAAACATTATATACTGGAAACGCAGGGCGACTCGCTAGCGAGTGCCCAACTGGCCGATCAAATTCTGCGAGGAACCCAAGCGGATACCGCTGCCGCATGGAAACGCAGCGTATGGCAAAATCTGGAAAGAACGAATAAGCAGCAACTGCTGACAGCCTTCCCTAACGCCGCCGATCCCCAATGGCGCGGGTGGCTTGCACTTGCACTGATCAACCGTCAGACCGATTCCGAGATGCAGCGTGAATTGGTTCAGTGGCGCACGGAAAATCCAGGTCACCCTGCCGCTAACCCGCTGCCCGGTGGACTCGACTACCTGTTGGCATCTTCGAGCCAGAGCGGCAAAGTGGCACTCATACTGCCGCTCAGTGGGCAACTGGCGCAAGCTGGCAAAGCGGTATTGGATGGCTTTCTGGCTGCCCATTACGCCGACAGCTCAGCAGGGCAGGCCACAAATGAAATTCTTGTCATTGACGTGGGGGAATTTCCCTCTGCCAGCAATGCCTATGGCGAGGCGCTGCGCGAAGGAGCCAGCATCGTCGTTGGTCCCTTAAGTAAAGAAGCTCTGGCTGACCTAGCAACGCGCCCGGAGCGACCTATACCCATACTGGCCCTCAATCGTATTCACCCAATATTGCCTGCGCAGGGCAGTGCTCTGGTACAACTGTCGCTGGCACCGGAAGACGAGGCCATCAGTGTTGCTGAGCTCGCTTTTGGCAGAGGGGCTCGCCGAGCGATAATCATTACGCCAGCAGGGGATTGGGGAAACAAGGTGGAGACTGCACTGCGTGAGCGCTGGGCTTCCCTTGGAGGTACAATCGCCAGCAATACGACCTATAGCACCTACGACGATTACTCCAGCAGCGTCACATCGGCACTTTCGCTGGATGTCAGCGAGCAACGGGCAAGCGACCTTCGAGCAACAATAGGCATCAACATCGAATTTACACCCCGCCGCAGACAAGACGCTGATGCCATCTTCCTCCTTAGTCATAATGGCGCGGAGGCCCGCTCGATCAAGCCGCTACTGGCATTTCACTATGCGGGCGATCTCCCTGTTTACGCTATCTCCAATATTTACAACGGCATTCCAGACGAGCGTAATCAGGATTTAAATGGCATCCAACTCGTTGAGACACCCTGGTTATTGGGCGCTAATCCAGACCTGCTGGCGGCACTTGCCACCGGCGGCGTCAAGAGCGGCAACTATACGCGCCTCAATGCCCTTGGAGCAGATGCGTATCTTGTTCAATCCAATTTTCTGCGTCTGCAGAGCGGTGCCGATGCCCTGATGCGCGGGAATACCGGCCTGCTGAGCATGGACCCGACCCTGAGCATCAAGCGGCAACTGTCTCCGGCCACATTTGATGCGGGCGTACTGAAGGCCCAGTAGATAAACTAGTCTCCCCCAATGCAATCGACCATAACATCGCAATGCGCTCATGAAGTCACTGGGAGACTATTACGAAGAGCAGGCACTGTCCCTCATAACGGAGGCGGGACTCCTACTTCTGGAACGTAACTTCAGAGGAAAAACCGGCGAGATCGACCTCATCGTTAGAGAGGGAGCTCAGCTGGTCTTTATAGAAGTCAGAGCGCGCAGTAACCACCGATTTGACAGTGCCGCAGGTTCTGTAAATGCCCGCAAGCAACAGCGTATTGTGCAGACGGCACAACTTTTTTTGCAACATAGGCCAAATTTGATCAATATGCCCTGTCGATTTGACGTGATTGCCTTCGAACCCCCACAATCAGGAACCAACACGCGTATTCGCTGGATTCGCGGCGCATTCACTGCCTGACATTCGTTTTCTGGAAGGACCTGCATGGACTACTACCGAATCATTGCCGATAATTTCCAGCGCACCATCGATACTATCGTCATGTCCGTGGACCCTCTGGCGGAGGTCATAGAGCGTGGCGGCCAGCTCATGGCAGAGGCCCTGCTGGCAGATCGCAAAATCATCGTATGTGGCAACGGTGTGGATGCTGCACTAGCCCAGCTGTTTACGTGCAATTTGCTCAATCGCTTTGACGACGACAGACCTGCCCTGCCTGCGCTCACGCTCGGTGCGGACAGCGCCAGTGTCACCGCCATCGCCCAATCCATTGGTATCAGTGAAATTTTTTCACGCCAGCTGCGTGCTCTGGGCCAAGCGGGGGATGTTTTGCTCTGCATAAACAGCTCAACAGGCACAGACAACCTGTTACGGGCGTTACAGGCAGCCCAGGAACGGAACATGGGGATCGTTATGATGTCGAATACGGGGGACAGGGAGATCGGCAGTCTTATGCGCCCAGAAGACGTGGAGCTGCGCGTGGATGCCACGCAACCAGCGCGTATTGTAGAGATACACACCATGGTGATTCACCATTTTTGCGAACTCATAGATCACACCCTTTTTGGCACCCATAACCGAGACTAGAACATGAGAATCATTTTTGCGCCACTGCTGGCCTGTTTCGTACTCATCCTATCGGGCTGCGGGAGTCTCCTCTCAAGTATGAATACAGGCTCGATAGACGACCCGCCTAACCAGCGCACGCTCGGACGAATCATTGAAGACGACAATATCGAAACCAAGGCTGAGGTAAACATTCATGCCTCGAATGATGCCTACGACAGCGCGCACCTCGTACTGGTCAGTTATAACGGCTATCTCCTTCTGGCCGGGCAAGTCGGTGACAAAGCGCTAAAATCGAGGGCGACTGCGGTGGTGCGAAAAATTCAGGGTGTGCGCAGGATATACAACGAGCTTGAAATCGGGCCACCCAGCTCCGGCCTGACCCGCGGCAAGGACTCATGGATCACCTCCATGATAAAATCTGTGCTGCTGACCAGTGACGACATTGAGAGTTCACAGGTCAAGGTGGTGACTGAAAATAGTGTGGTCTATCTGATGGGTCTTGTAACACAAAAAGAAGCAAAGCGTGTTTCAGAACAGGCGGCGGACGTTTCCGGGGTCAGCCGGGTAGTGCCACTGTTTGAGATAATAGATTAGTGTTACTGCGCTAGCGGCGTGCGGGGTGACGCCTAAAACCGGCTCTATTTGACGATTTTGAGAGAAGGCCGCTTCTCCGCCGGCTCCGGCGGTGTATCGTCCGGCGATCTAACCGTCTCTTCGGGGTCAAACACCATACCCTGGCCGTTTTCTCTAGCGTAGATACCGACAACGGCAGAAATAGGCACAAAGATATCGGTCGCGACCCCACCGAACCGACCATTAAACACAACGGCCTCATTGGATATGTTTAAATCAACTACGGCGTCGGGGGAGATATTAAGGACAATCTGGTTGTCCTTAACAAATTGTTGAGGAACGACAACGCCGGACATCGATGCCTCTACCAGCACATAGGGCGTTAAATCATTTTCTACAATCCACTCATAGAGTGCACGCATGATGTAAGGACGACTAGAATTCATCATCAACTCTGCCACTATGTCGTTAGGAAAGGCTGCCTTACAGCCGCATTTCTCGTTCTTGCTCGGTCAGACTCTCCTGGAAGGACTCCCGGTTAAATAGGTTGTCCATATAGGTTTGCAGAGGCTTTGTCTGCTTACTCGGCCGAATTTCCACACCCAAAAAAGGAAGACGCCACAGAATAGGCGCAATGCAGCAGTCCACCAGAGTGAATTCATCGCTCATAAAAAATGGCTTTTCAGCAAAAATGGGAGCAACACCCACAATACTTTCACGCAACTCCTTGATCGATTTCTTGATAACATTGTCACTGCGTGTGTGCTGAATGGTATCAACCAGTGCGCTCCAATCCTTCTCAATGCGGTGAATAAAGAGTCGGCTTTCTGCGCGGGCCACCGGATATACAGGCAATAGCGGTGGATGCGGAAAACGCTCATCCAGATATTCCATCATAACCTTAGACTCGTATAGCACAAGATCACGATCCACCAGCGTCGGCAAACTATTGTATGGATTGAGGTCAGCCAGCTCGGCGGGAGGATGCGCTGCATCGGATTCGACCAAGTCGACTGTGACACCCTTCTCAGCTAGGACAATACGCACCCTATGGCTATAGTGACTGGAGCTATCAGAAAAAAATGTCATCGAAGACCGCTTTGCCACAACACCCATTAGGGATTCCTCAGTTTTTCGTATAGAACACGAAGCGGCGCTGAGTCAGTCTCAACGTCACCACCATCAATTGCGCGCGATCAGTGTACGTCTTTCCAGTACTCTCTATTGAGTAACCATGCAAAAACCGTAAACAAGGCAATGAAAAGCAATGTAAACATGCCTATTCGGTGACGGTCAGTGACCATCGGCTCAGCCGAATAGGCGAGAAAGTTTACCAGATCATACACCGTCTCATCGAACTCTTGGGAAGTCATCTCTCCAGCCACTGGAATGACAAGCTGGCCACAAGGATCCTCCAGTATATCTTCGCCGGTCAGAGGATCACGTTTTACACCACCATTATCGCCCGTAACCGGCCCGGGGGCGCACTCCTGCATACCTTGCAATTCCAGCAGCACATGAGGCATACCTACATCCTTGAATACCTTGTTGTTAACGCCGTACGGGCGGCTACTGTCCTGATAAAAAGTGCGCAAATAGGTATACAGCCACTGCGGTTGGCGCGCTCGGGAGACCAGTGTTAGGTCAGGCGGCGCAGCCCCAAACCATTTTTTGGCTTCGTCCTTATCCATGGCGTTTTCCATCAAAGCGCCCATCTTAACGGCCGGATCAAACATCAAATTGACATGAAACAGGTCTTCCGGGATACCAAGATCCTCAGCTACCCGGTTATAGCGCTGGTACTGCAGAGAGTGGCAACCCATGCAGTAATTCATATAGGTTTTAACACCGCGCTGCAACGAGACCTTGTCGCGGGGATCAGCTACAAATTCGTCGCACTCAATAGTCCCACAGTCATATGATGATGATGATGCCACTGCTTGCAGAGGCAAAATCGTCAATACCAAAATCAGTAGTAAACCACCGATGCTGCCCCAGAAACCAATACCACCATCCATAGTGATGCGTTCTGGCACCGGCTTGGTTTTGTCAATGGACGACCATATTGGCATCAGTAGGAAAAAGCTGAAGTAGATGACAGTGCAAATTCGAGCCAGTGTCGTCCGGGCCTCGGTAGGTGCCCAGGCACCCAACACACCCAGAATCAGGAATGAGGACACGAAAGCCACCAGCATTACCTTGTTGATATTACCGCGATAGCGCCAAGACCTAACCGGGCTGCGATCCAGCCAGGGCAACATAAACGGTATGGCGACCGCGGCAGCAAACGCAATGAAGCCCCAGAGCTTGTCCGGAACCGCACGCAGCACAGAATAGAAGGGCGTGAAATACCAGGTGGGTGCGATGTGCTCAGGCGTCTTCAGGTTATTCGCCTGTTCAAAATTAGGATACTCCAGAAAGAAGCCACCCATTTCCGGCATAAAGAACATGATCCCACAAAATATAAACAGAAATACGCCGATCGCCTGCAGGTCGTGTACCGTGTAATAGGGATGGAATGCTACGCCGTCCAGCGGTATGCCATCTTTATCTTTGTGCTTCTTGATATCGACGCCATCGGGGTTGTTTGAGCCAACTTCGTGCAGTGCCAGTAGGTGTAACACAACCAACGCCAGCAAAATAATAGGCAAAGCCACCACATGCAGCGCGAAAAAACGGTTCAGCGTGATGCCGGAGAGCAAATAGTCGCCGCGGATCCATGTCACAATATCCTCGCCAAAGTAGGGAATGGCGCCGAATAGAGAGATAATGACCTGTGCACCCCAGTAGGACATCTGGCCCCATGGCAACACATAGCCAACGAAGGCCTCGGCCATCAGGACGACGAAGATCAGCATGCCGAAAATCCAGATCAGCTCTCGAGGTTTTTTGTAAGAGCCATATAGCATGGCTCGAAACATATGCAAATACACCACCACGAAGAACGCCGACGCACCCGTGGAGTGCATATAGCGCAGTATCCAACCGTAGTCGACGTCTCGCATGATGTATTCAACGGAAGCGAAGGCACCCTCTTGGGAGGGGGTGTAACTCATAGTAAGCCAGATCCCAGTAAGCAACTGGTTGACCAGCACCAACAGGGACAGCACCCCGAAGAAATACCAGAAATTGAAGTTTTTCGGCGCATAATACTGCGCCATATGCGTGTTCCACGCCTTCATAATAGGCAGACGCGCGTCAACCCAGTCTCGTAATCCAATCAGCATATTACTCATCACACATTCTCCGGATTCACGCCGACCACCAAGACATTGTCGCCCTCAAAAGAATAAGGGGGCACTAACAAGTTAGCGGGAGCTGGAACACCAGCATAGACGCGACCAGATAAATCAAACTTGGAACCATGACAAGGACAAAAGAATCCGCCTACCCACTCTGCCCCACCCATATCTGCCGCACCCACTTCCGGAACATACTTGGGCGCACAACCAAGGTGCGTGCAAAGACCAACGACCACCAATAGGTTCGGGATACTAGACCGCTCAATGCCAGTGATGTAGGGCGGCTGCTGGGCTGTGTTTTCAGACTCGGGGTCTCTCAATTGTCCGTTAAGGCCCGCAAGCGCCTCAAGTTGACTGGCGGTACGGTTGACGACATAGACCGGCTGTCCACGCCACTCAACAACAACCATTTGGCCGGGCTCTAACAGACCAACATCCGCCTTAACCGGTGCTCCTGCTGCCTTGGCCTTTGCTGACGGGTTCCAGGACCCCACAAATGGCGTTAATATACCAACAGCCCCAACGGCAGCAACTGCGCTCGTGGCAGCTGTCAGGAATGTCCTTCTTCCCGAGTTCACGCCATCGCTAGTCATGCTTTTCTCCCAATATTACAGGCCAACTTACGCCCAGTAGGTTATCGCCTAAAGCGCAGTGCTAAAAAGATGCAGATGGTAATGATTTTGCGCTGCTGTTACAAGGAAAACACCTTGATTTGAAGGCATTTTCTACAACAGGTTGAGCTTACTCAAGAGACAGGCCTGACGCCTTTGACCAGCCCAAAAAAACGCCCGGGATGCACAGCAGCCGGGCCTTGTTCGTTTTATCCATATCCCCGCCAACACCGAGGATACAAACCATCCGCTTAACGTTTGGAAAACTGAGGACGCTTACGCGCTTTGCGCAGACCGACTTTCTTACGCTCCACTTCACGCGAATCCCGCGTGACATATCCGGCACTCCGCAAACTCGGCCGCAAGGACTCGTCATATTCCATCAGAGCACGCGTGATGCCGTGGCGAATCGCGCCAGCCTGGCCAAAACTTCCACCGCCGGCCACGGTCACATTAATATCAAATTTTCCCGTTAAATCAACGAGCTCCAGTGGCTGTCGCACAATCATACGCGCCACTTCACGTCCAAAATACTCGTCCAGAGGACGCTTATTAACGACAATGGTGCCGGCGCCGCTTTTTAGAAAAACACGAGCGGTGGACGTCTTGCGACGACCCGTTCCATAGTATTGGGTAGCTGACATAGAATTTATCCGTTAGATGTTCAGAGCTTGGGGCTGCTGGGCTGTATGGGGATGCTCACTACCGGCATACACTTTCAGTTTTTTAAACATGGCCCGACCCAGAGTATTACGAGGCAACATGCCTTTCACTGCGCCCTGAATGATTCGTTCAGGCGCCTTGGCTATCAATTTCTCAAAGGAAATTGATTTCAAGCCGCCAGGGTAACCTGTGTGGTGATGATACATCTTGTCGGTTGCTTTGGCGCCGGTGACCCGTACTTTTTCTGCGTTGACAACCACAATGTAGTCCCCAGTATCCACGTGGGGCGTGTATTCGGCCTTGTGCTTACCGCGCAAACGGTGCGCAATTTCGCTTGCCAAGCGCCCTAGGGTCTTGTCTGCGGCGTCCACCACGAACCAGTCTCGTGCAACATTTTCCGCTTTGGCACTGTAAGTTTTCATCAATAACTGCCTGTTAGAGGAGTCTAATTTCGAGAGCGCGAATACTACCCAATGGAACGAGCATTTTCAAGCTACGAATTCAACAAATTTTATCACCCAGCAACCTACGGAGCATGACACAGATCGAATCCGAGACAAGTCATCCCCGCATTGGAGCCCGAAAACAGCCCGACTTGCTCAAAAAGCCCGTTCACCGGCTTGCACAGGCTTATGTCAGACAGTCTAATGTCGATGCTCGCGAGCGAGGTACTCGTAAGACTGCATCTCCAGCAGCCTAGAGACGGTTCGCTGAAATTCAAACGCCAGCTTCCCGCCTGCATAGAGTTCCAGCAGTGGTTTGGCCGCCGTCAGCACGAGCTTGACGTTGCGGTCATAGAACTCGTCCACCAAATTAACGAATCGGCGCGCCTGATCGTTTTTGTCAGGGTCAAATACTGGCACCCCAGAAATAAGTACGGAGTGGAATACACGCGCGAGTTCAATATAATCATTCTGGGAACGCGGGCCATCACACAGCTCAGCGAAATCAAACCAGGCCACACCATTTGCCACGCAGCGGCACGTCAGGTAACGATTGTTAATCACAAGACGCTCCCAGTGCTTGCCCGGTTCCCCCGCGAGACGTGAAAAACTGTCCTCCAAGCTCCTGTCGGCCTCTTCATTCAACGGAAAGTGGTACAACGTTGCCTGCTGTAACGTACGCAAGCGGTAATCCACGCCCGCATCGACATTGAGAACGTGCGTATATTTCTCTATCAGGTTTATCACAGGTAGAAAACGCTGGCGCTGCAAACCGTTCTCATAAAGCTTTTGGGGCTCAATATTGGAGGTCGCCACTAAGGTCACTCCACGAGTGAACAGCGCCTTCATCAGCCCTCCAAGAATCATTGCGTCCCCAATGTCGGTGACAAAAAATTCGTCAAAACAAAGAATGCGGGCTTCTTTAGCAAGCTTATCTGCTACAAGCTCCAACGGGTTCTTTTCTCCCTCAAGAGTCGCCAACTCCTTATGAACCCGCTGCATAAAACGGTGGAAATGTACGCGCGACTTACGACTGAAGGGCAAGCACTCAAAAAAAGTATCCATAAGGTAGGTCTTACCCCGACCCACACCTCCCCAAAAGTAGAGACCGACCTGGGGCTCTACTTCACGCCGGCGAAGTTTGTGCACCCAGACTTTCAAATCACTACCATACCCATGATGAGCTGCCACCAAACGCTCGTATAGATCTTGCAATAAGAGCACAGCCTGCTCTTGTGCGGCGTCATGGGAAAAATCCTCACGTTGCAGGTCAGTTTGATAGCGTTGCCAAGGTGTCGTCATGTCTGGGGCTGCCTAATCCCGAATGGCTTAAAAGCGGCACACTGTAACCAGAGCCTCCGCACTTGGCAACGACACCTCCCGTTTAAGACAGAAACTACTGCCTATTAAACATTCGGGGTATACTGGCTTGTCAATTTTTGAGAATGAGGACTTTTTTGTGGAATCACCTGTATATAGCGTGGAAATCCTGTGGGCGATGGGCGCCGTAATTGCCATAGTGGGTTTGTGGCTAGGCTGGCTTGTGGGTCGTCGTACATCAGGAACGGCGAAAAAATACCAGGATGTGTCGCGAAAACTGGATCAGGTGATGCAAGACAAGAAAACCTATGAGAACGAGGTAGTCGAACACTTTACGGAAACGGCAAAGCTGCTCAACAATCTGACCGACAGCTACCGGGAGGTCCACAACCAATTGGCTACCGGTGCCGCTACACTATGCCAAGGTGAAGGTCCAATCTCCTTAGAGCGTACTGAGGACAAACCCGATCAAACCGAAATTCCGGCCCATCTGGCCCATATCCAACCCCCTCTCGATTATGCTCCAAAAAGCTCACCAGAGGAAAAAGGCATGCTCAACGAGGAGTTTGGCCTAGAGCGCAAGCCACAGGGTGTAGCCTCCGAGAAAAAATGGGCCGACGCCTGATTTCCTCGCGCGTTAGACCGGGTTGTCAATATCGATAAAGCGGTGCTCGAGGCAGAACTGCCCCGCCAAATGGTCGCCCAACGCTTGCACCCCATAGCGCTCCGTAGCGTGATGGCCTGCGGCGACGAAGTGGATAGCCTCCTCTCTGGCGGTATGCACAGTCTGCTCTGAGGCCTCACCCGTTACGAACAGGTCAGCGCCCGCTTTCACCGCCGCATCGATATAGTCTTGGGCGGCACCCGTGCACCAAGCAATGCGACGCACTGGCAGCTCTGAATGACCCACATGCAATGCCCTACGCCCTGTTATCCCCTCAAGTTTGACAACGAATTCAGCAGCTGAAATAGCTTCAGGCAAGCTGCCTATATTTCCCAGACCACCACTAACGTTAGGCTGCAGCGGCTCCTGAAACGCTAGGTCTATGCCCATCAAACAGCCGAGACGGGCGTTATTCCCCAGCTGCGGGTGGGCGTCAAGCGGTAAGTGGTAAGCTAACAAGCTGACTTCATTGACCAACAAAGTCGCAAGCCGTCGACGTTTTATTCCCACCACCTGCTGCGCTTCCCCGCGCCAGAAATAACCGTGATGCACGAGCACAGCATCAGCCCCCCAGTCGATCGCTGCGTCCAAAAAACTCTGGCAGGCAGTAACGCCTGTCGCGAGCCTGACAACCTGGGGCTTCCCTTCAACCTGCAGTCCATTAGGGCAGTAGTCCTGAAACTGATCAGTTCGCAAACACTGATCGAGGTATATGCCGAGCTCAGTAAGGGCTACACTCATATCATTATCACCTGTCGCTTTCAGTCACGGCACTAGCAACCTGCCACGCCTGGACAGGCATCATATACAATACATCGACTAACCACATATACGATTGCGCATGAAAAAAAAATTGACCTTCATTATTTGGCCCGCGATAACAGGGTTGCTTGCTGCCCTGCTGATTCTCGACCTCTGGATATTACCACTGAGTTCGCCTGCAGATGCGGCCCGAGGACGGGTCAGTTATGCCATAGCGGTACATGAGGCTACGCCATCTGTGGTCAGTATCTATACCGCTAAACTGGTACAAGAGGGTCCCAATCCACTGTTGAAAGACCTCACTTTTCGACGCTCAGGTGAACCGCGGCCTCAACGTCAGCGCATCGAGCGCTCTCTTGGCTCTGGCGTCATTATGACTAAACAGGGCCATATACTGACCAACAACCACGTCATCTCAGAGGCTGACGCGATCCAGGTGATGCTTAACGATGGTCGCTCCTCCAATGCCGTGGTCATCGGCTCCGATTCGGCCACTGATCTTGCGGTATTGCAGGTAGCACTGACAGACCTGCAGCCCATAACGCTTGGAGACTCCGATGCCGCTAGGGTGGGAGATGTCGTACTGGCCATTGGTAACCCACTAGGATTCGGACATTCAGTAACACAAGGTATTGTTTCTGCTCTGGGTCGCTTCGGTCTGCAATTGGACACCTATGAGGACTATATCCAGACCGATGCGATTATTCACCTGGGCAACTCTGGCGGCGCACTCATCGACACCAGCGGTCGCCTTCTGGGGATCAATACCCTAATCTACGGGACCAACAACGAGACACAACGTGCCAACACCGGGATCGGTATCAGCCTAGCGATACCGGTGAATCTCGCGGTCTTTGTGATGCAGGGTCTGATCACCTACGGCGAGGTTATCCGGGGATGGCTGGGCGTCAGCGTGAAACCCGTCGGCACAACATCTGCACCGGGAAACAAAACTCTGGCGCTGGCTGTGGCCTCCGTAGCATGGGGTAGTCCTGCACAAAAAGCAGGGGTACAAGTGGGGGATATCATCACTCATATTGACGGAGATGAAGCAAAGGATGGCAGACTGACGATGCACCGAATCGCGATGCTAAAGCCTGGAGATAAAATTGCTATTTCGTTGCAGCGCAACCAGCAGCGTCTTGAACTCAGCGCCGTCGTCGGAATATTGAAAGATCCACAATGAGTGAAGGCTAGTCGTTAGCGCACGGCTTATCTAGAAAGCGCATTTCCGCACTGCGCGCATGAGCCGTCAACGACTCACCCCTCGCTAACACTGAAGCCACAGCACCCAACTCCTGCGCACCCTGCTCGCTGCCCATAATAATGGAACTGCGCTTTTGGAAATCGTAGACCCCTAACGGGGAAGAGAAACGTGCGCTGCGCGAAGTCGGTAACACATGGTTGGGGCCTGCACAGTAGTCGCCCAATGCTTCCGAGGTAAACCTTCCCATAAAAATAGCGCCCGCATGCTGCACTAGCGGCAACAGGCTTTCGGGATCTTCCACTGATATCTCAAGGTGTTCCGGAGCAATACGATTACTCACTGTCACCGCCTCATGAAGGTCACGGGTGAGGATCATAGCCCCGCGAGTGGCGAGGGATATGCGAATAATGTCCGCTCTCTCCATGCCCGGCAGCAGGCGGTCAATACTGGCTTGCACGGCTTCAAGATAGGCGCCGTCCGGGCACAGTAACAGGCACTGAGCGAGCTCATCATGCTCGGCCTGGGAAAACAGGTCCATCGCCACCCAATCCGGGTCAGTGCCACCATCACAAATGATCAGAATTTCCGATGGGCCGGCCACCATATCGATGCCCACTCGACCAAACACCTGACGCTTGGCGGTCGCCACATAAATATTTCCCGGACCGACAATTTTATCAACCGCAGGCACGGTGTGCGTGCCATACGCTAGAGCCGCTATCGCCTGAGCGCCCCCGATCGTAAACAGTCGATCCACTCCGGCTATGCAGGCTGCCGCCAGCACTAGATCATTTAATGCTCCACCGGGCGCCGGCACCGCCATGACGATTTCGGGCACGCCCGCCACTTTGGCAGGGATGGTATTCATCAACACAGAAGAGGGGTAACTCGCCTTACCACCGGGAACATAAACGCCAACCCGCTCAAGGGGGGTGACCTTCTGTCCCAAAAGATTGCCTAAATCGTCGTAATACTGCCAACTCTGCTGCAGCTGGTGCTGATGGAAACTTTGCACACGATGCGCAGCATATTCCAGCGCCTCGCGTTGTGCAGAATCAACACTATTCAGAGCCGTGATCTGGCGCTCTTTGGATATTTCCAATTGCCCTACCGAGGCGACTTTCCGCTGATCAAATCGCGCAGTATATTCTAGTAGCGCTTCATCCCCACGCGCTGCTATGTCTGCAATTATCTGCGCTACCGTCTGGCTAATAACGGAATCTGACTCAGTATCAACGGCCGTTAACTGAGCCAGTGCACTGTCGAAATCCGTGTGGGTGGTGTCAAGTCGCCGCATCCCCTCCCTCCTGCAAGACTGCCGTGAGCTCGTCGATAATCTGTGTGATAACGGCGTAACGGGAACGCATGGCCGCCTTATTCACCACCAGGCGTGAGCTAATGGTGGCGATGCTCTGAAGTGGCTCCATGCCATTCGCGCGCAGGGTATTACCGGTATCCACAATATCAACGATCAAGTCGGCCAGATTCATGATGGGTGCCAGCTCCAAAGCGCCGTAAAGTTTGATCAGATCAACGTGCACGCCCTGACTGGCAAAATATTCTCGGGCGATGTTGACAAACTTGGTCGCAACCCTGATGCGTGCACCGTTGCTTTGCCAGCCCACCGGCCCCGCGGTCATCAAAGAGCAGCGGGCGATACCCAAGTCCAGCGGCTCATAAAGGCCTTCAGCGCCCTGCTCCATTAGCACGTCTTTGCCGACCACACCCATATCGGCAGCGCCATGACTCACGTAAGTGGGGACGTCAGTGCCTCGCAGGATAACCAGCTGCACGTCGTGACGGTTAGTTTCAAACACCAGTTTACGGCTGCTACTAATATCTTCCAGCGACTCAATACCCGCGCGCGCGAGCAGCGGAAGCGTTTCCTTCAGAATGCGCCCCTTGGTTAGGGCTATGGTCAGTTTCTCATTCATAGTTTCAACCGATCAACACTGTCGGCGGCCGCAGCGGGCCTCGACACCTGTTTTGTTCCCTCAAAAAATGCATCGCAGACAGCACGATCACCTTCATGCTTGCTCTCTAGCTTGCCACTCCTGCGGCGTAAAAGTCCGTATGTTCACGGCATGAACACTGCCATCCGCTATGTGGCTTGTCAGGGCAGCGTAGACCAATTGCTGCTTTTTTACCGGCCGCAAACCCTCAAATACTGCGCCGATGGCCACAATATCATAGTGGCTACCCTCACCCTGAACATGAAATTCACACTCATGCATGTGATTCTGTAACAGCACCTTGACTGCAGCCGCGTCCATTTAAACCCCCTTGTTTTTTGTTGCTGCCGCGTACAGTGGCACCAATTGTCCCGGACATTTAGCCTGTCCCAGAGCCTGTTCTAAAACGAACTGCATTTTATGAGAAAACCAGGCGGATAGCGAATGCTGCGCCTCGGCGAAATCAGCTCTCCACATCGACAACGACAGTGGTCCAGCTGTCGATCACAGCGTCAATATTACCGGCTTGTTCTCGCGCTGACGCCAGAAACTGATCTTTGTAGATCGCGCCCAGATTGACGCTTTCTATAATCACGTTGCGCAACTTCCAATCACCGGATTTATTGCGGCCCATCTGGTACATCACGACATAAGGCTGTGGCTTATCAGCGTATATCAATTGGCGCACCGATAACCTTGAACTATCAGCGTCGCCATTATCCTCCGTCTCTGGCAATACAAGCTCGATCCGCGACCCCCCGAATGCCAGCAAGCCCTTGCTATAGGTGCGCACTAGAGACGCACGCATTACCGCAGTGAAGCGGTCTAGCTCCGCTGCCAACTGCTTTCTCCCAGCCTCATCCAGAGAACGGTAACGCTCGGAACTTGCATAGGGGCCCATGACTGAGCGTGCAAAACCTCGAAAATCGATTAATGGATCAAGCAGGTCCTGTATTTGGCCATAGTAACGCTCTGGGTCAGAATCGACGTAATCATCAGCGGCTACCACCACTTCCATCACTCGCACGGTAGTATCCTGCACCAGATCATAGGCGACCTGATCCTGAGATAAGACCTGAGAACTTGCCAGCCAGCCCAGCAACAGAGCGATCGCCCCCACTGTATTTCCACGAAATGACATTCCTGTACTCCAATACTGAATTTTGTTACTAGCCTGGCCTCTAATGCCCTGTATAATTATCCCCGCACACACACGATGTCTATTATCGCACCATTCAATGTCACTATCCGCTTCTGACAACAGATATGCTCTACCAGTTCCAGTGCAGAGGGCGGGGCGTACTTTAACAGGAAATTCACGCTTATGCTGCTAGCCGCCGCATCCATTCTTTTTGGCTTTGTCGCTCTCATTTGGAGCGCAAACATGCTTGTAGCTGGAGCCGCGTCAATCGCCAGGAATCTCGGCGTTTCGCCCCTTATTATCGGCCTGACGATTGTCTCTTTGGGAACGTCGGCACCGGAGATCCTAGTATCACTCACAGCCTCGCTTTCAAATGCGGGGCCACTGGCTATCGGCAATGCTATCGGCTCAAATATCGCCAATATTGCGCTTGTACTTGGAGTGACTGCGCTAGTGGCTCCACTGATGATTGACGAACAATGCCTGAAAAGAGAGATTCCCGTTCTGCTACTGGCCACTGTCGGCGTCGGGGTGCTGATACTCGATGACGTGCTCTCCGTACAAGATGGGTGCCTGATGCTTGCGGCCGCGACCCTCATCATTGCGTTTTTAGCGTTTAGCCAACTCGGCAGCGCAGAACAAGCTGCCGAGTCCAGTGATGAGCCGATGCCCGAATTGCCGCCTCTGCGCGCTTGGTCCACATTCCTATTCGGCCTTTTGATATTGATCCTCAGCTCCAAGCTTCTTGTGTGGGGTGCCGTCATCGTTGCAGAGGAATTGGGTATATCCGAGCTCATCATAGGGCTGACCGTTGTCGCTGTTGGCACCAGTCTGCCGGAACTCGCAGCCTCCATCGCGAGCGCCCTGCGGGGCCACGCTGAGATTGCCTTTGGCAACATCATTGGCTCCAATTTATTTAATTTGCTGGCAGTAATGGCTATCCCGGGGATTGTGGGAGGCCAAGTGCTCGACCCAGAGGCTATTTCAAGAGACTATGCCAGCATGGCAGCGCTGACCTTTTTCCTTGCTTTGGCGATTTTTGTCAGCGCCAAACGCGGTAAATCAGCGCCCAAACGCGCTTATATCGGACGAATCATGGGCACAGTGTTAGTCTCTTCCTACGCACTGTATTATTATTTTCTGCTTTCAACCTAGTCAACTGAGGCAAATTCTATGCCGGAGCAAAGCTCCATTAGTCACTCCACATCCGCGCGCCGCACCATCCGCATGGAGGCCGCTGCAGTCGCCTCTCTGGAGGAGCGTATCGGGGCTGAATTCAATGCAGCGTGTGCACTCTTGCTGCAGGTTCGGGGTCGAATCATTGTCACTGGCATGGGGAAATCAGGCCACATTGCTCGCAAGATAGCGGCAACACTGGCCAGCACTGGATCCCCCGCTTTTTTTGTCCATCCCGGAGAGGCGAGTCATGGCGACATGGGCATGATCACCTCAGAGGACGCCGTTATCGCTCTATCCAACAGCGGCGCGGTACCCGAAGTTCTCACCCTGCTTCCTCACCTCAAGAGACTGGGCATTCCTCTTGTGAGTATGACCGGTAACGCGCAGTCTGCACTGGGGAAATCCTCTGATGTCCACCTCAATACAGGCGTAGAAATCGAGGCCTGCCCCCTTGATCTAGCACCAACATCCAGCACCACGACAGCACTGGTAATGGGAGATGCACTGGCCATCGCTTTACTAGAGGCCCGCGGTTTTACCGCGGACGACTTTGCTTTCTCGCATCCGGGAGGGACCTTGGGCAAACAACTCCTACTCAAAGTGCAAGACATCATGAAATCTGGCGATGATATTCCCCGGGTGACTGAAAATGTCAAACTGGCCGAGGCGTTATTAGAAATCAGCGATAAAGGCATGGGCATGACGACGGTGATCGATAAAGTGGGTAAACTGGTCGGCGTGTTTACCGATGGTGATTTACGTCGTACTCTGGACGCACGCTTGGATATCAACGAGACTCGAATCGGGCAGTTAATAGGTTCCAACGCCAAGACGATAGACCCCGGCATGTTGGCTGCCGCAGCCTTGCATATCATGGAAGAAAATGAGATCAGTTCCCTTGTTGTGCTCAATGACGCGGGCGCCCTCGCCGGCGTCGTTCACCTCAAAGATCTGCTGCATGCAGGGATCGTTTAATGCCTGATCGCTTCAATCAACCCACCCCAGACTCACTCTGGAGACTCTCTATGCCTCACCGCGGCCCTGACAAATACGCTCGAACGTTGAAATCGGGCATCTGGCTTCTCGTACTGCTCGCGAGCTTTCAGACAGTCGTCACCCATGCCCTACCGAGTGATGGTGACCAACCCATTCACCTCACTGCAGACAAGGCCCTGCGTGATGACAAAAAGGGGGTGACGATCTATACCGGCAATGTGCAAATGAAGCAGGGCAGCATGGAGCTAGAGGCCGACACACTGACCATTTATCACACATCCGACGATCCCAGCGAGATAGTGGCCGAAGGAAATCCCGCCAAAATGCGTCAACTGCCAGAGTTGGGCAAGGGGGTGGTTCACGCTCATGCTGATGTGATCAAGTATTTCAAAAACGAGGACCGGGTGCACCTGCAAACAAACGCCCATATCGAACAGGACGGATCTGTTGTGGACGGGGATTCCATTGATTACTTAATGAAGAAGCAATTAATCACTGCGCAGTCCGATCAAACGCGCACAGGTAACAAGGTTGTGGTCGTCATTCCGCCCAGCGTGCAAACCACGGAAGACAAAAAAACGCCAGAGGAACAGCCATCAGCGGAAATGTCCGCTCCACCGGCAACAGAGCAATTAGAAGAGAGCGGCAGTGGCAGAACTACGAGCGAATAACCTGGCCAAGGCTTACCGCGGAAGGGAAGTGATACACGATGTCTCACTATCGTTAGACAGTGGACAGATCGTAGGCCTTCTAGGACCGAACGGTGCGGGTAAAACCACTTGCTTTTACATGATCATCGGAATCATCTCTGCTGACCGAGGCGATATTAGTATAGATGGCATGGATATCACCTCACTCACCATGCATGAGCGGGCACGTCGCGGCATCGGCTATCTGCCGCAGGAGGCCTCGATATTCAGACGACTCACTGTAGGCGACAACATTTTGGCTATACTGGAAACGCGTTCGGATCTCGACAAAAAGCAACGCTTGGCTCGAAGGGATGAATTGCTGGAGGAATTTCATGTCCAACATCTGCGCGAAAGTCTCGGTCAATCCCTGTCAGGTGGCGAGCGGCGACGCATTGAAATTGCCCGTGCGCTGGCCACAGAGCCCGATTTTATTATGCTTGATGAGCCTTTCGCAGGTGTAGACCCTATCTCAGTCATCGATATCAAAGAGATTATTAATCACCTGCGTGACAGAGGTATCGGTGTCCTTATCACCGACCACAACGTGCGTGACACGCTGGATATCTGTGAAAAAGCTTATATCGTTGGCGAGGGTTGCATCATCGCCTCTGGGACGCCTGAAGACGTGCTAAACAATGAACACGTCCGCAAAGTCTATCTGGGAGAACAGTTCCGCATGTAGCCGCTGCGGAACTCCAACACCGACTCACAGTTCCCATAACGTCTTGTCGTAGAACCAGACTGCGGCCACTGCGCCCAAAAATCGTGCTCCATGAATCAAAAAACAAGCAATTATCGGGCCAACTAGTTGCCACGCAACGGCGGCCAGCGCTACACTGGGAGCCTTAGCCTTTACCATACAGACTGATAGGCCCGCAAAATAAGGGTGCTAGAGACCTTCTAATGAAGCAGTCACTACAACTAAAACTGAGCCAACAGCTGAGGATAACTCCGCAGCTGCAGCAAGCCATCCGCTTATTGCAGCTGTCTACCCTGGATCTGCAGCAAGAGATACAGCAGGCTCTGGATAGCAACCCACTTTTAGAGGAGTCTGAGTCTGAGGATGATCTGTTTGATCTCGAGGATGATCAACCACAGGAATCGAGCGCCGAAGGAAGTGACGGCCCCCTGCAGAACCTGGAGCACACAGCCAACGACAATCAGAACGAGAGGTCGGACTGGGAGACACATGAACTAACGACCATGCCTGATGAGCTGCCCGTTGACGTGCAATGGGAGGACCTGCTGCCGTCTTCTTCGGCTCCCGCTCAGTCGCCACAAGACGATGAGGGTTTCGATGACGACATAGCCGGACGCAAAGTCGCCAGTGAATCACTGCGCGAACAACTACTGTGGCAACTTAGCCTCACGAGACTATCTGACACTGACCGCCTAATTGCCCTGTGCATTATTGACGCTACGGATGACAATGGGCGCCTCACATTGAGCGTGGAAGACATCTACGATTCCTTGACTCACGATCTGGATATCGACATTGAAGAGGTGGTTGCCGTCCTTCACCGCCTGCAACAATTTGAACCTTCCGGCATATGCGCTAGCGGCCTTCAGGAGTGCCTGCAAATTCAGCTAAACCAGTTGCCGCCTGCCACTGCCTGGTTGCCACAGGCCAAACAGATAGTGAATCGCTATCTGGACCAACTAGCCGCCACAGACTACGAACAGATTCAGCGGCGCATGCGACTCGAGGAGCAAGAACTCAAAGCGGTGCTCGCTCTCATTCAATCGCTGGACCCCAACCCCGGGCACACAGCAGTGCCAAAGGATATTGAGTACGTTGTGCCAGATGTCTATGTCAGCAAAAAGAATGGCCGCTGGCTGGTCGGACTCAACCCGGACATCATCCCCAAGCTGCGCATCAATACCCACTACGCTAATTTAGTGACGCGGGGTGATACCAGTGTAGACAACACCTATTTACGGGATAATCTGCAAGAAGCACGTTGGTTCCTTAAAAGCCTGCAAAGCCGCAATGAAACACTCATTAAGGTTGCTAGCAAAATTGTTGAACGCCAGCGAAATTTTCTTGAGTATGGCACGGAGGCCATGAAGCCCTTGGTGCTGCACGATATAGCCGAGGCCATCGAAATGCACGAGTCTACTATCTCTAGAGCTACCACCAACAAGTACATGCATACCCCACGGGGTATTTTTGAGCTGAAATATTTCTTCTCCAGCCATGTGGCGACGTCTTCAGGTGGCGAATGTTCATCAACAGCCATTCAGGCTCTAATGAAAAAACTAGTCGCGGCAGAAAATCCACGTAAACCGCTGAGCGATAACAAAATTACGCTATTGATGCATGCACAGGGCATTGAAGTTGCTCGTCGAACTATCACCAAGTACCGAGAAAAACTGTTTATCGCTCCATCCAACGAGCGTAAACGGTTAGTCTAGACTGAAAGTATTCTTATCTGGCAACGCTTAGTTGCGTCGCCAATGTCAACCCCACAAAGCGGAGCAGCACTATATGCAACTGACAATCACTGGTCATCATCTCGAAATAACCACCCCTCTGAGGGAGTACGTGGAGAACAAATTCGAGCGCCTGCAGCGTCATTTTGACCAGACCACGAAGACCCATGTCATTCTCACTATCGAGAAAATGGTGCAAAAAGCTGAGGCCACTATACACATAGCGGGTGGCGACCTGTTCGCTCATGCGGATTCGGATGACATGTATGCCGCCATCGATGCTCTAGCTGACAAGCTGGATCGTCAATTGATCAAACACAAGCAAAAACACCGAGGACACTAAAGACGAAGCTATGCACCTTTTAAGCCAAATACTAACGCCAGAGCGCACCGTCTGTCACGCACATGGACCCAGCAAGAAAAGACTGTTTGAAACGATAGCGGAATTAGTGTGTGCAAATGAACCTTTGCTGCACTACGACAACATCCTAAACCATCTTATCACGCGGGAAAAACTGGGCAGCACGGGCTTGGGTCAGGGCATCGCAATACCGCATTGCCGTGTCGGTAATTGTACTCAGCCATTAGGCGCCCTGCTCTCACTGGAAAAACCGATCCCCTTTGATGCGCCGGATGATCAGCCAGTAGACCTGCTATTCGTGCTGCTCGTGCCAGAAGAAGCTCGTCAGCAGCATCTAGATATACTCGCAAATATCGCACGCTTATTTAATCAGCAGCAATTCTGTGGACGGTTGCGCGCCGCCAGAGATAGCAGCACCCTCTATGAGGTCGCCTGCAGCGGCGCGGATTGAGCAACAGTATCCTATGCAATTAATTATCATCAGTGGACGCTCCGGCTCGGGAAAGAGTACTGCATTGAACCAGTTAGAGGACGAGGGTTTCTACTGTATTGACAACCTCCCGATATCGCTTCTGCCCGCGCTGATTGAGAAAATCGGCGGTGACGAGTTCAGCTTTTTTCAGGGTATAGCGGTCTGTATTGATGCTCGTAATGAGTGGAAAGATCTGCGGAAATTCAAAGCGATTATTCACTCACTTCCACTATCGGTGGAAACCCAAGTGCTGTTTCTGGACGCTCAGGAAATTAACCTGCTCCAGCGTTTTAGTGAAACGCGACGCCGACACCCGCTTAGCACGGAATTTATTCCGCTGGCAGAGGCGATCGATAAAGAACGAGAACTCCTCGAGCCCATTTACGACTGCGCATCCCTGGTGTTGGACACCAGCCACATGACCGTTTATGACCTGCGTGATGCTATCAAGCAACGGCTGCTGGGGAGCAGTGTTGGGAGCATGGCGATACTGTTACAGTCTTTTGGCTTCAAGCGCGGAGTACCTGCCGACGCAGACCTCGTGTTCGATGTAAGAATGTTACCCAATCCCCACTGGGTAAAAGAGTTGCGACTCAAGAGTGGGCTAGACTCCGAAGTGCAATCGTTTCTCGAAAGCCTGCCTATGACAGAGGAGCTGTTTCAGGATATTTGCCACTATCTGGACAACTGGCTGCCGCGTTATCGTGAAGGTAATCGTAGCTATATGAATATCACCTTTGGTTGTACCGGCGGGCAACATCGCTCAGTATATTTGGCCGAGCGACTATTCCAACACTACAAAGGGCAGTTGCCGGCAATAAATATAAGACACCGAGAACTACAGTAGGCAGAATAAATTGTGATACAAACCCAACTGACAATTACTAACAAACTCGGTTTGCACGCAAGGGCGGCAGCAAAATTCGTGGCATGCACTACATCGTTTTCCAGTCGTATACAGACGGGGAAGGACGGTCAATTGATCGATGGCAAGAGTATCATGTCTGTCATGATGCTCGCTGCAGGCAAAGGTACTGTATTGGATATTGAGATTGAAGGCAGTGATGAAGAAAACGCTCTCGCTGCCCTGCAGACTCTCATCGAAAATTGCTTTGACGAAGCCGAGTAAACTATCAATCCGTAACTAATCACGTTGTTGCGCGGGTAACTTTTCCGGATAATCCACTGCACAGTCACGCTGGCATAAAGGGTTTATCTGGGAGGTGAAATGATTCAAGGTCAAGTAGCAGCCCAAAAAACCCTCGACAAACTGTCCGCTGCGCTGAACAGCGGAACCTTTGTCGATGTGCAAAGAATGCTGAATGGACTGCTTCCGGCCGACGTCGCACACCTTCTCGAATCTTCCCCACCCAAGTTCCGACATATTCTGTGGCAAATGGTGGAGGTTGACCGTGAAGGTGAAATACTGAGTGAAATGGGCGACGACCTGCGGGCACAGTTTCTCGGCCAAATGGATGCGACGGAAGTTGCTCAGCTAACCGAAGGCTTGGCAGATGACGACATCGCCGACATCCTTCAGCAACTACCCGGTCACGTCACCCGGGAAGTCCTCACCGTCATGGATCAGCAGGACCGGGCGCGCCTTGAAAGAGTCATGCACTACCCCGAGGATTTAGCCGGGGGCCTGATGAATACGGATACTATAACCATCCGAGCCAGATTAACCTTGGACGTGGTCCTTCGCTATTTACGCCGGCATACTGAAATCCCAGAGATGACTGACAACCTGATTGTGGTCAATCGTTCCGATCAATTCATCGGTTTGCTGTCTCTACGAACGTTACTTGTATCAGACCCCGCCGCCTCTGTGCGGGAAATGATGCTCACCGATGTGGAACCTATTCCGGTCAATATGACTGACAAGGAAGTGGCGCGTCTCTTTGAGAGCAATGACTGGGTATCGGCCCCTGTGGTAGATGATAATGGCACACTGTTAGGCCGCATCACTATTGACGACGTAGTGGACGTGATTCGCGAGGACACTGATCGCTCCCTGATGTCAATGGCGGGCCTGGACGAGGACGCTGATACCTTCGCCCCTCTTATGCATGCCGCACCACGTCGCGCCATCTGGCTGGGAATCAATCTGGTTACTGCTTTCATTGCCGCTTCGGTGATTAATCTCTTTCAAGGAACCATTAAAGAATTTGTATTTCTCGCCGTGTTAATGCCTATAGTAGCCTCCATGGGTGGCATTGCGGGCACCCAGACGCTGACGCTGATGGTACGTGGGATCGCCTTGGGACAGGTGGTTAAAAACAACCAGGCCTGGCTGATTAACCGCGAACTGGTGATCGGGCTCATGAACGGCATCCTCTGGGCTGTGGTCGTGGCTATCGCTGCGTCGATCTGGTTCCAGCAATGGAAAATCGGCCTGATCATTGCCGCGGCTATGGTCATCAACCTAGTGACTGCCGCACTGGCTGGCGCCGTACTTCCGCTATTGATGGCCAGGGCAAAGATTGATCCGGCATTGGCAGGCGGCGTCGTACTTACCACCATTACCGACGTCGTGGGCTTTGTCTCATTCCTCGGACTAGCGACACTGTTGTATGCCTGATCGACGAGAAGACGACGCCATCGAGCCGCAAGATCCTCCCAGTAAAAGCGCACGCAAACGGCAGATGCTCGGTCTGCAAGCAGTAGGAGAATCCTTGCTGTCGTTAAATGACAATCAACTTTCTAAAATTCCTATTGATGATGAACGGCTGTTGTCGGCCATCCGCGAGTGTCGGCAAATTCGTAGCAATAGCGCCCGTAAACGACACCTACAGCTCATCGGCAAGATTATGCGCAACATAGACCCCGCCCCGATTGAGCAAGCGCTGGCGGCCCTGCACAACACAAAACAAGAAAGTACTACAGCGTTCCATCAACTGGAGCAATTACGTGAAGATATACTTGCAGCGGGGGCTGAGGGGGCAGAGCTGGCCATGACGCGCTTCCCTGAAGCTGACCGTCAGCAGTTACGGCAGGTCATTTTACAACATCACAGGGAAGTACAAGGTCATAAACCGCCATCGGCCAGCCGAAAGTTATTCCGCTATCTAAAAGAGCTACAGCAATCCTATGGCGAGTCCGACTGAACGGAAGGGTTTATATCGTCGGGCTCCGCGCCGTCTCAACGAATTTCATCGCGCCTTCAGACACCGCAACGGCACGGGAAAAATCCCGGCAGCCAGTGCTGAAAAAGCCCCGCGATAATCAATTACAAAGGCAATAACACTACTTGAATGTGTCGCCATCTGTCATCCAAAGCCGATCAACACGGCATGAGATCGAAATGTTCCTGACTGTAGCTCGACTCTACCTGCACGCTAATTGTCTTGCCAACAGATTGCTGTAGATCGAAAAATTGCGTGGCTTCTTCGTTCAGTAATCGATTTGCAACAGAATCAGCCACACGCAATATCAGTTTGTCATTTTTGCCGGTCCGCGCATCGCTCATAACCTTTCGAAAAATTTCATAGCAAACGGTCTCCGCCGTTTTAATTACACCGCGCCCATGACAAACGGAACAACCTTCACACAGTAAACCCTCAAGGCTGTCACCCGTGCGCTTGCGCGACATTTCAATGAGCCCCAGCTTCGAAAACGCCGCTATCTCGCTGAGCGCCGTATCCTGCTGCATGAATTTCTTGAGGGCATCATGCACCTGTCGCCGATGGTCAGATTTTTCCATGTTGATAAAATCAACGATGATAATGCCGCCCAGGTTACGCAAACGTACTTGCCGGGCTAAGACCTCAGCCGCTTCTAGATTGGTCTTTAGCAGAGCGTCATCCTGATTCCGCTTGCCAACAAATGATCCGGTGTTCACGTCAATAACTGTCATGGCCTCTGTTTGATCGAAAATCAGATAGCCGCCACAGTGCAGCTCCACTGTGCGATCGAGTGCGCCCCGGATTCCATCCTCCACGCCATGCAGTTCGAATAACGGCTGCTCGCCCGTGTAATGCTCTAGCAAACGGCACACTTCCGGCACATGATCAGCACAAAAACCCTGCAGCGCCACCAAACACTCGCTGTTATCGATGAGAATGTGTTCTACCGACGGACGAACAAGATCCCTCACTGCGCGCAAATGCAGAGGTAAATTTTCATAAAGCAGCTCGGCTGTAGTAGCAGCCTTGGCACGGCGAGAGATACTTGCCCACACACTATAGAGAAAGCGCATGTCAGCCGACACCTGCTCGAACCCTATCCCTTCGGCAGCGGTACGCAAAACAAACCCAGTGGAGTCATCCATGCTTTGGCTCGCCCGAGCTTGCGCCAGCACTTGCTTCAGACGTGTCTTCTCCAGAGGCTTATCAATGCGTTGCGAGACACCTGTATGCTTATTGTGAGGCTGCAACACGAGATATCGTGTTGCTACTGACAACTGCATAGTCACGCGCGCACCCTTGGTGCCCAGAGGATCTCTAGTGACCTGAACAATGATCTTCTTACCGTCGTGAAGGTAGTCAGCAATCTTCATCGGGGGAATACTTTTGTCTTGCCGGCCATGACCGCTGCTGCCGGCAATCACATCTGAGACGTGTATGAAGCTGGTGCGCTCAAGCCCTATATCCACAAAGGCTGCCTGCATGCCGGGCACTATTCTCACCACTTTCCCGGCGTAAATGTTGCCAACGATACTGCGGCTAATCGCACGTTCGATATAAACATCCTGGGTGACGCCATTTTCCAGCAAGGCCACCCGTGTTTCCATCGGGGTAAAATTAACTAGCATTTTTGCACTCACGGGCCTACCTCGTGAATCAGTCTAACGGCGCGGCATTCAGCGCGGTTGATATTCCATTTGCGCTCAATAGCTGCCAGGTTTCACACAGAGGCAGACCCACCACATTAGTATAACTGCCCTCAATAGAGCGCACGAAGGCACCCGCCAACCCTTGAATACCATATGCCCCTGCCTTGTCCCAAGGTTCATCCGTGGCCAGATAGGCTTCGCATACCTCATGACTCAAAGGCAGAAACTCCACTTGGGTTTCTACTAACTCGCATACTATGCCCTCGACAGTCAGAAGACACACTGCTGTCAAAACCGAATGTCTTCGACCACTTAAACTCGTGAGCATGAGGAGAGCATCGGCATGGTCTATGGGCTTGCCCAGTATTGTGCCAGCAATGACCACTATGGTATCAGCCGCCAGTACTGCGCAGCCCACAGGAGGGTAGAGCAAAGCAATAGCTTGCGCCTTTTCTTGTGCCATACGTTGTACGTAGTCCGAGGGTCTCTCATCAATCCAGTGCGATTCGTCAATATCAGCAGGCGCACAGGTACAACTCACCCCCAACTGATCCAATAACGCTTTACGGCGCGGTGAGGCCGACGCCAAGATCAAACAGGCCTGGCTCATATCAGGTGACTCGGTAATAGCGCCGCACGCCACGCAAACTGTGCAGGACCACCGGCCACAATAGAGCACTGGAGAGCGCCGGCAGCAAAAATAACACCGGCAGAACACTCACCCCTTCAAGGTTTTGTACCCACTGGCAAATCAGCTGGTTGATACCAACCAGAATAAAGACGACGGCCGCCTGCTGCCACAACCTGGACACGCGCAGTCGCTGGTAAAGGATGAGTGCTAACAGCGCCACTACCATCAGGGCAAAGGCATTCTGCCCGAGGGCAGCGCCCTCCAAGACATCAAGCCCTACACCCACCACCAGCCCGGTAGCAATCCCGACCCGCTCCGGGAGGGCGATACACCAGTAAATTAGCGTCAACGCCAACCACTCCGGCCGCCCCCACTGCAACCAAAGAGGAAGCGGCACCACGGCTAAAATATAGGCAACCACAAAGGTCAGGAAAATGACCGCATAGCCATGCCCTTCCCTATCAGCCACAGGTCAATCCTCCTGGCTTTGTTGCGCAGTAAACACCAGCAACACATGCCGCGTGCGGTCTAACGCCGCAGTAGGGGCAGCCAGTACTCGCACAAAAACTTCACCGGGGTCCCGCTCGACATGCGTCACTACAGCCACCGGATACCCTTCCGGAAATCGCCCCCCGAGACCGGACGTTACTAATAGGTCGTCCTTGCGAATATCGGTAGTCGCAGAAATATGTCGAATTTCCAGTGATTCTAAAGCGCCGGTACCCTCGGCAATTGCCCTTACTCCATTGCGATTAACCTGCACTGGGACTGCATGCGTTATATCGGTTATCAATAGCGCTCGCGATGTGCCGCTACTGACTTCTACAACCTGCCCCATCAATCCATCGGCATCGATCAGGGGTTGTCCCAAAAACACGCCGTCGCCCTCGCCCTTGTTCAGCACCAGCTGGAGCCGCTCTGGGTCCGGCGAGACGCCAATCAGTTCAGCCACCAATACATCGTCACGCACCAAGGCGCTAGAATTCAGCAAAGCTCGCAATCGCACATTTTCTGCTTGCAGCGAGGCCATCTTCTGCGACCGTCCCTGCAATACCAGATTTTCCCGTCGCAAACGCTCGTTGTCCTCCAGCAAGTCACTGCGGGACCGGACATGAGTCGTTGTCCATTCACCAACACGCGTCGGCAGGTTTGCAACCCAAAAAATAGGCGTCGCTAGAGAGTCGAGCACTGCTCGAGTGGAATGGAGTTTATTAAAATACAGGCCTGCCGTCAGCAAACCTAGGACCACGAGGGTGGGACCTAACACCCGCAGCGTCAGGGAAGATTTCTTAACAAATAATGGCTTGATGTCGGCTCCTCAATTGCCGTGATCGGCATGCGTCGCGGTAAAGCACACCCTATCTAGCGCAGTATAGAACTGGCGCTCCATCAGATCTCGCTACTCAGTAGACAGTAAATCTATCGTACGCCGATCCATTCTTTCCATCGCAATGCCACCGCCACGAGCAACGCACGTCAGAGGATCATCGGCAACGATCACTGGCAAGCCTGTCTCTTCGGAGATGAGTCGATCCAGATCACGCAATAAAGCTCCTCCGCCAGTCAACACAATGCCGCTCTCGGCAATATCAGCTGCCAACTCAGGCGGCGACTGTTCAAGAGCGGATTTCACTGCCTGCACAATAGATTCCAGGGGGTCCTTCAGGGACTCCAGTATCTCGTCACTATTTAGTGTAAAGCTGCGCGGCACACCTTCGGCTAGATTACGACCGCGCACATCAATCTCGCGCATTTCACTACCCGGAAAAGCACAACCCACTTCCAACTTGATCCGCTCGGCAGTCGCATCACCGATAAGGCTGCCGTAGCGGCGCCGCACATGCGATACGATAGCCTCATCAAAACGGTCTCCGCCCACACGCACAGAATCACGGTAGACCACACCATTGAGAGAGATGATAGCAACCTCTGTAGTCCCGCCACCGACATCAACCACCATACAACCCGTGGCCTCATCCACGCTCAGCCCGGCACCGATAGCTGCCGCCATTGGCTCCTCAATAAGTCGTACATCGCGGGCACCAGCGCTAAGCGCCGACTCACGAATTGCCCGGCGCTCAACCTGTGTCGACATACAAGGTACGCAGATCAACACGCGCGGGCTTGGCCGAATAAACTTACTCTCATGGACTTTGGCAATGAAGTGCTGCAGCATCTTCTCTGTCACCAAAAAGTCGGCTATCACACCATCTTTCAGAGGGCGAATAGCGGTAATATTGCCTGGTGTTCGACCCAGCATTCGCTTGGCCTCAGTACCGACCGCCTCGATAGTTTTCTGGCCATTGTGAATTCGAATGGCCACCACGGAGGGCTCGTTCAGCACAATCCCTTTATCTCGAACGTAGATCAGTGTGTTGGCGGTGCCTAAATCTATAGAGAGATCGTTAGAGAACACTCCACGTAGCTTTTTAAACATGAATTCTTGCACCCTGTGAATACAACGGGGAACTCCGCGCCGGCGTTCTTTTTGTATCTTTAGTTACCGTCGAACACGGCTAAAAACACACTGCAGAGCCGATTTTTGGGGGAGTTGACTAATTTGTGTAACTCTACCAATCACAGGGATTTTGGGCAAGACGCAAATGTGATAAGTTTACGCTCCCTGCGCCTTTGAAGGCGGTTTTTTATGGTTTTACGATAATGGCAATTGAGCAAGGCGAAATTGAAAAGATTGCGGAGCTTTCCCGTATTCGCATATCTGACGAAGAAATTGGTCAGGTGACCCAGCGCATTACGGAAATCCTGCAAATGGTGGATCAATTACAGGCAGTGGATACCCATGATGTGGAGCCTATGGCCAACCCCCTGGACGCCACCCAACGCTTGCGCCCGGATGAAGTGACTCAGAGTAACCGCCGCGATGCCTTCCAGGCCATTGCCCCAGCCGTAGAAAATGGTCTCTACCTGGTTCCCAAAGTTATCGAATAAGCGGCTTATGCCGCATCAGGATTGTTGTAATGCACACTAAATCTGTTGCCCAACTCGTTAAAGGGCTGCGCGAACGTCAGTTTTCCAGCGTAGAGGTCACCCGTGCGTATCTGGACCGTATCGACGCGCTGGATAGCCAGTACAACAGCTTTATCACTGTCGATGAAGCTGCAGCGCTCGCTGCTGCCGGAGGAGCTGACGAACGGCTGGCTAGCGGAACTGCCAATGCACTAACCGGCATTCCAATCGCGCACAAAGATATTTTTTGCACAGACGGCGTGCGCACCAGTTGCGGTTCACGCATGCTGGACAACTTCGTCCCACCTTACGATGCCACCGTCATACAGCGGTTTAAATCGGCAGGGGCAGTATTACTAGGCAAGACCAATATGGATGAGTTTGCCATGGGCTCCTCCAACGAGAGCAGCTTCTATGGCCCGGCACGTAATCCATGGAACACAGATTTGGTGCCAGGTGGTTCATCTGGGGGTTCCGCCGCTGCGGTGGCCGGCCTATTGGCCCCTGCTGCCACCGGGACTGACACCGGAGGCTCGATCCGACAACCCGCTGCCTTCTGCGGTATCACTGGCCTCAAGCCCACTTATGGGCGTGTTTCTCGCCTGGGGATTGTGGCCTTTGCCTCCAGCCTAGATCAGGCGGGTCCCATGGCGCACAGCGCCGAGGACTGCGCCTTCCTATTGAACACTATGGCCGGACACGACCCGCTGGACTCCACCTCATCCACTACAGCCACAGAAGACTACTGCGCAACACTTGGCGACAGCCTAGAGGGCCTGCGTATAGGACTGCCCACGGAGTACTTCGGCGAAGGACTGGATGCCGCCACGGGCGGGTGCATCAACAATGCTCTAAAAGAACTCGAAGCACAGGGTGCAACGCTGGTAGAGATGTCACTTCCCCATAGCGCACTAACCATTCCGACTTACTACATCATTGCCCCGGCTGAGGCGTCAACCAACTTGGCCCGCTTTGACGGCGTGCGCTATGGCTATCGCTGTGAAAATCCTGTGGATCTTCACGACCTCTACAGCCGAACTCGCCAAGAAGGTTTTGGTGAAGAAGTCAAACGGCGCATTCTGGTGGGTACTTATGCATTATCTGCCGGCTACTACGACGCCTATTACAAGAAAGCCCAACAGATTCGGCGCCTAATCACGCAGGACTTCATGCATTGTTTTGAACAAGTAGATGTCATCGCCGGCCCGACTACCCCGGGCCCAGCCTTTGCTTTGGGTGCCAAGTCGAACGACCCTATCTCCATGTATCTAGAGGATGTGTATACCCTTGCGGTCAATCTGGCAGGCCTGCCGGGCATGTCGCTCCCTGCAGGTTTTGTTGAGGGAAAGCCGGTGGGGCTGCAGTTGATTGGCCGACACTTCAGCGAAGCACGGTTGCTCAACGTTGCCCATCGTTTTCAGCAGGCGACTGACTGGCATTTGCGCACCCCGGACTCAGCAAAAGGGGGAACACTTTGATGCAATGGGAAACCGTTATCGGTCTCGAAGTACACCTGCAACTGGCCACCGAATCGAAAATATTTTCCGGCTCTCCCACCACCTTCGGCGCCGAACCCAACACCCAGGCCAGTGCCGTTGATCTCGCGATGCCCGGCATGTTGCCGGTACTGAACGAACAGGCTGTGCACTACGCCGTCAAATTTGGTCTTGGCATCGGCGCTCAGATAAGCAAACGCTCTGTCTTCGATCGAAAAAACTACTTCTATCCAGACCTGCCCAAAGGCTACCAGATCAGCCAATTTGAAGCGCCTATCGTCGGCAAGGGCAGTTTCGAGATACTAATGGAAGACGGCAGCTCCCGTACCATTGGCATTACCCGGGCTCACCTCGAAGAGGATGCAGGAAAATCATTGCATGAAGACTTCAACAACCATACCGGCATCGACCTCAATCGAGCCGGCACACCGCTGCTGGAGATCGTATCGGAACCGGACATTCGAAATGCAGCCGAAGCCGTAGCCTACCTCAAGGCGCTGCATAGTCTCGTGACCTATCTCGGTATTTCTGACGGCAACATGGCCGAAGGTTCCATGCGCTGTGATGTCAATATTTCACTGCGTCCGATCGGCTCTACGACCTTGGGCACGCGCGCAGAAATCAAGAACGTCAATTCCTTTCGCTTTGTAGAAAAAGCCATTCATCACGAGTTTCAACGGCAGGCGGATATTCTAGAAGAGGGCGGCAAAATTACACAGGAAACGCGCCTTTACGATGCGGACCGGGACGAAACACGTTCGATGCGCAGCAAAGAAGTGGCCAATGACTATCGCTATTTTCCAGAGCCAGACCTGCTGCCAGTTGTCATAGACGACATTTATATCGAGTCAATTCGCGAATCCCTGCCGGAGTTACCCGCCGACAAACGGTCGCGTTTTACTGCACAATACGGACTGGGCACCTACGACGCTAATGTGCTGTCCGACAGCCGACCTCTGGCAGATTACTTCGAGGCCGTTGCTGGAGAATGTGGCGATGCTAAAATCGCAGCAAACTGGGTTCAGGTGGAGTTATTGGGCCAGTTGAATCGCGCTGGAGACGCCATTGAAAAGTGCCCAGTGTCTGCCACTGCGCTGGGACAACTTATCAGTCGAATTCTCGATAATACTATTTCTGGAAAGATGGCCAAACAAGTCTTTGAGTCGATGTGGAAAGGCGAAGGCGACGCTGACGAGATAATCGAGGCACGCGGCTTATTGCAGGTCAGCGATACGGGTGCCATTGACGCGATTGTGAATGACGTCCTCAGCGCCAACGCGGCGCAGGTGCAGCAGTACCTCGATGCAGACGAAGCCAAGCGAAAAAAACTGGTAGGGTTTTTTATTGGCCAAGTGATGAAGCTGTCCAAAGGTCAGGCAAACCCTCAAATGGTGAATGCGTTACTGGCTAAAAAGCTGATATAAAGGAAACAAGAACAATGCGAAAAGACAAAGAAAAGGTTGTGGACGAGGTCTGGACCGAAGAACACGTAAAAAGCTTCCTGAACGTGAAGCCACATGATGGCTCCGACGAAGACTTCCATATGCTACTCAAAGCTTACCAGAGCATGCGCGCTTCAGATTTCGAACTGTTTGTGTCTTTTTTCTGTAACGATGGTCGGGACCTGAATACGACCAGCAAGGATGGGCGCACTGTGCTGGACATCATATCGACCCATCGCCACGGGGCTCAGTACGCTGAGATTTTAAAGGCGGGCGCAGCACACTAGCTTAGATTAATAGGGCGCCGATGCACTACACCTACTAGAGAGGATCGACAGACACTCGCCCCTTGGAAAATTTCTCGCGATTTTCCCGCTTCTTTTCCTCGCTCTTGCGCAACAACACATACACCGCCCCAGTGCCGCCATGCCGCGGTTGTGCACTGTGAAATGCCTGAACGATCTCCAACTGCCGCAGCCAATGGTCAACACAGCCCTTAAGAATCGAGCTGCGCTCTTTTTCCAATTTACTTCCGCCCTTGCCATGAATCAACAATACGCTGCGCAGACCCAATTGGTAGACCTCTTCAATAAACTCAAAGACCTCACGACGCGCAACCTCTGTATTCATGCAGTGCAAATCAAGCGTGGCCTCCGCTTCATAACGGCCCTGCTTTAATTTACGGAACACACCGTTTTGTACGCCGGTGCGCTTGAAGGAGAGCACCAACCAGGCATCCAGCGGCACTATCCCAGTATTCGATAACACGTTAAGGTCGGTCTCTGGCATCTCTGCAGCTGCCCGCCGACGGTGCTCGAGGGAAGAGTCTTTATCGAGCGCAGATTTTCGACTAAGATCGACCCTAGGCTCGTATTTTAAGGGCACCACATCGGACATCGCATCGGAAAAAACCTTATCGTTGTCACCACTCATCATTACCCACTCCCTGTCCAGTCCGGTATTATAGCGCGAGGCCCGAGGTAAAATGACACGCTAATGAGTCAATCTAAGCAAATAGCAATGTTATGCCCTCTGTGCGGAGGCGACAACCAATGCGCGGTTGCCGCAGGTCTGCCACCAGAAAGTTGCTGGTGTCAGAGTGTCAGTATCAGTGGCCAGGCAAGGGAGAAAGCAAAAGACTCTGCCGGCGAACGCTGCCTCTGCCCCTCTTGCGGCCTGCCCACGGGAGACAAGCCAGATGCGAGGTAATATTGCGCGCGGCGCCAACTATTTGACACGGGGCGCACGGCTATTAGGCCATCCTTCTTTACGGCATTTCGTGATCATTCCCCTGGTGATCAATATCCTGATCTTTGGCTCTCTAATTACTATTAGTTTTAGCTATATCAGTGACCTAATGGACGCGATGCTGTCCCGTATTCCCGATTGGCTGAACTTTATCAGATGGATTTTGTGGCCCATCATTGGCATTACCGTGAGTCTGATAAGCGGCTACGTATTTACCTCGGTCGCGCTGATCATCGCATCGCCCTTTAACGCCTTGTTGGCTGAAAAGGCAGAAGAGCTGATCACCGGTCAGACAGTGGCCTCACTTGAGGGTCTGGGTGCGGCGTTTCTGGCAGTGCCAAGAAGTATTGTGCGGGAACTGCTAAAGCTTCTGTACTACGTTCCGATGGCGCTTTTGGTTCTGGTGATCTCATTCGTTCCCGGCGTAGGCGCGGTGGCATGGCTTCTTTTGGGCGCCTGGATGATGAGCATACAATTCGTGGACTATCCTATGGACAACCACCAGTTGAGTTTCACACAGGTAAAGGACGCGGTGCGGTCTCGAAGACTCACCAGCATGGGGTTTGGCGGCGTCGTTGCCTTGTGCGCCAGCATACCGTTGGTGAATTTTTTTGTGGTGCCAGCTGCAGTTGTGGGCGCCACTTTGCTATGGTGCGAAGAGTTAGATCAGTAGCTCTTTGGGGGGATGTGTACATTCCAGCTTCGTGCCCAATAACGCTTCCAGATCTGGCAATAAAAACGCATCGTCTTCGCTGGCAAAACTGATGGAAGTTCCGGTTGCTCCGGCGCGCCCGGTACGACCTATACGGTGTACATAGTCTTCCGGATCCTCAGGCAAGTTGTAATTCACCACATGACTGACACCGCTTACGTGAATGCCACGGCCGGCAACGTCCGTTGCCACCAATACTTTTATCTCACCCTGCTTGAACTGTTCAAGCGTACGGGTACGTTTTGCCTGAGGTATTTCCCCAGACAGAATACCTGCGGTTACTCCTGACTTGCACAGGCGCTCATGCAAACGGCGAACCTGGTCTCGTCGATTGGCAAAAATAATCACACTGGTACAGCCTTCACTGCGGAGCAAATTATTAAGTACTTGGTAACGCTGCTGACTACTGACAAGATACACTTTCTGGTCTACTGAATCCGTTGCAACATTTTCAGGTTCAATATCAACAGAAATCGGCTGATACGTCCATTGCTCCGAAAGATTGAGAATATCCTGGGTAAACGTGGCAGAAAATAGCAGTGTTTGTCGGCTCTCCTTTGCAGGTGTTGCACGGACAATACGCTTAACCTGCGGGATAAAACCCATATCCAGCATACGATCTGCCTCATCCAGCACTAGTATCTCAACATGGTCCAGGTATAGATCACGCCGGCCCATGAAGTCCAGCAGACGGCCCGGTGTCGCCACGACCAGATCCACGACACTATTGGTCAGGCGGTTAAGCTGTTTCTGGTAGTCCATACCGCCAATCAACGTCGCGACCTGCAGTCCAGTATGCTTCCCCAGCTCCTCAGCATCCGCGGCGATCTGCATCACCAGCTCTCGAGTAGGCGCAATGACCAAAGCGCGTGGCTCGCCCACAAAGCGTTCTGCCTCTGGTGGATTACAAAGCTGATCGTTAAAGATAGTAATCAGGAAGGCTGCCGTCTTGCCGGTGCCCGTCTGGGCCTTGCCGATAGCATCATTGCCTTGCAGGGTGTGGGGCAGAATTGCCCCCTGTATAGGGGAGCAGTAATGAAAGCCCAGATCGGCAATCCCATGCATCAATTCATCACGTAAACCTAGATCGTGAAAACGGCTCTCACCTTCCTTTGGCTCAACAGCAAAATCATCCAATGACCAGGATGAAACAGCGAGATCGGGCTTGCGTGAACCGCGCTTGCTACCTTTGACGGACTCCGACCGGTTATTCTCACGCTGAATATCTGGCTTAGAAGCTTTGTGGGAAGGCTCCTGACGGGGCGGCTGCCCATGACCAGAGGAGGCCGGATTCTGAGTCCGGGCAGCATCGCTATTGTTCGCCATACGATTCACTAAATTCTTGATCAACTCTGTTTACCTTTGACTGCTCAAAAAACACGCTAGTCTACCATTTCCCCCGCAGAATAGGTGGGGACTATGAATATTACACTTCAGCACCCAACATTATGATTTTTTCGGCCATAGCCTTGAGAGAAAATAATCCACGCTGGTAAAACGTCCGCCGCCAGTAAACAACAGACTGAATAGCATCAATAAATAGGTCACGCCGAATTCAATACCGTTATTGAGAATGACAAAATTGCCTTTTTCTGTCAGCCAGGCGTAGTTTCCGTGCTCACGTAGAATATCTTTAGCTGCCCCGAGGCGCACTGCGACGTCCTCCGCGCTGGAATCGGCGATGGCCGCCCAGCCGTGATCCCAATGTACCGCAAATATTGCAACCAACATGGTGACCATCAGGGGTATCGAAATCCAGCGAGTCGCCAACCCTATTAGCAACATCAACGCGCCTATCGCTTCTGTGTATGCGGCAAGGTGGGCCATCAAGCTTGGATAAGGGAGCCCCAAACCCCAGTCGGGATTTCCGAACCACTGGATAGTGCTTTCCATCCCCGCTATTTTCTGGGTGCCCGCCATCCAAAAAACCGGAACAAGATAGAGGCGTAGGGCCAGCGGCGCCAGTCCACTTAGGTACTTAGAGCACGAAAAAAAGACGTTATGTATACTGTAATACCACTGCGCTAATACATTCATGAACAGTCTCTCTTTAGGGGGTTTAGCGTCTACGACAACAGAATGCATGGAAAGGTTTCATGCTCATCACGTTAACTCGTCAATTCACTGTTACTGCCACCAAAATCCGCACTGGAGCTTTGGTCTAGCGCACCACCCGGCAGATTCAACGGCTTTTCAATGTAGCAAGCCATAGTGAGGCCGTAAAGGTAAGCCTCACAGTTTCAACAGTGCAGATGGGAGCAGGCCGGGCAGTCTGCCCGCGCAGACAATACCAACTGGCGAAACTCCATGCTGCGTAAGTCTAGCACTAACAGTTTACCCAGCAGCGATTCACCATAGCCCGACAAAACCTTCAATGCCTCCATCGCTTGCAATGAACCGACGACGCCAACCAGCGGAGCCAAAACACCACTTTCGCTGCAACTAAGCGCTGTCTGTTCCTCTCCCTCTACATACAGACAACGATAACAAGGCCCACCGCGCGCTGGATCAAATACGGCCAACTGCCCCTCGCTGCGCACCGCCGCCGCCGATACCAGTGGTACGCCAGCGGCGATGCAGGCTCGGTTCAAGGCAAACCGCACCGGATAGTTGTCCGTGGCGTCTAATACCAGATCGACGCGAGACATTAATGCTGGCATAGCGCTCTCAATCAGCCGCTGCTCGAGAATTTCCAGTTTTACCTGTGGATTGAGTGCAGCGATCGAGGCGGCAGCCGAACGGGCTTTATTAGCGCCAATATCAACTTCAGAATGTGCGATCTGACGCTGGAGATTACTGAGCTCCACTGCGTCTCCATCAACCAGCACCAGCTCACCGACACCGGCAGCGGCAAGGTAGAGTGCGGCGGGACACCCCAGCCCACCCAACCCCACCACCAACACCCGAGATTGTTGCAGTCGCTCCTGCCCTGCAACATCGAAATCATTCAGCAGAATTTGCCGGTTATAGCGCATGAGTTGCTCGTCAGTCAGCATGCCAACAACCTCCGGTAATTCGCTGCTGTCCCGACATGTCCCGACGCGTACTCACTTGGCTAAAACCCGCGTCATGCAACATCACACGCACGGCATTGGCCTGTTCAAATCCATGTTCCAGTAAGAGCCAACCACCGTCGAGTAGCTGATCTGGCGCGCCTGTCACGAGAAGACCCAAATCCTCAAGACCGCTGTCGGAAGACACCAGTGCTGATCGCGGTTCAAAGCGCACATCGCCAAGTGCCAGATGAGGATCATCCCCATCAATATAGGGAGGGTTTGCCAGTAGTGCGTTGAAACGCTGACCTGTGACAGCTTGATACCAATCCGATTGCACAAAGTGCACCGACGTCAGCCTGGTCCTGACAGCATTGCCCCGCGCAACCTGCAACGCCTCCTCGCTGACGTCCAACGCTGCCACATGCCAGTGTGGTCTTTCACTCGCTAGCGCCAACGCAATCGCACCAGAACCGGTGCCCAGATCAAGCACACTCGCCGCATTCGGCAACGCAAGTTCCAAGGCCCAGGAAACCAGCGTTTCCGTTTCGGGGCGGGGGATCAATGTGGCATCGCTCACCGCCAGCTGCAGAGACCAGAACTCTCGCTCACCAGTAAGATAGGCAACTGGCACGCCTTCTCTTCGCTGCGCCAATAATTTTTCGAAATCTCTAGCGCAGTCTCGGGCGACCTCTTTCTCGGGCCAGGTATATAACCATGCGCGGGGTTTGCCCAAGCAGTGGCACAGCAGAATTTCGGTATCGCGCCGAGCACTGTCGGTTGGCAGATCACTACCCGAACGCAACAGTTCCTGCACCGTCACCACTAATGGTCGGCCAACGCCGCCAACTGATCTGCCTGATACTCCTGTCGCAGCGGGCCGATGATCGCACTGAGCTCACCTTCCATCACCTCGTCGAGTTTATACAGTGTCAGATTGATACGATGGTCGGTCATGCGGCCCTGCGGAAAGTTATAGGTACGGATGCGATCGGAACGGTCTCCAGTACCGACCAGGTTGCGCCGTGTCTCAGCGGTTTCACTGGCCTGTTTATCCTGCGCACTTGTCAGTAACTTGGCCTGCAGCAGAGACATCGCCCGAGCTCGATTCTTATGCTGCGAGCGCTCGTCCTGACACTCCACCACGACACCGCTAGGAATGTGGGTAATGCGCACAGCTGAATCGGTCTTGTTCACATGCTGTCCGCCCGCACCGGAGGCGCGGTAAGTATCGACACGCAAATCAGACTTGTTGATTTCTACCTGATCAACCTCCTCAGCCTCCGGCATCACAGCCACAGTGCAGGCAGACGTATGAATTCGACCCTGAGACTCAGTGTCAGGCACACGCTGCACGCGGTGGGCTCCCGATTCAAACTTAAGTTGAGCGTAAACATTCCGCCCTTCAACGCGGGTGATAATTTCTTTATATCCACCGTGATCACCCGAGCGCTCCGACAAGACTTCCATCTTCCAGCCCTGGTTCTCCGCATAACGGGAATACATACGGAACAAATCGCCAGAAAAAATTGCTGCTTCGTCACCGCCAGTACCCGCGCGAATCTCTAAAAACACATTGTGGGAATCGTTTGGATCCCGCGGCAGTAACAGCGTCTGGATCTGCGACTCCATCGCCTCCAGACTCTCGCCGCCGCTCTCCAATTCATCCCGGGCCATATCACGCACATCTGAATCCGCATCATTTAACATCTGCCGCGCCTCCTCGATATCCGCCTGAACCTGGCTGTACTGGGCATAGCAGGTAACTACCGGCCCCAGTTCAGAATATTCGCGTGACAACTCACGGAATTTATTCTGGTCGGCAATAGTCTGACTATCGCTGAGCAACGCCGATACCTCTTCATGTCGGTCCGTGAGCATTTCTAGCTTGGTAAGCAGTGATGATTTCATTGAAGTGTGCGCCGAGTATTTTCCAGCGCTGAAGAGGGCAGCTCAGGCTCAGCCTGCTCACCGTCTTCATCTGGCTGTGGCTGAGGTGAACTGCCCTCGAGTCCCAATAATTTACGAGCGTTATTGATCAAATCCTGTCGACCATCCACGCTGGCCTGTTTAAGGCCTGCGGTCGGTGCATGAATCAATTTGTTGGTGATGGTGCGAGACAACTGGGCCACTATTTGGCGTGGATCGTCACCGCGATCGAGGGCACGCTGGGCACGCTGGAGTTCGTGATCACGCAGTTGCTCTGCCATCGCCCGATACTCTTTGACTGTGTCCACCGCTTCAAGGCTCAGCCCCTCCTCCATATACAGGCGAACACCCTCATCAATAATAAAGTCAGCCTTACCCGCTTCGCTGCTGCGACTGCGCATGTTCGCCTCCACAATCTCGCGCAAATCATCGACGCTGTAGAGATAAACATCAGGCAATTCACCGACCTGGGATTCAATATCCCTCGGCACGGCAATATCGACCATCAAAAAGGGGCGATGCTTACGCACTTTAAGGGCTTGCTCCACGGCGCCTTTACCGAGGATAGGCAGCTGGCTGGCGGTGGAGGTAATAATGATATCCGCATTCGACAACTGCGCGGGTATCTCAGCAAGCAAAACCGCTTCCGCACCGAATTTCTGCGCCAGCTCCCTCGCTCGGCCAAGGGTGCGATTGGCAATCACGATTTTTCGCACTCCCGCTCCGACAAGATGGCGAGCCACCAGTTCAATAGTTTCCCCCGCTCCCACCAACAAGGCATTACACTGACCCAAATCGGAAAAAATATGACCCGCCAAATTCACCGCGGCATAAGCCACTGAAACAGGATTTTCACCGATAGCGGTATCGGTACGGACCCGCTTGGCAATAGAGAAAATGCGTGGAAATAGGCGGCCAAACTCAGCACCCGCAGTACCAGCGTCTGTCGCCACGGCATACGCAGACTTCAGCTGCCCAAAAATTTGCGGCTCTCCCAGTACCATAGAATCTAGACCACTGGCGACCTGCACCAAATGCCGCAGGGCTTGATGCCCCTCGTGGCAGTATGAGCACTGATGTAATTCCTGTGCCGATAGATGGTGGTAATTCGCGACCCAATCAATCAGCTCCCGCGCCTTGTCGCCAAGGTTTGCGCCATCGGATACCATGGCATAGAGCTCTGTGCGATTACAGGTTGAGAGAATGACGACTTCTTCTACGCCCCCCACATCACACGCATCTATCAGCGCTTCACCGACCTGCTCGGGCGCAAAAGCAACCCGCTCGCGCACTTCGACTCCGGCTGAGTTATGACTGATTCCCAAAGCGATCAAATTCATGGCGACTGACACTGGCTCCACGGCATTCTGGATGAGGGACTTGCCAACTGGCCAGACTCTTCCCAGAATCGGGCGCACCTTAGCACAATTTGCAAAAAACTCTCCAGATTTTAACAGGTTAGGCTATAAATGGCAGGGGTCAGGTAACACGCCTATTTATTGCGTTAACCTTCTTGCATGCCGCCCAGTGTGTTTCACGGCCCTTCTGTGTCATTATATCACTTGTCTCATCGATGGATCACCTCGCTTTAAGCCACCATGTTTCGACTTTTTGTCCTCGCCATCACTTCTGCGCTGCTCGTCGGGTGTGCTGCCCAAGTAGCCGTCTCGGAGCATGACGCCCCGACTGAAGCTGAATCCGCTATCACTGTTCGTGAGAGGCCATTCCCGAATGACAGCCTCTACCCCCTGCTGGTCGCTGAGTTTGCCCTGCGGCGGCAAGCATACGATGTAGCACTAGAGCAGTATATTGGTCAGGCTGGTGAGTTGCGCGATAGCGGCGTCAGTGAACACACCACGCATCTGGCGCAGTTCCTGAAGCGCGAAGAGGAAGCACTGAAGGCGGCCGCACTGTGGGTAGAGCTGGACCCCAAAAACACTGAAGCAAATAATACACTGGCACAACTCCTTGCCCGCCAGGGGCGCGCATTGGAGGCCCTGCCCTACCTCATAGTGGTGCAACGCGAAACGGGTGACGCTAACTTCCCTGTGTTGCTTAATGGCTTTAAAGAATTGGACGCTGCTCAGCGAGCAGAATTAGTCCGCGAGACTAAGACATTAGCCGCAGAGTTTCCCCAGAATACCAACTTACTATTGACTCAGGCCCTGATTCAGGCCGAGACCGGACAGTTGGATTCGGCACTGGATAAACTGGATACGCTGCTCAATCTAGAGCCGGAACAAACGACGGCCATACTGTTAGAAGCCAAGATTCTGGCCGATCAAAATACGGCGAAACCCTATGCCCGATTGCAACAGATGCTGCAGAACAACCCTGACGAAAATCTGCTAAGGCTACAATTTGCTCGCCTCCTGACCGCCACTGATATGCCCGCAGCACGCGAGCAATTTGAGATTCTTTCGGAGCAACATCCGGACGACGGCGATCTATTATTTTCTCTCGCCCTAATCAACCACGAAATTGCCGACCCCGAAGCCGCGCGAGCGTATCTGCTCCAAACCATCGCGCTGGGCCAGCGCGTCGATGAAGCCTATTATTATCTGGGTCGTATGGCCGAGGAAGACAACAACACTGAAGAAGCACTTTCATGGTACATGCAGATAGGATTTGGACCAGAATATCTTGCAGCGAATAACCGTATCGGCCATATTCTGATCGAGGGCGATCAGCTGAAACGCTACCACGCTCGGTTCGTTGAGCAGCGACAAGAGCATCCTCCCTTGCGAGATGAACTCTACACCCTAGAAGCCGCTATTCTCATCGAGGCCGACGCTAAGACAGCAGCTCTGCAGGTACTCAATCAAGCATTGCTAGAAACGCCAAGCAGTATTTCTCTGCGTTATGAGCGCGCCATGCTTAATGAACAGCTGAACAACCTGGCGTCGATGGAGCAGGATTTACGCACGATTATCGCTGCCGACCCGGATAACACAGCGGCCCTTAACGCCTTGGGATATACGCTAGCTAACCGCACAACCCGCTATGACGAGGCACTTCATCTGATTTCGCGCGCACTGGTGCTGGAACCTGACGAACCCGCCATCCTAGATAGTATGGGCTGGGTCATGTTTCGCACCGAACAATACGCCGCATCAGTGAATTATCTAACACGTGCCTACATCGGCTTCCCCGATGCTGAAGTGGCATCTCACCTCGGTGAGGCGCTTTGGGCTCAAGGCAAGACAGACGCGGCCATGGCAATCTGGCAAGGCGCTCTTCTGCGCGAGCCAGACCACCCGGTCTTGCTAGACACGCTGGATCGTCTGGGAATAGACCTACCGGCCGGCCTACCACCGCAAGCTTATCCGGTGGAGACTTTACCTTGATATGATCGCCAGCAAACACCTGAAACTTTTGCTCATTATACTGCTCCTGGCAGGCTGTTCCGGTTTGGATCAGCGCGAACCCGCGTCCATTAGCTGGCAGACGCACAGCGAGCACATGAAACTGCTGCAGCAATGGACTGCAAACGGCAAAATGGCCGTACGCACGGAAAACACATCTGAATCGGTTTCCTTTATATGGCAACAGGATAATCACAATACCTACGTGCAATTGAGCGGCCCTCTTGGTATGGGCGCTACCACAATTCACAGTGACGGCCAGACACTGGAGATTCATCAGGGCGATGAGCATAGGACGATCGATATCTCCAACCCTGATGCCATTATCTTAAACACAGGCTGGGACCTGCCCCTGCAGGCACTGAGCTATTGGTTAAAGGGTATTCCTGCTCCCGCCTCGAAAGTACAACGACTCGAACCCGACCCCCAGACAAAGCTTCTGAAAAGTCTTTGGCAAGATGACTGGGAGGTTAACTACCAGCGGTATAAGCAGTTTCAGGGGTTTACACTGCCCGCGCGGCTGCAAGTCCAACGCGGTGAGACGCGTGCTAAAATTATCATCTCAGACTGGCAGACGTCGCCAAAATGAGGTCCGGCGCACTCTCCGTCCTATCGCCAGCCAAACTCAATCTGTTCCTGCATATCACAGGGCGTCGAAGCGATGGCTACCACGAACTGCAAACGCTATTTCAATTACTGGACTGGGGAGACCAAATGGTCCTCACGCCCAACCAAAGCGGTGAAATTACCCTCGAGAGTAACGATGTGGGAATTCCACCAGAGGAGAACCTCATTATGCGCGCCGCTGCGTTATTACAATGCGGGACACTGGGCGCTCATATTACGCTGCACAAGTGCATACCCACCGGGGCAGGCCTGGGAGGGGGCAGTTCCAATGGAGCCACCACACTCGTTGCACTCAACCGCCTCTGGGACCTGCGGTTGTCACAACGGCAGTTACAGGCATTGGGCCTCCAACTGGGTGCCGATGTCCCAATTTTTGTCGGCGCCCACACCGCCTGGGCCGAAGGTATTGGGGAAATTCTCACCCCGATTGAGCTTCCCGAGCGCTGGTACCTCATTGTGGTGCCAGATTGCCACGTATCAACCGCTGAAATATTTTCCCACGATCAATTGACACGCAACACTATCCCCATCAAAATGGCGGCCTTTTTTGAGAGGGACTCTCGGAACGATTTCCAACAACTTGTCAGGCGACTCTACCCAAAGGTCGATAATGCATTGGAAGTTCTGGGTGATTTTGGAGAGGCAAAATTGACTGGCACCGGGGCTTGTGTGTTCACCAGCTTCGACAATGCAACTCAGGCCAGAGAGGCCAAAGAGCAGTTGCCAGAAGAGATGACGAGTATTCTCGCTCGGGGCGTAAACACATCGCCTTTGCCAACTGAGTTATTATAATTCAACAGATTGTTTGGGGTGTCGCCAAGCGGCAAGGCACCAGGTTTTGATCCTGGCATTCGGAGGTTCGAATCCTCCCACCCCAGCCATACAGGCGGCGCCATGGGCCCAACAGGGACATGGCGTTGTTACTTACCATAGTTTTTCGAGAGAAACCCGAAGGTAGAGCACAGTGTCCTCAAAAATGATGGTTTTTACAGGTAACGCCAATCCAGAGCTGGCTCAAAAAGTGGCGAGCCGTCTGTACCTGGCACTTGGAAAAGCGGATGTTGGCAAGTTCAGCGATGGCGAAACAACAGTTGAGCTGAATGAAAACGTGCGCGGCAAGGATGTTTTTGTCCTGCAATCAACCTGTGCCCCCACCAATGACAACCTGATGGAGCTTGTTGTCATGATCGATGCCCTGCGGAGAGCGTCAGCTTCACGCATCACTGCGGTCGTGCCTTACTTCGGTTACGCTCGCCAGGACAGGCGAGTACGTTCAGCCCGCGTACCCATCTCTGCTAAAGTAGTGGCCGACATGATGGTCACGGTAGGCGTGGACCGTGTATTAACCGTAGATTTGCATGCGGAACAGATTCAGGGCTTTTTTAAATGCCCAGTGGATAATATTTATGGGTCGCCGGTACTGATCGAAGACATACGAGCGAGCAATTACGACAACCTGATTGTTGTCTCTCCGGACATAGGCGGTGTCGTTAGAGCCCGAGCCATTGCGAAACAATTGAATGAAGCCGACCTGGCCATCATCGACAAGCGGCGCCCCAAGGCCAACGAGGCGCAGGTGATGAACCTCATTGGAGAGGTGAATGAGCGTACCTGTCTGCTAGTAGATGACATGGTCGATACCGCAGGCACACTGTGTAAGGCCGCAGATGCGCTGAAAGAACGAGGCGCATCCAAGGTCGTTGCCTACTGCACACACGCGGTACTATCGGGCAAAGCTCTGGAAAATATTAAAGGCTCCCAGCTTGATGAGCTGGTAGTAACAGACACGATTCCATTAAATGCCGAAGCGAAAACTATCAAAAAAATTCGCCAACTCACGATTGCCGACCTGCTGGCCGAGTCCATGCGTAGGGTCTCCAATGAGGAATCAATCAGCGCGCTATTTCAGTAGAGGTAGCGTATACACCAACGCATTGCCGCACTGGTCGCAGGTGCTGCAATGACTTATCGAAGGAGTCACGACAATGTCTGACCAATTTGAATTACATGCAGAAGCACGAATTGACTTAGGGAAAGGTGCGAGCCGCCGCCTACGTCGTTTAGCTGACCTGATCCCGGCTATCATTTACGGCGGAGCTAAAGATCCTCAACCGCTCAGTCTGATCCGTAAGGATGTGGAAAAAGCGCTGGAGAATGAGGCGCTTTACTCTCATGTCCTGACCGTCAATATCGGCAAGGCAAAGGAAAAGGCCATCATCAAGGATATGCAGCGTCACCCTGCAAAGAACAACATCACACATATCGACTTCTTACGCGTCGACGATAAAGTTGCCCTTAAACTTCATGTGCCAATTCACTTCCTCAACGAAACAGCCTGCTACGGCGTGAAAACACAGGGTGGAATGATTCAGCACCAGGCGACAGACATAGAAGTCCTGTGTCTGCCTGCAGATATTCCGACTTTCATCGCAGTGGATATGATGGATGTGGAAACCGGCCAAATTATTCACCTGTCTGACATTACATTGCCTACAGGGGTGACCTCCGTCGCCTTGGCACTGGGTGAAGACCACGACTTAGCGGTCGCGTCCGTCATTGCTCCTAAAGGCGGTGACGAGGCTGATGATCTGGATGATGCGCCTGCGGCAGAAGACGCTGCAGACGGCGAAGCAGAAGCAGGCGATAGCGAGGAATAGTCTCCTCGCGGAGCCCCTCGCATGCACATTGCCTGACATAAAGCTCATTGTGGGACTTGGCAACCCCGGTAGCGAATACCGGGGCACTCGCCACAATGCCGGTGCCGATTTCGTTGAAGAACTCGCTAAAGCGTGTGGCATGCCGATGCAGGCGGAATCTAGGTTTTTTGGTCTGGCCAGCCGGGTCACTCTGTCTGGCCATGACCTGCGCCTGCTGATTCCTACCACCTTCATGAATCTCAGCGGTAAGGCAGTGGCCGCAATGGCGGGTTTTTTCAAGATCACACCTGAGCAAATCCTTATTGCTCACGATGAACTGGACATCCCTCCCGGCAGTGCACGTTTTAAGCAAGGCGGCGGTCACGGGGGCCACAACGGATTACGGGATATCGTTCCGGCACTGGGAAACAATAAAGATTTTCATCGTTTACGCATCGGTATTGGCCATCCGGGTCACGCGTCAAGAGTGACGGCGCATGTTTTAAGCGCGCCCTCACAAGCGGAGCGCGAATGCATTAACGCCTGTATTGATGAGGCCATCGCCACCCTGCCTCTCTTGCTCGATGGAGACGGCACCAAAGCGATGACCCGATTACACAGTTTTAGCGCAGCCTAAGCTGCCCCGACATAAAGGAACAGGAATAGGCTATGGGTTTTAATTGTGGAATCGTCGGATTGCCGAATGTCGGTAAGTCCACCCTGTTTAATGCCCTCACCAATGCTGGGATCGGAGCAGAAAACTTCCCCTTCTGCACCATCGAGCCTAACGCTGGCATCGTACCCGTGCCCGATCCGCGGCAGAGTAAAATTGCAGATATCATCAAGCCTCAACGCGAAATCTCAACCACCATGGAATTCGTCGATATCGCAGGTCTGGTGGCGGGTGCATCTCAGGGTGAGGGCCTCGGCAACCAGTTTCTGGCCAATATTCGTGAAACTCATGCGATCGCCCATGTCGTTCGCTGCTTTGAAGATGACAATGTCATCCACGTGTCTAATCAAATCGACCCCAGAGCCGACATTGAAACCATCAACACGGAATTGGCTCTGGCAGATCTCGATAGCTGCGAAAAGCAACTACAGAAGATCATCCGAACGGCCAAAGGTGGCGACAAAGAATCGATTGCCATGAAGGCGCTGCTGGAGGATAAGCTGCTGCCTCACCTGAATGAAGCGCTTCCCGCTCGTTCGCTCGCCTTCGATGACACTGAAGCTGCACTCGTCAGACAATTATTTCTACTGACCGCCAAGCCCACCATGTACATCGCCAACGTCGATGAAAGCGGTTTTGAAGGCAACCCTTATCTCGATGTTGTCAACGAAATCGCGGCCCAGGAAAATGCCATTGTTGTGCCTATCTGCAACAAATTGGAATCGGAAATTGCAGAACTTGCTGATGAGGAGCGTCTAGAGTTCCTGCAGGAACTAGGCATGAACGAACCAGGACTGAACCGTGTGATTCGCGCTGGCTATGAACTATTAGAGTTGCAAACCTACTTCACAGCGGGCGAAAAGGAAGTGCGTGCATGGACTGTAAAAGTAGGAGCGACCGCTCCTGAGGCCGCCGGAGTCATACACACTGATTTCCAAAAAGGGTTTATACGCGCTGAAGTCATCGGTTATGACGACTTTATCAAGCATGACGGCGAGCAAGGTGCCAAAGACGCCGGGCGCTGGCGTCTAGAAGGCAAGGAGTACGTCGTGCAGGACGGCGACGTCGTCCACTTCCGCTTCAACGTCTAGTTAGCGAGGTAAATTGCTGGCTGTTGAAAACACACCGGCACCACAGTCAAATCCAGCAGCGGCGCATAAAAGCCTGCAGGCCTTACTCTGCCTTGACTTGCCCTGTGAAAATCGGGAAAATGCGCGCCTCTTCGGAATCCTTGGTTCCTGTAAACGTTTATGGCTACGTAGCTCAGCTGGTTAGAGCACAGCATTCATAATGCTGGGGTCGGTGGTTCAAGTCCACCCGTAGCTACCACATTGCCGTCCGATACTGTCCAGAGCGTTAATAAACCTCTGAATTAAATAATATTTTCCTCCAACATCGCTCCTATCGTGTCCAGCGTGTCTTACCAGGTACCGCCATAACTGGCGGTACATATGTCGGTATTTATATGCGCTGGGTCGTTGATACCGTCAACTAGGCCAGGAGCATCATGCATATACTTACAGCAAAAGAAATTAGTCAATCCAAGCCCAGAAGTAAGCCCTGGAAGCTAGCCGATGGTGGAGGCCTATATCTGCTAATCAATCCTACGGGGACTCGTTACTGGCGCTACGACTACCGATTCACCAGTAAACGGAAGACACTTTCTCTTGGAATATACCCGGAAATAACTCTTAAGAGGGCAAGGCAGGAGCACCTAGAAGCCCGAGAACAACAAAGCAATGGAATAGATCCAGCCGAGCACAAAAAGATTCAGAAGCTCACTCGGCACATTAACGTTTCCAACAGTTTTGAAGCGATCGCCCGAGAATGGTTTCAGATAGCGGTCGCAGACAAATCGGATGGCCACAAGAAACGAACTCTAAGAGCACTAGAACGTGATATTTTCCCCGCCATAGGTGGCACTCCAATTATCCAGATTTCTCCACCGGAACTACTAGCCGCCCTGCGCAAAATTGAAAGTCGAGGAGCCATTGAAACCGCTCGCAGGGCCAAACAGACAGCAGGGCAGGTATTCAAATATGCAATAGCAACAGGCAGAGCAGAAATGGACCCTTCGCGCGACTTAGGCGGCGCGCTGAAAAACCCTAAAAAGACACACCGAGCAGCCATTACAGATCCAAAAAAAGTGGGTCAACTGCTTATAGCAATGGACAACTACAGAGGATCTGAAGTAGTCCAGGCGGCGCTAAGGCTTTCTCCCCTTCTCTTCCAGCGCCCGGGCGAAATAAGGGCAATGGAGTGGACAGAAATCAACTGGTCCCAAAAGCAGTGGGAGATACCGTCAGAGAAGATGAAAATGCGCCAACCCCATATGGTCCCGCTCAGTAGCCAGGCCATAGAAATACTTCAAGAACTGTTTTCCTATACGGGTCAAGGTAGATATGTTTTTCCTAGTGCGAGAGGAGGATCAAGATGCCTGTCAGACAATGGAGTTCGCTCAGCTCTTAGAACATTAGGCTACAAGAACAGCGACATGACACCACATGGATTTCGAGCCATGGCTCGCACACTGCTAGACGAAGCTCTGGGTTACCGAGTTGACTGGATTGAGCATCAGTTGGCACACGCTGTTAAAGACCCTAATGGCCGTGCTTACAACAGGACAGCACACTTAGAAGGCCGAGCCAAGATGATGCAGGATTGGTCTGACTACCTGGATATGCTCAGACTGGAGGACGACTCAAACCGACCACTATCTGCCGCCGCCTGACCTACACTAAGCCTATTAGGCACATGTCGTTCTCCGCGTATCATAAAGTCTTTTTGTTTTCACATATTTAATTTCACGTAAATCGAAAATATCTCAGAAAAGTTTTTGCCAAAAAAATATTCTGCTTACAGTCCCACGAAGACGGTTGGGTATTACTTATATTTTTGAGGAACTTGTAATGAGAAGTAATGTAAACGAAACACTACAAAAAATACCAACAACGCGGCTGATCAGAATCAGGGAGGTGATGAATTTGGTAGGACTCTCGAAGAGTCATATCTACTACCTCGCAGCTCAAGGAAAGTTCCCCAAGCGCGTATCATTGGTTCCCGGCGGCACCTCTGTGGCCTGGCTGCATGACGAAATCATCGAATGGCTGGAAGGCCGTGTTGCCGAAAGAGACGGAGGGCTTAACAATGATTAATAGTACTTCTATTACGCAATCACTAGTGGATGATGTTGTCGATTTGATAAAAAAACACTGCGTTCTTACTCCTAACGAAGTCGATGCTATTGCCTTGTGGATTATAGCAAGCTACCTGATCAACTCGTTTAGGGTGTTTCCAAAGCTTACATTAATTAGCCCAGAGAAAAGATGCGGAAAATCAACAACGATGGAGGTAATTCAGTCGGTTGCGAAAGATGGTGTGCAGCTGTCAAGTATTTCTTCTGCAGCTATCTATCGCGTGACTCAGCAAGGTCAACCAACGCTGCTGATTGATGAAGCTGATACTTTTGTGAAAGATGGTTCGCCAGGTCTGATAGGCATCATTAACTCTAGCCACAGTAAAAAAGGATCTACTGTCATTAGGTGTGTCGGCGACAATCATGAGGCGAAAACATTCAACACATGGATGCCAATGGTGCTCGCGTCAATCGGTGCTTTGTCTGATACAGTCATGGACAGGAGTATTGTGATCAATCTGCGCAGGAAGAAGCTTAAAGAGCAGGTAGTTAGAGTTCCCGTTGATCTTGAAGATCAACAGGCGGCCGTTAGGGATGCTCTAGCCGCCTGGCGCAGCTCAAATGAAGCCGCGATCAAGAACTCCAATGTGACTGTCCCAAACCTTGGAAATGATCGCGCACAGGACAATTGGTTCCCTCTTTATAGCATTGCTGAAGCTATCGGTAATGGCTGGTTAGAAAGATGTGAGGCTGCCTATAGGGCACTCACCACTCAATCTGAACCAGAGTTGCCAACCTTACTGCTGGCGAGCATATCGAGTTACTTTTCATCGACTGGCAATACACGGATAAGTTCATCAGATCTTGTTGCAGAACTCTGCAAAGACGCAACCAGCCCTTGGCAGGAATACTACAATGGTAGACGTATTACGCAGAATCAAGTTGCACGCATACTAAGAAACTATGGTATTTCAACTCGCTCCATGAGGTTCGGCGAATCAGTGATTCGCGGGTACGACCGCACTGACTTCATCGACGCCTTCGAAAGGTACATAGCCTAGATGGTCAAACAAAGTGCTACACCGCTACAAACCACGCCCGCACTGGCCTGCGGCGAGGTGCTAAGTGCTACAAGACTGCTACAGTCGTCGCACTTCTCGCGCAATGTTGCACTTGTGTTGCAGATGCTCCGCCTCTAACCCATTGATTTAAAGGGAATGTAGCAGTGTAGCGGTTTATTTAAAGTAGAAGATCCCGCGCAAGCGATAAACCAACGCCCCTATCCTAAATACCGATACATACCCGGTGTACTAAATGTCATTACCGATATCCTTCCGATATCCTAATATCTCCAAAACCAACAAATTGGCTATACGCAGCCGATACCTTAACGCACAGTCAACACTGTGAGGAAAAAGCGCCACCACAGTTGAGTCATACTTTTGCCTATTAGTGATTCTGGGCTCCAGCTGCGCCTGCGCCAGGTGATCGCTACGTGGTTACTTTAAGGGGGGCCTGAACGAATCACCCTGTCATCATAATATGCATTATGCGATCACCTCATCGAACAGCTTTTCAGTGCGGTAGGCGGGTATGTCGCGAATTTCTCTAGTTCAGTTAGCAGGATCAGTCAGGAAATTTAATCTCAATAGGCCGTTTATTTGTCCTATACTTCCAGCAGCATTATCTATGGCGAGCCGTGGACCAGGATGGTGAAGTAGTTGATGTGTATCTACAGGCAAGACGTGATGGCGCAGCAGCAAAGCGATTTTTCATGCGGCTATTGCGATCGCATGGTGGTGAACCCAGAAAAATCGTGACCGATAAGCTGCGCAGTTATAGAGTTGCTCGCCGGGAGTTAATGCCCGATGTGATCCACAGCGCCAATCAGTATGAGAATAACCGGGCAGAGCAATCCCATGAGGCGACCAGAGTAAGGGAGCGAGGGATGAGGAAGTTCAAGTCAGTAGGTCAGGCACAGAGATTTCTGGGTACTCATGCTGCAGTCTCCAATTTGTTCAACCTAGGTAGACATCTTGTTCGCGCTGAGCCTTATCGGGATCTCAGGATGAGTGCGTTTGGAGAGTGGAGTAGGGTAGTGGCTTAAATGAAGATGCCGACATTTCTGATTTCACAGAAGTTAATTTGTCAGTACCCCCCAGAGACGTACCTGGTAAAAAAACGCCTAACTCTATTGCCGAAATAAAAATTCGCCGTGCACAGACGTTGTTCTAGTAGTATTGTATGCTGAATAGTAATTAGAGAGTTAGGAAAGCAGAGCAGTGGAAATTTTAACGGTGCCCGCTTACCATCTACTTACACTTCTTTCTCTGGCTGAAGGAAGGGGGCTTTCGCGAGAGAGCTTGCTTTCCTCCTGCAGTTTATCCGCCTCAATATTTGAGTCAGAAACGGCTCCCGTGCCGTCACGTTAATAGCGCATTAACTAGCAGCCAAAACTGCTCCTACAGGTAGGGAAATGTACGCCGCTCGTAGGCTATAAAATCTAATACATGGTATGGAGTTACAAATGCTTAAGCGTCTTCTAATATTGAGCGTGCTGTCTTTTTTCATCTGCGCTTGTAGTGACGGTGGCACCGCGAGCAGCAGTTTTGACAGCGGCGGTGACGTTACCCCGCCTGAGCCCCAGAGCGTTTATCGTCCCGGCAATATTAATCAGGCCGATATCGCCCTGCTCGCTGATGTGGCTAGAGCTCGCTATGACGTCGATGGCTCGGGCCTCAAAGTCGGAGTCATTTCCGACAGCTTCAACTATCTCGGAGGCGAAGCGTATGACGTCGATCGCGGCGTACTCCCTTACGACGTTTCCATCGTACACGATGACGGCAACGGCGTTGACGAGGGGCGCGCTATGGCGCAACTGGTTCACGCTGTTGCACCCGGAGCGAAGCTTTACTTCTCCAGCTCGATGCCTTACGGCGACCCTTCCAAAATATCGTTGGAAAAGACGCTGGCGATTCAAGAAATATTTGCAGAAAGAATCCGAGAGCTCGTTGAATTGGGTTGCGACATAATCGTTGACGACATCTACGTCCCTGCGGAACCATGGTTTCAAGACGGTCCAATCAGCCTTGCCGTTGATGCGGCTGTTCAAAGTGGCGTCGCTTATTTCAGCGCTGCAAGCAACAACAGCAATGTGAGTTATCAATCGAATGTTTCCCTCACTGAGGCGCCAAGCAGCCTCATCGATTATTGGAATGATCCAAGTAGCGGCACCTCTCCTGAATTGGCAGAGGCGCTCAGTAACCCTGATCTATCGTTTCATAATTTTGCTCAGGGGGACGAGACCATCGTTCTGCAGAGTGTTCAAATTCCAAGCTTTGACCCGACGTCTTCTTTTGCGATCCAATGGGATCAACCGTGGGGGGCCAATGACAGTGCTGTGAATGTCTGGTTTTTCGATAAAAACAAAACGCCTATCGGAAAAGCGGGAGGATTTAAGGCATACCCAGCCGCATTCACCACTTTTTTTGGCTTACCTGCACAACCTAGCTTTCCTGCCTTACCGGCCCTGGGCGGCTCTTTCTACGTTGCATTCACCCATAACGCCAATGGCTTTGACGGCGTTGACGGTAGAGAAGTACCTGGTTTCTTCAAATGGATCGCGGTCCTCAATGGGCAAGGTACAATCAGCGGAACTCCTCAAAATGTGATCGTGGATCCGCCCTCTGGTTTTCAGGGGGCCAGCACAACGTGGGGCCATAACAATTCTCGACTCGGAGCGGCCGTCGCGGCTGCCGCGTATTGGAATACTCCGGCGTACAACCGCCAAGACCCCCTATTGACCGCATTCAGCTCATGGGGCGGAACGCCGATCTTCTTTGATGCCGCAGGGAACAGGCTACCTGAACCAGATCTGCGACAGCAGCCACGGTTCACCGCGCCACAAGAAGGCAATACAAGCTTCTTTTCCCGTGGCGATCCTGAGAATGATCTCTTGAAGAATTTTCAGGGGACCTCTGCCGCTGCACCCAATTCGGCCGCTGTCGCTGCGCTGATGCTAGAGCTTGATCCAACTCTTGAACCTTCCGAGATTTATCAAATCCTCGCCGACACGGCCGTTCAGGTGCCGGCGCCACAATACAATCCGCCCTATTCCTTGAATGATCAGTTGAATTACGCGACAGGTGCTGGGCTGATTCGGGCTGATCATGCACTGGCCCAAGTAGCCGATCTATCCATACAAGGAATCGTCTTTCAGGACTTTGCGCAAAACCGGTTTCAAAGTCACGGCGATCGGCCGCTCCCGGGTTATGGAGTCTTTCTGGATAGCAATCGAAACGGACGACGTGACGTCGCTCCACCCGCTGGGTCGAGTGCTGAATTGATTTCTTTTCAAGCGTTGGGTCCCATAGAGGTCGATTCAGGAGAAGTGGTACCAAACCCAAACGTATGGCCTGCCGAATCCCCTCAAAATGCAGGAGAGTACTTCGGTGACTCTGCGCTGGCTTGGCCCCAAAAGGCACTTTCGCCCATCCAAGTTTCTGAAATGCCGGGAACCATCACTGACCTTGAATTGACCTACGAAATACGGGCGAACTCAAGTTCAGAATCAGGGCATCCTTTCTTTTTGACCCTAGTCAGTCCACTTGGAATTCGCGTGCCAATTGTTGGAACTGTGCTCAGCGGAGGGTCGTTTGAAGACCCAGTAAGCATTTCGAATTCAAGCGGCAACTCGCTTCCCGACACGGAAACGTATACCCGCACAGTCTCAATGGGCGCCACAATGGATGAAAGAAAAGCCCTCGGTAATCTGGATGTATTTAAGGGCCTGCCCGCCAATGGATTGTGGCAATTAGAGGTCATGAACCCTGATCAAAACCGCACCTATACACTCGAGAGCTGGACTCTTTCCCTGCAAACAGAAGAAATCCTGGTCACGATTGATCATGACGGAAGATATGCATTCCCTGGTTCATCTCTTTCGTTTTCATCAGTCGTCGGCCCTTATACCCCTGCGATCGAACTACCTATGGATCAATTCATCACAACACACAACACGGTCTTTATCGGACGCAGGAACCCCAATCCGATTGTTGACATTGTTGTTTCCTCACCTTAGCCCGAACCGAAGGTGATCAAGACGGGCCGGGTCAATTGGCGCGGCAAACTCAAAATCAAGGGGAGAGTGCGCTACGGCCAGCGGGTGGCGACACAAACTGAGGGTGTCTATTGCCGGACCTTCCGGTATGGCCGATTTATTTGCCGAGGCAGGAATCTCCAACCAGGTCTCCAAGGCGAGGTTCTCCTTGCGCAACCCAAATCAGTAAGGGGCTGCGAATCGCCGGAAGGAGGCCCCTCCGAGTGGAGGTGAAGGTACTGACAACTTAACTTGCTGAAATTGGTAGAATCGACCAATGAATACATATAAACGCCATCGCTTCCCTCCAGAAATTATTTCTTACGCCGTCTGGCTCTACTATCGCTTCAATCTCAGCCACAGAGACATCGAAGATCTACTTGCCGAACGAGGCATAACCGTCAGCCATGAATCGATCCGACTGTGGTGTATAAAATTCGGCGCTATATACACTCGAAGACTGAAACGAAAACACCGAGGCTACGGCGACACGTTCTACATCGATGAAGTTTCCATCAAGATCAACGGTAAGCAGCATTACCTGTGGCGTGCTGTAGATCAAGACGGTGAAGTGGTTGATGTTTACCTACAGGCCAAGCGGGATGGAGCCGCGGCGAAACGTTTCTTCAAAAGGTTATTGCGAAGCCATGGCGGCGAGCCTAGAAAGATCGTTACCGACAAACTGCGCAGCCATGGCGTTGCTCAGCGCGAATTGATCCCAGAGACGATCCACAGCACTAGGCAGTATGAGAATAATCGCGCTGAGCAATCGCATGAGGTGACTCGGGTGAGAGAAAGAGGTATGAGGCGGTTCAAATCGACAAGCCAGGCTCAGCGATGTCTGGGGGCCCATGCTGCGATAAGTAAGCTATTCAACCTGGGTAGACACTTAGTACGTGCGGAGCATTATCGGAATCTTAGGGAAAGTGCGTTCGCTGATTGGAGTAGAGCGGTTGCTTGATGGCAGAGGCCAGATTTCTGTGACCCCAAGAAGTTAATTTGTCAAAACCGTCATGACACACCTAGCCAGGCCGCTCAACACCCGTTGACGACGAAGGCAATACGCTGTGGAACTTTGCGCCAGAGCCTGTGTCTCAAGAGCGAATGGTAGCGGTTGAGTCTTTTGACAAAGCCGGATATATCCTGTATCGGTAGGAAGATACGAAACGGTAATAAACAACCGATGCATGTCAGCTTCTACTGAGTAGGTTAGCGGACCTAAATGCAACACCTCCACATAATGAAAAGGAACCCCATCATGATGTATCGCAAGGTCATCATCTGCTTTTTTCTAGTATTCGCCTACGGCTGCAGCGACAGTAATAATGACGATGGATTTGGTCTATTACCCGCTGTGCCAGAGCCCACCCCAATCCAGCCTGCCAATGCTGGCCAGCCAGGATGGCTGTATGTTCAAACGGCAGCAACAGCAAAAATGACGTCCGATACCGTATTAGAGATCCCGTTCACTCGAGATGTCTTCGGCTTCACCGACAGACCTGACCGGAAGCAGGCTTACCTCACGGCCTTTGAGTTTGCGTCACTCTGGACTGCGGAAGGGGCCAATAGTTTCTCTGCAGACGCACCCAATGCCGTTTTGACATGGCTAGTGGGTGAAGAGCAGCGTGAAGCTGAGGTGATTATCAAAAATGCCACAGCCTATGCTGATGGCGCGCAGGAATCTCTTGTATATGAAGTAACACTTGAAGCTGGGCAAATGCCTGATGCACAGATGTCGTCCGTATCGCTCTTTGTGGATTCAGGTGGTGGTGCTGCAGCATCGGGCGTCCAAGTGTGCTCTGCGACTGCAGTGTGTAAGACCGTCTCTAGTGTCGAGGACTTTAACGAGGTGATTGAAACATTGGGACTAGATAGTAATTGGTACGTTCTAGCTTCAGTCGGCGATTTTGGGTTGCCCTCGTTGATATCAACTGGATATTACTGGTCGGTGCTTTCGCTTGCGGTGCGATTTGGATCGCCAGTGTATGAGTCGCGACGTGTTGTTAGGTTTAACCCCGCGGAATCAGGCGCACCTTAACCTCAAGCTAGCACTTGAAAAAAGACTCACGTCCGCTCTTATAGTGGGCGGGCTTTATTATCCGTTATGTTGAGTGTGTTTATGACGTACAGCCAAAACCGTTGAAAGCGGTTGCGTTGATCAATCAAACCTCGCAATCCGCTGCGATGCCAGTGAACCCACCCGTTCCAACCAGCCCACTGTGGCTACTGGGCATCATGGCAGGCTTGTTGTCGCTAGTGGCGGTCAGGAAGCTACGCAAACCCTGAGCCTTCTCAAGCCCGCCTAGTGCGGGTTTTTTGTTGTTTATTAGCCCTATTGCACAGAGCCACTTTCCGCTCGACTTGCTACCAAACTATTACCCATATTTAAAAAAATATATATAAATCAACGCATATAGACCGTCTCCGGAACAGGCCCGCAAGCAGGGGCTTCGGGCGGCGCCTCGTGGAGCAAATCGGTGTCGGAAACGGTTCCGGCGATGGTCGTGGAAGCAGGCGACATTGGTCCCGAGTGTGTGGCGTCAGCCACCATGGTACCAAATGACCTGATTCACTAAGAGATACTTCTGCTACTTTTAAACGGAAGCAAAGGAGTATTACTATGAGCATGTCAAACACCGAAAAGAAAGTTAAGGATATCCGTCGCAACACTCGACGCAAGTTCTCCACCGAGGAGAAGATCCGTATTGTGCTGGATGGCCTCAAGGGAGAGAGTTCAGTTGCCGAACTCTGTCGTCGCGAGGGAATCAATCCCAATTAGTATTACCGATGGAGCAAAGACTTCCTGGAAGCCGGCAGGAAGCGGCTGTCAGGCGATACCGTGCGAGACGCCAATACGGATGAAGTAACGGGCCTCAAGCGCGAGAATGGCGATCTGAAGCAGGCCGTGGCCGAACTGTACCTACGTAATGACTGGCTTAAAAAAAGTCTGACTGGGCAGGGTGTGATCTTGGACGACGAATGATGCGCACCGCATCGGAAAAGCTGGCCATCATCTGTCTGGTCGAGGAATCCGAGCTGTCTGTGCGCCGGACTCTGGATGAGATCAAGATCAGTCGCACCAGCTTCTATCGTTGGTACAGTGCCTACGAGCAAGACGGGCTGGATGGCCTTGCGAATCAGGGCCGAGCCTCGAGGCGTCACTGGAACCAGATACCAGGCTCGGTTCGCAGCATGATCGTGGAAGTAGCGCTGGAACGGCCCGATCTGACACCCAGAGAACTGGCGTGGCACATTACCGATACCCACGACTACTTTGTCTCAGAATCCAGCGTCTATCGCATCCTGAAGGCCCACGACCTGATCACCAGCCCACAGTTCACGGTGATGCGTGCATCAGACAAGTTCCAGCACCCGACCGGTCGGGTGCATGAGCTATGGCAAACGGACTTCACCTATTTCAGGGTGATTGGCTGGGGTTGGTACTTCTTGTCGACGATCCTGGATGATTACTCTCGCTACATCATCACCTGGCGCTTGACAACAACCATGGCCGCTGCTGATGTCACTGGCACCCTAGAAGATGCACTGAAGGCGACTGGTTTGTCCGAGGCCCGAGTAAAACACAAGCCAAGACTACTGTCGGATAACGGCCCCTGTTACATCAGTGGTGAGCTCAAGGATTGGCTAAGAAAAGCAGGACATGGAGCATACGCGTGGTGCGCCGTATCACCCGCAGACCCAGGGCAAGATTGAACGCTATCACCGTTCAATGAAGAACGTGGTCAAGCTGGAACATTACTACTATCCGTGGGAACTGGAAAAGGCTATTGCTGAGTGGGTCGAACATTACAACCACGAGCGATACCATGAGTCGTTGGACAACGTGACGCCCGCAGATGTTTATGACGGACGGAGAAACGAGATCCTAGATCAACGCGCTGTGGTGAAGGCCAGGACGATGACGAAGCGAAAAGTACACAACCTGCGATTAGCAGGCTAGACTGGAGAAGTCACTGGCAGAAAAGTGTCTCTTAGAAAACGGGCTGATTGGTCCCAAATGGTCTGACGACGCACACCAGCACACTGAGTATTTTATTCATTGTGACTTCCCTTCCGTTTATTGATTGCGTTCTTTCAGAAGCTGTTCGCGGGATCCACCCGATGCACAATTCGGAGGCAATTTTAAACAGATGGAGGCGCAATAGTTTTTATATACGGTAATATTGTTTACATATGAGGCAACGTATTGAGGAAAAGAAGCAATAAAATCACCGAGGACTCTATTGGTGGTGGCTGGTCGCAACAGCCCGTCGGTGCCAATCACATCAAACAGGACGCTGATAAATTGCTTATACTTCGACTGCTCTGGGCGGGCTAAACAGACTTTGCGCCGAGAACATAGGCATAGGGTGGCTGATGCTTATGGATATTAATCGGACGCGACAGTCGCGTGGTCACAAAAATCTCTCCGCCGACAGATTGCATCAGTTGAGACCAATCGGATTTCTCCTTGGCATCCATCATGTCAACAACTTCCAAAACATACTGATGCATATTGGGAATATCCGGCCAGGCATCTCTTTTGATCGTTATGCTCTGGTGACTGTATGCCATTTCCCCTATCTTCTGGCGGTTCATGGCCGTGCCATCAATCGTAATAATCGCACCTTCGGGGCGCTCCGGGTCCGTCGCCAGCCAGTTTTCATAGACATTTACCGATGCTTCAAGCTGGGGCCCAAAATCATCGCTCACCAGCTTGAGGAAATCCAACAAGGTGCCGGGGAGATTATCGGAGTCCAGATATTCCTGCGGGACCTGACTGAATTCCGCGTCCACGATACCGGGCCGGTTCATGGTTTCGGTCCATCGGAAAAGAGCCGGAGCCGTTTTCTTCATGATGTTTGCGGGGTAGATATCGCGCCCCAAATGCGCGTGCAGTGTCTCCATCATCGCAGCATCGGCGATAGAAGGTCGACCACCAAGAATGTAAGGATAATGCCGGAAATGCGCGTCAAGAGTATCGAATAATAGCTGATTCGATTTTTCGATTGCCGGAATTGTCTCCGCTGTAATGCCAACTTCAGTAGGAAACCTCTCCAGTTTCATGGCCTGAAAGTTCTCCCCAATCATTTTGATGACCTCAAAATTCGTTGGCCCCGCTATGGCGCGTCCAATATCGGCCGCTGCGAAATCGGCGCTTTCGCTAAAACTCCAGCGATAGTGCTGCGCATTGAGGAGCAGCCCTTCTGTTCCGTAATTGAATATCAGCCAAGCAAGCGCCCTCATCATGGGGTCTGAAGGCAGCATGGGTGGTTCGGGGTGCTGTTCTTCCAAATATCGGATAATTGCTGTTGTATCTGAAATAAATGTGCCATCGGGTAAATCCAATACCGGAAATGTCGAATAACCCAACGCCGGCACAATAACCTCTGCCCACCGGTCTTTTGCTCCGGCCACCCCTGCCGCAGGAGACGCTTCCGTAAAGTGGATACCCTTTTTGATCATATACGAACGTGTTTTGGCGCTATATAGAGAGACGTTTACAGCCCAGTGCACATAAGGTTCAACCGTCCATGCTGGATAGGTGTTGAACAAACTTTTCATTATCTCTTTTTTGGAATTTTTCATAGAAACCTACTTAGTCATAAGAGGATAAAAATTCTTAAGTATAGGCGATATTAACACTAACTTTTCGAGACATTCACTCCACTTATCCTTAACACTGCGAGACGGGGCGGCGTTGACTAATGCTTATGTCGTAGATAGGGTCGACTGAATCTACTACAACAGTTGTGGGCACTTAGTAGGCGTTCGGTGACCATACTCAATACAGGAAAAAGGAAATGGATCTTCAGATTCGCGGCAAAAAAGCACTCATGGCAGGCGGTAGCGCAGGCATGGGTAGGGCAACGGCTGAGCGACTGGCTGAAGCGGGAGTGGAGCTCTACATCAGCGCCAGGCGAGAGGAGCGCTTACGCAATGCCGCGAAGGAGATGTCGGACAAATACGGCACGACGGTAACGCCAATCGTAGCGGACTCATCCACTGAAGAAGGTCGTAAAGCCCTTTTTTCCGCTTGCCCAGACCCGGATATCCTAGCGATCACCATCAAGCCGCCTGCGCCAAATGGTGATTTTTTAGAAGTGACACCCGAGATGTGGCGTGACTCAATTGATACAGCGCTCATTGGTCCTATTGAAATAATGCGTAACTATATCCCTGTCATGAAGAAAAAAGGCTGGGGTCGCATAGTCAACATTGCCACTTTTTCAGCTAAAAACCCGATGATCTGGCGTCTGATGTCAGGGCCTGCACGGTCTGCGCTGATCAATTATACGGCTAGTGTGTCTCGTGAAATTGCTCAACACGGTGTCAATATCAATAATATACTTCCCGGCATGTTTGCCACGGAGGGGGCCGAAGAACTCATGGAGACTTACGCGGAAGCCTTCGGTTTGGAAAAGAGTGAGGAAGTGATAATCGCTCACTTCATGGAGCACAATAAAATTCCGGCGGGCTTTCAAGCCGTTGCCGATGACATGGCTCCTATGGCGGCATTACTGTGCAGCCCATTGTCGCGTTTTATCGTGGGTCAAAATATTGTGATCGACGGTGGTCAGCACCACTCTCTATTTTAGACTAGCGAAAGTGTCGGCTTGAGAAAAACCTTGGAGTATAGGCGGGATTAACACTAACTTTTAGACCAACCTGTGCATGGCGAATTCGTAATTCATCAATAGTATCAGAGGGTTCTGACAAGTTAAGTCGCTGGACCCACAAATATTCAGCTTCTGGCGATCAGGCTACTGCCCTACTCCACTCTCCAAACGCACTCATCCTGAGATCCCGATTATGCATAGTTGAGGGCCTAATAACAGCCTGTCGATTGCCGGCAGTCGGGACCTTGTAGTAGATTGAGCAAAATCAGGGGGTATTAATCCTTCCTATACTCCTTGTGGCCTTTTTTTTGTTGCCTGGAGCCGGCATCGCAACCGCCACCTCTATTGGTCGGAGGGGTAATTGTTAGGTTTTAAGGTATCTGCGGCGGTTATTATAGTATTTCAGAGTATAGTTTAGCTGCATAGTTTATGAGTCTATCTCACGGCTAGATATTAATTAAACCTCTGTTTTTACAGGTTTTTTATGGCCGTTATATGTATAGCCGTATAGGCACAATAATGGGTACAACCCCGTTTGGCGCAAAGTACTTTTACGCTTAACAATGACTCTTCTTCCGACACAGTCTCTTTCCAATATGTATATACCCTCCTTAAAAAAACTAGACCGCTTGGGACTACAGATTTCACTCACAGGAAAAAGTGCTAGTTAGATCATCTATCACGTGTTAATCTACCTAGTATGAAAGAATCCGGAGAAGCATTAGGAAATGTAACTCGTCAGGCAAATAAAAAATTGCGGCGTGAACGCATATTTAATATAGCAAAGCGTCTAATAGCTGCAAAAGGTTTAGAAGAATTTACTATAAGTGAACTTGCCGATGAGGCTGGGGTTACTACGCCAACGATTCACAACCTATTCGGGAAAAAAAGTGACATCATTAGAGAGTTGGTTTCGAATTTAATTGAACAAATGCAGGGTAATGTCCTCAACCCGCCTATCGACCCTATTGAAAATGCAAAGTTTTTCGTCGATAACGTGGTTGCTCTATTTGAGCAGGATACGGATTTTTATCGCGCCGCATTTATGTCGGCAGAGCAAGTAAAATTGTTTGATCCTAGAATTCCAGATGGACTTTTCCAGCGGGCACAGCAACTGGCAGCACCGAGAAAAGAGTGGTATGAGAGTGGGTTGTTTTTAGGAAATATCGAACCCAGCACGATTATGAAAAGAGTTCACAATAGCAACCGGCTTGGGCGAATTGACTGGGTTAGTGGCTACATTGATTTGAATCAATTTCGCCATCAGGTTTTAGAGGGCATACTTTTGGTGTACGCGTCCGATGCCAGCCCCGAGCTTCATGTTAGGCTGAGTGAAGAAATCAATGGACTTATCAGCCTCTAGTTTATGGCACTATCAAGTTAGTTATTAGCCATTAGTCTGTGGCGTTGCAATGAGGGCTAAGTGAAAAGCTCGCCGGTGTTGCCAAATTAAGTCGCCATAATGGGTAACATCAGGCGATGCATACCTACAAACTCCACCAATTTCCACCGGACATTATGCTCGTATCGCTCCCATCGTAGATCTATTCCGGTCATTCCCGCACTGAGGTGCCTAAACACTCCTGCCAGACGGTGTTTCAGTGGCATCTTTGCTGATTGAACTCGGTAAACTCGACTCTCAGTGTGATCTTGGTGTGCTGACGGAGGCGCTGTCGCCTCTTCCGGCTGCCTGTTGTCGCTGTGACAGGGCCTGGCGAACTTCCAACTGACTGGCGTGACTCATATTCACTTTGAATGACATCCACACCGGTAACAGCATAATAATCGCCAGCCCCGGGCCCATAATCAGGCCCAGACCCCACGTTACCGTGCTGGATACTTCGCCTGGTTGCGCTCCAGCCTGCAGGCCTATCACGTCCAGAAACGGGCCGGCTATCAGGTAGCCAAAGGCGCCCACGAATTTGGAGGAAAAGAAAGCCGCAGCAAAAACAACGCCCGCCTTTCGTTTGCCAGTGGCCAACTCTTGCTCATCCACGATATCAGCCAGCATCGAGTGAACGGTGATCACGCGCAGAATATTCATGGTCATATGTATTGCCCAGTTGAAGTAGATCAAGGCGAATACCACCGTGCTGTTATCTGGCAGTAGGTCAAACAATTTCAACGGCGTCAGCCAGAGCAGGTTAATGCTGGTCAGGGCACAGGTCAGGCGCAGTATCTGTTGTTTTTCAAACAGCCGATTCAGTGATTTGGAAAACACGGCCGACAACAGTACCGCGAGAATAATGGGACCGGCAAACAGTAAGGACGTCTGGATCGCATCCAGTTGCCAGAAATAGATGTAAGTCACCATCAGCAATGTAGCGGTAATGCTGCCGATACCGCCCACGGCCATATCCAACATCACCATGTATAAAAAGTTCTTGTTGCGAAATGTGATGAATATATCGCGCAGCATATTGCTGTCGGCATCCCCTGTGCCGCTGGCGAGTTTGGGAATGTATTGCCAAGTGCCGGCAATGCAGATGACGCTAAACAGTATGACGAGTAGGCCGTTGACCCAGCCAAAAAAATGGTAATTGTCGATGAGGAAGCGGCCGTCGAGGCCATTTTCTTCCTTAAATAAAAAAATCATGGCGGTGGCCGAGACAAGAGTGCCGATAAACCAGGCCATATTGGTGCGCACCGCAGCCAGCTGTGTGCGTTCGTGATAGTCCTCGGAAATCTCTGCACCCAGGGCTAGGTAGGGCACCATAAAAAAGGTCAGAGCTGTGCGTACCAGCAGTATGCTGATCAGCAGCCAGGTAAACAGCTGGCCTTGGTCGCTCAGCACACTGCCGGGTGGCCCGTACAGCATGACAAAACCCGCAGCCATTGGAATAACAGCGGCAATCATTAACGGGTGGCGGCGGCCAATGCGCGAGCGCAAACGGTCTGACCAGGCGCCAATCAGTGGGTCGCTGATACCATCCCAGATAATTGAAATGCCGATGGCAAGACCGGTCAGCGTCCCCGACAGGCCCAGCACCTGCTTGTAGTAAAGCAGGACAAAGACCCCCATTGCCGCCTCTTTGAGTGCGTGACTGACAATGCCCGAGCTATACAGCAGACGGTTATGCAAGCTAATACTTGAGACGTCATTGGAATAAGTTTGAAAATTTCGCATTAAAAATTCGAAGCAGGTTCCTAAGTGTAATATGCGAGAGTCTGTAATACTGAATACAACTATGTAAACTCAGCCGATCCATTCATTGTTTTAAAGGCGTAAATGACTCTAATATATGGGGTCTGAGTTATAGCTCGCTTACTCCTAGTATTGTAATGAAACCCTATCTCAAAACAAGTTGCCATAAGTTCCGGCATCAGTTTTAAGCGCACTATTTTACAGAGCTCGGGTGGTGAAATTGGGTGACACGGTAGTTTCAGGTGCTACTGCTCTCATGGGCATTCCTCTCTCGGGCAGCATAGTCAAACGTGGCCATTGTTTTTATCGATTCAATCATAACTTTACAAGATTGAATGGACCTAGCTTCAGACAGACTTTAGAACGGTGGGATTCAGTCATCACTAGTAAGAGCAAGAGTCGGTTTAGCTTAATGCATTGAGCTCTTCGGGCGTTAATAGATTTTTTCTGTCAGCCATATTGGCCCAAATCTTAGTCGGTAATTTTTGATAACCACGGTTGTTCGCTGCGGCAACCTCCGCGGCAGTGCGTGTCCCAAAACGCAGCAACACAGTCGTGACGCCCAACATACCACCCACCAGGTAATGACCATTCTATTTTCACGGCGAATAGCTGTTTGGTCGATGGATAAAAACATTGATCGGCACTCTTTGAACCACGTCGACCTGTTTTTTATAGTTTCTAGTCGTTTTTATGCGATTTTGTATCGTTTTTATGCGATTTTTTTGATGACAGTCCATGTTGCAGATTTAACTGACCAACAACTTTAACTTTGCAACAATTTTTACTAATAACAAAATCTGTTGACTTTCTGGGACGAGGAGATTTATTATCAGTTTCGCATCGACTCAGATCAGTTCGATGAGGCTGTAACCAACTCTACTCTTGCAGAAAGCTGCATTCTATTTATACATATCTATCGATCAAGGATGACCTTCCCAATGACCCGAACTACAACAGCACCACAGCGTGGCGTGCTCGCATCATTCGCACTCTTGCTCATTTCGATGCTGTCGGCTCAGGCATTGGCGGAAACATTTGATTTCCGTGGCATCACCTATTACGTCAACCCCGACCATAATGGTTACTTCGGCGATCTGCATGCGCACAGGGGCTACTCGGGTGATGCCTATGTTTTTGGCACCGTAAGCAGCCCTGACGATGCCTACCTCTATGCCAAGAGGCAGGCACTAGACCACCCCAGCGAGACCTTTCCAGACAGCATGACGCTCATTGAGAATGCTGCTTTCTTCGACAACAGCGTCCTCACCAGCCCCGTGTCTTTGAGAGATTTCGGAATATTCAGCCCCGCAACGTTTACCGTCACTCCCAAGCTAGCGAGCATCACCTATGCTCAAGGCGCTGCGGGACGGAATGACGTAACCTTTACGCCTAGCACTGGCCCAACAGGAAGTGTCACCGCGGAAGCAGCAGCTCCTCCAGCGACAGCCACACCAGTTACTGTAAGCCAACTGGCGTCACTGGGCATCATGGCTATCTTGCTGTCGCTAGTGACTGTCAGGAAGCCTGCGTCCTGAGTAGATCCACTCCGGCCAATGCGATACACAGCGGCTCCTTCGGGGGCCGTTATTTCTCATAATACTAAGACACTGAACCCACTGAATTCCTTCCAGGCGAGGCAAGGACGGGCGCAGCCTAAGGCCGTAGCCGATGCCTAGTAAGCCAATAAGAAAATAATAATATGACTTAACCTTGGTCGTGCCTTCGGCTGCTTTGGCTGGCGCCCGCAGCCTTGTCACTCCCATGAGACGGGAAGTTTGAATGGTATATTTGGCTCGCAGGTTTTTGAAATGTTGCCCATCTGCCTGCGACTCCAGGACTGCCAGTCTCTCACAGCCACAACCAACCTACCCCCCCCCGTACATCGGCTACGCCGTTGTGACGGTATAGGCACACCGTGTCTACCGTATATCTGCGGAGATATATATTTATGATGGATACATGGAATGCAGTATGGCTACAATTTGTCCGCACCTTAGGGCTCTATGGCAAGACCCTCGATGTGGTCGAGCCTATGCTCGACGTTGGCGGCATCCATGCCAGAGGCTTTGAGACTATCGAGACGCTTCAGGTGGAAGACAACATCACACGCAAGATTGAGGCGATTAAAGCTCGTATCAATACAGCTAACAAGCCCTAGTGCCACTGGACACCCTGTCACGGGTGTCCATCTCTTTTTCTATTCCCCTTACACACTTAGCTCTCACACAACTATACGGTCAGATAGTCACTAGAAAGATCACTAAGCGCCATCAGGCTTCGCTCTTTTCGAGACGTCACCGCTACGCGGTTGTATTGGCATACCGCCATAAAAGGAGCTCATCATGTCACTGTGGAATGTTCAGATTTATGACCAGGGCGAACTCATCTCCAGCGATGTCATCGAGGAGACCGAGATTCGGCCAATGACCCAGCACTTTGAGAGGAAGGGCTATGACGTCCGCTCAGAGCCTGCCTGGAAACGAGTTGCACCTCCTGGCTTGCCTTCACCCTCAGGGACGGTTGACGCACAGCAGGCTACCATCAGGGAGGCCATAGGCATCCTTGAAACCAGACTACGAACCACCAAAGCTTTCACCAGCCCCTCCGATGTGAAGCAATTCTGTCAGCTGCAGATCGCACAGGAAAAAGATGAATACTTCTGCTCTATGTTCCTGGACAGCCAGCACCGCCTGATAGCCTTTGAGAGGCTCTTCAGGGGCACTATCGATGGAGCGAGCGTCTATCCTAGGGTGGTTGTCAGAAGGGCCCTGGAGCTCAATGCTGCGGCGGTGATCTTCACCCACAACCATCCATCTGGCGTACCAGAACCCAGTGCGGCTGACATCAATATCACGAAGCGATTGAAGGATGCACTGGGCCTCATTGACGTTAGGGTTCTAGATCACATCATTGCAGGAACAGACGGCACCAGCTCCATGGCAGAGTCTGGCTTACTGTAATGGCTTAGCACCGACATCGGTGCTTCTTTTTTTTATTAAGACGAATGCAACTGATGAGGTCGCAGACTGAACATAAAATGGGATTATGCGCAGTACACGTACTGTGCGCTGTCGCCGCATAATCTATTTTATGTGTAAATCTGCTTAGCTGTTTACGGGTGCTGTCTGCACCCGCACTCGCTGCGTAACTCGCACTGCGATTTATAGTCGTCAGTGAGTAGATTCGCTTCTATATATTGCCAGTAGCTATCACGGCCAAACGATCACTAGAACTTAGGCTCTGCCTTTTCTTTCGGTTCCCATCGATGCAGCAAGCTGGCCCATGCCCTACTACAGAAGTCACGGAGAAACGACCATCTCTCTTCTCTCTGGCTTCCTGTCTGCCTGACCAGAGTCTCTTTCAGGGGGTGATTACTGCCAATCAAGAATTCATTTCGGGTCCACAGTCGACGCAATAGCTTATCTGTCGGTACGGAAGCAAACTTACCACCTTCTCCCCGATTGCACTCTTTGCAAGCCAGCACGAGGTTCCACACTCCATCAATACTCGGACCGAAACCTTGTTGCTTGAGAGAATGAGGGAAAAAGTGATCGACTTCTGGAAACGATTCATTGCCACGATCCAGATGAATATTATCGAAGCAGTAAAAGCAGTACCCTAACTGATAGCCATTTAGTGCGTCCCGACTACTGGTAACATTTTTCCGTCGCCGCTTATTGTCCACAGTGAACAGCAGTTCGGTATCCGGGTCATGATCGACCGCTACTAGAGCACGGGATACCTTCAACTCCCAAGCTGTCTCTACCAGACGCCACCTCGCTTCAGCCTCACGTGATAAATCTGCAAACTGTGGCTGTTCAGCCAATATAGAGAAGTTATTCGTCACTCGTATACCGCCATTGGTCTTACGCTCATCGAGGAAGAACCTTGCCGGCACATCTTTATGGTGAACCCTATGAAAGGCATCGATGACGTTGGCGAAGCCCTTACTCACCGCAGCATCAACTAACTCGGCCTGAGATACAGTGCCAAGATTGAATCCACGACAAGCATCGAGGAACTTGCTGCTGCCCGACGTTCCTTGCTTGTCTGCTAATTTCAAGTGGTCAGTAAGGTGCTTGGCGTAAACTGGGGCAAGCTCTTCCAGTAGGATCAAGTCACCTTCAGCAGGCTCTAATTCCAGAAGAGATTTCGCTAGTGCGAACTTGTAACTCTGAACATTGCGTCCATAAAGAACGATACCCCGCCAGTTATCCTCGATGGTGGGCGCGCGGATTCCATCAAAGGGATCCATAAACTAGTAACTACCCTTTCCTGGAATTACGTGGCGAACACCGCCTCTGGGCACCTCCACGTCCCCAATACGCCGGGGAATAAGGTGGATATGGCAGTGGAAGATCGTCTGCCCTGCAGCTTCACCAGCATTCATCCCTATATTGAACCCAGTGACACTAGAGTCATCACGTTGGATTTGTTCTTTTAGTGACTTCAGCAGCGCATCACAAGCCAGCAATTCATCTTGCGACAGGCCGAAGTAGTCCTCAACATGGCGATTGGGGATAATCAGCATATGTCCCGCAGTGACAGGGAAACCATCACGGATAGCATACGCAAGATCGTTGGTGGCTATAACCCTCGATTGTTCGATATGGCAGAAAAGACAGTCAGACATTGTGTTCCTAGAAGCGGTTAGATCCAGTCACAATAATACAGGTTAACGGATGAAAGTCTTTGTACACCGAGTCTCTGCGAAACATCAATCATCGCGATACAGCGCCCCTTACATTTTAGAATATATGTGACCAAATTACTTCGGGAACATCCTTGCAGATGTTTGAAAAAGCACACTGAAATGCTGTCATTGCCCTTGAACATTGGTTAGCCAACAATTAGGCTAAAGATTGGTGCGATCTAGTTGGTAATTGACAATTTTTGACGGTATTTTTGACGGTACAACAAGCTCTACAAGCAGGATGAAGGCTTTGTAAACAAGGGCTTACAGCCTTTATTCAAGTCCACCCGTAGCTACCATATAGATCAATAACTTAGCGCACCCCCTGCCACCTGAAATACTTCATAAACTAATTTGGGCAACCATGGGGCAACCTTAGACAGCATTTGATCCGTCGTTGCAAGGATGAGCGATGCAACAGTTCAGGTCTTAGTCGTATCTGAGACCTTCTAGGAACGACGGGGCTTCTGCGATGGAAGCGCAAGTTGCCTTCAAAGCCTTTTCTAAACTGCTCACACTCATGTCTACATCAGCGCCTTTGTCTAGCAGACAAGCGTTGTAGATTCTTTCGGCCTTTTCCTCTGCGGCAATACGCGTCCGCTCTGCTCTTTCAACTTCGGCTACTGTTCCGAGAAATTCATCGTCCTCCCAGATGCCTTCCCTTATCGTTCGGTCTTTTGACGTGTAGGTGCCTTTTCCATTGAAGTCACCATCCTTAAACTCACCAACGTACTCGCGGCCATCTGCGTAAGTTAAGGTGCCTTGTCCGTTCCTACTATTATCCTTCCACTCACCAACGTACTTGTTGCCATTTGCCCATGTGACGGTGCCTTGTCCGCTGCTGTTGCCATCCTTCCACTCACCAACGTACTTGTTGCCATTTGAGTCGGTGTAGGTGCCAAAGCAATTGTTCCAGCTAACGTCGTAATCCCCAACACAGTCTGGCAAATCAGATGCACTAACGCCCCCAGCCAATACAGCGAGCAGCAAAATGATCTTCATAGATATACTTGTCATTCGGCTAGCATAGACCATTTGCTGCTGTTCAACTAGACGGCTAGCGCGGGGCTGCGGGGTTGGACTGATGTGTGGTGGAGGTACTGACAAGTTAAATCATCCAGACCGCAGAAACCTAACATCGACCCTTCAGGCAACCGCCCTTCCCCATTCTGAAAACGCACTTACCCTGAGATCACGGTAATTTTGAGCGCGAACGAGGTGCCTACCCAAGTTGAAAAGATTAGATACGGCAGTATGAACACCCAAGAATCTCTGTGCCTGCCGGACCGACTTGAACTTCCTCATCCCTCGCTCTCTCACCCTGGTCGCCTCATGCGATTGCTCAGCGCGATTATTTTCATACTGCCCAGTGCTGTGGATCGTCTCTGAGATCAATTCCCGGTGAGCCACACCATAGCTTCGCAGTTTATCCGTAACGATCTTTCTGGGCTCGCTGCCATTGTTTCGTAACAACCGTTTGAAGAAACGCTTGGCTGCTGCGCCATCACGCCTGGCCTGGAGATAAACATCCACTACCTCGCCATCCTGGTCGACTGCCCTCCAGAGATAATGTTGCTTGCCGTTGATCTTGATGAAGACCTCGTCGATGTAGAAGGTGTCTCCATAGCCACGATGTTTCCGCTTCAACCGTCTGGCATATAGAGCGCCGAACTTGATGCACCAGAGACGGATTGATTCCCGTGTGACGATAGTGCCTCGTTCGGCGAGAAGGTCTTCGATATCGCGATGGCTGAGATTACAGCGATAGTAGAGCCAGACTGCGTAGCTGATAATGTCCGGTGGGAATCGGTGGCGTTTATATGTATTCATGGCCTGATTCTAGCGAATTCGGCCGGTTAACTTGGCGATACCTATCGGAATGTCAGGGACAGTGCGTTCGCAGAATGGAGCAGGGCAGTTGCCTAAATGAAAATGCCGACATTCCTGATTTCACAGAAGTTAATTTTTCAGTACCCTTTTCTGCGCTGGCGCTCGTTGCAATCTCTTAGGTTTCAACCGCCTCCAACTGCGCGCATAATGTTTTTTCGATGGAGGAGATCGAGTTGTCACTTTTTAAATCGTCTTGCTCGTCCGCAACCAATCTTTCATTGATAATTAGCGGCTTACCAAGAGTTCCTACATAACGACCAGCACCCTCATCACTCTGACCTACAAAAGTCGAATTGATATGGGCGTCTACAGGGTCCTTAAACGACTTGGCGGAGAATTCAGCGGCCTTCTCGCCATTCACATAAAGCTCTACCAGGGAGGACTTTGTCTTCGGCATGACATGCCCTGGATTGAATTGTGATGTGACGATGACTGAAGTACAAATCCCAGAAGGCGGCCCAGGCGCCTCTAACCGGATACCATTTATGTCGAGGTGCAATTTCGAATCATACAAACTCAACTCCCACATATCACGCTGAAACGCTATGAACTGTCGACCTACCCCAGATACCGAAACACCTTTCGCTGCTGGAGTTTCCGGCACCAGAGCAATAGCAAACGTATGCCCACCGTAACCCGGTGCACGCTGCAGTGAATGCCCCCCTATCTTCGCTGCACCCGTGCTTGTCAATTGGTGATACGTAAAATCAACCTGTCGTGCTTTGATACGCCATTGCATGAAATCCTCTCTAAGGCCGTTAGTAATCAACGGGTAGCGCTCAACCACATCCGTATCTCCATTAGGATGCTCGAACAGGTCATTGAGTTGTGGTTCTCCTATGAAGTATTGACCCAGGCGCCACTGTCCATCACTGGACAGAATTGACCACGAATGATGAATGGAATTGCTGGCTTCCCAGTAGACGTTACTGGACCTTTCTACTGTTTTGTTCAAAATATCAAAAATACTAATTCCGCGCACATCCGCTGGTGGTTCGATCTGTGCAATATCGGCAAAGGTAGGAAAATAGTCCAAATAAGTTACAACTTCATCTGCAACCGCTCCCGGCTGAACTTTTCCCGGCCAGCGAATAATGAGTGGGGTGCGTATACCCCCTTCATAAAAAGTGGCCTTTGAACCCCAAAAAGGCAGGTTATTATCTACTTCCTTATTGGTGCCACCGTTATCACTAACCACCATAACGACGGTATTATCATCTAGGCCGGATTGACGTAAAGTATCGAGAACTCTACCGACTGAATGATCGACCTGTTCGACAAGCGCTAGATATTTCCCTGCTGGCGTGTCCGGGTATGTTTTGGAAAATCGCTCTGCAGGATCGATAGGAGCATGAGGAGCATATGTCCACAAACTGAGGAACCATGGTTGCTCTTCCTTCGCCAATGTTTGAATGGTGCTAACGGCGCGTTCCGTTAGTATATCTGACAAATGACCCGGGTGCTTGCTGGGCTCATCTTCATTGTGCTGAAGCCAGGGATCACGGTAGGTGGGATGACGGATCAACCATTTTCCGTCCCGAGTTCCCCGCAACAGGTTCTGCGCCAAAAAACCAAAAAAAGTATCAAATCCCTGCCGGGTTGGCCAGGCCAACTTTGACAGGAAGCCAACATGCCATTTACCAATAAGGTGGGTGCTATATCCTGCTTCTCTCAACGTTTCCGGTAACGTGATGGCCTCAGGAGAAATCCCGATCGCATCCGGTCGGAATCCGTGAGATTCTGGCTGTACTCCCAGCAATATACCCGCCCGCGTTACCGTACAGGATGAGTTAACGTAGTTACGGGTAAACCTTACACCCTCTGAAGCCAGCTGATTCAGGTTGGGCGTTCTCACCGAAGCATTTCCGTTAGCACCCAGATCGTTGTAACCCATATCATCAATAATAATGAACAAAATATTAGGAGGTTTGTCAGCGTTCGTTACGCCGGCGACGATACTCGAATCAGGCCAAGGGCGGCTTGCAAAATAGATAAGTAGTACAGCTGCCACTAGCAGTGGGAAAAGCCAAAAACTCCGACTGCCTATACCTACATTCATATTCAACATCATTACATTTATAGCCTGGAACCACTTTAGAAGCTTGTTGAAAACGCAAACCCTAACATACAAACCGGTATTGGCAACTTAACTTATCCAGACCTTGAAAACCTGATCTCTAGATTCAAGTAACTACCCTACTCCATTCAGCGAACGCACTTATCCTCAGATCTCGATAATGTTTAGCTCTAACCAGATGCCGGCCCAGGTTGAATAGATTCTGAACCGCAGCATGCGCACCCAAAAACCGCTGCGCCTGTCTAACTGACTTAAACTTCCTCATCCCTCGCTCTCGCACCCTCGTCGCCTCATGGGATTGCTCTGCCCGATTATTCTCATACTGCTCAGTGCTGTGGATCGTCTCGGGAATCAATTCACGATGTGCAACACCATAGCTGCGCAGCTTGTCAGTCACGATCTTCCTAGGCTCGGCGCCATGGCTCCACAATAACCTTTTGAAGAAGCGCTTAGCTGCAGCGCCATCCCGCTTGCCCTGAAGATAAACATCGACCACTTCACCATCCTGATCGACGGCTCTCCACAGATAATGCTGTTTACCATTTATCTTGACGAAGACTTCATCGATGTAGAAGGCGTCGCCATAGCCTCGGTGTTTTCGTTTCAATCGCCGGGTGTAAATGGTTCCAAACTTGATGCACCAGAGGCGGATTGCTTCTCTGGATACGGTGATGCCCCGTTCGGCGAGCAGGTCTTCTATATCTCGATGGCTGAGGTTGAATCTGAAGTAGAGCCAGACCGCATAGGAAATGATGTCCGGAGGAAAACGGTGGCGCTTGTATGTATTCATCTACCGAGTCTAGCAGTTTTGGCGAGTTTACTTGTCAGTACCCTCTAAGGCCTTTCGCCTCCGCATTGCCAGCACGTATCAAACGTTGCCGGACTGTAATTGGGGCATTGAGCACACTGCCAGTCTGGGCCTTCAATGGCTCGCTGTGACGCCTCAACGATTGAGGACGCCCTCTCGAAGTCTTTATCATCTACAACCCAGACCTCCGGCCAAGCATTGATAGGCGCTAATTCACCCATAGCGCCAGAGGCATATTCGTTACGCAATACGCACTCAATCTCGGCCTGCTCTATAAGACTATGGGCCTGCACGAGAACCGCAATATTGGGATGAGTGTACACAAGCTTCACGCAAACCGCCCTTCTAGTGTTTATCGTTGGCTCTTCCGCCAGTTATAGGGGCATGCTCTGACGAGTGCTAAATCAGCACTGGGAAACAGCTCGAATACAATGCCGCAACTGATAGCCTTATTGACTAAAGCGCATTGTCATTGCTGCCCATTTAGCAACTTGTAAGAAGTCGGATTTTCGGGGCACTGACCAGGACCACATTCTATCAATGCAGAGATGGCATTACCCAAGGTCATCAGAAGCGTGATGCCAATCGCTAACTTGCAGAACCACTGTTGATGCTTGAAGGACACATACGAGCCCTTTGAGTACTGGACACTAAACGCGCTGATAACGGCCGTACCGAATATCACCAACGAAAAGACAAGAAATGCCCATGTGTAGTAGTGATAACCCAGAAAGGGGGGGCCATACGGCGGGGTGCCAGGAATGATATGCAGCAATACTTGCCGCATAGCAATGGCAGCGCCCAGAAAAGCGCTAATGAGAATAATGGAATAGTGGAGCGGCTTTGCCCCATAAACAACATTGAGTAACAAACCATACAGCACAGCGACAAACGCGACCCGCTGCAGCAGGCAAAGTGGGCACGGGAGGTCACCGTCGACGAATTGCCCATAAAAAGCGTTACACAATACCGCACTGACGAGGATGAGCCCGATGGCGTTGAGTAGCCGGAAATTATCAATATGCATAAAGATCGCCTCAGCTAGAGCAATATATCCAAAGTATTAGTCAGTTGATAATTGAACCAATAGATCGTCAAAATCAACGCGACACTAAAAGTAGCCAGTGAAAATATCCGTTTGTTGACAATAGTGGATATCATGGCGATCAAAAATAGAGAAAATAACAAACTTGTCATGATGTAATCCCTGCGATTCACATGGGTTAACAGATGCCAGTATTTTATCGTATCAAATATAGATCAACCTCGCCTGCTCTGCTAGTGTTAATGTAATAACGACCTGTTGACACATCATCGGTGACGCCGCGAACCCTTCATGCCCTGCTACCTTTTTGTTCTCTGCCCCCCCTATTCTGGCTCGACACTACTGTGGAAGCTAATCTCTACTTCCATTAACGTATCTTCACTGCCGCTCGAAGGGCAATCCCTGCCCGAGCTAGTAACTGTGATGCGCGAAAAACCGTGGAATCGCGATCACGTTTTGCCCTGGCCTCAGATTAAGGCCGTTTGGGAGACCTATTGGGACACAAAAAAGCCTGTTCTGTTGGAAAAAAGTCCACCCAACATTATCCGCACACAAGCAATTCTGGCGAACTTTAAGCCGGTAAAATTCATTATTATGGTGAGGAACCCCTATGCACACAGCGAGGGATTGATGCGGCGCAACAACTGGAGCGTGAAGCGTGCAGCGAACTTTTCCATTATGTGCCTGCGCACTCAACTCGAGAACACCCGCGAACTGAATGGCGCACTGGCGCTGACCTACGAATCTCTGGTTCTGAACCCAACGAAGGCATGCCAGAAAATCGCCCAATTTATGCCGGAATTGAGTGATATGGATACTGAAGCCAGCTTTGAAATCCACTCCATCGATGGCACCCTCAGCCGTCCGATTACAGACCTGAACACAGTGAAAACAGCGTCCTTATCCGCTGCCACCATCGCATCAATGAACGACGTTTTCTCGCAACATCCGGAAACACTGAAGGCCTGGGGCTATGAATTGCTGGTGCCCCCCCTGTAACTCACTAAAAAGGAACTGCATGAGTACCGAGCGCCATAACCAACATATTCTATTTTCGGCACGCCCCCAGGGTGACATCGAGCCAGCAAATTTTGACCTGGTAGATCTGCCCATGCCAACCCTAAATGCCGGCGACGTGTTGGTGGAAGTCCACTATCTTGCGGTAGAACCCGCGATGAAGGGCTGGATGGAGGCGAGGGCAGACTACATCGCGCCGTTGCAGATCGGCGATGTGATGCGTGGTCAGGGTGCGGGTGTTGTTCTGCAATCGGACAACCCTAAGTTCCCTATAGGAACAAGGGTGTCCGGGCCTCTAGGCTGGCGGCGCTACCTTGCCAGTGATGGCCGCTCAACACCTCTGCGAGCAATACCCCAGACTGTATCTCTTCCGGCAGCACTGAACGTACTCGGCATCACTGGCCTAACCGCATATTTTGGCATGCTGGATATCGGCAAGCCGCAAGCAGGTAACACGGTACTGGTGTCAGGCGCTGGCGGCGCAACCGGTTCAATTGCCGGGCAACTGGCTAGAATTGCCGGCGCACGCGTCGTAGGGATCGCTGGAGGCAGAGAAAAATGCGACTGGCTGGTTTCTGACCTAGGCTTTGATGCCGCGATCGACTACAAATCTGAAGATACAGCGCAGAGAGTGTCCGAGTTATGTCCCAATGGGCTGGATGTTTACTTTGATAATGTGGGCGGCGACATTCTCGATATCGCGCTCAACAATCTTGCGGAAAGCGCCCGCGTGGTGCTGTGTGGCGGCATCTCTCGCTACAATGTCACAGGACCTGTTGCCGGGCCGGTGAATTATTTTAACCTAGTGTATCGCCGCGCCCGCATGGAAGGGTTTATTGTACTGGACTATGCGAAGCGGTTCCCCGAGGCTATCGAGGTACTACTCCAGCATCTTGACAGCGGTGAATTGCGCCATCGGGAGACTGTCCTACAGGGCTTTGAACAGTTGCCGCAGGCATTGATAAACCTGTTTAGCGGCGGCAACATTGGCAAGCAATTAGTAGCGGTAAAGGTATGAAGCCCGCCTATGGGTATCATTAACTACAGCGCTCCACTCACATTATTGGCCATCGCGCGTGGTCAGCTTAGCGCAACACCCGGCGAGCGATTAGCCAGCAGGATGCCGTTGCGAGCAGCGCGCAACCACCTGCCCTTTTCACGCCTTATTATTGCAGCAGCTTTATTTCTGATACGCATCAGCCCGTATTGACGGAAGTTGTAATGCCAGTATGCTGCACATTGGCTCCACGAATCTAAAGAGGTTAGAAAATGCAGCAGTTATCCGGACAGGACGCCATGTTCCTGCACGCCGAACTGGACGGTCTTCCGCAACATATTGGCTTAGTCAATATCTACGACCAATCCACAGCGCCTAGTAGCAAAGTTCGATTTAAACAGATATTGAATATGCTAGAAGGCCGTGCGCATCTATCGCCTATTTTTCGTCGTAAACTGGCCTTTGTGCCGTATAACCTTGGCAGGCCTTACTGGGTAGAAGACCCAGACTTTGACATGGAATACCATGTGCGCCATATCGCGTTACCTAAACCGGGAGACTGGCGCCAGCTGTGTATATTGACTGCCCGCATCCACTCCCAGCCTCTGCGGCGCGACAAACCCATGTGGGAAATCTATGTCATCGAGGGGCTCAATAACATCAAGGGCTATCCTCCGGGGTGTTTTGCGCTCCTGATGAAAGTGCATCACTGTGCTATGGATGGCGCCACTGGCACCCAGTTTATGAATATTGTGCACGATATTACACCTGAGACCAGAGACGTGGGTGAAGCGCCTCCATGGATTGTGGAAAGACTCCCCACTCCAAAAATGCTAGGGCGCGCTTACATGGACGCTTGGCGCAAGCCCGGCCAGGTGTTGGACATGCTAAAAGAGACTGTACCCACGATGCGACGTTTGCGTGTGGGCAGACAAGAGAAACATTTTCACAATCTTGAGGACAAGCCAAAGACCCGTTTCCAAGGCAGGATTTCGCGACACCGCGTGGTAGGGGCAAGCAAGTTTGATTTCGAAGTGGTGCGCGCCATCAAGAATACGCACCCGGGCGCCACCATTAATGACGTCATGTTAACGATCGTCGCCGGCGGCATGCGTCAATATCTCGAGAGTAAGGACGAACTGCCCACACAAACCCTGGTTACAGGCTGTCCGATCGATGTACGCTCTGCAGAGGAGCGCGCTGCCGGCGGCAACATGGTGGGGTTTATGAATGTAGCTCTGCGCACGGACATTGTCGATCCCATCGCTCGACTAGCTGCAGTGCACGATGAGGCGCTATCTGCGAAGGCCTATGCCGAAGCACTTGGGCCACGCTTCGCTGTCGATCTGACGGACGTCATGCCTGGGAATGTACTGTCGCTGGCCATCCGCACCGCCAGTGCAACCGGTTTGGCCGAGGCCAGCACTGTGTTCAATACCATCGTAACCAACGTGCCAGGACCACCACTGCAGCTCTACATGTGTGGTGCGGCGCTGATCGATTCAATCAGCTTGGGCCCTCTGCTGCCCAACGTAGGCCTGTTTCACATCGTTTACAGTTCCGTGCAGGACAAAAAGGGAATCATCAGTATCTCGTTCACCGCGTGTCGCGACATGTTGCCGGATCCGGCTTTTTACGCGAGCTGCTTGAAATCCTCGTTCGAGGATTTACGCAAAAGCGCACTTCAAAGTAAAACGAAACGCAAGAAATCTACTGGAAAATAATATGCGTGTAAATCTCAGACAAGCCAACGCTGCATCAGCTGGTACACGTTGACTCGGGCTTTTAACCGGCTGGCCAGCATAAACATACCACCGACTTTACGATGAAAATAAACCGCAGCGGAGGGCGGAACCTGCCATGAATCTTTAAAGCTAGCGACCTCCCCCCCCAATTTTGATATATTGTTCGCCATATCAGAGTGAGCAAAATCGTAATCTATATCGAGCCGCAAAGGCTCCAAGGCCAGCGTAAGAAACTGCAAAACCATATTCTGATAGTCACTACCTTCTTCTCCCATCGAATATCCAAGGCGTTCAGACGCAGCCACTAATTTGACTTTATCACCTGCTATGGCAGCACGTGCCAGCCTCTTATAGTCCTTGACGAAGCTCGCTTTGAAGCGTCGAGTCGCACCGAAATCAAGCAACACGATTTCACCCGTATCCGGTTTATACTGGTAATTGGAAAAATTGGGGTCAGTCTGTACCATCCTCAATTCAAAAAACTCCAGCAACATTAACTCGATCAGGGCAGTCATTACTCGGTCGCGCTCCGCCTGCGGCAGGTCGATAACACTCTCGATCGGACTGCCGCTCACATAGGTCATGGCCAACACATTACGGTGCGTCAACTCCGGCAACACCTCAGGCACCAAAAAACGCTCATCTGCCTGCAGCAATTGACCAAAGGCCGCGAGGAACTCAGCTTCCTTGAGATAATCTGTCTCGTCCTTGAGTTGCACCTTGGCGTCGTCTAAAAGAGGCTGTATGTCGATATCAGCAGGCAACAGGCCCGACAGCTTTAACAGGCTGGCGATGTTATCAACGTCACTGTCGATACTATCTGCAACGCCCGGATACTGCACTTTCAATACGATGTCTCGACCTTCTGGAGAAAGGGTTCTATGCACCTGCCCAATCGAGGCCGCTGCCAGCGGCTTCATTTCAAAACCATAGAACAGCAATTCCCAATCGGGCCCATAGGCATCACACATCGCGCGCTGCAACTGCTGCGGTGGCATGTGTCGTGCATCATCACGCAGACGTGCCAGAATATCAGCGAGTTCCCGCGGTAGGAACTCACCCGTATCCATAGACAGGATTTGCCCTACCTTCATCGCAGCACCGCGCATGGTAGACAGCTGGTCTGCAACACGGCGTGCATTGGCCGGTGTCAGCAACATATCTTTGGCTTTCGGTCGCTTGCCGGCACTCAACTGGCGGCCGCCCTCGGCTAACATTCCCCCAGCAACGCCGCCTACCATGCGGGCCATGCGCGTAAAGCGGCTGACTCTTGACGTGGGTATAGCCCGCGAGTTGTCGTCCTTACCTTTCTTTTTTTGCGGCATTTTTCTCCTTTATCTGCCAACGATGAATGTGTAATTGCACCATCTCGTGAGCGTTAAACTCGGCATCCAGTGCCGCAATGAAATTAAATAATCCAGTCAATTTGCGCGCGATCAAAGCAAAATCTCGCGAAGGCGTGACGAACTGGCGACTGGTCGTCGCCATGGCAGCTTTTTTGGCGGCTCGACGCATCAATTGAGATTTCCCCCAACAATACTCTCCGTTGGCATTAAGATACTCAGCGGGCAATTGCTCCGGCGGGCGCAACGGCTCTAGTAAGTGCATGCAGAAATCGGCAAAAATTTTGCACCCATCCTCAGTCGTCTCTTTCTGTAAACAACCTAAGCCAATCAGCCCTTCAACTAAGCGAGGGACGTCTTGCTGCTGACCGGCTTCAATCGTCTGGCGAAGGTTGCGCAGAAAATGTTCAGAGCAATGCAGAACAGAACCAAAATCGAGCAGCACCAGCTCATCGTCCGCTATCTTCTTACGGCGATCATCCAGTCGCAGGAGATAGTTACCAAAATTGGGGTCTGTTTGCAGCATCCCCCACTCGTAGAGCTCGTAAAAAAACAGTTCGAGCATCCCCTTGGCCAATGCATTACGCCGCGGAAGCGACAGCCCAGCCACATCGGGATCAACTACCGAGACACCCTCGATATACTCCATGGCCAGCACCGCATCAGTGCAGTAATTAGGATGGAGCTGAGGCACGTGGTAACTGACATTAGAACCGCGCACGCTTGCAACTAACTCGCTCATTTTTATTGTTGAGGCGGCCTCACGGCGGTAATCAATCTCACTGTGTAGGTGTTCGCGCATGGATTCGAGCCAGTCATCCAACTCGCGGCCCGATTTCACCCAACGGGCCAGTAGCAACATACGCACGACCACGTCGAAGTCAGCATCGATCACCTGTGCCAGTCCAGGATACTGTAATTTCAGGCAAATCCAGTCACCACTAGAACGCACTCTTGCCAAATGCACCTGTGCCAATGAGGCCGCTGCAATCGCCTCAGGATCAATATCTAATTCCTGGTAGCGCTCACCCAGACTGTCTCGTACGGATGACTCAAGTGCATCCCAATGCAGAGGCTCAGTCTGGTCAGAAAGATCACGCAGCGCGTTCACCAGCACCCTGGGAAGAAACTGCTCTCCGAACAGCGCCAGCATCTGACCAATTTTTATATAGGTGCCCTTGAGTTTACCTAAGTCGCGCACAAACTTGTGCGCCTCGCGGCGGGCAAACTCGGAATCAGCATCGTCTGGACCGCGACCCAGCACCCGCTGCACAACACTGTCTGCGGCCAGTGCGCTGCCCGCCCTAATTCCTGCGAATGACGCAGACAGGGTGCGAGGCAAAATAGTGGCCTTAAAGCCGCGCTGCTTTTTTACCATAAGAGAAACTAAGTCAAAATGTCGGTGGGATGCACAAGTATATACGATTGTACGACCCTACAGCAGCGAGAACAGTCATTATTCAAAGCCGTAAGCGCCGCGATATTAACCCAACAAAAGCGTAGCAAGATGCTTACGATGATGCTGAACATCTCCGAACTGCTGCTGACTCCACTGGGCGCGGCGAATATAGAGTTGGGCGTCGCACTCGTAAGTGAAACCCATGCCGCCGTGAAACTGTACAGCTCGGTCTCCCGCGTATAGGAGCGTCTGGCAGGCTTGAGCCTTCGCCATGCGACAGGCAATTTCTGCATCGGCATCAATGGCGTCATCACTGACCAGCGTGGCGGCATGGTAAATAAATGAGCGTGCTGAGTCGACCTGAGTGAGTATGTCCACAGTCGGATGCTTCAACGCCTGATAAGAACCAATCAGCTTGCCAAACTGTTTGCGCGTCTTAAGATAGTCCACCGTGGTGTCCAGACAAGCGGCTGCACTGCCGGTCGCTTCGGCTGCGACCAATAGAGCACCCAACAGGCGGACATCTCGCAGCGCAGCAGCGACGGCAGGGCCCACAATAATATTGTTCTCATCGACGGTTATACCACTGAAATCGACATTGGCCGCACGCTTAGTCTGATCGATCAGTGTATTGGCGCTGAGTGACGCTGCAACCAGTTGATCCGCGCGCACAATCGCCAAGGCCGCACTGCCCTTAAAGGACACTGACACAACAAAAATGCTGGCAACGGACGCGTCTGGCACACATTTTTTCATACCACGCAGTACACGCTCATCATCCAGTATCAGTCCTATGCCATCGTCACCCCAGTCACCATTATCCAACAGCGCCAACGTTGCCGAGACACCGCTAGCAATATTGGGTAACAGCCGTTCAGTCTGCTGCGCATTACCAGCGCGCAGCAACAACTGTCCGGCTAATGCGCTACTGATCAAAGGAGTACCCAACATCGCACGCCCCATAGCCTCGACCACCGGAACCAAAGCACCCACGCCCAATCCGGAGCCACCGCAGGATTGAGGCAAAGCAATCCCAGCCCAGCCCAGCGACACCATTTCATCCCAGAGTGCCTGGTCAAAACCGCAATCAGAGTCCAACTGGGCTCGCACCGCCGTAATAGGCGATTTATCGCGACAAAATTCTCTTGCCACATCCAACAACATAGCCTGCTCTTCAGTGAAGCTCAGGGTCGTATTTCCAATAAGCGACATAGTCATTCCCTACTTCGGCAAGCCGAGTACATGTTCCGCAATAATATTCGCCTGCACCTGGCTGGTACCGCCACCAATGGTGGCAGAGAAGCTGTTCAAATAGGCACGCTGCCAAAATCCTCCCTGACGTGCATCATCATCGCCAACATACAGAGCGCCCTCAGCGCCCTGCAAGTTGATCGCCAGTTGGCGCATGCGCCGAGTCATTTCGGTACCCCGTAATTTGTGCGACAGTGGTAACGAGCCCGGATAATCGGTCGTCAAGTGTCCGATATGAGAACGTCGATCCCCTAAAAACAGCGCCTTTTCCTCCATAATGGCTTGTACTACCTGATCACGCACCACGGGATCTTCGAGTACCGGTGCTCCGTCTCGTCTGACACCGTCCAGCTGGCTAATCATGTCATCGACCGTAATCCGCACCATAGACTGCCCACCAGCGGCACCGGCCTCAGCCCCGCGTTCATACTGCAACGTCTGCATCGCAATCTTCCAGCCCTGCCCCTCCTCACCCATTATGCTTTCGGCGGGAATGCGCGCATCCGTAAAAAAGGTTTCTGTGAAGCCAAACTCACCGGTGAGCTTGCGGATGGGACGCGTGTCAATGCCCGACACATGCATGGGCGAGAGGAAGAAGGACAGCCCGTCATATTTACGGGGTGCATCTGGGTTGGTGCGCGCCAGCAAAATCATATACTTGGCGAAGTTACCCATGGTGGTCCAGATCTTTTGGCCATTGAGGATATACTCATCACCATCGCGCACAGCGCGGGTCTGAGCGTTACCAAGATCTGACCCGTGATCAGGCTCAGAAAAACCCTGGCACCAGACATCTTCCGCATTGAGAATGCCTTTTAAATACTTCGATTTTTGCTGCTCGCTACCGATGTGATTGATGAGAGGCCCGGCCCACCCCAACCCGATCACATTAAAACAAATCGGAACGGCAAGACGCCGCATTTCCTTGTCAGCAATGCTCTGGTAAATGGCGTCCACGCCGCAACCACCGTATTCTTTAGGCCAAGCCATGCCGAGATAACCCGCAGACCAAATCTTATGCTGCCAGTTCCGCAGAAATTCCAGTTGTCTCTCGTCCCCCACCTCCATAAAGGTCTGGGGCAACAGAAAGCCGGGGTCAGCGGGCTTGTTGTCTTTCATCCAGGCTGCCACTTCAACCCGAAACTCCTTCAGTTCCTGCTCACTAGCGCTCATTTATTTTTACTCCGCACCGGGCAGCGATAAAGGCTCACCCTGTTCATCAGCCCGCTTAAAGCCCGGGCGATCCATTAGTCGTTGCAGGTAGGCAGCCGTCTGCGGCTTGTATTGTCCATCAAGCTTCAGCGCCCGACCAAGATACAGGGCATATCCAATCGCTATATCGGCGATGGTAAAGCGGTTGTCCACCAAATATTCATGGGACTCAAGGTGACGATCCAGACGCCGCAGCCGCGAGATATACCACTTGCTGTAATCATCAGCCACTGCCTGCTTCTCAGGCGTAGGCTCCAAGAAATAGTAACGCATAGCAATCGTCTGGGGAAACGTCAGGGTGGCGTCAGAATGATGCAGCCAATTCAAGTAAGCGCCATATTCAGGGTGAGAGGGCTGCAGCCCAAAATCATAGCGCTGATAACGATCCACCAGATACTGGCAAATACCGGTGGATTCGGTCATCTCGGTGTCACCGTCTACGAAGTAAGGTACTGTCCCAAGGCTATTGACCTTCAGATATTCCCGCTCGAACATGCGCGGAGGAAAAGGCAGTATTTCCACCTCATACTCCAGCGCCATCTCCTCCAATGCCCACAAAGGACGTAGTGAGCGCGCACCGCTGCAATGCCATAATTTCATCTCTATAACCCGTATTGGCGCGCGGCCAAATCGCGCATGATTTCCTCGGAACCACCGCCGATGGCGTTAACCCGAACCTCGCGGTAAATGCGCTCCACTCGACTGCCACGCATATACCCAATACCCCCCAGAATCTGCATCGCTTCGCGGGCACAGAACTCCATAGTTTCACTGGCCTGCACCTTAAGCAACGCAATATCACCAGGGTTCGCGTTGCCCGCCTCGAGCGACTCGAAGCATATCCGGATATAGGCCTGAGTTGCGTTCAGTTTTTGTTTCATCTGAACGATTTTATGCCGAATCACCTGATGATCCGCCAGTCGCTTACCGAAAGTCTTACGCTCGCGCGCCCACTCTGCGGCTTCTTCAAGACACACGCGGCCAAACGCTTCCATCGCAGCCGCCATCGCCATGCGTTCGCCATTAAAATTGGTCATGATGACAAGAAAGCCCTGATTTTCCTCGCCAATAAGATTCTCTACCGGCACACGCACGTTATCAAAGTAAAGCGTGGCGGTATCAGATGCCCACCACCCCTGCTTTTTATCGAGCTGCGTGCGACTGAAACCTTCCGCATCGGTCGGTATCAACAACATCGAGACACCCCTTGATCCCTCTCCACCCGTGCGCACCGCAGTGGATACCCAATTTGCGCGCATGCCGCCGGTGATATAGGTCTTGGAACCATTCACGATGTAGTGGTCCCCGTCACGCACAGCAGTCGTTGCTAACTGCGCCACATCGGAGCCGCCGCCGGGCTCAGTGATGCCTAAGGCAATATGCTTCTCACCCGCCAGCACTGGGGGGGCGACCATCTCCTTCAATGCTTGTGAACCCCAATTGATGACGGGAGGCAGACCAATACCGTGCACCATCAAACTAGCGGGAATACCGCCAACCCCAATACGTGCCAACTCCTCATTGGCAATCCACAGATGCCATGAGTCAATACCTTCCTTGACGCCGCCAAACTCTTCCGGATACCCCAAACCGAGGAGGCCCACAGCCGCCGCCTTCGGCCAGAGCTCAATAGGGATATGAGAGGCCTCGTCCCAATCCTCGGCATAAGGCATAATCTCACTATCGATAAACTTGCGCAGTTGTCTGCGCCACTCATGGTGTTCTTCGCGCAGGTTAGGATTCGGCAGACGGGCACCATCGAAGTCTAGTGACATAAGTTGCACTCGCAATGAATTAAGATTTTAGACGCTTCAATAGTAGTAGAGTGAGCCACTAAGTGCATGCGCTACTGCGCCATTGATTTGGGCATAGGTGACACACCGCTTCGCTGGGCTGATTTCGATTACGCCTTACAACCTCGGCGCATTCTGAAAGCACTCATAAAAATAGGGCTTTAATACTTTAACCGCCAGGCTTCATAGCCACCGTCCATACTGTAAACGTCCTCAAAGCCCTGATTAAAAAAATAATCCGCCGCGCCTTGGCTAGAGTTTCCATGGTAACAATAGACTAACAGCGGCTGGTCTCTATCCGCTGCTGCTAAAAACGTATCCATACTCTCTTGCTGGATATTGATCGCGTTTTCAATATTGCTCGCAAGATAGGTGTCCGCATCTCTTACATCCGCAATAGTGATACCGCCCTTGTCTATCAGCGCCTTGGCTTCGTCGATCGATATACATTTAAAGGTCATATTTTTCTCCACAATGGGGACATGAGTACACTATAGCAAAAAACGTTGCTGACTAAATCCAGCGCCTGACGCGCCCACAATAAGCGGCAAACTGTTCGGGGAAAATGTCCCGCAGCATCGCCTCTTCCTGCCGAATAAAACGCAGCTCGATGATCACAGCGAACACCGGGGGCACCAACAAAGCCACGCTGGCGCCGACCGTAACTGCGCACCCCAATAAGACTAAAGACATACCCAGATACATGGGATTGCGCGTGTAACGATAAATTCCTCCAGTCACTAGTGTAGACACATTACGAAAGGGTATGACACCTGTTTTGGCGCGGCTAAACAAACCTCCCGCGGTCACCAACAACCACAGCCCAATAATAAGGAATACTCCGCCCAACACCTGCCCTGCAATACTCGTGAAGCGTGGCCCCGCAAAATATTCATTACAAGCAAAGATCGTCGTAAGTCCCAAAAGCAACCAAACCGGCGGATAAATAGTCCGTTTGACCATATCGATCTTCCTCAAGATTAATGCGTGGAGATGTGAATGCCGGCAGGCTCCACGCTGCCAATCGCATACGCAAGGGCCAGCCCTAAAAGAAAAGCCAACGTCAGCTTGGCCCTGTCGTGACTGTGAAAGTGCACCTCAGGCAATAAGTCACTCAACGCAATGCAAATGAACGCACCGGCGGAAAACGCCAGCGCTGCCGCCACTAAATAATTGCGGCTATCCGCCACAACATTCACGCCGAAGAAAAACAGCAGCGCTCCCAACGGGCACATAAGGGCAAACACCAGATTCGCGCTGGTTTGTGCTTTGCGGCTCCACCCTCCCGCTGCCATCATCGTGACAATAGACATAGCATCGAGAGGCTTATGCAGCAGTATGGCGAGAAAGACACCAATCCCGATTAATCCACCTGCCGAGCTGCTAGCAAGCATCACCGCGCCGAGTGCCACACCATCGATAAGGGTGTGCACTGCCAGTCCAAGACCAAGACCGACCCAGCTTAAACCGTGGACGGGGCTCTCATGCTCACCGTGCTGATGGCGATCATGCTGCGCTAGATCTTCATCGGTGAAGTCGTGTTGGTGAAAATGAAATACGCGCAGCAGCAGCAGCATAACGACAAGGCCAACCATTAACCACCAGACCGCTGTATCAATACCATGCGAGCCTCCGACCATTGCCGCGCTATGGGGTAACAGATGGTAAAACGCCACACCAAGCATCAAACCTGAGACCAGACTCATCACCAGCTGGGTGCGAGTGTGAGTCATTTTGATCCAGCCGGGCAACAGGCCGCCTATCAAAGAAAATCCGGCGATGCCCAGGCAATAGACGATGAGTAACTGAGTTGGGGACACCGGCAGACTCGCTGTAAGAGGTTTAGTGAGAAGTCGCGCATTATTCCACATTCGACACCACTTGTAAGTGCCATACCAGTATGTTCCGGATTGATAGGTCAGAACCCACCGGTCCGACGACTGACTTTATTGGTCAGTCAGCGTGCGCGCAAAAGACATTGACACCCAAACTAATGACCATTAGTTTATCCAATCCAAAGGAGGAGGCCACCATGTCTATCTACGAACCCATCGAATCCACAGATTCTCGACGTCATCTACAGCTGCGCAGTCCCGCCACGATGGAACTCACAGGTGAAATGATTTGCGCCAATGCAGAGGATGTCGCTAATGCCATTGCTAAAGCCAGAGCGGCACAGCCCGCTTGGGCTGCCACTAGCATGAAAGAGCGCGCCGCCGTGGTCGAACGTGCATTGAAAATTGTGCTCGAACGCCAAGACGACATCATCGACGTCGTGGTCAAGGAAACAGGTAAAGCCCGCACTGATGCCATGAGCATGGAGGTCTTTTCGGTCGCAGATCAGCTCTGCTACTACGCTAAAAATGCCGAGAAGTTCCTCAAGCCGCGCAAGCGTAAGGTACACGGCATTTTGGGCTTGATGAAACAACTACGCATTCTTTATAAGCCGCTGGGTGTCGTGGGACTCATTACACCCTGGAATGGCCCTTTTGTACTGGTCATGAACCAGGTAGCTCAGGCCATACTGGCGGGTAATGCCGTGGTTGCAAAAGGCTCTGAGGTCACCCCTTATTCGGCAAAATTGGCAGAGGAAATTTTTCTCCAAGCGGGTCTGCCTGAAGGCGTGCTACAAGTGCTCCTGGGTGATGGCGAAACCGGTGCCGCCATCGTGCGTGGTGGCGTAGACAAAGTGTCCTTTACTGGCTCAGTCGCCACCGGCCGCAAGGTCGCCGAAGCCTCCGCCAGTCAATTGATCCCTTGCACACTGGAACTGGGCGGCAACGACGCTATGATCGTATGCGCTGATGCCGACTTAGACCGTGCCGCAGATGGCGCTTGGGTAGGCTCGTGCATGAACACTGGCCATTACTGCTGCGGCACAGAGCGCATCTACGTGGTGAAGGATGTCTACGACGAATTCATGCGTCTGGTACTCGAAAAAGGTAAGGGCCTGCGCCAGGGTGCACAACACGGCTGGGATGAAGATATCGGCGCCGTATTCTGGGACAGACAGATGACCATCATCGAAGCCCATGTGGAAGACGCCCGAACGAAAGGTGCCAATATTCTGATGGGGGGGCGCCGTAATCCCGATCTTCCGGGTCTGTATTACGAGCCTACTGTCATTACAGGGGTCGATAATAGTATGGACATCATGCTGCTGGAGACATTTGGCCCCGTTTTGTGCATCCAAAAAGTGGATAACGAAAATGAAGCCGTGGCCTTGGCCAATGATTCTGAATTTGGGCTCAATGGTAACGTGTGGACCAAAGATAAAGACAAGGGATACCGGTTAGCGGCAGCCATCGATACCGGCGCCTGCAGTGTCAACGACATGGCAGTGAGCTATGGTATTCCCGCCGCACCGTTTGGGGGGAAGAAAAACTCAGGGCTGGGCCAGGTCAACGGCAAGAAAGGCATCCGCGGCTATTGCCATGAAATGCCCATCGTAATCGATCGCTTCGGTGGTAAAATGCAGAATGGTTATCCCTACAGCGCCAAAAGCGCAGAGGGCATGAAGAAACTAATGAACTTCCTCTGGGTGAAGACATCTCTGGGACGCTGGCTGAGCTAGGTCAGCCAGCCCAAGCCTAACCAGTGCCCGACGTATAGCGCCTAAAGCAGAACCAGGTTATCGCGGCGGATCAGTTCTTCATCGCCCCGGTAACCGAGAGTAGACTCGATGTCACTTGAAGGTAAACCCATGATAAGCAGGGTTTCAACCGCACTGTAGTTCACCAGTCCGCGGGCTACTTCACGGCCCTGGAAGTCGTGGCAAGACACCATATCGCCCCGCGCAAAATCTCCCTGCACACTGCACACGCCTGCAGACAGCAAACTGCTATCAGATTCAATCAGGACGCGCACCGCATCGTCATCCAACTCTAGACGCCCTGAAGGCTGCTCCATACCTGCTAGCCACTGCTTGCGTGCATTATGTGGCCGTTTGTCAGTCTTTAGCCAGGTTCCGACATTGGCACCTGCGGCCACGCTATTTAGAATGTTATCTACTCTGCCCGACGCAATCACCGTCTCTGTGCCAGAACGGGCTGCCAGTCGCGCAGCGCGCAGCTTCGTCACCATCCCACCCCGACCCAGAATGCCGCCTTCTCCTGCCATGTCGTCCAACCGAACGTCGTCTACATCACACGACTCGATTAGCTTTGCCGCAGGATTACGACGAGGATCCTCCTCACAAAAACCTTCCTGATCGGTTAGCAGAACCAGCACATCCGCATCGATAAGGTTGGCCACCAGAGCTGCCAACGTATCGTTATCTCCAAAGCGGATTTCCTCTGTGACCACGGTATCGTTTTCATTGACGATGGGCACCACCCCCAGGTTTAGTAGCGTCTGAAGGGTACGGCGTGCATTCAGATAGCGGTCTCGGGCAACCACATCGTCGTGTACCAACAATATTTGCGCGGTGGCAACACCGTAGCGCTTGAAGGCTGTCTCGTAGCTTTGTATTAGCGCCGACTGTCCCACCGCAGCAGCCGCCTGAAGCTCGTGTATCAGCTGTGGGCGCACATCCCAACTCAGGCGCACAATGCCCGCCGCTACCGCGCCGCTGGACACCAAGACCACCTCACAACCTGACTCGCGCAGTTGCGCCAACTGTTTCACCAATGCCGAAATGACATCAACATCAAGACCACGGCCGTCATCGGTGAGCAGTGCACTGCCCACTTTGACTACCCAGCGTCGCGCGCTGGCAATTTCTGCTCGTTCAGTCATTTGCTGTCCTATGGACGATACTCGACATCAACTTCAAAATCGTCATCATCATCGATATCGATATCATCAATATCATCGTCTTCCAACGGCGCGCGACTCTGCTCTGCGCGAAGTTCATCGATACGCTGTCGACCTTCAAGTTGCATGCGGCTTTGCAGTTCTTTCTCGGCATCCGCTAACTCAGGCTGCGCCGCTTCCCGCGCGCGGCACTCCTCCAGATAGGTCATCAGATCACCGCACATCGGCGCTGTGCCCTCTGATCGAATCGCGGAAATGGAGTACACAGGGCCATGCCAGTCAAGCGCCGCCAACACCGCATCGCGGCGCTGCGCGAATGTTTCAGCGTCCACTAGGTCGCTTTTGTTAAGTACAAGCCAGCGTTCACGCTGAGCGAGCGTAGGGCTGAAGCGTTCCAGTTCCCGCACGATGGTCAGCGCGGCGTCTGCGGGCTCGACTCCGTCATACGGCGCCATATCGACCAGATGTAACAGAATACGATTGCGTGTCAGATGCTTGAGAAAACGAATACCAAGACCCGCCCCGTCAGAGGCGCCCTCAATCAAACCGGGGATATCCGCCATAACAAAGCTTCGGTGAGCCTCTACACTCACCACACCGAGGTTGGGTACCAGGGTCGTAAACGGATAGTCTGCTACCTTAGGTTTAGCGGCAGATACTGAGCGAATCAGCGTCGATTTACCCGCATTTGGCAGCCCCAGAAGACCCACGTCTGCCAACACTTTAAGCTCCAGCTTCAAACTGCGAACCTCTCCGTCACTGCCAGGCGATGTCTGCCGAGGGGCACGATTGGTGCTGGATTTGTAGCGAGCGTTCCCCAGACCGTGAAACCCTCCTTGCGCGACGACCAGCTGTTGGCCAGGCACTGACAGGTCTCCTAATACTTCACCCAGATCTTCATCAATCACTGTAGTGCCCAGGGGCACGCGCAACACCAAATCCTCCCCACCCTTGCCAGTGCAGTTGCGGCCGGCACCGGTTTCACCCGTCTGAGCCCGATAATGCCGCTTAAAGCGGAAATCGATCATGGTATTGAGGGCTTCATCAGCCTCGACGATGACACTACCCCCATCACCCCCGTCGCCACCGTCGGGCCCACCTCTTTCAATATACTTTTCACGCCGGAAGCTTAGGCAGCCGTTACCACCTTTGCCGGCGTATACATTGATACTTGCCTCATCTACGAATTTCATTTTTACCCCTGACTAGAGCATCTGATCGCTTAGTCACCAAAATCTCTGATAGCTGGGACCATCGTGGGCATAAAAAAAAGCCCCGTCAATTGACGAGGCCTTTGATCGCTTGGCTTGTCTGCCATCGATTCAGGCGCTCACGACCTGCACAAACTTGCGGCTTTTCGGGCCACGAACAATAAATTCTATCTTGCCATCTGCCTTCGCGAACAGCGTATGATCTTTGCCGATACCCACATTTTCCCCTGGGTGAAAGCGCGTGCCACGCTGACGCACGATGATGTTACCTGCCTTCACTGCCTCACCGCCAAAGCATTTGACGCCCAGACGTTTGCTTACCGAATCGCGCCCGTTACGGGTACTACCACCAGCTTTTTTATGTGCCACTGTCCAAGCCCTCCCTTAAGCCGTAATACCCGTGATCTTCACTTCAGTAAACCACTGGCGATGGCCAGTTTCTTTGCGAAAGTGCTTACGGCGATTAAATTTAATGATTTTGATCTTCTTATGACGTCCGTGGGCAATCACTTCAGCGGATACTTTTCCGCCAGCGACCAGCGGCGTGCCAATCTTAATCTCAGCGCCACCGACCATCAGAACCCTATCGAATTCAATAGTTTCACCAGTGGGTACTTCAATTTTTTCCAGTTTAAGGGTCTCGCCCTCAATAACACGGTGTTGCTTGCCACCGCTTTCTATTACTGCGTACATAGTGCGCTCCGTTTAATTAGCCTTCTCGCATTTAAAATAATCCCTTGTAAATCAAGGGGGCAGAGCCAGGCACAAACAGTTGAATTGACTCTTAACGACTGCAATCAAGCACAGTAGCATCCAGAGGGCGGCGATTTTACTTAAATTGGAGGGGCGGAGCAAGGGTTAATTTAACATAAAAACAAGGGGTTGCGATTGGTCTCGGCGGAGTCGTCCGAACATCCCCAGCTTGACAGGTCAGTGGGCGCACCCTAGCATGCGCTTGCACTTTTCATTCGCAATCACACCCTATGCATCAAATACACGCCACCGTCGCACAGGACTTCGAGCGAGTTAATCAACTCATCATCGAACAACTCCACTCTAACGTTGATATGGTGGAAAACGTCGGGCATTACATTATCGATGCCGGCGGCAAACGACTCCGGCCCCTGCTGGTGCTCCTCAGCGCCTCCGCCTTAGGGGAGTGTAGTGACGAGCATGTCACCTTTGCTGCGATTGTCGAATTTATTCATACCGCTACCCTGCTACATGACGACGTGGTCGACATTTCCACTCTGCGCCGTGGGCGCCCCACCGCCAATGCTAAATTTGGCAACGCCCCTTCAGTATTAGTCGGCGACTTCCTCTATACACGCGCTTTTCAATTGATGGTCCAGCTAGGAAGCATGCCTATACTGACCCATATGGCAGAGACCACCAATATTATCGCTGAAGGTGAGGTGCTGCAATTAACCCGCGCAGGTGATGTAAACACGAATGAAGTGCAATACTTGGACGTGATTACGCGAAAAACCGCTATTCTGTTCGCGGCGGCCTGCTACGGTGCTGCTACTCTGTCTGGCGAGAAGGAAAAAAACCGGGACACCCTACGAGAATTTGGCCTCAACCTCGGCATCGCCTTCCAAATGATTGACGATGTTCTGGATTACGACGGCAATGCCGACACGATGGGTAAAAATGTGGGGGATGACCTCACAGAGGGTAAAGTCACCCTGCCCCTCATACACGCGCTACTCGAGGCCAGTGCTGCTGAGCAAGCGATTATCCGCCATGCAATCACTGAAAAAAATACCGACCAGATCGATCAAATTATTGCTATCGTCAGACGGTGCGGCTCCATCGACTACACTCAAGCACGAGCTAGACACCACTATAACCTCGCGCTGGAGAAATTGGCTATACTACCTTGCAGCAAAGCGCGTGATGCCCTTGAACGTCTCACGGAGCTATCGATCAACCGAGATCACTAAAACAGGGTAGGCACCATCAATGACAGCGCACATGCTCCTACCAGACCTTCCAGCCTATGCAGAGGTAAAGGCCCACGCTGCAGCATTGAAGCAGGCGTCGCTAGAACGACTTTTCAAGGAGGATGATAGTCGCGCTGAGAAATTCACCCTCGAAGCTGCGGGCCTGCAACTTGATTACTCTAAACACCTACTAAACCACGATGCTCTAGCATCTCTGCTCAATCTGGCAACACAGGCTGGGCTACACCAGAGTATCGTCGACCTGTTTAGCGGGAAACCTGTCAACAACACAGAGAATAGACCCGCACTGCATACGCTACTGCGGGCCTCCAGTAGCGAGGGACACACCGACAAATTCAAAGACGTGGTGGCAACCCGAGGCCGCATGCAGGCCATTGCGCAAAGGCTTAACCGGGGCGAGCATACTGGCTATTCGGGCGCGGTCATTACGGATGTCGTCAATATTGGGATTGGCGGCTCCGACCTCGGTCCGAGACTGGTCACGTCGGCATTAAAGCCCTTCCGAGGCAATATCCGATGTCACTATGTGGCCAATGCGGATCCGGCAGATCTGCAAGAGACGTTACTGCACCTAGATGCGGCTTCCACACTGTTCATTATCTGCTCAAAATCCTTTCGCACCGAGGAAACTCTTGCCAATAGCCTCGAAGCACGAGCGTGGATGTTAACTGCCGGCGCCAAAGCGACGGAACTGGAAAAACATTTCCTGGCCATCACTACCAATCTGCAAGCAGCAGAAGACTTCGGCATACCCGCGGGCCACTGCCTACCCTTATGGGACTGGGTAGGCGGTCGTTACTCAGTGTGGTCTGCGATTGGCCTCAGCTGCGCCATTGCTGTTGGCTGGGAGAGGTTCGCCGAATTTTTGGCTGGGGCCGAATCGATGGACCAACATTTTTACACCTGCGCGCCGAGTGCCAATATGCCCCTGCTTATGAGCCTACTGGAGCTATGGTACTGTAATTTTCTCGGCGCCAAAAATCATGTAGTGCTGCCCTATGACCATAGCCTGGAACGTTTGCCTGACTTCTTGCAGCAACTGACCATGGAAAGCAACGGCAAGCGTGTCAGTGTCGACGGCCAGCCTCTTGATTACACGACTGGCCCGGTTCTATGGGGCTCAACTGGCACCTTGGGCCAGCATTCTTTTCATCAGCTATTACACCAAGGCCAACTGCTGTGTCCTGTGGATTTTGTACTCCCGCTGACGACTCATACCGGCATGGCACAGCAACATTTAAACCTAGTGGCCAACTGTTTGGCGCAGAGCCGCACACTGATGGTAGGCCGCTCACTCAAGGCCGCCAAAGACGCTTTGCTACAGCGCGGACTGGATAACAAAAAAGCAGAAGACCTTGCCCCGCACCTAGTGATGCCGGGCAATCGCCCCAGCAGTGTCATTACTATGGAATCGCTTAATCCGGCGACTCTGGGTGCGCTGTTGGCGCTGTATGAACACCGTACCTTTTGCAGCGCCCGACTGTGGAACATTAATCCCTTCGATCAATGGGGCGTTGAATTAGGGAAGGAAATCAGCGTGGGTATATCGCAAAAACTGCAAGACACAGACAATAGAAACATTATGGATGGTGCTACTGAACGACTAATACAGCGCTGGAAAAATGCTCAGAAGTGAGCCGACATCAGACCCACTTCAACCCCTCAGATCAGGCGTCAATCAAGGCCAGTAGCTCTGTCGTTTTCTCTTTCATGAGAGCTTGATCGCCACGACTTTCCACATTCAGGCGCACTAGTGGTTCGGTATTAGACATTCGGACATTGAAGCGCCATTCGCCCATAGACATGCTCAAACCGTCGACGTGCTCAACAGATTCTGCTTGGTCGCGATAGACCGCTTCTATCTTCGTCAGCACCGCCATCGGATTTTCAATGGTGCGATTGATCTCCCCACTGCAGGGATACGCCGCCATGCGCTCAGCGACTAGTCTGGAAAGCGGCTGACCACTGCTACTAATCAAACCCGCTACCAATAGCCAGGGAATCATACCGCTGTCACAATAAGCAAAATCACGAAAGTAATGGTGGGCGCTCATTTCACCACCATACACTGCATTTTCGAGCCGCATCCGCTCCTTGATAAACGCGTGGCCGGTTTTGCTCTGTACCGCCTCGCCACCCAATGACTGCACAATATCAACTGTGTTCCACGTCAGTCGCGGATCATGAACGATGCGAGCTGGACCTTGCTGCTTCAAAAATGCTTCAGCTAATAGACCGACCACGTAGTAACCTTCTATAAAATTACCATCTTCGTCGTAGAAAAAGCAGCGGTCGAAATCTCCGTCCCAGCCCAACCCGAGATCTGCCCCATGGTCTCGCACGGCGGCTGTTGCAGCGACGCGATTCTCTGGCAACAGTGGGTTAGGTACACCGTTTGGAAAGTTTCCATCCGCATTATGATGAAGCTTGATAAACTCAAACGGCAAATGCTGCTCCAGCAGGTCAACTACCCGGCCCGCTCCACCATTTCCCGCATCTACCACGATTTTAAGCGACTTCAGGCTGGCGGTATCGACATAGGACAACAGATGCTGCACATAAGCTTCGGACGTATTCAGTGGATACCACTGTCCGCGCTCAGCTGCTGGCGTAAACTGATCCTGCTCAGCCAACTTCTTGATATCGAACAGGCCAGTATCCCCGGAAATCGGACGCGACTCCTCACGCACGAATTTCATCCCGTTGTAATCCTTTGGGTTATGACTAGCCGTGATGGCGATACCACCATCCATACCGGCATGCGATGTAGCGAAGTATATTTCTTCAGTACCACACAGGCCGATATCGTACACATCAACGCCCTGCTCGAGCAGACCCTCGGTCACAGCGGCCTTAATGGCTTCGCTGGTCAAACGTATGTCGTGCCCCACAACCACCTGCCGGGGCTTGACGACGTCAGCGTAGGCACGCCCGATACGACGAGCAATGTCGTCGTTGAGTTGATCTGGAACTCGCCCACGGACATCGTAAGCCTTAAAACAGGTAATTTCTTGCACACGGCGCTCACTTATTTTGGCAGGTAATAGTTCTCATAGATAAAGTTCGTGGCCTCTACAAAGCCCGGAACACTGCCACAATCGAAGCGACGCCCTTTGAATTTGTAGGCCATGACACATCCGTTTTGAGCCTGAGTTTGCAGCGCATCGGTGATCTGAATCTCACCGTTGGCGCCGGGCTTGGTCACACGAAGAATATCGAATATATCCGGCGTGAGTATATATCGCCCGATGATCGCCAAGTTCGACGGTGCGTCCTTGGGGTCTGGCTTTTCCACCATCTCATCAACTCGATAAACACCGTTGCTCAGGCTCTCACCTCGAATGACTCCATACTTATGTGTTTCATCTTCCGGCACTTCCTGAATAGCAACAATGGAACATCGAAATTGCTTAAAAAGTTGCACCATCTGAGATAACACCCCAGAGCCATTATTCATGCATAAATCGTCCGAAAGCAGAACGCCAAAAGGTTCATTTCCTATCAGCGGTTCTCCAGTAAGAATCGCATGTCCCAGACCTTTCATTTCGCGTTGGCGCACCTGAGTAAAAATACCCTTTTCCAGAACGCCGCGGATACCTTCGAGGTACGCTTCTTTGCCGCTACCAGAAATCTGATGCTCGAGCTCATAACTAATATCAAAATGATCGGTAATCGCGCGCTTTCCGCGACCGGTGACCATTGCGCATGTCGTCATGCCTGCTTCAATGGCCTCCTCGACCCCATATTGCACCAGTGGCTTGTTAACCACCGGCAGCATTTCTTTGGGCATACTTTTAGTGGCGGGAAGAAATCGGGTACCATAACCTGCCACGGGAAATAGACATTTTTTAATCAAAGCAATAATCCTCTATTTTGAGCCCGCATCATTGACTGCGGCCGTATACGTCTTCAAAGCGCACAATATCATCTTCGCCCAAATACGCTCCAGACTGAACTTCAATTATTTCCAACGGTATATGTCCAGGATTGGCGAGGCGATGTTTATGGCCTAGTGGTATATAGGTGGACTCATCCTCTGCCAACATAAACACTTTATCCTCACAGGTGACCTCAGCAGTGCCCTTGACGACGATCCAGTGCTCAGCGCGATGATGATGCATCTGCAAAGACAGTCGTTGCCCAGGGTTGACGACAATACGCTTCACCTGAAAACGCTCTGACGTTATGAGCGATTCATAGCAGCCCCAGGGGCGATAAACGCGTCGGTGCAGAGTGGCTTCCGGACGTCGCCCTTGCTTTAATGCTGTAACGATGCGCTTAACGTCCTGCACTTTATCACGGTCGGCGATAAGTATCGCATCCGCAGTTTCGACGACCACGAGGTTTTCCACTCCTGTCGCAGCCACCAGACGCGATTCGCTGCGAAAATAACTTCCACGGCAGTTGTCCATAATGACATCTCCCCGAAATACGTTACCGTCCGCGTCGCGCTCGGCCACCTCCCACAAAGCGGACCACGCGCCTACGTCGCTCCAACCACAATTGAGGGAAACTACGGCTCCGGCGTCTGTCTTTTCCATGACAGCATAATCAATACTGTCAGATGGACACCGCTCAAATAGCTGGGCGTCAGGCCGCACAAAATACATATCGGCCGTCGCGGCGTGCATCGCCTGTTCGCAGCACGCCAAAATGTCAGGTGCGCGCTTACCCAACTCATCAAGATAGGTTTGTGCACGCAACAGAAACATTCCGCTGTTCCACAGGTAGCCACCACTTTCCATATAATCGTGAGCTACAGCAGCGTCGGGCTTTTCAACAAAACGCTCCAACTCGTACAGGTCATCTGCCAGGCCAGGCCCACATTTGATATAGCCATAACCTGTCTCGGGCGCCGTGGGAACCACGCCAAAGGTCATCAACCTGCCCTCACCGGCAAACGGCAGAGATTTTTCGACCGCTGCAATAAAGGCCTCGACATCCGTAATCAAATGATCTGCTGGCAATACCAGTAAAATGGATTCCGGATCTATGGTAACAGCCTGTAAGGCCGCCAACGCTAACGCCGGCGCGGTATTGCGTCCCTGTGGCTCAAGAATCAGGGCACTGGGCTGCAAGTCCAACTGTCGTAGTTGCTCCGCTACCATAAAGCGGTGTTCCTCATTGCACACTACGATCGGCGCAGCAGCTTCCAAGCCGCTAGTGCGCCGCAGGGTTTCCTGTAACATCGTGAGCTCCCCAGCCAGCGCTAAAAACTGTTTAGGGTGGCTCTCTCTGGAGACTGGCCACAACCTACTGCCTACGCCACCAGAAAGAAGTACGGGTGTTAACATCCAAATCCCCTGTAATGTGAAGAACCAGTCTACATGACCATACTATGCAACATCGGGTCGCAAAACACAGCCGCTGCTTGATGTTAACTGAACGCTATATTTTTGACCAGTAAACCACTGGACTTGTGACTCCCAACTATTAAAATAGGCGCACAAATTGCGCACTCGTATTATCCGCGGCAAACAGGCCTATTTATTTTGTGGTTGGAAAACAATATACCTCGCTCAAAGCAATACTGGAAAATCTATGATTGGTAAAGACACATACTCCAAAGACGAACTGATCGCTTGCGGCAAGGGTGAGCTCTTTGGCGTGGGAAATGCTCAACTACCGATAGACAAAATGTTGATGATTGACCGTATTGCTCATATCAGTTCGGAAGGGGGCAATTATGGTAAAGGGGAAATCATCGCCGAGCTGGATATCAACCCTGACTTGTGGTTTTTCCAATGTCACTTTCCAGGGGATCCGGTCATGCCCGGATGTCTTGGCTTGGACGCTATGTGGCAGCTCCTCGGGTTTTTTCTCGGATGGCGGGATAACCCCGGACGAGGACGCGCATTAGGCTGCGGAGAGGTCAAGTTCAGTGGCCAAATACTCCCCAGCGCGAGCAAAATAGTCTATAAGATTGATATCAAACGTGTGATTGAGCGCAAGTTAATCATGGGTATTGCCGACGGGGCCCTCTCGGTTGACGGCACTGAAATTTATGTTGCAAAAGATTTGCGAGTCGGCCTATTTAAATCAACGGAGTCTTTTTAGTCCTATGCGTAAACGAATAGTTATCACAGGTCTGGGCATAGTCTCCTGTCTGGGCAACGATGCCGACACAGTTTCGAAGTCTCTGTATGAAGGCCGCTCTGGCATCACGGCCAATCAGGAACAGATCGACATAGGCATGCGTTCGCATGTCTCAGGTTCTCCAATAATTGACATCGAAGCACACATCGACCGAAAAAAATTGCGCTTTATGGGCAATGCAGCAGCTTATGCCTATATCGCGATGCAGCGGGCAATCGATGACGCCGGGCTACAAGAATCCGAGGTTTCTCACGAACGCACAGGGATAATAGCCGGCTCAGGAGGAGCCTCTTCTTTGAGTCAGACCGAAGCCTCAGACATCATGCGCGAGCGCGGCCTGCGCCGCGTTGGCCCTTATCGTGTCACCCAAACTATGGGCAGCACGGTGTCCGCTTGTCTTGCCACACCCTTCAAAATCAAAGGCGTTAATTATTCAATCTCTTCAGCGTGTTCCACTAGTGCTCACTGTATTGGAAACGCCATGGAGCAGATTCAGCTGGGCAAACAAGACATAGTATTTGCCGGCGGTGGCGAGGAATTACACTGGACACTCAGTTGTTTATTTGACGCCATGGGCGCGCTATCTACCAAATACAATGACACCCCGGAACGTGCCTCCCGAGCCTATGACGCCAACCGAGACGGCTTCGTCATAGCGGGAGGTGGCGGTATGCTGGTGGTAGAAGAACTGGAGCATGCCAAAGCTAGGGACGCTAAAATCTATGCGGAATTAGTGGGCTACGGTGCCACATCTGACGGTTACGACATGGTCTCACCCTCCGGCGAAGGCGCTGTGCGCTGCATGCACCAAGCGCTGAGCACTGTCGAAGGATCGGTTGATTACATTAATGCCCATGGCACCAGTACACCCGCAGGCGACATTCAAGAACTGAAGGCCGTTCGAGAGGTATTCCGGGGTGGGGACAAGACACCAGTGATTGGCTCCACCAAATCGCTGTCCGGCCACTCTCTTGGTGCTGCTGGCGTGCAAGAGGCGATTTATTCACTGTTAATGCAGCAGCAGGGCTTTATCGCCGCCTCGGCCAACATCGAGGCACTGGACCCGCAAGCTGACGGTTTACCTATCGCGCTTGCGCGTCATGACGATGTCGATTTGCAACGGGTGATGTCCAACAGTTTTGGATTCGGTGGAACTAACGCTTCTCTCGTGTTTCAGAAGTTTTCCGATTAGCCATGACAGCGCAGGCAGACTGATATTCTAAGAGGGGCGCGCAACGCTAACAGCGTCTCAATTACCCCGCTATCGAATCAAGCAGTATTATTTCTAAGGTATCGCCTTCAGATACGACAACGCCAGGCGGAATCACTGCCAATGCATTGCTATGACTTACCGAACTGAGCACGCCGGAGCTCTGGTTTGAAAATTTCTTCGCTAGCAAGCCCTGCGATGTGTTTTCCACAATAACGCGGAGGTAGTCTTGTCGACCACCTGGCTTACTAACCGAGAAGGCGGCCACCGCCTGCAAGCGAGGTGACTCAGGCTCAGCAACACCCTGCATTTTTAAAAGGAACGGGCGTGCTATCAAGCAAAAAGTAACAAAAACAGAGGTGGGATTCCCTGGCAAGCCAATGAACGATGTATTGCCAATACTCCCAAAAGCCAGAGGTTTGCCCGGTTTTATTGCAAGCTTCCAAAGATCCAGTCGCCCCAGACGCTGCACTTGGGCCTTAACATGGTCTTCCTCACCCACTGAAACACCACCAGTGGTGATAACACAGTCGGCAAGCTCGCTGGCATTCCGCAGCGCCTGTGCAGTAGCATCTGCGTCATCCACAACCATTCCGCAATCGACAAATTCCATATGAAGATTGCTCAACAATCCGGCTAAGGTATAACGGTTTGAATTATAAATTCCACCCTCGGGCAACTCACCGCTACCCGGTTCAAACAACTCGTCGCCGGTTGATAGCACGGCGACACGCAATGGACGATAGACCTTAGCGCGCGCACAGCCAATGGAGGCCAACATCCCCATGTCCTGAGGGCGTAATATGCGTCCCTTTTCCAAAACAGTGTCGCCAGACTTTATATCCTGTCCACGATAACGAATATTCTGCCCTGTTATCACAGAGCCTGACACGCTCACTTTGCCGGCTACTTCAGTACAGTTTTCCTGCATCACCACCGCATCCGCACCGGCAGGAATCGCTGCTCCGGTAAAAATTCGAGCGGCGCAAGCCTCCTCCAAAGGTGAGCCAACAGTGCCGGCAGGAATACGCTGACTTACAGCGAGCGTTTGCTCCGTATCACTGGCACGTAAGGCATATCCATCCATCGCACTATTATCAGCCGGCGGGACGTCGATTGTTGACAATACATCCTGGGAAAGCACGTAACCATGAGCATCGAGAAGAGGCACATCAATCGTCTCATTGATGTGCTGAGCAGCGGAGAGAACCATTGCCAGTGCCTCTGCAACCGGCATCAAAGGGGTCAAGGGGGGCAAAGTCACTCGTGTTCAAGCACGCTGAGCACGCCAACGAAATTACAGGGGCGGTGGCCACTATCCAGCTGCTGACAAATAAGGCCGTTCCATGCTGTCTTACAGGCGCCGGTGGAACCTGGCATACAAAATATGACGGTACTGTTGGCAAAGCCCGCAAGGGCACGAGACTGCACTGTCGAAGAGCCAATCTCCTCATAAGACAAGGCGCGAAACACCTCCCCAAACCCATCAATCGCTTTATCAAAGAGCGGTCGCACTGCCTCGGGGGTAGAGTCCCTCCCCGAAAACCCTGTGCCGCCAGTCATGAGCACTGCATTGATGCCCACGTCAGCAATCAGTGCCGACAGGACCGCGCGTATCTGGTAAATATCGTCGCGCACTATGGTTCTGTTCCCAGTGTGGTGCCCTGCTTCCTCCAGCGCTTTGACCAGAAAGTCTCCGGACGTATCGTTTTCCCGCGTGCGCGTATCGGACACTGTTAAAACTGCTATGGACAGACCCTTTAAATTTTCGTCGGTCATTAGACCCATACTGCTCACTCCTGCTGCTGCTGCTCGTAATACTGTTTCACCACATCGCCAATCGCACTGCGCCAAGGAATCTGTCTAACGGCAAATGTATTGCGTATCTTGCTGCAGTCGAGTGTCCGATTGAGCGACCTCAACTCATCAGTCTCCCGCTCCAGTTGCACCGCCAAAGGGCTGAACTCAAAAAACTGCGAGGCACAAGCCAGCAAGGCCTCCGCAAATTCATAATAGGTAGCCGCATCAGAACTGCCATAGTGATAAGTTCCCCATGGTTCCAACCCCGTACCCAGCTGATCAAGCACCGCCAATAGGACCCTAGCACCATCATCGGCGGCGACCGGACAACCACGCAAGTTATTGTCCAGCACCAAACTATCGCCCCCGCGCAGCGAGCCCAGCAATCGCGTAATGAGATTCATGCCCTCACTGGAGAAGACAGGACCAAACCGCAATATTAGGTGGCGCAAGCAGACATCGGCGACGATGTGTTCAGCACGCGCAAGGAGACGGCCAGCGACTTCCTCGTTATCTGGCGAGTCCTCCTCCAGGTAGGGTCTCTCCAGTTCGCCAGAGAAGACCGTCGAACTAGAGACATAGAGGTAAGTAGCATCGGTTCGATGACAGGCCTTGGCCACCCAGTGGCAGCGTTGCAAGTCCAGCTCCTGAATCTGCGGACCACCCTCTCCAGCAAAGTCTATACGAAGATCAACAACCACATCGCTCTTCGCGCGTACGATACTTTTTTTCGCCTGTCGCTCGCTCTTCCAGCGACAGGCTGAGCAACTCATGGACACCAATTCGTGGCGCCCTGACAGTGCTTGTCGACGGATCAACGCGACGCCTAGAGGCGTATCGGATCCCAATACGAGTACACGCATCTTCGATGCACAACCGATCGGCAACTACTGTCCAGCCATCAAGCGCATCCCCTAGAACGGTATGTCGTCGTCAAAATTTCCCGAGTCTCCTTCTGGGATTGGAGCCGCGGCTACAGGGGCAGAAGGGGCCCTTGAGGGTGGATTTTGCATAACGTTCGCACCATCATGGGCGTCACCCGAGCTTGCGCTGCGCGAATCTAACATCTGCATTTCATCGGCTTGGATTTCCGTCGTATAACGGTCCTGGCCCTCTTTGTCCTGCCATTTACGCGTACGCAGAGAACCCTCAACATAGACCTTAGAGCCTTTTTTCAAATACTCTCCGGCTATCTGTCCTAGCCTGAAGTTTCCACGATCACGAAAAATGACTCGGTGCCACTCGGTACGTTCCTGCATTTGGCCGGTCTGCTTGTCCTTCCAGCTTTCGCTGGTGGCGACACTGGCATTCGTAACAGCACCACCATCAGGAAAAAAGCGGGTCTCCGGATCATTGCCAAGATTACCTATCAGAATGACTTTGTTAATGCCCCGTGTGGCCATAAATTTTCCTCATTTTTTACACAGAATCGATAGCGAATTTGACTATTGACTATAGCAACCTCATCATTCAATTGCGACACCAACTCCGGCCAAAGTTCTATAATTGAACCTGAACCCCTCCCACTATGACCGCCAAATCTGTACAGATCAGGTCTCGGTCAAGGGAGTGGGAGTGATATTCGTCACATCCTTAGGCACAGGGGCAGTCTGAACCACCAGCCACCAGCCAGCGGCCAGCGCAAGGCACACGCCAGTCAGCACGCCACTACCTAGGTGATCTAATAGCCAACCTCCACCAGCACCACCGGCGAATGCACCCATAAACTGACAGGAAGAGTAAACGCCCATTGCGGTCCCCTTGCCCCCGGCAAACACCGTCTTACTAACCAGCGAGGGAAGGGTCGCCTCTAGATAATTAAACCCCACAAAAAACAGCCAAAGGCCGCCATAGAACAGCAGATTGGTAGCAGTGAAGCCCAGCACACCGATCGCCGCAAAAATCAATGCAATACCCAGCAAGAACATCTGACGCGGCCGCTTGCCGCGTTCTGCCAGAATCATCAGCGGCACCATACCGACGACTGAGAGCAGCAACACGGGTAGATACACCATCCAGTGTTGCTCGCGGCCAACACCAAAGGTCTGTTCGAGCACCCCTGGCAGCACAAGAAAGCAGGCCACAAGAATAAAATGTAAAACAAATACTCCAAAATTGAGCCGAACCAGTCCTGCGTCTACAAGACCGCGGCCTATAAATCCCAACCTTGCACCCTCTTCCTGATGGTCACCACTGGCACTGTGCGGAGTTGGCACCAGCAGAATAACAATTCCAATTCCGACTGCTGCGAGCACTGCCGTAAACCAGAAAACGCCGGCAAGGCCCCCCACTGCGGCAACAACCGGACCTAGCACCATGGCCACGGCAAAAGACAGACCGATGCTAATACCGACCAATGCCATTGCCTTTGTACGCTGCTCTTCTCGTGTCAAGTCGGCTACTAGTGCCATCACGGTACTGGCAATAGCACCGCTGCCCTGCAGTGTACGGCCCAAAATAATACCGTTCATACTATCGGCCATTGCCGCGATCACACTCCCCAAAGCGAACAACAGTAATCCAAAGATAATGACCGGCTTGCGACCTACCCGATCAGACAGCCACCCAAAAGGAATCTGTAATATCGCCTGAGTCAGACCATAAATACCTAACGCCAGTCCAATCATGGTTGGGGTTGCGTCCGCTAGATCTGACGCGTACAGGGCCAGCAGCGGCAGCACCATAAACAGGCCAAGCATGCGAAAGCAGTACAGCAGCGCCAGCGAACCTACCGCTCGACGCTCGCGTCCTGTCATGGGGTTTTCAGTAATCACTATGCGTATTTCACCAAGAAGCGGCCAGAAAAGCAGCAGCTAATGCTATCATTTCCAAGTCCTACAGAACATCCAAACACGTCCATGCGGAAAAATATAAGCGAGGTTTTTGCCTCACACCTAGGTCTAGGCATATAATATCGGGTTTAGATTTCAAGGCGGCACCAGAGTTCTTATGGACACTATACAAGTACGCGGGGCACGAACACACAACCTCAAAAACATCGACCTCGATATTCCGCGGGACAAATTAGTGGTCATCACTGGCTTGTCGGGCTCCGGCAAATCCTCACTCGCCTTTGACACCCTCTATGCTGAGGGCCAGCGCCGCTATGTAGAGTCGCTGTCGACCTATGCCCGCCAGTTTCTTTCAATCATGGAAAAGCCTGATGTGGACCACATAGAGGGTCTATCACCAGCCATTTCCATCGAGCAGAAGTCAACCTCCCACAACCCCCGCTCCACAGTTGGCACCATCACGGAAATTTACGATTACCTGCGCTTGTTGTACGCCCGGGTGGGAGAGCCACGCTGCCCTGATCACGATATCAACCTGCAGGCCCAGACCGTGAGCCAAATGGTGGATTTGGTCCTGGCATTGCCCGAAGAAACAAAACTCATGCTGCTGGCTCCAGTAGTGCGCGACCGTAAAGGCGAGCACCTACATACACTAGAAGAACTGCGGGCCGGAGGCTTTGTCCGCGCACGCATTAATGGAGTCGTCGCCGACCTAGATGATGTGCCGGCGTTGGATAAAAAGAAAAAGCATCGTATCGAGGTGGTCGTAGACCGCTTTAAGGTTCGAGGGGATCTTGGTATTCGTCTGGCAGAATCCTTTGAGACCGCGCTGAACCTAACGGATGGGTTAGCGTCTATCAGCTATATGGAAGACAAAAACAAAGACATCAGTTTTTCCGCACGCTTCGCCTGCCCTGAATGTGGCCATAGTATTGACGAGTTGGAGCCTCGCCTATTTTCGTTCAACAACCCAGCGGGGGCTTGTAGTGGCTGTGATGGGCTCGGTGTCAAACAATTCTTCGATGAAGAGCGCTTGGTACTATTCCCCGAGTCGAGCCTGGCTGAAGGTGCAATACGCGGCTGGGACCGACGCAATGTCTACTACTTCCACATGTTGAATTCGCTCGCTGAACACTATGACTTCAGTATTGATAGTCCGTTCAATCAGCTGAGTAAAAAACACCGGAAAATCATCCTTCGTGGGAGCGGCACTCAGGAAATTGCCTTTTCCTATATCAATGACCGAGGAGATATTTTTAAACGCAAGCACGCGTTCGAGGGCATTCTTCCCAACATGGAACGCCGTTATCGAGATACAGAGTCGCAATCAGTGCGAGAGGAATTGTCCAAATTTTTGGCTACCCAACCCTGCCCTGACTGCCACGGGACTCGATTGCGCCGCGACGCTCGACACGTGTTTGTCGATGAACATAACCTCCCGAGTATCACAGCAATGCCAGTCGGCGAGGCTGAAGTTTACTTTAATCAATTGCAACTTAAAGGCCGCCGCGGTCAAATCGCTGACAAGATTCTTAAAGAATTGCGAGCGCGCTACCGTTTTTTGGTAGATGTAGGGTTGAGCTATCTGTCGTTAAACCGCAGTGCCGAAACACTGTCGGGCGGTGAAGCCCAACGTATACGTCTGGCCTCTCAGATTGGCGCTGGCCTTGTGGGCGTTATGTACATTCTGGATGAGCCATCTATTGGCCTCCACCAACGGGACAACGAGCGGCTTCTGGCCACACTCACCCATTTGAGAGACATGGGTAATACCGTGCTGGTAGTGGAGCACGATGAAGACGCTATTCGCAGTGCAGACCATATTATTGATATCGGTCCTGGGGCCGGGATACATGGGGGTCAGATTGTCGCTTCAGGCACTCTCGAGGATATCCTGAACAATGAGCACTCACTTACCGGGGCCTATCTCTCGGGTGCAAAAACGATCAGCATCCCAAAGCGGCGCACGCAGATAGATCCAGCGCGCATGCTGGTGTTAAAGGGGGCAACGGGCAACAACCTCCAATCGGTCACCCTAGAACTTCCACTGGGCTTGCTCACCTGTGTCACAGGAGTTTCAGGCTCAGGAAAATCATCTTTGGTAAACAGTACGCTCTATCCAATCGCCGCCACTGAGTTGAATGGGGCAACCACTCTAACCCCAGCGCCCTTTGAGTCGATAACGGGAATGGAGTATATCGATAAGTGCATAGACATCGACCAAAGCCCTATTGGCCGCACTCCGCGATCGAATCCTGCAACCTACACCGGCATTTTTACCCCGGTACGAGAATTGTTCTCTGGCACACAGGAGGCGCGTTCCAGAGGATATAAACCCGGAAGGTTCAGTTTCAATGTGAAAGGCGGTCGCTGCGAAGCCTGCCAAGGCGACGGCGTTACAAAAGTCGAGATGCATTTCCTACCCGATATATATGTACCCTGCGATGTTTGTAAGGGAAAACGTTATAACCGAGAAACACTAGAAGTGCGGTACAAGGGCAAGAATATCCATGAAGTTTTAGAAATGACCATTGAGGATGCACTACCGTTCTTCGAACCTGTCCCTACGATTGCTCGAAAAATTCAGACCCTAATGGACGTCGGCCTCTCCTACATTCGTCTGGGCCAAGCGGCTACCACCCTTTCAGGCGGTGAAGCCCAGAGGATCAAGTTGTCACGGGAACTCTCTAAACGGGACACAGGGAAAACACTGTATATTCTGGACGAGCCTACTACCGGATTACACTTTGAAGATATCAGGCAACTGCTGGTTGTTCTCCACCGATTGCGAGATCACGGTAATACCGTGGTGATTATTGAGCACAACCTCGATGTCATTAAGACGGCGGACTGGGTTGTGGATCTAGGACCTGAAGGGGGTAGTGGTGGCGGCAACGTAATCGCGACGGGAACGCCTGAAGATGTGGCAAAAATAAAGGCCTCATTTACGGGTCATTTCTTGGGGCCCATACTAAAACGCACACAAAGAAAAAAAGCGGCCTAAATAAAAACATGCTTGCTCTTGATACAAAAAAGCCGGGAGCGATGCCCGGCTTTCAATTTTAATCAGACCTCAAAACGTTATCAATCTTCGTCGTCTTCCGTCGTCTCGACTTGAGGACGATCAACCAGTTCGACATAGGCCATAGGCGCTTTATCCCCTGTGCGATAACCGCATTTGAGAATGCGAATATAACCACCCGGGCGCTCCTGATAGCGAGGGCCTAACTCGTTGAACAGTTTACCCACGGCCGAGCTGTCCCGCGTCCTATCGAAAGCTAGGCGACGATTGGCTACGCTGTCCTTTTTCGCTAGGGTGATAAGCGGCTCTGCATAACCGCGCAGTTCTTTCGCTTTTGGCAAGGTTGTCCGAATCAGCTCATGCTCCACCAACGAAACAGTCATATTGCGAAACATGGCTTTACGGTGCGAGCTATTACGATTCAGTTGACGTCCACTGTGACGATGACGCATTTTTGCTATCCTATTTTACTGTGCTATCGCAGCACTGATATCTGTTAATCGGGCCTGCTTAGATGCTTAAAACCCGATCATCGTTTTTCAAACTCGCTGGCGGCCAGTTGTCCAAGCGCATACCCAAAGACAGACTGCGCGAAGCCAGCACATCCTTAATTTCAGTAAGCGACTTCTTGCCCAAGTTTGGCGTCTTGAGTAATTCAACTTCGGTGCGTTGCACCAGGTCACCTATATAGTATATGTTCTCGGCTTTGAGGCAGTTGGCGGAGCGGACTGTCAGCTCCAAGTCATCTACAGGCCGCAGCAGAATTGGATCGACTTCGTCTTCCTCCACGACAGATTCAGACTCGCTCTCACTTTCGAGGTCGACAAACACTGCCAGCTGTTGTTGCAGGATAGTGGCTGCGCGACGAATCGCTTCTTCAGGGTCTATCGTTCCGTTGGTCTCCAAATCAAGCACCAACTTATCCAGGTCAGTACGCTGCTCAACTCGAGCTGCCTCTACGACATAGGACACACGATACACAGGAGAAAAGGTCGCATCCAATTGCAGGCGCCCAATAGAACGCGTTTCTTCCTCGGGATTTTCACGGGAATCGGCAGGAGAGTATCCGCGACCGAGCGCAACAGTCAGTCGCATATTTATTTCTGCACCAGCGTTAAGGTGACAAATAACATGCTCAGGGTTACGGACTTCAATATCGTGATCTACCTCAATATCGCCCGCTGTAACGGTACCCGGACCTTTTTTACTCAGTGTCAGTTCGGCTTCCTCTTTACCGTTCATCACCAGAGCCACGCCTTTGAGGTTAAGAAGGATTTCGATGACATCCTCCTGCACACCCTCGATCGCGCTGTATTCATGCAGCACACCCTCAATCTCAACCTCGGTAATCGCACTACCGGGCATCGAAGAGAGTAATATACGACGAAGCGCATTACCAAGAGTGTGGCCAAAACCACGCTCCAGAGGCTCGAGGGTTACCTGGGAGCGCGTGCTGTTCTTCTCTTCAACATTGATCACGCGGGGGGTCAAAAATTCGTTCACTGCACTCTGCATTGGGGCACCTGTCTTTTAGGTTAGTCCTTCAGTGGGTTACTTCGAGTAAAGCTCGACAATCAAGTTTTCATTGATCTCGGACGAGAGGTCCTGCCGATCAGGTACTGTCTTGAATACCCCTTCCAGCTTCTCGCTGTTAACGTCTAGCCACTCGGAATCTCCGCGATGAGAAGCCAGTGCCAAAGCGGACTGCACGCGCAGCTGCTTTTTGGCCTTCTCGCGCAAGGAAACAACATCTCCTGCCTGCACCTTATAAGAGGCGACATTAACAATAACGCCATTCACCAAAATGGCCTTATGAGACACTAGCTGCCGTGATTCCGCCCGGGTAGATCCAAAACCCATGCGGTAAACCACATTATCCAGTCGGCTCTCGAGGAGTTGTAACAGGTTTTCACCTGTGGCCCCTTTGAGACGCGCAGCTTCCTTATAATAGTTGCGGAACTGCTTCTCCAGCACGCCATAGATGCGACGTACCTTCTGCTTCTCTCGCAACTGCACACCATAGTCAGACAGACGACCACGACGGGCTCCGTGCTGACCAGGAATGGCGTCTAGCTTACACTTACTTTCCAACGAGCGAACTCCGCTCTTAAGGAACAGATCCGTCCCTTCACGACGGGAGAGTTTGCACTTGGGTCCAATATATCGAGCCATGTCAATTCTATCCTGTAAGCGTTATACGCGACGTTTCTTGGGCGGACGACAGCCGTTGTGTGGAATAGGCGTGACGTCAGTGATGTTGCTGATATTATAACCACAGGTGTTGAGTGCACGAACCGCGGACTCTCTACCAGGCCCCGGACCTTTCACCTGCACATCAAGGTTTTGAAGTCCGTAGTCCTTTGCCGCTTCACCGGCCCGTTCTGCTGCAACCTGCGCAGCAAAGGGTGTGCTTTTACGCGAACCACGAAAACCGGAGCCTCCGGATGTCGCCCAACTCAGAGTATTACCCTGACGGTCTGTGATAGTAATGATCGTGTTATTGAAGGATGCGTGAATATGCGCAATACCGTCGATAACCGTCTTGGTTATTTTCTTACGAGTGCTTTTCGCACTTGGCTTCGCCATACTTAAATTCCTGCCTTAATATCAACACTGCACTAGGGTGCAGCTACACTAAAAAGAATTCGTAAATATAATGTTTACTTACGAATCGGCTTACGTGGTCCTTTACGAGTACGGGCGTTAGTCTTGGTCCGTTGCCCACGCAAAGGTAAACCCCTACGGTGCCGTAGACCACGATTACAACCCAGATCCATCAAGCGCTTGATGTTCATAGACACTTCTCGACGCAGATCACCCTCCACCATCAAGTCGCCTACTTTGGCACGAAGCGCATCCATATCCTGCTCTGTCAACGCACTGATTTTGGCGCTTTCCGCCACACCAGTATCCGCACAGAGGCGACGTGCCTGACTGCGACCGACACCGAAAATATATGTTAATGAGATAACGGTATGCTTGTTATCTGGTATGTTGACGCCGGCAATACGAGCCATTCAACTTTCTCCAATCATTTGTCGTCGCTGCATGCTGCAGCCTCGTCGTGTCGTTAACCTGAAACCAGACAAGCTTCTAGGCCTATACAAACGGCGCAGCAGTCTAGCGATATCGTTCATAAAAATCAACTATTGATGATCAACCTCAGCCCTGACGCTGCTTATGTCGAGGATCCGTCTCACAAATCACACGGACCACGCCCTTTCGGCGGACCACCTTACAGTTTCTGCAAATCTTCTTTACTGATGCACGTACCTTCATTACACCTACTCCCTACTTGGATAACCTGGGCCTGACTACTTAACGGGCTCGCCCGGCGCCACCATAACTTTTCAAATTCGCCTTTTTCATCACCGAATCATATTGGTGCGACATCAGATGGCTCTGAACTTGCGCCATGAAATCCATCACCACCACCACCACAATCAGCAGTGAGGTTCCACCCAGATAAAACGGCACGTTCCACATAACGACCAAAAACTGCGGCATCAAGCACACCAGTGCAATATAGGCCGACCCGAAGACGGTCAACCGAGTCAGCACACCATCGATATAATTGGCCGTTTTCTCACCCGGCCTGATCCCCGGAACAAAAGCGCCTGAACGCTTAAGGTTGTCAGCGACCTCAACCGGATTGAACATCAAAGCGGTATAGAAGAAGCAGAAAAAGACAACAAACACCGTGAACAGCAATATATTTAAAGGCTGGCCAGGACCGATTGCCACTGCCATGTCCTGTAACCAGTCTGCAGAATTCCCAGTACTAAACCATTGGGCGATAGAGGCAGGGAACAGCAATATACTGCTCGCAAAAATAGCCGGTATCACTCCAGCCATATTGACCTTCAGTGGCAAATGCGAACTTTGGGCCTGATACATCTTGCGACCCTGCTGTCTCTTAGCGTAGTTCACGGTAATGCGTCGCTGACCACGTTCAATGAATACGATCATGTAAATGACTGCTATCGCCAGAGTCAGAATAAACAGCAGGATCAGGACATTCAGTTCTCCCTGTCTAGCTTGCTCCAACGATTGGCCGATAGCTGCAGGCAAACCAGCTACAATCCCAGCGAAAATCAACAAAGATATGCCGTTGCCTACACCCTTCTCGGTAATCTGTTCCCCAAGCCACATCATAAATACCGCGCCGGTGACCAGAGAAGTGACCGCAATCACATAAAAAAGTATCGAGGGATCATACGCCATGCCTTGATTGGCCATACCCGCTGTCATACCGACGGCCTGAATAATGGCTAATACCACAGTGAGATAGCGCGTGTACTGGCTGATTCTTCGGCGGCCAGACTCTCCTTCCTTCTTCAACTGCTCTAGCTGGGGTGTCACTGCCGACATCAACTGCATGATGATAGATGCGGATATATACGGCATAATCCCAAGGGCCAAAATACTCATACGCTCCAGCGCACCGCCGGAAAACATATTTGCCAACCCAAGAATCGTGCCTTGGTTTTGGTTGAACAAGGCAGCGAGTTGCTTAGGATCGATTCCCGGTACGGGAATATGAGTTCCAATCCGATAAACGATAATTGCAATCAAAACGAAACGCAGACGAGTGAAGAGCTCGCTAAGTCCCGCTTTATTACCTGAAGGCGTTTGTGCGGTTGCCATTTATTCCTCTACTTTCCCACCGGCCTTTTCTATGGCCTCACGTGCACCCTTGGTAACCACAAGGCCCTTTATGGTAAGCGCTTTACCCAACTCACCGGAAAGAAAAACACGGGCACGCACAACGTTATCTCTGACAAGATCTGCGTTTTTTAACGCCTCAAGGTCTACAACATCACCCTCTATCGCATTCAACTCGCCCAGACGAATCTGCGCAGTAGTGCGACTGATACGAGAAGAGAATCCGTACTTCGGGAGACGCTTCTGCAATGGCATCTGGCCCCCCTCGAATCCAGGGCGAATCCCTCCACCCGAACGAGCCTTTTGACCCTTGTGGCCACGACCTGCGGTCTTACCCGTGCCACTTCCAATGCCCCGCCCTACACGCTTGGGATTTTTCTTAGCTCCCGGCGCGGGGCTCAGGCTATTCAGCCGCATTACGTCCGACATACTTTACTCCTCTACCCTTACTAGGTAGTGCACTTGGTTTATCATGCCCCTCACGGAAGGCGTATCCTCAACCTCCACCGTGTGGCCAATACGACGCAAACCCAGACCTGCTAGACACGCCCTATGATTTTTCAGGCGATGAAAGCCACTTCTGACCTGGGTTACTTTGATAGATGCTTTAGCCATGACTAGCGAACCTAATAGTTAATTCAGAATTTCTTCGACGGTCTTTCCGCGCTTGGCGGCAATGTCTTCTGGTGAAGACATATCACGGAGACCATTGAAAGTTGCCCTTACTACATTGATCGGATTGGTCGATCCGTAGCATTTGGCTAATACATTATGCACACCCGCAATTTCAAGCACCGCCCGCATCGCACCACCGGCGATCACCCCAGTACCTTCTGAGGCAGGCTGCATATAAACCTTAGATGCGCCATGGGCTGCCTTAATTGGATACTGAATGGTCCCGCTGTTAAGCTGAACCTGTATCATGTTCCGACGCGCCGCCTCCATCGCCTTTTGAATAGCGGCTGGAACTTCGCGAGCTTTGCCGCGACCGAAGCCCACTTTACCTTTACCATCACCCACGACCGTAAGGGCAGTGAAACTAAAAATACGACCGCCCTTTACCACTTTGGATACACGGTTAACCTGTACCAGCTTCTCCTGAAGGTCGCCGTCCTGTTGCTGCTTTTTCTGATCGTTAAAAGCCATATCTTTACCCTAGAATTCCAATCCGGTTTCACGAGCAGCATCGGCCAAGGCCTTAACCCGGCCGTGATACCTAAACCCACTGCGATCAAACGCTACCGCTACAACACCTGCTTTTTTAGCGCGTTCAGCGACCAACTTGCCCACTTTCTCTGCCGCCGCAATGTTCCCAGTAGCACCACTTCGAAGATCAGAGTCCAATGTAGAAGCACTCGCAATCACTTTGTCTCCAGCGGGAGCAATAATCTGAGCATAAATATGTCGAGGAGTACGATGGACACTCAACCGGTTCATTCCCAGACTACGAATTTGGGTACGAGAGCGGCGTGCGCGACGTAACCTTGAATCATTTTTTGTACTCATCTCAAATACCTATTTCTTCTTGGCTTCTTTACGACGAACAAACTCATCAGCGTAGCGGATACCCTTGCCTTTATAAGGCTCTGGAGGGCGAAAGCTGCGAAGTTCGGCTGCGGCCTGTCCGACCGCATGCTTGTCAATACCCTGTAAAATCACTTCGGTTGGAGTAGGACTCTGAGCAGAAACACCGCTTGGCAGCTGGTAATTCACTGGATGAGAAAGTCCCACTGTCAGATTGACAACATCCCCATTAACCTTGGCCCGATAGCCTACGCCATTTAGCACCAGCTTTTTCTCCCAGCCCTCGCTTACGCCTTTGACCATATTGTTTACCAGTGCACGTGTTGTTCCGGCCATGGCACCCAGTTTTGGGTTGTCATATGCAAACGTAATAACACCGTCATCCTGGGTGAAGTGGATACCTTCTGAAAGCGAAACTGCCAGCGTACCTTTGGTACCCTTTACAGTGACATCGCTACCATTGAGGTTGACCTCTACACCGCTGGGAAGCTGGATTGGATCTCTTGCGACTCTAGACATTTAGAAATACTCTTTAACTCAAAACAGGATTTAGTAAACAGTACAAAGTACTTCGCCGCCGATACCAGCCGCGCGAGCTGCTCGGTCGGTCATTACACCGCGCGAGGTCGAAATAATGGCGACGCCCAGACCGGCACGCACCGAAGGCAGCTCGCCGCTGCCCGAATATCGACGCAAGCTAGGCCGACTGATGCGATCTATTTCCGCAACAACTGGCTTGCCCAGATGATATTTCAACTCAATCGCTAGGCGGGGCTTGCCTGCCTCTACGGTCGCGCTAAAACTATCAACATATCCCTCATCTTGTAATACTTTGGCCACGGCCGCCTTTAACTTCGAGCCAGGCATTTCAACACGCTCTTTACCCGCCATCTGTGCGTTACGAATGCGGGTCAACATATCTGCTAGGGGGTCTTGCATACTCATAATCAATTAATCTCCGTAAACCAATTTTCCGGCTACCAGCTCGATTTAACCAAACCTGGCACGTCGCCACGCATTGCGGCTTCACGCAACTTGTTTCGGCAAAGGCCAAATTTCCTATAGACCCCATGCGGCCTACCGGTAATCGCACAGCGACGCCGCTGGCGGACTGGACTAGCGTCACGCGGCAGTTTTTGCAATCTAACCTGCGCATCCCACTTGTCGTCGTCAGAGGCCATTGTATCGCCCAAAATCGCCTTCAGTGACGCACGCTTTACCGCGTACTTCGCTACAGTCTGCGTACGCTTTTTCTCGCGCGCAATCATTGATTTTTTTGCCATCTATAAAGCCTCTTAATCCTTAAGTGGGAAGTTGAAAGCGCGCAGAAGTGCTCGACCTTCATCATCCGTACGAGCTGAGGTGGTAATCGTGATGTCCATACCACGCAATGCGTCAACTTTATCGTACTCGATTTCCGGAAATATAATTTGCTCGGTTATACCCATAGCAAAGTTACCTCGCCCGTCGAAAGACTTGGCGCTCACGCCTCGAAAATCTCGGACACGTGGAATGGCTATGCTAACCAGCCGATCCAAAAATTCATACATGCGCTCAGAGCGCAGTGTCACCTTACAGCCAATCGGCCAGCCGTCTCTAACCTTAAAGCCCGCGATTGATTTGCGAGCCTTGGTTACAACAACCTTCTGACCCGAGATCTTCTCCATATCAGCGACTGCGTTTTCCAACACTTTTTTGTCGCCCAAAGCCTCTCCCACGCCCATATTCAGTGTGATCTTGGTAATGCGCGGGACTTCCATCACATTGGCTAAGCCCAGTTCCTCCTTCAATTGAGGAACAATTTCGCTTTTGTACTTGTCTTTCAACGCTGCCATGTCTTCTACCTGTCGACCACTAAGCCCCTGAGAGCCTATGCGTCGATCTCCTCACCACTGGATTTAAAAATTCGGACCTTGCGATCTCCATCTACCTTTATACCTACTCGATCAGCCTTAGCAGTACTCGGGTTGAATATCGCCACGTTAGATATCTGTATCGCGGCTTCATTTTCTATAATACCCCCAGCCACTCCCGCATCGGGATTAGCCTTGGTATGCTTCTTCACCATATTGATTCCAGACACAATGACCTTATTGTTATCCAGTACCTTGCGCACTTTTCCACGCTTACCCCGGTCCTTGCCGGCCAGGATAATCACTTCGTCTTCGCTCTTAATCTTTAACATTGCTTCTACCTATACCTATCCAGCGGCCTAGATAACTTCCGGGGCTAAGGAAATAATCTTCATAAACTTTTCACCACGCAATTCCCGTGTTACCGGACCAAATATACGCGTACCTATAGGGGCGTCCTGTGCATTCAAAAGAACCGCTGCGTTATCATCGAACTTGATAAGCGACCCGTCCGGACGGCGTACACCCTTTCTAGTTCGGACAACAACCGCAGTCATCACCTGCCCTTTCTTGACCTTGCCACGGGGAATCGCTTCCTTAACCGTTACCTTAATAAGGTCTCCTACACGTGCATAACGACGCTTAGATCCACCGAGCACCTTGATACACATCACTCTGCGAGCACCGCTGTTATCAGCGACTTCCAAATACGACTGTGTCTGAATCATCTTCTACTCCCACTGCGGACGTGCCGCGAACCTCTAACTGCTTGTATCTAGGTCAGACCTAAGACGCACTCACAACTACTTCTAACAATTTCCAAGTCTTCGTTTTGGAAAGAGGGCGGGATTCTGCAACAGTAACAGTATCGCCAACGCCACATTGGTTGCTTTCATCATGCGCATGAATTTTTGAAGAACGCGTCATATATTTGCCGTAAACAGGATGCTTCTCCCGCCGCTCTATCAGGACAGTTATTGTTTTGTCCATCTTATTGCTCACAACTTTGCCCGTTGCAAGTCTTACACGCTTCTCTGCTACCGACATCCTAGCCACCCGCCTTTTCAGTGAGTAAAGTCTTCACACGAGCAATATCTCGTTGGTTCTGTTGCAGAAAGTGAGTTTGCCCCAACTCCCCGGTCGCCTTCTGCATACGCATCTTAAACTGCGCTTCGCGCAGCGTCAGCAGTGTCTTACCCAGGTCGTCGCCAGACATTGCACGTAATTCGCTAGCTTTCATCACATCACCGTCCGTTTAACAAATTGTGTCGCGATTGGGATCTTAGCTGACGCCAACGCAAAAGCTTCCCGCGCCATCTCTTCAGAAACACCCTGGAGCTCATAAAGCACTCTACCGGGCTGAATCTGAGCTACCCAGTACTCTACATTACCTTTACCTTTACCCTGACGCACTTCTAAAGGCTTACCGGTTATCGGCTTGTCAGGGAACACGCGAATCCAGATTTTCCCGCCGCGCTTGATATGACGAGTCATTGCTCGACGTGCTGCCTCAATCTGGCGCGCCGTGAGACGACCACGGCTTACGGCCTTTAACCCGTATTCGCCGAAACTAACTTTGCTGCCGCGCTCAGCTAGACCGCGATTGCGACCCTTCATCATCTTGCGAAATTTCGTACGCTTTGGTTGAAGCATCTGCGTAACCCTTAATTAGTTGCTGTCTTCTTGGCGCCGTCAACTTGGCCTTCAGTGCCAATAACTTCGCCCTTAAAAATCCAAACCTTCACACCCAGAATGCCGTAGGTCGTTGCAGCTTCATACGTGGCGTAATCTATATCCGCGCGCAACGTGTGCAAAGGCACTCGCCCTTCCCGATACCATTCGGAACGAGCAATTTCTGCTCCACCCAATCTGCCCCCAATCTGAACCTTGATACCCTCAGCACCTTGCCTCATTGCATTTTGCACTACGCGCTTCATGGCTCTACGGAACATCACTCGACGTTCTAGCTGTTGCGCAACATTTTGCGCCACCAACTTTGCATCCAGATCCGGCTTTCGAATCTCTTCAATATTAATGTGGACAGGTACGCCCATTCTCTTCGTAAGATCTTTGCGCAGCTTATCGACATCCTCACCTTTCTTACCAATAATAATACCTGGTCGGGCAGTGTGAATAGTGATGCGAGCTGTCTGCGCTGGCCGCTCGATCACGATGCGACTAACCGATGCGTGGTCCAGAGCCTTCTCAATATAGGCTCGCGTCTGCAGATCAGTGATCAGCTGCTTGGCGTAATTCTTGTTTTCGGCATACCAGATCGATGTATGATCTTTGACAATCCCTAGTCGTATACCGGTTGGATGTACTTTCTGACCCATTTAATCTTCTCCTAAACTTAGCGGTAGCTATCTGCAACTTTTATAGTGACATGGCAGCTGCGCTTTAAAATCCGATCCGCACGCCCTTTAGCTCGAGGCCGCAAACGCTTCATAGTCATACCTTCGTCTACAAAAATGCTGGACACCGCTAACTCATCGACGTCTGCACCTTCATTGTTCTCAGCATTAGCTATCGCTGAGTCGAGTAATTTCTTGACGATATGAGCCGCTTTCTTAGAGCTGAACTCGAGTAGCCCGAGGGCCTCTTCTACACGCAGACCGCGCACCTGATCCGCAACAAGGCGAACCTTCTGCGCCGAAATCTGTGCGCCTTTCAATTTTGCTGCTACTTCCATTTTCTATGCCTCGCTACAGATAAGCGTCTAACGCTTGGTCGCCTTGTCCGCGATATGTCCTCGGAAAGTACGCGTTACCGCAAACTCCCCAAGTTTATGCCCGACCATGTCTTCATTCACAAGGACCGGTATATGTTGACGGCCGTTATGGATGGCGATAGTCAGCCCAACCATATCGGGTGATACCATAGAGCGCCGCGACCAGGTCTTGATGGGTCTACGGTCATTGCTCTCTATCGCAGCTTCAACTTTCTTCATCAGGTGAAGATCGATAAACGGGCCTTTCTTCAGTGAACGCGGCACAATGTCTTCCTCTAGTCTCTTTGCTCTAACAAGCGAATTTATTTCTTACCGCGACGGCGGACAATCAAACTATCAGTGCGCTTGTTCTTACGCGTTTTGTAACCTTTCGCAGGAGTACCCCACGGACTCACTGGATGACGGCCCCCTGAGGTGCGCCCTTCACCACCACCATGGGGGTGATCTACCGGGTTCATCGCGACACCACGAACAGTGGGCCTGACACCGCGCCAACGAGAAGCGCCAGCCTTACCTAACTTACGTAAATTGTGCTCTGAGTTAGAGACTTCGCCCAGTGTTGCTCGGCAATCAGCCAATACTTTGCGCATTTCACCGGAGCGCAAGCGCAAAGTGGCATATTGACCTTCACGCGCCACAAGCTGAACAGAGGCACCAGCGGAACGCGCAATCTGCGCGCCTTTACCAGGCTTCAACTCAATACAATGCAACACTGAACCAACAGGGATATTACGCAGGGGCAAACAGTTACCTGCTTTAATCGGTGCAGCGGCCCCTGATTGAAGAACATCCCCTGACTTCACGCCTTTGGGCGCGATGATGTAGCGGCGCTCTCCGTCAGCAAACAATAGCAGGGCAATGTGCGCTGTACGATTCGGGTCATACTCCAGACGCTCAACCTTTGCAGGAACGGCATCCTTGTTGCGTTTAAAATCGATTATCCGATAGTGCTGCTTGTGGCCACCACCGACGTGACGGGTTGTAATCCGCCCATTGTTATTTCGGCCGCCATTCCTCGTCTGATTTTCCAACAACGGCCCATACGGGGCGCCCTTGTGAAGATCATCACTTACCACTCGGACGACATGGCGACGACCGGGGGAGGTGGGCTTACTCTTTAAAACTGCCATTTCGCTACTGCTCCTTAATCCGCCAGTGCAAAGTCGATGTCATGACCCTGCTCCAGCTTGACATACGCTTTTTTCCAAGTCGATTTGGTGCTGTAACCGTTCTTGTTACGCTTTACTTTACCCTTCACTCTCAAGGTATTCACGTTGACAACCTTGACCTTGAAAAGCTGCTCAACCGACTTCTTAACTTCCAGCTTAGATGCATCGATAGCGACCTTGAATACATATTGATTACTCAAATCCGCAATGATGGTAGCCTTCTCGGAAGTATGCGGGCCTATCAGCACTTGAAATATGCGCTCCTGGTTCATCCCAACATCTCCTCGAATTTCTTCACTGCGTCGACAGTGATCATTACCTTGTCATGCCCTATCAGGCTCAGCGGGTCAACACCTTCCACATCAAGCACATCTACTGCATGCAGATTTCGGGCCGCCAGATACAGATTTTCATCGACTTCTGCAGACACAATCAGTACGTTTTCTACGCCGTATTCACTGAGGTGCTTTACCAAAAGCTTGGTCTTAGGTGCTTCCAAATCCAAACTTTCTACAACCATCAGACGATCTTGGCGCGCCAGCTCGGACATAATTGACTGCATAGCGGCACGGTACATTTTGCGATTCACTTTCTGACCGTGATCCTGCGGTTGAGCCGCGAAGGTTACACCTCCACCGCGCCAAATGGGGGAGCGTATAGTTCCCGCGCGAGCACGGCCTGTGCCTTTTTGTCGCCATGGCTTCTTACCGCCACCGCTTACCGCCGCCCGATTCTTCTGGCCACGAGTACCCTGACGGGCGCCAGCCATATAGGCTGTTACCACTTGGTGAACCAGGTCTTCATTGTATTCACGCGCAAAAGTAACATCGGAGACCGAGACGGAACCCGCTTCACTGCTACCTGACTTTAATACACTTAATTCCACGTTAGAGACCCCCTAACCTTAAGCTTTGACTGCGGGACGAACAAACACGTCACCGCCGGGTGCACCAGGTATGGCACCCTTGATAAGTAACAAGTTCCGATCTACATCAACTCGGACAACTTCTAGCCCTTGAATCGTGACGTTCACAGCACCCATGTGACCTGACATCTTCTTGCCCTTCCATACACGACCGGGCGTCTGGCACTGACCAATCGAGCCAGGAGCACGATGCGACAGTGAATTACCGTGTGTAGCGTCCTGCATCGAGAAATTCCAGCGCTTGATGACGCCCTGAAAACCCTTACCTTTGGATTTTCCAGCCACATCAACCTTTTGACCTACCTCGAACCGCTCAACGGTCAAATTAGAACCAACTTCAGGCGCCTCATCGGCCTCGCTCAAACGGAACTCCCAAAGGCCTGTACCCGCCTCTACGCCCGCTTTAGCAAACTGACCAGCCTGAGATTTACTGACTCTTGAAGCCTTGCGAGCTCCCGCAGTAACCTGAATTGCTCGATAGCCATCGCTATCGAGATCTTTGACTTGAGTAACGCGGTTTGGAGATACCTCCACTACGGTTACAGGAACTGAAACGCCGTCTTCAGTGAAAACACGCGTCATACCGGACTTACGACCGACTAAACCAATAGCCATTTTACTAACCTCTCAGTGTACGGGGCTGAACCCTCTATGGCCGCCCATTGCTAGGCGTTACACACTCGGAGCTCCTGCTCCAAGCAGGTCTTGCTATAACTTATTGTTAACCAAGACTAATTTGTACTTCTACACCTGCTGCCAGGTCGAGCTTCATGAGAGCATCAACGGTTTTTTCCGTAGGCTCTACAATATCCAACATACGCTTGTGGGTACGGATTTCGTACTGATCACGAGCGTCCTTGTTCACGTGCGGTGAAATCAACACAGTAAACTTTTCCTTCCTTGTAGGAAGAGGGATTGGGCCCTTAACGAGCGCACCGGTGCGGCGTGCCGTCTCCACGATTTCCTGAGTAGACGAGTCTATCAGTCGATGATCAAAAGCCTTGAGGCGAATTCGAATACGTTGACTTTGCACCTAATTGAACTCCAAACAGCAAAAAAAGCCAGAGGGTCGCAATGGAGCCCCCCGAAAAAGGAAAACGAATTCTAATGACGGACCCGGGTTCTGTCAAGCGTGACGTGGATTTAATTACACACACTTGCAAACTGGCCCGGGGTGGCCCTCTATAACCAAAAGGTCTGCCTAAGTTTGGCATAAGACACGACGTTTACCGGCCGCCCAATGCGCCGGACGGTCAAATGCGCTGCTGAGACCAAATCCTACCTGTGTATCCTCGACTTGACGTGTATGCCGGCAACGTCGAACATGGACGCCTGCGAAAGCTCTTTTTTAGGAAAAGGTCATGGAACAAGGTCAGCGCACACATTCAATGCTTCTAGGCTACCTATTATGGATATTTGGCTTTATTGGTGCACACCGCTTTTATTACGGGAAACAGATTACGGGTGTCATCTGGTTTTTCACCCTCGGGCTTTTCTTTATCGGCTGGTTCATCGATCTATTCCTGATTCCATCGATGGAGCGGGAGGCGGAACGCCGTTTTATCCCTGGGCCGGTCAATTACAACCTGACGTGGATATTGCTAACCTTTCTGGGTGTCTTCGGAGTCCATCGCTTTTATATGGGCAAAGTTTTTACCGGGTTGTTATACCTTGGGCTTACTTTGCTAGCAGTCGCCTTCCCACCTTTCGCCGTGATAGTGGCGATTGGCGTCCTCTACGATTTTCTTACGCTTAATGAGCAGCTTTCTGAGCTTAACCGCGGTTATTGAGCTGAGCGGAACTCTCTAGGGAGCAGCGGGAAGGCAGAGCTGCAACCATCAGAGCGCCCCTAGTGCAGCCAACAGCGCCAGCTCTCGCCACAATACCCAATAATAAAACGCTTCACCCACAAAAAAGCCCGGCAAATACCGGGCCCTTCGATTTAGCCTGTCATCAAGACATTACTCAATAATCTTAGCGACAACACCGGCGCCAACAGTACGGCCACCCTCACGAATCGCAAAACGAAGACCTTCTTCCATCGCAATCGGTGCCATTAACGTCGCAACCATCTGAACGTTATCACCCGGCATTACCATCTCAACACCCTCAGGCAACTCACACGCACCTGTCACATCCGTGGTACGGAAGTAAAACTGTGGTCGGTAACCCTTAAAGAATGGCGTATGACGGCCTCCCTCTTCCTTAGAGAGAATGTAAACCTCAGCCTCAAACATCGTGTGCGGATTGACAGAACCCGGCTTCGCCAGCACCTGACCACGCTGGACATCTTCGCGCTTAGTACCGCGCAGCAATACACCCACATTCTCGCCCGCACGCCCCTCATCGAGAAGCTTGCGAAACATCTCAACACCCGTACAGGTCGTCTTTTGAGTGTCGCGGATACCGATAATCTCGATCTCCTCACCCACCTTCACAATGCCACGCTCAACACGGCCAGTAACGACCGTACCACGGCCTGAAATAGAGAATACGTCCTCTACCGGCATCAGGAACGGCTGCTCAATCGCACGCACCGGCTCAGGAATGAACGAATCAAGCGTCTCAACCAAGGTCTTGACCGCAGTCACACCCAACTCATGGTCATCTTCCCCATTCAACGCCATCAGCGCAGAACCACAGATGATTGGCGTGTCGTCTCCCGGGAAATCATACTGGTCAAGAAGCTCACGTAGCTCCATTTCAACCAGTTCCTTCATCTCAGCAAATTCCTCAGACTCAGCACCGCCGCAGTCTTCTGCCAGCAAATCAGCCTTGTTCAAAAAGACAACAATGAACGGAACGCCGACCTGACGGGACAGCAAAATGTGCTCGCGCGTCTGTGGCATAGGGCCATCAGTCGCTCCACACACCAAAATCGCGCCATCCATCTGCGCCGCACCAGTAATCATGTTCTTGACATAGTCAGCGTGACCCGGGCAATCCACGTGAGCATAGTGACGCTCCGGCGAATTGTATTCCACGTGAGACGTCGAAATGGTGATACCGCGCGCCTTCTCTTCAGGGGCGTTATCAATACCGTCAAAACCGACAACCTGTCCACCCCAGGTGTCCGCACAGACCTTGGTCAGTGCCGCTGTCAGTGTTGTCTTGCCGTGGTCAACGTGACCAATGGTGCCAACGTTAACGTGGGGTTTACTACGCTCAAATGCTTCTTTTGACACTTTTATTCACCTCTGTGAGATAGCTCAATATCAGTTGGTTTGGTTTTTGGAAATAATTTCTTGCGCAATATTATTCGGAGCCTCTGCATACTTAGCAAATTCCATGGTGTAGGTCGCCCTACCCTGGGTCGCTGACCGCAGATCAGTTGCATAACCGAACATTTCCGCCAAGGGCACATCTGCGGTAATGACTTTGCCCATTGAGCTCTCGTCCATACCGCCAATAAGACCGCGACGACGGTTGAGGTCGCCGACCACGTCGCCCATGTTTTCCTCAGGTGTAACGACTTCAACCGCCATGATGGGCTCAAGTAGCACCGCACCACCATTTTGAGCTAATTTCTTGGTCGCCAGGGAAGCGGCAATCTTGAATGCCATTTCATTAGAATCCACATCGTGAAAAGACCCATCGAACAGTGTGGCTTTTAGCCCAAGCAGAGGGTAGCCCGCCAAGACCCCATTCTTCATCTGCTCTTCAATCCCTTTCTGAACGGCTGGAACGTACTCACGAGGAACGGTGCCACCGACGACCTCATTGACGAACTCTAGCCCTTCAGCGTTGCCATCTTCCGATGGCTCGAACCTGACCCAAACATGCCCGTACTGACCACGACCGCCAGACTGACGAACAAATTTACCTTCAATCTCCGACGTGTTGCGAATCGCCTCACGATAAGCGACCTGGGGCTTACCAATATTGGCCTCTACGCTAAATTCACGACGCATGCGGTCGACCAGAACGTCCAGGTGCAGTTCACCCATTCCAGAGATAATGGTCTGGCCAGACTCTTCATCGGTCCGAACCCGAAACGACGGATCCTCCTGAGCCAGCTTACCCAGCGCAACGCCCATCTTCTCCTGATCGGGCTTAGACTTCGGCTCAACCGCTACCGAAATCACCGGCTCAGGAAACACCATACGCTCAAGTACAATCGGCTTGTCCAAGTCACACAGCGTATCGCCAGTAGTCACATCTTTCAGGCCAATTGCAGCGGCAATGTCGCCCGCTCGTACTTCTTTGATTTCCTCACGGCTGTTGGCGTGCATTTGCACCATACGACCAACCCGCTCTTTTTTCTCTTTGACTGAGTTATAAATACCGGTACCGCTCTCCAGTTTTCCCGAATAAACACGGAAAAAAGTCAGTGTACCTACAAAAGGGTCTGTGGCTATCTTGAAAGCCAATGCCGCAAAGGGAGCATCGTCATCCGCTTCACGAACAGCAACCGTGCTGTCCTTATCTAGCAGGGTTCCCTGAATCGCCTTGACCTCAGTGGGAGACGGCATGTAGTCGATCACGGCGTCAAGCATTGCCTGAACACCTTTGTTCTTAAAGGCAGAACCACCCAGCACAGGGATAATTTCATTGGCTAGCGTGCGCGCCCGAATCCCTTGCTTGATTTCCTCCTCAGAGAGCTCTCCTCCGTCGAGGTACTTCTCCATGAACTCATCGTTGGCTTCTGCTGCCGCTTCAATCATGAACTCACGCATTTCTGCGACCTGCTCAACCATATCTTCCGGGACGTCTGCGTACTCAAAGCTCATACCTTGATCAGCTTCGCTCCAAAGGATGGCCTTGTTCTTCACGAGATCGATAACGCCCTTAAAGTCTTCCTCGGCGCCTATAGTCATTTGAATAGGCACTGCAACAGCGCCAAGCCGATCTCTAAGCTGACTCACCACCATATGGAAATCTGCGCCCGCACGATCCATCTTATTCACGAACACCATGCGCGGCACTTCATATTTATTTGCCTGCCGCCAAACTGTCTCAGTCTGAGGCTGTACGCCGGATGAACCACACAGTACGACTACAGCGCCATCTAGAACACGTAACGAACGCTCTACCTCAATAGTAAAGTCTACGTGCCCAGGCGTGTCGATGATATTAATACGATGGTCTTCAAACTGGGCATCCATACCCTTCCAAAAACAGGTTGTTGCGGCTGAAGTAATCGTAATACCGCGCTCTTGCTCCTGCTCCATCCAGTCCATGGTAGCTGCACCATCGTGCACCTCACCTATCTTGTGAGAAAGGCCAGTGTAAAATAATACGCGTTCAGTGGTGGTTGTTTTACCCGCGTCCACATGCGCGCAGATGCCAATATTACGATACCGGCTAATAGGAGTTTTACGTGCCACGATTAGATCCCCAATAATAAAGTTGTAGGGCGAAAAGAGTTAGAAACGGTAGTGCGAAAAAGCCTTGTTAGCTTCTGCCATACGGTGCACATCTTCACGCTTCTTCACGGCATTACCTTTGCCCTGAGACGCATCGATGATTTCCCCGGCAAGGCGCTGGCGCATGGACTTCTCACCACGCTTACGCGCGTACTCCACCAACCAACGCATAGCCAATGCGACTCTACGAGACGTACGAACTTCGACGGGGACCTGATAGGTAGCACCACCCACACGGCGAGCTTTTACTTCCACCATAGGTGCAATATTTTCTAGTGCTTCATCGAATGCTTCTATAGGATCTTTATTCAGACGTTCCTGAACGATTGTCAAAGCACCATATACGATGGTCTCCGCAACAGATTTTTTTCCACTTTCCATGACGTGGTTCATAAATTTTGCCAGAGTCACGTTGCCGAATTTCGGATCCGGCAGTATTTCTCGCTTGGCAACTATTCGTCTTCTAGGCATGCTATATACTCTCTCTTCAGGTTACCCGAACACCAACCTGCAACAAATGCGGGGGAGGCAGAGGTTCGGCCTTACTTATATCGTTAGTGTCGTTACGCTCGTAAAGCTCGATTACTTGGGTCGCTTGGTGCCATACTTGGAGCGACCGTTGCGACGGTTAGCGACTCCAGAGGTATCCAAGCTGCCACGTACCGTGTGATAACGCACACCCGGTAAGTCTTTTACGCGGCCACCGCGAATCAATACCACACTGTGCTCCTGCAAGTTGTGGCCCTCACCGCCGATATATGAGGAAACCTCATAACCATTAGTCAGACGCACACGGCAAACCTTGCGCAGTGCAGAATTTGGCTTCTTCGGTGTAGTAGTATAAACGCGGGTGCAGACGCCACGGCGCTGCGGACAGCTCTGCAAAGCAGGCACACCACTCTTCTCTACTTTCCGTTTCCGAGGCTTACGAACCAATTGGTTGACCGTTGCCATCTATTTAAAACTCCAAATATAGTTACTTCTCATGACCGTTATGGCCGACCTCAAGTCCTGCAAAGGACATCCTGTCAACTAAATCTCTAGTCCGCAGGAACCCACCTCCAGAAAGAGGAGGCGGCATTCTATAGACGCTGCGTATAGGAGTCAACCCGCTCAGGGCAGGCGACCGATTCCACGAAATTCGCGAACTACACAGCGTCAATCAACTAACAAACTAGACCCGCAGCCTACAATTTAGACCAGTCGTGCCGCTTAATACAATTAAAGGGGCTGAGAACTGCCGCTCTCCTCCCCGTCACATTAGGTGACTCACTTCGTTAATCGTCAGCCTGAAGCGCTTCTGTCAACGCGGCTTCGATTTCCTGAGCTGACACCATTATCTTGTTCTCATCCTCACTGGCGCGCACACGCTTTCGCTCGGCGTGATAGGCCAGTCCTGTACCCGCTGGAATAAGACGCCCGACGACCACGTTCTCCTTAAGACCTCGCAAGTAATCACGCTTGCCAGTAACCGCCGCTTCTGTGAGGACACGGGTCGTCTCCTGAAAAGAGGCTGCGGAGATGAAGCTTTCGGTTGCAAGGGATGACTTGGTGATACCCAGGAGCTCTCGCTCACCCGCAGCAGGCACCAAGTTTGCGGCCATCAAGCGCTCGTTCTCTTCAAGTAGAGCCGTATATTCCACCTGCTCTCCCTTAATCAAGTTCGAATCCCCAGAAGAGGTGATAATCACTTTACGCAACATCTGACGAACAATAACTTCAATGTGCTTATCGTTAATCTTTACACCCTGCAAACGATAGACTTCCTGTATCTCATTGACGATGTACTTGGCCAGTTCTTTAATGCCTTTCAGGCGCAGGATGTCATGCGGGCTAGGAGCACCTTCGGAGACAACTTCACCCTTCTCTACGTTCTCACCCTCAAACACAGACATAACACGCCACTTGGGGATCAGAGCTTCATAGTGATCTGAACCGTCTACCAACGTCTCGCCTTGGGTCGGCGTAATCACTAGACGCCGCTTGCCTTTGGTTTCCTTACCAAAACTGACAGTCCCTGAAATCTCTGCCAAGATCGCCGGTTCCTTAGGTTTACGTGCCTCGAACAGGTCAGCAACACGCGGTAGACCACCGGTAATATCACGAGTTTTGGAACTCTCCTGCGGGATACGGGCAATGATATCGCCAGTGTTTATCTTGGCACCGTTCTCTATGCTGACCTGAGCATCAGGCGGCAGGAAGTAGTGGGCTGGCACATTGGTATTGGCCAGACAAAGCTCCTTGCCCTTACCGTCTACCAGAGTAATAGCCGGACGAATATCCTTACCAGCAAGAGGACGCTCTCCAGCATCCATGACAGAGATACTGGACAGACCAGTTAATTCATCTGTCTGACGCCTAATAGTAATGCCCTCTTCCATGCCGCTGAACTTGATCGTTCCAGCCACCTCGGTAATGATCGGGTGAGTGTGGGGGTCCCAGCTGGCAACCCTTGAGCCCTTGCTCACTTCTTGGTTATCCTTGACCTTCAACAGAGCACCGTAGGGAAGCTTATATCGCTCACGCTCACGACCACGAACATCCAGCACCGACAGCTCACCTGAACGACTAACAGCAACCAAATCACCATCGATTCGCTCAACAGTCTTCAAATTGTGCAACCGCACGACTCCATCGTTCATAACCTCGATGTTGTCCTGTGCGGTCGCTCTTGACGCTGCGCCACCGATGTGGAAGGTACGCATAGTCAGCTGAGTCCCTGGCTCACCAATGGACTGCGCAGCCACAACACCGACTGCTTCACCCATGTTGATTCGATGCCCACGCGCCAAATCTCTACCATAACAGGCTGAACAAATACCGTGACGAGTTTCACAGGTGATCGGAGACCGAACCTCAATTTCGTCAATACCCATTTCTTCGAGTCGCTTAATCCATAACTCATCAAGCATGGTGCCAGCAGTGATAGCAATCTCATCCTCAGTACCAGGCCTTATCACATCTTTTACGACAAGACGCCCCAAGACACGATCACCCAATGACTCGATGATGTCGCCACCGTCAATAACGGGTGCCATTAACAAACCATAGCTAGTGCCACAGTCTTCCTCCGTCACTACCAGATCCTGCGCAACATCGACCAAACGACGCGTCAGATATCCTGAGTTAGCCGTCTTGAGCGCCGTATCAGCCAATCCCTTACGTGCACCGTGGGTAGAAATAAAGTACTGCAATACATTAAGGCCTTCACGGAAGTTGGCAGTAATCGGTGTCTCAATAATCGAGCCATCCGGCTTGGCCATCAGACCACGCATACCGGCCAGCTGACGGATCTGGGCGGGTGAACCCCGTGCCCCCGAGTCTGCGTAAATATACACGGAGTTAAAGGAAGCCTGCTGCTCCTCCTTTCCTTCGCGATTGATCACTGGCTCCATGGAAAGGCCTTCCATCATCGCCTTAGACACCAAGTCATTCGCACGAGACCAGATATCGATCACCTTGTTATACTTCTCACCCTGAGTTACTAGGCCTGCAGCATACTGATTCTCAATCTCCTTCACCTCAGCGTCGGCGCGATCGATCAGGGCGACCTTCTCTTCCGGAATAACGAAGTCATTCACACCAATCGATGCACCAGAGCGCGTCGAATACTCGTAGCCTGTGTACATTAGTTGGTCAGCAAAGATCACCGTGGCCTTCAAGCCAACCATGCGATAACACTGATTGATCACTTTAGAAATCGCTTTCTTCACCATATTCTGGTTGACCATGGCAAACGCTATTCCAGCAGGCACAATTTCCCACAAGAGAGCGCGACCCACTGTCGTATCCGCAATAAAGGTCTTTTCATTCGTTTCGCCTTCGTCGGTCTTCTCCACCTCATGAATGCGCACCTTTACACGGGCATGTAGGTTGACATGCCCGCCAACGAAAGCGCGATGCACTTCAGAGATATTGGCGAAAACCATCCCCTCGCCCTTAGCATTCACACGCTCCCGCGTCATGTAGTAAAGCCCAAGAACCACGTCTTGTGAGGGCACAATAATGGGCTCTCCGCTTGCTGGAGATAGTATGTTGTTGGTGGACATCATCAAAGCGCGCGCTTCAAGTTGCGCTTCGATAGTCAGCGGAACGTGCACCGCCATTTGGTCCCCGTCAAAGTCAGCGTTGTAAGCAGCACACACCAGTGGATGCAGCTGAATCGCTTTACCCTCGATAAGCACTGGCTCGAAGGCTTGAATGCCCAATCGGTGCAATGTCGGAGCCCGGTTCAATAGGACGGGGTGCTCTCGAATGACTTCAGCGAGAATATCCCAAACTTCTGGAGGCTCCCGCTCCACCATCTTCTTGGCGGCTTTAATTGTCGTCGCTAAACCACGTGCTTCCAGTTTGCCGAAAATAAACGGCTTGAACAATTCAAGGGCCATCTTCTTGGGAAGGCCACATTGATGCAATCGGAGAGTTGGACCTACCACGATGACAGAACGACCAGAATAATCTACTCGCTTACCCAACAGGTTCTGACGAAAACGACCCTGCTTACCCTTGATCATATCTGCGAGAGATTTCAACGGTCGTTTGTTCGACCCAGTAATCGCGCGACCACGACGCCCGTTATCGAGAAGTGCATCTACAGATTCCTGCAACATTCGCTTCTCATTACGCACAATGATGTCAGGCGCATTAAGATCGAGCAGACGCTTCAATCGGTTATTCCTGTTTATGACACGGCGGTACAAGTCGTTCAAATCAGACGTCGCAAATCGACCGCCGTCCAGTGGCACCAGCGGACGCAAATCCGGCGGAAGTACCGGAAGCACATTCAACACCATCCACTGGGGCTTATTACCAGAGCCGGCGAAGGCTTCCATTAGCTTAAGGCGCTTGGACAACTTCTTGATCTTAGTCTCTGAATTGGTGATGGGGATCTCTTCACGCAGGGTCGCAATTTCGTGTTTTAGATCCAACTGCATCATGAGGTCTTGGATAGCCTCTGCACCCATTTTGGCGGAGAACTCATCACCAAATTCTTCCATAGCCTCATAGTACTGTTCATCAGACAGCAACTGGCTCTGCTCCAACGTTGTCATCCCCGGCTCGGTCACCACATAGGATTCAAAGTAGAGTACGCGCTCGATATCCCGCAATGTCATATCCAGCAACAGACCGATGCGTGACGGCAGTGACTTCAAGAACCAAATATGCGCTACAGGACTAGCCAGCTCAATATGGCCCATGCGTTGACGGCGAACATTGGCTAGCGCAACCTCCACACCGCATTTCTCACAAATAACACCACGGTGCTTGAGGCGCTTATACTTGCCGCACAAACATTCATAGTCTTTCACTGGGCCAAAAATTTTGGCACAAAACAGGCCGTCCCGTTCTGGCTTAAAAGTACGGTAATTAATAGTCTCAGGCTTTTTCACTTCGCCAAATGACCAGGAGCGAATCAGCTCCGGTGATGCCAAGCCAATACGAATAGAGTCGAAATCGTCGTTTTGTCCCTGGGACTTTAATAGATTAAGTAAGTCTTTCAAGGCGTTTCCTCCGCGAGTTTTTCACTTCCAGGCGGTGCATGGAAAATCCAATACACCGCCACCAAGTACAATAGGTATGTTTTTTTAATCGTTCTCGAGATCGATATCGATAGCCAGAGAGCGTATTTCCTTAACCAACACATTAAAAGACTCGGGCATGCCCGGCTCCATACGATGGTCACCATCAACAATATTCTTGTACATTTTCGTCCGCCCGGCGATGTCATCAGACTTGACCGTCAGCATCTCTTGCAACGTGTAAGCCGCACCGTAAGCTTCCAATGCCCAGACTTCCATCTCCCCAAAACGCTGGCCGCCAAACTGTGCTTTACCACCTAACGGTTGCTGCGTAACCAGACTATACGACCCAGTTGATCGGGCATGCATTTTGTCATCCACCAGGTGATTCAGCTTCAACATATACATGTACCCAACTGTCACAGGTCGCTCGAAGGCCTCGCCACTGCGGCCATCATACAAAGTGAACTGGCCACTTTCAGGGAGGTCCGCCAACTTCAGCAATCGTTTGATAGAGTCCTCTGCCGCGCCATCAAAAACCGGAGTGGCCATAGGGACACCCTGTGAAAGGTTGGCTGCCAACTCCATTACGTCGGTATCACTGAAGGACTTGATGTCCTCAATACGACCATCGCCATTGTTATAGATAGCTTCAAGGAACTTACGTACCTCTGACACCTTTTGCTGCTCTTTAATCATGGCATTGATTTTGTCACCCAGGCCCTTGGCAGCCATGCCAAGGTGAGTTTCCAAGATCTGACCTACGTTCATTCGCGAGGGCACACCCAATGGGTTCAGTACAATATCGACCGGCTCCCCGTTCTCGTCATAAGGCATATCTTCCACCGGCATAATCACCGAGATCACGCCCTTGTTACCATGACGTCCGGCCATTTTATCACCCGGCTGGATGCGGCGTTTTATCGCCAAGTAGACCTTAACAATCTTCAGCACACCAGGCGCCAGGTCGTCGCCACTTTGCAACTTGCCCCTTTTGTCCTCAAAGCGATCTTCAAGAAGTTTGTTTTGTTCTTCCAACTGCCGTTCAGCCGATACTAGAGCATCATTCGCCTTGGCGTCTGACAGCTTCAACTTGAACCATTGGTCTCGATCCAATTCGGCTAACATCGCAGGCGTTAGAGTCGTTCCCTTGCTAAAGCCGCCACCGCTAACCGTGCTCTTACCCTTGAGAGTACTTCCCAAGTGAGCAAAGATAGCTTCCTCGAAGATCCGGTATTCTTCTTTCAGATCTTTACGGTATTGGTCTAATTGGTGCTTCTCGATCTGCAGCGCGCGGGCATCTTTCTCTAAGCCATCTCGCGTAAAGACCTGAACGTCTATTACGGTCCCTTTAGCGCTGGTCGGAACGCGTAGTGACGTATCTTTGACGTCAGACGCTTTCTCACCAAAAATGGCACGCAGAAGCTTTTCTTCGGGAGTCAGTTGGGTCTCGCCCTTAGGCGTGACCTTTCCGACCAGAATATCGCCCGCCTCAACCTCGGCACCGATATAAACAATACCGGACTCATCCAGCTTAGACAGAGCGCCCTCACCGACGTTGGGTATGTCACCCGAAATCTCTTCGGATCCCAGCTTGGTATCACGAGCGATGCAGGTAAGTTCCTGTATATGAATGGTGGTAAAGCGATCTTCTTTTACCACTCGCTCACTGACCAGTATCGAGTCTTCAAAGTTGTAGCCATTCCAGGGCATAAATGCGATTCGCATATTCTGTCCCAGCGCAAGCTCACCCAGATCTATGGAAGGACCATCGGCGAGAATGTCGCCACGCTCGATCGCATCACCCTCTTTTACGATAGGGCGCTGGTTAATGCAGGTGTTCTGATTCGACCGCGTGTACTTGGTCAGGTTGTAGATATCAACCGGCGCCTCATCAACACCAACGTCCTTTTGATTAACACGAACCACAATACGGCTAGCGTCCGCAGAGTCGATGACTCCAGACCGCTCTGCGACCATGCAAACACCGGAGTCCGTTGCGACATAGCGCTCCATCCCTGTTCCGACAAGGGGCTTGTCAGCCACAAGCGTTGGCACAGCTTGACGCTGCATGTTAGACCCCATAAGGGCACGGTTAGCATCGTCGTGCTCCAAAAACGGAATCAGAGCCGCTGCCACTGAAACGACCTGCTTAGGCGACACATCCATATAGCCCACACGCTCTGGCGGCATTACAGTGAACTCGCTCATGTGACGAACCGCAATCAGCTCGTCCACAAACTTCATGTTCTTGTCCAGCGTCGCCGACGCCTGTGCAATAACATGCTCAGCCTCATTAATCGCGGACAAAAACTCGATATCATCAGTAACCTTACCCTTAACTACCTTACGATAGGGCGTTTCAAGAAACCCATAATCGTTGGTGCGTGCATAGGTCGCCAGAGAGTTGATGAGACCAATGTTCGGGCCCTCCGGTGTTTCAATAGGGCACACACGACCATAGTGGGTCGGATGCACATCGCGTACTTCGAATCCGGCACGCTCGCGCGTCAAACCACCTGGCCCAAGTGCAGATACACGCCGTTTGTGTGTCACTTCTGACAAGGGGTTGTTCTGGTCCATAAACTGAGACAACTGACTAGAGCCAAAAAACTCTTTAACGGCAGCAGAAACAGGCTTGGCATTGATAAGGTCCTGCGGCATGAGGCCCTCGCTCTCTGCCATAGATAAACGCTCTTTTACCGCGCGCTCAACTCGCACCAGACCGACTCGGAACTGGTTCTCTGCCATTTCTCCCACACTGCGAACCCGACGGTTACCGAGATGATCAATGTCATCGACCATGCCTCTACCATTGCGAATGCCTACCAGAGTCTTCAGAACCTCTACAATATCGATTCGATCAAGCACTCCGCTTCCGATAACTTCCTCTCGACCAAGGCGGCGATTGAATTTCATGCGGCCAACAGCGGACAGGTCATAACGGTCGGCAGAAAAGAACAGATTCTGAAAGAGATTTTCAGCAGACTCCTTCGTTGGCGGCTCTCCTGGGCGCATCATGCGGTAAATCTCAACCAGAGCTTCCAGCTGGTTTCGGGTAGAGTCCTGACGCAAAGTGTCTGAGATAAAAGAACCACAATCGAGCTCATTGGTATATAAGGTTTTAATCTTGGTGACACCAACCTCTGTTAACTTCTCCATGACCTCTGCAGTGATTTCAGTATTGCACTCGACAACTACCTCTCCCGTTTTCTTATCGATGACATTTTCAGCCAAAGACCGGCCAAACAAATAGTCTTCAGGAATCTCAAGGGACTTTATTTTCGCCTCTTCAAGCTCACGAATATGGCGCGCAGTAACGCGACGTCCTTGCTCAACGATGAGTTTTTTTCCAGACTTAATATCGAATGCCGCCACATCGCCGCGCAAGCGCTCGGGGATCAGCGCCATTGTATACTTACCGCTCTTGGAGACAGTGAACACATTGGTGTCGTAGAACATCTCTAAGATTTCTTCGGCCTCATAGCCGAGTGCGCGCAGCAAAATTGTCGCCGGGAGTTTGCGGCGACGATCAATACGAACAAACACAAGATCCTTAGGATCGAACTCAAAATCAAGCCATGAACCACGATAAGGAATCACCCTGGCTGAGTACAGTAGCTTGCCTGATGAGTGGGTCTTACCCTTGTCATGATCAAAGAACACACCAGGAGAACGGTGCAACTGAGAGACAATGACTCGCTCGGTACCATTGATAACGAAAGTACCGTTGTCGGTCATCAGAGGGATTTCCCCCATATAGACTTCCTGTTCCTTGATGTCCTTGATGGTCTTGTTAGACGACTCTTTGTCGTAAATGATCAACCGGACCTTTACGCGCAATGAGCATGAGTAGGTTACGCCACGCGATTGGCACTCGCTCACGTCAAAGACAGGCTTGCCCAATCGGTAATCGACATATTCCAGTGCTGCGTTCCCACTGTAGCTGACGATAGGAAACACTGACTTGAAAGCAGCGTGCAAACCGTAATCGCCCCGCGCATCAAGGGCAACACCCTGCTGGGTGAATTTCCGGTAAGAGTCCATTTGGATCGCAAGCAGATAAGGTACATCCATTACCTTCGGCAAAACGCCGAAATCTTTGCGAATACGTTTTTTCTCAGTGTACGAGTATGCCATCAGTACTCCCCAGCGTGATTAACTTTTCATTGCCTTATCGGACAATTAACTAGCTCTTAAAAGAACTAAAATAAGGTTGCTGCACAGTCTGCACCAACCCTAAAAAATTTTCATTTCTTGAAGTGGGAAAAGGCCGGCGAGCACCGCGCTCACCAGCCTTGGCCATATCCAGCCTAAGCCAGACTCTTCTCAACCTTACTTGAGTTCAGCAGAACCGCCGGCTTCTTCAAGTTGCTTTTTGACTTCCTCAGCTTCCGCCTTGGGAGCACCTTCCTTGATGCTGGAGGGCGCGTTGTCAACCAAGCCCTTGGCTTCTTTCAAGCCCAGGCCGGTAATCGCACGAACGACCTTGATAACGTTTACTTTCTTCTCACCAGCTGCGGTGAGAATAACGTCAAACTCAGTCTGCTCTTCTTCAGCAGCGCCAGCGTCTCCGCCTGAGGCGGCCGGCGCAGCGGCTACAGCTGCTGCTGCAGTAACGCCAAACTTCTCTTCCATTGCTTCGATGAGCGACACGATGTCCATGACGCTCATATCGGCAACTGCATTCAAAATATCATCTTTAGACAGAGCCATGACTCATATCTCCTATTTAGCTGATTAGTTATCCACAAACAGAGGCTTACGCCGCTGTCTCTTTCTGATCGCGTACTGCTGCGAGTGTGCGAACCAGTTTCCCAGGTACTTCGTTCATTGTCTGGACCAGCTTTGTTACCGGCGCCTTCATAACACTCATCAAAATTGAGAGTGCCTGATCACGCGTAGGCAACTTAGCCAGAACATCCAACTGATCTGCACCCAGCATCTGGCCACTTACCGCCAATGCTTTTACTTCAAAGTCTTTATTTGCTTTCGCAAAGTCTTTGAAAATTCGAGCTGCTGCGCCTGGATCTTCCATTGAAAATCCGAACAGGGAGGGACCGGAGAGAATGTCGTTGACACACTCGTACTCGGTCCCTGCCAGCGCCCGCTTAGCCAGGGTGTTCCGCACGACACGGAGAGTCACCTGGTTTTCACGCGCTTTTTGGCGCAATGCCGTCATTCCATCCACAGTCACGCCACGTGAGTCGGCGATAATCAGGGACAGTGCACTGGTGGCAGTCTCGTTAACTTCAGCTACGATCGCTTTCTTGTCTTCGAGTCCTATTGCCACTGGAGTTACTCCTGGATTGCTAAGTTTGTACCGCCCTAAAACAATAATATTGCTTCTGGCCGGCACATTTAAATGTCGACAATTCTATGTCAACACTGCTTGTGCGTGGTGAACATGTTCACCATCTGCGTAGGCTATGGCGCGCCCCGAAAGACTTGCCGTGATTAAGCCGCCACTGAAGGACTACTTCGGCTTTGGCACCTACGGTCTTTGATGGCCTTCAGTTCTCAGCTAAATGGGTTAAACGCCCGGCGCCTTGTCTAAAGACCTCAAAGTGGACTGGATCGAATCCGTAGATATCGATGCCAATCTACAACACCCTCCTTCCCTGAAGGGTTTTGAGGAACCGCCCCTTGTGAGGGCGACTCGATCAACTCTCTACCGACACCTGATCGATAGTAATGCCCGGACCCATCGTGGTACTCAGGCTAATTTTTTTAATGTAGACACCTTTCGATGAGGCAGGCTTAGCCTTCTTCAAATCAGACATCAATGCTGCCAGATTGCCGTGAATGGCTTCCAGCTCGAAATTAATCTTACCTATACCACCGTGAATGATGCCGTTCTTGTCTGTGCGGTAACGCACCTGACCCGCTTTCGCATTCTTCACTGCGGTTTCAACATCAGGCGTTACCGTGCCAGTCTTGGGGTTTGGCATCAGGCCACGTGGACCCAGGACCTGACCTAATTGACCCACCACTCGCATGGCATCCGGAGAGGCAATGACAACATCAAAGTCCATCATGCCACCCTTGATTTGCTCTGCCAGATCTTCCATACCGACCAGATCAGCGCCAGCGGCTTTAGCTTTTTCGACCGCATCACCCTGAGCGAAAACAGCGACACGAACATCAGAACCAGTCCCGAAAGGCAGGGTAGTTGCACCGCGCACAGCCTGGTCTGACTTACGGGAATCGATACCCAGATTCACTGCAACCTCAACCGTCTCGTTGAACTTAACGGTGGATAATTCCTTCAGGAATTTAACCGCCACATCAAGTGGGTAGGCCTTCTGAGGGTCAATTTTTTCTTTAAATAGTCGAACGCGTTTGGACATTTTGGCCATCTTACTTCACCCCTTCTACGTCAATACCGGCGGAACGGGCACTGCCAGCAATGGTACGCACGGCGGCGTCCATGTCAGCGGCAGTGAGGTCAGGCCACTTCATCGTAGCCACCTCCTCCAACTGCGCACGGTTCACCTTCCCCACTTTATGGGTGTTAGGCGTACCGGAACCCTTTTTAAGATTGGCAAGCTTCAACAGCAATACGGAAGCCGGTGGCGTTTTCTTAATAAAAGTAAATGAGCGGTCAGCATAGACCGTAATCACGACTGGAATTGGGAGACCGGGCTCCATGCTTTGGGTCTCAGCGTTGAACGCCTTACAAAATTCCATAATATTCACGCCGTGCTGGCCCAATGCTGGCCCTACAGGGGGACTAGGGTTCGCCTGGCCGGCCTTCACCTGCAGCTTTATATAAGCCTGAACTTTTTTAGCCATATCTTTTCTCCCGGGTACAATCGCTGTTTGGGCCGTTTGGGCCTACTAGAGCTCCCCATAAAGGCAGCTGTGCCGCCATTTGATAAAGAGGATGATTACCCACCATCCCCGCACAATTACATTTTCAATCAGGCCTTCTCTACCTGACTAAATTCGAGCTCCACCGGAGTGGACCGCCCAAATATCAATACCGCTACATTGAGACGGCTCTTCTCGTAGTTAACATCCTCGACGACACCGTTGAAGTCATTAAAGGGGCCATCAACAACCCGCACCATCTCTCCAGGCTCAAACAGCGTCTTGGGCCGAGGTGCTTCCACCCCATCTTCCACTCGCTGCAGTATTGCCGCTACTTCCTTCTCGGTAATCGGGGCAGGGGCGTCTGCCTTACCACCAATGAATCCAAGAACTCGAGGCGTTTCCTTTACCAGGTGCCAGGTATCATCGCCCAGCTCCATCTGAACCAGCACATAGCCAGGAAAGAACTTGCGCTCACTACGCCTTTTCTGTCCACCGCGCATTTCCACGATTTCTTCGGTAGGCACTAGCACATCTCCAAAGCGATCCTGCATATGATGCAGTTCGATACGCTCCTTTAGCGCCGCGGCAACCTTATTCTCATATCCCGAATAGGCATGAATTACATACCAGCGCATTGCCATCAGTTAACCCTTATTTCGTTGTTAAGCAATTGCACGTGACACCAGCCAGCTCAGGAATGCGTCTAAACCCCAGAGCAACAACGCCACCAGCAACACAAATGCCACCACTATCATGGTGGTTTGCACTGTTTCCTGCCTTGTAGGCCAGACAACCTTGCGTATTTCCGTTCTTGATCCTTTCACCAACGCCCAGAAAGCGACACCTTTAGCCGTCTGCAAAGCGACCATGCCAGCTACCGCGGCAATAGCAAGAATACCCAACACACGGTACAGCAGCGACTGGTCTGAGTAGTAGCTATTGCCGACCACTGCCACAGCAATCAGGGCAATTACGACGACCCACTTGACCGTGTCAAACCTATTCGCCGTTGTTTCCTCACTCATCAAATCAACCTTGTCACATTAGACAGCGCCCCACTCGGGCGCAGTACCCGCCAATAAATGGCAGGCCAGGAGGGAATCGAACCCCCAACCTGCGGTTTTGGAGACCGCTGCTCTGCCAATTGAGCTACTGGCCTAAACCTTACGCTGAGACAACTAAGCCGAACTGCTCATTCAAGCGGTTCGGCTTAGTTGCGGAGAGGGCAAATTTCAGATCTGCCCCCCGACTGCCCAGGCAGTCGTTTACTCAATAATCTTGGCGACAACACCGGCGCCAACAGTACGGCCACCCTCACGAATCGCAAAACGAAGACCTTCTTCCATCGCAATCGGTGCCATTAACGTCGCAACCATCTGAACGTTATCACCCGGCATTACCATCTCAACACCCTCAGGCAACTCACACGCACCTGTCACATCCGTGGTACGGAAGTAAAACTGTGGTCGGTAACCCTTAAAGAATGGCGTATGACGGCCTCCCTCTTCCTTAGAGAGAATGTAAACCTCAGCCTCAAACATCGTGTGCGGATTGACAGAACCCGGCTTCGCCAGCACCTGACCACGCTGGACATCTTCGCGCTTAGTACCGCGCAGCAATACACCCACATTCTCGCCCGCACGCCCCTCATCGAGAAGCTTGCGAAACATCTCAACACCCGTACAGGTCGTCTTTTGAGTGTCGCGGATACCGATAATCTCGATCTCCTCACCCACCTTCACAATGCCACGCTCAACACGGCCAGTAACGACCGTACCACGGCCTGAAATAGAGAATACGTCCTCTACCGGCATCAGGAACGGCTGCTCAATCGCACGCACCGGCTCAGGAATGAACGAATCAAGCGTCTCAACCAAGGTCTTGACCGCAGTCACACCCAACTCATGGTCATCTTCCCCATTCAACGCCATCAGCGCAGAACCACAGATGATTGGCGTGTCGTCTCCCGGGAAATCATACTGGTCAAGAAGCTCACGTAGCTCCATTTCAACCAGTTCCTTCATCTCAGCAAATTCCTCAGACTCAGCACCGCCGCAGTCTTCTGCCAGCAAATCAGCCTTGTTCAAAAAGACAACAATGAACGGAACGCCGACCTGACGGGACAGCAAAATGTGCTCGCGCGTCTGTGGCATAGGGCCATCAGTCGCTCCACACACCAAAATCGCGCCATCCATCTGCGCCGCACCAGTAATCATGTTCTTGACATAGTCAGCGTGACCCGGGCAATCCACGTGAGCATAGTGACGCTCCGGCGAATTGTATTCCACGTGAGACGTCGAAATGGTGATACCGCGCGCCTTCTCTTCAGGGGCGTTATCAATACCGTCAAAACCGACAACCTGTCCACCCCAGGTGTCCGCACAGACCTTGGTCAGTGCCGCTGTCAGTGTTGTCTTGCCGTGGTCAACGTGACCAATGGTGCCAACGTTAACGTGGGGTTTACTACGCTCAAATGCTTCTTTTGACATTACAACAGTCTCCTATAAACACCGGATATCGCCTTTCGGTCGAACCACCTAAATAAAAATAAATTCAATAATTACAACCAGCTGCGCCAATACTGGAGCTCATAACCGGATTCGAACCGGTGACCTCTTCCTTACCAAGGAAGTGCTCTACCGACTGAGCTATATGAGCGCATCCTTCCCAACTTTGGAGCGGGTAGTGGGAATCGAACCCACCTATTCAGCTTGGAAGGCTGACGTTCTACCAATGAACTATACCCGCCAATCACCTTCTCAAACCCTTCATCAAATGACCTTGAAACACTCGGCTGGCCTAGCCCCGACGTCCCTAGCTCAAATGGCCACACCTTAGCCTTCCATGGAACACCAATGTCCCAATCGCCCCTATTTAGCCCCTAAAATCTCACGCCACCTCAGAGTCTTTATTCATGGTGGAGGGGGGTGGATTCGAACCACCGAAGCTCGCGCGTCAGATTTACAGTCTGATCCCTTTGGCCACTCGGGAACCCCTCCGAAAGGCGGCATATTGTCCTGATCGACCGCCCCGTTGTCAACCACAGACCCCAACAAAATGATCAACTTACGTCGCTTTCGAGCCATATTCCTTTCGCATGGTCTCTTTTTGGACCTTACCCATGGCATTACGGGGTAGTTCGTCAACAAAAAAGACTCTTTTTGGCACCTTGAAGTTTGCGACCCTCGCCTTCAGCGCGTCCCGGACCTGCTCCCCAGAGAGGATGGCATCATTAACCAATACTACTACCGCCACAACGACTTCTCCAAAATCTGTGTCCGGCAACCCGATAACAGCAGACTCCTTCACCCCTGATAATTCGTCTATCAGCCGCTCTATCTCTTTTGGATAAACATTCAGGCCACCACTGATGACCATGTCCTTGGACCGTCCGACAATCGAGATATAGCCCTCCTCGTCCATGCACGCCTGATCACCAGTGATAAAAAAGCCGTCCGAGGTAAAATCTTCGGCAGTTTTTTTCGGCATATTCCAGTAACCACTAAAGACATTTGACCCACGAACTTGAAGCCCTCCTACGACTTTTCCTTCCAAGATCTTATTGTCGGCACCACAAATCCGCACTTCTACACCCGGCAGAGGAAACCCCACGGTTCCAGCTCGCCGCTCCCCACGCAACGGGTTAGACGTATTCATACCTGTTTCGGTCATACCGTACCTTTCCAGAATGCGGTGACCCGTGCGCTGCTCAAACTCAACAAAAGTATCTGCCAGCAAGGGCGCAGACCCAGAAACAAACAGCCGAACACGGACACAATGTTGGACATTGAAATCCCGCTCAGCCAGTAGACGCGTGTAATAGGTTGGCACGCCCATCATAACGGTGCTGTATGGCAGGTTTTTCATCACCGTTTTGACGTCGAACTCATGCAACCAACGCAGGCTACTCCCACTCATCAGGACACAGCCAATAGCCACAAATAAACCGTGCACATGAAAAATCGGTAGCGCATGAAGCAAGCAGTCATCCTCACCAAAACCCCAGTAATCAACCAGCACTGAGATATTTTCCACTAGATTTCCATGGGACAACATTATGCCCTTGGGTCGCCCCGTGGTTCCGGAGGAGTAAACCAGTGCCGCTAGGTCTGCTGCATTTGTTGCTGCCGTATCAAACCGGACCGAGCACTGTTGTGCGCCCTGCATCAACGTGCCACCTCCGTCAGCATCCAACGTACACAAATAGGGTGTGCCCACGCTCTGACATAAAGCCTGCAAGGCCTCGCTTCGGTTACTGTCGCAGACTAACATCGCAGGTGCAGCATCCTGCAAGAAAAAGTGCAGCTCCTCATCGGTATAGGCTGTATTTAAAGGATGAAATACCATTCCCGCCCTCACTACCGCGAGATATAACCACAGGGCCTGAGGCGACTTTGGCACCTGCGCCGAAACGCGATCGCCTCTTTTTAGGCCCATCTCTATCAGGTAATTAGCAATCTGCGCGGAGCAATGCTCGGCGTCTTCGTAGGTATAAAAAGTGCCCGCATTGGTCGTCAATAACACCGTTTCAAGCGCGGGGAAATTGCGTCTGAAAGATGAATATAGATTTAACTGACTTTTGCTACTCATCGACCGCCCCGTCCCAGTGTTATCGACACGAAAACTCTAACCCAGTTGGCATTCCATTTGCCGGAACACGAGTAAGCTTAGCGATACAGCACCGCAAACCTGCTGAGACTCCCAAGCCTGTCACTGGAAAGGACATTCAATATGGAGCTGGCGAGAGGAATCGAACCCCCGACCGGCTGATTACAAATCAGCTGCTCTACCTACTGAGCTACGCCAGCCTTGTTCAACGCAGGACAGATGGACACCTGACCTGTTTGAAGGGGTGCGATTGTAGATAAAGAGCATTGTCGATGCAATCGCGGGACGGAAATAATTTTTTTGGGAATGTTAGTGGCGAAGGCGACCGGGGAGTCTGTATCAGATTACACATTAACCGGACGTATTCGTTGTGCATAACCTAATGACTAAATACCACACCGATTCGAAATTCCCGCTGCGGGGCGTTAAAGCCCACTGCGGTTTCATAATGCTCATTCAGCAGATTGTCCGCAGAGAGTTGCACCTGCCAAGCCGCCACTGGCTGCCAGCGCAGCACCCAGTCCAGCCGACCGAAGTCATTCAGCTCCTCTGTCACCTCTGCACCGGTATGCCGCGAAGCCGCCCACTGCCGGCCGGTATACACATAGTCCAGCGCAACATTTAACTGCTCGGTAATGTGCCACTGGGCGACTGCACTGGCAGTCCATTCAGGACGACCTGTGAGTACCGTATCCTCATTCTTGACGTCGATATCGGTATAGGTTGCCTGGCTACGCAAGCTGAATGCTGTCACTGGCTGCCAATCGACCTGCAACTCCACACCACGGGTCTGCACATTGCTACGATTGACGTTGCGAAAGGTTTCATCATCGAAATCTACAAGGTCGCGAAAATCATTGTGGAATACGGTGGCAGCCAAGCGCAGCACATCAGCGGCCTCCCAGGTCACACCGAGATCCCAGCTTTCGCCTTGCTCAGGTTTCAGGTCTGGGTTGCCCACCAATGCATGGCCAAGGGCAAAAAAACTGGGCAGTTTGTAGGCCTCACCCCAGTTTGCAGCGACCGCAACACCCGAACCGACGGTGTACTGCACCCCCGCCTGAAATGACGTTTCGCTATCAAAGCCCTCCGGGTTGTCATAGCGCAGGCTACCTTGTAACAGCAGCGCATCCGTTGGACTAGCAGTGACGCCCGCAAAGAAACCAGCGGTATCGCGATCCAGGTCGAAATCCGTAGGATTCAGATCTCCAAAGTATTCGATAAAGCCTTCGCTTTGACCGTCTTCATGCCGATAATCTGCGCCCACGTTGACACTGTAGCCCTGCGCCAACTGCAGCGAATTAATCCATTGCAAATGATCACGCGTAAACTCTGTATCTGCTGAATTCGGAGGCACTTCAAAATACGGCGGAATTCCTGGCGACTGGTAACGGTCTTTGGCCTCAAAGCGATTGGCCGTCACCGCACTACGCCATACGGATGAAATCTGGGCCGCCCAGCCCAGATAGACAATTTTCTGGGTGTAGTCGCTTTTATCTTGCTCATCAAATAGAGCATATTGCGGCCCACCGCTCTGCTCAGGATAAGATGTTCTATCGCCATCGATGTAGCGGTAACCGAGGTTGATGTCATGACCTGCAACAGGCTGCCACCCTAAGCGTAGATGCGCGCTATTATTTTCTCGGCTGCTCCCTGGCACTGGCTCACCGTCATCGCGCGTCGCCAGTTCCAATGTGTAATTGACATCACCCACACTACCTAGCGCACTGAGACCCACCTCGGAGTAATCGTGCTCACCCAGCTCAACATACACATCCTGATTATGACCCTGCGTCGGTTTGCGGGTAATAATATTGATAACACCCGCTAGTGCATCTGAACCGTAAATAGCCGACTGGGCACCACGCACTACCTCTATCCTATCGACCATGTTCGGATTAAGATTTGCAAAGTCAAAACCACCTCCGCGAGAGTTGGTGGGATCGTTTACTGCTATACCGTCTACAAGCACAAGCGTAAAATTCGATTCACCGCCACGAATGGATACCGCGGTCAGCCCACCAGGGCCACCCTGCTCTTCCACTAAAAGACCCGGTAACGTTTTTAACAGGTCGGCGACCGTGGTTTTGTTCAGCGCCTTGATCTGCTGTGAATCCAGTACCGACACTGACGAAGTGAGTGCGCGCTGGGGAGACAACGTCCCTGTAATCAGAACATCCTCCATAATAGGATCAACAGTAGCGCTAGCACCGCCTGCTATAAGCAAAATAGCGGTAAAGAAAGTTACTTTTCCTTGCATTATTTATTCCGCATTCCTAAATTTGATTGTGAATCTACGATACACTTTCCCTTCGCATAGTAAGGTGTTTGCAAGGAGCTCTGGTCGACTATGGCAACTACCGTACTCAACGCAATTTTCCTCATCATTTATCTTCTGTGCGCTACGGTACAGTACAACGATACCGATGCCATTTTATGGATCTGTTGGTATTTAGCGGCCGCCGGCATGTGCATCGTTGAGTTTCGCCTAGAACCGCCGCGCTGGCCACCGCGCGTATTGGCGGTCATTAGTGTGGCCTGGATCGGCACTCTACTGCCCAGTATTGTCGGACAGGTATCTCTTGAAGACATCTTTACATCCATCAGTATGAAAACAAACACTGTAGAACAGGCTCGAGAAATTGGTGGGCTGCTTTTAGTCGGGCTTTGGGCAGGCGTACTCAGTTACCGCGGACGTGTGGTGTAATGCTAGCATGACACGATCTTCAACTGTCTTCACTCCTTGCGCTTGATCAGGATTTTCTCGCCCTTGCGATACATCAACATCGTGTTGACCGTACCATCCTCGTCAACGATAAATTCAAGTTTCACGTTCTCCCCGCCGGCGCCAGCCATAAAAGTAGTCGCACTTAGCGGTTCCATCAGGCCACCGCCATACATGGGAACTTCAAGATGCAACCCGTCGGATTTTTCGATGACTGTAAATGTCACGAAACTGATGGAGTAGGCACCCTCAAATGACCCGTAACCGCGATCGTAGGGCACAGACTGCAGTTCCGCCACCGTCCAGGGCAGCGTTCGATCGGCACTAGCCACGCGACTCTCTGCAGCAGTGGTGACGCTGACAGGGTCTGCTTTATTTCCCCAACTGCGCCGCACATACGTCATCAGTCCAGCAAGCGTTTCATCATTCAGCTCGGACAGGTGTCCGTGAGCCGGCATGACGCCATTCCAGATTTCCCCTTTCACTTCCACGGGACCATTCAATCCCTGCAAGATGATCCGCGCCAGCCATTCCGGTGGCCCAGTTACCCAGATAGCGCCCACCAAGGACGGAGCCAAGCCCGCGATGCCAGCTCCATCGGCAGAGTGACAAGTACCGCACTGCAAATAGAAACGCTCTCCAAGTGCCATCCCCTCCAACTGCCCGGGGCTCAATGGCATAATGCCCAGAGCGAGTTCATCGCCGGGCCAAGTAAAAGCCGCCCGGCCCCTCATACGAGCTTCCCACAATGGGTCCTGCTCACTGATGGAACCGTCAGAGAATATCTCAGGCGACGCCTCCAGAACGGCAGGAACAAAGTCCGTACTGGCCGCCACGCTCTTTATGCCCTCAAGCATCGCCATCTGTTGCCAGGCGTTGTCATTGCTGCGAGATTCCGCCAGAGCCAATAATTCTAGCAGTGCGGGATTGGCACTTTCGCCCGACGTAATATCACCGCGTAGACTGCGGTATGCTCCACTGGCAAGTGAGCTCAAGGCGGTTCTTGCGGCTTCAGACACAGCCCCCAGATGCTCGGAACCTAGGTACTCACGTAGGAATAACAGCTCTTCTCCTGCCACTGCACGCACGACCGCCTGTCGTATATAGGGACTTTTAAGGCTAGCCGTCAGCAACGTTACGAGAGCGCGCCGCACACTCGCGTCAGATGCATGATCTCCCATGGCAAAGGCCAGCTGCATTGACAACACGTCAGCAGAATCCGGCGATAGCTCCTCATACAATGTCACCAGATCAGCAGCAGACAGCAACGACCGTCCAGCACGCAGGGCCTGAATCTGCCGCTGTGTGTCATCCAAGCGCGCAATCTTCATGACCAACTTACGCTGCAATTCACCCCTGCCGTGTAACGTCCAGATAGCGTGCAAGGCCGCAACCGTATTATCGCTAGAGGCAATCGTTGCCAAAGCCACTGCATGATCGCCGCCGCGACCCAACAATAAGCGCTGTGCCGTGTCACGCACCCAGCCATTGGGGTGGCCCAGCGCGAGGATCAGCTCTGCGTCGCTGGCGTCGCCAAAATCAGGAAAGTGTCGCGCCGTTTTTCCGCCGGCATGTCGAACACGCCAGATACGCCCCATACCGACAGGTGTCTCCAACTCCCTTGCAAAAACCTGCTCCCGCAGTTCGTCGGTCATGTAGTAATCGTCCTGCACGATGCCGCGATACATGTCGATAATGTAGAGCGCACCATCAGGACCATTCATTGCATCGACCGGACGGAAGCGTTCATCTGTTGAACCTAAGAAATCTCGCTTGCCCCATTTATCATCGTCATAAAGACGCTGGGTAGCCTTCAGTGCAATGCCCTCCTCGCTAATCGCAAACTGAGCAACGACGTTCCCCGCGACTTCCGGCACGAACACATCAGCGTGATATTCCTTTGGGAACTGGTCACCACGATAAGATACAAGGCCGCTAACCCCGGTGGCCTCGTTGAGACGTCCATCCTCTCGCAAAGTGCCAGGCAGGTAGGCACGATTGACGCCCGGGTTAACGCGCACGGAATAGACATTCGCGGGATTCGTCAGATTCACACCCAGTCCCTCGGGGTAAGTCTGCTCATGCGGCTGCACAATATCTTCAGCCGCAAAAAAATCTGCCTGCAACCAGGTGGAATTGTGGTTGTACAGCAGGCGGCCAAAGTCATCCTTGGTGATACCCCACTGCCCACGGAAAAAACCTTCGCGCTCTAGCAATTCACCGGCTTCGATGCGCACACTACGCGACGATTTAGAATTGTAAAACCAGTTATCCAGCCCCTGCATCAGGCCGTTTTCCATATGCTCTACATTCGCTGTTTCAACGTCATCCGCATAACTTCCAATACTGCGTTTTTTCTCACAGAGGGCACTGCGGGTGGGCAGTTCGCAGAGCCATAGATTAGGCGGCTCGCCAATTAGGATGCCCTCATTCACCACTGCCACCGCGCGCGGATTGACCAACCCGCCAAGAAAAATCTCGCTAGTATCCATGCGCCCATCACCATTGGTATCCTCCAACCGCACCACGCGACCTACCGGTAGATCGCCACCAGCACCATAGGCATCGAGCATATAACTTCGCATCTCGACCACGTAAAGACGGCCGTACTCATCCCAAGCCATCGCCACCGGTTCCTCTACCAGCGGCTCTGCAGCGACCAGTTCAACCTCAAAGCCCGGAGCAATACTAAAGGCCGACAGTGACTCTTGCGGTGACAATACTGGCGCAGGTTTATTGTCCAGCGTTTCATAAAACAGCGGCTCGCTGCCATTTTCCTTCAGCCAAAACCACTCAAAATCGTCGATACGGTAATTCTCTCCCAGTTGAGCTTCCAGCGCGGCGGGCTTTAGAAATACCAGGAAGTAACAACCGGCTCCCACGGCGACTAACAACAAGAGAACAATAATTTTTTTCATAACGACGATCGTTGATTTCTAGGAGGCATATGCGGGCACAGTCTATAGTGAACGAGCCGTCTGACTCAGACTAAAAACCTTCGACCTGATGTATCTGCTTCCAGATAAGCCCGGGGAGCAGTCGACGCATGATTGCTCCAATCTTGGCATCGCGAGTCGGATAGACAAAAAACTTACCTTTTTTGAGGCAGCTCTCAATGGCATCGATAACGACTTTGGGGGCTATGGGTTCTGATTGCTCTTCTAGCATCTTTGGCCAAGCGGAATCGCGTCCCTGCTGCAGTAATGGCGTGGCAACTGCCGGAGGACACACACAGGCAAAACGAATGCCAGAGTTGAGGTTCTCGTGGTACAGGGTCTCCGTAAAGGCGCGCACCGCAAACTTCGTTGCCGTATAAGCGCCGGTTAACAACATTGGAATAATACCCGCCATGGAGGCGAAACTCACAAAATCACCGTGGCCTCGTTCCAGCATTCCCGGCAATACCGCTTGTGTAATGTTAACCAGGCCACCGTAGTTAATCGCCATCTGTTTGTGAATAATGGCGTTGTCCTGCTCTACCAGTTTGCCAAATGGCATAATTGCTGCGCAGTTATATAACCGATCAATGGGCCCATGCTTTTCTTCAACGTCTCGCACTGCGGCGCAGACGGCGGCAAAATCGGTCATGTCCACGGTCCAGCTGTGAATACTGTCAAATGTCCCCACTGTTTCAGCCATTCCGGCGGCATTGACATCGAACAATGCGACTGTGGCCCCTTCCGCAGCAAAACGTCTCGCGGCTTCACGGCCCATGCCGCTACCACCTCCGGTAATCAATATTACTTTTGCTGAGTTAGACACGTTGATATCTCCCTATTATTAAAATGTCGACCAAATTATAGCGCGACTCAGCAGTGTGACATCGACAGTTCTGTAAATGCCTATTGCTGGTTCAATTAGACGACCCATTTACTCGGGACGCGCTAACCCCTAATGCGCCAGAATCGGGTGCCGAGGCAGGGCTATACCAAACCGGAGAAGACCATGCCCGTTCCTGCACAATAGGGCGGTGTTCCGCGACACAACAGCCTTCATAGCCATCACTGATAGTCTCGGGCCGCGCACAGTTCACACCCGCCGCGGCGCACATCCGCTGGCTCCAGCGACAGGTTGGATTCTCTACCGCGCGCGAGTAATAGTAAGCGCGCTCACTGGGATCAAAATCCTTATCGACCCATACCGTGCACAGGTCAGCAAAACCGCTGCCGCTGGCGGCGCAGGACTGCAGGTCGACCGCAGCACCGTTGTCGGCATTACCGGCTACATCCACGACGCGCTCGTGGCGCTGACCGCTTGCATCCACCCAGCCCTTGATCACCTGCAAGCGCTGCAAAGGTGTGCCCGGAGTAGTCGGCGTTCCGGCATCCTGACTGGCCGTGACAAGGAAGGTAGGTCGCGTGTGTGCGCCCCGTTCATTAGGCAATATTGAGCCCATGGGAACACCGTCGGCATAGGCGCGTTCAATACGATTGGGGGCCTCGCACAGGTTCGCCGGAAAATCCCAGCCGGCGAAGAATCGGCTAATAATACGCGGGCCGCTGGTGCCATAGGCTTCGCGCCGGCGCATTGCATCAAATAGCGCCTCGCGGCTATTTTCATGCGCCCACAAAACAGCGAGCCCACCCGGGTTGTAAATCAACTCATCAGGCAGACCAAGTGGAATTTCCTTTTCTGCAGACACACCGGCACCACCGTGACCCAAGAACAGATCTTCACGCGCTGCACCGGGCGTACCCAGGTGCGTATCTGTGCTGGCAATCACGCCAAACTGGTAGGGGTTTACACCCAGTTCGTTTTCGATCACCAAGCCATCGACCAGCACTTTGCGCACAAAACCGGTGTTCGGCGTGGGCGGGTCATTGAAACCGGCAATATTATCCTTGGGTAACTGCTCGAACGCGCACAGTTCATCCTCCGTGACACCCATCTCGAAGTAACATTCAGACGCGCCCTTGTGCTGCATGATCTCTACCAGCGGCTCAAAGCGCGCACGCGAGGCCGCATACTCTTCAGTCATTGGCGCCCCGTCATCCATCAGGCCAGTAAACATCGAGCCGGCACTGTAATTGGAATTATGAGGGATCACGAGGGAATCACAGCCGCTCCCTGAGTCGTTACAATTATCTCGCAGGGAAGCCCACAGCAAATGTGCCGCAGGCTCGTCGATAAAACTGGCGGGAAGCCGCGGGACCTCCGCGTTGCGAAACACGACATTACGGTGCAGATTGCCGCCGTTGGACGAATCCATACCGGTCCATTCGTATCCTACAAACGTGGTGAACTCGCAATCTGCGCTGCGATCGTAAAAGTCCTCAGCTGCCTGTTGCGTTGCCTGCCAGGGTTGCAATGCCGCACGTAGGCACAATGCAGCGTCATCGCCGCACTGGCCCAGATGCGATTGCTCAATCGTTGCCATATAATTGAACAAATAGAATGCCCCACGCGACCAGTGACGATAGACGAGGCACTGCCAGGAGTTGTAACCTTCAAACTCCGGCGTGTTACACATATAAACCTCACCAATCAATTCCGCATGATCCGACACCATGGCGAAATCTAGCGGACTGGATAGTTGCAGCGAGCGCTCGGCCTTACCGTCCGGCGTCCACGGTTGTATGCCGATACGCTCGCCACGCGCAAACTGATAGGCCTGTGCTGGGGTGGTGCGTGTTCCCTGGGTGCTAGCATCCAGCGAGTAACGCGTGTGCACATGCAAATCCCCAAAGAAAGCTCGTTTCTGAGGCGCCTGCGTTGCGCATGGTACGCGCTCAGACTCAGCCGCCGTGGGCACCGCGAACAACGCCAAAACGCTGAATAACGTGCCAATGATAAAAAACTGTCGTCCAGTTTGAACCCGCTTACGTCTGCCTGAATTAGAAACCACTGACACTCTCACTCTCCTCCCAGCCATAGCGCACTGCCCTAGCTTCTATTCCATTATTGTTGTTGACGCTGGCGGGCTCCGTATAGAGTTGCCATCGGCCACCTCCAACGCGGTATTCCAGCGAATGTCCAGCCGCGGACGGCGTAATCACCAGCGCCCCCTCCTCCAAAGAGAGAGTCGGTGCGGGCGTCACCTGCCGCTCGCCGCTCGGCTCGAGCCTAGCGACCATAGCGGATTCTGACTCCGCGCTCCAGTCCCCAGCCCTTGCCAGCCAGGCATCCATCTCAGCGCGCAGGCGCGTGGGGAGTGCGCGTCATGTCGCCCCACCCACAGCTAAGCCGTGGTGCCATCGCACTGATGGTACGCTACATTGTCGACCCGAACGCTGCCGCCAATGACAGCGGGCTAACAACGAAGGGGGTGCTGACTTTCCAACAACACCTCGATAATTCCCGCGACCTGGGTATAGCCGGGAAACTCAATGCCGACCAGTACCTGTTTGATCTCAGCTACAACGACCAGGGTGCTAACAATGTTCCCGCCTTGACCGCACGGCGAACCTATCGCCTGCGGCATCCGCTAGTGCTGGCGACTGATTTCAATGAGCTTGAGAATGGACTGGTCATACAGGTCGATCAACTGGATAGCCAGATCGTCATCATGCGCAGTGAGCAAAGATAATCCCAGCAATAGCAGGTCACACCATCACAACCACATCATCAACTTCTCAACCGCTCGAATCGCCGGCCCTTGGTACCACGGCACCTCGGGGTCAATCTCTGGCACCTGGTACTGGGCCCGCAGGGCCTGCAAGCGCTTCTGCAGATCCTGGGTGATAGCAGCGTAACCCTGTTTGCCGTAGAGATTCACCTGATCCTCTGGATCGGTCACCAGATCAAATAATTCCCACTCATCATTCTGGTAGTAGTAAACCAGCTTATAGCGCTCGGTACGGACACCGTAGTGGCGGGCGACGCCGTGAAAGCCAGGGTTTTCGTAGAAGTGATAGTACAGGTCGCGGTGCCAGGGCCTGGGGCTGTCCTTAAACAACGGCAACAGACTTACCCCATGCATTGGTGTTTTGGGTGCTACACCCGCAGCGGCCAGCAGTGTGGGCGCAAAATCGATGTTCTGTACCAAAGCATCCGATGTGCTGCCGGGCGTGATGTGTCCTCGCCACTCCATCAGCAGCGGCACCTGAGAGGACACCTCATCCATCCAGCGTTTGTCGAACCAGCCGTTTTCTCCGAGGAAAAAGCCTTGGTCAGAACTGTACAGGACGATAGTATTTTTCATCAAACCATTAGCCTCGAGATAATCCAACAGCCGGCCTATCTGACGATCCATGCTCTTCACTGATGCCGCATAGGTTTTGACATAGCGTTGGTACTTCCAGCGTAGATCGTCCTGTCCTGTCAGATCCGCTTTTTCATACTGAAGATTGCCCTCGGCAAATGCATTTTGCCATAGCGCAGCTTGTTCAGGCGTCAGATCCTTACCCATACGCAGTTTGACGTCGTTGTCGGTCATGTAATCTTCTATTCTCATACGCGCTTCGCTGCGCGCTTGCGTCAGGCCATCCAGATTTCGGAACAGGGAGTCGGGCTCCTTGAGCTGCGCTTCCTCATTCCAGTCGCGCAGTTCCTCCGGCCCCGGCAGCCAATCGCGGTGTGGCGTCTTGTGGTTGTAAAGCAGGAAGAAGGGTCTGTCTTCTTGTTTCGCCTGCCCCAGCCAGGCAATCGTTTTATCGGTCACCAAGTCCGCGACGTAACCCGTCGTCTCTTCCACACCATTGGAAGTTCTGAATACTGGGTTGTAGTAGGTACCCTGCTCGAACACGTTGTCGATGACGTCCCAGTGATCAAAGCCCACGGGGTCGCTGTACAAATGCCATTTTCCGATAACCGCAGTTTGGTAACCGGCCCCCTGCAAAAGACTGGAAAGCGTTTGTTGCTCGCCATCGAAGGGACCAGACCATTCATTACTGTAGAATCCGTTTGCGTGACTATGCAGGCCGGTAAGCAATGTCGCTCGACTAGGTCCGCAGATCGCATTTCCGACATAGGCGCGATCAAACCGGATACCGCCCGCTGCAATGCGGTCAATATTGGGGGTCTCCACTAAGCTGTCACCGTAGGCACTGACGGCGCTAACGGCGTGGTCATCGGAGAAAATAAACACAATATTGGGACGTTCCCTGGCAGCTAAACTCATGCTAAAAGTCAACGATAACAGTGTCGAAACCAGTCGACCTGTTTGATTCCCATCAAACTTAAGCATAGACATACCCCCATTATTTTGCGCTCAGTAGTACCCCATCTCACCCACAAAGGGAATCTATTTGGAAGCGATATACATTATCAAATACAACGACATAGGCCATTTCCGCATGTTCCGAACAATATGGTTTAGAAGCACACATGTCATAGACTCCCATTGCTTTGACCCGATAATCGTGTCGAAATTACCCGCTGGTTGCAACGCGCGTTAGACATCATGTCACAGAAGTCTATCCTGACAAGCGCAGCCTGAATATTGTGAGTTGAGCCACGAGTGCTTTTCAGCACATGCGCTGCTACCATACGAAGTTAATAGTCAAAAATATAATTGAAGAAGACTAGACTAATGCAAAAATCCTCGACGGTAACCGACAAGACAGCTGTGCTTAGACCACTGGGGAATATTCACCATCTAGCCTTGCGCTGCCGCGATGCCGAACAAACGCGATGGTTTTATGAAGATGTCCTAGGCCTACCACTGGCGGCGGCACTGTCTCTTGAAAACTCACCCGGCACTGAAAAACAACGCCCGTTTTTGCACCTTTTCCTCGAGCTTGGCGATGGCAATTACATCGCTTTTTTTGATGAACCGGGTCACGCCAAACCAGAGCAGTTTGAAATCAAGGATAGCTTTGATATCCACATCGCATTCGAAACAGAAAATATCGAGTCAATGCTGGCCTGGAAAGATAAGATTAGTGCTGCCGGAGATTTTATTTTTGGCCCTATCGATCACGAGTTTGTTGAATCCGTGTACTTCTTTGACCCGAACGGCTATGCCTTGGAGATTACTCACAAAACCGCCAAGCACGATGCCGTACTCTTAGAAGAAAAAAGCAATGCAAGGCAACAAATTGCAGAATGGAGCGCGCGCACACGGGCGAAGAAAATCGAAATTTTTGGCGCCGATGCTATTGATTCGCGCTGCAGCGCACTGCTCGCTCCGCACTCCGACACGCAAAAATCGCCTTCGAAGAAAACCTGATGTTTGTAGATACTGATAAGGGTATCGAAAGAACAGCATACCTGATGCTCTTTCAGGAAAAATCTGCCGGCTTCAAGGACGTCTACGGAGGCGTTGACCATGTTGTGTTGCGCTCCCACCTAATGCGACCAGCGGCGTCGCAATCAAAAACCGTCATCATTTTTATGCATCCGATTGGCGGCGGTGAGTATCTACCGCTGCCGATGGCACTTGCCAAAGCCGGACATCATGTTATCTATTGTCAAAGCCGCTACCCCAATAACGACACCGCACTCATCATGGAGAAAGTGGCGTTGGATATGGGCGAGTGCATCAGGGATGCAAAGGAGCGGCTGGGCTACGAAAAAGTCATTCTTGGTGGATGGAGTGGAGGCGGCTCGCTTGCCTTGTTTTATCAGCGCCAGGCCGAGCACGCCACAGTGGTCTCTACGCCAGCGGGGGATCCGCCGAATTTACAGGAGGAAAATCTAATTCCTGCGGACGGCATGATGCTACTGGCCGCACATGTCAGCCGTGCGCTGACATTGACCGAATGGATGGACGCCTCCATTCTGGATGAAACCAACCCCGATATCCGTGACCCTGAGCTCGACCTATACAATCCGGACAACCCCAATCAGCCACCCTATAGTGTCGAATTTCAAAAGCGTTATCAGGCCGCCCAAATCGCCCGAAATCGACGTATTACAGCCTGGGTTAAAGCGAAGTTGGAAGCATTACGAGCACAGGGCAAATCCAATGAAGAATTTGCGTTTACCGTTCACGGCACAATGGCAGCACCGGTATGGCTAGACAACAGTATCGACCCTAACGAGCGGAGGCCTAACACCTGTTTTCTCGGTGATCCAAAAGTCGTGAACAACAGTCCAATCGGACTCGCCCGTTTCACCACATTGCGCAGCTGGTTGTCACAATGGAGTTATGATGAGTCCAATGCCAATGGTGTTGATGATGCTGCTAGCATGAGCCTACCGACACTGGTCATTAACAACGCCGCCGATGACGCCTGCACACCAAGTCACGCAAAAAGACTGTTTGATGCAGTGGCTAACAACAACAAGGAATTTGTTGAGATTATTGGCGCTACTCATTACTACCTCGGTCAACATGAACAGCTGCGACAAGCAGAACAAACCTGCACGGCATGGTTGCGAAAACAAGGGTTGACGGACGTATGATTATGTCCGCGAATCCAGCACGAGCGCCATTTTCACCAAAACTACCTTAGGAATCAATAAATGCCTCTGCGTAAAACTCTGCAGCTCACAGCAATCTTAAGCCTTTCGACATCCGCTTTGGCAGAAGCACCACGTCCAATCGAGGTCGCAGAAATTAGCGCATCGCCCCCTCCGTTCTCGCGAACAGAAGAGCGCGAGCCGTGCGCCAGTTACACCGCCGAGCGGCGGCCACATTTTGGCGATATGCACGTGCACACTTCTTGGTCTTTTGATGCCAGCAGCCAGGACACACGCAACACACCGGCTGATGCTTACCGATTTGCGCAAGGTCACCCAATGGGCATCCAGCCCTATGACGAGAACGACAAACCAACACGCACCATACAGCTCGATCGTCCGCTAGATTTCACTGCCGTCACAGACCACTCCGAATTCATGGGTGAGATGCGCATGTGCACGACCGAGGGTCTACCGGGTTACTGGCACCCCGTGTGCATCGCACACCGAAACATACCAAGGCTCTCCTTCCTCACCTTTGCCACCTTGGGCATGGCATACAAAACACGCTGGGGACTGTGCGGGGACAATAATGACATTTGTTTTGCTCAAGCCGCTGACACTTGGAAGGACATTCAAAGGGATACCGAGGACGCCTATGACCGAAGCAGCGATTGCAGCTTTACCAGCTTCGTGGGTTACGAATGGACCGCTAGTGGCGGAACCGGGCAGAACTTGCATCACAATGTAATTTTTCGCAACGAGCACGTTCCTAACCGGGCCATGAGTTGGATAGAGACACCTTCTCAGGTGCAGCTTTGGGACTATTTAGATGAAGAATGTGTCTTAGGGAAGCCTGGGTGTGACGCGGTGGTGATACCACACAACTCCAATATATCAGGCGGACTGATGTTTGAAACCGCTCGCATTACCAACGCCGACATTCCAGCAGATCCAGTCACTGCTCAGGAAGCCGCTCGCAGGGCTCGCTGGAATACTCTTTTTGAAGTAATGCAGCACAAGGGTTCTTCGGAGTGTGACAGTCGCCTGCCAGTTTGGTCAGAAGACGAGTACTGCAACTTCGAGAAGTTGGGCTATGACAGTTTTGGCGGAAAAAATACTGGGCACACTCAGTTCGCCGTCCTAGAATTTCTGAGTCCCGTCCTTGGTGAAGACATAATCCCGGTTACAACACCACCGTCTGAGACTAATTTTCTGCGCTATGCTCTCAAGAAAGGGCTGCAGCAGCAGGCTGAACTGGGTGTGAACAGCTTCAAATTCGGCATGATTTCTAGTACCGACACCCATATCGCGGCGCCAGGACTGACTATGGAGAAAAATCATCCGGGGCACGGGGGCGCAGGAATGGGTGCTCGTGATGGCATGCCCGCAGGTCTGCCGGATGAACTGGAGTATGGCCCTGGAGGTCTGGCGGTGCTGTACGCCGAGGAGAACAGCCGCGATGCTTTGTTCGCCGCCATGCAACGGCGAGAGGCCTATGCAACTAGCGGGACCCGCCCTGTACTGCGGTTCTTTGGAGGCTGGAATTATCCCGAAAATCTCTGTGAGATGGATGATATGGTCACTCAAGGTTATGCGGGGGGAGTGCCCATGGGTGGAGATCTGCCCCCTGCCGCCGTCGCCAACGCGTCTCCTCGCTTTCTCGTCTCTGCCAGCATGGACAATGGCACCCCTGAATACCCAGGCAGTCCGCTGCAACGCATCCAGCTCGTTAAAGGCTGGCATGAGAATGGCGAACTGCACGAGAAAGTACTCGGTGTCGCCGGCGGGGACAACAATGCCAGCGTAGATATCAATACTTGCGAGCCCAACGGCAGCGGTCATAGTCAACTTTGCAGCGTGTGGCAGGATAACGACTTTAATTCCTCTGCACAGGCTTTTTATTATACCCGCGTGTTGGAAAATCCCAGCTGTCGCTGGAGTCAGCGCATCTGTGCCAATGCCGGCGTGCGCTGCGACGATCCAGGGAGCATTCCTCAAGGTATGGAAAACTGCTGTGCGCCAGAACACCAGAAAGTTATTCAGGAGCGCGCATGGAGCTCACCCATCTGGTACACGCCGCCAGTATAATCGCCCTGAAAAACACATTATTAGGATACCCTGCCGCTTTCGGCCAAGCGCTCGGGCTTGAATGTCCCTGCAGACCGAGTAATATCATGACCGCATTGCCATTATTTCCCGAAAGCGACAAAACCGGTTAAAAGCCCAGGAAGCCAACTATGACATCACTACCTCGATTTAGCGCCGCTCTGACGCTGTTACTTTGCCTGCCCATGGCAGGTGCCCTAGCACAATCTGTGGGCAATGTAGTAGGAGAGCGGGTGACTTATGACGGCGGTGTGGTCCGTGTCTGCGGAGAGGGTGGTGGACTTGACCCCTGCCTCGATGCCAATGGGCAAACCTATGCCGAACAGGTGAGAGGACCCAGTATAGACAGTGAATCCGAAGACCAGCTCATGGCCGAGGCGGCGCGCATCAGAGCAGAGTCCCCCGAGCAGTTACAGCAGACCATTGGCGAGATGGAAAAAGGCTACAACCCTGATGTCCACGCTACAGAAGGGCTCCCTCACTAATCATGGGGAGCGACATTGCCTGTCAAAGCTGTGACCTGCTGGTGAGCGTAGCGGCTACGAAACACGGCGAAAGCGCATCCTGCCCGCGCTGTGGATGTTTTTTGACCCGATGCTACGATGACGCCAACCACCGTGTACTTGCCTACTCTAGCGCCGGCCTGATGTTTCTCGTTTTCGCCAGCAGCTACTCCTTTCTTTCTCTGTCCAGAAGTGGCGTAGAAAGTAACATCACGCTGTTGCAGACTCCCGCCGCGCTATGGTCTTACGGCATGCCAGAAGTTGGCGCACTCGTCGCCGCATTTATTATCGTTATCCCAGCGACCGTGCTGGCGATGATGGCAGCGCTGTGCATTCTCATCAACCAAGGCCGTTATCATTCATGGTTAGTGCCGCTAGCGAAAGGCATTTTTTTAGGCCAGCAGTGGTCCATGGTAGAAGTGTTTATCATTGCCGTCATTGTCGCCCTGGTGAAAATTGCCGCGATGGCGACCGTAGTGATTGGTATTTCCTTCTGGGCTTATGCCGCATTTACCGTCTGCTTTACGCTAGCAGTGTCCAGCCTCGACCGTTACCAGTGCTGGGAGCGCATTGAAGCGCTAAAAGCGCAGTGAGTGCTTTGCCTGCAACAGCAGCACAAAGCAACCTCGCAGCGTGTCATATGTGCCTAAAATTGGCCCCTGCAGACGTGCATCATTGCCCTCGCTGCGGTTCCGCAATGCATCTGCGGAAGAACGACAGCATCCAGCGCACTCTGGCACTGCTCATCACCGCTTGCCTGCTTTATATCCCAGCCAATCTCTACCCCGTTATGTATACTGATTCCCTCAGCTCTGCCGAAGGCACCACAATAATGGGGGGCGTAGTGCTACTGATTAACTTGGGTTCGGCGCCGGTCGCGCTGGTCATTTTTATCTTCAGCGTGATGGTTCCGTCAGCGAAATTAATGGCCATGTTTTACCTTGTCTGGTCTGTGCAACAGCAGTCGTCCCTAGACCTGCGAAAGCGCTCAACCCTCTACCGTATAACAGAGTTTGTGGGAAAGTGGTCCATGGTCGATATCTTCGTGGTGACCATACTGGTTGCGCTCGTGCAGCTTGGTGGAATACTGACAATTAAGCCCGGTATCGCAGCCCTGTTATTCGCCGGCGTCGTTATCATTACTATGATCGCGGCCGAAAACTTCGATTCCCGTCTCATTTGGGACAATATGGAAGAAAAAAATAGTGCCAACTGAACACGCTAAAGTCAGCAAGAGTCGCAAAATTTCCGGCATCTGGTTTATTCCTTTGCTCGCGCTTGTACTGGGTGCCTATATGGTTTTACACAACTGGATGACCCAAGGCCCGAACATCGAGATTGCCTTCAAAACGGCCGACGGTTTGGAGGAAGGAAAAACCAAGATAAAGTATCGCAGCGTCGATATGGGTCTGGTCAATGAGGTGCGCCTGAACGACCATCTCGATGGCGTTATCGCTAAAGTTAAAATGAACCGCCAAGCAGTGCCGCTACTCATCAAAGACACTGGATTTTGGGTTGTCACTGCCCGGGTAGGGCTGGGTAACATCACCGGCCTAAATACGCTTCTGTCTGGCGCCTATATCGAGCTGGCACCTGGCTCGAGCAAAACGGAAGAAAGAAAATTTGTGGGATTGGACCAGCCTCCGCTAACCCCTGCAGATGCACCCGGGCTGCGGCTGAAACTGACCAGCAATCACGCATCTTCTGTTACCGCTGGCGATACAGTACTCTACAAAGGTTATAAGGTTGGACGGGTTGAAACCATGACATTCAATCCCGACGATAAGCTCGTACACTATCAGATATTCATCGATGCCCCGTACCATGAACTGGTGAATAGCAGTGTCCGCTTCTGGGATGTTAGTGGCATATCCGTGAGCACAGGCGCGACTGGCTTCAAGGTTCAAACCGGTTCGATAGACACTATATTATTCGGCGGCGTGACCTTCGGTGTGCCGACGGGCATCAAAGATGGCAGTAAAGTAACGAAAAATTCTACATTCGAGTTATACAAGTCTTACAAGGACATACTGGAAAACCCTTTCCGTTATGGAGCCTACTACGTAGTTTCTTTTACCCACTCTGTCAAAGGGCTAAGCCCCGGAGCGCCGGTTGAATACCGTGGCATTAGGGTAGGCAACGTCGTACGGGTGCTATTTAAAGAAGGCCAGTTGGAGCAAATTGAAGCGGGACAGGAAGGCGAAGGCGCTCCTATACCCGTTTTAGTGTATGTCGAGCCCGGCCGTATGGAACTATCTGATACCGAGGCTTCGCTCGTAGTCGTCGAGGAAACCATCAGATTAGGGGTGGGAAATGGGCTCCGGGGGTCCATGGAAAGGGGTAACCTACTCACAGGAGCACAATATATTAATCTTGATTACTACCCTACTGCTGAAAAAGCCACGCTCGGAACCTTCATGCAATACACCACCATTCCAACTATTGAGACCGGACTGGCGCAAATCGAGGAAAAAGTGACGTCCATCCTGAACACCATCGATGCGCTCCCATTAGCAGACACTGTAGCGAGTCTCAACCAGAACCTAGAAAGCCTGGAGTCCATTTTAGATAATCAGAGCACGCAGCAACTGCCGACGCATCTAGACCAAACAGTGCAGGAACTCAGAGACCTAATAAACAGTCTATCTCCGAACTCGGATGCCTCTCAAACCCTTAATTCGAGCCTGCTGTCGCTGAGCCGTACTTTGGCCAACTTGGAATCCTTAACAGGTAAATTATCGAGGCAGCCCAGCGCTGTAATATTCCCCTCCAGTCCAGAGGTCGATCCTATTCCAGAGGTAAGCGAACAATGAAAGTCGCGAGTTTATTATTGTTGGTGCTGTTGTCCGGCTGTGCAAGCCAGGCTGTTGAGCCTAGCTATTACCTATTGCGGTCAAATCAAGATTTACCGTCTAGCAAGCTCAGTCCATCTGTAGACTTTGCCCTGGGTACAATAGAAATTGCGCCCTACCTAAACCAGCTCGGACTAGTGATAGACATGGCTGACAGCCAAATCCGCCCAGCAGTCAACCATCTCTGGGCCGAGCCCATCTATGATGGCGTGCGCTCTCTCCTTACCGCAGACATTGCAAAAGCCAATGGCCAGGAACTGATGCCGGCAAACCTCAGTAAAGATGCTACCGTGGTTAATATCCGTATCGATAAGCTCGACGGAACACTCGATGGTAGGGCGCAAATTGTGGCCTACTGGTGGCTGGTTCGTAACGACGAGGTGGTCGATCTCAATCGCTTCTCGAAATCACGCGCTTTGAGGGCAGACGGGTATAGTGCCATGGTCGACGCTGAGACAGCGCTGCTAGAAGAATTGGCAAAGAAGATAGCCGCGTCACTAGTCCCGCCACCACCCAAATAAAAATCAAAGCCTAAATTGGGAGCGGGATAAAAACCTTCGACACTGCGTACACGGCACCGGTCACTGTGCGGTTATCTGAATCACCGACGATACCTGCCATCATCTCCTGCAGCACAATGATCTCACCGAACAGACGCTCAAAGCTTAGGTTGTCTACCACGCCCCATTTCTCATAAGTAATTATGTAGTGTTCGCCATTAGGCTTGCGAGCATTTTTTAGTTTCCACACCAACATCTCTACGTTCTGGGCACTGGTTAACAATACTTGTGCGTCAAGTTGATCAGGCAGAAACATCTCAGGCTGGTAGGCATAAGCCTGCCGCAACATACTTCCCAGGCCGACGGTCAGAGCAAAGACGCGATCGCCGGTAAAAGAAGGATTAAAGGCCAGATTCATGGCATCGATGCCCTGGTTATATTCCAGCTCCAGAAACTGCAACTTGTATCGACGGACTTTGAGCTGGGCGAGGCGGCCTTCAATGGTCATGCCAGGGTTTTTAGCTAACTGTTCAGGGTTGCGCTTGTACAACATAACCGCCAATTCACTAACGTCTTCTCGTGTTTTGATGATGAATTGGTCTGTGACGAGGTCGATATCCGACTTGGCCAGATTTTTTAACTCATAACCACCACAGGCACAGAGAAACAACGGGGCAAGCGCTATGAGCAGCAATCGCATTAATGAAGGTTATCCTGAGTCATAACAAGCATCTACTCCATGCCATGGACTTATTGAGTCTCATTAATGCATTGCCAAATCGAAACGTTCGCGCAAAAACCGTGAGATGCCATCTTCATTGTGGTGCCCGATAACCGCCGTGGCGACGGCCCGGACCTCATCTTTTGCATTACTCGGCGCATAACTCTCATCTGCCATCGCGAACATACTGAGATCATTGTCGCTATCGCCAAAACAAATTACCCGACTAACACCAAGATCCTGCTTCAGCTTAGAAACCGCCCCTCCCTTGCTGGCAGCACTGTGATGAATATCTATCCAGTAAAGGCTCTCGCCTTCAATTGCAGTGCCGGCATAGGCCATCAAGTGCTCTTGAGTTTGAACCAGATCAGCGACAGACTCAATTGCCTCGCGGGCGCCCAATGCGCTGATGTTGGTTATTTCGGCGCCAGAGGGCATTTCAGTGACTGGAAGGATTTCTATACCTCGGTCTTGACTGAAGATCTTGGCGAGCCGTCGCTCTGTATCGTTCTGCATTGGCAGATGATACACGACGTGGCGATTACTCGGCTCTACCGTAAAAATAAAAGGCGTTACCGCGACGGCTAGAAAGGCCTCTAAAATAGTTCCAATTTCAGAACGCGTTAACAAGTTACTGTGACTGTAAAGATCACTTTCGGGGCGCCAGATCAGCACCCCATTTTTATAAATATGCGGCAGTGTGAAGCCCTGGCCATCCAACAAATTCCGCGCAGACTGTAATGTGCGCCCGGTGGCAACCGTATAAGCAATATCGCGCTCGCGTAGCTGCCGCAGAGTATCGCGTGTATGCTCGGACACCTGCGATTTCTTATTTAACAAGGTGCCATCCAGATCAAAAACTATGAGGTCCATCGACGTCGATATCCATTTTCTTGAAATACATTCTCGGACCTCAGTTTGGCCCCCATTTTTCTCATCTGAATTCAAATTCAAACAAACGCGAGTAATAGTACAACCGAAAGGTATACAGATGTATACTTTTAAATAACTTGATAATATTCACTCAAGCAATACATTAGCCACGCAGGATAGTGAACTCTCGCACCTGCAATGAGGAGACAAGCATGGTCGCATCTGCCGAGAACCTGCCGCCCATCGAAGATATTTTTAATCCTAATTCGCAAGAATACATGGAAAATCCGATTACGCAGTGCCTAGAATTGGCGAAGCGCGGACGACTTGTTTGGTATGAGCCCTGGCAGGCCTGGATCATTACCCGCCTGGACGACATCATGGCATGCTGGAAGACAGAGCCTTTATCCTCTGACTTTTATGATTGGGAGTTCGCCCCAAGCAGGCCGCCTGAAGACGAGTGGAGTAACTTCGAGCGCGCCCTGATCGGACACAGCCTGCTTGCGGACCCCGACCATCATCGCCTAGTGCGACGCGTCACCGCTCCAGCTTTCTCTCGCAATGTTGTAGACAAAATCCAAGCTAAAATTGAACCCGAGATCAAAAAACTTTTCGATGAACTGGGTGAGCCCGATGTTTTCGACTATAACGAAAAAATCGCCTTCCACATACCTTTTATATCCATCACGCGCATGGTGGGAATACCTGAAAAATACTGGCCGGAAATCAAGCAAGTGATCGTCACCTTCACCGAGACGTGGAACCCCACCATCTCCGATGAGCAACGCGAAAGTGCCCGTCAGGACAGCAACCGAGCTATCGACATTATCAAGAAAATTATCGACGAGCGACGCTCTGCGCCAGTACAAGATGATTTTCTCAGTACGCTGCTGCGTATCGAAGCGGAGAACGAAGGTTTTGAGGAAGGTGACATCATCACACTTGTTCTCGCTCTAATCGGCGCGGGTGCAGATACTACTCTGGTAGCCCAGCAGTGGACGGTTTATGCCCTACTTAAAAACGATCGGGACCAGATCGCAAAAGCGCTTGCAACGCCGGACAGTTTCGCTAACGCGTTCTGCGAGGTCAATCGCTGGGGTCTCTCCTCCAAAATGGGTTTCGCGCGTTATGCACCGCAAGACATGGAGTTTATGGGCCAGCAGTTGCGCAAAGGGGTGATGGTACTGATGATGCCGCACCTGAAGGATTACAATCCAGACTACTACGAAAATCCTGAAAAATTTGATGTGGAGCGGGTGTTCGATCCGGATGTGCTATTCGGCTACGGGCCCCGCTTCTGTATCGGTGCGGCCCTGGCCAAGCGCCAGCTCTACCTAACAATTTCGGAACTGTTCAAGCGCTTTCCTGATGTGGAACTAATGAAAGAGCCAGAACGTGATGCCAGTGATCACAACGCGGTCGTATTTAAGCAACTGCTGTTAAAAACCAACAGCGGGTGATGCCTATTCCTGGCCTGTCTGCGGATTAAACGCCAACCCGCTATTTTGTAATAACAGCCAAGGCAATACGTAATTGAAACGCTTCGAACACATTATTCAACGCGCTCGTGACCACCAAGGGGGACAGCTCCGTCTGGAAGAGATGATGCCCACGGTGCGCAGCACTCGGGCACTGGCACAAACTCAGGATAACCGCTGGCTTGCGCAGATGACCCGCTGCGTCTTTCAGGCGGGCTTTGTATGGCGCGTCGTTGATCACAAATGGGATGGTTTTGAGGAAGTATTCTTTGGTTTCCCGCCAGATAAAATTGTCATGCTCAGCCCGGACCAGATCGACCGCTTCGCGCAGAACCCGCGCATCATTCGCAACCGCCAGAAAGTACTGGGAGTCCAGGCCAACGCTCAGTTCATACTGGATATCACTCAAGAGCACGGTAGCGTTGGAAAATTTATCAGCAGGTGGCCCACACATGATTTGATTGGACTGTTCGCCGCGATGAAAAAGCGTGGCAGTCGACTAGGTGGCATGACCGGGCAGCGCGTCTTGCGCAATATGGGAAAAGACACCTTTATCATCACCGGTGATGTCGTTCGCTGCCTGCAACGCAGTGGTCTCGATATTGGCAACAATCCTAGCAGCAAGCGCGAGCTGGGGCTTATACAGAACACCTTCAACGTATGGCATGAAGAATCAGGACTTCCTTACAGCCATATCAGCCGAATCTGTGCACTCTCGTTGTAGCAACGACAGCGTGTGTCCAGAAAAACGACCAACAAGAGTACTTTACAGGCTGTTATTGACGCAGCTGCACATGACTAAGGAACACCGTAGCCGTCAGCAGCAATACCGCACCACCCTGGTGCGCAGTCGCGAGAGAAACCGGCACATGCAATAACAATGTACTAATACCCAGAATCATCTGCATCCACAACGCCGCCATCAATAAGACTGCACCAAGTTTTCCATACCCCTTTGGCGAGCTTCGATAAACTATCACGGCAAACGCATTCAGCAAGACGAACAGCACATAAGCAAGCATGCGGTGATTAAATTGTATGGTAGTAATGTCCTCAAATATCGCAAGCCATGGTGGTGCAGACGCATACAGTCCAGGTGGGATAAAAGAAGTGCCCATTAATGGCCAAGTAGAGTAAGCCAGACCAGCGCGAGTGCCGGCCACCAGACCCCCCGATAGAATCATCAGATACACCAGAGCCACCAGCACTAGGGTCCATCGCGCGTTGTTGTTGTGTCTTTTCTCTCGAGTAGCTCCCTTTGTAAACAACAAGCTAAACACGAGCCACAACATATAAGCATAAATAGCTACGGCAACGCCCAGATGCGCTGTGAGACGGTATTGGCTGACGCGTGGGTTATCGACCAGGCCGCTCTTCACCATGTACCAACCCAAAAATCCCTGTAGTCCTCCCATAAAGAGCAAGGCCACCAGGCTTGGCGCAAGTCCCGGCCTCACGCGCCCGCGTAAGAAAAAATAAAGCATCGGCAATGCAAATAAAATACCAATCACACGTCCCAATAGACGATGCAGATACTCATACATAAAAATGGATTTGAATCCGTCAAGACTCATGCCAGTGTTGATTTTTTGATATTCAGGGAACTGCTTGTACTTATCAAATTCCTGCAGCCAGTCCTGCTCCGTCAACGGGGGAATAGCGCCGACCAGAGGCTTCCACTCAACCATCGACAGCCCCGAATGTGTGAGCCTGGTAATTCCACCCAGCATAATCATGCCGAATATAACTACGGCACACAAAGCCAGCCACTGCGCTACCTGTCGGTCATAACGTATTTGGTCAATGTTACTCATGGTTTTTACTGGAAGCTCCCTCGGTCATCCTTCACGGGGCCATCAATCCCTTTTTAGGGACCAACAGGTTTTCGCTAATGAAAGTAAGACTCTGTGCCAATGTGAATAATCTCAATATATATTGTCTGAACAACGAATTTAGGCCATTAAGAGCCATTTTTCTATGCTGTAAACCGCCAAGGCATTTTATACCCGTTACCCGAATGTGGCCAGCGTGTGCATTGCTGTCGTAGAATGCGCACCCATACACTCACTGCGGTTACCCATGTCACTTCTAAGCTTAGACTCAGTTCACCTTCAATACGGCACGCAGGTGCTATTGGATGACATAAACCTAACTATCGACCGGGGAGAAAAACTGGGCCTGCTAGGCCGTAATGGTGCTGGCAAGACCACTTTGCTCAAAGTACTGTCAGGAGAGTTGACATCGGACTCCGGCGAGTGCTGGGTGCGACCTGGAGTACGTATTGCTCGCCTGCAGCAAACCCTGCCCCAAGCAGACCAGCTCTCGGTTTATGATGCTGTTGCCTCCGGAATTGCCGAAGCCGGCCGCCTCTTAAGCGAATATCACCATCTTATACAAGCTGACCCTCCAGCAGATATGGATGTCCTCGCACGCGTTCAACAGCAGCTGGAAGCGGCCGATGGCTGGACATTGCAACAACGTGTTGAGACCACCATTAGTCAGTTACAACTCCCCGCAGAGGCAACCATGAGCGAACTCTCTGGCGGTTGGCGCCGGCGGGTCGCCCTAGCGCAGGCACTGGTAAGCCAACCAGATATATTGCTGCTGGATGAACCGACGAATCACCTGGATATTCCTGCTATACGCTGGTTAGAGGAACAACTGGCGAATTTCCAGGGTGCCATCATCCTCATTACCCACGATCGACGATTCCTGCAAAACGTAGCCAACAGTATCGCTGAGCTCGACCGAGGACATCTCACTCAGTGGCGCGGAGACTATCAGGGCTTCCTGCGCCATAGGGAACACCAATTGCAGGCCGAGGAGCGAGCCAACGACTTATTTGACAAGAAGTTGGCACAGGAAGAGGTCTGGATTCGCCAAGGCATCAAAGCACGGCGCACCCGCAACGAGGGTCGTGTTCGCGCCCTCAAAGACATGCGTAATGAGCGTCAGAGTCGGCGCGAGCGCACAGGCAGCGCTACCTTTGCTGTAGAAGGATCAGGCAAATCCGGAAAGATTGTGGCGGAACTAAAGCACGTGGACAAGCACTTCGGCGACCTGTGCGTGCTGAAGGATGTCTCCACCATTATCCAGAGGGGAGACCGTGTGGGAATCGTCGGACCTAACGGTGCCGGTAAGTCCACCCTGGTGAAGATCCTGCTGGGGCAACTGCAACCAGACGCTGGAAAAATTCATTTCGGCAGCAAGCTGGAAGTCGCTTACTCCGATCAACTCAGAGGCCAACTGGATCCACAGAAAAATCTGATCGATAACGTCTGCGGTGGCCAAGATTTTATCGAAATCAATGGTAAGCGACGCCATGCGATTTCCTACCTGGGCGATTTTCTCTTTAGCCCCGAGCGTGTGCGTACTCCGGTGAAGGCCCTTTCTGGAGGGGAGCAGAATCGGGCCATCTTAGCCAAACTATTTAGCAAACCCGCTAATCTACTGGTACTCGATGAACCCACTAACGACCTAGACATCGAAACACTGGAGCTTTTGGAAGAGATACTACTCACCTTCAATGGAACCGTGCTGCTGGTCAGCCACGACCGAGATTTTATGGACAACGTGGTCACCAGTCTACTCGTGCTCGAAGGCGATGGTGTCGTTAGCGAGCATGCAGGTGGCTACAGCGATTGGGACGCGCGGGGAGGGAAACTTCAAGACCGTACGGAAAAGGCGACACCGGCATCCACTGCGCCCAGAGCGGGTAAAGATTTAACCACTGGGTCCGCGAAAAAATCTAAACTCTCCTACAAGGACCAACGGGAACGGGACAGCTTGCCCGGCGCAATAGAAAGCTTGGAACAGCGTCAACAGGCCCTTGAGGACACCATTTCCCAGTCCGGTTTTTACCAGGGCGATCAGGATCAGATTCAGAAGGTACTAGGCGAATTAGCGACGGTAGAGTCCGAAATGGAAATGACCTTTGCGCGCTGGGAAGAGCTGGAAGGTTGATCAGCTTAGTCTCAAAGGCCATGCGGTGGTGCCAGATTGTCGTTACAATAGCGCGGGCACTGTCAGCGGAGACGTCATGAGCACATACCAGCAACAGGTTCACTGCTCGGCTAGTGAAATCGATATCGATTTCTGGAAAGCACCGGAGGGTATCGCCATCCCCGATGATGAACTCTCCTTTTTGCTTATCCCGGATGCCGTTGAGGCCATGGCCGTATTCGCATTGTCACAACAAGTGCATCAGTATCAGCAGGAACAATCGCCGGACGGAGCACCTATAACACGCGCACTGATGGCCACCATGGGCGGCATGCTACCGGGCATACTCCTCCACGATCACTTAGGCAAGGGCCGACCTCAGGGAACACCATCGATAGAGTTTGGCACCATTGGCATATCGCTTTATAAAGGCCCCAATGAGCGCCACGAAAATCCGCAGGTACAGCAGGACATTTCAATACCGATTCTCGACGAAACTGTGCTCATCATTGATGACTTAGGCGATCGCGGCGGCACCATGGAATTCCTCATCCAGTATCTGGCAGAGAAGGGGGCGAAAAAAATATTGACTCTCGCGCTCTATATGAAACCCATGGCAATGAGTGCCTGTCCGGTAGACTTTTTTTTTGGTGAACTACAACAAGACACCTGGATCATCACCCCGCGGGAATACGTTGAGACCATGGTGAAGCGCGTACCTATATGGAAAAGCCGGGGCGCAAACCTTGCCGAATGTCGTCGTCGACTAGTCGATATTATTGGCTACCCGCAGGCGCTGACCGATTATTATCTCGAAGAAGTGTTTGCCGCGGGCTAGAGTACTTTCGACACTGACTCCGCAAGATAATCGATGTTCCGAGTATTCACGCCCGCCACATTGATACGTGAGGAATCGAGCATATACACTCCGTAATCCTGCCGCAGGCGCTGCGCCTGCACGGCACTCAGACCGAGAAAAGAGAACATACCTTTTTCCCTCTCAATAAAACTATAATCTCCACCGCAGCGGACTTCCAACGCCTCCCGCAAGATACTGCGCAGACTATTGATACGCTGGCACATAACCTCCAACTCCGCACGCCAGATACCACCCAGATGATCATTCGTCAAAATGCGGCCTGCCAATAGGGCGCCGTGTGCCGGCGGCATGGAATAGATCCGCCGCGCCGCCACCTGAGCCTGGCTAATGACTGCGCGGGCGTTGGCGGGGTCGCGACAAACAAAAATAGTCGCGCCAGTGCGCTCACGGTAAAGCCCCAGATTCTTGGAGCAGGACGTAGCGATAATCACCTCTGGCAGGCGTGCTACCAGCAAGCGTAAACCCGCAGCATCCTGTTCCAGACCATCCCCGAACCCCTGGTAAGCGAAATCGACAAACGGGGTAAAACCCTGTTGCTCGGCCATATCAGCAATGACGGCCCATTGAGACAAAGACAGATCAGCGCCACAAGGATTGTGGCAACACCCTTGCAGCAGCACTACATCTCCTACCACAGCTTCTTTTAGGTCCTGCACCATGCTGTCAAAGTTGACGCCGTGTGTCTCAGGATCATAATATCGATAGGTCTGAAACTCGAGGCCGACACTTCCCAGCAGCGGTATATGTACCGGCCAAGTGGGATCAGACAGCCATACTCGTGCGCCGGGTGCCGCCGCATGGACAATCTCAGCACCTATGCGCAAGGCGCCACACCCACCGGGAGTCTGTATGCTGCTGACGCGATTTTCGGCAAGCGCGGCACTAGCCTCGCCCAGCGTCAGGCGCTGTATGCCAAGATTGAAATTTTCATCACCAGCAGGAGGCAGATATGCTTTGGTGACCTCCTCTGCCTCAAGCCTGCGCTGAGCCTGCTTCACAGCTTCGAACACCGGACATACGCCCTGGTCGTCCATGTAAATGCCAACGGTCAGATCAACCTTATTAGGATTAGAGTCTGCTCGGCAAGCGGCCGCCAGACCAAGAATTGGATCGACGGGCAATGGTTGGAGGTCTTGCAGCATGAGGATTCCCTAGTGATTTACATCTGTTTCGACCGCGGTCTCCGGACCGGCTAGACGACCAGAATATTATAGCCCAACACTTGCCACGTCGACATGACTTACAGAATTCACCCCGGCTTTTAATTCATGCTAGAATTATAACTTAGATCCATCGTGTATACATTTTACCTATTTTCGGCGCTGGCATTATTTGTGACTGAAGACCATGATTCACTCTATGCCGACCCGCTGTCCGAACACGGCCTATTTGCGTTCGATGAGAGCGTCGCTCGCGTATTCCCGGACATGATCAAACGCTCTGTACCCGGCTACTCCACCATTGTGGCTATGACCGGGCTGCTCGCGGGAAAGTACGCCACTGCCGAAAGCTCACTGTATGATCTAGGTTGCTCTCTGGGCGCGTCGACCTTGGCGATGCGTCAAAATATCCTGCAGCCGAACTGTAAAATCATTAGCGTGGACAATTCTACCGCCATGCTGGATCGCTGCAAAAGCATCATTGATACCGATACCCATGACACCCCCATTGACCTGACCTGCGCCGATTTACAGGATGTAGTCATCCAGAACGCCTCAGTGGTAGTGCTCAACTTCACCCTGCAATTTATCCCCAGAGCGTTGCGCGACGAGGTGATCGAAGGCATCTATCGAGGGTTGCAGCCCGGAGGGATTATGGTGCTATCAGAGAAAGTCACCTTCGAAGATCCGTACCTGGATGAGCTCAATATCGAACTACATCATCAGTTCAAACGCGCCAACGGCTACAGTGATCTGGAAGTTGCAGGCAAGCGCAATGCGCTGGAGACTGTGCTGCTACCAGAGACGCTTAATCTGCACAAACAACGCATTAACGCTGCCGGCTTCAGCAGCTGCGACGTCTGGTTTCAGTGCTTCAATTTTGCATCTCTCGTCGCACTTAAATGATAAATTATCAGCCCCTGATAGATCGCTGGCGCGATAGCGAGCTGGACCGGTGGGCACAAGTGCTTGAGCAGCAAATTGACAATGGCCTAAGCCAGGAACGCCACGGCGACCTGCCGCGATGGTTGCAGGCGCTGCAGGACCTGCCGCCCTTGCCGGTAGAGAGTATTCACCTAGACACATCCCGAGTGGGTGCAAACTCTGCCCTCCCTCTCGACGAACCCATGTCGGCACGGCTACGTGACGCGCTGCAGAGACTGCACCCCTGGCGCAAAGGTCCGTTCGAACTTTTCGACATACACATCGACACAGAGTGGCGCTCTGACTGGAAATGGGATCGGCTGCGCGAGGACATCGACCCCCTGAAAGGACGGCGTGTACTGGACGTCGGCTGCGGCAGCGGCTATCACTGTTGGCGCATGCTGGGCGATGGTGCAGAGGAGGTCATAGGCATCGACCCCACCCCGCTGTTTATAGTGCAGTTCTGGGCGCTACAAAAATACCTGCAGCAGGACAATATCTGGTTACTGCCAATGGGCATTGAACAAGTGCCAGCCAAACTACAAGCCTTCGATACCGTCTTTTCCATGGGCGTTCTCTACCACCGACGTTCGCCACTGGATCACCTGCAAGAACTTAAGGATTGCCTACGCCCAGGTGGGCAGTTAGTGCTGGAAACGCTGGTCATCGAGGGTGAGTTGGGAGATACCCTGTTACCGGAAGGTCGCTACGCTCGCATGGGCAATGTCTGGTTCCTGCCCAGCTGTGACACTTTGTTAAGCTGGTTATATAAGCTCGGTTTTGTCGACCCACAACTGGTGGACGTCGGTGACACCACGACGGAGGAGCAGCGCTCTACACAGTGGATGACGTTCCATTCACTGGCGAATTTTCTCGACCCTGAGGACTCAAAAAAATCAATTGAGGGGCATCCGGCGCCACGCCGCGCTATTGTGACAGCTCGTATACCCAATTAAATCCAGCACTAGACACTGCGCGCATACTTGAGGTAACTGCGCGTGACGCCGCATTCCGACAACTCTGTTCGAGCACCGAGGGCTGTGCACTCTTCACCTCTGCACTTGGCCCTACTGATCTAGTGAGATCGGAACTTTCCAGCCTTGCTATCATCAATGCATTTTACTGCCCTGCAGTTATCGTTATACTTGCTCCTGGCAATCGCCACCCCCTATGGACGCTGTTACACGAGGAGAAAGCCGTGCATATTGATCAGCTATCAGTCGCTGAACTTTCGACACAACTGGACAGTGTGCTGAAACAGTACAGTGCACTGAAAGAATTAAACTTGGCACTCGATCTCACCCGGGGCAAACCCTGCAGCGAGCAGGTCGCTTTATCGGATGCTCTAGACGGAATTCTCCAAGGTAATTATCTCGCAGAGAACGGCACTGACGTGCGTAATTATGGGGGTCTGGAGGGACTCGCTGAGGCGAGAGCGCTGTTTTCTAGGGTACTAAATACGCCGCCCGAAGAGACCTTTGTCGGAGGTAATTCCAGCCTAACATTGATGTACAACACTATTGATTTCGCACTTACAGAAGGACTTTCCGGCCCTCCCTCCGCCTGGGGAAACAATGATACGGTAAAATTTCTGTGCCCCACTCCCGGCTATGATCGCCACTTCGCCATTTGCGAACACCTCGGCATTGAGATGATTGCCGTACCCATGCTCGGCACCGGACCCGATATGGACCGAATTGAAAGATTGGTGAAAGAGGACCCTTTAATTAAAGGGCTGTGGTGTGTGCCGCGCTTCTCCAATCCCACCGGCGGCGTCTACAGCGACGAGACCGTGGAACGAATAGCTCGTCTGGGTCTTATTGCAGGGGATCACTTTATCGTAATGTGGGACAACGCGTATGCGGTTCACACACTGTATGACGATGCCTCATCTTTGATGCCCATAAGAGACCTGTGCTACAAATACGGCACGATGGACAACCTGTTCCAATTCGGCTCCACCTCCAAAATCACTTTTGCCGGCGCCGGTGTTGCATTTCTGGCCAGCAGTGAAGAAAATTTGACGGCCCTGAAACAGCACTTGGCCCTCCAGACGATTGGACCGGACAAGGTGAATCAACTGCGTCATGTGCGCTTCCTGGCGAACCCAGAAACGCTTGCAGAACACATGACAGCGCATGCCGCCATCATCAGGCCACGCTTTGAGTGCGTGTTGAATACGCTAAAACACGAACTATCGAACAGCGGGATGGGGGCTTGGTCTTCACCCCGTGGCGGGTATTTCGTGTCCTTCAATACAATGCCCGGACTGGCCAAGAAAGTGGTAAAGCTGGCTGAATCTATTGGCGTAAAACTCACACCGGCAGGCGCTACGTTTCCCTATAGCGAGGACCCACAAGACACCAATATCCGCTTGTCACCGACTTTCCCGCACCTTGAGGACGTAAAGGCTGCCATCAATGCTTTTGTGATCTGCGTGAAACTTGCCTCAATTGAGCACTGCCTGCAACGGAAGCGCTAGAGGCGAAGGCCTGTTTTTGCCCTAAAGTGTGGCGGGGTAGCCCTACTCTTCGCCGCCTTTCTGGCCGGGGTTTAGGCCCGCGAAGGGTAAACTGGTTACATTACTATCGGCAGGTGTGACACTGGAGACCTTACTGCAGCCTTCTTTATCCACCTCATCAATACGAATAATAGCCTGCATGGGGATATAGCTGCGCTTGACGCCATTAAATTCGTTTTTGAGTTTTTCCTCACCCGGATCCACGAGAATCTGGGAGCGCTCGCCAAAAACAAACTCCTCAACTTCGATAAAACCCCACATATCGCTCTGGTAGATTTGACGGGCGAACACCTCGAACACCTGACTGCCGTTCTGAAAAATAACTTTGTATACGGGTTGGTTGGCCATTGTATTCTCGTGTAGCACCTGGAGCGAAGTCACTAACCTACAAACAGGCAGCGACAGGACACCTGATTTTGATGAGCAGCAATATTACCACCGCGTCTGCAGAATACCAGTTTCAGCACCAGTATGCCCCCTACTCTGTGGCGACACACCTACCACACCCCAGCGGATATAGCGTAATGTCTTATCTGGACAGCATCGAATGCCACAAAAAACGGCAGCGGGTCGCACTAGGTTTGCCGCCATCAACTCTGTATAATGCCCGTCCCGTGTTCCGACTCAGAGCGATATCAGCGGTCAACCCGCTGCAACATTCCAGTGAGCAAGAAACTCTACATCAAAACCCATGGCTGTCAGATGAACGAATACGACTCAGCTCGTATGCGGGATCTGTTACAGGAGAGCCACAATCTGGTTCCCACAGAGAATCCTGAGGACGCCGATGTATTACTGTTAAATACTTGTTCCATAAGGGAAAAAGCTCAGGAAAAGGTGTTCCATCAGCTGGGGCGCTGGAAGAAACTGAAACTGAAAAACCCCGACTTAATCATCGGCGTAGGCGGCTGCGTTGCCAGCCAGGAGGGGGCAGAAATTGGCCGTCGCGCACCCTACGTCGATCTCGTTTTCGGCCCCCAGACTCTGCATCGGCTGCCCGAAATGCTAGAGCAGCGCGGATCCGGCGACACACTGATTGTGGATGTCAGTTTTCCTGAGATCGAGAAATTCGACAATCTTCCTCAGCCCAAGGTCGAGGGCCCCAGTGCCTTCGTGTCCGTCATGGAGGGTTGCAGCAAATACTGCACCTTTTGCGTCGTGCCCTATACCCGCGGTGAAGAAGTCTCCAGGCCACTGGATGATGTGATCGCAGAAGTCGCCCACTTGGCCGCTGGCGGGGTCCACGAAGTGAACCTGCTGGGACAAAATGTAAACGCCTATCGCGGACCCAACCACGAGGGCGAGATTGTCGACTTTGCGGAACTACTGCATTTTGTCTCGCGCATCCCCGGCATAGAGCGCATCCGCTACACAACGTCCCACCCCGTGGAGTTTTCCGACGCACTGATCGACGCCTACGCTCAAATACCACAGCTAGTAGATCATCTGCACCTGCCAGTGCAAAGCGGCTCTGACCGCATCCTGGCTGCCATGAAGCGTGGCCATACTGCTGTGGAATATAAATCGAAAATACGCCGCCTGCGCGCCATTCGCCCCAACATCAGCATCTCTTCGGACTTTATTATTGGTTTTCCCGGTGAAACCGAGGACGACTTTGCTGCCACCATGAAATTGATTGAGACGATAGGATTTGACAGCTCATTCAGCTTTATCTATAGCGCTCGCCCGGGCACACCTGCAGCGGAACTTCCGGATAACACCGACGAGGACACCAAGAAGCAGCGGCTGCAAATATTGCAGGCTCGAATTCTCCAGCAGGCTGCCGAAATCAGTCGCCGCATGGTCGGTACGACACAACGTATTCTGGTGACAGGCCTGTCCAAAAAGGACCCAGGGCAGCTGCAGGGCCGCACTGAAAACAATCGGGCGGTGAATTTTTCAGCAACAGACTTGTCACTAATCGGACGTTTTGTGAATGTTGAGATCGTCGATGCCCTGCCGAATTCTCTGCGCGGAGTGATATTCGATGGTTGACGCCCGCGAATTCCGGTATATCCTTACCACTAATTGCATTGCCCTTGGTGGCGACAGGATACTTTGAACAGCAAACCTCCCCCGCAACCGTCACCTCGACAGTTGATTCAACAAAGCCTGACTCTGGAACCCGATGATGCACGTCAATTGGCGACATTGTGTGGCCATCTGGATAGTCATTTACGCCAAATAGAGCAGCGCCTTGGAGTCATCATCAACGCACGGGGTAACCTGTTACGGCTTAGTGGTCCCGCCGTCAATGTGGCCGCAACTGAGCAGCTGTTGATTCGCGTCTATACTGAGGTCTGCCAAGGCGTGGCACTGAGTCCAGAGTCACTGCACCTGCACTTGCATGAGGCAGAATTGGGAAGCCTGATCCAATCATCAAGCCCAGAGCCCTCCATTGAGCCCAATCAGATCATTCGCACCAAACGGATCTCCGTCAAACCGCGGGGCGAAAACCAGCAAGCCTATGTAAGAACCATCAAGGAATTTGATATCACCTTTGGTATAGGTCCCGCCGGCACTGGCAAGACCTACCTTGCGGTTGCATGTGGCGTCGAGGCCTTACTTGAGGAACGGGTGCGCCGTATTATGCTGGTGCGCCCAGCCGTAGAGGCGGGCGAAAAGCTAGGTTTTCTACCCGGCGATCTGAGCCAAAAAATTGACCCGTATTTACGTCCACTCTACGATGCCCTCTATGAAATGCTGGGCTTCGAAACGGTCAGTAAATATATCGAGCGCAATATTATCGAAGTGGCCCCCCTGGCCTTTATGCGTGGGCGAACGTTGAACAATGCCTTCATCATTCTCGATGAGGCCCAAAACACCACCCGGGAACAAATGAAGATGTTCCTCACCCGCATCGGCTTTGGATCCACCGCCGTAATTACCGGCGACGCCACACAAATCGACCTGCCCCGAGGCTCACCATCGGGACTGACGCATGCAAGCAATATACTGGACGGCGTTCAAGGCCTCGGGTTTACCTATTTCGGCAACAAAGATGTGGTTCGTCACCCACTGGTACAGCGCATTGTCGAGGCCTATGATATCGCTGAGAATAACGCTACGCCTGTGGACAAGAGCCAATGAAGCTGCTCGTGGATATTCAGACAGCGAGCAGTGAGCCTCTGCCAGCGGAGGAAGACCTACGCAAGTGGATAGGCGCAGCATTAACCGGTCGAACAACACTGGAGCAGGTGGAAGTCAGTGTTCGACTGGTCGACCAGGATGAAATGGCACAGCTGAACGAAACCTATCGCGGCAAAAAAGGGACGACTAACGTGCTTAGCTTTCCAGCGAATCTACCCACAGAACTGGACATACCTCTGTTGGGCGATATCGTCATCTGTGCGCCCGTAGTCGGGGTTGAGGCGACGCAGCAAGGTAAGAGCCAGAGCGCACATTGGGCCCATATGGCCATTCATGGCGCGCTCCATCTGTTGGGCTATGACCATATCGAAGAGGAAGACGCTAAAATAATGGAAGCTCTGGAAAGCACCATTCTTATGGACCTGAATTACGCGTGTCCATACAACCTAACTCGGCCCTGCGAGTATTTACTGTGACGAACGACGACCGCTCTGGGAGTTTGGCCAGCGATAAATCCTGGATAGACAAAATAGCGCTACTGTTCAACTCTGAACCACGCACCCGTCGGGATCTTGAAGATGTGCTAACCGTGGCCGCTGACAACGAGGTCATAGACCAGGACGCTCGCAGCATAATGGAAGGGGCGATGCAGGTGAGTGATATGCAAACCAGAGACATCATGATCCCTCGCTCGCAAATGGTTTCTATTAAGGCGGAAGCGACTCTGGACGACATTTTGCCCCAGATCATTGCGTCGGCCCACTCCCGCTACCCGGTGATTGGAGACAGTCCTGACGAGATTCTGGGCATTCTGCTGGCCAAGGACCTTCTGCCGCAAATTCTCGCTCCGGATAATGACGCGTTCAAGGTGACAGATATGCTGCGCACCACGATGGTGGTCCCGGAGAGTAAGCGCCTCAACATCCTGCTGCGCGAATTTCGTGAAAAGCACAATCATATGGCTATCGTTATCGATGAGTACGGCGGCGTAGCCGGACTGGTGACTATCGAAGATGTGCTGGAGGAAATCGTTGGCGAGATTGAGGATGAGACCGACACAGAGGCCGATCGATTTATCCACGTTATAGCTGACCAGTTATTTATGGTGAATGCGCTCACACCGATTGAAGAGTTCAATACTTTTTTTGAATCCGAGTGCAGCGATGAAGAATTCGATACTATCGGAGGGCTGGTCATACATGCGTTTGGACATATGCCTGCGCCTCATGAGTTTACCGTTATTGATGGTTTCAAATTTGAGGTGGTCAAAGCCGACCAGCGAAAAATTTACAGCCTCCACGTTAGCCCGTCACAAGACTAGCCAGCAAACAGCGATAATAATTCATGCGCGCAGAAACCGGCATCGGCCTTAACCCTCTAGTCGTCCTAGTGTCTGCCCCACTGGCCGGAGCCATGGTCACACTGTCACTGTCGCCCTTCAATATCTGGCCGGCGGGCATTTTAAGTTGTGCCATTTATGCCTACCTACTGTGTGCCTGCAGCGCTCGGCAGGGCCTGTGGCGCGGCTGGCTTTTCGGTCTGGGCATGTTCGGTACCGGAATTTCCTGGATCTACGTCAGCATCCATGTCCACGGCCATGCCAGCATTCTCCTCGCCGCGGGGTTGACCGCACTGTTTTGTGCCGCACTGGCACTGCTACAGGCACTGTTTGCGTGGTGCTATGTGCAGTTTATCCGCCCCCTGCCCGGCGGCATGCTGGTAGGTTTTCCGGCTCTTTGGGTGCTGTTTGAATGGCTTCGTGATTGGTTTCTCACTGGCTTCCCTTGGCTCTATCTTGGCTACGCCCATGCTGAAACCTGGCTATCAGGATGGGCGCCTATAACAGGCGTGTTCGGGTTGTCGTTCATCTGCGCACTCTCAGGCACCTGTCTGTTTCTTGCATGGCGCAGTCGAAAATTAATCACATGTACTACCTATGCGGTCATAATGGTCACTGTGTGGGGCGGCGGTGCTATCCTCAAGCCAACGCAGTGGGTTGCCAAAGCCAGCGAAAAGCCACTTACAGTGGCTATCGTCCAGCCCAATGTTTCGCAGGAGAATAAATGGGACCCACAGTGGTACCAACCCATCCTGAAACAATTAAGTGAAGCCACCGACCCGATATTGGGGCACGATATTGTTATCTGGCCTGAATCAGCAGTCCCCAACTACTATCAGCGGGCGCAGGAATTCCTCGGCCCGTTGGCACGTCGTGCAGCGGACGCCAACACTACCCTGATCACCGGCATTCCGTTTCGTGCGGCAGGCAGCAGTACTTACTACAACAGCATCGCCGCACTGGGCTATGGAGAAGGTATCTATCATAAGCAGCGATTAGTGCCCTTTGGAGAATATGTCCCACTGGAGGACCAGTTACGCGGCCTGATCGACTTTTTTGATTTACCCATGTCTGCCTTCAGTGCTGGGCCGCAAGCGCAACAGCCCCTGCGGGCAGCGGGCTACCGTATTGCGCCTTTTATTTGCTATGAAATAGTCTACGGCGGTCTTGTAGCCAAGAGCGCTCGTGATGCAGACCTGTTAGTAACGATCAGTAACGACAGTTGGTTTGGTGACTCCATCGGTCCCTGGCAACACCTACAAATCGCCCAGATGCGGGGCCGTGAAAATGGACGATTTGTGCTCCGAGCTACCAATAACGGCATCTCCGCCATTATTGATCACCAGGGGCACATCGTGAAACGTACCGAGCAATTCGTAGCCACCACGCTAACAGGGGAGGCAGAAGTCATGCTAGGCAATACGCCCTTTAGCAGTTTTGGCAACACCCCCATTATCGCCGGCTGCTTCATCAGCCTGCTACTCATGGCGCTTATGTACTTTGGATTCTGGCGCGACAACTAGCAGAGCTTTGCACCTCACGCGCAAGTCAATCTTCTTATGGTATGTGCTGAGCGCGGCCAAGTTCACCGCGGTAAGCCGTGCACCACGAATAAGCTGCTTCTAACCAGACCCTTCGCAGCCAACCACAATAACTGCTAGAATCCACGCTTAATTTTCGCTCGCAGCAGCCTCATAAGAGATTGCAATTCGTTCGATTTCTCACCTCATACCAAGGACGCTTCGCGTAACTCGTAATGGATCAGCACTACAACCCACAGACTCTGGAAAAGGTCGCACAGGAACAATGGCTTTCAAGCAATAGCTTCGCCGTAAAACAGGACGATACGCGAGAAAAATTCTATTGCCTCGCCATGTTTCCCTACCCCAGCGGTCAGCTGCACATGGGGCACGTACGCAACTACACCATTGCCGACGTGATCGCTCGCTATCAGCGCATGCAAGGCAAGAATGTCCTGCAACCCATGGGCTGGGATGCCTTTGGCCTGCCTGCGGAAAACGCGGCTATCAAGAATAACGTTCCACCGGCGCAGTGGACTGCCCAGAACATCGATTACATGCGAACACAACTGCAGCGGCTAGGTTTCGCCTACGACTGGGACCGAGAGCTGGCCACGTGCGATCCAACATACTACCGCTGGGAACAGTGGTTTTTTACCCGCCTGTTTGAAAAAGGGTTGGCATACAAGAAAAAGGCCGAGGTCAACTGGTGTGAAACCGACCAGACCGTGCTGGCTAACGAACAGGTCGTCAACGGCTGTTGCTGGCGCTGTGATACTCCGGTGGAACGGCGCGAGATCGACCAGTGGTTCATTAAGATAACCGACTACGCCGAACAACTGTTAGCTGACCTAGACAAACTGGACCAGTGGCCGGAGCAGGTGCGCACCATGCAGCGCAACTGGATCGGCCGCTCCGAAGGAGTGGATCTGGATTTCACCCTCGCTGATGGCACGACACTGAGTGTTTACACTACCCGCCCAGACACACTGATGGGCGTGACCTACCTGGCCGTCGCACTCCAGCATCCTCTGGCCAGAGCAGCGGCTAAAGGCAAGCCGGAACTGGCTGCTTTCATCGAGTCACAGGGCAACATCAAGGTCGCCGAAGCCGACATGGCTACCATGGAAAAGGTGGGCATGGCGACCGGTCTAATGGCCACCCACCCCATAACCGGCAAAGAGCTGCCTGTTTGGGCCGCCAATTTCGTACTCATGAGTTATGGCTCGGGTGCCGTCATGTCAGTGCCCGGTCACGATCAGCGCGACTGGGAGTTTGCGACACGCTACGACCTACCCATCGCGCAGGTCATCTCCCCTGCCAACGATCAAGCGTGTGATCTTAGCCTTGGCGCGTTTACTGAAAAGGGGGTGCTGGTCAATTCAGGCGAATTCGACGGTCTGGATTTCCAGCAGGCCTTTTCGACTATCGCCGATCGCCTTGAGGCTGAGGGCAAGGGAAAGCGTTCTGTAAACTTTCGCCTGCGGGACTGGGGCGTCTCACGCCAGCGCTATTGGGGCGCACCCATTCCCATTATTAACTGTGACAGCTGCGGTGCGGTTGCTGTCCCTGCCGAGGACTTGCCGGTCGTCCTGCCCACCGACATCAAATTTGTGGGAGAGGGCTCTCCCCTCAAACAGATGCCTGAATTTTACCAAACCCATTGTCCTCGTTGCGGCAAAGATGCCATCCGAGAAACCGACACCTTCGATACTTTCATGGAATCCTCTTGGTACTATGCACGCTACGCTTGCGCCAATAATAACCAAACTATGCTGGATGCCGAGGCGGATTATTGGGCCCCGGTAGACCAGTATGTGGGTGGTATCGAACACGCTATCCTCCATCTGCTGTACTCGCGCTTTTTCCACAAGCTGATGCGGGACGAGGGGCTGGTGAATTCTGATGAGCCATTCATCCGTTTGCTGACTCAAGGAATGGTACTGAAAGACGGCGTCAAAATGTCCAAATCCAAGGGCAACACCGTCGACCCGCAGTCGTTGATTGATCGCTACGGTGCCGACACTGTGCGCCTGTTCAGCATGTTCGCGGCGCCTCCAGAGCAATCTCTGGAGTGGTCAGACTCAGGTGTGGAGGGTGCCAACCGATTCCTCAAACGACTTTGGAAAATGGCGGCTATACACACTGCATCCGGTCCTGTCTTGGCGCTGGACATAGCCGCCCTGAACGATCAACAAAAAAATACCCGCCGCAAAACGCATGAAACCATTGCCAAGGTGAGTGACGATTATGGTCGCCGTCAGACATTTAATACGGCCATCGCCGCGATCATGGAGCTGTGCAACGAACTGGGCAAACTGGACAACGATGAATCCAGTCGTAGCATAATTGACGAGGCTCTCCACGCTATCGTGTTGATGCTCAATCCCATTGTGCCCCATGTGTGTCACGCACTGTGGCCGATCCTCGGTGGCAAGGGTGATATTCTCAATGCCCCTTGGCCCCGTGTTGACGAAGGCGCTCTTCCCCGCGACAGCATCGAAATAGTCGTTCAGGTGAACGGCAAAGTACGCGCGAGAATAGAAGTCCCCGTCGATGCCGATAAGGATACCGTAGAATCGCTGGCACGTTCGCAGCAGAACGTGGGGCGTTTTTTGGAAGAACTCACCGTGCGTAAAGTTATTGTAGTGCCGGGCAAACTCATTAATATCGTGGCCAACTAACCCCTGACGATGAGACTCACCATGGACAGTCGCCTTAGCCAATACAGCTTAATTTTTGTCATGACCTGTCTACTTGCTGCCTGCGGATTCCAACTGCGTGGTCTGGGCAGCATGGCCATACCGGAAGCATGGAAGAGTATGTATCTGGTCACTAACAGCCCAAACAGTGACTTCAGCCGGGACGTGGTGTCACAGCTTGCCGCCAATGATGTGCAGTGGACCGATCGTGAAAATGCCACTTTCAGGCTGGTGCTGAGTCCAGAGCTCTTTAAACAACGCAATCTTTCTCTCAACTCCGAGGCCCGAGTCGCCGAACTCGAACTCACCATGAGCTCGAAATTTAGGATAGTCGATGCCCGCAACGAGGAAATTATGCCGCTAACCACTGTGCTGGTGGTTAAGCAAATGGAAAATAACCCGCGTAATGTGGTCGGCAAGGCCGCGGAAGTTCGGCTGATCCAGGGCGAAATGAGCACTGAACTGGCCGCACAGATCATGCGGCGTATTAGTTTTTACGCTGCCAGTTTCCAGTACTCGACACCCGCTTCACTTCCAACGACAACACCAGCCTCTGTCCCGGCGCAATAGTCAGTCATGCGCCTATACCCCGAGAAACTGGCCGACCATCTGCAGCAAAAACTTCTTCCTGTCTATCTGGTGAGTGGCGATGAGCCCCTGTTATTGCAGGAGTGCTGTGACCAAATTCGCCAGAAAGCACGAGCAGAGAATTGTAACGAACGTGAGATTATCGAAGGGGGCGTCTCTAATTTCAACTGGCAGGATATCCTGCATAGCGCTTCTAACATGTCACTGTTTGCCGATCGCAAGCTGATTGAGCTGCGTCTACCCAGTGGCAAGCCAGGAGCGGAAGGCAGCAAAGCCCTGTGCGAATATCTAGACATCGCCAGCGGCGACGATGTACTGCTGATTGTGTCGGGAAAAATTGACAAACAATCGACCAATAGCAAGTGGTATAAGGCCCTCGACAAGGCGGGTGTCACTGTCCAGGTGTGGCCGGTGGATGCCAAGAATCTGCCCCGCTGGCTGCAACAAAGAGTCCGCAACGCTGGCATGAGTATCGATGACGATGCCCTGCGGTTGCTGTGTGAGCGGATGGAGGGCAACCTGTTGGCCGCGGTGCAGGAAGTTGAAAAACTGAAACTGTTGGCAGCAGATTCTAAAATTACGATGCAAACGGTCACCGAAGCGGTATCCGACAATGCCCGCTACAACCTGTTCGACATGGCCGATAACGCCCTGAAAGGCAACGCCAGCGTCAGCTTGCGCATGCTGTATGGACTTCGCGCAGCAGGTACGGAGCCCCCAGTGGTATTGTGGGCCTTAGTCCGGGAGATTCGGACTCTTTACGAAGCACAACTGGATTGCGACAGCGGTCAAAGTACACAGCAGGCGCTCAGCTCTCGGCGCGTATGGCAAAATCGCATGCCCTTGATGCAGGCCGCGCTAACGCGCCACAACACGCACTCGTTATCTTTGCTGCTGGAGCAGGCCGCTCGAGCGGACGGCAGTATCAAAGGTTTTGCTGACGGCAAACCCTGGGATAATCTCTCACGTCTGGTCATCACGCTATGCCGGGCTAATTAAGTACTCGCTTGTTTTCTGGCCTATTATAGAATTCGACAGCTCCCAACCCCGTCATTCATAGCTTGCATTCTGTCTTTTTCAATACTACTGTATGTATATACAGTTTTATAGACAGACAACCCCGAGGTGCAGGCTATGAATGAGATGCTGGAACAGATTATCAATCGCAACGACACTTGGCGTGGGCGCCCCCCCCACTTTCAGGGTCAGAGTATTTCAGCGAATAGCGATTGCAACGGCTCTTCGAGCCTTTCCTCTGGCCATGCAGCACTGGATGCACAATTGCAGCAGGGCGGCTGGCCTCTGGACGGTACCATTGAGTTGCTAAGCGACGGCTGTGGGCTGGGCGCCATGGGCCTGTTCCTGCCCGCCATGGAGCGCCTTAGTGACCAGGGCCGCTGGCAAGTATTTATCGCTCCACCCTATACACCCTATGCCCCACTTTTGGCCGCTCGAGGTATCGACACCCAACAGATTTTGATGGTCCATCCTAAAAATCGTCAGGAGCGTTTATGGGCGACCGAACAAGCTCTGCGCAGTACCACCTGCAGCGCAGTATTCAGCTGGCTGGGCGCACAAGACTACAGCTACAGCGAATTGCGCAAACTACAATTGGCGGCCGCCAATGGGAATAGCCTGGCCGTACTGTTTCGCCCCAACCAGGCACACCACAACAGCGCTCCCTCCAGCCTGCGCATGCAGATGCGCGAGTACCGCAAAGTACACATACTCAAGCAACGTGGCGGCAACCAGTCCATCGACGTGGATCTATCTCCCGCAAAAGATGAGCTACTGCAACCACAACTATGGGAATTACCGGTCTGGACAGCTAATAGCCAACACAGTCCTGCAATGGGCGTGTAGCCTGCGGCGACTTAATTGCCCATGCACGCTTGTTTATCCGCCCGCCATAGAGGTTGTAGGTTTCCTAATCACACTCATCTTCACTTACCTGCTGGAGAGTACGAGTCCTATTTCTCTGCAAGGAGATTGGAGCGAACCTGGAATTCAATGACTTCATCATTGTAAACTCGAGAAAAGTCTTCGACTTTTGCGACCAAAATTAGGTGTTGCTGAGGGCCCATTACGTCACATCCTATGTAGGCCTCCGCATGCAGCAGGTACTTTTCTGCCGCCAACTGCCCCCTGTACATTACTTCATCACTGGCGACTGCGCCATCAGGCAACACGGGCAACTCGCCCGGCCTCTTAACAGGACAGTCAGCAGAGGCATTGAATGCCAGACAGATCAGGACAGTCATTAATAAAACTTTCATCAGTAGATCTCCCGCATGTAACTTTAAGTAACATAACTCAAAGAATATGTTACTACTATCTACCCATCGCAGATCAATCACAACCTCGATTCTGCATATTATTCATTAAATATTGTACATAAATAGTGATCTAAAGCAGTGATCCAAAGTTCTAATTCGTGCACCAATTTGTCACCTAAGGTAACAATTAAGGGTACAGAATGTGGCCCAGACACCACAAAAGTGGTGCTTTATCGCTGCCGGCAGAGAAATAGATAGCAATAATACTGTATGTATATACAGTATTATTGCTATCATAAAAATGTTGTCTTTGCCGTTTACAGGCCACTACTCGAGGGAAAAAATTGTGAGCCTTTGGCTGTGCCTGCGCTTTGACCAGCTACCTCTGCAATGCCTGAGCCACTGTGAACAACAGCCCGTGGCAGTCATGGCCGCACAGCGCGTGATTCGTATCAATGACTGTGCCGCCGCCCTAGGAATACGTCAGGGCATGGGTGCCGCGACGGTACGGGCACTCGCAGGCGAAGAGCCGATCCGCTTGCTGGAACGAGACAAGCAGGCGGAACAACGCTGCCTGCAGCAACTGTGCTGCTGGGCTTATAGCATCACTCCTACCCTTTACACCTGGCAATTCGACTGTCTGCAGCTGGAAATCGAGGGCTGCCTAAGTCTGTACCAAGGGCTGGATGCTCTGCTAGCAGAAGTGGCCATGGGCATCAGCAGCCGCGGCTATTGCGCACATCACGGACTGGCGCCGACGCCCAAAGCCGCCTGGCTACTGTCCTTTGCTCCCAGAGTCACGGCCATGGCGATACAGCAACCACTGGAACAACGGCTGAGCCCCCTGCCCCTGAATCTCCTGAAAGAATTCACTGCTACCGTGAACTCTCTACGCCGGGCAGGCCTGCACACAGTGGGTGATGTGCTCGCGCTGCCACCTGCGGCACTGGGCCGGCGCTGTGGCAAAGCGTTTACCCATTTTCTACAACAGCTTATGGGCCAGCGAGAAGACCTGCAGACAGACTACTGCCCCCCCTCGAGCTTCAAAGATGAATATTGGTTTGGCTACGAGGTAAAAACCAACCATGAGCTAACCCCCGCCGTGCAACAACTGCTGCAGTCATTGTGTTATTTTCTGCGCAACACCCAACTGCAGACCAGTGAAATTAACTGGCAGCTAATCAGCAGTGATAAAAAACTACAGAATATCTGTGTGCGCAGTGCCAGCAGCCACAGTGACTGGAAAAACTGGCACCAGCTCACCTGTCTTCGCTTTGAACAACTGAATCTGACCAACAGCGTAGAAGGCCTAGCCCTGGCGTGTCCGCAACTGCAACCCGGCCAGCAGGAAAGTATCGATCTGTTCAACCCCCACAACCAGCGTGAACCTCTGGCTGCCCTGCTAGACCGGCTGCGCAACCGACTGGGATTACAGGCCGTTAAAAAGCTCGGTTGTCGGGACGAGCACCTGCCAGAGTTTGCGATGCTGGTCAGCAACGACCATCCTGGGAATGAACATAGCCCAAGTCCACACTGCGCCCAGCGCCCCTTCTGGTTGATGCCACAACCCAAAGAACTACGCCAACACGGCAAAAATCTGTACTGGAACGGCGCCCTAAGCATGGTATGTGGACCAGAACGGATTGAGGACAACTGGTGGCAAGAGCCGGTGAGTAGGGATTATTACATCGCGGCAGATAAGGGCGGCCAACGCTACTGGGTGTTTCGTGACCGCCTGACCCAGCAATGGTATGTCCACGGGGCTTTTGTCTGACAGCGAACGCCCAGCATCATGCGATCACTCGAACAACACCACCTCCTCAAAACGAGGCAGCGTACTAAAGTGTAATTCAGGATTGTCGGCTGCCTTATCATGCAGAAATAACCGAGTATCTTCCTGCCCCCCGGAAATGAAAGTCACTGCCTGGACCGGCCCCCTAAACGGGCCTTCCGCCGGCCCTGTGAGACTGTCAAAATGAATAGGGATAATATGCGTGGGTGCGGTGGCATCCACTGTCTCGCGCCAGAACGTCTCGCGGTAATCGGCTGTTTGCGACCCCAAACCACCGACGCCGAGAAAGACAATATCAGCGTCCAGACCCTGCAATGCGCCCTCCACATAACCCGCACTACCCACTATTAACCAACTTCCCTTGGGGTGACTGACATGCAGGACCCACGCGGTACCCACGCGGTAATCAAACACGCGCACCGGTGGCACCAAAGGCACGGTAAGCTCTGGGTTTCCCAGCGCACGCTCGCGAATCGCTGGGTCGGGAAACTCAAAATGTCGGGATTCAATCGGCGTAATCACAAACTTCCCCAACTGCACAGGTTCGCGGTCTACCAGCACCTGTATCTGCGACTCGGGCAGCCCCCATCCACGGCCAATATTGGCCGTGGACTCCGAACCAAGTAATAACGCGCCAGTGCGCCTGGCAACCTCTGGCGCATCCATAGCGTGATCATAATGAGAGTGCACCGGCAACACCGCCGCCAATTCAACAACATGATTGTCCGCCAGACCCCGCTCTATGTTCGACAGATCCGGCGCAATTTTTCCCAATAACAAACGCAGGGGACCAGGGCGACTAAACCACCCATCCGTCATCCATTGTGTCTCGCCGTCACTAAACAACAAGGTCGCTGTGCCGCTAAAGCGCACCGTCACCGCATCCTCCGGTATAGGATCGGCACCTAACACTGCCCACTCAGGCTCTACCGGTACCGCTGTGTAAATATTCAGGGCATAAACTAGGAACAATGCCGAGGACAGAACAACCAACAATAACAGTGCCAGAACGCCACGCCGCAAACTCATAAAAAATCCTCTAATTGATGCATTGAGCGCCAGGTTCGTGCAACGCAGACACCGCTTCCTCAGCCCGCTGAGCCGGTGCAATGCTACTTGATAAACTGTGTCGGCTTTTCAATTTCATAAATTGCTTCAGCGATATTTTCCATGCGGCTTGCCAAAATACCTTGGGCGTCATACAAACCCCGATTGTAAAAATAGGCTCCAATTTCCTCGGCAAAAAAATCCAACAAGAAACCCGCATCGAACTGCCCTACTTCCTGATCGAGCTCCTCGTGCAAATAAAGCTGTATCTTGCGACAAATAATATCGCGCTCGTCACTCGTAAATACAATTTCTGACATGATTACCCTTATGATCGATAAGTCTTAAAAAAGTTTTTATGTTGCACTGTATATCCTAATATACTAACGCCATAACATACATTTTCCCCATTTTGTCTTATCTTATTTGCTGCTATTTTGCATTCGAAATAATGCATAAGCGTGATCGCCTGCATGAAAGAACACCGGACTCATCGGCCTAGCAGTTGGACAGCGATCTCGGTGCGTGCAGTGGTCAACTAATTCTCGACCACGGGGTCGGCTTCCATCTGCTACAGTAGTAGCCAGCGCCTACTTATGACTCTTTCTCAACCTGATAACTCTCTATGTAGTCTTGGGCTTGTTGCTCTAACGTTTCAGTATCCATGCCCCAGTCTTCTGGCAAGTACTGGTGCTTCCCATGTTTACCTTTTGGCTTCTGCGCCAAATATCCTGTAATCGCACGTTGATAATCTTGACTGAAAGCCTTTCCTGCTTGGCGATAAACCCCTTCTAATGCTTTCACCGGATCCCTCATTAAATCACTAAAATGTAAGTCGATAAAACGTTGTGGGAGTTCGCCAGCTTGTCTCCTTCGATACACATCCATCATCATGTCATTTCTGGCATTACCCGCAAGCTCTAGCAACTGCTCTGAACCCTCTCTATCACTACGCATGTACCGAGTGGCCGCTAGAGTCGACATACCAGAAGGCACTGTTTTTAATGGATCTCTGTGGTTCAGGATAATCCAAGCGTCAGGATACATCGAGAATACCAAATCAAGCATCGGTAGATACGTTGGTGTTTTTAGTACCCAGTGCGGCACTTTGTTACCCGCATGTTTTTTCCTGTGTTCGAACTGCATCACCTGCATAACAACTTTTTGGTATTTCATCGCCGCCTCAGGATCCATTGGAAACGTTTGTACGTCATGAAGCACCCACCAAAGCATGCCACCAAAAGAGGGCTTTTGAACACCGATGCACTCATCCGGAATGTCCGAACGCAACTCATGTATGGCGGCCATTTGCGGGCAGACATCTAGCCATAAGTCTTGCTCACACTCAGTGAGCCGCAACAGGGTTGCTTCGTCACCCAAGTCATCGGTGGGGTGAAAAGCCTTCCATGCGATGGGTGCCAGTGAGTCTACATCCTGGCTGAGCAACTCAAGCGTAATTGTGGTGCCCGAACGTCCTGTGCCGGTAATAATAAACGGCTCAACAATTTCTTCATTCAGGATTTCGGGCTGCTCGGTGATTTTTTTAGTGAGATATAGTCGGCTTTGCAAACAACGTAAAATCTCTTGTCGCACTTGAAGTCGGCCCATAACATTTAAATCAGCTTCGGCATCTAGGCTTGCAACCAAGCCCTTCAATCGGCCCTGCCAATCACCATCAATACGCTCACCAAAATCACTTAACCCAGTGACACGGCGGCTGGCCTCAATCATTTCGTTGGCTTCGAGGCTGATTAATTCAGCCGCTCCGCCGACTGTCTTGGCCATTAAATTAATCCGGTTGACTAAATCTGGACGAGGGAATCTTTCGGCGAGCGTTTTCATAATAGGCACACATTCAGTGGGAAAAAAACAACGCCACGGTAACGCTGCCCAACAATACGCAAAATATACGGATTACGGCCCACAGTTACCAGACCTAGGGGTCTAAGCTCACGATTGTTAACAACAAGGCCTATTAAGATCTCCGGGGCCAGTTGCGCAACAACAGGGGCCTAAGGCATTAGACTAACAATCTGGTCGCTACAGCATATTTGGCGGCAAATGCTTGTTGTTGTCATCATCATCAGGCTATAAACGTGTCAAATGCGCGATCTAGAGCGAGACTGAAGGATGAGTAAAATTTTTCATGACTTACCCCATGGTCTCTATGAATGGGTGGAACAAAGTGGTGGTGGCTCTATTACACGTCTGGAGCGGCACCTTGCGCGCAGGGAAGCATGGGTAGTGGACATTACCGCACCCGGAGGCCACGTGACGGAAGGATTCCTCCGCTTGGACCGAAACCCGATTAAGGGAAGTGCAGCGTCACTCTATAAAGAAGCTATGATCTGTCAAGCGCTTGAGGACACTGATATTCCGGCGCCAAGGCTGTATGCCTGGAGTGATGACCATTGCGCTGCGTTGCTTGCGCGAGACGCGGGTCGCTCGGACATTGATAAGCTAGAAGACACGGCACGTCAGCGAGCGATTATGCAGGACTTCATCAAAATCATAGCGCGCTTGCACCGCCTCAACACTGATACGCTTGGCCTTGATAAGGTGTTGGGCGCGAAACCGCAGACCGCGGCAGAACTGGCGCTGGGAGACCTCGATCTCCAACTGCGCAACTTTAAACGCTTTTTGGACAACTACACTGATCCGCTAATGACTTATGCGGTCCAATGGCTGCGGCAGCACGTGCCTCTGGAGGTGCCGCAAATGGCTTTGGTTCAGGGCGACACCGGCCCGGTTAATTTTATGTTTCAGCAGAATAAGGTCAGCGTAGTCGTTGACTGGGAGTGGGGTCACTGGGGCGACCCGATGGAGGATCTGGGCAATATCTGTGTGCGTGAGTTCTGGAACCCCTGCGGCGGTCTTGACGGGCTGTTCAAATTGTACGAGCAGGAATCGGGTTTACCCTATCAGCGTTTCTCAGCGCAGTATTACCGCATTCAGCAAAACGTACGCGGCATGGTGGGAATTCACGCAGTGTGTGCCAAACCGCCGCAGCAGGAGCCGCTCGCGTGGTATCTGTGTTATCGCTATGTTACTGACCGAGCCACCTGTGAAGGCATTGCCGATGCGATGGGTATACGCATTGCGCGTCCCGAAATGCCAACCACAACGGCACGGGCCGATCTACTCGTGAGCACAGCCGCCGATAGTTTACGGCGCGATGTTTTGCCACGGGTTGACAATGCGTTTGCTCATTCAAGAGCCCAGGACGCGGCAAGACTTATAGAATGCCTAGACCGGCGTTCGCGTTTTAGTGCCACCTTGAACGACACCGAGCGTGAAGAAATAGGTGAGTTGCTGGGCCACCGTTTTGCTGGTGTGACGCAGGCGCAGCAGGCGCTTGTCACTGCCATTGAAGCGCGGACCCTGGATGATGAAAAATTACTGCAATATCTTGCGCGCAAAGCCTATCGGGATGAGTGGCTCTATGCGCCTGTTGTCGAGCTGTATCCAGATCGTCAATGGTCAGCTCTGGACTGAGACTCGTGTTTTGGTCTGGCACCACAGTTGAAGGCCTAAGCGTTAGCGCTACTGTGACCAACACATATCTCCGCTGGCATATGTACTACGGAAGCGAAACGCGGCGACAGGTTCTACAAATCACTAAGCTTGACTACTTTAACATCCGGCATGGGAATGTTGTCGCCTTTACTGCCCAGCCATCGGAAGGTCATGAACCCAAACTCTTGACCACTGGTATCGAGCCAATTTGGGTGCCCAGGATTTTGATGAGCAATCACAAATTCAACCTTGCCATCACTCTCATAAGTCACTTCTTCTAGCGTTAGCGATACGGGACGATGCAAATAATCGGTTGTTTCGTGCCAACGAGATTCTAAGGTGAAGTTCCAATACCGCGATTGCGGGGGCTCAACCCGAACCACCAGTGCTTCATCTTGAGCCAGTTGATAACTTCCCACCATATATAAATTATCTGCACTACTGATTGCGCCACCCAGTGACTCGGAGGTGGTTTGGATGAACCTGTTTTTTTCCTCCAGCAATTCAGGCAGCACGTATTTGTGCAGCGTTGACAGCTTTAAAAATGCATAGCTTGTACCGATCAATGCGTTGGCAATGTCATCATCAGTGGGCGGCACAAACGGTGGTTTCTCTCCCAGTATCTCGATTGACAGTGTCGGCAGCACTTCAACGCTGCGGTCGGCAATGTATTCTCTAACCAAAATGCCAGAGGCATCTTCAGGTATTTGTATCCAGTTGGCCGGACCAGCAGAGTTCCCGTAAGCATCAAGATCTGGCTGTTCTTTGGTAAGCAGCAACGTGAAGTTGCCCTGTTCATCAACATTCAATTCGAGGTCGTTGATATACCCAACTTGGCGGCGCGGGGTCATACCTTTACCCCCCGTGATCGTAAACCCAATATAGGGGACAGTCCCTCGGATCCCCGTAATAATATAATCATACTGCCCATCAATCTGAACATTATGATACTCGGCGTCCGGATTATCACCACCGACCTTGCGAACTAGCGTATCCATTTGCTGAAAATGCGGATAGCGCGGATTACCATCAGCCGCCACTTCAGCACTCATCGCCATCACCCGCAGCAACCAGCGCATGCCCTCTATAGCCTCTTGCTGTGTTTGTGCCTCATCCAACACCATTTGATGCGTGCGATCGAACATAGCCTTAAAATCGATCATCGCCTGATTTGATTTTAATCCGGTATAGTTTGACTCATGACTACTTCCAACACTCGTTATCGCGGCTACAAGGCCGGCACCACGGGGCAACTGAAATCCGATGTAAACACCCACCACCAGCACTAGAACGAATGCAATTAACTTCTTTATCATGTTGGTGGTGCTCCTCACTAATTAGTAAACGTGGTGCCTAGCCTCTGTTCAGAGTATCAAGTCGGCATGAAAATAAATGATATTACATTAAATTTTCGAACGCCAAACTCCTCTAGAGACGTGATTGTGAGCAGCGAGCTGGGCTTTCTAGGGCTGACCTGTCTTCATCATATTCCAGTGTCTGTATCATTCAGACTCTTAGCATTCTTCTCCATCCAGTAGTCACTTATGCCGGCTTCACCATGGTTATCAGCCCACTTAGTCAGCGTGGGCCTCTCTCCCTCTAGTCTGAAATAAGGCACAGCGTAACCGCAAGAGGTCTGCACTAGCTCTATACTCAAGGAAAAAACTTGGCGTGCTCCCGTATAGGAAGGGAACAGCGCTGATAATTCATCCCAGCGCTCGTCACGAGGATGAATCGCCACCGCCTGACCATAGAGACGCATAATCAGTGGCTGCTTGCCGAAAGAACAAAACATAACTGTCATACGGCCGTTTTCCAGGACATGTGCGGCCGTCTCATTGCCACTCCCAGTCAGGTTCAACCAGGCAACAGTAGAATCGTCAAGAATACGAAAACTGTCCATGCCCTTAGGTGATACATTGACATAACCCTCTGCGCCCGCTGTACTCACAAAGTACAGATGCTGCTGCTGGATAAACACTTTATGCGAGTGATCAAGCTTTTCAAATTTCTCAGACATAACTTTTCTCCAGTATGCCAAGGCGACATTGTCTCAAAGGCGATGTGCTGTTCAATCCTCACTATCAACGTATACAGCCTCGGAAAAACGAGGTGAACAGATCGCCAGAAATACCAGGTCACTAGAGCCCGTGTTAGTGATGCGCTGGTGCGCCTCAGGCGGAATCAGCACTACATCTCCAACGCTGACATGATTTGGCTTGAGATCATCAATCTCCACTAGACCAGAACCCTCAAGGACAACATAACGCTCACCCGTCCCCTGTAAATAATGCCACCGAGTTGTCTTGCCTGGCTCCAGACGTGCTCGTGCGATAGAGATATCGGGATCATCTGCGGAGTTCGATAACTCGCTAATGAAGCAACCTTCGGCGATGAGGTGCTCAGGGGTCGCACTGTTAGATTTTGTACAGGCCTTCATCGCACTCGCCAGCTCTGTCATTTCACTGTTTCCTATTTTTAGGTTTACTGAGGACTTATATTGCAATGACCCATAACGGTAACACCGCCAAGCGACTGGCGACTAGTACTGCACAATCGGCACCCGACCTCGCCATGTGTCATCTTCAAGCATTTCCACCATGGCGTGCGCGCAGTCGGCAAAGGAAATGCTGGATAAGCCACTGAATGCGTTGTAGCCCAGTCGATACTCACCCTTCTTTACCCCGGGTCTCATCTGCAGTGGCCGCACTCCCATCCAGCAGAGATCCGTATTCTCATCTAAAAGATTCAACTGATGCTCTTTGTCTGCATGTCGATGCCTGAGAAAGGTTTCCGAGAACCAGCGCACAAATCGTGCCCCAAACGTCATTACATCGTCTACACGAATATTACTACCACCGCCACACCAGACCAGCTTCAGGCTCTGCTGCTTGCGCATAACGGCTAGAATATGACGCGTAACATCTGTACACAGATCAGGTGGCGAGGTTCTTTCATCAACCCCTATCGCAAACAGAATTGCATCTGTCCCGGATGGAATAGCACGGGCAACATCCTCAGCGATCAAGCCGTCACCCTTGATAACGGTAATGGCGTCTCGCAATCCATCCGGCAGTTTTTCTGGGCTGCGCACTAGTACGGTCATGTCATGACCGGCCTGCAAACATTGGTCGAGACATTCCCTACCCAAATTACCAGTAGCACCGAAAAGAGACACTTTCATATCAATACAAATCCTGAACAACATTTCAACGGTGTCACCGCATGATAGCGCGACTCATCACCTCACCATACAGCTTGACAGTATACCGCGGCTCTATACTATCGTGTTGCACACCTAATGTTTAGCTCGGTGCTTTTCCTGCTTAAGAGCAAGGCAAACAGCTGCCAGCGACTGGCTTAAAATCTTATCCTATCATTTCGATTCGCCATTGAATCTCAAACCAGGAGAAACTCCATGCCCAAAGTCCTAAGGTTCGGAAAAGGGCTTCTGATTTTTGCTCTTCTTGCACTACTGTTAGCGTGTGAGAGAGAGCAGCCCACAGATACTACAATAGGCGCTCAGGGCAATACGCCAGCTACCAACGCCACGATCTTCGCTAACGCTAAAGTTCGAAAGGAATTGAATCTCGGCGACCAGACGGACTTCGAAGATGCACGCCGAGGTCTCATCGCTGTGCCAACAGCGCTTGAGGTAGCGGGCCCCGGGGATTCCATTGTCTGGGATATGCCCTCCTACGATTTTATACAAGGCGAGGCCCCAGATACCGTTAATCCCAGCCTGTGGCGTCAGGCCACACTGAATAATAATCACGGGCTTTATGAGGTCACTGAGGGCGTATACCAATTGCGTGGCTTCGATCTCTCCAATATGAGTATTATCGAAGGGCAAACCGGGTGGATCATCGTAGATCCACTGACCTCCAAGGAAACCGCTGCTGCCGCAATTGCTTTTGCCAGAGAACACCTCGGGAACAAGCCAGTTTCAGCGATTATTTTCACCCACTCCCATATAGATCACTTCGGCGGGGTAGCATCCGTTCTAGGTGCTGAAGACAACACAGAGATTTTTGCCCCGGCTGGGTTCATGGATGAGGCTACTAGTGAAAACGTTATCGTGGGCAGCACCATGAGTCGGCGCTCTATGTACATGTACGGCAGCCAGCTAGAACACTCTGCAAAAGGCCACATTGGATCTGGGCTTGGAAAAGGCCCTGCCTTTGGCAGCCCCGGTATAGCTGCGCCTACCCACATTATCGATACCACTGGAGAGTCGACCATCATCGACGGGGTTGAGTTCATTTTCCAAAATGCGGCGGGCTCCGAAGCGCCGGCTGAGCTGACTTTTTACCTACCAGAACTGAAAGCCTTCTGCGGCGCCGAAGTCGTATCTCGTAATATGCATAACCTCTATACCCTGCGTGGTGCCAAGGTGCGTGATGCCCGCAAATGGAGCCACTACATTAACGAGGCCATCGAATTATTTCCGGATACTGAGGTGTATTTTGGCAGTCATCACTGGCCCCTGTGGGGCAATGAGACGATCATCGATTTCTTGAAGAAGCAACGCGATATGTACCGGTACATTCACGATCAGACCCTACGCCTGGCTGCTAGTGGTCACACACCGAGAGAGATCGCCGATTTACTAGAAATGCCCGAGGCACTGCGCACCAGCTTTTCTAATCGTGGCTACTACGGCACGCTAAAGCACAATGCCAAAGCCGTATACCAGATGTACTTTGGCTGGTATGACGGCAACCCGGCCAACCTCGACCCCTTGCCACCGCGAATGTCAGCTGAACGCTATGTTGAGATGATGGGCGGCAGTGACGCCATCATGAAACAGGCCAGAACAGACTTCGCTGAAGGCGAGTATCGTTGGGTTGCAGAGTTGCTCAATCATCTGGTGTTTGCAGAACCGGACAATAAAGCAGCCAAAGCTTTATTAGCGCAAACCTACGATCAAATGGCCTACATGGCGGAGTCAGGCCCCTGGCGCGACGTGTACCTTACAGGCGCACTCGAGCTACGGCAGGGCGCTCCTGCAGCAGGCCTCGACCTCTCCAACGCGATTGACCTGATCGAAGAGACGCCCGTTGATCAATTCTTTGAGCTTATGGCGGTCATGCTTAACGGGCCTAAGGCAGACGGCGAGACCTTCGTCTTGAACATCACCTTTACCGACCTAGAAGAGAACTACGTCCTGGAGTTAGAAAATGCCGTCCTCCACCAGCACAAAGGAAGTCCCTCACCCAATGCAGACGCGAGTATTTATATCACACATGCGCTCTTTGTACAGATGCTGACGGGAGGCGCGGGAGCAAGCGACATACTATTTTCGGACGATATTTCTATTGAGGGCAGCAAGCTAGGTCTAGTGAAATTTTTTGCTCTGCTGGACACGCCGGAGGCCTCATTCAATATTGTGACGCCTTAACAGCAGGGTCTGGAATCCAGCAGTGCATCCATGAGTGCGCCCTGACATCTTCCCCGAAGAGGCGTCGTAGCTGCGTTATGGATCGCAGTAAATGGATTCCGGGTCATTATCAGGCAGCACAGTATTGGGGGTCGACTGTTCCCCTACATAGAAAACGACAACCTCGACCGGGCCATTGATGGCATGGCCACGGTGAACAGTCCTCATCACTTCAACCACTGACTCTCCCTTATTGAATCTGACCTTCTTCCCAGATTTTGTTTCAACCTCCAGACTCCCTTGCAGGATATACCCTAGCGTCGGAACCGGATGGCAGTGAAACGGCGTCACTTCACCTTCATCAACTGTAAGTATTACCGACGTTATCTCGGGCTCACCCTTGGGATATATTATTTTACCGCCCTCCCATGTAGACGATGTCTCCAAAAGCACATCAGCATAAGCCGCCGTAATAAAGAAATTTAAAAACAACAGTGCAAGTATCTTGAAAACTCTCATAAAATACTTCCTAGTGAACTTTAGTTTTTTTATTAGAAAAATACATTCCTCAAATATTTTTTCGGCTTTTGATAAAACCTCATTTTTTTGCGCCATACGTTGAATTGGCCCAAGGAGATTTTTTTTGAAACGTTGATATATACAATGCCTCAACTTTTTGCCTCGCCCATGGCGTTCTGCGTAAAAACTTGAGCGATGACTTAATCGATGGATCTTTTCTGAAACAGTTGATGGTGATTTTTAAAGCCAAGCCACTCCAGCCGTAGTGCTCGACAAGATTTTCAAGAATGCACTCCAGTGTAATTCCGTGTAGAGGGTTATCGGGCTGTTTAGTATTCATGCTGTCAATACACCACAACCGAATCGCGCACTCACGCCGTACGGTCTTCGGCCTTTTTTACACGGACTTTACTGTTACCAATACTTTTGTTGTTTATAGCCTTCATCGCAACTTTAGCCTCTGCGGCTTTTGGCATCTGCACAAAACCAAACCCCTTGGAAACACCCAGAGCTTTATCCATCACAAGATCACAGGATTGCACCGTGCCATATTCCTCAAACAGAATTTTTATTTCGCCTTCGGTAGTACTGCGGTCAAGATTTCGAATTATCAGTTTCATAAGAAGCTCACCCTTATAGGCGTCCTGTCAATATCAAAAAATTATAAACTCGGCACATGTCACATAACGCCCTTAACCGCCGCACTCGCACAGCCGTAAAACGTGAAAGCAACGATGCCACCGAAAACTTCTTAGTCCCCGGTTGAGCCCCGGGTTAGACTGTTTCGTTTTCATCGTATACGGTGACAGACATATAGCCCATCGCATCAACACGCAGGCTAAAAGTGATTGGCCTGCAGCACACTTGGCAATCCTCAATATACTGCTGACCCGCTTCTTGATGGTCTATCAGAACTCTGATCGACTCTCCGCAGTAAGGACAACTCACTACTTCTTCTAGTAAAGAGTCCATCACTCAGCGACAACCGCTCTGTCGTGCTGTGGAATAGATTTTTTTAGTCCTATTACCTGCATGATACTCACCCCCATAGCGCACAATGAATCTGCAAGTAAAACAGCCGCGATGCAGTGTTAGTCGCGGCGCACCAGCAAGACCCGCCCAGCGCATAATCACTAGAAAGCGGAAAGTCTTGCAGGCTTTTATGCTTATTTTTCGTGTGTAATCGGCTTATCTGTAAAGAGATAATCTTTTAACTCTTTGTCAAATCTTGGATCTTGTCGTCTGATCCATTCGAGGACCATCGCCGCGTGCTCTTTTTCTTCATCTCTGTTATGCGCCAATATTGCCTTCAATTCTTCATTTTTACACGCATCAACTCTTTGATTGTACCAGTCTACCGCTTCAAGCTCTTCCATTAGCGATGTAATCGCTCTATGCATATCTCTAGTTTCGTCAGTAAGTTCGCCTATTGGCTCGTGATAGCCTTCATTTGACATATTTCTCTCCTTAAAAAAGCGTGGTGGAATTGTATTTCATAAAACATCAATCATTGGCTGGCGACTCGCCGCTTCAGCACCGAATACCTAACGCTAATTTACGGGTTAGAACATCCAACGAACAGTATTCATTATTTCCAGCCATGAAGCCATTTATTCGTGTCTTCTAACTCATGCCACTGTATTGGGGCCGCACGACTAGAGATAACAGCCTCTATGAGACAAAGAACTGGCTCTCCTTCTTCGTTAAAGTCGACTTCGGTTACAAGGAAGTGTTTTTCCTTCTCTTTAGGATTGACAGCAGTCCATTTGCTATTGAGTAACTTCCTAGGATTAATTGTATTCACTTAAATTCCTTACTTTACCCACTGTCAGCATGAGATTAAGAAACAATACGCGCGACCGGTGAAACTCAACTTGTCTCATACACGATCTCTATGAATGAGTAGAAAAGTAGCGCCTGCCACTCGGTCTTTTACTCGTAATGACCGACTGATAACGTCGGGAGGCTATAGAGATGCACCCGGCCCCAAAGGTTGTCCATAACTGAACTCTATAAAATTACCGTCGGGATCTTTGATGCCACAGTAATAGCCCACTGGATATGGCTCGTCTCTGGGCGTCCACTCCAAAATTCCTGCTATTTTCGCGCGCTCAGCAACAGCATCTACCGCATCGCGAGTCGCCAAAGCGAAACCGAGATGAGAAAAATCTTCAGCCGACTGCACTCTCCCTGGACCACCTGGTATGAGCACTAGTATAAAATTTATCTCTTTTTCCTTCTCGGCAAGCCAGACCACACGCTTGCTGCCCGAAACCCGATCATGAACCAAATGCATATCAGCATACGACGTGTAAAAATCTATGCAGGCATCCAGGTCCCTCACATGCAACGCAAGGTGTGTCAGTGAGGCTGTCATCCCTCAACCCTTGCAGTATGCTTCAAACTGTTCGCGATTATTGTCGAAGCCCTCCTTCTCCGCTAGCTCCCAAGGTCGTTCACATTGATTAGACCGGCCGCACCATGAGTAACCCGCCGAGGCAATACAGCCATGTATATCTCTATCTGAGCCGGGCAACTTGCCGTCGTCAGAGTTGACGGCGTCACTTAAAGAACAACCACTAAGACAAACAACCAAAACGATGAGCAGTAGATATGATTTCTTCATTAATAGTGCCTCTTGCGAACCAAGGGTCTGAGATTTAAAGCTGCCGCAGCCAGTGCGCAACATGGCGTAACGTATCATCCAACACATAAGGTTTCATATTTGAGCCTTGAAAACCACCACGAATGATACTTTTTCAGCACTCTCGATGAGGTAGGTTTACCCCAGACTCAAGCTCTCACTGATAAGAAACTCCTGTAGCATAACCCCCAAGCCGACGTCACTGGGGAAGCAGCCTGCACAATAACATCTGATCTAATCTGTGAAAAAACACGATATCATCGCCCAAAATCAAATAATATGGCAAAGCGATAGACTAGCTCATACAATAGCGTAGGGCCCTGATCAAGACCCGCTCGGGGTCACGTGCCTTAGTGACTGGCCACAACAAAGATAACAAAACAATTCTAACAGACAAAGAGGAAAGCCCTGTGTTTCGATGCGTGAGAATATGGACTGGCGATGACGAGAACTCCCAGTTCGAAGAAGGCATGATCGACCTCGGTCCCGCGGCTGGTGGCGATCTCTTCAGCGACGAGTCGTTGGTCACAACGACGTCGTTTCGCGAGACGAAGCCGGGCGGCACGCTAACATGGCACACGGCCCCAGTGCGGCAGCTAGTCATCACCTTGAGCGGGACTCTCGAATTCGAAACGCGAGAAGGACAGCGTTTTCAGCTCGCCACTGGTGATATACTTCTAGCGGAGGACACTGTCGGTGGCGGTCATTCCTGGAGGATCATCGACGATCAACCCTGGCGCCGTGTTTATATCGTGCTGGCATCTGATGCGCATGTACCTTTTAAGCCTTTGAAATGACTATCTAAATTTTATATGATTCACGCAGGCCACAACAGCACAGCACTAGAAGGAGAGGTTAATGAATGAGGCTACGGCTGAAGAAGAGATCGATGTAGCCTTAATCGGCGCGGGCATCATGAGCACGACGCTAGGAGCTTTTTTAAAAGAATTACAGCCGCATTTAAAGCTTGAGATTCTTGAACAGCTGCCGGGGGAGGCCCAAGAAAGTTCGGGAGCGTGGAACAATGCCGGTACCGGACATGCGGCTAACTGTGAACTGAACTACACACCAATGGGCGCAGATGGCAGCATAGACATCGCGAGGGCGCTAGAGGTTAACGTCGAATTCGACATGTCGCTGCAATTCTGGTCATATCTGGTCAAAAAGGGTGCAATACCGAGCCCTAACGAGTTCATCCAGCCGGTGCCTCATATGAGCTTCGTTATCGGTGAAGACAATCAGGCCTTTCTCAAGAAGCGTCATGCGGCGATGAGTAGTCATCATTGTTACCACGGTCAGGAGTATTCTGAAGATCACGCGAAGATCGCGGAGTGGACACCCCTGATTATGGAGGGACGTGACCCACACCAGAAGGTGGCGGCAACTCGCACCCTAAACGGTACCGACGTTAACTATGGCGCGCTCACTTCCAGCCTGTTGGCCTATCTGCAGAAGCAGGAGGATTTCAGCGTTCGCTTCTCTCAATCAGTGATCGACCTGGAGCGAAGAGCAGGTGGCGGATGGCGACTCTTTGTCAAAGATGCGATAACGGGCGCACGGCGTATCGTGAACGCGAAATACGTGTTCCTCGGAGCAGGCGGGGGCGCGCTCCCGCTGCTGCAAAAGTCTGGCATTCCAGAATCCAAGGGTTATGCTGGCTTTCCGGTGAGCGGGCTTTGGCTACGCTGCGGTAACCCGGAAGTAGTTGATCAGCACAGCGCTAAGGTCTACGGCTTGGCGGCCAAGGGCTCTCCTCCGATGTCGGTGCCGCATCTCGACACCCGCATCATAGACGACAAGCGCTGGTTACTGTTCGGGCCCTACGCAGGATTTTCGACCCGATTCCTTAAAAATGGCTCGCTCTTCGATCTCCCAAAGTCGGTACGGTTGAACAATATCCTGCCACTCCTCGCGGTAGCGCGCGACAATTTTCCTCTCGAGGAGTACTTGGTTGGACAAGTTCTGCAAAGTGCCTCCCACCGCTACGATTCCCTGCGTGAGTTCTATCCACAGACGAATGTTGCAGACTGGGAAGTTGTGGTCGCAGGGCAGCGCGTACAAATCATTCGGAAGGATAAGGCGCATACCGGAAAGCTCGAGTTCGGCACCGAAATCGTGCATTCCGCTGACTCGTCGATAGTCGCTGTATTAGGCGCATCGCCAGGGGCCTCGACCGCGGTCTCGATCATGGTCCACATGCTCGAGAACTGCTTTCACGAGCAACTCGTCGGCCACTGGGTGCCCAAACTAAAGGAAATGATTCCCTCCTACGGCTACGATCTAAAAACCGATGCAGCCCTATCCGCGCGCGTTCGCGCGGATACCGCCGAAACCCTGAACCTGAGCAAGCACTAGCGATTATAATCCCATGATGTAGTGGAACACAGGCTAAAAAATCGGCGGACGCTAGGGATAGAAGTATTATCCTGACAGAGATAAAAAAATCAAACACCAGATAGCGTTTTTAACTTCATATTGAGTCACACAGTGCCCGCCATTATCACTGCGTGGGACGTTATTTGGCGTCTGCTCGAGACAAAAACTTACGCTCTTCCACACTGACCTTTATTTTATCGCCAACAGAGATATGTTCCGGCACTTGCACGGTCAACCTGGTCGATAGTAACGCCGGCTTCGTTCTTGAGGTTGCAGAGCCGCCCTTGATTGATGGATCAGTCTCAATCACTTCAAGCTCAACATTAGACGGCAAATCAAGCGCTACCGGACTGTCGTTAACCATAATCACATGGACGCCAGTTGTGGCCTCATTAATGAAAAGAACTTGATCAGCAATGGACTCTTTATTTAGGCTATATGGCGTGTAATCACCCGTATCCATAAAGATATATTCATTGCCGTCGACGTAGGACAGCATGACAGGTTTTCGTATAAGGTCTGCCAAATTCAAAATATCTGAATCCTTAAACGTCTCATCAATTTTATTTTGAGTGACTACATCATACATACGCATACGGTAGATGCTGCCCCCTGCACGACCTTGCGGAACCGAACGCTCAATATCGCTGACCATATAGGTCTTATCGTTATACTCAACAGCGGAACCTTTCTTAATTTCACTTGCCTTTGGCATTTTCTCTCGTCCTGATTTTTGCAACAATATTCAAATTTTTATACGCCTGCTGACATGCGTATTCTCTTAAGCCTCTGCATCTGCAATGCGGTCCTGCACACTCGTCAGCTGCGCTCGATCCGCACGCTGTTTTTCGACCGAGACTTGCTCGACTGCGTCACCCTCCATAAGCGGCTGCCGAAAGCCCGTGTAGACGACCTTCCGTGGGCGTTCGATGGGCGGATAGGCGCGATGCAGCGTATCACTGCAATGCACTGTTAGGTCACCCGTTCGCGTGACTAGCTTTATCACCGGCAAATCAAGACTGTCGTCTTTACCCGCAGTCTGAACATTGGCACGATGGGAGCCTGGGACAACGCCAAGTGCACCGCTGCGTTCGTCCGCGCCGGTAACGGAAATGCCAATCGAGAGGCCGTTACAGTAGTAAGAGTGTTGTCCTTGCCCACAGTCCTTATGCCAAGGGAGATCGGAAAGACCACTTTTGATATCGAGCGGCTTGATCAGGCCCTCCGCGCCCAGCCAGCCTGCGCCCTTAGCACTGCCACAAAGATCGTCTCCTGTGATCTTGGCGAGCCATGATAGCCGGTCGTCCTGAAGCAGGACACGCAGCGCGGCGGATTGTTCTTGAAAAAACAGTACACGCACAGCCTGCTGCACACCTTTCGAATCTCCTGCCCACCACGATGCACCATCGTCGGGACGCGCACGCTCAAGGGCAGCGTCGAGGTCGGCAGACACGGCGGCCATCTCTGCCTCTGTGAAGACACCACGCAGATGCAAAAATCCAGCTTGGTGAAGGAAGTGGGAGATCTCATCGCGATCATCGTCACGTTCGAACGCTCGACTGAGATCCAGATCGCTGCCGTCTCTATCGGTCACTGTGATGGCGCCAGCTTCGTGAACAGGGCGACCATCGAATAGTGCACGGAGCACCGGCTCCCAGCCAATCCAATGCTCGAAGCTGCCCTGAGTCATCTTAACGCGTGAGTTCATCGCCAGTCCCATTGTTGTCGTCCAGTCTTGGACAAGATCCGAGAGAGCATCACAATCAAGTTTTGCAGTTGCACTGTCGGATGCGTACCCCGCTTCAATGCGGAGCGCGCCGCGCCGTTCGCATAATGTGACGGTGCGATCACCAACGCTGAGCGTGAGGGCTGGCAGGTTCTTGTAGCGCAGGCCTCGAGCGGCGAGCTCCGCATTGCGAGACAACGCTTCCGGAATCAACGAGTCGAAGATTGCGTCTCGGTCGAAGGGTCTGCGATCACGATGGCGGCGGGTACGGCAATCGATGGACATGGAGTGACTCCTTATTTTTATTAACCTGCGAGGACACCACGGCAAGTGTCATTAGAGAATGTCTACGTCGTTAAAAAATATTTCGAGCAGCAGCGTATACTGGTTAAGCGGCCCTAGCAGCCTGTCAATATTAGCTGGCATTTCTATACATCGTTTATAACTTTACCCCAAAATAATTTAATACTGCCAGCATTAATAAGTAACTCAAAAAGGTGAGACCGATTGATATTGCTATGGCCCAGTAAAAATGAAGTTCAAGTTTGAGCAAAATCGGCAATGTTAAGAATAGTGTTAACGAGGGTAAAACCAACCAAAAAATACTGGATGACAAGTTGCTTACTTTTGTTGAATCACCCGTATCGATGTACAGCCAAAACATTGCCAAAACCGAAACAAGCGGAATAGATGCCAAGACGGCACCGACAAGAGAGTTTCTCTTAGAAATCTCTGAAATCGCCACGATAAGGATAGTGGTAATCGCAATTTTTATGGCGTAATAAATCAATTCATAGCCTCCACAGCTAAGACGCATAGCGCCTACTCTGCCAACGGTCTGGGCGTCTCACGAGGTCCCGCAGAGCTCGAGTATATGTGAGCCCCTTTTCTCATGCAAAGCGGTCATCGGATTGACTTTCTTTGACGCCCGACAATGCGCTTCTATCTCAAATAGTGGGAGGTTACGTGTGAAGGGCGATTCACCATCAGATTAAAATTAATTCAATCTATTTGACAGGCTCAAAAATACTGTATATTTATACAGTATAATGTCAAGCTACGCCGAACTTCACTGCCTTAGCTGTTACAGCTTCCTGCGCAGCGCCTCTCATCCCCACGAACTGGTGGAGCGCGCCGCCGCGCTCGGGTATCGCGCACTAGCCATCACGGACGAGTGTTCCTTTGCAGGGATAGTCAAAGCCCATGTGGCCGCGAAGGAAGCCGGCATCCAGCTCATCATCGGCAGCGAGCTGAGACTGGAGGAAGGCATTCGACTGGTAGTACTCGTGCCTACTCGGGATGCCTACAGCGAGCTGTCCGGCCTCATCAGCATGGCTCGCCGGCGCAGCCCCAAAGGAGAATACCGGGTCACCCTGCGTGACGTAATATTTCACCTCAAACGCTGCTTTCTGATCTGGCTGCCCCAAATGAACGATGAAAACAGTCACGCCTATGGTCTGCAACTCAAGCGGTTGTGCAAAGATCGTCTGTGGCTCGGCGTCAATCACCTACTGGGTAACAATGAAGTACAGCGCTACCTCAGGCTGCAGCAGTTGGCCCAGGAATTGGATATTCCGATGCTAGCCTGCGGCGATGTGCGCATGCATACCGCCAAACGTAAACCCCTGCATGATGTGTTTACCGCACTCTATCACAGTACCAGCATCGCTCAATTGGGTCGGCGACGCCTGGGCAATAGCCAGCAACACCTGCGCACTATCGACAAATTGCAATGGCTCTACCCCCCTGCACTACTGGATCAAACTCTACACATTGCCAGACTCTGCAATTTCAGCCTGGATGAGCTGCGTTATGAATATCCCGAAGAGGTGGTGCCATCGGGTTACAGCGCCAATCAATATCTGCGCGAGCTGGTGACGACAGGCTCAGATGCTCGCTGGCCCCGAGGTATTCCCACAAAGATACAGCAGAGCATCGATAAGGAGCTGGCGCTAATAGAGGAACTGCACTACGAATATTATTTCCTCACCGTGTACGACATCGTGCGCTTTGCCCGCTCCCGCGACATTTTGTGCCAAGGCCGCGGTTCAGCGGCCAACTCGGTGGTGTGCTACTGCCTCTTTATTACGGAGGTATCACCCGAGCAAATCTCTTTACTGTTTGAGCGCTTTATCTCCAGAGAACGAGACGAGCCACCGGATATCGACGTGGACTTTGAACACGAACGGCGGGAGGAAGTGATTCAGTATATCTATGACAAATACTCCCGCAAGCGCGCTGCTCTGGCCGCCACGGTCATCACCTACCGCTCACGCAGCGCGGTGCGCGATGTGGGCAAAGCACTGGGGCTGGATCCGGTGTTCGTCGACGACCTGGCAAAATCTATGGCGTGGTGGGATCGCTCGGCAGATCTCAACAAACGATTTGAAGAGCAAGGTGTCGCCAGCCACAGCCAGCAGGCAGAGCTGTTTTATTCACTGGTGCAACAAATCCTGGGCTTTCCCAGGCACCTGTCACAGCATGTGGGTGGCTTTGTGATCACCCGCAGCCCTATCTCGACGCTGGTACCCGTGGAGAATGCCAGCATGGCAGAACGCACTATTATCCAGTGGGACAAGGAGGACATCGAGTCTATGGGCCTGCTCAAGGTAGACATTCTAGCCTTAGGCATGTTGTCTGCCATTCGCAAGAGCCTACAGATGGTGCAGCGCTACTGCCCCACCATCAAAACGCTCAGCGACATCCCCAAAGACGACCCGTCCACTTACCGCATGCTGCAAATTGCCGATACCATTGGCGTATTCCAGATCGAGTCACGGGCGCAGATGTCTATGCTACCGCGGCTCAAGCCTGAGTGTTTCTACGATCTGGTCATTCAAGTCGCTATTGTGCGCCCTGGTCCTATTCAGGGCGATATGGTGCACCCGTACCTACGACGCAAACAGGGGCTGGAGCTGGCGTCCTACCCCGACGACGCCATCAAGGAAGTGCTAGAGCGAACACTCGGCGTGCCTATTTTTCAGGAGCAGGTGATCAAACTCGCCATGGTAGCGGCAGGTTTCTCCGGCGGCGAAGCAGACCAGCTGCGCCGCGCCATTACCAGCTGGGGCAGAAACAGCAAACTGCTGACCTTCGAGGAAAAGCTCACCCAAGGCATGATCGAACGCGGCTACAACGAGGATTTTGCTCGACGCCTGTTCGAGCAGATCAAGGGCTTCGGGGGTTACGGTTTTCCGGAATCACACTCTGCCAGCTTTGCTCTTCTGGCGTATATTTCCGCATGGCTCAAGCGCCATCACCCGGCCGCGTTTGTTGTGGGGCTGCTCAATAGTCAGCCTATGGGGTTTTACAGCCCCTCACAGTTAATTCAGGACGCCCGCCGCCACGGCGTCACCGTATTGTCTATCGACGTCAACCATAGCGACTGGGATCACCAGCTGTTGGACAGCCGCTCTGCACAACAGAACCAACCAGCGCTACGACTGGGCCTGCGCTTGGTCAGGGGCCTAAGCCGGCAAGGCGCGCAGAGAGTGGTAGAAGCGCGACAACGCAACCCTTTTCGCCAGATCAGCCATTTGCGTCAGTGGGCCGCCCTGAACAAGCGTGACATGGAAGCACTAGCAGATGCGGACGCTCTGCAATCGCTGAGCGGACATCGACATCAGTCGCAGTGGCAAATCATGGCACTGGAACAACCCAAACCCTTGTTACGCGATGAACAGTACCAGAACGCCAGTTACTTCGACGATGGCGTGCAGTTGCCCGCACCACAGATAGCGGAGGAAGTCCTCTCAGACTACCGCGCCACCGGTCTCACCTTGCGCGCCCATCCATTGAGTTTGTTGCGCGACCGCGCCCCTTTCAACCGCTGCAAGCGCCACACCGATCTGGCATCCATTGGGCATAAACGTTTCGTGCGCATTGCAGGACTCGTCACCTGTCGCCAGCGTCCGGGAACTGCCTCGGGCGTTTTATTTCTTACTCTGGAAGATGAAACTGGCAACAGCAATATTGTAGTGTGGGAGCGAACACAACAACACTTTCGCCAGGCGTTGATGAACGGAAAACTGTTACTGGTGAACGGCATTGTAGACACCAAAGATAACGTCACCCATGTGATCGCCGGTGCTCTGTATGATTATTCTCATGAGTTGGACAACTTATCCGTACGGTCGCATGACTTTTATTAATGCATTGGATGCTGCCAAGTTCACGAACGATATCATTGGAATTCCTATCTGGCACGCGCCTTATCAATTTTTCTTTGAATAAACCCTCTGCGTCCACCTGACGAAATATAGACACTCATTCATCCACCGGCGCTATTGCGTTAGCGGTTAGCAGAACTACTTACTAATCAACGCTACACTCTTCTGCGACCAAAAAGCTATCAATGCGTCACACATTGAACATCGACTGGCCAAGTTCTCCTAGGTAATCCCGTAGCGGTGTACCCGATGCGATAGGTGCTATGCCGCGGCGAACTTCGCAAATGCCTCTGGCTACACGCACCAGAGGAATCCAGTCGGGATTTCGAGCGGATGCTACCACCAACTGAGCTATCAACATACTGAACGGGGTTTTCTGAACCACATCCCCCGCTACCGCAACTCGTCGCGCAAAATCTTCGGGGTCACTCGCCGCCTCTTCCATCAACCTGCGTTCTATCAGGTGATCCGCTGACCAATCTTCAATAATATAAACACCTGCCTGACGCAGACGGGGGAAAAGCATCTCAAACGTCGCAACCGAAGGGCCGTAGAGATGGCTCGCATCATCCACCACTACATCAAGGTATTCATCACCAAATACTTCCTGTACGAGTTCCGGCACTTTCTGGGTGTCCGACTGATCTACTCCCCAGCGAACATCAACACACTTTTTCTTGTCGTGTTCTTCCAAAAAAGACTGCAACGAGCAGACCGGCTCAGAGGAAAGCTCAATACCCAGCAGCGCTTTAGGTCGCAGCAGCTTGGTGAAATACGCAGTGCCGCCGCCTTGATCTATACCTACCTCCACCATATTGCAGCCTTGCAGCTCCAGTGCGAGGGCATTGTACCGCTCGATTAATTTTGGTGTTTTGCGCAAACAAACGCGTCCAGCCTGAGTGGGCTGCCGCAGGTTCGGCCGCAACTCAAAAGTGACACCGTCGACTTCTTCCATTCTCAAAATCTTGCTCATCCGATTATTCCACCCTCGATAATGTCGCCAGGGATGCGCCATCTGCGCGCTTGTTATGGTAAAGCCGGTCTACTGCGGCGAACGTCCTTTGTCTGCAGCAATGCGCATTCGCAGTGCGTTCAGTTTAATAAAACCCTCTGCATCTGCCTGATTGTAAGCCCCGGCATCGTCCTCAAACGTGGCAATGCTCTCATCAAACAGACTATCTTCAGACTGACGTCCCACAACCATCACATTACCCTTATAAAGCTTTAGCCGCACCGTACCATTAACAACCGCCTGGGAATCATCGATCGCCGCTTGCAACATCTTGCGTTCCGGCGACCACCAATAGCCGTTATAAATCATTAGCGCATAACGCGGCATGAGTTCATCCTTGAGATGTGCAACCTCACGATCTAACGTAATAGATTCGATTGCACGATGGGCCTTGAGCATAATTGTACCGCCAGGCGTTTCATAGCAACCGCGAGATTTCATACCCACGTAACGGTTTTCAACAATATCATCGCGGCCTATGCCATTCGCGCCGCCGACTTTATTCAGCTGCTCCAGGACGGTCGCTGGGGTCATCGTCTGGCCATCGATAGCGACGATGTCGCCGCGCTCAAATTCAAGTTCTATATAGGTCGCACTGTCCGGTGCGGCCTCCGGGTTGACACTCCAGCGCCACATGGACTCTTCGGGCTCGTTCCAAGGATTCTCCAGCAGATCGCCCTCATAGGAGATATGCAGCAAGTTAGCGTCCATCGAGTAAGGGGATTTTTTCTTCGCACTGGCATAATCCACCGGAATGTCATGCGTTTCACAATAAGCCATCAGCGATTCGCGTGAGCTCAGATCCCATTCCCGCCAAGGGGCAATCACCTGAATCCCCGGCTTCAAGGCGTAGGCACCCAGCTCAAAACGCACCTGATCATTGCCTTTGCCCGTGGCACCGTGCGAGATTGCATCGGCGCCGGTTTCATTCGCTATTTCTATCAGGCGCTTGGCGATGAGCGGTCGCGCAATAGAGGTCCCGAGCAGGTACTCTCCTTCATAGATGGTATTGGCGCGAAACATGGGGAAAACAAAATCACGTACAAATTCTTCACGCAGGTCATCGATATAGATTTCTTTGACGCCCATCGCCTCAGCCTTGGCACGTGCGGGCTCGACTTCCTCACCCTGGCCAATATCGGCAGTAAACGTCACCACTTCGCAGGCGTAATTGTCCTGCAACCAACGCACAATGACTGACGTATCCAGACCGCCGGAATAGGCCAACACAACCTTATTTACATCTGACATTTGAGGCTCCTCGGAGCTAGGATCAAAGTGGGCGAACATTCTAACGCTGGGAGGTCTCAATTCCCAGTCCCTAAGCCCTTAAAGGAGGCCACGCTGTAAAGAGTCTACCCTCTTCTGTGGTAGAATCTTAATCTGTTTTTTTAAGCTATAAGGTTCCTCGTGATCGAACTGACCATTACCCGCCCAGATGACTGGCATGTGCACCTGAGAGACGGGGCCGCCCTGCAGCGAACCTGTGCAGACCTAGCTCGCTATTTCGGCCGAGCAGTCATTATGCCCAACATAGTGCCCCCGGCAGCGACTGTTGCGCAGGCGCTCGCGTATCGTGATCGCATTATTGAGGCCATGAGTACGCTGCCACGGCAGTTTGAACCACTGATGGTACTTTATCTCACAGACCAGACCACAGCGGCAGAGGTTCGCCTGGCCGCCGCCACTGATGGCGTGCATGCCATCAAATTATACCCGGCGGGCGCAACCACCAACTCTTCCGCAGGGGTGGCTGAACTGGAAAAACTCTTTCCGACTCTGGCCGCTATGGAAGAAGCTGACCTACCCTTATTGATTCACGGCGAGGTCACTGATCGCGACATCGACATTTTCGATCGGGAAAAGGTCTTCATTGCTCGACATCTGGCACCAATCGCAGCACGTTTCCCGTCCCTGCGTATCGTGCTGGAACATATCACCACTGCCGATGCCGTGCAGTTCGTCAGTGCTGCGGGTACGAATGTCGCCGCTACCATTACACCGCATCATTTAATGTTTAACCGTAACGACATGCTGGTGGGCGGCATTCGACCCCACTATTATTGCCTGCCCGTGCTCAAGCGTAACACCCATCAAGAGGCGCTGCAGGCAGCCGCTATTTCGGGTAATTCTAAATTCTTCTTGGGTACAGATTCAGCGCCCCATAGCACGGACAGCAAAGAAAACAGCTGTGGCTGCGCCGGAATCTACTCCGCCCATGCGGCAGTAGAGTTTTATACTGAAATCTTTGAACAGCTAAACGCCCTTGAAAAACTGGAACCATTCGCGTCCCACTTCGGAGCAGATTTCTACCGCATGCCGCGTAATAAGGACACAATTACCTTGCATAAAAAGAGTTGGGATATCCCCGCAAAAATTCCTCTGGGAACAGGCACCCTGACCCCGCTGCGCGCGGCCGAATCAGTAGCCTGGCAGGTAATCGATTCCGGAGCCGACGTGTGAAAAGTATTACTGAGCACGAGATCAACGATCGCTTTCGCGGATTCCTACCGGTGATAATCGATGTGGAGACCGGTGGCTTCGTTGCCGGCACCGATGCCTTGCTAGAAGTGGGCGCGACCACCGTACGCATGGACGAAGACGGACAATTGGCGGTACACCGCACCTACAATTATCATATCCAGCCTTTTGAAGGCGCAAACATCGAGCAAGCGGCGTTGGATTTCACCGGCATAGACCCTTATCACCCCTTTAGAGAGGCTGTTACAGAAGAAGAAGCGCTGGGAGAATTATTCAACGTCGTTCGTAAGGAGATCCGCGACCGACAATGTACCCGCGCGATCCTCGTCGGACACAATGCACACTTCGACGCCGGCTTCATCACTGCGGCGGCGGAGCGCTGCGGCATCAAGCGCAATCCGTTCCACCCCTTTTCATTTTTCGATACTGCTACTTTGGCCGGCTTAGCCTTCGGACAAACCGTCTTGGCCAAGGCCTGCGCCGAAGCCGGCATTGCTTTTGACAACAACGAAGCACACTCCGCTGCCTATGATGCGGAGCGCACAGCAGAATTATTTTGTGACATCGTCAATCGTTGGAAAGAATCAGGCGGGTGGTTACCCGAGTTTAGCTAAAGCAAGGAGCACAAGCCCCAACTAGTCCTCACCACTAATCTGGTTCAGCAGCAGATGCAACTCCGACATCAACCCCTCAATGTTGTCGATACCCAGTAACTCGTACTTCAGACACTCCTCCAGCGGCAACAGCTGCAACAGGGTATAACCAACCTGCCAGGCATCATTGTAATCCACACGCAGATTCATACGCTGCACATGCGGATGTGTTTCGAGGCTGCGTAAGACGTCCAGCAATGACAGCCACTCTTCAGATAAAGGTGTCGCAGCGGTAGGCTGCTGCAGGTCAACTTGCCCCACTACTAATCCATTAGAGCGCGTGTGCGTCTTGTGCAACTCAAAGCGCTGGGCTCCTTCAATGGTAATTCCAAGCAGGCCATTGGACAGTTGATCCCAGTCCACGATACGGGCACAGGTGCCGTAGTCCCCCAACTCAGGTGCCGCACGACCACGCTGCCCGACTTCGCCGCCATGGCGTATCCACACCACACCGAAGGGAGTATCAGCCTTCATGCTTTCGCGCACCAAATCGAGATAACGCTGTTCAAAGATTTTTAGCGGCATACGGCCGAAGGGCAGCAACACCCCCGACAGCGGAAACAACGATAGCTCAGTCATACGTCACCTTCGAGAGCCAGCGCGTCTGGCAAACTTTGCAGCTCAAGCTGGGCCAGCCGGACCAAAGCCTGCTCACGATTATCACCGCAGAATTCGCGTTCCGCTTTAAAAGCATCACACAAATCAGGACGTCGCGCATCGCCAAACAAGATACAGCGCATGCTCGGGCTTAAGTGAACACAGGACACGCCAGCCGGCTTACCGTTTGGCATGGCGTAAAAAGGCTGATGAATTGAAATAGCGATACAACAGGCGCCGCAGTCTGTTCGACACTCCATCAGACGCGGGGCCGCTGCGCTCGTGCGAATTTAACGCCAAGGCAACTCACGCAGTGCCCTCAGGACCTAAGGGCTTAAATACGAGAATTAAACGTGGCAGGAGTAACAACGCACCCAATACCGCAGCCGCCATGGCCAGCACGGTGAGCAGTCCAAAATAAATACTGGGATTAAAATTGGATAGCGTGAGAGTCGAAAATCCGACCACTACCGTCAGTGTGGTGTAGTACATCGCACGACCGATGCTATTGTGGCAGCGATACATGGCGGCGCAGTAGTCCCGATCCACCGCGAACTCTTTGATAAAACGATGAACGTAATGAATGCAGTCATCGACACCGATGCCCACAACGATAGCGGCGATAGTAATCGTCATGATATCCAAAGGAATACCCAAAAGGCCCATAGCGCCCAATACTAGGCCCGCGGCCAGCATATTGGGCGCCAACGTGATCAAAGCCAGAGACAGTGATCGAAACAACAGCAAGAACATAATGAGAATGGCGCCAAAGACGGCACCAAGCGTGAGTATCTGTGACTGAAACAGACTTTGTAACACATTATTATAAAGAACCAACATGCCGGTGAACTGTATTCGCTCCGGCGCCAAACCGAGTGGCCCTTCAAGGTGCTCACGCACGCCGCGCAGAAACTCATCTCGGCGCAGGTCTTTACTGGTTTCTCTCACACGCACCGTCAATCTCACCTGTTCATTCTGTTCAGAGAAATAAGGAGAGACCATCAGTTCTTTTAGATCATCGGGGAAGCTCTTTTGTACGATCGCCAGTTCAACGCCACCGATATCTTGCCCCATCAAATCTTTCACCACCGCGAACACAGTTGACAACGACAGCACTTTACCTGTCTCAGGCAAGGAGTCGATGTAGTTGTGCACCCGATCAAGCTCGCGCATACCCGCCAAACTAAACCAGTAGCTGGGCTGAAAATTGTCTGCTGAAGTGGCGAACTCATCCGTGTCATTTGCGAACTCATCGTCCCAGTCATCGTCACCGAACGCATCGTCTAAGGCGAAGGGATCATCGGCGGATATTGGTATCGGTTCCGAGCTGGACGCGACCCTCTCTAAGCCCGGTAATGGCGCGTCCCTGTCGGGGGGCGAAATAATAATGTCCAGAGGGATAGTGCCGCCTAGCATGGTGTCCAGCAACTCCATACCCTGATAGATCTCCGTCGTTTTTTTGAAATAATCAATGAAGCGGTTTTCTACCTGAAGGCGACTGATGCCGACGACGACAAGAACAACCAACAGGCCACTGACCAACAAAACACTGTTTCCATGCCGGTCGGTCAGACGAGCGAAGAACGCAGTGAGCGCAGGATCGCTTCCCGAATGGTGATGCGGTCTACCTTCTGGCCAAACCAGCATCAGGCAGGGCACAACAACAAACGACATCAGCAATGCCACGCACACACCCACCGTCATCATCCAGCCAAAATCGATGACCGGCTGGATACCCGACACCACCAGAGACATGAAGGCTACTATCGTCGTAAGACCGGTGTAAAAACACGGTACCGCCATCAGCTTCATGCTCTGCAGCACGCGCTCGTGAAAATCTCCGTCTGGATCCTCAGCATGTAACTCTCGGTAGCGCACTATCAGGTGGATAGCCATGGCCAGAGAAATGATGAGTAACACCGCAACAAAATTAGACGAGATGACCGTCATGCGCCAGTCCAGTGCACCGAGCAGACCGAGCATGATCAGCACCGTCCCTGCACAGGTAACCAGTGGAATCACAACCCAACGCACACGACGAAAAATAATAGCCAGCGCCACCATCATGATGCCCAAAATCGCACTGCCGAAAACCACTAGATCGTTACTGACGAAGCTCACCATGTCTGCAGCAATCATCGGCACGCCGCCGACAAACAATCGAGCATGACCCGTATACTGTGCAGCGATTTTCCGCACGTTTTGCACCAATAGCTGATCACGCTCCAGCACAACCGCCGAGCGAATCTTGAACGCTGCCTCGATAGACTCCAGCTCTCTGCGCTGTGATGCGGAGAGACTTTCACTATTCCGCTTGGACCGCAGGGCTTCACGCGTATCCAGTAATTCGAAATAGAGCTCATCACGATACAGGTTGATCTGTACAGCACTGATGAGACCGTCACGACTCACCAGTAGATCGGCATAAATCGGACTGGTGGTAAGTTCTCGCAGCACCATATCCAGATCCAGATCCGGCTGCTCCAGCGTAGGCAGGGGATCAGCGGATATCATATCGGACAGCGTAACGGGCGGACTCTCCAACAGCGGCACATCCAAAATGGTGACAACAGAAGATACGCCGTCTAGCCGCCTCAATGCCTCGGCCATCTCGCCCAGTGGTTCCAGCGACTGCGGCGACAACAGCGGTGCATTGGGCTGCCAAGTAATTAGCACAAAGTCTTCAGCGCTATACTCTTTGGAGACCTGCCGGTAGAACTCCAAAGAGGGGTCACCCTGCAACATTAGGGAGTCGGCAGAAGCATCGATTTTGATTTTGTCCAGTTGCGTCGACATTGCTGCCAGCAACAGCACCACTAGAAGCAGGGATAGCCACGGACGGCGCAGCACCAGAACATCGTAAAAAGACGAAAGTGATGCATTCATAGGGATGCTACATCCTGCAAGTGATTCAGAAGTTTCTGGTGAATACCACCAAAGCCACCATTGCTCATAATGACAACCTGATCACCGGCAACGACCTCAGCCGCAACCCGCATCACCAGCGCGTCCACATCGTCTATCACCGTCGCAGGCACCGGACTGTCCGCTACCACCGATTCCAGCGACCAGTCGATGCCCGCAGGCTGGAACCAATAGACCGAATCGGCCTCCGCAGTGGCCGCCGCCAGCTGTTGTCGATGCTCACCCATGCGCATGGTATTGGAGCGGGGCTCTATCAGTGCAATGACGCGACCACTTCCGGCGCGCGCGCGCAGCCCCTGCAAAGTCGTCGCAATAGCCGTCGGGTGATGAGCAAAATCATCGTACAGCGCCACATCGCCGGGCCTACCCAACAATTCCAGTCGGCGTTTGACACCCTGGAATTCTTCGAGGGCTGCCACTGCCACATCCGGTGTAACACCGGCATGTCGCGCCGCCACGAGGGCGGCAAGCGCATTTTCAACATTGTGACGGCCACAGTGTGACCAATAGACATCTCTGGCCTCGCCGCCACCAAACGCCACACGAAATGCCGAACCGTCTTCTGCCAGCAGTTGTGCACTCCAGTCAGCAGTGCTGTTCTCGCCGATGCCAAAAGACGTTGTGGGCGTCCAGCAACCCATGGCCAGCGTGTCCTCTATAGCCTGAACGGCATGGCGGCACACAATCAGTCCCTCACCGGGGACGCAGCGCACGACATGGTGAAACTGGCGCTGAATTGCCGCCAAATTATCGAAAATGTCGGCATGATCGAACTCCAGATTATTAATCGTCAAGGTGCGCGGACGATAGTGAACAAATTTGGACCGTTTATCAAAAAATGCAGTGTCGTACTCATCGGCCTCAACCACAAAAAAATCCGAATCACCACAGCGCGCCGAGACGCCAAAATTCGCAGGCACTCCACCAATGAGAAAGCCCGGCGCCATCCCTGCGTATTCCAGTATCCAGGCCAGCATGCTACTAGTGGTGGTTTTGCCATGAGTGCCAGACACTGCCAACACCCATTTGCCCTGTAGCATATGCTCTGCCAGCCACTGAGGCCCTGATGTATAGGGCAGGCCCGTATTCAGCAAATACTCAACTAATGGGTTGCCCCGTGTCATAGCGTTGCCGACCACCACGCAATCCGGGCGTGGTTGCAAATGCTCGGGGGAATAACCTTCCATCAGGTCGATACCGGCAGCACGCAGTTGAGTGCTCATGGGAGGATAGACACTGGCATCAGAACCCGTCACCCGATAACCCAACTCCCTCGCCAGCAATGCGATGCCACCCATGAACGTGCCACAAATGCCGAGAATATGAATGTGCCCTTTCAACAACTGCTCCCTGCATAAAAGGCGCATAATAGCATGTGCTTGTCGACCGCTACAGTCAGCGAAGCAAAACCATCGCGGCAGTGCACAAGTTGTGCCAATTGCCGTACACTCTAAGCCGAAACCAAACAACCTCATTAACGTAGCCGGAGCATGCGCGCTCCCTCCATCAGGAACCGACAATACATGCCAAAGAGAAATGCCTTCTACGCCCAGTCTGGCGGCGTCACGGCTGTGATTAATGCTTCTGCCTGTGGCGTCATTGAGACCGCCAGGAAGCATCGCTCACAGATCGGCAAGGTCTACGCTGGCCGCAACGGCATCATTGGCGCGCTGCAAGAGGACCTGATCGATACCAGCAAGGAAAGCGCCGCCGCCATTCATGGGCTGCTGACAACGCCCGCAGGTGCTTTCGGCTCCTGCCGCCACAAACTGAAAAGTCTGCAGGAAAACCCTGCCGAGTATGAACGGCTTCTTGAGGTGTTCAAGGCGCACAACATCGGCTACTTCTTTTATAACGGAGGGGGAGACTCTGCTGACACCTGCCTAAAGGTCTCTCAGTTGGGCCAGGCCACCGGTTATCCACTGCAAGCCATCCACATACCAAAAACGATCGATAATGACCTTCCGCTGACCGACAACTGCCCAGGATTTGGTTCTGTGGCGAAGTACATCGCCATCTCCACGCGCGAAGCGGCGATGGATGTAGCCTCAATGTGTGAGACCTCCACCAAAGTCTTCATCCTGGAAGTTATGGGGCGCCATGCCGGCTGGATTGCTGCAGCCAGTGGTTTAGCCGCGACGCAAAAAGGCGATGCCCCGCACATAATTCTGTTTCCAGAAATCGCCTTTGACCGAGACAAGTTCATGGCGAAAGTACAGCGCACCGTCAAACGTCACGGCTACTGTGTCATCGTCGCCTCAGAGGGAGCCCAATACAAGGACGGCACCTTCCTGGCAGAGTCCGGGCTCAAAGATGCCTTTGGCCACAGCCAACTGGGCGGGCTAGCCCCGCAGTTAGCGCAGATGATTAAATTAGAGTTCGGTTACAAATATCACTGGGCGGTGGCGGATTATCTGCAACGCTCGGCACGGCATATTGCCTCCCAGACTGATGTGGATCAAGCTTATGCAGTGGGCGAGGCTGCTGTTACGTTTGCCCTGCGTGGCGACAATGCCATTATGCCCTGCATCGTGCGCGGCAAAGGAAAACGCTACAGCTGGTCCATCGGTGAGGCATCTCTGGAAGATGTGGCCAATCGCGAGAAAAAGATGCCACGCAACTACATCAGCCGCGACGGTTTTGGTATTACCGATGCAGCAAAAGCCTATCTGACGCCTCTCATCGCGGGGGAGGCCTATCCAGAATACCGCAACGGTTTGCCAAACTATGTCCGATTGAAAAACATATCCGTGCCACGAAAACTAAAAACTCCGTTCAAATTGTAGCGATAAACCCTACATAACCACTAATTTTTCTCGACTCGGGCAAGATTTTGCCTGCTGTTATCTGTACACTGCGCCCCGTCTGAATCTTGCAACCAACCCCCATGAATTCGAGGTAAAACCATGTATAGCAATAGTGAGTTTAATCGATGGCGCCGCCACCCCTGGCATGGCCTGCACGTGCGGGCGGATGACGCGCCCAAAGATATCGTTCAGGTTTACATCGAAATGACACCTTCTGACGTCGTCAAATATGAGCTGGATAAAGCATCGGGCTTCCTGATGGTAGACCGGCCTCAGCGCACGACATCAAGTCCACCGGCTCTCTATGGTTTCATTCCGCGGACTTACTGTGCGGAAGAAGTCGCCAAGCGCTGCCCGGGAGTGGAGGTTGCGGACGGCGACCCACTGGACATCTGCGTGTTTTCCGAGCGTCACATCACCCGCGCAGACATTCTGCTAAAAGCCCGAGTGGTGGGTGGCATTCAAATGATTGATGGCGGCGAAGCCGACGACAAAATTGTGGCGGTGCTTGAGGGAGACAACATCTGGGGCGATGTGCACGACATCGCTGACCTGCCAGCGATCAAAACCGAGCGCCTGCAGCATTACTTTTCTACCTACAAAATGGTTCCAGGCAAAGAGAACAACGTTAAGGTGGACCTTGTCTATGGTCGCGAGGAAGCCCTAAAAGTCATTGCCGCTGCCGAACTAGATTACAATCATCACTTCGGGCACCTACACACTGAAGCGAAGGCGAGCGAGTAACGTCCAGCACACAGTCCCCCTCTCGATATCACATCACGATTCACAGAGGGGTGTTTACAACAAGATAGTGGGACACCAATCTTCGGGCACAGCAACATACCGCGCCAAGATTTGCGGCAAATCTGCGTCAACCTCCGCTTTTAATAGCATCTCCTCTTCAACGGCCTCACAGCCCCAACAAAAAGCCAGTGCTGCACTGTTAAACTGCGCAGCACACGCAACTGACAACGGCGCGTAGCTCAGGTGCCAGCGCTCGGGTGCAACACCGCCGCGATCTTTCCCATAGGGTCGAAAAAATCCGTGTGACTCACCAGCGGCCAATCTCGCATCCAGCCAACAATGCAGCCGATCGAATACACCGCCTGCAGCAACTTCATCGGGGGATAACTGCAACAGATACTCTGAAGGCACGGCCGCAGCGTCGTACACATCTAGATCCGTGCCCCAGTGATGCCGCGACGTACCAGGCATTGCCGAGTAACGCAAGATCGCATGGAGCTGTTCCGTGCGGGACAATCGTTCGATCGATATAGGGCGACCATGATCATCGTGTATCGGTCGGGTGCCGGCGGCCTTGCCGTTCCAAATGGCGAGTTGGCGGTAGAAAGGTCGAAAACTACTGGCTATCGACAGTTCGAAGCCAGCGTTGCGGGCATCTGACTGGAGCACCGTAAAGGCTCGAGCTACCTCGCTTTGTAAACGATGGCCGTCGGCGAGCATGACAAGATGCGTTTCATCCAGTCCCGTTAACTGCCTTGGGTTGAGCGCCCTGACCATAGGTGGCATCTCCGCTGAAGTTGCTTAATTCTGGCACCGGAATTTCCACGATACCGCTTTGTCTTGAGTATCCTAACGCGAACCTGAGAAAAGCAACACTTGTGTGCCTCTATCAACCCAACACCTTCGCCAGCCGCTCCACAGCAAGCTCCAGACGATCCATGCTCGTCGTGTAGGAGAAACGCACATGCTGACTAGCCAGGTGATGACCGAAATCCACACCCGGCGTCAGAGCGATGCCGTGCTCCTCGAGTAAGTTCAGGCAAAATTGCTGACTATCGTCGGTAAAACGGCTGGCATCAGCATAGATATAGAAAGCCCCCTGTGGATGACAGGGCACCAAAAAGCCCAGTTCCTGCACCGCTGATAACAGGTAGTCCCTGCGCTGACCAAATATCTCCCGGCGCTGTTCCAGTATCTCCCGTGTCCCCGGCTCAAAACCTGCTAGCGCTGCATACTGGGCCATGGTAGACATCGAAATAAATAAATTCTGAGACAGCTTCTCCATCTCAGCCGTCGCCGCCTCTGGCGCTACCAGCCAACCCAGACGCCAACCCGTCATGCCGAAGTATTTCGAAAAGCTATTGATAACGAACGCATCGGGGTCGACTTCCAATACCGATGGAGCCGATCCGTCATAAACCAGCCCATGATAAATCTCATCTACCAGTAGATAGCCATTACGCGATCGCACGGCCCCCGACAGACCCGTCAGTTCCTCCTGGGACAGCGCAGTGCCGGTGGGGTTTGCCGGTGAAGCCACCATGGCCCCGATAGTATTGTCCTGCCAGTGGGCCTGGACCAGTTCGGCATTCAATTGGTAGTTGCTGCCAGCACCCACCGGCACCAATTGCCCACGCCCTTCCACCAGGCGCATAAAGTGTCGATTGCAGGGATAACCGGGGTCGGTCATAAGCATGCCGTCACCGGGGTTCATTAACAGTGCCGCAATCAATAACAGGGCACCGGAAGCACCGGGCGTAATGAGGATACGCGAAGGTGCAATGTCTAAACCGTAGACGTCAGCGTAATGCCGTGACAACGCCTCGCGCAGTTGTGGAATGCCGGCAGCCTGGGAATAGTGCGTCGCACCGCGCGCGAGAGCGGCCTGACCCGCTTCTACGATGGGCGCCGCGGTAACAAAATCGGGCTCGCCAGCCGCCATGTGCACAATGTCGGCACCGCCCGCTGCCAACTGCGTTGCTCGAGCCAACACTTCCACCACCCTGAATGGCTCAATTTCAGCCATGCGCTGGGAAAAGCCCCCTGGCCTATAAATGGATTTTCTCGGATCCAACATAGATAACCTCGACTGTGGCAAGCCGGCCATACTAGCAACTGCTGATTGGGGGTGATAGCAAGCGAGAAAAAGCGTAAGGAAATACTGGCAGGACCCGCTGTTATCTGGTAGCTTCTCCGCCCTCGGATTTGGGCCCCTCTTGGCAGCCCTTACCAGAAGAATTGTAGACATTGTCAAGTTACCTTTGCCGTATGGAAAAATAACCATGCCTCGAGCAGCCAAAACACCGAAAACGACCAAAACGACTAAAGCGGTCAAACCCGCTAAAGCCGCCGCTGCGACTAAAGCGGTCAAACCCGTTAAGGCCGCTGCTGCGACTAAAACAGGCAAACCCGCTAAGGCCGCCGCTGCGACTAAAACAAGCAAACCCGCTAAGGCCGCCGCTGTGACTAAAACAAGCAAACCTGCTAAGGCCGCCACTGCGACTAAAACGGTCAAACCCGCTAAGGCCGCCGCTGCGACTAAAACGGTCAAACCCGCTAAGGGCGCTAAGGCCGCTACTGCGACTAAAACAGTCAAAAGACCCAAAGCGCCCAAGAATTCAGTCGGCCTTGAGTTCAACAATTTCGAGCCCTACAAACCGAAACGGGGCGAAAAGTACATGAATGAGCAACAGCGCGAGCATTTTAAGACGATCTTGCTGAATTGGAAGAGCGATTTGATGCAAGAAGTGGATCGCACTGTAAACCATATGAAAGATGAAGCTGCCAACTTCCCTGATCCAGCCGATCGAGCCACTCAGGAAGAAGAATTCAGTCTGGAATTGCGCACACGAGACAGAGAGCGCAAGCTGATCAAGAAGATCGACTCCACTATGGAGCTCATTGATGTTGACGACTACGGATACTGTGAGGCCTGTGGCGTTGATATAGGCATCAAGCGTCTCGAAGCCAGACCGACTGCGACCCAATGTATCGATTGCAAGACGCTGGCCGAGATCAAAGAAAAACAGGAAATGGGCTAAGCTCTGCGGGCGCTAACGGTGCCCCGCTCTAACATACAGTACCGAGGGCGTTTCGCGCCCTCGCCCACCGGTCCGCTGCACCTAGGCTCTCTGATTGCTGCCCTAGCAAGCTTTCTAGACGCTCGTCACTCCACTGGCAGCTGGCTGGTCCGCATGGAAGACCTTGACCTTCCCCGCGAGGAACCTGGCGCTGCCGACAGCATCCTCCACAGCCTGCAATGTCACGGCTTACACTGGGACGAAAATATCCTGTACCAGAGTACACGGACCTCAGCATACGCCGCTGCGCTCACTCATCTAGCGGATCGCGGCAACCTTTTCCCCTGTGACTGCACCCGCGCAATACTGAGCACAAGCGGCGCCTGTCAGGGCAATTGCCGAACATCTCAGACAAAAATATCCGGCCCTGCTGCTGTCAGAATCAGTGTTCCTTGTGAACAGGACATTCTGTTCACAGATAGACTGCAAGGGCCAGAGCACACATTGCTGGGTCAATCTCTGCAAGATTTCGTGGTAAAACGAAAGGACAAACTGTATGCCTATCAGCTAGCAGTGGTCGTCGACGATGCCGAGCAGGGTATCACCCACGTTGTGCGCGGGTCGGACCTGCTCGACTCAACACCACGCCAGATCTTTCTGCAGCAACGCTTGGATTATCCTACTCCCCGCTATTGCCACCTTCCTGTCATAACAACTGGGCAGGGACAAAAATTTAGCAAACAGAACCACGCGCCCGCACTGGACAACCGCATGGCTCACAGTAACCTGCTCTGTGCCTTGCGCTTCCTGCACCAATGCGAACCACCGGCGGCGCTGGCGAGCGTCGAACAACTGCTAGCCTACGCTATCGAGCACTGGTCACTCGAGCAGGTCCCAGCCGTGTCGTCCATCCCTGCCGCCAGCATTGGCCTGAGTGCATGAACTTTACGCACAGCAGTCGCTTCAGTAGTATCCAATGCCAGACAGCGTTTCAGCAATGTTTTCATCAATACAGTAACGGCTACTAATGGGGGAACTTGGATCATGTATATCAACCGCTTCCTGTTACTGACTGTCGGCGTTGTGCTGATTTTTTTTCCCGCGATCGAGAGCTGGGTGGTCAGTTCAGAAGTCGCCTGGTACCGGCCCTACCAGTTGTGGCTGTTGATCGTGGCAGCAGCCTACTGGAACCAGCGCAAGAGATATCCAGATGATCTTTAGCCTCAGTCAAATACTGCTGGTTATTATTGCTTATCTTACCGGCTTGTTTGCAGTGGCTTATCTGGCCGACCGCGGCATCATCCCGAAACGCATTACCCATCACCCCGCCGTCTATGTCCTTTCTCTAGGTGTATTCGCTGGAGCAATGGCCAGCAATGGCGTGATCGCCATGGCCCACCAGTTCGGCTACAACTTTTTACTGTACTACCTCGGCGTGGTCTTAATGTTTGTGTTGCCCCTCGTACTGTTGATGCCTCTGTTGCGACTGTGCAGGGTCTATCAACTCGCTTCTCTGGCAGACGTCCTGACGTTCCGTTTTCGCAGCCCTTGGGTCGGGTCTGCGGTGACCGTTGCTATGTGCATCACACTGCTGCCGCTGCTCGCGCTCCAAATTCAGGCAGTATCCGAGAGCATCCATATCCTTGCTGGTGACAGTGCGACCGAGTCGTTCGGTGGAAATCGAAATAACCTGCTGGCATTTCTTTTTTGCGTCATCATCACAGTATTTTCCATCCTGTTCGGTACTCGCCATGTATCATCTCAGCACCGTAACACCGGTTTAGTGACTGCCATCGCGTTTGAATCGCTAGTCAAGTTAAGTGCTATGTTGATTCTTTTCTTCGCAGCGGTTTACGCCGTATTCGGGGGCATTGCGGGGCTGGAACAGTGGTTACTTGAAAATCCGCAGATGAGCAATCAACTGGCCCAGCCTATCCAGGGCGACGATGCCCGCGCCCTGTTGCTGATATTTTTCGCGGGCGCAGTGTGTATGCCCCACATCTTTCATATGGCTTTTGCCGAAAACAACGACAGTCGCGGCTTGCGCATTGCCACTTGGGGGCTTCCGCTCTATCTGCTGTTACTGAGTCTGCCCATTCTTCCGGTGACCTGGGCAGGGGTCAAGCTGGGCCACGAGTTGCCGATGGACTACACTGGGCTGGCGATTGGCATGGCCCTGCAGTCCGGTGCGATCAGTACCGCCGCCTTTGTAGCGGGCCTATCAGCCTCCAGTGCCACTATTATCATCACGACACTGGCACTGTCCAATATGTGTCTCAATCACCTGGTGCTGCCTTTTCGTCCGCTGCAAATCAATCGAAGACAAGATATCTATGTTCAGCTCAAATGGCTGCGCCGGGGTCTAATTACGATTCTTATTCTGGCCGGGTATATCTTTTTTACGACACTAAACGGTCGGCAAAGCCTCTCGCAGCTGGCGTTGGTGGCGTTCATTGGCACACTACAGTTTCTGCCAGGCATCATTGCTACTCCCTATTGGCCCCGAGCCAACCGCACCGGCCTCCTCGTTGGTCTCAGCGGCGGACTGGGCATCTGGTTTTTCTCAATGCTGTTACCGCTGTTCGGCGGACAAAACCCGGAACTGCTCACCTCGCTCTACTCCAAGGTGCTAGGGCACAACGATAAGTTGTCGACAGCCACTGCTCTGGTTTCATTGGGAATCAATACCGCCTTGTTCATTGTCATTTCGCTTGTGACAAGAAGGAGCTCAGACGAGGAAAAAATTGCCGCAGAGATTTGCTCTATGGACGACCTCGCCCGACCTACACGTCGGATATTGTCCGTCTACAGCCCTGCAGCATTCAGCCAGCGCCTGGCGTTGTCTCTGGGAGAAAACACTGCAAAATCCGAAGTCGAAAGAGCGCTAAGTGAACTACAATTTTCGTCCTCTGAGACCAGGCCCTATGCTCTGAGGCGCCTGCGCGCGCGACTAGAAGCAAATTTGTCGGGGCTACTGGGTCCTGCCGTCGCCCACCGTATCATCGAAGGCCGCATTCCCTTCCTGCCTGGCGCGCACACCGACACCGAAGACATCCACCTGATGGAGCGAACCCTCGATCAGACCAAACCCCATTTTACAGGATTGGCGGCGGATCTGGATAATCTGCGCAGACACCACAGAGAAACACTGGACAAACTCCCTATAGGCGCTTGCTCGATTAGTGCCGACGGCGAGCTACTCATGTGGAATCAAAGTATGCAGCGGATCACCGGAATCGCGCCAACTGATGTTCTGGGATCTTTATTGGGCAACATCCCGCATCCATGGGGCTCTATTCTTGAAGGGTTTCTGCGAGGGGACACTGAAACGGTGATAAAAAAAGAAGTCGCTATGGAGAACAGTCCTTCACGCTGGGTTGATCTGCACAAAACACTGATCAAGGACAACCATGATAGCAATACAGTCATCATGGTGGAGGACATTACCGACATCGAATTACTGGAAGAAGAGCTGCTACAAAATGAACGCTTGGCGTCAATTGGTCGTCTCGCCGCCGGTGTCGCTCATGAAATCGGCAACCCAGTCACTGGCATCGCGTGTCTTGCACAAAATCTCGAGTACGAATCAGACCCGAAGGAAATCCGCATCATGGCGCAGGATATCCTTAAGCAAACCAGTCGGGTCACGCGGATAGTAGAATCACTGATGAACTTTTCACACGCGGGCTCATCTTTGGAAAAGACTAAACTGGCGCCCGCCAACCTAGCAGACTGTGTGGACGAAGCCATTCATTTGTTGGCCTTAGACAGAGAAGCCACGCCGGTGCAGTTTGACAATCAGTGCGACCGGGAATTACTGGTACTGGCAGATAGCCAGCGCCTGTTACAGGTGTTTATCAACCTGCTGGGTAACGCCAGAGACGCTTGTGACAACAACGGGGAGGTGCATATACGGGCCAGTACAGGTGGTGATCAAGTACAAATTGATGTGGAAGACAACGGCAGCGGCATTCCACAGGCACTACAGGCCCAGGTCTTCGAGCCTTTCTTCACCACCAAGGATCCCGGTGTTGGCACCGGACTGGGGCTGGCACTGGTATTTAGCATTATGGATGACATGAATGGCAAAGTTCATCTCACGAGCCCAGTAAGCCAGGATGCTCAATGCGGCACCCGGGTCACCCTATCTTTATCGTCCGCCTGTTACGGGCCGGGCTATGAAATGTAACCTTAAGTAAGAGGCATCTGCTCGCCTAGGCTGGAATATTCCACTGGGGAGTAGTATGTTGAGTAGGAATGACTCATAGGTAACACCGTATGCAAAAGATTCTCATTGTCGAAGATGAGTCCGTTATCAGGACTGCTTTGCGTCGCCTACTGGAACGACACAACTTTCAGGTCAGCGAGGCCGGCTCAGTACAAGAAGCGGAAAAAGATCACACTTTTACCAATTTTGACCTCGTCATCAGTGACTTACGTCTTCCTGGCGCGCCAGGTACCGACCTGATTAAAAAAGCGGGGGATGTGCCGGTATTAATTATGACCAGCTATGCCAGCCTGCGATCAGCCGTAGATTCTATGCGTATGGGCGCAGTGGACTATATCGCCAAACCTTTTGATCACGGCGATATGGTCATCGCCGTGCAACGCATCATTGCCGATCACCCTACCGCTCGTCCTGCGAAAGAGTCCGCAACCATCGACGGAACGTTTTCTGCGGTGGACGGCATAATCGGCAATTGTCCCGCGATGCGGTTGCTCTTTGAGCATATCAAAAAAATGGCGCCCACTGACTCTACAGTGCTGGTGCTAGGTGAAACAGGGACGGGTAAGGAGTTGGTGGCGCGCAGCGTACACGAAAGTAGCCTGCGCGCCGATAACATCATGATTTCGGTCAACTGCGCAGCAATTCCCGATACACTTATCGAGTCTGAGCTGTTTGGCTACGAAAAAGGCGCCTTCACGGGCGCCAACGCCAGTCGTATGGGGCTGATTGAAGCCGCTGATGGGGGCACGCTGTTTCTCGATGAGATTGGCGAACTGCCCATGGAGGCGCAGGCACGACTGCTGCGCTTTATTCAGGAGGGAGAAATTCGTCGCATAGGGTCGGTGCATTCGCGCAAGGTCAACGTTCGACTGATCTGCGCTACCCACCGCAATTTGCAAAGTCTGGCAGCGGACGGATTGTTCCGCAAAGACCTATTCTATCGGATAAATGTCCTTTGCTTGGCGCTACCACCCCTGAGAGAACGGGGCAAAGACATCCTGTATCTGGCCGAACGTATGCTGGAAACCCAGACAGGACGTTCCGGGAAAAGCCTTATGCGCTTGTCTCCGCGAGCCATCCAAGCTATTACAACCTACCAATGGCCGGGAAATGTCAGAGAGCTGGAGCACGCCATTGAACGGGCAGTAGTCTTGTCCAACGGTGAAGAAATCGACAATCAAGCACTCGGCATTGATCTCGAACTGGTCAACATCAACCGTATTCGCGGTCAGGAGAGCCCCAATGCTTCGATCAGCCCAAGTGCCGTCACACCAAATCATGACCCCGGAGAAAACCTGTCACTGGAGGATTATTTTCAGCGCTTCGTGCTGGAACACCAGGATTCCATGAGCGAAACGGAGCTGGCGCAAAAGTTAGGTGTCAGCCGCAAATGCCTGTGGGAGCGCCGCCAACGATTTGGTATGCCCAGAAATAAGGGCAATGTGAATAACCGAACCAAAATCACTGCTACTGAGGACAAATAACCGTTACCCAAGCGCGAACGCACACCTCAAACGAGAGTATTTTAGTAACAAAAAGGTCTTTCCTCCTGGACCCAGTATACGCCATAAATTATAACCCCCTGATTAGTATAGAATAATTTAATTTGGCATGGAATTTGCTATGTAAAAGGTAGTAGACCAATAAAAATAATAGCTGCTGCAATAAAAATAACAAAGCCTGATATGGATCTGGATGGGGGAAGATATCTTCCCTTCATTTTTGTTTTTTTGCGTATTATGCGAAGCCGAAAGGCGATGGTCTAAGGTCAATTTGGCGACTGGCGATGCGACTTTTTAGGCCCCTGGAGGCAGTAAAGCATTCAAAACTGACGTTGTTTTGATCATCTCAATAAAAATAACAACACACAGCAATAAAAATAATTCCTAAAGGAAGATCTGGACGGGGGAAACAGTGTTTCCCCTTTCTTTTGCCCGCACTTTGCTCGCCCATCCAGCGGCACCGTGATTACTTCTGTGGTAGACTTAAGACCGGTAGAAAACCCTCAACAGGCTCTTATTCGTTTGGACATAATCCCTAGGGATCAACACTGTATATCCCGCAAAAATATCAGCGACGGTGCGCTCAAGGTCATGTCGCGATTACGTAGCGGTGGATTCCAGGCCTATCTCGTTGGGGGCGCAGTTCGCGACCTGTTACTCGGCGGGCGTCCCAAGGACTTTGATATCGCAACGGATGCGACACCAGAAGCTGTAACGGCACTGTTTCGCAATTCCCGCATCATTGGTCGTCGCTTTCGAATTGTACACGTGCGTTTTGGTCGCGAGATCATAGAAGTAACCACCTTCCGCGGCCATCACGACACCAAACTCAATGAAAGCCAACAAGACGAGAAGGGGGGCAACCACTCCCGACAGTCTGCCAGCGGCCTTCTGCTTCGAGATAATGTCTACGGCACACTGGAAGAAGATGCTGCGCGACGCGATCTCAGCGTAAACGCCCTGTACTACGATTCCGGCAAGTTCGAAGTATTCGATCACCTACACGGTCTTAAAGATCTCGAAAACCGCACTATTTGTATTATCGGCATTCCAGAGCAGCGCTACACAGAAGACCCCGTGCGTATGTTACGTGTGGTTCGTTTCGCAGCCAAACTTGATTTCAGCATTGATCAACAGACAGCCGAGGCTATTCCTCGCTGTGCGCACCTGCTCGCAGAGATTCCCGCCGCGCGATTGTTTGACGAATTTCTGAAACTGTTCCTCGCAGGAAGCGCTGCAAAAACACTGGACAACCTTCTGGAATACGACCTACTGCGCTACCTGTTTCCGGGCACCAGCCAATGCATCCAACAGGACGACAAAGCACTGACATTGGTTCAGGCGGCCATGGGCAATACCGACGAGCGTCTGGCCGAGGGCAAGCATGTGACACCAGCCTTTATTCTCGCGGCCCTCTTGTGGCCAATTGTCAGCAAGCAATTTGAAGTCCTTGAGAGCAGCGGTGAGGCGCCGATGGTGGCAATGCACAGTGCGGCACACAGCGCAATTACAGAAGCCGTTAAGCACATTTCTATTCCCCGTCGCTTCAGTCAACCAATGCGAGAAATTTGGGAGTTTCAACTGCGTCTGCAGCGACGGTCAGGACGTAAGGCCGTGGAACTGATCGAGCACCGTCGCTTCAGGGCTGCTTATGATTTTCTACTACTGCGAGAGCAAGCCGGAGAAGACACCGGTGAACTGGGCAGCTGGTGGACGGAGATTCAGGAGTTGCCGCCAGAGCAGCGTTTGGAAAAAGCGGCATCTATGGAGGACAACCACAAGCGACCCAAAAGAATTCGGAAGCGTCGCCCCAACCCCGCACCGTGACACCCGCCTACATTGGTCTGGGCAGCAATCTGTGCGACCCAAAAAATCAATTGCACAAAGCTTTGGCCGCACTGGAACAGCTGCGGGACACACGTATTGAACGGATATCGAGCCTTTACAGCAGTGCGGCGGTCGGACCAGGCATCCAACCCAATTACCTCAATGCTGTACTGCTGCTTGCTACGAATCTGTCCCCGATAGCACTACTGGACGCCGTACAACAGATAGAACTGGATCAAGGCCGTGTACGAGATATTCGGTGGGGGGCTCGCACCCTCGATATCGACCTGCTGTTATACGGCGACCTACAGATAGATTCGCTGCGATTAACCGTGCCGCACCCGCGCATGCAGCAACGCAATTTCGTACTGTATCCCCTGCGTGAAATCAGCGACACTAATCTGGTATTGCCAGACGGAAGTGATCTGGATACGTTATTACAACAGTGTACAGATGCAGACCTGATCAGGACTGAATACCCGCTACTAGTCAACTAACACTCGCCAAGCGGGTAGCACAAAAGAGGGCCATGCCTAATGCCGGACACAAGGGCTATCAAGATAGATTTGAAGGGGCGCACCCCGCCTGCCTTCATTGCCGTGGAAGGCTCCATAGGGGTAGGTAAGACAACCCTCGCCAAAAAACTGGCCGCCAGCTTCAACTATGCTGTGCTGCTTGAGGAAGCTGAAGAGAATCCGTTCCTTGAAAAATTCTACCAGCGTCGCAAGCAGGCAGCCTTAGCGACTCAATTGTTTTTCCTCTTTCAACGGGCCCAAAAGATCCAGGATATCCGTCAGGCTGACATTTTTGAGCCCGCGCGCGTGACCGACTTTCTCATCGAGAAAGACCCGCTGTTTGCGAGAATTAACCTAGACAGAGATGAGTATCAGCTCTATGACAAGGTCTATAAACAGCTCACCATAGATGCGCCTAAGCCTGACCTTGTCGTTTACCTGCAGGCATCCACCGATGTCTTGCTATCTCGCATCGAAAACCGGGGTTTAGCCATCGAGAGAAACATAGACAGGGGCTATCTTGAACGACTGAACGAAGTGTACAGTGAGTTCTTTCTATATTACGATGACGCTCCATTGCTCATCGTCAACGCCAGCGAAATCGACCTGGCAAACAACGCAGCAGATTACAAAGACCTGGTAAATTATTTGCTCGATATTCGTAGTGGGCGCCACTACTTCAATCCCACATTTTTCAGATAGTGTTGCTACCGTGCAGAACCTGAAGTAGTGACAAAGAATCAGACAGGACTCTAGCCATGGGTAAAATTACGATTAGCACCCTGGACAAGATGAAAGCCAGCGGTGAAAAGTTTGTCTGTATCACTGCCTATGACGCCACCTTCTCACGGATTATCAGCGAGGTAGGTGCAGAAGCAATTCTGGTGGGCGATTCTCTGGGCATGGTGCTACAGGGCCACGACAGTACTATACCGGTGACGATCTCCGACATGGCCTACCATACACAGTGCGTATGCCGAGCAGAGCCGAAATCACTGGTTATCGCAGACCTCCCGTTTATGAGTTATACAACCACGCAACAGGCTATGGAGAGCGCCACTCAACTTATGCAAGCAGGTGCGCATATGGTGAAAATGGAAGGCGGCACTTGGCTGAGCGACACCATCAGCAGTTTGGTCGAGCGTGGAATTCCTGTATGCGCCCACCTCGGCCTCACGCCCCAATCTGTCAATACGTTTGGAGGCTTCAAAGTACAGGGGCGGACACCCAAGGAAGCCAAGTCTATTTTGGCAGATGCTGTGGAAATTCAGGACGCCGGCGCGAGCCTGGTGGTACTGGAGTGCGTGCCCTCACACCTGGCCGCCGATATCACTCGGAAGCTGGATATTCCCGTCATTGGTATCGGCGCAGGACGCGATACCGATGGGCAGGTTTTAGTCATGCACGACTTGCTCGGACTTTCGCAGCACACGGCACGATTCGTACAAAACTTCATGGAAGACCAATCCAGTATTGCCGGCGGTCTCCGCGCCTTTGTCGACGCGGTCAAAGCGGGCCGTTACCCGCAGGAAGAGCATACTTACAACTGATCACCGCTGAGCACGGCTGCAGTGTTATCGCATGATAAGTGAGCACTCACAGACTCAATGTGGTGTAAGAACACGGTTACGGCTCTTTTGCTGCTTCTTTTCGTAACAAATAATGTGAATTGTCCCTAAAAACACGTTGCTGGGCGAGATATGTTGAGGCATACTTCCGAGCAATCCAAGAGTAGAATCGAGTTCAGGGTAAGAGTTAAAACCCGTGTTGTTTTGCTGGTTTAGCGTTGTCATTTCGGACCTCAGGGATACAGTAGATATGCGAACTTATAGCAGCAATGCTCAGTTGCAATCCGCTCTTCGCGGTTTTCGCCACAATGGTCAGAGCATTGGTTTTGTCCCGACGATGGGAAATCTGCACGAGGGCCATTTGGACCTCGTCCGCAAAGCTCGTCAGCTATGTGACATCGTTGTCGTCAGCATTTTCATCAATCCCTTGCAATTTGGTCCTAGCGACGACCTTGATGCCTACCCTCGCACACTGGCCGCTGACAAAGAAAAATTATTCAGCGAAGGCGTTCAAGTTTTGTATACGCCTGGTGTAAAAGACATTTACCCGGAAGGGATGCAGGCTCAAACTCTCGTGCACGTTCCTGACTTGGGTGAAACGCTCTGTGGTAGTAGTCGACCAGGTCATTTTGACGGCGTTACCACCGTCGTTAGCAAATTGTTCAATATCGTACAGCCCGACATAGCGGTTTTCGGTGAGAAAGACTTCCAACAGCTGTCTATTGTCCGAAAAATGGTGAAAGACCTGTGTATACCGATCAACATCGTCGGGGTCGCTACCACCCGTGACGAGGATGGCTTGGCCAAAAGTTCTCGTAACGGTTACCTCTCCTTTGAGCAGAGGCGTATCGCGCCCACATTAAACCAAACCCTTAATAGTTGCCGTGAAGCTATTGCGTGTGGCTTTGACAACTTTTTTGAATTGGAATCACACGCACGTATCAAGTTACTGCAGGCGGGGTTTGATGCAGACTACTTTGCCGTTCGCGATGCCCACACTCTTCTTGCCGTTACAGAAGACACTGAGGAAATTGCTATCCTAGCGGCGGCTTGTCTGGGCTCCACGCGTCTTATTGACAACGTGAGGCTGTCACTCAACCCAGTATCCGATTGGGGCATGCTGGCCAGCGGCCACTAAACCCGCATTCTTTTTATCCCGTTGTCAGCGACCGGCTTGCACAACACAGCCGGGCACGTATTGTCTTGTGCTGCGCAAATATATTAAGGGAAAACCATATGCCTATCTCTCTCACCCGTCCAGTACCTGCCAATTTCAACGACGCCCATATAGATGCTCAACGCTATCGGGATATGTATCAGCAGTCATTGAATGATCCTGAAACCTTCTGGGCAGAAATGGCTAATGAATTTTTGGATTGGGATCACACGTGGGACACCGTTGTCCGCTATGACTTCAGCAAGGGTGATGCCGAATGGTTCGCCGGAGGCAAGCTCAATGTATCCTACAATTGCATTGACCGGCACCTACCCCAACGAGCTGACCAGACAGCACTGATCTGGGAAGGCGATGATCCGGCCGACTGCAAACACATTACCTATGGTGAATTGAAAGATCACGTCTGCAGATTGGCCAACACTCTAAAAGCTCGCGGTGTGCGCAAGGGCGACCGGGTCTGTATCTATATGCCGATGATTCCTGAAGCGGCCTTTGCGATGTTAGCCTGCACCCGCATTGGTGCTGTGCACTCGGTGGTGTTTGGCGGATTTTCTCCAGAAGCCCTTAAAGATCGAATATTGGACTCAAACTGTCAGACTCTGATCACCGCAGATGAAGGTGTTCGCGGAGGTAAGAAGGTCTCACTCAAGGCCAATGCAGACAAGGCGCTGGCCGCCTGCCCCAATATTCATACCTGTCTGGTAGTAAAACACACCGGCGGGGATATCGAATGGCACGAAGACCGGGACATCTGGTACCACGACACAGTTGACAGTGCAGACAGCGATTGCACACCCGAGTCCATGGATGCAGAGGACCCTCTCTTCATACTCTATACATCAGGTTCCACCGGCAAACCCAAAGGGGTTCTACACACCACTGGCGGCTACCTCCTGCAATCCGCCATGTCATTCAAGTATGTGTTTGACTATCGCGAAGGTGACGTTTTCTGGTGTACGGCTGATGTGGGATGGATAACTGGGCACACTTATATTATCTATGGCCCGCTCGCCAATGGCGCAATTTCTCTGATGTTTGAGGGCGTGCCTACCTATCCCGACGCAGGCCGCTGCTGGGAGGTTATCGACAAACACCAGGTCAACACGTTTTACACTGCACCTACAGCAATCCGCGCCCTTCACGCGATGGGCGATGAGCCAGTCACTCGCAGCTCACGCGCAAGCCTGAGGCTATTGGGCACCGTGGGGGAACCCATCAACCCGGAAGCCTGGGAGTGGTATTACAACGTGATTGGCGACTCTCGCTGCCCTATCGTAGACACCTGGTGGCAAACGGAAACAGGTGCTCACATGATCACTCCCCTACCCGGAGCCATGGCCCTGAAGCCCGGTTCCGCGAGCCTACCCTTCTTCGGCGTCGACCTGGCATTGTTAACTGAACAAGGCGTCGAAATCGAAGGGCCTGGCGCAGGCTACCTTGTCATTAAATCGTCCTGGCCTGGCCAAATCCGCAGTGTGTATGGTGACCATCAGCGCATGATTGATACCTATTTCAAACCCTACCCCGGCTACTACTTCACCGGAGACGGTGCCAGTCGTGATGAGGATGGCTATTATAGAATCACCGGTCGCGTGGATGACGTGCTTAACGTCTCTGGTCACCGCTTGGGTACTGCCGAAATCGAAAGCGCCCTCGTGCTGCACGCGCTAATCTCTGAGGCTGCAGTGGTGGGCTATCCTCACGACATCAAAGGCCAGGGCATCTACGCCTACGTCACACCCATGCAGGGTGTCGAGCCATCCGAAAAGTTACGGGCCGAATTGATAGCCTCATGCGCGGCAGAAATTGGAACCATCGCTAAACCCGATATAATTCAGTGGGCACCCGGGCTACCTAAAACCCGTTCAGGAAAAATTATGCGCAGAATCCTGCGTAAAATCGCTGAAAACGAACTGGATAACCTAGGCGATATCAGTACGCTAGCAGATCCATCTGTAGTGGAGAACCTGGTAAAGAATCGACCGTCCTGAGCCGCCCCGGCATCACACAACAATCTCATTCAGCTTGAGGCTGACAAAAAATCTTGATAAAAAAAAGGGACGTGCCTAACAGCACATCCCTTTGTCAGCCCCAAAAAGGCTTAGACGATGATTTACTCAGACGCTTCCTGTGCCGCCGGAGATTCCTCAGCAGTAGAAGCCTCGTCCTCAAGTAACTCCTTGATAGAAAGCTTGATACGGCCACGCTGATCTACATCCAGCACTTTGACTCGCACAACTTCACCTTCCTTAAGATGGTCAGACACATTCTCCACACGCTCATTCGCAATCTGCGAAATGTGTACTAGTCCATCCTTACCTGGCAGGATGTTAATGAAGGCGCCAAAGTCTACGATACGTGCAACCGTTCCTTCATACACTGCCCCAATTTCTGCTTCTGCTGTAATCTCTTCAACCAAAGCCACTGCCGCATCTCGCGAAGCCTGATCCTGACCAAAGATACGCACAGTACCATCGTCATCAATATCGACCGTCGCACCGGACTGCTCAGTGATTGATCGGATCATCGCACCACCTTTGCCGATGATATCCCGGATTTTATCGGAATCAACTTTGAGTGTGGTCATGCTAGGAGCATTTTCAGATGTTACGGTACGAGCTGATGGCAGCACTTCATTCATCTGGCCCAAGATGTGCAAACGGGCAACCTGTGCCTGTTCCAATGCGACTTCCATGATCTGCTCATTGATGCCTTCAATCTTGATGTCCATCTGCAGCGCAGTCACACCCTCTGCAGTTCCTGCCACTTTAAAATCCATATCACCAAGGTGATCTTCATCACCTAATATATCGGTAAGCACAGCAAACTGGTTACCTTCTTTTACCAGACCCATCGCGATGCCGGCAACGGGCGCTTTCAAGGGTACGCCTGCAGCCATCAATGCCAGGGAACCAACACAAACCGAGGCCATGGAGCTGGAGCCATTAGACTCCGTAATCTCTGAGACGACACGAATAGTGTAGGGAAAATCCTCATTGGTCGGCAGAACAGCGGTCAGACCACGACGCGCTAAACGACCATGACCCACTTCGCGACGATTTGTAAAGCCAACACGACCTGCTTCACCGACAGAATACGGAGGGAAATTGTAGTGCAGCATAAAGGGATCTCTACGCTCGCCTTCCAACGCATCGATTATCTGAGAGTCACGCGTAGAACCGAGTGTTACCGCGCCAATAGCCTGTGTCTCGCCACGTGTAAACAGAGCACTACCGTGAACCTTGGAGAGTACGTCAACCTCACACGCGATGGGACGCACAGTGCGCGTATCACGGCCGTCAATACGCGGTTCGCCAGACAAAATGCGTTTGCGTACCAAACTCTTTTCAATTTTCTTGAAGATGTTCTTCACTTCGTCTGTAGAAGGGCCTCCCTCCACAGCCAGCGCCGCTATTGCCGCAGCGCGAATTCCACTGACACGCTCGTAACGAACTGCCTTCTCGGTGATACGGTATGCTTCGCCCAAATCAACCTTGACCTGATCTTCAACAGCCGTCATTAATGCTTCATCGACATCGGGAAGTTTCCACTCCCAGCGAGGTTTGCCTGCTTCAGCAACCAATTCATTGATCGCCTGAATAACCGCCTGCATTTCCTGGTGTGCAAACAGTACCGCGCCCAACATTTGGTCTTCGCTCAATTCCTGAGCCTGAGACTCAACCATCAGCACTGCATCCTTCGTGCCAGCGACAATCATGTCCAACTTGCTATCTGCCAACTGTGCGTAGGTGGGGTTAAGGAAGTAGCCTTGGGCTTCATTAAAGCCAACCCGAGCTCCGCCGATTGGACCATTGAATGGGCAGCCGGAAATTGCCAACGCGGCAGACGTGCCAATCATCGCAGGGATATCAGGATCGATATGCTTATCCGCAGACATAACGGTACAGATAACTTGCACTTCGTTCATAAAGCCCTTTGGAAACAAGGGACGGATCGGACGATCGATCAGACGAGACGTCAGTGTCTCTTTTTCACTAGGACGGGCTTCACGCTTAAAGAAGCCACCGGGTATTCTACCTACCGCATAGGCTTTTTCTTGATAATGAACTGCCAACGGGAAGAAATCGCGGCCTGGTCGCTCGGTTTTTTCCGCAACCACGGTGCACAACACAGAAGTGTTCTCAACGGTCACCAAGACGGCTCCACTTGCTTGCCGAGCAATACGACCAGTCTCCAAAGTGACAGTCTGGCCACCGTACTGGAATGTTTTAGTTACTGGATTCACTTTAATTCTCCAATTCTCAAAATGACACCGAGACGTTCCCATGAGCGCCCCGGCAAGGGTGTGGCCTATCTACGTAGGCCAAGTCGCTTAATCAGATCACTGTAACGCGGAACACTCTTGCGCTTGAGGTAGTCCAGCAACTTGCGACGCTGGTTAACCATCCTGATCAGACCTCGGCGGGAGTGGTGGTCATGTGAATGCGTTTTGAAGTGCCCCTGCAACTGCTCAATATTCGCGGTCAGCAGTGCTACCTGTACCTCTGGGGAACCAGTATCGCCGTCGGCCACCTGATATTCTTTTACAATCTCTGCTTTCTTTTCTACATGTAATGCCATTGCTCTTTCCTCTTGCTTAATCTGCCTTAGGTGGCGTACCACCCTTCATGAATAAAAGAGCCTGTCCGTGCAGATTTACAGACAGGTTCGCGTCACCTCCCGGTGACAATCAGACGACGCGGCGCTACTCGCCCGTCATCCAACATTTCTCCAACCCCCAAAAACTCTCCCGAGTCGAGGGCGACGCGCACAATACCATCTCGGGGGCCATTTGACACCATTACCGGCTGACCCTGGCGCATGTAAAAACCGCTGGATTCACTGAGGCGAACCAGCGGCAGTGCCCCCAAGGCGGCATCCGTGGGCAATAAAAGCGTGTCCAGCACGCCAGACTCACCGGTACCCTTCAGTGCTTCAAGGCCGCTCAGGGTCATACTGTCTTCAATTCCAAACGGTCCCGCCCTGGTTCGCCGCAACGCGCTAACAAAGGCACCGCAGCCGATTGCGCGACCGAGATCCTCCGCCAGCGATCTCACATAGGTACCCTTGCTGCACTCCAGGTAAATATCCGCCTCAGGCCTTTCACCGCCACGGAAAGCGCGCAGCTGTAGCGTCTTTATGACCACAGAGCGCGGTTTGCGCTCCACCTCCAGACCCTTACGCGCTAACTTGTAAAGGGGCTGCCCGCCCTGCTTGATGGCAGAAAACATCGAGGGAATCTGTTCTATCTCGCCCTCGAAGGCTTGCAATGCTGTAATAACGTCACTCTCTGTCACGCCGCTGGCATCTTTATCTTCCAGCACCCGCCCTTCTGCATCACCCGTATCGGTGACGGTACCGAGCACGAATGTACTCTCGTAGGCTTTGTCTGCATCCAGCAAATACTGAGAAAACTTGGTTGCCTCACCAAAGCACAGTGGCAACACGCCAGTGGCTAGCGGATCAAGACTGCCGGTATGGCCAGCCTTGGCGGCCTCATACAGTCGCTTAACGCTCTGCAATGCATGATTCGAACTAACCCCTAGGGGTTTGTCCAGCAGTAGAATGCCATCCACCGGGCGCCCACGGCGAACCCTGGCCATCCGCTAGCTCTTCGACTCGTCATCATTGTGCAGGCCTAACTCTCGGTCTGCATCTGTCGCGCGCTGGATCAAGTCTTCTAAACTACGGCCGCGACCCACACTGCCGTCAAAATAAAACCGCAGATTCGGCACAGTACGCATATTGCTGTCCTTGGACAGCTGACTGCGCAAGAAGCCAGAGGCCTTGTTTAGCACCTCGGTAGACTCACTCGCATCCTCGCTCGAATTACTGTCCAGCGCCGTGTAGTAGACCTTGGCATGGCCGAGGTCCCGACTCACGTCGACGCCAGTAATGCTGACCATACCAACACGAGGGTCTCGCACTTGGTGCTGAATCAGCAAAGCCAACTCACGCTGCAGATAGTCGGCGACGCGTTGTGTCCTGGCGTATTCTTTAGCCATTAATCATACTCATTACAACACCGCTTAAAGAGAGCGGGCTATCTCCTTGACTTCATAGACTTCGATGAGGTCACCCGCTTTGACATCAGTGTAGTTCTTCACACCGATTCCACATTCCGTGCCATTACGCACTTCATTGGCGTCATCCTTGAAACGACGCAATGATTCCAACTCGCCCTGATAAATCACCACACTGTCGCGCAGCACGCGGATGGGCTTGGAACGATGAACGGTTCCCTCGATCACCATACAACCCGCAATCTGGCCAAACTTGGGCGAACTGAATACGTCCCGGACCTCGGCGATACCCACAATATTTTCTCTCAATTCAGGCGCTAACATGCCTGTCAGAGCTGCCTTCACATCGTCGATCAAATCGTAAATGACATTGTAATAACGCATGTCAATGACTTCAGCTTCCACCAACCTTCGCGCTGCATTGTCCGCTCGCACATTGAAACCGAACACAACCGCACTGGAAGTTACTGCCAAATTGACGTCTGTCTCAGTGATGCCGCCGACACCGCCAGTGATAATATTCACTTGAACCTCGTCGTTCCCGATCTCGAGGAGAGCCGACTGAATGGCCTCCAGCGAACCCCTTACATCTGCCTTGACCACCACATTGAGCGTTTTCCTACCAACTGCCGTCATGCTATCAAACATGTTATCCAGTTTGGCGGCCTGCTGACGCTGTATTTTCATATTGCGCGTCTTTTCCTGTCGGAAATCGGCGACCTCACGAGCATGCTTTTCACTCTCGACAACCGCAAACAAATCACCTGCCGCAGGAGCAGCATCCAGACCCAAAATTTCTACAGGTATGCTGGGGCCCGCCTCATCGATTACCTGACCATTTTCATCCATCATGGCGCGCACTCGTCCGAACTGCAGGCCAGCAAGAACGATGTCGCCCTTGCGCAGTGTGCCACTTTGAATCAATAGCGATGCGACAGGTCCACGCCCTTTGTCCAGACGGGATTCGATCACAATACCTTGTGCAGGTATATCGCGCGCAGCGGTCAGTTCCAACAGTTCCGACTGTAGCAATATCGCATCAAGCAGACCGTCCACGCCTTCACCGGTTTGAGCCGAAACATGAATAAATTGTGTATCTCCTCCCCACTCTTCGGGTATGACATCTTTGGCGGCCAATTCACTCTTGATGCGCTCGGGATCCACACCCTCTTTGTCAATCTTATTAACCGCAACAATAATAGGCACATTAGCGGCCTTGGCGTGTTTGACTGCTTCTTCAGTCTGAGGCATAACACCGTCATCTGCAGCGACAACCAGAATCACAATATCTGTACTTTTGGCTCCACGCGCACGCATCGCAGTAAACGCGGCGTGCCCCGGTGTATCGAGAAACGAAATCATGCCGCGGTCGGTTTCCACGTGGTAGGCGCCGATATGCTGAGTAATGCCTCCAGCCTCGCCCGACGCTACCTGACTCTTGCGAATGTAATCGAGCAACGACGTCTTACCGTGGTCCACATGCCCCATTACGGTAACCACTGGCGCCCGAGATTCTTCAATACCTTCGCGCTGTGACAGGGCTTCCTCAAGCTTTTCCTCCAACGCATCAGCGCTGACAAGTTTGAAGCCGTGACCAAATTCTTCCACCAATAACGTCGCAGTATCCTGATCAATCATCTGGTTGATATTTGCCATCACACCGAGTTTCATCAACTCTTTGATGACGGCTCCGGTCTTAACTGACATCTGCTGCGCAAGATCGGCAATGGAATTCATATCCATAATTTCCACTTGCTGCATTTTTCTTTCCGTTGGCATTTCAAACCCGTGCTTGGAATGTTCTTCGTGCGAGGTTCTGATTTTCTTACGACCACCGCGACGGCGACCCGCTCCCGGTTCAGAATCCAAATCCGCCAGAGATAAATTGTGATTACGCTGCTTACCCCGACCAGCGGGTGAATTACGAGCCAGCTTATTGCGAGGCTTGCGGCTATCGTTATCCCCGCCAGGTGCGGCAGATGGCACCTCATGAAGACGCTTCGGTCGCTTGCCACTCTCTTTCGCTTTCTCCTCGCTAGCAGCCAGCGTTTCAGCCTTGATCTGATCTTCAGCTGCCTTGCGGGCATCAGCTGCATCCCGGCGGGACACAGCTTCATTGGCTTCCTTGAGCTTGCGGCGCGCCGCTGCCCGCTGTCGCAGTACCTCTGGGTCCAGATTAGCCGGATCTTCCTCCGCGCTGGCCTCTAACTCGGTCACCGCCGCCGCGAGTTGCTCACGCTCAGCTGCCGCCGCTTCCTGAGCTTCTAATTCCGCCACGGCCTGGGCAGACACGTCTTCTACTTCTACAATGACTTCCTGATCATGTTCTGCCAAATCACCATCAACGGGCACCTCTGCATCAACCAACTCTTCCGAATCGCGTTTTACATAGGTACGTTTCTTTCGCACTTCGACATTGACGGTTTTTCTACCCTGCGACGCGGAGGTCCGTAAGGTACTAATAGTCTTTCGCTTTAACGTAATTCGCTTGGGGGCATCCGCTGGCTCCCCATGACTTTGCTTCAGGTAAGTCAGCAGTGTCTGCTTATCCTCATCAGACACAGCTTGTTCTGCCCCCGTGTGAGGCAATCCCGCTTCTCTCATCTGTGCCAAAAGGCGCTCCGAGGAGGCGCCTACCACTTCAGCGAGCTGCTTTACTGTCACCTGACCCATTCAATACTCTCCTTGGTATCCTGTCGTAGCGCAATTAATCGTGCAATCTCAGGTTACTCTTCTGCCTCTGCAAACCAGGGTGCCCTTGCAGTCATAATCAATTCACCGGCACGTTCTTCAGTCATCTCCGGGATGTCCATGAGATCATCCACCGCCTGCTCTGCCAAATCTTCCATGGTGACAATCGCACGACCAGCTAAGATGTAGGCCAAGTGGCGATCCATACCCTCCATGGTTAAGAGATCCTCGGCCGGCTCATGCGAGCCTACCTCCTCCTCAGACGCAATGGCCTGGGTCAACAACGCGCCCTTGGCTCGTGCACGCAGTTCCTCTGCGATATCCTCATCGAACCCTTCAATAGCAGTCAGTTCTGCCAGAGGCACATAGGCCACTTCTTCCAGTGTGGCAAAGCCTTCTTCGACCAAAATTCCGGCCACATCCTCGTCAATATCAAGGGCATCGACAAACACCTGAATAACTTCAGTGGACTCCGCTTCCTGCTTCTCAGCAGCATCCTCAAGACTCATGACATTAATAGTCCATTCGGTTAGCTGAGCCGCCAGACGCACATTTTGGCCAGAACGACCGATCGCCTGCGCCAGATTGTCTTTGGATACGGCAACATCCATGGTGCGGTTGTCCTCATCCACCACAATGGACTCAACTTCCGCAGGCGCCATGGCATTGATCACCAATTGTGCGGGGTTGTCATCCCACAGCACGATATCGACACGCTCGTTGTCGAGCTCGCTGGAGACCGCTTGTACACGCGATCCGCGCATACCGACACACGCACCCACTGGATCAATACGCTGGTCGTTAGTTTTTACAGCGATCTTCGCACGGGAGCCCGGATCGCGCGCTGCGGCACGAATCTGAATGACTTCCTCAGCAATCTCTGGCACCTCGATTTTGAACAACTCTATCAACATTTCTGTACATGAGCGGCTCAAAATTAACTGCGGGCCCCGAGGTTCTGTACTGATTTCCTTAAGAATAGCGCGCACCCGATCATTAACTCGGAATGTCTCGCGACCCACCAATTGATCCCGCGGCAGCAGACCTTCGGCGTTGCTGCCCATATCAATAATCACATTGTCTCGCGTTACCTTTTTTACCGTACCGGCAATAAGCTCACCCACACGACTCAAATACTGGTCAACAACCTGTGCGCGCTCAGCGTCACGAACTCGCTGAATAATCACTTGCTTGGCAGTCTGTGCGGCGATGCGGCCAAATGCGATGCTCTCCACCTCCTCCTCGTAAATGTCCCCGGGCTTCAGATTTGGATCCTGCTCTATGGCTTCCTCGGTAGTGAACTGAGTCCCCAGCAGCGCCATTTCATCATCTGGCACAACCAGCCAGCGACGCTTGGAAACATAATCGCCCGTAGTACGATCAATAGTGACCAAAATGTCCGCCTCTTCGTCGTAACGCTTTTGGGTCGCCGTCGCCAACGCCAGCTCTATCGCTTCGAAGATTATGTCCTCAGACACGCCCTTCTCATTAGAGACAGCCTCAGCCACCAACAGAATTTCTTTCGTCATCTCAAGCCTCGCCAATTCACTTGCCGCGTTTAGATGCGGGGTTGTACCCGCGCTTTTTCAATCGCGCCGAAAGGCAACAATAAATCGTGATCATCTATCTGAATCACAACCTCATCACCCTCAATACCTTTCAAAATACCCTTGAACCTGCGCCGCCCCTCAAAGGCACTGCGTAAACGCAACTCCACCGTCTCACCCACATAACCGGAATACTGCTCCAGCTTGAACAACAGCCGATCCATGCCGGGGGAGGAAACTTCTAGCGTGTATTCCCCCGCAACCGGATCTTCCACATCCAGAATGCTACTCACCTGTGCACTGACACCAGCGCAGTCATCAACCGAGATGCCTGCAGGGCTGTCTATAAAGACCCGCACAATACTGTGCCTGCCCTGTGGCGTGTACTCCACACCCCATAACTGGTAACCCAATGCAACCACAGTGGATTGCAACATCTCCGCAATTTGCTGATCTTTGCTCGCCACTGCCGGTTCTTTTCTCCATGTACAAAAAAGCCCCTAAAAAGGGGCTTTTAATTTCACACTATAGCTCCAAAGCTAACAGCGCTAATTGGTAGCGGGGGCCGGATTTGAACCGACGACCTTCGGGTTATGAGCCCGACGAGCTACCAGACTGCTCCACCCCGCATCAAAGCTTACTCGACTGTGACAGGCCCCTCGGCACTGACACCCGAAGCCCGACTTATTTAGGCTCCAATTTCGAGGAGATGCATTATAGGTAGGCCCACTACCCCGGTCAACCGTGAGAAGAGCGAAAAATAGACTAATTTTGCAGGCAGCGGCTGATTATCAGTAGCAATAGCGCAGCGCCCATTAGCGAGCCGCTTGATTGACTAGCCTGGGTCACTCACGATACAGGGTGAGTCGATGCAATAGCCTCCGCCGCTGCAGCGTCCCCTATGGCGTCTATAATGGCGTCTATGCCGTCTAGCATCTATGGCCTCCACGGCAGAATCGTGACCTTGCCACATATGATGTATTGAGCCAAAAGGCATATGGGGTAAAGGGCGAGCTTGATAAAGAATAGGTCTATAAAAAAGCTGTTAGGATGAGGAATTTCTAAACTGAATATTTCCATGCCAACACCATATATCATGGCGAACGTAGCCATATAGACTAGGCATATAAACCCAACCCAATTCAGCACCGTCTGCAACTGCCCAACCATAGCGTGACTCCATCAGTGAGGCCGAATAGTCTAGCAGACATATCCTAGCCCTAGGATCTCTTTTTCAACATCCGTTTTTGAACACCAGAACTAGGCACCAGCGCCCCTGCCGCAGTTGAAGTACTGCGATCAGTATGTGGGCATTATAAACTACTCGCGTCGACCCCATCCTCGACTGAAGGCTAAGCGTCCTTTCGCATTATCCTTCGCTAGACGAGCATCATCTTGCCTCCTCACTGACCAGGCCGGACTAGACAATATGCTCGACACAACCCGTTTACTTTCCTTATAATCTAATGATTGTCGTTTCCAATCAGCTTTCCGAGGGCCAGATGAAGAGCAGCAATAGTATTTTTGACGTGATGCCAGATTTTCTGCGGGCGAGTCGAAGCGGCGTCGACTCTACTCCTTACTGAAACCAGAGCGATCGCAATATTTTACGGCGAACTTGTTAAATAAGGGAATCATAACGATGCCTCAGTACCTCAAGCCATTCGGCTCTCTTTTTTTCGTGCTGATATTCTCGGCGCTGGCTTTAGGCTGCAGCGATAGTTCTTCGGTCGCCGGGACGAATACCAGTGAAAAGGTAGCTGTCGCAGAGCCGACGCCCGGCGCATCGGCCACTTATGCCAGTGAAATTCAACCGCTCTTTGACAATCGGTGCATCGCCTGTCACGGCTGCATTGGTTCGCCCTGCAATGTGAAGCTTTCTTCTTTTCGTGCTGTCGAGCGAGGGGGCTTCGGAAGAAACCCCTATTCGTTACATTTTGATAATTTTAAGCGAACAGGGATGGACGTTCATGCGACGACTGAGGGGTGGCGCAAGGATGGTTTTTACCCAATAGTGTCGCGAGGGGGAAATGCGACCGAAAATCTAGCGGGATCGATGATCTCACAACTTGTGACTGTGGGGCATCAGAACAATCAGCCGGGCTTTTCGCGGAAAGCGTTAATGTCGAGCAACCACCGCTACAAACATTCTTGTCAGAGTACATCCGACGCCCTTGCGTCCCACCTGACCGCCAATCCAGCCGAGGGCATGCCCTATGGGCTTCCGGCATTGGATGAGTCGCAGCTAGCGCAGATTAAGCAGTGGGTCTCAGCCGGCTCACCTGGACCCACCGAAGCGGATCTATCAAAAGCCTCCGCTCTGGCCAACCCGGAGATCGTGGCTCGCTGGGAGGCGTTCTTCAATCAGCCCGATGCGCAACACCAGCTGGTTTCCCGCTATATCTTTGATCATGTCTACCTCTCGACCCTCACGCTGGATGAAAGCACGGGCGAGCTCTTCAAGTTGGTGCGTTCAAAGACAGCCGGCAACTCACTCAAAGAGGTCGCAGCCGGCAAACCCACACCGAAAGTCGTGGTAATTGATTCTCCGCACCCCTATGACAACCCGATGACCTATGCGGGCGTCGAGCAGTTCTATTATCGACTGCAGAAGATGACGTCTCGGCCCGTTCAGAAAAATCATTTTATTTGGCAACTAGGGCGAAGCGATATTGCCCATTTGGAATCGGTCTTTTTTGATAGGAAGTGGGCCAAGGATGAAGGCTTTGATGCACCCTGGGATGTGGGCAATCCGTTCGTCATGTATCAAGCCATTCCAGAGAAGTCCCGCTATCTTTTCCTGATCGAGAACTCGGCGGTCATCGTAGCGGGGATTACTTCGGGCCCTGTTTGCCTGGGGCAGATCGCTACTTACGCGGTTAAGGACCAGTTCTGGGTCTATTTCATGGATCCAGACCATGATGTATCGGTGCTCGACCCGCAGTTGGGGCTCGGCGATTGGGAGGCTTTAATGGATCGTTCGCCCATTGGGAATGAACGCTATGACACCGCTTATGGAAAGGCGGTGGAGCGGCTCTTTCCGGACGGCTACACGATTGATGCACTTTGGGACGGGAATAAGACAAACAAGAATGCCTGGCTCACGATCCTTCGCCATGAAAGCAATACCTGGGTCATGACCGGGCGGCAGGGCGGGATTCCGCGAAGCCAGTGGGTCATGGGCTTCAGCGGTTTTGAGCGTATCTATTACGACACCGTGGCGCACTTTGAATACTGGGGAAGTGACACCGGAAAGCTTGAGACCGTAGGCTTCTTTAATTTTTTGCGGCAGGAATTTGAGGACGACTTCCTATTATTTCTACCTGAAGACATGCGTGAAAAAACCCGCAACAGCTGGAGTAAAGGGATTGGCGATGTGGGACTTCACCTGACAAGCTTCGCCGCAAAAGACCAGCCGTCTCCGATTAAGAACAACGATCCCGCGCATCCGCTTGTGGGGATAGTGAGTAATATTGAGGCTCATATGGGCTCCACGATTACTGGACCCATCGACCACCTCAATCCGTGGGTCAAGAAGCCTTATCCACTTGAGAAGGGCGTTTCTAATTTCGACGAGTGGGTCGAGGCTATCTCGACGATGACCGTCACTACCGACTATAAGTTTCCGCGCTACATGCCAAGCATGATTGTCATGAGAGTCAAGCAGGGGAAAGAGTCTCGGCTCTATACCCTGGTGCTGAACCGCGTTTATGAAACCCAATACACGATTCTTTTTCAGAATGGGGTGGAACTTCCCGACCTGTATACCATGAGCGTATATCCGGACGTGGTGGGTGGTTTTCCCAATCTCTTTATGGAAATCGACGTCGAACAAACACCCGCTTTCGTTCAGCAACTGCGTGACGTGCAATCAATGTCTGATTTTCTTGAATTTCGAGATCGTTACGCGGTACTGCGCAACCAGGCCAATTTCTGGTCGACCTATGATTGGTTCAACGACTGGAATTTCACCCATCGAAAGCAGGATGCTGGTGTGTTTGATCTGTCCTATTACGACCTAACTGATTCAGTGTATTGATAGGCTTTGGCCACCGTGGGTCGGTGATCTCTCCAGATCAAACAGGAACCCTGAGGTTGATATAGGGACCCTCTTTGAAGCTCCTCTAAGGCGCGCCTTAACGTCAGGGAGCCGAGATGAACTTCCCTTTTAAAAAAAGAATCATTTTTCTGAGAAACAGCTCGCTGCCAACCTAGCCACAATTCTTATAGCTTTTCGCCAAACACTCACGGCTTAATGCCTGTGCTTTTGATATGTCCGCAGGTGTCATTCCATCTTTGATTCTGTCTTTCAGTGTTTTTGCATACTCATGCCCTTGCGCTGCCGCTAGGTTTATCCACATATACGCAGGCATATTATTCTCAGGCACACCCTCACCCTTCGCATACATAAGACCCAGATTGAGTTGAGCACCCGCAGCCCCTTGCTCTGCCGCCTTGGTGTACCACTTCAGGGCGGTGGCATCATTCTGAGCCACGCCGTCACCGAATCTATACAGGTTACCCAGATTGTATTGAGCGTCGACATTTCCTTGCTCTGCGGCCTTGGTGTACCACTTCGCAGCAGTGGCATCATTCTCAGACACACCATTACCGTTGTCATACATGTTACCCAGATTGGATTGAGCCTGGGCATCTCCTTGTTCTGCAGCTTTGGTGTACCACTTCGCAGCGATAGCATCATCTTCAGGCACACCTTCACCGAACCTATACATGTTACCCAGATTGTATTGCGCATCGACATTCCCTTGCTCTGCAGCCTTGGTGTACCACTTCGCAGCAGTCGCATCATCCTCAGGCACAGCGTCCCCGTAGTCATACATAAGGCCCAAGTTGTTTTGAGCCTGAGCATGCCCTTGCTCTGCAGCCCTGGTGTACAACTTCGCAGCCGCAGCATCATCTTCAGGAACACCCATGCCTTCTGCATAGGCAATGCCTAGATTGGATTGAGCCCATGCTTCACCTTTTGCGGCAGCGGCTCTGTATTCTGCTATTTTTTCGGGAGACCAATCGTCAGCTTTTGCTTCCGGAGCGATTGACAATACCATGACGGCTGCGACCCACAACACACCGGTTCGCACTATCAACAGAATACTTCGCTCTTTAGCACTTGCACCAATATTCGTCATCTTTAACGTCCTGAAGCTCAATGTTGGCCATCCGTGCGAATCGAAGGCAGACCACAAATATACACGATTAACTGCAGCCTGACAGACTCGGACGAATCAAAATAGCGGTCTGCCCCAGATTACGGCAGGCGGGTCTGCAGTGCTTTAAACTGGATAAGCACGTAATTATTATCTCTTTACTGTCTTAAGCATTCTTTATATGGACTGCCGAACACGCGCGCGCCAGCGAGCATTCTAACGCTATAACCCCTGTGTTTAAACGCCGTCAGAGCAACACCATCATGGCGTCACTTAAGCTGCGGGCCTAAGGAATCAATCGTTGCAATGAATTGATTCTGAAGGTCAAGTTAGTGCGTATATTAATAACGGTTAAAAACTATTTATTGGACATCATATGAAGACATTACTCAGCAGTATTGTGGCGATATCAATGATTTTTGCGCCGCTAGCAAACGCCTGTACGGCGATTAACTTGAAAGCTAAAGACGGCACGGTTATTGCGGGCCGTACTATGGAGTGGGCTTTTGATATGAAGTGGACCCTGTTGGCTCAGCCTCAAGGTAGCCCTGTATTAATTAGCGCTCCGGATTTTCTAAACCTGCCATCAAAAAAGCTCTCGACTAAGTATGCATTCGCAGGCATTTACCCGGCTGTGTTAGAGGGATCCCCAGCAATTCTTGAGGGTCAAAACGAAGTTGGCTTAGGTCTCAGCGGAAATTTTTTGCCGGGCTTTACGGAGTATCAAAAAATAACCCCTCAAGACAAAGAGTATGTTTCGATTATCAACTTTGGAACATTAGTTCTGGGTATGTTTAGCACTGTAAAAGAATTAAAAGCAGAATTGCCAAAGTATAAGGTTTGGTATAACCCAAGTGAAATCAAGGGATCGCCAACGCCACCATGGTTGCATTTTGTTTTGACCGATCGCACCGGTGACAGCATGATTGTGGAGTTTGTTAAGGGCCAAATGGTCATTCATGACAACGTAGCCAATGTGCTGACGAATGCTCCAACGTATGATTGGCACATTAATAATATTCGCAACTATCTTTCGCTGACGAATACGGCAACACCCTCGGTCGTTGTCAATGGCACTAACGTTACGGAAATTGGTCAGGGCGGGGGATTGATGGGTTTATCAGCAGATTACACACCACCGGGTCGCTTTGTGCGAGCAGCCTATCTAAGCCAGTTCGCATACCAGCCTAATGAAAGCGCGGATGCCTCTCAATTAATGGCGCATTTGCTTAATAACGTGGATATACCAAAGGGGGTCTCTAGAAGTACCGCTGGCAAAGAGGTTGTCTCTGATTACACGCAGTGGGTTAACCTAAAGGATCTGAAAAATAACCGCATGAAGATAGCGAATTATTCCAACCGCACCAATTACATAGAGATAGATTTAAACCAAGTATTTACATCGGGGAAATCAATGGCGTGGGCGGTAGACCAATTGCCCTACCCTAATAACGACATGACCTCACAGCTCTTAAAATAAACTCGGCTGACTTGGGGCCGTTGTTTGTCAAGATAGTGGATCATTTTCACTATGCCATTTCAGGACGGCTCAAACAGTGAGAGTGCATCCAAATGGCAACTTACCGGTAGCGACTCGCCGACGCTAACATGAGTGTTTACCGGAGCTAAGCAGAGAATAAGCTGGCCATCGGGCAATTGCAGCTGATACAGATACTGGGCGCCACGGAACGCGCGCGCTGCAACGGGCAGGCTGACACTGCTGTGCGCGGCATACGCAATATCCGTCGGCCGCAGCAGAAGCCCCGCGCTGCGGCCCGCATACTGCGCTGCACCGGGAGCCTGTAACAACCCCAGACCAAAATCTAGGGTCCCGTCGCCATTCACCTGCACCGCTATCACCGCCCCTTCACCAATGAAGCCGGCGGTAAACGCGTCGATGGGGCGATGGTATAAATCGTCAGGTGTTCCACTTTGCACCACGGTACCGCCATTGATTAACGTTATCTGATCGGCCATGGCAAATGCCTCATGCTGATCGTGGGTCACCAACAGCGCTGTCATCTGATTACGCTGCAGCAGTTGCCGCACCTCGCCCGCCAACTGCTCTCGCAGTTCACTATCGAGGCCGGAAAAGGGTTCATCCAGCAGCACAATACGCGGCTTTGGTGCCAGTGCTCTGGCTAGGGCCACGCGCTGCTGCTGACCTCCCGATAACTCATGCGGGTAAGCCCTGCCCGACTGACCCAGCCCAACAAGCTCCAGCATATCCGACACTCTGGCGGCGCGCTGAGAGCGGTTCATATAACTAAGACCAAAGGCCACATTGCGGCCGACATCAAGGTGCGGGAACAAAGCAAAGTCCTGAAACACCATACCCACCTGGCGCTGTTCGGGCGGGAGTGTGTTACCGACGCCGCTGATCGTGTTCCCCTGCAGGCTTATCTCTCCAGCCGACAGCGGTTCAAAACCACCGATGGCGCGCAGCAATGTGGTCTTACCGCAGCCAGAGGGTCCCAGCAGGCAACCGATCTCACCCGCCTGCAGGGACAGGGAGACATTGTGCGCAGCGGTAAAAGCGCCGTAGTGCACCGACACATCACGCAGTTTCAGATGCTCAGCCATGGCCATCCTCCCCTGCGGTCATACCCCGGTTCAGTAAAATGACGGGCAATAGGCCTATCAACACAATGGCCAGAGCGGGGGTAGCAGCGGCGGCAAGCCGCTCGTCGGAGGCGAGTTCAAAGGCACGCACCGCCAAGGTATTGAAATTGAATGGCCGCAAAATGAGCGTCGCAGGCAACTCCTTCAGCACATCCACAAATACCAATAGTAACGCCGTCAGCAGGCTGCCTCGCAGTATGGGCAAATGTACTCGCCTCAGTACACCGCCGGCACTGGCGCCCAGTGAACGCGCAGATTCATCGAGGCTGCTGCCAATTCGCGATAGGCCGGACTCCACCGTCTGCAGTGATACCGATAAAAAACGCACCACGTAGGCAAACACTAGCGCTGCCAGCGAACCACTCAACAGCAGCCCCGTGGGCATTCCAAAGTTTTCTTGCATCAACAGGTCGATATGATTATCCAGCCAAGCAAACGGAATCAATACCCCCACTGCAATGACGGTACCGGGCACAGCATACCCCATGCCCGCAGTGCGCACAGCAGCCACCGTCAGCCAGTCCGGGAATAGCCGCTTGCCGTAGGCCAGAAACAGCGCCACTGCCAAGCAACACAGGCTGGCAATCGCCGCCAACATAAACGTGTTGCTAACCAGAGTCATGAAACCTGCATCTACACTGCTGCGCCAATGGGTCCCAGCCCACAAAGCCAGCTGAGTAGTGGGTATGACAAAAGCCGCCAGCAATATCAGCGCCAACCAAGCACGGGTGCCAGCCGCGCGCCAACCGCGCAGAGGAATGCGCTGTATCGCTTTGCTCACAGTGCCATGGTGAAAGCGCAGGCGCTGCCGTGAAAGCCGTTCCAGAGCAAACAGCACAAAGACAAACAGCAACAGCAAAGAGGCCAATTGGGCCGCGGTGGTCAGCTCACCCAGGCCGTACCAGGTGCGAAAAATGCCGGTGGTAAAGGTACTGACGCCAAAATAGTCCACCGTGCCATAATCTGCCAGCGCCTCCATCAGCACCAGGCTGACCCCCGCAGCAATCGCCGGCCGCGCCACCGGCAGCGCAACACCAAAAAACGTGCGCCAGGGGCCGCGACCGAGGCTGCGACTGGCCTCCAGCAGCGCAGTGGACTGTTCTGTGAACGCCACGCGCACTAGCAGATAGACGTAAGGATAGAGCACCAAAGAGAGCATGCAGATCGCCCCACCCAGTGACCGAATCTCGGGGAACCAGTACTCCCCATAACGCCAACCAAAGGTGTCACGCAAGGCGGTTTGCAGGGGGCCGGCAAAATCCAATAAACCCGTATAGGTATAAGCAATAATATACGCAGGCATTGCCATGGGTAGCAGCAAGGCCCAAGTAAAGAAACGACGCCCCGGGAACTCGCACATGGCGGTGAGCCAGGCAGAACTCACACCCAGCACCAAGGTGCCAAGGCCCACACCTGCCATCAGCAACAGGGAGTTGACCACATAATCGGCCAGCACCGTATCCAGCAGATGCTGCCATACGGGGCTATACGGTTGCCATAGGCTCGCTACAACAACCACGACAGGCAGCGCGATAAGCGCCGCGCCCAGTAACAGACACAGGCGCCACACTGTATCGGTGCCAGCGATCCGCTGCCAGCGGGTAGGGCCAGCGACGGCGACCGCTATGGAAGTAGCCTCTACTTCCAACGTGCCCGGTCCATGGCCATCAGCGCGGCGCTATTTAGACGCCCCAATTCGCTGGCATCCACTTGATCTGCCTTGAATTCACCCCAAGATTGCAACAGGGCACTGGGCGCAATATCAGGGCGCACCGGGTACTCATTGTTGGCCTCGGCATACCACTGTTGGCTGTCATCGCGCGCTAAAAATTCGATGAGGGCGATGGCCTGGGCCCGGTTTTTACTGCCGCCGATCACGCCCGCTCCGCTAATATTCACGTGCGTGCCGCGGCCGTCCTGATTAGGCCAAAAAATTGCCACCTGTTCGGCCGCCGCCTGCTGTGTCGGTTCGCCGGAAGTAATCATAGCGCCCAGATAATAGCTGTTGACCACGGCAATATCACACTGACCGGCGGCGACGGCCAACACCTGATCGCGATCGCCCCCCTGGGGTGGTCGCGCAAAGTTGGGCACGAACGCGGCCAGCCATGCCTCTGTGCTAGCGACACCCTGCGTCGCCAACATACCCGCTACCAGTGACTGGTTATAGATATTACTGGAGGAGCGAATACAGATACGTCCCTTCCAGCGCGGATCGGCCAAGTCTTCATAGGTGCTCAGCTCGGAGGCGTTCACTCGGTCAGTGGCATAGACAATCGCACGCGCCCTGACCGACAGCCCGAACCACTGGTTTTGGGGACTGCGCAGATGGGCGGGAACTTCCCGCAGCAGTGTGTCAGATTCGACTGCCTGCAGCACACCGGCTTCCTGAGCTCGATAAAGGCGTCCCGCATCCGTCGTAATCAGCACATCCGCTGGGGAGTTGCGCCCTTCGGCCTGCAATCGGGTCAACAGGGCATCACCTTTTCCGGTGACAAGATTCACGGTGACACCGGTCTCGGCGCTGAACCTGTCCAACAGAGGCTTAATTAACGCCTCTTTGCGGGCTGAATAGACATTGACGGTATCGGCGGCAAATGCCGGCGCCACAAGGCTGAACGAAACAAGGACCAGCGCGATCAGCAGGTGGCGCGCCCGGCGGGCAAAGAAAGCAGTAAGCATAGTGGAACGTCCTTGGTTTTTTGAGAATGCCAATTATTCTCATTTGAAGACCGGAAGCAAGTGCCCATTGCACTCATCAAGTACAACCTGCGCCGATCATACCGCAGGCCTTATTGCGTTCTTCTTGCCATTACCCGTCGTGACGCGGGCGGCGGCGTCTCTCAGTGACACATTGATATCGATGCCTAGCCTCTGATTGGATGATCAATCTTAGACTACAGGATAGTAAAGGCTCAACCCAATTAAGAAGGCACCGTCAGACGAGCCGGCAAACGATAGCCCAGCGCCCTATCCTCGCGCGCAGTCTCAATATCGGCTTGTGGGCTCAGCCCAAATTCGAGTTGCTGATAGGCACCGGAAGCCAACCAACTACCGCTGAGTCGATCCCAGATAGACAGGCAGCTGCCGAGGTTTTTGCCCCGGTGGTGCGACGCAACGCTGTGGTGAATTTGGTGTTGTGCCGGACTGATGAGGAGCCGCTCCAGTCGGCCAAACCCCAGCCAGATCGGGGTGTGCCGCAAATTGGCACCAAAAAAGTTGAACAGGAAGCCAAGACAGTCTACGCCTAGTATGTCGATACCGCTGAGGCGACCGCCGAACAGGTACAGAAATAAGCCACTGACCCCGCTGAAAACAATGAAACCGCGAAAAAAATAGGCGCAGGATTCCACGGGGTGTACGCGGTGCACCGTGAGTGGTGTGAGATTCGTGGCGCTGTGGTGCGTGCGATGAAAGTGCCATAGCAAGGGAAACCGATGGAATGCTCGGTGCAGACCGAAGCGGCTCAGGTCTTCCATTAAAAATAACACCAGTGTGTAGGCTATCCCCACCGCAAGTGTGGACCCCGGCAAGTCTGGCGCATCGCCGAACTGGCTTTGCATCACGCTACCCACAGCCACCGTGCCCGCCAAATAGCTGCCTACCAGAGGAATGATTAGCAGGATATGTAACGCATGATTCAACAGCAGCAGACCGGCATCGGTAAGGTTGGATCGATGCAACCAATACTGCTTAGAAAAAAGTGCAGACACCTGACGCGCTAGATTAAACTGTCGGTTACGCCAACTCACCGCCAGCGATGCCATCAGTATAGAGCTGAGTAAGAACATCCAAAACAGGCGTTTGCTTGGATCCACTGGCCCCTGCAACGGCGCTATAAAAAGGTCTGCCAGCTCAATCATAGCGACAGTCTGCGCTGCATTAGAACGTATACCTCACACGGCCCCGATAAAGACGTGGAGAATTGGGGCGCGCGCCAAAAGGTCGCCAAGAGACGATGGCTTCTTCCTCAGTGACATTGTCAACAGTGAACTGCACCAACCAGGCGTCGGAGGGCCGCCACAAGACGGACAGGTCGAGGGTTGTGTACTCATCTGTATGGATGACGTCATCAAAGCTACCTCGCCCGGCTTTATCCCTCATCTCGCCCTGATAACTCACTGCAGCGAAAGCCTCCCATCGCGCAGCCTCGGCACCAAACTGTATCCGGCCGATGTTTTCAGGCAGATAAGGCAGCGCATCGCCCTGTTTGACATTCCCCCATTGGGAGAAGCTGGAGTCGAACGACGTCTGAAACGAGGATTCCGTATGGGTGTAGCTGACATTGATCGGAAACTCGACGGCTCCGCCTGCGTTGACAAGATAATTGCCATACACCTCAAGACCGGCAATCTGTACTTCACCACCGTTAAATTCCTCACCGACTTCACAGCCGCTGTCACTGGCACGGCAACGCCCGATAAGATTGTCGTAGTCACTAAAGAAACCAATCACCTGCGCCTGCAGCACTTCGGTGTCGTAGCGCAGGCCATATTCGAAGTTAATCGCCTCTTCTGCATCCACATTACTCGAGGCAGAAGCCCCAGTGGGTGAAAAGCCCTTATTGATGCCCAACAGAAAACCAAGCTGATCGGTATACTGCCAGAACACTCCTGCGCCCGGTGCTAATAGAGATTGAGAATTGCGGCTCTGACGGTTGTTCAGTTCATCATTGAAGTGACTATCGATATACTCATACCGAATCCCCGCATTGAACTTCCAGTCTCGCCAGTCCACGGTATCGCGTAAATAAGTGGCGACAGCATCAGTGTGAGCGTCGTTAAGCGTTTTGTTGCCGCGCTCAATCCCGTCACTGACCATGTCGCTGTCGCTCATTAGGTAACTGCGAGACAAGTGGTCGCGATCGATGGAGTCGTAGTGATAGCGCAAACCCACTTCAACGTTGTGTGCAAACTCGCCATAATCGACGGTATAGTCGGCCGCCATCTGAATGCCTGCAGATTCATACTCGCGGTCATTGTCGGTAACCCCCAGCGTGTCGGTGGCCACCGGATTAGAGTTTATGTCACCACGTATAATATCGATCTGACGCGGGAATAGATCTGGCTGCTCCAAGATGTCGTTCAGACTGGGCCCTTCCACAAAACCGTCCAGCTTGTTCCAGGATCGCTTGAAATGGTTCCAATAGATCTGGGTGCCAATCGTCAGCGATTCGGTCAAATACAAACCGTGGTCCAGATTCACTAGACGGTGTTCTGAGTCGAAATTGTCCCGTTGACTGGCGGCATAGCGGCGCAGTGGGTTGTTGTCAAAATCCTGCTGCGTCAGGCCGAGATAAGTCTCATCGGAATTCTCATCAGCGTAGCCCGCTTTCAAGATAAAGCGCTGTGGCACCCCTAAAAAGTCGTCCGGCACCCACTGCAATTTGACGTTAATGTCGTTGCGCTCAAACCCCGTGTCCCCGCCCGTATCCAACTCCTTAAAACCGTCGCTGCCAAAGCGCAGTCCGTCAATCCAATAGCCAAAATCACCGATCCGGTCACCAAAAAAAGCCTGATACTTCTCATAGCCATCGCTGCCGGCGCCCAGATCGACAAAGCCCGTTTGTTCATCGGGAATCGCAGGCGTTACCAGATTGACAGAGCCTCCCACATTATTCGGACCGTACTTAATAGTCGCCGGTCCTTTGACAACCTCGAGTGTGCTCATACGGCTCACATTGGGCATGTAGTAAGCTGCCGGGGCCGAGTATGGCGCCGGCGTAATCAGGATGCCGTCCTCCATCAGGGTAATTTTTTGGCTGCGTTCACTGGTGACGCCACGCAGACCAATATTGGGACGCAATCCGAAGCCGTCCTCCTGACGGATGTAGACGCCAGGTATCGTTGACAGCACCTTGTTCAGATCGGAAAAGTCAAATTGTTCTAGGTCTGCCTTGTCCAGCACATACGCGGAGCCGGACATGGTGCGAGCACCCTCCTTGCCGCCCGACACGATGACTTCCTCCATAAATTGCTTGTCGAATGCGTCGTCGCTCTGGCCATCGGCCGCTATGACATCCACAGCACCCAGCACAAGCACAGCAGACAGACTTTTGATGATATGTTTCACGTTATTTCCTCTCAGTCGTTATCGGACTGGGCCCTGTCGGGCAAGTCCACATCAATCACGGCCACAAAGCCCACTTTCAGGTCGTCGACAATCAGCTTGATCGCGCCTAGAAGAGTACACGCAGAAAAACGCCCCGGTGAACTCGGGTTAGCGTTTAAGTAGTCATTCATGCACTCCATTTCCGCGGCGCTGGAATCGATTGCCGTCGCCTGTTCAAAAAGTGACTCAGAGGCAGTGTCGATCAAGGCAATGGCTGCCGCAGTATTATCTGCAAAGCGCTGGTTAAGCGCAGGCACTCCGGCATCGTCGATAAGGTCGTCGAAGCCCAGGCCGGATCCGCCCGTCATCAAAATATTAAAGGACTGTAAGTTTGCTTTGATACTGTCCAGTGAGTATTGACTGTACGGTGACTCCACGCTCTGAGGGCAAGACAACGCGAGACACTCATCGCTGATGCCAGTGGGAATAGCCAATTTGAGATCCGCGACACCGTAATCGAGATAGAAAAGCCCGTCAGACAGTGCTTCGAGACTGTCGACCGTATTCGCCGGGTTGATGAAGGTGCTGCGGTAATCGCCGTCATCGCTAGACCAAGCGTCTCGCAGCCCTGCAGCGGTGTTAGCAATATCCGTCGCGACGACGATGGCGTACTCACAGCGCAATAATTGGCGCTGTTCAGCGGGCCGGCTGTCCCAATCGGCTGTTTCAACGATCTGGCTGGGGCAGTTTTGTGCCAGGTCTGGGTTGAACAGCAGATATTCTAAAGCACCAATGCCGCGCTGGCGGACGGTTTTACTTTCAATATCGAATCCGGCGTTTTCCGCCGATTGCACCACCGACTGGTCCACACCGCACAGACTGAGGCTGCCGGTGGCGAAGGAGTTGAGACGGTTTTGCGACGCGTTATCATTGCTGGCTGCCGGTCCAATGATATGCATTTCCGTCTGCTGGATTGCCAGCATCAAGTCGTCCCAAGCGTTCTTGGCTGCGCCAACAGCGGCACTCTCATTCGCGGTGCCGATGCTCTGACAATAGGTTGAGATCGGTCCAGATTCGGCCCCGATATCTGTCGCCAGTGTTGTTACGGCTTCGTAGTTCGGCAAAATAATGTTGTCGGCATAGTTGGCAAACATGGCAGTGAAGTCAAAGGCGTCCGCGTCAAAATTGTCAGACTCGGAGCCGCCAGTGCTGCCATCCACGCAACCCACCAGTGGAAGTGCCAGGAATACCGTTAGAAGCGTTGCTCTGATACAGAAAGACATGGTGTGGAATACCCTCTTTTAGATCGCAAGAAAGGCGCTTTCGCGCCTGAAGTTTCGCCGCAGCGAATGACAGGAGAACCGATCTCCTGCTAGTGAAAGAGCAGCCTACTTAAAGACTGCTCCACAGACTTACCAATTAGCAACGTTTGTAGCATCGAACCCGTACGCTTTTTGGAGTATATCGCGAGCTTGATTCAAGTTTGCCAGATAGTCCTCCCGGGCCGCAGCAGGACTGCTGGCTCCATTGAACAATAGACCGTTTTGCGTACCGTCGGCCAGCACCGGGGCTGTCCCCAATAGTTGAAGTATCGTTTTCAAGGAATTCACATCGATGCCTGGGACACTTGCGTCACGAAAAGGTGAGAACGGGCTGAACTGCAAGCCCAGTGCAAAACCAGTCCCTTCGCTCCAGTGTTTGGCCAGATCCTTGAAATTATCCAAGTCTGCGAACTCATCACCAACGAAATTGGCCATATCGCCTTGTACGTCGTTGATATAGTGCACTACCGTGGCGGCGATGCACTTTTCCCACGTCAGTGCGGCGATCTCGATCTGCACTGCCAGCGCTGCTGCCGCGTCAGGACTCAAGCTGCCCGGTGATGTTTCCGTTGCATCAGCTTGCGCATTATTCAGGATTTGACGGCCTATGATGATTGCGTTGACGACTTCCCCTGTAAAGTTCGTGGGATTTGCATTGTCCGCCGAGCCTAAGTCTCGCTTCGCACAGTTTTGCGAATTGCCGAAGTTGTATTCGCTGCGGACATCAATCAGCCCATCAACCACGATATTATCTGCATAACCGGGGTCTTTGATCTCTGCATCAGACATTATACCGTAGGCCCGTGACATACCAAAGTAACCAACGGACTCATCATAGTCGTGGGCGCCCTCGGAATAAGTCTTACCCTCAGCCAATGTCAGATTGCTATCGGAGCCATAATCAATGCTCCAGTAATCCGCGGTTCCCTGAGAAAACGTCAGTGCGCCTAAGATAAATTTCTGAAGAAGCTGACGGTAGTTCCGACCATCTTCAGAAATTGACGGAGTTCCGATATTAGCCGTTCCCGTGGCGGTAGAAATGGTGTCGGTGGTGTCGGCAGATTCCTCTGCGACTAGAGCCACCCACTCATTAATCTGCAGCAGCGGCGTTGCGGCGGTTCCGCCAAAAAACTCACCGCCCAAAATATGATCCGCTTTATCTTCACCCGCGATCTTATTACAAATTCTCTTGCCGCTGGATACATCCGCTGGGACCAGCCTATCATTGGCCTCCATGGTGCTGTTGCCAATCATCAGCCCATCGTCAGAAAGCTTAAAAGTCGGTGGATAGTCTGCGTCGCGAATGTCAGCATCTAGACAGATATAGAAGTTGAGATCATTGGCCACTTGTGCAGGCACATTGTCTGCACTGCGCTCAAGTGAATTCAGCTTGGTGACCAGGTCACTGAGCAGTATCTGACGAGCGGTCTGCCCCGTGTACGACACCGTGCTGGCGCCATTGGCGTTTTCAAAGGCATAGTTAGTCGGCATAGGGTCACAAACATCGCCTTCACCGTTCACGTCGGCGTCAGCCTGGTCGGTATTGGGATCGTTGACACAGTTGTCAGTTACGTCTGGTATGGTGTCATTGTCTGTGTCAACAACTGGGGGAGCGACCGGATCTACCGGTTCAATGGGGTTGATAAAGGGTTCATCATTGTTACCCCCACCGCCACCACAAGCTGAGAGTGACAGTGCGCTGATGAAGATCAGGCTTAGGCCAAAAAGGCGTTGACTATTCATGTGGTGCTCCTAGCTAAATGATTAATACAAGCGCGTTGTTTGCCGGCGACCGGGGCCTCCCCGGTTCACTTTTGTCGACACTGGCGCTAATGATAAACATTCTCATTCTCATTCGCAACATTATTTAGCGCGTCAGGGTAAGTTTTTTTGCACGACCGGGCCTTCTCGCTAGTGAGGCTAGAGCGCGCTGCAGCGGTGTCCACGGAATCACGGGTACTAAAGTTCGCTCACCCGCTGACCAAAACGTCGCAAGGTCTGGGGCCGACCGACTCAAGCGCGTATTCAATATCGATATCGAGGTTTGTGGTCATTGCGGTGAATCCGGCAACGTCATCGCTTGCATTGAGGATCAGAACATCCTCGATAGGCCCCTGGCTCACCTTCGCGACAAGGATACAACCTCCTCCGTTAGTCGTTTCAGTGGTTGTTGCAACGGCGCCTTATTCAAGTGGTCTGGTATCTGCTCGATCCAGTCCTGTGGAATCTCCATGAGCTCGGTGGTGATCTTCTTGTGGTCTCGGAGTTCTTCTGGCATCTCCTGCAAAAAGCTGGCAGTGGCTCCTGTGGCAATGTTGATGAATAACATCCTGCGCCTAAACTCGTGGCATTACGCTCTCATTTTATCGCTCATCGGCTTCCATTCCACTCTGATTGGATTGCCGATGATGGAGTCCACACCACTGATTTCGACATAATAGCCATCGTTGTCGTCGGTCCGCTGTGCTAATGATGCTAAGTAATTCTCCACTCTTATATCGCTTTTAGCGTAGGAACACCTCACAGCAAAACGGCCCCCGAAGGAGCCGCTGTTTATTGCATTCGCCGAGCGAGCTTACTCAGACTTTACGCAGTTTCCTAATGCCCACCAGCGACAGCAGTCCTGCCATGATGCCCAGTAGCCACAGTGGGCTGGTTGGGACAGGCGTGGCGCTATACGGCGGCGCGACGGTGTCTGGGCCCCCGACAACGAATGGTTCACTCGTTGCAGATGCGGGACTCGTTCCTATAATGTTCGTCGCTGTTACAAAACACTCATACGTGTCGCCATTGTACATCGAGGGGACTGTAATAGGTGACGTGGGGCCAACTACGTCTACCCGAATCCGCCCCGAACCCACCACACGGAGGCAGGAGGCTGTGTAGCGGGAAGCTGGCGAGCCATTGTCAATCCCCGGGGTAAAGGCGACGGTAAGCTGACCGGCGCCTGGCGTTATCGAGTCTATGGTCGGGGCGTCCGGTGGCGAGCAAACTATCGACGTCGCTGTGATCGTGGTCGAGCCATTGCTAAAGTCCTGCGGCCAACCCGTTGTCCCTTCACAGTAGGTGATCGTCGTCAGGTTGGGATTGACATCGAACATGTTGAGTTGAAAGTCACCAAAGTTGCCTCCAAAGTGCGCGCTGGTGAGGGCGTTGTTGTTAAAAACAAACTCCCCAATGCTCGTAACGCTGGCTGGAATAACCACGCTGGTGAGGGCGTTGTTTTGGAAAGCAAAGGACCCAATGGTCGTAACGCTGTTTCCAATAATCACGCTGGTGAGGTCGTTGAAGTAGAAAGCAGAACCCCCAATGCTCGTAACGCTGGCTGGAATAGTCACGCTGGTGAGGTCGTTGGTTTCGAAAGCACTCTCCCCAATGCTCGTAACGCTGTCTGGAATGTTCACGCTGGTGAGGTCGTTGTTGTAGAAAGTACGCTTCCCAATGGTTGTAACGCCGTTCCCAATAATCACGCTGGTAAGAGCGTTGTACTGGAAAGCATATTCCCCAATGGTCGTAACGCTGTCTGGAATAGTCACGCTGGTGAGGAAGTTTCCGGCGAAAGTACGCTTCCCAATGCTCGTAACGCTGTCTGGAATAATCACACTGGTGAAGGTGTTGCCTTGGAAAGCACTCTCCCCAATGCTCGTAACGCTGTTTGGAATGTTCACGCTGGTGAGGTCGTTGTTGTAGAAAGCATTTTGCCCAATGCTCGTAACGCTGTCTGGAATAGTCACGCTGGTGAGGGCCTTGACGTAGAAAGCATAACCCCCAATGCTCGTAACGCTGTAGGTTGTCCCATCATCCGAAGCTGTGGCAGGAATCACTAAGTCTTTGTCTCGGTTACTCCTTGTTGCACCCGTTACTCCAACAGTCGTTCCACTTGTAACGGTATAACGGAAGCGACCGTCATCAAAGGCCAAAGTCTGAGCCGATAGCATCGAAATAAGCAAGAATGCGAATGAGGCGAGTACGCCGCGCTGTGGTGCTGTTAGTTTCATAACAAGAGCTTGCCGTGGTTTATTGGCGGCGGATTATAACACTTGAATTCCGATGGGTCGCATCGGTGCTGCGGGGTTGAGAGCAGTGTTGTTGTGGTCGAGTGAGACACTAAACGTACAACCCAGACAAGCCCCTTTTGCGCACCACAGGGGCCAGGTGGGGGACGTCGGCTATGGGCCGCAGCGCATGTTTATTATTTACTATCAACTATACATACGGGTAAGGGTTTATTGTTAATCCACACAGGAACCGAAACCAAACATCCGGGGATGCAGTTAATGCCTCCTACTCCGTTACGAACGCAGTAGTTAACGGAGTCGTGCACCCGCACATCGCGATTGCTTAGTGTTGATGTTAAGTCATTGATTATATGTTGCTGTTGAACGTCTTTACGTTTTGCTATTGTACTTGCTCCACTAAAGCGATAAGTGATATCCGCCGATACTCGTCCGTCAAAGGCATCGTCGTAAGACAGGTTGGTGCCGATGCTGAAGCTGTGGAAGTGTTAGTCATTAGAAGCATCTTCCGTGATTTATTTGAAAGCAATATACCAAAATATCCATGAGGGTCAATAACCCGCACTAGGCGGACTTGAGAAGGCTCAGGCTTTACGAAGTTTCCTGATGCCCACCAGCGACAGCAGTCCTGCCATGATGCCCAACAGCCACAGTGGACTGGTTGGGACGGGCGTTGCTGCTGATGAAGCTGCTGCTTCCGCAGTGACACTTCCTGTTGGGCCAGTGTCAGCCGTAAAGACCCGCAGCGGAGCATCCCATCCCGAAGCGCCCTGCGCATAGGTGATGGTCGCTAGATCGGCATTGTATTCAAACATGTCGAGTTGAAAGCCGCCAAAGTTGCCTCCAAAGACCGCGCTGGTGAGGGCGTTTAAGCCAAAAGCACCAAGCCCAATGGCCTCAACGCTATCTGGAATAGTCACGCTGGTGAGGGCGTTATTGTAAAAAGCAAAATTCCCAATGGTCGTAACGCTGTCTGCAATAATCACGCTGGTGAGGCCGCTGTCAATGAAAGCAAAATTCCCAATGGTCGTAACGCTGTCTGGAATAATCACGCTGGTGAGGGCGTTGCCAGGGAAAGCAGAATCCCCAATGGTCGTAACGCTGTCTGGAATAGTCACACTGGTGAGGGCGTTCCCGTAGAAAGCATTACTCCCAATGGTCGTAACGCTGTCTGGAATAATCACGCTGGTGAGGGCGTTGGTGTCGAAAGCAGCATACCCAACGGTTTTAACGTCGTAAGTGATTCCGCTATACACAACAGTGGCAGGAATCACTATGTCCGTGTCAGTGTTACCCGCTGCGCGGCCCGTTACTTCGACATCAGTTGCATTAAGGACATCATAACTGAAGCCACCGACATCAAAGGCCAAAGCCTGAGCCGATAGCAGCACAGAACTAAAAAAAATTAGCGGGGCTAAAAGCCGGCGTATTGTTGTGTGTCCCATTGTATCTCCAAGCGCAGATCAATCTTTGCATGACGGAGTATATCCTATCTGGACTGCGCTGCTAAATAGGGGAAACCCTATGGTCTAGTCGATAAAAACGCCTCCAACTGTCTGCTCTGCACCCGCAACAGCCCAGACACCTGGCGGAGTCTTGGCCTCACTGCGCCCTTGTAAGCGTTACCCGACACCCTCTTCTTCCCTTCATTGCTTGTCGGGCCTGTCGACTGCTCCCATGGCCTCCACTGTTGAATAAGCCGTGCCTGCCTCTCTCGGCGTTCTGGTGTCCATCCGTTCATGACGTTGCTCCATTAGTTCGCTTGGCGGACTTTCTTTTTCCACATGGTTATTTATCTGCTGATGCCCAGCCGATATATTGGCCTGATTCACAAAGTTAGCCAGGCTAGGGTTCATAATATCGTTTAGTGCGAGGAAAGCTGCGCGACTCTGCGACTGCGCCCTTAATGCAAACTTCAAGTACAGCTCGACATTGGCATGGTCTGTGTCGATATTATTCGCGGCCTCAATGGCCAGCTTATTAAAAATGGCGTCCAGCGTAAAAGCCTGCCCTGCGAGTATTCGTTGAGCCACCTTCAGGTCTGATCCACTCAAGGTCTCCGATACCTGTTTATCAAGAACGACCATCAGGTCGCAGATTTCATAGTCTGTAATTGAGACGGCGTACTCATGGATTGTCCCCGCAGCCTTCATGAGCGGACTGAGACTCGCCCTGGCAAATACTTCGCGCTCAGGCTCACCGGGCTTGCCTCCAATTTCGATATCTCCAACTGCCCTAAAGCCTAGATCTTTCTCGGCGGCCATCTTTATGCCTTCACCCAAACACCGGGAGTTAGCGGACTGTTAGTGGGTATTTGATGCGCGCTCGGTATTTGTCCGTCATTGGGTAACTTCCGAATTTGGTGTGCGGCATAGTCCGTCCAGTGCTTAAACCGCTGCGTAATCGTTGGTGGCTCCAGCCAGAATCCCGCCCAGGGCGGTGCACCATTAAGTGCGTCAGCTTCTTCGTCACAGGTAGGCGCGAAGGGGTCTGGTCGCAGGGCATTCTTGAGTTGGGACAGAGTTAGAGGGCGGTGTCTTAAACCTCTATATTTATAATCTTTAGTAGATATAGACTGCGCCGCTTATGTTTTTTTATGAAACCGTAGAGTCTGGTCAAGAATATAAAATATCCACAGAATCTGAATTCTCCCCGAATGTAATTGCAGTTAATCCAGAATCGAGTAAAAACTATTTCATAGAACAGTACATAACAATGGGAGTTTTCGTCGGCGGTGCTCGTCTCAAGCTTGTTAGCGAAGAAAAGGGTAAAAAAGAAATTTCCAAGCTTGAGCTGGCTAAAGCTGGCTCTTGCAGTCGATAGCACCACTCCCGTCCCCACCAGCCCACTGTGGCTACTTGGCATCATGGCAGGTTTGCTGTCGCTAGTGGGCATCAGGAAGCTGCGTAAAGCCTGAGCCTTCTCAAACCCGCCTAGTGCGGATTTTTTGTTGTCGATGAGCCCTATTACACAGGAGCCAGCGTGGTATAATCCGCGCACAATCTAACCATAGAAGATTCTTCCAATGCCCCACACTTCAACAGCCCTAAAACGTCATCTACTCAGCCCAGCAGTTCTGATGCTCTCAATGCTACTGTCAGCAAATGTGTTTGCGCAAGAAGCTCAAGACAACAGTGCAGGTGAACCTATTGAGAGTGAGGTCAATCTCAAAGACGTGGTGAAGTTCAACTGGGGCTTCCAAGGGGCCACACAAGGCGCAGGCACACCTAACCAAGCGGGCCTTGGTTTCTTCCTGCCCATGATGGTGAGCGACAACGGCGTATTGTTTTTGGACGTCCTTGCCAATGCGAACTTTGCAGACTTCGACGACTACTCCAGTATTATCAATACAGAAGTGGATGGCACCACGCTATCGACTTCGACACGCATAGGCTATCGCTGGCTCACCGATGACAACGCTTGGATGTTGGGTGTGAATGGCGGCTATGATTCGCGTGAGATGGCAACAGGTTCTACGGATAACGGTGTGCCAGTGACCAACTCTCAAACGGTTGATTTCCAGCAGGTGGCCTTCGGCATAGAGGCGGTCTCGGATACGTGGAACGTCAATGTCTATGCACTGGTGCCTGTCGATGACAAAGAGTACCGACTCAACAGTGTTTATAACGGTGGGTCTTTAGATACCTACGGTGTCGATGTGGGTTACAGCATTACGCCCGAGTTCGAAACCTCTATCGGTTACTACTACCAAAAGGGCGACCTAGGCGCAGTGGATGGCTCTGGCGTGCAAGGGCGTATTGCGTACAACATGGGTAATGGTTTCAGCGTTGGCACCAACCTGTCTTACGACGATGCCTTTGAAGGACGAGTATCGGCGGACATTCTTTATCGTTTTGCAACACCCGAATCCATTAAGGCCTCTAGAGTGACCAGTTTTGTGCTTTCGAGTGTCGTCAACAATAGGGATGTCCGGGTGCATGATAATTGCGCTTTTGTTATTGGTAAAAATGCTTCCTGTACGGCAATTAACATTAACATAAGCGTGAATAAATAGACTGACGTCCGCTCTTATAGTGGGCGGGCTTTATTATCCGTTATGTTGAGTGTGTTCATGACGGACAGCCAAAACCGTTGAAAGCGATTGCGTTCATCAATCAAACCTCGCAATCCGCTGCGATGCCAATGAACCCACCTTTGCACATACTCCCGCAACCGATTGATATCAGCTGTTTGCTCATAAAGCTGGCGAGCATGATTTAAGAGGCGAGTTAAGCTTGTACTTGACGGCACAAGCGGTTTATTCGGTTCCAGCCAATATCCCAGAAAATCAAACCCCCATTATAGTTGTCCCAATAAAACGTTTCTTGGGGTGTAAATTAACCTTTAAATCCGCAAGAATCGCATGCATTTTTTTAATGACGGCTCTTAATTTGTGCCTTGATGGAGCACAAATACGAGCGCGGTCGTTGTACACTGGCGCTGTGATCGTAGCTATCCAAGGAACCCGTTATCAACACTGACCTCAACGCCTGCTTCAAACGCAACCCAGAAGCCGTTTTCAGCGAATTGGATGGCGAAATCGCACTGTTTCAGAGCAAAACCAGCGATTATCTCATCCTCAACGACGAAGGGTCGGCCATCTGGGATGCACTCAGCCAACCGCAATCTCTGGATGAAATCTGCACTCATTTAGTGTCTATCTATTCGGTTGAAGTTGATCAATGCAGACAAGACGTCCAAGCTTGGCTTCATCAAGCCTGCATAAAGCGTGTTGTTGTGTTGATGCCTTAAGCGTTAATCCCCCAGCGCCATTTGCAGCGATGGCGTACTGTGTTCATTTGCCACCAACGGCGGCCAATCCTCATGATTCGAAGCCGCAATGTGCACTGCCAATGAACTCAAATCTGCGCCGGCATGCATCGGCAGCTCAGGCAGCAGCATATCGATGAGAATGTTAAGACCAAAGGCCTCGTAGTGATGCTGATACGTGGTGAGTTCGCTCATAAGGCCACCGAGCTAAGCGCTCATTTTGCTAAACATGATAAGGGTGCAATGCTGCTTCCGTTACATAAAAGCCTGCGTTGGACGCTGGCAGGCTGAAGTATAAGACAGATAAAAGGGCTTAGAGCCCTTAACTCCGATATAGTAAACCCAAGCCGAGCGAAATCGAGCACAAACAACAACGGCCCCTTTGGGGGCCGTTGTTGTTATTCAATCTAAACTGCCGTGCAGTAACGCCGGCGTGAGCCAAGGAGATACTGCCCAGCCAAAGCCAATGCAATGTGTTGAATAGCCTAGTTGGCATCCAACTCAGTAATCACAACGCCCACACGGCCATCTTCATCGGGGCCGACCCACGCCACCTCCTGTGACAAAGCTATTTGATATTTTCTTCCATCCTGGAGTCTGCATTCCATACTGGCTCTTATATCCCTATTGCCGGGATTACTAGGATCGTTTTTTGTCGTTGTGCAGACAAACCCTCGTTTCGCCAATTCTTCATCGGCGTCGCCCGCTGACTTAAACGTCACCATGTGCATGCAGGTACTTTGATCTTCACATTCCAAAGCGCCGTCATCACTGCACTGCATGAGCAAGTCAATGGGGATTCGCGGTCCACCCGCTAACTCTCCTGTTGCTAGATTTTTGGGTCTGATTTGCAGAGGATAGGTATAGTAGGTGTCATTGTCCCTATTGGTAATCTGATTGAACTTGACCCCGCTGCAACGCTGCTCCTCTTCAATAATTCGCTCACTACCATTTCCCTTGCCGCAATCGCCACCGTCGTCATTAACCCACCCGCACAGCATTGCTTCGCGGAGACCAGCACCGAGTTCCAGCGAAGCCATGTAAGCAGGCTGGCCTACATCGGTAACGATCTTGCGGTCAGTTGCAGGGAAAAGACATTGAGGCTGCGTTACCTTGGCGAGGTTTAGATAATTATTAATAGTACCCTGAGGCAAGTCGGCCATAGGCAACATCGTGACAAGTATCTGGCCGGGGCCTGCGTCATTGCATTGAGAGTCGATGTTAGCAAAAGCCACTTCATACCTAACTCCAGCGCCACCATTTTCAGCGCTGGTAACGCCTATATCTGACTCAAACGTTTTTTGGTCTGTGGTTATCTTATCTCGATATTGCGTTGGCGGCTCGTTTTTTAGCTCGCTGCTCAACGAATAGTACTCGTCAACTACATTAGGCGAGTTGGGGGCTTTATAATTGCCGCAGGCCAAATAACTCAAATTAGCTGGCAGTGCTGCAAGGCCTGTGTCTGGTCTATCTTGCGGCCGATACCACGTTAGCTGCGTGCCATCTACACCACAAAAACATTGGCCATAAAAACCCTCGATCACGTCTCCCTCTGGGAAAGTATCAACGCTGCATGCCAATGACTGGGTTTCGCCTGTTTTAAACGACGTAGTGGTATCACTCATCATTTGTACAAAGCTAGCCTCAGTGCCGTCGCCTGGGTTTGCGGCACCCGCACCTAAAGCATTGACATACCGCTTGCCGTAATACATTGTTTGGTCAACACCAGGGCAATTAATGGTCTCGCTTTCGGAAGCGCTGACTGTAGGTACAACCTTAGCTGCACATAATGCAATATTACCCGGCATGGGGGCACTCAGTGCCAGCGACGGTTGAGCCACCGCGCCTTCAGACCCGCAACGGGTGCAATCGACAGCATTGCCAGTGGCATAACGATAATCTCCGCACGTGTTACTGTCGGAACAAAACCCACGACATTGGCCATCAACCAGGCCCTGGCCCCCTTCCGGCGAAATTGAGTTATTCAACCCTGATGCACATTCATTGACACCGCACGACGCGGGACAATCGAAACCACCTGGAGCCACAGTGAGACTGTAAGGCTGCAACATTGCACCATCGTAATAACCTTGGTTAACCGGCGTCTGATCACTCAGTGCAAATAGAGATGGACAATCTTCAAAGCTGCCCACTGCATCAATAATGTCGGTGCTGGAATTCGTGGCATCACTATTGAATCGTCTCAAGCTGCGCATACAGGTATCGACTTTTTTAATTTGATAACTTTGGTATAGCACGCTGCCTTCCGTCCAAACAACACCGCTGGGCGAAGGTGAATTTCGGCCTGCAACCCGTTTTAATAGATCAATCGGGGTTCGGCTACCGTCCCAAAAAATAGCAGGTAGCGCCTTACCTATTTCTGTGGCGTAGTCGATGCTCCAGCTTTTTCCTTCAGCCCATTGCGCCCATTCACTCGGTGCTTCCAATGGCTCCGATGGGTACACCTGACCGTCAACAGCCAAGTCGCTAATCATATGGTTCAAGGTTGTTGCATATAAAATATTGAGTCTTTGTGCATACACCAAACCCAACTGTGTTTGCGCACAGTTAAACGCATCTGCATGCTCTTCAGGGGTCGCTGGATAACCTTCCTTCCCACACCACATACTGCTAGCAGGGCTGTAGTGAGTGCCGGGCAATGCTGCAGGGTTCGTGATGGACTTGATGCCAACACCATTCTCTGTGCTTGCGATATAGCGGTAAATGTTCAGCCAGTTAATCAACTGCTCCTGGGTATGAGCGGCCTGCAAAGCACTAACAGCTCTCACATAAACTGCTCCTATTGCATCATTATATTGATCAAACAACGGAACAATATTGAAAGAGTCAGCAGCATTAGTAGGCTCACTTACGCAAGCTGGAGTCCCAACGTCTTCAGGGCTACCACAAACGGTGGGGTCCCAAACATTGCCCTTATCGGTTTTGCCAGATGGGCAATGCACGCGCACACTCGCGTTGGGGGAGGCACAAATTGACACCGCTGAGTCGAGCGACTGTGCGTAGTGCTTAAAGAGTAAACCAATATCTCGGTTGTCGGATTGAGTAATATTTTTATAACAATCGTACACACATCCGCCGCCGTAGCTTGAGTTGCTCACATGGCCAACATCTTCGGCAAAAGTATCGGGCTGGCGGCTAGTCGCTAAAGCATCAAATGGGCCGTCGTTGTCATCTTCAACATCAGCACAAAAAGACGGCACCTCGTCAGGATTATCGTTAACGCAACAAACAGATTCAGATTTTCCACAGGATGCAAGCACTATGGGGTCAATGGCGCGCTGAACACCCTCGGTTGTCCAAACTTGCGGAGTATCACTGGCCGTTGGGTCCCAAAATCCACCCTTCTGCATGAAGATTTTAAAATCTTGCTTTACACGGCCGATCGCATCATTGAATGAAATCGTTATAAGTTCAGACACATCGCTGTTGATATCGCTAAGATAATAGAAAAATGCCTGTTCATCTCGATCAATTTCGTCATAAAGCCCTAGGATCTGGTCTTCTTGATACGCAAGCTGATCGTTGATGGCATCGATTTGACTCTGGATACAAGAACTACTGTCTTTACCACCACTGATTTTAAGGCTAGCGCTTGTGACTTCTATTGTGCCTGCCGTCACCTCCTTCGCTATTGCGAGTTCGGGAAAAGCCACAGAACCAAGCGTAACAATTCCGCTGGTTAAACTCAGGCCCTCGCCCGCGTTGGTAAGCATCGATTCACAGCCACCCTCTGATGACCCGAGCGCAAGCGGGAAACTACCATTCGATGACTCAAGCGCACCTTGGGCACTAACACTCGATGACCCGACCGCACCTTGGGCACTAACACTCGATGACCCGACCGCACCTTGGGAACTAACACTCGATGATCCGACCGCACGTTGGGAACTAACACTCGATGACCCGAGCGCACTTTGGGGACTCCCACTCGATGGCCCGAGCGCACTTTGGGGACTATAGATTGCACTCACCAATCCCGTCGGCAGCGCACCATGCTTTACATCGACGCGCAATATATCGCCTTGGGCATTATCATCAAGATTAAAAGACCAAGATATACCTTGTAAGCTGACCTCGCTGGGGGGGCTTCCAGCTATCGTGAACTCTTTAGACGCTATCTTGGTGTCGCCTTCAGAGCTAAATGCTTCTACTGAAGCAATATATTCACCGGGGGGAAGGAGCACGCTGGCATACGACTGACTACTGGAACCCGGACTATGGAATGCGCGCGCGTTGCCTTTTTTCCGGACCCCAAAATTATATCGATCGGGGGGTAGAACCGACGACTGAAGCGCTGCAATCTCCACCCATTGCTTACCGCCTTCGATTGGACCTTTTTCTTCTGTTTCTATCGTAAGAACAGAGGTTTCCCACGTTTCTATCGCAAGACCAGAGGTTTCCCCCGACCCCTGACTACAACTCATTACCATTAGGGACGACAACAGTATAGACACTAATCTGATCATAAAGACGCAACCGTTTGTTTTTGATTCATATGTTATATTATTTCATCATTTTATCATTTTATTGTTTTATTGTAGTGCGTTCTTCTAGACTATCCCAGAAATTGTGCGTTGTCAGACCCTTTGGGCTCAGGCTTTCTTCTTCGACGACCTCGCCAGCGTCGCTTTTTTGGCAAATTTCGGGACGTTTGACCGCAGCATTTTTGGCTTATCTTTTTGGCGCCTCGCGTTTACCCGTTCTCGCGGTCTATTTTGGCGTCTTGGCCTGACTTACTGTCCCAGTGTCTGAGGCTCTGCCAATTCGTATAGATTATCTGCTAGCCTTATATTTTGTATTTGGCTGTATTCTTTGGGTGTTTCTATATATAGACTATCGTCGCGTCCGGGCGACCACTTAACAAGACGCTGTTAGCGCAGGCTACGCCTGCTGGGAGGGCCTACTGCGTAGTCCGCCCCAAAGCTGCTATGCATTCAACCTAGGGGGTTAACCGAATATGAACTTATTGGGCAAGCTCCTGATGTCGCTTTCGATAGCGGCATACGCACTAAATCCACCAATTGTCGATCTCACCGCTGATACATATATTTTTCACGAAGTTTGGATGCCCCATGCTCGAATGCATACCGTTTGGCTACTTGGCGTAACGTCAGAAGTCGGGCTCTTAGCGCTATATTTACTTTGGAGCCCAGGTACCGATAAAAAGTTTAGTACAAATCTTGCCGCCTTATATCTCTATAGGTGCAATGCATGAACACACCGTCTCCGATCGTGCTGCCAGCGCGTCAGGAAATTTTTTTTGGCCTGTGCCTAGGAGTAGCTCGCGGTGTTCTGGCTATTGTTGCGAGCATCTTATTGGCTCGCACCCTGAGCGTTACCGAATTTGGAGAATTCGCTTCCGGAATCAACCTGACAATTATCGTGCTGATGTTCGCATCGTTGGGTATGGAGCGGTTGACGATGCAAGTTTTTCGTCGTGCCCAGCGCTCTGGTGATTTTGAAGCGGCGCGCGGCTTAAGAAGAATTGGGCCTATGATGATCATTGCAACTTGCCTAGCTTGCATTGTGATACTGGTGCCAGCACACATTTTTTTTCACGATGACCCCTTTCACGAGCACATGAATTTTGCGCTGGTTTTGGCACTCCTGCCCCTGCTTGCCCTGTCTCGCTTTTTTGTCGGTTCAGCGGCCGCACACGGAAGATATCTTCTAGGAAATTCGGTGCATAGTTTGGCCCCGTTTATCATTATTATTCTTCTGACCCTTTTGGTAACAGCCTTGGGCTGGGAGGAACTCGACGTAATCCATGCGGTGGTCATTTACGGGTTGGCTTATGGCGCAGTCCTGCTTGCTCTTTATCGAATTCGACAAGCGGCCGAACCAGAGGAATTTCGAAGGGGCTCGCATCGGCTTGAATCTATGGATTGGTTGCGTGCTGGTACGTTGTTTTCCCTCGCGATGTTTTGCATGACAGTGCTGGACAGGGGGGGCGTAGTGGCCGTTAGTTGGCTTGAAGATGACGACACGGGAGCCGCTTTTCTGGGCGCGGCTGGAGAACTTGCTGGTTTTATGCTGTTTCTGGCAATGGGGGCAAGTGCGATTTTTTCACCTATCATGACCGATGCCGTCAACGATAAGAACACCGTCGCTTTGCGAAAAATTAACTTTGCGTGGTTTCGCTGGGTCGGCGGAACTGCGGTAGTCATCGGGGTGCTTCAGTTGCTTTATGCCAAGCAATTACTTGATTTGTATGGTGAGGAGTACGAAGTCGCGACGAACGCATTTATAATTTACTTGGTCGGGTTTGCGATCAGTGCGTTCCTTTTTTTACCCATGATGGCTAGCCAATACCTCGTCGGTCTAGGGCAGTCCGTTTTGATTCTCGGTGGTTGGGTGGTTGCGGGGTTGATCGGAATGGCGTACCTGGGGAGTCACTTAGGTATCCAAGGCGTCGCAATCGCGCAGATTGGTGCGACGATAGGGGCCAATCTCGGCTGCATTTTAGCTGGTCACCGTGTCGTGGCAAAATGGAAACCAGAACATAGCGGTGGCAAGGCTACTTACAAATAAACTCGCGGAGAATAATCTTGCTGTAAGCCGCTGCCCTTTTCACCGTCTTGGATGAAAGCACCTAATCGCGGGCCCACTTAGATAAGTGCTGACAAGTTAAGTCGCCCCAATTGCCAGAATCGGGAATGAATGCCTACCAACGCTACCGATTCCCACCCGATATCATTTCCTACGCCGTTTGGCTCTACTACAGATTCAATCTCAGCCATCGAGATATCGAGGATTTGCTCGCCGAGCGGGGCATCACTGTCAGCCGTGAAGCGATTCGCCTGTGGTGTATAAAATTTGGAGCTATATACACTCAAAGGCTGAAGCGAAATCATCGTGAATACGGCGATAGCTTTTTCATCGATGAAGTCTTTGTGAAGATCATAAGACTATATAAACAGTATTATTATGTCTTTTGTGACATCTTTTGGTACATCTTTGTCAATTGCGCGACAGTAGCGGCTCCCTGGTTGCTGCCCACCGCCGGCATGCACGACATCATACACCGCACACGATAATCTGTAATGGGTTGTCCGCATGGGGTGCCTCGAAACCTGCGCACGCACGATGCTTACCGCCCCACTACGGACTAATCCCCAGCCCAAAAAAACCCGCACTAGGCGGGCTTAGGTGGTCAGAGATATTCAGGCTTTACGCAGTTTCCTAATGCCCACCAGCGACAGCAGTCCTGCCATGATGCCCAGTAGCCACAGTGGGCTAGTTGGGACAGGCGTTGCGCTAGACGGCGGCGCGACGGTGTCTGGGCCCCCGACAACGAATGGTTCACTCGTTGCAGATGCGGGACTCGTTCCTATAATGTTCGTCGCTGTTACAAAACACTCATACGTGTCGCCATTGTACATCGAGGGGACTGTAATAGGTGACGTGGGGCCAACTACGTCTACCCGAATCCGCCCCGAACCCACCACACGGAGGCAGGAGGCTTCGTAGCTGTAAGCTGGCGAGCCATTGTCAATCCCCGGGGTAAAGGCGACGGTAAGCTGACCGGCGCCTGGCGTTATCGAGTCTATGGTCGGGGCGTCCGGTGGCGAGCAAACTATCGACGTCGCTGTGATCGTGGTCGAGCCATTGCTAAAGTCCTGCGGCCAACTCGTTATCCCTTCACAGTAGGTGATCGTCGTTAGGGTGGGATTGACATCGAACATGTTGAGTTGAAAGTCACCAAAGTTGCCTCCAAAGTGCGCGCTGGTGAGGGCGTTGTTGTTAAAAACAAACTCCCCAATGCTCGTAACGCTGGCTGGAATAGTCACGCTGGTGAGGGCGTTGTTTTGGAAAGCAAAGGACCCAATGGTCGTAACGCTGTTTCCAATAATCACGCTGGTGAGGTCGTTGGTTTCGAAAGCACTCTCCCCAATGCTCGTAACGCTGTCTGGAATGTTCACGCTGGTGAGGGCGTTGTTTTGGAAAGCAAAGGACCCAATGGTCGTAACGCTGTTTCCAATAATCACGCTGGTGAGGTCGTTGGTTTCGAAAGCACTCTCCCCAATGCTCGTAACGCTGTCTGGAATGTTCACGCTGGTGAGGTCGTTGTTGTAGAAAGTACGCTTCCCAATGGTTGTAACGCCGTTCCCAATAATCACGCTGGTAAGAGCGTTGTACTGGAAAGCATATTCCCCCATGGTCGTAACGCTGTCTGGAATAGTCACGCTGGTGAGGAAGTTTCCGGCGAAAGCAGCTCTCCCAATGCTCGTAACGCTGTCTGGAATAATCACACTGGTGAAGGTGTTGCCTAAGAAAGCACTCTCCCCAATGCTCGTAACGCTGTTTCCAATAATCACGCTGGTGAGGTCGTTGTTGTAGAAAGCATTTTGCCCAATGCTCGTAACGCTGTCTGGAATAGTCACGCTGGTGAGGGCCTTGACGTAGAAAGCATAACCCCCAATGCTCGTAACGCTGTAGGTTGTCCCATCATCCGAAGCTGTGGCAGGAATCACTAAGTCTTTGTCTCGGTTACTCCTTGTTGCACCCGTTACTCCAACAGTCGTTCCACTTGTAACGGTATAACGGAAGCGACCGTCATCAAAGGCCAAAGTCTGAGCCGATAGCATCGAAATAAGCAAGAATGCGAATGAGGCGAGTACGCCGCGCTGTGGTGCTGTTAGTTTCATAACAAGAGCTTGCCGTGGTTTATTGGCGGCGGATTATAACACTTGAATTCCGATGGGTCGCATCGGTGCTGCGGGGTTGAGAGCAGTGTTGTGGTGGTCGAGTGAAGTGCTAGGTGGCCGCTATCTTTTACTTTGGGGATACGTTAGACCCACAGTGGATGTACGGCTGTAGTGGCGCTGTGAGCTGCCTCAACTGGTGTTGCCCTTGATCGGGAGGAAAGTAGAAGCGTGAGCGCGTGTCACAGCATTGTATCTGCCAGAGATCACTGTATGTAGGGCGCTATATCGCTGCTTTCTCCCCTGACTGTAAATCTGACAAAGAACCGAAGCGGCATCTTCACCGCCCCGACCCTAGCTTTATCGTTACGCTAGCAGATCCTTTAAATATCTGAGCGTGAGCTGTGCTAAAAGCAGCGTTCTCTCCGCATCATTGATATTAAGCAGGCATTCCCCCATGTAATGTGTAAGCCAAGTTTGATAGGCTTTCAGCCAGTATGACCTTAAACAATGCCAGAGAAAGCATTATGAAATCCATAATCGCAGCACTATTACTTAGCCTGTCTATGATGGCAGTTGCTCAACCATCTCCGAAGGAAATAGCTGAATGGAGGGCCGCTGCCGGACAGGGTGAAGCGTGGGCTCAAAGCAATCTCGGCCAGATGTATGACCGCGGTGATGGTGTACCACAGGATAGTGCCGTTGCCATGAAGTGGTGGACCAAAGCTGCAGAGCAAGGCTACGCCAAGGCTCAATACAATCTAGCCCTTATGTATGCCGACGGTGAAGGCGTACCAAAGGACAATGCCACAGCTGTTAAATGGTACACCAAGGCTGCTGAGCAAGGGTATGCCGATGCTCAATTGAATCTGGGTTTGATGTATGACAACGGTCTAGGCGTTCCACAGGATGATGCTACTGCCGTTAAGTGGTACACCAAAGCTGCAGAGCAAGGAGTCGCCAGTGCTCAAGAAAATCTGGCCTTTATGTATGCCAAGGGTGAAGGCGTTCCACAGGACAACGTGATGGCTTATATGTGGTGGAACCTCGCGGCAGCGCAGGGAGATGAGAATGCGAAGGAAAACAAAGGCAAGCTCCAAGACAGCATGACATCAGCCCAAATAGAAGAAGCCCAGACATTAAGCCGCGAGTGTTTGGCTAAGGATTATAAAACCTGCGGGTAGCTGGCTCTGATTCTACCCGCAGTCCTACCAACCTCTACGGCATCGCCTTTGTAAATTCGTTGATGGTGGTGGTCGAGTGAGAAACTAAAAATAAGACTTAAACAAGCCCCTTTCGCGCACCACAGGGGCCAGGTGGGGGAAGTCGGCTATGGGCCGCAGCGCCTGACAGCAAAACGGCCCCCGAAGGAGCCGCTGTTTATCGCAATATCCGAGCGAGCTTACTCAGGATTCTCTCGCCAACAAAAAACCCGCACTAGGCGGGCTTGAGAAAGCTCAGGCTTTACGCAGTTTCCTGATGGCCAGTGACGGCAAAGTTAACGATGCTAGCTGCCACAGCTCTAGCTCGTTTGTTAGCCAGTCTGCGTGACGATGTGCGGAGAGTGTACCGTAGCTCCTTGATTGGAAGCAGCGGTCTGTGGCAGGGACGGATGATATAACGAAAATAATACCCAGAGGATCTGAGCAAGAGGTTTTGTGCCATGAGTTTGTGCCATTTTGTGCCAACTCATAACCACTGATGCTGCAAAACCCTTGTTTAAAGGGCTATACGATATTTGGTGCCGAAAGCGGGACTTGAACCCGCACGAGCATAGCTCACCACCCCCTCAAGATGGCGTGTCTACCAATTCCACCACTTCGGCAAATATTTGTCAGTCTAAGCTTGGTAAGTCATCCCCTTTAGATCCCGTGACGGCGGGGGAGGCTGTGTCCAGAACAGGCAGCTCTGCGTCAACTGCAGCAGGCTTTACCTCTACCGCCGCAGGAATAGCCAAGTCGAGGTCATCTACAAGGGCAGATTTTTGATTGATCAGCACAGCCAGGCCAAAACTGGTGGCAAAAAACAGAGCGACCAAGCAGGCCGTCACTTTGGTCAGGACACTTCCTCCGCCACCGCTACCAAAGAGCGTCTGGGAGCCACCCGCACCGAATGACGCGCCCATTTCTGCCCCTTTACCCTGCTGCAACAGGATCAAGCCAATAATCGCTAATGCGACAAGTAGGTGCGCACCCAAAATTATCTGTTCCATAATATTCAAGTCCCTCCAGGGGACAACTTACAATTTTTTGTCACGCAGCCGCTGCGTTAATAATCGCCAAGAAGTCTGCTGCAACTAGAGCAGCACCTCCCACCAGAGCGCCATCTATATCAGGCTGCGCAAACAGCTGCGCCGCGTTGTCAGGCTTCACACTACCGCCATACAAAATCCTTGTGGCAGCTGAATCCACATTGGCAATATCGGCCAGACATACGCGCATAAAGGCATGCATTTGCTGCGCCTGTTCCGGCGTAGCCGTCAGTCCGGTCCCAATCGCCCATACGGGTTCATAGGCTAACACTAACTGAGCTAAGTTCGCCCGACCCTTCAAGGCCTCTTCAAGCTGAGTACTAACCACCGCTTGTGCGGCTCCCGCTTCGCGTTGCTCGCGTGTTTCCCCAACACAAACAATAGGCCTCAAGCCTGCCTCTGCCGCAGACATCAACTTAGCGGCAATCAGAACGTCGGATTCACCCTGATACTGTCTTCGTTCCGAGTGCCCAAGGATCACCCAGCGGCACCCTATCTCGGCCAACATTGCCGGAGACACCTCACCGGTATAGGCTCCCGATTGGACATGACTACAGTCCTGGGCGCCTAGCGTTAAAGACGAAAACCGGCACAAACTCACCGCTTGCGCCAGATGCACGTAAGTAGGACACACCACCACCTCAACCCCAGCAGCTGGCGTCGCACTCACAAGATCCCCAAGCAATGCCTCGACACCGGCTAGAGAACCCTGCATCTTCCAGTTACCTACAACCAGAGGCTGACGCATCTGGATCCCCCAGTCAAAAAAGCGGCCGCAATCTTAACCAAGATAGCCCCCCGTGACAAGGACCCTACCCAATACTGTCAAGCCAGAATCAAACATCGGCTGCAATTCAAGCAAGAATCCGCTCTACCTCTGCTGCCAGCTCGGCGCACAAAAGTGCCACCTCTTCATGATCTCTTCCTTCAATCATTACCCGCACCTTAGGCTCAGTGCCGGAGGGGCGCAGCAGGACTCTGCCCTGCTTGCCTAGGCGCCGCTCAGCAGACGCCACAGCAGCGCTTATTTCAGGGTGGTCTTCCAGATTGGGTCTTTCGCTCACGGTGATGTTAATCATGGTCTGGGGATACAAGGTAATGCCTGCCCGCAGTGCCTGCACCCCCCCTTTCGTCCCCTGCAGTGCCATCAGGACCTGCAATGAAGCGATAATACCGTCACCAGTGGTCGTCACATCAGAACAAATGATATGCCCAGAGGATTCTCCCCCCAAAAGCCAGCCGTTCGCTTCCATCATTGCTTTGACGTGACGATCACCCACCTGCGCCCGCACAAACTCTAACCCCGCCTCTTCAAGTGCCAATTCGAGCCCCAGATTTGACATTTGGGTACCTACCACACCGCCGTCACTGATTCCCATGGCCAAGCGGTGCATAGCGATAATGTAGACCAATTCGTCGCCATCGATAATCTCGCCCATGCTATCTGTCATTAATACACGATCACCGTCACCGTCGTAAGCGATGCCAATATCCGCCCCCTTATCTCTGACCAGTGCGGATAGCGCGGCCATGTCGGTGGAACCGACACCTTCGTTAATATTGAAGCCGTCGGGCTGTGCCCCCATAATAATCACTTCTGCACCCAACTCACTAAGAACACTGGGAGCAATGTGGTAGGTGGCTCCGTGCGCGCAATCTATGGCGATGCTTAGGCCTCGCAAACTGAATCCCTCGGGAACAGTCGCCTTGCAAAATTCGACATAACGCCCAGCAGCATCCTCAACTCGCAGTACCTTGCCAATATTGCGCGATTCAACGACAGAAATCTCCTGCTCCAACTCTGCCTCAATGGCACGCTCCACCTCATCGGACAGCTTGGCACCATCGGCGCCAAAAAACTTAATGCCATTGTCGTAAAAAGGGTTGTGTGACGCACTGATGACGATGCCGGCATCCGCATTCTGTTTACGCGTCATGAGCGCAATCGCCGGCGTAGGCATGGGCCCCAGTAGCTTCACATTCACTCCAGCCGCGACCAGGCCAGCCTCCAGAGCAGACTCGAACATATAGCCAGAAATACGGGTGTCTTTGCCGATTATCACCGTGCACTGCTGCCCCCGATTAGACGCTCTCGAGAATACGCGTCCGCTGGCCCAGCCTAGTTTGAGCATAAAGTCCGGCGTAATTGGGAACTCACCGACTTTGCCACGAATACCATCAGTACCAAAATAGCGCTTGCTCATAAGTCCACACACTCCTCCAAGGCCATTAACATCGACACAGCATCAACAGTGGCGGCCACATCGTGCGTCCTTATGACCGCAGCACCGCGCTGGGCAGCAAGCACCGCCAGCGCGAGACTCGCCGGAAGACGCTGCCCCACCTCCCTGCCCAACAGTTTGCCAATCAGCGATTTACGCGACAGACTCACAACAAGCGGGAGACCGATTGCCGCTAGACGGGGCAACTCACGCAGCAACTTCAGATTGTGAGTGACGGACTTACCAAACCCAAACCCAGGATCCAATAACAGGCGGTTTCGGGCGATACCTTGTCGTTCGCAGGAGGCGATTCTGGACTGCAAATATTCACAGACGTCCTCCACAACATCATCATAGTGTGGAGCAACTTGCATGTTGCCGGGCTCGCCCTGCATATGCATCAAACAGATAGGCACGTTCGCTGCAGCGGCCGCCTCTAGGGCCCCTTCTCGCGTGAGCGCACGGACGTCGTTCAATAAACCTGCGCCCGCATTCGCCGCCTCACGCATCAATACCGGGGTACTCGTGTCGACGGAGATGACGGTTTCCAATTCCGCCGCTATGCGCGCCACCAATGGCAATACTCTGTCCATTTCTTCGTTCACAGAGACCGGGCTAGCGCCGGGGCGGGTAGACTCCCCTCCGATATCCAGAATAGCCGCTCCCGATGCCACCATCTCTCGAGCACGTGTCATCGCCCTCTCGATATCAAGATTTGAACCACGATACAGCGTAGCACCGTCAGAAAACGAATCTGGAGTCACGTTAATGATGCCCATAACAACCGGGCGGGACAAGTCCAGCCGGCGCCCGGCACATTCCAACACCGGACCGGCTGAATATTGAGTAACAACCACTATGTTAACGGCGTCAGATCAGTGCTCGCCAGCAGGACCGCCAATCGGACTAGCGGGGGAATCGTCCTGTGCGGCATCCGCGTTGGACTGCGGCGTGTCATCACTGTCAGTCTTGCCCCAGTCCTTGGGCTCGCGGGGCTCCCGCCCGGACATGATGTCGTCGATCTGCCCGGCATCAATCGTTTCGTAGACCATCAGGGCCTCTGCCATCACATGCAATTTATCAAAATTTTCTTCCAGCACTCGCTGCGCGGTGGCATAGCACTCGTCGATAATACGCCGAACCTCATGATCAATCTGCTTTGCTGTCTCCCCGGAATGGCTGATATGCGGCTGACCCGCACTGCGACCCAGAAACACTTCCTCAGTGGCCTCGTCATACATCAGAGGGCCCATTTTCTCTGACAAACCCCACTTGGTAACCATATTTCGGGCAATATCGGTTGCGCGCTGAATATCGTTCGATGCCCCTGTCGTAACGCCATCCTTCCCAAGGGTCATTTCCTCGGCGATACGACCCCCAAAGAGGCTGCAAATCTGGCTGATAATAAACCGGCGGCTATGGCTGTACCGATCTTCCTCTGGCAGAAACATGGTGACACCCAGCGCGCGTCCTCGAGGAATAATACTCACCTTGTAGACTGGATCATGTTCCGGCATCAAACGACCAACAATTGCATGCCCCGCTTCATGGTAAGCGGTATTGCGCTTTTCCTTTTCGGACATGACCATAGATTTGCGCTCTGCACCCATCATGATCTTGTCTTTGGCCAATTCAAAGTGGATCATACCCACGGTACGCACATTGCTGCGTGCAGCAAACAGCGCCGCTTCGTTGACCAGATTCGCCAGGTCAGCACCAGAGAAGCCCGGTGTACCGCGCGCAATTTTAGACGCCTCCACATCTTCCGCCAAAGGCACCTTGCGCATATGCACTTTGAGAATATGCTCACGACCACGGATATCAGGGAGACTCACCACCACCTGCCGGTCAAACCGGCCCGGCCTCAACAGGGCTGGATCGAGAACATCAGGGCGGTTAGTGGCGGCGATAACGATCACGCCGTCGTTCACCTCAAAACCATCCATCTCTACCAGTAATTGGTTGAGCGTTTGCTCACGCTCGTCATGGCCACCACCGAGGCCGGCGCCCCGGTGACGTCCCACTGCATCAATTTCGTCAATAAAGATAATGCAAGGCGCCTGCTTCTTGGCTTGCTCAAACATATCTCGCACACGAGAAGCACCTACACCCACAAACATCTCCACAAAATCTGAGCCCGATATCGAGAAGAATGGCACTTTCGCCTCGCCGGCAATGGCCTTAGCCAGCAAGGTCTTGCCGGTACCGGGCTGCCCTACCATCAGTACGCCGCGCGGAATACGCCCGCCCAATTTCTGAAAACGACTGGGATCGCGCAGAAACTCCACCAACTCCTGAACGTCTTGTTTCGCTTCATCCACCCCCGCAACATCCGCGAACGTGGTGGTGATCTGATCCTCGCCCAGCAGCTTGGCCTTGCTCTTGCCAAAGCTCATAGGCCCGCCGCGACCGCCACCGCCGCCCTGCATCTGGCGCATGAAGAACATAAATACGGCAATAATAATAAGAATAGGGAAACTGGCGACCAATAGCTGGGTCCAGACGCTTTGCTGCTCAGGCTTACGCCCCTCTACCTCGACGTTATGCTGCAGCAAATCGTCGATCAGCTTGGGGTCTTCCATCATCGGGCGAATGGTTTCAAATTTAGAGCCGTCATAGCGCTCACTCGAAATTGTTAACCCATCCACGACCACTTTCTTCACTTTGTCCTGCTGAACCTCCTCAATAAGCTGAGAATAGCCGACCTGCTCGGTGGCACCCTTCATATTGAAGTTGTTGAATACGGACAACAGCACCGCTGCTATCACCAGCCAAAGCAATAAATTCTTAACCATAGTGTTCAATACCAATACCTCTTTAAAGATTTTCAACAGATGCGCCGCTCGCACTGCACTGCAGCAGTAACGGGGACGAATACGGTGCCCTTAACGCGTCACATTACTGCCGAATGCCGTCGCGTCTGATAAAGAAAGGTGACAAATAGCGCCCAGCGGCGCATTGGCAGGCTCGATTCACCCATTCATTCAGTTACAATTTACTATACTTGGGGCAATGTCTCCATGTTTCAAGGTGTCCGATAATACAATTATCAGGGGCCACGGAACTCTTTTGCCACCATATACACCTCCCTTGAGCGGGGTCTGGAAGCCTTCGGTTTGCGCGTCAACACCTTGACAAAATAGCCTTTCGTGGCTTGAAACACCTGATCAAAACCCTCTCCATGAAACACTTTGGTGACAAACGTGCCCCCGGGGGCCAATACCTGTTGCGCCATATCCAAGGCAAGTTCCACCAGATAGATCGCGCGAGGCTGATCTACGGCGCTCACCCCGCTCATATTGGGTGCCATGTCGGAAATGACCACATCCACCTGTTTGCCATCAAGCGCCGCAATAATACTGTCAAAGACCTGCACTTCGGTGAAATCTCCCTCAATGAAGGTCACACCGGCTAATCCGTCCATGGGCAGGATATCCGAGGCAATCACCTTGCCGTGATCCCCCACCCGGGCAATCGCCACCTGCGACCAACCGCCCGGCGCACTACCCAGGTCCAATACTGTCATGCCGGGGCGGATAAATTTATCCTTTTCTTGCAGCTCCAGCAGCTTATAGCACGCCCGTGAGCGATAACCCTCTCGCTGGGCCTGCTGCACATAGGGGTCATCGCGGTGTTCTTTTAGCCATGCTTTACTGGAGGGTCGTTTCTTCGCCATAGGAGACCACTGTAATTTCGGTTTCTTGCTCGGGGCGGCTTGTGTAGACTAGCCCGCCCCGGCAGTGATGGGCATTGTACATTGGAAAGACTATGAGTAAGAAAACAAAACCCGACATCAAACAGCTGCGCGCTATAGGTCATAAGCTCAATCCAGTGGTCACTATCGCTGGCAAAGGCCTTAGCGAGACTGTCAGCGCGGAGCTTGATCGAGCCCTAACCGACCATGAGTTGATCAAAGTCAAAATCGCCGTGGGCTCGCGTGAGGCTCGCGCCGCACTGGCCGAGAAGATTTGCAAGCAAACCGGAGCCGAAATGGTACAGAGTATTGGCAGCGTCATTGTCGTGCTGCGCCGCTCTGCCGCGCCTGACCCGCGATTATCCAATCTAATCAAGCCGCTCTAACCAAGCGCTTACGCGCTGCTGGCGCAGCTGATATCGACGTAGATCAGGCTATTTCAATACGAAAGAATGGATTGGCAGCCATCGGTGTCAGGTCAAAAAATTGGTCAGTTGATACGCCATAATCGCTGCAACATAAGCAAACAGAAAGTATCCGACGAACAGTTTTATCCCCAACGAATTGGATTGGCTTTCCTTCGCAAGGATCGCCAATGTCGAAACACATTGCAGTGCGATGGCGAAAAAAACCAGTAGCGCAATGCCCGACCCCAAGGCAAGGTCACTGTTTTGAATATGCTGCACCAATGGAGCCATGTGCTCATCCGCAGATTCAATCCCAAAGATAGTCCCCAGTGTGCCGACAAATACTTCCCGCGCCAGAAAGGAACTTAAAATGGCAACGCCATAGCGCCAGTCAAGACCTAGCGGGGCGAACAATGGCTCGATGATATGGCCCATATATCCCAACCAAGAAGCACCCAGATCAGTACCGTAGTTCGGGAAATAGCCCAGTATCCAAATAACAACCGTCACCGCAAATATGATTTTGCCGGCCTTGGTTACAAAGTGTTTTGAGCGGTTCCAGGAATTACGCAATAGAGGTCGCATGCTAGGGAGCCTGTAGGGTGGCAGCTCCAGCACAAAAGGCAGGTCGTTATAATGATCCTTACTGGTGCGTGATACCAATGCCGTTACCAGCAGCCCGCAAAACATACCAAAAAAATAAATAGCAAACATGGCCATGCCCTGCCATCCGAGCAGTCCGCCCAGTGCCGTTCCCGCGGGAATAAAGGCGGCAATCAGCAACGTGTAAACCGGCAATCGAGCAGAACAGGGCATCAACGGGATTGCCATATAGGTCAGCAACCGCTTGCGTGGTGAGTCGATCGCGCGCGCCGCGTAGATCGCGGGAATGGCACAAGCCACCCCCGACAGCATGGGAATGAAGCTTTTTCCTGTGAGGCCGAACAGGCGCAGCGGTTTATGACAGATCAGAGCAGCTCGCGCCATGTAGCCCGAGTCTTCCAGCAACCCGATAATAAAAGTCAGCACAAAAATTTGCGGCACGAAGACCAAAAAAGCGCCGATTCCGCCAAACAGTGCGTCAGAGGTAAAGTCCCTCGCCACCTGATTACTGATCAAAGGCACAATCCAGTCCGCCATTGTGCTGAGCACATACTCGACCGCATCCATCAACGGTGCGGACCAGGTGAATATGGACTGAAACAACAGGTACATAATAAAGAAAAAGGCAACACCGCCGATCACCGAATGGAGAAAAATACTATCCAATCGGGTCTGGTTCCTGATCAACACATCGCCTTTGGGGCCAAAGCGATGTGCGAGTTCGTGTGCTTTCGCACGCAACTGCTCATCGGGCAGCTCCACATACGCGCTACTCATGCCAGCATGGTCTGCTTTAAGCTCGTTGATAACCGCTTCCAAGCCCTTTCCAGAGCGTGCAGAGGTCGGCATTACTGGCGTCTGCAATGCAGCAGACAGCCCCTGCGTATCCAAACTTAATTTATGCGTGTCCAGTACATCTATCATATTAGCCAATACAGAGACCGGCTTGCCGTGCCGCACGCACTCGCGAATAACCTGCAGGGTAAAGTAGAGGCTTTTTTCCAGCCGAGTAGCATCAATAACACACAGTACCTGAACAACATTGGGGTCTACTAACGCCCGCTCGAAGTTCTCCACCGCGACCTTCTCGTCCGCCGAAATAGCCTGTAGCGAGTATGTCCCCGGGAAGTCCACCAGATCAAAATCTGGCATCGCCTGCATTCGACCAACACTGACATCCACGGTGATACCCGGGAAATTGGCCACCTTATGGTGCAGCCCCGTCAGGCGATTGAACAACATACTTTTGCCCGAATTAGGGCTGCCCATCAGGAGAACTTTAGGCATGACTAGGAATAATGTTAACCAAAATGTGGGTAGCAACCTCATCGTCCAATGAATAGACCGTATTGCTGACGCGGTAGACTTTAGGCGCCCCAAAACCGAGCGAATGCAGACAAGACACTGATTCGCCGCGGTGAAAACCGAATTCCATTAAACGAATACGATACTTCTCATCGAGAGCGTCGTCGTAACCCAGAATTTCGCAGTGGTCACCCGTTTTTAGGGCCCAAAGGGAGAGGCTCATAGTGCTCTTGCGGCTGAACTAAAAAATCGATGATAATCTAAATGAGAATTATTTGCATTATTGATTTGACTGAAAATTGCCCCTTTAAAGCGAGACATTTTTCCAAAACATGATAGCGCCCGCGTCAATCGATAGCAGCAACCCTTGACGCCCGCGCCATAGCATTTTGAGGCGACCAATCCCCTAAATCAGAGGTGATGTACCTGGTCAATTTCGTACTCGATATCACCGCTGGGGGCCTTGACGACGACCACATCGCCCTCTTCTTTCCCTATCAGAGCACGTGCAATGGGCGAGCCCACCGAAATCATATTGCTCTTCACATCGGCCTCATCTTCACCCACGATGCGGTATCTCACAGTCTCGTCTGTGCCCACGTTGATGAGATCAACGGTGGCGCCAAAGATCACCCTGCCTGTCTTGGGAATAGCCGTGATATCAATGACTTGGACGTTGCCCAGCTTCCCCTCAATCTCCAGGATACGACCCTCGGCAAAACTCTGCTGATCACGCGCCGCATGATACTCGGCATTCTCCTTGAGGTCGCCGTGTGCTCGCGCCTCTGCGATAGCTTGCACAATGCGCGGCCGATCCACCTTTTTTAATCGATCCAGTTCTTTTCTGAGCGTAGTTTCCCCAGCCAATGTCATCGGAAACCTAGTCATGAGTCAATTCTCCTGTGCAGATCCTGAAGACGCCGCACTGTCTTTTCACCCTTGAACTTCAATGCCATGCAGATTGCCTCTGCGGCCGTCAGGGTGGTTGTGTAAAATACACCGTGCGATTCAGCACTGGCGCGAATAGAAGCCGAGTCCTCAATAGCACGCCTGCCCTCGGTGGTGTTGACGATAAAATCTGCCTCATCGTTCTTAATCATATCCACGATGTGAGGCCTGCCTTCGGTCACCTTATTCACCCGGCGTACCGTGAGGCCCGCCTGCTCCAGTACCTGAGCGGTACCGCCCGTTGCCACCAGAGAGAACCCCAAATCTGAGAGGTCCTGAGCCACCGCTACAATACCAGGCTTGTCCACATCGCGGACGCTGAGCAGAGCGGCACCCCCGGTAGGCGTTCCAGTACCAACGCCCAACTGGGCCTTGGCAAATGCCTCGGCGAAGGTGTCGCCCGTGCCCATGACTTCGCCAGTGGATTTCATTTCCGGCCCCAGAATCGGATCCACGCCCGGAAATTTGTTAAACGGCAATACCGCCTCTTTGACACTGAAGTAAGGCGGTACAATTTCGCGGGTAAACTTCTGCTCGGCCAGCGTTTGTCCCACCATACAGCGGGCGGCAATCTTGGCGAGGGAGACGCCTATACACTTGGACACAAACGGCACGGTGCGCGAGGCACGCGGATTGACCTCAATCACGTAGATCTCATCGTCCTGCCAAGCCAGCTGCACATTCATCAGTCCTTTGACGCCTAGTTCCAATGCCATTTTTTTCACCTGCGCGCGCATTTCATCCTGCACCTCAGCATCTAGGCTGTAGGGCGGAAGGGAACAGGCGGAGTCACCTGAATGCACGCCAGCCTGCTCAATGTGCTGCATGATCGCGCCGATTACGACTTCTTCACCGTCACTAACGGCGTCGATATCCACCTCAATCGCTGCACTGAGAAAACTGTCCAACAACACCGGAGCTTCATCGGAAGCCTGCACTGCGTCGCGCATATAGCGCAGCAGGTCTTCCTCACGATAGACGATCTCCATGGCACGACCACCGAGCACATAGGAAGGCCGCACTACCAGAGGATAACCAATGGCCTTGGCCGCCTCTACTGCTGCTTCAGTGCTGCGCACCGTCGTATTGTTAGGCTGCTTCAACTCCAGCTTCTGTATCATTTTCTGGAAACGCTCACGATCCTCCGCTCGGTCGATCGCATCCGGCGTCGTGCCTATAATGGGCACGCCATGAGCCTCCAGTGCCCGTGCGAGCTTGAGCGGGGTCTGGCCACCAAACTGCACAATCACACCCTTGGGCTTCTCTAAATCGACGATTTCAAGAACATCCTCCAGCGTCACTGGCTCAAAATAAAGGCGGTCGGAGGTGTCATAATCTGTGGAGACTGTTTCTGGATTGCAGTTGACCATAATGGTTTCATAGCCATCCTCGCTCAATGCCAACGCCGCATGCACGCAGCAATAATCGAATTCAATACCCTGACCAATACGGTTGGGGCCACCGCCCAATATCAGAATTTTATCTCGCTCTGTGGGCGCCGCTTCGCACTCTTCCTCGTACGTTGAATACATATAGGCTGTGGTAGAGGCAAACTCTGCCGCACAGGTATCCACCCGTTTGAACACCGGACGCACACCCAAGCTGTGGCGGTGCTCCCGCACTTTCGTCTCCGACGCAGCCAGCAATACCGAAAGGCGTTCGTCTGAGAAGCCCTTGCGCTTGAGTTCAAACATTTTCGCATGATCAATCTTTTCCAGACTGATCGTTTTTAGGCTGTCCTCCGTAAACACAATATCCTGGATCTGCACAAGGAACCAAGGGTCCACACCAGAGTAGCGAGACACCTCGTCCAAACTCATCCCCGCGCGGAAGGCATCTCCGAGATACCAGATACGGTTTGGCCCCGGGTTGGTAAGCTCTGATACGAGTTCAGTGCGCAGCTCAGGGTCGTCCACGTCGATCATATGTTCAAATCCGGCGGAATCCACCTCGAGGCCTCGCAGTGCTTTTTGCAGAGACTCCTGGAATGTCCGGCCTATGGCCATCACTTCACCCACGGACTTCATCTGGGTAGTGAGACGATCGTCTGCACCGCTAAACTTTTCAAACGCAAAGCGGGGAATCTTTGTAACAACATAATCAATGGAGGGTTCGAAGGACGCGGGCGTTACGCCGCCGGTAATGTCATTGAGTAACTCATCTAGCGTATAACCAATTGCCAACTTGGCCGCCACCTTGGCGATGGGAAAACCCGTGGCCTTGGATGCCAATGCCGAGGAGCGGGACACTCTGGGGTTCATTTCAATGATCACCATACGACCGGTTTTCGGATCCTGCCCGAACTGCACATTGGAACCGCCAGTTTCCACTCCAATCTCACGCAGCACCGCCACAGAGGCATTGCGCATAATCTGATATTCTTTATCGGTTAGTGTCTGTGCGGGCGCCACAGTGATTGAATCACCCGTGTGCACGCCCATTGCATCAAAGTTCTCAATCGCACAGACAATGATGCAGTTGTCGTTTTTATCGCGAACCACCTCCATCTCGAACTCTTTCCAGCCGATGAGAGATTCGTCTATCAACAACTCATTGGTCGGCGATAAATCCAGTCCGCGCCGACAAATTTCCTCGAATTCACTGCGGTTATAGGCGATGCCACCACCAGACCCCCCCATGGTAAAAGAGGGGCGAATAATGCACGGAAAACCGATGGAATCCTGTACCTGAAAAGCTTCCTCGAGGCTGTGGGCGATAACAGAACGCGGCGTATCCAAACCTATGCTCTTCATCGCTTTATCAAACAACTGGCGATCTTCTGCCTTGTCGATCGCCTCTTTGCTGGCCCCTATCATCTCCACGCCATGCGCCTCCAACACACCTTCACGGGCCAGGTCCAGAGCACAGTTGAGTGCCGTCTGGCCGCCCATGGTGGGCAACAGAGCATCGGGGCGCTCTATTTCAATAATACGGGCCACCGTCTGCCATTCGATGGGCTCGATATAGGTAGCATCGGCCATTGCAGGGTCGGTCATAATAGTGGCGGGGTTGGAGTTCACCAAAATGACCCGGTAGCCTTCCTCGCGCAGCGCCTTGCAGGCCTGCGCACCAGAGTAATCAAACTCGCAGGCTTGACCAATAATAATAGGGCCTGCACCGAGGATCAGAATGCTTTTTATGTCAGTACGCTTCGGCATAGTGGCTTACTTCTTTTGGGCCCGTGCAGTGATCAATTCAATAAAGTGTTTGAACAGCGGCGCAGCATCATGCGGTCCCGGGCTAGCTTCTGGGTGACCTTGGAAGCTGAAGGCGTCCTTATCGGTGCGATGCATCCCCTGCAGACTACCGTCGAAAAGAGACGTGTGGGTAATGCGTAAGTTGTCCGGCAGACTATGCTCATCAACGGCGAACCCGTGGTTCTGGCTGGTGATCAAGACCGTCCCGTCGTCCAGGTTTTTTACCGGGTGGTTGGCACCGTGATGGCCAAACTTCATTTTTACAGTCGCCGCGCCACTCGCCAGGCCCAGCAACTGGTGGCCCAGACAAATACCAAACACGGGGACATCTGTTGCAAGAATAGATTGAATAGCCTCAACCGCATAGCGACATGGCTCTGGGTCACCCGGGCCGTTGGACAGGAAGATACCATCTGGATTCATGGCGAGGACTTCGGCTGCCGGGGTCTGAGCAGGAACCACTGTCAGGCGGCAACCATGATCAACCAACAACCTCAAAATATTGCGTTTGACGCCAAAGTCGTAGGCCACAACATGCCAAGGCAAATCAGCTTTAGCACGCTCAGTGTGGCCCGCCCCTATAGCCCAACTACCTTCCCGCCACGTGTAGCTTTGGGTTGCGGTGACTTCTTTGGCGAGGTCCATACCCTGAAGGCCGGCAAAATCTCGCGCCTGCGCTAGGGCATCCGCTTCGTCAACCCCCTCACCCGCCATCAAACAACCACTTAAGGCACCTTTCTCGCGCAGAATACGGGTAAGCCGACGCGTATCAATTTCAGCAATCGCAACAATATTATGGCGACATAAGTACTCGGAGAGCCCTTGCTGGTTACGATAATTGCTGGCGAGCAAAGGTAAGCTCCTGATCACAAGACCCGTCGCCCAAATCGCATTGGACTCCTCGTCTTCGTCGTTCGTACCGGTATTACCAATATGGGGGTAAGTCAGAGTGACAATCTGGCGCGCATAGGAAGGGTCTGTGAGGATTTCCTGATAGCCACTCATGGCGGTATTGAATACCACCTCGCCCACTGAGGTCCCAGTGGCGCCTATTGCCAACCCTCTAAAAATACTGCCATCTTCAAGGGCTAATATGGCCGGAATGGACAAACATACCTCCATCGTTCAGTGGCGTAACGCCAGCTGCGCGCGCTCGCAAAAAGGCGAGATACGGTGAACCGCATCTCGCCTTTTTACATCAATACAGCTGTAATTAATCGCAGGTGCACACTGCTCCCGATGCGCTAGTCGGGGGTGCGTAATCTGGCGTGAGATTGTAGGGGATGCGCTCCATAGTGTCCAGACCACTGTCTCGTGATTCACACAGGATTTCGATTTTAGTTCAATCGCCCTGACCCCAATAAGCCCATGGGTCTTACACATCGGCCGAAGACAAAAATTCTCTAAAGCAGTTGCTTTAATGAAAAAAATCCCTATCATCATGTCCATCTAACAGGACAAGAAAGGCCTAATTATGACCTATGCGGATGGCAAAATTGCGGCGCTCACTGGCGCCGGCTCAGGTATCGGTCGCGCGCTGGCACTGCAACTAAACCGCGAGGGCTGCGAGCTTTTCCTGAGCGACATCAGTGCCGCTAGCCTGAATGAAACCCTTGCATTACTGCCGCGTCAAGATGTCCCTGCCGATGGGCAAGTTCTGGATGTCGCTGACAAAACGAGCGTCTATGCTTGGGCTGAAAAGATCGCCGAGGTCAAAGGGCACGTTGACATCGTTATCAACAATGCCGGCGTCGCTCTCATATCAAACGTCGAGAACAACCGCTACGAAGACTTCGAATGGCTGATGGGCGTCAACTTTTGGGGTGTTGTTTACGGCACACAGGCCTTTTTGCCGCTTTTGCGCCAATCCCAACAAGGACACTTAGTGAATATTTCTTCGGTATTTGGTCTGTTTTCCGCGCCCACTCAATCGGCTTACAATGCGGCAAAATTTGCTGTGCGTGGTTACACTGAAGCCCTGCGCCAAGAGATGGACGGCAGCAACGTCCACGTCTGTTGCGTGCACCCCGGTGGCATTAAGACCAACATTGCTCGCGCTGCACGCAGCGAAGATTCTGACGTCAATGCCGACGAGCGTGACACGGAGTTTCAGAAATTGGCGCACACGAGCCCGGAAAAAGCCGCCGCGCAAATCATTGCTGCCATCGAGAAACACAAGAAACGCCTCCTAATCGGCATGGATGCCAGACTTTTTTCCCTTGTGTGCCGCCTATTTCCTGTGCGCTACCCCCAGATCCTAGGACTACTGACCAGGAATGCCTCTACTAAGTTAGTGACATGACCACACTCGCCCATGCAACATCGGAGAAAAATGCAGACACCCGCGAGCGTCTGCTGCTAATGGCATTGCGACTCTATGCCCGTGAAGGCCTGCATGCGGTTTCATTGCGTCGCATCAGTATCGAGGCAGGCTCAAAAAACTCCGCGGCGATGCATTACCACTTTCACAACAAAACGGGCGTAATCCAAGCGCTAATAGACATGATTGCCAATGAATTAGGACATATTGCTACCGCCCTGCGGCCAGAGCATCTATCGAAGCGGTCACTGCGCAGTGCTTGTCGTGATACGCTGCGCCCGCTAGTAAAGTTGCCCGCAAGACAACGCTGGGGCGCAGACGGGGTAAAGTTCCTGTCCCGACTGGTAAGTGAGAGTGATGCCGAAATCTCCAGTATGGTTAATGCAATGTGTGCGCCCTTCTCGCAGCGGCTGGACCGAGCTTTAGCAGAAGAATTGCCCGCACTGCCCACGCCGGTCCGACGGTTGCGACTGATGTTCATGAGCACCAATGTGTTTCACGGCGTTGCAGAAGTTTTCTGGCTCACACACACACCACTGGGAGACCTTAGCCATTTTGATGAGGACACCCTGCTAGACCATCTGGTTGACTACCTCATCGGCGGCCTGCAGGCTCCCAGCCTGACCACGCCATAACCCCATGAAACAAGAGAGCACGCAATGACCGACGAAACTCAAGACCTGATATTCGATCTGACCCTGACGGACGATCAGCGTATGAATCGCGAAACCATGCAGCGCTTCGCTACCGTAGAGATAAGACCACTGGCCAAAATCGTAGACGCCGGTGACAGTCCAGCGCAGGACTTTTACCCTAAAACTGTCGAGCTCGGAATCTCGCTGCTACCTATTCCAGAAGCCCTGGGCGGCGCGGGTGTCGACCGCTCACCCTCCTCCAACGCGTTGATCTTGGAAGATCTCGCACACGGTGATTTATCTCTGGCCTTAGGGTCCATAAGCCCCGCAGCTTTTATCAACACCTTGATAGATCAAGGTTCGGACGCACAGCGCGAAAAATACCTGCCGCTCTTTTGCTCAGAGAAATTCAAAGCAGCCACCACGGCGTTACTAGAGCCGCGAGCGACCTTTGAACCCACCGAACCCGCAACGAGTGCCACGGCCAACAGCGAAGGATTTAGTCTGTCGGGGACCAAATCCATGGTGCCACTGGGCATGGATGCGGAACTGGTGCTGATCATTGCGCACATGGAAAATGGCGACCCTGCGGCCTTTATTGTCGAGGGTACTCCCACAGGCATGACGCGCACTGTAGAAGAGAATATGGGGCTGCACGGCGCGCAGTTAGCGACGCTAACGCTGGACAATGTGCAACTGCCATCCAGCGCCCTTTTGGGCGAAGGTCCCTTTGATCTACAGCGCTTTATTGACCTAAGCCGTATCGGCATATGCGCCCTCGCGGTAGGCACCTGCCAGGCGGTACTGGATTACGTTAAAACCTACTGCAACGAGAGAATTGCCTTTGGCGAGCCTATCACCAACCGTCAATCTGTGGCGTTCATGATTGCTGACATTGCCATTGAGCTAGAGGCTATGCGCTTGATGACTTGGCGCGCGGCATCACGGGCGGAACAGTGTCTGGATTTTCATGAGCACGCCTATCTCGCTAAAGTATTCTGCGCTGAACACGCGATGAAGATCGGCACCGACGGCGTACAACTTCTGGGCGGCCATGGTTTCTGCACCGAGCATCCAGTGGAGCTGTGGTATCGAGATCTTCGCGCCATCGCCATGCTGGAAGGCATGGCCAGCGTCTGACCCTATGACTTTCGAATTCAGGAGCAAAAGCAATGATTAATCTCGAACTCAGCAAGAAGCATGAAGAAACTTTCGGACAGGTCATGATGTTGGCCGAACACATGATGCGCCCCTACTCGCGCAAGTATGATAAGGAAGAACACACCTACCCCAAGGAAATGGAAGAGGTCGCCAAATTGATCGGCGGTGCGCGTTCTGCCCCTTCAGGCCCCAAGACATCTATCCCAGCAGGCACTGTGGTGAATGGCGGCAACATGGGGGCCGTAGTGGGTTTGTTTGGCCTCTGCTGGGGTGATGTCGGTCTATTTTTAGCCATGCCCGGCAGCGGCTTGGGCAACGCCGCGATTACCGCGGTAGGTACACCCGAGCAAGTAAAAAAATACGGCGGCAGCTACGCCGCCATGTGTATTACCGAACCCGGCACCGGCTCGGACTCCGCCAGCATCAGCACCACGGCCGTGGCGGATGGTGACGAATGGGTGCTTAACGGCGAGAAAATTTATGTCACCGATGGCGAGCGCAGCGACACGCTGGTCGTCTGGGCCACGCTGGACAAGTCACTCGGCAAAGCCGCTATCAAATCGTTCATTGTCGAAAAGGGCACGCCCGGGTGCGAAGTCACCCGACTGGAACACAAGCTTGGCATACGAGCGTCTGATACAGCGGCGATCAGCTTTAACGACTGCAGAATTCCCAAAACCAATATCCTTGGCAGCGCGGAACTGGCAACAGATGCAGAGGGCCGCAAGAAAGCGTTTGGTGGTGTCATGCAAACTTTTGACAATACGCGCCCCCCGGTCGCGGCTATGGCTATCGGCGCGTCGCGCGCTGCGCTGGACATGTCTCGCGAGCTACTGAAAGAGGAAGGCGTGGAACTAAAGTTCGACAAAAAGCCGGCCAACCTCACTGCAGTGGAAGCAGAACTGTGTCAAATGGAAGCCGAGTGGCACGGCGCTAGGTTGCTGGTATTGAAGGCCGCCTGGATGGCGGACAACAAAATGCCCAACTCGATGGAAGCGTCCATGTGCAAAGCTAAAGCCGGCCGCGTGGGCAATAACATCACTCTGCGCTGCGTGGCTCTGTGTCAGAGTCTGGGATATAGCGAAAATATTCTGCTGGAGAAATTCGCGCGTGACTCCAAGATTCTGGATATCTTTGAAGGTACACAGCAGATACAACAATTGATCGTGGCGCGCCGGGTACTAGAGAAATCTTCCTCTGAACTCAAGTAGCCCTGCGCGGCAGGCCTTCCCTTGTCAGGAAGACTGACTCGCCAACAGCTGACTGTCCTCATCCTGGCGCTTATGTCCACCGGGATGGGACAGTCCCTGGTGTTTGCCATCCTCGCGCCGTTAGGTCGAGAAGTGCATCTAGGCGAATTGCAAATCACGTCTATTATCGCGCTATCCGCATTAATTTTCGGGCTTGCCGCTCCGCATTGGGGCCGGCTTAGCGATCGCATTGGGCGTAAACCGATTATGATCACCGGATTGATCGGATATACGGTGGGTACCGTGCTGTTTACCAGTGTATTCTATGCGGGGATGACCGGTCTGCTCAGCGGCACGTTACTCTATGTGATACTGCTGATAACGCGCTGCTGCCAATCGATTGTCATGTCAGCCACTGGCCCCGCCAGCGCGGCCTACGCCGCCGACCATACCAGTCGAGACGAACGCACAAAAACCATGGCTCGACTGGGCACCGCTAACAGCATGGGCACCATTCTTGGCCCTGCCGTGAGTGGCGCTCTGGCCACTTTTGGCCTGCTGGCCCCCCTGTATTTTGCTGCCGCCTTGGCCGCTGCCGCCGCCATGGTGGTATGGCGAAAATTACCGGTTACACCTGATGCGCAACACACAAATCGCAAGTCCTCACGAAAGCTGCGCTATACGGATAAACGCATTACATTGCTACTGATCACCGCCGTTGGTTTGTTCATTGGGTTTTCTAGCATACAACAGACCCTAGGATTCCAGCTGCAGGATAAACTTCACCTCAGTGGCATTGAGACGGCGCAAATGACCGGCGCAGCTTTGCTGGTCTGCGCCACGTTTACGTTCCTAACTCAGATCACCGTGATGCAACGGCTGCAATTGCGGCCCACGCAGTTCGTTCGCATTGGCTTACTGTTCATGCTGATAGGCGCGGCGGTGATTTCGGGCTTTGAAACCTTTATGGTCCTGTCTGTTGGCATGGCCTTTCTCGGCATCGGTATGGCGCTTTGCATGCCTTCGATTGCCGCGGGTGCTTCGCTGGCCGTATCGACGGAGGAACAAGGCGCAGCTGCGGGGCTGGTAAGCTCATGTCCCGCAATAGGGTTTGCGATCGGCCCCATCTGCGCCGGCGGGTTGTATCAGTATCACACCGCTCTGGCACCGCTGTTCAGCACTGGGGTGCTCTTTATTGTACTGGTGGTGTTAGTCATCAATGACCGCTGATCAACAACGCATCGGTACTTAAAGGCGCTCCAGTGCCACGCGCAGGTTTTTCGGAATCGGTACAGAACGATTTTCCGCTCGCTCAACAAAAACGTGCACGAAATAACCATGTGCAGACGCGACCTGCTCACCCTCCCTAAAAATGGCAATACCGTATTGCACTGAACTATTGCCGAGCCGGTCTACACGCAAACCGGCCTCTACGGACTCGGGATAAGCAATAGGAGCATGATATTCGCAACCTGAACTCACCACATAGCCAACGATAGTAGCGTCACTAATATCCAGCCCGCCCTCTTCAATGAGGTAGCGGTTAGCCACGGTATCGAAATAAGCGTAGTAGGCCACGTTGTTCACATGGCCATAAATATCATTGTCAGACCAGCGCGTAGAGATCGGGTAGAACACTTTGTAGTCGGCCCGCGTGGGTAGTGCCTCCTGACTCATGCGCCACCTCCGTAGGCGGCTTTGTAAATGGATAGCGCGTCTTCATAAGACACGTCCCGCGGATTATTCATCAGCAGGCGCTGCTGCAGCATGGCATCACTGGCCAACATTTCCAGATCGCTTTCTTTCACTCCGGCCTGTTGCAATGTAGCAGGCAATTTTACATCGTCGACAAGTTGACGCAGTGCAGCCGTCAATGCCGCGCTTTTGGCACTGGCGCTGCCCGCAACCGGGGCTCCAATCACCACCTCAGCCAGCTCTGCGTAGAGTTCCTCCGCATGCGACGCATTAAACTCCAACACACAAGGCAACACGAGCGAGTTACTCAAGCCGTGGGGAATATGGTAGTGGCCGCCCAACGGATACGCCAATGCATGTACCGCGCCGACGGGGGCATTCGCAAATGCCTGACCTGCCAGACAGGCGCCCAAAAGCATATTTTCTCGCGCCTCACGATTACCACCCTCATGCACAGCGGTGCGAATATTGCGCGACAACAACGCTAAGGCCTTAACGGCCAGATTATCGGACAAGGGGTTTTTTTTATGCCGGGACGTGTAAGCTTCGATGGCGTGAACCATGGCATCAACACCGGTCATGGCGGTAATAGAGGCCGGTAAGCCCAAGGTTAGCGAGGCATCCAATACTGCCACATCCGGCAACAATACCGGCGACGAGACCCCGGCCTTGGTCGTCTCCCCAGTGGTGATAACCGCCACCGGTGTCACCTCGGAACCTGTTCCTGCGGTTGTAGGCACCAGTATCAATGGCAATCTGCCGCCGGTTACCTGATCCACTCCATACAGCTCAGATAGTGTTTGCTGAGAACCAAGCAGTACTGCCACCACCTTGGCCACGTCCATTGAACTGCCACCGCCAACCGCGATGACGCCATCGATATTGCCACGGCGCGCCAGTTCGGCGGCAGCCAGTACCGTAGCTTCGGGTGGATCTTCGCGCACTTGGTCAAACACCAACGGTGAGAGCCCTTCTTTTTCCAGCGCGGCAAGCACTGGCTGTATCAAGCCGATAGACATCAATCCAGGATCGGTAACCAGCAGAGGACGCTCTACACCCAAGCGCCTACACTGGGCTGCAAGTTCCAGTGCACTGCCAACCCCATTGATAATTCTAGCGACCGCAGTGAATTCAAAGCTCTGCATCCCAGACTCCCTACATGGTGATAATGACCTTGCCGCGTGCGCGACGCTCTATCATACAGTTGAAGGCTTCTTCATACCGCTCGACAGGAAAGCTGTCGGTTACCACAGGACTAATTTCGCCACTGGCGAACAGCTCCCACAGCTCCTCAATATTCTTTAAATTAACCTCGGGCTCCTCGCCTGTAAAGCGTCCCCAGAATACACCGACGATAGAACAGCCTTTGAGCAAAGCCAGGTTGAGTGCGATCTTGGGAATTGGACCGCTGGCGAAACCAATCACCAGATAACGACCGTTCCAAGCCATACCGCGAAGCGCCGGCTCTGCATAATCACCACCCACCGGGTCGTAAACTACATCCACACCTTTTCCGCCCGTCAATTCCTTGATGGTATCCTTCAGGTTCACTTCACTGTAGTTGATGAGTTCATCGGCACCCAACTTCTTGCATAGCTTAAGCTTCTCATCGCTACTTGCTGCAGCAATCACCTTGGCGCCCATTTGTTTACCCAGTTCAATAGCACTGGTCCCGACACCTCCGGCCGCTCCCAGCACCAGCAAAGTTTCGCCAGGCTGGATATTGGCCCGCTGTTTGAGGGCGTAGTAGGAGGTAAAGTAGGTAATGCTAACGCCAGCGGCCTGCTCGAAGCTCAGCCCATCGGGCATGGGAAACGCGCTAAGTTCACTGACCGCAATTTTTTGACAAAATGCGCCGGAGCCACCGGCGGATAGCACCTTGTCTCCTACCTTGAACCGACTGACGTTGGCTCCGACTGCTGCCACTACTCCCGCACACTCGCCACCTGGGATAAACGGCATCTCAGGCTGGTACTGGTACTTGCCCTGTATCATCAGCACATCGGGGAAATTCAGACCCGCAGCTTTAACGTCAATCAAGACATCGTGCTCACCCACTTCGGGTTCCGGCCAGTCCAACACCAACTCCAATTTATCCGGCAGACCGTGTTCTTTGCATGTCACTGCTTTCATAGTTATTCCTCAGGTCATCGAAGTCGGTATTGCAGACAAAAACAAAAACGGCGCCCGCAAGCGCCGTTTTACTCAGTGCAGTATCACGCGACTTCGAATAAGCCTGCTGCACCCATGCCGCCACCGACACACATTGTAATCACGACGTATTTAACACCACGGCGCTTACCTTCGATTAACGCGTGACCGATCATGCGAGAACCACTCATGCCATAGGGGTGCCCAACAGAAATAGCGCCGCCGTTCACATTGAGCTTATCGTTGTCGATGCCCAACTGGTCGCGACAATAAATCACCTGCACGGCAAAGGCTTCGTTGAGTTCCCATAGGCCAATGTCATCAACCGTCAGACCGTGCTGCTTAAGCAGCTTGGGCACAGCAAAGACCGGGCCGATTCCCATCTCATCGGGAGCACAACCGGCAACCGCCATTCCACGGTATAGGCCCAAGGGCTGTAAACCTTCGCTTTCAGCCACTTTTGAATCCATAATCAGCTGAGCAGAAGAACCGTCAGACAACTGGGATGCGTTGCCGGCAGTGATAGTGCCACCTTCGACCACAGTCTTCAGCCCCTGAAGACCTTCCAGTGTCGTGCCACGCAAACCTTCGTCGGCAGACACAGTCGCTTCGACTTCTGAGGAATTGCCAGTCGCTTTGTCCCAGGCAATGCGTTTACAGGTCACGTCTACCAGCTCATCGGCAAACTTGCCAGCGGCATACGCCGCTGCGGTGCGTTCCTGCGATTGCAATCCGTATTCGTCCATCGCCTCACGTGAAATATTGTAACGCTGACCGACAATTTCCGCTGTCTGCAGCATCGGCACGAACATATTGGGCTCAATCGCCATCAACTCGTCGTCTACCATGCGGTGCAGATTCATGTGTTCATTTTGCACTAGCGAGATAGACTCCAGTCCACCACCGATCACACAGTCCATACCGTCGTACATGACCTGCTTCGCAGCCGTCGCTACCGCCATCAAACCCGATGAACACTGGCGGTCTATTGTCATACCAGAAGTGGTAATCGGCAGGCCGGCCCGCAACGCAATCTGACGCGCAATATTGGAGCCGGTGGCGCCTTGTTGCAAAGCACTGCCCATAATCACATCTTCGACGCGAGCCGGATCAATACCGGCACGCCTGACGGCTTCGGCCACCGAAACTGCGCCCAAAGTCGCCCCACCAAGATTATTAAAACCGCCCCGAAAGGCCTTACCAATCGGGGTGCGAGCGGTGGATACAATAACTGCTTCTTTCATGTCTCTTCTCTCCAATAACAGGGCACCAATGAAGGCCCCTTGAGTCAATGTTTACTTATTCAGGCCCAGGCCTGTCATAGCCTTGCCGGTGAATTTTACCGTCTGTTCAAAACCTGCCTGGGGCTGTGTTTGACCTTCCGAAGAAGTAATCGCATCCCAGTTGGCCGCGATACCCTCGGGGGTCTGATCTTCAGGTGTTAGCCAGACGCCATCGGTTTCAATAATCTTGGCGACTGAATAGGCACCGGCACCAGCACAAATGATTGTCTTGTTGGGAGCGTCGTCACTGGCCATATACAGTACCGCAGGTGTTACCGTCTCAGGCGTCAGCAGTGCAAAGGCCTCCTCAGGAATCAGACCTTCGGTCATGCGGGTACCGGCCGTAGGCGCTAGGGCGTTAATGCGGATATCATATTTTGCACCCTCCTGAGCCAATGTATTCATCATGCCGATAACACCCATCTTGGCGCTGCCATAGTTGGTCTGACCAAAGTTACCGTACAGACCTGATGACGATGTGGTGACCACGATGCGGCCGTAGGCCTGATCACGCATGATATCCCAACAGGCCTTGGTGCAATTGACACTGCCCATCAGATGAACATCAAGTACCAGTTTAAAGTCATCCAGACTGCCTTTGGTGAAGCTTTTATCGCGCAAAATGCCGGCATTATTGACCAAGATGTCAACACGGCCCCACTTCTCCATCGCCTGCTTTACCATAGCCTCAACTTCGTCGTATTTGGCGACATTGGCACCGTTGGCTATCGCTTCACCGCCCAGCGCTTCAATTTCTGCCACAACAGCCTTGGCAGCATCGGATGAGCCACCTGAACCATCAACACCGCCGCCCAGATCGTTGATTACAACCTTCGCGCCACGTTTAGCCAGCTCGATGGCGTGGCTGCGACCCAAGCCCTGCCCAGAACCGGTAACGATTGCGACTTTACCGTCATAACGAATAGACATTACTGAAATCCTCTCAATAGAAAAATAAATAGGCCGGCTGATCAGCCGGCAATAACCATACTCAACCATTCTGCGACCAAGGCAGGAGTGTCTTCTCCCTCAATCTCTACAGAAATCACCTGCTTAATCAGAAATCGATTCTCATCTTTGCGGACGATATCAGCGACTTCTGCGTTCGCGCGAACGCGCTTACCTGATTTCACTGGCGACAGAAAACGCACCTTGTCAAAGCCATAATTGAGGCCCATGACGATGTTCTCAGGGATAACGCCGTTACCTTCGGCCATTTTAGACAGCAAGGACAGGGTCAAGAAGCCATGGGCGATGGTGCTGCCAAAAGGCGTGTTTTTTGCTGCTTCTTCGTCCACGTGGATAAACTGATGATCCTCGGTGCAATCGGCAAAGACATTGATACGATCCTGTGTCACCTCAATCCACTCGCCGGGCTCAAACTTAGTGCCGATAGCGTCCAACATTTCTTCTTTGGGTACGATCTTTACTGCCATGGTGTGCTCCTCATCGGTTTTTGCTGCAACAGAAACGGTTGATTGTTGTCGATCGATGCTGTTTCACCCACCCCCACTGTGGGCGCTGATAGCGAAAGATGGTTTTCGGTCAAAGATCTACCGGAAGCAACGATGAACTGAACATATCAGCTTAAAAAGGGATTTGAACATACAGTATGTATTTGGCCGGTTCAAGTATTTTATACCTCAACCCGCTGTGTGCACGCGACGCCAAGCCATACCGCGTTGGACCCGGCTGAGCCTGAGGCATTATTGAACCGGAACCGGAACTGGAATCGGAGACACTCTGAGCCGGTGAGAGTCGTCCCCGAGCGCAAGGTTAAAAGTTGTATTGCACTTTCAACCCATAAATACGGGGATCAGACAGCACAGATGTCGCGTTTTGGGTCACAGTACTGGGCCGGCCTCGGCTGATGATATTCCGATCATCGGCGATATTTTTGACGAATGCAGTCACCTCCCATTGCTGATCGAGGGCAGCCATATTCACACGCGCATCCCAACGGTCATAGCTGTCGACTCTATCATATTCTGGATCATTGAAAATCGACATCCACTGTTTGCCGGTGTAGGAATAAGTGCCGGTAGCTGACCAATCGAGATCAAACATCTGCCAGAAGTAGGTGGCATTCAAAGACGCCTTGTTTTTGGGCGTCAACACAAATTCATTGCCTTGGAGATCTTGCTCGTCCGTGCATAGCGGATTCTGAGTATCGCCCACTGCATAGGGCCCCAAGGTGCAAGCGTTGGCATCTTTGCTGGAGAAGGTTTTAAACTCCGTGAAATTGTAAGAGTACGTTCCGCTGAGCATGATGCTCGGTGTCGGCAGGGCTCTAAAGTCCAGTTCCAGACCGGCAGCTTCTGCGTCTTTGGCATTTTGAAAGGTGTTCAAGGCGATGCCGTTTTCCACGTCCTGCTTAATCACCTGTAAGTTGGTGTAATCGTAGTAATACACAGAGGCACCTACATTCAACCGGTTTTCAAATGTTGACCCTTTATAGCCTATCTCATAGGAGATAATTTCTTCCGGCTTCACCACATCAACATCTGTAGTAGCGCTGGGCTTTTGGAAATTAAAGCCACCAGAGCGGTAGCCGGTCGCGACAAAGGCATACAGAAACTGATCCGGCGTCAAATAATGGTCTGCACCCAAACGCCAGGTCCACTTATCCCAACTGTCATCTTCGGCCCTGTACACGGTCGGATTATCAGGATCACCCACATACTGCACAAAGGTATTATCATTGCCTTTTTTCTCGTCATAAGAATAGCGTAAACCGGCGGTTAAGATAGTCTCGGGCGACAGGTCCCACGATAGCTGCCCATAGGATGCATAGGAGCGGGTATCTACGCTCGCTTCACCACGATAAAGATAGTTGTCTTTACTGACAACATTGGGCACATCGACGCCAACCGCATTAGCAAGATCGACGAGAAATTGGTACGTCTCCATTAACTTATCATTCCACTCTCGAAAATCCACGACCTGCGATTCGTCGCTGTGATAATAATAAAGTCCGCCCAACAGCGAGAAATCACTGTCCCATTCCGACGAGTACTGCAATTCGTGGGAGCTGAATCTCGCCTCCTGGTCGACGTTGAAGGTCATATCGGCGCCGGTAATCGGATTCTCTGGGGCTGGGAAGCCGGGGAGATCCGCGACAGGAACATCAAGAGTTCCGACTTTGGCAGTGAGCTTGCTCCAGTCGACGCCCGAGTCCGCCTGAACGCTGGCGTCGGCATCACTTGTCGTATCAAACCAGTATTTGTTATACCCCCCGGTATACTTGAGGGTGAAAGTGTCTGCGCTGTATTCGCTATTCAGAAAAATCGCCCAGCGCCGGTTCTTGAGATTTGGATTACGGTCTTGTGTTACTTTATTCTCATCTTGCAGCGCGGGATTCTCTATGGCCAGGCCCTGGCGCATATTGACGAAGTTCTGCGCGGGGAACATACCCGGCAAGCTAATGAGCGCTCCCGTAGTATCATTCGCTACGGGTTGCGCTAACTCACGTGCAAAAGGCTCCAGTATGTAACCGTTTCCCTGCCGGTAATCGCGGTCTACGCCTATGACCTTGAGTACGGTATTCCAGCGATCATTGGGCTGATACTGCAGGCTCACCGTAGCATAGGGCGTTTTGTCCTGCTCATAGTCCTTGCCGTTGTACGTGTTTTTCTGGAATCCCTCGTGGCTGATATAAGACGCACCCGCCAACACACTCAATGTGTCAGTGATCGGGCCGCTAGCCAACCCCTGAATGAGTCTGCCGTCGTAGTTGGTGAGTTGCGCTGTAACGTTACCCTCCCACTCCTCGCTAGGTCGCTTACTGATAAAGCTTATGGCGCCGCCAACCGAATTGCGCCCATAAAGGATGCCCTGCGGCCCCCGCAATACCTCAATGCGCTCAATATCCATGAACTCGGAGTAGTTAAATATACCGTTTTCAGTATTGTAAACGCCGTCCCAGTAAATGCCGATCCCCGGCTCCGAACCAACCGCCAGTTGGGGCCGACCCACCCCGCGGATACTGACCCTAAACGTTGTAATCGACAGGGAAGGCGTATGTACCACCAGATCCTGACTGCCCGTTATACCCAACTGATCAAGCGTGGCGCTGTCAAAGGCGCTGATTGATGCGGCCGTATCCATCAGCGAGGCTTCCCGCTTATTGGCCGTTACAATGATTTCTTCAAGCGAGTTGCCTCCGGTAGCAGCCCAAACCAGAGAGGCAACGGGAGAAAACGCTATCAACGCGAGAAACGGCGCGCACCGCTTAGTAGCAACATTCATTTCGTCTATTCCGCTATTATTTATCTTTTATAGAACGTACATCAGTCTCTCACCGAATCAAAGCGATTTTTTCAACCACCGGTTCTGATCAAGTGAAAAGCCATCGCTATTCACTCAACCAGGGAGGCCCTCCTTAGCCGCCTCGCAGGGCTGCATTGTGCGCTATGCGTAACGCTTGAGCTCATGACGGCCCACCACCATGCGGTGCACTGCATCGGGCCCATCGGCTAAACGCAGCGTGCGCTGGGACATATACATATTCGCCAGCGGCGTATCTTGACTAACACCCAATGCACCAAACATCTGAATGGCCTCGTCCACAATACGAATAGAAATATTAGGCACCGCAGTCTTGATCATCGAAATCCATATGCGCGCTTCTTTCGCATCGACATTATCCATCATCCACGCCGTCTTCAGCGTGAGCAAGCGAGCCTGTTCAATGTCCATTCGAGCATTTGCGATAATGTCGATATTACCGCCCAGGCGTGCCAGCGGCTTACCAAAAGCGACACGCGACACAGCGCGCTGGCAGAGCAGTTCTAGTGCTTTTTCTGCAGCACCGATGGCGCGCATACAGTGGTGTATACGACCCGGCCCAAGCCGACCCTGAGAAATCTCAAAACCGCGACCGGAGCCCAGAAGAATATTTTCCTTGGGTACCCGCACGTTGGTGAATTTTTGATGCATGTGGCCGTGGGGCGCATCATCCATTGAGAACACGTTCATGGCTCGCAGGTTTTCAAACCCAGGGGTGTCCGTGGGAACTAGTATCTGTGACTGCTGCTGATGTTTGGGGGCGTCCGGCTCCGTTTTTACCATGACAATCATTATCTTACAGCGCGGATCGCCAGCACCAGACACGTAGTGCTTCTCTCCGTTGATTACCCACTCGTCGCCATCGAGTACCGCCTCCGTGCAGACATTAGTGGCATCAGAAGACGCCACTCCCGGCTCAGTCATGGAAAAAGCAGAACGGATGTCACCGTTTAACAGCGGCTCCAGCCACTGCTTTTTCTGCTCCTCGGTACCGTATTTGTGTAGCACCTCCATATTCCCCGTATCGGGAGCAGCGCAATTAAAGACCTCTGCGGCCAAATGTGACTTACCCATCTCTTCGGCAAGATAGGCGTACTCCACCGTATTCAGGCCGGAACCGGAGTCACCTTCGGTGAGAAAGAAATTCCACAACCCCTGCGCCTTGGCCTTGGTCTTCAGACCCTCCCGAATATCGGTCTGACGCTGCGTCCACTCCCATCGATCGCCCACCGCAATATCTTCATAGAACTCGACCTCTACCGGCAGAATTTCTTTCTCAATAAAGCACCGCACCTCTTCAAGCAGCGGTACCAGTTTTGCACTAACGCCTAAATCCATCGTCATTTTCCTTCTCCATCTTCATTCGGTTGATTAACCTTATTTTGCGGCTGTTTATTCAGTGTCAGCTTGGCAGCATAGTCTGCCTTGATCTGTCGTTTAAAAATCTTTCCGGATGCGATACGCGGCAGCTGTTCAGTTGGGAACCAAATATAGGCCGGTATCTTGAACATTGCCAAGTGCTCGGATAAATAGACGCGCAGCTCATCTGCGCCAAGTTGAACGCCCTCTCGCAATACCACGGCAGCCCCGACGACCTCGCCTAAGCGCTCATCCGGCAGCCCAAATACCGCGACTTCGTGAATGTCTGGATGTGAATAAATAGCGGCCTCCACTTCAATGCAGCTAATGTTTTCACCCCCTCGAATAATAATTTCCTTGATCCGATCAACGATGTAAAGAAACCCGTCCTCGTCCAGATAGGCAATATCGCCGGTATGAAACCAACCGTCAACAAAGGCTTCTGCCGTGGCTTCCGGCTTGTTCCAGTAACCCAGTATATTGGCCGGAGACTTGATGCACAGCTCACCCCGCTCACCTGTGGCCCGCTCATGGCCGTCTTCCGAAATGATGCGAAACTCCGTCACCGGAGGCACGACTCGCCCCGCGCTGTCCGGTCTGGCGACATAGAAGGCACCCGCATTCACCGCCCCCAATGCATTCGTTTCCGTCAGTCCGTAGCCAATCCCCGGTGTGGAATTTTTAAACGTACCACTGATTTTTTTGACCTGCTCCGGGGGACGCGCAGCACCGCCTGCCATAATCTCCGTCAGTGATGTAATATCCCGCACTGTGGTCGCCGCTGCCGCCTGCAACTCCGCCGACATAGTCGGTACGCCATTGAACCAAGTCACTTTTTCCGCCTCGATCAGCCGCAGGGCCTCCTGCGCATCCCACTTATGCATGATCACCATTTTACGACCCACCACCAAAGACAGCATGAAGGCCGAGTGGCTACCCGTACAATGAAACAATGGAATTGTCACCAGCGCACAAGGCGGCAGTCCCTGCTCTCGAACAGCCTGAGCCCCTGTCATTTTGGTAGCAACGCCCATACACATCCAACTGTAGAGCGCCGCCAGGACGCCTCTATGGGAAGACAATGCGCCTTTAGGGTGGCCGGTGGAACCCGAGGTGTACATAATGGTAGCGTGATCCTCTAGGGCAACCTCTTTTTCGGGCATGCCTCTACCCGAGAACTCCCGCAGTAATTCGGCAAACACCGTGTGCTCAACACCAAGACTACTGCAATCATCAATAGCGATAATGTGCAGATCATGCTTTTCTACAATAGTGGCCAGTCGCTGCACCCGCGCGCGATCGGCTACCACAATCTTGGCACCACTATCCGCAAAACCGTAGTCCAATTCTTCTGTCGTCCACCAGCCGTTCATCGGCACGGCCACGCAACCCACAGAAGTGATCCCAATAAAAGCCATCATCCACTGCGGGTTGTTACGGCTCAGGATGGCCACTCGGTCACCCTTTACCAAACCATAGCGCTCTACTAACGCGGCGCCAAATTCACAACTGTGCTGGTAGCCTTGGCCAAAGGTATAGCGCTCGTCCAGGTAGACTGCAAACTCTTTTTCAGCGTGCTGCAACATGACGGTAAAGTACTGCGCAAGGTTGGCAGGCAACGTGGCAAAGTTGCGGTATTGAACACCCGCAAGCTCTACTGTGTTCACTTCAAAACCCTGGCCGACTGCGGTGAGGCTGGCAACCGCTTCGTCAAAGTGCTTTAGTTCTGCATTCATTATTATGGGATTCCGTCTCTACCGTATGCTTAGAAGCCGCTAAAGTGCGCAAAGCGATCCAGATGGTAATTATAGTCGCCAAAGGTGTGCTGAACGACCCGCGCTCGCTTGATGAAAAACCCGATCTCGTACTCATCAGTCATGCCGATGCCGCCATGCATCTGGATAGCCTCATTGGTCGCGCGCTGGGCCACTTCGCACAACTTTGCCTTGGCCGCGCTGGCAATCAAAGACAACTCTTGGTCGCCGTCATCAACTGTATGGAGTGCCTTCAATACAATCGATCGCGCCAGCTCCAGCTCTGCAAACAGCTCTGCAGCACGATGCTGTAAACCCTGAAAGGAGCCAATCACACGGCCAAATTGCTTACGCTCTTGAAGATAGGCGATGGTCCTCTCAAACACTTCGGTCGACACACCCAGCAACTCTGACGCCAGTCCGATATTGGCGATATCCAGTGCGCGGTTAAGCCCAACCCAAGCGCTTCCGGGCGCACCCAGAAGATTAGCCGCAGGAACCCGCACATTGTCGCACACCAGTGCACCTACACTGCGCGAATCTACCAGGCTACGTCGCTCCACAGTCAGACCAGCGGTGCCCGCATCGAGCAGAAAAGCGCTTAATCCCTGCTCCTCACCGGGCGTCCCACTGGTGCGCGCGATGACAATAAAAGTGTGCGCAGAAACCGCATCCAACACCATCAATTTAGTGCCACTAAGGATATAGTCGCCCTCATTCAACGTCGCACTCAATGCGCTTTGCTGTGGTGCGTGATGCGGCCCTTCCTGCAGTGCCAAACTAATGAGCTTCTGGCCTGCAGCAATAGCAGGCAACAGCTCCTCTTTTTGCTGCGAGCTCCCCAATTCGCCAATTAAAGTTGCGGCCACCAGAACGGTCGATTGCAGGGGGCTGGCGCTAAGATTACGGCCTGCCTGCTCCAGCAATAGCCCTAAACCGGTATATCCATAGCCTAAGCCACCAAAGGCCTCCGGGATGGCGATACCCGCCCAGCCCATCTGCGCCATTTCATTCCATACGTCGTCGCTGAACCCACGTTCGCTATTGCTGTCACGCAATGCGCGCAGATGTGTCACAGTAGCGTTGTCCGCCAAAAAACCAGCAGCAGATTCCTTTAGCATCACCTGCTCTTCATTCAAAACCAATGCCATTTTCAATAATCCTCTGTGTGACCGGGGCTATGCGTCGGGAAGTCCAAGCACACGCTTGGCAATAATATTCAGCTGCACCTCAGAGGTCCCACCCTCGATAGAATTCCCCTTGGAGCGCAGCCAATCTCGACTGACCACACCCTGATGATATTCCTCGCCCTCCCAGCCCAAACCAGATTCACCGCATACTGCCAGATTCAGTTCATTGCGCCGCTTATTCAGTTCCGTACCGTAGTATTTGAATATGGAGGACGCCGCACCGAGACCCTTCCCAGCTTTTGATTCGTCTCCGACGCGCGCCATGGTCGCGCCGAAAGCCATAGTATCGAGCTGATACTGGGCGATATTCTGGCGCAGTATTGAGTTGGACAAACGGCCAGAGGCATCGGCCCCGATATTATCCAGCGCCACTTGCCCGACAGACTTTTTAGGTGCGGCCCCGAAAGCGGAAATCATCTCCCGCTCATGCGTCAGCAGGTACTTAGCGATGGTCCAGCCTTTACCCTCTTCTCCAACCAGGTTTTTCTTGTCTGCGATCGCGTTATCAAAGAAGGTTTCGCAAAACGGGGAGCTGCCGCTGATCAATTTGATGGGACGAGTCGTCACGCCCTCCTGCGCCATATCGAACAGCACAAAGCTGATACCCTCGTGCTTGGTGCCCGAGTTGTCGGTGCGCACAAGACAAAATATCCAGTCAGACTTATCTGCATAGGACGTCCAGATTTTCTGGCCGTTGATCAGATAATGATCACCCTTGTCTTCGGCTTTGGTCGCGAGGCTGGCCAAGTCAGAGCCAGAGTTTGGTTCAGAGTAACCCTGACACCAGCGAATTTCACCGCGCACGATTTTAGGCAGATGTTCAAGCTTTTGCTCCTCAGAACCAAAGTGCAGCAAAGCAGGGCCGAGCATGGAAATACCAAAACTGCTCAATGCAGGGCGGGCACGGATGGCCGCCATCTCCTGAGCGAGGACTCTCACCTCTTCTTTACTTAGCCCGCCGCCACCGTACTCTCTAGGCCAGTGGGGAACCGTCCAGCCACGAGCAGCCATACGGTCGCACCAAAGCTTTTGATCAGGGTGGATGAATTCAGGGTTGCGGCCCCCATTGAAAATATCCTCAAAGCCTTTGGCCTGCTGACGCATGGCCTCGGGACAATTTTCCTGCAGCCAGACTCGCGTCTCCTGGCGAAACTGTTCAAGGTCGCTCACGGGGTTACCTCATTGTCGGGGCGGATTACTATCGATGAGCCTGACAGACACACGGAGCAAAACGCTTCAGTAAAAATGCGAAAGGCGAGCCATCAACCCACCCGAAATCAGCGTTTGAACATACAGTATGTTTTAGTGCTGTTCAAGTATCACTCACCGCAAAAGGGGGCGCGATGACGTCGTCGGCACAAAAACTCGAAGATCACCTCACCCCTCCACATCGGGGGTGATAGATCCGTTGAGGAGGCGTTGCCCAGCGTAAACTGATCATCCTGCCATAAGCAATCAAGTTGGAGCCTGACCTCACCGACACTGATCGGCCAATTACAGTCTGCAGTGATCGCGTAGGCATTTTTCCCATGAATCAGCGATAGTCTTTTGATCTCACCACCGACACTATCGAGATGAAAATTTGATTATTTGAACCACTTCATAGGACAATCACACGTGATACCGTAATTCTTCCCGAAGAAATCCACAATCCAGTGCATTTTTAGACAATGGAGCACCCATGCTGACAAAACCCTATCATATGGCCATCGCCACAGTGCTGTGTGCATTGCCAGTGCAGGCGGACCATCTGGAAGAATTGGTGGTCACTGCCAGCCAGAATACGCTTACCATCGATGTGGCCGATGAACTACTGATCTCATCAGATCTGGCACAGTTATTGAAGAAGGCACCCGGGGCCAACGTCAACACCAATGGGCCGCTCACCGGCATCCCTCAGTATCGAGGCATGTTCGGCTCACGAATAGCCGTCTCCCTGGATGGAACGCATCTTGCCCCCTCAGGACCCAACTGGATGGATCCGCCAATGTCCTATGCGGTGGGTGGTCAATTGGAGTCGCTGAAAATCTACCGCGGTATCGTCCCCGTCAGTGTGGCCCAGGAGTCCATCGGCGGGGCCATCGACGTCAAATCGATACAAGGTGAATTTGGTGCTGGAGAAGACTTCGAACTGGGAGGCCGACTGATTGGTAATGCCCAGTCGGTGAACGATGCTTATCACCTTGAGTCAGCAGTCTATGCCGGCAACAAGCACAATAGAGTCAGAGTGGCCGCCATGACAGAAAATGGCGACGATGCTGAATTTCCGGACGGCAAAATCCGGCCAACCGAATACGAGCGCCAGCGTTACGACCTAGGCTACGGCTTTCGCACGGGCAATCACACCGTACAGCTGGACTATGGGTATAACGACACCGGCGACAGCGGCACCCCGGCACTGCCAATGGACATAGAAACGATCAAGGGCGATTTGTACAGCTTGCACTACAACTTCGATCGAAATGAGGTGGTCAATATCATGGTCTCGCTGTTCAGCAGTAACCTCGACCACACGATGACAAATTATTTACTGCGCGAGGCACCCACGGCAAGCCAGTGGAGACGCAACAGCGCCTCCAGTGACAATATGGGCTTTAAATTAATGACTACCGTGTTCGATAACACGGGCTCGTCAACGTTTGGCTTCGACGGCTTCAGCGCAAAACACAATTCAGATATTGATAACCCCAACAGCCCCATGTTTTTTGTCGAAAACTTTAATAATGCCAAGCGAGAGGTGCTGGGAGTATTTTTCGAACGCACGGAGAATTTTACCAGCCATTGGAGCGGGGAGTTTGGACTACGCTTCAATCGCGTGGAGATGGATGCAGATAAAGTCAATGCCACGCCTGCAATGATGATGCCTGCCGCAGCGACCTTGCGCGACACCTTCAATAATTCCAAACTCAGACAAGTTGACAACAATCTCGACCTCGCTGCAAAAGCCTGGTTTAGAGCCACAGACAATACCAGCTGGTACCTCGGAGTGGCTCAAAAGAACCGCTCTCCGAGTTATCAGGAACGTTACTTGTGGCTGCCACTGCAAGCGACGGCGGGACTGGCAGACGGCTACACCTATACCGGAACCATTGCTCTTAATCCGGAAGTATCCTCGCAGATTGAGTCAGGCCTGAACTACAGCAACGGCAGTCTAACGCTGTCGCCGCGCATTTTTTATAGCAAGGTCAAAGATTATATTCAAGGAACCGTCAGCGAAGACACGGCTGCAATCGCCTTTGTGCGAATGATGAATGCTCAGAACGGCACCAACAATCCAGACCCACTGCAATTCAACAATGTAGACGCTCAGCTGTACGGCTTTGATATGGACTGGGCTTGGTACCTGAGCGAGCAGTGGTCTCTGTCGGGGCTGGTAAACTATGTGCGTGGCGAGCGTGATGATTCGAGTGACGACAACCTCTATCGGATCGCCGCACCCAACGCCACTGTTAGCCTTACCTACACTGCTCCCGCATGGACCGCGACGATTGAAACGGTGGGGTATGCCAAACAGGACGATGTCAGCGTGGTAAATAATGAACAAGAATCATCCAGCTATGGTCTGATCAATCTGAATGCCACATGGTATGCCACCAAAAACCTACAACTGGCCGCAGGCGTAGATAATGTACTCGACAAGCGCTACGAGGATCATCTGGGTGGTTACAACCGAGCGATCAACCCGGACATTGCGCTCGGTGCTCGCCTACCGAGCTACGGAGCCAATATTTTTGCACGTGTGATGTACACGTTTTAAATACTATCGGCTACATTAGCGTCTATGTTTTCAGAAATTCAGGTACCGGCTCAAAGGGCACCACAGAAATTGGGTCAAGGTGGATAATAATTTCAGCTGCGGGATATGCCTCCTGCAGTCTTAGCTCCACCTCGTCAGATATTTTATGCGCTTCCAATAAGTTCAGTTCGTCGTCCACTTCGAGATGCAACTGAACAAAGGTGGCGATGCCGGACCGCCGAGTCCGCAAGTCATGTAAACCGTGCACTTTCGAGTGCGCGACTGCAATACGAGTGATGGCGTCGCGCTCGTCGACAGGAAGCTCCCTATCCATCAGGTCGTCAAGGGACTGGCGCACAATTCCCCAGGAGCTGTACAAGATAAAAACCGCAATGCCTATTGCAAACAAAGCGTCAAATCCTCCCCAGCCTTCAACGGCGAGCACCAGCGCAATAATAACAGAGACGTTAACCAGAAAATCCGTGCGGTAATGGAGGGCGTCTGCCTTGATCGCGGTGGAGCCCGTCTTAAGAATGACATACCGCTGGAAGGACATCAGCGCCAGCGTGAGGATGATAGAAAAGGTCATTATCACTAGACCGAGCCCATAGGATTCCAAAGGCACGGGATCAATAAGACGTCGACCCGATTCCAGCAACAAAAAGCCTGCGGATCCGGCAATAAATGCTGCCTGGGCCAGCCCTGCTAATGCCTCTGCCTTGCCATGACCAAAACGGTGTTCTTTATCGGCTGGAGTGATCGCATGTCGCACGGCAAACAGGTTAATCAGGGAGGCCAGCCCATCCAGAATAGAGTCAATGAGAGTGGCCAGCAGACTCACCGAATCAGTGAGGGCCCAAGCGATCGTTTTACCAAAAACCAGAACGATGGCCACAGAAATAGAAGCATAGGTCGCCAGACGCATCAGGCGGGCCATATCTTTTCTCGACGTCAATACTGGCTCAACAGTGGATTGCATTATTTATCCTGCATCTGCACTCTGTGTCGCAGAACCCTCCTCGGCAAACTGATGCATAGAGTAGTCCACACGCTGCTCGGCGCGAAAGCGCCGGTTCAGACTCATATGCTCGATGTGACGCAGGCGGGGTAACAACCCACGGCCATTGGTGATTTGAATCGCCAAGCCCGGCCTAGCGTTCAGCTCCAGCAACTGCGGACCTGCAAACTTGTCCAGGACAATATCAGTACCGATATACCCCAGGCTAGTCATATCATAGCACTGCGATGCCAATAGCAGAATGTCTCGCCACCCGGATATCCGGATATCGCTTAATGAACACCCCGTATCGGGGTGCAACTTGATCGGCCTACCAAACTGTGCAGCCTTCAAGCAGCGACCCGAATCAAGCGCCAGCCCGACACCCACTGCCCCCTGGTGCAGATTGGCCTTACCGTCGGAGGCGGCAGTGGCGAGGCGCAGCATAGCCATGACCGGGTAACCACGAAAAACAATGATCCGAATATCAGGCACACCCTCGTGGGAATACCCCACAAAACAATCGTCAAAGGCGATAAGGTCTTCAATAATTGCCACATCCGCCGAGCCCGCTAGGGAGTAAAGGCCCGCAAGAATGTTGCTCATATGCCGCCGAATATCAGTAATGTCAATCAGCGCGCCTGAGCTACGAACAAACTGGTCTCCCTGACGGCCGGTCACGACCAATATACCTTTCCCTCCCGAACCTTTTGCCGGCTTGAGTACAAAGCTGTCAAGATCCGCAAGCTGTTGCTCAATATGGCTGATCTCATGCTGCTCACGGACCACAAATTTTAGCCCCGGCGTGGGTACGGAATACTCTTGGGCTAAAAGTTTAGTTTTGAGTTTGTTGTCGACCAGAGGGAAGTGTTTGCGCTGATTATAGCGATTAATGAAGTCCACATTACGGCAATTCATCCCCAGCATACCGAATTCTTTCAAACGCCTGATCGAGACCCATGGCTTACTCATCAGAGGTCATCCATTGCTCTAAAGCGCCACAGCTCTGACAGTTTGTAGCCGGTGTACTGCCCCATGGCCAAAATAGAGGCCAACAATACCAGATTAAGCTCTGGAAAATTAAACGTGAGGTGGACAAAGAGTGGCATCTGCATCAAAAGATAAGCGATCACCGCCACCAACAAACTCCCGCCGCCCTGACTCACGACCTCACTGGGGCCATCTTCCTCCCAGAGAATCGACATCCGCTCAATCGTCCAGGCAATGATAATCATGGGGAAAAAAGTAATCGTCATGCCAGCACTGTAGCCGAGCTGGTAACCGATAATACTAAAGGCCGAAATCATGAATATCACCAATACAATCAGTGCGGCAATACGTGCCACCAATAGAAGGTTCAGCCGACTCAGATAACCGCGTAGCGCTAAACCAGCGGCAACGACCAGCACAAAGCTGATCAGGCCCTCGACCAAGGAGGTCTGCAGAAAAGCCAGCGCAATCAGTACCGGCATGAAGGTGCCCGATGTCTTCAAACCAATAATGACCCGCATAAACACCACCACCGCCGCGCCCAACGGCAATAGCAGCAGCAACTTAAACATGCTCTGCTCTTCAATCGGCAAACGCTGGACACCGAGTCGTGAAAAAATACTGTCGCTCTTAGTAATCTGGGCCAACTGCGCGGCAGGAACCGTCTGTCGAATCATTGAAAAATGAACGCGTGAGTTCTTGCCGCCAGACACATCCAGCACGGAAACGCCACCACGGTGCCACAGCAGCAAGTTGGGCGGCACCCCCACATCGCCCGTTTTGGGATTGACCAGCAGCCACTCTTGCTCGGTGTAAATCTCAACCATCGGTGTCAGTATCTGCCGACGTCGGGCATCCTCAAGATAAAGCCCCATCACATACCGAGCAGGAATATCGGCACGATTCAGAAAATGTATCAACAACTCCGCTTGGCCCAAAGTATCTGAGCGCAACAGGGCGGCATTCTGGGACGAAGGGCTATTGAGCAATTTGATCAGTTCACGCGTCAGGCTCAAAGGAGAGCTGGACTTTCCCCGTGCAAGACCAAGCACTTCCTTCGCCGCCAGCTCTTGCGCATCCTCCCAATAATTGTTGTATTCTCTGGACGAAAATACCGGCTCCGCCGCACTGGCGCCATCACTATCTGACTCGACCAACTGGGCACTGTAATAGAGTGACTGCTCTCCTTCAGCCTCGCGCTTGGTCCACTCCGCACGCCGATTATCACCTTCCCCTAGAACGGTAAAGCCATATCCGGGAGAGGCAGCCTGCTCCTCAAAAAGCTCAAAACCGGGTGGATGGTCGTCAGGCAAGCTGAGACTGGCACTCACGGGGCCGCCTGTAGTGTCAAAGTCGACCCGCGCTTCAACCAGCCATACGGATTTCGCCTGTCCCGGTAAAAACGGCGTTCCAGCCGACAGATGGCGCATCACTGCGGTCCCCATCCCGATTAAGGCCATCAGGATGAGTATCGTGTGGAACGTCCACTTCTGATTCACTGGGTTTTATCTTTGCTGGCAGATGACGTCTGCGAGCGGATATAGGGCGCAATATTTTTCCTGCTCACATCCACGATCATAACGTCTTTCAGAATACTGCGACCTATCAACGCTTGGTAACTCCTATGACTACCACTGTTCAGGCTAAATTCCGCAATCTGTTCAAGGTCTCCAATTAAAACGCTCATTTTGACCACCGGCCGCCGCTTCGACTCCTGTGTGCCAGACTGGACAATACCCACTGTGCGCTTGAGCCTGCGCTCCAAGGATACCAATTTGTCCGATATGGGATCAAGAATCTCAAACCGTACCCATCGCTTACCGTCGCGCTCAAACAGCTCAATGTTACTGGCGTCGATGGAAGAGGTTTTCGCGCCCGTATCAATTCTCGCAATGAGCGCCAAATCAAGATCAGGCAGCCAGATCGTCTCCAGCGCGCCCACGCGCATCTTACCAGATGACTTTAGTAACGCAGGACAGGCCTCCGCCCTCGGGCAATTCTCTTCGACAAGACCCTTAAACGCCTCGTCAATATCCTGACTCATTAACACTAAATGTTGTTGCTGGAGCTCTAACTGTCGTCGCTGCTCCTGCAGCTGTGTATTGACCGTCGCCTGATTCGCCAAGGTCTGATCCATACTAGAGACGAGCTGATCGAGACGGGAATCCTCAACCTTTGCGCTCACAGGAATGACCTCGCAACCTCCCAGTAGAGGCAGAAGCGCTATAGACACAACAAGGAAGGGGGTCTTGCAATTAATCATATACGTCCAACTATGGCAGTGCGGCTTGCGTAAACGGGGTGCAACTCTAACTAGCGCGGCCGCGAATGTAAATTACCGTACTGGGCTAGCGCGACGTTCGTCGCAACTGATGCTGACAAATAATTCTCATGTCGGTGTTCTGAGCTGCGTGATCTCAATAGGATCTTCGACGGATATGCTCGTTAGGCGGCCCTCGTTTGAATCCTCTTCAACAACCGGACAAAGGCCTCCGCCTCTTGCGCTCCCGGAACAATATATTGCTTCTGGAAGACAAATGTCGGCACAGCATGCACATCCTGGTCCAGCCAGTGCTGCTGCTGAGCACGAACCTCACCCGCATAGCGTTGGTCAGACAAAACGAGGCTTGCCTCTGCGCCATCCAAACCCGCCCTTGCGGCCACTGTGGCCAGCACACCCGGGACGCTGACATCTTCCCTGCACGTAAAAAACGCTTCAAACAACGCCAACTTCAGTTCTGTCTGACGACCCTGCTCGCCGGCCCAGTGCAACAACTGGTGCGCGCGAAAGGTATTGACCATGCGCATGCCGTCGAAGTAATCAAAGGTAAAACCGAGAGACTCGCCCAGCGTTGAAAGTCGCGTTCGCGCCATCTGGCTTTGTTCGGGAGAGCTATTGTATTTCTGTGCCAAGTGTTCCTGCAGGTTCTGCCCTTCCTCGGGCATCTGCGGATTAAGCTCGAACGGGTGCCAATGAATTGCCACGTCAAACTCTCCGGGCATCGATGACAGCGCCAGCATCAACTGTTTATAACCGATGATGCACCACGGACACACCACATCTGAAACAATATCGACTTGTAGCGACTGGACTTGAAGCTGCTGCCCCATGATTTCTCCGATATTCTGTTTACCCTGCACATCATAGAGTCATATATTCTCAAATGCGACTCTAGGCAGCGCACAGAAATTCAGACCTTGGCCATGATCTGTGGTTTTTCTTTTTTCTTGCGCTCACGCTTAAATACACGCTTGGCCAGGCCTCACCGCTTCTTCGCAGGCCAATGGCTAGCCCGTGAACTTTACCTAGCGTATCCTGTCTTAAATAAAGTACTCCCCCGCGCTACTGCATAGGGTTAACACACATTAGAGGAACACAATCGATGAAAGCAAATCCTGATGAGCATTTGAGCGTGGAGTCGGAACGCAGTAGGTTTCCTTTCCTCGAGTTATTCCTTGCACTGGCCGTCATCGGGGGGCTAGTGTTTTACTGGTTCCAATCAGAGGAGAAAAAATCGGGACCCAGTGTTGTCTCGGTGCCAGCCATGGCAGTCCCTGCAATACAGCCCGACCTGCCCACGACTCCAGACATCCCTCAGCAGCCTGAACCCCTTGCAGTATTAGCAGGCGCAGATAACACAGTCTTGGCAGCCGAGACTAGTGCTGATCAAATCGAACTGATGGACGGTGATAGCATGCTACGCCAGGAACTGGCCGCCACCGGAACCGATTCGATCATGAGCAAACTCATGAGCAACGAGCACCCAATAAACGTCAGCGCAGCATTCATCGACGGACTGGGACGAGGGGTTATCCTGAAAAAATTGTTGCCGGGCGACCCACCCAAGCAGGCCTTTAGCGTAGTGGAGGAGGGCGAGGTGATCTATATAAGCCCTTCCAGCTACCAGCGCTATGACAGCTATACAGATACCCTGACAGCGCTCGACAGCAGGCGGCTGGTGAGCACGTTTCACGCCTTGCGCCCGATGTATGAGCAAGCCTTTCAGTATCTGGGGCTAGACCCTGGGGACTTCGACAATACCATCATTCGTGCGCTAGATCAGGTACTGGCAACGCCGGAAATAATAGAACCGATTGCGCTGCAACCCAAGTCCGTCGTGTATGTCTTCGCGGATCCCGCGTTAGAAAACTTACCCGCCGTGCAAAAACAGCTGCTGCGCATGGGACCCGATAATATCAGCCGGATCAAGCAGCAAGCTCGCGCTCTGCGCGAAGGCTTGCTAGCGCAGTGAGTTAGCGCCATTATCGAGAGTCAGGAGGAAAACACGATGGTCTTATTCCCTCGCACAATCACTCTGTCTTCTAGGTGGTAGCGTAAGCCCCGGGACAGAACGGCCTGCTCTGCGTCGCGACCCAGCCTCACCAAATCATCCTTGTCACAGCTGTGATTCACTCTGACCACATCCTGTTCAATAATCGGTCCCTCATCGAGGTCCTCCGTCACATAGTGGCAGGTAGCACCAATCAGTTTAACGCCACGCTCATAAGCTTTCTGGTATGGATTAGCGCCAATAAAGGAGGGCAAAAAGCTATGATGAATGTTAATCAGACGATCCGTGAACTGTTCGCATAATGTGGACGGGACGATCTGCATATAGCGGGCCAGCACTACCGTATCGGCCTGATATTGCGTGATGATTTCCGTCACAGTGACAAAAGCCGCGGCCTTGTCTACCTGCGGCACAGGCACATAGTGAAAAGGAATGCCGTGCCACTCCACCATACTGCGCAAATTCTCGTGGTTGGAAATAACACAAGGAATCTGACAGGGTAGTTCACCACTCTCCCAGCGGTTGAGAATGTCGGCAAGGCAGTGGGAGGCTTGGCTGACAAGGATCACCACACGTTGCAGTTCATTGTTATCACTGACGCGCCACTTCATCCCAAACGTCTTAGCGAGATGTCCAAAATCAGCCCGAAACGCCTCAAGACTAACCGCCAATGATGCAGCACCAATGACATTGCGCATGTAGAACCAACCCTGCTCAACATCCGTGTGGTGGTTTGACTCCAATAGAGAACCCTCACGCTCGGCAACGAAGCTAGAAACTGCGGCCACGATACCAATCGCGTCCGGACAGGATACGACAAGGGTATAACTACCGTTTTGGTTGGTGTCATTCATAATTCATGAGTCTATCTGGCGTATACGCCGCTTCATAGTTTAGTTTAAAGTAAATCGAGCAGACGCAAATAGAGCATGCCCAGCGCCACTGCATAGCCGCCAACGGCGGGGCCGAAAGGTATTCTGCGATGAGGTACCTGAGAAAATATGTCCATGCGCCCAAATGTACCGGCCACCGCATCCGCCATGACCTCACCACACGCATGGCTCAGGCTGACGCCATGGCCACTGTAACCCTGCGCGTAAAATATGTTTTCACCGATGCGGCCCAATAACGGTGTACGGTTCACCACAACACCCACTTTTCCGCCCCAGGCATAATCAATCCGCTTGTGGGCCAGTTGCGGATAAACCCTTCGCAGGCGCGGCGCCATGGCCCTTTCGATGCTGCGGGGCTCTCGGCCGGAGTAGTTACACCCCCCGCCAAATAACAGCCGACGATCCGCAGACAACCGGAAATAATCCAGCACTTGGTTCTGGTCACAGACGGCAAGATCCAGTGGATTGATTTGCGCCACCTCCGCTTCGGTCAGCGGCTCAGTCGCTAAAATATAGGTGCCTGAGGGAAATACCAAGCCCGACAACCTATCGGGCTCGAGATGATGATAGGCATTACCGGCCAGCACTACGAAATCTGCGGTCACCCTTCCTTGTCGAGTGGCGACGACGGGCCTTGAACCGTGTTCAATACCCGTAACCTCAGTGCCCTCGTATAGGGAGACACCCAGACCCGCAGCAGCGCGCGCCTCTCCTAAGCACAGGTTGAGGGGATGCAGATGGCCATTGCGGTTATTGATTAGGCCGCCTAGGTATTGATCAGTGCCCAGCACATCAGGCAACTCGTCCGCCGCCACTAGGCGCAAGTGGTCCTCCATACCCCGGCCGCATAGCTCCTCGTGCCAACGCTTTTGTTGTTCCAAGTGCCGAGGCCTGAGTGCCACATCGATATAGCCGTATTTCAGATCACAATCGATACCATACTGCTGCACGCGCTGGGCAATGATAGCGTGCCCGCGATAGCCCAACTCGAATACCGTGTCGGCGTGGGTATCACCCCAGCGTTTTTTCAGACTGGCCTCGCCGGGCAGACCGCCGATCATTTGCCCTCCACTGCGACCAGAGGCACCCCAGCCGACCTTATTTTGCTCCAGCACCGTAACACTGTAACCGCGCTCCGCGAGGGTCAAAGCGGTAGCGATTCCAGTAAACCCCGCGCCAATCACACAGACATCCGTGCGAACATCAGTGCGTAAGGGAGGATACTCAAGGGTTTCGTTAGATGTCGCCGCATAATACGACGAACAATGTGAGTCTGGGTAATTCATTAGAATATCGGCGGGCACCCTTCCCGTACTTTAGTCCATAGATTGTGATGAATACATCATGCCAGCTAAGCCAAACCGCGCCAAGCTATACCGTCAACAAGAACTCCCAAACCTCCCCATGGAAATTTACAACCCCAGATATAGACAGTTAGCCAGACAGGTCATCGGCTCCTATGACGCAAAGTCATTCAAATCACCACCCAGATGCCATCGAACCATTGTCTCTACTCGCCCTCCCGTGGCCGATACAGCGCGCTGGAACCGTTGCGGACGCAGTCCTACTGACCGAGAAATGGCGTGGTTGTGTTACGCCACTTCCCTTGCTATTAATAACACACGTTCAATAATTGGGAGAGCCAGCGTGGCTGCAGTAACATCCTATGGCAGTGCGGCCAGACAAGTATTGGTACTGTGTTTCAGCCTGCTGTTATATAGCGCTTCTGTCCACGCACAGAATGCGCAGTCCTATCTTATCGGGCGCGGTATCGCCGATGTCACAGGCCCAGCTGTGGGGGTGATGCTATGGGGTTTTGGGCACCCGGACCAAGTCGGCGAAGGCATTCATATCCGTCAGCGTTCTCGCGCGTTTATTATGGTGCAGGCTGACGACCTCAACAGCCGACTGGTGCTGGTCAGCGCCGACCTGGGCAGTATTGACCACCACATCCATCTGGCGGTCGTTGAGCGGCTGCAGAAGCGCTTTGGTGCGCGCTACAATCTCGACAATGTCATTATCACTGCGACCCACACCCACTCAGGACCAGGTGGCTATTGGCAGTCACGCAGCACAACCGGACTTGATGGGGGTCTCTACCCAGAACATTTTGAAGCCATCGTAGCAGGGATCACCACCTCCATTGTGAAGGCCGACGAAGACCTGCAACTGGGCACTGTTTTCATTAACAGTGGAGCAGTGATCAACGCCGGTGCCAATCGCTCGGTAATCGCGTATCTGCAAAACCCACCGCAAGAACGCGCACGCTATGAGGAAGACACAAACACCGAGATGATCCTACTGAAGTTTGTTGACGATTCAGGTGAAATCGGCGTATTCAACTGGTATGCGCTGCATCCTACTGCTATGAACTTCTACAATCATCTTATCTCTGGCGACCACAAGGGCTATGCCTCACTGCAAATGGAGCGCCAACACGGTACGACCTATGACTCTGCCGATGATTTCGTGGCCGCCTTCGCAAATTCAGATCCCGGTGACGTCTCACCCAATACAAATCTGGACAATACGGGTCCGGGGGACACTGATGTCGAGACTACCCGCATTATGGGGGATCGTCAGCTGGAGGTAGCACAGAAGCTGTTTACACAGGCGACGGAAACGCTTGAGGGCCCTATCGATTCACGCCGTATCTACGTCGACCTCAGCAACTATCCGGTACAACATGATTTCACTGGAAAAGGTCTTCAGCACACCTGCCCTTCTGCCTATGGTTACTCCTTCGCCGGCGGCTCAACGGAAGATGGTGGAGGACACTTCCTTTTTAAGGAAGGTATGACCGATCAAAGCCTGTGGCGAGACGGACTGATCCGACTGGTCACTGGCGCACCAAAATGGACTGAAGCGGTGAAAACTTGCCAGCGACCGAAGCCGATTTTATTTGAAACCGGTACTGGCAATCCACCCCTGCAATCACAGATACACTCGGTTACGGTTGCACGAATCGGTCAACTGGTGATACTGGCGCTGCCGGTCGAAGTGACCACCATGGCCGGCCGACGCTTGCGCGACACCGTCATGCAGGAATTGGGCGATTGGGCCCAGTATATCGTATTAGCAGGCTATGCTAATGGCTATGCCGGTTATGTCACCACGCCACAGGAGTATATGCTGCAGCAGTATGAAGCCGCGCATACACTGCACGGACGCTGGTCCCTAGCCGCCTACCAACAGGTTGCAAGCCAACTGGCCAGCGCCCTGCAGTCGGGTACTGCTGTTACCTCGGACATCCACTACGATGACTGGCGCGAAAAGTCAGTGGGGCTGCCATTACCACTAGGTACGGCGACTCCACCTCCACAGGGTGCAAGCTACGGTGACACTTTGCCCCTGGCAAAAACACATTATCAGGGCGGCGAGACAGTGCTCACTGAGTTCTGGTCCACCAACCCCACGGCACACTACCCCACCGGCAATAATTTCTTGTTAATAGAGCAGAAGACGGCAAAGGGGTGGCAAGCGATTGCCGATGATAGTGACTGGAGTACAAGGATACGCTGGCGAATAGAAGGTGGGGCTTACGTTGCCCAAATCAGCTGGGAGATACCGGCCGACACCCCCACTGGCGAATACCGACTCACACATTCTGGATACGATGGTGCAGACGGCAACTTTAGCGGCGTGTCGGAACTGATTTATATCGACCCTTAGCGTTACTGATAAAGGAACAACTACCTGAGTAGCTTGAACACGATTAGAAGTGCAGAATCGCTAGGGCCAAGAAACCCTACTCCGAGATGGCCTCAGAGTTGTGACCCCGAATAAGGACGTGCAGAATGCCTCGCGTTATTACACGCTTTTTGGCAAACAGCACTACTCAACAAGAACGTTAGGGGATTAAGTCCGTCCCCCTAGGCTTCTAGCCTCGCTATCGAGTATTTCTCACTGGTTCACGTTCCGTTGGGGTGTGCGAGTCAACGTGATCCCGCATCAACATTGAAAAAATCATCATGCCGGGCAACAAAAAAAACAGCACCAAAAAGAATAACGCGATATTAATAATGATAGACGCCATCTTCCGTCCTCCTCATCCTTTACGAGATAACTACCGTAGTAGCCTCTCAACGTGATGAAAGAAACTTGAATCAGGTCCTGAATGGCCATGCCTCTTCGCGCATATGCACACTTATGTTTTGCAACTCCGCGAGCATCCACCAATCTGTGCAGCAAGGGATGTATCGCAAAAATCAAAACATCCTAATTCACGGCCTTACCCTCTCACTCCTTAAGACCGCGATTAATATCGTACTCTTTGCGGAGACCAGACAACAATAATAAAAGCGTAAATTTTTGTAGTTTTGGTCGATATTTATTTTTTGGTTTACCACCGATAAATTCTTTTTTTATAGACTCTACCTTTTCGCTCGACAACCGCTTGTAAGGCTAATGAAGATCAACATTTTATTTTTCAGTCACGTCCACCTGTGGATCGCAATCTAGCCTGAATCTAGTAGAGTCTTACGGCAACTCTTGAGCATAATGCTGAGGGCACCGAAGACAACGCTGATACCGAGGAGTCACAGTCATCGCACTAAGGGTAATCCGTAAGCTGCCACAAATCCCGCAGCCCACATACCCCCCGCGACCCAGATAAATCGTCGGTTCCAGACATCGGCACGCTGACAGGCGGCGGCTAGCTCCGGGTCCAGTGGACAGCTTCGCTCCGACCGGTAAACAGACCAGGCCGACAGCCCAATCAACACGCCGGACAGGAGGAACATCCAGCCTTTATACTGGCTCAAGGTAATAATCCACGGCGCAGAGCTCACCATGGTCGCAACAGTTGCACCCAGGCCCAGTGACACCAGCGTGATCGGAATAGCGCAGCACAGCAGCGTGCCTGAGGTGGTAAACAACAGAAGCCAGCTCCAGGAACGAGGTTTTCGCATAATGTTCTCCTAATAGACGATTCCAAGGGTAAAACTCAGGTAATTACCACTCCACTCGTCGTCGTCGTCGTAGGCCGCCAGCTTGTATTCCAGCCGAGCTGCGATATTGCGCCTAAAATAGACCAGTACTGGGCCCGTCAGAATGCGCTGCCCAGAGTCAGAATCAACAGCAGTGACATCCCAAAGCGTGAACCACGCAGAACCCTGTCCATCGGCATGAACCGTCCCTACATTGATATCGAGCCCGCGACGATCGCCCAGGAAGTGCAGATCATACAGCTGATAGACATCCACGGATTCAGAGCTATAACTGAGACTTACGCCCCCGTCCCAATCGTTCCCTCCGCCGGTAGGCACGCGCACCGACGGCGTCAGCCCCCAGTTCGACGTGTACCGCGCAGCATTTTTATACTTCTTCAGCGGTACGGCGAAAATTGAATGGCCGAGTCCATCACCGCTATACGGTATCTTCAGCGTCATTCGAAGCGCAGGCTTAAACGTATAGACACCCTCCAGCCACGTTATGGTATCGGAATTGGCATGTTCAACACGGGTTTGAAATCCATAGCCCCCATTCCACCTCGGGGCCATGTCGACGACGGGCTGATGCGCTAAAGCCGCTGTGGAGGTTACCCCCAAGAGCAATACAATGAGCAGCCCTTTCATTATTGCAGCTCCAGTCGTTCTCCCGAATCTGTTAGCCGCCAAATATCCACAGGGCTATAGCCACCCTCTTCAATAGCCGCGAACAGCGCTTGCTTGTCAAGCGACGTATCATCGCGAACTGCAACGAAGACCGTCTGGTTTTGAACGTCCACTCGCACGCCCTCATCATATTTTGCGGCATCCACAAAAGACAATTTGCGAATGTTCTTGGCAACGCCAAGAGAACAAAGCTCGCAGACCATTCCGTGCACGTTGACGATATAGTTTTGGGCAATAGCCGGTGTTGCAAACAGCATGAATAGACACACTGATACTGTCAGATTTTTCATCACAGAGTCACCTCTTAACATTGAATATAAACGCGCCGCGGAGGCGCACCAATCTAAGAAGACTATGCTATGGGTGGCCTGTAGCGGGGTTCTGGCGTATTGATTGGACGTGCGGAAAGTCTAGGCGATGTGCCTATAACGGCAGCATCCAGAGGGAGAATCGTATATTCCGACAGTCCTTGCAAGCCAACACAGGCAGCGCAACAGGTTTCATCCACTGCCTCACGGGTGTTTTCCGCCTGGTGACAAGGCATATCGGACTGGGGTTGGGACGTGTCGGCACCCCAAAAACAACTGCCATAGGATGAGGATGCGTTCACGGCGAACACGAACAGAATGACCCTCAACACGGCCGAGCTACGATGTAGAATGTTTACCATGCTGCTATTCAACGGCTAATTCTGGCAAAACGCAAGGCAAATACCGGTAATGCGAAGAATCGGCAATACGCCACCATCACCTTCGCCCTGCCCGCCTATTTAACGCCATCTTAGTCAAAGTAGAGCCCATAACGGATAAGGCTATGACGACCAGGACACACAGAATACCTTCCTGAGTGTAGACTGGATCATCAGTGCCTTGTCCAGGCTACAAGGAATACGATCCTTAATCCAATCACCACCCGTCATCGTATAGTACCGTTATGAAAAGACTGCAGCAGGACGCACTCACCCTGGCCAATATTCTGGCCGAACATCCGAGACTGGTGGTATTGACTGGGGCAGGCATCAGTCATGACTCTGGGATACCCACCTACCGCGATCAGCGGGGCACCTGGCTGCACTCGAAACCCATACAGGAACAGTCATTTCTGAGTGACGAAAGTACGCGACAGCGCTACTGGGCGCGCTCATGGCTTGGCTGGCCGGTCATGCGAGATGCGCTTCCCAATCCTGCACATGTTGCACTAGCAGAGCTCGAGCAGTGCGGCTCTATCGAACTGGTGATAACCCAAAACGTGGACAGACTCCACCAGTGCGCAGGAAGCCGCAACGTCGTTGACCTGCATGGCCGGATAGATCAGGTTCGCTGCCTCAGTTGCGATGCTCTTCACCCCAGAGAAAGCATCCAAAGTCTACTGAAAAAGCAAAACCCGTGGCTCAGCGCCGTTCAATCCAGCCATCTGGCAAGACCGGACGGTGACATGGAGGTATCTGAAGATATGTTTCACGCACTGTCGCTACCCAAGTGTCATAACTGCAGCGGTGATCTGATGCCAAATGTGGTTTTCTTCGGTGGAAGCGTTCCTTCTTCGAGAGTGGCCACCTGCCTTGACGCGTTGAAGGAGGCGGACGCCCTTATCGCAATAGGAAGTTCACTGATGGTTTTTTCCGGCTATCGTTTCTGCCGCAGGGCCAGTGAACTGGGTAAACCTGTCGTGATCATCAACCCTGGCATCACGCGTGCCGACGACCTCGCTCACGTAAAACTACAGTCACCGGCCGGCCCGCTCCTTACGCGAGCCATCGAGCACATCAAGCAGGGTCGCTGCCAGCCATCCGCTCGCGATAATCCCAGGTAAATAAACGCAAAGGTTCGATGGTTATCAAAATCTCGTCCTCGACGCGAGACAGCAGCCAGCTCCCCAATTTGGAATCCGTGCCGCCGAGATAGCGCTGCAGCATTTCACGGAGTACTTCACCATCAGCAGCGGAACTCAGCCGCGCAATGCCCTGCCCCCTGACACCGTGGTAGGGCGGCTCATTAGGCGCCAACTCAAAACCAACTCGGTCGCTGCGCTCTAGCAGGCGGATCAATTGGGAGGACCGGTGCGATACACAACGGAAGTACTCACCATCAAATATATACCACACCGATACAACGCGCGGAAACCCATCCTCACCTACGCACGCCAGGCGCAAAGGAAACGTACTGTGTTGCAAGTAGGCGTCTATCTCCGTCTTTCCCCAAGGGCCTTTAAGGGCGAGTGCCATGTTCGTTTCTCCAGAAGTCGCCAGTGAGATCGTGCTATCCCAGCAGGACAGCGCCATAGCAGCGCATCATAACGGATTTTCTAGGCCTACGCTGCATAGGGCGATCAGTGGTAAGCGGGCGATTATTTCTTCTGGATAACCAATGTAATCTGGCCAACGTGAAAACCCCACTTGGACATCACTGACTCATTCAGCAGCACCGTGTCTGAAACCAAATACATCCGATCATCAACGTTTACGTCTATCGTGCCGTCACCATAGGGGATACGCAGAACATATTGCATAAACAAACTATTGCCCAACACTTTCATTTGGGACTCACCAATAACGTCACCCGCCGTTGCTATATAGGCGCCGGCGGCTGTTCGTTCTAGTGTCCATACCCTCGTTTGTTCCTCGCCATCATCAAACACAAACTGTTCGTCGAGGGTCCCAACACCACCCTCCCAGCTCGCATCGATGGTGGCGTTGAAGTAGCGAATTACCCGACCACTACGATCCTTAACGATGCCACTTGCAATCAGCTCTCCGCTAAAAAATGTTTCGGCCACAAGGGCGGGACTATTTTCAGCATATTCCTCAATCGGCACCGCGGAACATCCATTAAGCATAATCAGTAAGGCTGCACACACCCATGCTACCGATGTTGCTTTCATGATGATCCGTCCTTAGCTTGTGTCATCGCAATGTCGCTAGCCTCGTCAATGCCCATCAACTTTAGATCGTCCAGAGAGCAAGGCAGCGCCGTCATATCTTGGTAGCGATAACGGATATCAACTGACTGGCCAGCGCCCTTAGCATCACCAATATTGGAGAGACCCCGGAACCGAGTGAGGCGTTTCAAAACAGGGTCATATCCAAGTTCGATGGAGGAAACCAGCCTGCCGATTAACCAATTGTCTAGTCTCAGAATAAAACATTGGTCTGTCTCGTTGCTATAGCTGCAGCGCGCCGCCTTGACGCGTAAATCTACCAGGCTCTCCCTGGCTGCAAACGGGAACTGAAACTGCTTACTTTGACCGCCGACAAGAGCATTCCAGTTTTGTGTCACAAAGTTGTCGAAGCCGGCATCAATGACTATCGGCATGCTGGCTTGTGAAACCGGGAACAGAAATTCTTGCGGCTCCGGGTTACCCGCGGCTTTCACGGTCATTATAAGCTGATCCTGTCTCAGCTCGACAGCTATCACCTCTTGCGAGTAAAAATTGTGCTGCACAAAAGATGGCGTCAACGGTCCAGATGAATAGTCCAGCACCTTATGTGCGATCAGCTCTTGTTCCATATCTCTGTAGAGCACGTTATGCGTCAGCGCATTGTCACTGACACAATGCGTTTCCGTATACAGGGGTGCTGTGCTGTCCAGATCAAACGCTGCACCAACGACCCGAACGCTCACCTCTTTTGCATAGGCCTGCTGCGTCACTTGCAACAGAACCAAAGCGAAAAGGCAGACGAGGTGACATATGCGAGGAATTGTGCCTGTCACAAGCTAGCTCGCGTCCGTATCGTGCGGCCTGTAGAGTCCTTTCCCGGTTATTTTGGGAAGCTCCATTGCGGCAACCAAACCAGGCGTATGTTCTACTACCGCCGGCACCGCATTCACGATAGCGGTCGCCGTTTGAATAACACCTGCCACAGCATGATCACCATTACGATCCTCCATATCCATGGAAATTTCCATGCGTGGCTCACCCTCGATAATGACCCGATAACCCTTGCCTTGGGGCCAATCGGGCGCGATATCATCGGTGAGTCGCGTCACGTGCTCCAGCACCACGACTTCCCTGCCATCCATAACGCCTCTGACCTCAAAACGCATAGCGCCAGTAGTGCCAGCCTTAAACGTCCCCATGCCATTGTGAATGTCTTCTGTTAGAGGGAGACGCTCATGTACTTCGTAGACTTTATCCAGGGTGACACCCAAACCGGCCGCTACCGAGTGAACCGAGCCACCCCATCCCAAAGAAAGCATACCCTCTCTGAACAACATGCAGTCATGATCTATCGGATAGCCAAAACCCATCACCTCGCGAATCGTGTGCTCCTGCTCATACGTCGCATAATTGACAATTTCACGCATGCGAATACTGCTCCAGTACTCTGACAATCCCGTAAAAACGAGCGGCATAGTGTCGTTGGCGAAGCCTGGGTCAATACCATTATTAAAGCAGGTAGACTTGCCTTCTTCGCAGGCCGCCTTTAAAGGATCTGCCAGGAATGTAATCCCTGGATTGTGAGGATACTGCAACATAAACAATGAGCTCGACACCACATTGATACCCTGACGAAGACATTTTGCCTGATCCTCCGCCGCCTCCATCATGCGCGTCTCTGAGTGGGCGGTATAGATAACGCAGTCAGGTCGAGTCGCTAAGGCTTCATCGACGTTATCTGTAGCCAGAACGCCAGCCAGCTGCTCAAGGCCAATTAACTCACCAACATCGCGGCCCGATTTTTCAGGGGAACTGACAATATGCGCAACTAACTCTAGCTCGGGGTGGCCCAGTACTGCCCGCACAGCATAGCTCCCAACATTTCCTGTACCCCATGTAACGACCTTGTATGACATGAATTTATCTCCTTATAGACTAATGAATGCGCTTATAAAACACCTGCAACAGCAGCGGGCGCTACTGGAGCGATTAAATCTTCAACCCGTTTCTCGAATCTCTGCGACGGATTCGGCCAGCGCTGTCTCCAATGCCGTATACGACATGCCCAACTCCTTGATCCCTCGAGAAGGATCAAATAGCAGGGAGCCCGCCGCCGTTGTTTTCAATACATCCAACGGCATCATAGGGCGTCTGCCGGTCTTACGAGCAACGATATCCATCCCCATGGCCAGTGGCCACAAAAAGGACTCAGGTATATTCCAGTTTGGCACCGGCACATCAGCGATTCTGCCAATGATTTTGAAATAGTCTCGCGTGGTAGCGCGCTGATTCCCGATAAGATAACTGCGCCCAACAGAATCTTTTTTGATCAACGCTCGTGCAATTGCATCAGCCGCGTCTTTGACATAGACATAGGTGTACGTGGTATCTGCCCCAATCAATGCGGGTAGCTTCCCATCCACCGCTCTCTTCACTTCCATGGTCTCTTTGTCATCCCCCGCACCGATGACTGCCGCAAGATGTACGATAGTGAGCGGCAAGCCCTTGTCTTCATACATTGCCCATCCCGCCTGGTCGCCCAGATATTTACTTCTCGCATAATTGCTGGGATGCCGACCGGGAGGCGTCTGTTCATTAAAGGGTAGGGTATCCGGCACGCCATAGGCCAGCGGAGTACTCACCTGAACCACTTTTTCTACACCTGCTTCAAGACAGGACTCAAACACATTCGTTGCACCGCGCTCATTGAGAGCATAAAAGTGCCTTTTGTCGCGGCTCCAAAATTCGCGATAGCCCGCTATATTCACCACTCCCCAGGCCCCCTTAAAGGCTGCAGATAAGCTTGATTTTCGGGTAATGTCGCCGTAGTGGAAGCTGATGTCGGGATCCAAGGCCCGCAATGGAGAGACATCACTGGTGTGGCGAACGAGACATCTAATGCGGTACTTTTTTTCGCTGACAAGACGTTCAACAAAATGTCTGCCTACAAAACCGGTGGCGCCGGTTATGGTGACAATACGCTTGCTAGTGGCCATTTTTCTGGCATCTCCGGGGGCAGTTCACTAAATCCTATAGCTTGTACGCTCTTGCGCCCGTATCGGATGATTTGGAGGACTTTCCCAGGTTTTTGTGATCGGCGCTTTACCGGCGTACGTAGTACCTTCACTATGTGACTTTACACACAGCGATAAGCACAACTATCCGAGCGTTGACATGACAGAGAATCCTTACCTCGTGGAAAACTTTGCGCCAGTGGATACCGAAGTCACCGCCGAGACGCTTAAGGTTAGCGGCCATATACCACCCGAATTGGCTGGCCAGTTATTACGCATAGGCCCCAACCCTGTGAATCCAGACCCGGCGACGCATCATTGGTTCCTCGGTAACGGTATGGTACACGGCCTTCAGTTGCGCGACGGAAAAGCCGAGTGGTTCCGAAGCCGTTACGTGCGCGATGATGAGATTGTTGCAGTCAAAGGCTGGCCGCCGGTGCAAGGCCCCGAAAATGCATTACAACTTGGCGGTGGGGTCGCCAATACCAATATTATATTTCATGCTGGAAAAAGACTGGCGCTGGTCGAAGGTGGAAATCTCCCAGTGCAGCTGAATTCCGCTCTTGAAACAGTAACACGCACTAATTTTGGTGGAACCCTGCCCGGCGGTCTGTCGGCACACCCCCACCTTGATGCGGACACCGGTGAATTGCATGCCGCCGTCTATTCTCCACTGTGGAATTATATACAGCATGTGGTCATCAGTGCAGAGGGCGAGGTCATTCGCGCGGTCAATGTCCCTGTTCCGGGGCAGCCCATGGTGCATGATTGTATGATCACCAAAAGTTACTTTATCCTTCTGGACCTGCCGGTAATACTGGACATGAAGGCTGCAGAGGCCGGCGCAAGCCTGCCTTATCGTTGGAGCGCTGAATACGGCGCCAGGGTTGGATTGCTTCCTCGGCATGGAGCAGCAGAGGAGGTCACATGGCACGAGGTCGACCCATGCTATGTCTTTCATCCAATGAACGGCTATGAGGACGCCATGGGGCGAGTCGTCTTGGATGTATTGCGCCATCCAAAGATGTTTGCAACCGACATGCGTGGACCGAATGAAGGCACTGTAACTCTGGATAGGTGGGTTATTGATCCGCTGAAGACGCGAGTGCAAGAAACTCGGCTCGATGATCAGGGACAAGAATTCCCCCGTATCGCGGAACAGCTTACCGGTAAACCTTATCGCTATGGGTACACTGTTGCACTGGATGCTGGGTTTTCCGCAGGTGGACTCATCAAACATGACCTGCAGCAGAGTCGAAAAGAGACCTACAACGAGGGCATGGCAAGGCATTTTATGGAGCCTGTTTTTGTTCCAAGGCAAGACTCGACATCCGAGGACGACGGTTGGTTAATGTCCTTCGTGTATGATGCCGAAAGTGATTCCAGTGACGTCGTCATCCTTGAAGCAAAGGATATAGCCGCAGGCCCCGCCGCCACTATCCACTTACCAAGACGAGTGCCGTTCGGCTTCCACGGCAACTGGATCCCCTCAACTGACTAAGGGCGTCTCAACCCTTAATATAGCGCCTGCGCCAGACGGCAGTGCTTCTTGCCTGGCAAGCTTTAGAGTGGCACGAAAGACAAAAAAACAGAGGACATACACCAATGAACAGTGAACCCAGTGTGGAATTAGGCAAGCCGTCTAAGGCGGCATCAGACAATGTGCATCCGCGTCTACCGTGCCGCGGCTGCGACAGCGATTGCAAAAATTATGCGATTTGCGACGGGCGCCCTTGGAGAACGCTAGCGCCAGAAGCATCGGCAGAAAGCAGATAGCCCGAATCCGTGCGGGGCGAAGACTGCTCCGCCATGAGCGCTTTCATACTGTCCCCGGAAGCGGGCAGAGATTTTTTTAAGGACGATGCCAGGGCAGTGCCCAGCATCCGCTGATAGTAGGGCAAGTGACTTTCGTAAAAAGGAAGATGCGTAGAGATTGAGTCCTGTTCTGCAATGGCATCGACAAAGCCGTGTATAAACTCTCTGGCTCTAGCCAAAGCATCGGAGTCTTCGGCGAGCTCGTCAATACTCATTTCCCATGTCATATCAATGCGCAACCGACAGCTCGCCAAAAATTCTCCAGGGCTACTTTGACCCCACTCACTGGGTGATATAAGAGACAATGTCCACCCTTTCTCTCCGGTGTAAAGGTAGTAGGTGTTCCCCACGACTGGCTTAAAACCAAACCTTGCGGTGAGAATCAGCGAAGAAATCGCATAGTCTCGAAGGAATTCTCCGGCATCTTTGGGGCCAGACACTGTGGGCTGCATCATCGACCAATCCCTTAGGATCGGAACAACGCCTTTCCCCTGCGGGTTTGGGTTTTTGATAGGCGTAGACATCGGCACGGTCACACTATCTCTGTTGGAAAGACGGGTCATTTAACATGGCCGACTTAAAGCAAGCGGTTTTCATAACACTAGAGAACGCTCTCAATGGCTTTCTTCAGCGCTGGGCTATCAGGCGACGTGCTGCTGTCGAAATGCATGACAACTTTGCCCGTGGAATCGACGACATACTTGTTGAAGTTCCAACTCGGCGCTTCAGTTTGAATAGCAAGCTCGCGAAACACCGGATTAGCGTCATCCCCGCGCACATGGGTCGGTGCGAACATCGTGAACGTAACACCGTAATTGACATAGCAGACATTCGCTGCCTCTTCCTCATTGTTGGCTTCTTGACGGAAATCATCACTGGCAAATCCAACAACCCTGAGACCTTGGTCACGGTACTGGTCATTCAATTCTTGCAAGCCTTTAAATTGCTTTGTATAGCCACAGTGACTTGCAGTGTTGACAATGAGCAGTGGCTGGCCAGGACTCATTTCACAGAGATTGATCAACTCTTGTGAGTGTAACTTACGAAGATCATGATTTAGGTATTCAGGGCAGCCTGCTACAGCAGCTCCCCCAAAAAATAAGACCGTCGATAGCACTATTGCGCGCATCATAGACATTGCTCTCTTTATCAAATTTTGGCTATCAGCATAGGGGAGACAAATATTGGCCTCCACTGCGTCTCTTTAGCAAATAGACGTGCTGCTAGGACCGGCTTTTTTATTGGTGTTCACATCGAACAGATACCAGACGTAGCATCGCGAGAAAATTCCGTTAAGGATCAGTAAGAGGGAAGTCATTATGACTAACCATTCGATTCCGTTTAATTGCGGCTGCATGAATGCCCATAGACCAAAAGCGACGCCAATAAGAAGTCGCACTAAACGCTCGATATTACCTAGGTTACGTTCAATCATGATCAGGCCCCCCTATTGATCCATCTGAATTGCCTAAATATACGCCTAAGCAGCAATTTTGGATTACTTTGCGGCACAAATGAACATTGAGTTGCCTGAAGATAAGCCCCCTGTGCACAACAACGCCACCGGATGCCAGATCCAGCGGCGTTAAGCACAGAGAAATCACACTGGAATATTAAAGCACCAGCAGATAGTGGTTTTTCCGCATCAAAGGAAGAAGTCTTGATTAGCCGCGCCCAGTGCCACAGCTCCCATATTGCGCGCAAAACCAATAGGGTTATTTGCCACGTGCGCCCTGGCCGTATGAATATCCAAGAAACACTGCTGAATGGCGCTGCCGTGAAACACAGACGAGCCGCCGGCAGAAGAAAACAACGAATCTACCACACCCATCGACTTTTCTATCACCAGCGAAGCTTGATACCTGTAGAGAATTCTATCGTCCAGAGGAATAACTCCACCATGGCGCATGGTATCCATCATCGCATCGAAGTTCGACAGTAGAATCGTGGTCATCTCTTCAATGCTGTTTTTAGCCTCAGCAATTCGCACCTGAGTGCCAGTATCCTGCGCCAGCTTCGTGATATCACCACTGGCCTTCCCCTTGACCAATTCCGTGTAAAGGGACAGGGCGTGCCTTGCAGCGCCTATAGCAGGTGTGGAAACCACTCGAATAAATAATTGTGCCCACGGCATGTGGTACAAAGGCGCGCTATCGTGAGTCACTCCGGGGTTAGTCCCTTCAAACCCATCGGTTTGTTTATGGGTGCGGTAATCAGGCACAAAAACATCTTCCACCACAATGTCGTTGGATCCAGTACCCGTGAGGCCCATGGAATTCCATGTATCGTCAATACGGTAATCGCTCTTGGGAAGGAGGAATGTACGGTACGTGCCGTCCGGTAAAATGCCGCCCAGCAGCACCCAAGTACAGTGATCACACCCGCTGCTCCAGCCCCAGCGGCCACTGAATCGAAAACCACCGTCCGCGTTTTCAACCTTGCCCATCGGCGCATAAGAGGACGAGACCCGAGTATGAATGTCTTTCCCCCATACATCCTCTTGAGCCCGGGGATCCATGAGCGCAATTTGGAAGGCGTGCACAGCGACGATGCCGCTAGCCCAGGCAGTGGACATGCAACTTTCACCAATAGACATTTGCATACGGAAGAAATCCTGAGGATTGAGCTCGTAACCCCCCCATCGCGCTGGCTGCAGCGCAAGGAAAAACCCTGCTTTTTTGAGGGCATCAATATTTTCCACGGGCACACGCCGATCCTCAAGTGCCTTGCCGGTGTTGGCTCGCAGCAGCGGATGCAGAGACTCCACTCTTTGCAGCATAGCGGCCCCTTCATCAGCGACGCGGAGCGCTTCAGTATCTACAGATATGTTCATGGTTCTTCTCCGATTATTTGCATCAGTGTCCTAGATTACCCCTTAAGAATAACGGCACATCCCCTGTATGGGGGAAAGCGACTCATTCAAATCGGGATCCGCTGTTTTAGAAGCCTGCCTAATAACCCCTACTGCGCGCTCGCATCCCATAGCACCTGGGGAGGCAAATGAGTTTTAGCATAAGCCATGCGCTTAAAGGTGACCGCTTGACAATAAGTGTCCAAACCGCTGAGTGCAACAGTGCCCGCACTCACCAAATCGAGGGCGCCATCTTCGGCCATGCACCCAGCCGGCAGATCCGCCAGCACCACCTCGCCTATGACCAGATTAGTGCCATTTATCGCCAGCTCATGATGTTCTCGCAGCGATAGGCCTAATTTGATACCGGCCTCGGCCACCATCGGCGCGCCAAAACCCGCATGCCAGACTGGCGAAAGACCCGTGGCGTCAAACTCAGACATATCCTCAGGGTACCGTGCTGCCGTCTGGTGACCCTGCTCCACAATGGATGACGTAACATGATTGAGGCTATAGCAACCGCTCTCTAAAATATTGGCAAGTGTCTGGTGCTCATCACTACTGGGCCTAATAATGAGTGCCAGCAGTGGAGGACTTGATCCCAAATGCACGGCTGAGCTCATAATCGCTAGATTGGTCTGGCCCTTTGCGTTCACGGTGCCTACCAAATTTGCAGATTTAAACCCCGACACCGAATTCATAAACGCCGCCCGGCGGCGCGGATCCATTGCCTTGATATCTGATGATTGGAATTGCATTGTATTCTCCTAAACAGTGCATACGACCGATGCAGCTTTTCGGACCATATGGCGGGGTATCACCGTTGTGTTACGACTAGAATTTCGACTCCCCTTGAGAGAGCGCTAATCGATATAGACAAACCTCGGCTGCTGTTTGCCGTCTCGATCCACCGCTTCGAGAAACATCGACAGCGGTCGAATCCACAGCCCTCCCTCTCCATAGAGTGGCGTATACACCACCAGCTGCTCGCCTGTCTCGGAGTGTGTGGCGACGCCCTGCACCTGATACTCACCCCCTTTGAAGTGTCGATATCTTCCCGGTCTCAGCACCGCCGCGCCGTCTCGCCCCGAATCGTCCACGTCAGGCTCCACTCAGACTGGTTCAAAAATCAGTACTGGAATGGTCCGCACGCCCTCGGTGCGAGCGCGATAGTCCTTATAATCGGGATACATCGCTTCCAGCAGTGGCCAAAGCGTCGCTTCTTCCTCGACGTTGGCCTCGCGCATGCGATAGGTTTTCTTTTCCGTACGCACCTGGATGTCGACAGTGCTGGCTGCCACAACGTTGTGGTACCAGATCGGCAATTTGGACATCCCTCCCTTCGAAGCCGTCATCACGACATTGTCACCGTGTTTCAAAAACAGCAATGGGACTTTCCGAACGGCGCCGGTTTTGCGCCCAACGGTGGTCAAAATAGCAACTGGGCCGCCTAAAAAGGTGTTCCATAGACGCCCACCAGTGAGTTCATAGACGGTTGTCTGCCAGCGACCAACCTTGTTAATGATCCAGCTGCCGATTTTTTCCTGCTTTGGGGTAAAGGGCTGAATAGTGTCTGTCATACGGGTAGTCCTTATAGGCGATAAAGTATGGTTACAGCATGCCTATAATGTATACCAGATGGGCGAACGCAAGGCACGTTAGAAGCCCACTATTCCTTTTATCAGGCCAAATAATTCACCAATCGTACATAAATGGGCCCGTTAACGACGCACGCTAGCCCACAGATTGATCACCCCTATTTCATTCTCCGCATTAGCAAGCGACGGCAGCACCCCACGATTAATGGGATCCCTTGCGCCGCATGACAACGGGTATAACATAGGCCACTCTTGCACTACTGCAAGATTCTTACTGCATTCTTGAGATAAGAAAAATGAAAAAATGGATTATTGCGCTAGTATTCCTACCCATCGTGCTGGTGCAACCGTTGGCCGCAATATCCGAAGACGGATGGCGAGATATTTTCGATGGTGAAACACTTGCGGGGTGGCGTAATTATGGGGGTGATGCGAATGCTGTGCGCAAATGGGAAGCGCAGGACGGCGTGCTGACACTGGTGCAGAGTGGACCCTTCCCAATGTGGGATATGATCAAAAGCATCGTCTTCGGCGGCCCTGGCGGCGACCTCGTCTACTACCGCGAGACATTCCAGAACTTCGAGCTCAGCCTGCAATGGAAGATCTCTGCAGGAGGCAACAGCGGTATTTTCTATCTGGTAAAAGATGAAACGGAGAATATCTCGTGGCGCACCGGCATTGAAATGCAGGTACTGGACAACGAAGGCCATAGCGATGGACAAATCAAGACTCACAGAGCTGGAGATCTTTACGGCATGATATCCGCTGAGCCTGAGACAGTGCGAGCGTCGGGAGAATGGAATGACGTGCTACTTCGGGTGAAGGACAATCACATCGAGCACTGGCTAAACGGGGTTAAGGTCGTCAGTATTCAGCGCGGTAGTGACGAGTGGAATGCGTTGGCTGCGGCCAGCAAATTCGCGGGTATGCCCGGCTATGGGAAATTCGACGAGGGCTACCTCGTGCTGCAGGATCATGGCGACCCTGTGTGGTATCGTAATATTCGTGTGCGTGATTTATAAAACAGCACATCGAAGCCTGAGAACGCAATTGACGACACATCGACTAGGAGAATGTTATATGGACTTATCGACCATCGTATTCTGGCTACTATTGCTGTGCCTGGTGATCTACTCCATCGCCATCTACAACACCCTAGTGACACTGAAAAATCGGTATCTCAACGCCTTTGCGCAAATTGAGGTACAGCTCAAACGGCGTTACGACCTGATACCCAATCTGGTGGAAACGGCTAAAGCCTATATGGCGCACGAACGCGAGACACTAGAAGCTGTCATCAACGCCCGCAACGATGCGGCGGCGATTCTGAAGGCGATGGGCAATGGCAATCTGAGCAAAGTTGAATTGGGAAAGTTGGCCTCTGCCGAAGGGACACTGAGTGGTGCCATGGGCAAACTCAATGTCACAATGGAAGCCTACCCGGACCTGAAAGCGAACGAAAACATGATGCAGGTTTCTGAGGAACTCATCACCACGGAAAATCGTGTCGCCTTTGCGCGACAGGGCTTTAATGATGCCGTTATGGCTTACAACAGCTACCGTCAAAGCTTCCCGCCCGTCATGCTCGCCGTGAAATTCGGCCACCCAGAGGATGCCTCGTTGTTGAACTTCGACGACTCCGCTCAAATACAGGCCGCACCCCAAGTCACGTTCTAGCCTACTGATCAGCAGATCCCATGGACTTCTTTGCGCAACAGGACCTCGCCCGGCGCAATACGCGAATGTTGGTGCTGTTTTTCCTGCTTGCGGTCCTGCTGCTGGTCATTCTTACCAACGCCGCAGTCGCGGCATTCCTGTTTTTCAGCCAAAACTACGCTGTTTACAGTGGCAACCAGAAAGGAATGGCCGACTTTCTGTCCTACTTTAGCTGGGCACGTTTCGGGAATATTGGTTTGCTAATAACCACCACCGTCGCACTGGTTGTGCTAATCAAGTGGATAGCATTGTCTACCGGTGGCAAGGCCGTCGCCGAAAGTATGGGTGGCACACGAATTCTGCCACAATCGAGGGATGCCTCCGAGCGACGTTGTCTCAATGTTGTTGAAGAGATGGCGCTAGCCGCGAACATGCCCGTGCCGCCATTGTATGTATTGAACGGCGAACGGGGTATCAATGCCTTCGCCGCAGGCATAAGCCCAGCCGATGCTGTGGTGGCAGTCACTCGGGGGACCATCGAGCATCTTAAACGCCATGAATTGCAGGGCGTAATCGCCCACGAATTCAGTCACATACTCAACGGCGATATGCGCCTCAACATTCGTCTCGCCGCCCTCTTAAAAGGCATCACCTTCATCGGCGATGTAGGCTATGTTCTGCTGCGCAGCAGCCGGGTGCGCACGGGGGCGAGCGCTCGCAGCGGCAAACTCAGTGGAGGCTTAACCCTCGCTGGTCTTGCCCTGTGGCTCTTAGGGTGGCTGGGCGGCGTTGCAGCGGGCTTTATTAAGTCAGCAATTTCCAGACAAAAAGAATATCTGGCGGACGCCAGCGCCGTACAATTTACCCGCAGTTCCGATGGTATAGGCGATGCGCTGAAAGTGATTGGCGGCTACAGACCCGGCACGTTAGTTCACGCCGCTCGCGCCAGCGAGATGTCACATATTTTTTTCGGGCAGATCGAGCACCGGTTGTGGCAGGCCTTTGCCACCCATCCGCCACTGCATAAGCGCATTGAGCGGGTGGATCTGCAATGGGACGGGCGGTACATTGAGCGCGAGACAGTGCGCTACGCGCAGCAACCTTCTGAGTCGACAGCAGCAGAGGCGGGCGTCGGGCGATCCGCCCTCGTTGCAGCCGCTATCGTCGGGGCACTTGCTGACGGACCCAGACCTAAAGATCTGTTAGAGGATGCAGACTTTGAAGCTGGCCCCGACCAGCTGGATCAGGACACTGCCAGGAAGCAGACAATCCCGATGGTCTTTGTACAGCATAGTCACGAGCCATTAGGCGCACATGCGCTGGTCTATTCTCTGCTGATAGGCGAACAGAGGCCGCTGCAACAGGCCCAGTTAAACATCATCACCGCTGCAGGAATAACCGGGCTAGACACCCTAGTCACCACACTTCGCCCCGGCGTCCGTGCACTGGATGCCTCCCATCGGCGGCCTCTTCTAGAGATGTGCCTGCCTGCACTGAAGTCTATGTCCGCCCGACAATATCGGACATTCAAGGACACCCTAGTCAAGCTGATCCGAGCCGATCATCAAGTAGAGTTACACGAATGGTGCTTATTCCAATTGGTACGGCACTATCTGGATCCGGAATTCATCCGCGTTAAACCCAGCCGAGCTCGCTATCGCAGGCTGCAAACGGTAGCCAACTCGATACGAACCGTGTTGTCAGTGCTGGCCTATGAAGGCGACGGTGAATCACAGGCGCTATTTTGCCTAGGTGCCAATACCCTCGGTTTCACTGATATGGACATTGTGACCCGGGAACACGCCAGCGTTGAGGCCTTCGGCAGAGCGGTGCATGAATTAGCAGACTGTTACCCTCTGCAGAAGCCACGCTTATTAAAAGCCATGACCCTGGCCGCCAGCAGCGATGGCGCACTAAACCCAACGGAACGAGACATTATCGCCAGCGTGGCTGCGGTGATGGACTGCCCCATGCCGTCCTCCATTGCGTTAGGCGCAGAGCACACCTGAACGCCCTTGTGAGTGCACCGCACAGGCTCACCTGAAACGCCATAAAACGGTAAAAGTAGCATTGCTGGCAAAGTCTGCGGCACGGTAGCAAGAGCGGCCCGCTATTTGACTCCCAAGGCCCCAGCGTTTTATTCTGCACCCCGATAGAAACCTCACATTACAAGCAAGGAATGTCCATGACCAACGAACGCCCCTACAGTTCTATCATCGTCGACGGCGTCGAGCAGGCACCGAGTCGAGCGATGCTTTACCCGACGGGATTCAAACGTGAGGACTTCAATAAGCCACAGATCGGTATCGCCTCCACGTGGAGCATGGTGACCCCCTGTAACATGCACATCAACGAACTGGCTGACGCTGCGGCTGCGGGGGCCGATGAGGCGGGGGCCAAATCGGTATTGTTTAACACCATTACTGTGTCAGATGGCATTTCTATGGGTACACCAGGCATGCGCTATTCATTGGTATCGCGTGAGGTGATTGCAGACTCGATCGAAACCGTGGTCGGCGCCCAAGGCTTTGACGGGTTTGTGACCATCGGTGGCTGCGATAAGAATATGCCAGCCTGCGGAATTGCTATGGCACGCATGGATCGCCCCAGTGTCTTTGTGTATGGCGGTACGATTCTGCCGGGTGCCGAGCGACGCGATATCGTCTCTGTGTTTGAAGCGGTAGGCGGGCACGCCGCTGGCAGGGTATCGGACATTGAATTGACCGAGATTGAAACTACTGCCATCCCTGGACCTGGCTCCTGCGGCGGAATGTATACCGCCAACACGATGGCCTCTGCAATGGAGGCACTCGGTCTATCGCTGCCGGGCAGTTCGGCTCAAAATGCCATCAGTCAGGATAAGAAGCAGGACAGCTACAACGCCGGGGCCGCGGTTCGAAACCTGATCAAACTGGGACTCAAGCCCAGCGACATGCTGAGCCGCGAGGCCTTTGAAAACGCCATCACGATTACCATCGCGCTCGAGGGCTCCACCAACGCAGTACTGCATCTCATCGCCATTGCCCACGCCGCCAATATTCCTCTATCGCTGGACGACTTTAGTCGCGTCGGCAAGCGTGTCCCTGTGTTGGCTGATATGCGCCCTGCGGGGCAGTATGCAATGAGTGAATTGATCGCGATAGGCGGCATTTTGCCACTGATGAAAATGTTACTTCAGGAAGGTTTGTTACACGGTGACTGCATGACCGTGACCGGCAAAACACTCGCGGACAACCTTGCTGTGGTCGAGGACTATCCCGCCGAGCAAAAAATTATTCGCCCACTGTCAAATCCCATTAAAAAAGACAGCCATCTGGTGATACTGCGCGGCAATCTGGCACCGGAAGGTGCAGTGGCTAAAATTACCGGGCATGAGGGCCTAACCTTCACCGGGACTGCGCGCTGCTTTCAAGGTGAGGAGGCTGCAATGGCAGCCATTATGGCTGGCCAGATTGTGGCGGGTGACGTGGTGATCGTGCGTTACGAAGGGCCCAAAGGTGGGCCGGGCATGCGCGAGATGCTGAGTCCCACCAGTGCCATCAATGGCCGCGGTCTTTCTCAGGAGGTGGCGCTGCTCACTGACGGACGGTTTTCTGGGGGATCGAGAGGGTTTGTGATCGGTCATGTAACGCCAGAGGCTCATCTCGGTGGCCCCATTGCATTGGTGCAGGACGGGGATAAGATTACCGTTGACGCAGAGAATGCCGAGATTATCCTGCATGTCGATGATGCAGAATTGGCAGTTCGCCGCGCGGCATGGACTGCACCTGCGCCTTACGCGACTCGCGGTACGCTCGCCAAGTATGCCAAACTCGTCAGCTCAGCCAGCGAAGGTGCTGTCACCGACAAATACTTAGAGGTGTGATGGGGCGTCTAACTCACTCGACAAGATGACTAACCGCCGCATGCGCCTCCAAAAATCGCTGCCTTGGGTTATCTATAGGATCGTGAGTCGGTTAGTTTTGAGTTGCATTTATTACAGCTGGAGCGTGTAAAAAAAACCTAAGAATATTATATCGAGGCAAACCACTGAATTATGGACAACCTATTAGATTTTTTTAAGGCATATGATATTTCATTATCACAGATGATAATTGTCGCGATAATTTTTTTCGTGACCATAGCGATGGAGCTCTCAATTCGCTTGTTTTTTCGACGCTATGAAAAAGCAACACAACACTCACACACAATTAAAATTTTGTTTTACCTCTCCCTTAATAAGCCACTACAGCTCGCAACCATGGTCATTGGTTTTTATTTCATGGCCATGCATGTTTTGACATGGTTTAGGTTCACCAGTTTTTTCGATCAGGTTGTAACACCGGGCGTTGAGCTTGGCTTGGCCCTTTGTTTCTTTGTATTAATGAATACTTTTTTATCGCGATTGAAAACCTATTCGATTACCAAAAAAACGCGAACAGATGGCGGATACAACAACTTTGCAAAAATTGAGCAAATACATAAACTTGGGCAAGCGCTAACGATTGCCGTTATGGTTTTTGTCATTGCTGCAATTCTTGGACTTAAAGTTGCCCAGGGCGTCGCCTACTTAGGCGGGGGATTGGCAATTATCGCTTTGGTCTTTAAGGATACTATTTCGAGTGTTTTTGGTGGTCTCATTATTTATTTGGACAGCCCTTATGCGGTTGGCGATTGGATTTACACGATAGACGGTACAATTCAAGGCACCGTTGAAAAGATCAGTTGGCGTCTAACGCATATTAGGACGTTTGATAAAAGATTGATTTTTACGCCGAATAATCTCTTAATTACACAGGCAGTCGTCAATGCCTCAAGAATGTCAAATCGTAGAATATTGCAATACATCGGCCTGAGATATGACGATTTTGATAAATTTGAAGCTATCCAAAAAGACATTTATACCTATCTTGGTGAGCACCCAGACATTGACCAAAATTGCTTAACCCTCGTCAACGTGGTGAATGGCAGTACCGATATGGGTTCTACGACAGAAGGATTTTTCGGAGGGTCCTCTCTAAACTTTCAAGTCTATACATTTACGAAAGTGACCAACTGGTTAAAATTTCAAGCCATTCAGGACAAAATTATGATGGATATAGGGCGAATTATTTATCGCCATGACGCTGAAATTGCCTTCACCACGATGACCTTAGATATTTCAAGCGAAGGTGCGGAACCAAGTCCTCAAGCCACGTAATAGTGTGGCGCGCTTAGAGTAAATCGATAATAAGCTCAGACAGAAGAGGTAGCGGCACCTGAAGGGAAGCGGTGTCGCGTGAAGGACCTGAACAATACTATTGGCAGTGGTTTCAGAGCCGAACGGCTATGAGTAATGAAAAGCTAACCGTACCACGTTAAGACATTTTACAGACCCCAAAAATCTGCAATTGAATAGTCGTATAGGCAAGGCGAGCGCCAGAGGGCGTCCATGCCCTAACAGGTTTAGTCGTCATTGCCGCTCATAATGGCATTAGTTTGCTGCTGGTCTTTCTCGAGCTGGTACTGTTGTGCTTCCGTCTGTATCTCGAGCTGGCGTTCTTGTTCTTCGCGTTGCTGCTGAGACTGTTGGGCTTGCTGCTCCGCTTCGTTTTCGTTCCGCTGCAGACGTTCTTCACCGCTACTGACTTCCTCTGCCGATTGCTTAGGAGATTCATATGTCTGAGCAACGACCTGTGTTGCTGACAGTGCTGCTGCCATGGCTGCCGCTATTGCAATTTGCTTGATCATGTTGCCATCCTATTTAAGAGTTTTTGCTGAGCCAAGTGTAGCCTATTTTTAACCTGTTGCAAAAATGACCGCTGCAAAGGGCCTTTTAGTCGTCCTAAAGTAGAGCGGCAACAGCGCTTTTTGAGGGGGTTTTCGTTTATTTATAATCCAGTACCCCATCTATGGGAGACAAACAAAAAAGGCTGCAATTTGCAGGCTTCTAAGTAACTGATGATATCAAGAAACATGGTGGGCCGTGCGCGACTCGAACGCGCGACCAATTGGTTAAAAGCCAACCGCTCGAATTAGATCTTAACGTTATTAAACAACAGGTTATGCGACATCACCTTACCCATAAAAAGCTCTAAATCGCTACGTTGGCCCTTTGTATCCATTGGTTTTTCTGTGTGACCATGGGTAGGGATTTTTACCCGCTCAAACAAGGCTGTAGTGGCCACGCTTACGAGCAGCCTGAAAGGTTTTCTATGATATAGACTACAGCCCCCCTAACCAAGCTCTCATCAATACCGATGCATACCCTGCATACTAAAGTTCTTAACTTTTAGTATGTCGATAGACTAGTGCACGTCAAAACCATAACAAAGACTATATAACACCGAGTGTTAAACGCTTAGCTCAGTCCTCTCTCGACCAGCCTAGCCCTGTGAGAGAGATGCCAATGAGTACTTATGACCACTCTCTACTGTATTCGTGATCACCCCCTGCTCCAGCTGCGCCGGCGCCAGGTGATCGCAATGTGATTACTTTAAAAGTGGCCCTGACTGAATCACCCTATCATCATAATATGCATTGTGCGGTCACCTCAGCGAACAACTTTTCAGGGCAGTAGGCGGGTATGTCGCGAATTTCTCCCGTTCAGTTAGGGGCATGAGTCAGGAAATTTAATCTCAATAGGCCGTTTATTTGTCCTATACTTCAACGGATGAGATACTCATCGGCCTCCCCCTCCATTTACTGACATGTATAGTGAAGCCAAGAACTGTAAATGGGGCGAAATATCAGGGATTTGCAAGTTAAATTAGCGACTTAGAACCTGTAAGGTATTACTGACTGCTGTACGGGAGGAGAAATGCAACTGCACAATCTGCATAAAAGATCACTTTTGTCGTGATGCACTAGGCGATTTGCCTCGCATTTTGCGAGGAGCGGGCAAACTCGCCATCCGTTATCGTCAAATAGGTACTGATATGTTGTGATAATTCATATTTGGCAAATTAATTCCGCTGGGCCAGAAAACCCAGAAGTCGCTCAGGCTTGAGTACATCAGACCACAGAAGATATACTTGACCCGTCAGAACGCCTTCCCCATTAGTCTGAGAGCCTCACCTGACCATGAAAGATTATGACCTGTTGGTCTGGACGCCAGAGATGGTGCGGAATTTCTGGGATTACGAGGCGAATTTCCCCACGAATTTTTTTACCCGCTCCCGTCGATACCAGATTATAAAACAGTTTGAGAGCTACCTGCCGAGTCGATGTACGGTCCTGGATTATGGCTGTGGTCCCGGAAATCTGATCGGGCCGTTGCTCGAAGCCGGATTTAGCGTTGCTGCTATGGACACATCACAATTGGCGCGAGAATTGGTCTTGGCCGACTTCGGCGACAACAAGCGATTTCTGGGCGTTTACGACCAACATGAAATCGATGCGTCAGGGCTGAAGTTTGATGCCATTATTGCCGCAGAAGTCATCGAGCACTTGTACGATGACCAATTGGACAGTCTGCTGGAAACACTGGGCAAACTGTCCGGATCCAATACCCATATCATATTCACGACTCCGAATGAGGAAGACCTTCAGGAAAGCTACATTCTTTGTCCTGAATCCGGCAAACTTTTTCATCGTTTTCAGCACGTGCGGAGTTGGTCCGAAGCTACGATAAAGTCTTTTCTGGAAGCAAGGCAGTTTCGGGCTACGCGGACCTTCACCACCGACTTTGATCTCACACTCGCAATCCGTGGAAAACATAATCCACTGCGCGGAAGATGGTGGGAATCTCTTCGCAGAATAATCAGGAATCGGCTACAACCCCAAAGACATCACCCGCATTTGGTTGTAGTTACACAGCCTAGCGTATTCGACGGTCTGGAAAGTTAGCAGGGGTTCACCGGTCGGCATTGGGGACCCCAACCGATAAAGTACGATAACGCCAGGCTTGGAGCGACAGGCTCAATGAGCAAAGACCCGCTTTCCTCCGCTTTTCCATTCGCCATCGCCACCATTGGTATCGCGACTTTTGCGGGTAGGGATGTACTCTTGAAGGGGCTTTCCATCGAGATGGTGGCCGCACGGCAAAAGCCCGATCAGGTTGACCATATTGAATCCACTGCTGCCTAGTGTCGATCCGATTGGCGGAGCGTTCACGAATATTTGTTCTATACTTAAGCAAAGCGTCTGGTGCTTTATGTTCGCTACATGGACGATATTGTATTGCTGGCCCGAACGCGCTGGCAACTGACGCGAGCGATAGTAGTGCTACACCAAGAGATTGCACCGCTCGGTTTACACCTGCACCGAGTATTTGTTCGATCGCTGCGATTAACTCACCGGTCTTACGGCTGAAGGAAAATCAGGATCCGGCCTTGGTTATCGACACCAGTGAATCTGTCGCCGGGCACTGGCTATTTGCTTATATAATATTTTAGCTCTGAGCGCTGAACAGTGAGGTTCGACGGGTTTAACGACCATCTCCCTTTGATGGTGTCAGCCCTCGCACTCTGCGGTCTGCAAACATACTGAACGCCGCCGCAGCCTTAACATCTCCGGCTAGCACGCTCAGCGCATCTCCTGCCGGGCGAAATCTGTCGCGAGAGTCAATGAGCGAGTAGGCGACGTTCGATTCGCCTTTGGTTATTGCATCAACGTATGAATCAATCACGGCTACCTTTGAGATTTCATCGGCGGTCGCAGTTTTCTGATTTCTCTCGAGAATGCTATTTACAACAGTCAACGTTCCACCCCCGCCATATTGCAGATTCTTCTGATATGCTTCAATTCCGATCTTGTTCCCGCTGATCACGGAATTGAAAATGAAAGCGTGAGAGCGATCCTTGCTTTGTACTCCTATCTCGTTGTTTGAAAAGATGCTATTAACGGCCGTCAATTCAGAATTCTCGCCCACTGATATGGCTTTGTCTCCTGAGTTTGCGAATTCGCTTCTGCGAACTACTGCTCGGGTACTCATCAGGTCCAGCCCATCATTTCCACTGTCCAAAAATCTAGAGTTAATAATCTGTGCGGTAGAGATATCGAGATCTGCTGCATCTGAACGCGACCGGCGAAATTCACTGTCCAATATGGTCAGATCACTGTATACCGCATGAAGCATGTCATCCGTGATGCGGCTGTCCTTGAAAAGAGATTTCTCTATCAACATATCCGCGACATTGTGAATGGACAGCATGGCAGTGTATTCAAACGTACTTCCTTTCAGTCCGCTGCCATTTTCGAAATTACAGTGTACGATTTTTGAACCACTCGCTCCATCGTCTTTGAGAACGAGGGCGCCCCAGGGGGTATCACTACTTTTACCAGTAAATGTAATAGGCAACGCCTGCGTCCCAACTGCATGCAGCTTTCCATAAATTTTGAGACCCGCCCCCTCTCCAAAAACGAGTTGTGTGCCTGGTTCGATGACAACATCTCTGTATATTGTCCTGAAATCGTTTATAGCGACGCTGCCACTGAATATTACTGGTTCAGGATTTATCGGCTCGTTAACGATATTTGATTCGCCGATAAATTCAACAATTTTTATGCCCTGCTGCTGACTTGCTGGAATTTCTGCATCATCCAGAGACATTGGGCTCACCCACACTTGCGTGATGGCATCCTTACTATCACCTTCAATTAATAGATCGTAAGTCGCCGCACGAAATCTATGGCGTGGCTCTAAAACGGAAGCAGGCATCAAACGTTGATTCACGACAATGCTGTTGCCATCTCGTTCCAACAGCAGAGACACATCCCGCTCTATTAATTCGCCATCCAATTTATATCGCACAATAATTTGCTCTGGCAGGTGTGTGCCGGGCTCAAACTCAATTCGCAGCTTGTTAACCGGAACTCCCGAAATTTCTATGCGCACACCAGCTGCCGTTGGCTCAAATGCATAAGCTCCAGATAAACTGGCAGTTGCCTCCTTGACTTCACGAAGAACTCTTCCCACCTTGTCCGGAAACTTGCCCACTGCCTGTTGTACTTCAGTAGAACCGTAAATTTCTTTTAACAAAGCAACATAATGCGTAACGTGCGCCGCCTTTTCCTGAAGCGCCAGCACGTCATCTTCGACAACCTGCATAAACTCGGGCTCGAAATTCCGATAAAATTTAAGAAGTGCTTTCTGGCGTTCGTACAGAAAGTCGTGGTCAAGATAAAGATACCTCAGCAGATCCATTGAGGTAATTCCGCCTCGACCGGGCTTGCCCACCCAGTAATCTTCCCAACCGGCACTATCCCAGACGATAGGCGAAAAACGCTCAGTATAATGATCGTAATGCAATTTCCAGTTATGAATATTATCGTGGTGCCAGCTATTAATTAGGTCAATATATGCAGCAAAAGTACCAAAGGCTTTCATGTCCAGGCTGGAGAAATCTTTCCTCTTAGCCGACTCCAGCATCGCGTCGAGTGGAGCCTTGCTGTCTGGTGGGAAATGATTGTTGGCGGAAGCTTTATCCCAGTTTAAACTGGTTTCGAACAAGTACGGGGATAGGCCCCAGTATCTACCCCTGCCAATATTATCTCCTGAGTAAATATCTCCAGGCATGATATTTCTTCGCCTTAGAAATGACTCATCGACTTGTTCAACAAACATTCTCAGCCCGTCAAATTTTCCGTTGATGTTGACCGTCACCATCTCACTTGCGGGAGCGAGTAAGCCCATCATGTTAGCAAGTCGATATGATAGATGAGGCCCAATGATATCATATTGTTCATTCACAACGAGGTTGAATCGCCGCATATTACCCAGCAGCATCCTTTTTTTCCGCGTCTTGATGCGGAATGATTTTTCTTTGAAGAGCCAATGATTTGTCATGTCCCCACGATAACGAATTTTTACTCTCTCAATTTCACCATTCGGATAAGTCATGTATGCGGGCTTGAAATTTTCCCCGCCAAGTCCGCTATATGGCAAATCATTATTCAGTTGACGTAAGACGCCATCATTAATGTAGAGATTGAAGTCGGCGTCAACCTTTGAGCCTAGTAGCGCTTTCTGCACAGAATCTTGCAGGTATACAGCCGTAACCCTGCCGGAATCGTAAAGTATTGTGGATCGAGAAAAGACGGCAAACTGATAATCCGCGTAGTAAAGCTGAAGCGTCCGTAAACCCCAGGTGGCAAAAAGAAGAGAAACAGGCAGGGTGATAATCAGACTGTAGCGCCAGATGAGACGAAGAAATCTCATGCTGCGTCCATTCCCGGCGCAGGTGATGCAGGCATCCCGGGAAATTGGCGCTGCAGCCGGGTCATTGCCTCTTGCAGTTCTGGTTCTCGCCCTGGGATGTTCTGCAGCAGGTGTATGTACGCCTTAAGCGCGTCAACATCGCGCTCATCTGAGGCTGCCCAGTCAGCAATAACCGGTAGGCTCACCTCCATTTTGGCTGCTCCCAGCTTTGCACTGGATTGAAATAGCTTGAGAAGGATATCCCGCTTGGTGCCGTAAACGACGTGCAACTTTCTTACATCGTCGATTCGCCGCAGTTCTTGCAAAGCTAGCTCCATGGTTGCCGCGTAATCGCCTGCCTGGTAAAGCCGCACGATCTCTTTGGCTTGCTGTTTTATCTCTGCGTCAAATCTGGCGTTGAGCTCCGCATCCAATTGATGAACCAGTTCAGGCTTGAGATGCCAGATAGCAAATGACAGCATCGCGAGAACAGTTACGAAAAGGCAGCCACTTCTGAGTAGGTTAACTACGGCCATACACGTTATCTACTTAACCAAATGGAAGTAAATGATTGTCCACCTTGCACGCTTCCAATATACCGAGACTCGTAAAGCCACCGTGTAAGACAATAATTTAATTCCCTTGTATATTGATATGGTTGCATGAAGCACATGGTATATGTTGATCACTAATGAACAAAAAATAGAGAGTATCGCAACCGGTGGCACCGGCGCAATCCGCTATCCGCAAATCAGTGACTCCTTATGCCGCTGTTCAGCCTGCTGTACCATCTTCTTCGTCTGTGCCGCCGCAGCCGGCATATAGATACGGCTGTTCTCAAGGTCGATGCTGAAACAGTTGGTCACAACGCCGCCGCCACCATAGATGTAATTGACGGCGGATGAGAACAAGCTCAGGCCTTCGTCGGTTTTACCGAAGGCTTTGTCCATCAGTGGGTCGAACTTGTTCAGAATAAATGTAGGAATCTTGGTACCCTTACCACCGATGGCGGGCGCACCGGGTCACGATTGGCAGCCCTGGCACCGAAGCCGAGGGTCAATCTTACCCGTTATCATGGCGTCCTCGCGCCGAACCATCGCTGGCGCGGACTGGTCACTCCGGCAAAGCGACGCAAAGGTGCAATGCGACCTGTCAATAGTGACGTCGTCTCATCGATCCAGCGTCATGCGGCTATGACCTGGGCCCAGCGGCTGCATGCTTCAACCAGATGCCTGCTCAAATTGAATAGATTCTGGAAAGTCGCATGAGCGGTGACAAACCTCTGCGTCTGCCTCATCCGGTTGTTTGTGCTAGATCGTTAAAAAATGTCGCATTTATCCTGCTTATGCGTGGGAAATAAGCTCTCACAAAGACGAAAAATAAAACCTTTGCGACATTGAAGTATTTAAAGTTGAAAAAATAAATTAGCCCATTGCTGGAACACGCCCTATGGTAATGGTAAATGGGGCTAGTGGCTTTTGCTGCAATAATAATGTGTGGGAGAAAATACTAGATGCTTTCAAATAATCCGCATACGGATCGTCGATTTAATATAGAGGGGGCCGATCTAGGTTACCCAACTTTATTTCACGATGGCAGCACATCCGTAGGCATGTATGTAGTTTCCAGTCAGGTCGCAAATGAATTGATTGCAGATAGTGGGTTTAGTGTAGCGGAGATTGCGCCGGGCAAGGCGATCCTAAGCTTTGCTGGCGTACACTACACCGACACACAATGCGGCAACTATGAGGAAATTGGCTGCGCCTTCTTTGTTAATACGTTTCCGCGCAAGTCGCTAATACCCTATATCAGTACCTGGATTAATATACTTAGAGGTGATCAACCTTCGTTCACATGGTATTTACCTGTAACAGAAAAGTCTGCGCTCGAATGTGGCATTCAAATGTGGGGCTACCCCAAAACCATAGAAGATATTCAACACCATCGCGACGACAGCCACACCACCACTACACTGCATAAAGATGGGCAGGAACTACTGTGTTATCGAGTTCCTAATCGGGGGAAAAAATCACCAAAGCCTATCAATTCACCGGTGTATTCGATTTTTGAGGGGGCGCCACATATAGGTTATCTAACTCAAAGATTTACCGATGTAACGTATCACCGCAGTGGTAAACTCACGCTTTCAAAGCATCCTCTCACTGAACCCTTTCGCCGTCTGGGCTTACCCAAAAAACCATTATTATCTGGGCACATGGGCCACTTAAATTTTAGTATGAGCGCACCGAAACTTTTATAAATTGATAATTGATAAGCAATGAAATCGGAAAATAAAAAAATCTCAACAGCGGTAGTGACTGGCGGCGCCAGTGGCATGGGCCGTATCTTTGCTCTGCGCATGGCCGCAACTGGCACTCATGTCGCTGTATTAGATTGCAGCGAAGAAAATCTACAATCAATGCAACAGACTAACAACATCAGCATTTTTCACTGCGATGTAAGCAACCAACAGCAAGTAGAGTCTGTTCTAAAGGAGATTAAAACGCAGAGAGGCAATATTGATCGTCTAGTGCATTGCGCAGCAATTATGCCCACCGGAAAGCTAACCGATATGGACACCGCCACCATCAATAACCTAATGGGCATTAATTATGGCGGCACTGTCAATGTCACAAAAGCTGTATTGAAAGACATGCTCGCTCAAAACAAAGGAGAGGTGATTGTTTTCGGCTCAAGTGGCGGGTCCGTATTGGTCCCCGAATGTGGTGCTTACTGCGCAACAAAAGCGGCGACCAACGCCTATATGGAAATCCTGATCGAAGAGAACCGTCACAGCAATATACATTTTATGCTGGTGTGCCCACCTTTGGTAAACACGCCTTTACTCGATCAAGCGACAGCAACCTCTTCACCCAAAACCGTCACCTATTCGATAGAAAGAAAACGATTTCTAGAACCAGAATCTGTTATCGACGATATTGAAAAAGGGCTGTCAAAAGGCAAACGGTATATTTGGCCTGGAGCAGAGGTAAAAATATTACATTGGCTTAGACGATTTTCACCACTACTCTTGTGGAAAGTAATGCATGCGGCTAACAGCTAAATATGAAAAACTAGGATTCACCTAATGATGTTTATGATACTCACATACTATTAACCAGACTTCGGATAAAAACATGAATGAATTCAATGGTAAAACCGCTGTAGTTACAGGCGCCGCGAGTGGAATAGGTTTTGAATTAGCTAAAGTATTCGCAGAGCAAGGCATGAATGTTGTACTCGCTGATATTGAGCAAGGTAAGTTAGACGCAGCGGTTGAGTCCGTTAAATCAATCGGCGCGCATGCCATCGGCGTTCTCACCGATGTTGGCTCTGGCGAATCAGTTGCCGCGCTATGCCAGGCAACCATCGATCGCTTTGGTAGCGTCCAAGTGCTTTGCAATAATGCCGGCGTGTATACTGGCGGACATATTTGGGAGCAAACAGAAGACGATTACGAATGGCTCATCAGAGTTAATCAATGGGGAATTATTCATGGTCTGCGCAATTTTGTGCCGCAGATGATCGCACAAGGCGACGAGTGCCATATCGTCAACACATCATCAATGGCCTCGATGTGCACTTTGCCGTTTGCCGGCATTTATCATATGACCAAGCATGCAGCCTTGGCGCTAAGTGAATGCCTGTTCCACGAACTCGCCATGGTCGCACCACAAATCAATGTGTCATGTTTGTGCCCAGAGCTGGTTGATACCGGCATTGCTACTTCAGCACGAAATCGCCCCGCTAACCTTGCAGAAGAAAACATCACAGATATGCAGACTATGTCGATGACAGCCATTACCGACGCTACAGCCGAATCTCTATCTCCACGTGTGTTAGCTGATCGTGTACTACAGGCGATTAAAGATAATCTTTTTTATATTTTACCGCCCAGCGGCAACCCCTGGCGTGACACTGCAGACACTCGGCTTGAAGACATTCGTTTACTGCGAAATCCTACTTTTGCTCCACCTGCAATTTAGAATAACAGGTAAATTATGCTGCCCATGATAAAACACACCAATTTTTACCCTACAAAAATTATCAGCGCCGTTCTTCTCTTCATTATTTCTAGTGGAGCACTGGCTAATAAATGTTCTCCAGAAACTTCTACATCTATCAATCTAACCGCAGATATTAATGGCTGGGGAATCAATAATAAACATCACCGATTTATTAGTGAAACCGATGCAGGAATCACCCCAGAAAATTTATCGAAGTTACAAGTAAAATGGGTCTTTGCATTACCTGATACTAAAACACCCCACAGCCAACCTTTTATTACTCCCGACACGGTCTTTATTGGTGACGAGCCTGGTGTTGTATACGCACTGGATCGAGAAACCGGCTGCGAAAAATGGCGCGGTGTATGCCTTGGACCCGGATCAAAAGGGAAAGTTATTGTGGCAACAAAAACCAGGCACAGGTGGAAAATTAGGCGGCATACATTTCAGTATGGGCGTCGATGAAGCCAAAGGAGTTTTATACGTACCGATCAGTGATAGGGTTGTTGAAATCCTAGGCCAAAACCCGAAAGGCAAACCTAACCCATCTCTGCACGCTTATGATATTGCCACCGGGAAACGTTTATGGGCAACACCAGCTCCTGACATTTGCACAGATGATAACGGAGATCCCATTGATAGCTGTCACCCTGTTTATCAGCAGCGGTAACAATCACTGACAATTTAGTATTTGCGCCATCACTCGATGGCCACATACGTGCTTTTGATGCTCATAACGGAGCGCCTTTATGGAGTTTTGATACCAATGGCGATTTTACGGCAATCAATGCTAACAAAGCATCTGGCGGCGCTATTGACCTCGGCGGGGTCTACCTTGATAGCGGGCAGTTGTTTGTTAATGCCGGTTACTCCACGTTTGACCAACAGGCTGGCAACGCTTTTATCGTACTAGAAGTTGTTGAGCCATAATTATGGTCTCGACAAGTTAAGTTCTCGAGACATTTAAAAATCGGTCCCTGATCTCAAGCAACTGCCTTTTCCGTCTGACTCCTCTCGTAAGGAACACCGTGCGGTAGGAGACGGTCCAGCATCCTCATTCAGTGCACCATTTACACCCGTGGCCCCACCTTCCGCGCCACAAATCACTAATATCGAACCCGGCAACGCACAGGTTTCCATCAGCGTCAGTGTGGCGGATGATGGCGGCTCACCTATTACTGGCTACAATGCCTATTGCCTTGGCGACACATTTAACTTTGATGCGAGTCCGACCTCGCCCATCACAGTCTTAGGGCTAACTAGATTTGAGGCATCGTTCTGGCCATCAGTAAGCTGCGTAAAGCCTGAGCCTTCTCAAGCCCGCCTAGTGCGGGTTTTTTGTTGGCGAGAGAAGCCTGAGTAAGCTCGCTCAGTCACTGCAATATGCACAGCGGCTCCTTCGGGGGCCGTTATTTCTCATAATGCAAGACACTGAACCCACTGAATTCCTTCCAGGCGAGGCAAGGCCGGGCGCAGCCTAAGGCCTTAGCCGATGCCTGCTGAGCCAATAAGAAAATAATAATATGACTTCACCTTGGTCGTGCCTTCGGCTGCTTTGGCTGGCGCCCGCAGCCTTGTCACTCCCAAGAATGTAGAGAGCGTTGATCGAAAACACTCAAAGATTTATATAACATATTTTTTAGAAAAACTTTTGCAGATTTTTATCATCTGGATACAGCCGCAGCAACTAACCTTCGCTTGCCAACTGGCAAGCATACCCCCCGGGTAACTTGCCTTTGCGCTTCAGCGAATTGGTACGGGCTTCTAGTTACACATCACACATTCGGAACGATTAGTTCGCTAGCAAGAACGACACCAGCGCTCAGCTTCATTTATGGGTAAGTCACAAAAAAACCTGCAATTTGCAGGCTTCTAAGTGACTGATTATATAGAGAAACATGGTGGGCCGTGCGCGACTCGAACGCGCGACCAATTGGTTAAAAGCCAACTGCTCTACCAACTGAGCTAACGGCCCCAGAAAGAGAGGGGCATATTACGGAAAAAGGATAAAAAATCAAGCGCTTTTTACGGAAGGTCATAGCGCTAATGCGTATGAAGGTAATGTGTGGGGTCCTCCAAACCCGTGTCGGCAAAACCCTGGCGACGCAGGCGGCAACTGTCGCATTTACCACAGGCAAGACCCTCCTCAGTGGCCTGATAGCAGGAGACTGTAATGGCATAGTCTACCCCCAGCGCTATGCCAGCGAGGATAATGTCACCTTTTCCCAATCTCATCAGGGGCGTGTGTATCGTGATTTTTTGTCCCTCGACCCCTGCCCGCGTCGCGAGATTGGCCATCGTCTCAAACGCTGCAATGTATTCCGGACGACAATCCGGATAACCGGAATAATCCACCGCATTCACGCCAATAAAGATATCGTGCGCACCCAGCACCTCCGCCCAGCCTAGTGCTATCGACAGAAATACCGTATTGCGCGCTGGCACATAGGTGATAGGTATCCCTGCCGTTTCTTCCTCGGGTACGGCGATGGACATGTCAGTGAGTGCAGATCCGCCGATACTGTCCAGATTGAGTTTAACCAACTTGTGTTCTACGTCCCCAAGAGCACGGGAGACCCTGTCGGCGGCATACAGCTCAGCGCGGTGACGCTGTCCGTAATCAAAACTGAGGGTGTAGCAGGCATAGCCCTGTGACTGTGCCATGGCAAGCACCGTGGTGGAATCAAGTCCGCCGGACACCAGAATAACAGCGCGCTTTTGTTCACTCATGGCGATTAATGGCCTGGTTCGTCATTCCACAGTAACTTGTGCAGCTGCAACTGCATTCTGACCTGCAGATTATCCGTCAGAATCCACTCTGCCAATTGTCGGCCTTCAAGTTGTCCAAAGCTTGGAGAAAAAAGCACATCCGAGACACGCTCGAGCAAACCATATTCATCCAGCTTAAACCGAGCCCATTCATAATCCTGACGATCACAAATAACAAACTTGACCTGATGGTGCTTGCGCAGCAGCGAAATATTGCTGTAATCGTTGCGCTGCATTTCTCCAGATGCCGGGGTTTTCAGATCCAACACTGTCACGACGCGTGGGTCCACGCCCTCTAGGCTCATCGCCCCGCCCGTTTCCAGTGATACTTCGTAACCGGCGTCGCACAGTCTGTTAAGGAGGGGCAGACAATTGGGCTGAGCGAGTGGCTCGCCACCCGTTACGGTGACATAGTGAGGCTCGTGAGCGGCAACCTGCTTGGCAATATCTGCAAGACTGAGCAGGTAGCCCCCACTAAACGCATACTCGGTGTCGCAGTAGACACAGCGCAGCGGGCATCCGGTGAGACGGACAAAAACGGTGGGCAAACCCACTGTGCGCGCCTCCCCCTGCAAAGAGTAAAAGATTTCCGTGAGGCGCACAGTTATATCCGCTTGAGTGGCTGTGCCAACGCGGGATAAGACAGCGTCGTTATGAGTAGGGTTCGTCACCGGATCGCACCGATCAATAGTTCTGGGCTATGAATTCCCTGGCCAGTTTTACAACAGCGTTGTTAGTACTGCCATACTGACTGATCACGAGATCCATGTATTCTCTGGCTTTTTCCCGATTGCCCTTCTTGAACTGCACCGTGCCCAACTTATACAGAGCATCCGGCGCTTTACTATTATCAGGGTACTCAGCCAGCAACAGTACAAAAGACTGTCTCGAGGCCTCCAGGTCCGGCGGCGCCTTCACCAGATACAGCTCACCGAGCCAATAATGCGCATTGGCGGCATAGAGACCACCGGGGAATCGCTGCAGAAACTGCTGAAAAGCGGGTATCGCCTTGTCAAACTGCCGCCCCTGCACCAGCGCATAGGCCGCATTATAGGCGCTCGCTTCACCAGGCTGCTCGACACCAGCCGCCAGGTTGCTCGTGGCGACAGAGGCCGCCACAGTCGGTGCTGCGGAGCCGCCTGCAGTATCGGGACTAGCGCCACTAACACGCTTATCCAGGTCCATATAGCGCTGCAGGCTCTGCTCCTTGAGAGAGCTTAACTCGAACGATTGCTCCTCTACTTTTCCGTTCAGGCGTCTGACTTCCTGCTGCAACTGTTGCATCTGCAAAAATAGATTACGCAGATCCGTACCGCCCGTTTGACTACCGGCCTCCGGAGTCGGCGCAGCGCTGGCATCCGAATACGTGACGGCCGTAGCCGCTGAAGGGGCTGTGTTCGCACCGTAACTCGCGGCAGGGTATGCCTGCGCAGGTCGGGCACTGTAAGGGTCATTTAGAGCAGGTGCATTCGCGGTGGGTTGGCTTACGCCAGTACTTGTGCGTCCAGCCGCCTGCGCCGCCGCACGCTCAGCCTCAAGATCCACATACTGCGCAGAGACTACAAAAGACAACGGTGCAGCCAGAATAACCAGCCCGCATGTTACAAGCGCTTTGCCGACAGATAAGCCCATCAATTATTGCAGCTTGAGTTCGACACGGCGATTTTGAGACCAGTTGGCCTCACCCGTGCCGTAGGCTATGGGACGTTCTTCACCAAAGCTAATAGTCTCAATACGAGAGCCGGAGATACCACTGGCAATCATGTATTCACGGACGGAGTTCGCCCGCCCCTCACCCAGAGCAAGGTTGTACTCGCGTGTACCGCGCTCATCGGTATGACCTTCCAGGCGGACATTGGTATTGTTACGCTGCAGTAGCGCAATATTGGCATTCAATGCGTCAAGGGCTTCAGGGGTTAAGTTGGCGCTGTCATATTCGAAGTAGAATACCGTTCCTGCAGAGGCGGCTGCCTCTTCCAGCGCTGCCATTTCAGCAGAGACCGCAGCACCCTGAGCAGCTTGAGCAGCTTGAGCAGATTGAGCGGCTGACGCTGACGCCGCTGCAGCCGCCGCTGCAGCGGCCGCAGCTTCGTCTTCTTCTTTTGTATCACTACCAGAACAAGCAACCAACAACGCCGCTGAGAACAGCAGTGCAATAGCTTTACTAGCCACAGTAAGATGCTTCATAGTCCTCAATCCTTCCGTTTTCGTCATGGTTAAATACCCGCTAGAATGCGCGAACTTTTAGCGCGCCAAATAAGGCGACCACGCCGGTTCTCGCACATCGCCTTTACTGGCAGGGAGCCTGAATTTCGCCTCTCCATCCACAGCGACAGCAGCGAGAATGCTCCGATCTTTATACTTGGTAGCGTACAATACCATAGAGCCATTTGGCGCGATACTGGGACTTTCATCCAAGTCGGTTGAGGTCAATATCTGCATACGATTGGTCACCAAATCCAGTACTGCGATGTGAAATCGACCCTCTGCCTGATGTACCATCACGACACTTCTACCATCCTGGGATACGCGCGCGCGGGCGTTGTAAGTACCCTCGTAGGTGACGCGATCGGTCTTACCAGAGCTGAGGTCATAACGATAAATTTGCGGCTTGCCACCGCGGTCCGAGGTGAACAGTAGCGATCGGCCGTCCGGCATCCATGCAGGCTCAGTATCAATCGCATAGTGACGCGTCAATTGTGTGAGCTTTTTAGTCGCCAAGTCCATTAGGTAAATATCCGCGTTACCGTCTTTGGACAACACCATCGCCATGGTTTTACCATCGGGAGACCAGGCTGGCGAGCTGTTGAGGCCCGAAAAATTGGTCAGCTGTTCGCGTTGTCCGGTGGCGATTTCTTGTCGGTAAATGGCGGGGCGTCCCGTCTCAAAAGAGACGTAAGCGATATGCTTCCCGTCAGGAGACCAGGTTGGCGTGAGCAACGGCTCCTGCGTGTCAAACAGCACGACCGGTCGCGCGCCATCGGAGTCCGACATCGTCAAGCGGGAGTAATCGTTGCGGCCGGGCACTCGATCAACGGAGATATAGAGCAGCTTGGTCGCAAACGCCCCGGGCACTCCTGTGAGCTTTTCATACACCGCATCGGCCACCCTGTGGGCCAGCATACGTGCATCACTGGCAGGACCAGATTCATAGCCGGTCAGCACCTTGGCTTGACGCAGTACGTCGAAAAGTTCGTAATCTACTCGCAATACACTCGGTTCCAACGAAACCCGACCAATGAGCAGATATTCAGCACTGAGGGAGCGCCAATCACGGTAAAAAACCTCAGCTTCTGTGGTGGGATTGCCCAGCATATCGGACCGCGCTATGGGCGCAAACTGGCCGCTACGGGCCAAGTCGCCGTCCACTATGGACGCGATCTCCTCCGGCGCAACGCCTACACCTTGCCAGGCAAAGGGCACTACTGCGATAGCCGTGGGGTTATCCGCACCCTGAGAAATTTCAATAGTCAATTGCGCCCATGCAGTTGCGGTACTTATCGCCAGCACGACGCTCATCAGGGCAGTCAGTAGTCGTTTCATTAGTAACGTAAATCCTCTGGCTTGAATATTAGTGTAAGACGCCTAAAGTTTTTTTCAAACTCCCGGCTGGGCAAGTTTTGCAGCTCAGGAAAGGCTCCCGCTTTCTGAACAGCATTGATCGCTGAGCTATCGAAGGCGGAATTACCGCTACTCCTGACCAATGTGACGTTAACCACTTCCCCGGTGGGAATCAGCTGTATCGACAGCTCACATTCCATCCCATTGCGTGCACTGGGAGGACGACTCCAATAGTTTACTACGGTCCGCTGTATCAAAGAGACGAAACTTGCGGACATTTCCCCTGCCGTTACCGTCGCCTGCTGCTGCGCGTCAGCGGTGGCGAGCTCATCGCGAACGATTGCGGCGAACGCATCCCGGTTACTTTGCTGAGGCGGCGTCGGCTTTACTGGCGTAGGCGTAGGCGTAGGCGTAGGCTTAGACTTTGGCTTGGGTATAGGATTCGGCTTGGGCGGCGCAGGCTTTGGTTTCGGGGTAACTGCTTCGGGCTTCGGTGGCGTTGCCTTGGGCTTGGACTTTGGTTTCACATTAACCGCTTTGGGCTTCGGTGGCGCCGCTTTGGGCTTGGAAATTTCGCTAATGTCCACGAGACGGGCATTAATAACATTTGGCGCAGGCTTAGCCCGAATAATCTCACGTTCAGTAGTCTCCCAGTTGGCCGTCAGCAAATACAACAGCAAACCGTGTATCAACAGAGTGGCCAGTGCCGGCCGCAATATAATGCGTGGCATCACTGGCTTGGCATAGAGTGAGGTTGTCACTGGGGTGTTTCAGTGACCAGACCAACGCTGGGAGCACCGGCCTCCTGCAGTGCGACCATCACCGTCACTACCTCTCCATAGGGAACGGCCCGATCACCCCAGACCATCACAGGCTTCTCTGGGCTGCGGCGCATCACTGCCGCCACACGATCCTTAATGGTTGCCAAAGACAGAACCTGCTCCTCTTGCCCGAGATTAAGGAACAGTTGGCCTGCTGCATCAACCGACACAATGACCGGCTCACTGTCCTGATTCTCCACAGGGTCAGCGCTTGCTTCGGGCAAATCAACCTTCACACCCTGCATCAGCATGGGTGCCGTTACCATAAAAATGATCAACAGCACCAGCATCACATCAATGTAAGGTACAACATTGATCTCTGACATAGGTTTACGTTTTTTACGATTGCGAGACACCGCGCTACTCCGCCTTCTTTTCTCGTGAGCGCAAAGCAAAAGCTTGACGGTAGAGGATACCGGAAAACTCATCCATGAAGGTGTCGTAGCGATTACTGAGCACTTCAACCCTGGAAGCAAAACGGTTGTAGGCCAGTACGGCGGGGATTGCCGCAAACAATCCCATCGCTGTGGCTACCAGTGCCTCAGAGATACCCGGCGCCACGGTGGCCAGCGTTGCCTGAGTAGAATTGGCTAGCCCGCGAAAGGAGTGCATGATCCCCCACACCGTACCAAACAGACCGATATAAGGGCTGGTGGAACCCACCGACGCCAGAAACGCCAGATGGCGTTCGAGACGTTCTTCCTCACGCATGACCGCAACCCGCATCGCCCGGCGAGACCCCTCAATGACCGCCTCAGAATCCATTTCAGGCTGTTGCGCGAGGCGGGAAAACTCTTTAAAACCGGCGCGAAATATACTTTCCATACCCAGAATCGCGCTGCCATCCGACGCCTTTTCATTGCCCTCTCGATAGAGCTGGGACAAATCAATCCCCGACCAAAAGCGTTCTTCAAATCGATACATCTCATCATTAGCATTGCGAAAGTAGAGATACCGATTAACGATCATGTACCACGAGAAAATAGAGGCCAACAGTAATATGACCATCACAAACTGCACAGTGAAGCTTGCGTTCCATACCAGCTCCATCAAACTCAATTGTTCTTCCAACGTGTGCTCCCTTAAATTTACGCTTCTTTTTGTTCCATCGCCCGCAATTGCGTCGCCATCTCCGTCGGGAGTCGACGCGGCTTGACACTGGACCGATCTACACAGGCGACAGTCACCTCGCCGCGCGCCAGCAACTCATCGCGGCGACGCACAGTCTGCTGAAACACCAGAGCGGCTCCGCGCACTTGAACGACGCTAGCGGTAACCTCCAGCTCATCATCCAAACGCGCCGGCAGATTGTAGGTAACCGCCACATCGCACACCACAAACATTAGATCCGAACTGAAAATATAACCCGTTCCGTAGCCGAGTGATCGCATAAATTCTGTGCGAGCTCGCTCCATAAACTTGAGGTAATTGACGTAATATACAATGCCGCCCGCATCGGTGTCCTCAATGTAGACCCGCAACTGATGTGAAAATTCCGTTGTGCCCACTAGGACTCGCCACTCTCTTCCGCAGCCGGAGGCAGAGTGCCACCCACGGTGGCACTGGGAGAACCGGGCAAACCGAAATGCAGGTAGGCACTGCGCGTCGCCATGCGACCACGAGGCGTGCGCAGCATGAAGCCCTGCTGGATCAAGTACGGCTCCAGCACATCCTCGATTGTGCCACGCTCTTCAGAGATTGCGGCAGCCAGACTGTCTACACCCACCGGGCCACCATCAAACTTTTCGATGAGTGCCAATAACAGCCTGCGGTCTAGATGGTCAAAACCCTTCTGATCCACGCTGAGCATGTCTAGGGCGCGATCGGCAATCTCGTTAGTGATATAACCATCCGCTTTCACCTCGGCATAATCCCGCACCCGGCGCAGCAACCTGTTGGCAATTCGCGGAGTGCCACGGGAACGGCAGGCTATCTCGGTCGCACCTGCGGCATCGATACCAATATCCAGTATCTGCGCAGAGCGCTGCACGATAAGCGCAAGGTCTGCCACCTCGTAAAACTCCAACCGCTGAACAATACCGAATCGGTCCCGCAAAGGAGAGGTCAACAGTCCTGCCCGGGTCGTGGCTCCCACCAGCGTGAACGGTGGCAAATCCAGCTTTATCGAGCGGGCCGCCGGGCCCTCACCTATCATTATGTCCAGCTGATAATCTTCCATCGCGGGATACAGTATCTCTTCCACCAGCGGGCTAAGACGGTGGATTTCATCGATAAACAGCACGTCTCCGGGTTCGAGATTCGTCATCAAGGCGGCAATATCGCCGGCCTTCTCTAACACCGGGCCGGAGGTTGTTTTAAGCGAAACGCCCATCTCCTGAGCGATGATGCTGGCCAAGGTCGTTTTGCCCAGACCCGGAGGACCAAATATCAAGGTATGATCCAAAGGCTCTCCGCGGCCTTTAGCCGCCTGCAGAAAAATGCTCATTTGCTCCTTCACAACCTGCTGACCGACATACTCGTCGAGCGTTTTGGGGCGAATCGCTCGGTCTATGACGTCTTCGCGCGGGCTATCAGTCTGTGCCGCAATCAGGCGGTCCGTTTCAATCATGCGACTGGCCTCACACTTTCACCATGGATTTCAGAGCACGACGTATCAGCTCCTCGCTGCTAACCACACTATCATCGTTAACAACTGACACCATGCGACTGGCCTCCTGCGGTTTATAACCCAGAGTAATCAAAGCGCCTTCGGCGTCGGCAACGATATCCGTGAAGGGAGCCAGGGAGGCGCCGCGGCTCTCCTCACCCTGCTCATCCTGCGCACGGACCAGCCATTCCTTGAGTTTGTCGCGCATCTCAATCAACAGACGCTCTGCTGTCTTCTTGCCAACACCGGGCAATGCCGTAAGAGAAGAAATATCATCACGCTGCACACAGTGAGCAAAGCTTTGCGCATCCATTCCCGACAAAATTGTCAGCGCCAGCTTGGGGCCAACGCCACTGACCTTGATCAACTGGCGAAACAGACTCCGGTCTCTATCGTCAATGAAGCCGTAGAGCAGCTGGGCATCTTCGCGAACCACAAAATGTGTGAGCAGCGACACCTCCGAGTCCAACTCTGGCAACTGGAACAACGTCGTCATGGGAACCTGCAATTCATAGCCGACACCCCCCACTTCCACCAGAATGGCTGGGGCCTGCTTATGGACGAGACGTCCTCTGATTCTACCTATCATCCGGTGGGAGTCCTGTCAGCGTATTCGACGTCGGCGCACAGACTTGGCGCCGGCCATATTGATCATACTTTGTTGTGTATGCGCGTGACACAGCGCTGCGGCCAGCGCATCCGCTGCATCTTCCTGCGGCGCCGATGGCAATCTGAGCAAGACCTTAACCATGTGCTGCACCTGCTCTTTGTCTGCCGCCCCGGTTCCGACTACCGACTGCTTGATCTGGCGAGCCGAGTACTCCGCAACTATCATATCCTGCACGGCACAGGCCACAATCGCAGCACCACGCGCCTGCCCCAGTTTTAGCGCGGAGCCGGCGTTTTTCGCCATAAATACCTGCTCGATCGCCAGTTCCTGTGGGCAATGCAATTCAACCAGTTCAGTCACACTGTCAAAAATGACCCGCAGTCGCTCCGGCAATTCATCCCCGGACAAGCGAATCACCCCACTGGTAATGTACTCGCTGCGCCCGGACACATAACTGATAATGCCAAAGCCTGTTTTACGTGAGCCAGGGTCGATCCCTAGGATAAGCGACATGCCAATTTCCGCCAGATACTTCAGGCTACCATTATGGACAAGTTTGCGGGGTTGGTCTGTAGGCAGAACATATGATTTTGCAGCCGAGGCCTAATGAATGAACTCCCGCCATGTCCTACTTAAGACACGGGGACCACGGCCGCGGAGTGAAACGCCCTGCCTTTTTATAGAGAGAGGTAACCTATTCTGCCTTCTCGATGGCTTCGCGGCTCTGGCGCAGTCTGATATTCAGCTCTTTCAACTGCTCAGCACTGACATCCCCGGGCGCGCGGGTCATGACGCAGGCCGCACTCTGGGTCTTCGGGAAAGCGATCACATCACGAATAGACTTGGCGCCCGTCATCAACATTACCAGCCGGTCCAAACCAAATGCCAACCCCCCATGAGGCGGCGCGCCATACTGTAACGCGTTCAGTAGGAACCCGAATTTTTCCTCAGCCTCTGCCTCATCGATATTCAGAATGCGAAATACCGCCTGCTGCATCTCATGCTTATGGATACGGATGCTGCCACCACCGAGTTCACAGCCGTTTAACACCATGTCATAGGCGCGAGATAGCGCCTCGCCCGGGCTGGCCGCGAGCTGCTTTGCGTCGCAAGCGGGTGCGGTAAAGGGGTGATGTAGCGACGTCCAAGCACCATTGGCATCCTTTTCAAACATGGGGAAATCCACAACCCACACCGGCGCCCATCCCTCAGCCACTAAGCCCTGATCTTCGGCAACCTTGATTCGCAAAGCCCCAAGGGCCTCATTGACCACCCGCGCTCGATCAGCTCCAAAGAAAATGATATCGCCATCGGCAGCACCTAGCCGTTCCATCATCTGTGCGACGACGTCATCAGGCATGAATTTCAGAATAGGAGATTGCAGACCCGCCACCCCCGCCCCAATGTCATTGACCTTAATCCAAGCAAGCCCACGGGCGCCGTAGATGGACACATATTGGGTGTAGGCGTCGATTTCTTTGCGACTGATAGACGCTCCGCCAGTCACTTTCAGCGCCGCAACTCTTCCTTCGGGGTCATCTGCCGGCCCGCGAAACACTTTAAACTCGACCTGCTGCATCAGGTCATCCACGCTGACCAGTTCCAGCGGGATACGCAGATCGGGCTTGTCCGAACCATAGCGCTCCATGGCTTCCGCATAGCTAATGTGGGGAAACGCAGGCAAATCGACTTCCAGTACAGCCTGGAACAATTCGCGAATCATGCGCTCAGTAATGGCCATAATCTCTTGTTCGCCTAAAAAGGCCGTTTCGATATCAATCTGGGTAAACTCAGGCTGCCGATCGGCGCGCAGGTCCTCGTCCCGAAAGCATTTGGCAACCTGATAATAGCGATCGAAACCCGCCACCATTAACAACTGCTTGAACAATTGAGGTGACTGCGGCAAAGCAAAGAACTGACCCGGATGAGTGCGGCTAGGCACCAGATAGTCACGAGCGCCCTCAGGCGTCGCCCGCGTGAGAATCGGTGTTTCAATATCCAGAAACCCCTCGCCGTCGAGGAAGCCTCGCACTGCGCTAGTGATTCTGGAGCGCAAAATCAGGCGGTCCTGCATTTGCTGCCGGCGCAGGTCCATATATCGGTACTGCAGGCGCACGTCTTCACCGACATTTGTGTATTCATCTAATTGGAAGGGCGGCGTCGCAGCGGTATTGAGAATTTCCAGTTCCTTGCCCAGTACTTCTATCTCGCCTGTGCACATGGCCGAATTCACGGTGGCATCGGAACGCGCCCGCACCCGCCCAGTCACTTTGAGGACATATTCGCTACGAACACGGTCGGCACGCTGAAAATGTTCATCCGTGTCGGGGTCATATACCACCTGCACAATGCCCCGCTGGTCACGCAAATCAAGAAAAATGACACCGCCATGATCCCGGCGCCGATCCACCCAACCGCACAAAGTAACCGTTTCATCAATATTATCTGTGCTCAAAGCGCCACAATAATGACTGCGCATAATCTGGATTCCGTATGGATTAGCTGGCCGGACCCACAATGGGCCAGGAATTAGGCTGTCTTTTTACTATCACCCGATTTACTCTCACTGGATTTGGTCGAGCCAGAGTCGGACGAGGCGGACTTATCTCCGGCACCGGCACCAGCGTTGCCGGCGCTCCCGCCACCGCCGTCACCGCCGTCACCGCCACCTACCAGGTTTTTCTTATTCCCTGTCTTGAAGTCAGTTTCGTACCAACCACTGCCCTTGAGGCGAAAAGCAGCTGCAGATACCTTCTTTTTCAAAGACGCCTCACCGCACTGCGGGCAGTCAAGCAAAGGCGTGTCGCTAATCTTCTGCAAAGCCTCTATTTGATTCTGACAAGCCTGACACTGATACTCATAAATCGGCATGGAGCGGTCCCATCAATGGTTAAATCGCGAAGTGACGTAATAATTTGAGGCGGGCATTTTAACCCATGCGAGCTGGCAGGCCAAGCGCAGGGGTGGGCAAAATAGAGCGTCAGAAGAGACCAACACAGGGCAAGTGCGATGAGAAAGGACGTACTAGCCAGCTCGCCACAGCAAGCTGGCTATAGATCTACCTAGGAACCGGCGAATTCCTTCATCTTTTTCAGCGGACGAACCTTTACGCCAATGCTCGCGGGCTTGGCTTTAAACATCTGTTCTTCCTTGGTGAAAGGATTGATGCCTTTGCGTGCTTTTTTAGCGGGTTTGCTCACGGTGGTGATTTTCATCATGCCAGGCACAGTAAACTCACCCACTGAACGCTTCTTGAGACTACGCTGGATCAGAGTGTCATACTCATCCATGACCGAACCGACCTGCTTTTTAGTCAAGCCGGTGCTCTCAGCCAAGCTTGCAACAATCTGACTTTTGGTCATTTTCGCTTGAATCGCCGGACCCACTTTTTTAACTGCGGGTGCTGCTTTTTTTGGAGCCTTTTTTACTGCTTTTTTAGTCGCCATTTTATTTTCTACCTTCCCTAAAAGATGAAATGAAATTCTCCCAAAAAACTCAGACTATGCGTTTCCTAGTTTCACGAAAACAGCGCGGTCACAAGCCACAACCGAATATATAAAACATGAAACGCTGCAATACAAGTGTTTTCTTCGATTGCGCCAAAATAAGCTATGTTTTTAGCTCTTTAAGCCCTTAAGAAACAAATACGCATCATAAAAGTGCGGACTCGCACTCAAGATAAATATCTCAACCCATGCCAAAAAAAACACCCTGAATGCAACGCTGTACGCTTATCTTATTCAGACGTAAACTAGGTGTTCTGCAAGAAGCCTAATCACCGGATATTTTCATGCGCACCAGTCAATTCCTGATAGCAACTCAAAAAGAAACACCTACCGATGCGGAGGTTATCAGCCACCAGCTGATGCTTCGCGCTGGACTGATTCGAAAATTAGCCGCGGGACTCTACACCTGGCTACCCCTAGGTCTGCGCGTTTTGCGCAAAGTAGAGTGCATTGTTCGTCAGGAAATGGATGCCGCTGGGGCACAAGAAGTGAGCATGCCGGTGCTACAGCCCGCCGAGTTATGGCAGGAATCGGGGCGCTGGGAGGAATATGGTCCGGAGCTCCTGCGCGTTCGAGATCGCCATCAGCGCGAGTTTTGCCTCGGCCCTACCCATGAAGAGGTCATTACCCGCCTGGTAAGTGACGAAATCAAGAGCTACAAACAGCTGCCCCTTAACTTTTATCAGATACAGACTAAGGTTCGGGATGAGATTCGGCCCCGCTTCGGTATCATGCGCTCCCGCGAGTTTTTAATGAAGGATGCGTACTCGTTCCATATTGACCAAACATCGCTGGAGCAGACTTATCAGGTCATGTTTGACGCCTACACCACTATTTTCACCCGACTAGGACTGAAATTTCGTCCGGTAATCGCCGATAGTGGCAGTATTGGTGGCAGCACTTCACACGAGTTCCATGTGCTGGCAAGTTCTGGCGAGGACGCCATCGCGTTTAGCGACACTAGTGACTATGCCGCTAATGTGGAAATGGCTGAAGCCCTTGCCTCCCCAGTCGAGCGCCCGCAGCCGACAGCGGCTCTGCAAAGAGTGTCTACTCCCGGCGTCAGGACGATCGAGGAACTGTCGATACTCCTGTCGATTGACCCCGCCGCTAGTGTTAAAACACTCATTGTCGACGGTAAAGAGGAGGGTTCGTTAGTGGCCCTGGTCCTTCGGGGAGACCACCAACTGAACACTATTAAGGCAGAAAGGCTTCCCGACGTCGCTGTCCCACTGCACATGGCAAACGAAGAACAGGTGCGCGCCACATGTGGAACGGGCTTTGGCTCGCTAGGCCCTGCAGGGCTAGAACTGCCGATCATTGTCGATCGCAGCGCAGCGCAACTGGCGAGCTTTACCTGCGGCGCCAACACGGATGACGTTCATCTCACAGGCGTCAACTGGGATCGGGACTGCCCCTCTGGATCGATTGCAGACCTGCGCAATGTAGTGGCCGGAGATCCGAGTCCCGACGGGAAGGGTCACCTGGAGATCATGCGCGGCATCGAGGTCGGTCATATATTCCAGCTAGGCACCAAATACAGCGAGGCCATGAATGCCCAGGTGCTGAACGAAAACGGTAAAAATGTCACGATAACCATGGGCTGCTATGGCATTGGGGTAAGCCGAATCGTGGCATCCGCCATCGAGCAAAACCACGACGACAATGGCATCATCTGGCCTGACAGCATGGCACCTTTCCAGTTGGCGATTGTGCCACTGAATATGCATAAGTCAGAAGATGTTGCGCGGTGCGCCGAAGACCTCTATCAGCAACTTCAGGCGGCCGGCGTGGAAGTGCTGCTGGATGATCGCAACGAACGGCCAGGAGTCAAGTTCGCCGATATGGAGCTCATCGGCATCCCGCATCGCATCGTGATAGCCGATCGCGCACTCGCGGATGGCAATATCGAATATAAAAGCCGGTGTGGGGAAGCGTCCGAGCTCATTGCAAAGGATGAAATTCTCGACTTCCTACGAGAGCGAATACACTAGCGGTACGAGCCCGGAGATTCCCCTGTCCATTTCTTGAAAGAACGGTGAAACGCACTCGGATCGGAGAAGCCGACCTGCTCTGCCACTTCACTGACGGTCAGTCGATCACGGCTTAACATTGAGATGGCCACATCGCGTCGAGCATTATCTTTAATGCGCTGGTAAGAGGTACCCTCTTTATCCAGACGGCGGCGCAGTGTGCGCGCTGACATATTCAATAGCACCGTCAAACCCTCAAAGCTGGGCATCTCCTGTCGAAAGTCGTCGCCAAGAATACCTCGGATGCGATGCGTGATACTGAAAGTGCTGAGCAGGGGCTCGATAATCATGTAATAGGGCGCAAGCTTCAGAAATTGCTCGAGGGCCTTCTCATCGCGAACCAGTTCAGCATCTAAGTGGCGAGCGCTGAAGGTCACTGAATTGACAGTCTGGCCATATTCCACCGGGCAGGGGAAAAAATGGCGCATCCCGGCCAGAAATTTCGGCTTCGGACCGGCGCAGGTAGCGCTAGTCACATCGATGCGCTGATCGATCAACCAGCCACCAAATCGTAGCCAAATAGCCAGATTACAGAGAACGCTGTGCTGGAACTGCTTGGTGTCATTTTGAGAAAGATAGGTCAGGGTGGCCTCTTTGCGCTCATGATCAACGGTCAACCGATTGATAACGTCAGCACCCTGACGCACTCGGCATACCCCATTAAACTCAATGCCACGATGCAGGGCGGATAACAGATTAGAACTATTGATCATGCTGAGCGCGATCAGACGTGTGGTCCCAATCGGGGTTTGCACGTCAGGCATCACACCACCCGATTCATCACCGAGCTCTCGAATTACGGCCAAACACAGTCGCGAATACTGTTCTCGCGACACAAGGACGGTCTGCACATCCTGACGCAGTGGGTCGAATGGAAACCCTGCGGCCCGTAAAATGCCCTCAACATCGCAGTTGTAGGCCCGCGCCTGCGCAAGCAGCGCCCTTGTGAACTCCATGGGCACTGCCTTTTTGTACAACGCTGAATTAACCCTTTCTATGGACATAACACAGGTAGCCTCCGGACCGACTGCACAGCATAGCGCAACATGACGTCAAAGGTGAACTCAGTGAGCGGTGATGACGACACCACGACCTAGCGGAAGTCCCTTGCAGGATGATTACTTGACCCATGAGTTTGACAACCCCGCGGTGCCTGACAACTGAGTAGCAAAAATGTTGTTATGTCCGTATCTTAAGGCCTTATGACAGATATCGCTCAACTGAGCAAATGGAATCGGGATATTTCCATGGCTATCGCTGCCCTGGGTACCGAGCAATTTTTCCCTGCGCTGATCGATGCCATCGACGGGCAGGTCAAAGTCGATTACCCCCAAGTTTGGCTGTACCACAAAGATCTGCCTCCCAGAGTGCTGTTTCACGGTATACCCCAGCATGCGATCGCCTCCCAGATTGATCAGTACCTGGAGGGACCTTACCGGGAGGACCCGTTCTATCAAACGTCTATGAACCAACCTCGCGCCAAGATTTACCGCCTGTCGCGGGTTACAATGGGCAAGCTGCAGGACTCTGATTACTATCTCAATTACTATTCTGACACTGGCACCTGCGATGAGGTGGTATACCTTTCCAAATTACAGGCGGGCAATGTCATCAACCTGAGCATTATGCGCCTACCCGAGCGCGGTCCGTTCACCGACAAAGATTACGAGTCCCTGTATCTACTGGCGGAACCGGTATCCGAGCTTATCAAAAGTCACACTGAAAACAGCGACTTTGCAGCAACCAACCTGATCCAGCCGGGCATTGATCATCAGATTGATCTCGCTTTTCGCACGTTTGGAGAATCGCTGCTGTCTCCTCGGGAAAAGGATGTGCTGGAGCTTATGCTGCGCGGCTACGGCACGGGCATTTCTGCTGAGCGACTAAAAATTGCGGTCGAAACTGTTCGTCGGCACCGGAAGAGTATCTACCGCAAACTGGATGTGAGTTCCCAGACTGATCTCTTCTCCTTGTTTCTCAACTCAATGTCCTGCTTAGGCCAGGCTGAGGGCAAAGATCCACTCAGCATCTATATGTCGCCCCGCTGAATACCGCGTGGCTCGGTCCAAATGTGGCTCTGCATCAAGTGCCTGATGACCTCCAACTCGGGCGGTTGCCCAAGGTGGGGTATTGAGTCTATCGGCTAAACCCTAGATAGTGGAGCCTCACCGAACACATGGACTTTAAATAGATGTCACTTGAAGCCGATTGGTTCCGGCGGGCTCACCCTGAAATCACAACCATCGAAGCGCTGCTCCCCGACTGCAATGGGATTATGCGGGGCAAGTGGGTACCCCGCCACAAACTGAAAAAAATCTTCGAGGGGGAGTTAAAACTGCCCAAAACTGCTCTCAGCCTCGATATATGGGGCCGCGACGTTGAGCAGCTAGTCTTCGCCAGCGGGGATGCCGATGGCATCTGTCGTCCAGTAGAAGGGTCCCTCTTGCCAACGCCCTGGGCCGCTGGCGGCCAGCACGGACAGATCATGCTCTCCATGTTCAACGCCGATGGCTCACCCTACAGCGGCGATCCACGCCATGTGCTAAAAAAGGTCCTCGCGCGGTACCAGCAAGTAGGCTGGCGGCCAGTGGTTGCGGCTGAACTGGAGTTCAGCCTGGTCCGATTCGACGACTCCTTGCCTCTGCACACCTGCCCCGCTCCCCTCGGGGGATTTCCCGTCGGTGGCAACACCTATGACCTGGATGTACTCAATCATCACCAGGCGATGCTGGAAGATCTGCGATTGGCATGCGAAGTCCAGGATATCCCGTTCGACGGGGTCGCGAAGGAGTCGGCCCCATCACAGTACGAAATCAACATGCAGCACGTTGATAACCCGGTGCTTGCGGCGAAACAAATCCTCATGATGAAGCGCCTGATCAAGGGCGTAGCCGCCAAACACGACCTGATCGCCAGCTTTATGCCCAAGCCCTTTGAAAATGAGGCGGGCAATGGGTTGCATGTACATTGCAGCGTGCTGGATGAGAACGGGGTCAATATTTTCGACGATGGCACTGAAAAGGGCTCGCCCTTGCTTCACAACGCCATTGCTGGCTGCTTATTGAACATGGCAGATTCAGTCGCTGTTTTTACTCCCAGCTTTAACGGTTACCGGCGTTTTCAGCCGGGCTTCCATGCACCCACCTACCCCTGCTGGGGCTATGAAAACCGGACAGTAGCGATACGTGTGCCGGCCGGCAACCCCGCGGCCCGAAGACTGGAGCACCGGGTTGCCGGGGCAGATGCCAACCCATACTTGTTGTTCGCAGTGTTACTGTCTGCAATGCTGGATGGCATTGAACAGAACTTGTCGCCGGGCGACCCCACTAGCGGCGATGGCTACGCTCAGGAAGTCGCGAAGCTGCCCGTTTACATGCCCGATGCGGTAAACCTGTTCAGCGAATCAGAGTTTATTCGCGACAGTCTTGGAAGCGAGTTACAGCGTATTTACACCCTCACCAAGCAGCAGGAAGTGGAAGAGTTCCGCAAACGTATCACCCCTCTGGAGTATCAGTCCTACCTCGAAAAACTTTAGAACAGACACAGCCGCAGCACGGAAGGCGCATAAACAGAAGCCATCTGCGGAACAAAAGGCCACTTACACCCTCTAAACCCTATACAGCAACCTCGCTTTAGCACGTCGGATGAAGATGCTCCCTGCGCCTCAATGAGTCGCTCCGCGCCCTCTGGCGTGCGACTGGCGAATTTGTGAAACACTCGATCCACTGAACAACCTAGACGCAGGGGGTGTCGAATGATTACGCTCAAAAAAACAAGCTGAGTCTATTAGTCCATATTCAGCAAGTGTGAAAGAAACTACGTGATACTGTAGACTGGCCGGCGGTGAGAAGCGGAACACTTTTATTACCCAAAAATTAGTCCGTTTACGATGTGCAGGCCAAATGGAGACCTGATAACCCCATGATCAAAAACACAACAAAACCGACACTGAATCTGGTGAACGTCGTCATTTTCCTAGGCTTCCCTATCGCGGCCCTGATTCTGGTGCCCCTATGGGGGGGTTATAAAGGCTATGACGCTTTTCAGTGGTTGTGGGCGCTTGCCTTCCTCTACTTAAACGGCTTATCTATCACCGGAGGCTTCCATCGACTATGGGCTCACAAAGCCTATGAAGCGAGTCCTGCGCTCAAGTGGTTCTTTGCGTTCTGGGGAGCAGGGGCACTGCAAAACAGCATTTTGATCTGGGCCTCAGACCACCGCAGACACCACCGCCATATCGATGACAATGAACGTGATCCCTACTCGGCCGGACGCGGGTTGTGGTTTAGTCACATTGGCTGGATGCTGCGCGAGTACAACACCGATACGCCGGACTTTAGTAACGCCAAGGATTTACTTCGTGACCCGGTCGTCACCTGGCAACACAAGCACTATATTCCACTCACCCTCTTCATGAACCTAGGTCTGCCATTACTTTTAGGCTTCTGGCACGGCGATGTGATCGGCACGTTGTTACTGGTCGGGCTGCTGCGTTTGGTGGTGAACCATCACGTGACCTTTTTCATTAATTCCCTGGCTCACTATTGGGGGAGCCGACCCTATACCGAAACCAACAGCGCACGAGACAATGGCTTTCTCGCCTTCCTCACCTACGGCGAGGGTTACCATAACTATCATCACATGTTCCAGACTGACTATCGCAATGGCATTCGTTGGTGGCAATGGGACCCGACCAAGTGGATGATTGCCCTATGCCAATATCTGGGACTGGCGAGCAACCTAAACCGGGTCTCCGATTTTAAGATTCAGCGCGTCATTTTAGACACTGCCTTCGAGCGAGCACGCAATAAGCTGAATGCGTCACAAGACAGTGACTCGCTGCAAGACTTATTGGAACGCGAGTATCAATTATTCACCAACTCCATCAACGAATGGACAGTTCTGCAAGCGGAACGCTATGAGCGCACAAAAGAACAGCTGAGCGATGTCCTAGAAGAAGGGAAACTGCACCTCCAACAAAAATGGGAGCACGCAGCACTGCTGACCAAGCTTAAAACCTTGGAATATTCGCTTAAAATGCAACGCAAGCGTATTAGCCTATTGATGGAGCAGGTAAATTTTCATCAGGCACAAATGGCCTGATCATTCCACACCAGAGGAACTACCATGACGAATACCGTTTACGATTTCAGCTGTCAAACGCCACAGGGCAAAGACAAATCTCTCGAAGATTACAAAGGCAAAGTTCTGCTAGTCGTCAATACTGCGTCCAAATGTGGCTTCACACCACAATTTGCAGGACTCGAAGAGATGTATGCGACATACAAAGACAAGGGACTGGAAATTCTAGGTTTTCCCTGCAACCAATTCGGCAAACAGGACCCAGGCAGCAACGGCGAGATTATGGAATTCTGCCAGCTTAACTACGGCGTGAGCTTTCCCATGTTTGGCAAAGTAGAAGTCAATGGGGCAGACGCTGACCCCCTGTTCAAACACCTCAAAAAATCAGCCCCCGGGGTGCTGGGTAGCGAGGGCATCAAATGGAACTTCACCAAGTTTTTAATCGACGCCTCCGGCAACGTTGTAAAGCGTTACGCGCCCAAAGACACCCCCAAGGCTATTGCGAAAGACATCGAAAAATTGCTCGCCTAAGTGCCCATGAGCACTCCCGAGTTACGCGTAGCAGCCGCGCGCAGTGCGGTTTATTATTAGTCACACTTGACCCGGGCAGAACGAACATAGCGGGTATGCCCCTTAGGACATACCCAAGGTCAGCAGATTATCTAATGGCCGATAGAGCTCTTCAAGGTAATCGATATCGTCCGGTCCCAGCACAATGTCGGTTGCCTCAACCAGCCCGACAAGCTGAGAGACTTTGCTGACGCCCACGACCGGCGCGCAAACACCGGGCTTGCTAAGCAGCCACGCTAGCGCAATTTGCGCGGGCGCTTTACCATACTTTTCCGCCGTCTCAATGACTCTTTGCGCAATCTTAAAATCGTTCTCGCCACGATAGAGGGCCAAGGTCCGATCCATATCGGCACCCGATGAACGCTTGGTAGTGCCACCATCTAAGCCACCTTTATAGGACCCGGCAAGAATACCGCGTGCCAAGGGTGACCAGGGCGTCAGACCAACGCCCGATTGCACACAGTAAGGGTTCATCTCCCTCTCTTCTTCACGATAGATCAGATTGTAATGATTTTGCATGGAAATAAATTTGGCCCAGCCATGACGCTCAGCTGTCATCTGTAACTCGGCAAATTGCCAAGCGAACATAGACGAACCGCCCAGATAGAGAACCTTGCCGGCCTTTACCAGATCATTCAACGCACCCAGCGTTTCCTCTATCGGCACCGCCACATGCCAGGGCATACCGTGAGGATGACGGTGAATAATAAGTTGGTCGACATAATCCACACCCAGCCGCTGCAGACTGCGGTCCATACCCTCAATAATATGCTTGCGCGAGAGGCCAGACATGTTGGCATTGCTACCCATAGGCATCGCAACCTTGGTGGTGAGCACATACTCGTCACGGGGTAACATCTCGCGCAGCAGCTTGCCAATCACCTCTTCGCAGGCACCGATACCATAAAAATTCGCACAGTCAAAATAGAACAGGCCAAGGTCTATGGCAGCACGAAATATCTCTCTGGAGTCATCAATATCTAGCGTCCAGCTACCCTGATGACCCTGTCCGGGTACGCCGAAGTTCATAGTCCCTAGACAGAGCTGGGATACATGTAAGCCGCTGTTGCCGAGTTGAACAGGTTTGAGCATAAGGTGCGTCTCCGCGCAAGATCGAGAGGATTACCAGTATCACAAGACGGCAGTACTTTTGCCACCAGCACCACTTGCCGACACTAAAATTTGCCAAGCTAAGGCGACCCCGCAGCGCAGCGGAAGCACCGATAACAGGTGCTGCCTAAATGAATACACTCCTTAAACACTTTTTGAGTTGGTGTTCAGTGTTCCCGAGTGGCACTAAAAATAAGTTCGGGCCACCGTTCTTCCATGAGAGACAGGTTGACCCGGGTAGGCGCAAGATAGGTGAGATGACCCCCCGCATCCATAGAAAGGTGGTCTGCCGCTTTCTTGCGAAAGTCTTCCAGCTTGCGCTTATCGTCACAAGTAATCCAACGCGCCGTATACACATTCACCGGTTCATAGCGCGCCTCCACCTTGTACTCATCCCTAAGACGATAGGCCACCACTTCAAATTGTAGCGGGCCCACTGCACCCACGATCAAGTCAGCGGACATGATCGGTGAAAATACTTGGGTAGAACCCTCCTCTGATAACTGTTGCAACCCACGCTGTAACTGCTTGGATTTCATCGGGTCGGTCAGGCGAATACGACGAAACAGCTCGGGTGCAAAATGCGGGATACCGCTAAACTGCAAGGCCTCACCGTCTGTAAAGGTATCGCCAATCTGTATAGTACCGTGGTTGTGCAGGCCAATGATGTCACCCGACACCGCCTCCTCCACCAGCACCCGCTCTCCCGCATGAAAGGTCACCGCGTCCACGATCTTCACTTCCTTACCAATGCGCACATGCTGCATTTTCATGCCCTTGAGGTAGCGACCGGAGCATACCCGCATAAACGCAATACGATCGCGATGGCGCGGATCCATATTGGCCTGGATCTTGAATACAAAACCACTGAATTTGCTCTCGGTTGCCGCCACAGTGCGATCAATGGCGTCGCGATCCAGCGGCGCTGGCGCCCACCGCACGAAATCGTCCAGCATTTCCCGCACCCCGAAATTACCAAGGGCGGTACCAAAGAACACTGGACTTAGACGACCAGCGAGAAAAGCGTCAACGTCGAAGACATGGCTAGCGCCGCGCACCAGTTCAATTTCTTCACAGAATCGCAGGTACTCATCACCCAACAGCGCGCGTGCTTCGTCACTGCCCAGCCCTGTAATAATCCGGTCATCCGGTAGTACGCTGCCTTTCCCGGGGGTGTACTGATGAATGGTGTCGGTATACAAGTTATACACGCCCTTGAACTCCGCACCCATGCCAATGGGCCAGTTGATAGGGGCGCCCTGTATTTTCAGTACGGCTTCAATTTCATCGAGCAGGTCAATAGGGTCGCGGATATCCCGATCCATCTTGTTCACAAAACTGAATATAGGCGTATCACGCAGACGGCAGACGCGCATCAATTTGATGGTGCGATCCTCCACGCCCTTGGCGCCATCAATCACCATCAGAGCAGAGTCTACCGCCGTGAGTGTGCGGTATGTATCCTCAGAAAAATCTTCGTGCCCGGGCGTGTCCAGCAAATTGATGGTGCGTTCGCGATAGGGGAACTGCATCACCGAAGAGGTCACGGAAATACCGCGCTCCTGCTCCATACTCATCCAGTCGGACGTGGCGTGAGGACCTTTCTTACCCTTCACGCTTCCCGCTACTTGGATAGCATTACCCAGAAGCAGAAGCTTCTCCGTAATCGTCGTTTTACCCGCGTCCGGGTGAGAGATGATGGCGAAGGTTCTTCTAATGCCAATTTCGGAGGCTAATTTACTGTCGGACAATGACCTGAATCTCCACGTAAATACAGATTTCTAACGCCACAATACGGGCGCAAACACCAAAGGGGCGCGATTATAACCTAAAGCAGGGCATGTTATGGGAATGTAAGCGTCAGTGTCTTAAACGCGCAGCATGCTCGCAGCGATGTCCATCAAGCGCTGACCAATGAGTTCCAGTTTGAGCCCGACACCGGGCAACTGTTTCGCCATAGACGTCACCTGCAAGCCCTCATAGCCACAGGGATTAATCCGTCCGAATGGCTCTAAATCCATATCCACGTTGAGAGCCAGCCCATGGTAGCTGCAGCCTCGGCGAACCCGCAGGCCCAGGGAAGCGATTTTCTCGTCCGCCACGTAAACACCGGGAGCACCGGGTTTTAGCACAGCGGAAATCGCATATTCTTCCAGCAGCTGCAGCACACTGCGCTCGATCAGATTGACGAGGTCGCGCACACCCATTGGGCGACGACGCATATCCACCATCAAATAAAGTACCCACTGCCCCGGGCCATGATAGGTAACCTGCCCGCCGCGATCCGCCAGAATGATGGGAATATCTCCTGGAGCCAATAGATGTTCGGCCTTGCCGGCCTGTCCTTGCGTGAACACTGCCGGATGCTGCAATAACCACAGCTCGTCGGGTGAATCGGCGACACGCGAATCAGTGAGTTGACGCATTGCCGTCAGCGTTGACTGATAATCAACAAGACCCAACTCACGCAGAATCAGCTCTGGCGCGGGCACCGGTCAAATCACCATCTTTACATGCCCGGTCGCCAGCAGATCCTGATGCAGAGCTTCCAACTGATCAGAACCGGTTGCCGTGATAGTGATGGTCAGCGATGTGAAGGTGCCTTTACTACTGGCTTTGCCGGCAATGTTCTGCCGATTGAACCCGGGGGCGTGGCGTTCGAATACTGCCAGCACAATCGGCTCGAAGGCATCGCTACTGACACCTAGAACCTTGATGGGATAATCGCAGGGAAACTCTATTTTTGGGGCTTCAGGCTCTTGCACAACAACGCACTCCGGGACTTTTCTACTAGACCGTTATCCGCGCCCAAATAGGCCGGCGAAAAACATCAGAAGAGCATCCCACTGACGGGCGAAGAAACCGCTCGGCTCAATCGACGCCAAAACAACTAACGGTTCTTGCAACACCACCTCATCGTTCAGACTCACAGTCACAGTACCTACCGAGTCACCTACGGCAAGCGGCGCAACCAACTCCGGATTCACTTCCACTGCGGTCACCAGGTTATCGTGTTTACCGCGCGGCAGAGTCAACACCGCTTCGTTCAACAAACCCACCGCCACATAATCCTGCTGTCCTTTCCAGACGCGCGGTTTCGCCAACTCCGTCATGGGCTCAAATACAGACTTGGTCTCGTAAAAACGGAACCCGTAATTGAGCAGAGCGGCGGTATCATTTTTGCGCGCCTTTGTGCTATCGGTACCCATCACCACCGAGATCAGGCGCATGCCCTTGCGCTCTGCAGACGCAACCAAACAATAACCAGCCTCTTTAGTATGGCCTGTCTTGAGACCATCCACAGAATCATCTACCAGCATCAAGGTATTGCGATTGTACTGTCGAATATCGTTATACGTGAACTCGGGTTCCCTATAGATTTTGTACTGCTCGGGATGGTCGATGATCATGGCCTTGGCCAGAATGGCCAAATCCCGCGCCGTCGTCATATGCGCAGGATCCGGTAAGCCATGAGAATTCACGTATCGGGTGTTGACCATACCCAGCCTGTCGGCGTTGATGTTCATCATTTCGGCAAACACGGCTTCACTGCCGGCGATATGCTCCGCGACAGCCAAGGTGGCATCGTTACCTGAGGAGATGATGATGCCGCGCTGTAAATCGGCAATGGACACATCCATGCCAGGCTGTATCCACATCAGGGAAGAACCGTTGAATAGCGGATTCTGCGACCAGGCGTTCTCACTGATCCTCACCATATCGGCCTCACTGACACGCCCTGCCTCGATTTCTTCAGCCAACACGTAGGCAGTCATCATCTTGGTTAGGCTTGCCGGAGGCAAAATTTCGTCCGCGTTGTGTTCGACCAGCACCGCGCCACTGGCAGCATCAACCAAAAGATACGCCTTGGCCGCCAGTTGCGGTGGTGCGGGCAAAGGGTTGCCTGCCTGCACACCGAGTGAGGACACTGTCAGTAACAATACCAAGACTAATCGAATCATAATGTTAGAAAACCTGAGGAGAATTGGATAGGGGCCGATGGTAACTCATGGAGGGAGGGAGAGAAAGAAACCATGCCGATGAAGACTACCTAGGGCAACGGCTGCCCGGCATCATACCCACTATCCAGCAATTGTTGTTGCACCGCTAGCAGATGGCTTTTGTCATCCACTGGACCCACCCGTACCCGGTAGAGCAATGTGCCGTCCGATTCGACCGCGCTCACAAACACCTCTGCGGTCAATAACGGCTTTAACGCTTCTACCAGAGTTTGCGCACTGGCCTCTCTGCCGAAGGCCCCAAGTTGAAGATAACGATAATTACCGTAGAGGGGATCACGACGATCCTCGACACCGACAACCTCCATCACCTCAACCTCTACTTGCGCAGTACCCTGCTCCATATAGCCGAGTTTTACAGCGGCGGCGTAGGACAGATCTATAATACGATCAGAGTGGAAAGGTCCTCGATCGTTGACCCGCACTACGATGCTCTTGCCATTGTCCAGATTGGTCACACGCGCGTAGCTGGGAATAGGAAGAGTCTTATGGGCGGCACTGGGCTGATACAAGTCATATAGCTCACCGTTGGATGTTTTATGTCCACTAAACTTTGCCCCGTACCAGGACGCAGTACCCTGCTCGCGGTAATCACGATAATCCTCCAGCACATGGTAGGTAACGCCATCGATAACATAAGGGCTCACGTTACCGAACCTCAGTATGGGGTCCGCCTGCGGTATCGCATCGAAAACCTCACCCTGACTGATGGGTCGAAGCGGAGCGGAATCTTGTTCGACGTGGTAGCGTTCAGAGACAGAAACATCAGCGTTGTCTTGTGGCAAGGGCGGTGACTGAGACAGCGGCGGTGTGGAACAAGCCGCGAGAAAAAAAGGGAGACCGACGAAGGCCGCGATAGACGGGTGAAGGCTCACCGCGCCACTCGGGCAGCCAGTGCCTGACTGAGCTGATAGACACACATCGCGTACATGGCACTATGGTTATAGCGTGTGATGACATAAAAATTGTGCAGACCGAGCCAGTACTCGTAGCCATCTTTCTGCTCAAATTTCATGGCCGTTGCCAGCGCCTCTGGATCCAGCTTTATTTTCGCCACCACACCTTCTGCCGCAAACTGCGCCACCGTGCGTGTCGGGTGCAAATCCTTGCGGTTTTTAACGAAAATTGCCTCCGGTGTGTTTTTCGCCGCGGTGGCAGCAGACACTACAATCTCGCCGGTGCGCCATCCATGTTGCTTGAAATAATTGGCGACACTGCCGATGGCATCCACGGGGTTGTTCCAGATGTCGACTATGTCGTCATTGTCAAAATCGATAGCATAGTTGCGGTAACTGCTGGGCATAAACTGACCATAGCCCATGGCCCCAGCATATGACCCCATCAAACTCATCGGGTCAATGCCCTGATCCCGCGACAGAATCAAAACGTTTTTCAGCTCGCTGGTAAAAAAAGGCGAGCGCGGCGGGTAGTCAAATGCCAGCGTCGAAAGCGCGTCGATCACCCGGTAACTCCCGGCTACCCGCCCGTAGGATGTTTCTACTCCGATAATAGCAACGATAATTTCTGCTGGCACACCGAACTCGCGTTCAGCACGGCCTAGCTCCACACGATATCGGTTAAAAAACTCAACCCCCTGATCTTCGCGCTTATCATTGAGAAAGATAGCCCGATACTCATACCAGGCCTTGGTCTTCTCAGCCGGTCGGGCAATGGCTTTCAGTATGGAGTCCTTGCGCTCAGCCTGTGCAAAAATCAGCATAAGTTGTTCGCGGTCAAAGCCCTCCTCCACGACCAGCTCATCAATCACCACCTGAGCAGACGGATTGGCATCATAGTTATCCGCAGCGCAAGACAAAGCCGTCCACAGACAGGACACAACAAGTATAATTTTCAGACGTAAAAGCATAGGCTAAAACTCAATCTCTTCAGACAAAGGGTGGATAAAATATTGCCGCATCACGCTGCGCTCACATAGCGCCACTGCGACTTTCCGTACTAATCGCCATGAGAATGCCAAAGCCTGCGAGTAGCGTGACCACAGAGGTTCCACCGGCACTTACCAATGGCAGTGGAACACCTACCACCGGCATCAAACCGGCGACCATTCCCATATTAACAAAGATATACACGAAAAACGTCAATGTCAGGCTTCCTGCCATCATACGACCGAAACTGGTTTGCGCGTGCACGCCAATCCAGAAGCCGCGCAACAAAATCAGTAGATAAATCCCCATAAGCAGTATTATACCCTGCAAGCCGTGCTCCTCTGCCAGCACCGCGATAATGAAATCCGTGTGGCTCTCCGGCAGGAAGTCCAACCGTGACTGGGTACTCTGTAGCCAACCCTTACCCTGCCAGCCGCCCGAGCCGATGGCTGTCTTGGACTGGATAATATTCCATCCCGCTCCCAGCTTGTCACTGTCAGGGTTAAGCATAGTAAGAATGCGTTGTTTCTGATAGTCCTTAAGCCCATACATCCAGGCCGGCCATGCCGATGCTGCCGCAAGCACCACCGCACCGAAAATATAGCGCCAGCGAAGGCCCGCCATAAACAGAACGGACAAACCACTGGCGGCGATCAACAGCGACGTACCCAGATCTGGCTGTATCACGATCAACATGGCGGGCAACCCCAACAAAATCAATGAGCCACCTATAGAAAATAATCCCGGCGGCAGAGCCCGTCCAGCCAAGAACCAGGCGACGACCAACGGCACTACGAGTTTCATAATCTCCGAGGGCTGAAAGCGAAAGCCCCCGACCTCCAACCAACGCTGGGCGCCCTTTGCACCGACCCCCACGAACACCACTGCTGCCAGTATTGTTAACCCTACAAGATATAGCCACGGCGCCAAACGCGCATAGCGCTGCAAGCTGATTTGCGCCGCCAAAATCATAATCACATAGCCTAGGGCTAAGTAGCTCCCCTGACGAATAACCGCTGCCGCACTCTGGCCCGATGCACTGTACAGCACCACCAGACCGTAAAACGTTAACAGCAGGAGCAGCAGCAACAAGGGCACATCAATATGAACGCGCCTGACCACGCTGGGGCGCCTGGCCATGTCATGGGAACCCTGATGCGGCAGCTGCCGAACATAATCACCCATCAGCCGGGCTCGATCGATAGCCAGGCATCAATCACCTCGCGCGCTATTGGTGATGCTGCGGAGCTTCCTCCGCCGTTCTCTACGATAATACCCACAGCAATGGTCGGCGCCTCGATCGGAGCAAACGCGATAAACAACCCATGGTGTCGATGCCGCTCCGAGACGTCAGCCTCGTTATACACGGCATTTTGCGCGATACCGATAACCTGGGCGGTACCGGTCTTTCCCGCCATTTCATAGGCTATCCCTTGGGCCAGAGCTTTCGCCGTGCCATTGCGACCATGCACAACTTCGCGCATGCCATCAAATATCGCGTCCCAGTACTCGGCTGGCGCCACCAGCGGATCTAATGAAATGACCGGTAACGGTTCTCCGTCCACCGCCATCACCAGATGCGGAATCCGGCGCTGTCCTTTGCTCGCCATAACACCGGTAGCAACCGCCAGTTGCAGAGGCGACGCCAGCATATACCCCTGACCAATACCCGCGCTGATGGTTTCTCCTGGGTACCAAGGCTGGCCCATTGCAGCCCGCTTCCAGCGCGTTGACGGCAGTATACCAGCGCGCTCACTGGTGGTATCAACACCCGTGCGTTCTCCGAAACCGAAAGGGTGCAGATACTCGGCCATACGGTCTATCGTCAAGCGGCGGGCGAGATCATAAAAATACACATCACAGGATTCAGAAATGGCCATTTTCATATTGACAAAAGGCGCATGTCCCGTGCCTCTTATCCGCAAAATCCAATCCCGATAACGGTGCGAGTCACCTGGGAGGCTGTACCAGCCAGGATCAGCCACCGTTGATTCAGGTGTCACCAACCCCGACTTAAGCCCAGCCATCGCCATAAAAGGCTTGATGGTGGAACCGGGAGGATAGGAGCCCTGAATGGCCCGGTTGAATAGGGGAACATCCAGTGAGTCGCGCAGCGCGTTATAGTCTTCATAGCTGATGCCATTAACAAATAAGTTTGTATCAAATCCCGGGGTGGATACCAGCGCCAGTACCTCGCCGGACAGAGGATTGATTGCAACTACTGCGCCGCGCCGATCACCGAGGGCATCGAAAGCGGCGAGCTGTACGCGGTAGTCAAGGGACAGCGTCAGGTCTTTGCCCGTCACCGGGAGGAATCGCTCGAGCACACGCAGCACGCGCCCGTGGGCGTTGCTTTCAACATTCTGGTAACCCACATCCCCGTGCAGGATGTCTTCATAGAACTTCTCGACGCCCACTTTGCCCACATAAAAGGTGCCGCGATAGTCGGTCTCGTCTAGCGCCTGCACTTCCTCTTCACTGATACGCCCGACATAGCCAAGGGCGTGGGAAAACAACTCGCCATAGGGATAGTGACGAAGCAACCGGGCCTCTACGACCACGCCTGGCAGACGAAAGCGGTTGACTGCCAGCAGAGCACGCTCATTTTCGGTCAGGCGAAAGCGCAAAGGCACCGGCTCATAAGGCCGGCTGCGGTTGACCTTCTTGTGGAAATTTTCTAAATCGCGCTCTGAAACCGGTAACAGTGTCTGCAACTCTGACAGAGCGACGTCTAAATCTCCCACCCGCTCGCGCACCACAGAGAGAACGTAACTGGGCCGGTTGTCCGCCAGTAGAACACCATTGCGGTCATAAATAAGACCGCGTTTGGGTGGCAGCGGCTGCAACTGCACACGATTACGCTCAGACTGTGTGCGGTAGACCTCATACTCTGTGATCTGTAATGCGTAATAGCGCATAAGGATGAGACCCAGCAACACCATCACCAAGCAGACCGCAATAATAGTGCGGCTGCCAAAGATGCGGGACTCAAGCTGCGAATCTTTTAAATCAAATTGAGGTAGCATTTAGATGGCTTGCCGAACCTGCACTGCGTTAAGGGGGTTATCACTATGCGCGATGATACGGGTGGTTGACAGTGATTGTCCAAGCCCGATACAACTGCTCTGCCAACAGCACTCTCACCAGCGGATGCGGCAACGTTAGATCACTGAGCGACCAACATTGATCAGCGCGCGCTAGGCAGCCCGGGGAAAGCCCATCGGGCCCACCAATCAAAATACTGTAATTGTCTCCCGACATTTGCCACACCGCCAGTTGCCCTGCCAGCTGCGCGGTGGAGATACGTTTGCCCTCCACATCTAAGGCAATTACTCGCTCCGCCGCGGGAATAGCCTTTAATATTTGATCGCCTTCTGCCACGCATGCCTGATCCCCAGCAGTGTCTTTAGCTCTGCGGGCCAAGGGAATCTCTCGCCACAGCGGTTTTAATTCGCGTGGCATGCGTTTGCTATATTCCTCAACACCCTGAATGACCCATGCTGGCATCCGAGTCCCCACCGCGACGACACTGATTCGCATCAGTCGATGACTTCAGGGTTCGCCCACAAGCGCTCCAGATCGTAAAAATCCCGCATCTCGGGCAGCATGACGTGGACGACCACATGACTGAAATCCACCAGCACCCAATCACCCGCATCGTCACCCTCCATGCCGAGGGGGTGGATGTCTCGCTTCTTGGCTTCCACTGAAACATGGCTAGCTAGCGATTTCACATGACGGCTAGAGGTACCACTGGTGATGACCAGATAATCTGTCACATCCGTCAGGTCCCTAACATCCAGCGTTACCGTATTAACCGACTTGAGGTCGTCCAGCGCATCGACGACAAACCGCGCGAATTCTTCAGGTTCCATAGGGCTGATTAATTTTGACATTCATATAAAACGATCCAATTATTTAACAATAAAGTGTGTGCGTTTGAATATAGTCCAATACCGACTGCGGCATCAGGTAGCGGGCTGAACGACCGGAGGCCAGCAAATCCCGTATCTCGGTAGAGGATATCGCCAGTGGGCGCAACTCCTCGATGACAATCCCTCCACAGGGACGCTGCCGCAATAGCTCTGGACTCTCCAACTGGTGAGCTTTCAACCACTGCGCCAACTTCCCTGCGCGCGGCAGCTGCCAACCCGGTCGCGCGATAATGACGATATGGGCCCAGTCCAGCAGCTCTTGCCAGCGGTGCCAAGTCGCAATGTCCTGCACTGCATCACAACCGAGCACCATACAGAGGCCCTGCTGTGTGCCCAGCTCACCCCGTAACTCGATCAGGCTGTCTATGGTATAGGACTTACCGGGCCGTTGCATTTCTCTGGCATCGCAAACTAGGCGAGGCTCTCCACTTACGGCCAGTTCTACCATCGCCGCGCGTCGCTCGGCGCTACATTCTGGAGCATCACGGTGGGGCGGCGACGCACTGGGCATCAGGCGCAACTGCTCCAGTTGCAGCCTTTCCACCAGCTCCAGCGCTGAACGCAGATGGCCATAATGTACAGGATTGAAGGTGCCACCGAAGACCCCGACCAACGGGGACAAAAGGGGAAAAGAGGGAAGAGGCGCACTCAAGTGCGAAGCTGCCCCTCGCCAAACACGACGAACTTTTGCGTAGTGAGTCCTTCCAGACCCACGGGTCCTCGGGCATGTAGTTTGTCAGTAGAGATGCCGATCTCCGCACCGAGGCCGTACTCGAAGCCATCTGCTAAACGCGTGGACGCATTGACCATCACCGAACTGGAATCCACTTCCCGCAAAAAACGCAGGGCCCGTCCGTGATCCCGCGTGACAATGCTGTCGGTGTGCTGAGAGCTGTAAGTGTTGATGTGCTCAATCGCCTGATCAAGCCCATCCACCACCCGCACCGCCAGAATAGGGGCCAAGTATTCTTCGCGCCAGTCCAGCTCGCTGGCCACTTTGATATCCGGTAATACCTGTCGCGCAGCAGAGCAACCGCGTAATTCTACTCCTGCCTCAGCATAGGCTTGTGCAAGCCGCGGCAAAATCTCGGCCACCTTCGATGCCGCAATCAGCAGTGTTTCCATCGTATTACAGGTACCATAACGCTGCGTCTTGGCATTGAAAGCAATACTTACCGCCATATCATCGTCGGCACCGTCGTCAATATAAACGTGACACACGCCGTCTAGGTGCTTGATGACCGGCACTTTAGCGTCCCGACTGATGCGTTCGATAAGACCCTTGCCGCCCCGGGGAATAATCACATCCACATACTGGGGCATCGTAATTAGCTGCCCCACTGCCGCCCGGTCTGCCACGGCCACAACCTGCACCGCAGCGGCGGGCAATCCGGCCACCTGCAAGCCCTGCGTCAGGCATTGAGCAATTGCCGTATTAGAGGCCAAACACTCAGAACCTCCGCGCAGGATGGCAGCATTGCCGGATTTGAGGCACAGGCTCGCCGCCTCCACCGTCACATTGGGCCGCGATTCATAGATGATCCCGATCACCCCCAAGGGTACGCGCATACGCCCCACTTGGATGCCACTCTCCATGCTTCTCATTTCCGAAATACTGCCCACTGGGTCTGGCAGCGCGGCGACCTGACGCAGGCCTTCCAACATCGCATCAATGCGCGCGGGTGTCAGCTCCAGGCGGTCCAGTAATGGCGCATCCAATGCCTTTGCACGGCCCTGCTCCATGTCTACTGCATTGGCCTGGGCCAGTGCAGCGCGTGCGCCGTCCAGGGCGTCGTGCATAGCCAGCAGGCTACGATTACGCACAGCCGGCGGCGAAGCCGCGACAACATGCGATGCCGCACGCGCGGCGATGCCCAACTCTTGCATGTACTGATCAACGTCCATCACGAACCAACTCTTCCTAACGCAAAGCGGCAATTATACCTGATCAACGCTGGGGATGTGCTAGGCTCACTGCTGAATTTCTCGCAGGTAAAACCATGGCAGTAAAACCGACTCTGGAGTTCTTCTACGACTGCTCTAGCCCGTGGACCTACTTCGCATTCACGCGAATTATTCCAATGATGGAGCAGTTAGCGTTACCGATACGCTGGCGTCCGATTCTGGTCGGCGGCGTTTTTAATGCCGTCAATCAGGAGGTCTACAAAGCGCGCGAGGCGATGTTCAGCAGTAGCGGCAGTCCGCGCCTCAACTACTACATAAAGGATATGCAAGACTGGGCGCGGCTCTGCGGTGTGCGCGCGGAGATGCCCGAGGGTCACCCGATCAGCAGTGTAAAAGCGATGCGTGGCGCTTTTTATGCGGAGCAACAGGACCTGATGGTGCCCTACTCTCGAGCTGTTTTTGAGGCTTATTGGGATAGCGGATCTCCCAATATCGCTGATGATCAAGTACTGGATGCGATTTGCGCGCGCGTGGGCCTGAACTCCGAGGGCTTCTTCAGCGCCATTACCAACCAACATTACAAAGACCTGCTGCGCCAGAACACCGACGAACTTATCGCACGGGGCGGCTACGGTTCTCCGACCCTGTTTATCGATGGCGATGACATGTATTTTGGAAATGATCGCCTGGAATTGGTTGGATCTCGTCTGAAACAGCGAGTGGACGCCCAATAAGGCTGACGTCACTCATCCGACGGTACCTGCAATCTCAACAAATACGGGGCACAAAAAAGCGGGCACAATGCCCGCTTTTTGTGTGCAACCAGGTCACTTACAGCGCTTGAGCATTCTCCGCCAAATAGGCTGCTACACCATCAGGTGAGGCATTCATGCCCTTGTCACCCTTGTTCCAGCCCGCCGGGCATACTTCACCATGTTCGTCGGTGAACTGTAATGCCTCCACCAGACGAATCAACTCATCAATGTTTCTCCCTAGCGGCAGATCATTCACCAACTGAGAGCGCACATTGCCCTCTCGATCGATAATAAAGGCCCCACGGAAAGCCACGCCATCAGACGCTTCCACATCATAAGCACGACAGATATCGTGGTTAATATCAGCGGCCATGGTGTAGGTCACTGCGCCAATACCGCCGTCGCTGACCGCCGTATTGCGCCAGGCATTATGCGTAAACTGAGAATCAATGGACACAGCCACGACCTCTACCCCCAGCTCTCGGAATTTATCCATACGATGATCCAACGCGATCAACTCTGAAGGGCACACAAAGGTGAAGTCCAACGGGTAGAAAAAAACGAGGCCGTACTTTCCTGCCATCACCTCGGAGCGCTTGTAGGAATCAACAATCTCCCCCGTACCGAGTACTGCCGCCACATCAAAATCAGGTGCCAACTTACCAACTAAAACGCCCATGTATCTAAACTCCCTCACTCGTCCATTGAGTCACATCACCTCCTCATGAGGCAGTGCACTCGACGCGGGATAATACACAGGCCCGTTTATATCGCCTATTTAATTGTAGGTATCGTTTCGATAGCGAAAGGCTATCGCAAGACAATCCTATTCAGGCAACTGCGTGGCGCCCTGTTCTGTGATCAATGTTTGTAACTCTCCGCTTTCGTGCATCTCAGTGACGATATCACAGCCCCCAACCAACTCGCCATTAACCCACAATTGCGGAAAGGTAGGCCAGTTACCGTAGACCGGGAGCGTGGCTCGAATATCAGGATTGGTCAAGATGTCCACATAGGCGAAGCGTTCTCCGCAGGCCATCAACGCCTCCACGGTGCGGGCCGAAAATCCGCACTGGGGCTGATTTGGGGAACCTTTCATGTAGAGCAAAATTTGGTTGTTCTGCAGCTGTTCTTTGATTGTCTCGATAGTATCCATCAACTGTCCCGCCTAGTTATAGCCGTAAAGGGGTTTGTGTTTAGTGGGTGATTTTACCCTATTATTAACACAAATGGGCCCTGTCTGTTCAAGTCGATTGCCAATCCTTCATCATATGTCTATAGTCATGCTTTTTGAGGCAGCTCCCGCTGCCTTTTTGCGTTTTTGGGGGAGCCAGAGCCATGTCGGCGCTGATGCAGACTTACGCTCGTTTGCCCGTGACATTCAGTCACGGAGAAGGCGTGTACGTCTATGATACCGAGGGGCGACGCTATCTCGACGGGATTTCGGGTATTGCTGTCAACGGACTGGGCCATGCGCACCCGGCGGTTACCGCCGCCATTCGGGAGCAGGCCGACAAACTGGTGCACACCTCTAACCTGTATCGCATTGAAGCACAGGAGCAACTGGGCACGGTCCTGACACAGTTGGCAGGCATGGACAATTGCTTCTTCGGCAATTCCGGAGCCGAGGCCAATGAAGCGGCGATAAAACTCGCGCGTCTTTACGGTCACAATCGTGGGATTAAAAAACCCGCGATCGTGGTGCTCGAAGGTGCCTTTCATGGCCGGACACTAGCGACGCTCAGCGCAACTGGCAATCGCAAGATTCAGGCGGGCTTTGAACCACTGGTGACGGGTTTCGTTCGTGCACCTTGCAACGATATAGCCGCCCTGCAACAGATAGCGGCAAACAATCCCGATGTCGTGGCATTCCTTGCAGAACCCATCCAGGGCGAAGGCGGCGTCAAGCTGCTGGATCCAGAGTACCTTCAGGCTGCTCGACTAATCTGTGACGAACAGGGCTGGCTGCTCATGCTTGATGAAGTACAGACCGGCAACGGCCGCACCGGCACCTATTTTGCCTATCAAGGTCTAGATCTGGTGCCCGATGTGGTTACCACTGCCAAGGGACTGGGTAACGGAGTGCCCATTGGAACTTGTCTGGCCCGCGGGGCTGCGGCGCAGGTATTGGGCGCTGGCCAGCACGGCTCGACCTTTGGCGGCAACCCGCTGGTATGCTCGGTCGGACTGGCTGTCGTTAACGCCATTGTGCAAGATCAATTGTGTGCCAATGCAATCGCCATGGGACAGCTGATCACTGAGACCCTGCTCGAAAAGCTAGGCAGCGCCAAGCAATTCAAAGAGATTCGCGGCCAAGGACTGATGCTGGGCATCGAGCTGCACAAAAATTGTGGCGAACTGGTAAAGCATGGCCTAGACGCAGGCTTGCTGATCAACGTCACCGACGGCAAAACAGTCCGATTATTACCGCCATTGGTGATCAATGAACAAGAAGCGCGCGAACTGGCCAATGGCGTCGCCGATCTGATTCTCAACTTCGACTGAACTCACGATAACACTTAGGTAAAAGGCAGGACTGACCATGTCAGATATTCGGCACTTTTTAACACTTTTAGATTTTAGCCCGCAGGAGTTGCAGCAACTCATCCTGCGAAGCATTGAAATGAAGCAGGCATACCGCGCAGGCAAAGACCAGCGTGCGTTCCCAGGCAGCGTATTGGCGATGTTTTTTGCCAAATCGTCAACCCGCACCCGGGTATCGTTTGAGGCGGGCATGGCTCAGTTGGGGGGGCATGCCATGTTCCTATCGGCTCAGGACACCCAATTGGGGCGCGGAGAACCGATTGAAGACAGCGCCAAGGTGATCTCGTCAATGGTCGACATCGTCATGCTCCGCACCTTCGGACACGACATTGTAGAACGCTTTGCGGCGCACTCTTCTGTGCCCGTCATCAACGCTCTGACTGACGACTACCACCCTTGTCAACTGCTGGCGGACATGCAGACTTGGACTGAGCACCGCGGCAGCATCGCCGGCAAGAGTGCGTGCTGGGTGGGAGATGGCAATAACATGTGCCAGTCTTACATCAATGCCGCACGGCAATTCGATTTTGAGCTGCGCATCGCTTGCCCCCCGGGGTTCGAGCCTGACAGTGCGTTACTCAAAGCCAATAGTGACCGGGTCATCATTGAGCACGATCCAGCGACCGCCGCGCGCGGCGCCGATCTGGTGGTGACTGACGTCTGGGCCTCCATGGGCCAGGAAAATGAGCAACGCGAGCGCGCCCAGTTATTCGCACGCTATCAGGTCAACAGCGAGCTGATGAGTCTGGCGGCCAGTGATGCCCTCTACATGCACTGCCTGCCCGCCCACCGCGGAGAAGAAATCAGCGCACAATTGATGGATGCCCCCGACACCGTGATCTGGGATGAGGCGGAGAATCGTCTGCATGCGCAAAAAGCCCTGATGGAAATGCTGTTGTTGTCTAATCGCGCCTAAAATTTGCGCAAGTCTGAGCCTGTCCATGGCGCTATATTATCCGGATCGACAACAACCTTCTCCCTCAAATATCCAGGGGGAATATCAAATATGTGTTTTTATAACAATTAATTCGATAAGCACCTAGCATCCATTATGAACCTTCTACAGGGAGCTCTCCACAGACAACTCAAGGCCTCTACTGTTAGTAGTTACATACGCGCAGAACTATCAACATCTTATCCACAAATTAAACCCAGCCTAATTCACTTGCATTGCACCTAGAGGCGCATTATCTTGTACCTGAGCAAAACATTTACCCCAACATATGGGTATGGCAGCCAAAAAGCCAATAAAGAATGCAGCGGATTAGCCTCTAAAATAGGGCTCCTCTACTGCTGTTGCCATAGGGAGTTTGTCCCGCTACAGGGCAGGCTGTGCAGTTATAGAAGTTTTGCCACGTAGCCACTTATAAAAAAATTAGACGCAGGCACTAATGCCAAGAATTTCGGAGAGAACATGCAAACAGAGATCAACCAGGGCGATACTTCCGCCGAAGTCATCACACCACCAAAGGAATCTTCCATCGTTAGTGGCGCCATTGCCGCCACTGCGCCGGGTAAATTGCGGGTCATTAAGCGTAACGGTACCGTGGTGCCCTTCGAGGCCAGCAAAATATCCGTCGCTATCACCAAGGCGTTTCTCGCAGTAGAAGGTGGCACAGCAGCCGCATCCAGCCGCATCCATGAAACGGTCGCCCAACTGACCGAATTGGTGATGGCGACATTCCAACGCCGCATGCCCTCCGGCGGAACCATTCATATCGAAGACGTACAGGATCAGGTAGAACTATCCCTGATGCGCTCAGGGGAACATAAAATTGCCCGAGATTACGTCATCTACCGGGAACAACAGGCGCAAAAACGTGCCGCCAAAATCGCCCTGTCCCCCGCCACCCAAGCCGCAGCTGGCAATATCACAGTAGTGCAGGCCGACGGCCACCGCGCACCATTAGATATCGACCGCCTGCACACTATCGTCAACGAGGCCTGTTTCGAACTGTCGGATGTCAGTGAAACTGACATCCTAGATGAGGCCTTGAGGAATCTCTACGACGGCGTCAGCCAAGCTGAATTGAGTACGTCTCTGGTCATCACCGCCCGCACCATGATCGAACAGGAGCCCAACTATTCTTTCGTCGCAGCCCGCCTGCTCTGTGACAATTTGCGATCTGAAGCTTTGAGCTTTCTAGGCGTGGCTAACAGCGCCACCCAGGAAGATATGGGTGCTCTGTACTCTGTAGCACTGGCGGCGTACATAAAAAAAGGGATCACACTGGAGTTGCTGGCGCCCAACTTGCAGGAATACGACCTCGCCAGACTCGGCAAAGCACTGTTGCCCGAGCGTGATCTACAGTTTACCTATCTCGGATTACAAACCCTGTATGACCGCTACTTCATTCATAGCGACAACACCCGCATCGAGTTGCCACAAGTCTTTTTCATGCGCGTAGCCATGGGGCTCGCCGTTGAAGAGGATGATCGTAACGCCAGAGCCATCGAATTCTACCAATTACTGTCATCATTCGATTACATGAGCTCCACACCAACGCTGTTTAATGCGGGCACATTGCGCCCACAGTTGTCCTCCTGCTACCTCACAACGATACCGGACAACCTGTATGGCATATACGGTGCGATACAGGACAACGCCATGCTATCCAAATTTGCCGGTGGACTGGGCAATGACTGGACGCCAGTGCGCGCATTGGGTGCCTACATCAAGGGCACCAATGGCAAATCTCAAGGAGTGGTGCCCTTTCTCAAAGTCGTCAATGATACGGCAGTCGCGGTAAACCAAGGTGGCAAGCGCAAGGGGGCCGTGTGCGCTTATCTGGAGACATGGCACCTGGACATCGAGGAGTTTGTCGAACTGCGCAAAAACACGGGCGACGATCGCCGTCGTACGCACGACATGAATACCGCCAACTGGATACCCGATCTTTTCATGAAGCGGGTCTTCGACGGTGGTAACTGGACCCTGTTCTCACCCAATGATGCGCCGGACCTGCACGATCTTTACGGCAAAGCCTTTGAGGAGCGCTACAGCCAATACGAGGAGATGGCGCGTAAAGGCGAAATCAAGCTGTTTAAGACCCTCAAAGCGGAAAACCTGTGGCGCAAGATGCTGGGTATGCTGTTCGAGACTGGCCACCCCTGGATGACCTTCAAAGACCCCTGCAACATACGCTCACCACAGCAGCACGTTGGTGTTGTGCACTCTTCCAACCTGTGTACCGAGATCACACTCAACACCAATAAAGACGAGATCGCGGTGTGTAACCTGGGCTCAGTCAATCTACCCCGGCATATTGACGAGAATGGACTCAATCTGGAAAAACTGCAGCAAACCGTGCGCACAGCGGTTCGCATGCTGGATAACGTGATCAACATCAACTACTACTCGGTACCCCAGGCCGAAGCATCCAACATGCGCCATCGTCCTATAGGTCTGGGGCTTATGGGTTTCCAAGACGCGCTTTACAAGAAGCACCTGGCCTATGGCTCCGATGATGCGGTTGAATTCGCAGATCGTTCTATGGAAGCCATCAGCTACTACGCTATTGCAGCGTCTAGTGAGCTGGCAGCGGAGCGTGGTGCTTACTCTAGTTATGAGGGCTCGCTTTGGAGTCAGGGCATATTCCCGCTTGATTCGCTGGACAAGCTGATAGATGAGCGCGGCCAAAACTATATCCAAGTCGACAAAAGCCATACCCTCGACTGGGACTCACTGCGTGCGACCGTCAAGAGTCAGGGTATGCGCAACTCCAACGTGATGGCAATCGCCCCTACAGCAACTATCGCTAACATTACCGGCGTTTCTCAATCTATCGAACCGACCTACCAGAACCTGTACGTCAAATCCAATCTGTCGGGCGAATTCACTGTCGTGAACCCGTATTTGGTACGTGACTTAAAGGGGTGCGGACTGTGGGATAAGGTCATGGTCAACGACCTAAAATACTACGACGGCAGCGTGCAGTCCATCGACCGCATACCGGCAGACCTAAAGGCCATTTACTCGACCGCGTTCGAAGTAGAACCGCGCTGGTTAGTGGAATCGGCCAGCCGCCGCCAAAAGTGGATAGACCAAGCTCAATCACTGAATCTGTACATCAATAATGCCAATGGTAAGAAGCTGGATGTCACTTACCGTATGGCTTGGTTCAGTGGCTTGAAAACGACTTATTATCTGCGTTCGCTGGCGGCATCCGGCACAGAGAAGTCCACCATCGATACCGGCACACTCAATTCAGTGTCGAATGAATTGGCTGGCGGACCTGCTCCTGTCCCTGCGGCGTGCTCGATAGACGAGCCGGACTGTGAGGCTTGCCAGTAGGCAAGAGACAATAAACCATTGACCACATCAAACAACAAAAATCAGGAAGTAAAAGAAATGTTAAGTTGGGAAGATTACCATAAAGAAGAAACGACGCCTGCTAGCTCAGCAGTATTGAGCATGCCGACCACACCTGAGCAGCCTGCAGAAGAGCCTGCTGTTGCTGTTGCTTCTGCCGCAGCTCCTGCGCCAAAGCTCGAAAGTGTAGCCGGCAGCGCAGACCCTATGGCCAAAGCCATCGAGGCGGTCGAGCACATTGATATTGCTGCAGGTCTCGAGGAACTTGAAATGGGCGCGGCCAGAGTTTCGGTAGACGAAAAAGCCATGATCAACTGCCGCGCCGACCTCAATCAGCTGGTGCCATTTAAGTATGATTGGGCCTGGCAGAAATACATCGACGGTTGCGCCAATCACTGGATGCCGCAAGAGGTCAACATGACCGCTGACGTGGCTACCTGGAAGAACCCCGAAGGCCTGACCGATGACGAACGTCGTATCGTTATGCGCAATCTGGGGTATTTCTCTACCGCAGATTCTCTGGTGGCAAACAATTTGGTGCTGGCGATTTATCGGCTGATCACCAATCCCGAGTGTCGCCAGTACATACTGCGCCAAGCATTTGAGGAAGCCATCCACACCCACGCTTATCAGTACTGCATTGAGTCACTGGGAATGGATGAGGCCGAAGTTTTCAACATGTACCGTGAAGTACCCTCTGTCGCCAAAAAAGCGGCCTGGAGCCTCAGCCATACGCACGAGCTGAGTGACCCCAACTTCAACACCGGCACCCCAGAAACGGATCAGACTTTGCTGCGCAATCTGATTGGATTCTATGCCGTCACTGAGGGTATTTTCTTCTACTGTGGCTTTACCCAGATCCTCTCTATGGGCCGCCGTAATAAGATGATGGGCGTAGCGGAACAATTCCAGTACATCCTGCGCGATGAGTCAATGCACCTGAACTTTGGTATCGATGTGATCAATCAGATCAAGCTCGAAAATCCGCAGTTGTGGACACCTGAGTTCCAACAGGAAGCCATCCAGATGATTCTGGAAGGCACGCAGTTAGAGATTGAATACGCCCGTGACACCATGCCCCGCGGCGTGCTGGGCATGAATGCAGCGATGATGGAAGAATACCTGCACTTCATCGCTAACCGACGCCTGTCACAGCTGGGTTTGCCGGAGCAGTACGCAGGCGCGCAAAACCCTTTCCCATGGATGTCTGAAATTATGGATTTGCGCAAAGAGAAAAACTTCTTCGAGACGCGGGTCATTGAATACCAGACAGGCGGCGCACTGACCTGGGATTAAGATACGCAGGCGGTCACTCTGACAGTCAGGTGGCCGCTATACAAAAAGTAGATGTTGAGCAACAGCTTTCACTGAGGAATCTCGCATGGCAAACAGTGATAAAAACCCGTCCGAAACAGAAGCCATCCTGATAGCACTCGATCAACTCAGCCAGACCATTGATGTTATGACCAGCGTGGTCGGACGTCTGCGCAATCATATGCAACAGCAGGAAGCCGCGGCTTCAGATCAGACCAAAGATTTACAGATCGACATGCAATCGGATCGCATATTGCATTAAGAGTATCGGACTCAGGCTGCACATAACCGATGGACCCTACCCCCTGCTAACGTGCTACGAAGCCGCTAGGCTACCATGACAGTTGAGATCGGCGTCTATCGCCAGCCACGGCAGACCCAAGTTATCCAGCCAGTCCAGCGCCTCGCCAGCCGGCTTTAACATGGCGATAGTTGCCGAGCTGCCTGCCACAAGGCACTGCTCCGCTAATACACTAACAGCAACCAGACCCTGGACCGGCCAACCTGTGCGCGGATGCAAAATATGGCCGTAACGTTTGCCGTCAATGTGCAGGCAACGCTCGTAGTCGCCACTGCTGGCTAGCCCGCCTTCAGGCAGATGTACGCCGGCCAACGCTTTGTCTTTTTCAACCGGGTGCCGAATGCCTATCGGCCAACCTGAAACCCCGCTAGCGTTGCCTTGAGGCGTACCAAGCGCAACCATATCACCGGCCAGATCGACCAGGGCAGACGCAACCCCGTGGCGTCGCAATTGCATGGCAGCACTATCGGCGGCGTACTCTTTCACACAGCCACCAAAGTCCAGCTCCATTCCCGCCCTGGGGAGATACACGTTGTCCTGCTCCCGCTGCACCAAATCCCACCCCACCAAGGGCAGCAGAGCATCAATTTCCAGCTGATCAGGGCAACGACCGGATTTAAAATCCCAGGCCAAGCGCAGTACACCGGATGTTAAATCAAACAGCCCATCGCTTTCCTGCCATACGGTATTTGCATAGCTGAGCAGAGCTGATGTTTCTTGATCGATAGGTACGGGTATTCCCGCGCCGGCGGCGCGGTTGATTTGACTGGTTAGGGATTCATCAAGGTAGCGACTGTATTTTTTCTCAAGGCGGGTCACCTCTGCGACAGCGGCTGCGATGGCAACCCCTGCCACGGCATCATCATCCGCATCCAGACGCAGGCAGCAAGGACCACCCATAGCTTGAAAGTTGTGCTCGATGCGCACCATCAACAACCAGCACCTATCTAAAGGCGTAGCTCAGCCCAACGCCATAACGCCAAGTATCAACAAGGGCCGGCGCTTCCTCGCCACTGTATAGACCCCAGCTCTCGTCGGTTTGATAACGCTCTGCATCAGCGTTAACAGACCAGTTACCAATCTCGTAGTTCACTCGCAAGCCGTAAGAAAAGGCCCCGAACGAAGACAACCGATAGTCATCCGAAAAATAATCGCTGTCGTTGTCGTCATTTATCACTACAGAAAAGAACTTCGCCCTATCCTGCGTGTAATATCGAATGAACGGTGCCACTGTTATGTCCTGTCCAACGTTTTGGATCCATGCGACGTCAAGAGTCTGTGATGCGATGTCCCAGTCATCATCAAAATACCGATAATCCACATGCAGTGCAGCATTTTGCTCAGCAAAAAAATGACGGTACCCTGCACTAGCGGTCCACTCCTTGCGTTCATCCGGACGGTTATCCTTATACTTGTAGGGGTCCGTAAGATAACCGTCGCGATAGGTATAGCTAAGCCCAAAACGCACCAGTGCGCGTTTACTGATAATACGCGATACCCCTATCCAAGCCGAGCGTATGTCCTTAGTGGCTGACAATGTATTGGTCGGATAGGTTCCCTGAGTCGGCGTGATATCATCATCAGATGCACTCAATGAGCCGCTGTAGGTGGTCAACCCATCTTCACTGTTAAGCGAACCATCTAGGCTTACCGATTTAGATTCGTAGTCGTCCTCATCGGAATAGGTATAGTTAACACCGGCGGTGCCGCTGTCAAAATAGTAGCGGGTAGTAACGCTCACTTCAGTCCGCGTATCCTCGATACTGGCTCCACTCATCACAACCTTTGGGTCACCGTCACCGTCGCGAATTTCGCCAACAAACCAGGGTGAGGCGCCGCTCATATCCTCCCACCCCACATCTAAAGCAACAGACCAGTCATCTGACACGGGCGCCAACAGATGGAACTGGGCCACATCAATGTCCATTCTCTCGCTGCGTACCCCGTTAATGGTCTTTTTAGCAGATAGATCGTCTTCCTTATATTTACTGTAGCGCATACCTATTTCAGTAAATTCCGGCGGTGCATCGGCCATAGCGCTCTGATAAGCAGGCAACAAAAATGCGCTCGAAGTGAGTGCAACGAGTGTCTTATTGAGATCGTCCTTACGAGATGGCATCAGTTACACCCACAGCCGCCGCCAGCCGCTCCCGTGCCGCCAGACGAAGCTTCCTTACTTGCGTAAACCTGATTACGCAGCCGCGATTCCATCACATTAGGCTGCCACTGCATTTCATCTTTAGAAAGGATCCCACGCTCCCACGGCTGCACTGTTTCGCAGCCGCAAAGCACGATAACCAATAAAATTCCTGTCATAAATTTTAGAATTATTATTCTCCTAGCAGCTTAACAATTTCGGCCCGCAATTGATCACCATCACTTTTTCTAAAGCCCTGATGTATTTCGCGAACCACGCCCTCTCGGTCGATAAGATAGCCCGTAGGCATCCCCAGAATTCCGTAAGCTTGTGGCGAGACACCCTCCGCATCACGCACCACCAAATAACTCACCGGAATATCAGACAGGAACTGCTGGGCATCTGCTTCCACCTCATCCACATTTATAGCCAGCACCTCAAACCCCTCCGGGCCCAACTCGTTTGCCAGTTTTTCTAAAATTGGGAAGGAGACACGACAGGGGCCACACCACGAAGCCCAGAAATCCAAATAGACAACTTTACCGCGTAACGAATTAAGACTCACATCTTCACCGCCAGACAGTGACGGCAAACGCACGGCGGGCGCCTCTTGTCCCACAACTGCTCCGGCTGCGTGAGCCCACAATGGCAGACAAAGAAACACTCCCAATATTACTTGGCGAAATACACACCAACATCGAGACGGAATAGAGGATAAGAACATTAATTTACTGAACGGTTTGCTGAGCATATTGAAATTCACACATTATTTTATAAAACGCATCGACATTAGCATAGTTTGGAGCCAAGGTCAGCATCCTGAATAGTACAATAAATGTTCGGACTTTTTGCCTGGGCTTGTCAGGACAGCAACTCGTCGACTCTCATCAGAACAGCCACTAACTCACTGCTGGAAAGACCCGTCCCGCGATAATATTCTTCTGCCATTGGCGCGATACCGCAGCCCTGAGGCAGCTCTCGCCCGTCCCTCAGCATCGCGTAAAGTGTGGGTAAAAAAACAAACTGTAACCACTGTGGCAGCGTTAGTGTATCCACGCAAAAAGGCTGATCGGAGACCAGGGCGGAGGGCTCAGGAGACGCTTTTTCCCATTGCCCAAGCTGACGCAGCTGAGCCTCAATATCGATAAGTGATTCCGCTATTTGAGTATTCATACCTACCTCAGGTGTCTGGTAAGGCCAAGCGATCAAAAGCTGTCTGGTAGACCATCTACTCTAATGGTATTTAATATCGCAGGGGCTTTATCGAAAACAATAAAGCCTCTGGAACAGCCCAAAGGTCATCGTGAATATACTGGTTTTCAATGACCTCCGCAGACAACCCGTTCGGCAGTCTTCAAGCTCTGTGACGTTAAACTATAGCGTCCGCACGAGGGTATCGCCAGCAGGCAGAGATTTTACGATATCGACGATAATACCTGACAAATGAGACATTCCAGACAACTCTTCAATATTGTCGCGACCATCGCCTGCAAGTAAATTTGAGTTTACGCCCGGATGTTGCTGCGCATGCCGTAAGCCATCAGCATCTTCGTGCCCCCAGCACTGCGGAATTGCCACGGTACCAGGCATCATCTCATCAGTGATTTTTGCCGGAATAGTTATTTTCCCAAACTTCGAGGTAACATCGACTAGTTCCAAGGTATTTATACCGATGCGGTCGGCGTCTTGAGGGCTGAGATAGGCGTAGTTGGTGCCGTCCTTCACCAGTCGAGGGGAGTTTGCAGACGAGCTGTTCATGCGTTTCACCTCACGCTTGCCAATCAGTTTCATTTTACCCAAGCTGTTTAACTCTTCCTGATAGAGATCCTCGATAGCGCTGTTAAATCGATCCACATAGGGTTGTGGTGCAAGGTCAACCAGACCGTCCTCGGTCAGCACCCTGTCAGTACCGAGAAAATTGTCACCCTCATTATCAGGCAGGCGAATGCCGTGGGGGTGATCGTTCAGCATGCTTTTGAGGCTTGGTTGGCCTGCCTTTTTCAGCATTCCATTGATTATCAGCTCTGGCACCTTGATAAACTCAAAGCGCGTATAAGCAAATTTTGCCGCCAGTTTGAGAAATCCGCTCATAAATTTATTATCGAAGAGCGTGACACCCAGCTTGTCTGCTAGGCGCACATAGATCCACCATTCGTGGCGCACTCCGGGAGGCGGCTCCAGCGCGGGCCCTGAGGCATACAAATACGGAGTTGCCGTGCAGCCGACAAAGGACTGCAAAGCATAAGGCATGCCGCTGCGCTCCATCCATGTGGTTGCGGGCAATATGTAGTGCGCCAGGTTACCTGTTTCATTACGAAATAGGTCTACGCTCACCAGCAGGTCCAATTCGCTCATCGCCCGCTGCAGGCGTCCATCCGGATTGCCACACGCTAACAAAGGATTCGAGGCCTCAACGATCATACCTCGCACGTGTCCATTGAGAATATCATCGGCGACCATACCCGCAGCCTGCTGCCCACTCACAGTAGGGAGATCATCTTCACGGTGAAAGCCCAGCTTCATTTGTGGGTCGTCTTTTGCTTGGCTTGCGAAATCAATAATACCCTCACCGATCAAATTGCCGCCTTTGCGGTCGAAGTTGCCGGAGATGGCACTGATCGATTCCAGCAGCCAATAGCACAGTGTGCCGCTGCGACCCTGATTAACACCGGTCGCCATATTCAGTGCCGCGGCGCCCGCGCTCACATAGCTGTCTACCAGATCGATGAGAGCAGATGCAGAGATGCCGGTAACCTTTGCTTGTCGCTCCGGTGTCCATGGCGATACGGTTTGTTTCAGCGCATCGAAGTTCTTCATGGTTCTTTCAATGCGCTCATGTGCCACTGCATCGCGCTGAATGATCTCATTGCAGAAGGCGGCTAAGAAATACACATCGGTATCGGGGCGAATAAATAGGTGCTCGGCGTTACCCGCACTTTCGATTCGTCGGGGGTTAATAAATACAACCCGGCCGCCGCGCTGAATAATACCTCCAAAACGTTCACGCGAGCGGGGCAAGTGATAAAGGGTATTGCCAGAGATAAGCGGGTTGGCTCCGAGAATCATCATAAATTGGGTATGGTCGACATCCGGATAAGCCAGCCGCATCGGTGAGCCATACATATCGCCATTGACACGAAACTTATTCATGGTGTCGCAGGTGCCAGTGCCATACATGCGATTTGAGCCCAGCCCTTTGTACAGTTCACCCCTGAATATGGGTGCTAGTAAATTTGCACCACCAGGCGCTCCCACAAAGTGGCTGACCGATTGCGCTCCATGCTCTCGCTTAAGCCGTGCCATTTTATCGGCAATTTCTGTTAAGGCCTGGTCCCAGCCAATGGACTGCCATTCATTGCCTACACGCTTCTGTGGTTCTGTTATGCGATCTGGACTGTGTTGCACCGAATCAAATTTGGTGCCCTTAACACACGCATAACCTTGGGTGACAACATGGTCGTTGTCTGGCCGAATGTCGACAATCTTGTTGTTTTCTACGTCTACTTCAAGGCCACAGAAAGATTCGCAGAGGGAGCAAAACGTGCGTTTTGTGGTGACCATTTTCAGCATCCTCAATGTAGGGTCGACGGCGTTAAAGCCGCTTGACAGCTAGATTTCGAAACATTACCGTATGCTATACGCTAAATCAAGCGATGGCGATATCGCCGTAAACCAGAGGTGAGTCATGGCCACTAACACAGCACTTGTAAAGCGGGGTCGACCACCGCGAATGTCTCGTGAGCAGGTGCTTTTGGCGGCCTTAAGCCTACTGGAAAACGGCATCTCAGAAGTGTCCGTAAACGGTGTTGCCCGCCAATTGAATGTCGCGCCAATGTCCTTGTATACCCATATTCAAAACCGCGACGATCTTTTGCTAGGCGTATCCGAGTTGGTTCTAGCCAGGCTGACATTGCAATTGACGGCTCCTGATTGGCAAGGCAAAGTCAGGCAATGGGTGTCGCAAGTACAGACTCACTTCAGCTTATACCCGCAAATAGCCAAGTTGGTCGGTGAACGCCGACAGGTTTCCAGCCAATGGTTACGCATACAGGCACAACTGGTAGGAGTGCTCGAACAGGCCGGTCTTGAAGACGAGGAATTAAGCAGCGCGTCTTCAATATTGAGCCAAGCCATTGTTATGGATTGCATTTTAGCCGAAGCCTATGGCGACAATATTGCTGCCTTGGTTGCCCCTGAATTACAGTACTTAAGCCGCGAAGACACGCGCCGTATTGAGCTAGTGCTGCGAAACTCCCCACCCGGCGGACAGAGTCTATTACCCTTTGTTCTGGAGCAACTCCTGTTGCGCGCTGCCACCGCTAGTAATATAAAAAGGATTAAAGATGTCTGACAATATTGAAACGCTGCGAAGAATTTGTCCTACCTGCGAAGCCTGCTGTGGCCTGATTATGCAAGTGGACCGCGATCAAAAAAAAATCGTGTCCATAAAGGGCGACCCTGACGATCATCGCTCAAAAGGCTATGTGTGCGCAAAGTCACAGGCCTTCAATTACATCTATGAAGATACCGAGCGCTTGCGCCACCCCGTGAAAAAAACCGCAGATGGTTGGCAGGAAATCTCGTGGGATGAAGCGCTTGATACCATTGCGGCGAAGTTCTCCCACATCCGCGATACACATGGAAAAGATGCGCTGTCGATATACGTTGGCAATCCACTCGGGCATGACTTTGCCGCAGGTGTCTACTTGCAAGCACTGATGACGGCAATTGGCACCGAACGTTTTTTCTCTGCCGGCACCGTCGATCAGATGCCGCAGCAGCGGGTTTGCTGGGGCTTAATTGGTCACGAGTGGTTGTTCCCCGTCCCAGATTTATCGCGCACAGAACTGTTTATATGCATGGGTGCAAATCCTCTTGTGTCGCAGGGCAGTATTCTAGGCACACCGGATGTCAAGCGTGCCATGATGGATATTCAGCAGCGCGGTGGTAAGTGTGTGGTGATTGATCCACGCCGGACGGAGACGGCAGAAGCAGCCGATCAGCATCTATTTATTCAGCCGGGCACTGATGCTTACTTCTTGATGGCCTTTGCGAATACCCTGTTTGAAAGAAATGACATACAGCTAGGACATTTGTCAGAGCACATCGATAACGTGGATGAGCTGCGCCGAGCGGTGGCCAACTACACGCCAGAAAGCACGGCTTCTTTGACCGGTGTCCCCGCCGAGACATTACGTCAATTAGTCACGGATTACTGTGCAGCAGAAAAAGCGGCGCTTTACGGTCGCATCGGACTGTGTACGCAAGAATTTGGACTTGCATCACACTGGATGCTAATGGTGATCAGCCTACTGACTGGTAATTTTGACCGCGAGGGTGGCATGATGCTGGCCACGGCACCCACAGGTGGCTTCGGGCCCGGCGGCGCGGGCGACATTAAACCCTACGGGCGCTGGCATTCTAAGGTGCGGGGAGTACCTGAAACCTGCGGTGAGCTTCCAGCATCGTTGATGGCCGAAGAAATCACCGCACCCGGCAATGAGGTACGTGGCTTATTAACGATTTGTGGCAACCCGGTATTGTCTGTTCCGCGCGGCGATAAGATCCACAAGGCTCTCGACACGCTCGATTTTATGGTGGCACTGGATATTTATGTCAATGAAACGACTAGCCAGGCAGACATAATCCTACCCAGTACCGTCCACCCCGAGCACAGTAATATTGATGTTACCTTCCAGAACTTCACCACTAGAAACTACCTATCTTTTTCACCTAAGACCTTCGAGCCCGCTCCTGGCCTTAAAGACCTTGGCGAAATTATCTTAGAGTTGGCCGCGCGCATGTCGGGGCTGAGTCGCGACGAGATGGATGGCTTCGTCTACCAGGGCATGATCGATATGGTCATAGAGCGGGCTGAAGAAGATGGCTATTCACTAAGCGCTGATACGATCAATGAACAGATTAGCGGTGACTCGTCTCCGGAGCGCTTCGCTGACTTAATGATTCGAAGTGGGCCTTATGGAGATCAATTTGGACACCGTAAGGGTATATCGTTACAGGCGATCAAGGACCACCCGCAAGCGTCCATGGACCTTGGGCCACTGCAGCAGCGCCTTCCCGGTATATTACGCACGCCGGGCAAGCGCATAGATCTGATGCATGAAGTCTTTGCAAATGATTTGACTCGCCTGCAGCAACGATTTGAAGACCGGTCAGGGCAGAATGCCCAGGCCGACAGCGGTAATGATATGCTGCTCATCGGTCGCCGCCATGTCCGTGATATGAATTCCTGGCTGCACAACCTGAAGCCGTATATACGCGGCAGTAATCGTTGCACCGCAAAAATCAATCCTGCCGATGCGGAGCGTCTTGGACTCAAACATGAGGCCGATGTAAAGGTAGTATCGAACGTAGGCGAGGCGGTAATACCGGTAGAAATATCCGACGAGATGATGCCCGGTGTGGTGAGTATTCCGCACGGTTTCGGGCATGTTTATACAGAATCAAAACAAAGTAACGCTGCGTCTATTCTGCCCGGTATAAGTTGCAACGACCTCATAGACGAATCGTTAGATGAGGCCTCAAGCACCTGTATTGTCAATGGCGTGCCGGTTCAGCTATTTGCCGTATAAGGAGATCTCGGTTTATCCCAGCTCACGCGTAAATGGCGGCAGCGAATCGAGAATATCGCGGCCGTAACGTCGAGTCAGAATACGTCGATCCATCAACGTGACTCGACCACTGTCCTGTTCTGTGCGCAGCAGCCGACCGCTGGCCTGAACCAAACGCAAGGCTGCGTCCGGCACACTGATTTCCATAAAAGCATTGCGGCCCTGCGCTTCCACCCACTCTGCCAAGGCGGCCTCCAGCGGACTGTCTGGCACTGCAAAGGGGATTTTGGCTATCACCACGTGACGGCAGTAATCTCCAGGCAGATCTACTCCCTCTGCAAAACTAGCCAGACCGAAGATGACGCTACCGCGCCCGCCATCGATCGCCTCCTTATGCCGACGTAAAATTTCCTGCTTACTGTAGTCCCCCTGCATCAATATTCGACCACTGAACTCTCCGCTGACCCCTTGATAGACGTCCTGCATTTGCCGGCGCGAGGAAAACAGGACCAGACTGCCCTCATTCTGGTCCAAAATATGGGGGAAGCGCTCAATAAGGGCTTCCGTGTGAGCCTGTGCGTCGCCGGGGTCGCAGTCCATGGCAGGCACAATAAACGTGGCATTGGCATAATTAAAGGGGCTGGCCACCGCTTTGTAATTGGCGTCTGATGGCGCACCGGAATGGAGTTTGAAGCGATCAAATGAATTGAGTGCGGTAATTGTGGCCGAGGTCACAATCACGCCGGCAGCCTTTGACCATAAACAGTCTTGCAGGATCTCCGCTGCCAAGACTGGACTACAGCGCAGCTCAAAGCCCGACTGTCCCGCGTTATTCATCTGCGTGATCCAGCGCGCCTTCGGCGGTAACTCGCCTTCGCCGCTCACCGCATACTCCAGCCACAAGGTGAGGGCAGCATCCACGCGGCCCAACATGCCGCCAACGTTGATGTGCCAGGTGTCTATTTCCGATTTGTCCAAGCCGGCAAAATCATCATCCAGCGCCTCTTCAAGCATCGTCTCCAGGCGTGAAAGGACACTACTCAACTTCTGGAATTGACCTACGAGTTCTGCCGCTACGGGGATCAATGTAGCGGGCACCAGTCCGTGTTCTAGCCGCAATTGTTGCTCATCCCGCCTGTCATCGAATTCAGCTTCTTCAAACAAGGCTGCTACAGTCTGCTCAGCCACATGCAGTGCAGCAACAGTTTGCTCCATTTCTGCGGGCAAGGTCTGCAACAGCTTCTGTACACCGTCAATGGCAACCAGTGCAGGTGCTGAATGCGCCAGCGACTTGGCACTGTCCTGCAACCACACTATGGTGGTATGCAGCCGGCAGAAGCTCGCAAAGTGCGACAGCGCTTTATCGGGAAGATGGTGGCCCTCGTCAAACACATAAATGCTTTCTTCCGGTGGTGACAAAATCGCACCACCGCCGAGGGCGAGATCCGCAAGGACAAGATCATGGTTGGTGACGATAATGTCTGCATTTTGCAACTCGTCTCGGGCATGAAAGAAGCTGCACTGACTAATATTGGGGCAGCGCCGACCACTGCATTGACTGTGATCTGTGGTCACGCCAAACCAGACTTGCTCGCCGATACTATCGGGCCAGTTGTCCCTGTCGCCATCCCACTCCCCTCGACCCAGAGCATCGAGCATAGCGTCGTAAGTGGGCAAGGCCTCTGCCAAAAGCGGCGCACCAAACCCGTCGGGGTACAACGGGATCAGGGATGACTCTCCCTGACTGTCCGCCATCATTCGATCGAGTTTTGATAGACAGACATAACGTCGTCGCCCCTTTGCCAGAGCAAAAGTGAAGTCCATGCCGCTGCTTTGACGGATGTCCGGCAGGTCCTTGTTAACGAACTGTTCCTGCAGGGCAATTGTCGCGGTGGCAACCACCAGACGTTTGCCGAGAGCCCGAGCCATGGTGATCGCCGCGACTGCGTATGCAATCGTTTTGCCGGTCCCGGTACCCGCCTCGATGACACAAACGGCAGGCAGGTCGCTGTGATTTTCTCCCGGGGGAGGAATGCGAGACAACGTATTGGCAATCTCCGCAATCATCTGCCGCTGTCCCCAGCGCGGAGTGAGAGATTTGCTCTCCACAATCGCGTTATAGGCCTCGCGGATGCGGTCTTTTAGATCCTCGTTCAGCAAGACGTCGGCGAGCGGTCGGCCAGCGCCAGTTTACTGACCACCGCATTGGCATAGATACCCAGCGCGAAGGGACGATGCGCTTCCGGCATAGCCGCGATGCGAGCATCAAAAGCCGCCTCACTGTAATCCCCCTCCTCCACATGGAACTTTGTGGACATTAGGGCATTGCCTCCATATAGCCGACGGTAGGCATAAAGATTGGTAGGGTGCAGGCAATACTGAGTGATAATTTGTCTATCAACCTCGCTTGCAACCGCATCTGGCGTATTCAGGTTGCCGCCCAAAGGGGTGCCAAAAGAGACGTGGACGCGGCCTTTCTCACCAGCGATACCCTTAGCAATCGAGGCGACGTCCTCCTGTTCGGCTTTTTCGTAACTGCCCTTGGTCGCTTTTTCAAATAATTCTTTGGCCTTCATAGCATCACAGGGATCAAGTTCATAGGATACGGCGACGGGCACAATACCTAGACCCTCGATATGCTCACCGAAGTCACGCTGACTTTTGTCACGACTCATGGATAACATCTTTATAATAACCGGTTCTGTGCGGTCAATACCGTCCTTTGCTCGCCCTTCTCGCTGGGCGATCCAAACCGGCGAGTTCTCCAGCAGCAGCGAGTGTTGAATATAGTTGGCCAGCGTTTTGGATGCGGCCAACAATTCTCGCGGGCCATTGACTGAACGCCTGACAATGAAGCTTTTGTTTAACCTCATTAAGTCTGAGACCCAGGGCTTGGTCAGCAGATTGTCGCCGATGGCAATCCGCGCGGTCTCATAACCGCCACGGTGCAGCGCATAGTTAGTAAAGGCAGGGTCCATCGCAATGTCACGGTGATTACTCATGTAAAGGTAGGGGCGCACAGGCTTAAGCTGCTCTAAGCCTGATACGCTGAATCCGCCCGTGGCGCCTTCAATCATCCGCGTCATATAGCGTTCGATAATAACTTGTATCGACCGTACGTCCGACACGCCACGCACTTCACGAGCGAGCCGATAACGCACAAACAAGCGCACCAGCCCGGGCATAAGGGAGGCCAATCGACCCAGTCGATACGTTGCTAGAGCACCCAAAAACTCCGGATTATCAAGCAAGCGCGACAGGACGGCCGCCACCTCTCCATCTCTGTAGGGCCGGATATCTACAAAAGGATCGGTCAAGCCAGTCTTCTCAATTCACCAAAGATCCACAGCATACTCAAGACCACCAAAATTCGTCACAAGGTTCACGGCTCCTAGGTTGATAGCCAGTGCCATTTAAAGAGACAAAACATCACGCCTAGCACCCTCCAACCCACCGTGGCGGCGAGTATACTACAGCTGCAGCATGTTGCGCCCAGTCAGGCGCAATATCTGGCCTCAATACAGATCAGAGCAATTAACCAAACCACTGTAGCCCAGTGCAAAGTGATGTGGGCGGATATCTGGCCTATCGCGGGGAACCTGTCAGTGCGTTTACTTAGAGGCCACGCAAAAGGCTTTGCCGCTGGATCTTATTGCACGTTAAAGCCACCCTCTAACCTCACCACGTTACCAATAGAGACATTAAAGATCATTAATGCGGCCAAGCAAAATATCGCCAAAACTCTATATACTTGTTATTATTCAATTAGTTGTAAATATAATGACAACTCAAACAAAAAGACACTGTTACGATAATACCCAAATAGTTACTAAATCGTAACTGATCTAACATCAGCCATAGACCGTACAATGTGACTTCAAGGCCCGCTCTTCGACCACAGTTGCAGATCGAGCCGATCACCCTCAGCGAGTAGACAAGGATTTGTAATGAATATATTGAAATTTGCAGCGACGGCGGCTTTGGTAATCTTTTCCGCCCACAGCTTTGCTGCCAAGCCTACCAGTATCGTATTTGAGTCAAATGCCGCAACCACTGATGGCATTGCCTATGCGAACTACACCGTGAAGTGTTCCAATGGTAAACGCGCTGACCTAACGGCCTGGAACAACCGGGGCAAATGGTGTGTTGGTGATGCAAGCAGCACAGCCTGCGAGAAGAAGCAGATCAAAGCCGCCAAAACCGCGTGCAAGGCGTCTTAATCTTAGCCTTGATGCCGTAAAGCCGCCACGACTATGGTGGCGGCTTTGCCTTTTTCAAGCGTTAATCTAGATAACGTGCTCGCAACTGAGCGACTTCGGTAGACCCCATACCCAGCGCCTCCTCCAGATAAACCTCTATTGACGGATAGTTTTGTGTGATCGCCATTAGGGCGCGAGACAAATAATCCTCATGCACCTCCAGCATTGGCAAAATGGATTCAGTCTCCATCTGCTGCATCTGATACTTTTGCCGCAAGCGGTCGATCTCCTGGTGAGGGCTAAAGAACCGCTTGGTAAGCATGTAATCTTGCATCACGACTTCCTGCGAGACTCCCAGCGCCAGGAGAATGACCGCTGCGGCAAAGCCGGTACGATCCTTGCCCGCGGCACAGTGCACCAAAAATCGGGCGTCTTCCACATCCAATATCTCGCGGAACATTTGGGCGTATGTCTCGCTCTGGGCCTCGGCAAAATCTCTATTGATCTCCACCATAAAATCGAACATGGCCTGCCGGTCACCGAATTGACCTCCCACTTGCTCAAAAAATTGCGCGTTACTGCCGGGACTAATCGGCAAGCTCGCTATTCGCGGGGGATTGCTTACGGGCAACCTGCTGGGGTCAGCTTCCTGCTCCTCTAGGCGCCTGAAATCACAGACCAGATCAAGCTCCAGGGTAGCCAGCAATGCCACATCCTGGTCACTCAAATTCGACAGCTGGCCGGAGCGGAACAAAAAACCCCACTTCACCAAACGCCCGTCGATAGTGCGGTATCCACCAAAATCTCTGAAGTTTGGCGTTCCCTGCATCCCCAGTTTACGCTCTGCCGCTAATACTTCAGTGCCGTGCTGATCACGCACACGAAAAAAATGGCGGCTCGCGGGTGCGAGACCTGACACGCGAGCCTGTTCGGTATCAGCATCGTAATGCGCTTGTGCTGCGCTACTGGCTATAACCGGCTCAACCGTGACTTGGGTATCGGGCTGACTGGCCCGCCACTCTATATAATAATCACCGTCTGACTCACGCCAGATGTGTACTGCATTTGAAACCAACATGATCTAGAACAGACCTCTTAGATAATTTATTGCGTGCTACATGCTAACGTAAGTGTAAAAAACCTACTCCCCTTTGTACTCAAAAACGGCTCGTAGCAGGGTTTTGACAAGCTTAAGCTGATTCTTCAAGGCTTTGTCGCTGAACGGATCCTCCCCGAGTAGGTCCCGGTACATCGGCGCCATCGTGACGTAAGACATGACCAGATTATTAAAAGCCATTACCGCCCAGGGCTGTAACCCCGAGTTTTCGAATAAACTAATGTCCGCGCCCTCTATTTTTGCTCCCGACTGAAACATGGGGCGAAACAACCGATCAATCAATTGATTGGTATGAGGCCCGCCAGAAAGGGCTGCATGTTGCAGTAATCGAGCAAGGTTGGGGTTGGCATGGTGTAGACGAACGATGGTCTCCAGCCATTGGAAGACCCTCTCATTGGTCACGGGCCCACTGTCTAGTTCTGCCAGAGGTGCCGAGAAATCCGTAAGCAAACGCTCAAGTACCGCCTCATACAGGGCCTCCTTGTTCTTGAAATGGTTATACAGGCTGGGGGAGCGAATGCCTACGCGGTCTGCAACATCACCCAGCGAAGTTGCGCTGTAGCCTTTTTCGGCAAAGATGTCTTCCGCCGCATCGAGAATCCGATCCGAAGTGCCGCGGGGAGGGGCGGTCGCCACCACTGAATTATCCATTCGTAAACACGTCAGCCTCAACAATCGACAAATAATGACTAATAGGCGTTAGTATACCTCAGCTCGTAGTGGGCAAACCAGCATCACAGCAGTTGACAAGCGGATAGCGAATGTGAATAATCGCGCCTCTCAATTTTTTGACTCTCAATCGAGGTAATACACCGTGGCGAATTCACCACAAGCAAAAAAACGTGCCCGCCAGTCAGAAAAGCGTCGCACACATAACTCTAGTTTGCGGTCGCTTGTTCGCACCGTGATTAAAAAGGTCAACGCCGCCATCGGTAGCGGCGATCCTGCAGCAGCAAAATCAGCCTATGACCATGCCGTACCGGTCATCGACCGCTTAGCAGACAAGGGCATCATCCACAAAAACAAGGCAGCACGTCACAAAAGTCGTCTTAACGCGCAGGTTAAGGCGTTGACTGTATAGCGCTGCACACCTGCCAGATACAAAAAAGCCGGCTACTATGCCGGCTTTTTTGCGCCTCGATTATTTAACACCCACTGTCCCGCGGCTCAGCAGGGCGAATGCAACCACTCAGGCAGCGGAATCAACCCTCGCCTCTACCTCCTCATGCTTCTTAGCGAACGCAGCCAACATACTCTGCTCATACGACTGGGCTTCCTGCGTATCGAGTGGACGCTCCAGTACTGACCAATCGATATCACCATCAGTGGCTAAATTTTCGTAATCCAGGACACCTAAAGACTCGAATTTTGGGCGTATTTTCTCCGTCAGCAAGCCGATACGAGCGAGATTAGGAATGACACGCTGAAACAACAGATTGCGGAAGGTGGACATCACAAACCCTTCCAGCACTTTTTTGCGAGCCTCTTCCACATCCCAGCCAAAGTGACGAAATACGTCTGTAGCCACCAGGCGCTCGCGACTAATAGCACAGGCCTCATAAGCGAACTGGGCTCGCTCTTCGCGTTCTTCGTCGGTCAACGTCTTAACGAACTCTTCTAGGTAGTTGACCCCAAACGTCACGTGCCGCGCTTCATCCCGAGTGACGAGATACAACACATCCTTAAGAACCTCATCGGGTGTAGTTTCACGGGCTGTACCGAAAGCTGATAGCGCAAGACCTTCGATCACTATTTGCATGCCAATGAACTTCATATCCCAACGCTCATCGGTGAGGATTTTGTCAATAATGCTTTTCAGATGCGTATTGATCGGATAGGTCATTCCCACTCGCTGCCGCAGGTATTTATTGAACACCTCGACATGGCGCGCCTCATCAAAGGTTTGCGAGGCCGCGTAAAGCTTGGCGTTCAACGTGGGCGCACAGGAGCAAAGCTGCGAGGCTACCAACAGCGCCCCCTGCTCACCGTGCAGAAATTGGGACAGGCTCCAAGCGTTCATATGCAACCAGAACTCATCCTTCGTTTTTTCATCCATGGCCAGATAAGGCTCATAATCATGCAGGTTCATCATCTCTGGGGCCCGCTCTTCCGTGGGCCACGGACGGTCCCAGTCGATGTCCATCTCGGGGTCCCAGTTGAGCTGCTTGCCAAGATCATAGAGCTTCTTAATCCGATCATCCTGAACATCATAATCCCAATTATAAGAGCCACTCAGCGGAGTCTGAAAAATCTCGGCCACATGGTCAACATCGGCACTGGTCAGCAGGTCCTCCAGATCAGGGTTTTCACTGGGGTAATCGGCGCCTGCGTGGCGCTGGATTTTTCGGGGTGCCTCTTCGGTCCATTTAATTTGCATAGTCATCGCTCGTCTAGTTGGTTATTGATTTCAAGAATTTACTATGGGCCATAGCCAAAAATCGGACAAGGTAAAGTCTTGTCAAATAGCAGTCTTTTGTGGCCAAATAGCGGGATGCCTAATACCACCACACCCGCTCAGTACATCCTGATTCTTATCGACATGGCGGAGAGTCAGGGTTGCGCACGTGACAGCTTGCTCGCTGGCACCACGCTTGCAGAAAGTGGTATTTCCGGAATCGGTGCTCGCATCGATGATGCGGACTTCAACCAACTCGTCGCAAACGCCCAAAGGCTAACGGATAACCCCGCACTGGGGCTAAAACTGGGATTGCGTCTTAATCTGAGCGCTCACGCTATACTGGGTCAGGCCTTTATGACCTGCCGTGACCTGGCACAGGTTATGGATTTGCTGCTGAAGTACTACCACCTATTGGCATCAGGAATCCAGCTCGAACTCGAGACCATCGGCGAGCAGTGTGTCCTAACGCTGGTCAGCACGCCGAGCGATGTGTCGGTCGAGTTTGGGTATGAGCTTTTATACGGCGCCTTCGTTAACACACTGCGTGGTTTATTAAATGCACCTGATTTGTGTCTGCACATGGAGCTGCCTTATCCAGAGCCGGCTCACTCCAGCATCTATTACGAGGCCCTAGGAAACGAGGTTTACTTCAACTGCGTAAGAGGCGGTATTTTATTTCATCGCGACCTCCTCAGTACGCCCGTTCCTTCCTCCAACCCGGTATTGCGGAATCTTTATGAGGCGGAATGCGCCCGTTTGCTGGCAGATCTGGAAGAAGAAAAATCAGTGGCCGAGCAGACCCTGCGGTTATTACGCAAACTGGAGGGCCAGTATCCTCAGATGCCGCGAATCGCCACTATGCTCAATTTAAGCCCACGCACATACCGACGGCGCCTGGATGAAGAACAGCAGTCTTTTCAGCAATTGCTGGATCAGGTGCGCGTCGAACACGCTACCCGCTACCTGCAAAATACACGTCTGTCTTTATCCAGTATCGCCTATAAAATAGGCTTCAGTGATCCCTCAAACTTCCGCCGGGCCTATCTTAAATGGACAGGAATGACACCCGGAGAGGTTCGCAAAGACTAGTGTGACTGAAACCGTCCTGCGGACACATCATAAGACATGCCACAGCACTCTTGCGTCATCATGGCCTCCATCATGGCAGGATCCTCACTATACGCCACAGTGCGTTGGCCATCGGGCAAATCGAATACGGCCACAGCGCGCCAAGGATCCGATCCCTGATGCAGTACCGTATAGCCGGCAACGGAGCCCTTCCCTGTATAATTTGAAACCACCTCACACACATCACTCTGCTCACGCACCTGATCAGTAACATCTGCACAGCTCCATTCCCTGACTCCCGGATTGGCCGACCACAACGCACACGCCTGCTTGGTCAGCAAGCCACTTACCGTGGTCACTAGCCCGGTCTCTGCAGGGTTTTTACGCAACAACTGAGCCATTTTCACCGTAGCCTGCAAGGCAAAATTATTCAAAGGACCTCCACCGAAGGTCATCCCTCCGGTAACACTCACATCACGGTTTAAATTCAAGCCAAATTCTTCTAACTGCACACGAACCGCATAGGGGAAGCAGGAATAGAGCTCGCAAAAGCGAATATCATTAAAATCCACACCCGCCAACGTCATGGCGACCTGCCCCGCAACACGAAATCCTGGGCTGGCGCCGAGGTCCTTGCGACTGGCGACCACCGACATGTCATTCGATTCCGTAAACGCCTGTGGAAACACCCACTTGCTGCGCTCGATACCTAATGTCTCGGCGACGCCCGCAGAACACAATATAAGACCAGCCGCCTGATCAACATTCCACTGACTGTTATGCAATTTGGTGTAAGGAAAAGCCAGCATACGATTGGCAGCAGAATGCTCCCGAATATGGGACGCCGACACGACTTGGCCGGACCAGGCATCCGGATTATCTGCCGCTAGTTCACTCAACCTGGCATACATACTGGCTATCTGATCTCTGTGCTGGTCCACAGTCAAACCTTGCTTGTAGCGCAACGCGCTATCGAGGATAGCGTAGTAACCGACAGGCATACCCAAACCGCTGTCTGACTCCACAGATGACCACATCTCATCCTGGGGTTGCAAAGTGATGTCCGGCTCAGCACCGTTTTGTGGGGTTTCGAAAGCCTCAACACCGGCCTTGCCTGCACACAGAGCGCGGAACCTCGCCTCTCCACCGGCAACCAGTATCACGTCGGCGTCTCCATCCTTTATGCGCTGGCAGGCTCGGGTCAACAGGCTCTGTTGCAATATCCCAAATTCCGCCAGTAGCGTAGTGGCAGAGTGTGCGCCCAAAGAAGCGGCCAGCAAACGCCCTGGATCTGTGTAGCTCCAGAGACTTTTCGGCACCAGAATTTCATCTGCCAAACTCAGGAGCTGCATGCTGCCTGCGTCGACGGCGGCATTGCGCAAAGCCTGCTCCATCAGGGCTACCGGTTCCAGCGCACACTCATAATCCTCAATGTGCTGCTGAACAGCACCCACACCGACTAGGACCGGAGTAGTGACCCCGCACTCAGCCATGAATAAACTCGCCCGCGTACCAGTTCAGCATGCCGATTTTTTCTTCCAAAGGCTTATCGGCTTCCATTGCATACACATTGCGAAAACCGATAATGACGTCAGACACCCCAATGCTTTCGAGCTTTTCAATACCCTCAGGAGTGAAGGCATTCTGTCCGGTGGTATATACCCTAAAAGGCTTATCCGCCGTCCCGTATTCCTGACGCAGCTGATTAATGCGGCCGATATACGCCTCCAGCTCCTCAATATTCGCACCTGCACACATCCAGCCATCACCCACCCGCGCAGCGCGTTTCAAGGCTAGCTCTGTGTGTCCGCCAATCAGCAGCGGGGTTGGCTTGGTGGGCACTGGGTTCATCTTGTTGGCCGGCATATTGTGGATTTCGCCCACATAGCCGAAATACTCGCCGGTCTCTAGTCCGCGCAAAATATCGATTTGTTCATCTAATCGCTTCCCACGCTTTTCCCAGGGCACGCCACAGATCGCAAAATCCTCCTCCCACGGGCTAATCCCAATACCAAAATCAAAACGATTGCCGGACAACGACTGAATGCCCTGTACCTGTTTGGCCACAACGGGCGCCTGGCGCACGGCCAGTTTATAGACGAATGTCGCGAGTCGAATTTTCTCGGTAACAGCCGCCATTGCTGCAATCGCAATAAGACTTTCAATGAACGGCACGCTTTCCAGAAACTCCCTGCTGCCATCATTGTTATAGGGGTATTTAGAACTGGCCTCCTGGGGATAACAAATGCTATCGGGAATCGTAATGCCATCGAAACCCGCCTGTTCTGCCGCTCTGGCCAAAGGCAGATAATGGTCGGCCTCACACATGCCAATCTGATAACTGAATCTCATTGCCTAAATCCTCAAACAGTAAAAGGGAAGCCTATTGCTTGGCTCAAAAAACATACTGTAGCCGCTAATAGGGTCAAGGTCTCAGAGAGGGTGAAATTATTCATAGCTGGCCTCACATACTAAACCCTGCACCCGGTTGCTGGCGGGGCGAGAGTCGTAATGTCTGCTCTAGGCGCAAGGGTAGGACATGATGAGAGCATCGAAAATGAATCCTGCGGGGGATTAATGCCGTTGCTCCGGCTAATTTTGGGGATACTCGGTCACAGTGCAAACAGGCTGCCCAATAGGTGTTCCTTAAGCTGGGGAAACAGATCGAACAGGGCTAAACGGAGGACGCCTGTGATGTAAACATCTTGCCGAAACGGTCTTCGCTCTGGCATCCAGAGTGCTTTGGGTATTTACTTAGCCACTTTGCGGGAGCAACAGCATGCCTGAAACCCTTGATTCCACCGAAATACCGCCGAGCAGTGATGGAACACGGCGCTTCCTATTTGAGGACGCGGATATCCGTGGCGAAATCGTCCACCTCGACTCGGCGTATCGCGAAATAATCGCCATCCACCAGTATCCCTTAGCCGTGAGTCGTCTACTGGGCGAATTTCTGGCCGCCGCAGTGCTGTTGAGCACCAATCTCAAGTTCGAGGGGACATTGATTTTGCAGGTGCGATCAGAAGGCGAGATACCGCTGCTGATGGTGGAATGCGACCACCGCTTGCGCGTGCGCGGTATTGCCCGGGGAGCGAGCCAGGCTACTTCCGATAGCAATGATCAGCTGCTTAAGGACGGCCAACTAGCAATCACCATCGATCCGACCCATGGCCAGCGTTATCAGGGTATCGTCCCGCTCGAGCAAGGTTCGCTGTCCAACAGTCTGGATGGCTACTTTAAACGGTCCGAGCAATTGAACACCCGCGTCTGGCTGACAGCCGACGGGCACCAGGCAGCAGGCCTGCTATTACAGCAGCTGCCTGCACTCATCACCACTGACGATGACCAGCGAGCGCAACAGTGGGAGCACGTCTATTCACTGGCGTCCACTGTGACGGACTGTGAGCTACGCCAAGTTGAGAGTGAACAGTTGCTCTACCAACTCTACCATGAAGACCGCGTGCGCCTATTTGAACCTTCTGATGTCAGTTTTCACTGCAGCTGCTCCCGCGAGCGCACCCACAAGGCCTTACTCACTTTAAATCCCGCCGACATCGAAGAGTTATTAGAAGAACTAGGCAGCATCATCATGGACTGTGAATTTTGCAACCAGCACTACCAGTATACCCGCAGTGACCTCGCCAATATTTTAGGAGACGATGAGGCAAAAATCTTACACTGAGCGCCTGCTAGGCGGAATTCGCTGAAATTATGCCCGATATATTTCGCATAACGCGACGATTCTGACATAATCGGGCACCAGCTAGGGCCCGATAATTGGCGCAAAGGCTCGACCCGGCTAGCGCTGCATACTGACAGGACGAACAATGACTGTAGATACCCATACCGCCCAGGAGCACACCAACCTGGCACCTTCCAAGCTGATTGAAGCATCACTAAAGCGCGGAGAGGGAATATTGACCAATACCGGCGCTCTGCTGGTGACAACAGGAAGACGCACAGGCCGCTCACCTGCTGACCGATTTGTGGTCAAAGAACCCAGCACCGCAGACAGCATCGACTGGGGCAGCGTAAATCGGCCCTTCGACAGCGACAAGTTTGACGCTCTGTGGGATCGTGTGCAGTCACATTTGGAGGTTCGTGAGAAATTCATTACCCACCTTCATGTGGGCGAGCACAGCGATCACTACCTGCCCGTGAAAGTCACAACAGAAACCGCTTGGCAGGCTCTGTTTGGGCGCAATATGTTTATCCGCCCCAAGACCTATAATGCCGGCCGAAAGCCCGAATGGAATATTCTCAACGTCGCTAGTTTCGAGTGTGACCCTGAGCGCGATGGCACCAACTCCGATGGCGTTGTTATCATTAATTTCGCCCAGCGCAAGGTACTGCTTGCTGGCATGCGCTATGCCGGAGAAATGAAAAAATCCATGTTCTCGGTGCAAAATTTCTTATTACCTGAAAAAGATGTTATGCCCATGCACTGCAGTGCCAACGTGGGCGAAGATGGCGACACCACTCTATTCTTTGGTTTATCTGGAACGGGCAAAACCACACTCTCCGCCGACCCGGATCGCTACCTGATCGGTGATGACGAACACGGCTGGGCCAAGGGCTCAGTTTTCAACCTTGAAGGGGGTTGCTACGCCAAAACCATTGACTTGAGTCAAAAGAATGAGCCAGTGATTTGGGACGCTATCCGGTTTGGCGCCATTGTCGAAAATGTCGTCGTAGATGACAGCCGTCTTGCCGACTATTGCGACACAAACCTCACGGAGAATGGCCGCTGCTGTTACCCGCTGGAGCATGTCGAAAAACGCACTGACACCAACAGTGGCGGCGAGCCAAAGTGCGTGATCTTCCTGACATGTGATGTCTCCGGCGTGTTACCCCCGGTCTCAATATTGTCCAAGGAAGCCGCAGCATTCCACTTCCTCAGCGGCTATACCGCCAGAGTGGGCTCCACTGAACTAGGCGCTGAAGCGGGCATACACCCGACTTTTTCCACCTGCTTCGGTGCTCCATTCATGCCGCGACCGGCCAGTGACTACGCCGAATTGCTGATGAAGCGCATCGACGATTTCGATAGCCATGTCTATCTGGTGAATACCGGCTGGGCAGGTGGGTCAGGTGCTCCTGGCGGAACAGGGTCACGATTTCCCATCCCAGTTACCCGCGCAGTCGTTCAGGCTTGCCAGAGCGGTGTGTTGTTAAATGCCCCCACCGATCATTTGGACATTATCAACCTACATTTCCCAACCGAAATCCCGGGCGTCGACGCCAAATACGTCGACCCACGCAAAGGCTGGGGTAGTGCAGCGGTCTATGACGAACAGGCGAGCAAATTAGCCGCCCTGTTTGAGGAAAACATTAAGAAGTTTCAGGTGTCGCAGGACATCACCGCAGCAGGGCCCAAGTCCCGCCTATAATTCAGAAAATTGCAAAAGGCTCTCTGTTCGGTGACCCTTTATGCAAGGCACTGTTGTTTGGCCGCCTAGAGAGGCGACGACGCTAAACGTAAAAAAAATGACTTACATTAGTATGTTTATTCTAATTTTCTTCCGTATTCTGCTTCCCAACGGCTGGCAACGGCCATTAAATTTTTTTATCCCTCCCAAGGAGCTGAATCATGGCCGAAGCAAAGAAAACAGCAACGAAAGCCACTCGTAAGCCCGCTGCCAAGCGCAAGCCTGTTGCAAAGAGCAAGCCTGTCGCAAAACGTAAGTCTGTCGCCACAAAAAAACCGGCCGCCAAGCGCGCCACCGCAAAAAAATCTACACCGGATTTTGTTGCTAATGCCCAGGAAACTGGCCGCAATGTTTTTCTGGCTAGCCTTGGCTTCTATGGTAAGGCGTACGACCAAGCACAGGAACAGTTTGGCAGCTTGCAAAAAGAGCTGAAAGCGCGCCGTAAGAAAGCTGACAAAGCCTACATGGAGCTGGTCACGCGTGGCGCAAAGCTAGAGAAGGTGGCTAAAGTCGCTATTGACGACATTGATCTACCTAAACTGGAGCTGGAAAATCTAACTGACCGCAAAGCTCTGCAAACTCAACTGAAAAAAGCCAAAGCACGCTTTGAAGAATTGAAGGGATCTGTACGCTTCAAATCTGCTGCCTAAGCAGCACTCCATCCAGAACTGATTACCTCTGTCTATGAGGATTTTTTGGGGCCACTCTGTGGCCCCTTTTTTTTGTCTGTTAATCTGTTTTAATGGGCCGATTGAATACATTAACCTAGTAGCCCACCGTCAGTAGCTAAAAAGGCATATGACATGGATGATGAAAAGAGTAAGGTCACAGACAAAGCCAGTGAAATCGCCAAAAATATATGGCTCGCGGGTTTAGGTGCCTACGGCAAAGCCGTGGAGGACGCACAGGGAAGATTGGAAAAAGCACTCGAGCCACCAAAATTGTTTCGTGATCTGGTGAAAGCCGGCACCGCCCTGGAAGAGGATGCCAAGGGTAGCACCATCGCAGCCCGGCATTCGGTGGAAGAACGAATCAACCGAGTCCGCGAAAATTTTCATAATCAGCGACCAGCCCGCATCGAAGACTTGGCAGCCCTACACAAAAAAGTCGACCAGCTCACCAGGAAAGTAGACCGACTCAGCAAGGCGCTTGCAGAGCAGCGCAGCAATAGCACCTCCACAGGCAAGGCCGCTACCCGGACCAAAAAACCCGTCGCCACGGCATCTCCCGCTCGGGGAGGGGCCAGCAAAAAAAGCCCGCCTCGGGCCAAAGCCGCCGCAAAAAAACGTAAAGTCTGATGCCGACCTAGCATGAAAACAAGGGACCGTATTCTCCACACTAGCCTCGCGCTGTTTAATGAGGAGGGCGAGGCCGACACTACGACTATAGACATTGCCAATGAAATGGATATCAGCCCCGGCAATCTCTATTACCATTTCAAAGGTAAAGATCAGATCATTGCCGAGCTATTCCAGCAATACGAGCTGGGCATGAGTCATACTCTAACGGCTCCAATAGAACGCCCTCTAAGCACTGGGCGTGGGAGCGCGGAAGACAATTGGTACTATCTTTATGTCGTTATGGAGGAGATGTATCAATACCGTTTTTTGTACCACAATCTCGACAACATCCTGCAACGCTATTCCAGCATCAAGCGCGGTTTCAAGCGACTGATTCAATTGAAACGTGCTGCTCTTTATGCGATTTGTCAGGCACTCCTGCAACAGGACGTCATTGATGCTAGAGATCAGCAGTTGCTCGGACTGGTCGACAACATGACGTTGAATCTGACATTCTGGTTCAACTACGAAGCCCTGCTGCATGACAATCGCTCACCACAGGTCACTATTCACCAGGGCGTATTACAGCTGCTAACCATGGTCGCGCCCTATCTTGGTGATGATGAGCTCAGTTTTTACCGCGAGTGCGAAGACACTTATATCGAGATGCTGGCCGGGGACAATTAGGACGCTCTCTGGAGCAAGATGACGTCTGCCCCAATGATTTCCAAACTGGCATCATGATTCCGTGCCCACCAACGCCACGTGTCCACACTAAAAAAGCACACATGCGTGGGGTCATTTTTATAGTGCCAGCGGGCAAACGCAGTGCGATCAAGGACTAACTTGGTCATAACGCCCATCCAGCCACCCGGACGCAGCAACGACCATAAACGTTCCAGCTCCTGTGCGGGACGATGCAGGTGTTCGACCACCTCAGTGGCGCAAATAAAATCATACTCCGCATCCAGTGGGCCCTCATCGGGCACGAAGAAACTGTCGTAGAGAGACACCTCAAATCCAATGTCCCGCAACATATACGCCAGAGCCGGCCCCGGGCCGCAACCGAAGTCCAGGCCATGGGCGCCGGGGGATAGCCGCTCGACGAGGGGAGACATCAATCGCGACAGGAACTTTCGGTAACCAAGGTCGTCAATGTCATTTTGATGTAATTCATACTCAGCTTTCTCGGCACACCGGGACACATACTCGGCGGGCGGCACGAACACCAGCCCGCAGGTACTGCAACACAAATAGGAGCGGTTCCTGTCCCTAAAGTAAGACATTATTTCGACTCCCTTGCACAGGAGACAGTGTATTTCACCCAACATCTGGTACTATTCCTGCTCACTTTGGACACTATATTTCTACTGGAGCGTAACATGACTATTAAGACCGGAGACAAAATTCCCGCCTGCACAATGAAGACCATGGGCGAAAAAGGTCCAACAGACATCACCACTGACGAGATTTTCGCCGGCAAAAAAGTGCTGTTGTTCGCCGTGCCGGGAGCGTTCACGCCAGGCTGTAGTATCACTCACTTACCCGGGTACGTGGTAAACGCTGACAAGATCAAAGCCAAAGGCGTAGACACTATCGTCTGTATGTCAGTAAATGATGGCTTCGTAATGGGCGCCTGGGGTAAAGCCCAAAATGCAGAAGCACTGTTAATGCTGGCGGACGGCAACGGAGACTTTGCGGCAGCACTTGGCTTGGAATTGGATGGCAATGGATTTGGCATGGGTATGCGCAGCCAGCGCTTTGCCATGATTGTTGAGGACGGCGCCGTTAGCCATCTGAATGTAGAAGAGGGTGCGGGCGTAGACGTGAGCTCTGCCGAAACTATGATGGCCCTGCTCTAGCGTCTCTTCTAGCGGTGCCTCGGCTCACGTGAGCAACAGGTAGCATACGCTGCTGATAACCGCTGCCCCTAGAAGGTTGATAATAAAACCCTCTCGCGCCATTCGGGCAATGGTGATCTGTCCGGTGCCAAACACGACTGTGTTAGGCCCCGTAGCAACAGGCAACATGAAGGCACAACTGGCACTCATCGCTGCCGGCACCATGATTAATTCCGGCGAGATTCCCGCCGCCAGCGCCGCTGCTGCCAGTATCGGCATTAGCAGTGCGGTGCTGGCCGTATTGGACGTCCCTTCGGTCATAAAAGTCACCAATAGGCAAACAAGCGCCATCAGTAAGTACATAGGCATACTGATCATTTCCGTCAGCCACAGCCCGATCAAGTCACTCATCCCCGAACTCACAAACCCCTTTGCAAGACAAATACCGCCCGCAAACAACAACAATACGCCCCACGGAATGGTACTGGCGCGCTCCCAGCTCAACAGACGCTGGCCCTTACCGTCGGGCACAAGAAACAGAGCCACCACCGCGAGCAAAGCCACAGACGCATCGTTAGCCTGCGGCAAGTCCAACCATGCCTTCCAGCCACCAAAGGGTTCACTGCGCGTAATCCAGGCAAGAGCGGTCAAGCCAAACACCACCATTACGCGGCGCTCATGTGAACGCCAAGGCCCCACCTCAGGTAATTGTAACTCCAACGCACCCCTCAAATTGCGTGTCAATATCAGGGCCATGGCTGGCACCATCAATACAACGACCGGTAGCGCCCAACCCATCCACTGAGTAAAACTAATCACCTGCCCAGTCGTTTCCTGGTAGACCTGCATAAAGATCAGATTCGGGGGCGTACCTATGGGTGTTCCTAGGCCCCCAATATTCGCGGCATAAGCAATGCCGAGTAGCAGAGGAGGCGCGAGGCGCGACTTGTCGTCAACAGCGTCAAGCACTGCCAACGCAACAGGCAAGAGCATTAGCGCTGTGGCCGTGTTGGATATCCACATACTCAGCACGGCCGCCGCTGCCATAAAACCCATCACGAGCCGACGACCACTGCTAACCCCGAACAACGCCACCATACCCAGCGCTATGCGGCGATGCGCGCCAGAGTGTTCCATCGCCTTCGACAGTAAAAAGCCACCGAGCAGCAGCAAGATCAAGGGTGAGCCATAGGCTTCGCCGACTTCACTGGGACTCAGCACACCCAATAAAGGCAATATCGCTAGCGGCAATAGCGAGGTAACAGGTATAGGGACCGGCTCAAATATCCACCAGATGACACACAACACCGCGACAAATCCGACGATAGCCATATCCGAACCGTAGCCGGCGGACATACTGACGGCCGCAGCCACTGTTCCCAACACAGGTCCCACCCAAAGAGCCCACTGACCTATCGACGACAAATTCATCCCCTGAGTATGATATTAGCAACCATCCTGTCCCAGTCATCGGTTGGTGTAAACCCCACACTGGAGCAGTGCGCTGCAAAGCGCTACACTCGATGACATTATGAATGACCTTCCTCAGGTACTGATCGATCGCTTTCAGCGTCGGGTTGACTACGTCCGCCTCTCCGTCACCGATCGCTGCGACTTTCGCTGCGTCTACTGCATGGCGGAGGACATGACATTTACTCCAAAAGAACAGGTGCTAACGCTGGAAGAGATACAAGAGGTAGCGCGCGCCTTTGTTGAGCTCGGTGTTGGCAAGATACGCCTCACTGGGGGCGAACCCCTGATCCGCAACAATATTTTGGCGTTAATCGAACCCCTTGGGCAACTGCCCGGTCTTGACCAATTGGCGATAACAACCAATGGCTCGCAGCTACATCGTATGGCTTCAGATTTGCACGAACTTGGCGTGACTCGCATCAATATTAGTCTAGATAGTCTGCAACCCCGCAGATTTCGCCAACTCACACGACATGGCAACCTGAACCAGGTCATCGCGGGCATCGACGCGGCTATTGAAGCGGGCTTCGAGCAGATAAGGCTCAATGCAGTCATCCTCAAGGGTCGCAACGAGGATGAAGTACTTGATCTGGTCAATTTCGCCTATCAACGCAATATTGATATCGCTTTTATCGAAGAGATGCCATTGGGGCTAATTGATGAGCACGACCGCGCCTTGAGCTTCTGCAGCAGCGAGGCATTGCGCGACATTATTTCGAGACAGTACACACTGGAACCACTGGGTGACCCAGAAGACACCGCTGGCCCCGCTCGCTACTTCCGCACCACAGGCGGCCCAACGCGGATCGGCTTTATTTCCCCTCATAGTCATAACTTTTGCCATCTGTGTAATCGGGTGCGCGTGACCGCTGAAGGGCAGCTGCTGCTGTGCCTAGGCAATGAACACTCGGTCGACCTGCGCGGAGTAATCCGCGCGAAAGATTACACACTGGACACACTCAAGAGAACCATCATCAATGCTATGTCCATAAAGCCCGAAAGCCATCACTTCGACCTAGACGAGGCACCCGACATCGTTCGCTTTATGAATACAACCGGCGGATAAGCATGTTTTCTCTCAGCGAGTATCGCGTACAATAGCCGCTTGAGAATCGAGGTATTCCGTTGCACACACAACATTTTCCGCAGCTTGAGTCTGTTGAGCTCATTGAGCAGGGTTTTGAATCTTTCGGTTACATCTGTAGCCGTAAGATTGCGACAGCTGTCTTTTTGGCTTTTCAGTTACGTAAACCTATTCTGATTGAGGGCCCCCCGGGTGTAGGCAAGACAGAGCTGGCTAAAACGATTGCTCTGTTACTCGATACACCGCTAATTCGCCTGCAATGTTATGAAGGTTTGGATGAGGCCAAGGCACTCTACGAGTGGAAGTACGGGAAACAGTTACTGTACACACAGGTGCTGAAGGAAAAGCTCGGGGATTTATTGCAAGGGGCAACCGGCCTCGCTGAGTCCGTCGCGAAGTTGCATCAGTTTGGTGACATTTTCTACTCTGAGGAATTCCTGGAGCCACGCCCTTTACTCAAAGCCATGCAGCAGGAAAAAGGCGCCATTTTACTGATCGATGAAGTCGACAAATCTGATTATGAGTTCGAATCATTATTGCTGGAAATTTTGTCTGATTACCAGATATCTATTCCTGAAATTGGCACAGTAAAAGCTCGCACGACTCCCATGGTATTCCTAACCAGCAATAACACACGGGATATTTCCGATGCACTCAAACGGAGGTGCCTCCACTTGTATATTCCGTTCCCGACAGTGGAGCTCGAAGAGCGAATCATTCGCAGCCGCGTCCCGGACGTGAATGAACAGTTGCGTCACCAACTCGTGGGGTTTGTGCACTCGTTGCGACAGCTGGACCTAAAGAAAGCGCCGGCTATTTCAGAAACCATCGATTGGGCGCGCAGCCTAGTGCTGTTACATGCCAATCAGTTAGAAGAAGAGCTGGTCCGCAGCACGCTCAATGTCCTGTTGAAATATGAGGAAGATATCGAAGCCACGGATAGCGAATTGCGCAGCCTTTTGAGTACTAGCTCATCAGACACACGCACAGGATAATCATCAGCCGCTGAAAAAAACTTGGCTGACAATAACAGCACGGGGAATCAGGGACCATGCAGTCCAATCTTGTCGATTTTATTCAGGTCTTGCGCAGCCACGACATAAGAGTTTCTCCAGCAGAGACATTAGATGCCGTGGGGGTAACCACTACGCTGGGTTACTCCGATCGCAATCTGTTGCGCGACGGCCTGGCGATGACACTGGCGAAGACGCCCGCAGAAGAAGTGATCTTTCTGGACTGCTTCGATCGGTTTTTTCAACAGGACCTCGCTGATTTTTCCTCTTCGGACATGCCCAGCGACCAGGACGAAAACAAAGACCTAGACTCGACAGATGACACTGCCGCGCAGACAGAAGATTTTTCCGGCAGCCAACTCTCAGCACTGGAACTGGCTTCGGAAAAAAATCCGTCCCTAGAATCTCTGTTGCAGACCCCCTTAATGCAGAACCTGCTTAACAACAACCGTAATGAGCTAACCCTCGCGATTAATGCGGCGGCACAACGCGTAGACCTGCAGAAAATTCAAATGTTTACGCAAAAAGGCCAGTTCACTAGGCGAATACTCGATGCGATGGGTGAGGAGCAAGTTCGCAACGCAGTGATTGAACTGGAAAGAGCTGAGAGTCCAGCACTGGCCGTGCTCCAACGCTACCGCGATATCCTGCGGCAGCAGGTACGTGATTATGTGGAGCGAGAATATCTATTGCACGCCGAGGGTAAAACCCAGCAATTCATGGACGACATTCTGAGCAAAACGCGGCTAAACAATATCGAGCATATATACCTTCACAAGGTGCATGAGTTGATACGGAAGATGGCCAAAAAACTGGCCAGCCGCCATTCACACAAACGCAGGCGACTTAAACGCGGCCAACTGAATATGGCCAAGACTCTGCGCAAGGGCATCCCCAATGATGGCGTCATGTTCAATACCTTTTGGCGACAAGTAAAAAAGGAAAAGCCGCAGATATTGGCGATATGTGATGTCAGTGGTTCCGTCGCTGCCTACTCGAAATTTTTACTCCTGTTCCTCTACAGCCTGCAAGATATTCTACCAAAGGTACGCAGTTTTGCTTTTTCAAGCCACTTGGGCGAAGTGAGCACATATTTTGATGACTATCCTGTCGAGAAAGCCATCGAACTGGTTAACTGGAAATACGGCGGCGCCACGGATTACGGCAATAGCCTCATGGACTTCTCCAAACTGGCACTGGACGACATCAACAGTAATACGACAGTGATCATTCTCGGGGATGCCCGCAATAATAACGGCGATCCGAAACTGGAGATACTGCAAAGCATTTTCCAGCGCGCACGGCAGGTAATCTGGCTCAACCCCGAGTCACGCAGAGCCTGGGGTAGCGGTGATTCAGAAATGCTGCGTTACCAAAGCGCTTGTCATTTTAGCGCTGAGTGTAATAATCTTAAGCAACTCGAACGCATCGTCGATCAACTCCTAAAGAGCACTCGATAACCCTCATGACTTTCCACTGCAAAGATTGCAGCTATCGTGGAAAAAATAGCGGCCAACGTGGCGAGTGCCCGGCCTGCGGTTCATATAATATCGTTCAAGACTTTAATCCGATCAAGGAAAGATCGAAGTCTGGAAAATGGCGCCTAGTACTGCTCGTGTTGCTCTGGGGATATCTCATTACAGCAATTCTATGGAAGCTAAGCGAATGAAATTGTATACCCCAAGATTGCCAAGGAGACACTATGCCTGATGTTATGCTTCGGTTTGATATGCGCCAACCTGAAATCGCAAAAACATCACAGGCTGATCTCTACCAGGCTGCAATCGAAATGTGCGCATGGGGGGACAACAACAACATCGGCAGCGTGCACCTGTCAGAACATCATGGCTCCCCGGACGGCTACTGCCCCTCTCCATTGGTATTGGCCTCCGCGATCGCGACACGCACAAAAAGTATGCGCATTTTTATATCCGCGCTGATTGCCCCTTTACACGACCCCGTGCGATTAGCAGAGGACCTGGCGGTATTAGATATCATCAGTCGAGGTCGCGTTATACCTGTAGTCAGCGGAGGCTACCGAGAAGAAGAGTTTATTGCCGTCGGCAAAGACCTTAGCGTGCGTAAAAAGTACATGGATGACATCGGTCCCTTTCTTAAAAAAGCATGGAGTGGAGAGGCTTTTGAATACGAGGGTCGCGCTATTACTATTACGCCAAAACCCTTTAGCCAGCCTCGTCCAATGATCTTAATGGGGGGCAGCAGCAAGGCTGCTGCTCGGCGCGCTGCCCGCGATTCTGATTTCTTTATCCCTTCCGGACCCGAGATTTTCGAATACTACCGTGAAGCATTGAAAGCGCTAGGAAAGCCAGACCCCGGACCCATGCCAAGCGCTCCCTCCACGGTAACCTTTGTCTCAAAAGACCCCGACGCCTACTGGGAAATAATTGCTCCTCACGTACTACATGAAACGAACATGTATGCAGACTGGGCAGAAAAGGCGCAGGTTTTCAGCCCCTATAAGCACTTTGACAGTAGCGATGATTTGCGTAGCAGCAGAGCCTACAAAGTCTACCGCCCACAAGAGCTCATAGACGCGGCCCGAGATATGGTCGGAGCACAACCGATCATGTTTCACCCATTATGTGGTGGCATCCATCCAGATTTAGCATGGTCCAGCCTGCATCTGTTCATGGATGAAGTAATGCCAATCTTGCGCGAAGAAGGGGTCGCGTAAAAAATCGCTCTATTCATGCAGCGTACGCTAAAGGTCAGCATGCTGAGCCTGACCCATAATTTGCTAAGTAATTTCTGTAATTTCGTTGCGTTAAAGAATCTCGCTAGAGGTCACTTGTGCAGAGTTCTTTCTATCTTCCCCATCATCAACCGCGCAGTAGCCAGAGAAGCTGATCGCAAGTATTCTATCAAACTGTCAATCGCCAAAGCTTAGGAGCTAACCCGTGGATAACGCCCGCCCAACACCACTGATAGAAGATATCGATGGCACTCGTCGAAAGCTGGAATCTTGGATTTCATCAAATCGGGGACGAGACGTCCGCATCGAAGAACTTTCTATTCCGGAGGCCACCGGCATGTCCAATGTCACACTTTTGTTTGACATAACCTGGGACGAAGACGGACAGCAACGCAGTGAGTCGCTGGTGGCACGACTACAGCCGGCAATTGAGCGCCCGGTATTTCCGGACTACGACTTGAGCCTGCAGTATGAAGTAATGGACGCTGTCGGGCGATTCAGCGATATACCCGTGCCAGAATTGTGCGGGCTAGAGACAGATAAGTCTTTGCTGGGCGTACAGTTCTACCTAATGAAGCGGACAGATGGTCGCATACCCACCGACATGCCCCCTTACAATATGGATGGCTGGATGATGCATGAAACCAGTATAGAACAACGTCAACATCTTTGGCGTACATCGGTGGACACCATGGCGCGCTATCATCAACTGGACTACCAGGAAATGGGCTTCGGCAAACTATTGGTGCCGGGCAAAACGCCACTGCAACAGCAATTAGTGTACTGGGAAAATTATCTGAACTGGGCGCTGGAAGGTGCAGGCCACGACATTGGACAACGGGCACTGGACTGGCTGCAGGCCAACCAACCAAAGGAGGAATCCACTGTACTGTGCTGGGGTGACGCTCGCTTGGGTAATATTATCTTTAAACCGTCGCTGGAGGGTATCGCCGCAGTGCTGGACTGGGAGATGGCAGTTCTGGGCAATCCAGTGCAGGATCTGGCTTGGTTCAATTATCTTGACGCTACGTTCGCTGAGGGACTGGGAATGCCGCGACTGGAAGGTCTGCCAACTTATGAGCAAACGATTGCTCAATGGGAGCAAGCCTCGGGTTTTTCAGCCCGTGACTATGCCTACTACCAAATTTTTGCCGGGATGCGCTTTGGACTTATTATGTCCCGCATTATGCTGGCCACAGGGCAGGACAGTGAAGTACAAAATAGTTTCGCCTGCCAGCTACTGGAGAAATATTTGGACCGTATTATCTGAGCCGCCGTTGAGGTAGAAACAGCGGCGCAACTGTACTCTGTCGACTTTGACAGATACACTTGCCGCCGTCTTCTATACGCTGCATAAACCGCACAAGCGAATGCTTGTCCGAAAACGGCTTTGCGATAGCCTGCAAACCTGTTCATCAAAAGGAGTTCCGATTGTCTTCCCATTTGCAAAAGCAGTTGCAGGCACTGGGGCAACCTGAAGCCAGGGGTATGCTCACAGGTATCAAACGCGGCATTGAGAAAGAGAGCCTGCGCATCGAGGCCAAGGGAACACTGGCACAGACACCGCACCCCGCTGGACTGGGCTCCGCCCTAACCCACTCTTTTATTACCACCGATTATTCAGAAGCGCTGCTGGAATTTATTACCCCGGTCAATACCAGCATGGAAGGCAGCCTGCAATTACTGGAAGACATTCACAGTTTTGTCTATCAAAAAATTGGGGACGAAATACTGTGGTCGGCCAGCATGCCCTGCATTATGTCGGGTGACGCAAGCATACCGGTAGCGCAGTATGGCAGCTCCAATGTGGCGCGCATGAAAACGGTTTATCGATCGGGCTTGGGTCACCGCTACGGCCGTATCATGCAGGCCATTGCCGGCATTCACTATAACTTTTCTATGCCACAGGAATACTGGAACCACGCTTGGGAGAGTGCCGGCTGCCCAGGCGAGAAACAAGACTATATCAGCGAACGCTACCTGGGACTGATCCGCAATTTTCGGCGCTACTCATGGCTGCTAATTTATCTGTTCGGCGCATCTCCCGCGGTCTGCTCCAGCTTTCTAGGAGGACTCGATCGCCATGGCATGGAAGCCTTTGACGACCAAGCTAAAAGTCTTTATCTGCCCTATGGCACAGCGTTGAGAATGGGCGAGCTTGGCTACAGCAGCGACGCCCAGAAAGATTTGAATGTCTGCTACAACTCTCTCGACGATTATGTGGATACTTTGTCCAGCGCGATAAAGCAGCGGCATTCGACTTACAGTGATATCCCCTCTGGCCAGGAGGGCAACTACCAGCAGTTAAATGACAGCCTGCTGCAAATCGAGAATGAATTTTATAGCTCGATACGACCTAAACGGGTGGCAAACTCAGGAGAAACTCCGTTGTGCGCATTAGTCCGAGCCGGCATCGAATATATCGAAGTGCGCAGCGTCGACATCAACCCATTCTCTCCCGTGGGCCTCGACGATACGCAAATGCGATCCCTCGATACCTTCCTACTGTATTGCCTGCTGCAAGATAGTCCGGCCTGCAACGATGATGAGCAGCTCGTGCAGAACGCCAACTTAAAGGCGGTGGTAAATACTGGCAGGCAACCAGGCCTGCAGCTTAACAACGGAAGCGATGACATTCCCATGGTCGAGTGGGCCAATGAGCTACTCAGTGCGATGCGCCCGATTGCCGAAATGCTCGACACGGCGCATGATTCAGGCGACTACATTGCCAGCCTGGACTGTCAACTTGGCAAGGTAGCAGATCCGGAGTTAACGCCCTCAGCGCGTATCCTGAAAGAAATGCACGACAAAAATCTGCCTTTCTTTCGCCTGGCCATGACCTACAGCGAGAAATGGGCACAATACTTCCGTGAACGAACGCTTTCAACGGATGTTCAGATTGCCTTCGAAGAGGAGGCACAGCGTTCATTACTGGCCCAGCGTGATATCGAAGCGTCGGACGATATCAGCTTCAAGCACTATCTAGACAACTTCTTCAGCCAGTACGAGGGACTTTAGGGTCTCTGACGGTGCACTTCCTCCCAACCTGCGGCGCTATGCCGAAATGCTCATTGATCTCAGCTTTGATCACTACCTCAGTCTGCACCGGTCGCGGTTTTCTGATGTGCCGTTAGCAGACTTTAATACAGTGACCTATCTTAATCGGGTGGAACATGAAGCGTCTTTGAGCCATGGCGCCTGCAGGAATACGGCAAGACCCAGCATTGCGCTGAGAGGGAAAAGCCCCTAGTGTAGCCACGTCGCCCATTGAGCTATGATCACCGCGAGGAATGTAGAATCCATGCCACACGCCCCCTCCCCCCGACTGGTATTTATCGGCCTCGTGCTCTTGGCGGTGGTATCGATGCTGTTTGCGCGACTCTATCTACAGGCATTTCTCAACTTGGAGGCCTGCCCCCTGTGCATGACACAGAGGGTCTTTGTCGTAGCGTGGGGCTCGATAGCCCTGATCGCAGCCCTGCACAATCCACTTGGCTGGGGTAGCCGGGTATACGCGGCACTGTGTGGACTGGCCGCGTGCGCAGGCGCGGCCGTGGCCGCTCGACATGTGTGGCTGCAACACCTACCCGAAGACCAAGTGCCGGCCTGCGGCCCCAGCCTAGATTATATGTTGGAAAACCTGCCTTTCGAGGACACGCTAAGTATTGTTTTTGCCGGTGACGGGAATTGCGCAAATGTCAGCTGGTCATTGCTCAGCTTTAGTATTCCGGAACAAACGTTAGCCGTATTCTGTGCCGCGATTCTAATCTGTCTGTGGCAGACAGTACGACGCACTCCTGTGTAAAACATTGGCCGCTTTCTGAACAAGTTTGGGGTCAGTGGGTATTGTCGATGCAGAGCATTTAAAGGACTGAAAGATATCTGGAGAAGTTAAAGCGCGGCATCTCAGCCCTTTCAGAGGTGCTGGTGGCACGCTTTATGCTGGAAGACCCGCTGATTGCCGGTCTTCACAATCGACACCGACGCCAGGTAAAACCCAAGACGCCGAAGTCGGTTTAGCTTAGCCTTCGGCAGCAGGCTCTGCTGCGTCAGATCCGCTTGCGTCCGCTTGATCGGGAATGGCGATCAGTTCAACTTCAAAAATCAACGCTGAATCGGGTCCAATCACCTGACCCGCACCGCCGGCGCCATAGGCCAGATCAGACGGAATCGCCAAGAGCCACTTGGAGCCAGTAGGCATTAGCTGCAATGCCTCTGTCCAACCGGGAATGACCTGACTAACGCCAAAGGTCACTGTCTCGCCACGGTCGATGGACGAATCAAACACCGTGCCATCAACTAGCGTACCGCGGTAGTGCACTTCGACTTGATCGTCTGGTCCAGGCATTGGGCCTGTTCCTTCCGTAATCAGCTCATATTGCAGACCTGATTCGGTCGTGACCACACCGTCTTTGGCTCCGTTAGCTTCCAAGAATGCAGCCGACGCAGCAGCATTGGCTGCGCCCGCTTCGGCCTGTACCGCCGCCATCTCAGCCGTTGCTTTTTCCTGATAAGCCTGCATTTCTGCGGCAATTTCTTCCTCGGTCAGACGTGACTCTGAACCCGCCAACGCGTCGGAGAGTCCCGCATTAAATGCGCCCGTATCTAGAGGCACACCGTCAGCAGCCATGCGCTGACCAAGGCCAAACGCAATGCCATAGCTCAAACGTTGATCAGAGGTTGCCAAATCAGCGTCTGCAGCTGGAGCAGCATCTGCAGCAGGAGCGGTGGTTGTGGCTTCATCCCCAGCGGCAGCCGGTGTTTTTTGGTTACAACCTTGCAGAGCGACAAGACTGGCTAACGTAAACAGCAGTAAATACTTCTTCATAATTCGTCCCATTGTCTTCAAAAAAATCGTGAGAATTGTGTATGTGCTTACCATTGTGACGTTTGACTCTAGGGATGACATCAGTTGTTCCCCGAGCTCCCACAATGGACCGGCTATCTTACTACCCACAAAGCTTAGACGCTACCCCTGCCTCACGGCCGGAACAACAGGGTCAAACGCTCTATAGCAGCAAACCGGCCCTCGTCCTCCTGACCCGAGAAAGACGCAACCAGCGCCAAGTTTTCACGCAAGGGCCGGGCGGCCCAGGGCAATCCAGCAGACCCCTGATAATACGCATACATCGTGTCCTGCTGCTGTCGTTCTGCGCGTAACTCCAAGGATTTGATCTCGTCACGTACACCTACCGCATCAGGTACTTGGCGCCATCGTTGACGCAAGGCGCGCAGCGGTTTGACCATGTCATGCCGCCAATCCGCGATGAGGGCCTCCACCCCAGCCAGATGGTCATGACTGAGACGCTGCTCCCGCTGTGCCAGCCACGCCGCATAAAATAACACGTTCACATCTAGGCCAAACATGTCCTGCAACGCAAGGCATGCGGGAGCCACCCCTTCTAGGCTGTACGTGGCAATAGAGTAGTCCCACAGCGGGTTGTTGCTCATCATGTAACCAATTCGCTTATGCACTTGCGACAAACCTTACACCAACCGTGCCCGGCTGCACTAGCCCGCAGCGGATCCGGCGGGTAGAATTCGCAACCTCATGATCATACTGCGTAACATAGACTTTCGTCGCGGCAGCAAACTGCTGCTGCAAGGTGCCAATGCCACCATACAGCCCGGACAGCGACTGGCGCTGATTGGTGCGAATGGCTGTGGCAAATCTAGCCTGTTCTCACTATTACTCGATAAGCTTGGTGCCGATGCTGGCGACATCGAGGGCATAAATACGTTACGGCTATCGCATATGGCGCAGGAAATTCACGCGACCTCGCTGCCTGCAGGAGAATACATTTGGCGCGGCGATGCGCTGTTAGGCCGGTTACATGACGAAGTGGCAGCGCTGGAAGCGGCTGGGGAATTCGATAAAACCGCTAGCGTTCACACCCAGCTGGAGGAAATTGACGGCTATAGCGCAGAGCGCAGAGCACAGCGCCTTCTGCAGGGCCTCGGATTCGCCGAAGATGCCGCAGGCAGGTCGGTCAGCGAATTTTCCGGCGGATGGCGTATACGTCTGAACCTGGCGCGCGCGCTAATGACACCTTCAGACATCCTGTTACTAGACGAACCCACCAACCACCTAGACCTAGATGCCACACTGTGGCTACAACAGTGGCTGCAGCAATATGGCGGCACGCTGCTGATGATTTCTCACGACCGAGACTTCATCGATGCCACCTGCGAACGCATCCTGCATATTGAGCAAAAACAACTGTTCACCTATAAAGGTAATTACTCCGACTTCGAACGGCTGCGCGCTGAGCGTCTCGCCAACCAGCAAGCCAACTATGATAAACAACAGCGGCGCATCGCCGAGATCGATGATTTCGTGCGGCGTTTTCGCTACAAGGCCACCAAGGCCAAGCAGGCACAGAGTCGGCTGAAGGAACTGGAACGCATGCAGTCTCTGGCCCCGGCCCATGCCGATTCACCCTTTGACTTCAGCTTTCCTGCACCACCGAGAAGCAGCGACCCCCTGCTGCGTCTGGATGAGGCTATGCTGGGATACGGTGGCGTAACCGTGCTGTCCGGTGTGGACATACAGTTACGTCCCGGCAGCCGCTATGGACTGTTAGGCAGAAACGGTGCCGGAAAATCCACTCTGCTGAAAAGCCTCATTGGTGAGCTCCCTCTGCTGGGTGGCACGCGCATTGTCGGAGAGCATGTCAGCATCGGCTACTTTGATCAGCAGCAACTAGAGGCTCTGGACATGCAGGCCAGCCCAGTCCTTCACCTGCAACGACTTAGCCCGGACGCACGGGAACAGGACATTCTCAATTTTCTGGGTGGTTTCAATTTCCGCGGTGATGCCGCCACCGCCGCCGTTGCCCCCTTCTCAGGAGGCGAGAAAGCACGCCTAGCACTGGCAATGGTGGTCTGGCAAAAGCCCAACCTGTTGGTACTGGACGAGCCCACTAACCACCTCGACCTAGAGATGCGCCACGCCATGGAAGTCGCCTTGCAGGCCTACGAAGGCGCCCTGGTACTGGTGAGCCATGACCGCCATATGCTGCGTAATACGGCAGAAGAATTACTGCTGGTTCACGATGGCCAGGTCGAGGAATACACGGAGGACCTTGAGGGATACGAGCGCTGGATTTTATCCAGCTACAGGCAAACCGAAAAACGAGATGCGGGAACTACCGACACCTCGCGCAAGGAAAAACGCCAGCAAGCAGCCACGCTGCGTGAAAAACTCAAACCGCTACAAAAACAGCTGAATAAAACCGAAGCTGACATGTCCAAGGTCAGTCTCGCTATGCACGACGTGCGCACACAGCTTGAAAACAACGATCTCTATACGGAAGATCACCGGCAGACACTGGCTGACCTACTCAAACGCGAAGGGGAACTCAAAGTTCGGGCGGAAGAACTGGATGAAGTCTGGCTCGATCAGCAGCAGGCTCTGGAAGAACTATCACAATAACTGCAGCGGCCTCGACACTGCACTTAAGCTATCGTGGCGGCCCGTTAAAAATGTAGTCAGAAGTGCTGTGACTTCATCACACCTCGAGATCTTCATTAACGTAAGCAGATTATTCTGGCAGTAGATCGGGAACGGACTTAGTTATCGCTCATTGCCTATCAACCGAAGCTTTTCCCTTCTACTGAGTTGTTTAATTGCTATTTCGCGTTGTAGTGCAGCTCCGTGATTAGGAGCCTCCTTAGACCACATCAAACACACAGGTCGACGGCCTCGGGTATATTTGGGGCCGCCAGTTTGTTCGCCATTGTGTTGCTGAAGACGGCGCTGGAGATCTTTGGTAACCCCCGTGTAAAGTGTCGCGTCAGCACATTTCACGATATAGACGTGCCATGCCTCGCCCAATAATGCCGTCACGATTAGATGCTACATTCAGCCTCGATTCCATCGATGATAACGCTCGACCCAACGTAATAGTCCTTCCGGCTTGCGCGCCTTACGCCATTCACCTGCCAAAAACTTGTTGCCCTCGCTGAGCGTCGGGTAAATGTGGATAGTCGCCAGTATTTTCCCTAGACCCAAACCATGTTTCATTGCCAACACAAATTCATTGATTAATTCCGAGGCGTGGTAGCCTACAATAGTGGCTCCGAGAATACGGTCACGACCCGGCTCGGTCAGCACTTTAATGAACCCGTGTGCCTCACCATCAGCAATGGCACGGTCCAGCTCAGACAGTTCGTAGCGGCTTACCTCAAAGGCGATATTGGCGGCCCGCGCCTCGTCCTCATTCAAACCAACACGCGCCACCTCGGGGTCAGTGAATGTCGCCCAGGGTACTACCGAGTAATCCACCTTGAACGTGCGAAAGCGACCAAACAATGCATTTACGGCTGCATACCAAGCTTGATGGCTCGCCATGTGGGTAAACATGTAGGGGCCGGCCACATCGCCACAGGCGAAAATAGTCGGTATAGCGGTACGCAAACATGCATCCACTTCAACCGTCCCTTCAGGGCCAACAGCAATATCCAGATTTTCCAGTCCCAGCCCCTCAACATTGGCACTGCGACCAACCGCGAGCAATACGCGGTCAAAACTCAATTCCCGCTGTCCTCGCGGGGTACTGAAAACACAGGTCTGCTCGTTCTCCGCAGCGTCAAAAAATAGCGGGTTATAATTTGCATGCACCTTTACATGTTGTCGCCGAAATTCTGCGTGTACCCGTTCAGAAACCTCCGTGTCTTCACGAGGCAGCAGTCGGTCAGCATGGGTCACCAGCGTGACTTTGCTACCCAGCCGAGCAAATGATTGCGCCAGCTCACAACCGATGGGCCCCGCTCCCACTACCAGCAAGCGTTCGGGCAAGTCCCTAATATCCCACACCGTATCTGACGTCAGGTAATCAAGCGCGGCGAGACCAGGGATATCAGGAACTCTGGGCCGGGCACCTGTGGCTATCACAATATTTTTCGCCGTCAGCGTGTGGCCATTGACCTCCACCTCCCACGGCGAGAGAATTTTTGCATCACCCTGAACACAGTTCACGCCTAACTCAGTGAACCGCTCCACCGAATCATGTGGTTCGATCGTCTTGATAATATTCTGGACACGCTGCATCACCTTGGGGAAATTCACCTCTACCGACATCGGAGCCAACCCAAATTCTTCTGCTCGCCGCGCATATTGCGCAATGCGCGCAGAGCGAATCAGAGCCTTGCTGGGCACGCAGCCAGTATTTAGGCAATCACCACCCATCTGGTGACGCTCAATCAGGGTAACTTTCGCCTTTACAGTCGCTGCAATAAGCGAAGCAACTAGACCCCCCGAGCCGGCTCCAATCACAATCAAGTTATTATCGAACTGTTTGGGCTTGGGATAGGCAGCCAGAATCAGCCGAGGCTTTAGAGCCCCAAGTAACCATCTGGCAATAAAAGGAAATAGCGCCAACAGGGCAAAGGAGCCCAATAGCGGCAAAGAAATTATGCCGTAAAGCGACTCTAACTGGCCTAATTGTGTCCCCGCATTTACGAACACCACCGTGGCCGGCAACATACCCAGCTGCGACACCCAGTAAAAAGGCCAGGGGCGAATCGGCAGCAAACCCATCAGTAAATTGATCATAAAAAACGGAAAGATTGGCACCAGTCGAAGCGAAAATAGATAGAAGGAGCCGTCTTTTGCAAAACCTCTGTTTAACGCACCCAGATGCCGGCTAAAACGCTGCTGAACCCAGTCCCTCAACAGCAGTCGCGAAACAAGGAAAGCCAAAGTCGCCCCAATACTACTGGCAAATGATACCAGCAGCATTGCATACCAAAAGCCGAAAAGGGCGCCGCCAGCCAATGTCATCACGGCTGAACCGGGCAACGACAGCGCCGTGACAACAATATAGCCCGCAAAAAATATCAGGCCAGCCAACAACGGATTGTTCCCGCACCACTCGCGCAGACCACCGATGCCTTGCTGCAGGGTTTCAAGCTGCAGGTAGCTGGCCAGATCGAAGAACCACCAGGCACTGAGGGCAAATACGATAATGACTATTACTAGAATTTTGGGGTTGCGCACATTGATAACCTGACATTAATTAGCTCGAGTATGCCTAAATCTCAGAAGATCAGACAACCACCTGATGCCAGCCTATCACGGCAAGGTTCACTATTATTTTAGTTTCGAAAAAAGCGTAGAACAAAAATCGCCTCAGGGCCGTATAAAGTACTAGCTAACTGGACTCGGGCGCGCCTAAATGCACTTCTTAGCGTGCCTAGAGGCTAGAGCCCAAAAACGCAGGCGGATCGAACCGCATTCGGCGAACAGTGCTCGGAAATATGGCCCTGCCAAAAAACTCTAGTCCGACAGTTGTGCACCAACAATCCAGTGGTATCATTACCTGCTTTCAAAACCATGTCATTATCAAGACCTTGAATCAACCGGAGAACAACATGAGCGATCAAATCGTACACATCAGCGATGCCACTTTTGATGCGGAAGTATTAAATTCCGACGTCCCCGTATTAGTAGATTTTTGGGCAGAATGGTGTGGCCCCTGCAAAATGATCGCACCGGTGCTTGATGAGCTTGCCGCGGATTACGGCGGCAAATTAAAGATATGCAAAGTCGACGTAGACGCCAATCCGGACATTCCCCAGAAGTTCGGCATTCGCGGCATCCCAACGTTAATCATGTTCAAGAATGGCAACGCAGAGGCCACCAAGGTTGGCGCATTATCCAAGACGCAATTGAAAGATTTCATCGAGGAAGTGATCTAAAAAAATAGAAGCTAGGGCCACAGAAGCTCCCAACATGCGTAATCGCTTGGCCTATTGAGAGAAAAAAGCAGTAGACGGCCCTATCGGGCCGTGCTACATTCCAATCCGGTGCATATTCCTGTGCCCACACAATAAACTTGTAACTCACGAAAAAGCCGCTTTTTGTTGGTATCTCCGACAAGCTTTCATTTGCACCCCATACTTCTTTCTAATCACACACATACTTACCTTCCTTATGAATCTGACTGACTTAAAAGCAAAATCTACCCAAGACATCATTGATATCGCGAAAGAGATGGGCTTGGACAACATGGCCCGCTCGCGCAAACAAGATATTATTTTTGCCGTACTGAAGCGTCACGCCAAAAGCGGTGAAGACATTTACGGTGATGGCGTACTGGAGATTTTACAGGATGGCTTTGGCTTCCTACGCTCCGCCGACAGCTCGTACTTGGCCGGCCCCGACGATATATACGTTTCACCCAGCCAAATTCGCCGGTTTAACCTGCGCACGGGTGACACCATCTCCGGCAAAATTCGCCCACCTAAAGACAGCGAGCGCTACTTTGCCCTTCTAAAGGTGGACGAGGTCAACCTCGACAAGCCTGAAAATTCCAAACACAAGGCCCTGTTTGAAAACCTCACACCGCTGTTCCCAGACCAGCGCCTGACCCTGGAAACAGGTAACGGTAGCACCGAGGATCTCACAGGCCGAATTATTGATCTGGTTGCACCCATCGGAAAAGGTCAGCGCGGATTACTGGTTGCACCGCCCAAAGCGGGCAAAACGATCATGATGCAAAGTATCGCCCAAGCGATAATCACCAACAACCCCGAGTGTTACATCATTGTGCTATTGATTGATGAACGCCCGGAAGAAGTGACTGAAATGCAACGCTCAGTGGGCATTCGAGGCGCCGAAGTGGTGGCTTCTACCTTTGATGAGCCGCCGTCGCGCCACGTGCAGGTTGCCGACATGGTGATCGAGAAAGCCAAACGTCTGGTAGAACACAAAAAGGACGTGGTGATCTTGCTAGATTCGATAACTCGCTTGGCTCGCGCCTACAACACCGTTATTCCTAGCTCTGGAAAAGTATTGACCGGCGGTGTTGACGCCCATGCTCTGGAGCGCCCAAAGCGCTTCTTTGGCGCAGCGCGTAATATCGAGGAAGGCGGCAGCCTTTCAATTATTGCGACGGCCCTGGTCGACACCGGCTCCAAGATGGATGAAGTGATCTATGAAGAATTTAAAGGCACTGGCAACCTAGAATTACATCTAGATCGCAAGATCTCTGAAAAGCGCGTTTATCCCGCCATCAATATTCGTCGCTCTGGCACGCGCCGGGAAGAGCTGCTTACCGCGGATGATGAATTACAGCGCATGTGGATCCTGCGCAAACTGCTGCACGGCATGGAAGACACCGCCGCTATTGAGTTCTTGACTGACAAGCTTAAAGAAACCAAGACGAACGAAGAATTCTTTAAGTCTATGAAGCGCAAGTAATCCCGGGTTCCGATCGAATAATGCGTGACAGCGAAGCTTGTGCTGGGACATCAAAATAACAGTGGCAACAAGCGGCCTAGACGCGTTGCCTCTCGATGTTACAACGTGTAATGTCCTGCGTTAAACGTTAACGAATAGACAAAGCCTAGTGAAATACACTGATCTCAGAGATTTTATTGCTGCGCTGGAAAAGCGCGGTGAACTGGTGCGCATTCAAACTGAGGTCGACCCCAAACTCGAAATAACAGAAATCGCCGACCGCACCCTGCGCGCCGGCGGTCCTGCCCTCTTGTTCGAAAATCCGAAAGGTTTTAACACACCGGTACTCGCTAATCTGTTCGGTACTGAGCAACGTGTTGCCCTGGGCATGGGCGCACAAGACCTAACCGCCCTCCGCGAAATCGGAGAGCTGCTCGCTTATCTGCGCCAGCCGGATCCGCCCAAGGGCATGCGTGACCTGTGGGACAAAGCACCCCTGCTAAAGCGAGTTTTGCACATGGCGCCCAAGGTGGTGCGCAATCCACTTTGCCAATACCACGTAAAGCAGGGCGCAGATGTTGATCTTTATACGCTGCCTATTCAGACCTGCTGGCCGGGCGATGCAGCACCGCTCATTACCTGGCCACTGGTGATCACCCGTGGGCCGAGCAAGGAACGCCAGAACCTGGGGATTTATCGCCTGCAACTTCTGGCGCGCAACAAACTGATCATGCGCTGGCTGTCACACCGTGGCGGCGCGCTGGATTTCAGAGAGTGGCAGAAAAAGCACCCTGGACAACGCTACCCGGTGGCTGTTGCACTGGGCGCTGACCCGGCCACAACCCTAGCGGCCGTCACCCCAATTCCTGACACCCTCTCAGAGTACGCCTTTGCCGGTCTGCTGCGTGGCAGTAAGACCGAGGTGGCTGAATGTTTCACACCGCTGTGCCGCGAACATGGCCTACAATTGCCAGCCTCGGCAGAATACATTCTGGAAGGGTATATCGCGCCGGACGAAATGGCTGACGAAGGCCCGTTTGGCGACCATACGGGTTATTACAATGAGGTCGAGCGCTTCCCTGTGTTTACCGTTGAGGCCATCACGCACCGAGAATCACCGATTTACCACAGCACCCACACCGGACGCCCACCTGACGAACCCGCCATACTGGGCATGGCTCTCAATGAAGTATTCATTCCGATATTGCAAAAGCAATTTCCAGAGATTATCGACTTTTACCTGCCGCCAGAAGGCTGTTCCTACCGCCTAGCGGTGGTTACCATACGCAAGGAATACCCGGGACATGCCAAACGCATCATGTTGGGCGTATGGTCTTTTCTGCGACAGTTTATGTATACCAAGTTCGTCATTGTCACAGACGAGGATGTGAATGCCAGAGATTGGAAAGATGTCATCTGGGCAATGACCACACGCATGGACCCGCAGCGAGATTCAGTCTTCATCGAGAATACGCCCATTGACTACCTGGACTTTGCCTCACCGGTATCTGGACTCGGCTCCAAGGTTGGCTTTGATGCGACTAACAAATGGCCGGGGGAAACCCAGCGTGAGTGGGGCCACCCCATTGCCATGAGCGAGCCGGTGAAACAACGGATCGATGAATTGTGGGACGAGCTTGGCATCAAACTCTAGTCTGCTATCGGCTGCGTGTCGTCAACACGATAAAACTCAATAATATTTGCTACCGCGCAAGGATTTAGGCGTCAGTGGCGATTTTAAGCGGCAGCGCCAGATCGGGCAGCTCATCTTCGCTCAGCAACAAACCCTCGCGAAAATACGCATTGGCTGCCTCGCTTTCACCAAGACTTGTCAACAAACGACCCAACTCAGCGCAAATCTCCGCACTGTGTTCAACCCGGTAACTGCTCTCGAAATATAGCCGTGACTTGCTCCACACTTGATTGCGCGCCGATAAACGGCCCAAACACAGTAATAACTGGGGGTCGTCTGGGTGAGCTTTCAACCACTTTTCAGCCTGGGACAATTGACGACTGGCATTCTGGCCCTTTAAATAACCATACTCCCGAACCAAAGCGGGTTGCCACGCCTGCTTCAGGGCATGCAGGATGACCCTCTCGGCCGAGTCATAATCTTCACACTTGATGAGATTACGCACATAGATCTCGGCAATGCCGACATCGCTCTGTAAGGGCTTTGGCACTTTTTTCCAAATTGCGTGCAACCGATCTAAATCTGCATTACACCGCTGCAATCTGTTGTGATGAACCTGCTTCTCGAGTCGCTGAAACGCCTCACTCGACAGCTGTTTGTGCTTTCGCAGCTGCGGCAACAACTCCAGCAGCGTGTCCCAGTCATTCAACCCTTGGTACGCTTGGCTTAACAGGCTAAGCACATACGGGTGACGGGGGACATTGCTTTTTGCCTGTGTCAGCAATGCAAGGGCCTGCTTATATTCTGAGGCCTGCAATTTCATTTCAGCATGCATCATTTCAATCGCCACAGCGGCTGTAGGCTCCGCTTCACCGGCCGCATGCAAATACTCAGGCACTTTGTCGGTATCGTGTAATTTTGCGCTGGACTGAGCCGCCAGTAGATAATTGATCAACGGTGCCTCGTTGTTTTGCACGCCACTTAATAACTGACGCCGCGCTTCGACCCAGTTACCCTCGGTAAAACTGATCAATCCGCGGGTACTGAGTCGCAGGGCCTTATCTACCTTGCGGGTTCCCAGCCACGAGAATAGCGACCGCTGTCCGCCAATAATCCGATACGTTCAAACGAACCAGCAGGTAAACCGCCAGAAGCAGAAGCGCAAATAACAACAAACCCACCCATAGGCTTGCCTCCAATGTGTAGTTGCCAAAGGACAGCAGTACATAGCCAGGGTCGGCCTCAATAAGAGCAACGACACCTACACCCAGCAGCAGTGCGACCAGAGAAATAATGAATAATTTACGCATGACCTATTGGCCGCCTTCGGATTGCAAGCGCTTCTCAATAGCATCATCCAGAGCCTGCAGTGATCGTGAGATATCGGGCTGCGCGATACCGATAGTGAGCCCCTGCAGCCGAGTAATCTCACCAGAGATCGCTTTGGCACCGACCTCATCTGACGCCTGAAACTGCGCTACACCTTGCTGGGCTGACTTGAGACTCGCGACGTAGACCGCCTGATTGTCTGACAGCAGCGCGATCTGCGCCTGCTCTAACAACATGCGCAGATTCTGTCGCACCAGTCCCTCCCATTGTGGGTCCATCAGGGCCTGCATGGGGACATCCCGCCGACGGATAATGACATAGTCAGAAAGCTTGCTCAGGGCCGCTTTATAGCCTTGATGTAGCCGACCTTGCCAATCACTTGCCGGCGCTGGCTGCGGGCGTTCTGCCTGTTTGGGCAGCTGGAAGATGACCAGCTTGTCGGCCTGCTCCATCAATGCCGCAAGCCTGAGATAGATTCCTTCCAGGTCCACCTTGGGAAGGGCCCGCAATGTGGCAATCTCTTTAGCAATAGCAGCGCGCACAACGTGAAGGCTAGGATCATCAACGCCACGCAAAACAGTATCGGCACTCTTCAGCAGCGCCTCGGCAGCAACAGGGTCTGCGCCCATCACCAGTCGCTGGTTAGCTAAGCGCAGCAAATGCCCTGTTTCAGCAAGCAGCCAGTTTTCGCGCTCGGCGCCGCTGAAGCGCGCCAGTGTCGTCTGCTGCTTTGCCAATTGCGCCTTTAGAGATTCAAGACTTTTAGACAGTCGGGACAATTCGCCGCCTTCTTTCGTTTCAAGAGTGGCGAGCCCTGAGGCCAAACCGGTCCGCAATTCATTTTCCAGCGCTTTCTGGCTGGCCTGCTTACCTTGGGCAACCGTTTCGAGCTGTGCCATCCTTTGCGTCAATGCTAGCTCCTTAGCCTGGCCTTCCCGCACGACCCAAGCCACGCCCAGCGTCAGCGCGATAACCAGAAGTAATGCCAACCAGGCAACCAATGAGGAACTCTTGCGAGGCGCGGCAGATGACTTGACAGCAATGGCTGCGCCTTGAATGGCAGGCCTTTCTACTGGGGCTACCACGGTCGCGGATGTCTCGTCAGATTGCTCATTATTGGTATTGTCCTGATCACTCAATTATCATTCTCCAGTGCCACGTCGCCATTCCTTCAGAGCGCGCAACATCGCCAAATCCGATGCGTTTTCAGCCGTCACAATCTGATCGAAACCCGCAATCTGTGCCATATGGGCAACCCGTTGCGATGGCACAATCAAGCCTATGCGCTTTAACTTAGTAGTTTCTGCTGGGCTAAGCAATACCTGTAGGTTAGACAGCCCCTCACCACTGGTGATCATGATCACGTCAATACCCCACTGGGTCACATTCGCAGCCAGCTCGCCTGCAGGCATCTCCGGGAGGGAGCGGCAGTAACAAGGCAGTTCTTCTACTAAAGCACCGCGTCGTGTAAGTTCCTGTGCCAAAGTTTCACGACCACCCTGCCCCTTGACAATGAGCACGCGCTGATCGCGCACATTCTGCAACAATGAAAGGGCCAGCAAGCCCTCGCTGGTCATCACACTTCCCGGCGTGACGGCCTCAATCCCGAAATGCTCAAGTCTAGCGGCCGTCGCGGCACCAATGGCATACCAGTTTAGGCCTACTGGCAGCTGGGGCCAATGATCTTCAATCAGGGCCATGCCAAAATGCACTGCATTGGAGCTGATAAAAATAACGTGCTGATAGAGGTCCAGGTGCAGCAACATCTGACACTGCGCGACAGGAAGCTGCGGCAATCTTTTCAAAACCAACAGAGGTTGGCTGAAGACCTCGTAGCCGTCCATTTTAAGTGCCGCGCACAGCCTATCTGACGCATCGCCCGCCGGGCGCGTCACCAGTATCCGGCCCAATGCGGAGGCGATCTCAGTCACCATAGACATCCGCCAAAATAGCCGCAGCGCCTTGCGACAATAAGTCTTCCGCGACAGAAATACCGAGCTGCTCCGCCTCGGCCGCAGGCGCAATGGCTTCTGCGCGTAATATTTGCGAGCCGTCAGGGTTACCAACGAGTCCTCGCAATAACAATGTCTCGCCGCCATCAACATAGTCCGCATAGCAGCCTATCGGTACCTGGCAACCGCCTTCAAGTCGTTTATTCATTGCTCGTTCAGCTATTACACGCCTGGCGGTAGGTTCGTGGTGGACAACCTGTAGCAGCGACAGCACGGCACTATCGTCGCTGCGCAGTTCTATCCCCACAGCGCCCTGGCCACCGGCCGGCAAAGAGTCGCAAATATCCATTTGCTGGGCAATGCGACCCGCAAAACCGAGACGTATGAGTCCGGCACTGGCCAAAATGATGGCGTCATACTCTGCCTCATCGAGCTTGCGCAGTCGGGTATTGACGTTACCGCGCAGAAACTTGATGTCGAGATCGGGGCGCCTCGACCGCAACTGACACTCACGCCGCAGGCTAGAGGTCCCCACTACGCTCCCAGCAGGTAACTCTTCAAGGGTGCGGTATTGGTTGCTAACAAAGGCATCGGAAGGGTCTTCACGGGCGCAGATAACCCCCAGCCCCAATCCTGCCGGAAACGCCATGGGAACATCCTTCATGGAATGCACCGCGATGTCCGCACGGCCGTCCAACAGCGCTTCTTCCAACTCTTTTACAAACAGGCCCTTGCCGCCCACTTTAGCCAGCGGCACATCCAGCAACTGGTCTCCGCGCGAGGTCATGCCCAGCAATTGCACGTCCACATCGGGATATGCCTGAGTCAGGGCAGACCGGACAAATTCCGCCTGCCACAGGGCAAGAGGGCTTTCCCGAGTAGCGATGATCAATTTGCGCGACATGCTCGAAATCCTATAAGTTCACACTTCCCATGATAACAGTCAGGCACCAAGTCAGCGACACCCAGCAATTTGAAGATATCCAAAGGAGAAGCCATCCTCTTCTCCCGAGGAGGATAGGCAAAACCTCGACCGACATAACCGCGTAGCTGGTATACTCTCTTTAATAAATCAGGCGAAAATACGTCTAGAGCACGAAGCGACTACGGAATTTCGAGCACTATGAGCAAAGAAAAGGACACCAGCAAACTGTGGGGCGGCCGCTTCAATGAAGCGACAGACGCTTTCGTGCAACGTTTCACTGCCTCAGTGGGATTCGACCTGCGCATGGCCGCCCAGGATATTGAAGGCTCACTGGCCCACGCTCGAATGCTGCGCTCAGTGGATGTGCTGACCCCAGCAGAACTCGAGGACATCGAGGGCGGTCTGGCCCAGATACAAAAGGAAATCGACGAAGGCAACTTCCAGTGGTCAATCGAGCTAGAAGACGTGCACATGAACATCGAAGCCCGCCTGACCGCACTGATTGGCGTGGCCGGCAAAAAACTGCACACCGGCCGATCCCGTAACGATCAGGTTGCCACTGATATCCGTCTTTATCTGCGCGCGGCTATTGATAGCATCGCCGGTGAACTCACCCGCCTGCAACAGGGCACAATTGACCTCGCAGCAGCCCATACCACCACTATCATGCCGGGCTTTACCCATTTACAGACCGCTCAGCCCGTTGTTTTTGGCCACCACCTGCTGGCCTGGAATGAGATGCTGGAGCGCGACTACGGCCGCCTAATGGACTGTCGTGCGCGACTTAACCAGTCGCCGCTAGGCGCGGCGGCTCTGGCGGGCACCACTTATCCCATAGATCGCGCGCACACGGCGGCGGCCCTGGGTTTTGATAAGCCGACAGAAAACTCCTTGGACTCAGTATCCGATCGCGACTTTGCCATCGAATTTTGCGCTTTCGCTGCCCTGCTCATGACCCACCTGTCACGCATGTCTGAAGAACTGGTGCTGTGGAGCTCTGCCCAATTTAATTTCATTGAACTGCCCGACCGCTTCTGTACCGGCTCTTCCATCATGCCGCAGAAGAAGAACCCGGACGTGCCGGAGCTGGTGCGCGGCAAAGTAGGGCGCGTCAATGGCCACCTCATTGCCCTGCTAACACTGATGAAGAGTCAGCCATTGGCCTATAACAAAGACAATCAGGAGGACAAAGAGCCGCTGTTTGACACTATCGATACGGTGTTCGACTCCCTACGAGCCTACGCTGATATGGTTCCGGCAATCAAGCCAAAGGCAGAGGTGATGCACGAAGCAGCGCGGCGCGGTTTCTCTACCGCCACTGATTTGGCAGACTACCTCGTGCGTCTGGGGCTACCCTTTCGCGACGCACACGAAGTCGTCGGCAAAGCCGTAGCCCACGGTATTGAGTGCGGGAAAGACTTATCGGACATGACGCTAACGACTCTGCAGAACTTCTGCGCCGATATCCGTGAGGATGTGTTCGAAGTCCTCACGCTGGAGGGATCGGTCACCGCGAGGAACCATCTGGGCGGCACCGCGCCAGACCAGGTAACAGAGGCAGCATTGCGGGCCCGATCTACGGTGCAGGCAAGGCAGGCTTCTTAATCGATAACGCTTGGCCGGTAATTGGCCGGGGGTCTGCTCAGGACTCCGGGCGGTAGCGCAGGCTCGCCTGAAACGTCACATCCGGCGCCGTTGCAACGCGAATATCCTCAACAAAATTAAAATCCATCGACCAATGAGGCGCAAAATACCAACGCGTGCCCAAGGTCGCCATTACAGCATCATCACCCACGCCGGCCAGACTGCTATCGAGAGGCGCTGCGTGGCCATCGAGCTGGGCGATGAGCGACCACCGCTGGGCGAATTGCCAGTCTACTGCGAGCCCTGCAAACCAGAGGTTCTGCTCTTGAAAACCGTCGAACAAATTGCTATCCCCTGCGTGCAAATAGCCTGCCTGCCCATGCCATGTCAATGGCAAATTCGACATTTGGGCGCCAGAGAAACGCAGGGCAATAAAGGCATCATCGGCACCACTGCCTAAAAATTCGTCTTCGTCGCCCGTGCCAAACTTGTAGCCCAACGCCAGACTAACAGCAGAACTCTCATCCTGATAAAAGACGTGGTTCAAGGATAGGCTGATATCGCCCATGCCAGAGGTGTCATCCTGCAGGGAAAAGCCACCCGCTGGGCTCGTGTATTGATAATCCAGGATATCCCTGGGCACATCAGATCGCCCGCCATCGGACATTCCCCAAAAATCGTGCCAATCATCAATGGCGCCGTCTAGCTCTCCGCCACTCTGTTGCAACCAAGGCACCTCTAACTGTATGCCCCAGTTTTCCGCCAGCCCATAACGCAATTCAAGGGCGACACGCAGGGTCTCCCCATCCAGATTGAGAAATTCAGTGTCGCTGCTCTCGTTGACATAATCATTAGCAACACTGCCGTAAAGTGCCACCGCTACCTTACCGCTCGGGGTCGTCTGCGCGTCTCGCTGGGAGGGAAGGCCCATTAACCCTGCCACCGGACTCAGATTCTTAACATACAAGGGCTCGCTCGCCGACGCCGGCAATACGCCAAGGATGGCCAGCAATCCTGCGATAGTCTGTATTCGAGATGCTCGCACCGTCTGAACCCAAAAATCAAAGCCATTCAAAAGTAACGCCTCCCTGAACCTGCATCTGATCAACCACAAAAGGTCGAAACAACTGCCCATCGCGGGTTCCGCGCCAATCGCCCACAGCTTCATCGTAGGCAAAGTGAAAACCCCCGGAGCGCGCCGCTAGCCATAGCTGCCGTGTTGGTGGCTGACGGCTAAACACCAGTTTTGTTTCATTGTCGAACTCGACGGTGAGCACACTGCCAGACATCTGATAGTCAATATCCGTGTCAATCTGATCCAAGGCCTCTTCCAACGCCTCAAAGGTGTGTTCTATCAACGCATTGAACTCTGGTTCAGTTATCACAGGATTTGTTCCGCCAAAATGTGCACAATTCAATAATAGGGGCTGTTCCTGCCGCATCTATACGGCCCCCAGTGTGGACGCAGCCGAGCGCTAACTAGCGACACTTGAATCGATGTGAGGTGAGAAATACCCACGCATCGACCCGAGTTGACGCGCCTCCGCTAGCCGAGTCTCAGTGTGTTTTACGAGTATCTGCCGGATATCTGCCAGTGAACTATACAACCAATGCAGTGGAGTCGCCGAATGCCTGCCTCTAGTGCCCTCTAGCATCTGCCTTTTCTAAATGTCCTCTCCAGATGGACGGGCAATTTCAGAGCTCAGCTCCCAAGTCTGCCATTGCCCCCCTTCAGTCAGCCTTCGCCCCTGCTGGTTATCACAGATCATACGTGGGTCCGCTACGGAGAGCGTTCCGGGGCCATAAGAGCGCAACGGAGCAACCACTGTATCCCAGTCCTGACGATGTCCATCTTCCCTGGAGGCCTGAATGTCCGCATACCAAGCGGCGTAGTCGCAGGAAAGCTCGATGGTCTCGGGTAGAGATCTCTCCGGCGCAGGAAGCATCGCATGCTGCGCACGCAACACGCTATCCAGTGCGGCGTCATCAGTAATGCCGAACTGCTCGATGAAGAAGCGGCGTAGGTCATTCAGAAACCAGCCCCAGTCTACTGGCGGAACCATCAGAACGGGCCCATAGAGCAAGGTGAAGCGCAGCGCCGGCCAGCAGTCGCCGGGATCATCCGCAGCGGCCATGAGGCGACGCAGCAAATCGATCTCTCGCTGGCCCGTCTCTTGCCTCGCATAGCGCAGTGCATGGCGAAGAACTCCAAATTTATCTGTGAACAAAAAAAGACGTCGAATCGCACCCATCTCATGATAGTCATCTTCGGTAAAAGATGCAGCTGAAGTAACGACCTGGCCGGGGAGGGCAGTTATGCCGTGCTTTTCACGGTAAGACGGTTCATTCATTGGGCTATTTACCAACAGAACGGTTGGAAATATCTTGGGGTAGACCTCCCTATCCATACACTCTTGCAAATCATTGAGAAATGATTCGGGAGTCGAGCCAGGCAAACCCAGCATCAGGTCAACGTACAGCGGGAGACCATTATCTCGAAACTCCCGCGCCAATGCTTCATATTTGCTCAGCTTAATATTAGAACGATCGATCACCGCCAGAGTGTTTTCATCCATCGACTGCAGTGATAGTAGACCCATTGCAATGATGTCCGCATCTACTAACGTTTTTATGATGGGCTTCAGATTCTTGACGGAATTCTTAGCGTAGTTGGTGCCCATATGTATAGGGAATCCATGCGCCTTTTTTAGTCCAGCCAAATGCTGGGCAATTTCTACATCCCTGTCGAATACTCCGAAGTTGGCATCCGCAAAGACAACATCTGTAACGTTATTCTTGGAGCACCATTCCAGTTCAGCAAATATCCTGTCTAGATCAAACTTCCGGATTTTGGACGTAGTGGCCGATCCCCAATCACAGAACGTACAGCCATATGGGCAGCCCCGGTTACTCTCCAATAACATGGACGGACTTCCCGCTTCAGCAAAAACATCAAACTCGCCTGTCAGGTACGGCGACGGTACCTCGTCCAGACTTTTAATACGTTCTCGATCAGCTGTCCGCACCGGTTGCCCGTCGGTTCCCCGGTATGAAAGCCCTGCAACACCATCCAATACAGACAGCTTTAGGGGCTCACGCGTTTGTAGTTCTGGTTCCAGCACTTCGAGGATTTCACAAATTGTGACCTCTCCTTCACCGTGCACAACGATATCAACATAGGGATGCTCCGCAAAATAGTGCGTTACATCCGCCGTATATTTTGGAACATCGGGACCGCCATGGATATTCAAAGCGAGTGGATTTGCCGCTTTCATCCGCTCTGCTGAAGCGAGCATTTTGGACGAGTTCCAGATGTAGTGTGAATGCAGCATCACTGCGGGACCCTCGGGGACCGGCGCTGACGCGTCGGTAAGCCAGTTGGGTCTAAAATCAAATAGCTCGTCGAGTAAACCGTCCTTATACTGACGTGCCGAGGTGTAAAGAAAGCCCAATGCAAGCGGAGCCACTAGGGGTTCGAAATTAATCGGATAAACTGGGACCCTGCCTGGTCTAATGGGGTTGCGACTCTCCGCACGTTCAATTGCCTTGAATAGAGATTGCTTCACCTGCTCGAACTCGCGGTTATATTTCGCAACACCATAAAAAATTTCTTCTATTGCCGAATCTTCAGGCTCGAATGATCTGAGTAATCTGGCGATCAGAAGACGTTCTAGTAACGGCTTTACCTGATCACTGATAAGTCGTTCATCGCTGTCAGCTATTCGCTGCATGAACTGACCGATCGTAGTAGGTTTGGTGAGATATCGTAGCGCTGAGAGCTCTACCGCACTGAGACTTAAAGCGACCTGACCTCTATGGTTGATTTGCTCAAAGCCCAGCTTACCCAAGCGAAGAAGAAGCGGAATACGCACGACCAATAATCGATCCGGCTCCAGAAGGTTGACATTGGATGCGTTAATGTCGTCTTGCGTGTCTTCTATGGCGACCGCTGAAGGCTGCCAAATATCAGAACTGGCACTCTCCATTGGTGATAGTTTACGGTATCGCCTAACGATCTTTTCAAGGTCACTTTGTTCCGCATTGAATTCATTGCAGATACGATCCAACAAACGCCCATCGGATTCAGGGCCGGCACTGACCAGTGCACTTAGTAATTCCAGGTGAACTAAGTCTAACTTTCGGCCAACCTGTTGAATTGGCTTTGCGAGTCGATGGCTCTTGGCATTAAAGCCCACAAAATGAGGCCCATCGGCAAGGAGGCCAACCACAACGCGAGGATTTGGAGTGGCGCCGGGTTGAAGTAGCATTTTTATCTGTGCTGACAAAGGTTTTCTCTCCCTCTTTGACTCATTATCGTGCTCGCAAAGGATAAATGAACAGACGTCCGAGACCTGACAGATAAGTCTGCGATTGCACCCCTGTCATGAGGTTTATACACCGAGTCGGCAGGGGTGACCAAGTATTGCTCTGATACTTAATATGCGAGTATATCCCCAGAAGACGGGTTCTGCGAGCACTTTGTGCCCATTTTTTTGATCACTAACAGAGTTTGCTGCGGCTAGATCTGCCCACATAGATTCCCGACTTGAATATTCCTAGACCTTGCTAACAGGAGGCAGGGAATGACTCCCAGCAAACCTGAAGTTTTCTGTCACTTGCCTCCCCCTATCACATTGCTTGGTGAAAAAATGAAGCGACAGGCATGCTGACACAGGAAGGCCGGAACTAACTAAGTGATGCCCTGCGTAACGCGGGCGCGGCTGGTTGGTCCTCCGCAACTACACGCCAGTTCCAGCATGGCGGACCGAGGGCCCTTACTGAGCCGTCAACGAGTCGCCGAGGGGTAACTGTCACGACAACGCGGTTGCAGAAAGCTTGTTTGCTAACTTCGAAAAGCGTGTTAACCAAAGAAAATCCTATGCGACTCACGAACAGGCTAATGGGACAAATCAACTTACTGCCACCGCGCTCAACAAAAACTTCGACTTCACCCTCCGGCAGAGAGACCTTCACGTCGGTCACATTCCAAGGATTCTCAATGCCCAGTATCTGGCTATATAGCTGCGTATATTTCATAATTGATCAGGCTAAATTACGCACTACGATTGGGGAAGGCCCATTTTATTGAGATGTTCTACAATCGGGTGAAGCGCCACAGTCATACTGGTGGTGTTTCACCCGCTAAGTTTGAAGAAGCCTATTTTCCGAGGCTAGAAGGCGTCTAATAAAACCTGCGAAGTCCAGTATCAGCGGGGAGGAATGACCGGCACGTCCAGTCTACGACAAGCCAGTAAAAAAGAAATTTACAATTTCAAAACGGCACGCAATCAGTATATGATCGATTTTTAAGCTCAATTGATCAAGCTTGATTAGCTTAGCCAGTTACACAAAAATATTTGCAGGCCCATTAGAAATGCAGTTACTTTCCTCTTTCCCTTGCAGCCCACATTCGGGAGATGCCCACAGTAGTCGGAAAGTACTGCTGGTGTTCGATCTAGCGGCGTTCATTCTTTTCGTGCTTGCGTTCATCTACTACAATAATTTTTATCAACCACAGTGGTTGACAAACGAAGGGGTATTGCTTTGGGAGTCAAGCAACACACGCCCCCTCATCTTCCTATACATCTATATCGTTTTCTTTGTTACAACACGCTTGGCGCTTATCAATCTAATAGGGCCAGAGATAGCACCAGCTCATATAATACCTACTGGATCCAAATTATACGTCAACGCATATTGGCCTATCAAATTACTACTATTTTTTGCTTTTTCCTATATCTCTTTCACAAGTGTATTCCTCCCATACTTCAACTCCTTATTTGGCTCCACCATAATAAACGGGAGCCTTGATTCTCACTTGACGGTTCTGCTCGCCCCACTTTCTCAATACTTGGAGCACGGCAAAATACTCTATCTCGAAACGCCAACCCAGTATGGCCCAGGGATGCTCTATCTAATGGGGAAACTAACCGATATTTTTTCGCTCACTTTGGCCGATGCATATCGAATCCAACTATTGTTGAACTTGATCACACTAGTTGCCTTTTGCGGGTTTATCGTCATCCTCACAGGTCCTTTGTTCGGGTCCATCATTTTCCTCTCAGCTTTCTCCGCCTTCAGCATACTATACAATTTCGCTTGGCCAGGATGGGGGCTTCTGCACCGGTGGATGATGATACCGATATTTAGCGTTATTCTTGCTCGAATTTTGACGACGGATTCAAAACCTTCTCGAAAGTACTTGAAGCTCGTTATACTAGGAATGGCTTGGTCTGTTTTTGCAATAATAAGCCAGGAAATGTTTGGCGGCGGCATCATCTCTTATAGCTTAGTTTTTATCCTATTACTCCGATTTCGTACATGCACTTTAAAAAATTATATCAAGTCGTACCTGCTTTTTATTGCTACGTTTGCCACTACATTCTTTGTTCTGATCGTCTGTTTTTATGGCTTTGACAGAGTTTTAGATTTTTTCAACTTATATACTGAATATTCAGGACGAGTGTTCGCAGGTGCAAGCTCACTATTCTTTACCGACACACAAAAACTCGCAAATAATACGTCCGGACTAATCTTCGTTGGAATCATAGTCTTGGGTGTACCCATACTTGCTGCCGCCATACATTTAATTTCTAGTGCTCAGGCGAATCAATTTTACATGCGAGACATCGCCATCTTCGCTGCGATTATCGCCTCCGCAACTAGCCTTAATCTAATAAGCTACCTGCGCTCCGATAGTTCGCATATTCAAAGCTCTGCCTTCATGATGGTACCCATGTTTGTAGCATATATAATTTTCTATCTCCGTTGGGCCGGGGAAAGATCCACTTTTACAACTATGACCACTTTCATTGCTGCGATGTTAACCGTTGCCGTCCTCTATGGTTCTCATCACCAAGTGAAAAGATACCTAATACCGCTTTTAACACTCCCCGACACTCATAACCTTACTGCATGGTTGCAAGTTCAGCCGGAAAGACATGAGGTCCCGAGTCTCGCTCCATTCGGTATTTCGCCGAATGATAGCTCTCGTAACGAGGCCTATCGATTTGTGATCGGTCGGTATTCTTCGCTCGAGAATGAACAAGATTGGGCGGTCAAACACTATGCGAAAGGTATCGCACGTCAGGCAGAAATTCGGTTGGCGCTGGGCGACAGGGAAGTAGTCCCCACGGGTTTTTATGCGCTCTCGTCCCCCTTCGGCCACCTACCGTATAACAGAGTCGACTCCGATGAAGGTGATTTCTTCCTCACAGGTCTCAGGTCCGCAACTGACATCATCTCACCTACCACAAGTGTATGGACTGATAGTGATCTGAGAACTTGGCAAAGCGAGTCTCGACACCGTGATGAACTATGCATCAGTACTAGGGTACCCGATAACATCCGTTGGTTTGCAACGGCGAATAAAGTGCCTGAGATTAGAATCAAGAGTATTACAACTGCGCCGACTTTCGCGGGCGAGTCAACAACGTTCCTTTGTAAATGCGCGCCATCTAACGACGATCCCGGCTGTCAGCCAGTCCAGCATCATTCTCATGAGTATCTCACTCAGGTTAAATCAGATTTTTTCTCAATCAAAAATGCTTTAGACCATTATTACTCGGAGAATGGCTATTACCCTGCTTCGAGCAAGAAAGGCTCTGCAACTCAGGCACGTAATGGCTGGGATGGTCTTTATTCAAACTTGGGAGAAAGCAAATCACAATGGATACAAGGACTAACGCCAAGCTACATTTCCGAACTTCCTCGAGACCAGAGAGACAGTGTGGACGGCAGTACTAACTATATATACAAATCCAATGGACAAGACTATAAACTATTGGCACAGAATCCTTTCCCTCTATCCTGTCAGATTGCTGCAACGGACTACCCCATGCTCATGGATCCAAAGAGGAGTGGTTCGAACTGCACGGGTATTGCTATCTATTCGAAGGGTGCTGAAAGTTGGTAAGTCAACTATACTAATTCGACTCAACGAACAATGTAAGCTGGCAGGGTTGCAATGATGCATTCAGCCGTTGGTCGAGTGTCTCAGAGCTGACGAATCAATGCAGGCCTCGCTCATATCCGCGAAATTGTAATTCCACATTTGTCGAAGCAGCTATTTGCAAAGAATCATGCTGCTTTTACATGAGTATTTCAATGCTAAAAGTGACGCAGGGCAAGGCTTAACGAAGTCACCATCAAGCGCAAGTGCGACGAACGAGACGCAGGCAGTTAATCTTGTCTGATAATTCTGCTGAGATTGCCAAGTGGCTGACTCGACTAACGCACAACCAGAACGAGTTGGGCTTCGGCCTATTTCGTGGCTATCTGCACAGTGTCAAAAAAATTTGGCTGGAATCCCAAACGGATCTGACGTATTTACGTTGAACTAGGGCTGAATTAGAGGATAAGGTCGGGGCGACGCATTCAGACTGAATTAATCTGACCCGGCAAGCTGCACTAGGAGGCCTACATCGAACGCTACAACGGCACTATACGTTATTGTTCTGGTCCAATGGACCCGGACACTTTTATGCGTGACAATATAATCAATCATAGAGGTGTTACTTATGGCGCAACAACGAAGCTACAGGCAGTACCCGAAAGCGTTGAAAGAGGAATCCGTAGCCTTAAGGTAAGTAGTGTTTAAGGTGGTATTCACCCTGCTATTTTGCGGCAGGGACAATGTCCAGCTAATCTAAGCTTCTTATCGTGACTGTTTCAATACCTTTTATTGTTGGTATGTTTGATTGAGGCGCTACGAAATGCGCATCAACTGCAACTCCATGGAGCGTACTGTGAATCATGGTCGGGTCGACGTCCACCCAAGCAAGCTCGTCGGAGTTGAACAGCAGTTGCTGCCCATCCACCCACATAGTAACCTTACCTGGTTTTTCAGCCCTGAGTTCTATCTCTCGTGGCGTACCAGTCTTGTGTTCAGGCAGCCTAGCTGTCGCAATCACCTCGAAGTTCTCCGGCGGGGAGGCGATGTAACCCACGAACACCACCGGGACACCAAAAAGCTGCGATATCCACGCACCAAAACCAAACCGCGGATTGGAGGGTGTCACGTACAATAGTGGAGTGGACTCAACATGAAAAAGCAGTGGGCCCTTCTCTGCTCCATAATTTCCGCTCCATACCATTTTGACGGAAACAGTCGTTGCGCCTGTGTCAATATAGGCGCACCCAATACCAGGATAAATCTCTCCATCTTTTCCCGGGTGAACCAGCGGAGGCTGAGCATATTTTCCTGGCCTAGTGTATGGGTCAGAAATGACGACCCCGCCATCGTAGACTCCCAATGGATCAAAACTGTCTGGCATGACATTAGCACAATCCAACCAATCACCACCAAGGTCGCCGGCATTATCTCGCTCAAAATCATCAGTAAACATGAAATCAGCTTTAAGAATAGGATTCGACTCACGAGCATTTACCTCATTAGTCGTTAGCGCATACCCGACGCCAAAAATAACCAAGAACAACGCAACAATGATAGGCCGCTGAGTAGTTTCGGCACCGCGACGGGTGCGTTGAAACAATTCCAGAGAAAACTTCATACAATCATATGTCCTCACCATCACTTTTGAATACATATGCTAATACGAGAAAAGGGTGGCTGCAAGCCAAGTGACTCCGCGGACAAGTGCTCGGTCTTGCCGTTTCGCGGCCTAAAGATGGCATACTCCATACATCCTAAACTCGAGCCCAAATGACTCACAGTGTTGAGTTACTTGCCCACTCACCAACGAGGGCACGCAAAACGCTACACCATACGATTTCCCAGTAGTACTTCTATTGATTGACCTGTGAAAACTCGGGTTTTCGGCAGTACTGACAATAGCGGTATTCCAAAAGCGAAATTTCAAAGAATTATTGAGCGTCATAGTGCGCCACGACTGGCCAGGAATCCTGCGATTCTCTGTATTCGGTGTGCTCGCACCGTCTGGGCCAAAAGATCAAAGCCACTCAAAAGTAACGCCACCCTGAACCTGCATCTGATCAACCACAAAAGGTCGAAACAACTGCCCATCGCGGGTTCCGCGCCAATCGCCCACGGCTTCATCATAGGCAAAGTGAAAACCCCCGGAGCGCGCCGCTAGCCATAACTGCCGTGTTGGTGGCTGACGACTGAACACCAGTTTTGTTTCATTGTCGAACTCGACGGTGAGCACGCTGCCAGCTAGCTGATAGTCGATATCCGTATCAATCTGATCCAAGGCCTCTTCCAACGCCTCAAAGGTCTGTTCTATCAACGCATTGAATTCTGATTCAGTTGTCACAGGACTTGGTCCGCTAGAGTGTGCATAATTCAATAATAAGGGCTGTTCGCAGCGCTTACCAGCGGACGGTATAACGTGCACCATTACAGGCTAGAGCAGCGTCATGACTTATTCTCATATCTTCATGCTACTTGCACTTACCATTGGTGTCCTGAACCGAGTCTCACCAATGGGCTATTTTACGTATCGTGAGAGCAGTCTGTACGCGGAAAATGTTGCCGTCAGAGCGATCGCTGCCGCCCGCGCTACGCTTTGCTATATTTAGTCCCGATCGGCGCTGGAAGATGCCTTCATGGAATACCGACAAGCGCTTGGAGGTGCCAAGCACCTGATTTGCTACGCAGTAAAGGCCAACTCCAATCTAGCGGTACTTAGTATACTGGCTAAACTAGGCGCAGGGTTCGATATCATCTCGGGTGGTGAGCTGGAACGGGTAGTCGCCGCTGGCGGCGATCCATCCCAAGTCGTATTTTCTGGTGTCAGCAAAAAGCCTGAAGAGATGGCGAGGGCGCTGGAACTGGGCATTCGCTGCTTCACCTTGAATCAGCAGCAGAACTAGAAGTGCTTAACAACGTCGCCGGTCAGTGTGGTCAGATAAAATTCAGGGCAATACAAAGCCCGCACAGAGGCGGGCGACTTCACCGCAAGCTATCTCAGCAATCCCGTGGAAGTTCCTATAGGTCATCGATACCATCGTCATCGGCATCTAACTGATCAGGATTGACTGTGCCCGAGCATTTATCCAACGAGTCGTCCACTCTGCCACTGTCAGCATCAACGCGATACGCTGTGTCAAATTCCGGATCATGAGCATCCATGATGGTTTTCTGCGCTAACGCTTGGCGTTCAATTTGCCACAATGTCAACTACCTACGCTCTGCGCCCTACTGTGTGCTACTGGGTGGCACACAGTAGGGCACCATGAGACATCGATATAATTTCAGACAGGGGAAAATCAGACATAGATATAAAATTGAACAGTTTAAGCGGGCCTGAGCGACGATCAGTGTATTAGGTCAGCACCGCTTCCCGCCAGACTGATCTGACGTAGTTCACGTCCATGAAATTCTGCATGGTAATTAGCATAAAGTTTGGCGACGACAGATAGGATTGTGGTCTAATTAGAATATGTACAATGGTGAAAAACTTAATAGCATTACGCATTTAGTCGGTGCAGTTCTGGCCCTGGTCGGCTTTGGCTCCTTAATAACTATCGGTATTGTAGAACAGAATACACCGCTACTTATTGGGTTCGTCGTCTTTGGGTTTACTTTGGTCCTCTTGTACACAATGTCCACGTTGTATCACAGCTTTCATCCGCCGAAATTAAAAAGAATCTTCCAGAAACTCGATCACGTTGCGATTTACTTGTTAATCGCAGGAACCTATACACCCTATATGCTAGTGTCCCTTCATAATCGTAATGGTGCGTTCATACTGGCGCTGATATGGCTTATGGCAGTTGTCGGTTTGCTGCTAGATGTTTTGGTTCGCAATCGTATTGAATGGCTGCAGATTTTGATTTATCTCGTCATGGGCTGGCTTTGTGCGCTCAGCTATTCAGATCTTCGGGCAACACTCCCCACTGCTGGTTTAGCCTGGTTAACTGCTGGTGGAGTAGCCTACACAGTCGGCATTCTTTTTTATATACTCGATAATCAGAGCAAGCTTCGCCATGCTCATGGGATCTGGCATTTGTTCGTTCTATCTGGATCCATATGCCATTTCATTTCGATAGTTGGATACGTTAGATAGTCAGTGTTAGAGATCAGCATACACGGTCGCGGTACTGCCTTGACGACAAACATGCCGGCAATCACCATGCCTAAGGGCATAGTATCTTTTAATCTGTTAGCAACACAGTCTTTGAGCGAGTGAATTTCCATTCGTAATTTCATGGCTGGCATACCGTGCACCTCCAGCAGATAGGTGTGTTCAATTTTCCAAGGTTGCTCACTAAACTGTCCCATCTTCCATTTATAACCTACATCAAATAACACGCAATCGCCTTTTATACCAAGCCACTATCCTTCATCGCCAGCGACATTGCCCCTATGGGCTTCAAGCAAATCTAAAACTACAACGCACAATCAGCAAGGACGCTAAACAACCGCATGGGACGGACTGTTGCGGGCGCTCCTTCAGGAATAAACAGATACGAATGGTCTCCTTACGGGTAACTGCACATAGTTAGGACAATGGGTAAGCTTTTTACGAAGCTCTAATGTTCAATTAGCAAAATCAGCCAGAAACTCTACTCACAACAGTGGGTTTTTTGCCCTATACTCATCGTATAGGCCTCAAATAAATCGCGAGGAATGATGAGAGACGAGTATTTTGAAAACGGTTATGTCGTTCGCCGCGGCCTATTGCCGGCGGACCTGATTGCTGAGCTGAATCAGCGCTTTGCCGACGTAGCGGACGGCGTCTGCGAACCTGCCGAGAACATGCAGGTGGTCAGAAATGTCGAGGTGGCAAAGGGCCTGGTCACGCCGAAGACCAAGGCTCACGGCATCAGCAAGATGAACTTTGTTCAGGCCGATCCGGTGCTGCGCAAGTACTCGGCCTTCGCGCCCCTGCTGAACCAAGTGGAACAATTGATTGGGCCCGACCTCATTTCCATGAACAGCATGTATCTCAATAAGCCGCCCCACGTTGATGGGCGGCACCCGCTGCATCAGGATCTCATCTACTTTCCCTTCCGCCCCGCGGATTCCATCGTCGGAGTCTGGTCAGCTCTCGAGCCCATCACTCGTGAAAACGGTTGCCTCGTGATGATCCCGGGGAGTCACAAGGGCGAAACACACGACCACGACTATCCGGATTGGGAGCACAAGAATCACCTCTTCCTCGGCGTGAAGGGCGTGGACACGAGCGCCCGGGTCCACATCGAGATGGAGGCTGGTGATACGGTGTTCTTTCACTCGAATATCATCCACGGCTCAGGCTTCAACAAGACGGAAGGGCTACGTCGGGCCATTGCTATCCACTTCGCCAACGCTCGCTGCGAGGACATCTGGGGTGGCCACAAGCATACGCTCGACAAGTACTGCCCTCGTGACGACTACCGCCTGGTCCGCGGCGAAGATCCGCACGACTACGTGACGCACCATTAAATAGGCGCGAAAGCGAGGCCTCTTGCATCGTCACCGCGCTTGCCTCGCGCATTCAACAATGAACGAACATGAATGACTTCCTCAATGATGCGAGTACGATGTCGGGACAGTAGATAACATCTTCGCGAAGCTGTCAGGGCCGGCTCAGGAACGAGTCGATGACCTAGTCAACACACCCCGTTCATATTTCCTATGCTTGACGGAAGACTGGGTGCCTGCACGTGGCCTTTTGAGCTCAAAGTCCTTCCTATCTGATACGGTTGGTACGAAAATCCAGTGCAGGTAAACGATAGGATAAACCGCAGTCAGAGGCCGCGATTAGGTGATTGCCTGTGCCTCTTTCTTGTCCACAACCTGCCCATCCTCATCAAGCGTTTGGGTTAATGTTAGGCAGTTACGCAAATTTAGTTACAGCTTCGGCGACCGAAATCCGCGCTGCTTTAATCGATCCCCCGCAGCATAAATTATATTGATATTTAAATTTTCCAGTGATACGGTCAGATAGATTATGGGACGACAGCTATAAATTTTGGTTAAAATTCCGCGCTAATGCAAGCAGGCCTGAATGTTTTCTGCCGTTAGTTTATTGCAGCCTGGCTTCATTACTAAAAAAATATTCTTCCTTTAATTCTCTATACGCTGATAAAATAATAGGGCTATGACAGGAGCGAAAAATGGGCAGCAGAGAAACCACACTTGAATCTTGTGCATTATGTGGCGCGAGTGACTTCGTCATGCTCTACAAAAGAATTAAAGATCATTCTAATATCGTAACCTGCAAAAGCTGCCAGGTTACTTTTTCAAATCCACAGATAGAAATGAACTACGCTGACCATAAAAAGTATGTTGTGAATTACTTGAAAAACGAAAACGGTCGTCGAAAAACAGCACAATGGCGACTGGATCAAATCAAAAAATTTAAATCTGAGGGTAAAATTTTCGAGGTGGGCTGTAGCGGAGGACTGTTTTTAGATGAAGCACGAAAGTCAGGGTTTGATTCTTCTGGAGCTGAGCTAAACAAAGATGCAGTGACTTATGGCAGAGAACATCTAGGCCTAACTGTTCACGAGGAAATAGATCTTAAAAATATAGATTTTCAAAATAAATGTGATGTCGTCGCACTGTTCAATGTTCTGGAGCACGTTCCCAGACCGACTGAATTTATTAATACGATCAAAGACCACGTGTTAGCTGAACACGGCGTAATAGTCATTGAAGTTCCCAACATTTTCACTGTACACTCGAAATTATTTGGGACTAAAGGACAGCATCTATCGATAGCACATCTTTTTTACTTTTCAGAAAAATCTCTCGAAAATTATCTCGAGAGTATGGGATTAACGATAGTAGACAAACAGTGGGGGAAAAGAATATACCCTATAGGCCTCTCATTCGAAATCGTATTACGCAGGCACAAATTTTTAAAAAATATTGTCAGCAGAGTACTAAAAACGTTTAGATTATTCGACAAGGACACTTCACTTAACACCAAGGATTTTCTATTTTATATCGTCGGCAGAAAAACTGCCGCATAGACAGTACAGGAAGAGACGATTTGGACCTAGGCGCCGGCGCTTCTTGCGATCGGACCTAGTGCCAGTTTACAGCAACCGCCCCGCCATCCTCAGCGTTAGCTAACTGTCAGCGCTTTTACACAACACCTTTAGAGGGTGAATTGATACCGGCACAGCGCCCAGAATCAATCTCACCCGCTACCAAGGCGTCCTTGCTCCAAACCACCACTGGTGTGAGGAGGTCACTTTGGCAAGGCCTGCCAAAGCGCGGCAAAAGGTCGCCATGCCAGAACTAGAGACACCCACCGAGCGCCATGTGCCAATAAAAAAACCTCAAGGCATGGTCGCTGTGCGCAATCGTTCAACGATAAACAAATAGGCATTGCCTCCTTTATCATGCGAGTCAACAGGGCGTGTTCCGCCAGAGTGTGCACAATTCAATGGTAAGGGCTGTTCGCGCCGCTTACCAGCAGGCGGTATAATTTGCCCCATTATAAACTGGAGCAGCGTATGCCTTATTCCCATATCTTCATGCTAATTGCACTCACCATTGGCGTCCTCGGCGGGTGTGGGCAGACAGGGGCGCTATATATGCCGTCCGAGGAAGCCCCACGCCCACCCGCCGCACCTGTAGACGGCGCCGAGCAGAAGAACAAAGCGTCCTGAGCCGAGGCTAACCAATGAACTATTTTACTTATCGTGAGGGCAGCTTGTACGCGGAAAATGTTGCCGTCAGAGCGATCGCTGCCGCCCACGGTACGCCTTGCTATATTTATTCCCGATCGGCTCTGGAAGATGCCTTCATGGAATACCGACAAGCGCTTGAAGGTGCCAAGCACCTGATTTGCTACGCAGTAAAGGCCAACTCCAATCTAGCGGTACTTAGTATACTGGCTAAACTAGGCGCAGGGTTCGATATCGTCTCGGGTGGTGAACTGGAACGGGTAGTCGCCGCTGGCGGCGATCCATCCAAAGTCGTATTTTCTGGTGTCAGCAAAAAGCCTGAAGAGATGGCGAGGGCGCTGGAACTGGGCATTCACTGCTTCAACCTTGAATCAGCAGCAGAACTGGAAGTGCTTAACAACGTCGCCGGTCAGCGTGGTCAGATCGCTCCCATATCCATCAGAGTGAACCCGGATGTGGATGCAAAAACGCATCCCTATATCTCTACCGGCCTGCGTGAAAATAAGTTCGGGCTGACGATCGATGAGGCGCTGCGGGTATACCAGCACGCCGCACAATTGGATAACGTGCAGATCGTTGGGCTGGATTGCCACATAGGCTCACAACTGACCGAAGTCAGTCCGTTTATCGACGCTCTGCACCGCCTACTGGAGCTAGTCGATACGTTAGCGGGGCTGGGCATCGTCATTCGCCATCTGGATCTGGGCGGCGGACTGGGCGTACATTACCGCGACGAAGAGCCGCCCTCCATCGGGCAGTACATCGCTGCGATTAGGCAGGTGCTGGGCGACCGCAATGTACAGTTAATGTTTGAGCCCGGACGCTCTATTGCCGCCAACGCAGGCGTGCTGGTCATGCAGGTGGAGTATCTTAAATCTACGCCTGACCATCACTTTGCGCTGGTTGATACGGCGATGAACGATATGCTTCGCCCGGCACTTTATGAGGCATGGATGGACATCCAGCGCGTGGAGAAAAATGCAGAGGGACAATGTGCGCAATGGGATGTGGTAGGCCCCGTGTGTGAAACCGGTGATTTCCTTGGAAAAGGAAGAGAGCTGACACTGGCTCAGGGTGATCTTCTGGCGATGTTTGGCGCGGGTGCCTATGGTTTTACCATGAGTTCCAATTACAACAGTCGTGGTCGCGCTCCAGAAATCATGGTAGACGTTGATCACACACATCTGGTGCGACCCCGAGAAACGCTGGCGGATCTTATCCGTGGCGAAATCGTGTTACCCGACCAAAACGCCTCTGACTAATCAGACCACGAGCTTAGTATGCAGTTACACTTCACCAAAATGCACGGCGCGGGCAACGACTTTGTCGTTATTGACCTGATCAGCCAGGATTACAAGCTCCGCCCGCAAGACGTGCGCAGGCTAGCGGACCGACATTTTGGCGTGGGGTGCGATCAGGTACTGGTAGTAGAAGCGCCGCACAATCCAAAGGTGGATTTTCATTACCGCATCTACAATGCCGACGGCAACGAGGTGCAGCAGTGCGGTAATGGCGCTCGTTGTTTCGCCATCTTCGTCCGCGAAAAGAACCTGACCCGCAAGCGGACTATCAGCGTGGAAACGGCGGCAGGTATTATTGAACTGCGCGTACTCCGCAACCATGAAGTTGAAGTCGATATGGGTGCGCCGGAGTTCGAACCCGAAAAGATTCCCCTCGCGGTGGCTGCCAGACAGCAGAGTTATCCCCTTCTGGTAGACAGTACAGAGTTGGAAATTGGCTCAGTGTCGATGGGAAATCCGCATGCTATATTGCGGGTTGAGAGCACCAGCGGGAGCGAGATCGAGCGTCTCGGGCCGCTTATCGAGTCACATTCTGACTTTCCACAACACGTTAACGTCGGTTTCATGCAAATCGTTTCGAAAAAGGAAATTAAGCTGCGCGTCTATGAGCGGAGCGTTGGCGAAACTCTGGCCTGTGGGACGGGCGCCTGTGCCGCTGTTGTTTACGGTATTTCACGCGGCTGGCTGAGTGATTCCGTGACAGTAGCGTTGCCGGGGGGTAAGCTTTCGGTATCGTGGGCGGGAGAAGGCCAGTCGGTGATAATGACAGGGCCCACTGCGGTGGTGTTCGACGGAACCATAAAAATTTGAGTCCTCGTCAGCGGGGCCATCCAAGGTAGGAGAGGTAACAATCATGGCAGTCAGCAAAGAACAGAATACAGACGTGCAAAGCGCAGACAGCGAAATCAATGACGAGATTGTGCGTGAATACCTTAAAAACCATGATGATTTTCTGCAGCGCTATCCCGATATGCTGGACTTTCTGCATGTTTCACATGCATCAGGTAGCGCCGTATCGCTAGTGGAGAAGCAGGTCAGTGTTATGCGCGAACGCAGCACGGAACTACGCCAACGACTTAAAGCTCTTTCCGCGAATGCAAAGGACAACGATGCTCTATTTGAGAAAACGCGCACACTGGTGCTGAAGCTACTGGATGCCAATTCTGTCGAGGCACTTTACAGCACCTTCATCACATCGATGGCGGCTGACTTTAATGTAGAACACGCTAGTATGATCCTGTACGCCAAAAACGACAATACTGAAGGGTGTCGAACCACATCACATGAGAGGGTGAAACAAGAGATCGGCTCCCTCTTCCGAGGTCACAAGGCCATCTGCGGCACGCTGAGGACGGAGGAACTCATATTTCTCTTCCCGGAAGGAAAGGGGGTCGGTTCGGCCGCCATCATGCCATTGGGATCTACCGAACAGTTAGGACTGATCGCAGTTGGTAGCTCAGACGCCAACCGCTACAACAGCAAGACGGGCACACTCTTTCTCGCTCATATCGCGGACGTTATCGTGAAGCTGCTTCCCAACCTACCCAATACGAACCACTAAGCGCATCGTGATCGAAGACACCGCGCTGGACGCTACACTAAACGAGTCCGCAGCGCGATTTATCACTTATCTGCAAGACGTACGCAGACTTTCGCCTCATACCACCAGTAACTACAAGCGCGACTTGCTATCCCTGCAGCGTTACTGCGAAACACACAATAAGGATGCCATGGAGGAGCTGGTAGAGGCCGATATTCGTGCATGGGCAAGCCAGCTACACCGTCGAGGTCTGGCCGGTGGCAGCATTCAGCGCAGTCTCTCCGCCACCCGCTCGTATTTTAACTTTCTCGGGCGTGAAAACGGCGTACTGCGCAATCCCGCGACCAGCGTGCAGGCTCCTCGCAAGCCCCGCAAGCTACCCAAAACTCTGGATGCAGATCAGGTAGACAAGTATCTGGTCTTCGAGTCAGAAACAGCGGTCGCATGTCGCGACAGCGCGATGGCGGAATTGTTTTACTCCTCGGGGCTGCGCCTGGCGGAATTAGCCGCGGTGAATGTCAACGACATAGACCCACAATCCAAACTGTTGACCGTAACCGGCAAGGGTAGAAAAACGCGAACCGTCCCGGTAGGCTCCACAGCACTGCAGACCATTGCGCGCTGGCTGGAACTGCGCCCGTTAGACCCTGCAGAGACAGCCGACCCTGGTGCTCTTTTCACCAGTAATCGCGGCCGCCGCATCAGTGTGCGCAATATTCAGGCCCGGCTGAAGCTTCAGGGTCGCAAATCCGGCATGCATCAGGACATACATCCTCACATGTTGCGCCACTCGTTTGCCAGTCACATGCTGGAATCCAGCGGCGACCTGCGAGCCGTCCAAGAACTACTGGGCCATGCAAACATCTCGACCACACAGATTTACACTCATCTCGACTTTCAGCACCTCGCCAAGGTGTACGATGCATCGCACCCGCGGGCCAAACGTCGCAAAGATAGCTAAGATGACAATTTCCGTCATCACCTTTGATCTAGATAATACCTTATGGGATGTAGAACCTGCTCTCATCAAGGCGGAGCAAGTGCAACAACAGTGGCTACTGCAACACCGCCCCGGCGCTGTGGACGCTTTCGACCAGGAGTCCCTGTTAGAGTTTAAAAAATCCGTCTGGAAACGCCACCCTGAGCTATTGCACCACGTCAGCCAAATGCGCACCCAAATGCTTTACGAACTCCAGATTGCCGGGGGTTACTCCAAAGAAGATGCACACATCGGCGCGCAACAAGCATTTGAAGTGTTTTTAGTGGCGCGGCATAAGGTGGTATTTTACGAGGAAGCCTTGGGTGTTCTGGAACGACTAGCGCAACGCTACACCCTAGGAGCCTTAACTAATGGTAATGCTGACATCTACAAGACCGATGCCGCCGACTATTTTGATTTCGCATTTTCGGCCGAACACATGGGCGCTAGCAAGCCTCATCCCGCCATGTTCCAAGCCGCACTAAAACAAACGGGCGTTGCTGCTGAGCAGATTATTCACGTGGGTGATGATCCTGAACATGATATTCGGGGTGCCCGCGACATGGGCATGCACACGGTATGGGTGAATTCTCGACAGAAAACCTGGCCAGATGGGGACAGGGCGGACAGGGAAATCGAGAACCTCCGACAATTACCGAAGGCCATCCTCGACATCAGTGACCATCGATAAAACGTGCGAATTCAGGACTTCAGTATTTTTTTCTTTGTTTGATCGTACTCTTTCTGATTTATCACGCCCTTATCAAGAGCTTCCTTAAGATCCATCAACTGCTGTCCCTGAGTTCCCCTGGCATCAACCTGGGTGGTGGCTCCGCCGCCGCCACACGCGGCTAAACTCATGGTGAGCACTGCAATACTGGAGGCGATAATGATTTGTTTATACATTGCTTAGTCTTCCTCAAAGTTCATTCTCGTGAGATACACGCTCTAGTGACACAACAATAGCACGCGAAACGTCATTAACCGATACCATTATAACGCAGGCTCCTAAGGTATAACAAAAAAAGGGGCCCGAAGGCCCCCAAAAAAACGCATGGTTAAATGCGCCCGCAAAGTCTGTCCTTGCTAGCGACCGCTGCCGCTGGCGCCAACAAATTCAGGGTAGGCTTCCATGCCGCACTCTGACATATCTACACCCTCGTATTCTTCCTGCTCGCTGACACGGATACCCATGACCGCTTTCAGAATGCCCCAAACTATCAGGCTCGTCCCAAAGACCCAGACAAATATAGTGGCAGCGCCGATAAGCTGGCCGCTAAATGATGAGCCGTCGTTGGTAAACGGCACTAGTAGCAGCCCCAACAGACCGACCACGCCGTGTACTGAGATGGCACCAACAGGATCATCAATCTTCAGCTTATCCAATGTGATAATGGCAAACACCACCAACACACCACCAAGACCGCCGAATAATGTAGCCTGCAAAGCGGTGGGGGTAGATGGCTCGGCAGTAATGGCGACCAGCCCGGCTAATGCACCGTTAAGCGCCATAGTCAGATCCGCCTTGCCAAACATAACTTTGGCTAAGACCATGGCCGCGATCAGACCACCCGCCGCCGCCGCATTAGTGTTCATGAAAACCACTGCAACAGCGTTGGCACTGTCAACACTCGCTGTTGCCAGCACAGAGCCGCCATTAAAGCCGAACCAGCCCATCCATAGGACGAAGGTTCCTAACGTTGCCATAGGCATATTGGCGCCGGGGATCGGCTTAATCGAGCCGTCTGCGCCGTACTTACCTTTTCGTGCTCCCAGCAGAAGCACACCAGCGAGAGCTGCGGACGCGCCGGCCATGTGCACGATGCCAGACCCAGCAAAGTCAGAGAAGCCAAGATCGCCCAGTGTGTACATGCCAAAAACCGACTGTCCACCCCAGGTCCAGGAGCCTTCCATCGGGTAGATGAAGGCCGTCATAACAACCGCGAAGGCAAGAAATGCCCACAATTTCATACGCTCGGCTACAGCACCGGACACGATAGACATTGCCGTAGCGACAAACACTACCTGGAAGAAGAAATCAGCAGAGGGCGCATAAGTGGCTGGCTCTTCTGCACCCGTCACGCCGTTAGACTCGATGTCATTCAAAAACAGAGAGAAGTCACCACCTCCGTACATAATCGCGTAACCGCAGATCATGTACATGGTACATGCCACTGCATACAGTGAGATGTTCTTCAGTAGTATCTCTGTCGTGTTCTTGGAGCGGACCAGGCCTGCCTCCAGCATAGCGAACCCTGCTGCCATCCACATTACGAGTGCACCGCAGATCAGGAAGTAAAATGTGTCTAGGGCGTACTGTAGTTCGAAAATATTTTGTTCCATGAGTATAGTTCTCCGCTAACGGTCGTTTAGGGATATGGTTAAATTGCGTCTTCGCCGGTCTCGCCGGTACGAATACGAATCACTTGCTCCAGTTCGGAGACGAATACCTTGCCGTCACCAATTTTGCCGGTATTGGCTGCATTGGTAATGGCTTCGATGGTTTGATCTACAGCACCGCCGGCAACGGCCACCTCAATCTTTATTTTTGGCAGAAAATCGACAACGTATTCCGCCCCACGATAGAGCTCCGTGTGGCCCTTCTGTCGCCCGAACCCTTTGACCTCGGTCACAGTAATTCCTTGAACGCCAATCTCTGACAGCGCCTCGCGCACGTCGTCTAGCTTAAATGGCTTAACAATGGCCGTAATTAGTTTCATAAAAATCTCCAGAGTGAGAGCGTCGACCAGAAAACTGGTCGACCCGAGGCGGTTAAAGGCTTTTGCTAATGCTGAAAACGGCAGTATCATCACAGATGCTGGAGTCGAAGCAATCCACATCGTCCAGGTCTGTGCCTACCCAAGCCACCGACAGGTCAACCCCTTTGAACGTATAGCCGAGAGTCACCGAGTAGTCGGCGTACGTATCCGTATCGGTTGCGAAGAAACCGGCTTCATCAAAATCGTTGTAGCCAGCGTGTAACGCCAGAGAAAAGTCTTCCGCGAAAGTCATACTGTAGTCGCCGGAATAGTACATGTACTTACCCGTCTCAGCATAAAAGTCGTCAGAGTAAATCACACCCACAGACAAATCCTCCCAAGAACCGGTGACGTGAAACTCCGCATAGTCGCCGCTAGGGTTAACGGTGTCGCCCGGATACTGGTAATACATATAACCGACATCAACACTGAAGTCGGTATCGCCGATAGGACCACCCCATCCGGCATAATAGTCAATCTCCATCGTTCCAAAGCTGCCGCTACCATCATCAACATCGCCAAAATCAACCGACGATGCCCACGTTCCTACATAGAAACCAGACTCGAAAGACGCATCCAATCCGCCCTGCACAGCGGCGTCTTCACCGGTCTGAGAGATACCACGGAATCGGTAGTCGGATACCAGTGCCATGTTGCCGCTGATATCAAAGGCCTGTGCGGACGTTGCGGCTATACCAGCCAAAAGGGTTGAAGTGGCTACTGCGGTTAACAGTATTTTGTTTTTCATGTTATCTACTCCTAGAGTTTAACGTCAAATTACGCAGTACTAGTCAGGCAGTATCTGGGTGCTGCGGGGGGCTTTGCGTCCACCTCACTAGACTGTCAGCCGAGATAATGCAGAGTCTGTGCCAAAAAATATATTATTGTTATTTTTCAATAAGATATGAAATATATTCTCTTAATATGTGCTCATTGGAACCCGTGACAAGGCCACATTATCGTGCGGCGCACCAATACGGTGCGTGTTTATGCGCTGTGCCCGGTCGGAAAAATGGTCTAGACTTTGGCCGACTCACAATTACGCGCAAAGGTAAGCTCATGGCACTAAAAGTACCCCCACCTCCTTGGGAGCTTCTACAGCAGGTCAGCGAACTGGTCGGCGCCAGCGGCGTTAAGAGTGACGTGGATAAAAGCCTGCGCGCATTGGCGCAATCGACATTGTCTCGACTTGATATGGTGAGCCGCGAGGAGTTTGACGCCCAAACTGAAATACTCCAGCGTACCCGTGCCCGCGTGGTTTTACTGGAAGCGACATTGGAGGAAATGACCCAAGAACTGGAACACCTGACCCAGAAGTGAATAGCGGGGGTTCAGCCAGCGCGCAGGATCCCGTCACAGAAGCAACAATAACACGCTCAAGGAAGAGCCATGGAACTGTCTGTAATTTATAGCCGTGCGCTATCGGGCATTGACGCCCCTTTGGTAGAAGTAGAAACGCATTTATCCAACGGCCTGCCGGCCTTTAATATCGTTGGCTTGCCAGAGACAGCCGTGCGAGAGAGCAAAGACCGCGTACGCAGCGCCATCCTCAACTCCCACTTCACCTTCCCTGATCGCCGTATCACCGTAAACCTGGCTCCGGCCGACCTGCCCAAGGAAGGCGGGCGCTTTGACCTGCCGATCGCACTGGGTATTCTCAGTGCCTCTGGGCAAATGCCACAGCACTCTCTTGCACAACATGAATTTCTCGCAGAGTTGGCTCTCGATGGCAGCCTGCGGCCCGTCCCAGGTGTCGTTGCCGCCGCCGTCGCGGCGAGCGGCAAGGGTCGCCAACTGGTCGTTGCCACCGCATGCGCCTCAGCTGCCGCAATCGTCCCGGGCAGTAGGGTGATTGCCGCGCCAGACATTCTCACACTCTGCGCGCACCTCAACGGCAGTGAGAAAATCGCAGTCACGCAGGCCGGCGTCGCCGCTACGGTGCAGGGTCACCCGGATTTGTGCGACGTTGTAGGACAGGAAGGTGCCCGGCGCGCACTGGAAATAGCCGCTGGGGGTGGCCACAACCTCTTACTCTGGGGCCCTCCGGGCACGGGAAAAACGCTTCTTGCCAGTCGCTTGCCCGGCATACTGCCGCCACCTGCCCCGCACGAGGTCCTGCTTGGTCTGGCCTTACGCGATATTGACAGCCCTTCTGCCGAGGGCGACTTTGTCTTTCAGCGGCCATTTCGCAATCCACACCACAGCGCCAGCGCTGCGGCTCTAGTCGGTGGCGGCAGCAAGCCGCGTCCGGGAGAAATCTCCCTAGCTCATGGGGGTGTGCTGTTTTTGGACGAATTGCCAGAATTTAGCCGCCATTGCCTCGAAGTCCTAAGGGAACCGATGGAGTCCGGTGAGATCACTCTCGCGCGCGCTAGCCACAGGATCACCTACCCTGCGCGATTTCAGTTAGTCGCCGCAATGAACCCCTGCCCCTGCGGCTACCTCGGCGACCCCGATCGGCCCTGCCGCTGCACACCGGAACAAATCCAGCGCTATCGATCACGGGTGTCAGGGCCGCTACTGGACCGTATCGACCTCCACGTTCAGGTCAGCCGGTTAACGCCTAGGGAATTATTGGCCCCAGCCACGTTCGGCGAAGCATCTGCGGTGGTCCAAGAGCGGGTCTATCGCTGCCGCGTGCTGCAAGAAGAGCGCCAAGGTAGCCCTAATTCACAGCTGTCTCCCGACAAGTTAGGACGCATTTGCGCACTGGGAAAGGCAGAGAGTAAAAGTCTTATATCGGCCGCAACGCAAATGCACCTATCGGGAAGAGGGTTGCATCGGACACTGCGGGTAGCGCGCACACTCGCGGATCTCGAACAGTCCAAGTCCATCGGTATAGCCCATATCACCGAGGCACTTGCCTACCGCTACTGACACAAGAACGACAGCTGGAACTGGACTGCACCCCGTTGCCTGATGAGCGTTACCCGAAGATTCCATTATGCGAAAATCAGCTATAAACTAATAGTTGTTGGTTTGAGCCGCTGCTTAGATAGACTCATTTTGATCGTCGGAGAAACCTGTTGACCAATGCCCTTTCGCCAACCTACTCGACCCGGGCACTTACGCTGAGGGTATGCCCTGCGGCAAACTTACAGAAATCCGCGAATCTGGCCCGGTCGTTAAGCTGGAGGATCCCATCACTAGGGTGCCCTATTGGGTGGTCACGCGGATCACAGAAATGGATACTGTTTCCAAGAATCCAATACTCTTCTCCTCCGCAGCCCGCTCCGCCTTCCCCATGGAATACGACCAGGACATGGTCGATAACATCCACTGTCACACCATTATTAATATGGACCCGCCTCAACACCAGAAGGTGCGTCGCGTTGTGCGCAATGCGTTTACGCCAAAGCGCGTTGAATCCTATGCACCCAAATTCCGCGAGCATGCAAAACGTATCGTCGATGCGGTGGTGAGCAAAGGAGCGTGCGAATTCGTAGAGGAGGTCTCCGCAGAACTGCCATTAATCGGCATTCTGGAACTACTGGGCGTACCGCTTAAAGATCGCAAGAAGTTTTTTGAATGGACCAACACCATGATCTTCGCCGATGACCCGGATATGTCAATTTCCGAGTTAGAGGGACAGCTGGCGTCACTGGAGGTCATCCAATACGCAACGAATCTGGCGGAGAAGCACCGTGAGTCCCCCATGGATAACATCACCGGCGCCTTGCTGGATGCAGAGCTAGAGGGCGGATCCATCTCTCAGGATATCTAGGGTTGCAAACATACCTGATGGTGTTGCATCTATAAGACAAATAAGGGAATTCTGAGCAGGCGCACGGCCAGTTAAACTAAAAAACCCGGGGCATGTGCTAATCGGACACACAACAATGGCCTTTTTGCCTTTTTAATTCACGCTCACGGCATTTTTCTTTTTACTTTGCCCTTAAAAAAAAGCGAAAATCATCTCCCGTATTTTTTATGCAAACTGTTCTGAGGAGTTCAATGTTTCACATTAACCAATATTTTGATGGCAAGGTCGCTTCCATCGCTTTTCAGACCGCAACACTTCCCGCCTCTGTTGGCGTGATGGCCGCTGGAGAGTTCGAGTTTGGCACCACTCAAAAAGAAACCATGAGCGTTATCAGCGGGGCTCTCACCGTGAGGCTACCTGGCGCAGGAGACTGGGTAACCTACAATGCAGGAGACCACTTTATCGTAGCCGCTAACGAAACGTTCGACGTTCAAGTATCGACAGAGACAGCCTACTTGTGCACGTATGAATAAAATCACTTCTGTAGCGCCAGCGTATTCCGCGGAGACACCCTGACATGAGCGAGTTTTCGATCATTGAACGGCTCAATGCACACCGGCCCGGCTTTATAGCGATGCTAGGCGGTAAAATTGTGGCTATCGATCAGCAGGAACAATCCTGCAGCTTTGAATTTATGGTCAGTACGGACTTTTGTCATTCTATCGACGTGGTGCAAGGGGGATTCATCACGGTAATGCTGGACGCAGCCATGAGCCACGCTGTCTTTGCCTCAGGCGAAGATATAAGCGGGCTCTCATCCCTCGACATCAATACCACTTATCTGGAACCTACCCGAGCAGGCTGCCTGCGGGCGGTCGGCAAGATCATCAAATGCAGCTATAAAACCGCCTTTTTAGAGGCTCGACTCTACAACAGCGACGGACTTCTCACTGCCACAGCCAGTTCCGTCGCAAAAGTGGTCAGGAATCGTTAACCGCGTGCCACAACTGAACCTCCGACAACGCGAGGCCGTGCGCTATATCGACGGCCCCCTTTTGGTTCTCGCCGGTGCTGGCAGTGGTAAAACCAGTGTTATCACCCAAAAAATTGCCTATCTAGTGGATATCTGTGGCATCAATGCCAGTCACGTTGCAGCGGTAACCTTTACCAATAAAGCGGCACGCGAGATGAAAGAACGGATAGGCAAACTGTTGCGTGGCAATGCGGCGGAAGGGCTCACGGTCAGCACGTTTCACCAATTAGGTCTGAAGATCATCCGCACCGAGCGCAAGGCGCTAGGGCTTAAATCGGGTTTTTCCATCTTCGATGGGGAGGACACTCGCACCCTGATACGTGATCTACTGATTCAGGAGTACGGTGCAGAGGGCGACCAGGCGAACACCATCGCGCAACGTATCTCCAATTGGAAAAATGATCGCGTGCTACCAGAACAGGCGCTGGCGAATGCCACCAGTCCAGCGGACATGCTGTGTGCACAAGCCTACCTGCGCTACAAACGTGCCCTGAAAGCCTACAATGCGCTTGATTTCGACGACTTGATCCTGCTCCCTACAATACTCTTTGAGCACTCACCCGCCATTCTGGAAAAGTGGCAGAACCAAATCCACTACCTGTTGGTCGATGAATATCAGGACACCAATTCTAGCCAGTATCTACTGGTAAAACAGCTGATAGGCCTCGGCAGCGGGCTTACGGTAGTAGGAGACGATGACCAATCCATTTATGCCTGGCGCGGTGCCCGGCCCGAGAATCTGGTACAACTGCAAGAGGACTTTTCCGGTCTGAAAGTTGTCAAACTGGAGCAAAACTATCGCTCCACGGCACGCATACTCAAGGCTGCCAACACCCTGATCGCCAATAATCCGCACGTGTTCGACAAACAGCTTTGGAGTGAACTGGGCTACGGTGAACCTATCCGCATTATTCGCTGCAGTGACGAGCAACACGAAGCAGATCAGGTTGTTGCAGAAATTCTTGACCATAAGTTACGCCGACGCACACGCTTTGGCGACTATGCCATCCTGTATCGAGGTAACCACCAGTCACGCTTGATTGAGTTGGCGCTGCAACAGCAGCAGGTGCCCTACCATCTCAGCGGGGGAACGTCATTCTTCGCCCGCAATGAGGTGAAGGACATCATGGCCTACCTCCGTCTCATCATAAACGAGAACGATGACAACGCTTTTTTGCGTATCGCCAACGTACCCAGACGCAAGCTCGGCACCTCGACACTTGAAGCATTGGGCAATTTCGCGCTCGCCAATCGTTGCAGCCTGAATCAGGCCTGTAGCAGCATTGATTCGAATCAGGTACCCGAGGCCGGGCTCAAACGCCTGCGCGAGTTTCGGCAGTGGATGGATGGCGTGCGCAGCAGCTGCGCCGGCTACGACAGCGTCTCAGGTGTGCGGCAAATGATACGCGACATTGACTACGAGGGCTGGCTTGACCAACTCAGTTCCAGCGAGGACGTGGCAGAACGGCGTATGGGTAATGTCCATTTTTTGATCGACGGCCTGCAGCGGGTTATGTCGAACGAGCAAGTTGCGCTAGATGAGGCGATCTCCCGCCTGGTGCTGCGAGATCTTCTGGAGCAGCAAGACGAGGAAGAAAAAGGGCCCGAAAGTGTGCAGCTAATGACGCTGCACGCCGCCAAGGGCTTGGAGTTTCCGCACGTCTACATTATCGGCATGGAGGAGAAACTATTGCCCCACCGAGCGAGTATCGAGGAAGATAACATTGAGGAGGAACGGCGACTGGCCTATGTCGGCATCACTCGAGCGCAACAAACCCTGAGCATGACCATGGCTCTGAAGCGTCGCCAGTTTGGCGAAACCATCAACTGTGAGCCCAGCCGCTTTATCGCCGAATTACCCCAAGATGACCTGCAATGGCAAGGCGGTGGTCAGGACACGCAGGACGCCAATGAGGAGCGCGGCCAAGAAACGTTGGCCGGGCTTAAGGATTTATTCGCCTGAGCAGGTCCTCTTTACTGGCTGCCAGCAACCATGTAGTCCACAGCAGCATACACATCCTCATCAGAACAGGTCATGCAACCCCCCTTGGCTATCATGCCGGTGCCGGGAACACCCCCAACGCCAGTGGCGTACAAAGCCGGCATGCCCTTAGCGATTCGACCACTCCAGGCCACGGCATCGCCATATTTAGGCGCACCTGCGGCGCCAGTACTGTGACAGGCCATACAAGCTGCGTTGTAAACCGCTTCCCCTGAGCGCGGTTCGGCACTCACTACAGTGGCAGGGGCTGCGGCGCAGGTGTTATCACCTTCCACACACGATTCGCCCACCGGCTTGATCCGCTCCACTATGGCGTTACGCTGGGCATCGCTCAAATCTGCAGCAAAAGCGCTGCCAGCCAGCAGGGCGACTAAAAAACTAAAAGCTATACGATTCATCACGGCGAGTTCCTCGGTTGGTCAGCGGCGCATTATAGCCACATATGGTCGGTGTTAAAACGTGATGATTGAAACTATTGCCCCAGACAAAAAAGAGCGACACACTAGCACCACTTTGGCGCAGGGCTCTAGTAGGATCCGCTCACCCGTCATCTTTTCCGCAACAAAAAAGGCCACAAATGAAACTCTATACGTATGACCCCGCCCCCAACCCACGGCGCCTCTCCCTATTCCTCAAACTCAAAGACATTCAAATCGACACACAACAGATCGATATGATGACAGCCGAGCAACTGAATAACAGCTACCGGCAGGTCAACCCAGCATGCACCCTACCAGCCCTAGTGCTAGACGACGGCACAGTGCTGACAGAAGTGATTGGCATGTTCTCTTATCTGGAAGAACTCCATCCCGAGCAACCGCTTATGGGCAGCACACCATTAGAACGGGCCCAAGCTATCAGCTGGTGCCACAGACTGTTTCAAGGCCTGATGGTGGCCATCGCCAGCGCCCTGCGTAACCGCGGCAAAAACTTTCACAATCGGGCGCTGCCGGGGCCGCTAGATACCCCCCAAATACCTGAGCTGGCAGAACGCGGTTTAATGCAAATACACCACATTCTGCCGCAACTGGACGCACATCTGGCCTCATCAACCTGGCTGGCAGGTGACAATTTTACGATTGCTGATATTGATCTACTGGTGATGATCGATTTTCTGGCTTGGATAAAAGAATCCATCCCCGACACCTGTCCCGACTTGCAAGCCTGGCATCAGCGCGCAAGCGCCCGAGCAGCCTGAAACCCGCTGCGCTGCAGCTAATAGACTAGAATTGATGCCGCATATCATGGCCCTTTGCGCTATAAAGGAGTGGGCCTCTGCAGGAAGCGATTTATGCTGCATCGACGCACTCCTGGAAGTCAGCATGAGCGCAGTCGATGGCTCCTGTGCAGTGCGTTTCTCATTCTGCTAGACGGTTGTCAGCCTGCCGAGCCTGATACACCGCTTGAGGTTTACCTCAGTAGAACAGGCGCAGCCCAATCTATCGCCCCCTCCGACGAACTTAAGGTGCCACCGGTAGTCGTCGATCTGCAGCTGCCTATACCCTGGGGGACTCTCGACACGCTCGATCTAGTGAACCTGAGTGGGTGTACCGTGCAAGCTACCATTGGCAAGCGCAACAGTAGCCTCGGTCGATATGCAAAACCGTCACAGCGGCTCCTACTGGAGCTGGAATATCTGCAGCTCGCGCCACCGTGCATTGACCTGCTGCGTGACCACAACAGCACGCTGGCGAATGCCATCGATGCAGCCTGGCGCCAGAGACAGAAGCAATTACCCGCGCTGATCTTCAATGCGACTCTAGGCAGCGACGAGTACCGGTCGTTCTGGCTGGCCCCGAGAGCCCCCGGAGATTATCCGGTTGTGAGCCTCGCTGTAGCGGTATCTGCGCTAAAGCGTATCAACCGGCATGTGTGTCGCTGGTTGAGTGGCGATTACCAGGCACAGAATCGTGACTTCGAAGTATTGCTTAGCCAAGTCGCCGGGGGCGACGCAGGAGCACTGCTGCAGGCGCTGCATACCCAGAGTAGCGGGGTACTCGCCGCTGATCCTGCAGTTGGACGGCTGCAATCACGACTGACACTCGTCAAAGCTCTGGAAACGCATCTTGCTAGCATCCTACCACTGCAATATCGCTATTGGATGGATGACCGAAATGATCGAGTGACAGCCGCCGCCACCGGTAAATTCCTCCAGTCGCCTCCATCCTTACCCCAACCCTGCGGCATAAATTGACCCCCTTCGTGCCCAAACTCCTAATAATTGGTTACACTGAAGTCACAATCGCAACGACATGCGCCCACCTCTAATGGAGATTCTAATGATCAATTCCTCTGTGACCCTATTGCGAGCACTGACTGTATTTTCAGTCAGCATCTTATTGGCCGCCTGCGCTAGCGGACCACCCAAGCCAACCGTAGATTACAAAGCCGATTATGACTTTAGTGCGGTGAAAACTATCGCTTTTTATCGAAACTCTGGCGAAGTCTTAGGTGATAACCCGATGCAGCTGAGCGACATACAGCGCGACCGTATCGACGAGGCGCTATCCTATGCACTGACCAACCGAGGCTTTCAGATGGTAACGGATGCGTCCACGGCTGATCTTTTACTCAGTTGGACTTTGGACACGCAGAACAAAACTGACGTGCGCACCTATCAGACTCCCACGATGGGCATGGGTATGGGCAGGGGATACGGTGGATATTACGGGGGCTACAATCGCTATAGTGCATACAATTGCTGGAACTGCAGCCCAACCCGTACTGAGGTCTCGGTACAAAACTATACGCAGGGGACGTTCATCGTCGACATGATAGACCCCGAGCTGAAAAAATCGGTATGGCGTGGTGTGACTCAATCGCGCCTCAAAGGCCAGCACAGCGAAGACCAAGGTAAATACAATGCCGCCGCTACCGCGATTTTTGCCTCTTTTCCGCCAGGCCGATAACGCACTAAAATCCAATCATGTACATGGGCCCGCCGGATTCTAGATAATGCATTAGTGGCGATCTCGCGTGCCTGAGGAGCTTGCCTCTAATGCTAGATTTTTCGGGGGTACTCTTCAGATTGACTCGATTACAGACTTGCCATTGCGCACAAGAACGAACGGACCAGGCGTTTCGGGGCCTGCCCCCTCACGTAACCGCCGCTCTAACTCCTGCAACACGGCTCGAGTGATGTGCGGGAGTTGGTCCATTTCCTGCGCCTTTGACAGCCCCACCCAGTGCAAATCTAACAGCTCTCCCGAACCCTGTGGCCGCTCATGTACCTCCCCTTGAATATGTTCCGCATCAACCATAAAGAAGCGGGCATCAAATCGACGATCGCGGTAAGGCGGCGTAATGGCCCGGGCAATAAGGTGCAGGACATCCAGTCGTGGATTGACATCGTGCTGCAGAAAATCAGCCCAGTGTTGCGAGCGCGTTTTAATTGTGTGTGTATGGGGTTCTCCAACGATCAGCCCTGTCTCCTCGTAGGTCTCCCGAATTGCAGCTAATGCGAGTGCACGCGCCCGGACTTCGGAGCAACCTCGGCGCAGACGTTTCATCACTTGCGGGTGCAAATCGTGCGGCGGTACAATGCGGCTATCCGCCGGATCCACCTTGCCACCGGGAAAAACAAATTTATTCGGCATGAATTTATGGCTGGCGGCACGCTTACCCATTAGCACACGTGGCTCCTTGCCGCCGCCACGCACAATAATCAGAGTGGCCGCATCCTTGGGGCGCACCGCCCGCGTTGTATTGCGTAACTCATCAGGGGAAACGTAACTGGAATCACGCTGCTCATTGCAGTTCATTCATCTTCCTTATTGCTCAACCGGAAACACCCCAAACACACCCCCAAATATACCTTAGATGAAAGAGATCTTACCCGGCGCTGGCTATTTTTAATTTTTGACCTGGCTGGATCGCCTTCTTAATAGAAAGCGCATTCCATGCTACCAGTTGTTGCATGGAAACCTTGAACCGCCGCGCAATGCTCCACAATGAGTCGCCACTTCGAATAACATACTCGCGCGCCTGTAACTGACCACCGACGATGCTCGCGACCGACGAAGGTTGGCCCGGCTTATAGCCCGGCAAGCGTAGAGATTTACCCGCGCGGATAGAGTGACTGCGTAAACCATTGAGGGCCATCAAGTTTGATACAGAAGTCCCGTAGCGTTGGGCTATGGTCGACAAAGAATCACCCGGAACGACGCGATGCATGCGGTCTGGCTTTTGCTGACTGAAATAGGCATTCGAAGACAAGGACGCCACCGTCTTCTCCAGCGGTCTATTGAGTTGCGCCTTGGGCACCCGCAAAGGATAACCCTGGGGAATATATTTATCCCCACTCCATACCGGCTCCAGCAGTGCCGGATTGTGACGTTTTAGCTGATCAAGACTAATACCGGCAGCGCGGGCCAACGCACTGGCTGAAATGTAATCCGGCAACGTAACAACATCGAAAGACGTGGGTGACTCCCATGCTACTTTGCGGAAATAGCGCCCGGGATCACTATCAATCTGCAGCGCTGCAAGAAATGAGGCGTAAAAGTTGCGCGAGGCAAAACCGAAGGAGGGACTCTTGTACTTGCGAACAATAACGCCGATATCCTTGGTGCCCAATGTCTTTGCCGCACGCGTCATTCCGCCCGCACCATGATTGTAACTGGTCAGGGCCAATGGCCAGGTGCCCGTAATTTTATAATTAGTCTTGAGTAGCCTAGCCGCGCCTTCAGTTGCGATGAAAGGGTCCATGCGCTCATCCATCACAGTATCCACCCGCATATACTGACGTGCGGTGGCAGGCATAAATTGCCACATCCCCGCCGCTGCTACCTTAGAGTACGCGCGGGGATTAAAGGAAGACTCCACATGGGGCAGCACCCCCAATTCCAGAGGCAAATCATGGTGGATTAGAACTTCGCGGATATGCTGTTTCCATTGTCCAGAACGGGCTAGTCCGGCGAGAAAACGGTCCGATTGACCCAGTTGGAAACGAACCCGCTGAGCTGCGAGGGCAAAGGTCTCAGAGGACGTTTCTAGCGGCCAGGCGGCAAGCACCTCTGTTTCAGTGGCGCTGAAAGCGCTGAGTTTACCCTGGCCGAGGCTGTTCAGTGCGTTCCTGACACGCTGGGTCGCGGCGGCGATCTGCTGGTCCCGTTGGCGCCTAGTGAGCGCAGGCGAAACACTAACTGTCTGGTAGATAACGGACAGATTTTCATCGTCATGAATGAATCCCTGTTGAGTAGAAATTTGGGTATAGACCTTGACCCAAAAACTGACGGCTGGCTCTAACGCTGGGGGTCGGGGAAAGGTTGACGCACTAACACGGAGAGACGCGAGTAACAAAAGAGTGGCGAAAATGACTACTCGGACCATATCTTGTAGCCTTGAAAATGAGCTGTTGCGTGAGTTTATACCAGAGTTTTTTCAACCTGTAACCATTGACCTTCTATTTGGAGTCAGCCGAGGCCTATTCGCTCACCACACTGGTCTATTTTTTTGCAGAGCGGCGTCACGGATAACCACTGTTTTGGCGGCCTTGACCATTGAGTTGCCGTTGCCATAGGGCGAATCCTGGCTAAGCTCAGACGCACCTGAGCCAGAAAATACTTGCGTTCTCCTCAGGCAGGAATAAAATCGCGCCGACGTGATAGCAATAGACATCTTATGTCATCGAATGCTCAGGCCTGCGCCTGAGGTTCCGTTGGTCTCGAGCGGCAGACATCATGCAACCGCGGGTCATTGCCCGTAGCAACTGTATAAGACGAGATACAACGTATGCCCAAAGAGCGCCCCACTATCACATCAGCTGCAGCCACGCCTGCAGGCTGGAGCAGCGAGTGCAGCGCAGAACTCTATGGCATCAACACCTGGGGCGCCGGATACTTTGATCTTTCAGAGCAGGGCGAAGCACAGGTGAACGTAGATTTCGGAGAGCATCAGGTCGCTGTGTCTATTATGGATATTGTATTGGGCATGCGCGCGAGGGGACTGCACATGCCGGCGGTGCTGCGTATCCGCAACCTGCTTGATCACCGCATCAAGCTCTTGAACGAATCTTTTGCACAGGCCATAGAACAAGGCGGCTACCAGAATACGTACCGCGGCGTATTTCCTATCAAGGTCAACCAGCAGTGCCACGTTATCGAAGAAATAGCCGACTACGGGCGCCGGTATCACCACGGCTTTGAAGCAGGCAGTAAAGCGGAGCTGATTATCGCACTGTCGCAGCTGAAGGATCACGACAGCCTGATTGTATGCAATGGCTACAAAGATGCCGAGTTTATCGATCTGGGACTCTATGCCAGACAAATGGGCATTGCCTGTTTCTTTGTGCTGGAGTCCATCACCGAATTGCCACTCGTGCTTGAGCGCAGCCGGATACTGGGCGTCGAGCCGCTCATTGGTGTGCGCATCAAAAATAGCGTCGCAGTTGATGGTCACTGGAGCCAAGACAGTGGAGATCGCTCTATATTTGGATTGTCCACAGATTCACTGATCAGTATTGTGGATAACCTACGCGACGCCGGGATGCTGCACTGCCTACAGCTATTGCATTGTCATCTAGGCTCCCAGATTCCCAATATTCGCAATGTACGCAGCGGTGTACTAGATGCCTGCCGTTTTTACGCTGGCCTGGTCGAGGAAGGCGCACCGATGGGTTATCTCGATTTAGGCGGCGGCCTCGCAGTAGACTACGAGGGCGCGCGCACCAACAGCACTCACAGCATGAACTACCAGCTGCACGAATACTGCACCAATATTGTAGAGAGCATCTGTGAGACCTTCGATCCACTCGGCATTGCACATCCTGTCATTATCACCGAATCCGGTCGTGCCACCGTTGCCTATTCATCGATGTTGCTGTTCAACATACTCGATGTGCGCACCAGCAGCCCTGGACCGATCGCTGACAATCTGCCGGCGGATTGCAACGAAACACTGGTCAACCTTCAGTCGGCACTCAAAACAGTGTGCGCAGACAACTTTCAGGAAAGCTATAACGACGCTCTGTTCTATCGAGACGAGTTACGTGAAGAATTCCACCATGGTCAGGCTACTCTGCGGGAGAGGGCATTGGGAGAAAACCTCTACTTGGCCGTCTTGCAGAAGGTCGCAGCGATACTTCCTCAATTGAACAGGGTGCCACCTGAGCTCGAAAATCTACCCGAATTATTGTCAGACATCTATTACGGCAACTTCAGCCTGTTCCAGTCACTTCCAGACATCTGGGCAATTGATCAAGTGTTTCCCATTATGCCGATTCATCGGCTCAACGAGCAGCCCACCCGGTCGGCGGTATTGGCCGACTTAACCTGTGACTGTGATGGCAAGATAGATCACTTCTCCACCCCGGAAGGAATCAGCCGAACACTCAACCTGCATGCATTAAAACCAGACGAAGATTACTACCTTAGCGTGTTTCTTGTGGGCGCTTATCAGGAAACGCTCGGGGACTTACACAACCTGTTCGGCGACACCAACGTGGTCAACGTTGCCATTGATCCCGATGGCACATTCGAGTTTGAGCGTGAATTCCACGGTGACAGTATCTCTGATGTTCTGAGTTATGTTGAGTATGAACCCAAACAGATGCAGGAAAAGTTTCGCTTAGTGGCAGAAGACGCCGTGCGCAGCGGTAAAATAACCATCGCCCAACGTCAGTCGATTTTGCGGGCTTTTAAGGAAAGCCTGCACGGGTATACTTATTTTGAGCATGAATAGAACAGATGAAGACGGGGAACAGGACAATGTCTAAAGTGATGATCATCGGGGCGGGTGGTGTTGGCGGCGTAGTGGCGCACAAATGCGCGCAGTTGAGTGAGGTGTTTACCGAAATCGTTTTAGCCAGTCGCACCGAGTCGAAATGCAAGACGATTGCCGCCCAGCTGAGTCGGCCCATCCGCACAGCACAGGTGGATGCAGACAATGTGCCCGCATTGGTCAACCTGCTACGGCAAGAAAAACCAGAACTGGTCATCAACGTGGCGCTACCCTATCAGGACCTGACCATTATGGACGCCTGCCTTGAAGCCGGAGTCCACTACCTGGATACGGCCAACTACGAGCCGATCGATACGGCCCAATTTGAGTATCGATGGCAGTGGGATTATCAGCAACGTTTTGTGGACGCAGGATTGACCGCCTTATTAGGCAGCGGGTTCGACCCCGGCGCGACCAATGTCTTTACCGCCTATATCGCCAAGCACTACTTCGATGAAATTCATGAACTCGATATCATCGATGTCAACGGCGGCGACCACGGCCATCCCTTTGCCACTAACTTTAATCCTGAGATTAATATTCGCGAAGTGTCTGCGCAATGTCGCCACTGGGAAAACGGGGAGTTTATAACGACCACAGCCATGTCAAAAAAAGCGCGTTATAGCTGTCCAGATGACGTTGGCACATTCAATATTTATCGGATGTATCACGAGGAACTGGAGTCACTCAGCAAGCACTTCCCCAGCCTGAAGCGCGCCCAGTTCTGGATGAGCTTTTCCGACAACTACCTGAAACACCTGCAAGTGCTAGAAAATGTCGGTATGACTAGCATTGCGCCTGTGGAATACCAAGGTCAATCCATAGTACCCATCCAATTTTTGGCGCACCTACTGCCCGAGCCCTCTACTTTGGGGGCACGCACCAAAGGCAAAACATGCATCGGCTGTATCGTACGCGGAGTCAAAGAAGGCAAAGAAAAGGTCATGTATATCTACAATATCAGTGACCATCAACGCTGCTATGAGGAGGTTCAGTCACAGGCTATCTCCTACACTACTGGAGTCCCCGCAGTCATTGGCGCCAAAATGATACTGGAAGGTAAGTGGCGCGAACCCGGCGTCTGGAATATAGAGCAGTGCGATCCCGATCCGTTTATGGACGACATGAATCGCTATGGACTGCCGTGGAAGGTGGTGGAGCTGGATCCAAATTTCCAACTGGACATCGTCGAGAACTAGCGTAACGGAGAGAGCCTTGCAATTCACGAACTTTGAAAAACTGGATCTCAATAGGCTGCCATCACCCTGCTTCGTGGTTGATGAAGTCGCCGTAGAACGCAACTTGAAAATTCTCGCACAGTTGGCAGAAGACAGCGGAGCAAAGGTGTTATCCGCATTGAAAGCTTTTTCTATGTGGCGTCTGGCGCCGCTCGTATCCAGCTATCTCAGTGGCACCTGTGCCAGCGGCCTACATGAGGCTCGCCTAGGGCGAGAATATTACGCAGGCGAAGTTCATGTCTTTAGCGCTGCCTATACCGAAGACGACCTAAAAGAAATTCTCGCTATCGCTGATCATGTGGTGTTTAACAGCTGCGCGCAGTGGCACCGCTTTCGGCCACTCGCATTGGAGGCCAGAACCCGCCGGCCGGGACTACAATTTGGCCTGCGCATCAATCCTCAACACTCCGAAGGGGACGTTCCAATCTACGACCCCTGTGCTCCAGGTTCTCGACTGGGTATTCCGTTATCGGAATTGGATGCCAATGAACTTGAGCACATCAGTGGCCTGCATTTCCATACGCTGTGCGAGCAGGATTTTCCTCCGCTGCAGCGAACACTGCGGGCGGTAGAAGAACAATTCGGGCACCTGCTGGCCGACCTGCAATGGGTCAACTTTGGTGGTGGGCATCACATCACGCTGCCGGGCTACCAGAGGGACGAGCTGACCGCCTGTATCCGTGAATTCTCGAGCCGATATGACGTGCAGGTTTATCTTGAGCCTGGTGAGGCGGTTGCTATTGGCACCGGGGTCTTGGTCACTGAAGTGCTGGACCTAAGCTGGAACCAACTGGATCAGGCCATTGTCGATACCTCTGCAACCTGTCATATGCCGGACCTGCTGGAAATGCCTTACCGCGCGGATATTCTAGGCGCATCGGAGCCGCAAGAACGCGAACATACTTACCGCCTGGGCGGCCTGACGTGCCTAGCCGGCGATGTCATGGGCGACTACAGCTTTTCCGAACCACTGCAGGTCGGGCAGCGCCTCATGTTCGGCGATATGTCCCACTACACGATGGTCAAAACCAGCACCTTTAACGGCACCAAGTTGCCCGCCATTGCACTATGGAATTCCGCAACTGACGCACTTGAAATTGTGCGTGAGTTTGGCTATGAGGCGTTTAAGGGGCGCCTGTCCTGACACACTCAATAGGCCTGTAAACGGTATTATGAGAGAAATTCGCTGACATTCGCGGGATTGTTGAGGATAATGTCTCCTTCCCAATCTTGCGGATTTGTTACCATGCAGCGTCCCATCTGGCTTTTATCTTTGGATTCAGACACGTTCCCCGCGGCCCCCATGACCACGGGCGGCCTCAAGGCTTATTATCATGAGTTTGGCAAAAACACCGCTCAGACGGACATCCAGCTGGTGCATTTTGTTAATCATCCCGAGCGTATTTCTCAGTGGCTCGAACAATGGCAGAAAGAGGAGCTCCCTCGCGCGCAAGCAGCCGCAGCTCAGGGTATGCAGCCGGTAATCGGATTTTCCGTGTATACGTGGAACGCTGCAGAGTTTCTCGATCTGATGCGAGAAGTCAAAGACCTGTGTCCTGAAATATTGATTGTTGTCGGCGGCCCTCACGTGCAAAAAGCCAGTGACTATCTGTTTTCAGAGGCGGTGGACATTGTCGTCATGGGCGAGGGTGAAGCAACCTTTACCGATTTCCTGGATGCGTCGGGTCCTGAGCAGTGGCCTGACGTTGCCGGCCTGGCTTTTGTTCAAAAGGGCGAATTGGTGATGACCCCGGAGCGGCCACGTTTTCGCAATCTCAATCTGTTGCCGTCAGCCCTTGACGTCATCAGCTTACTGGACGATGAAGGTAATCCGTATGACTGCATCGCCTACGAAACCAGTCGTGGCTGCCCCTACAAGTGCGCCTTTTGCGAATGGGGAACCGGCGCTATTGGCACCAAAATGTTGTCCTTTTCTGTGGACCGGATACGGCACGACTGGAATTTCATTGTCGATGCCGGCATCAAGAACATCTGGCTGACCGATTCCAATTTTGGCGCATTACGCGAGGATGTAGAGAAGGCAAAGGCCTTGTGCGAGATAAAGCAACGTACCGGCCTCCCTCATACCTTTGCGACCTCCTGGTCCAAAAAACACGGCCCACGATCACAGGAAATTGTGTTGTTGCTGCATGAAAATAACTTACTCCCGCATTACCATCTAGCGTTGCAAACATTAACACCGCTGGCGCTGGAGTTATGCCACCGTACCAATATGGACGCCAACAAATACGAGCCCATTGCGCGCGAGATGGCGAAAGCCCGCGTACCGATTGCCTGTGAACTGATCTGGGGGTTGATCGGTGACAATCTGGCCAGCTTTGAGACCAATCTCGATCGGCTCTTTGCAGTCTTTCCCACCATTAATATTTTCGGGTACACCCTGCTGCCCGGCACCGAATTCTACGGCAAGCGTGAGGAATATCAGATAGAAACTCTGCCGGTCGCGGGTTACGGCAAGGCCAAGGGGGAGTACGTCGTGGGGTGCATGAGCTTCCCTATTGAAGAGGGTCTGGAAGGCTACTTCCTGATCACCGCGCATTTGTTAATGAGTCGTGGTTACATGATGCCACTCACACTGCGCTATCTTGCTTTGAGTGAGGCCGTGCCGGTGGCGGGGATGATGCGTTCAATGCTGCACGCCTTGTGTGCCGAATTTAGCGAAGAAATTCCCGGCCTCAATGCTGCTGACAAGATGGGAGTGTATGAATTTCGTGAGGAGCTATTTGTTACCTCATTTACGTATCCCGAGCGCACCTATCAATGCGTGCAGCGCGTAGCATTACAGTGGATTGAAGATCACATGGATAATAACGTGGAAGCGGCGAGATTAAAGCACCGCGTCACTCAGTTGCTAGAACTGGATCAGGCCTTTGCTCCTCACACGGGCGCCACCCGCGACGTTACCGCCCACTTCGATTTTGACGCTGATAAGGTGATGGATACATTGGAGGGTATGGATCTTCCCGCTGCGGCTTTGTTTGCTGAGCAGCCCACTGAAATCGGAATCCATATTCCTGGCGGCGTCGGTGACATCATCAAGGATCCGGATGGTGGCGTATGGATTCACGCGGAGCGATCTACCAGCAAAGACGAGCACGCTGCAAAATTACAACCAGTGACGGTTCAGGCTTTAGCACTGCCGGCCTGAAACGCTGATCACCACAGCAGATAGAATCGTTCCAATGGTAGCGCGGACCGATCTGCGGCCTGTATCAATAGATGAGCCAGGCCGACTTTTGTGGGCCGATTTTTCAGACATCTATTGCAGCATATCCAGCGCCATTGCCTCAGCAACCTTGATGCCATCTATAGCCGCTGACAATATGCCGCCCGCATAACCGGCGCCCTCCCCGGCCGGGTATAGACCACGAGTATTTATACTCTGGCAGTCCTCGCCACGCCTAATACAGATAGGAGATGAACTTCGGGTTTCGATGCCGGTCAGTACCGCATCTGACATCGCAAAGCCTTTTATTTGTCTGTCAAACGCCGGAATTGCCTCACGAATGGCGGCAATCGCAAATCCTGGTAATGCCTCGGACAAGTCAGTCAATGTGACTCCCGGCTGATAAGATGGCACCACGCCACCTAACGCTTGCGATGGCCGACCCTGAAGAAAGTCACCGACCAGCTGTGCCGGCGCATTATAATTCTCACCGCCCATTTTATAGGCGAGCGATTCCAGTTCGCGCTGTAGGTCAATACCCGCAAAAATATTGCCCGGGTAATCTTCATCTGGGTTTATGCCGACGACAATCGCTGAATTGGCATTGCGCTCGTTGCGTGAATACTGTGACATTCCATTAGTCACTACACGACCCTCTTCCGAGGTCGCTGCAACAACGGTACCGCCTGGGCACATGCAAAAGCTGTATACGGTGCGGCCATTATCACAATGATGTACCAGCTTGTAATCTGCTGCCCCCAATATCGCATTGCCCGCGTATTCACCAAAACGTGCCTGATCAATTATCGACTGCGGATGCTCAATACGAAAGCCTATGGAAAACGGCTTGGATTCTATGTACACCCCTTGGTCCAACAACATTTGAAACGTGTCACGAGCGCTATGTCCTATTGCTAGTACAATGTGTCTACTCAATAGCGTTTCACCACTGCCAGTGGTCAGCCCGGTAACTTGGCCAGCGCCGTCACTGTCTTGTTCGCGCAACAGTGATTCCACTTTCACTCCAAAACGCACCTCGCCTCCCAAGCGAATGATTTCTGCACGCATCTTTTCCACCATTGTTACCAACTTGAAGGTGCCGATATGTGGCTTGCTCACAAACAAAATTTCATTCGGTGCGCCAGCCTTCACAAATTCGGACAGCACTTTGCGGCCTAAATGACGGCGGTCTTTAACCTGACTATAAAGCTTGCCGTCTGAAAATGTGCCGGCGCCGCCCTCACCAAACTGGACATTAGATTCGGTATTGAGCTCACGTTTGCGCCACATTGCCCAGGTATCCTTCGTGCGCTGACGCACTTCGCGCCCCCGCTCCAGCACAATCGGCTTGAGGCCCATCTGGGCAAGCAGCAGAGCGGTCAAAATCCCACAGGGGCCAAAGCCAACAATGATAGGCCGCTGCTGCTCGGCCTGCGGAAAATGCGGATCAGCCTGCGCGACGAAACGATAATGCGTGTCCGGACTCTGGCTAACACGAGAGTCATTTTTAAACTGCTCTAACAGCTTGTGCTCTTGTGCAGAGCGCAGCTCGACATCTAATTGGTAAATTAACAAGATGTTGGCTTTTTTACGCGCGTCATAACTGCGTTTGAAAACGCTAAAACTGCAGACATCTTTCTCACTGATGCCCAATCGCTCGGCGATAGCCGCCGTCAGATCATCAGCGCCATGATCGAGCGAGAGTTTAATTTCATTTAGTCTGAGCATAGCAGCAGGTTTACTTCATTAAGTTTTGGTTGAATATCAGCGACTAAAATACAATGAGTCTCTCGCATATCGGTGACTGAAAACAAGTCGCCGCTGCGTGCCGAGGCCGATCTCTACGGCCGCGACTTAAGCGGTAATATCATCATCTCAAATACATTATTGACCGCTAAACATACTGTCCTGCACAAAAACCAGAAGACCAGGCCCATTGAAAGTTGTATCCCCCTAAATGGCCACTCACATCTAATACCTCTCCGATAAAGAATAGGCCATCATGACCCCCGGCCTCCATGGTCCGGGAACTCATGCCCACCGTATCCACGCCCCCCAGAGTAACCTCTGCCGTACGGTAACCTTCTGTGCCTGAGGGTTTCAATATCCAACTACCCAATAGCGCGGCAAGCTCGCTCAGCCTTCTGTCACTGTAGTCCGCCAGCTTCCGCTCTGCATCATTTGACCACCAGAGCGTTTGTAGCTCCGCCACTAGCGCTTTTGGCAATTTTTGCGCCAACAGACTACGCAGCAAGCTATGGCCCTGATCGCGCTTTGACTGCAGCAACCACTGGCTGATATCGAGGCTGGGTAGTAGGTTGATCGAGACTGTGTTGCCAGGGTACCAGTAATTGGAAATTTGCAGTATCACCGGGCCACTGACACCCCGATGGGTGAATAACAAATTTTCAGTAAAGGACTGGCCGTTACAGTGGACATCCACTTCCAACGCCACGCCAGACAATCGCTCACAGATTGACTTCATGTCGTCACTGAACATCAGCGGCACCAGTCCGGCGCGGCGCTCGGTCAATGGCAATGAAAACTGCGCGGCGATGTCATAACCGATACCACTGCCGCCCAGCGTGGGTATGGAAAGTGCTCCGGTGGCCACCACCAGCGATTGGCAAACGGCGGAGCGATTAGATTTTTCTGTATCTGGCCCCTGATCAAAAGACACAGAAAAACGACCGGTTGAATCACCCGCGGCCTCAATGGACTTGACCCCACACCGAGAGGAGACCGTCACCCCTGCTTTATCGCATTCCTGCAATAGCATCGTGAGAATATCCTGAGCCGAATTCTGACAAAACAGCTGTCCGTGTGCGCGCTCTTCGTAGTCAATACCGTAGCGCTCAACCAAGGCAATAAAGTCCCATTGCGTATAGCGGCTCAGAGCCGACTTACAAAAGTGTGGATTGCCAGAAACAAAGTGCTCCGGCTCCACAACGCGATTAGTGAAGTTGCAGCGGCCACCGCCGGACATAAGGATCTTTTTACCCACCTTATTGGCTTTTTCCAACACCAAAACGCGACGGCCGCGCGCGCCAGCGACCGCAGCACAGAATAATCCCGCCGCGCCAGCGCCGAGAATAACGACATCGTAGTGTTCTATTCGTTCGTGCAAGAATTTCTCATCGACTGAAACGTGAACTTCAAGTGAATAACCTTCTGAATATACCCACCATCGCGACTGAACTAATTATTGTGTGATAGGCTCAGTCTCTACCGGCCCACATTGGACTATTGGCTATGCAAAACCATATTATTGACGCTATCGGCATGTTGGGCGCATTCATGGTGGTACTGGCCTACTATTTATTGCAGCTCGAGCGGATTGATCCTAAAAGCCTTAGCTACAATGTGATAAATCTGGTGGGCGGTATCTTTCTCTTTTTTAGTCTGTGCTTCAACTTTAATCTTGCCAGTTTGGTGATTGAAATTTTCTGGATAGGTGCTTCAATGATTGGCCTGTGGAAATACTGGCGCCGACCCGCAGTGAGCGATCATTCCACCAGTTGATAGCAAGGCTGATATTTCTCCTGATCCAACTTCATTCGTTTCTGCCTCACCAACATCTGCAACAGTCGATCCATGCTGGATAGAAATTTCTTGTCACCCGACAGCTGGTAGGGACCGTGCAGACGCACCTGTTCAATGCCGAATGCCTTCACGTTGCCAGCCACCAGGCCCGAAAATGCACGACGCAGCGCACTGGCTAATTCATGCTTGGGCAAGTGGGCATCAAGCTGCAGTGCCGCCATCGCGTCGTGTGTAGGAACAAAGGGCTCCTGCAGATCGGGCGAGATCACCAATTCCCAGTTGAAATAGTATGCCTGCTGCGTGGCGCGACGTTTTGCATGTACGTCATCGTTGGCCGAACGGATAGCGCGGCCAACGTCTTCCGCGCCGCCCACGATAACACGATAGTGGCGACGCACGTCCTCGCCCAGGCAATCGACCAGAAATCGCTCCAGTTCCTCAAAGTACTCGCGGCAGGATTCTGGCCCGGCGAATACCAGTGGAATGGCTTGATTGTTGTCTGGGTGCATTAGGATGCTAAGCAGGTAGAGAACCTCTTCAACGGTTCCTACTCCTCCGGGAAACACAATAATAGAGTGTGCAAGCCGGACAAAAGCTTCCAGGCGTTTCTCAATATCTGGCATGATCACCAACTCATTGACGATAGCGTTAGGTGATTCAGAAGCGATGATGCCCGGTTCGCTGATCCCGATGTAACGGCCGCTCTTGATATGCTGCTTGGCATGCCCTACCGCAGCGCCCTTCATCGGCCCTTTCATTGCGCCAATACCACAACCGGTCACAATATCCAGCCCACGCAGGCCTAGTTGATAGCCTATGTGTTTAGCATAGTCATACTCTTGACGAGGAATAGAGTGCCCGCCCCAACACACCACTATTTGGGGTGACTGGTCAGGTCGCACGACGCGGGCATTGCGCAGGATACGAAATACCGTGTCGGTAATCTGAGCAGAACTGAGCAGCTTGGGCTGGACCGCCGTTATTTTAAAATCGGTATACACAATATCACGCAGTGCGGAAAACAAATGCTCTTGGATACCACGGATCATTTTGCCATCGACAAACGACTGAGGCGGCGCATTAAACAGCTCTAACCTAAGACCACGCGGCTGCGGGATCAGGCGAACATCAAAGTCGGCGTAGTCGGTCAGAAGTTCTTCGGCATCATCCTTCACACTGTCGGTGTTCAGAATTGCCAGGGCACAGTGTCGAAACAATGCCAACAAATCACCGCCGCTACTCGTAAGCCCGTCGACATCTTCTCTGGAAAGAAGGTTTAGCGACTTAAGGGGATTAACAATAACATGAGTGATTTTTTCCATGATGTGGATCTAGCACTCACTAATAATGAAATTTTGCAACTACAGGAACCCCATCAATGCATGGTGAGGTTCCTGTGTTTCTACTATAACCAGATCAAGAAGACGGCAAGGCATCTTCCTGGCGATATTAACTTTCGCAGAGCGCACGCATTTTCTTGTAAGCGATATCAGTCTGCTCCGTCGTGGCGGCCTTGAGTAGCTCTTGCTTGGCCGCCACACAATCAGACGACTCACGCATGGTTTCTGCGTTCATCGAACTGTAAGCGGGGTGCGACGCAGGAGTTGAACACAATACTGAAGAGACGCGCCTGAGATTGGCATGCGTGCCCTGCTCCACAGAAACGCAGTCTCCTACCCGAACATCCTGATTTTCCAACACAATATCAATCGTACTGTTATTCACTAGACGCACAGTGAAGCGCTCCGCAGTTCCGGCGGTTTCGTTTGCAACAAGGGCACCCAGTCCCGCGCCAGCCGCAGTACCCGCAACCTTCGTCAGGTTTGAGCGCCCGCCCGTTGCCAGTAACCCAAGCGCGCCGCCAATGAGAGAGCTTGCACCATAACTAGGCGCCATCGCCACCTGCTGTACGTTCTCGACAGTGCCGTATTGCACAGAAATAACCTGATTGCGACTCGAGCCGGTTCCGGGGGTCGTACTAGCGCAGCCGGCCAAAGCGACCACTAAGGCGACGGACAATGCTGTAATTGCTTTAAACGTCATAACGTATGCTTCCTATAAGGTGGGGGATGTTGATGTGCCCAGTCAAACATTAAAAATTGAGTATGGCAAATCTTGTTGTCGCAGTCACTCAATTGCAATCAGACGGGTGTTTAGGCCGCAGTCGCATGGAGGTACTTTTGCGGGTCTGATGCCACCGTGATCCTGTGCAGCAAGCGATCGTAGCCATCGTAACCGCCGTTGGCCTTATGCAGTAGGCTTCGATTGTCCCAGATCACAAACATATTTTCCTGCCATTTATGGCTGTACTGGAACTCTTCCCGCGTTTGCCATTGATGCAACTCCAACAGCAAGGAAAACGCGTCGTCGTCTGTCATGCCTTCCACGCCTACAATGTAGCCAAGGCAACCCAGCAACGTCTCACGGCCGCTTTCCGGGTGTTGCAAGATAAAGGGATGGCCGCGCACGTCCCTGGCATCCTCAGAGTAACGAATAGCCATACTGCGCCCTGCGGCCCTATCCTTCTCGCCGTACATACCATCGGGAGCATAGGCTCCCGCTGCTGAATGCAGTGCTATGCGTCCCTCAATTTTTGCGCGCAATGCTGGGGGCATTTCTGCCAAAGCCTTTTGCTGATTGATAAACCCCGTGTCTCCGCCGATTGGCGGAATGACAACGCTGTATAAGCAGGTACCAATTGGCGGCTGCTCCATGAAACTCCAGTCGGAGTGCCAGTTCTCGGCAAATAAAGGCGCTTTTTCGTCCGCCTTTCGGGTCAATGCCACCACATGCTCACTCCCCGCCATTGGCTCAAAATAGGGCTCACTGCCAAAAACCCCCAAGCTTTGGACAATCCTCTCTAGATCGGCATTCGTCAAGGTCTGGTCAGGGAAGGCGAGGATATGATGTTCTAACCAGGCCGACCGGACTGTCCGCAATGTGCCGACATCGAGACGCTTGGAAAGATCCAGCCCGGTGACGGCAGCGCCACAGGCCTGGCCAGACGGGATAACCTTAATCATTGAACGCCTCCCATAGACCGTAATTATTGCGCTTTCGAGGAGACACCAAGCCTCTCATTGAGCACAATCTAACCCCTTGGCAATACTGTATACCAGTGTGCACATCATGCAATAATCATTGCCGACTTTATCTAGCAAAAAATTCGCGAGCAGCGCACCCGATGCGTCACAAAGCGACCACTCGGTCAATCACGGGAGACCAGCAATCATAGCCTGAGCCATTTGCAAGGATCTGCTGGGCAAGGCGCAGACCAACATTTTGTGCCCGCTTTGTGCGGCGTCAAATATGAGGCCGTCAGTCGCGCGAGTTAGCAACAGTGCCCTGCTTTCTCCCTATCGAAAATAATACTCGCTGGTCGCCAGAGAGACCATATTATTGAAATCACAGAATCCGGGGAGTTCTTTCAGCATGGCTACTACGGCTTCCTGCGATCCGAAGTAGCGCTCATCATCCGTAAAGTCAGACAGTTCGCGAAAATGCTCACACACGATAGCGCGGTATGCAGGCGCGTCTGCTGTCAACGGCCTCGCCACAGCGTTTCGCACATAAGACCAGCGAAGAGGATGTAGATCAAATGAGGAGGTGGAATGCAGAACCTGCCAATTGTGATAGAACGCCTCATCAGACACGTCTTGCGGCTTACCGTTGGCGCCAAACTGAGTCACACCCGGCCGACGTTGCCCTCCCTCCCACACCGGATCGAAAACCTGCGGCACAGATTCCGTGACTAGATAGCCGATGATGGTGTCGCTGATATCTGCCAGACTCGCCTCAAGAGGTGCACGCTGATCCAGACAATCGTGCCAAAATGACACCGCAGCTGACAGTCTCTGCCAGGGCCCTATCAGGCGACTCGGAGCCTGCTCTTGTATGCTCGGGTTGAGATCGGCAATATTGATGGTCAGCTGTGACGCCCCCAATGACTGCAGATGCGGTACCAGCTTATTGAGCAGGCTATCCCGAAACGTCTCGATTGAGACCGTCGCGGGCTTTTGCAAAAAATAAATACTCTTTTCCACGCTGCACTACCCTCTCTCATAATAATTAATGGATACCGGACTCCGCGACGGATAATTATCCTTACGCTCGATACAGTGACTCGGCACGCGCCTTAAGGCCCGCAGCGCAATCATTGAAACCCTTTTCCACCTGCTGACCCATCTGTTCAATCATCGGCCCTGAAAACTCACCACTGAATTCATCACTACTCCAATAGTGACAGCTGAATTCATCAATAGGGGTTATGCGCTGGACGCGGTCCGCATGAATTGGATCACCGGGCTTATTCTCCATGGACCATACAATAGTGTGGATGGGCTCAATTTTTGTCACATACTCCACCTGCGACTGTAACCCGTTACCCAAATTCACCTCCATTTCAAGCGGTGAGCCAAGTACCGCTTCGCCCTTCATGCTGGGACAAAATGTGTTCCACAAACCGTAGTTCGCAAAATCTAAAATGATATCCCACACCATCGCTGCTGGCGCATTGATCACGATTTCAGTCGAGACACTATTTTCAGTAATCATGTAAAAACTCCTTCGGGTGACAAATGAATGATACTAACGGATCAATTAATTGGCGTAGCTTATCCCGCCATTGACCCGCCAGGTCTGGCCGTTGACCCATTCGCCGTCATCAGACAACAAGAAGGCTACTGCGCCGGCAATGTCCTGCGGCGCGCCATGGCGCTGACTGCGCACACCCTTTCGCATCGAATCTTTCATCGCCTGACTCATGTTCGCGTCCAACTGCTCGGTCAACACAAAGCCTGGTGATATCACGTTGCATCGAATACCTTTTTGACCCCACTTGGAGGCAATGTGGCGACACAACGAATTAACGCCCGCCTTAGACGCAGCATAAGCCGGTCGCTCAGCTTCGCCAATCACCGCTGCATCGGAGGACGTTAGCACCACGCAACCGCTGCCCTGCTCCAACATGTGAGGGAGAGCCGCGCGCACCAACATTGCGGTACCGATCACATTCACCCGTAGGGTGCGTTCCCATAAAGCGCTGTCATTGCTAAGGATATCCCCATCCACCAGCACCGATTGTAAATCTGCTACGTTGGCGAACAAGCCATCCAGCCGACCGAAGTGTTCAACCGCTGAATCGACCAGGGTAGTAATCGTTGCCTCATCGGACTGGTCAAAGTACCAAGCCATGGCGTCGAAGCCGGCAGCATTCAATTCTTCGACCAAACCCTCGGCCGCAGTCATATTGAAATCACCAACGCCGACGCGTGCGCCTTCTTCGCATAAACGGCGAACAGTGGCTGCGCCAATACCGGTAGCACCGCCGCAAACCAAAATGCCCTTTCCCTGCAGGTTTTTCATAATGTGGTCTCCAAGACCAGTTTCGCCGCATTGTTATGCAACAGAAGAATTTGAGTGGGTCGGACTAATATGACAGTATCTCTGCCTGATACGCCAATTTCCAGTGCAATTGGGCCGCTACATTGATGGAAACTGAACCAAGATGAAAATTTTCACTTTTTTTTGGAACAGAGTCACAGCAGCCGTCAGCACCCTGTTATTGCTGATTGTGCTGATCGTCCTTTTTATGGGATATCGTCTGGCCGGCAGCGGGCAATCCGAGAATCAGACCAGGCTTAACAACAAACACGATTATCTGACCCAAATCAGCCAACACGATAAAACTGATCGAACCGCTCCCAATATTGTCTTTATCCTTTATGATGACATGGGCTACGGCGATGTTGGCGCAGGTGCCGAAAATAGCCTGATGATCGCGACCCCCAATATCAACGCATTGGCCGCCGACGGCGTTGTGCTAACAGACTTTTATTCCCCTGCACCGGTGTGCACTCCGTCACGCGCAGGGTATCTCACTGGGCGACTGGCAGCGCGAGCGGGACTGCCCAATGTGGTCTTTCCAACCGGAGGCGCCGAGAAATTTTTGTTCAACACGATGCTAACTCCCAAGGCCAATGTGCGCCTGCCGGCGGAGGAAATCACCCTAGCCGAGTTACTGAGCGCGGCAGGCTACGCCACCGGTATGGTCGGCAAATGGCACCTTGGAGATCGCAGTCCATCACTACCCAACGACATGGGATTTGACAGTTACTTTGGCGCTTTATACAGCAACGACATGCAGCCCTTTGCCCTCTATGCCAACCGCAACATCGCCGCCGAAGCACCGGTAGACCAGCGCTTCCTAACCGAGCGCTACACTCAAGCGGCTACCAATTTCATCCAGCAACATGCTGAGGAGCCCTTCTTCCTCTATTTCGCCCACAATTTCCCTCACGCTCCACTCTCCACTAGACCCGAGCGCAGCGGCACTTCCAGGGCCGGTCTTTACGGTGACGTGCTGGAGGAAATAGACGACAGCGTTGGATCAATTGTTGCGGCACTGGAGCGCACTGGAAATCTGAACAATACACTGATCATCATCACCTCAGACAATGGCCCCTGGTTTCTAGGTGACGCAGGCGATCAGCGTGGTCGCAAGGGCAACACCTTCGAAGGTGGTATGCGGGTGCCCTTCATCGCCCACTGGCCAGCGGGCATCACGCCAGACAGGACTGAACATGCAATGGCAATGGGCATTGATCTACTACCAACGGTACTGGACCTATTACAGCTACCTTCGCCTTCGGATCGAATCCTCGATGGCCGCAGTATTCTTAGCATTTTGACTCATGGTGGACCGTCTCCGCACGACTATCTTTACTACTATGATGGTGAGACTTTGTTCGCGGTGCGCGACCAGCACTTTAAGTACCGTGGCCCTGCAGGCGTTCTCTATGGTACCGATCAGGCACCGATAGGTGTTGCCATTCCAAAGAAAGAATGGCTTTTTGATCTGGCGGGCGACACGCGGGAATCCTATGATACGTCCAATCGGAACCCCAAAAAGTTAATGCAACTGCGCGCTGCCTTCGAGGCCAAAAACCGTGAAATGGCTGAGAACAAGCGGGGCTGGAAATAGCAAATTGGCCAAGATCGCATGCAAAGTGAATAACGAAAAACGGTATTCGTGAATACCCCCGGAACTGCGTAGAACCTGACGCAGCTTTTTTTAAACAATGCATGAGGGCAATTATCATGAACTATTCAATGGTTGGCAGTGCGCTGGCGTTTCTGTTGCTGGTCGCTTGTCAAAATACACCCCAGATCCAAACCGGCGAAAACGCGGAGGTCATTCAGGGCAACCTCGTTCGCGTTGACCACTCCCGCGCCAAACTGGCCTACATGGATCCCAGTGCTGATTTCAACAAATACACTGCCATTCTGCTGGCACCTCTGGGCGTGGATAATGTGGAGATCATCCAGCCAACCACCAGCTACAGGACCACTAGAACCCCCAACTGGGAACTTACCGACGCCGACAAACTAAGGCTACAAAAAGACTTTCAGGAGGCGATGTCAAAGCAACTTGCTTTGCAAAAAACTTACCCGCTTGTCACGGCGGCCGGTGACGATGTGCTGCTGATATCAGCCAAGTTGACCCGCATCGCACCCACAGCGCCGAAGGACGATAATCGCTCACGGCCTGCAGGGCGCAATAAAATTGTGACAGAGGGCGCCGGCAAGATCAGTGTCGAGGTTACGTTCAGCGACTCTGAAACCGGCGAAGTGCTCGCTCTGGCAAAAGACACTCGGTCCGGATCCTCCCTGTGGGGCCTAAACAATAGCATCACCAATGCAGCGCAAGTGCGCCGAGTTTTCACTTCGTGGGCTATGCAGATACGCGCGCAACTGGATAGAGTCCACAGCCAGAAAATTGCGGAGTAGCGTTCTGATGACCGCAGGGGGACAACACTGCGGTCGCGTGGTCTGCGTTGCGGGATATAATTATTATGTCGAAAAAGATAGCTTACTGTCGTTATAGGAACTAATGGCGCCTGCGATGGCGTCCTCGTCATACTCACGCAGGCCCATCAGCAACATATGCTTCTTCCCGCGTCCAACAACTTCTCCATCATCCTCAAGATGAAACGCCAGCTCAACACTACCGCGCTTTCCGTTGACCTCAAGTTTGTTGTAGTCGCCACGAAGTAACGGCTTCTCGACGTCAAGTCTGTCAAGGTCGATAGACATACTCTCATAAATGACCAGCGGACGATCAGGGCGAATCATTACATTTTGCTCAGCGAGAAGTGGCACCAGAATATGCGGGAAGGTTTGGCCAGAAAATTGCACATAACTCTGCGTCAGATTCTGAAGCAAAGATTCGTCATGAGATATATTCCCCGCGCGCTTCACCCGCAGATACTCCCTCCCCTCCTCATCATTGATGTGCATTTCTTGCGCGGGCTCGGGCATAAGGAGTTGCACGCCTGCGACAACCATACCGGAAAAGACGAATTCCATATGCTGGCTGATCCCGTACTTCGCTAGAATAATAGAAAACAACAGATCGCCGGGGATGCAAAATCGTTTAGCATCAATATCGTGCAGAGGATTAAAATCATCGGCCATTTGCTTGGCAAAATTACTGCCTTGCTCGCGCGTAAAGCAAACATTGCCATTAGGCTCGCTAAAATATCGATCGATGATCATGGTCGAATTGACTCGCCAGTAGTTGCTTTTGATTATGCAGTTTATCAGCTAATTGACTGCAGAGCGCACCAGGAGGCCCATTTGAGTAAATGGCCGTCAATATAGGGGTCAAAAACGCTGAATTTTTTTACCTATGAGCCGATCACGTAACTTCCAGAATAGATTGTCCGGATTGACCACAATAATGAAAACTCTACGCAGACGATCTTCAGGACATTCGATCGGATTCACCGCGTGCCAGGCATGATCCCCACGCAGTATAAGAGAGCTGTAGTTCCCGAGGCAGTCGCATTCGATAACGTGATCGAACTCTTTAATATCAGGGGCCGAGTTATAATCTAGTCGACCGCCATCGTCTAATACCAGCGTGGAGCCGCCCCATGCAGCGTCCCAATCGTCAGTGGAATTAAAATAAAACAGATGCGAACCGTGTTCGCGCTTGGCATCACAATGCGGGGAAACATCCGCACCACTGGGGGTATAGTGCCAATGAAAGCGAAACTCTGCTTTTTTCGCACCTAACAAACGCTCGATTTCTTTACGGTAGGCATCGGAGCAAAGCTCATCGATGAATTCCTTCCACGGTTTAGGCACGGGCATATCCGGCGTATATTCTAGTGAGTACCGGTCATGTGGTGCCTGTCCAGCCCGACGTTCATAACCAAATTTCTGTTCGAACATCTGCTGTGGCGGCATATTCTCCAACAGATCCTGGAAGCCTGATTCAGTCAGAACGCCTTCGCTATTGAAATACGGATAGGGATTAACGGCCAAGAATTCTTCTCGAGTTAGACTGCGCAGTTTCTCAATGTTTAGGTAGTTCACGCGGCCATTCCCTCTAGATTGGGAGTGCGGTCCAACACTTCAAAAGCGTCATGGCGCACATGATTTTTACTGATTTCGTCTCGCACAAGATCTTCGCTGACATGTCCTGAATGCAGACACTCTTTCAGCAGGCCGAAAAAAAACTGCTGTTGGCGCAGGTCCGGATGTTTTTTGTAACGACCCAGCAGGCCATATTGACCAAACATCTTTATCCGCAAGCTGTTGGCAGAGGCCAGTAGCGGGTTACCCTTGAATTTTTCAGCGGGCGTGTAATCCACAGGTAAACCTGTTTTCCATGGCTGTGTTTTGCGCTTCGTATTGTGCAGTAAGCGCGTGTTGGCGTCGAGATGGTCAAAGTCGTTCCAGCAGTCTTCCAGGTAGCCGATATTGGCGGGGTCGTCGTAGGCGAGCACCATCCACTTCTTATAGTCTATTTCCGAGCGGAACAGCTGATCGAACTCCAATTCGGCATCCCAATGCCGCAGACGTGAACAGTCCATCAACATCACGCTGGTGGCCACCTGGGATGCTTTCTCTTGGCTTCCTGAGCGACGACGGCCCATAACAGCGGCGCCCTTCATATCCTTTTGCAACAGTTCGTAGATATCACCCACTGCAAAGATATCTGGATCGGTCAGCACCGCACGTCCCTGCCAATTCATTAACTTAGGCGGCAAAAAGCGCAGCGGCGTAAAAGATTGCAAATCGTCCATGTGCCAAACACGCTCATTACCACCGCGCAGGAAGGTATGGCCTTCCTTGGCACTGAGATAGGGGTAGTCACGAGTATGAATAAACTTAACGTCAAACTTGTCCGCATGGGCTGAATTTCGCCGAAAGGAATATTCAGCCACCAAAGCACCCAGCCATTGCCGCTCATTGGTGTGAATAAAGACGCAGTTATTCGTCACTATGCCTCCGCGACCTCTGTGCTGGTATAACCGAACGCCGGAAGAAGGAACGAATCTACCATAGCATCCAACTCCGCCACTTGATCGTCATCAAAATAATCGCGGTAACCGCCGACCTTGGCTTTTCGTACCTTGAACGTATTGGGATCATTGACGTCCTTGGCCTGCACGCGACTGCCACTGCGCCAGAAATAATTTTCCTGTTCTTTCTTGCGCAGATTCTCCACCGAAGCAAACTCCGCCGTATCCCGGAGATAGTCTGTAGTAGCTTCAAGCCCCAGAAATGTGACAATTTTCGCCATTTCCTGTTCAGGATGTGAGCGCAAGTCTTCATACCGTACCACCAGCAAATGCTGAATTTTTGGTAGCTCCCTAGCCCAATTGTTAAGAAATTCAATGATGTGCGAGAGGCCCTGATTGTCGTCCTTCACAAAATCGTAAACCGAAATATCCGCCTCATGTGCGGGATAGTGATTCATGGCCTTCTTCTCCGGCCGCATGCGGTACTTCCACTGAAAAAACTGTGACACTGCGACATCGATGGGGTTGCGCACTAGCAGCACCGTCTTCTTGCTATAAAAATCTTGTTTCGAATCGACATTACCCGTGTAGCCGCGCAGGTAGTTATCATGGGTAAAGAAGATTTTAGGGATATCCCCGTTGAGCCGGGTAAAATTATCAAAGCCCATTAGAATGTTGTCGGGCAACTTGTACACCAACTGGTAGTAGCGCGAGATCATTACCCGCACCCACGTGCGGCCGCTCTTACCGTAAGAGGCAAAGATGTACTGACAGTGGTTGTACTTCCAGAATTCCTCTCTACCTCGACGCCAGCGCTGTAACTCGTGCGCCTTAGCTTCTGGTAAAAATACCGAAATTGCCCGTACCAACCATTTGATCAGTCGCTTGATAATCATATGCATGTAAATTTCTCCTGATCGCGGACAGATCGCGAAGCGAAGGTTATAGGATGATCATGCCATTCTCAAGGATGTGTGGTATTTTTAACGGCTTTCGCAGATCGCCACAAGCAATTGATTTTAATGGGGATTAGCTAAACACATGGCCTTCAGCTGAAGCTCTCACCGCGTTGACTAAACGTCGCGAGCAAGCCTCTCACCAACCGCCCGGGGAGTTAACGCTCCCAGAGCGGCTCTGGCCCAAGGTCACTTTTTTCGTCACGATGGTTATTCAATATGACTAAGCTAGCTAGAATTATCTTCATCAACGTGTTCATGGCGCTAACCAGCGTTAGCCAGGCCTCTATCATCGAAGCCCCGCAGCTACCTGAGTGGCGTGTAGTGGAGTTCGAGCAAACAGCGTTTTGGGCCACAGCGCGATCACGCATCGAAGTTCTTCCCGTCGCTGATGATCCGGAGCGCTGGGAATTGTACGTCGAGAGCTCTGTAGTGAGTAATTCAGAGCGAGTGCGGGTGAATTTTGAGCCAGCCACGGGCCGGGCACTCACCCGCTCGCGCCTTAGCCAAGGCAAGCAAGAACGGGTGAAATCCTACGAGTATGAGGCCGATTTTATAGTCCGTGAACGTCGCGAGCCGGTGACTAATGACGATACCCTACCCCAGGATTGGCCAGCAACGTCGCGCACGGAGCTTGTCTATCCTGCTTCGGCAAATGAAATCATGGTGACAACGCCCTACATGCTGCTGCTGCTTGCACAACAGTTGCAGGCGCAAGGGCCAGGGAAATCTCTGGATGTGCTGGTCCACACCGATTTGAACTTCTATCGAGTACATCTCACCAGTGGCAATGGCATCCCGATCACCGTTGACTACGACATCACGGGGGAAGACCGTGCCGCTGGCACGCGTGAAACACTGGCCGTGGCCATACACGCTAAGCCGGACACGATACTCGAGAAAAAAAATGACTTCAGGCTGCTTGGACTGAATGGAGAGATTATTTTGTTCTTCGACCGCGCTACTGGCTTGCCACTGCAAATACGCGGTCAGGCACCGCGCATTGGCGCCACCGAAATCAACCTCAAGTCCGTCACTATGAGGGAATCCCTATTGTGAGACCGATGGCAGGTCCGATAGGTCTGATCAGCAACCCCAGCAGCGGCCACAACCGCGACCAATTCGAAGGCATCCGCTCACGTATCGAGGGGTATCCAAGCATTCACCACCGTATTACGCACTGTACGGCTGATATCAGGCCTGTGCTGCAGGAACTTGCCGACCTCAATGTCCGGGTACTGGCAATCAATGGCGGCGATGGGACAGTGGCGGCCATTCTTGGTGCGCTTTTAGAATCAAAACCCTTCGTCACCCCACCTCTAATCGCCCTACTGCCGGGCGGCACAGCCAACATGAGTGCTGGGGATGTAGGCCTGCGTGGCTCACTTAATAAGGCGGTCACGGACTTCTGCCGGTGGAGTGAAGGCAACCGTGAAACTGCTAATAAAATCGCGCAACGGGCAATGCTGCGGGTGGTCATAGACACCGACCAACCCGAGCGCTATGGAATGTTTCTCGGTGGTGGGGCAGTCATTCATGGCACGGAATACGCCCACAAAGAAATCCACTCGCGGGGCCTGCGCGATGATTTTAGCCTCGCGCTGGGCACACTGCGCACTGTGTGGGGGGTCGTACGTGACGACCCAGAGTTCAATCAGCAGGTCGACATCACACTGTCACTTGAAGACAGTGATCCGACCCAATACAGCACCCTAATCCTCGCCGTGAGCACTCTGCAGCGTCTGGCTTTCGGTATGCGCCCGTTCTGGAGCACAGAGCCTGGCGCCATTCGCCTGACGCTCATGGAGCAAGGCTGTACTCGCTTTGCCCGCACCTTCTTCTCTATTGTGCGCGGTCGTCACAGTCGCAATGCGATGCCGGCATCGGGCTACCATAGTCACAACACCAATAGAGTAACGCTTAAAATGGAAGGTAAAATCAATCTGGACGGAGAACTACTGCAGGTTGCCCAAGCTGCGACGATAAGCGCCAGCGAACCTCTGGCATTTTTGCGCCTGTGAGTACCCACCCCAAGGTCGCCGGCCCCGATGCAGTATCGGACCCGACGCTAGCGGCGCTGTTGGCACAACTTGATGCCCGCCATCACGGTACTATCTGCAGCACGTTAGTGTATGGCTCCTGCCTACGCAGCGGCGATATCTATGACGGGCTGCTGGACCTGTATCTGATCTGCGATAACTATCGCGCAGCCTATCGCCGCCCTCTACTAGCGGCTGCTAACTGGCTGTTACCTCCCAATGTCTTCTATGCCGAGCAAAAGCCGGTAGACGATGGCAATGAGGGCAAGACCCTGCGCAGCAAAGTCACCGTCATTTCCTTGCAGGATTTCCAAACAGGTTGCTCACCAGCCTGGTTCGAGTCCTATATCTGGGGCCGTTTCGCGCAGCCCACCCGCATCTTATATGCCCGTGACCAATCAGTACGAGGTCAGATAGAAACAGCCCTCACGCAGGCAGCGCATACCCTGCTGCAAAAGGCTCTGCCAGCTCTACCCGCTCAGGGCAGCCTTCTGACCTTGTGGGAGCAATCGCTAAGCCTAAGCTATGCGACAGAACTGCGTACAGAGCGCGGCGGGCGGGCCCAGGAGTTAGCAAGCACGTCCCTAGACTTCTATGGAGCCCTGACGCGGCATCACGCAAGCGACCTCGGGTTTTCCTTCTCCTTGCACACGCAGGACGAGGAACTGCATTATCGCAGCCAGATTGGCACCATCAAGCGCCGACTTGCGACGCTGGCATGGGCGCTGCGACGGGGCCAAGGTAAGCTCCTATCTATCGTGCGGCTGATCAAAGCGCTGTTCACTTTCGAGGGCGGATTGGACTACATAGCCTGGAAGCTCGAGCGTCACTCGGGGGAGGAAATCCTCATCCCCGATGCAGTCAGGCGTGCGCCACTCATCCACCTATGGGGATTTTTTTGGGGTCTTTACCGCCGCGGGATTTTTAAGTAATAACGGACTGACATCCAGCGTAGCGCGTACTATTCACGTTCAAAACAGTTCCTCGAAATAGCAAATTAAGACGTATTCCTTTATAGTTTTAGGCTCATTAAAGTGACCTCTGACAGCCTTGGCAACCCCATGAAAGCCTCCGTATTTATTCAAACCAACCATAAGCAAATTACCGGTGCCATCGTCGCCAAACACGCCCTGCGTCGCTACTCCCTCAACAACGACAAGTTCGATGTGCAGATTATGGACAGCCGCGACTACCCCTTTTTCGCTGCTAGGGAGGGTCAAGAGTACCTTCGTGACGGCGTCAAGCGTACCTGGCTGAATGACGATTTGCAGTCTTTTACGCCAACACGGTTCATGCCGCCAAAGCTGATGAATTACGAGGGCCGCGCTGTGGTCATCGACCCCGACATCTTCGCCACTGCCGATATTTGGGCGCTACTTAGTCGGAACATGGAGGACAATGCCATCATGTGCCGCATGCGATCCGGCCCCAAGGGTCTGATCGATAAATGCATGGCCAGCAGCGTTATGCTGCTTGATTGCGCTAAACTCCCTCATTGGGATGCCCATAAAAGCTTTGAAGCCATGTTCGATTTCACCCAGGATTACCAGCCTTGGATATGTCTGAAGGAAGAGGATCAAGCCTCAATCGGTTTTTTCGAGACCCAGTGGAACGATTTCGACAAGTTCTCACTGGACACCAAATTGCTCCACACCACGCGGCGCAAGACTCAACCATGGAAGACTGGCCTGCCTACCGACTGGCGTCCCGCGGAACGCTTTCGCCTGTTCCCCCCTGCAGCCTGGATCATGCGCGCGCGCCGCAAACTGTTTGGCGAGTACGCTTTTTTAGGTAACTATAAGCAGCACCCCGATCGCAACCAGGAAGCTTTCTTCTTTGGTCTGCTTAAGGAGTGCATACAAGAGGGCAAGATTAGCGAGGACTTCTTGCGCGCTGAGATGGCACAGAACCATGTGCGCCACGACGCCTTGGAAGTTCTGGCCAATACCCCCGATTTACCCTCGGCACCGCTGCATCCGCTCAGCGCGTTATCACAAGCTGCCTGACCGTCTGCGCTGCGCGCTTCAGTTCATTGTGTGCAACTGATCCGGACCCCTGCGAAGGAGCAGAAGGCGACGCGATAGTCGCCCTCAAGCTATCTGCAGCAGCGTGGATCATACTGGGCTCTAGCCATCGTGCCCCACCATCGCGCACCAAAGTATTCTGAATATTACCAATATCGCGCCGCATACGGGCGGGCCCGAAACGCATTGCAACGCGGTGACTGAGCGGTTTGTAGCGATAGCTGTGCGGCAGCGTCCACCAATGCGCCGCGCCGTCGCCCACATCAAATATGTAAAGCGGCCGGCCCGTATCGACGGCTTCGCCCAGCATGGACATGGACTCGCCAGTGACCACAAAAGCATCTGCCAGCGCCAACAGTCCTCGATAAGGGTTGTCATCCCCACTGCCCCAACGGTAGCAAAGATTCGGGGCGGTCAATTGCGCCTGCAAAGCATCTCCGGCCGCACGCGGTGTGCGTGCACTGTCGGTCAACAACACAGAGCCGCCTGCAGCAGTAGCAAGATCCGCAGCCAGTGAGCCCAGCCGCCGACCCTTCTCACCGGTCATCACAAAGCGGCCACTGTCACCCCCTACAAGCACTGCCAACCAAGGACGCGGGAGGGCCGCCAACTGCGGGCGCAACTGATTTTCGGCACTTCTGAGGCCTTCCAGCGACACACGGTGCAATGGCAGAGTGTTGTGCAGGATGTTGTCCTGCTGTGGCAAAAAGTACTGTGGGGTCGTCACGATCAGATCCCAACTCGACAGAGACGCCCAGGGGCGGCCAATATGGACCAGACGAGTGAGTCCACCAGATTGCTGCCTTATCCACTGTGCTACAGGCTCATTGCGACGCCCGGCGCTGATCACAATATCCGGCCAGGGAGCCTGCAAATCACTGGATTGGCGGCGATCGATCCCCACAAGCGTCGCCCCAGTGCCGAGATGACTCAACAGTTCCCAGGGCCTGGCCGCTATAGACTTCTCTACGCTGTCCAAGTCCAATTCCGCAGCCAGAGCGCGCACCTGCGTATTATCGCCGGCTTTCTTCCCCAGCAGACACCAGACTGTTAATTGACCCTCGCCCACCCAGTTTCCTTATTACATCGATTGTCGGTAACGGCCACGCCAGAGCGTCGCTCCAAAAATTGCCAAAGCCAGACGTTTGTAGAAGGTCGCAGTAGCGTTAAACTATCCCACACATTATGCGCGAGAAGAAACAGTTTGAAACCAACCGTTTTTATTCACACAAACCACAAGCAGATGCTAGGCGCACTGGTCAGTCGTTATTCGCTGCGCAAACGTTCTGCTCACACGGATAAATTCGATGTGAAATTCATCGAGTTAAAGAGCTACCCCTGCATGCTGGAGCGTGAAGGACAGTTCTACCGCCGAGACGGTGAATTGCGCCCGTGGCTGAATGACGACCTACAATCCTTTACCCCGCTGCGCTTCGCCCCACCCCAACTGATGAACTACAAAGGCCGCGCAGTGATCATGGATCCAGATATTTTCGCCGTTGGGGATATTTGGGAGTTACTGAGCCGTGACATGGCAGGCGCGTCGATCCTGTGTCGCCCAAAATCTGGGCGCAAGGGTCGCAAAGGTGCTTACGCCTCTAGTGTGATGCTGCTTGATTGCGCCAAACTCCAGCATTGGCAGTTTGAAAGCAACTTTGCGGATATGTTCGAGCCAGCAAAACGGGATTACATGGAATGGATATCGCTTAAACTGGAAAACCCCGCAACAGTTAACCCACTCGAAAATCAATGGAACGATTTCGATCATCTGACTGAAGACACTAAACTGCTGCACAATACCAAACGCAAAACACAACCCTGGAAAACAGGTCTCAAGGTCGACTATCGCCCCGCAGACACGTTCCAGTTATTTCCCCCCAGACACTGGTTGCGGCGTGGTCGCCGTGCCTTGTTTGGCGATTATACATTTGCCGGCACCTACGCCGCTCACCCCGACCCAAGCCAGGAAGCCTTCTTTTTTGGATTGGTGCGCGAAGCACTCGAAGACGGCGAATTTACTGAAGCCCTGCTGCGTGAGGAGATTGCTCAGGGGCACTTACGCCCTGATGCACTGGAACTAATCGGCGCCTGACTCAACCGTTAACGATTCACGAGCGATACGGGAAAGACGGCCAAAAACACGGGTCCTACCTAAAGCTCAAACGGAGAAAGCACTCGCCTTGCGTTGGCCGGGAATTCGAAAGGACGGATTACTTGTAATTAAAGAGGGGGGCCAGGGTGTCCGCCAGTCTAGCGTCGATTGTGGCGACTTCTTCATCAGTGAAGTAATCACGATAACCACCGACTTTGGCGCGACGAACCTTGAAGCTGTCGGGGTTATCCTTATCGCGAGGCATCATGCGGCCGCCAGCGAGGCGAAGCTGCTGCGACCCTTCCATTTTTTTCATATTCTCATAAGAAGAGTAATCCACGGCTGCATTGACTTGCGTCTCAGTGGCGTCCACCTGCATGAAGTCGAGCATGCGGCGCAGTTCTTCACGCGGCCGCGCGCGCAGGTCCTCATAGCGCAGCAAATGAAAGCACTCCATCTTATCCACTTCCCGCGCCCATAAATTCAGATAATCGGTCACGGCCTGCATACTGCCGCCGTTGTCGCCCATGACAAAATCGAACAGACTTATATCACTGCCCCGTGGCGGATAGTTGTTGATTGCTATCTTGGTAGACTTCACCCGGAACTTCCATTGAAAAAACTGTGATACCGCGACATCGCGAGGGTCCCGGGCAAGCAGGATCACGCGCTTGTCATAAAACGGGGCCTTCGTGTCGAAGTCTCCGGTAAAATCTTTGATGTAATTGTCGTGCGTAAAAAACGTTTTGGGGACTTCGCGATTAAGATTATGGAAGTTATCAAACCCCAGAATGGCATTTTCAGGAAACTTGTACATCACACGAAATAGATGAGAGATCATCACCCGCAACCAGGTCCGTCCGCTTTTACCGAAAGACACTATCACGACGTCAGCCCTGTGCAGCTTGTCAAACTGCTCTACGCCGCGGAGCTTGCGCTCGGCCACCAGAATATCTGCTTCTGGCTGACCACGCATACGCCAGTGCAACGCTCGACGCGAGAGCTTCTTACTCGCTGTCTGCAAGGCTTGGCGTACATTTTGAAAAGCCATATTCACGGCTGCTCCCCCCCGTAACCGAACAGTGGATCCAACTGAGCCACCATTTTTTCGAGCTGCTGGCACTGCTCATCGCTGAAGTAATCGCGATAGCCGCCGACCTTGGCCTTGCGTACTTTGAAGGACTGAGGGTTGTCCTTGTCACCCGGCTTGACTCGGGCACCACTGCCTTTAAAAAACGTATCCTCTTCCATTTTTTTCATGTTGTCATAGGCAGCAAATTCTACCGCCTGCTCCACCTGGTCTGCAGTCACTTCAGTGCCAGTAAAGGCCAGTATTTTTGCCAACACATCACTGGGCTCCTTACGCATATCCTCATAACGAACCACCAACACATCTTTCAATTCAGGAATTGCCTGCGCCCAGCCATTGAAGTAGTCAACAATACGTGGCACCCCGGCCTCTTTATCCAAAACAAAGTCCCAGACGTCTATCGCCGACCCATGGGGCGGGTAGTCATTGATGAACTTCTTTTTAGGGCGCATGCGAAACTGCCACTGGAAAAACTGGGATACAGCGACATCGCGCGGGTCACGCACAAGAAGAACGATGCGCTTGCCCTGGAAGTGAATTTTGGAATACTGGTTGCCGGTGTAATCGCGCAGATAGTTATTGTGGGTAAAAAATACCGCAGGCAGCTGTGGGTCATGCTGCTTGAAATTATCAAAATCCAGCAAGTCACTCGCATCCAGATTGCCTTTCAGTTGATAGGCCCTGGACAGCATCACCCGCAACCAGGTCCTGCCCGATTTACCCCAGCTCATCAGTACCCAGTCACTGCGTTGTAGCTTCCTAAACTCTTCGCGCCCACGCAGCCAGCGTTCTATTTTTTTACGGCGTTCAGCAGGCAGCCAAAAGCAGAGCAATGAAATGATATGGCGTACAACGACCATTGCTCTATCGGCCATAGATTGAATTATCCTCGGCAACGTCTTGAAAAGGCTAAGAATAATACCGTATATCACTGTTTGCCGCACTAATGGGTAAGACCTGATTTACCGCACTATTAACATCCTCAGGCTGATCGCTGCCTTGCCGGACTTACAACAGGCGTACTAAAATGCACTGATGCCACTGACCAATCTTAATGCTCTGCGCGCGGCGCGCGTAGAAACTGATCCCTATGACTACCTAGTAGTACCGGGCTTCCTCGACGCCCCCTCACTGGAGCAAGTCAACCGCGACTATCCCGCGATAGACAGTGCGGCCAACCACACGCTGGAAAGTCTCACTTATGGCGTCGCCTTCAAACAGTTGATGCAGGAGTTGCAGAGTCCAGAATTTGCGGCCGTGCTTGGCGAGCACTTCGATATGGATTTAGTTTCCCTGCCGACTACCGTGACGGTGCGTAAGTTCTGCGAACGTACCGATGGCAACATTCACACCGATCACAAGAGTAAGGTTATTACGGTACTGGTCTACTTCAACGAGAAATGGGACAACGAAGCCGGCCAACTGCGCCTGCTGCGCTCAAAAGACGACATTGAGAACTATGCTGCTCAGGTTATTCCATCGGGGGGCAACCTTCTCGCATTTCGCCGCACTGATCACTCCTGGCACGGGCATACCCAATTTGTCGGCGAACGTCGCATGGTGCAGATAAACTACCTAGATCAGGGCCTGTTTGCTGTTGTCGCCCAGCGTGCAAGTCGTTTGGGCACGCATTTTATGAAAAACGTGCTCGGGATGCGCTGAGTAACGTGGCGCTGGATTGAAAACGGTGACCCAGAGTAGCGATCATCACATCAAGGCATAAAATAGTGAAAAAGCGCGTTGTGATAGCCGGATTTGGTGATACCGGGCTCTTGGTTGCCATCAATCTGGGCAAGAACTTCGATATCGTGGGAATCAGCCCCAAGCCCTGCCTAGTGAGTGGCCAGGAGTTGGGCATGCGCCTGACACAGCCCAAAGCGTGGAAAAAAGACTATTTGATGCCCTTTAGCCGCTACAAGCAGCTGCGCGGGGTACGCACGCTGCAAGGGCTGATTACGGCTATCGATCCCGGCACAACCACCGTTACCGTGCGGCTGCACGATGACAGCGAACAGGTGGAGCACTACGATGCACTGGTGATCTCTTCGGGCGTGACCAACGGCTTCTGGCGCAACAATGTGCTGGAAAGTACTGATTCCATCAACCAGAACACTGACCGCGCCTCACAACAACTGTTGCGGGCGCAATTGATAGCGATCATTGGGGGCGGCGCCACTGGCGCGAGTGTCGCGGCCAACCTAGCGGCACGATGTCCCGAAAAATCTGTGCACTTTTTCTTCAGTGAAAGCCAGCCCCTGCCCGGCTATCACCCTAAAGTGCGCAACAGCGCAGAGCAGCACTTGCTCGATGCTGGCGTGAACTTACGCCCCAATCATCGCGCAGTCATACCGGATGGCTTTCAATGCGATCGTTTTACCACTGAACCCATTGCATTCTCAAGCGGGCAAGACGACTTTAACGCCGACATTACACTGTGGGCAGTCGGCAAAATGACCCCCAACAACGACTTCATTCCGGCCGACATGCTTAACGACGATGGTTTTGTAAAAACTGACCCTTTTTTGCGTGTGGACGGCTATGACAATGTCTTCGCAGTGGGCGACATTGCCGCCTCAGACCCTCATCGAAGCTCGGCTCGAAACTGGGGATACCGCCTGCTCGGACACAATATTCACGCTTATCTTGACGGTAGAAACATCAGCATGAAACGCTATGAGTCGCCACGCTATCGCTGGGGCTCAATCTTCGGCGTACAGGGCGATGGCTTGCGCGTATTTCAACCAGAAGGTAGCAGTTTTCGCTTCCCCAATTGGACAATCCGCACCCTATTGTTTCCACTGGCGGTCCGTAAAATGATTTACAAAGGTATCCACAAAGCTTAAGGAACAAATGCCCTCTCTGGTTAGACGCTCAAGGCCCACGCCTGCGGCGACAGAAAGTGCGCCGATGTTAGTCCAGTCGCAGCAATCGGCACTAAAAAAGTGTCTGAATACGCCTTACTACTAAGCCTGCATCATCAGGCAATTGCGCACTGGGCTGCACAAAGGGTTGTCCTGACCAGACCGCCAGTCCCTTGTCGACCAGCAGGCGATGAAACGCGCGGAAATCTCGAGTAGCGCACAACACCTTGAAGATATCCACATAGTAAAACCCCCTCGCAAGACGATGGCGCCAACGATCCCAAGTAGAATCCAGTGTTGGATTAAACAGCCAGTGAGCCAATGAGCGGCGCCGTTGATCAATACGGCCCAGCCAACCCCCAGGTAAGGGAAAAATCGCCAGCGGTTTGTGCAGATAGATAACTTCCACCATCATGGACACGCTGTCGGCTGTCACGATGAACCCGTCGGCGCAACCCAGTAGAGCCCGATAGGGATTATCCTCTGCCTCTGCAGACCATGCATAAAAAACAGCCTGTTCTGGAAGATCACGACGCAATATCTCCACCACCTCGGGCGTGGTGCGGCGACTGGTAGTGACATAGGGCGTACCGCCCAACTCATCAACAACCCAGTGCGCCGTCGCCACCAAATCGTTGGCTACCTGCCGATTCATAATGAACGGGTTGGTCTCACCACCGACCAGCATAGCAATCAATGGCTTGCGCAGTCCGTCGAACCGTTCCTGCCAGGCCAAAACCTCACTTGCCACATCGTCAGGGCCGACACGCATCAGAGGCAAAGTGATCGGTAAATAGTTGTGCATCGGTGGCAGCTGGTTCTCGGCGCTGGCAACCACCAGAGAAAAATCGAGCATATGTCCGGACGGCTTACCCACCAGTACTATTTTAGTCTTATTGCCCGATTGCTTGCGCACCCAAAGAGCCGCCATCGAAGGACGCCGGCCAACGGTAATAATCAAATCGGGCCATGGGCCCTCTAGAGTGTCGCTGCGACTCAAATCAAGGTGATCCAAGGAAGGTCGATAGCGCGGCTTACCCAGCACCCATTCGGGACGCATGTGCACGTATTTGTGTTCGGCCGGCCACGGCAGTGCGTCAACGATCGTATCCACTTGGCCGTTATCGCCTCGCTTGTCACTGAGGATAACCCAGGTACGAGGTGTCACCGTCAGGCGTCCGTTACGCCCTGACAATAGCCCAGCTCCGGCAGAATATTGTCCCGCACCAAAGCTTCGAGTTCCGCCACTTGGGCCACATCAAAATCTTCTCGATAACCACCGACTTTCCCCCGCCTGACCTTAAACGTACTGGGGTCACTGGCGTTCACCAGCTTCATGCCGCCCTGACTAAAAGTCCCACTGGTCTCCAACTTCTGCAGGTTGTCGAAGGAACCCCATTCCACCGCCGCGCTAATTTCGTCTACACTGAAGTCCTCACCCATGAGCTGCGTAATCCGATGCAGTGTTGGCACTGGCTGAGCACGTAAATCCTCATAACGAGCCAGCATTCCATGCTCCAGTTGCCGCACGTTGCGGGCCCAGGTGTTCTGGTATTCGATAAGGCTGGGCAGGCCAATATCCGAATGGCGCACAAAATCCCACATCTGCACCGTGCGGCGATCAATGGGGTGATCCACAAAATGGTTAATGAGCTCCTGCTTAGCTCGGGACTGACGCTTGGTAAACTGATGAAACCAGGACACCGCAATATCGATCGGGTTACGTGCCAGAAATAACACCGGCTTATGCCGCAGCGGGTTATCGAGCGCGCCACAGGCCAGCAGTTTACCCACCTCGCCCTCATAACTGTAGTAGGCGTTGGTTGCTGCCAAACGAGGAATCTCAGGGATTTTACGCGCAAATTCGTCAGTGTTGATAAGCGTCGACTCGGGCAGGTTGTACCGCAACTGATACAAGCGCGAAATCATCACTTTGAGCCAGGTGTTGCCGCTCTTAGGGTGCCCGATAATCAAAAAATTGGCACGCTGCGCTTTGGCCATCTCTAGGCGAGCCAAGTGTTTACGACGCACGGCAACCCGAGCCCTGGCTGGCAGGGGCTGAGTTGGAATGAGAATCAGCGCCTTCTTGACACCATCACTCAAATTTAACATTTAGTGTAATACTCGCAGGCAGAATGTAGTTGCATTCGCAAAGCGTGCAATTATGCTCGAAGCAAGCCAAAATGACCAGATAAGGGCGCTTCATGTAGAATAGCGGCCTGCATCGACAGGAACACGACCCCCTTGATTATCGACCGCCACATCAGCCGGGAAATTATTCGCCCCTTCTGTACGGGGCTCGGCCTCCTAGTACTGATTTTTATCGGCTTTTCCGCGGCACGCCAACTGACCCTCGCCGCAAGCGGGCAACTGGATATGCTGACTGCGCTCAAGCTTGTCAGCCTCAATACTCTGATCACACTGGAGATATTGTTGCCCTCGGCATTTTTCTTCTCAGTGTTGTCGGCTATCGGCCGACTCTACCGTGACTCCGAGATGAGCGCGCTCTATGCCGCAGGCGTTAGTAGGGCACGTATTCTGCAAGCGGTTTTGAAGCTTGCACTGGTCATCGCTCTCATCACCGGATTGATGTCCACTCTGGGTCGCCCGTGGGCTTTTCGCACCAGCTACGCCTTGGAATCACAGGCCGCAGCTCAATTTGATTTAAAACAGATGTCAGCCGACGAGTTCGTCACCATGGATGGCAGCGACTACACCTTTATTGCCCAAGACGTAGACCTGGAAAGGGGGTTACACAAGGGTGTATTCCTACAAAAGAATTACCAGAAGGAGGCGCGCTCTGAGATCATCGTTGCAGAATCGGCGGCGATGCCCACGCTCAATCCTGGTCAAGCTATGCAAGCGACTTTTTATAATGGTTACAATTACCTGCTGGACAATAGCGGGCAAAAGGATTTGACGCTGAAGTTCAAAGAGTTGGTCGTCCAACTGCCCAACGATGAGGCGCAAGAGAAATACCGGCGCAAGGCGGAAACCACGCTGAACCTGTCACAATCCTCCAATCCCAAGGATGTCGCGGAATACCAGTGGCGAATAACTACGCCGCTAGCAACGATACTTCTCGCCTTGATTGCCGTGCCACTGGCTCGCTCCGCACCAAGAGAATCCCGCTTTCGCAACGTTTCTATTGCCCTATTAGCTTACATCACACTGTTCTCCATGGTCAGCGTGCTGCGCACTCTCATGGAGCAAGGTACACTCGGGGCGATACCGGGGCTGTGGACTGCCTATGTCCTGCAGGCCGGGCTGCTGGCACTACTACTGACGTTCCCAAGGATGAAACGGCGATGATCCTACAACGCTATATAGGATTAAGCGTAGTCAAAGGCTGGCTGCTTGTCATGGTGGTACTGGGGGCCATTTTCGGTCTGATCAGCTTCACCCAAGAGTTGGATCATACCGGATATCAATACAATACGCTCGCAGTGGCGCGCTATACGCTGCTCATCTTACCCAACCAATTAGTGAATCTGGCCCCGGTGATTGCGCTGCTAGGCAGTATCGTTGCGCTGTCCAGCCTCGACCGCTACAACGAGTTAACCATCGTCAGCTGTACCGGTTTCTCCCCGACACAGTTGCTCGCCACACTCGCCTTACCGACCGTGCTGCTAATGGCCGGGCTCTGGGTCTGTATGGAATACGTCACGCCACAGCTGCAGCAATCGGCAGGACAGGAACGGCAGCGATTGCGCGATGGAACGTCCGGATGGCTTCCCGATGGCGGAGTCTGGTCGACAGACGGGCAGAGTTACATCCATCTGACAATCATGTCCGAGGACAACGTGCCGGGCGGCATTAGTCTCTTCGAATTTGATGAGTCCAATCAGCTGGTTCGCGCCATGCAAGCGAACACAGCAATCGTCAAAGACGATAGAACATGGGTATTTCAAACGGTCAAAGAAAAAATATTAGTGGACGGTCAACTTCAAACCCAGACCCATGATGCACTGGAAATTACTAACCTTTGGTCCCGTGACGAGCTGCCTACACTCACACTCCCGGTTGCCAGCATGAATCTGTCGTTACTCTATCGATACAGCCAATATCGGGCCACTAATGGGCAGCCCGTAGGAAAGTACATGAATGCATTCTGGCAAAGACTGCTGATGCCACTGACCGTTTGTGCCATGGTTCTACTGGGCACCTCAATCAGTGCGAGCATCACTGCGGGGCGCGATCGCAGCTTGGGTGTCAGCATAGGCATTGGTGCTGTACTGGGTATACTGTTCTATCTAGGCGCACAGATTATTTTCTCACTCGGACAACTTTTGCAATGGAATATTCCACTGGTAGCTCTGTTACCGACGTTAATTACGCTTGCCGCCGCCCTGTTACTGCTGCGGCGTATGCGTTGGTGAGGCAAAATGTGACGCACGTTATGACAAAATTGACAGCGCTTTTCGCGCTAGTCACTGCCGAGGACATACCCACGTGCGCCTGATACTCAGCTTTTTTCGCGCCTATCGCTGGCAAAGCGCGCTTATGATTTTGGCGCTGCTGCTGTCGGGTGCAGCCGAGGGTATCGGACTATCCGCTCTGCTACCGCTGGTGAATATTGCACTGGGCCCCGAAGCGACCAACATGTTACCCGGCGCAGATTTGGGCAACCAAAATGAGTTTGAACGCACCGTGCTCGACACACTGGCGAGCATTGGTATTACGCCTACCCTGCTCAATATGCTTCTAATTGTACTGGGTGGGGTTGCCTTTAAAAGTCTATTTCTGCTTATAGGTCAGCGGCAGGTAGGTTATACCGCAGCCCAAGTCAGCACCGACTTACGCCTGCAGTTGCTGCGTGTGGTATTGCGCAGCAAATGGGAATATTTTTTGCATCAGCCTGTAGGCAAATTAACCAATGCACTGGCCTCAGAAGCCCAGCGATCGTCTGCTGCTTTTATCAATGGCGCCAACGCGATCATCTACCTGATTCAAGGACTGATCTATGGGGCCGTAGCCTTTGCATTGTCCTGGCAGGCATCGGTGGCGGGCATCGGCGCCGGGATTATCGTGATTGGCCTGTCGCACTTTTTGGTAAGAATCACCCGTCGGGCCGGTAAAAAACAGACACTGCTAATGACGTCACTCATGTCTAATCTTACCGATACCCTACAATCGGTCAAACCATTAAAGGCAATGGCGCGGGAACACCTCGCGGATAAGGTACTAGCGCAGGACACTAATCGTCTGAACAAGGCCCTGCGCCGCCAGGTGATGAGCGCCGCTTCACTGGACTCGGGTCAAGAACTGATGTTCACCGCATTTATTTGCCTGGGCGTGTATGTCTCAGTGGCCAAATTCAGCATGGATCTGCCCGTAGTCATGGTGTTAGTCGTTGCCTTAGGCCGTGCTTTTGCATTCTTTGGAAAAGTACAAAAGCAATACCAAAAACTGGCACAGGGGGAGAGCGCTTACTGGGCCCTGTTGGATTCCATCAATGATGCCAGCAATGCCGAAGAGCATCTTGGCGGCAACGTCAGCCCACACTTTGAAACAGCCATCGACTTCGCCAACGTCACTTTTGATTACGACGAGCGGCACCCTGTATTTAACGGCTTATCCTTGCAGATTAAAGCGGGCTCATTAACAACACTGGTCGGATCTTCTGGCGCAGGGAAAACCACTATTGTCGATCTGACGATAGGCCTACTCCAGCCCAAGAGGGGCGAGATTCTAATAGACGGCACTCCGCTGCGGGAGGTCGACCTCAGACTATGGCGCAACATGATAGGCTACGTACCGCAGGACACCATTCTGCTGCATGACAGCATCTTGCATAATGTGACGCTAGGAGACCCGAAACTGAGCATCAACGACGCGGAGCAGGCACTGCGCGCTGCCGATGCCTGGGAATTCGTGTCCGGGCTGCCAGAGGGCTTGAGTACAATGGTCGGCGAGAGGGGCGGGAAACTCTCCGGTGGTCAGCGCCAGCGTATCGTAATCGCTCGGGCGCTGGTAAACCGACCACGCCTGTTAATTCTCGATGAAGCCACTAGTGCCTTGGATCGCGAGAGCGAGGATGCTATTTGTAAAACGCTGGGGGGCCTGAAAGGGCAGCTCACCATTTTGGCTATTTCCCATAATCGCGCCATGGTACAGGCGGCCGATTATGTCTACAGGATGACCAATGGCACTGCCAGCTTATTGCCCAGGGAAGACCAGTCAGCCCTTGCCAAGTAGTTTGCGCACAGCTGCGACAGCGCGCTGCAGGTCGGTCTGCGCCGGCACCTTTGGCGTCACTCGTGCTTCCTCCATCCATGTGGCGCAGCCTGACTCATGCAGTTGACTATGCACCAACGTAATATCCCGGCTCAGCGGCTGCCAGAACCAGCGCAGCAGTGCTGCGTAAAGCGCGCCGCCTAGGCGAAAATCTCTAACAGTCCTATCATGGAAGTCACGCATGCCACCTAGATCAAATATGGCCACGGGCTTACCCGTGGCCAAGGCCTCCGACAACATCGCAATACTGTCACCGGTAACAATCAAATGATCAGCCCACGCCAAAATACCCTCGTAGGGATTCTCTAAACCCTCGCCCGGCCAGCGATAAAAGTAGCTCGGCACGGTAATGGCAGACTGCAGTGCATCCTGTGCCGCCGAGCAGGTACGCGAACTGGTGGAGACCAGCAGCGACCCGCCGTGAGCCTTCGCCACGCGGGAAGCCTCCGCACCCAAGCGGGCTGCCGCCTGCGGCCCTAGCGTGAATGGTCCGCTGTTACCCCCCACCATTACTGCGAAACGCGGACCTGGCAAATCAGCAAACGTCGACTCCCATTGAATCCGAGCCTGCGCCAGACGCGGCGCTGTCACACTGTGCAAAGTCAGCATATTGTTGAGCACTTTGGGATGAGGCGGCACACGATATTGTGGCGTGGTAATCACCAGGTCAAAAGAATCCAATGCTCCCCAGGGTCGCCCAACATGCACATAACGTGTCCGATCTCCGGACTGGGCTCGAATCCACCGACAGATTGGTTCATTGCGCACGCCACTACTGATCACCAGATCCGGCCAAGGAGGACTGAGTGTCGCAGCGGACTCAAAGGTGATACCCCGCAGGGTCGACTGGCCCAATGCATGAGGTAAAAAAACATGGCTGCGATAGCTCAGCACCTTAACCTTGCAGGGCCAGCCTAATGCATCGACTAGCGCACGCACCTGCCCACGCTCTCCTGCGCGATAGGCGTCTATCAACCAAATTACTGGCATTACTATTATTCCATCGGTATAGTTTAAGCCTCTGAAATTTAGCGACTTACCTTGATCGACGCAAGAGCAGCAACAAAATGATCGATTATTCGGAATACCTCAGCTTCCTCTGCAGCGCACTCGAATCACAGAATAAAAACAAGCTGATTTTGTCTGAAAACACTTCGCTGGTTGCAGATATCGGGCTTAGCTCCCTAGAAGTGATGGAGTTTATCGAAAAAATCGAGGATCACTTCGACATATCCATTCCCTTAAATATCCTTCCTGACGTCAACACGATTGGTGACCTCGCAACAAAGGTCAGACAGCTCAATCTCTAAGCGTCACTGGTGAATTCCCGAGGCAGATCAAAACCATGATGTTCGACAAGTTTAAACCTATGGCCGACTTTCAGGCCGAGCTCGCAGAGCGCAGCGTTGAGCCCTTTGGCGCCATTACCGAAAAAATTCTGTCTGCCACAGAGGGCGTTGTGCAAGGCCGCAACGTCATCCTAGCGGGCACGAATAATTATCTCGGGTTGTCTTTTGACCCGCGCTGCATTAAAGCCGCCCAAGATGCCACAGCACTCTGGGGGACGGGCACCACCGGGTCCCGACTCGCCAACGGCTCTTTCGCTGAACATCAAGCGTTGGAAACCGAAATAGCGCAGTTCTACGGTGTAGACAATGCAATCGTATTCTCCACGGGCTATACCGCAACCATGGGCATGTGCGCCACGTTGGCCGGCCCTGGAGATGTAATTCTCCTTGATGCAGACAGCCACGCGAGTATTTACACCGGGGTCAAACTGAGCGGTGCAGAGATTATACGTTTCAAGCACAGCGACCCCGAGGATCTTGCCAAGCGACTGCGCCGGCTGGGTGATCGTGCTCATCAGACGTTAATTATCGCAGAAGGCATTTATTCTATGCTGGGCGATGTTGCGCCACTGCAGGAAATTGCTGCTGTTAAACGCGAGTACGGTGGCTATCTGTTTGTGGATGAAGCCCATTCCATGGGCGTCATGGGTGCTACCGGACGAGGTGCAGCCCAAGCCGCTGGAGTGGAAGCAGATGTCGACTTTTTTTGCGGGACATTCAGTAAGAGCCTGGGCGCCATCGGTGGGTTTTGTGTCAGCCGGCATGCGGAATTGGCGGCCATTCGCTTTTGCATCAACTCCTATATCTTCACCGCATCGTCCTCACCCTCTGTCATCGCTTCCACACGCGAAGCGTTGCGCATAACTGCCGCTGAACCCGAATTACAGGCAAAATTGTGGGACAACTGCAACCGTCTTTATCAGGGGTTAAAGTCTATGGGCCTCCCAGTAGGCCCCACCGCGAGCCCGGTCGTTGCGGTGGCGATGGAGGATCGCTCACGCACAATCGACTGCTGGAAGGCGCTGATGGAGGCTGGAGTCTATGTCAATTTGGTTATCCCACCAGCCTCACCTTCGACCAATTTCCTTCTGCGTAATAGCGTCAGCGCAGCCCACACGAGCGCGCAGATCGATGCCATCATCGCCGCCTATGCCGGCCTGAAATCTGCCGGCCTCATTACCGGCACACAGGCACACTGATGGAACAAATTTTTATCACGGGTAACGGCCCATTGCGTGGTGAGGTCACAGTAGCAGGTGCAAAAAATGCTGCCCTCCCGATTATTGCTGCCTCTTTGCTCAGTGCCGAACCCCTGCACATCAGCAATTTACCTGACGTGCGCGATATAGGCACAGCGTTGCAACTGCTGGAATTGCTCGGCACGCAAGTGCAGCGCACTGGTACCGAACTGGTCCTCGACAGCAACCAAATACATTCGGTACGAGCACCCTATGAGCTAGTAAAGACCATCCGCGCCTCAATCCTTCTCCTCGGCCCACTGCTGGCCCGCTTTGGGGAAGCCGATGTATCGCTACCAGGAGGCTGCGCCATTGGTTCACGGCCCGTCAATGAGCATATTGTTGGACTGCAGGCACTGGGCGCAGACATCCGTATCGAGGCGGGCTATATAAAAGCCAAGGCTAAGCGCTTGCGAGGGGCACATTTCGCATTCGATGTACCTTCGGTCACAGCCACTGAAAACCTCCTAATGGCCGCCACTCTAGCCGAGGGCGTAACAACTCTAAAAAACTGTGCCATGGAGCCGGAAATAAGCGATCTGGCGCGGTTACTGCAATCTATGGGTGCCCACATTGCTGGCGCGGGCACCAGCACCATTACCATCGAAGGCGTCAAGCACCTGCACGGCGCCACCCACAAGGTGCCGCCTGACCGCATAGAAACTGGAACATTCCTAGCCGCTGCCGCTGCTACGCGCGGCAGTATCACCGTGCTGGAGACCAATCCCGACTATCTACAGCACGTATTAGACAAACTTGAACAGGCGGGCTGCCGTCTGAAACTGGGACCAGATTGGATTCATCTCGACACTGACGGCAAGCGCTGTAAGGCAGTCAATATACACACAGCACCCTTTCCTGCTTTCCCCACCGACATGCAGGCCCAATTCATGGCGCTCAACGCGTTGGCCGAAGGCTCTGCCACGGTAGTAGAAAACATCTTCGAAAACCGCTTTATGCACGTCGCTGAGCTACAACGCATGGGAGCGGATATTGAGTTGCAGGGCCGAACCGCCATTGTTCGGGGTCGCGAGCGACTGCAGGGCGCTCAGGTTATGGCCACTGACTTGCGCGCCTCTGCCTCATTAATCATTGCTGCTCTGGCTGCCGAGGGCGAGACTGTCATCGACCGTGTCTATCATCTCGATCGTGGTTACGCCAATATCGACAGGAAGCTAGCAGAGCTGGGGGCCTCCATCCGCCGCGCTTAACACCAAACGAGCACAGCACTATTGGTTCCGATGTCAGGCGCTAATCGGTAAATGCTACAATGACAGGCGACGAGGAACATCAAGCCATGCCGCAGTGCTTTGCACAACTCTCGGATCCCCACCTCAGTTCGCTGAAAGGAGTGCGCGGGCGCGACCTTTTTAGTAAGCGGGGCCTAGGCTACCTGTCCTGGCGCAGAAAACGCCGCTTCGAGCACCGCACGGAAGTTCTCGAAGCACTCCAGCGCGACTTAGAGTTATCGGAGCTCGATCAACTACTCGTCACCGGCGACCTGACCCATATCGGTTTGCCGCAGGAGTTCGAACAGGCTCGGCAGTGGCTGCAGGAACTGGGTAATCCCGGCCAAATAGCGCTGGTACCGGGCAATCACGACGCTTGTGTTGCCGCACCCTGGAGCGAGACCTTCGCCTTATGGCAGGACTATATGGCCTCAGATAACGACCACAACACCGCAGGGGAAACAGTGAACTTCCCCAGCCTGAGAGTGCGCGAGGGCATCGCCTTTATCGGGTTGTCCAGCGCTTGCCCCAAGCCACCTCTTATGGCCACAGGCACTATTGATAGCGAACAATTGAACAGGCTACCGGCGCTATTGCAACGCACAGCGGATGCAGGCCTGTTCCGGGTCGTCTATTTGCATCATTGTCCAGTGGCGGGAAAAGAAAAGTGGCGTAAACGCCTGACCAACGCACCCGAAATACAGGCCCTGTTGGAGGAACATGGCGCCGAAATGGTTTTGCACGGACACGGGCACCGCGCACATTACAACGAACTACAGACTCGCCATGGCAGCCTGCCCATTATCGCTGTCCCATCGGCCTCTGCCCTGGGACTGCACGGGGCAGATATCGCCCATTACAACCGCTATCAAATAGAACGCACTGGCGGAGGCTGGCAGGCAAGCATCGATTCGCGGCGCTACCGACCTGAAGTGGGGGAGTTTTGTGAAGGGGCAAACAGAACGCTGCGAATCAATCGCAGCCATTAGCACTTTATCAGGCGTCTTCTTCCGCCGCTTTCGCCAGCGCGCCCTTGACCAACATCAGGTCAGCGATTGAATCCACGTCTATGGCGGCATTCGCGTAAGGCAGAATGACCGCACGCATGCGCAGTCCCAGACGCTTACTCAGTTTGGCCAACGCCTCTTCCAGGGACAGGAATCCGAAGCGATAACGTATAACTGCCCACCACCCCAGCAAGCCAATGACCACCAGTGGCTTCTTGCGTTCTTGTTCGATCTTGCGCCAGAACTTGGCAGCGCGCCGTCCTTCTGGGGTAATGAAGGCAAACAGGTTGCAGCCGCAGAAGTCCCCGTCACTGAAGTGCAGTACCGTTTTACGTATGCCGGGATAGGCCTCAGCAACCAGTGCATAGGGCGCTAGACCCACCGTGACATCAACATCGTCTGCTAGGCTCTGCCGACCGAATGCATCAACAATTTCAGGCGTCAATAATGGGTGGTCGGCAGTCGTCAGTAGCACTGCATCCTCAGGGCCCAACCGCGACATGACCTCATAGGCACTGGTGCTGGGACTGACACCGGGCTCACTCCAACTCATTTCGCCGTCGTCAATCCACTTTTGCAGAGCCGGATCAGTCGCCACCTCACTGGCCTCAGGCCCGGCCATATAGATTCTACTCACCATCCGTGAAACGCGCAGGGAGTCGAGCACCCTGCGAACCATAGGGACGCCATCCAGATCAATCATGGCCTTGCTGCCGGCCTCGGTGTGGTTGATCAATGAGTCGGCCTTGGTACGATCGCCTGCCAGCACGATGGCGACCATTTGATGTGATTCAGGATCAAGCTGCATAACTATAATTCTTTTTGATAGACGCGGTAGCGTTTATACGCGACGCCGCCAATGGTTTCAATAATACTGCGCATGCCGTCGTTATCCTCAAGTATCCAACCCATCTCAACATCCTTTACACCACGGGCATGCAACGCCTTGCGCACAGCGTCTATGACCATGAAAGCCAGAGTTGGGCCGAGGCGAGAATGCTGAAAACTCTGCTTAACGCCCATCAGGGGGACGCGGGCGGTTTTGGGATGACGCACCTTAAGACGCCAAAGGAGCTTGGCCCAACCAAAGGGCAATAAACGGCCATTAAGGTCATGGGCAGCCTCATTGAGATTAGGTAGTGCCACAATAAAGGCGACCGGCTCGCCGTCATACTCTGCGATCTGGATGTAGTCATCCGGCATCAGCTTGGCAAGTGTTGACACGGTTTCAAGCCAATCAGACTCTGCTAAGGGCACAAACCCCCAATTTTTTTGCCACGCATCATTGAAGATTTCCAGCATGATGCGGGCGTCCTCCAACAGCTGCTTGCGTCTTATTGGGCGGACTTTTACCCGCTGCGAGACTCGACTGGCCAGCCGTTCCATGACTCGGGGAGCTTCAAAGTCAGGGCGCACCTGATAAGCCAGAAGGTCTTTCGCGCCCACATAACCCTGGGCTTCCACTGAGGGGCCGTACCAGCGGCGCGCATGGCCCATCAGTACGTAGGGCGCCGTGGCAAACCCATCTACCAACAGCCCCACCTCTTCGTTGACGTGTAAATTAAAGGGGCCGCGCACCTGCTGCATTCCCTCACTTCTCAGCCAGTCTTCGGCTGCGCCAAACAGGGCCGAAAATATAGCCGGGTCATCATCTGCCTCCAGCATGCCGAAATATCCGACAGCGTCGGCGTGTTGCTGCAGGTGCATTTCATCAATCTGTGCGGTGATTCGTCCTACTGTGATGCCGTTTCTATAGGCAATCCAAGCGCGCCAGCGAGCATGCTCGAAAAAGTGGTTAGCCTTGGAAAGCTGCTCACGCTTCATGAAATCCAGCGGCGCAATCCAGGCAGGATCAGATGCGTAGATACGATGAGGTAGAGCCAAAAACTGGCGCAACGCCTTGGCCCCGGTCACCACCTCCACAGAGATGGATACATTGTTATTCTGGCTCATGGCTGCCTTATGCTTGAGGGCTGTGCTTACCTGCCTAAGATGGAATAGTATATAGAGGCGGGGGAGCTTAAAAAAGACCAATAGTGCCTAACAACCGACCTCCTGTGTATACTGTTAATCTCGGTCGTATGATCCAGTACCATTGGTACCAAGTGATTTCGGGACGCGCAGAACGGACTTTGATATTTAGTGAACAACACAAAATTGACCCCCTCAGATTATTTAAGGCGAGCATTCCCCTTCCTGTTACTGGCCGCCTATGGCGTATTCCTGTGCAGCTATTTTATTTTCAATGATTACAGCGCGCCTTATCAGTTTTATGCCCGAGTTATGTTTATCTTAAGCCTGTTTGTGGTGGTCGGAAGTATCAAAGAAGTCTGGAAACACAAGCTGTTCCAGACGATTGTGGCATACATTCTCTATCTTCTGTTGTCCGGTTTCTGGAGCGACCCACTGAACTGGTACCGGCTTGGCCAGAAGGCCACGATCGCCGTAAACCTCATCAGTTTTATTGCCGTTACGCATTTTCTGGTGCACTGGAACCGCAGTTTTTTTGAACGCACGTTACAGGCATGTATTTTGTTCGCTACCTTTGCGGCTGTAATAAGCATTGTCGTTTTTTATAGTAACAACTCGTTCCCCGCGATGCGACTGAACCCTATTGGATCCTTAACCAATATCAATGAGTTTTCCAATGTGTATGCCATATTCGCACTACTGGCCGCATTTTTTGTGATGCGATTCCCAGGGCGGAAGTTAAATTGGGTATTTATTTTCAGCATCGGAGCATTCATCTGCGTCGCATGGTTCGGCCAAAGCCGAACCGCTTTTACAGCTATGATCATAGCCTTGCTAACCTTAGTGTGCTTGATGCAAAAAAATAAAAGACTGTTGTATCTAGGCCCTCTAGTCGCCTTAGCGGGCTTACTTTTTATGGCTTTCCCCGAGGTGCTGGATCAGGTTTTTCAAAGAGGACGGGGATTGCGGCCACTAATTTGGACGGCCATATGGGACGAGGCCAAAGCTACCCCCTTGTTAGGTCGTGGTCTATTATCACCAGTATCCGTTGAAGTGGCGGGGCACGTTTTTGAAACGGCGCATAATGCGTTCCTACAGTTATTCTGGCAGGGGGGCGCGGTCGGTGTGATCATATTCCTTCTGCTATTGGTGGTCGCATTTCACCACGCCTGGGCATGGGGCCAGCAGCAGGGCGACTTCAGTATTTTTTGCATCCTAATCTTCACCGTCTGCACGATGATGACGGGGGTGGACACGCTTATTGAACGACCCAGAGACCAGTGGATGTTATTCTGGTTCCCCTTAGCCCTTTTAATCAGCTACCGCAGTAAACCGTCACCTTCGGGTTTTTATAACCCGCTCACTACTGCTGTGCGAACAAGAACCTGAACTGATGCCAACACAGTCACCTACCTGCACCCGAGCCGAAAAGATCGCGGTCCTTCTCCCATCACTTGAAGGCGGTGGCGCAGAGCGGTCAATGTTGAATTTAGCCACAGGCTTCCTGGCGAAAGGACGAGAGGTTGACATCGTACTATGTCAGGCTAAAGGCGCATTCCTTGATGAGATCCCCGCAGGGGCAACCATGATCGAACTGGAAGCAACCGGCGGTTTGCGGGCGCGATGGATCATTGCCAGAAGTAACCTACAAGACTTTTTCGTCAGACTACGCCCCGTGTTGTTGGCGAAAAAAACTGCCCCGGAGGTCGCACGCATACGGTCCTTGCAGAGGTATATTGTGGCCAGCCAGCCTGATGTCATCTTATCTGCTCTTCCCTATGCCAACCTTAGCGCCATCTGGGCCAAAGAACTGTCTGGCTCACGAGTGCCTGTCATTGTCAGTGAGCGTATTGCGCTATCGTCCTATTGCGCCGCACCATCTAATTCTCGCAAATGGCGATGGCGCTACTTACCTGAGCTAGTGCGGCGAACCTACCCAAAAGCAAACCGTGTTGTAGCCGTATCAGATCATGTGGCTGATGAGTTAATCACAACCATTGGATTACATCAGGATTCTGTCATCACGGTCCACAACCCTGTCGTAGATGATAACCTGCGCACACGCGCACAACAGCCACTGGAACACCCGTGGTTTGCGCAGGATGAACCGCCCGTCATTCTGGCGGCAGGGCGATTCACGGAACAGAAAGATTTCGCCACTCTTATCCGCGCGTTTGCTGCTGTGCGCGCAGACAGGGAAGCACGGCTGGTCATCCTTGGAGAGGGCAGACTGCGCGATGATCTTGAGCAGTTGGTGTGCACACTGGGCATTCAAGCCGACGTCTACATGCCTGGGTTCGTAGAGAATCCTTTCCAGTACATGGCGCGGGCCTCTGTGCTCGTATTGTCGTCCGCGTATGAAGGTCTACCAGGCGTCCTCATTCAGGCCCTAGCCTGCGGTTGCCCGGTCGTCAGTACCGATTGCCCTGGTGGCTCAAGCGAAATTCTTGAAGACGGAAACTATGGTGCTTTAGTGAGTATCGGTAACGCAGATGAGATGGCGAAGGCCGTTCTCGCTGAACTGGACGACCCCACGCCCAGGGAAATATTACTACGCAGGGCGGAAGATTTTTCTGTTGAGCGCGCTGTCAACAACTACCTTGCACTGCTTGACACTGCTGTCAATCAGGCTGCAGATCGAACATAAGAGACGAATTGCTATGTGTGGAATTACCGGTTTTATCCAGTATAGAGGCGGCGCCCAAGAGGATATCGCGCGGCGCTGTCAGGCCATGGCAGACACCATCATTCATCGCGGCCCCGATGCGGGTGGCGTCTGGGTGGACCCTTCATTCCCCCTGGCGCTTGGCCATCGTCGGCTGTCTATCATTGACCTGTCTGAGGCCGGCGCGCAGCCGATGGTGTCAGCCTCAGGCCGCTACGTGCTTTCGTTCAATGGTGAAGTCTATAATTTCCCCCGACTGCGGCAAGAACACGGCGTATCCACTTATCCCTATCGGGGGCACTCCGATACGGAAGTGATTCTAGCCGCAGTGCAGCACCTGGGTGTAGAAAAAGCCGTGAGTAAATTCGAAGGTATGTTTGCGCTGGCACTGTGGGACCGAAAAGAACGCTGTCTGTGGTTAGCGCGGGATCGGGTAGGCAAAAAGCCGTTGTATTATGGCTGGTGCGGCAACAGCTTCCTGTTCGGCTCGGAACTCAAAGCTTTGCGCCAACATCCAGATTTCGAGAATGAATTGGATCGCAACGCTCTGGGCCAGTATCTGCAATATGGATGGGTATCCCAGCCCAGCTCTATTTATCGGCAGGTACGCAAACTTCCCCCGGGTAGCCTGCTAAAGATACCGCAGGATTGTAAGCCCTGGGACGCGCACCCAACCCAGTTTTGGTCCGCGAAAAATATTGCCGAACACGGTGAACGAAATAGATTCACAGGGAGTTATGACGGTGCGATCGACAAGCTGGACGAAGTGCTGCAGGAGGCGGTTGGAGACCGCATGGTGGCGGACGTAGAGCTTGGGGCATTGCTGTCTGGGGGCATCGACTCTTCCATGATCGTCGCATTGATGCAGAAGGTGTCGGACCGACCTGTCAAGACGTTCAGCATCGGATTTTGGGAAGAAAAATACAATGAGGCCGAGTACGCTTCCGCCGTGGCCAAACATCTGAAAACTGATCACTACGAAATGTATGTCACCCCCGATCAGGCGCTGGATGTGGTTGAACAGTTGCCACATATGTACGATGAGCCATTCGCTGATTCCTCACAGATTCCCACCTACCTGGTCTGTAAGCTGGCACGGGAGCAGCTTAAAGTCGTCCTGACCGGTGATGGCGGCGATGAGCAGATGGCCGGCTACCGACGCTACAGAAACTGCCTGAATCACTGGCGCGATGTGCAACGTATGCCCGCGAGCGCAAGGAGCATTGCCCGCCCAGTTACAGGTGCGCTGGGCACAGGAAGTTGGCGCTACGCGAAGAGCTATGCGAGCAAAGGCGTGAACGTACCTCGCTGGACTCGCAAACTCGCAAAAATCAGCCAACGCTCCTGTAACTGGACGGCCAATTCACCGCAGGAGATTCTGGCCAACAAATTCAATAAATGTCTGAGCGTAGATCAATTTGTATCAGGAGCGGTAACTCCAGCAACACCATTGTCCGACCCAGCCTACTGGGCAGATGTTGAGGATCCACTGCTGGCTATGCTCCACTATGATTACACGGGCTATCTTCCAGACGACATTTTGGTCAAGGTTGACCGCGCCAGCATGGCGGTCGGCCTTGAGGCACGAGCACCTCTTCTGGACCACCGGGTGCTAGAACTCGCTTGGTCGCTACCTAGCGCCTATTTATTCGACGGCAACACGGGTAAACGCGTACTTAGAGACCTGTTGGGCCGGTATGTCCCGCCGGCTTTGATTGACCGGCCAAAACGTGGATTCAGCGTGCCGATCAAGGAGTGGCTCGTGGGTCCGCTGAGGGATTGGGCCGAGGACCTAATTTCAGAAAAAACTTTAACAGAGCAGGGCATTTTCGACGTGAAGAGCATCCGAGACGCCTGGCATCAGCACCTTTATGGCTGGGCCAATCACTCTGAGCTGATATGGTCAGTCCTTATGTTCCAGGCGTGGTGGAGGGCCCAGGCCTCTGACACATGAACGCCTCAAATTAACCCGAATGAGGTAGGCACAGGGCCGCCCCGGCGGTCAATCAACTCACTTGCACGAAAAAATCGCCTGGAAACACACACGGTGAGCGCCTTCACTTCTGGCGCCGCAAAAATACTAGAATAAAAAATAATACTTTAAAAACAGGTAGTTAGAATTAATTTTCCCATGATTTGACCTCGATACCAGCCTAGGCTCACCGAGCTCTGACGGCACTCCAGACGCCCGCAGCAGCCTGCGCTATCGCCTCTAGAATCTTTCAATGGGATTGTTCCCATCAGCCAGCGGTATTATTTCCTATCAGTACAAAAGCACCAAATGGTAGGATAACTCCTCATCAGGTTGCCCTTTTCCGGGGCCTGGACAAAGGGTGCCAACATGTACGTCTACATACATGAACAACAACAAAACGGCACTTAGACATTTTTGAAATGCGCATCGTTGCCGCGTACTTAAGCGGTAAGTAGTGCTTATTTTCGAAGAGTTGCGCGGCGGACAGATCGCCGAAAACGAGGAATCTACATTGTCACACGTAAATGCCATTGCCACACCCACACGCCACCTAATGCCATTTCGCTCAGCTGATTTCGCGACATTAACCGAAGCACTCGACTATGCGGCTCAGGGCGACACTGGCTCAAACTTCTACACCGGCCGAGGTGACATCTACGCCAGCATTACCTACCGCGAGCTGCGCCTACAGGCAATTGAGCTGGCGCATAAGCTAATGGGGCTAGGTCTGACAAAAGGCGACCGTGTTGCACTTGTCGCAGAAACAAACCCTGAATTCATTCGGTTTTTCTACGCCTGCCAATACGCCGGCTTGATTCCTGTGGCACTGCCTGCCTCAGTAAAAGTCGGCGCTCACTGCGCCTACGTGGCGCAGCTGAAACAGTTGCTGGAAGCCAGCGACGCGGAGATCGGTATAGCATCAGAGGGGTATCTTTCCTTCTTGCAGGAGGCCAGCGAAGGTCTTTCCATGCGCATGGTGGACGCACCTAAGGCATTTCATGCTCTGCCCTCCGATGTGCAGCCTCTACATCAGGCTGAACCTGATGATATTTCCTACATTCAGTACACCTCAGGCAGTACACGCTTCCCTCGGGGTGTCGTCATCAAGCACCGTACCGCTATGGCCAATCTGCACGGTATTGTCTCCCACGGCCTGGAAATGAGCAGTTCAGACCGCATGATGTCCTGGCTACCCTTCTACCACGATATGGGCTTGGTCGGTTTCGTATTGGTTCCTATGGCCGCGCAGATTTCCATTGACTACCTAGACACTCGCGAGTTCGCCATGCGGCCGCGCCAGTGGTTATCATTGATGACCAAGACCCGCGCCACCATCTCCTTCGCCCCTTCATTCGGTTATGATCTATGCGCACGCCGGGTCCGTGCCAGTGATATTTCAACTTACGACCTCAGTCATTGGCGCGTAGCAGGTATCGGCGCTGAAATGATCCACCCGCAAACATTAGAGTACTTCGCCGAAATGATGGAGCCGGCCGGTTTCGATCGTCGCGCGCTCCTGGCGTGCTATGGCATGGCTGAATGTACTCTTGGAGTCAGTTTTTCACCCCTTTGGACAGGCTTCACCACACACCATATTGACAGCGACCACCTCTCGGATCACCACCAGGTGATAGTGATGGATGAAGAAGATACGCAAGGCCGGGGTCGTCATTTCGTTAATTGCGGCACTCCGATGCCCAGCTTTGAGGTAGAAGTCCGCGATGACAACCAAGTCTTGGAAGACTGGCGAAGTGGCGTGATCTATTTGCGCGGCCCCAGCGTCATGTCGGGATATTTCAATTTGCCGGAAGAAACCGGTCATGTGCTCAGTCAAGACGGCTGGCTTAACACCGGAGATATCGGCTACATGGTCGATGGTGCGTTAACCATTACTGGCCGCAAGAAAGACCTGATCATTATTCACGGGCGTAATATTTGGCCCCAGGATCTTGAGCATGTTGCCGAAACTCAATCCGAAGTTCGGGCCGGCGACGCGGTGGCATTTTCCGCGCCGAACAGTAAAGGCGAAGAGCTCTGTGTACTGCTAGTGCAATGCCGTCAAAGGGATCCCGGCATTCGCAACAACCTAGTGCGCCGCCTCACGGCGCTCGTGCGTATGGAGATGAGTCTCGACTGCTACGTAGAACTGGTTCCAACTCATTCTCTGCCCAAAACATCTTCCGGCAAACTGTCACGGGCGAAGGCGCGACTCGACTTTATCAACAACAATGATATCGACAAGCTCAACGCCGCCGCAGAAGGTCTCCTGAGGGTGGCTTCAGCCTGACTCCCACAGGCAGCCTCATCGCCGTTACGGGAGCCACCGGATTTATCGGCACCGTGCTCTGCCAGCGCTTGCTGGAGCAAGGCTTTCAGGTCCGGGCACTGGTGAGAAATCGCCCTAAAGCATCACGTTTGGCCGCACAGGGCGTCGCCTTGATCCAAGGAGATCTCGAAGACGCTTGCGCCCTGCAACAACTTGTTACCGATTGTGCTTTCGTGATACACGGCGCAGGTGCTGTAAGAGGTAATTCTCAAGGCGCATTTGATCGTGTGAACGTATTAGGCACCTTGGCATTGCTCAATGCGATTGGGGCTCAAACGCGACCACCCAAGATTTTACTACTGTCATCCCTTGCTGCCCGTGAACCCCAACTATCATGGTATGCCCACAGTAAATGCGAAGGAGAAAAACTACTCACACAGGTTCGGGACCTTGAGTGGATTATCCTGCGTCCACCCGCCGTCTATGGGCCAGGCGACCAAGAGATGCTGCCGATATTTCAGTGGATGCAGCGGGGGATAGTCCTGGTACCAGGCTCACCCGATGCCCGCCTGTCGCTGATTCATGTGTCAGACCTGGTGGATGCCATCGTGGTCTGCCTACAAAGCGAAGGGGCAATTCATCAGGTTCTGTCCCTCTGTGATGGGAAAGATGGCGGCTATAGCTGGCGTGAATTGGCCAATATTGCCGCAGACCACTGGTCCCGAAAGGTTCGCCTTTGGCGCATCCCCAATTGGCTCTTAAACGGTGTCGCAGCGGTCAATAGCAATGCCGCTAGAATCACAGGCAAAGCGCCCATGCTGACACCATCCAAATTGCGTGAACTGCGCCACGAGGACTGGGTGGTAGACAACGGTCCGATGACCACTGTAACCGGATGGATGCCTAGGCTAGAGCTACGCGAAGGACTAGATCAGCTAAAATTATCGACATTATGACCGCGAATCCGTCGGGTATAGTGCGTTATAATTAGCCACTTGATGCAAGAAAACATGTTGGGTAATTTCACCTGTGGCTGAGTTCATTGTCGGCAATTCTTTAAGTAAATGGGCGCGCGACCATCGGTTCCTGCGGGTTCTGCTGTGGCGCCTGGACGTTGTGGTTGTCTCGCTGATCACGCGCCTAGCAAGGCTACTGCCCATCGATATGGCATCCCGGTTCGGCGACTCTGTAGGCAGTTGGATCGGCCCAAAGTTGAAGAAAAAAACAGCGATATTCCGAGCGAATATGGTGATCGCATTTCCTGAACTGAATAATGCGGAAATCGATGAACTGGTCATTCGCGCCTGGGGCCGCTCGGGCCGCGTATTGGCCGAATATCCACATCTGGACACTATACTGAAAGAGGATGACCGGCTCATTATTAATATTCGCGAACCGCTAGAGGCCTGCGAGAATCCCACTAGGCCCTGTGTCATCGTGACGGCACACCAAAGTAACTGGGAGGTGGTGTGCTCTGCCATGGCAAAACTGGGCATTCGAAATGTCAGCCTTTACAGCCCTCCAAGCAATCCTCTTTTGGACCGCATGCTGTTAGAGTCTCGCCAAGCATTGAACAGCGAACTATTGCCCAGAGACAACAGCGCCCGATTGCTGATGCGCGCATTGAAAAAAGGGCAGAGCGTCGCCATGGTAATGGACAGACGGGTTGACGAAGGAAAATTTATACGATTTTTTGGACGTGATAAGCTCTCGACTATCATGCCCGCGAAGCTCGCACTGAAACTCAACTGCGATCTGGTTCCAGTGCAGGTCGAGCGATTAAAGGACGCCCACTACCGCGTCACGTTTCACCCGCCGATTGTCCCCGAGGATACCGGCCTTGACGAAACCACCCAGGCCATCGATATGATCCAGCAGGTTCACCACCAGTTCGAAAACTGGATTCGCCAGCAACCGGAAGATTGGTTCTGCTCGAAGCGACTGTGGCCAAAAAATACAACACAACAAACGGAGGAGTCTGACAGTGATGCCGACACCGAATCCTGTGCAAGCTGAAAAACAGCATCAATCTATACGCCTGTTCGAGAATGATCTTCTCGAACGCTTGTCGCATGTGCACCCCATTACCCCGCTGTTGATGTGGACACCCATCGCGGGGTGGCTGCTATGGCGGAGCTTGTCTTTCTATGAGCTCCCGGGCTGGCCAGTATTTTTTATAGCCCTGGCGGGCATGTTTGTGTGGACGCTCAGCGAATACTGCCTTCACCGCTTTTTGTTTCATTTTCCTGCAAGCAACAAGGCGAGTAAATGGTTAGTGTTTCTGTTCCACGGCAATCACCATGCAGACCCCAAGGACAAAACTCGGCTAGTCATGCCCCCCACCGGCGCGATTCCTATCATGGCAGCGCTCTACTTTCTGTTCGGGCTTGTCATTCCACAGCCGTGGATTCAGCCATTTTGTGGGGGTTTTATTATTGGCTATCTAATTTATGACTATATCCACTATTCTACGCATCACTTCCCGATGAAAAATCCGGTGGCGAAGTTCATCAAGCACTACCATTTAAAACATCATCATTCCGGAGAAGGCGGGCGCTTCGGCGTCAGCTCTCCGATCTGGGACTGGGTATTCGGATCAGACCCTGGGCGACACTGAGGCTGCCCGATGCCCGAGTTTTACCTGATCCCCAAGCGACTGGCACGCAAAGCGCCGGCTCTATCCTCTGCCGCTCAATGGGTCGAAGCTGCAGTCTTTCGCTTCATATTTTGGCTCATGCGCAAACTCAGTTTGGGGCTTGCTCTGCGATTGTCTGCTTTTACCTTCGGCTTGGGCAGTGCTTATTCAGACAAAGCGGATAAAGCGCGTGCTAATTTTGCCATCGCATTTCCGGATAGCTCCCCAGAATGGCGAGAGCGAACCACAAAGAAAGTTTTTCGCTACTTGGGTTACTCTGCCGCGGAGTTACTCAAACTGGAACAGATCTGGGAGGAGCGCGAACAACGCATCGAGTTTGTACTTGAGCCACAGGCTCAAAAGCACATGGAGAGCAAACAAGCGACTGTATTTATGACTGCACACGTAGGAGCTTGGCAGGTTGCCTCACTGGTCACGCGACAGTTCGGCTTCACCATCAACGCCATCTATGCGCCAGAATCCAATCCGATCATACAACACCTCTTACTGGGCTCACGCCGATCTTTCGGTGAAAAGCTAATATCCGCAGATGCAGGGCCACGTCCCCTAATCAAAGCATTGAAAGCGGGCGAAAGTATTATTATGGCGATGGACACGCGTCCGGATGCTGGCAAGCTCATCCCCTTTTTTGGCGTTGATGCGCTCACCAACACCAGCGCAATCGGCCTGGCCCTGCGCACGGGAGCAGCGGTAGTCGTGTCTCGCGCCGAACGTCTGCCCGGAGGACGTTACCGGGTAACCGTTTATGATCCCCTAGTTAGTCCTATTCCTGATGCACCGGTGAAGGAACAGGCTGTCGCGATGACCGAAATTGTCCACCATCATTTCGAAGACTGGATCAGGGAGTATCCACAGGAGTGGGTTTGCCTAAAGCGTCGCTGGCCGAAAGCGCACAAACTATAGGGTGCTCACTGTATCTGCGCTCCTCCACCATAAACCGCCGTAGGTGACCCGTAGATCGAAAGAGTTATTTAAATACGACTACTACAGGCGTTGTGCAAATGCCTCAAAAACCGACAAAACATAGCACAGCTCCTTTAGGCTTCTGAGACAAGAACAATGCGGGGCGGGGATGGCACTTCGCCGAGAGGTATACAGCAGGGCAATTAGATTCCATGCCCGTATCCAGACAGCCTTTTACGATCGCAGACAATCAGATAGACTAGCAATATAAACACGCTGGTTCGATCCTCGCTTCAGCCATAGCTTTGTTTCAGGAAGAGAGCCCTATCTCGTCTAATCATAAAAAACGCACGAGACTTTGGCTGACCTCACCCCACTTCTACCCCACTTATGGTGGCGCTCAAAATCGCTATCGAAGTTACATCCCGGGATTGATTAACCGCAATCTGGATGTTCGGGTTATGACGGGCACACCCCAGATTCAGGAACGCAGTGAGGCGGACACAAAGCTAGACTGGTACGAGTCAACACCAGGATCATGGCTGTCTGAGGGCGTACTCGATGGCGCCCCTCTGCAGCGCATCCGCTTACCGGACAGCAAGAGCCGAACACGCACGCAGATCTACTATGACGCACTGCTAGAAATATGCCAGAGCCAGACCGATCGCCCCACAGTAGCCCAACTCATAACCAACATGCGGCCCGAGGCACTGCCCTGGCTGCGCCGACTGAAAGGCGCTGGTATCGCGACCGTATACTCGGTCTCCCAATTTCCCACCTGGCAACAAAAACCGGCTAAACGTATTTTTCGACGCCGCGGCTATCGCCGGGTCTACAACGCATTCGATACTCTGGTAACCAATAGCGAGGCGATCGAAGAGTTTTTGCGCAGTATCGGCGTTACCACCCGTATAGAATATATTCCTAACGGCGTTAATCTGCAGCGGTTTCACCCGATTCAGTCAGACCAAGAACAGCGAAGTAGAGAGGCTCTACGCCGTCGTTTTGGTATACCCGAGGGTCACAAGGTTGTCGTTATGGTAGGTGCAGTGATGCCGCGCAAGGGACCGGACATCGCTCTTCGTGCATGGCGCGAGCTATTGCACCAGTTCCCCAATACGCACATGCTGTTTGTGGGTCCCCGTAGTGATATCCATGATCCCAAGTTGAAGACATTCGGCAGTGAAATCACAGATCTTATCGAGAACTCGGGAGCCACTGATCAGGTTCACTTCACCGGCATTGTGGACGATGTGGAGGACTATTTACGCGCGTCGGATATCTCTCTGCTCGCATCAAACCGTGAAGGCACACCCAACTCTGTATTGGAAGCCATGGCAACGGGGTTACCCTGCCTAGTCACGCCCTATCTTGGTATTTCTGCGGGAATCGGCCAGGCTGGGGAACACTACCAGTTGGTGGAGCGCAATCACGAGGCCATTGCCTTGGCACTGACTAGTCTATTGCAGAATCAAGAGCGTAGAACCACCTTTGGCAATAAAGGCCATCGGTATGTCGTTGATAACGGCGACCAACAGCGGAGCCTTGATCACTACGCTGAGCTCTATGAAGAACTCGCTGTTAACGCCATGCGCAGGCGCTAAACCCGCACACCAAAGAATCAATACATCAGGCTTTCTTTTTTTGTCACCTGTTGTGCCCCGGTCAATAGTCGTCGGGTTTTCTTGAAAGCCATTCGTAGTGGCCGGTATTCCTCAAAAACTACGATAAAGACTTTACGATAATAATTCTCTGGGCAATTGATACGTCTTACGCCGTGCCATGAATTGCCCCGCCGCCCAAAAAGTATACTGCGGTTATCTTTTGTTGCCGCCGGGTACTCTGCGTCGAAGTCATCGAATGAAGGCGCGTTATCGGCAGCAAAGCGACCTTTATCGTCAAGAATGGTGGTCTCACCACCCCACCCCCACTGCCAGTCGTCGGCAGTATTGAGATAGAAAATCTGCGAACCCAACTTTCCTTTGGAATCACAGTGCGGGGACACCTCGCCGCCACTAGGTGTGAAGTGCCAGTGAAAACGAAAACGCACATGGGATACATTCAACAGACCGCAAATAAAACGACGATAACGGTCATTGCATAGCTCTTCGACAAAATCACGCCACTGCGGCGCAAGCTCCATGCCACGCTCATAATCTAGAATATAGCGGTCGTGACTGGCTTGCCCGTGTTTGCGCTGCTTGCCGAAAAAGGCATTAAAATTGCTTATGTCAGGTATATTTTCTAACAATTCACAATAGCGATCTTCAACAATGAAATGCTGTGGATTGACCCAGGGGAAAGGCTTCTGTGCCTGAAAGCTTCCGGCGTCGATGGCATCCAGAACGTTGGAATTAAGGTAAGTATTGCTGATCATTGTCTTGCTGCCGACAAAAACATTAGTATACGGCCACGTCAAGGACAGGGACAGCCGATTTTTAGTGCGGAAATTGCGCAGCCGAGACCGACTGGCGCAGAGTCTAAATCTTTCTCATATTGTAGCTAGACTCATCGGCTCCCTAAGCAAGCCCGCGGACCTGGAGCGCGCTTTGACACAAGCCAACGCGGCGCCACCAATACTCGCTGTTCGCAAATCACCAAAGGGCGAACCCATTCCACTATTAACGATAAGGGCAACCGACAACTCCTGCGCCGGATCTGCCCAAGCACCAGAGCCACCGAAGCCAAAGTGGCCAAAAGCTTGGCGCGGAAAACCGCGCGTTGTTGCTACCCCGTGATAACCCAGGCGCCAGCGCATATCGAAAGGAATCACTGAAAGTTTTCCGGTTGGTTTTTGCAGGGTAGTAGCCCGCGCCAGAGATTTTTCCGACAGCAAGCGCACACCTTCAAATTCTCCACCATTAGCCAATAGAGCATACATCTTGGCAAGGGAACGGGCGGTAAACAAACCGTTGGCTGCCGGAATCGCAGCCCGCAGGGACTCAGGGGAACCGAAGTCAAAATCACTCACTCCGCGCGGCGCGAGAGCGTCGAATATACTTGAAAGATCTGAGTCTACCCCAAGACGCTGTAGTAGCTGACTAAGCCGACTAGCACCGACCTCAAGTTTACTACCCAGTGAGGTCTGCGCCATCCGCTTGATCGAAGCTGGAAAAATCAGCTTGGCTGCTCGTGCTATCTGATGCTCCGGCGTGCCAATAAACAATCCATCCAACTTCAGTGGTTTGGCGATCTCCTTCTGTACTAATTGAGAGAATTTCTTCCCGGTGACGCGCTGGATGATCTCGCCAACGAGGAAACCAAACGTCAGTCCATGATAGCCAGTACGTGTCCCTGGAGGATGCACTGGCGTGGTCTGCTCGATAGCACGGATCATATATTTCCAATCCAACAGGCGATCCACGTGGTCGACCATCTGGCGAATATGGTACAACCCTGATTGGTGTGACAGTACCTGCCGCACCGTGATCTCCTCCTTTCCAGCCTGACCGAATTCGGGCCAGTAGTCAGCGACGCGAGCGTCGTAATCAATAAGTCCTCGGTCAGCGTGGATATGCAGCAGGGTAGCAGCAACCCCTTTTGTGGTGGAAAAGCTCGGCGCCATTGTGTCCTGAGTCCAGAGCGTGCCCTCATCATCCTTGTACCCGCCCCACAGGTCCACCACACATTCTCCTCGATGGTAAACACACACTGCCGCGCCACCAGGGTGACTCCCCAGTTGATTTCGCAACGTCGCTTCCACCGCCCCGAAGTCCGGATGGATTCGTCCGTCCAGATGCAGTGTTCGATTCTGTATAAGCTTTAATGTCACAGAGCGTCCCCGCTTAATCCCTATCGTTATCTTATGGCAAGTTGACATTGCCTCACGACAAAACATATCACAGATTGCACGCCGGGTGAAAACACACCCTACCTCGTCGCCCGCCGTACTGAACGCATTTATGGCGATACTTGTCGAATTCACAAGCACTAAAATACAGCCTGCTTTACTATTGTCAGAGTGAAGAAATGACGCTGCGCCGACCTAATATGAGGAGCCTTACATGTACCGCATAGTCTTGATTCCACTGCTGCTACTAATCTTGGCTGTGGCGCTGATACCACTGCTGGCTGACAAAGCAGCCATATTGGACATCGCGACATCGGCTCTCTATAAGCAGACCGGCGCGACGCTGACCGTCGCGGGTGACACCGAACTGACCCTGTTCCCAACACTGGGCATTTCTCTGTCCGATGTCGCTGTGGTGCTGGATGGGCAAGACCATCGAGACCTGCGGGCACGCTCAGTTAAAATGGGGGTACAACTGTTGCCTCTACTCAAAGGCAATATCGCAATTGACACCGTCAGCTTGGAAGGTCTGATTGTCCGCAGTGAGCCTCACACGGAAGGGGTCGACAACGGCACCCGTGGAACTGACATTGCTGCCGATGGAGTTGCTGCCCTTGCAGTGCCTCTTTCGCTCAGGGTGAAGCGACTGCTGATTACCGATGCTCGCTGGGAAGAAATCGATTCGACTGGCGCGGTTTCTACCCTACTGGAGCTGGTTAAACTGCAGGCGATGAACCTGAACCTAGAGCAGAGTCCTATTGCGATAGAACTGCAATTAACACGGCCTGGCGAACAGCCTATGGCGCTGAGTCTGGACGGCAATCTTCGTATCAACCAACACACGCAACAAATCAACTTAGATAACATCGTGATGAAGATAAGTGGGGCCACAGCCATACCTGTCCAGGTGCAAACCAACGGCACCATTGACGTCTCACGCGAGGTGGCAGACCTGCAGCTGACATTCGAGTCGGGAGAGACTCACGGCACAGGAAGCCTACATTATGCCAACGGCGAGAGCCCTAGGGTCGACGCCGTTTTACAGATTAATGTTTTGGATAAGGCACTACTGGCACTGGCGGGGCCCAAGGCTGCTACTGCGGCTGGGGAGGTATCTACATCGGCAGGCTGGAATGAAGCTCTGCCCCTGGCCGCCTTGCGCCTGATCGACACCCAGGCCGTACTCGACATTAAAAGCGCCCGCTTTGGCGACCACACAGTGAACAATCTACATATCAATTTACGCGCGCTTAATGGCCTGATCGAGGTATCGGATCTGACAGGGAATCTGTATGGCGGCGAGCTGGCTGCTACTGCCACCTTGGACGGCAGGGGTGATACCGCCTCTCTCAAGACAAGAGGCAGCCTCACACGACTCGATATCGCCACGGCCTTGGCAGCAACCGAATCAGCACGGATGCTCTCCGGCAACGCCACAGTGAACTGGCAACTGGGCAGTCGGGGACGCTCAACAAACGAGCTGATAGCGGCCCTGAATGGCCCCATCAAACTAACCACTGACAACGTGGTACTGCAGGGCATCAGTGTCGAGAAGTCGCTGTGTAAAGCGGTAGCGCTCACCAATAATGAGTCACTAACGGCGAGTTTTCCTGCCAACACCCGCTTTGAGACGCTTTTCGCCAGCATTCAGGTAGCGAACGGGAAGGCAACCCTGAACCCCCTCCGCGCCGAACTGCCGGGGATTGCACTCATCGGCAGTGGAAACTACGATCTGGTCAAACAGAATTTTGTTGCGGCCTTCAAAGGCCGTTTGTCAGAGAAACTGGAGCAACTGGATCACGCCTGTCGGGTCAGTAAGCGTCTGACTGCCATCGACTGGCCGGTCAACTGTGCCGGCAGTGTGGGCACGGAGCCGGCCAGCTGGTGCCGCGTGGACACAGCGAAAATCGTGCAAGACCTAACCATTAATGAAGGGTTGGATAAGCTCGAAAAGAAGGCGAGCAAGCTGTTCAATAAACTATTTAACAGAGGGGACTAGCCCACCTCGCTGCTAGTTAAGTACCCGATAACCGCGACCACTGAGGCAGCGCTTAACAACCTGCACCTCACTCTGCTGGCCCTGGTTCGCACCCTTTGCGCCACCGCCAACGGCACCCACACCGGCCCCCGTGACTGCGCCGCTACTGCCTCCGGTAATCGCGCCGATTAAGCCGCCCACTAACGCACCTGAAGCAGCGCCTTTGGTGGCTTTCTCTCCAGTCTTGACCTGCTTGGCATACGTTTGGCACTCGGCCAGGTCCTGCTGATAAGCGCTCATATTGACGCCTTTCTGATCGATGATGATTTCGTCCGTCGTCGTGCAGGCAATAATAACCAGCGGCACTATGATGGCGACCACTATATTCTTCACAGTTATTCTCCAGCAGATGGCTAATTCAATGTGCGTATCCTAAAGACTAGCACGCCACGCGCTAGAGATCACGAGGAGCGGTGATATCAGAGCGCTGCCTGCAACCGCCCGTCATCAGGGGTGGCATCGAAAACAATGGCTCGAGTGTCACCTATGTGACAGGCGCCCAAGTAGTTTTTATGGCGTAGCGACCCTGCCCAGGGTATCCGTGTTATTCTCCGTGGCGAGAATCTGACCGAAGAAGAAATCTGGGTCAGCGTGAATCCATAAATAGCTTCGGCGCGATCAGCGGCTACGCTAACCAACTGCAGACCTATAGTGTCGAGGTCCAGTATGCCCTCTAGCCCATGACAGGAGATCCAATCTATGAAACAGCTAACGGGCCTAGACGCTTCATTTCTCTATGCGGAAACACCCAATGCCCCGATGCACATATCGGGGCTGTCAATTTATGATCAATCCACCGCCCCCGGCGGCAAAGTCCGGTTCAAGGAAATCATACGGAACACCAACAATCGCTTGATGGGTCTTCCTGTGATGACGCAGAAATTACTGAAGGTCCCACTGAATTTTGATCACCCCTACTGGGTCACCGACGGTGCCTATGATCCAGAATTCCACATCCGGCACATCGCACTGCCCAAGCCAGGCGACTGGCGTCAACTGTGCATTGTAATCTCACGCCTTCACGCACGGCAGTTGGACCGCGCGCACCCGCTGTGGGAGCTCTATATTATCGAAGGCTTGGACAACGTAGAAGGTGTTCCCAAGGGCAGCTTTGCCATGTTTTCCAAGACACACCATGCCGCTATTGATGGCACCTCTGGCATGGAATTGACAGCGGCAACCCACGACCTGACACCGGATTACACCGCTGCGCCCAAAACCAAGACGATCAGTGTCGACACCGAACCCTCCTCAATAGAACTCATGCTCAGAGCCCAGCTCAACAACATTCGCAAGCCGTTCCACTTTGTCAGTGTGGCCCGCAATACCATGCCGGGCATGGCCAAGGCAGTTGCCGGACTGTCCCGTGGCCAGCTGAGCCGTGTTAGGAATGTGCCGCGCACCCGCTTTAATCGTACGGTATCGCCGCACCGGGTATTCAATGCGATGAGCGTAGCCCTAGATGATGTGAAAAAAATCAAGAATTCAGTCGCCGGTGCCACCGTCAATGACGCCGCCATCGCCATCGTCGGCGGCGCCCTGCGAAAGTACCTGCAATTTCATGACGAATTGCCCGCGCACTCACTGGCGGCCATGGCACCCATCAATATCCGTTCGGACAAGGACACGTCCGGGGGCAATATCGTCGCCACCATGACGGTACAGGTGCGCAGTGATGTGGCAGACCCTCTAGAGCGGCTGCAAGCGGTGCATGACAGTAGCAGCAAGGCCAAGGAGCTGACCAACGCTATCGGCGCCAAAGCAATGACGGATTACACACAGTTCATACCCTCCATGCTGACCGCGCAGGCGGCCCGCTTAGCGAGCCGCTGGGGCTTGGCCAACCATATGAATCCTTCTTTCAACTGCGTGATTACGAACGTGCCGGGGCCACCAATACCCCTTTATCACACCGGCGCAAAAATGGTCGCGAATTTTGGTACCGGGCCCGTTCAGGATGGTGTCGGGCTGTTCCATGTGATCGGCAGCTACTGTGGCCAGTTCACTATCAGCGCAACCAGTTGCCGCGTGATGATGCCGGATCCAGACTTCTATCGACAGTGTTTGCAAGACAGTTTTGATGAATTGTTAGCCGCAGCAAATTCCACTGTGAAAGCAACGGCAGCCAAATCAAAAAAGGCCACCAGCACCAAACCCAAGCCCAAGCCCAAGCCCAAGCCCAAGCCCAAGCGTGCCGCTCAAGCGTGAAGCCGCCCAATTTGCTGCTGGCTTTGAGTGATGCCCCGCGCGCACTGACGGACGCTATATTCCTAAAAATAGCCACCCCACTGCTACGCAAACTACCACCCACCCAACGACCACAAAGCGTGATGGTTATTCCGGGATTTCTGGGTGACGACCGCGGCAACCGGCCATTAATAGAGTTCCTGCGGCATCTTGGCCACACCGCCGTGGGCTGGGACCAGGGCCGCAACATGGGAACTCAAAGTTTCGACGAAGGAGGTCTACGTAAATCGATGGCGTCGCTTATCGCAGCAGGTAATGGCAAAATCACATTGGTAGGGCACTCCTTAGGAGGCATCTATGCCCGAGAGATCGCCCGCTCGGAGCCCGATAGCATTGAGCAAGTGATTACATTGGGCAGCCCGTTCGGGCGAGGACGGCAGAATGCTTCTCATGCTAATCGGCTTTACCAGCGCCTCAACCCGCAGCCCGATGAGCGCGGCAATGAGGATACTCTCGCGACACCACCGCCCGTGCCCACGACTGCGATCTACACCAAAGCCGACGGTGTGGTGAACTGGCGCACTTCTGTGCAAGCGGGCAGTAATCACCACGTGCACAACATAGAAGTGTTGGGCAGTCATATCGGCCTCAACGTCAATGCCGCAGTATGGTACTGGATAGCGAAAAAGCTCGGTTAACCCGCTCACTTCCGCACTGGTTTTGGTAGAACTAAAGTCGCTTGGCGTCACCCGGCTCAACGACCTACAATAAGTGCATCCGCCTGCCGAGGGCTGCAGTCCCGCACGGCACGCAATAAGTCAGACGTATTGTTCGATTCGGGCGTGCTCGGAAAATTTTCGTACTGAGGATCTTGTTCTTGAATACTCGATTGACTTTGATGATGAGGACTGAAGTCTCGTCAATTGTTCGAAACCAATTACGCATACTGTTTGGCGCTTTTATCTGCGCCACCATATTGACCGGATACGCCTCCTCGGCCACTGCGAAAAATGACGCCGATGCTACAAAAGTCTACCAGATGGTCTACAGCGCCACGCTTGACCCGAAGACCGGTCAAGCGCACGCCAGCGTGACCCTCAAACAACACAGGCAGTTGGTACGCAGTATTGAGTTTGTCATGCCCAAGGATCGCTACCTAAACATGCGACCCATATCCCGTATAGAAATCAATGGCGATCGTGTTATTTGGAAACCACTCAAAAAGGGCGACACGCTGCATTTCGATTTCGTTATTGACCACCAGCGGTCAAATCGAAAGAGGGATGCTCGAATAACAACCACTTGGGCACTGCTAAAGTTGGATCACCTGTTTCCTAGCGCCACGTCTCGCGTCGTCAAAGGTGCCACATCGGAAGCCACTCTAACCCTAAACGCACCCACGCAATGGTCGATAGAGACGCCCTATGGAGGCGGAGCAGGTCAGATCTTCGAAGTCGATAATACGCGCCGTAATTTTGACGCCCCACGCGGCTGGGTCATAGCGGGAGAATTGGGCGTGCGTCGAGAAAATAAAAACGGGCGGCATATCACCGTAGCAGCGCCTCTTGGTAGCGGCTTACAAGCCAATGATGTACTGGCCTTCCTGCGCTGGACAATGCCTTCACTGGTTGAGCTCTTTCCCAATACCCCGCAGCGTCTGCTCATTGTCAGTGGCTCTCAGGACATGTGGCGCGGCGGACTCTCGGGCGTAGGATCGCTCTACTTGCACAGTGATCGTCCACTGATAAGCGGCAATCGCACGAGCCCGCTATTGCACGAGCTTTTCCACGTGGTCAGCGGGTTACATTCGAAAGTAGGTGCGGACTGGATTATCGAGGGGTTGGCAGAATACTACAGCCTGACATTGCTACTGCGCTCAGATGGCATCTCGAAGGTTCGCTACAATCAGTCCTTTGAATGGCTGGCACAGTGGAGTGCGGATACACCCTGCATTGCGACAGATCGATCAACAGGCAAACAGACCGCACGTAGTGCACTCATAATGCGAGCGCTTGACGCCGAAATTCGCAGTGAGACCGGCGGAAAAGCATCACTTGATACGCTGGTGCATAAGCTTGTGCAGGCTGACGAAGATCTCACTAACTCAAGTTTTCGGGCGGCAGTGATGGACATTACTGGGGCACCTATGCGCGCACTTGCTAGCTGCCCGTAACATTTGGCTCAATGTCGAGATCGGTGAATATGTCAATCCCAGCGTGCGGCGCGATCGCCTGAGGCGGCAACGGTGCACCGGCCAGCCAGGCTTCCAGTATCTTGCGCTTATTGCTACCGCTGACTACAAACCAAACAGCAGACGACAAACTCAAGCATTGGGGGCTCATACTAACCCTTCGCGCTGGTAGCTTGGGCGCATGCGTGACCGCAATCGCCAGTGCTGTCGATTTATCAGGCGGGACGTCGCCGGGGAATAAGCTAGCGGTGTGCCCGTCCTCTCCCAGGCCCAGCAGTGCGAGATCGAAACCCGGCGCTTGCTGGAGAATCGCCGCATAGTCTGCCGCTGCCGTATTCACATTGCCGCGCACTGGTACCGCGTGTATCTGCGCTTGGGGAATAGCGACATAATCCAGCCAAGCCGTTGTTGCCATAGTGTCATTGCGCTCGAAATGGCCCTCTGGTAGAAAGCGTTCATCGCCAAAGTAGATATGCCAGTGCTGCCAGTCAGTGGCGATGTGGCGTAAGTGCCGATACAACTCACGTGGCGTTTCACCTCCCGCCAGAATGATACTAAAATAGCCGTGCCTGTCGAGACATTCATTAGCCAAAATAGCGATGCGCTCACAAAGTTCTTTGATCAAAAGATCGTTACTGACGAATCTGTGGATGCGTGGCGGCATCGCTAAATATGATTGCGCCAGCTTTGATCGCTGCTGTCAAACAACTGACTCGCTTCTTCCGGCCCCCAGCTTCCTGCCCGATAGCTCTGAATAAATTCCTGCTCAAGGCTGAACTGGCGCAGTATCGGGTCCACCACTTTCCATGACCATTCCACTTCGTCAAAGCGAATAAACAAACTGTGGTCGCCTTCGATAACATCCATCAGCAGCGCTTCATAGGCTCCAAGCTGACGCTGATTGTCATCACGAAACGAAGCGTGCAGTTGTAATGTTCGGGTACTCATATCTAACCCTGGCTCCTTGGCCTGCAGTTCAATATGCATACTTTCATCCGGCTGAATCGATAACACGATCCAATTAGGCTCAATTTCCTCCATGGGCGCCTCGCGAAACAACTTCAGCGGCGGCTGCTTGAGCCGCAGGCTCACAATAGTCAAATCCTGCGCCATACGCTTACCTGTCCGCAGATAAAATGGCACACCGGACCAGCGCCAGTTATCAACATAAAATTTTGCGGCAACATAGGTTTCCGTCATGGAGTTTTTGGCGACACCAGGCTCGTCCTGATAAGCCACCGCACCATCACCGGCTTCATACTGCGCACGCACTGCATGATGGCTAACTGCATCGCTGGGAACAGGGCGGATTGAACGCAGCACTTTAACCTTTTCATCGCGTAGCGCATCATCATCGAGCTGTGCCGGTGGCTCCATCGCTACTACAGAGAGAAGCTGCATCATGTGGTTCTGCAGTACGTCTCGCAACGCGCCTGTGTTGTCAAAATATCCGGCGCGACTGCCAATGCCCTTACTCTCAGCAACAGTAATCTGCACGTGGTCGATGTAGTTACGATTCCAAATCGGCTCAACCAAACTGTTGGCGAAACGAAACACCAACAGATTCTGCACCGTTTCTTTTCCCAAGTAATGATCAATCCGATAAATCTGTTCTTCCTCGAAGTGGCTATGCAGATGCTGGTTGAGCTCCCGCGCCGATGCTAAATCATGGCCAAAGGGCTTCTCTAAAACAATGCGGTTTCCAAGCAGGCGCCCGCTCAGACCGGCGGCATCGAGCTGGCTTACCACCACAGAAAAATCAGACGGAGAAATCGCAAGGTAGAACACAACGTTGGCACAAACACCCTCACGGGGCTTACCCAACTCCTGTTTTAAATTGACGTAATGCTCAGGGTGGTCGTGTATCACTTGGGTATAACTGAAACGATTCACGAAAACGTGGAAGTCATCGTCGTTGTATTCCTTGCCAAGCCGCTGTGGCAACTTCTCATACATAAAGGCTTGCCATTGATTGTTGTTCCAATCTCGCCTTGAGACACCTAAAAAGGCAAGATTTTCAGGCAGGCGCCCCTCCCTGCTGAGGTAATAAAGCGCTGGCAATAGTTTGCTGACCGCTAGGTCACCGGTAGCACCGAAAATAACGAAGTAGCACGGACTAATCACGGCGCCTTCTCTTTGCCTAGCGCATGACCACCAAAGCCCTGACGCATTTTCGCCAGTAACTTGGCGCCGTACTCGTCACCCCCCTGGCTGGCATAGCGCATCATAAGCGCGAGACTCATCACGGGTGCCGGCACACCTTGCTCAATCGCTTCCAGCGCCGTCCATCGCCCTTCCCCAGAGTCAGCAACAATAGGCAGCACATCTTCCAATTGCTGATCTTTATCCAAAAAGTCGCCCATTAAATCGAGCAGCCAGCTTCTAACCACACTGCCGTGACGCCACATTTCAGCCACAGCGGCCAGATCAAGATCAAAATCTTCGCGTGCTTTCATTAGCGCAAAGCCCTCCGCATAGGCTTGCATCATGCCGTACTCGATGCCGTTGTGGACCATTTTGACAAAATGACCACTGCCCGCCGGACCGCAGTGCAGCCAGCCGGTTTCAGGACCGGGCGCCAGCACACGAATCGCAGGCTCAATATGATCAACAGCGTCCTTAGAACCGCCAAGCATTAACGCATAGCCATTATCCAGACCCCAGATGCCACCCGACACACCGGCATCGACATAATTCACTCCGGCCGCCTCGACTCTTTGGGAGCGGCGGATTGAGTCTTTGTAGTAACTGTTGGCGCCATCAATCAGCACATCACCCGGGCTGAGTAGGGGCAGCGCCTGATTGATCACCTGCTCGGTCACCTCACCAGCGGGCAACATCAGCCACAACACTCTGGGCAAAGGAAGGTCTTTAATTAACTGTTCCAGCGTATAACTCGCGGTAACACCCACTTCCGCAACCAGGGCATCAGTCACTTCCGCGCTGCGATTAAACGCCACCACGTCGATGCCGCCGCGCCGTAACCGCCGCGCCATATTGGCACCCATTTTTCCCAACCCTGCTATACCTAGATTCACCTTAGACCTCCGCTTACATCCTGCTGTTATAGGGGCCCTGAGGGCGATGTTTTGCAGCCCAGTAATTGCCAGAAAGAGCACCCTGTCACTTTCATGGCGCCCAATACGTAGACCAGCCCAATCGGCCCATCAATGGCTAATAGCCAATATTCCCAAGTCTCAGCGAGCTGATTGGGAACGGCATAAATCACGGCGGATATCGCCGACAAGCGAACCAGTCCTTGCCAGAAAAAAACTGGCGCGCGATTGGTCATGTCATGGGACGCCCACATCAATAACGCCGCCGCCATCATCAAAAATGTTCCCAGCGTTATCAACGGCACTAACTGACCCTTGACCGGCTCAGCAGCGCTCGCAATTGCAACGGCGCCTGCCCATGTGCCTGCTCCTACCAAAAAATCCGATAAACCCGTCCACCAAATGAATTTCTGTAACATCGATAGTCCCTCTTTTTAATTATCTACAAGTCACAATTGTCATGCGCTAGCGAGCCGCATCGAAAGTGATATCCATTCTCTTGATTCCCGGAATGAAATTGGACACCAGATTATGGGGATTCGCAACCAACTGAGGATTGCGTAAGCGAGGCACAATCTCCTCGAACATAATGCACAGCTCTCTGCGGGCCAGATGTGAACCGATACAAAAATGCTGTCCAACTCCAAACGTCCGGTGCTGATTTTTTAAATCAGGCATTCGTTGGCCACGCGTAACATCAAATGCCTCTGCATCATCGCCGAATAGTTCCGGGTCATGATTGACTGAAGGATAAAACAGTTTCAACAGGTCGCCTTCTTTAATGTCCATCCCACCGACCGTGATATCTTCTGTCGCAGTACGCTGCATATGAATAAACGGGGGATAGAAGCGCAAAATTTCTTCCACTGCATCCGGAATTAAGGATGGGTCGTCTATAAGCATCTGATGTTGTTCGGGGTGTGCCATCAAAAGTCGCATACCTTGGCTGGTTGCAGTTCGAGTAGTTTCAACCGCGCCCGCTATTAATATCAGAAAAAAAGTACAGAACTCAAACTCATCCAGGCTCTCACCCTCAACGATACCATTCAGCAAAGCATCAATCACCGTGCCCCCTTTAGGGTCCGCCTTGTGACTCGCAGCCAGCTCCATAGCGATTTCAAAGATCTGTGCTGCCGCAAGTTGTCCGTCTTCGGGAGTCACATCTAACTCAGGGTCATCCATACCGATCATGACATCAACAAGACTGGCAAAGGTCTGGCGCTTATGCGCCGGCATTTCCATCAGCGCGCAGATAATAAACAAAGGCATTTCTGCTGATACCTCAGAGACAAATTCGCACTCACCTCTGCTAGCGACATTGTCGATAATATCTTTTGCAAATTCTCTCATCAGTGGCTCCAGCGCATCTACCGCTTTACCGGTAAAGGCATTACGCACGACGCGACGATACTTAACATGATTTGGAGGATCCATATTGATAATGAGCTGCCGCATTATCTCCAGCGATTCCGGATCATTGCCCCCGGGTTGCGGGTGCGCCAGATTGGCGCTAGATGAGAACTTATCTGGGTTCTTTGAAATATAATCAAGGTCAGCACGCTTGGTGATGGCCCAGAAATCTCCGCCATACTGAGGCGCTCCAGTCTGATAAGACACTGGGCACTGTTGCCGCAGAGTCGCAAATGCTTCAAACGGCAGTCTCTCGTTGTGCGTCATAGGGTTCATAAGATCGAACTGGAACGGACATTTCTCAGTCATAGGGAGTCATCTTCTTAATTTTATAGCCATTTAAGAGGCCATAAACCGACATTTGGGGCCATCATAGTAAGGCTGCAGGGGCATTCAGATCAAACGGAGCTTGCGGTTCTTCCAATAAATCTATGACAAACACCTAAACCCCAAGGTGTCTCGTCGCTTTTTGGTGATGGAAACAGTCTATGAAGTAATGCGACAATGGCCACAGTCACGAGCAAGTAACAACGTGTATAGGATCGTCCTGCCAATAGCGGTATCGACGTTTTTTATTGCTTTAGAAATTATTTTTGGCATTACGGCCGGCCCGTACTCATTGATTATTCTATGTATTTTTGAGATGAAGACCCTATGGATTTTAAAGACTACTACGAACTTCTCGGTGTATCTGAGGATTCAGACAGCAAGGACATCAAGACGGCGTACCGCAAGTTAGCGCGCAAGTACCACCCGGACATGAATCCAGATCCCGGGGCAGAAGACAAATTCAAAGAAGTCGCGGAGGCCTATGAGGTTTTAAAGGATGCTGGCCGCAGGGCAGAATATGATGAGCTGCGTCAGCACGGCAACCGACAGGGGGCGGGGTTCGAGCCGCCACCAAACTGGCAAAGAAGCGGCGGCTTTAGCGAGGCAGACTCTACTCGCTTCGAAGGTGATTTTTCAGATTTTTTTAACTCTATGTTTCGTGGCGGCGGTGCCGAGGCCGGTCAGCAGCCAAGAGGATCGAGAGGCCAAGATGCAGAGATTGAAATGCCCATTTTCCTCGAAGAGACAGCCACTGAGACGTCCAAACTTGTGGAATACCAGATTCCAGTCTATGAAAATGGTCAGGTCAAAGACGTTAAGAAAAGTCTAAAAGTCAAAATACCCGTAGGCATCGTCGACGGTGAGCGGGTCCGCCTCAAGGGGCAAGGAGGCTATGGTCAGGGAGATGGGCCGCATGGAGATCTTTACCTGCATATTCGATTAGTGCCACATCCGCTGTTCGACGTTGAGGGGCATAACCTTGTCATCACAGTTCCACTGGCACCGTGGGAAGCTGCGCTGGGGACGAAGGTGACCGTCCCTACTCTGACGGGGAAAATACACTTGACCATTGGGCCCAATAGCCAGGCCGGAACACGGCTACGAATAAAGGGTAAAGGTATGGCGACCAAAACGGGCACGGGGGATATGTTTGCCCTGCTAAAAATTGTAGTGCCCTCATCCGCCAATGACGAGGTTAAGGCTTTGTGGCAATCATTATCGGAGAAGGTGGAATTCGATCCAAGAGCACAGTGGAGTAGCGAGTAATGACAGAAATAGTATTGTGGGTTTCAGTGCAGGAGCTTTGTCAGTGTGGCGGATTCACCGAGCAGATTATTGTTGAGGCCGTCGATCACGGTATTGCTCAACCTGCAGACGGCGACAATATCGCTGACTGGATGTTTGACGCTACCACCGCTCACTGGCTACGAAAGGCCGTGCGGCTCCATCATGATTTAGAGATCGACTGGATTGCTATTTCGATGGTGGTAGATCTGCTACAAAAAAATGAAGTGCTTGAACAGCAGAGCCGCCGCTTTGAACAGCAGCTTAATCGTTTTATTAATTGAAGACGCAGAAAAGAAGCGGTTAGTATTAATGTTAACAGTGGCAGGCAGACACTTCCTCTGCCAGCACATCGATTTTGGTTGTTTTATATTTCGGCACCCGTGCTCAACCCGTCACAGCTCTAGCTCAGCTGCGTACCAGACGTCTCTCGAAGGGCCAACACCACAATGGGCAACGCCAACAAGGAGGTAAGGGTCATGGCAGAGAGTGCGGCCGCATGACTCCCCAGCATCGTATAGAGGCTGCCCTCGACCGCAAGACCGGCGACCCCCGCAAGTACCGCGAAAATCATACGCAACGTCGACGCGGTTGAACGACAGCTTGTTGGAAACAGTTCGCCGCTTATAGTATTGACCATCACTTCTACTGCAAAAAAGCTAAACAGCAGCGCTATCCAAGCCAGTGGCAGCAGTAATCCACTGCTGTTGTAAAACGTCATTACAGCCAGGCAATTAACCATTAGCCCCACAGCGAGGGTGGGGCGCCGTCCAATACGATCTGAGATTCGCCCTGCCGTGACATTGCCCGTAATTGCCACAGCACCGGCCACAATATAGAGCAGACTGATGTCTTGTGGCGCGTAGGCATGCATCTCCTGCAAATACTTGGACATAAAATTCATCGTCGCAGCGAGATGAAACCAAAATGCCGCCGCAATCAACCCGATGGCCATCATTTGTCCGCGGTGTGTGCTCCAGACCGTGGCAAATGGTCGCCAGAACGAGTGAGCGGTATCGCCTTTAACATAGTGATTAAACATCGCTGATTCGGGCATTAATCGCCGCAGCCATGCGAGATACAGAATAGGTAGGGCCGCCAAAACATAGAGCGCCCGCCATCCTCCGGGCAAGAATTCCACTGCGCCATAAAGTAACGACGCCAACCCTGCCCCGATAGCCCCCATAGCGGCCAAAAAACCTACACCCCAGCCGCGATGCATGACGGGGAGTAGTTCCAGCACATAGATAACGGCGATTATTTCTTCGGCTGTAGAAAACCCACGCGCCAAGAACTGCATAGCGATGAATTCCTCGGCGGTACGCGCAAACCCTGTAGCGCCAGTGGCAATTGAGAGCCCCAGCAGGGTGAACATCAACATTGATCGCCGACCGACACGGTCTGACAGCAGGGCGAGAAAGAGTGCGGGAATAGACCCCATCTTTGCGATGGCGATAACTTTTCCCAACCTCTCTTCTGAAATACTAAAACTTTTTTGAATATCAGGCAGGGCAAGACCCAATACGGTCATATCATACTGCCCCACGAAGAAAGCCACACCCAAAAGCAGGAGTAGCTTCTTGTCAGCTGACTCCAGTCCCGCTGGAGGAAGAAAAATTCGAAACATTAACGCTCAATTAACTAGAAGTTATACCGCAGGCTAACACCGTATGTACGCGGCTCTAACAAAAACTGATTCGTTGCCAACCCTACGTTCTGGTCACCTAGGTATTGCCCAGTGACGTGATCATCATCGTTTAAGTTAAGCCCCCAGAGCTCGACGAGCCAGCTTTTATCTGTGCTGTAAAGTGTGACGGTCGCGTTCCAGACTTCCCAAGCATCAACTTTATCATTAGGCGCGTTGAAGATTCGCGTGTAAAAATCATCTTGCCAGTAATAATTGGTCGCAGCGATAATCTCCATACCATTCTGCAAAAACCAGGTATAGCCGACACCTAAGTTGACAGAAAAATCAGGGGCGTTTGGCAGCGAATTGCCTTTAACTGATACGGGCAACCCAGGACACGGCGGAGTGCCAGAGGGACAGTCCGGCCCTATGTACTCATTGTTAAACGGCGTAGTAATAATGTTTTCCACTGTGCCCAGCAGATTGATATTGGCCGGATCAACGCTTTCTGCACTGTCCAATTCTGAGTCGAGCCATGCCAGATTGGTGGTAAAGCGCCAGTGCTCGTCAGGCACCCAAATAAACTCACCTTCGAAGCCCTGTATGGTGGCATTATAATTGCTGTTCACTGCAGTCTGGTTAGTAATTTCTCCCACCTGCAAGCCATCATAGTCATAATAGAAGTACGTCATATTGGCCTGAAGCGTATTAGAGAAAAAACGACTTTTTAAGCCAAGCTCCAACGCATTGATGTACTCTGGATCAAACTCAGCAAGATCGGGGTTCCCTCCTACAGCCGGGTCAAGCAGAGGCGACTCGGACGATATTGGGTTAAAACCACCGCTCTTGTAGCTTCGCGAAAGCGTGGCGTAGGCCATAATATTGTCTGTCGCGTTCCAACTGACATTGATCTTGCCCGTGGGCTCGTCCCATTTTCCATCAAAGTCGCTGTAGCCGCCGTTTTCAGCGTCTGGATTATCCAGAAATCCAAGGTAGATTGTGCGCTGACTGGCGCTCTTTTTTTCCTGCGTGTAGCGCAATCCAAGCGTTACCTCAATATCATCGGCGGCTTGCCAATAGAGTTCACCAAACGCCGCATAGGTTTCCAGCTCGTAGGGCTTAGTCTCATTCAAATAAAGGCGATACTCCGGTGCTGTGGCTGTCAGTCCCGGCTGCTGGCCCGCGAGCTCAAGAGCTGAGGAATAGATATAATACTGATCATCGCTTTCGTAGTTAAGGTAGAACCCACCCACCATGAAGTTCCAATCGCCTTCAAGATCTGAAGCGAGACGCAGCTCTTGACTCCACTGCTCTGGGGATGTGGTTGATCGATCGACATTGTAGAGGCGATCCACGGTAATCTGCCCAGCGGTGCTGGCCTGCATGGTCACCTCTACGGGCCAAATTCCTGACGCCACCGTGAAGTCGTAGTCATTTAACGCATCATAATCAGACTTATGGTAGCCCGAGAGAGCGGTCACGCTGTAATCTCCAAACTCGTGGTTAACCTCAAACGCAACAATAGTATCCTCTACCTCGTAGGTCGGGGTAAAGTCTAAAAACTGCTTGCGCGGATCAGAGGATTTTGGCGAGTTCAGAAAATCATCGGCGGGAAAAGGCTGGCCAGGATAGTTTGGCTGAACAAAGGTGTTTATTAAAAATCCGGTCGCAGTGGCTGCGCTATTGGTGCTCTCATCGGCAAGTGCTGTCGGCATACAGCCTATAATACCAGCTGGATCCCGCAGACAGCCTTGATTACTGCCGCGCATCCGACTCGAATCTTCATTAAAATAATTGATGGTTAATGTCGCGTCCGTCGTGTCGTTCGACCAACGTGTTCCCGAGCGCAGCGAGTACATGTCGCGACCATCAATGGTGTTGCCGTCAAATTCGTTGTCGACATACCCTTCGCGCTCCGTGTAAAACATGGAAAAACGCTGCGCGAAAGAGTCGCTCAATGGAATATTGATCGCCCCCTTTACCTTCCAGTAGTCGTAATTCCCCGCCTCAACATCAATAAAACCACCAAACTCGTCTTCGGGTTTTTTAGTGATGAAGTTAATGACCCCCGCCGTTGTATTGCGGCCATACAGTGTTCCCTGCGGACCGCGCAGCACCTCAATACGCTCAGCATCGTAAAACTCCATTTCGAAAATTCGGCCGTTATTCAGGTAGACACCGTCGAAGTGATTGCCCGTGCCACTGTCGGAAGCTGAACCGACGGCAAGATTACCAATACCACGAATCGAAATCTGTGATCCCGAAAAATTGCCCTTGCTCATCAGCATATTCGGCACATTGAACTGGAGGTCCAATGACTTACTGATCAGCGCTCTATTGAGCTCTTCCCCGGTGAAAACGCTTACGGCAACAGGGGTGTCCTGCACGTTAGTGGCGCGCTTTTCTGCCGTAACAATGACCTCCTCGAGACCATTTTGCTGAGACAAAACCGTCTGACTGCAGAGGGCTGCACCAAAAAAAAGTGCTGCATGTGAGATTTTATACTTCATGGGCGCATTCCCTAACCTGGTTATTATTGTGACACTACCGGATACAGGCGCTATCACGGACATTTTTTAAACAGAGCAACGATCAAAAAAGAAGACCCTATACTACCAATGACGTTACACCCATGGTGAACGTAAAGTCAAAATGTTTATGCGCGTCACTGGCTAGCTTTGATCGCCAAATAACAAAGGGCCTTCATAGACTTCTGTACTACACAGGGGAATGGTCAAGAAATACTGGATATTAAGGTCGCGGAGCAATGAGCGCGGCTTGAAGGCAAGCGCCATGCGATGGTCACCCTGGCTAGAGGATAGGCCAAAATGCCACAACTGGGGGTCGTCTTGCAGTTCGCTGTCGCAATAGAAGCGGATCTTACCAGTGGGCTCGAGTTCAAAACCAAAACGATTGAGGCCCAGCGAAATCCCTTCTCCGCGCGCTTTGATATACGCCTCTTTCAGTGTCCAGTAATCGAAGAATCGACTTTTCTGCTCCCCGGTCGGAAAACGCAACAGTTCTAGGTACTCCTGAGGCGAAAAAAAACGCTTCGCTAGCGGCACTGTTGTCGCGTTGCGCTCACAGTGCTCGATATCAACACCGATAAAAGGATGGCGCGCGACAGCGCACACGACCCACTCGCTAGTATGGCTTAGATTAAATGATAGGCTTGTACTGGGTGCTGAAATATATGGCTTGCCTGCAGCATCTTGCGAGAACGCCCACTCTGACGGGGAAGTGTCTGCATACTGAGATAGAACAGTGCGTTGTAAGGCTCGGGTGATGGCATCAGCGTCGCGTAATTCCTGGCGCGAAAAGCGCAGGTTACGCGCACGTTGAGACTCATCCATCAGGCTGTAATAATCGCGCACCAACGCTGCCGGTATCAGCGACTTGCGCGTCAACCAAATATGGATATCGTTTGTAGACAGCTTCAAATTCATTGTTTTCCACACCTAACATACACGTAGGAAAAGTTTATCCACTATACTAATATACTGTTACGCATATATCCTTCTCCAGTGCGATTTAAGGTGCATGAAGTGCCACGAAGTATTACCGCCTTGTTTAAGAAATGAGCCTAATCATGAAGCCACTCCGTGACTCAAAGTAAAGAGCTGCTAGCAATCATAGAAGTAATTCCCGAGAACTTTGCCGACCCAGATGCAGATTTTCACGCGGTACGCGACATGTTTGCACCCTTCCACGGCCACCCAACGAGCGATGAGCTTGAGATCGAAATAGCCAATTACGGTGGCGTTCGTTGTGGCAGTTACACATTGAAAGGTGCCGATAATAAATATACCGCGTTTCACTGTCATGGAGGCGCTTTCGTCTCCAGCGGCCTAGACGAATACCATTTTTACGCCGAAATCATCGCCCGACAAGTAGGCTGCAACGTCGTAATGCCCGACTACCGCCTTGCACCGGAGCATCCCTACCCCGCAGCACCCGATGATTGCCTCACTGCCTACTGTGGGTTACTTGAACAGGGCACAGACCCTGCAGATATCATACTGGTGGGTGAGTCCTGCGGTGGCAGTCTCGCCTTAGGCTTACTTGTACAACTGCGCGACAAGGGCCTGCCGCTGCCAGCCTGCTTCATATCACTGACCGGTTGGTTCGACCTGGCGGTATCGGGACAAACGGTTGCCGGTCGAGATCCATTTTTGACACCGCAGTGGGTGCGCAATCGCGGCCTAGAGTACTTGGCAGGGCAACTCTCTCTTGACGACCCGCGCGTGTCTCCGGCGAATGCCGATTTGCGTGGGTTGCCACCTATGTATATACAAATAGGTCAGTTCGATGCCGTCAGAGAGGGTGCCATCAGTGTTGCCGGCAACGCGATGCGCTCAGGTGTGCACGTCACAGTGGAAGCCTGGCCCGGCATGGTTCAAGGCTGGCATGGATTAGTCACTGCGGGGGTGCCGGAAGCGGCCGAGGCCTGGGCAGCGATTCGCCGCTATATCGAAACGTTGAGTGCAGGAGGCTCTTCGACCCACTGCCCCACGCCAGAATAAAGCCCGCGAAAAATATGTCTCTAGACAGCCGGCTTTGCAGTTGATGGTGTGCGTGTAGACCACCAGATCAACATTAACAGCAACACTTGAACAACCAGCCTGACAGTCAAAAACGCCTCAGGCACATCAGGAAAAAGTTCCGGATGCATCCACATATGGATATTGGCTGGCGACACACACACAACAAGCAACACCAATCCATTTCCCGACATCTGGCGTAACGCTGGAATGAGAATGCCTATTGCGCCCAGAATTTCTAGCACGCCACTGATATAAACGATCGTAAGATGGTATCCAACGTAGGGAGGCATGATGGAGACATAAAAATTGGGATCCGTGAAGTGCGTAATGCCTCCGAGCATGAAGAATAGGAAAACAATAGCGAGACCTATATTTTTTAAAGAAAAGATTTCTTTTACAGATAGCATTCTACTTCCTCTTTTTATTGGTCTAAGGCATTAACGGGACGATCTTGCTAACCAGGGTTATCCCCTGACCCTAGAACAGCTTGTAGCCAGCGACTGATTTCTCGTATTTCTTCCAAACACACCTCGTGCCCCATCGGGTACTCGCGCCACTCAACAGCATAACCAGAGCGCTCCAATTGCGCCAGTGAGGATTGGCCTAATGACAATGGTAGCACCGCATCCTGTTGGCCATGACACATCAGAATGGGGATTTTCTCATTGGCCGGCGACTTATCTGAAGCCAATTTCTCCCCCTCGGCGAGAAAAGTGGATAAGGCGAGAATCCCTGCCAAGCGTTTGGGATAATACAGCGCCGTATGAAGTGCCATCACTCCGCCCTGCGAAAAACCTGCCAACAGTATCCGCTCAGGGGGTATGCCTTTATCAATTTCATTCTGAATGAGATCGTAAATCTGCAACGTAGATTTTTTCAAACCCGGCAAATCGGTTCCGCCGGCCGGATCAAAATCAAACCACGCTCGCGCCCGTTGACCGCCAAAGGCCGTCACTGCCATTTCTGGCGCATGAGGGAACACAAAACGCACAGGCAACTCAGCAGGCAATCGCAACTGGGGGACTATGGGTTCGAAATCATGTCCGTCAGCGCCCAGGCCATGAAGCCAAATAACGACTGCGACCGGATCGGCCACAGGGTTGAGCTCAACAACGGGCAGAGGGGCGGAAAGCAGCATCAGTTCAGGTCAGCTGCATATTGGCGCAGCACCTCCAACGGAACCGTTTCGAGTGCCCGCTTGTGGGTGCGGGTAAGGAATACTCTGGGAGCCATTTTCTGCTCATGTGCCTGTAACCAGCGTGGGGCGCATAAACACCAGCGGTCACCGGGCTTAAGCCCGGCAAAGCCAAACGCCGGCACCGGGGTACTGAGGTCATTACCGGCAAAGCGAGAGTACTCCAAAAATTCTTCGCTGACCTCAACACACACCGTATGGGAACCAATATCTTGGTCGCCGGTGTTGCAACATCCGTCTCTCAAAAATCCTGTCATCGGGTCTTCACTGCACGGCAAAAGAGATTCGCCAAAAACATTGAGGGATTCATCAATTTCTATCGTTTCCACTGTGTTCTGCTCCCATTAAGAATGGCGCAGCATACCACGCACTTGCCCGGCAGTGGCCACGTTTAAACCCGTGAAGCGCTTTAGCAACAATCCACTCATTCGTCCAAGCATCATGGCCCAAATCTGCCGACATGCGCTCGAATCGAAGTCCAGTGCGCGTCAAGCTGGCCACGGAGACGCTTAACGCACCGCATCTAATGCCTCTTCAATAATCGGAATCAGTTGGCTAGTCACTCCTCCTGAACCCACTCTACCAGCAGTTCCGGTATACTCTTCGAAGAACACCACTGCGCCATACCCGCGCTCGATGTCTATCCATGAAATGGACCCGTAATACCCTGGATCATCATACAGGTAGACACTACCCCCCTGCTTCGGTGCTTTGATCCACCAACCCATGCCATAGCCTACCTCGGGGCTGCGGTCTTTGCGCATAAAAGCGACACCCTCAGGGGACAGCACTTGATTGCCACCGCAGGCACCATCATTTAAATGCAGAGAAATAAGCTTTGCATAGTCATCGAGATCACTCATCATTCCCCCTTCCATATTAGGGTTTGCCAAGCCTACTAGGCCGTCAGGGTTCCCATCCCAGCCGTCGGAGAGGCTCAAGTTATTGCCGAAACGTGCAACTTGAAGACCACAGGGTTCAGCAATGTACTGATCCCATAGTTGATGCCATGTTCCGCCACCCACCAGTTCAGCAACACCTCCGGCTAATTGCCACTGGCTGCCACCATAGTCAAAGGCGGTATTGGGCTTGGTGCTAGGCAGATTGGGAAGAGCCGTGGTGAACAGCGTTTCAGCACACTCTAGCAGAGTGCCGGCAGGGAGAAACTGGCAAAGATGGGGCGCATAGTCCGCAGGGCGAATGAATATGTTGAATAGGCCCGGTATGCCAGAGCGGTTAGACACCAGGTTCTCAGTGGTAATAGCGGAATCCCAGACCCCCAACCAAGGGAGGTAGTTGGTAATAGGCGCGGATATATCGAAATTCACATTGGCGTCATCTTCGTGCAGAGCCATCAACAACGTTACAGCTGGGACCTTGCTGGTCGAGGCCAGTAGCACCACCGAATCCTCACTCTGATTACCGAAGGCACTCTTATGAATGACGCCTGCTGTTTTGTCGACAATAATCATCGAGCCGCCAGGGAACAGCGGCTCTGTAGCGACGAAACTCTCAAGCCAGGTGTCCGCCATAGTGAAGTCGGGTAGCGCTTTATCTGGCGGGTTATCATCGCTGCTATCACTGCAAGCGATCAGAAATAGGCTAAGCAACAGACAGGCAAAGCGGATCATATGGAATTCCTGTAAGTTTTTTTATAATGGGCAAGAATGCTAACAGAGTTCTCCGTGACAGGGTAAGGTCAGATGGGCTTGAAATACTGTCTAAGTGAAAACCCCCGGGGTTCGGCTCTAGTACTCAGCCATAAATCCTTGCGCGAAATACTGACTACACCAAGGCCACTCAGACACCACAGACGTCTATCGCGTCCATCACAAGCACCGGGGCTTTGATTTACGCGCACGCGTTCTAGCGGTATGGTGATGCGTTCCATTATTATAATAAATTGAGGCAAACAGCGTATGACAGACTATATACCTCCCGCGCTGGGCTGGGTGCGCGAACAGGTTGAATTGTATGAAAGTAGCGGAGGCACGGAGGGAACGACACTGCTCGACACAGGCATGCCCTGTATTGTGGTGACACATACGGGCAACAAGACCGGCTGCATTCGCAAAATCCCCCTTATGCGTGTCGAGGTCAACGGCAGCTATGTCTTGATCGGCTCAATGGGCGGCCAGCCGAAAAATCCGGTGTGGGTCTATAATCTCAGAGCAAGCTCGGATGTCCAGATACGTGACAAAACAGAAGTATTCGACATGCGCGCACGGGAAGTCACGGATGAGCAGGAACGGGCAACTCTTTGGGCAGCAAGCGTCGCAGCGTATCCTGAATATGATAACTACCAGGCAAAAACAACGCGAAAGATTCCTGTGTTCATTGCTGAAGCGCGGTAAAAGCCCGGACGCCGGCTCAAAAGTGCCAATGACGCCCCTAGCGTACGAATATATGCAGGTTTCCTATAGAAGTACGTATCTAACTCTGGGATAGTTGGCTGTAGAGGGGTCGCCCGCACTGCGTGCTACCTGCAACGACCCAAAACATGTCAAAATGTATCCGCAGCTCACTCATAATGAAAATCTTGAAGGCAAATTCCATCAAACGACGAACCCACACTGTTGTGAAGAAAGGTCTGTGAAAACTCCCAAACGCCTGCAACCTCTGATCCATGACGGCTTGATCGATGAAGTCATCCGGCCACTAATGAGTGGCAAAGAAGCCGACGTCTACGTTGTGCGCTGTGGGTCAAAAGTTCGCTGCGCCAAAATCTACAAGGAAGCGCTAAAACGTAGCTTCAAAAAAGCGGCGCAATATACCGAAGGCCGTAAAGTGCGCAATAGCCGACGTGCCAGGGCCATGGAAAAGGGCTCCAAGTTCGGACGCAAGCAGCAGGAAGATATCTGGCAAAGCGCAGAAGTCGATGCGCTTTACCGTCTCGCTCGAGCCGGCGTGAGGGTTCCAGAACCCTTCGGCTGTTTCGATGGCGTCCTGCTAATGGAACTGATCACAGATGAAAACGGCGATGTTGCACCCCGCCTCAGCGAAGTCTCGATGTCGGAGGCGCAAGCGCACGAAGACCATGCCCAAGTCATGCATTACGTGATGTGTATGTTAAATGCTGGATTGGTGCACGGTGACCTGTCCGAGTTCAACGTACTTGTGGACCAAGATGGTCCTGTCATTATTGATTTACCGCAGGCCGTCGATGCCGCAGCCAATAATAACGCCTTTGCCATGCTGGAGCGGGATGTCAAAAATATGACGGATTACTACGGACTGTTTGCGCCTGCGCTGCTGGATAGCCACTATGCCCAAGAGATTTGGACACTGTACGAGAATGCAGAACTACACCCAGACCTGACGTTAACAGGACACTTCGATATGCCCACTGAGTTGGCCGATGTGGATTCTGTGATGCTGGAAATTAAGGCGGCCCTCGCTGAAGAGGAAAGTCGCAAGGAACGTCTGCGTGAGGCAGAGGCTGAAGACTAAACAGTGTCTACCGTGCAAGGCCACTGGCCTCTGACCCAAGATAAACCCTATTACCGAGTCGTTATTCCCATCCCCTATTCATCTGTCCCCACTGGGCGAAATGCACTACCATCAGGAAAATGATTATCCGTAGGAGATGAAAGTGAGATACCTGAAAACGTTTTCAGTCTGCCTGATAGCCCTCGCCCTGAACAGCGCGGCTTGGGGCGAAATTTACGAAACCACGGATGCCGCAGGAAACCCTGAGTTCACCAACTCCCCACCCGAAGCGAACGCCACGTCTAAGGTCATTGAGATCCCACAGACAAATGAAGTCGACACACCGCAGCCTCAAACTCAGTGGCAGGATCAAGAACAGCAGCCTGATACCATGGTCGAAAATCAGCAGCCTGAGAAAAATAACAATACTGTTATTATCGATAACCCCAATGCCAATAACGTCTATGATCAAGCGCGGGTCAAGCAGCAGGAATTTGAACGCATGAATCCTGCAGCCCCGCATGAAGTACTGAACACAGAAGCTCCTCATCAAGTAGGCGACTTTCCCAGTGAAATGCCCCGTGAAGTGGACGACGCTGCCAGTCAAAATGAAGACAGCTATAACCCTGCGGAGCATAGGACGATTCATCATCGACGCTAAACAACCAGCACTGCAAAGAATCCACCCGCTGATATTAATCACAATCTGTGATGGTACTTTAAACAAGGCACCCGTATGACACGAAAATTTCTCACCTTGATACTCGCTTTTACTGCCGCCAGCGCTAGCGCCATCGACTTACCGTGGCAACACTCTACGATCAGTGAAACGCCAGAGTACTGCAAAGGTTTTGTGACTGGCGGGCTGGCTTCACAGGAAGTGGCCGGCGCATCCAGAATCGATCTTTGGCTGGCCTGGAACTCCGTCATCAGATCAGGGGCGCTGACCTATCATGCGGCCAAAGATGAGTATCAGTCAGGCCGGGACCAGTTCCAAAATACGCAGGGCACTGCAACCGCCCAATCAGTCGTTAAAAAGGCGGATGGAGAATGCGGCCTAGGGAGAACGGGGCGCCAGATTACAGGCTGGTGAATTCGCGCTCGGGTCTCATCCGCGACTACTATAGATCGGAATGGGCGAAAGCTCAGCGTAGTAGCCTTCCAATTCCTCGATACTAATGGCTTGTTGCTCCTGCTTTATATAGTCCTCACTGGGTGAGCGCCACAATGCTGTCTTGAGCCCGTTGAATGTCAAACACTGGCTATTAAACCGCTCGGCAGCGTCACTTGCTAACCATACAAGTCCCATAGCAACGTCTTCGGGCTCGCCAAAGCCCAACTCCAGGGCCGTCGCATCGGAATGATCAATCAGCGGCTGGGTCATGTCCGTTCGAGCCACAGGCCACATGGCATTGCAGCGGATATTGTAGCGTCCCAGCTCCTTGGCAGCCGTGTACATCATACCCATCAGTCCAGCCTTAGCAGCAGCATAGTTGGTCTGGCCAAAATTTCCCACCAGACCAGAAGCCGAGGTGATCTGTATGATGTGGCCGCTCCCCTGTGCCTTCATTGCGACCGCGGCGCTGCGGGTACACAGAAAGGGACCGCGTAAATTAACCGCAATCACCTCGTCAAAGTCCTCATCACTCATTTTTATCAAAGTGCGGTCGCGAACAATCCCCGCGTTATTAACCATCACATCGATGCCGCCAAACTTATCCACGCAGGTCTCTACCAATGCGTTACAAACCTCCGTTTCAGCGACTGAACCCAACACTGCATGGACAGCGACACCAAGGTCAGCAACTTCACGTGCTACATCAGCCAGCGCCTCTTCATTGGTGCCATTAACAATCAGGGAGGCGCCCTCGGCAGCACACGCTAAGGCAAAATGTCGCCCCAAACTGCGAGACGAGCCCGTTATCACAATCCGCTTGCCTTTCAGTCTGTCCATAGCGTTATTTCTCCCATTGCCCTACAAAACTCAATTCCAAGGTTGTGCTCCAGCGTCTCTGCAATAAAACCGAGAGGTTTTTAATGCCTAAAGAATGGTATCGATCTCCGTATTCTTATGACGGCTAATTGATCGTATACTGCTTTTAACCATTAATCATTACCGAGGGCAGAAGAACAATGAGTGTCCCAAGAATTTTCTACCTGTCGCTAACGCTAGCGGGTTTGATCATACCCTGGTATTACAATCTCCAGTTTATCGACCAATCCGATGGCACCTTCTCCATCGCTGAATTTATCGCAGCCAGCTCATCCAATGCTGCATCACAATCGCTGAGCTCAGACCTGGCGATCGCTTGCATAGCAGGACTCCTGTGGATATTCTTCGAGTCAAGACGACTGGGGATGCGCTTTTTCTGGGTTTATATCGTCCTAACATTTTCTGTTGCCTACGCCTTCGCCTTTCCTTTGTTCCTATTCATTCGCCAAGGGAAACTGGAAACAATTCAGCAGCAACAAGAATAGAATCCTAGCGGCTGTTGATTAGTATAGTTGAGTAGGACTAGCTTGGAGTTAGCCCTATTACCACCAAAGGACAGGAGCGGCAGACATGCCAGAGCCTAAAGTAAAACGAGTGCTGATAGCTGGGGCAACCGGTTATCTCGGCAAATACGCGGTAAAGGCCTTCAATGAGCGGGGCTATTGGGTGCGAGTGCTGACGCGCAGCAAGGAAAGACTGTTCGAGCCAGGTCCGTTTACTGCCCCGGCGCTAGAAGCTGAAGACATCGATGATATTTTTGTGGGTGAAATTGCACAACCCGATACTCTTGCCGGCCTGATGGACGGTATCGACATTGTCTATTCTTCTGTGGGCATTTCCCGACAACGTGACGGCCTGACTTTTGAGCAAGTGGATTACCAGTGCAATCGAAATCTGATGGATCTTTGCCAGAGTTCAAATGTCAATCAGTTCGTCTATGTCTCCATGCAAGGGGCTGACAATATTATGGATCTGGCCATCACCCAGGCGCATGAGCGTGTTGTCTCTGACCTCAGGCAATCAGGTCTGAATTACCGTATTGTCAGACCCTGCGGTTATTTTTCAGATATGGGTGTGCTCTACGACATGGCGGCCAAGGGTCGGTCATTTTTAGTCGGGCCAGGCCACAACAAAATGAATCCAATACATGGCCGCGATCTTGCAGAGGTCTGCGTGGATACCGCCGAGGGTGACGAAGTAGAAGTTGAAGCGGGCGGTCCTGACATTATGACGCAACGTGAAGCGGCGGAAATGGCATTTGAGGTGGCGGGAAAACCCATAAAGATCACGGTCATTCCAATGTGGCTTGCCAGGGGACTGGTGAAACTTATCGCGCTTCTTTCGACACAATTTGGCGACCTAGCCAACTTCATCGTCACTGCTGGTGAGATTGATGGCGTAGGACCAAAGCGCGGGACGACGACACTTAAGCACTATTTCGAATCACTGCACGCCGCTAACAGCAAAAATCGCTAGCGTATACGGTTCGGTTGCGCGCAGACTCAGACTGCACTCGTCCACATAACTGGCGAATACAGTTATTCGGGCAGCGCGAATGCAACATACGAACTACCACTGGACTGGCCCAGCTTACCGCCGCCTGCGGCTACGACCAGATACTGGCGACCGTCGACAGCATAGGTTACCGGTGTGGCGAAGCCCGCTGCGGGTAACCGAGCTTGCCACAGTAATTCGCCACTATGCTTGTTGTAGGCTTTAAGCATCTGATCAGGTGTTGCAGCGATAAACAGCAGGTCGCCGGCAGTGACTATCGGCCCACCGTAATTTTCCGAACCATATCCCGACTCACCCTGCGCCAGTAACTCCGGGTAGTCCCCCAGAGGGATTCGCCAGAGGATATCAGCGTGCTCCAGATCAATGGCGGTCAAAGTGCCCCACGGTGGTTTTGAAGCCGGCAAGCCCTCAGGATCTGTCAGCTTTTGAAAGCCCGCATTAAGGTAAGCCATGTCAGCCTGCGGACTGCCACCCTCTTGAATATCCAGTTCTTCCTTTCCATCGGCGGTATACACGTATGCAACAATAGCGGCCTTCGCATACCAAGGTATTTGCGGAAATGCTGGCATGCGGCCACGCCCTTTGGCAACGATATTATAGGCCTCAAGCGGCGACAGTCGATCAGACAGCTGCAACAATCCTGGGACAGACACACCATCACCACGCATGTCAGCGCCGTGGCAGCCGGCGCACAAAGAGAGATAGCCAAGCTGCGGACCTAACCCCAGTTCTTTCGACACCGGCGTCAGCTGCAACAGGTAAGGCACCTCATTGCTATTGATGTAAAGGCGCTGCTCGCTTTCGTCATAGGCTGCGCCACCCCATTCGGCGCCGCCGTCCATCCCGGGATACAACACCATGCCATTCGTGCTGGGCGCAATGAAAGGGTTACCCTGATCCAAGCCATCTATGCGCTGCCTAACGGCCTCAGCCATTGCCAAATTTCTATCGGTTATAACAAACTGTTGTGCTGCAAACGGCGGTGGCGCAAGCGGTAATGGCTGGCTCACAGCCGGTCTTTCTCCCGGCACACCATTACCTACCACAGGCACCTCCAGCATCGGAAACAGTGGCTCCCCGGTCTCGCGATGAAACACAAAAAAGTGTCCGGTCTTGGTTGCCTGAGCCACCGCGGGAATTATTTCCCCATCGCGCTCAATGGTGACTAAATTGGGTGGCGAGGGCAGATCCCTATCCCAAAGATCATGGCGCACAAACTGATAGTGCCATACTCGCTCTCCGGTATTTGCGTTCAGAGCAATCAATGAGTTGGCAAACAAATTATCGCCATGACGATCGTCACCATAGAAATCGAAAGAAGGGGAACCTGTTGGAACAAATGCCAGACCCCGATCCTCATCAATAGCGATGCCGGCCCAGGAATTGGCGCCTCCGGCTGTATCTAGGCTCTCGGCAGGCCAGCTGTCAGCGCCATATTCACCACGCTGGGGAATAGTGTGGAAGACCCAGCGCAGCTCTCCAGTCAAAACGTCAAAAGCCCTAATGTGTCCAGGCGCGGCGCCCTTAAACTCGTTTACCCGTGAGCCAATGATCAGTAGGTCCTTATAAACGCTTCCGGGTGTCGTTGCGTTAATGGCCTCATCTGAAAATCGCGTGGATAACCCTTCATGTAAATCAACCTTCCCATCATTGCCAAATGCAAGGATAGGCTTCCCAGTTCGGGCATTAATAGCATAGAGAAAAGAACCCGCAGTAAAGAGAATACGCGGCACTCCCTCGGGCGCAACGGTGGCGTCATCAGAGTAGTCCTGCCAATAAGCGACTCCGCGATTAGGGTTGGGCAACAGTCCGAAATCGCTAGATGGATTAAAACGCCATAGCTCTTCCCCTGTGGCAGCGTTCAACGCAAAAAGATGAAGCAGTGGTGACGTACAATACAGAATGCCCTCAATCACAATGGCGCTGCATTGCATCTGCGTTGCACCATTTTCCGACGCCCCGCCGGCATCATAGCGCCACACTTCCTGCAGCCGACTGACGTTTGATGTGTCAATCTGAGACAATGCAGAAAAGTGACTAAAGCCCTTGTCGCCAAGGTAGGAGCGCCACTCCTCGTCAGGGGACGCCTCTGATATTGGTCCGCGCTCATAGAGACGCAAGTCATTGTCCTGCTGGCAACCAACGAGTCCAAGACCGAATAACAAACAGAACGGGAAAAAACGCCTGCGAACTGCGGTGAAAACAGGAGATCTAATGGTGAAAGCCATTGTTTTTAGGCCACATCAAAGTAATAGACCGCATCACTATACACTGACAAAACCTGCCAACTCTATCTGGAGAAGATAACATCATCACGGTTTATGTGCTTATACGCAGCCCCGATGGCCAAATATGTATTGCCGCTGACTCGCTGTTCCCATTAGACGGGTAACGTTTGCCCGGCGTCATATTCATGTGCTGACATCTGCGGTCAATCTTCAGATGGGTTATGCTGGCCCTAACATGGCAGCGGCACTCAAACGCACATAACCTGTAAACTCTGAGCGAGGATAACGATGTCTGGATTTGCCGAATACGACAATTTCGATGGTCTCGGCTTGGGCGAGCTAGTGCGCAATGGTGACATCAGCGCTGCTGACTTGTTAGACGAAGCCATAGACCGCACCGAGCGAGTCAATGGCGAACTCAATGTGGTTATAGACAAACTCTACGAAGAGGCCCGTGGCGCGATTGCCTCAGGCTTACCCAAGGGGCCATTCTGTGGGGTACCCTTCTTGCTGAAGGATTTGCATCTGCTTATGGAGGGCGCAGTGACGTCCAATGGCAGTGCTATGTGGCGAGGCGCGGTGGCCGATCACGATAGCACTCTGGTAACACGCTATCGGCAGGCTGGGGTCGTTGTTTTTGGCAAAACCAACTCCCCGGAACTGGGTTTAAACCCCGTCACTGAACCGCGCGAATACGGCCCCAGCCGCAACCCTTGGAATACCGATAAAACCCCCGGGGGTTCCAGTGGTGGCGCTGCGGCCGCAGTGGCAGCGGGCATTTTACCGCTGGCTCATGCCTCAGACGGAGGCGGGTCAATCCGCATACCGGCTTCCTGCTGTGGCCTGGTCGGACTCAAGCCCAGCCGGGGCCGCATACCGTTCGGGCCCGATAAAGCCGAAGGTTGGGCAGGCCAGTCGATCAGTCATGTCGTGAGTCGCAGTGTGCGTGATACCGCCGCAATGCTAGATGCCACGGCTGGGGCTGAGACAGGAGAACCCTACAGCGCACCACTGCAGGGTAGCCGCTTTCTGGACGCTGCCTTACTCGAGCCTAGCCCTCTGCGCATCGCCTTTAGCCGCGAGAAGTGGGGGCAGGGCGATTATCAAGACGAGGCCATCGACGGGCTCGAGCAGACCGTGGCCCTGCTGGAAGGTCTCGGACACCGCGTGGTAGAGGCGCGCCCTGACTTTGATGGAGAGGCCGTTGGCTCTGCAATGTTTACCATTATTTGCGTGAATACCGCACTGGCTGTTCAACAGCGGGCAAAAGACGTTGGCTGCACCACCGACGAACTCGAGATGGAAGACGGCACCCGACTGACGATGGCAATGGGCAACGCCATCACCGCAGCAGACTACGCTGAGGCGATTCAAATGAACCAAACAATAGGGCGGTTAATGGGGCAGTTTCACCTACAGCACGATGTGCTGCTCGCCCCCACGCTATCTAGCCCGCCAGTCGCGGTAGGCTTTATCAGTGAAGCACCGCCTGAAGAGTATGGAAGTAGGTTATTCAGCTATATGGGGGATAATGGCATTTATAATCAGACCGGCCAACCTTCGATTTCCCTACCCTTGCATTGGAACGCAGAAGGGCTCCCCATGGGGATGATGTTCTCTGCAGCCTACGGCAACGAGGCTCTGCTGTTACAGCTGGCAGGGCAACTAGAAAAAGCCAAGCCTTGGTGGGATAACCGGGCGCCGCTGCACGCAGGTATGCGGTTTTAAAAGCCTCTTTCGCCAGGCAGCATTACAATCCTGCAAACGCCATGCCCTGAACGATAAATATCTCAACCGGTAGGCCGGAAAATTCACCCGGTTCATTCTGGCTCATCACAACACCGACCAACCCGGTCTCAGGACTGATAAAAAACGTCGTACCGTAGTAGCCTGACCACCAAAAATCTCCGGTGCGATCAGGCATAATGGTCGCGTCTTCGTCTGCGACTACTGCCAAGCCCAGACCCCAACCCAGACCCTTAATATCTTCCGCCGCCAGCACGCCATCTTGGATATGTAAGCGGCGCATATTATCCACCGTTGCTTTTTTTAGTATGCGCACACCCTGATATTCTCCACCGTTCCACAGCATCAGTGCAAAGCGCATGTAATCTGCAGCGGTTGACACCATTCCTCCTCCTCCAGGCGTCCAGCTTGTATCGTAAGGCAAAGGCGCATTGACAAGTTCACCCTCTTTGTCTTGTGTGTAAACCGTTGCGAAGACGTCACGGTCAGAAGCCGGAGGCAAATAGCCGGTATCTTTCATACCCAAAGGCTGCAAGATGCGCGCCTGCATAAACGCGCTGATACTGTCGCCACTGATCACCTCGATTACCCGTGCCAGCACATCGAGTGAAAAACCATAACGCCAGCGAATCCCCGGCTCTTCAAGCAGCGGCAGCTGCGCAAGCAGTGCCACACGATCTGACAGTTCGCCTACAGGCTGATCATAGATCCCCTTTTGGTCCCAGTAGGCCACTAGAGCTGAGTCTTTATCCCGCCCCGGACCAATGCCCGAAGAAAACGTTAGAAGGTGGCGTACGGTGAGCACAGTGCTGGCTGGCGCTGAAGGAAAGGAGCCATCGGCATTAGGCGTATCACTGGTGGCAACCCGCAGCGCTGCAAACTCAGGCAGATAATCAGCCACTGGATCGTCAAGCCCCAGCTTGCCTTCCTGAACCAAAATCATCGCAGCAACCGCCGTGATGGGCTTGGTCATTGAGGCGATCCGCACTGGGGTATTGATCGTCATTGGCTGCCCCGACGCGATATCTTTCCAGCCTGCAGCATTACTGTAAACGACCACGCCATCGCGAGCGAACATCGCTATTGAACCTGAGTGAGATCCACTCCAGGCGGAAAAGCGCATGTAGGCATCAATGGCCGCGCGACTCCACCAAGCAAGATCCTCAGATGCCGCCAGACCATCGCTCGCGGGAGGAACGTCAAGCTTACTGGACTTACCGCTGCAACCGCCGATCAATATCGTCACTGCCACTAGCGTCAAACATATTTTCTTCATTGAGTTATCCCTCAGTGTGGGCATCGAAATTCACAAGCAATATAAGGATTCAATGTTAAGCGGCTGCGATATCGACTCATCTCGTTACGCCGCAATATTCTTCGGACTGTTATTTGCTTTTTCTGCAGTCATTAAAGGCTGCTCCAGCCACCGTGAAATCCATGGGGAATATGGTTTTTAAGCGGCACCGTTGCTATTGGTTCCGACAATGTCTCCGCGTCAAGAATAACTAATTCAGACAGTTCGGTGCTGGCATCATAAACCGCTGTCAAAAGATAGCCTTGGGATTCTGGAGAATCCGGGGTGCGGGGCACAAAAATAGGCTCTGACACGTAGCGCCCCGCCCCGCTATCAAATACCTTGACGCTGCCGTTCTCAAGATCGATTCGCTGCAGCGCATTATAAAAGCCTGGCGTCTCGTTCTGGCAAATGGCCGCGGTGTAAATAATGCGTGATTTTGTCCCTGTCTTGCGCCAATCCCATTGAGGGAATTCGCAGGGCAGCTCATTGGGCAGCGCTTCAGGCTGGACGGAGCCATTGATCATATTGAAACGATAACGCTGCATTTTTCCGCTGGCAGGAAAAGGCTGATGAAAAATATCGCGGAACTGCGCCTTGCCCTGCTCTCCCTGTTCGTCGTTCAACTGCAGCACATCGACAAACAGCTCGCCATTTTCTTCCCAACAATTAGAGCAATGCGCGAAGGCAAATGGATCGACCTCAAATGTGCGAACCAAACTAAAATCGTCGAGCGAAACGACATACACTTTCATTCCCAGTTCGGGTTGGTAGTCCATATTCTGATCAATTGTGTCGCGCGCGAGAATGACATTAAGCGGGCTTTTAAAAGACACCGGCATGACCATGACGACCAGATAGTTTTCAGTCATCGCGTTGTCGTGGCAGAAGGCCATACGATCAACCTTAACCTTACCGCGCTTCACCATGCGACCGCTCGGCGACACGCGAAAAAGATTCATTTGTGGTCCGGTGATACCCGCTGCCATACCAAAGTTGATGTAATCGCCAGTGCGCGGATGAATTTTACCGTGCGCACTATACGTGTCGCGTGTTCTTAGAACGCCATCAAAATCCTCCTCGCCAATTGTCTCAAGGGTTTCCAGGTCTAGGCGCCAAGGCCTCCCTCCCTCGAACAGGCTAAGCAGTTTTCCGCCATGATAGACGATACTGGTATTGGCACAATTGGCCGGCATATGAAGATTTTTGAAAAAGCCACCCGGAGCATTGTGGCCGAAGCTTCTGTAGAGGACGCGTTGAGCGGCAGTTTCATCTAAATACTTGGGCGTTTTTACAAAGCTGCTGCGGTAATGTACCTGTCCGTCCTCAACGCGAAAACTACTGACCGCACCGTCGCCATCGAACCAGTGACCGAAGGGTTTGCCGGCTAATTCATTTCTGGCCGGGCCAATGCGAAAAAAACGTCCTTTAAGGTCCTCAGGTATCGTGCCGCGAATGTCTTGCGCAGCGATGCTATAAGACAAATTATCCTGCATGGTCCGAAATCCGGAACAGTGCGCAGTGAGCGGGTCTTCCCAGGTCATCTGTTGTTGCCTCGGGCTAATGAGTCGCCTCACTATACTCTCAAAGTCTCCGCATAGACTACGGACAACAAGGGGCGATAATGAAGGTTTGTTTTCTATTATCGTGCCCCTCCCAGCCCTGATCACCCGGCTTTGCCGACGACACTGCTGATCTGGGACGCATAACGGACCTTTTCACTACAGTAATGTGCGCTTTCGAGGTGCCGTGTCGTAGTAGAGGAACACAAACTGTTTGGGAAGCACTGGAACTTTACCGCAAATAACTCCTCAAAGACTATTGCAGAGAGAAGGCTAATATGTTGACAGCCGGTTGGGTCGCTGTAAAATGGACAAAATTGATTGTAGAAATAAAGCGCTGCTGTAAATGTCTGGTGTGTTCCAGCGAACGGCAGTCAATATAACTAGAACGTACTACTAAGGTCATTTGCTCAATGAAAGTCTTTTCCGTCGTAACTCGTGTTTTTTTAATGGTCGTCTTTCTTCATGCCTGCGGTGGTGGCGGCTCTTCAGGGCCAGCCGCGATCGGAAGCGGAGTAAGTCCTCAGGCTGTATCCCCCTCCGGCGAGAAGACGCTGTCTTTTGAGGGTGACATAAACCCCATCCTGCAAAGCAAGTGCGTGGCCTGTCATAACAACGCAGGTAATTCGGTGGCTCCGCTTTCTTTGGAAGAGTTTGACCAGACACAGACATTCAAATCGGCAATCTACCTTTCGATTGAGAAAGGTACAATGCCACCTGATGGCTCGGTGCAGCTCACAAAGCGTGAACGCGATATGCTACTGGCTTGGTCGAGTGACAACCCCTACACGCCCGGTAACGAGGTTCTTCGTATACCACTCGTGAATGCACAGGCATGGGACACACAATCCAAAAACAGAGATGTATTTCTTGGTCGTCGTCCAGCGGTAGTGGATTGTGAACTCGGCACCGGCTGGCTGATCGAGGACGATGTATTAGAGATACGCTCAGATTCCTGCAACTACGCTTCCCTCAGCCAAGACAGCCTACTTGACCTAGAAGTCGGGACCACACTTGAATTGAATTTGAGTCACAGCGCATTGACCGCGAGTGAACCCGCAAGTGCATTCCTCGCATTATCGATAGGTATGACTTCTGTCTGGGAAACAGAAATAGCAATTCCCAGTGAGAGCGGCGTGATAAAAGCGACCATCGTATTACCCGTTGCGGTCCAGCGCGGAGACGCCATTGCTTTTACCATGCAGAACCACGGCAGTAACACCTATACGTTTCACTCGCTCAACGCGTTAATTAACAGCGACCAACCACTGGATTACTGCCCTACCTACGACAGCACTTGGGACGCGATTTACAACGAGACACTGGTATCGTGCGCCAACTCGGCGTGTCACAGCTCGGAGGTAGAGGCCGGCGGCCTAGACCTTACAAAAGACAACGCATATGCAAACCTACTGGACGTGCCATCGCAGGGCTCGTCGCACTATCGTGTGAGGCCTAAAAAGCCTTCACAAAGCTCTCTGTACAGAAAGTTATCCGCAGCGACCCATCAGGGTAGTTACCCTGATCTACCAATGCCTCCCGGCGGAAACGGTCTTACATCCGATCAGCTGGAAGCTATCCAAATATGGATCTCGCAGGCAGCTCCAGAAGAGGGTTCTGTCGGCGATACTCTAGGCCTGCAAGAAGATTATATCGAAGACCTACTCGGGGTCTGCCTTCCAGAACCCGGTAAATCCATCATCAAACCGTTGGAAGCCCCTGCGCCGGGCGAAGGTCTACAGTCCTCCATGCCTTGGCATGCTGCGCCGGCGGAAGCAGAGCGGGAAGTTTGCTTCGCGGTCTATGAGGATTTTAGCGATCAAATTCCACCAGAGTTTATGGATGAAACGGGCGATTACTTTTACATAAGGGGCGGGACAAAGCGTCAAGCGGCCTATACGCACCACAACCTCAAGTACGCGTCTGCAGCGAGCATCGACCAAATTCATGACCCTGAATACGGTGAGTGGACCTGTGGCGCGATTAGTAGCCACCCAGACGCGGCCCTGGTTGAGGGACAAATTTGTGAACCCACCGACCTAGATTCCTGTGGCAAGTATTCGAAATGCCATGCCGAGCTTCAAAACAGTATTGCTTGCAGGGGATACGGGCCTATACCCGACACCGCGGGAGGGGGCGGAGCGACTCTAGGGCTGGGAACCGGGATTGAAAAAGATGGCTACTACAAGAAGTATCCAGTAAGGGGTACCCAGCACTGGAACTCCCACGTCTTTAACCTTTCCACTGAAGATGGCAGGCATAAAGTATGGCAAAATTTTTATTACGCCACGGACCGTCGGTTCGAAGCAAAAGGCATCAATGACGTCAGTAGCATTTTTATCGCCACCGGCGTGGCTCCATTTACGAAGGAGACCAAGTGTGCGGATTATGTCTTCGATCAAGGCGATGGACTGCTAGCGGCGACCTCACACAACCATAAGCGGGGTGAAAGCTGGTCCACGATAATCAAGGATAGCAGAAAAATAATTTACGAATCTTTCGCCTATGACGACCCTGCTTACGTCTACTACGATCCTGTTATAACGTTTAACAGCCCCGATCGCGCCAAGCGAATAGTTGAGAACTGCGCCGTCTACAATAATGGGGTTAATGCTGACGGCTCACCTAATATCGAAACGGTCGTGAGGAGTTCTCTAAGGCCTCCCAATGCCCGTGGGTGCAAGCCCACCGCCTGTGTGGCGGGCAAGATAGCCTCTCTTTGCAATGGCTCGGACGATAATGCCAGTTGTGATTCCGAGCTGGGCGCTGGGGATGGATTCTGTGATGCCTGCGCGATCACTGGTGCCTTTTCCAGCGATGATGAGATGTTCATTTTCATAGGCTCTAAATTGCCAAATTATGACGCGCAGATGAGCCAGCCCGATCCCGTGCGGGCAGAGGTCACCATCTCTCGTCCCACTGAAGGCGAAGCTTTTTCGCCCGGTGACACTATTCCCGTTGAATTCAGGTTTAATAATTTTGAATTAGTGCCACCCGAGGAAGCTCATGGACATGCCGATTCAGCTATGCCGGCTGACGAGTCAGACTCAGGTCATGATGATGTGAGCGCTGGACATTACCATTTCTACTTGGACACAAATGATGACGCTGCGGAGCATATCACGGCATTTTCAGACTCTCTGGAGTTTGTTCTGCCGGCAAACATTGCGTCCGGCGATCACACCCTTCGGATTAGCCTCAGAGCGCCTGACCATCATGCGATTGGTGTTGAGGACAGCATAACCATACAGGTGGACTAGCTAGCAAAAACTCCTAGGAGAGTAGAGTGCACTGCAGGCTAGCGTGATTCGGGTGCCGTTTGGCGCCCTACTCCTAGCCGACCAGGCTCCAGCCCCCGTCTACCACAACCACTTGGCCCGTAATAAACGGCGCGCCACAGGCAAGAAACTCTACCGTGCGCGCGATATCCAATGGCTCCCCCAAACGTTTTAGCGGCGTTTGTTCTATCGCCTTATCTCGCATGGACGCGTCATACGTGTCATTTTCTTCTGGCCATAATATGGCACCTGGCGCTATCCCATTGACACGAATGCTCGGCGCCAGTTCTACCGCGAGGCTGCGTGTGAGCGATGCCATGCCGGCTTTGGCCGCGGTGTAGGCACTATAGTGGCGCAGTGGGCGATGAATGTTCACGTCTGTTAGATTGATGATACTGGCACCGCCAGATTGCATCGCTGGCAACAGGCCCTGAATCAGAAAATAGGGTCCTCGCAGGTTGGCATCTAACAGGTCATCAAATTGCTTCGTTGTGCAGTCTTCGATAGGGGTTGGCATAAAGCCAGAGGCGTTATTCACCAGTAAATCAATCGAAGAATATCGGTCACAAAGTGCTTCCGTGAAGGCACAAAGTTGCTCCTGATCGCGAAGGTCTGCCTGAAATAATTGGCATGAGTTGCTTCGCGCGCTAAGCAGCTCATCGGCAAGCGCATTCGCACTGTCAACAGAATTGCAATAATGCAACGCAATATCGAAGCCTAACTCATGTAGGTGTATCGCTATTGCACGGCCAATCCGCCTAGCACCACCCGTGACTACGGCAACTTTATTCACAGTGCGTTGCTAGGTGCGACCAACGTTCGCACCGAACTCACAGCGCAGGAGTCTGCGCTGATCAACTCACCACCGAATCAGGCACCCATACGCCATGAAATCCTACGGGCACTCGCACCGGCAGTTGCACTTTGGCAATGGGTCCGGCTGAGACTTTAGTGGCGTCAAACAGACAAAATGCACTGGTTTGTGCGTTTTTGTCATAAACGTAACTGGCCAGATAACCTTCATCCTCTGAGCCACCTGATTCGCGAGCAGGGATAAAGATGGCTTCAGCCGGCGTCAACGAGGGGCCCGGCAAATAGCTGTCTTCTGCGCCGGTCTTGAGGTCATATTTTCGAATGCCCCCTTCCGATTGCCCTATCCGCTCCGGCGAATCATTTTTCTCATCAACCACCAAGCTATAGCCATAACGGTAATCCTTGGTCCAGTAATTGCGGTTTACCGTGGGAAATTCCATCGCATGGTCATGAATACGCTGCACGGATGCCTGACCTGTCTTCATATTCATCGAGAAACGCGAGAGATGTGCAGGATGGAAAAAATCGTGCGAATTTTTCACCCAGAGATTGTCGTAACGAGCGGCATCGACAATCACATCATCACCTTGCTCGTAGGAGTTCATAATATGAAAAATAAAACAGGTAGGAACATCGAACCATTTAACATCCGCATTGGTGCCATTGCGCGGCATAACGCCAAAGCGGCTAGGAGCATCGTCATCCCATTTAAAGGGCAGACCGCTGCCAGAGATCGCCATCGTCCAGGAAAACCTGACCGGCATTTCCATAAACACGACATAGTGATCGGTCACAGCAAAATCGTGAACCATACTAGGGCCGGTCATCTCGATCGGCTCGACCTGTAACATATTGCCCGCCGCATCAGCGCGCATATACGTTAAATACGGCTGCACAACGTTATAACCAAAGAACAGCAACTCACCCGTCACCGGGTCAATCCTCGGATGTGCGGTCATGTTGCCCGGCAATTTACCGTCGTAGTTGAAGGCGCCCTTGGTCGATAGGTCATCGGGATCTACCAAATAGGGGTAGCCAAACTCACCCAGGGACATCAGCTCTCCGCCGTGATAGAGCATTGAAACGGCGCTGGTGGTGTCCTCCGGTTTAGGCGCACCGAAGCCGCCAGTCTCTTTTCGATAGACGGGCGTATTGACGTAGCGATTGCGGTACCACTTAGCCTCCCCACCCTCCAAACGCACGCCGTGCATCATGCCATCACCACCAAAAAAGTGATCGCTGATGCCGTTGGAGGAATTGGTGCCATTGCGCACATACAGGCCGCTGAGTTCAGGGGGGATGCTGCCCTCAATCTTGAGATTTGTTTCGGTGACCTCTTCCGATACAGGCCTGAAGTTACCGTGCTGCCAAAACTTGACTGACGGCTCTTCTTCACTGCAACCACCGAGGACTGACGATGCAGCAACGCCTAATGCGCCTAATCCGGTATATCCGAGAAAATCCCTACGCTTCATGCTTATCCCTCTTTTTTTAGCGGGTTTCTATTATCTTTACGATTCTACACCTTACTACTGCAAGGGAATAGGCTTAAGATCGGGTGAACCCGCGAGTTCACCCCACTAAGGATAGCGGGCCGGTTTGTCGTTCTCAGACAGTTGCGCTATGCGCATAAGTAGACCGGGGTGTAACTCTGCATACCCACCGCGCATGTAGTAACCGCGCAAGAGTCTTAGAATAGGTCCAATACTAATAGAGTCAGGAGTTGTTCGATATGACGATCTATAGGCGCCACGCAACTGCACTGATCGCTATTGCCATAAGTCTTGTACTAAGTGCATGCAGCGACAGTTCAAACAATACCTTTCCCCCAGCCACGGCCAGTTGCGACAATGATGCAGCACAAGCACTGCAGGTTTGTGTTGCCTCGGTCAACACCGCCCAGCGTGCTTGCTACTCGGACCAAGACGTCGCCTGCGACAATGGAAATCCTGACATAATCGACGCTCAGAATACGCTGCAAAATACACTAGAAGATAGCTGCACAGACGGCGAGTTTATGGGGCTATCTCTTGATGCAGCCGTAGGCCGACTGCAGGCCGACTGCAAAGCGCAACCGGCATCTATCGCATGGCGTACTTTTGGTGGTCCACAGGGCGCTGTGTTGCCTAACGCGACGCCCGAACAACGCAGCTGCCTGAATACAGCCCATGAAACCGTGTCGCAATTTTTCGACAACAGTTTATCAGCAATGAGCGCCTGTCTTATAGCCGAAGACTGTGATGCCGCCGCAGTGACCGCCGCTCAGCAGGCCGCAGCAGTATCGGCTGCTGCCACCATTGGTGAGGCGTGTCCCACTCTCTCTGATCTTATTGCCGTAGAGCCCGATAGGTATGTTGCAATGGCTGAACAGCAGGTCGACTGCTCTGTAGCGGTGCTGCATGACGACGCAGAACCATTTCAACTCGACTGCGGCCCAAGTAATGTAGACGTTATGCCCGTGCGAGGCGAATGGAGCATGCTAGTACTTGATGGCGAAAAATGGGGGACGATGTGCGGTGATGGCACCGACTATGCTATCCATATTCGGCTTGCTCCCGATGGCTACCCGGTTGACAACGTTATTGCAGCGCTTGAAGGTGGCGGAGTCTGCCTGTTTGAAAACGATTGCCGCAGCAAGATCGCTTCAAGTCCACAACTGTTCAACGCACAAGACCCGAGGCCACCGGGTAGCGGTATAATGGGCGATGATATGGATAACCCGTTTGCCAATTGGACGAAAGTCTACCTACCCTACTGCAATCAAGACGTTTTTATGGGGGGCGGCGTTTTCGAAACTTTCAGCGATTTCGAGGTTCCTCGCTACGGCGCCGTCAACCTGCGCGCCGGCATGCGGGTAACACGTGACATCATCTGGAAGGAAATGGATGCCGCTGGAGATGCCGGCTTCCGACCTGATCTGCTGACGGCACTGTTCGGCGGGTTTTCAGCCGGAGCATATGGCACCATGTACAATCACCATTTCGTGCTCGATACTTTGCAATGGCCTCGCACAACGGCCTTCCCCGATGCAGGTGGCGGCCTTGATAACGGCACCGATGCCGGTGTGCGCAGTCTGGGCCCAATTAAAATTCCAGCGTGGAACGCACAGCCTTTACTGCCTTCCTATTGCTTCTCGGGAGAATGTGCGGTGGGGCCTGAGATTTATAAGGCCATGTCACCCCGGCTGCTGCAGGTGGCAGAGCAACGCATGCTAGTTGTATCGAACCAGAAAGACACGACCCAGCAGATTGATGCCTTCTTTACTAACGAAGCCCAATGGATCAATGCCATGCGGAGCGCTTACTGCGACACCAAGGATTTGCCTGGTATAGACTGGTTCTTGACTAGCGATTCGAAAAACAGTGTCCACGTCGTCACTATCCGTCCTGAATTCTATTATGGCGAAGTTGCAGGAGAACGCATGGTCGACTGGTTCGACCGAGCGATAAACGATCCCACATCCCTCATTGATCGTGCGGAGGAAGGCAACTTCGTCGCAGACATCCCGGGCTCCCTGCCCTTTCCCTGCGCATTGCCTCAGTAACCAAGGAGCTTAACGTGTCGATCTTAAATAACTTCAGACTAGATGGGAAAGTCGCTGTGATCACGGGTGCAGGCAAAGGCATTGGTGCTGCTATCGCAAAAGCCTTTGCTGAGGCGGGTGCCGATGTGGTGATCGGTGCGCGAACACAGGCAGACCTTGAAAGTGTGGCAAAAGAGGTTGAAAGCATGGGTCAGCGCGCACTGGTCGTGCCAACCGATGTGCTGGACTTTGCGCAACTACAAAATCTTGCTGATCGCGCAATGCAGGAATTCGGGCGTATCGATATTGTAGTGAACAATGCTGGCGGCTTTCCACCTAAGCCCGTGTCACAAACCACGGCGCGTGACTTCGAGAATGCCTTTCGCTTTAACGTGAGCACCGCTTATGAAATGTCGCGTATTTGTGCGCCGTTGATGGTCGAATCGACCGGCGGCGGCTGCATACTCAACATCTCCTCCATTGCAGGCCACAAGCCCACACCGTGCTTTGCTGCCTATGGCACCGCCAAGGGAGCGCTGTCACTATTGACTCAGGAATTGGCACAGGAATTTGCACCCAAGGTGCGCGTCAATGCCATCGCCGTAGGTTCCACCAAAACGGATGCACTCAACACAGTGCTGACACCGGAAATAGAGAAAATGATGGTGGATCTGACCCCGATGGCACGCCTGGGAGAGGTAGAAGATATTGCACTGGGCGCCCTATACCTGTGCACGCCGGCAGCGAGTTACGTCACCGGTGAAATTCTCGGCGTGAACGGCGGTCTTGAACGGCTAAACATGCAAATGCCGCGAGCCTGGGGCGGCGTTGGCTGAGGCTGACCGACATCGACCACTGATCACTTAAATCTGGCCACATTAGACCTTTTTATCGCCTGAAAAAGACGTAGACTCAATGCAAGCTATCAGCATTGGAGCCACACACCATGTCTACACTGTCTCATACACCCCGTAATGTACCGATACACCCTCGCGATAGGGAATACGATATCGGCCGGTCTCTGAAGCACGACTGGTATGATAATCACCCATTCAAGACCGCCTGGTTCAACGCGATGTCGATCACCTTTCCTTTGGGTGAGAAGTTCTTTATCGACAGTGTGCGTTATTATGCCGACCAGATCGATGACCCCAAACTGAACGAAGACATTCGCGGTTTTTGCGGACAGGAAGGCTTTCACCGTCGCCAACACCAACGTTATAACCAAGCACTGTGCGAACAGCGCGGCTATGATTTGCAAGTCATGGAGGGACGCCTAGAGAAAAATATTCAACGGGCCTATAAGTTCCTGTCTCCCATGGAGCGCCTTGCCTCGACCGCGGCCTTTGAACACATCACGGCTATCCTCGCCGAAACCGCTCTCAGCGAAGATGACCCCATGATTGGCAATACGGACAGCGCCATGCAAGCGCTATGGCAGTGGCATGCAGCCGAAGAAATGGAGCATAAGTCAGTGGCTTTCGATGTCTACAAAGCGGTAGGCGGGACCGAGAAAATGCGCAAGCGGGCCATGCGCCAGTCGACCCTTTTCCTAATGGTGGATGTGATGGCGGGACTGACACACATGCTTCGAAAAGATAAAAAACTGTGGAGCCCACGACTGTGGTCACAGGGCTGGAAATTTCTGTTTTCCAAAGAGGGGATACTGCGCCGGGTATGGCCAGCCTACAAAGAGTACTATCAGGACGGCTTCCATCCCTGGGACCGCGACACCAGGCTACTTCTGGAATCCTGGAAACTCACCGAGGATCAGGCACAGGCCGCATAGTTTTAACCCTGCTGACTACTGCACCGACGGCCTAAAGACTCAGGAAAACTGGCTGATAATATCGTCGGCGTAACGCTTCACGCTGTCAATCTTCTTATCCACCTCGTCCGTGTCCCCGTGATAGAACGGCCACGGCATGGTTAAAATATGCGTGACGCCGGCGTCTTCCAAACGCTTGTATCCATCGTAATCCCAAGCATCTGATGGGGTTGCCATAATTTCAAAGGGCAGATGCTCACGTCCATATTCTGCGCGCCAAACTTTAATCCTGTCAATGGACTCGATGATGTCATCACTGGTCTGCAAATCTGTCACCCAACCGTCACCGAGCCGAGCAGCGCGGCGCATCGCAGGTGCTGAAATACCACCTATCCAGATTGGTACATATTCAGTCGGCGCGGGATTCATCTCCAGCGCATCAAATTGATAGTACTGTCCGTGATACTCGACATACTCACCGCTCCAGAGCAGGCGCAGAATTTCTAACATTTCGTCCGTACGCTTACCTCGAGTCTTAAAATCAGCATCCATCAGCGCAAACTCGTCGCCGGACCAACCCACTCCAATAGCCGCGGTGACTCGATTATCGGAAATGATTGCGGCAGTGCTGATCGCCTTTGCAACAAGAAAGGGGTTACGCATAGGCAGCACAAAAATATTGTTGGTAAAACGCAGCTTTGTAGTGATAGCGGCAAGCGCACCAATCATGACCCAAGGATCAGGCCAGTCGGTAAACGGTGGCCAACGACGGCTTCCATCGTCGGTATAGGGATACGGCGTATCAATCGTCTTGGGATTCACCACATGGTCCGAAAAGGACATTGCATGCCATCCGTGAGTGTCCGCAACAGGCGCCAGTTGTGTCAGGTGTGTCACACTGCTGAACGAGGTGGAAAGAACAAACTTCATTGTTGTGCGCACTCCCTTAAGGTATCGGCTGTTTTAGTCATGGTCATCGCTTTTCCGGCTAAAGATTATCGTCACTGTATAACGCACGCAATAGCTGACGAGAGCAGCCATTGGTATATTGTGGGATCCGTTCAACATGACAAACGCAAGCAGGATATCTGTAGCGAGCGTTATTCCTTATGAGCACGCTAGAGTTCGACGGGCTCCTGACATCAATCTGCCGACCACGAAGAATCACACTACTGCTAAGGGTTAACAGTATGTGGCCCTAAATCCTACGATTCAGACGGCTTCAGCTCCAGACCCTCGAGGCCGCCTTCATCGCGCCACTCCTGAAGGAGACGAAAGAACTCTACTGAGCCCCCACCATAAAAACCGTCTTGCGCGTTTCGGTCACCCGCCCTACCCTCATTGTTGTAGTAGCCTGGGGTGCAGTTTTCAAGAAAATCGCCGGCATCACGTGCCTTGTCTATGCAGTGCTGAACCCACCTCGTCTCACTCTGTTCCGTCACCTCGACCTCAACGCACCCCTTGTCAGAAGCCGCTTTAATAATATACGTAAGGTGTTTTGCCTGTTCGTCGAGCAGGTGCGGGTAGCTCGCAGTAAATCCCGCCTGTGAATTACTCATAATGAAGCAGTTAGGGAACCCATTGACGTGCATACCGTGAAGGCTGCGCACACCGCCCGCCCAGGCCTCCGTAAGGCTGGTGCCATCACGCCCCAGCAACTGGATATCAGCGCGATGCGAATAGTCCGTACCCACCTCAAAACCGGTGGCGTAGATGAGGCAATCCAATTCATATTCCTGGCCTTGAACCTCGACACCTTTTGCCGTGATCCGGTCGACGCCCCTGCCCTGAGTATCCACCAGCGTCACACTGGGACGATTAAATGTTTCAAGATACTCGTTATGGAAGCAGGGCCGCTTGCAGAACTGGCGATAATAAGGCTTTAGGGCTTCTGCCGTTTGCGGATCTTTCACAATGGCGTCTACCCTGGCGCGGATTTCTTCCATCTTCTCAAAATCGGCCAGCTCCACCGCTCGCTCGATACCGGCAGGGGACAGATCTCCCGTCGGATTCTGCTCCATCGCAAACAGCAATTTCCCAATGAGGTCGGTCCAGCCATCACCCACCAGATCTTCTGACTGGGGCACACCGGAGACCAGTGCATTGAAATTATCCATGCGGTGTTGTTGCCAGCCGGGCTGAAGACTCTGTGCCCACTGGGGATCAGTGGGAGGGCTATTCTTAACATCGATCGAAGAGGGCGTGCGCTGAAAAACATACAGTTGCTTGGCCGACTCTCCCAACATCGGCACACACTGGACCGATGTGGCACCGGTGCCAATGATGCCGACACGCTTATCCGCCAGATCGGCAAGACCGCCCGTCGCATCGCCGCCAGTATATTGATAGTCCCACCGACTGGCATGAAATGAATGTCCCTGAAAACTTTCAATGCCCGGAAGACCAGGAAGTTTCGGACGATTCAAGGGGCCGGTGGCCAGACACACGTAGCGTGCCTTCATACAGTCCTTGCGATTCGTCGAAACAATCCAACAGGACTCGCTCTCATCCCAACGCAGTGTTTCAACCCGCGTTTGAAAACAGGCGTCGCGATACAGGTCGAATTTTTGGGCAATAGCTTGGCTGTGAGCCAGAATCTCGGTGCCGAAAGCATACTTCTCTTGCGGGACGTAGCCCAATTCTTCCAGTAGCGGCAAATACGTGTAGGACTCAATATCACAGGCGATTCCAGGGTAACGATTCCAATACCACGTTCCGCCAAAGTCGGCGGCTGGGTCGATGATGCGAATATCTTCTACACCTGCTTGTCGCAGGCGGGCGCCCGCCAGCAGGCCGCCAAAACCGCCGCCGACAATTAACACCTCAACCTGGTCGGTTAGAGGCTCTCGGTCAACAATGGGCCCCGAGTAGGGGTCTTCTAAAAAGTGTTTGTAAGCGCCCGAAATATCAATGTACTGATCGTTGCCCTGCTCGCGCAAACGCTTATCGCGTTCGCGACGATACTTGTCTCGCATCACATCGGGGTCAAAGTCAGCACCGTTTAACGCCTGCGTCGTATTATTTCCACCGGTCTGGTCGCCCTCTTTGGTCTGCATCTATCAGTGCCTCTCTTATTTGTGATGTTAGAAATTATTACACCGTAAGCGCTGGCTTGCCACTAATCGAAGGCGCTAATCGTCTTTATCGCTGATACTGGCTAGACCCGCGCCGCTGTCATACGCTGACTGTCGGTTTTGCATGCCTTCTCTGGCCTGCTTTGTCGCGATAACAGACTGAAAAACTTCCTGCTCATAGCCCATGGCCTCGGTTAAAGTCGAATCGTCACTCGCTGCCAAAATTCGCTTAAGGCCTGCTACCGCAGTGGGTGATTTTTCTGCCAGTGTCATTGCCAGCTCTAAAGACGCGGCCACAGCCTGCCCAGTCTGCACCACCGAGTTGACTGCCCCGAGATCGCATAGCCGCTGCGCAGACATCGACCTTCCTGTCAGCACCATCTCTGCTGCGGTTGCGCGGCCCGCCAACTGCGCCAGACGACTACTGCCGCCGATACCCGTCGTCAACCCCATATTGATTTCGGGTTGAGCGAACTGAGACTGTTGTTCCGCAATTCTCAGATCACACGCCCAGCCCAATTCAGCGCCACCACCAGAGCAATCACCAGAAATGGCGGCAATACTAATGATACCCTCATGGCACAGCTCATTAAGCGCAGTAAACCAGCCGGCACCGGAGGCCGTTTGCTCAAGCCCGTCAATGCCATTCAATAAATCTTGCAACCAGGCGTGTTGCAGCCAGTGTCCTTCTAGGCCGGATGCCAAGATAAGTACTCTTGCGCCTGACTCGCGACAATGCCTTAGCTGTTCGGCGAGCTCATCAATTGCCGCCCAGCAAATCTGGTTGGCGCGCTCAGGATCGCTGAAGGTGAGAATCGCAACCTTCGGCCCAGCCCAGTCTGTAGTAATGACGTGCGTCACGGTGCAGGGCGCCGGTCAGCTTGGAAAACGATCAAACTTGGGTAGCTCTTCTGGCAGGCAATGAAAGCTCTGCTTCTCGATACAATAGAACGCCATATCCGGCGCGCCGTATTGCGTGGGATCATCCATAGTACCCACCTTTAAGATCACCATGTCTGGCAAGCTCGGCGGCATACTGACCAGTGAGGTACCGCAGTCGGGACAAAATTGCCGTTTTACCGGCGCCTCTAGATCACTGCGCTCAAAGTCCTTCGGCGCTTCCGAGGTATAACGAAAACCACTCATCGGCATCGCCAGAGCCACATTAGCGCCGCCGCCAGAAATATACTGACACTCCCGGCAGTGACAAAGACCCCGCATTAAAGGCTCACCCTCAGCTTCATAGCGAATTTTTTTGCAGTAACAACCACCCGTAATTCTCATAACATCAGTCCTTTGTAACAGACCACAGCTTTAGGTCGTTTCTCAATTCAATGACCTGAAGATCATACTACCTTTTTTCGGGAGAGGTAAAATACCTGTAGGGCGGTAAATCCCACTGGCGATGGCATCAAAGGATAGTGTTTTGGTAAGATCGAGATTAAGCCAAGGATATTGGTTACACCGGCCATCTGGATTATGGGCCCAAAACGCGTTGTGTAAGTAAGCGGCCGTGGTACTTTGTACGCAATAAGCATTGATACGTTACAATAGGGGGTGTTTAATTTGTGGCTAAGACAACTACTCCCTCACAGGGTCACTCGTTCCATCGAAGGCGCCGGCCCAATGAGTTATTATGCCGATGTGATCGCGCTTCAACGATTAGCAGCGCCGCCATCATGACTATGATGACACTCTGGAACACGATCGGCCGGACCTCACATAAATACAACAGCCGCACACACTCCCAATACTAAGGCCAATATTATTATGAACGACGCTCCTCCTCAGGCAACCACCATTGATAGCGCCGAGGTGAAACATTGGCATACCGAAACTGACGTACTGATCGTGGGCGGTGGCGGCGCAGGTATTAGCGCCGCCATCGACGCAGCCGATGCGGGTGCGAAGGTCATCGTATTGGAAGCCGCGAGCGATGCTGGCGGGTCGACAGCTTTGGCTGGAGGTCTTATCTATATGGGAGGTGGAACACCAACACAGAAGGCCTGTGGCTTCGACGACGATATTGAGGAAATGTATAAATATCTCTTGCAGGCGTCCGGTCCTAATGCCGACATTGAGAAAGTGCGGCTTTACTGTGATCGCACCCTCGAGCACTACGACTGGTTGACACGCCAGGGTATCGTATTCAAGCCCGAGTACTATTCCAAAAAACACACGAACACCCCTAATGAAGCAGCATTGATGATCACCGGCAACGAAGATGCCTGGCCTGATAATACCCATGCCAAACCCGCACCGCGCGGGCATAAGCCGCAGATAAAAGGTGATCATGGCGGGATTCCTCTGATGAAGAATCTATTGCGCAGCGCGCGTGCGAAAGGCGTAGACATTATTTGCGATGCGCGTGCGCTCAATGTTATCAAGGATGGCGAAATGGTCGTGGGCGTCGCCGCACGCATCGACATGCAGGTGCGTTACTTTAAGGCTCGCGGTGGTGTTGTTCTTACGTCGGGTGGCTTCATCATGAACCGGGAAATGGTGGCAGATTACGCGCCTAGGCTCGCAAGGGGAAACTACCCCAATGGCAACCCCAACGACACAGGAGACGGTATCCGCATGGGCTTGGATGCGGGTGGCGTTGGAGTCAACATGGATGAGGGCTTTATCTGCACGCCGTTCTATCCACCGAAACAGTTTGTTGAATCAATTATCGTGGACGAGACCGGCAACCGCTTCATCAATGAAGATGTGTACCATGGTCGTCTGGGCAGCGCGATACTGGATAGGCCTGAAGGACGTTACTATCTGATCATCGACAGTCGCCACTTCGAAATCCTCAATAGGCCACCCATGGGGGGCTACCCGGTTGCAGGTACAGGGGAAAGTATCGAAGAACTGGAACAAGAATTAAATCTTCCGCAGGGCGCTTTAATCAACACGCTTACCGCCTACAACCAATGCGCTAAAAATGCCAAGGACCCGACCCATCACAAAAGTCCCAAGTACCTCACTCCTCTTGACCAGCCCCCCTACGCGGCCTTCGACCTAACGGTTGGCAATGGCGCCATTTTTGCCACAATGACGTTCGGGGGACTGGATACCCTACCTACAGGGGAAGTGATCACAGCTGAGAAACAGTGTGTTCCTGGACTGTATGCCGCGGGACGAAACAGCGCTGGACTGCCGCGATGCGCAGAGGGCTATGCCAGCGGCATGAGTATCGGCGATGCCACTTTCTTCGGCAGATTGGCGGGCTTGAGCGCTGCTCAACGACATCTGGACTGAGTTCAGAGGCTGGCCGGCTAAGAGAGATTGTATTGGCTAAGGTCCGGTTCGCGAGTCCACTGCCAATAGTCAACCAAGCGCCAGGGAAGATTGGCCGTGACCTTCCCTTTACTGTTTTTGTACCAATTGTTAGTGCTCCCATTGGCCCACACCAACTGTTTGACCCATTCCTGTAAGCGCTCGTTATACTCAGCATTCGCTTCTTCGGTGCATTCCATTAGCTGACAGTCATTCTCGAGAATCGCCCCGATACAACCCAGAATGTAACGCACTTGGCATTCAGAGTTAAAGACCAAACTACCGGCATGCGCAAGATTGGTCGCCGGCCCGTAAATACAAAATAGGTTTGGATATCCTGGCACCGTGATACCGAGATTGGCTTGAGGGTCATCGCCCCATTCGTTCGCCAGCACCTTGCCCTCGCGCCCCACAATATTGATCGGGTAAAGCCAGCGGTGATTATCAAAACCGGTAGCATAAATGATAACGTCGACCTCGTGCAGAGTGTCGCCGCAGACGATACCCTGTTCCTCAATCCGCGTTATGGCATCCGTAATTAGGTCCGCGTTATCCTGCTGCAACGCTCGCAACCAACTGCCATTGTCTTGCAACATCCGTTTGACGAACGGCGGGTAGTCCGGCACGACCTTTTCGCGCAGCGGCGATTTCTCCGGAAGCTGGCTTTCGATCCAGGCGGTCATATGCTGGCGCGCAAAATCATTGAGTTCGCACACTGAGCGATCTTGGTGTGGCCAGTCGGGGTCGGTCACCAGAGAGGGCAATAGGCCGTCGCTACCGGGCCAGAACAACAAGAACCGGTACCACCGTGCATAGTAGGGAATGTGCTTTAGTAGCCACTTCACCTCCTCCGGTACCGCACTGTGGTATTGCGGGTTAGGGAACATCCAGACCGGCGAGCGCTGAAATACTTTGATTTGTGCGACCTGCTCAGCAATCGCGGGCACCAACTGAAAAGCACTGGCCCCACTGCCAATTACCGCCACCCGCTTACCACGCAGATCGTGCTGATGCTCATAACGAGCAGAATGAAATTGCGGGCCTTTAAAAATTTTTCGGCCTGGAAAATCCGGTATTTTCGGTTGATTCAACTGCCCGACTGCACTGATAACTGCGCGCGCTTCAAGAACTTCTGTAGAGCCATCCTTGCGGCAAAGGTGGACGCGCCATACCTCTTCCTCTTCGGCAAAAACAACATCGGTCACTGTAGTGTTGAGTTGCAGATGACCGTCGACCCCATACTCGTCGCAGCAGCGCCTCAGATAAGTCTGCAATTCTGGTTGCTGTGAATAGTACTGGCTCCAATCGTGATTGGGTTCAAAGGAATAACAGTAAAAGTAGTTGGGGGTATCTACCCTGGCGCCCGGGTATGTGTTCTCGTGCCACGTGCCGCCGACATCTGAATTTTTTTCCACGATGACAAACGGAATGCCAGCCTCTCGCAATCGAATACCCGCCAGCACGCCCCCGACACCCGCGCCGATAATCACGACGGGGAAGTGTTGCTTCTGGCTATCGGTTACGCTTCCGCCCCAGTGCAAAGCGCGGCTGTCTTCGCCGCTCAGGTTCATCTCCTCCTGCATCATTGGCACATAGTCTTCGGGCACATCTTCCCCGACCATAAAGCTCATCATACGACAGATCGTTGCAGGGTCCGGTAGTGCCGGCAGCTGACACTGGTTATCCCGAAATTGCTTAATCACCTCGAGTGCCTGACGGCGCACCTGATCCTGTTGCTCCTGTGGCAAAAAACCCTGAATTTCTCCTAGAATTGCCGTATTGGGATAGATCGGACCGTCGAGCAGAGCGGTGTCACCACTCATATGTATCATCGACATCATCAGTGCTGGAATACCGGCATGCTGCAGTGCCCGCTCGATAAACTCATCACTTTCGACAATGGGCTGTTCTGCGGGGCGCAGGTGCTTGCGGGTTGTTTCTGCAACATCATTGCTCATCAAAAGTCCTCGGTTTTATTGTCGGCTGGGTCACTGTCTAATCAACTGTGCGAGTTTAATTGCGCAGTCTGTGCCGGTATATGGGTCCGATACTGTCGCGGGCTCATGCCCAAATGCTTGCGAAAAATGCGCGAAAAAAACGCCTGCTCAGAATAGCCCACGCGATCGCCAATATCTGCGATACGCAGGTTACTGTGCAGTAACAGCTGCGCAGCCTTCACCAGTCTAAGTTCGTTGCGATACGCCATGACGCTGGATCCGGTTTCTTTCTTGAACAGGCCTGACAAGCGAGAACTGGAGATATTGCTGGCGGCAGCCACGTCTGCCAAAACAATATCGGCGGTGTAGTGCTCATCAATATAGGCGCGAGCGACATGGACTCTTGGGTCCATCTTTCTGTTACTTTCGCGCGGTAGGCAGGCCGCACAACGCAGGAGTAGCTGTTCCAGTAAATTGTGGTCCAACTCCATCTTTAACGGGCCACTCTCAACATAGTTGTGATAGAGCTGGCTAAGGTTACGCTCGACGGGCGCAAAACTTTCGCTGGCCCCCTCTAATTGACACACCCCTGGACCTGACTGCGGCCACTGGAGGTAGGGGCGCCAATTATCCGCGCACTGGAAAACCACCCAATAGAAGTTCCAGCTTGAATGCTTGGAGCCCGAGAAGTCCGTTAAGGTGCCGGGCGCTACCAGTGCAATGTTGTCCGGGGTCAGCTCGTAATCACGCAAGCCCGCCTTCAAGTGGCCCTTTCCCGAGATCGTGAACACCAGAAGCCAGCTGTCGACCTGGGTATTGCCAAAGCCGGCAAAGTTGATGGAGTGGCTGTCCTGTCCTGCAAAGCGACCCACAAATAGCGGCAGCTTAACAAACAACTTATTGTCCAGCGCCGCTAGATATTGGCGAATAAATTCTTCTGCCATCTCATTGCTCACCTCCGAACGGTTAAAAATGGACTGCCACTGGGGCACTAGCTGCAATAACTCATGTTGCTGTGGGAGGCTGAGAATCAGGGCATCAGTGAAGCGTTGAAAGGAGCGGTAATCGACCGGCGCACCCGTTTGAGCAAAATAGGCTGCCGCTTGATTTCTATCAGCAGCATCAAGGTTTGCACCCTTGATCAGGGCAAACAATACTTTTGCAACGCCCTCCGAAGTTACAGACTGATAATCATGCATGTGATAATAAAGTCCAAGTAAATGAGCAGAAACTCCAATATATTGCCTAACTACTCCTCTACTATATCAAGAAAGTCCAATAGTAAATATTTTCTTATTGTTTTCGATAGCACATGGGGTAGAAGTATGAACAGTTGCCTAATACGCGGCGGTATGTTGATTGACGGAACGGGCGCGGCCGGATATAGGGCAGATATCCGCGTGGAAGGTGGCGTTATCACCGACATCGCAGCAACCATCGAACCTCATGACGAAGAGCAGGTGCAAGACGCAACCGACTGCATTGTGGCCCCGGGCTTTATTGAATGTCATACCCACTTTGACGGCACCATGTGGTGGGAACCAGAACTCAAACCCCTGGCCGGATTTGGCGCTACCACCGTCATTATGGGTAACTGCGGCTTCTCCATTGCGCCTCTGCCGGAATCGCCGGAAGTGCGCGACGAGTTGATTAAGATATTCTCTTTCTTTGAGGATATTCCAGAGGCACCCTTCAAAACGGAGCTGCCTTGGAACTGGCGAACCTGGTCCGAGTACAAAAAGGTGCTGACCGAAAACGTTCGAGTGCCGACTAACTATGGCGCATACGTAGGCCATATTGCCCTGCGCCTCACCGCAATGGGATTAGAGGCTTGGGATCGTGCCGCCACGCCCCCCGAGGTAGCGCATATGGTTGAACTGTTGCGCGATGCGCTGGAAGCCGGGGCTATGGGCATGTCTTCCAACCTCATGGACCATGACGGCAGTGATCGCCCTGTACCTTCGCTGCAGGCTGATGATGTGGAATGGCTGGCACTGGCCGAGACGCTGGCACAATACCCCGGCACTCAACTGCAGATAATTGTCGACACCTTTCGCGCTATGACCGCCCCCGCGTCGATGGAGCGCCTCGGGACATTATTTGAGGGCATTGATGTGCGTGTGCAATGGGGCGGCGTGCCGACGCTGGAGTTCCAGCGGGATATGATGGGCATCCAGGCGCCGCTGATCGAGATGCATGAACAATTCAAACAGGAAGGGCGCGATTTCTGGACGGGGTTTTCGCATGTCCCGATTACCGTAACCCTCAGCGTGCAACAGTCGCTGATCTTTGCCCAGAGTAACGATTATGTCTGGCACGAGGTCGTTCTAGCGGAAAACGAAGAAGAAAAATCACGTATTCTGCGCGATCCAGACTGGCGTGAGCGGGCACGGACATCCTGGGACAACGATGTCTTCGATTTTTCTCCGCTGGCAAAGGCACAATCACGGGGTATGTTGTTACTTAACTCCGACAACGGCGTAGGGCCTATTCGCATCACTCTGGGCGAATATGCCGACGAACTGGGGGTACACACCTCTGATGCTATGGCCGAGTGGCTACTCAAGAATGGTCTTGATTCCACCGTCACTATGCCTGCCTTTGTAAAAGATGAAGAAATGGTCGTCCGACTGCTGCGCGACCCCTACACGGTAGGCAATATCACCGATTCAGGTGCCCATGGGCAAATGCTATGTGGCGGCGGAGAGAACATCCTGCTATTGACAGATTACGTGCGGGAAAAGGGGTGGATTACCGCAGAAGAAGCCATACATAACCTGACCGGAAAATTGGCCGGGCATTTCGGCTTGCACGATCGTGGCGAACTCAAGATTGGCAAGCGCGCCGACATCACCGTATTTGATATGGATGAAATCACGTATCAGCCGATGGAAAAAGTGTACGACGTGCCCGATGGCAAAGGTGATTATACCTGGCGCTGGACCCGCAGCCCGGCACCGATGCGGTTAACCTTGGTCAACGGCGAAGCGACATTCCATGCGGGGCAGTATACAGATGCCAAGCCCGGTATGATGGTGAGTCCACAGCGATAAGCTGCGGACCGACAACACATAAGGAGTAATTCCATGGCCTACCCTGACAAAATGACCCTAATGAACTGGGCTAATAGCCACCCTGCTCTATGGAACGCGGGCAACAAACAAGCATGGATAGCCAACTGGCGCACCGTCGCGACAGGTGAATTTCGCATGCTTGATCCCGTCGGTACGCCCGAGAAGCGAGGCTTCAAATCCTGCTGCGAAGATTCCTGGGATTTATTTCAGGCACGGGTCCGATTCAAGATACAACCTGGCACCTTGTTCGTGTGTGAGAATGAAGTCGCCTGGTGTCTAGAAAACCATTTTGAAGGCCCTAATGGCTCAGAATTTCAATACAGCCTGGAAACGTACCAGTTCACAGAAGATGGCTCGGTCAACATCCGCACCTATTATCGTGTCCCCGCTCATAACGACGAAAATCTCGGCGATATCTTCAAAGCGTATCTGCCCGAAAACGAGGGCGGCTTATAAGCTACCCTTCGTCAGTGGCAGCGAAGTGCCTGATAATTTCAGGAAGAAAATAAGGTACACTATTGTGCTTAACTTCTGCCAATATATTCAGGTTTCGCATGCGCATTCAAGACAACCCCTTTGCCTCAGAAGAAATAACACCACCGTTTAGCGATGAGTGGGCGGCCAAGCGCCGTGTGGCAGATGCGATCAGGCAACTGACGGAAGTCCTCGTTACCAGTTCGCCCGACATTGAAAAAATGCACGTGATTGCCGCACAACTGGAGGTCACGGCTGTGGATTTTCGTACGTCACCACGCATTTTTGGCCGCAGTGAATGGGCGGCAACGGGCGAACACGGCAGCTTTGGACAGGTCAGTCATGAATTAAACCCTATGGCGGGCTGGAGCAACCCGATTGCCCCGCCCGTCACCAGCTGGATTGACGGGGACCTGGCGCGAGCAACTTGCCAATGTGGCTGGGCCTACGAGGGGCCACCTGGCAGCGTACACGGCGGGTTTGTCGCCTCGATTTTTGACCAGTTCCTCGGCATGGCACAGATACTCGGCGGACAACCCGGCATGACCGGCTATCTGCATGTGAACTACCACAATCGAACGCCTCTCAATACCGAGTTAACGCTGGAAGGCCGGCTGGTGAAGGTAGAGCGTCGTAAGACCATTATGCGTGGGGAAATGTATGCGGATGGGGTTATGACTGCCAGTGCAGAATGCCTATTTGTGCAGCCAAAAGGTGGCATGCACTCAATCGACACACAAAGCTCAGCGGTGCAACAGCCTTAGCCGCAACCGCGTCACTCAGAATCAGTCTAGCAATCCGCCGGTCTCCGGCGCAGGCCGAGCACGCTGATTGTAAAGAAGCGACGTAAGCCGCTCGATGTCTTTTTTGGAGATCTTGGAGTAATCCTGGCTCAGGTCACTGCCTACTGCCATGCCCTTTTGCAACGCAGGCCTTTCACTCAGTTCGTTCAACCATCGCCTGACATATTTGAATTCGTTCATATCGATGCCCTGCGCCTCCCACCCAACGGTCCAGGGGTAGCACGCCATATCAGCAATAGTGTAGTGATCTGCGGCCAGATAGCGGCGATCATACAGACGATTATTCATCACCCCGTACAACCTGTGGAGTTCGTCGTTGAAACGGCGCAGGGCATAAGATTGGTCGCCCTCGCGGTCTTTTAAGCGAGCGAAATGTCCGCGCTCCCCCGTTTTCGGTCCCTGATTAGCCATCTGCCACATAACCCACTGATTAACCTCCCACTGCTCGCGCAAACCACTTCCGCCAAACTGCCCTGACTTCTCGGCAAGGTACATCATGCAAGCACCCGACTCGAATACGGACAACGGTCCACCGCCATCACTGGGATCGTGATCGACAATCGCTGGCATACGATTATTGGGACTAATGTGCAGAAACGCTTCCTCAAACTGCGCCCCGCGTCCGATTTCGCAATCAATCACCACATAGTCGATGCCGCTCTCTTCCAGCTGAATTGTGAGCTTCTTTCCGTTGGGGGTAGGCCAGTAATGGAGATCAATCATCGTTGTGCGCTCTACTATGAGAAAGGTCGAACATCAAGTCACAATCAAAAGGTGAAAGCAAGTACTCAGACAAACGGGGGCCTCTCAGAATAACATGCATGACCAATGCACAAACACCTGTGCTGTCATGTCGACTTCACGAAAGAGTTCGGCTATGTTTAAAAAAAATAAGCGGAGATGTCATGAAAACCAAGCAAAAGATAGAACAAGAAGCACTGGCAACCTATGACCAATTTGTCGCGACTCGAGACAAGGTTGACACTGGAGAGTGTGGCTGGGACAAAATGGCAGATTATTTTACCGAGGATGCGGTCTATATTGACCCTGCATGGGGTCGGCAGGAAGGCAGGGAAACCATCCGCCAGTTTTTCGTCGACTCAATGGCTGGCTTAACTAACAACGGCTGGTCAACGCCTGAGCGATGGACCATGGTGGACGGCCATCGACTGGTGAGCCATTGGGACCAAATTCTGGGTCAAAAGCCTGATGGCACGGACTGGAGTGTCCCAGGGTTGTCGATTCTCTACTATGCTGGGGATGGCATGTTTTGCTATAGCCATGATTACCTCAACATGACCTATATTGGCGAGACGATGAAAGCCATGGCATGGCGACCACCGGAAATCTTCAATATGCCCCCCGCCAAGCCTGACTGGTCGACTGAGCTACCACATGCTTGGCGCTCACTGCCGGATGCGTTTAAACCGGCATAGATTGTTGTCAATTAAATAAAATACAGCGGGGAGTAAAAAAGTATGAGTTTGAAAGTCATTCAGTGGGCAACCGGCGGCGTCGGCAGAGCAGCCATCGAAGGTATCGTAGCTCACCCGGAGTTAGAACTTGTCGGATGCTGGGTTCACAGCGACGATAAAGTCGGTCGTGATGTCGGCGAACTTTGCGGTATGGAACCTCTGGGCGTGAAGGCCACCAATGATGTCGATGCACTGATGAACATGGCAGCAGACTGCGTGATGTACAGTCCTATCATGGGCAATACGGAGGAGGTAGCGCGCATACTGGCATCCGGTAAAAATGTGGTCACCCCGCTCAACTGGTTTTATCCCGGTAAGCGCGATGTGTCGCTACTGGAAAAAAGCTGCTTAGCAGGCAGGAGCACACTGCACGGCACAGGTATTCATCCGGGCGGCATTACCGAACGTTTCCCATTGATGATTTCGGCCCTATCGAGCGTTATCACGCATGTGCGCGCAGAGGAATTCTCTGACATACGCACCTACAATGCGCCTGCCGTCATCAGTGATATTATGCTGTTTGGCAAAACACCCGAAGAAGCCGCAGCGAGCCCGATGGTGGGCTTCCTCGGCCAAGGGTTTGGGCAATCAATGGATATGGTGGCCGCCGAAATGGGATTTGATGTAGACTCAGAAATGATCAGCGCACACGACGTTGCCGTCGCCACCGCACCCATTGACTCGCCGATAGGCGTTATTCAGCCCGGACTAGTCGCCGCGCAACGGTTTACCTGGCAACACACCGTGCGCGGGGAGCCTGTCATCACCGTGCGGGTCAACTGGTTTATGGGCGAAGAAAACCTGGAGCCAGCTTGGAACTTCGGGCCACAGGGCGAGCGCTTTGAAGTAGAGGTCACTGGCGATCCCTCTTCACTGGTCAGCTTTCATGGCTTGCACCCGGAGTCTATTGCTGCCGGACTGATTCGAAATCCTGGCGTAGTCGCCACGGCGAACCACTGTGTCAGCGCGATCCCCTATGTGTGTCGTGCCGGTTCCGGGATCAAAACTTATCTCGATCTGCCTCTGGTTGCGGGGCGCGCCGCGCCTGCCCTGTCACTCTAGGTTGAACCGACGATAAATTCGAATGAGCAACCAGTAATAGATCGGCGTCATCAACAGCCACGGCAGCTGCGTTTGCAATTGAACGGCTCTGCCACTCACTTCAAGTACGGCTGGATTGTACCAGGGACCCGTGGGTATCAAGGGCGCCCACGATAGCCTTAAACCTTCGGCCAACTGATGCTGATAAACAAATAGCTCAACCCAAAGATTCTGACCAATGAACCAGATGAGCAGTACCACGAACGCACCCCAACGCCACTGCGTGAACGCCTTATTCGATCTTCCATAACACAGCCAGACCAATAGCGTACCGGTCAAACCAACCGCTCCCGCATCACCGAGCGAGTTCACAATCCAGTTGACGTGCATTGGAATGGCTTCATTAAGCGCTGCAGGCCGCCGACTATCCACAGCAAGACCATCCACCAATCCGTACGTTAACCAGATTTCCCAGCCCAGCGCGCATACGACAAACGAGCACCAAAATAGGACAAATATCCAGCGCGGAAGCTTGTTGGTAAAATAAAGAAACAGAATTATTAGTGTCGGCAAGATCGACATTGTGTAGAGGAAGGTAACCAAGCTAGTCTGTGCATCTGTCAGTGGCATTGTTTTATCCTCAGGTTACATCAATCTAGGCTTATAACGTTATTTTTGTCTCGTGCTCAAGCGGCAAACCGACGACTGACAACAATCTCTTCATCGCGCCTATTTTGACTGTGATCTTGTTATCTTCATCAAAAATGTTCGTCTCGAAATACTGTCTAAACACTCACCATCGCGCGGCACACGACGATTGTCAACTATCAGGAAATATCACCTATAAGATTATACGTGATTCAATACGCGGTGTCGGTGGGTAACCCCTGCATCGAATCGCCAAAGCCGAAATACTGTAAAAATGCAGCTATCGCTATATACTGGACGCAGAAGATGCACTACCTAGCGTCTGTTTTAATCAATGTATGTGTAGATCAGCTACAAACGTTACATGGCTAACGGTACAGGATGACTATAATGGGAAAAATCATAAAAATTAGCGCTTTGTCTCTAGTGGGCTTACTTGCCCTGTTAGTGATAGCCCTTGATATATGGGGCTTCGCCACTTTGGGCAGCATTACTCTCGAGTCGAACCCGGCTATCGACGAAGATGCCAACAAAGTGGTCATGGTCTTTGGCGCAACAGGTTCTGTTGGGGATGGGCTGCTCAAAGCCGCGGTAGAGGACCCCAACGTTGACAAAGTCTACGTTATTACACGGCGCACCTCACCACGCATCGAGGCTGGTGTCGCATCAGGCAAAGTGGTATTGCGAATGCATAAAGACTTTACCGATTACGCCTCTGTGTCTGACATTTTGGGACACACGAATACCGTAATGTGGAGCCTCGGGACGACCTCGATAGGCGTCGACGACGCCACCTACACTTTAGTCAATGTCGACTTCCCGGTGGCCTTTGTCACGGCATGGCTGGCTGCGCGCAGAGATGCTCCCATGTCATTTCATTATGTCGCCGGCATGGGGACAGATGCCAATGGCGATCAACAATGGGCGAGGGAAAAAGGCCGAACAGAAAACGAGGTGGCGTATTTGGCACAAGACAGTGGACTGCGCACGTTTAGCTATCGTTCCGCCTTCGTAAGGCCGACCAGCGAACAGGCCGGCACATTGCATTATTTTCTGGAAGCCTTGCTGCGACCTGGCTCACTTGTGATCAGCGCAAAGGCATTAGGGGAAGCCATGCTGGAAATCAGCGCCAGAACCACGTCGCTAAAAAATGGCACGTTGATAGACAACGCTGACAGTATTGCCTATGCGAAGGCTTACCAGGAGAGGATAGACAAGCGCTAGCTCTAAAGGGTAAGGCTCGTAAAAACACAGCAGCAGACCGCCCCGAAACGATCGGCGCGATAATTATTCATGAACTCGCTTCGCTCAAAATGTGGCACCATATAGGGAGATAGGCACATATGATGGTAATTTCACTGAGAATAGTGGCATCTATTGCATTAATCGCCGCCTTTTTACTACCGATAAGCGGCTGTGGTGGTTGTGGGTTTAGCTGCAATGATGATGATGACGGCGTCCCTGCGCTTCTTACGCTGGGCTTTTCCGACTCCCTACCCGAAGACCTAAAGCAGGTGGTGATTGAGGTCGATGCCATTATCTTTCAGCGCATCGGTGCTGAAGATGTCGTGATTGATACCTTTACCATTAAGGAGCAGGGCCTAAGCGATGCCAACACATTTCAGGTCGACCTATTGGCATATCGAGGTGTCAATCAGCTAATTGTCATCAAAGATCTCGAACTTGATCCCGGCACTTACAGCGATGTGCGCATTAACATACTGACCACTGGCGTTAACAATTCTTACGTGCAGGAGGCCGATGACAGTCTGAAGAAAATCACCGTATCCGGAGGACAACTGAAACTACCGGGTCTTCGCCTTTCTTCTGGCTCTCAAGCCTTCACCGTTGAGTTCGGCCTAGCGCAGGCGCTTCAACACCAGCCAGGTTCTGACCAGTATCTGCTGGCAACAAACGGCATCAGAGTTGAGAACAACAAGACAGATGCCACCTTGTCAGGTCAGATAGACAGCGCCTTATTTAATGGTGTGTCACCTTGCGACCAAAAAGCCGACCCTCAAAAAGGCAACAGGCTCTACCTCTACAACGGCAAGGTAGGCCAGGAGAAAGAGCGCTTAGCGGATGTATTTACCAGTGGCAGCATTGAGACTCCCCCCGCTGACGCACTCGCGCCTTTTGCAGTTGCCTCCCTGGAAAATAATGCCTTAACTGGCAGCTGGGATTATTCTTTCGGCTATTTACCCGCCGGAGATTACACAATGGCGTTTGCCTGCGACACCGAGAAAGACAACTCCGTCGAATACAATGGTCTCATCATCCCTCTTCCGGAAGGTCAGGTGTATGAACTTACCCTCTCAGAGTCCGAAAAGGCGCAATGCAATCTGGCAGAAGGTGCAAGTTGTTGAGCCGCTCAGCCGTCGTCGCTTCTGAGACACCAGCAAAGAAGTGAAAATATGAATACCATTAACGTCAATGGGAATACGGTCCAACCCTCAAAAATACTTTGCGTAGGCCGCAACTACAGAGCGCATATCGAGGAACTGGGCAACGAAATCCCCGACAGCATGGTGGTATTTAATAAGCCGAACTCCGCCATCAGTGGCACTCTGTACTCCGACATCAACAATCAACCCTTGCACTATGAAAGTGAACTGGCTTTTACCGTGAAGGAAGGCAAGCTCGACGCGGTTGGCTTCGGTTTGGACCTCACCAAACGCGCGCTTCAATCTACATTAAAGGCAAAAGGATTACCTTGGGAGAGAGCCAAAGCCTTCGATGGTGCCGCGCTGTTCAGTGCGTTTGTCACCCTCCCAAAAGACATCGAAGGTCTGTCTTTGCAGCTGAACGTAGACGGCGAGCAGCGGCAGGCAGGAGGTATAAGTCTGATGATATATACCCCTGTACAAATAATAAGAGAGCTGGAGACTTTCACTACCCTGGAAGACGGCGACATTATCATGACCGGGACACCCGCAGGGGTGGGCGAGATCAAGGCCGGACAGGATTTTGAAGGCAAGGTGCTATTAGCGGGAAAAACGCTGGTGTCAGCAACATGGATAGCCGTGACCTCCGCATAAGTCATCAGCCCACAATCCTAAAGCACTGCCTAGCAAGCCCTACAATGTGCTGAGCACAAATGCCAAACAAGTGCTTTTGGCGTACGCTGCAAGCGACTATCCCGCCTCCCTCAACAGACAGGCATAGTGCATATTGTAGTTACTACCGTTTTGCAGTAGTTTGAACCCAAGCTTGTGAGTGCGAGATAATGCAAACGATCCTGCGACTGGACCTCGCCGGCCAACCCCGTGGTTGGATAACGCTGCACGAGGCCATTACAGCCTATGCCAAAGGTGATGTCGTTTACGGCATCGGGGATGTTTTGCCTCCAATTTTCGGTGGCATTCAGCGCAGCAATGGATTGCGCTCCCGCATCGATTTACAACCGATTGTGGCTATTCAGGGAAAGATAATTCAGGGTTTCAGTCCCCCTTTATGCAACCGCACACTATTTCGCCGCGATGACCATCGCTGTCTCTACTGCGGACAACAGTCTGCACGCACAGAATTAACACGCGACCATGTGCTCCCCACCTCTCGCGGCGGCACTGATCGCTGGGAAAATGTGGTGGCTGCCTGCAAACGCTGTAACTGGCAAAAAGATAATCAAACACCCGAGGAAGCACGGATGCCATTGCTGGCCGTGCCCTTCAGGCCCAACCCTTGGGAGTGGCATTTCCTCGCTAAAGATCGGGTCTTTGCGGACCAGATGCAATATCTGTCGCGGCGTTTTCGAGCAAAGCGCGCCTGGGCTGCCTGAGTATTTGCGAGTAATGCCGTTATACTGACTCGCAGCAGCCCAGCCCGACGCCCAATTCAGCGAATCATAAAAGGAGCACCGCTTTGCCCAACGATCACCTGAGTGCCGTCAACTCCATAATGCAACAAATGGCACAATCGATCATCGGCCAAGATGAAGTGGTTCGCACCCTCGCGCTTGCACTACTGTGCAATGGCAATGTGCTGCTGGAGGGCTTGCCGGGAACCGCTAAAACACGCTCCATTAAAACGCTGTCCCAAGTACTGCAGGCCAGTCTTGGCCGCATTCAGTTTACGCCTGATCTGCTGCCTTCTGATGTGACTGGCAACGAGATTTATCAGGACAATCACGGCAAGTCCGAACTACAGTTCCAGCCCGGGCCGATCTTTAACGAATTGGTGCTGGCGGACGAGATCAACCGCGCACCCGCCAAAGTGCAATCCGCCCTGCTTGAAGCCATGGAAGAACGCCAGATCACTGTGGCGGGCAAGACCTACCCTTTGCCCGCTTTGTTCATGGTACTAGCGACCCAAAACCCGATCGAGCAAGAGGGCACCTACCCATTACCAGAAGCTCAGATGGATCGCTTCATGATGAAGATATCCGTGAACTACCCAAATGCCGAGGCAGAACTGGCCATCGTACGGATGCTGCAAACAGAAGAAGCCCATCAAACAGCGCCACGTGAAGTCATCCCACAATCACATATCTTCGCCGCACGAGAGACCATTCAAAAAATGAAAGTGTCCGCAGCGGTCGAACAATATATTGTCGATTTAGTAATGGCCACCCGACTCCCCAAGAAGCATGGCGGCAAACTGTTGCACTGGATCGAGACCGGGTCAAGCCCCCGAGCTAGCATCTCCTTACATCGAGCCTGCCGCGCAAGCGCTTGGCTGGATGACAGAGACTACGTCGATCCCGACGATGTTCGCTCAGTGCTGCATTCTATAATCCGCCACCGTCTGATTCTGACCTACGATGCCCTGGCCGATGGCGTAACGCCCGATACCATCATCGACGAGATCATTCTGCAGGTCGCAGTAGGCTAGGCGTCCATGACCGGCAATACACAGGAGGATGTATACACTAACCTGCGCGCCCTCGTGCGACTGCGGTTTACCGCACGAGGATTTAACTATCTGCCAAGACAATCCGTGCGCTCGTTATTAAGCGGTCGAAAACGGTCTCGATTGCGTGGGCGTGGCCTGGATTTTGATGAACTACGCCACTATCAACCGGGTGACGACATCCGCAATATGGATTGGCGGGTCACTAACCGTACCGGAAAACCCCATGTGAGGGTTTACACAGAAGAGCGTGATCGGCCGGTTATTGTCGTCGTCGACCAACGACTGCCGATGTTCTTCGGCAGCATAAAAAAAATGAAATCTGTCGTTGCTGCAGAAGTTGCAGCAATTACGGCTTGGCGCGTGCTAGCCGCGGGAGACCGTATCGGGGCAGTCCTCTTCAATGACAATGCTATTGTCGAGGCAAAACCGACGCGCAATGAACGCCGTGTCATAGGCTGGCTGGGCGACTTAACGGCAATGAACAACGATCTATCCGTAAACACTCGCTACGAAAGTAATCCCGATGCACTGGCACAAGCATTGAACCTGCTGGAGCGTAGCATTGGTCACGACTACCTCGTGGTATTAATATCAGATTTTTATGGCTGGAACAACGCCACGCTCAAGGCCCTACGTCGCATGAACCGACACAATGATATTGTTTGCTCGCTGATCTATGACCCATTGGAACGCGATATCTCTAGGGCTGACCAGTTGGTAGTGAGCGATGGGGAATTTCAGCTAAAGATCGATCCTGCCAGGCAAGGACTAGGACAAAAGTTCGAAGCGAGCTTCAAAAGCTCCATCGCGCATGTACAGGGTGAACTCAAGCGTCATGGTATTCCGGTGCTGCCTGTCGATACAGTCGTACCGGCTGCCGATCAGTTGCGAGAAAGACTCGGTGGCCAGAGGGTCTTGCAATGAGTTTGCCCCCACTGCCGGAAACCTTTGGCAATTACGCGCTGCACGAATTTTCAGAAGTTGCGTCGCCTGACGCCATCAGCTGGCTACCACAGGCTGTCGGTTGGATAGGGGTCGGGACAGCGCTGCTGATATTATTGCTACGCTACAGCTGGAGGCGCCTGCGTCACTGGCACCACAATCGCTACCGCCGCGAGGCGGCCGACCGACTCCAGGTTTTTGCGATGAATAGCTGCGAAGAAACCTGGCTGATAGAGCTGAATAAAATATTAAAGTTGACCGCGCTGGCCGCCTTCCCCCGACAACAAGTGGCCCACCTGTCGGGCGATAGCTGGGTCAATTTTCTCAATGGCTACTGCACACCTCCGCCTTTTTCGCCAGAACAATGCCGTTTACTCGCAGTGGGAACCTATAACCACACAACACTAGACGGCATCGTCCAGCAGCAGTTGCTCGCAGCCTGCCTCAGTTGGGTATGCAATCACGAGAGCTCACCGCATGTATGAGTTGGCATATCCTTGGGCGCTATCTCTGCTGGCACTTCCTTTACTCATGCCATTGTTACCAGCCTATAAAGAAAGTCGCAATTCCGTTCGAGTACCCTTCTTCGACAAGCTGGTTGAATTGAGTGAACAACGTCCACACAGTGGCGCGATCATTCTACGCCGCGACCGTTTTCAGTATTTTCTCGTTGGCTTCATGTGGGTCTGTCTGGTGCTGGCTGCGGCCAAGCCCGAGTGGGTGGGCGCCCCCATTGAGCAACAGAAGTCTGGCCGGGATCTAATGATTGCCGTGGATTTATCCGGGTCCATGGGAACTCGAGACTTTGTGCTGCCCGACGGCGAAACAGTAGACAGACTACAAGCCGTGAAGCAGGTTCTTGCGGAACTGGCTAACCAGCGTGCGGGAGATCGTCTGGGTCTCATCGTATTTGGCAGTGCCTCCTATCTGCAAGCGCCCTTTACCAGCGATCATGTGGTGTGGTCAAAATTACTGGCGGAGACCGAAATCGGCATGGCTGGCCAGAGCACCGTATTCGGAGATGCAATAGGACTCGCGATAAAGCTGTTCAAAGAGAGCACATCAGACAACCGTGTTCTGATCATCCTCACCGATGGCAACGACACTGGAAGTATCGTGCCGCCTATAGATGCAGCAAAAGTCGCCGCCGCCTACAATATCCGAATCTACACCATCGCCATTGGCGACGCCGCCTCAGTTGGAGAAGAGGCACTCGATATTGACACTATTGAGCGCGTCACTGAGATCACCGGGGGGGAGAGTTTTGAGGCGCTGGACCAACAGGCGTTACAGCGTGCGTACCACACCATTGCTGAACTTGAGCCTGACGTGTACGAAACGATCAGCTTCCGTCCACGGCAAAGTCTGCATTGGCTGCCGCTCTGTGTCGCGCTGATTTTTTATACGCTCTATCACGGCTACAGAACGTGGCACGCATGCCGCGTGCTGCGCAGCACAAGGGACTCTCATGCCGCCTGAGCTCAACGTACTGGAGCACTTCCATTTTCTCCGGCCGACTTGGGCACTGCTACTCATACCGTGGCTGGCAATGGTGGTGATACGAAGTCAGCAGCGCGACAAGCAGGATATGTTCGGGGGTATCATCGCTCCACACTTGCTGCAGCACCTGCGATTACAACGCTTCGATACACGCTGGTTGAACCCGAAAAATTTTTCGCTGTTGTTCATGGTGCTGGTGTTGTTAGTGATAATGGGGCCCACATGGCGTCAACAATTATCTCCCCTGAACCAGGATCACGCGGCACTGGTCATACTGTTAGATGTGTCCTCGACTATGCAACAGAAGGACGTGCAGCCCAGTCGTTTACAGCGCGCTAAGCAGAAAATATCTGACCTGCTGGCGCTTCGCCCAGACAAGAAAAGCGCTCTTATCGTCTATTCGGGGACGGCGCACAGTGTGCTTTCGCTCACTGCCGATCAGGATATCCTCAATCAATACCTTGCAGCGATCACTCCCGCTATCATGCCGCGGAGCGGAAAATTCCCTGAATATAGCCTGCCTCTTGCAGATGAAATACTTCAGGGCAGAAATGCCCCTGCGACGATTGTGATGTTTAGCGATGGTCTTGGAGCAAAGAGCGGGCAGGCTTTCGAATCATACTTTTTAACTCACCCGCATCAACTACTTGTTGTAGGCGTGGGGAGCGAGGATGAAGAACCCGGAATAGCGCCACTAGAACGGGAATCACTTAAAGCCCTGGCTACTGACGCAAATGGCGTCTATCTGTCTTTGACCATCGATGATGCAGATGTACGCCAGATCAATCAGCGTATCGAGAGTCACTATACGGTCACCCAGGACAGCGCCCTGCCTTGGTTTGATAGCGGCTACCTCTTGGTATTTCCGGCAATAGGGCTGTTCTTGATGTGGTTCAGGAGAGGCTGGACCCTGACTTGGATGTGGCTGATATTGCCTGTTGTATTAAGCAGTATTCCCGCACCTGCACTTGCACAGCAAGAGACTACGCCTATTACGCATGAGCAGTCTGCCGCAATGAGGGAATTCGCGGACCTGTGGTTAACCCGCGATCAACAGGGCCGACTACTTTTGCAACTGGGCCGCTATCCACAAGCCGCCGCCCGTTTCAATGACCTCATGTGGAAGGGTATAGCCTACTACTACAGCGAAGATTTTATGTTGGCGGCGGAATACTTTTCACGCCAAGACAGTGATGATGCACTCTTTAATGAGGCCAACGCGCGCGCCCAAGGGCGTGACTATGTGCGCGCAGTCAGCCGATACGATCGTCTGCTGGCGCGCACCCCAGATTATCCAGGTGCCACTGCCAACCGCTCCCAAGTGAGCGCGATCATCGACGAAATCGATCGTCTCAGCGCAAGCCAACAGCAGGAAGCAGGCGCAAGCACTCAGGACAAACAGCTTAGTGGCGACGACGCTATTCCCGCGCAAGGTGCTGACGAGATCAGTTGGCAGCAGACTGAAGTGATACAACTGACCGCCGAGGACATACTCCAGGATGCGGCCACTAGTGATATGTGGTTGCGCGGTGTGCAGCAGGATCCTTCCCGCTTTTTGGCTATAAAGTTCGGCATGCAACTACGGAACGCAGAGACAAAGACGGATGTGCCCTCGAGGAATATTCCGTGACACGTGGCGGATTTTTTCTAAAACGAGGCCTGCTAATGCTGGCCATAGGCTGTGCATCGCTCGCGTCTGGTAATTCGATCGAAGAACTTGAGGCGTCAGGCCAACTACACATCGAGAGCGCGCTCACTCCACAAAGCGGTATCGTGCCGGGACAAAAAGTAACACTAACCCTCGAAATCGCCACCGATCGATGGTTTGCCGGCGGGACGCGCATCGGTATTCCCGAAGTTCCGGGCCTGGTCATTTTGCAAACTGAACAGTTCGCCAGTAATGCCAGCGAAACCCATAACGGTCAGACCTGGGCAATACAGCGCTGGACGCTGGATGTATTTCCTCAGCGTGCGGGCGATTTCACCATCGGTCCAATTCCTTTGCAAGTACACGTGAATGGAGGAGAAGAGGGCGATATTCAAGGCGAATTGCACAGCCCCGCGCGCCATTTCACCGCTGCTATACCGAACAACCTCGCCCAAGCCAAACAGTGGGTAGCGGCCCCGCTCTTCTCCGTCAGGCAGAGCTTCGACAGAGCGCTTGATAATCTAGCGGTGGGCGATGCCTTCGAACAAGAGGTCCTGCTGGAAGCATCGGACGTACTGGCCATGATGCTGCCGTCCTATGAGATCGAAAAGCAACCAGGACTTGCCCCCTACCCCTCGCCAGCAGTCCTAGAAAACAAGGTTAACCGCGGCCAAACTCTGGCCACTCGGAGTATTCGCATCAGTTATGTGGCCGAGCAACCAGGACAGTTCCTGCTGCCAGCGAGAGATTACTTCTGGTGGAATACGCAAAGCACCCAACTGGAAGTGCTGTCCCTGGCTGAAGTACGCATCGAGGTTGGCGGTGTGGCTCCAGGCCCAAAAAATACTGCGACAACGACTCGCAGTCGTTCACAACAACGTCTGATACTACTGAGCAGTCTGGTGCTATTGATTGTGGCCCTGCGGCTGTGCTGGCTCTATCTGCCACGCCTGCCGCTGACTGGGCTGAGGGTGCGCCTGTCTAACCTGACGCGCCGAATACGGGCATTACGGCAGCCCGCACTGGCGAGTCACCTTAACCCCGGAAATAGCGCTGGGGATTGAACGGCATGGGTGTCACCGTAACTGGCAAGTGCTTATCCCTCGAGACCACCAGCAGTTTCGTCCCCGGGAGACCTAATTCCCGTTCGATATAAGCCATGGCGATAGGGCCGCCAACACTAGCGCCATAACAGGCAGAACAGATTTCGCCCACCTGTCGACCTGATTCATCTAGCACTACTTGACCCTCTCGCACCGGACGCTTACCATCCACACGCAAACCGATCCGACGCAGGGCTGGCTTGTCGATCATCCGCCTAAAGATCACATCGGCACCTGGGAAGCCACCCGCGCGCTCACCCTCGGCTCGCCGAGATTGACTTATGGACCACACTAAACCCGCCTGCACCGGGTCAATCTCGGTTGTCAGTTCATGTCCATACAAACACAAACCTGCCTCCAAGCGCAGTGAATCCCTGGCACCCAAACCGACCGCCTGTACCCGTTGATCACTTAGCAGCCGGCGAGCCAGATTTGTGGCCGCTGCGCCCGGCACAGAAATCTCGAAACCGTCCTCTCCGGTGTAACCTGAGCAGGTAATATAAACCTTCACGCCGTCAATAATCCCAGGACAGCCCTGCATGAATCGCAGTTCTGCGGCGTCAGAACAGACTGTACGAATAACCTCTCGTGCGGCTGGCCCCTGCAACGCCAGTAAGGCGTGATGCTCCAGTACCGTCAACGTCTGGCCCGACAAGTGTGCCCGCAGGTGTGCAATATCCTGCCTCTTACAACCCGCATTGACCACGAGGAAAAATGTCTCCTGAGACCAACGGGTAATAATCAAGTCATCCAATACTCCACCCTGTTCGTTAGTGAATACGGCATAGGTCTGCCGATTGTCTGCCAGCCCATCAATGTCCACGGGCACAAGAGACTCAAGCATCGCGGCACTACCGAGGCCCTCTATAATGACTTGACCCATGTGGGAGACATCAAACAGCCCGGCCGCTTGCCGAGTATGCAAATGCTCGCTAATGATGCCAGCAGGGTACTGCACCGGCATGTCATAACCAGCAAAGGGTACCATTTTGGCGCCCAGCTCTCGGTGCAGCGCATCAAGCGGCGTGTGCAGTAACGTCATCACTTATCCTTGGGCCTGTGAGGGCATGTATAGAAGATGAACCACTCTAACCAGCGCAGCACGTCGACGCAAGAATGCGCATGCCTCACAAGAATATGCCACAACGCGTGGCACATGTCCGAACACGAGCGGACACCTATGGACAAGCAAACATCCCTTCGTCCCTTCATCAAAAGCGCATAGGTATGAGCCTGAATAACTGGCATCAAAATTGCTTTGTTTTCTGTACGGCGGCTCGCATGCGCGATCCAACGCCAAGGATGGCCTCTACAGGGAAGTAGAATCATGCGCATGGACGGCCAAGGATGGCCGCGAGTCGCCGGACTTATTACCACTCAAATATGCGTAAAACTCCCACTAGTATTTTGTTGTTCTAGCACTCAATCTTTGATTTACTCAGCCTATAGCCTCGTCATAATACGAGGCTGACTAGTGGTCTTTTCTAAATTCATCGGGAGGTGATTTATGGGAGAACGTGATTTGGAATCTTCAACATCCGAGTCGATGGACGGCGGCTATGAACCTGGCGCTGACGACATTTCCGACGACATGCTTCGGGGGATAGCGCCTTTATCATCTGATAAGCAACAGCTGGTACAAAGGAGGCGTCTGGCAGAACAACGACTGGAAGAAAAGCGCTTGCGCGATGAGCTCGGAGATTATGATTTACAGCTGGATTACCACTAGGCATTGATTTACGTGATGGTCGGAACTGTCTCAACCCCCGACCATCAACCCCACCGTTACCTGCTCCGGTTACGCCGGCTATACCTTATGTATCTGACGCTATAGCGCCCAGCTGCTGTAGGCCCTTCACACTGGCATCGAAATTACCATGCTCCGTTATCAGCGCCGCAACCAAATCTGCGGGCGTAACATCGAAGGCAGGGTTAAACGCCGTACTGTGTGAGGCCGCAAGCTTGACTTCGCCATAATCCCCGGCAGCATCCAAACCACCGATACTCAATACTTCTGACTCATCGCGTTCCTCGATCGGAATCTGCTCACCACTAGGACAAGACCAGTCAATGGTTGACTCCGGCAATGCCACGTAGAACGGTATATCGCTGGCACGGGCAGCGAGCGCCTTAAGATAGGTGCCGACCTTGTTGCAAACATCCCCATTGGCAGCGGTACGATCACTGCCCACAATCACGCAATCCACTTTGCGCTGGCGCATTAATTGGCCACAACTGTTATCCGTTACGATGGTGCAGGGGACTCCGGCTCTATGCAATTCCCACGCAGTGAGGTTCGTTCCCTGATTGCGCGGGCGTGTCTCGGACACCCAAACATGTACGGGGATGCCGCTGGCATGAGCCTTATAGATCGGCGCCAATGCGGTCCCCCACTGTACCGTGGCCAGCCACCCTGCGTTACAGTGCGTCATAATATTTAATTGATCTTTATTTAGCGCGCTCAACAGCTGCAGTCCATTGGCACCAATTCGCTCGCAATTGACGATATCCTCTTCCCGCAGAGATAGCGCCCTGTGCAACGCGACTAGAGGCCGCTGTGAAGGCTCCAGAGACTTTACGGCACAAGTAATCTGGTCCAAAGCCCAGCGCAAGTTCACCGCAGTCGGACGAGTGGCCATTAGCGCTGCGCTGGCACGCGCCAAATTTTCGTTAGACGCATCTTCCGCAAGGGCATTGGCAAGTCCGAACGCTGCGGTAATTCCAATCAGCGGAGCTCCACGCACCTGCATTGTACTGATGGCGTGGCAGAACGCTGGCAGTGACTCCAGACGACACCAGCGCAAGGCATGTGGCAAGAGGGTCTGATCAATAACCTCAACTCCCTTGCTCACTGGATCCCATCGCAGACTGCACAACTCATCGGTACTGGACATTTTGATTCCTTATACGGGATTGTGATCATATGATTTGTATAATACTACACGTTCTACAGGGATCGCAGTAAAGCAAAGCGCGGGGTATCGCAGCAGAATAAAGTCTTACTCGACGGCGTTGGACACACAAGGTCGCTGCATCGTCACGCGCACTGAATCCACCGTTTGGCAACAACAGTCACCCAATGACTCAGACGGCCCGCCAATTCATTGCTACAATAGCTTTTGCTTTGACGCTTTCCTACGAGGTTTCCTTTGCTGCTTTCAAGCCTAATTGCGCAATCTTCCCATGACTGGCAGAGTCAACTGCGCGACGTCATCACGTCACGCCGAGAACTACTCGATATACTGGAACTAAGCGAGAACGACGTGGGTCTTTCCAGCGGTGCCTGCCAAGACTTTGCACTCAAGGTTCCGCGCAGTTTCGTGCGAAGAATGCAGCGTCGCGACCCTCGCGACCCTTTGCTACTTCAGGTGATCTCCTCGGCGCAGGAAATGATTGATGCCCCGGGATACTCCCGCGACCCAGTGGGTGAGAGCGCAGGGACGATTCCACAGCGCGGTATCATTCACAAATATCACGGACGGGCACTGCTGATAGTGAGTGGCGGTTGCGCCGTGAATTGCCGTTACTGTTTTAGGCGGCACTTCCCTTACGGCGAAAATCAGAATAGCCGCCAGCAATGGCTTGAAGCACTGGAATACATCCGCGCCGATAGCAGTATTGAGGAGATTATTCTAAGTGGTGGCGACCCGTTAGTGGTCACCGATGAGCAATTGCGCCAGTTGGTGGAAGAGATTGCGTCCATACAACACGTTAAGCGCCTACGGATACACAGCCGACTGCCTATCATGATTCCCGAGCGGGTGACGCGGAAGTTGCTGGATGCGATCACGCTACCGCGGTTGCAGACCATCATGGTGACTCATTGTAACCACGCCAACGAAATCGACGACGCCGTCACAGTCGCGCTAGAGACACTACGCGACCACAACATCATCACACTGAATCAGGCTGTACTGCTCAAGGGCATTAACGATAACGTTGGAGCACAGGTGGCACTCAATCGCGCACTATTTGCGACAGGAACCCTACCCTACTACCTGCATTTGTTAGATAAAGTACAAGGGGCTGCACATTTTGATGTGGCGGAAAGCAAAGCACACCAAGTGATGGAAGGAGTAGCTGCCAGTCTGCCGGGGTATATGGTGCCTAAACTGGTGAGAGAGGTTGCAGGCGCCGACGCCAAAGTCATCGCAAAATAACAAGTGTAACCGAAACCCTAGAATAATCGATCAACTGCGCGAGGCAGCCCACGCGTCATTGTCAGGGAATCGAGCTTCGTTCCCGCCCTACGATGTTCAATTAGAGCTTGATAGCCATCATCAGCACACCGGTTTCCAATCAATAAAATCGTAGCGACAATTCCAATCCCCATTTGTCGTCGTGAGGCGCCATGCTAACTTAAAAACGCTCCTACAAAAGGCCTCGCGGTCATCTAAGAAAGTTTACCTTGTCGTCCTCAAAAATAGCCACCCGGCCTGGATACCGGCGGCGATATCAATGCAGCGTGATTTCGGCCAGTCGGTCGCCCGAGAATGAGCCTGCATATAATTTACCTTGGTACGGTACGGCCACTGTAGCCGGCCCAAAAACGCCGCCCTTATCAGCCCGGAAAATTACTTCAGTCAGACCAGATTTGGTATCCACCGCAATCAATTCATAACCGGAGCCACAGCTTCCCTTGGTCAGCCCGAAACAGGAGCCCATAGTGAGTGGAGAGAGATGCGACGCCAACAGCAACCGGCCATCATCCAGCCAGACGGAGTTATCAATATTCGCTACTGCTATTCGACTTACAATTTCCTCTGTAGCGACGTCATACTGACGCAACTCCTGCTCTATATAATTATTCACCCAGATAGTTTTGCCATCGTGCGACACTTCGATGCCATTGGGCATTTTAGCTGTAGAATTAGCCACCACTTTTAAACCTGAGCCAGGCACCCAGCGCCACACATGGCCATCATTCAGGCCCAGACTGGATTTAATTTGGGCTAGGATTTCGTTTTCGCGCTGATACATATTGGTCACCGCAAAACCACCATCGGGCAGCGCAACCACATCATTCAGAACGGCGGACGATGGAAATACCACGCAGCCACGCCAAGCGAGAGTGGGCGCGATGCTGGCATCGGCAGAAGCCTGCACTTCATAAAACAATATATGCTCTTGGCTGCTGTGATTCACCACTAGCAGCTGCAGAGAATCACCTCGGGACGAAAGATGAATGCCGTGTGGCGATAGCTGGTCAGGCAACGGGCAGCTGTCTTCACCCCAGGTATCGCCATTTTTGCCAGCAGTCATATTGCTACTATTTACCAGCTGTATAAATTCGGCTCCTGGCCCAGGTTGGTACCAAGTAATTGCTCCAGGTAACTGCCCACCGTTGCCATACTCACCAATCAACAAGCCACCGCCATTTGGCATCACCTCCAGATCTTCGGGCATCTGGACGCCGCATAGTGGGGTGACATCACCGTCTGGCTCACAACTCAGTTCAACTTCGCCACACGCTGCGAGGATTGACAAGGCGACGACTAAACTACAACGGCGGATGAATAGGGACATGGGAAAGCCTCCACGGATTGCTATTGATTTCGCTTGAGGTCGTAGGCATGCGCCGACAAACGGCTCAGACGGTCGAAGGTACTTTGTCATGCACACTTTAATACGTATTTAGCTGATAAATCCACCCTGACCATCCAGTTTCAGTGCATGCACAAGGTGCTTTTTAGCAGCTTATTTTTGGATCATGGAAGATGCCATAGCTGGTAGATATCGCGTTTCTCTTCGACATAGCCAGCAGCACCAAGCACTTCCTCAATCGCAGGCGCCATCTCTACGCGACTGTCATAGACGACGAAGGTAGGTCGGTCTATTGCAAGTTGCGACTGAAAGAAAGCTGCGCTAGAGAGATCTTTGTCCTGCCCCTGCAAAAACGCCATCACTCGCCTACGTCGGTCGAGCTCTGGGTATCCAACATAGCGTCCAATTCTTTCGAATTTCAAATAACGTGGCCTCACTATTAACGGATACGGATGCTGACGGAACGTCGTAACCCACTGTGCGACCGAGACCGGCGCATATACCGTCGAGCGCAGCGGCGCTCTGCGAACGATTTCCTCTGCGAGAGCATGAAGGTCTGGATCGACCTTGAACTGAGGGACTGCGATAACAACGCTATTCCCCGCGGAAATACTCCATTGTCTTGAAACGAGTAAGACTGCTACCAGCATAACCAACAGCATTGCATGACCCTTTAACCGTGGAATCTTATCCGCAAAGAGCCCCGCAAGTCCGACAATAGAAATCGAAGCGGAAATTATAAATGGTACCGACCAAAAGAGCCTCCACTCAAAAGCACTATCTAAGTTTTTTGCCAAAAACTCTCCAGTCCACGGATTCAACACAAAGCCCACAAACATTAGGGTTGTCAGCGCATACAGTCGTCGCCGTCTGAAGCCTGCTACAAACAAGGGTGCGATGGGAAATAATACTAAAATCAGTGCCCCCAAAATGCCTTCACCTAAAACGGTAGCCAAACCGGTGCCAGAACCGAACAAACTAATACCATGAATTTCATTTTCGCTTTTCATGTTAACCAGCAGAAATAAGCCAATGGCGCACAGGAAAAGTCCTGAGGCTAGTCCGACTGCAATGATACGCTTGACCACCACGCGTGAGGCGCCCAGAAACCCGCCACACAGCGCCGCGGCGACGACAAATGGCACCGTCCCAAATGCGGAGCTGCTCAATCCAGTACTGGCAACAATTGCCATTCCAAGTGGCAGCGCGCGACGTCCATCGGGAAATTCTGCAAATCGTAGGCCTAACAGTAGACATAATGGCAGGCCAATAGTGACCAAAAGGCTTTTGCCCTGGAACAAACGGACGAAGGCAAAGTTTCCGAATTCTCGGTGCGACTCACCGAGCGCAATCATTAGAACAAGCCATGCAAGCAGCACTGAAAATGCATATTGAGGCACCAAATGCTGAGCCAGCTTCCAGTGCACCAGTACCGCTATACCGCCGAAAATCGGCGCCAAAATTAAATAGTAGAGGGTCTTGTGATGCACGCCAAATAAATCACTTAAAGCAGCAACCAGCAACTCGTATGTGTGAAACTTGTAAATTGACAACTCTAGCGGGACCTTAGGATCCTGCCATAAACCAGAATGTGAAAACAGCGGCTCAAGAGGAAAATCCATAGCGGTCACAACGAAATTGAGATACTGCGAATCGTCCTGATCGAGCCGGTGCGTTATCGCCACTAACACTAGGCCAAAGAGGGCTAAAGCGACTATGCCAACTCTTTGCCAATTCGGTGTTTCAACTGGTGCCTCGCTATATAGAGCGGCGGAGGTTGAGGCTGTGCGGAAAACCAAAATCGAAGCACATAGTAAGAATAGCCAGACAGGCCAATAGTGATTGTCGAAAATACGCAGCGTCAAGGCACAGATGATCAGTGCCACTAGCGCCCAGAGCGCGCCGGTGTCGGGGGCAGAGGCCAATGCTGGCTCCCGTGCACTGCCGGTGCGACTCGTGTCAACCAGAGCACTCCTGCCCGTACACACTGCCCATATGCCCAGGGCAGTGAGAATTGGCACAAAACTCCACGCCATTACGTCTGAGAAGCTTGATGCGGACAGCACCATCGCATAACAGTAAACCGTCCAGCTCCCAAAAAAGCAGACACCTGCAATAAGACAGCTATCCCCAGCGGCTCGATTCATAATGTCTCAGGACCTCTCAATGATCTGCTTCTTAACGTCTTAAAGGGTCTATCTCTGGTGTCTCGAGTATCTTTTAACACTTAATTCAACCCGAGTATTAGTTTAGCCAATGTGTGCAGGCAGGGCCTCGTTTATATCGAAGAGATTTAGGCCTTCCCCAAAACCCTTCGCGTCCTCGAGATCCGGCATATGAGTATGCCGCACAGCTGAACCCCGATCCATTCCACACCGCGTTTCATCGTACTAGTTTCGCTACGACGCCGTCTCAAGGTGGCGACTAATCGACTGTTCTGTGCCTTTACCAGTCTTTCGCAACTCTGACCGCCTGCACTATTTTGATTGGTTAATTAGGCATTTTTCTCTCCAAACGCTTGCCTAATATTAGCTATCTGACCTAGGAAGGCTGCTTCACCACGACTCCGCATGTTAATATCAACTAGTATCGTGTGTGACACGCCTACGCCTTTTTCTCATCTTCGTCGGTATTTCTTTTCCGCATTTTACCATTCTGTTTCACTGCTGCTGCAAGATCAAATAGTCGACGGGAAAAGACTATGAAATTTAAAACATCACCTGATAGACTTAATATCGTCGCGCAGTAAACCGTCAGATCCAAGCGGGTTAAAAGTCGAAGTTTGTTAGTCCATCGGGCAAATAGTGTTTTTAATCAGGTGACGGCTCCGCGCTCTCCGCTAACTTAACGAGTGTCCGCGTATCTATGAAGGTTATTCATTTAAAACGCAGGGTTCAACTAATCCTTAAAAGTGTTGCCTCCCGTGGTGGCTTTTCTCGTGTCTATAAAAAAGTGGTTTTTCGCTACCGTCATGAAGGCTTTTCGGGATTAAAGCGAGCGCTCAATCACCTGGCAGCTCATGAGCTGAAAGATAATCATAACCCGGGAAGCATGCATCTATTGCAGCCGGTTAAAGTGGATTCTGAGTCGCTACTTTCGCCGCGGGTGCTGATAATCGGCGAGATGAGCATACCGCAGTGCAAGAAGTACCGGGTAGTACAGAAAAAACAGCTTTTTGAGAAAATAGGCATCGACTGCACAATTCTGGATTGGAGACACCACATTGATTGCCTAAATGCGCTGTCTACTCACTCTCTGGTGATTTTTTATCGTGTGCCAGCCTTACCGCAAACCATGGAACTCATCGATGAGGCCAAGCGCCTAAATCTGCGAACCTTATGGGAAGTAGATGATCTGATATTTGATCGAGAAGTCTTGATAAATAGCAAAACGCTTGCTCAGCTGAGGCCAGATGTTTTGGGGCCTTTGATTGATGGCGCAGAACTTTATCGACAAGCCATGCTGGCATGTGATGAGGGAATTGCATCTACTAGCGGGCTTGCAGATGCTATGCGAGCTGCTGGAGTTCCAGCTGTTTCCGTCGTTGAAAACGCCCTTGATCATCAAACATTGAAGGCTGCTGAAAGGCATCTTAATCAACACAGAGTAGCTGATGATTGGCTTCGAATTGTGTATGGCTCTGGTACGAATACGCATAATGTGGACTTCGCTGAGGCGGCTGATGCCATCCTAGATATATTGACCGAATTCCCCAAAGTAAAATTTCGGGTGGTCGGGATACTAGAATTACCGGAAGGTTTTCAGCGGTTTAAGTCGCGTGTCGAGAGAATAGAGTTCTGTGAGTATGAAGAGTATCTTGGTCACTTATCACAGTGTGATATTAGTATTGCGCCTTTAGAAAATTATATTTTTAACGAGGCTAAAAGTAATATTAAGTTCCTTGAGGCCTCCGTAGTTAAAGTGCCGTCTGTGTGTTCCCCGCGTAGCGCTTTTACGTCGATTATTATCGATGGTAAAACCGCGCTGTTGGCGGATACATTCGCCGAGTGGAAGCAAGCGCTCGGCAGCTTGGTGGAAAGCGCTAAGCTGAGGAACAGCCTAGCCGAGTCTGCGTACAAGACAGTTCTGGATCGATATACGCCTGTTCACATTGCGCAAGCACAGTTAGCTCCACTGCTGAAAAATCCTGCCGCTAAAAGCCCTGCAACAAAAATACTATCAGTCAACATTTACTACAGTCCAGATTCATTTGGTGGCGCAACCATCGTGGCTGAGCAAGTGAACAGTCTATTGCACCAAATGGACGGGTTCGAAGTATTTGTATTCACAGCTATACGCAGTGGGGTAATCCCAGATTACAGCATGCGGCGCTACAGTACTGATGGTATAAGTGTATTCGGCGTTTCGCTACCTGATAACCTGGATGCCAGGTCACAGTTTGACAATCCCCACGTAGCTGACCAATTTGAACAAGTTCTAGCAGCAGTCAAACCTGATCTTGTGCATCTGCACTGCATACAGGGACTAGGTGTTGCTTTAGCCGATCGATGTATCGACAGGGGCATTCCGTACTATATAACATTACATGATGCCTGGTGGATCTGTGGACGGCAGTTTATGCTCGACAAGACAGGCGTTTACTGTAATCAAGAGGTAATCGATTCAAGCGTATGTGCCGGCTGCGTGGAAGAACCGATACTTAACGTAATCCGCCAAAAAAGACTGAAGGGTGTTCTTGATAACGCACAACAACTGTTGGCCCCCAGTAAGTTTTTCGCTGGGCTCCACAGGGATAATGGATTTCCCGGTGGCCAAGTAATCGTCAATAAAAATGGTGTAATGAGACCCCTTTCTGGAGCGGCGAGAACCAGGCATGCAGGCCCCGTCAGGTTCGGGTATGTGGGCGGTAACAGCCAGGTGAAAGGCTTCCACCTAGTCGAAAAAGTGTTCCGTTCAATGGGCAGAGAAGTACAACTGAAAATTGTCGACAACATGCTAAGTTTAGGTTGGTCTTCGTACGACAATGTGTCTCTTACAACACAAGAAAATGTAGAGACTATTCCTGCGTATTCGCAGGATAAGATAGACGACTTTTTCTCTAGCATTGATGTACTACTCTTCCCTACTCAGGCGAAGGAAAGCTTCGGCCTGACTGTCAGAGAGGCGATTGCCAGAAATGTTTGGGTGATTGTAACTGCAGCGGGTGGAGTTACGGAAGACATCGTCGACGGTGGGAATGGAGAAATTATTCCCTTCAACGATCGAGGCGAAGGTCTACGGAGTGCCGTTGTTAATGCGGTAAAAAGATTTGAATCTATAGAAATTGGTACCGTAGTTGCTTGGGATAGTACTAATATTACATGGTTTGAAGACCAGGCTAATGAGTTGGCAAAGATATTCTCTAGAGAATAACCTTTGCGTTCGATTCAGCAGCGGCGCCGCTTACGACCAGCATAAGGTTTTAACAGTTCTTCAGAAGTGAACCTGAAAATGTAAGTGGAGAACATAAAACACACGCTTTAATTGACAAAAAATCAAAAAATAATGAGAAGCTCGGGCTTTAAAAAGCCCCCTTACCCATTCTTCTGAGGGAACCGTCTACCATATAGATTACTTTTTTTACAAATGAATTGTACAAAGACGTCTCAGCAGACCCAAACGAGAACATTGAAGACATAGTGCCTGTTGACTATGTCTGGAGAGGTAAGACTCCGGTTGAGGCAGTCGATCACGGAGTATATTTCGACTACTTGGTGGCTTCCCATATTGTTAAATACGCTCCAGATATGATTGGTTGGTTTGGGCAGATACCAGCAGCACTAAAACAGGCGAGGTACTCTCGCTTGTCGTTCCCGACAAGCGTTTTACGTTTGACTGCCAAAGAGATGTGAGCAGAGCTTCCGAGTTCATTGATGCCTTCCTTTTTAAGTCTCAAAGATTCTCTCTACGACACGTTGTTGACCGCCACTACCGCTCCTCCCCAGTGAATACCGAGCTTTCCTGAACCGAGAAATTTCAACTTGACACCCTAGACACTGTGCACACTCACCCGAATGGTATTTTTGATCTTTGCAGAGCTTGTTAGATGAAGACTGATATTTGAATTCTCATTGCTACATATTCACTCGGGGATACTTTGGTGAAGTTTTTCGTTGTATCTTGCAGCGCGAACTCACTGACGTCGAGCTTACGCATTTATTTCCGACAGAGGTCAATGGCATAGAATTTTATGTGCCGTTAAGAAAGCAAATATAGCATTACAAGTACAAGAAGGAGAAACAGCGTCTTGCCTAGTGGTTATCCGCGCCTCTCGATCTGCTAAGCCTTACATGCCGGCAAAGTCTTGAAGGTGGGGCTAGGTGCCTACCTTAAAAATCGTGAGCCACTTTATAGCATGAATTTATCATTGAACAAACAATCATCAATAGTTCACATAGCAGATGATTGTGATCGCGGGGCTTACGCTAATTGCTTTAGTCTTGGTGGCCATGCGTAAGTAAAGTCACCATGCTCTAGGGTCAGGTTCGGAGAATATGCCGGATCGGTTAACAGAAGATCTCCCCAAGTCTGCTGCATATAGGCGACTTCTGCCTCGAATCTTGCACGTTTTTCACTGTCATCTTGATAACCACATAACGAGGAATCCTCGTGGTATAACTCGGCGAAGGGCGTCCATGTATTCTTATAGCCAGCGGCTCTAACGCGCAAACAAAAGTCTACGTCATTAAAATCGACGCCGAGTTCATCTTCATTGAACCCTCCCACGTCCATATAGATATCCTTTCTTATGACTAAGCAGGCCGCCGTGACCGCAGACACTGATTGCATGAGTGTGGTGCGGCCAAAATATCCAAAAGCAGATTTAGAAATTTTAATGTGAGAATGTCCCGCAACCCTGTCTTTGCCGAGGCCTAATATAATACCTGCGTGCCGGATAGTGCCATTTGGATATAATAGTCTTGCGCCTATGGCTCCTGCATTGTCCTGCAACGCAAGGCTTATCATTTCCTCCAGCCAGCCTATACTTATCACGTCAATGTCATCGCTTAAAAGGCAAACTAAATCCCCCTTAGCCACTGCTGCTGCTCGGTTATTGAGCGCAGAAGCATTTAACGCCCTATCAGTGTGTATGACTTGTATACGAGAATTTTTTTGTATTTCCTTAAAATATTTAATCGTACCGGGCACAACAGAACCATTGTCGACGATCAATATTTCATAGTTAGAATAGCTAGTCTTATTCAAAATACTTTTGATACACCGTTTGAGCACCGGCAAATTATCGCGCGTTGGGATAATCAGACTGACTAAAGGCAGCTTGTTAGGAAGCGCATACTTAGTGCGATAACCATTCCCTAACAGCTGTGCCGTGGCTTGAATACCAGCTCGCTCAAAATGTTCGTTGAGTGCCCTTTCTCCGGCAATCATGGCATGGGGTTTTGCGTATAGCGAGCTGGCTGTACTTTCTGCGTGTGTTCGCCAGTGGTATAGCACTCTGGGGATGTGCTTAATGTCGGTCTGACTTATTTGCTCGATACAGCGCAGAGCTAGATCATAGTCTTGAGCACCTTCTATGCCGACCCGGAAGCCGCCGACAGAGTTTACCAAGCTTGTCTTGTATGCTCCCAAATGGGAAAACATGTTCTGTGAATAGAAGAGATCAATATTCCAGTCACATTTAAAATAGGGTGACGACCTGTTGCTTGCCTCGTCAACTTTGTCCTCATCGGAGTAAATCATCTGAACACGTTTATTGTTGTTGATGCAGTCTACTATCCAGAATAATGCGTGCTCCGACAACAAGTCGTCGTGGTCTAAAAGTGCTATCCATTCACCTCCTGCTATTTCCAAGGCTGAATTGGAGGCCGCCGACACATGGCCATTTTTTTCTCTAAAGACAAATTTTATCCTGGAGTCTTGTGCTGCATATTGTTCTAACAGTGACCGGATAGATTCATCTGTCGATGCATCGTCTGCGATGCACAATTCCCAATTTTGGTATATCTGATGGCGTACTGAATCTATAGCCTCTGCCAGCCATATAGAGTTCGCGTTGTATACCGGCATAACGACCGAAATAAGTGGTTGGTGTTCAAATGTTTCGCCTTTTTTGGCCAAGTTAGAGCGTGAAGCAGCGGTTAATGTGTCGTATTGGGCGATCCAGTTTGTGTAGTCTTGCTCAGCACCAGGTTTCTTGTATACATTGTACGAATGCAAAATGTGTTTCTTAACACTTACCCATCCCTCACGCTGGATTATTCTGCCTGTTTTGGTTAGCGCGGCGTATATCCCGCCCGTTTTTTCGATAACCTGCGCAGTCATCGAGGCTATTATTTGGAGCCTGGCTCTATTTCTGGAAAGGAACGATAACGGCCGACGAGCTTGACCTCCCGTCTGTCCATATTCTAAATAATGCGCCAAGGGGTCCTGCCCTCTATTTTTGACATCGGGATTTTGCTCTAAGTACCAATCAGCATTAAAACCATTATTATTTCTGCGCTTACTGGAAATACTTAAATAGAGAGCTCCACATGTTTTTTTGACTAATCGAATGGGAGCTGTGATACGCCAGCTGGTGGAACTGTGTATTCCAGTCACTTGCGTTGTCAGCGCGTCAATCTCCTCGCGTAAGTCTGACGCCTCATGTTCGCGATGGCTCAGAATCTCACTCACCTCGCCGAACTTTCGATGGTTTTCCGCTACCTGATGGCGAAGGTCAGTATTCTCCGATTCTTTTTGTCGCTGACGATCCGCTGCTTGAATTGCCTCGACTAGCGTTCTGTCAATATACGTCAACATAGGCCCTAACCGATCAAATTCATCCGTCCATTGCATCACCTGCTGCTGGAATCCCGCGTCGTCGGCGCATCCGCTCTCTAAAATGACTGCCTGCAGTTTTAAGTATATTTCAGCGGCCAATGCGGGACAGTCGGAGTCAAGACCGCAATCTTGTGGCTGATACTTGCTGTGCTGTAAGTCATGATCCAGAAATTCAGATTGATAATAGACCAGTTCTTTCTTATCCACCGAGAGATTTAGGCTGTGCGCCATACGTTCCAACTCATTCGCGGAATCCCGCACTAGATGATCATAGTCAACTATGACTCTAGAGGTGTTGTCCGTCAGTGATAGGGTTTGAATAACATAGTTCAACCAAAGCAAAAAGATTCTCTCTCGACCTTCCCAGCCTCGATTTTCAATGGATTTAACAACGCTCAATGGCTGACGGATAGCCAAGACATAATTTACGTTAATATCGCTTCTGGCGAAGACCTCCTTCCAAAAAGGTAGAAGCTTGGCCATTCTCGGATCTTTAACTCCTAACAATGTTCTATCTTTAAGCTTTTCCTTAACTAGTGTTTCTGCCTTTAGAAAATAGCCTTGTTTGTTCAGTATCTCCAAATCAATCTGAGTAACTGGAGACGTGTAAAACCAGTCTTTATCGATTGCGCGCAACAGCTCTATATTAAGCGCATTGAAATCGATATCTTCCCAAAACCCCGTCTCATTGTCCCCGTCGTCGCCGTCCGCAGCAGACAGTAATCGGCCACCCAGATCTACGCCTAATACTTTGAGTGCGCGAGTGATCGCACTTGTGCCGCTCCGATGCATGCCAAGCACGACAATTAGTCGACCATTACTCTCTTCCACGTTATTCCTGTTCTAGTTCTTAATAAGGCGCTAGGGACGTCTTTGTTGAGTCGTTGCTGATATCTATAATTTCCTGAGAACAGTTAAAATCGACATAACACGTTGAAAGGTCATTGTGCTCAGCCATAACCCGAAACATGGCGATATCGACCATTCGATGAAGATAACCCTCGGCACCCTGCGCCTCGCCAGTAACACCGGCATTTAGAAAGTAGACGCCTGGGTTCAGCTGACATCGAAAATCAAACTCAACACGGTAAGTTGTGTCCGGTCTTACATTTTCGATTCCAGTGCTAGGGCTTGATGCAGACACTCTACCACCGAGCTCAATGCCTGACGTTGTTTTAATCAACATGCCGAAAGCAACTTTCGAAGCACCGCCTAGAAACCTCACTGTGTAGGCAAACCGGTAGGATTGCCCTCTAATCAGATGATTCACCTGCTCTCCAGAAAGGGTCAGGATCGCAGGCGATTCTATATGCGCACCATGTGGCTCGTAGGTAACGGTACTTTTAGGCATAAAGCCTGGGTCGTAGCTCTCTTTTAAATGCGATGGGTTTGGTCCAAGCTCTCTGTCACCTATATTTTCCTTCTGCTCTACATTGGTGGCGATTACATCCGCGCCAATGACATTCGCTTTTCTAATTTGATCCCGGACGGCTTCTTGTTTTTCATGGGGTGCGTACAACAGTTTTTGATAACGCGCGACGATCTTTTTAGGCGCGCCCTCGGCGAGCTTCTCGCCGCCGTCTAAAAGTATTGCTCGGTCGCAGAGTTCAATGATGGTTCCACCAGAATGGGAAACGAAAAGAATTGTCGCGCCCTGGGCTCGAATGGCTTCTATGCGGGAAAAGCATTTGCGTTGAAATAATTCATCGCCTACCGATAGCGCTTCATCAATTATCAGTATCTGAGCGTCGACATTGATTGCGACAGCAAATGCAAGTCTGACAGACATACCGCTAGAATAGCTTTTTACCGGTTGTTCAATAAATTCACCAATGTCTGCAAATGCTGCTATATCATCAAATCGCTGTTCAATCTCTAATTTCGAAAGTCCAAGAATTGCGGCATTCATATAGACATTTTCTCGACCTGTGAAATCAGGGTTGAACCCTGCGCCCAACTCTAGCAGGGCTGCAATTCTTCCGCGGGTATGAAGCGTTCCGCCTGTGGGGTTTAAGGTGCCACAAATAATCTGCAGCAGTGTCGATTTTCCGCTGCCGTTGCGGCCTATGATGCCAACTGCCTCTCCCTTTCGGACTTCAAAAGAAATATTTTTGAGCGCGTTAAATTCACGAAAATACTGCTTTCGTGCTCTTGTCAGCATTTGCTTAAGGCGATCACTGGGAGCATCATAGATCTGATAACGCTTGCTAACATCCGCTACGGATATTGCGATCTCAGAGGACATCTGCAAAACCCTTCCTAGTTTTCTGGAACCAGGCAAAACCAGCACAGGCAACTGAAGTGGCGACAAGGGTATAGATGCCCAGTCCAGCCCAGTGCGGCATGCGCCCCAGAATCACCACACCTCGCGCTTCTTCAATAATGAAGGTAAGCGGGTTGGCCATGATTAAAGGCCGCACTTCTTCAGGCAGCGCCGCGACAGGGTAAAAAATGGGGGCAAGAAATAACATCATTGTGGTGATGATCCCAACGGTTTGTCCGACGTCACGCAGGAATACGCCCAGTGATGCGAATATCCAGGCAACACCAAGCGTGAGAATCACTAACGGCAGCAGCACAAAAGGAATAAAAACCACTGTCCAGTGCAGATAACCATTAAATAGCGCGAAGGCGATCAGCAGTACAGTCAGGCTGATGCCGGCATGGAAGAGCGACGCACCCATGGCAATAACAGGCAATGCATCTAACGGAAACACCACTTTTTTGACATAATTGACATTCGATACAATTAGCCCGGGCGCGCGATTGAGCACTTCAGCAAACAATCCATGCACAATCATGCCGACAAACAACACTAGAGCGAACTGGGTTTTACTCTCATCACCATCAGTACCCCAGCGGGCCTTAAATACGACGGAGAATACAAAAGTGTAGACGGCCAGCATCAATATAGGCGTCAGCAATGACCAAGCCAGACCCAGAACAGACCCTTTGTATCGGCCCACTACTTCTCGTCGGGTCATCTGCACGATGAGGTTGCGATTGCGCCAAAGGCTTTTGATCAGGGCTACCGGGGATGTGGGCTGAGCCGCATGGGGATTGATTGGCGTTATTGCGTTAATCATGCAGAGCGACTCTCGTCATCGGAAATCACGCTATAAACAACGCACATCAGCTTGTCCTTTGGATACTTGACCCAGTGTAAGTCGTCAGAAGCTTTTGAACAAAGCGCTTACTAATTTAAGTGTTATATGTTGCTGTTCATATTAATGTATTTTGCGTCTCGATGCTCAAGTGTTCTGCTTAATAGTTCCTTACTTTGCAAGTGTTTCAGTGCTGCAGCCTCACCGCGGCAACCAAGAGTTAATCTTTCTCGTTCTTGATGCTTGCTAGCCCCGAAGGGTTCTAACGACACCGTATCTGGCTTTTCTAAACTTAATCCAATTATTCCTGTGATTTATGCGTCAAATGGCAGATATTGGAGAGGTGTTTGGTCGGTGTAGGAGGATTCGAACCTCCGACCCCTTCGTCCCGAACGAAGTGCGCTACCAGGCTGCGCCACACACCGATGCATGGAGTCTCCTACTATACCAAGCGGAGAAAATTTGACCAATAGGAGCTATAGCGAGAAAATGCTCATCCAATACGTAAAAATCTCGCTCAAGATGCCAATAGCCTTCACCACAAATATCAGTATGAGCAACAATCGCACGGCGTTGCAATACGCGTATCTTTAAAGCAGTCTTCGTGTTTTATATCGTGTGAACCCCTAATCTGAAAGAGCGTATGAAAAGTATATGCCGATCAATGTTAGAACGTATGCCCTTCGCATTATAGGGCTGGCAGTCGTTAATTTACTGTTATCCGCATGTTCCGACATCTTATCTGGGCATATCACTCATGATGAAAAACTGCAGTCGAAGCCCATCGCGCTAGGGCAGTTTTTGGTGCGCTATCAGGCCACTGATTCAAGCTTACCGGCGCTTAAGATCACGCATAACAGGTCTGAAAATAAAATCTTATGGCAAACCGTGCCTGGTGCAAGTTTTGTGATGGGAGGCAAAGGCAAAGAGAATGTTCACGAGGTTAAGGGGTCTTTCTTTATTGATGACGAGACTCAGGATACCTGTGAGGATCAAACCGTTACTAGCCTAAAGGTCATCGATGACACGCTAGTCATTAGCGGTGATCTAGCCTGTAAATCAGGCAAATCTATTGGCTATACATTTAGTCTTAAGCCGCACTCCAACAATCAATTATCGTTCTCCGCTCAATTAGACGATACATCGTATAACCGCATCTACTTAAATTACGCTTCAGAAAAAGACGAAAGCTTCTATGGCTTTGGCGAGCAATTTACGTATTTTGATCAAAAAGGCAAAAAACTGCCGATTTTTATCATGGAGCAAGGGGTGGGCCGCGGATCTCAGCCCTTCACTTTCCTAGTCGATGTCAATGCAAGTTCAGGCGGGAGTTGGCACACATCGTATGCGGGTGTGCCTCATTACATGACCAGTAAAATGCGATCATTGTTTTTAGAAACCTCAGAGTATTCGTCCTTTGATATGACAGAAGACCATCAGGTTCAAATAGCGTTGTTTTCAAATTCAATTAAGGGCCGAATTATCAATGGCGATAGCCCTTTAGCATTAATCGAAGAATATACGACGTATTCGGGCCGTATGCGTGAGCTACCTGACTGGATTCATGAGGGCGCGATTCTCGGCATGCAAGGTGGCACAGAAAAAGTAATGGCCGCCTATCAGGAAATGAAAGATAAAAAGGGTGCAGTGGCAGGTTTATGGCTACAAGACTGGGTAGGTCAGCGTAAAACATCCTTCGGCAAGCAGCTTTGGTGGAACTGGGAGTTGGATAATGATCGCTATGAAAACTGGGGCGACATGTTAGCTGGCTTAAACAATGATGATGTACAGGTTCTCACTTACATCAACCCCTTTTTTGCGCAGGTTGATGACAAGCCTAATGTACAAAGAAATCAATTTAATGAATTACTTGAAAAAGGCTTTCTGGTTAAAACACACAATGGAGAGCCTTACTTAATTGAAAATACCAGTTTTTCAGCTGGATTAATTGACCTTTCAAATCCCGAAGCCAGACGCTGGATTAAGCAAGTCATTAAAGATGAGCTCATTGCCAGTGGCGCATCAGGCTGGATGGCCGATTTCGGTGAGGCACTGCCCTATGATAGCAAGTTGCATAGCGGCACACCCGTTGAATCACATAACCGATACGCCGAAGAATGGCAGCAAGTGAATCGCGAAGCCATAGACGAAGCAGGGCGCGGTGATGATATTGTATTCTTTAGCCGTTCTGGCTATACAAAAAGTCCCGGCTTGACCACGTTGTTTTGGCTGGGCGATCAACTGGTAACCTGGGACAAGTATGATGGTATTAAAACCGCTGTAACCGGCTTACTGTCCAGCGGGCTTTCAGGTTATTCACTCAATCATAGTGATATTGGTGGTTATACAACCGTGCCATCACCCGTCAGTTGGCTGATCAGTCATCGCTATCGCTCTAAAGAATTAATGCAGCGGTGGACCGAGCTGAATGCGTTCACCACTATTTTCAGAACCCACGAGGGTAACCGTCCAGAGGCTAATCACCAATTCAATACGGACGAAGAAACTCTCGACCATTTTGCTCGATTCGCAAATATATATAAAGCGTGGGCAGGTTACCGCAAGCAGCTAGTAAAAGATGCAGCGCAAAAAGGCCACCCTGTTGTAAGGCATCCATGGGTGCATTATCCCAATGATGACGCCGTAAGATTATTGGAATATCAATTTATGATTGGAGCCGATTTTATGGTGGCGCCGGTGCTAGACCCTGGGTCAGCATCAGTCGATGTCTATTTGCCAAAGGGAAGCTGGACCCACTTGTTTACGGGCCAGGTACACAGTCATGCGCAGGGGAAATCGATTGCTGTTGCAGCGCCTATTGGTACGCCAGCGGTTTTTTATAAAACAGAATCAAAGCCAGGTGAGCAATTTAGGCAGCGCTTACTGACGGATGGCTTGATTGAGTAAGAGACATTATGGAATAAAAAAAACCGAACACTGCAGCGAAGCCGTTCGCTAGTAAACGCCCCCCCAGCGCGCTAAAGACTGGCTAAAAACGCTAAGCATCGTCACCACAAATATCAGCATGAGCACCAGCCGCATGGGCCGGAACGGCTTGCGCTCCACGGAGTTAATGCCGCGGCTAACAAAGTCATCGACCTTCTTCTGATCTTCAGGGTAGAGGCTGTTGTCGTAACTACGGTCAGATTTTTCGGACGTTTCTTCAGTCATAATAGTTAAGCGCGCATGATAGTAAAGGGGAGCAGGAATATCACCATTCTCTACTCCCTGAATAAGAAAGTCATCCGCTAAGGACAACTATCTCCACCTACAGCTGAAACAGTTCCTCGCGCATATCCATCAAGTTATCCGCACCTGCCAGCATAGTGACCTTTAATGACTCAGTGCGCGGCAACAGGCGCTCGTAGTAGAAACGAGCCGTCATGACTTTTGCCTCATAAAAAGACACATCACCTTCGGCTGCGGCTATTTTTTGTTGTGCTAATACTGCCATTCGCGCCCAAAAATAGGCCAGCGTCACGTATCCACTGTACATCAGATAATCGACTGCACCAGCGCCGGCATTATCGGGGTTAGCCATCGCCTGCTCACCGAGTTTCATCGACAACTCCAACCATTCTTGCGTATGCGTCTGGAGCGGCTTCACAAATTCGGCATATTCAGCCGCGTCATGCTCCGCACAAAACGCATCGATTGTTGCGGTGAACCCCATTAGCAACTTGCCACCAGTACCCAGCACCTTGCGGCCCACGAGATCTAAGGCTTGAATGCCCGTAGTGCCCTCGTAAAGCATTGCAATGCGCGCATCACGCACAATTTGCTCCATACCCCACTCACGAATAAAGCCGTGCCCGCCGTAAACCTGTACGCCAAGGTTAGCCGACTCAAACCCGACCTCGGTGACGAAGGCTTTACCGATGGGCGTCAGCAACGCCATAAGATCATCAGCTACCTTAGCATCCTCTTCACTCCCTTTTGCAACGATATCGCCCTGCTGTGCAAGGAAGTATAGAAATGCTCGGCTGCCCTCAGCAAACGCTTTTTGCGTGAGCAACATGCGCCGCACATCGGGATGGACAATGATGGGATCTGCGGGGCCATCTGGGTTTTTGGGGCCGGTGAGAGAGCGCATGGCGAGTCGATCTTTGGCATAGGTGAGCGCGCCCTGAAATGACAATTCCGCATGGGCCAGGCCCTGGACAGCGGTACCAATTCGAGCGGTGTTCATAAAGGTGAACATGGCGTTTAGGCCGCGGTTGGGCTCGCCAATCAGAAACCCCCTAGCGCCATCGAAGTTGAGTACGCAGGTAGCGTTGCCGTGAATGCCCATCTTCTTTTCGATAGATGCACAGTTCACCGCGTTACGCTCACCGACACTGCCGTCGTCATTGACATTGCACCTAGGCACAATAAACAAAGAGATGCCCTTGGTGCCTGCGGGCGCATCCGGCAACCGTGCCAGCACGATATGCACAATATTCTCAGCCATATCGTGCTCGCCAGCGCTGATAAAAATCTTGGTGCCAGTGATGGCGTAAGAGCCGTCTGCCTGCGGCTCTGCCTTGGTGCGCAATAAGCCGAGATCGGAGCCGCACTGAGACTCCGTCAGGCACATGGTGCCGGTCCACTCTCCGGAAACGAGTTTGGTCAGATACTTCGCTTTTTGCTCAACGTCACCATGCGCTGCAACGGTATCGACCGCTCCATGGCTTAAGCCAGGATACATAACCCAGGCCCAATCCGCCGTTCCTGCAAGCTCACTCACAATGATACCCATCAGCATGGGCATGCCCTGGCCTCCATGCTGTGGGTCGGCGCTCAGCGCCGGCCAGCCATTATCGACGTATTGGCGATAGGCCTCTTTATAACCGGCAGGGGTGGTGACACACTCAGCATTCCACTGGCATCCTTCTTCGTCACCGATGCGGTTCAGCGGGGCTAAGACATTTTCAGCAAAGCGTGCACCCTCATCAATGATGGCATTCATGAGGTCCTCTGTTGCCTCCTCATAGCCAGGTAGGCTCTGGTAGACCTTCTCTGATTCCAATACTTCGTTAACCACGAATTGGATGTCACGTACTGGGGCTTTATAGTCTGGCATGCTTACTTCCTCTCAATAATTTAGGCTTGAACGGTCAAACGGTACACGCCTGCCCAAACCATGTGTTCAGCGATAACATTGTGCTGATATGGGCTAGGAAGTCAAATACCTTTTTTGCACCGCAACTGAGCAACATTTTGATCAATGGTGATAGGGTGCAAACGGCAGATCGCCTAGTGTGTACCTGCTATTCAATCAAAGACTGTAGATTAATGTGTTTGGCGGCCTCTGTGGCGTCCCAGTGTTGTAGAAAGGGAACATCCCCCAACAGCGGCGCGGGCAGCATTTGCCGCAGTGTCTCTAAATTTTCTTCGTGGCGAGCCATACGTGGACCGGGTTGATTGGCGACCCAGCCAGTAAGCTGCAGGCCATCGCGACGAATGGCCTCCGCTGTCAGCAGCGCGTGATTGATGCACCCTAGGCGCATTCCAACCACTAAAATAACGCCCACTCGCAACTGAATAGCCACATCTGCGAGCGTTTCACGGGGGTTGATCGGCACTCGCCAACCACCGGCCCCTTCTATCAGAACAAAGTCTGCCTTGCCAAGCATCACGCCCCGACACAAACCAACGAGACGGCTGGCCTGCAGGGTCTTGCCTTCAAGACTTGCTGCTATATGTGGCGCGATTGCTGCCTCAAGGGCGATCGGGTTGACCTGACTGTATTCCAGTGCCTCAGTCATACCCGCCATTAAGCACAGGGCATCATCATTTTGGCCTTCGTTATCGCACCCGGCAGCCACCGGCTTTACCGCAGCCGTGCGGAAGCCAGACGCCGCCGCGGCCGCCATCAAGGCACAGCTGACAGCTGTCTTACCCACCCCTGTATCCGTGCCGGCCACAAACCAAGTCTTACTCATGTTTCTTTAACACCCCGAAAATGACATCATACGTAGCGGGCAGTAAGCCGTCTGAACGTGCGCCTTCATAAGCGTGCAGCATGCCCTGTAACGCGCGCCGACTGGTAAGACCGGCCGGGCGGCGACGATTCATATTGTGCGCGCCTAGCGTTTTTAGCTCATCCAATAAATCCCGCACGCGCGCGTATTCCATGCGAAAAGCTCTCGATTCTAGGCTCATATCTATACTAGATATACGCCCTGCTGCCGCGACCAGCTCACCCGCCGGCAAAAAAGAGTTCACATGCTGATGCGCATCCACAGCAGCCCATGCCGAGCGTAGCTCACACAAAGTATCGGGCCCCAACGACGTGAATACACACAGACCGCCCGGGCGCAAGACTCTCGCCAGCTCGGAAAACAGATGCTCAGGGCGATAACACCATTGCAGCGCCAAACTACTGAACACCAGATCGACAGATTCATTAGCCAGCGGCAACGCTTCTGCATCCGCGACCAACCAGTCGCAATGAGCACCCCCGCGTCCGCGGGCATATTTCACCATGCCCTCAGCAATATCCAGGCCTACATACTGCGCCTCGGGATAGCGGAGCTGCAGCTGTGAACAGAAAAACCCCGTGCCACAACCCAGATCGAGCACCGTTGCCGGCTCGCCCTGCCATTGGCTCAAACTGGACAGCAAGTGATTGCCAACGTCGCGCTGCAACCGCGCGACTGAATCATAGGCGGCGGCGGCGCGACTGAAGGATGCAGCCACCTCCTTTTTCTCCAGCTCCAACATGGCGTGTGGACGAGGGCGCAGTGTGCCCGTGGTGGCAAGAAAGTGGTGTATTTCCTGCGCCAATGCAACGGGAGCATCCAGTGGCGCCAGATGACTTGAATCCTGCAGTACCTTTACTTGGCTTGAGGTCAGCGCCCCAATGCGAGTAGCGATGGACGCACGCAGCGCCAAGGGCACCAGTGCATCTGCCTCTGCCAATACCTGTAATTGCGGCGGCTTCACCGCGGCGAGAGACTCTCGCTGATCGAGTGTCTCAAGCCACCCTAGTCCCGCCAGAAGCGCAGTAGATGCAGACTCTCGCAGGTGTTTTTGCAACTGTCTCAACAACTGTCGCGGCCGCAAAGAGCCGGCGACCTGCAGTGTGTCGAAACGCTTGAGGGCTGCAACGGGATCCTCTTCCACCTCTGCACGAAACTGATGAAAGATATCTGCGTTCATACCGGGCCAGTCGCCCTGAGCGACAAATAGAGGATTACTACAAACCGTCACAACGGCCGCTACGCGCGAAGGCGCATGCAAGGCGAGCTCAACAGCCAGCTGCCCGCCCAGCGACCAGCCCACAAAGACGGCCTTTGACGGACTGCAATCGAGAATTCCCGCCAGCAGGCCAGACAACGTTAGATCTTCGCCGGACTCAACACCGGGGGCACAGCCTGGCAGGTCCAACAGCGTAATATTTGCCCAAGGACGCAGCAGCATCAACAACGGCCGCCAAACTTCTCGATTGCACCCCCAGCCATGCAGTAACACCAGCTCCTGCTGAGCTGCCTGCGTTGCTGGCAAGTATTCACAGTGAAGGAACAATCAATTCACTGGCCAACAGGCGGCCAGCTGCTCCAACAGTTGATCCACTTGTTCTTCGCTGTGCGCAGCACTCAAGGTAATACGCAACCGAGAGGTCCCTGTTGGCACCGTGGGCGGTCTGATCGCCCCGATCAAAAAGCCTTCCTCGCCCAGTCGGTTACTCAGATCCACAGCTAGGGCGGCATCCCCTATCAACAGTGGCTGAATCGCGCTGGTGGACGTCATTAACGGCAAGCCGAGTTGCTGAGCTCCCACACGAAACCTCATGATCAGTTGCGCCAAGTGCTCTCTGCGCCAGGGTTCTTCGCGCACCAACGACAATGCCTCGAGGCTCGCTGCGGCCACCGCCGGAGGCAACGCAGTGGTATAGATGTAGTTGCGTGACTGCTGAATCAAACCCTCAATAAGTAGCTCGCTACCGGCAACAAACGCGCCGGCAGTGCCCAAAGCTTTACCCAGCGTCGCCATCAATACCGGTACGCAGGAAACCGCCAGCCCGGCCGCCTCGGTACTACCGACACCTCGCTCGCCCAACACACCGAAGCCATGCGCATCATCCACCATCAGCCAAGCATCGTGATCAGTGCACAGGTCAGCCAACGCAGCCAAGGGTGCAGTATCGCCGTCCATGCTGAAGACACCGTCTACCACAACCATCTTCGGACCTTGCGCAGACTCCAGCTTGACTTCCAGTGCTGAGACATCGTTATGAGGAAAGCGCTGAAAACGCGCTCCGCTGTGCAATCCTCCGTCTAGCAGGGACGCATGGTTTAGCCGATCCTCAAACACAGAATCACCGCGCTGCAGCAGGCTCGAGAGAATACCGGCATTGGCCATATAACCGCTGGAAAACAGCAACGCTCGGGCTCGTCCGGTAAACTCGGCGAGCGCCTCCTCAAGTTGATGGTGTGGGGCACTGTGGCCGCACACAAGGTGGGATGCTCCGCTGCCAACACCGTACTGGGCAGCAGCGCTGCGAAAGCGCTCGACAACGCGAGGATGAGCTGCCAAGCCAAGATAGTCGTTACTGCAAAAATTCAGGTACTGGCGCCCGTTCACACACACGATCGGCCCCTGTGAAGACTCAAGGGTCAGGCGGTGACGGTACAAACCCTCTTTGCGACGCTGATCCAGAACGGCAGCAAGGCGCTCAGGAAATTCACCCACGACAACGGCCTAGCGAGCTGCGGCATCATAAAAGTGTGGGCTCGGTATTTCTGGCGCCTTTTCCACATGACGTCGCTCCGGCTCTATGCCCAGACGCGCAAACAACGCCATGTCAGCGTTAGCCCTCGGATTGGGGGTCGTCAGCAACTTTTCTCCATAAAATATGGAGTTCGCGCCGGCCAAGTACGCCAGTGCATGCATTTGTTCATTCATTTCTTCACGACCGGCAGACAGTCGCACGTGGGACGCGGGCATCATAATACGAGCAGCAGCGATGGTGCGTATAAACTCAAAAGGGTCGAGGTCTTCTTCGTTTTCAAGTGGCGTACCCTTCACCCGCACTAACATATTGATGGGCACACTCTCCGGGTGTTGCGCAAGATTAGCCAACTGCTGGAGCAGGCCCGCGCGATCAGCCTGTTGCTCGCCCATGCCAACAATGCCGCCACTGCACACTTTCATCCCTGAAGTGCGCACATGATCCAGCGTCTCCAACCGGTCTTGATAGGTGCGAGTGGTAATAACATCACCGTAGAATTCAGGCGACGTATCGAGATTGTGGTTATAGTAATCCAGCCCGGCCTCTGACAATTCCTTTGCTTGCCCCTGCGTCAACATACCCAGGGTCATGCAACTTTCCAGACCCAGTTCCCGCACACCCTTCACCATAGCGACCACCTGCGGCATATCGCGCTGCTTGGGCGAACGCCACGCTGCACCCATGCAAAAGCGCGTAGCACCAGACGCCACGGCTGCCCTTGCCTGCTCTAGGACGTGTTCAATTTCCATCAACTTTTCCACCTCCAGCCCCGTGTCGTACCGAGTACTTTGGGGGCAGTAAGCACAATCTTCCGGGCAGGCGCCGGTTTTGATGGAAAGTAACGTGCTGACCTGAACCTGATTTGGGTCAAAATACCTGCGATGCATCGTTTGGGCTTCGAACAGCAGATCGTTAAAGGGCAGAGCAAACAGCGCCTCGACCTCCTGTCGGGACCAATTGTGACGAATTTCTTCAAGTGTTGTGCCAGCTTGCGACTCTTTTTCAGTGACGAATGAATGCATATAACGCTCGTAAATCAGTCAGTTAAGAGGAAGTCCAATATGATACCGCGCGCTCAAATGCTGTCAACCCAATGGTCTACTCTTGGTTAACAACATCAGCACACAGCTGCTTGATGGGCTCTTCCCAAACCACTGTGTGCTGTGCGGGCTGCGCAGCCACCGCAATCTCCCCCTGTGCCTTGCGTGTGAGGGCGAAATGCCCGCCAATCACAGTTGCTGTGCAGGCTGCGCCATTCCTCTGCCTAGCCCAGCAGCACTAAACCCTCGCCGACTTTGCGGCAGTTGCCTGCTGACACCGCCTCCGTTTCATCGCGTTGTAGCGCCGTGGCTGTATGGTGAGTATTTCTCCCACCTCATTCACCAGTGGAAGTATCGTGGCGAACGGCGCATGACCCCTCTGCTGGCCTCTCTTTGGCGGCAAAAGGCGGAAATTCAGACCCCGATTGATCTGCTGGTTCCCGTGCCACTGCACTGGCGCAGACGGTGGCAGCGTGGTTTCAACCAGTCCGAACTGCTCTGCAGGCAATTGCTGGCCACAAGCCCCGAACTGAATCTCTGCAAACTCGCAGATCATCTGGTCAAGCGCCGACGCTCGACCGCCCCACAATCGACCATGACTGCAAAGCAAAGAACCCACAATCTCAAGGGTGCCTTTACAGTCTCTGAGCCCTGTGACAACCTAAGAATTGCTATCGTGGATGATGTGTTCACCACAGGGGCAACTGCGTCGGCCGTAGCCGAGGCGCTGGCAACTGCAGGTGCCGGTTATATCGAAGTCTGGTGCCTTGCCCGCACCCCCGCTCCGGGCGATTAACTGAAGAATTTTCAGGATGTTTGTATGCGACTCGCGGTACTGTTATTGATGCTGTTTGCAGTGCCGTCATGGGCAGAAAAGCCCTTGAGAATAGCTGTGGCCGCGAATTTTAAACCTACGCTGGAAAATATCAGCCGGCAGTTTCAGGACAATACCGGGATTGAAGTCGCGCTGAGCAGTGCATCAACAGGCGTCTTGGCCACCCAGATTGAGCACGGCGCACCTTTCGATCTGTTCTTTGCCGCAGACCGGGAAGCACCGCTAAATATTATGGCCAAGCAAAAAAGCCAACACGGCAACGCGTTTTGCTATGCGCTTGGCAGTCTCGCACTTGTGGGCGGTCGTGGTAGTTTGTCCGCACTGGCACAACCGGACCTCAGCGTGGCGATTGCAAACCCTGCCACAGCCCCCTACGGCCGAGCCGCTATGGAAGTTCTTGCAAGGCCAGAATTTGAAGCGGGCAAAACGCGTAAGCTGGTAAGAGGTACCAATACGACTCAGGCCTATGCCTTCTGGCACACTGGGGCTGTTGATCTGGCGCTGCTACCGCAGTCCATCGCGCCTGCCGCCGCCACACCCATACCACAGGAATGGCATCAACCGATTGCGCAATATGCGATATCGCTCGAACACAGCAGCAAGGTGGATGCCTACCTGAACTGGATAAGAAGTGATACCGTGCGAGCTCAGATTACAGCAGCCGGCTACCAACCTTGTCCTTGAGTAATGCTGAGCTCGATGCGATTTATCTCACCATCGCTTTGGCCTCAATCACCACTGTCCTACTGTTGATCCTGGGCACACCGCTGGCCTGGTGGCTATCCCGGCGTCGCGGCAATGTGCCCGCACTGCTGGAAGCCGTCGTGGCCATGCCGCTTATTTTGCCGCCCACTGTGCTCGGATTTTACCTGCTCTTACTGTTCGCGCCGAACACCTTTGTTGGCCGGTTCTGGCAAGAGCTGACGGGTTCGCAGCTGGCGTTCAGTTTCAGCGCCTTAGTCATAGGCTCGGTGATTTACTCCTTGCCCTTTGTGGTGCAACCATTGCAAACCGCATTTGAACGAATTCCCCAGAATCTACTGCAGGCCGCAGCAACACTTGGCGCCCGACCTCTGGATCAATTTCGCTCCCTCGTGCTTCCACTAAGCCGTCGCAGTTTTATTACCGCTGCCAGTCTCGGCTTCGCCCATACCGTGGGTGAATTTGGGGTGGTGCTAATGATCGGCGGCAACATCCCCGGAGAAACCCAAGTGCTGTCGATCGCCTTATACGACTCCGTGGAATCCCTGCGTTTTACCGAGGCACATCGCTTGGCAGGGGCGCTCGTTGTTTTTTCCCTAGGCCTGTTATTTCTTCTCTACCGCCGTGATCGACAGAGTGGGTGGCGGGTGCGCGCATGAACGGCCTCACCCTCAATATAATTTGCGGCGGCAATAAGGGCTTCTCTTTAGAACTCGACTGTAAAGTGTCCGCCATCGGTATCACCGCAATCTATGGCCCCAGCGGCAGCGGTAAAAGTACCCTGCTAGATTGTATCGCGGGTCTGCGCCAAGCAGAACCGGGCAGCGTCATTCGCCTCAATAATGAAACATGGCAGGATGCGAGCTTCACCACGCCAGTTTGGCAACGTCACATCGGCTATGTGTTTCAGGACGCCCGGCTGTTCCCGCATCTCAATGTGCAGCAGAACCTTGACTATGCGCTGACTCGTCGCCCACGGTCCGGGAATATCCACCTGAATCAGGTCGTCACCTGGCTCGAACTAGACGACCTGTTGTCGCGCTCAACTGATACACTCTCTGCAGGACAGAAACAGCGCGTGGCCATCGGTCGCGCTTTGTTATCGGCACCGCGACTACTGTTGCTTGATGAGCCGCTGGCCAACTTGGACCACGCTGCTCGTCAACACTGTCTGCGCTGCCTGCAACGATTATCGCAAGAGCTGCAACTACCGATGCTTTACGTCAGCCACGACATTGAAGAAGTAAGCCAGCTGGCTGATCACCTGCTGTTGCTGGAGCAAGGGCGGCTGGTAGAGCAGGGCTCGCTATTGACGTTGTGCAGCCGGCTAGACACACGCTTATCACATGAAGAGCAGGCTGCAGCCATTCTCACGGCAAGGGTCGCACAACATGATGCAGAATACGGTCTCAGTGAATTGACGGTCGATGGGCATACCCTGTTGGTCAATCATTTGCCGCATGCGGTTGGCCAGTCGCGCAGGATACGCATCCCGGCCAGAGACGTTAGCGTCTGTCGCCATCGTCCGTTGGACAGCAGCATTTTAAATATTCTTCCGGTTTCCGTGGTCGAAATCGAAGATACTAACGCCGCCAGATTGCTTGTACGTCTGTCTCTAGGGTCGCAATACTTGTTGGCGCGGATCACCCGCAAGTCGTGCGTCGAACTTGGACTGTGTATTGGTGACAACATCTATGCACAGATCAAAAGCGCGGCACTATTGATGGAGACAACTGACCCAGCATGACAACTCACCCCTATGACCGGCTAACCCCGGATATGATTATCGATGCGGTGGAGTCTGCCGGGTATCTCAGCGACGCCCGACTGTTGGCGCTGAACAGTTACGAGAACCGGGTGTACCAGGTTGGCATTGAAGACAGCACGCCACTGATCGCAAAATTTTATCGCCCTGAGCGCTGGAGCGAAGCACAAATACTGGAGGAGCACCGCTTCAGTCTGGAGCTGCAGGACGCAGAAATTTCCGTGGTGGCGCCTATGGTGAATGATCAGGGCGCCACCCTGCATACCTTCGAGGGATTTCAGTTTGCTCTTTTTCTGCGTCGAGGGGGCTACCCGCCGGAGCTCGACAATCTCGACAACATGCTGGTGTTGGGCAGAACCCTCGGCAGAATTCATGCCGTGGGACGCGCCGCGCAGTTCAAAGTGCGGCACTCGATGTCGGTGCAACGTATGCTAAGCGACAGTCGCGCGTTGCTGCTTGAGAAGTTTATTCCGCGTGACTTGGTGCCCGCCTATGAATCACTGACCGCGGACCTAGAGCAACAGGTCAGGTCGATCTTCAGCGAGGTTCAGCCCGAGGATTTCATTCGCATCCATGGTGACTGTCATGTCGGTAATATCCTGTGGCGTGATAACACCGCGCACTTTGTCGACTTTGATGACTGTTGCGCGGCGCCAGCGATGCAAGATTTGTGGATGTTTCTCAACGGCGAACGTCACGATCGTCAGTTGCAGCTGTCTGAACTGGTAGAGGGCTATTCTGAATTCTGCGATTTCGACCCTCGCCAGATTCGCTGGATCGAAACCTTACGCACATTACGCCTGATTCATTACGCCGCCTGGCTGGGCCGTCGCTGGGAAGACCCGGCTTTTCCGCGCAGCTTTACGTGGTTTAACACAGAGCGTTATTGGGCAGATCATATCCTCGAATTACGCGAGCAGATGTCGGCTTTGCAGGAGGAGCCGCTGCAATTGCTGTAGTTGTCTTGGTCCTTCTCTTACCCGTTTTATCCGCGAGAACGCGACCCCGGGTAAACCAGAGACCAGAGCCAGCGCCAGACAGTGTTTGGGGCGAGTACTTGCCGATCCACGGAATCAAAAAATGTCTCCAAGCCAGCAGGGTCTGCAAAATAATCCATGCGCGTTTTGAAACATCGCTCAGGATCCAACTGCTTGACCACCTTCGCCGGAGTCCCAGCAACGACCACATTGGCCGGCACATCACGCGTGACGACTGCGCGGGCTGCGACCACACTGTTATCGCCTATGGTCACGCCCTTGAGCACAGTAGAGTGATCTCCCAGCCACACGTTATTGCCAATGTGCACCGGCTTAGCAGTCTCCTCCCGCACCATGCGATCATAAATGGTGTGCCAGTCGGAATCCGTGACATAGGCGCCGTTAGCCAGCATCACGCCGTCACCCAGTATGATTTCATCACTGGCACTGATTCTGGAGCCTGGGCTCATCAGGCAACAATCGCCAATCACCACGCGACCCTGGCCAACTTCTCGCCCCCAGACGCCCACCTCCACCCTGTTGCCCGGCTCACCGATCGCGGTAAAAGACTGCCCTATTTGAATATTATTACCCGACAGATGCACATACCAAGGCTTCATAATGGTGTGGTAGCGCCCTAGCGATACGCACTCGGGACGCAGGTAATACTCTGCATACCAATGTCTAAATTTTAAATAGTACTTCTTCACCCAGTAGGGTCTTAGATCGTCGCGCATGTCGAGTCTTCTTCTGTGAGTAGATATCCCTATACTAGGCGGTTATGATCGCAGTGGTGGCGACCAACATCAAACCCACGGTACGTTAAATTCACAATTTGGAGGCGTTTAGGCCTTTTGCAAGCCAATTCCCGCCCCGTCAGCAGCAATCAGCAACACCTGCATCCCAAACTGGCTGAGGTCGTTCGTCGGCATCTGCGGACAACCCACCGTGCAGAAGTGTCAGCGCATAATATTCACGCGTATGAACGTTTGTCCGCAGAGATCAAGGCGAGACCGCGCCCTCTCGTGCTGGATTCATTCTGCGGCACCGGGCACAGTACCGCAGCCTTGGCTGAACGACACCCTGGCCACCTGATTGTGGGAATCGACAAGTCCGCTCAACGACTGGCAAAACACCCTCACAGCCTGCGCGACAACTACCTGCTACTGCAGGCGGACTGCGAGGACATCTGGACTCTGCTCGTGCGTGATGGGCTGCGGCCAGACTATCACTATATGCTCTATCCCAACCCTTGGCCTAAGGCTGCGCACCTGCGACGGCGTATCCATGGCCACCCCAGCTTTCCGTTATTGTTGACCCTTGGCGGAACGCTTGAGCTGCGGTCGAACTGGCAGATCTACGTCGAGGAGTTCGACTGCGCCATGCATCTGGCGGGCCATCGTGGGCGAGTACTCAGATTGGCCGATACCGGTCCAGGCCTGAGTCTGTTCGAACAGAAGTATCGAAACAGCGGTCATGCGCTATGGTCTTATACTGCCAGCGTCATGCCGTAACGAAAAAGGCTTTGTTGGCAAATGTAGAGGGACCTTGCGCTTGGCCTGAGCAGCCTCAACCGTGGTAATATGCGCCAGCAGCAGTGAATAAGGGCGTTAAGATCGCCCGCTACCCGCAAACTTATCAAAAGCAGCACTAATCACAGCCCAAAAGAGCCAATAGGCTAAAGTGTTCGCTCTAAATGGAGGTTTCCCCAATGTCCTCGACCACGACCGACCCTATGTGGCAACGGATCCGCGAAGAAGCGGCAAAACAGGCTAGCGAGGAGCCAATACTGGCCAGCTTTCTGCACGCGACCATCCTAAATCACACCCGGTTGGAATTAGCGCTGAGTTTTCACCTAGCCAGCCAGCTCGCCACCCCTGACGTATCCTCGCTGCTGCTGAGCAAAGTGATTATGGAAGCGTTTGAAAGCGATGCTTCCATTCAGACTGCGGTACGAGAAGACTTGCAGGCGGTGGAGGACAGAGATTCTGCCTGCCACGAACTCTACATTCCCTTCCTGTACTTCAAAGGTTTCCACGCCCTGCAAACCTATCGCATAGCCCACTGGTTGTGGACAACGGAACGTGAATCCCTTGCGTTGTTTTTTCAAAACCGCATGTCTACAACGTTTAGCGTCGACATCCACCCGGCCGCTACTCTGGGTCAGGGTATTCTACTGGACCACGCCACCGGCTTGGTCATCGGGGAAACGGCCGTGGTGGGTAAAAACGTGTCCATCTTGCAGTCCGTCACCTTGGGCGGAACCGGTAAAGATGAAGGCAACCGCCACCCGAAAATAGGTGACGGCGTACTGATTAGCGCCGGCGCCAAGATTCTGGGTAACATTTGTGTTGGCGAAGGCGCCAAAGTCGGTGCAGGCAGCGTGGTACTAGAAGATGTTCCGGCTCACACTACCGTAGCCGGTGTGCCCGCTAAAATCGTCGGCCGGCCCGCTTCAGATCAACCCGCACTGGAAATGGAACACGATTTCTGCTGCGACGAGGCCTCGGCAGAAGCGGCTAAAAATAAAGCCTCATAAGGTCCGGGTGATGTCCGATCAGTCCGCCTGATGATACTGCGGTGAGAACTCCTGCACCGCTTCAACAAAAGCTGTCACATGATCTGGATTCACACCCGGCGTGATGCCGTGTCCAAGATTAAAAACGTGGCCGCTACCATGCCCATACGCTGCCAAGATCGCCTTGACCTCACTGCGGATGCGCGCAGGGGAGGCGAACAACATACTCGGATCCATATTGCCCTGTAAGGATACTCGCCCGCCAATCTGCTGCCTAGCCGCGCGTATATCCGTCGTCCAGTCGATACCTACGGACTGAGCCCCGCAATCGGCGATAGTATTCAGCCATTGGCCGCCGCCTTTTGTGAAGACAATCACCGGCACTTTGCGCCCATCGGCTTCAGTAGGCAGGCGAGAAATTATGCGCTGCATATACTGCAAGGAAAATTCCTGATAGCCAGCGGCACTGAGGCTGCCGCCCCATGTATCAAAAATTTGTACCGCCTGTGCGCCTGCTTTTATCTGCTCTGTCAAATAGTCCGCTACCGCATCGGCCAGCAGCGACAGCAATTGGTGCATCAATTCTGGCGTGTCATAAGCCATGGTTTTAATCTGAGCAAAATCTTTTGATGAGCCGCCCTCAACCATATAGGTCGCGAGGGTCCAGGGGCTGCCGGAAAAGCCGATCAGCGGAACCGCACCATTGAGCTCCCTGCGGATAGTACTAACTGCCCGCATCACATAGGCTAGGTCATCATCGGCCTTGAAGCTATTCAGCCGGGCTAGGTCGGCCTCGCTACGCACGGTCTTACGAAAACGCGGACCTTCGCCTTCTTCAAAATATAACCCCAGCCCGAGCGCATCGGGGATCGTCAAGATGTCGGAGAACAGAATGGCAGCATCCATTGGATAGCGCCTTAGGGGCTGCATTGTCACCTCGCAGGCCAACTCTGCGTTCTTACACAAATCCAGAAAAGACCCGGCTTGTTCCCGAGTAGCACGATATTCAGGCAGATAACGCCCCGCTTGTCGCATCATCCACACCGGCGTGCGGTCTACCGGCTGGCGCAACAGTGCGCGCAAAAAACGGTCATTCTTAAGTTCACTCATTGGAAAACAGAATCCTTCTATCGATAATCTTGAAACAAATACTGCGGCTATGCGCTGCTCGCCGCTCGCTGTAACACGTCGCACAGTTCGCGTTCGGTAGCATCGTCAACGATACAGGCATCACCAATGCTCTTCACCAGTACTAGACGCAACTGCCCGTCTATGACCTTTTTATCCCGTGACATAAGCGCCAGAAAAGCCTCAGCATCCATGTCTTGGGGGATATGCACCGGAAGGTTCATTCTCAGCAGGAGGTCGCGATAGCCGTCGACTTCAGAGGTCGCAATCCAGCCGCGACTGGCGGACAATTCAAGCGCCAACAACATGCCGGTGGCCACCGCCTCTCCATGCAGCCATTGCCCATAACCCTGGCCCGTTTCAATCGCGTGACCAAAGGTGTGACCGAGATTCAAGATAGCGCGGATACCCCCTTCGCGCTCATCTAAGGCAACCACCCGAGCCTTGATTGAGCAACTGCGCTCAATAGCCTCAGCCAAAATAGCCTCCTCTTTCGCCAGCAGTTGCGCCATGTGCTGCTGCAGCCAGCGATAAAATGGCTCATCACTGATGAGGCCATATTTGATCACCTCTGCCAGTCCGGCACTCAATTCGCGAGGGGGCAGCGTCTGCAGAGTACTAATATCAATCAGCACTGCTCTAGGCTGGTAGAAGGCCCCTATCATGTTCTTGCCCAACGGATGATTCACCGCTGTTTTTCCGCCGACTGACGAGTCCACCTGAGCCAGTAACGTTGTAGGGATCTGAATAAAATTAACGCCGCGCTGATAGCACGCTGCCGCAAACCCCGTAATATCACCCACAACACCGCCGCCTACCGCGACAAATGTAGTCGTGCGATCGTGTTTGTCCACCATCACCCTATCGAAAATTGTCGACAACGTTTCGAGCGTTTTATACTGCTCGCCATCGGGCAGGATGATTTCTGTGACCAACTTCCGCGGGCCTAAAGCGGCCTTAACCTTCTCCAAATAGAGTGGCGCAACGGTTTCATTGCTGACAATGACCACCTGGGAACCCGTGACATGCTGAGCCAGCAGACTCATATCGGCGAGTAGGTCGCGGCCGATGTAAACGGGATAACCGCGATCACCCAAATCCACATGCAAGGTATGCATTAACAAGGGCACGATCACTCCTGGGATTCACATTTTTTTGAGGCGTCTATTATAACGCTTTGAAGGGTATGCTGTCTTTGCGGCACGCTTTATTCGGAAGTGAGTTGTTGCACTAGGCGCTGCGCCACAATACGCGGGCTACAGGCATCAGTCTCGATAATATGGTCAGCGATCTCACGGTACATGGGGTCGCGCTCCGCCATGAGGGCTCGTAATATCTGTTCAGGGTCGCCTTTTTGCAATAATGGCCGACCTCTGTCCCGTCGGGTTCGTCGCGTCTGCTCTTCCACCGTTGCATACAAATAAATCACAAAGCCCCTTCCTGCGAGCGCACTGCGATTTTCCGGACGCAGCACCACGCCGCCGCCCGTTGCCAGAACGATATCATCCCATTCTGTCATCTCCGCCACCACCTGCTGCTCACGGTCGCGAAAACCCTCCTCACCCTCGACATCAAAAATCCACGGAATATCAGCCCCGGTTCGAGCCTCAATCTCTGTGTCCGTATCAGCGAAACGCAGCTTCAGATGTTCTGCGAGATACTTTCCAATGGTCGTTTTGCCGGCCCCCATGGGACCAACCAGAAAAACTCTACGTAAAGTGGGCATTGCGCTTTAAACCAACCTAGTCAAGGAGCGTATCAGCAAGGATACGCGGAGTAATGAAAATCAAGGTCTCTTGTTTCTTGTGAACTTGCGTTTCACTCCTAAAAAAAGCACCAATGTAGGGGATGTCGCCAAAAAATGGAACTTTTCTCACTTGTTCAACATCCTCTGTTTTAAACACACCACCCAATACAACGGTCTCTCCGTTACCCACGAGCACCTGAGTTTCAAGTTGAGTCGTGTCTATAGAAGGGATGCGACCGCCGTTACCGGTGGGCACCAATGCGCCCACTGTATCCTGATTGACTCTGAGATCCAGCATAATACGATCATCCGGCGTAATGTTAGGGGTTACAAACAATGCTAGCACCGCCTCCTTGAAGGCTACGGTCGTTTCACCACTGGGGGAAGACTGCTGATACGGAATCTCCGTACCTGACTTAATTGAAGCCTCCTGCTTGTCCCCGGTAATCACCTTGGGCTGAGAAACGATTTCCCCTTCACCTTCAGCTTCTAGGGCTGAGAGTTCGGCCGTCAGGAACAAATCACTGCTGGCAAAACCGATTGCAAAGCCGCTAGTGGAGGCAACCCCAAGATCAACTAATAACGCTCCAGGGTAGCTGACGGAAGCAAGCGTACCAGCAATGGCCGAATCGGTCAGACTTACTACGTTTGTAGTATCACCCGAAACAGACACAATATTATCGTCACTCTTGTTCAGATAGCCGCCACCCCACTCAATACCAAGGTCCTTGGTGGCATCGGATTGAGCAACCACAATACGGGCCTCGATCATTACCTGACGAACAGGGATATCGACAAGCGCTAACAGGTCTCGAATCTCAGCCAACTTTGCCTCTGTGTCTGTAATGATAATGGAGTTGGTGCGTACGTCGACAACCACAGAGCCTCGGGGAGATGTCAGGCTGCCGCCGTCCTCTGAGCCTGCCTCGAACAACCCCACGATATCCTGCGCTTTAGCATAGCGGATGCGCACAAACTCTGACCGCAGCGGCGCGAGCTCGGCAATTTGCTTGTTCGCTTCAATTTGCTGACGCTCGCGCTCGGCAATTTCCGCCCCCGGAGCGACCATCAGCACATTACCCACCTGGCGTTTGTCCAATCCCTTAGTTTTTAACACCAGATCCAGAGCCTGGTCCCAAGGGACGTCCTGCAAGCGCAAGGTAATGCGCCCCGATACGGTATCACTGGCCACCAGGTTTAACTCGGTGAAATCGGCAATGAGCTGGAGTACAGCACGCACTTCAATATCTTGAAAGTTCAGCGATATCCTTTCGCCTACATAGGTAAATTCGTTCTTACGTCGCTCTGCCTCCTTTTTGGAGAGTGGCTTGACGCTGATCACATATTGATTGTCGGCCTGGTACGCGAGGTAATCGAAATCACCGGTGGTTTTCAAAACCAGTGTCACACCGCGAACAGTCGTATTCACATCCACACTGTCCACGGGCGTGGCGAAATCTGTCACATCGAAACGACGCATGAGGCGCTGGGCAACAGTGGTGTCAATAAACTGCACGTTAACTTCGCCGCCTTCGCTGAACACGTTAACATCCACCTTAGGGTTCGTCAGTTCCAGAGTCAGCTTGCCCTCTCCGTCGCCCGTGCGCTGAAACTGTAAATCGCGAATTTCAGAGACCGCATCTATGACTTCAACCACGCCTGCACTCACCTGGAGAGGGTCACTCGTCGACTTGAGATATTCGTTGCCCTCCTGGCCAACGATCAAAAAAAGACTGTTGCCTTTCACGCGTGTCTCGTAAGGCACCAGCTTGACCAGTTCAACCACCAATCTGGTGCGATCACCGGACTCTAGCACCAGCGCTTTGTTGGCATTGCCATAGGGTAGTGAATAGCGTTTTTGATCAAGGCTACTTGACGTCCCGAGAAAATCCACCGCGATACGAGCCGGCTTCTCAATGGCGTAGATCTTGAAGTCCGGCGGCGTTTCATTAAATTCAAGCCGCACTTCAAACTTGCCGCCCGACTTAGAGCTAAACTCGATATCTTGCACCACCGGCCCAGCGAATGCCGCACCCGCAACAAGGCTCATCAGCAGGGCAACGACTGCTCTGGACACTCTATTCCTCTCGACCCATTGCATTTTACCCATGGCCTTTATCCCAAAATATCGTCTCTAATTGCCACGGCATCTAACAGTGGCTGCGGCTCATTTGCCGACTAATTTGATGCTGCGAGGGCGCTCTACCCAACCCTCTGCCGTGCCATCGCTAACAATTTCAACTATAGCGACAGAGGTATCTGTCATGTCCACTATCTTGCCATGGTGGCGGCCCAGGTAATTTCCGGCCTGAACACGGTGCACACCCCCTTCGGGGTCTTTAATCAAAGTCCAGTTATTCTTATCTCTCGCCAGTGTTCCAACCATGAGCAGTGAGTCGAGGGTGAACTGCTCCAAAAATTCTTTCGCGCGATTTTCATCCGGCTTGATGGCCGCAATGGCTTGCAGCTGAGTCGTTTTTCGCACCTCAATCGGCCGATCGAACGGACTACGTAAGTTGGTCGCGCTATAGGCAAATGCCTCATATGCCTTTAAGGTAGGCAATGGCGCGATGATACCACCTGGCTGGGTACGCTTCTCTTCCATAAAACGATCTAGGTCAGTGAGGTCTCCCGCTGAGCACGCACCCAACAGCCCACCCGATAAACATAATAGCAATAAACTGCGGGATAAGCAGTTCATCCCTCCGCGTCCTCGTCTTTATAGCGATAGGTCTTGGCAAGGATTTTTATATCGAGGAAATGAGGGTTATCGCTACTGGTGTTAATCTGAAAGTCATGCAGCGTAACAATTCGGGGCAGAGCGGCCATGCCACTAATAAAAGCGCCCAGATCGTGATAGGAGCCCGATGCGACTATCTCGATTGGCAGCTCAACATAGAATTCGCTTTCCTTCTCCGTTTGAAGATCGATCACAGCGATCTCCAGTCCATTCAGCAACCCTTTATTGGTGATATCTTCTAGCAGCCCCGGCACCTCAGTGTCACTTGGCAGCTGACTTACCAAAACACCAAAAGACTCCTCCATTTCCACCATCTGTTGGCGATAGGCACCCAGGTTGGCGGCCTGAAAAGCCTTTGTCTCAAAATCTTTCTTTAGGTCTACCTCTTTCGCCTCCGCTGCTGCTAACGCCAACTGCAAGTCCTCAACATGATAGTAGTAGCCGGCCACAACGACCAAGACCAGTAACAGCACCCGAACAAATATCTTAATCGGAAGGGGCCAGGACCCGATATTGTCAAAATCGAGATTGCCAAAATCGAATTCACGCACCGACCGCACAGTATCTTCAAAGGCCATGGCTCATCCCTCCTCTAACGCTTCTTCGATGGCAGGGACATGAACGGTCAAAACGAATACATTTGCCTGGTCGCCGAACTCTGGGGCAGCCGTGACTTTGTCCAAATTGGGGTTTGCTAGCCAGTCTGATGCATCCAGTTGTCGCATCAATCTCGACACGCGATTATTCGATTCAGCCACACCCGTCAGAGTAATATCTGGCCCCACAGCAACCAGCTCAGTATAGAAAAGTCCGTCCGGAACTGTCCGTACAAGTTGATCAAGCACTCGCACGATAATGGGCCGGTTGCCTTGTAGACGCTGAATAACCCGCATGCGGGCCAACAGTTGATCACGCCGCTTCTGAAGGTCACGAATTTCAGCGACCTGCTTGTCCAACGCCTTAATATTCTCGATCAGATATTGATTACGCGCGGTCTGATCGTCAATCTGGCTATTCATCACACGGTCCGCGAGCAGTATTAAACCTACGCTGAGAGCCAACACCAATGCCACAGATGACAAAAATTCTTTTTTAAGAACCTGGCGACGCTCTTCGCGCCATGGCAGTAAGTTGATTTGCGCCATTAGCCAAAGCTTCTCAAGGCCAGGCCGCATGCAATCATCATTGCCGACGCATCATTTTCCAGCGCCACTGCGTTAACCCGGGGGGAAATCGACATCTGTGCAAACGGATTCGCTACTGACGTTGGCGTGCCCAGTTTATCCTGCACTAACTCGTTCAGCCCCCCCATAGAAGCAACGCCGCCGGCGAGAATAATATGATCCACATCGTTGTACTGACTGGAAGAGAAAAAGAATTGTAACGAGCGGGCAACCTGCTGAACCACCGCTTCCTTGAACGGCTCCAACACTTCCGGCTCATAGTCGTCGGGCAAGCCCCCCCGCTTCTTAGCCAAGCCTGCTTCTTCCACCGGCAGTCCGTAGCGCCGCATTATTTCATCTGTAAGCTGCTTACCGCCAAATAGCTGTTCACGTGTGTAGATAGTCAGTCCATCGCTAAGGACGCTTAAGGTAGTCATCGTTGCGCCGATATCGACGATAGCAACCGTACTGCCCTCATCCAAGTCCAACTGACCCAGCAACACAGAAAAGGCCCTTTCCATAGCATAGGCCTCAACGTCCACGATTTTGGGAATCAAATCTGCACCTTCAATCGCCTCAACCCTGGACTCGATAGTCTCCCTGCGGCACGCTGCCAATAATACTTCTACCTGATTATCGCGCTCCGGCGAAGGGCCCTGTATCTCGAAATCGATCGAGACCTCTTCCAGAGGATATGGAATGTACTGATCTGCTTCCAGAGTGAGTTGCATCTCCATATCGTCCTCACTCAACCCCTCTGGCATATCGATCAATTTAGTGATGACGGAAGAACCCGCTACTGCTGCTGCTGCGTTCTTGACCTTGGTTCGAGATTGTTCAACGACCGTTCGAATAGCGTGAGAAACGCCCGTTACGTCATAGACGCCCTTTTCTACGACTGCGTCCTGCGGCAGCGACGCCACGCCGTAACTCTCTACACAATAACGGTCGCCTGAATAGCTCAACTCCAGTAATTTTACTGTCGTTGAGCTAATGTCCAGTCCAAGAACAATCGAGGATTTTGTTTTTCCGAATAATTCGAGCAATTTTTTTCCTATCAGTATCACTAACTTAGGTTATTTATATGTAATACTACATTAATACGAGATATACCACAGACCCAAATATATCACAGGAGAAAAAAAGCTTATAATTACCAACCAGATAACATTATTGCCGCTACAGATGTCTATAAGCGACTGTTTTTAAAGGGCTAAATGATCTTCCTACGACTAGTTGTCCGGCTGTGCTTGTTCGGTATTTTGGGTGCCATCTGGTTGCTTGCCGGCACCTATCTTTATCTCAGTCCAAACCTTCCAAATGTTGAAACCCTGCGCGATGTAAAGCTGCAAACACCTATGCTGGTGTATACCCGCGATGGAGAACTCATCGGCCAATTTGGTGAGCAAAAGCGCAGTCCACTGCCTTTTGATGCCATCCCCGAGCAGTTCATTAAGTCCCTACTTGCGGCAGAAGACGACAATTACTTTGTCCACAACGGTATCGATGTGCCGGGGCTCATGCGCGCCGTTTCGGAGCTGATCCTCACCGGTGAAAAGGGCTCTGGGGGCAGTACATTAACCATGCAGGTGGCGCGTAACTACTTCCTCAACCTCGATCGCACCTTTATGCGCAAGTTCAACGAAATACTGCTCGCTATCGAGATTGAGCGCGCACTCAGCAAACAAGAAATCTTTGAGCTGTACTTCAACCGTGTCTTCCTGGGCCATCGAGCCTACGGTTTCGAGGCCGCTTCGCAGGTTTACTATGGGAGGAGCATCGGAGAGTTAAGCCTGGCCCAGCATGCCATGCTCGCGGGAGTTCCCAAAGCACCCTCCCGCGACAACCCCGTCAGTGGGCCCGATGGTGGAAAACAGCGCCGCGACTGGATTTTGGGCCGCATGCTTACGCTGGGCTACATCAGTGACGCGCAATACCAAAACGCACGACGTGAACCTGACTCCGCTCGAATTCACGGCGCTAAGCTGGGCTTTGCCGCACACTATGCCGCGGAAATGGCACGGCAGCAGATGTTGCAACTCTACGGAATGGAGGCCTATACCAACGGCTATCATGTTTATACGACGATCAGCAGCGACCTGCAGCGCGTTGCCAACCAGTCTGTCATAGAGGGTCTCATTAGCTACGATAAGCGCCACGGATACCGCGGCCCTGAGCAACAATTCCCGCCCACATCACCTGGCGAGGACATCATAAGCCAATGGAGAAAGGCACTGACGAAAGCCGCTATTGTCGCCGACCTGCAACCCGCCATTGTCACCTCGGTGGATGATAAAGCGGCTACTTTATTACTGGCTGATGGCAGCACCCCTGATCTACTTTGGGAGAATGGTATTCGCCAAGCGCGACCCTATCTGACCGAAAATGCCACAGGAGCATCCCAGCAACCCGTGTCCGATGTGCTCGCTGTTGGTGATCTGATCAGAGTCACTCAAGGTGAAGATGATCAGTGGCAACTGGCTCAAATCCCCGCAGTACAGGCGGCCCTAGTTTCCCTGAACCCAGACAATGGCGCTATTGTCAGTATGGTCGGCGGCATTGGCTTCGAACTGAGCAAGTTCAACCGCGCCAGTCAAGCAGAGCGCCAACCTGGCTCAAATTTTAAACCGTTTCTATACAGTGCGGCCTTAGATGCCGGGTACACAGCGGCCACAATTATTAACGACGCACCCATCGTCGCGCAGGGCGGCAGATCGGGAGACCTTTGGCGCCCAGAGAACGACGAAGGCAAGTTTTATGGTCCGACGCGATTGCGCTGGGCCCTGACTAAATCGCGCAATTTGGTGTCCATTCGCCTGCTGCAGCGCCTTGGTGTCACACAATTGATCAACTACGCTCAAGGTCTGGGCTTCGACACCTCTAACTATGCACCCGAACTGTCCTTGGCGCTGGGAACCCAAACCATTACTCCTTTACAGCTAGCCACGGGTTACGCCTTACTGGCCAATGGCGGCTATCGTGTGGAACCGCACCTCATTCAACGCGTCGAGAACCTCGAAGGTGAAGTCGCATTTGAAGCTCGGCCACTCACGGTCTGCCCAGATTGTGATCTGCTCGATATGCCGCAGAGCCCGGACGGCGAGATGACCATGGAGGCAATCATGGCAGCAGAAAACTCAGAGGCACCGCAATTTCCACCCGCGCCACGCGTCCAAGACGCGCGAGTGAACTATGTCATCGATAGTATCCTCAAAGACGTTATCAAACGCGGTACAGGTCGGCGCGCACTAGTACTAGAACGCAGTGATATCGCGGGCAAAACCGGCACAACAAATGGCCCAATGGACGTTTGGTTCTCCGGATATAATCAGGCGGTAGTCACTACGGTCTGGGTGGGCTTTGACAATTACACCCCTCTGGGTCGCAAAGAATTTGGTGGCACTGCCGCTCTGCCCATTTGGATTCAATATATGCGGACAGCGCTCAAAGACAGCCCGCAAGTGGAGCGCCCTGTCCCTCCAGGCATCGTCACCGTTAAAATAGACCCCGACAACGGACTACTGGCAGCTCCCGGCCAGCGCAACGCCATATTCGAATATTTCCTGCAAGGAAGCGTGCCACAGCAAACCGGGCGCGGACCGAGCAATTCATCTGGCGACAGCGACATCTCCGACCAGATCAACGATATTTTTTAATCTCTAGAGTGTCGGCAAATAATTTTGGGGGTAGGGCAGGCGGGCAACGCCGCTATCAACCGCGGCTCTAGCGACCGCAGGCGCAATACGCGTCAGCAAACGTCCATCCAGCGGCTTGGGAATGATATAGTTTGGCCCGAATTCGAGCGCCTCTACCTCACACGCAGCCAGCACCTCGTCAGGAACAGGCTCGCGCGCCAAAGCGCTGAGCGCAAGTACTGCGGCTACTTTCATCTCTTCATTGATGACGGTCGCTCGGACATCGAGGGCCCCGCGAAAAATGAAAGGGAAACCCAACACATTGTTGACTTGGTTAGCATAATCCGAGCGGCCGGTGGCTATGATCAGATCGTCTCTAGTCGCCAGCGCCAGCTCAGGCTTGATCTCGGGATCCGGATTGGAACAAGCGAACACCACCGGGCGGTCTGCCATGGACAGGAGCATTGCCGGGGTCAGCAAATCAGCCCCGGACAGGCCTATGAATACATCGGCTCCTTTAATCGCGTCGGTCAAACTGCGCTTGTCAGTGTGATTCACAAATTCTTGCTTATAGACGTTGACGCCCTCTCGACCATCGTAAATAACGCCTCGGCGGTCAAGCATGAAAATGTTCTCGCGCCGCACGCCCATCGTGAGCAGCAGACGCATGCAGGCGATAGCTGCCGAGCCAGCTCCTAGGCAGGTGATGATCGCCTCTTCCATGCACTTGCCTTGGATTTCAAGCGCATTGATCAACCCCGCGGCGGTTACAATCGCGGTCCCGTGCTGATCATCATGGAATACTGGGATATTACAGCGCTCAATCAGCGCCGATTCAATTTCAAAACACTCTGGGGCCTTGATGTCTTCAAGATTAATGCCACCAAAGGTGTCGGCTATGTTCGACACAGTGGAGATGAACTCTTGCGTATCCTCTGTGTCCACTTCAATATCGATGGAGTTAATGCCGGCAAAACGCTTAAAAAGAAGTGCCTTACCTTCCATGACAGGTTTACTCGCTAGGCTACCAAGATTGCCCAGCCCTAATACCGCAGTGCCATTACTAATGACTGCCACTAAATTACCCTTGCTGGTATAGCGGTAGGCAAGATCCGGATCATGGGCAATTTCACGGCAGGGCGCCGCCACGCCAGGGCTGTATGCCAAAGACAAGTCGCGCAGCGTCTCTGCCGTCGTAGTCAGTTCAATACTGATTTTTCCGGGCGTGGGCTCTGCGTGATAAGACAGTGCATCACGTTTCAAGTCTTCGGACATGGGTCTACCTGCGCTCACCAAAACAATTGCGAAAAAGATCAAAGTGACTATAGAAAAGGCACATCAGTAACAATGCGACAAATCGCCCTTTGATGTATCGCGAGCCCAGCCTGCCGCAATGAATACTACTGTTACTTAGAAGCTAGGACGCTTTAATCGATGCCGCAAAAAGCTTATAACAAATACTTTTCTACCGCTTAGTACCACGACCACCGAAACGCTTGTTAAAACGGTCAACACGACCACCGGTGTCTAAGGTCTTTTGCTTGCCCGTATAAAAAGGGTGGCACAAAGAACAGACGTCAACATGGAAGTCTTCGCACCGTGTTGAACGTGTCTGTACCGTGTTACCACAACTGCACGTGGCGGTAATGGCTTCATACTTGGGATGGATATCCGCTTTCATAACATGTAGCTCCTAGTAATTAGTGCCGCCGCCCAACCGCTGTCAGGCACCGCACTGCGATGGGAGAATTGAACCGCCACAGACGTGAGTGACTCAAAAAAGAGGCGGGCATCTTACCAGACGCAGTGTTAGAAGCAATAGCCCGCCCCATTTTGCTACAATAGCGTCTTCGTTCAATTTTTCGAGTCAACAAGAGGCGAAATGTCCGTACTTCGACTGGCCATTCCATCACCCCTGCGCCGCCATTTTGACTATTTGGCGCCTATTGGGGTCAGCAATGCCGAATTGGTTGGCCTGCAACCGGGAATTCGGCTGCGCGTTCCCTTTGGGCGCCGCGAGGTAACCGGCTATTTGCTGGCGGTGTGTGAAGACAGCGATATTCCCTTGAGCTCTCTCAAGCACGCAGTTGAAATTCTCGATGAGGCACCGCTGATCGATCCACAATTGCTGCACTTATGCCGCTGGGCCGCTGACTACTACCACCACCCACACGGCGAGGTGTTCGGCACGCTGTTTCCCAAGCGCCTGAGGGAGGGCAAACCGCAACAACCGCACGGCATACTAGTTTGGCAACTCACCACCCTAGGGAAAGGCCTGCCGGAGACTGCTCTGCCGCGATCGCCGCGCCAGGCACAAGCGATCAGTCTGCTCATGCAAAAGCCTGTTATTGAGAACACCGAATTCAGGGATAACAGCATAAGTGCCACTGTTCTGCGCAGCTTACAAGACAAAAAGCTGGTCGAGTCTCACATGATGAGTGAGCGCTTACAACCTATTAGAGTCAATGAGGGTTTAACCCTCAACTCTGAACAGTACGCAGCCTTAAATGCAGTAAGCGGTACAAAGCAAGGATTCAGCTGCCACCTCTTGGAAGGTGTCACCGGCAGCGGCAAAACCGAAATCTACCTGCGATTGATCGAAAACTGCCTGCAACAGGGGCGACAGGCACTCATTCTGGTTCCGGAAATTGGGCTGACACCGCAAACTCTCGCACGCTTTCAACAGCGCTTTGAGGCCAACATTGCAGTGTTGCACTCTGGGCTGAGCGATGCCAACCGTTACCAGGCATGGGAAGCGGCCCGCACCGGTAATGCACATATCATTGTTGGCACCCGGTCGGCAGTTTTTACGCCACTTGCATCACCGGGGCTGATTATCGTGGACGAGGAACACGATGGCTCTTATAAACAGCAAGACGGATTTCGCTACTCTGCCCGGGATGTCGCAGTAAAACGAGCTCAGATACATTCAATCCCGATTTTGCTGGGTAGCGCGACGCCATCACTGGAGAGCATTCAAAATGTTGTCGCTGGCCGCTATCAGCACCAGCAACTCACACAACGCGCCAGCAGCGGGGGGATGCCGGATATAAAAGTCCTGGATGTGCGCCGACAAGAACTCCACGCTGGGCTGTCCAAAGGACTACTCGAAGCCATACAAGAGAAGCTGCAACTCGGACAGCAAACCCTGTTATTCCTCAACCGCCGCGGTTATGCGCCCACTCTACAATGCCACGATTGTGGCTGGATCGCTGAATGTCGCGCCTGCGACGCTCGACTGACCATTCACCGCCGCCGCGGGCGTCTGCGCTGTCATCACTGCGGCGACTCGAGCATGCTGCCCAGGCAATGCCCCCAATGCAACAGCGAGCGATTGATGGCCGCAGGTCTTGGCACAGAACAAACAGAAGATTTTCTGCGCACGCACTTCAAACAATGGCCCATCTATCGCGTTGACAGCGACTCCATGCAAAGCAAGGGTTCCATGCAGGCCCTGGCAGAAGACATTAACAAAGGGGAGCCCTGCATTTTACTCGGCACACAGATGCTTACCAAAGGTCATCACTTTCCGGGCGTAAGCCTGGTTGCGGTGATTGATGCCGATGCTTTGCTGTTCAGTACCGATTTTCGCGGCGAGGAACGCATGGCGCAACTCCTCACCCAAGTGGCTGGCCGCGCTGGCCGCGCGGATATCCCGGGCAGCGTTCTACTACAAACACACTACCCCGACCACCCAGCGCTGCTCGCGATGTTGAGCACCAGCTATGCCGAACAGGCCAGAGTACTACTCAAACAGCGACAGGAATCAGGCATGCCCCCCGCAGGGCAACTGGTGGTGTTGCGGACCGATTGCCCAAATGCCGAATACGGCGAGCAGTTCCTGCAAACGCTGCGCGAACGCAGCACGCCTTTCCTCCCCAGCGGTGCCAAGCTAATTGGGCCACTGCCTTCACCCATGCAGCGCCGCGCTGGCAAATATCGCTGTCAATTGCTGCTTACCGCGCCCACCCGCGGGGCCGCCCAGACTGCAGCCAGTGTGTTAGTCGCGAACGCCGAGGCTTTACCTGCGAAGCAGGGGTTAAAGTGGTCGATCGATATCGACCCCCAGAACGTTTTCTAAATACGACTTCTCTAGCCATAGCTGTCGCTTATGATGATAATATAGCTGCTGAGCCAGTCTATTGACTCGCGACCGGCAACTTTTGAAGCAAACCAGGTTACCCCCTCACAATGAAGGAAGAACTCACACGGCTTATTCACCAGGCCCTAGACGCACTGGTTGCCCAAGGCCTGTTGCCGGATGATCTCGCTCCTCAGGTACAGATTGACCACACGCGCGATAACAGCCACGGCGATTTGGCAAGCAACATTGCCCTCTCGCTCGCCAAGTCAGCACAGCGCAAACCGCGCGAGCTAGCAACGCTTATCAGCAATGCCCTCCCGGCGAACTCGCTGGTGAGTCGCACTGAAATTGCCGGCCCGGGATTTATTAATTTCTTCCTGTCAGATGACAGCAATCAAGCCGTGATTCGTACCATTCTTGAACAGGGGACGTCATTCGGCACCTGCAATGAGGGCGGCGGGCGCAAGGTTCAGGTCGAGTTTGTCTCCGCCAACCCAACCGGACCTCTGCACGTGGGCCATGGCCGGGGCGCCGCCGTAGGAGACAGTATTTGCCGCCTACTGGCAGCGACGGGGTGGGATGTATCCAGCGAATTCTATTACAACGATGCCGGTGTGCAAATTCATAATCTGGCCCTCTCCGTGCAGGCACGCTGCAAGGGAGTGGCGCCGGATGATCCTCAATGGCCGCAAGATGGTTACCGCGGCGAGTACATAGCAGAGGTGGCCCAGGCCTTCCTGCTCGGAGCCAGCATTGACGTCCAAGACCACCACGTTGTCGGCTCAGCCGACGCCGATAACGTGGATGACATTCAAGCGTTTGCCGTCGCTTACCTCAGGCGTGAACAGGATCTGGACCTGAAGGCATTCGCGGTGCATTTTGACGTGTATTTTCTGGAGTCCTCGCTTTACGATAGCGGCGCGGTCGAGCGCACAGTGGAACGACTCGTCGAAACCGGCCATTGCTATGAGCGCGATGGCGCACTGTGGCTGCGCACCACCGACTTCGGCGATGACAAGGATCGCGTTATGCGCAAGCGCGATGGAGGGTATACCTATTTCCTTCCGGATGTGGCCTATCACCTCAACAAGTGGCAGCGCGGCTTTGAGCGCGTCATCAACGAGCAGGGTGCAGACCACCACAGCACGGTGACCCGGGTTCGCGCAGGGCTGCAAGCTCTGGATCAGGGCATCCCACAGGGCTGGCCGGATTATGTTCTACACCAGATGGTCACCGTTATGCGTGAAGGCGAGGAAGTTAAACTGTCCAAGCGCGCAGGCAGCTACGTCACCCTGCGCGACCTTATTGAAGAAGTTGGACGAGATGCAACGCGCTATTTCCTGGTGGCCCGCGCACCTAACTCACAATTGACCTTTGATATCGACCTTGCGCTGTCGCAGAGCAATGACAATCCGGTGTATTACATTCAATACGCCCACGCTCGCACTTGCAGCGTGATGCGCAAGCTCGTCGAAAGGGGCTGGGAATGGCAGGTCGAGAAAGCCTTGCAACACTTGGATCAACTTCAGGAGGAGCATGAAAAGAACCTGTTGCGCCGGCTCGACCGTTATCCCGAGGTCCTGGCGGCCGCTGCGCTTAATAATGAACCCCACACAGTGGCCACGTACCTGCGCGAATTGGCCGGGGAGTTTCACGCTTGGTATAACGGCTGTAAAATGCTGGTTGAGGACCGCGACCTACGCGATGCACGGGTCGCGCTCAGCCAAGCGACAGGACAGGTTATCGCCAATGGCCTTGGCTTGTTGGGCGTTTCCGCCCCAGAGGTTATGTAAACAATGGGCCAAGATTTTGCTAAACGAAAGCAGGGCAAAAGTACTCGAAAAGCCCCCGCCCGAAAAACTCAGGCGCAACGACGTTCTGGCGAAGGCCAGTCTCGCGGCAAAGGGCTACGGCTTTATGTTGCGGGGGTTTTAACAGGCGTGTTTCTGAGTTTCATTGGCTACCTCGGGACACTGCCCGATCCGGCAGCCTCAGCGACAGAGACCGGAACACCGGAGCAACCAGAGGTGGTCATTCAGAGGCCGCGCTTCGACTTTTACACCAACCTCACCCAAGAAAGCATTGATGAGGTGCAGGACCAAGTGGAGCCCGCAGCGGATGTCCGTAAACCCCCTACGGCAACTGAACTGCCTGAGCCCTATTTATTACAGGCAGGGTCTTTTAGGCAGCACGACGACGCAGAACGACGTCGGGCTCAATTACTGCTGCTGGGACTGGAGCCTGTCATTGAAGAAATAAGCGGTAGCAACGGCATCTGGTTTCGGGTGTACCTCGGGCCCTTCGAATCCCGCGAGCTTATGGTTAGGGCGCGAGGCCTTACCACGAATCAGAATATAGAAACCCTGTTACTGAAGCGCGGTGGCACCTGACGTCACTGGGGCCCTTGAATTTTAGGCAGATCACCCCATATCAGCTCGACCGGGACCACTAATATCCCATGAGTCAGCCCACAGGAGATAAGACGTGGAACAGTTCCGAGGTACGACCATACTTTCCGTCCGCCGTGGTAACAGCGTGGTGATTGGCGGTGACGGGCAGGTGTCCATGGGCAACACTGTGATGAAAGGCAATGCCCGCAAGGTACGGCGCCTTTATCAGGATAAGGTGTTAGCTGGATTCGCCGGCGGCACTGCCGACGCTTTCACTCTGTTCGAACTGTTTGAAGCACAACTGGAAAAGCACCAGGGCCATCTAGTGCGCGCCGCCGTTGAGTTGGCCAAGGCCTGGCGCACCGAACGCGCCCTAAGACGCCTTGAGGCCTTATTGGCGGTTGCCGACAAGGATACCTCTCTCATTATCACCGGAAACGGCGATGTGATTGAGCCAGAAGACAATCTGATTGCTATCGGTTCGGGCGGACCCTTCGCGCAGTCTGCGGCGCGCGCCTTGCTAGACAACACTGAGCTGGATGCCCGTACCATTGTTGAAAAGGGCTTGGGCATCGCCGCTGACATCTGCATCTACACCAACCACAACCGAACCATAGAACAACTGGATTTTTAGGCCCTAACATGTCCAATATGACACCTCGCGAAATTGTTCACGAACTCGACAAACACATCGTCGGCCAGGAAGCGGCGAAACGTGCAGTGGCCATCGCTCTGCGGAATCGCTGGCGACGGATGCAGTTGCCCGAGGAGCTGCGTGCTGAGATCAGCCCCAAAAATATCCTCATGATAGGTCCCACTGGCGTCGGCAAAACAGAGATCGCGCGGCGACTAGCCAAACTGGCCAATGCTCCGTTCGTAAAAGTTGAAGCGACCAAATTTACAGAAGTGGGCTATGTGGGTCGTGACGTTGAATCTATTGTGCGCGATCTGGTGGATGTGGCGATCAAAATGTACCGGGAGCAGGAGATGACACGCGTGCGCTTCCGAGCCGAAGAAGCCGCTGAGGAGCGTATTCTCGATATCCTGTTACCACCGGCCCGCGATGCCGCTTTCGATTCCTCTTCAAGCACACGGCAGCTGCTGCGCAAGAAGTTGCGTGAAGGAGATCTCGCCGACAAAGAGGTCGAGGTCGAACTAAGCACCAGCCTCCCCAGTATGGAAATCATGGCCCCGCCGGGCATGGAGGAAATGACCAGCCAACTGCAAAGTATGTTCTCTAATATGTCCCAGCAACAAAGCAAAACACGCAAAATGTCGGTCAAGGCGGCCTTAGAGGCGCTGTGCGAGGAAGAAGCGGCGAAACTCGTGAATGAAGATGAGCTCAAGCAAAAGGCTCTGGCAGAAGCTGAACAAAACGGCATCGTCTTTATTGATGAGCTAGATAAAGTGGCCAAGCGCTCCGAGGGCGCTGGGGCCGATGTGTCTCGTGAGGGTGTGCAGCGCGACCTGCTACCCCTGATTGAAGGTTCCACAGTCAGCACCAAGCATGGCATGGTCAAGACCGACCACATCCTGTTTATTGCCTCCGGCGCATTTCACATGGCCAGGCCCTCGGACCTGATACCAGAACTGCAGGGTCGCCTGCCCATTCGTGTTGAACTGTCAGCACTCACTCCCGACGACTTCGAACGCATCCTGACGGAGCCAAACGCCTCACTGACCGAACAGTATCAGGCGTTATTGGCAACCGAGAACTTGGACGTCACGTTCACACAGGACGGCGTGCGTCGCATTGCAGAAACCGCATGGCAGGTCAACGAGAGAACTGAAAATATTGGTGCCAGACGGCTACACACTGTTATGGAGCGACTATTGGAAGAGACCTCTTTCGGCGCGGCCGATACGGGCTTGCAGGACACATCCCTCAAAGTCGACGCCACTTATGTTGACACGCAGTTACAGGAGCTCAGCAGTGATGATGATTTATCCCGATTTATCCTGTGACTGCACCTGTGTCTGAGCAACATAAACCCATCGGGGTTCAGCTGCACAGCCGCTCCAGACAGCTGGAGCTGGAATATGCCGGGGGTGCACGTTACTCCCTGAGCTGCGAATTTCTGCGCGTCTACTCTCCATCCGCCGAAGTCCTGGGTCACGGCTCGGGCCAAGAAGTACTACAGACAGGAAAGATCAACGTCGCTATTACGGCAATAAAGCCGGTTGGAAACTACGCACTGCAGCTAGTATTTGACGACGACCATGACTCCGGCCTGTATTCTTGGCGCTATCTCTATGAGTTGTGTCAGGACCAGGACGCTAAGTGGCAAGATTACCTTGCGCGCCTAGAAAAGGCCGGGGCGGGTCGCGACCCAGATGTACAAGTTCTCAATCTGGGCGCCTAAGCATTTCATTCTTTTCGGGGTAAACCTGTCGACCTGACCAGACGCCCACATCGGGTTATAATACGTCGTAACTCGTAAACCCAAGGCAGAAGCGCCATGAGCGACAAAGAAACCACACACTTCGGCTACAAGGAAGTCGAGAAGGATGCCAAGGCCGGCATGGTCGCCGATGTATTCCATTCGGTGGCAGCCCGCTATGACCTGATGAACGACCTCATGTCAGGCGGCATACACCGTATTTGGAAGCGCTTTACCATCGAACTGAGCGGAGTGCGCAAGAACAACGCGGTACTGGACATCGCCGGTGGCACGGGTGACTTGGCGGCTCGTTTCGCAGAGCTTGTAGGCCCCGAGGGGCGTGTGGTACTGGCCGATATCAACGACTCCATGTTGCAGGTAGGCCGAGACAAGCTGCTGGACCAGGGCCGCCAGGGCAATATCGAATTCGTGCAGGCCGACGCCCAGTTCCTGCCGTTCCCAGATAACAGCTTCGACTGCGTCACCATCGCCTTCGGCCTGCGCAATGTCACCGATATCAACCTAGCCCTGCGCTCCATGCTGCGTGTTCTCAAGCCCGGGGGCCGTTTGCTGGTGTTGGAGTTTTCCAAACCGCAGAACACTCTGCTCAGCAAAGCCTACGATACCTATTCTTTTCGCGTGTTGCCTGTGATGGGCCGATTAGTGACCAATGACAGCGAAAGCTACCAGTACCTCGCCGAATCCATCCGCAAACACCCCGACCAGGGTACGCTTAAGAATATGATGGAAGACGCTGGTTTCTGCCAGTGTGAATACCACAACATGACCGGAGGTGTTGTAGCACTGCACCGGGGCATTAAAGCGTAAAATGACGACGACTATAGACCCCACGCTGCACACTGCCGCACTGGCCGCGCTGGAAGCGGGACTCAACCGCACCCTGGACCTCTCTCCACAAAGCAAGTCGGGGTTGGCGCGACTCGAGGACTGCGTGTTCGCGCTGCATTGTACCGCTCCAACCCTGGACATTTATCTTCACCCTAGTGCCCAGGGCATTCGTCTGGCCGGCACCCATCACGGCCCGGTCACAACAAGCATAAAGGGTGAAGCCTCTGATTTCACCGAGCTAGCGACCTCTCGCGACCCAACTGCCACGCTGATCAATGGTGGTCTCGAGCTCGAGGGAGACAGTGCCCCGCTCATTGCGCTACAACAGGTTTTGGCAACGCTGGACATAGACTGGGAAGCGCCCCTGGTCGACACCCTCGGCGACGTCGCCGGACACCAACTTGCGCAGACATTGCGCCATGCTTTTAGTTGGGGCAAGCAAGCTTCCACCGGCCTGACCCGACAGCTGGAAGAATTCGTCCATGAGGAAGCTCGGCTCAGTCCGCCGCGACTCGAGGTGGAAGATTTCTACCGGGACTTACAAGAGCTGGGGTTGCGTGTAGACCGACTGCAATCCCGCGCAGAGCGACTGCAACTGCGCTTGCAGAACGCGCGGAGCTGAGCCATGTCCCGCGCCATACGACTGGCTAAAATACTGCGCATCGTCGGCCGCTATCGACTGGATGAGTTTGTCGATGTAGAACAGCTCTCCGCGCTACCGCGCTTCGCTCTGGGTCTGGCGCCGTGGCGTTTACACCCCGTGCCAGACCTCCCGCGGGGGGTCCGCCTGCGCCGCGCCATTGAGGAATTGGGGCCAGTATTTATAAAATTCGGACAGATGCTATCGACTCGACGCGATTTGCTGCCGGAAGATATCGCTGACGAACTGGCCAAGCTACAGGACAATGTTCCGCCTTTTCCGCAGGAACAGTCTGTTGCGATTATTGAAAAGGCGCTGGGTAAACCCGTGTCTGAGCTATTTGCCCGTTTCGAAAACACCCCTATGGCCTCTGCATCCGTGGCCCAGGTGCACTGCGCCACGCTGCACAGCGGCGAGCAGGTAGTCGTCAAAGTAGTGCGCCCGGATATCGAGCCGATCATCCGCCAAGACATTGCTCTCCTTTTTACCTTGGCAAGACTGATGGCAAAATATCACCCTGAAGGTCACCGACTGCGTCCGGTGGAAGTTGTATCAGATTATGAGATGGTCATTCTCGATGAGCTCGATATGGGGCGTGAAGCCGCCAACGCCAGTCAGTTGCGCCGCAACTTCGAGAACAACAAGCTGCTCTATGTGCCTGAAATTTACTGGGACTACACCTGCCGAAATGTACTCACCATGGAGCGTATTTCGGGGATTCCCGTCACCGACCTTGAAACTTTACGCGCCCGAGGTACAGACCTGAAACTACTGGCCGAGCGCGGTGTAGAAATATTTTTTACGCAAGTATTCCGCCACAGTTTCTTTCACGCTGACATGCATCCGGGCAATATCTTTGTGGATGCAACAGACCCGGCAGATCCGACCTACATCGGCGTGGACTGCGCCATCATCGGTAGCCTTTCAGACGCAGACCAGTATTACCTGGGCCGCAATCTGCTCGGAATTTTCCGCCGCGACTACCGTGAAGTCGCGCAGCTGCATGTTGAGTGTGGCTGGGTGCCACCCCAAACCCACGTGCAGGACTTTGAATCAGCAATGCGCGCCGTGTGTGAACCCATATTTGAAAGGCCTATCAGCCAGATATCTTTTGGCCAGCTGTTAGTCTATCTGTTCCAGACCGCCAGCCGATTTGATATGGAAGTTCAACCCTCGCTGGTGTTGTTGCAAAAAACCCTCCTTAATATTGAGGGTATGGGGCGTCAGCTGTATCCCGACCTCAATCTTTGGGACACAGCACAGCCCTTTCTGGAAGAGTGGGTACAACAACGCTACTCCCCACAATCTGTCCTAAAACGACTGCAACGCCATGCCCCTTCATGGCTTGAGCAGCTGCCGCAGCTCCCAGAGGCAGTGCTGGACAGCTTGCAACATTCCCGCGGCATCGAGCGACACCCGTCAGAACGGCCACAGCTTCTGAACGAAAAAAAGCGGCAAAAAGAGGGGCGCTCACGTCGGCGACGCCATCTACTAGCAGGCATTGTCTGTCTCGCCGCGGCTGCAAGCACCTTTCCGAACGTTGGACAATATCTGGCGAATGCGCCCCTGATCAGCTGGCTGCTGGCCGGTTTGGGCATAAGCCTGTTCTGGCCCAGAGGCGACTGAATATATGTGCCTCGCCCTGCCATGTGCCATACTGTGATCTCTCATGAGACAACGTTATGACTGAACCCAGCACGCTAGCAAAAGACATCAAGTGGAATGAGCAGGGACTAATCCCCGCTATTGCACAGGATTGGCAGACCGGCGAAGTCCTGATGCTGGCCTGGATGAGCCGTGATGCCCTGCAACTGACGATCAGCGAAGGCCGCGCCATCTACTGGTCACGTTCACGACAGGCTCTGTGGCGTAAAGGCGAGGAATCTGGGCATGTTCAGCGCCTGAAAGAGTTGCGTATTGACTGTGATGCGGACACCGTTCTAATGAAGGTGGAACAAATCGGAGGCATTGCCTGCCACACTGGCAGGCGCGGTTGTTTTTATCGACAACTGAAGGATGGCGTCTGGCATGTCACCGATGACATCATCAAACAACCCGACGATATATACGGGAAAAAATCATGAGTGATGTACTGGAACAGTTGGCTACGACTCTCGCTGCGCGCAGACAGGGCGACCCAGAGCAATCCTATGTTGCAAGCCTGCATCACAAGGGGCTAAACAAGATTTTAGAAAAAGTGGGCGAAGAGGCCACCGAAGTCATTCTTGCGGCCAAAGACGCCGAGCGCGGCGGTGACCGCAACGCCGTCATTGGCGAGGTTGCCGATTTGTGGTTTCACACAATGGTGATGCTGTCACATCTTGAACTCGACACCCAAGAGGTCCTGCTGTGCCTTGGCGACCGCTTTGGTGTCTCAGGACTCGACGAGAAGGCAGCGCGAGACACGCGGGGCAACTGATAAGCTGTCAGCAGTGAATACATATTTGTAGAGGAGAATGGGAATGGGTGGAATCAGTATTTGGCAATTGTTAATTATATTGGCGATCGTGATCATGTTGTTTGGCACCAAACGGCTGCGCACACTCGGCAGCGACATGGGCAGTGCGGTGAAAGGCTTTCGCAAAAGTATGTCGGATGACGGCGAAGCAGCCGAACCGAGCGACGAAGCAGAGCCCGATGAAACAGCGGACACTGCGACGAAAGATAAATAGCGCCTGAATGTTCGATATAGGATTTGCCGAGCTCCTCATCATAGGGGTAGTTGCCCTTTTTGTTATCGGGCCCGAACGCCTGCCTGAGGCTATTCGAACCGCAAGCATATGGCTGAATCGAATCAGGCGCGGGTTCAACGAGATCAAACAAGAAGTTCAACAGGAACTGCATAATGACTCCGTCATGCAGGAACTGCGCAAAGCCGGCGAGAGTTTAAAAAAAGACACCGAGTCTATCGGGTCTGATTTGAAGGACGCGGCCCAGTCGCTGACCCCAGCACGGGATAGCCACGCCATCCCGGGCAAGACAGACCTTGAAGCAGCACAAAAGAAAACCGAATGAGCGATCAGGAATCTACGGACCAACCACTGCCCCTGGTCACACACCTCACGGAACTGCGCGACAAACTGCTGCGCGCCCTGTTAGCCGTGCTGCTAGTGTTTATTTGCCTGTTTCCGTTTGCCAACGATATCTACACATTCGTCTCGGAGCCTTTACGTGCGCTTTTACCTCCAGGCGCAACGATGATTGCCACCGAGGTCGCCTCACCCTTCTTCACCCCGTTCAAACTTTCCCTGGTAACGGCAGTTTTTCTGGCAATGCCCTACGTGTTATATCAGGCCTGGAGCTTTATCGCGCCAGGAATGTACAAGCATGAAAAGCGCCTGGCAATTCCACTGCTCGCCTCCAGTGTTCTATTGTTTTATGCAGGATCCGCATTTGCCTACTACGTCGTCTTTCCACTGATATTCTCTTTTTTTACCAGCGTGGCGCCCCAAGACATCACCATCATGACCGATATCAATAGCTACCTTAACTTCGTGCTGAAATTGTTTTTTGCTTTTGGCTTGGCGTTTGAAATTCCAATCGTAGCGATACTGATGATCTGGGCCGGCATCACCACCGCCGAAGCGCTAGCCAAAAAGCGTCCTTATATTATTGTGGGCTGCTTTATTTTTGGCATGCTACTGACCCCGCCCGACATCATTTCCCAGTCACTGCTGGCGATACCCATGTGGCTGCTATTTGAAATTGGTGTTTACATCGGTGGACTGACGCAGGGTTCCAAAAACCTGGGCGGTCCCTAACGTTTGGCCATCAGACCGCCATCTGCAACCAGAGTAATTCCCGTGGTAAACGCTTCCGAGGCAAGATAAAACACCGGATTGAGAATCTCCTCCGTTTCCGCAATGCGAGGGATCAGAGCAGCTGTCACCATACCTTCGCCGTAATGTGGCAGTGCCGCAATCGCGCCATCGGTCAGATCTGAGTGATAACTTCCCGGAGCCAAGGCGTTGACTCGAATATTCCATGGCGCCCATTCCTGCGCCATCACCTCGGTCAAAGCCTTCAAGGCTGCCTTGGTTGCTGCATAAATACCGGAGTAAGCGGGCGTGCACAAGGCGGCGACTGACAACATGTTAATCACACAGCCACCACCGTGCTCACCCATGCGCGGTGCAAGTCTTGATGCCAGATACCAAGCGCCTTTCAAATTGACATCCACCATCTTATCAAACGCCGTGGTCGTAATCTCCGACAGCGGACCCAGCGCGACATTGATACCGGCATTGTTAACGAGCACATCGACACGACCAAAACGTTCATACGCCGCGGCAATGAGGGCGTCGAGGTCAGCAACCTCACCCATATGGGCGGCATGCGCCATTCCAATTCCACCCGCTTTCTCGATAAGCGCGACCACCTCCTGGCAGGCGGCGATCTTGCGACTGGCGACGACAACCTGAGCGCCCTCGCGCGCAAACCCCACAGAGATGGCTCGACCCAAGCCACGACTGCCGCCGGTTACAATGACCACCTTATCCTTGAACTTATCACCCATTGTTATCATCTCCATCGTAATTTTCTACTTGATACCATTAACACCGCCGAACAATTACACTATCACGAAGCAGCCCGACCACCACGGAACACACTCATGATGTCTACACTAGTTAAACTTTTTGACCCATGTCGCACGGCCTGCGTGCCCGCGCGTCACCAGCCGTTCCAGATCTCACACGCCTGATGTCTTCTCGCGCCAGAAAGGGCCTGCCTGCCCTGCTACCGGTTTTAGCCCTGCTTTCACAGTATAAACTGCGTCTGGTCGGCGCCAGCATCGCACTGTTGTTTACCGCCGGGGCCACTCTCTCGTTGGGACGAGGCTTGCAAGTACTGATAGACCAAGGCTTTGGAGGCGAGTCTAGTACCGGCCTTAAAAGTGCCATTCTACTTCTGATTGCCATCGCAGCGGCCATGGCGGTGGGTACGTTTGTCCGGTTTTATCTGGTGTCCTGGCTGGGGGAACGGATCAGCGCTGATATCCGCAAACGTGTTTTCGAGAACATTGTTCGTCTGCATCCGGGGTTTTTTGAAACCAATCGCAGTGGGGAGATTATGTCGCGACTGACCACCGACACCACCCTGCTACAAACCATCATCGGCTCTTCCTTTAGTATGGCGCTGCGCAGTAGCCTCACCACCAGCGGCGCGCTGGTCCTGATGTTTATCACCAATCTAAAGCTGAGTTTGATCATTGCGGTAGGCGTACCTCTGGTGCTGCTGCCGATACTGGTATTCGGCCGACGGGTGAGGAAGCTGTCTAATCAAAGCCAGGACAGCATTGCAAGCGTGGGCAGCTACGTCGGCGAAGTGATCCAGCATATCCGTGTGGTGCAGAGTTATACGCGCGAACAATTCGAGTCTGAAGCTTTCGATCGCGAAGTAGAGCGCGCCTTTGAAATCGCTCGCCGCCGCATCTGGCAGCGCTCACTGCTCATTTGTGGTGCCATACTGCTGTTGTTCGTCGGCATGTCTGGCATGTTGTGGGAAGGCGGCCAGGATGTCATTAACGGCAGCATGACCGGTGGAGAGCTGGGCGCCTTTGTCTTTTACGCCATTATGGTCGGCAGCGGCGTGGCAACAATTTCTGAAGTCTGGGGTGACCTCCAGCGCGCCGCCGGCGCTTCAGAGCGTCTCGTGGAATTGATTAACACCCAAAGCCTGATTGATGATCCCGTTACCGTGGCGTCAACACCCATCAGTGCACAGCCCGAATTGCATATGGAGCGCGTCTCTTTTTACTACCCCAGCCGGCCCAAGCAACCTGCACTAGAAAACTTTACGCTACGCATTGAAGCCGGTAAAAGTCTCGCTCTGGTAGGGCCCTCGGGGGCAGGTAAATCCACGGTGTTCGAATTATTACAGCGCTTTTACGACCCGCAGCAGGGCCAGGTCTTGCTCGATGGACAGGACGTCCGTGCTATGGGCCTCAAAACATTGCGTGAGCATATTGCACTCGTGCCGCAGCAACCGGCACTGTTTACCGGCGACGTGCGCTACAACATTGCGTATGGCAAGCTGGACGCCACCGATAGCGAAGTTGTTGCGGCTGCTCGCGCTGCTCATGCCCACACCTTTATCACGGCACTGCCCGATGGCTATGGAAGCCATCTTGGGGAACAGGGCGTCAGACTATCTGGCGGACAACGCCAGCGTATCGCGCTGGCCAGAGCGATCCTCAACAACCCGAAAATTCTTTTACTGGATGAGGCAACCAGCGCATTGGACACCGAAAGTGAATATCAGGTGCAACTGGCACTGCAAGAATTGATGAAAAACCGTACGACCGTCATTATTGCCCACCGCCTGTCTACCATTCTGCACGCGGATAATATTGCTGTGCTGGACGAGGGCCAGCTGGTTGCCACGGGCACCCACGACCAGCTATTGGTGAAATGCGAGCTCTACGCTCGCCTGGCCAGCCTGCAATTTCGCGAGCCTGATTTGAACGCTGACAACAGGTCCGATCCATCAAGCGCGCCCTACCTTCACGCGCATAAATGATGCGATGGCACCAATGCCAAAACTATCAAGCCATGCTTCAGCAGGAGTGTATTTCACTCAGTATCGCTGGTCCATAACCAGCAATAAACTCCGGTGGCAAACGCCGGGGGCGGCCGCTACTGAGCTCGACACACACGAAACGCATGCTTGCTCGCAGTAGCGTGACCCCATCTGCGACACGAATAATCTGAAAATGGCGTGCCATCTTCAACTTTCGATCCCAGTCTACAATCCACGTCGCAACCATGGCCTCATCACCCTCCTGAGAAGCCCGCAAATAGTCAAACTCACTGTGGGCGATAACCATCGCTCGATCAAGCTCACGGTAGCAGTTTAGATCCAGGCCCAGGGCCTCCGAGTGGGTCCACGCCGCTTGCTGACACCAATCGACATACACCAGATTATTCGTGTGATTCAGTCCGTCGATATCTTCGGCCCGCACATGGGTGCGCAAAATGTGTGGGCTGGGATAGTCCCACTCCTGATCCAAGTCAGTCACAAGGTCTCCAATGGGGTCAGATCTTCATCCGCTTCTAGCGGTTTTATCGCGAACTGGGTATACCCATAGAGAATAGCGACGAGCGGGCACAGCATGTTGAAAAAGGCAAAAGGTGCATAGGTCAACGTCGCCACGCCCAGTGTTGCAGACATATACGCACCACAGGTGTTCCAAGGTATCAGCACGGATGTCAGAGTGCCGGAGTCTTCCAATGTTCGCGACAGGTTTAATCTGGACAGACCGCGGCGCTGATATTCATCCTTATACATGCGCCCTGGAAGGGCAATGGAAATGAACTGATCTGCGGCCAAAACATTCGTTCCAAAGCAGGTCAGCGCAGTAACCGCGATTAACGAACCGGTGCTCTTTACACCGCTAAGAGCAAGCTGTAACAGTAAAGTCAAAATTCCCGTGCGCTCCAGCACGCCACCAAAACCCAGGGCACAGATAATCAACCAAACTGTGTTGAGCATACTGCTCATGCCCCCTTTACTGAGCAAGGTATCAAGTAACACGTTCCCGCTGTTGGACGTGTAACCGTCGAACAGGCTTATCCAAACGCCCTTGCACAGCGCAAAAAACTTGCCCACATCACCGGAGCCTCCGGCCAGCTTAATCACTGAATCGGGCTGAAAGACAACGGCAAAGACAGCACCCACAAGTGCGCTAACGACGATAGAAGGGTACGCAGGAAAACGTTTGTAGACGAGAACCAGCATCAACAGTAATGGCAACAGCAGGAACACTCCAATATTGAATTCCGTGGCCAGCGCCTTTTGCAATTCATCGATTTCACGAGGCGCAACGGCTTCCGAGTTGCCGATAAAAGCAAACAGCATTAACGCAAGCGCAAAACTGGGCACCGTCGTCCAAAGCATGTGCCGGATATGATCGAACAGGTCCACGCTACTGACTGCAGAGGCCAGATTAGTGGTGTCCGACATGGGGGATAATTTGTCGCCGAAGTAGGCGCCTGAGATAATGGCACCCGCAGTGATGGCCGGTGACAATTGAAAACTGGCCGAGATGCCCATCAACCCGATCCCGAGCGTACCGGCCACTGTCCAGGAACTGCCTATGCTGATCGCGACAATGCCGCAAATAGCAGCACTAGCGGCATAAAAAATACTCGGGTTGAGCACCTCCACCCCATAATAGATTATAGCCGGCACCGTACCGCACAATATCCAAGTACCGATCAGCATGCCTACCGACAATAAAATCAAAATCGGGGCCAGGCCCACATTTATCCCATCAACGATGCCGTTTTGCGCTTCTTGCCATGAAACTCCAACATGCCGTCCGACCAAAGCCGCGACACAAGAGGCCAATATGAGCGCTATCTGATTGGCACCGTAAGACGAATCGGCCCCAAACAGGTACACCGAGGTGGCCAGAAGCGCGACCAGAAAAATGATCGGTATCAGGGCCAAGGCGAGTGTCAGCGGCGGGGGATGCTGCGAAGAAGCCGTTGCGATTGTCTATACTCCTTAAATACTTGCTCAAATAAGTAGAACAGCTGTATGCCCAAGCCTGCCAGAATGCCTGAAATCAGCGATCTGGTACACTCGAAACATCGCTGTGCCGCTTGCCACGTCGCCTGATTTAGCGGGCCCAAAGGCTATATAAAGAAACGCTGGCCGCCCTCAACGGCATTGAGATCGCATTTTGCTAGCATATCGTATAGTGGTATGCATTATTCACGCGGAACAAATGCTGTGCTAAAGTCGCGCCTGCTGGAATATCAATGTCGATCATGGTCGCATTGAGAATCAGACAGGGTTCTTTGAAGCTGACAGAGAGGCAAAATTACCACTCTTCGCCGGCAGAATACATAAACGAAGGTACGGGGTTACACACCGCATGCGCATCGCCATTCCTAAAGAAACTCACCCGGAAGAGAACCGGATACCCATTACACCCGATAACGCTAAGAAGTTGTGCGCTATGGGGGCCGATCTGGTTGTCGAGTCCGGGATGGGCCTCGGGGCCGGTTTTTCTGACTCCGAATACACCGATGCGGGGGCGACTATTTCTCAAGACCGCAATGCGTTGTTCAGCAGCGCAGATCTCCTGCTACGACTGCGCAAACCGCAGCTGGAGGAAATAGCATTAATGAAGCGCGGTGCTATTCACATCAGCTATCTGGACCCCTTCAACGAACATGCGCTGGTGAATGCTTTTAAAGATAGCGGCATTACGGCCATCAGCATGGAGATGATACCGCGCAGCACCCGCAGCCAGAAAATGGATGCTCTGAGCTCCCAAGCGAACCTAGCGGGCTATGTCATGGTCATGCAAGCCGCGACCCACCTGCCGCGCATTTTTCCTATGATGATGACTCCAGCAGGCACGTTGAAGCCGGCCAATGTATTTGTTATCGGCGCGGGTGTAGCAGGCCTGCAGGCCATCGCCACCGCGAAACGTCTAGGCGCCAAGGTCACAGCCTTTGATACTCGCCCGGTAGTGGCAGAGCAGGTGCGCTCAGTGGGCGCGAAATTTCTGGAAATCGACCTCGGCGAAACCGGCGAGACTGCCGACGGCTATGCCAAGCAGCTGACGCCAGAACAAATAGACATACAACAGCAGGCACAAAAAGCAGTGATCGCTAAATCAGACGTAGTGATTACGACTGCGCAGGTCTTTGGGCGCAAGCCTCCGGTACTGGTCACTAAAGACATGATCGAGGGAATGGCACACGGATCGGTGATTGTCGATATGGCGGCTGAAACAGGCGGCAACGTCGAAGGCTCTGTCCCCAATGAGATCGTTCAAATCGCAGGCGTCACCGTGATCGGCAAAGGCAACCTCGCCGGAGAAGTGGCGCGCGATGCCAGCCAGATGTACTCCTCCAATCTGTTCAGCCTTGTGGAGGACAACTGGAACGACGAAGAGAAGAAATTCGTGGTTGATTTCGAGCACGATATTTTGCCCGGTTGCATCATCACCCATGGCGGTGAAGTCACCAACACAACGATCAAGAATATTCTCGAAGGAGGTGCATAACATGATACCTGTTGAAGTTTTCCTCACGTTTATCCTCATGTTGTCCATTTTTCTGGGCTTCGAACTCATCAATAAGGTGCCCGCCACCTTGCACACGCCCTTGATGTCGGGTGCCAACGCAATCTCAGGAGTCACCGTCGTAGGCGCAATAAGCCTGGCCGGCAGCGGCCAGCAGGATCTGGCCAACTGGCTGGGTGCAGCAGCCGTCGCTCTGGCCACTATTAACGTAGTGGGCGGTTACCTAGTCACCGATCGCATGCTCGCCATGTTTAAGAAGAGGGGGAGCTGATCACTATGGATATTCTGACTCAATACGCCTACATCGTGTCCGCGGGACTGTTCATTTACGGCTTGAAGCAACTGAGCTCGCCTGCAACGGCGCGTCGCGGTAACGCTATTTCGTCGCTGGGCATGCTGATTGCCATCGTGGCGACGCTAGTGGGCCAAGATATTGTCGACTTCCAGTGGATTGCCATTGGCATTGTGATCGGCGGCATCATCGGTGGTACGGCTGCGCGAATGGTGCAAATGACTAAGATGCCGGAAATGGTCGCCCTGTTTAACGGGTTTGGCGGCATGGCCAGCTTACTCGTTGGCTGGGCAGCTTTCGCCTTTAGACCCGACGTCGGCACCTTCACGCTGGTTACGATTATCCTGTCCATCCTGATTGGTGGCGTGACCTTTACCGGCTCTATGATCGCCTACGGTAAACTCTCAGAAAGAATTAGCAGCGCCGCGCTTATATTCAGCGGCCAGCAGGTGGTGAACAGTCTCATCGTTCTGGGCATCGTGGGTAGTTCGGTGATGTTTTGTCTGGAGCCCAGCGGTGGCGGATGGCTGTTTTGGGTCATCGGTCTGTCGCTGCTGTTCGGTATAATGGTGGTCATTCCTATCGGCGGGGCTGACATGCCGGTGGTGATCTCGCTGCTGAACTCCTACTCAGGCCTAGCCGCCTGCGCCGCGGGTTTCGCAGTGGACAACAACATTTTGATCGTGGCAGGCGCTTTGGTCGGTGCTTCCGGTATCATCTTGACGCAAGTCATGTGCAAAGCCATGAATCGTTCCCTGACCAATGTACTGTTTTCCGGTTTCGGCAGTGGAAAAGTGGAAACCAGTAAAGTGGAAGGCGAAATTAAGCCCATCATTGCTGAAGACGCTTTCTATATTTTGGAAGCCGCCAGCACCGTGGCCATTGTTCCAGGTTACGGTATGGCGGTCGCTCAGGCTCAGCATGTGGTGAAAGAGCTGGCCGAGTTGTTGGAAAAAAATGGTGCTGAAGTTAGCTTCGGTATTCATCCTGTCGCAGGTCGTATGCCGGGGCATATGAACGTGCTGCTGGCAGAGGCCGACGTCCCCTATGACCAGCTGCTGGAAATGGACGAGATTAACCCACGCATGGAAAATGTCGACGTCGCTATCGTCATCGGCGCCAATGACGTGGTGAACCCTGCTGCCCGGGAAAATGAATCGTCTCCCATTTATGGCATGCCAGTGATTAACGTTGACCACGCGCGCACAGTCTTTGTACTGAAACGCTCTATGGCGTCAGGCTTCGCTGGGATCGAAAATCCACTCTTTTATAAAGAGAATACGCGCATGCTGTTTGGCGATGCCAAGGAATCTATTGCTGGATTGGTGAGAGAATTCTCTTAAGCACGTAGGCGCTGCACACAATGCCGGCCATCACGCCGGCATTTTTTTTGCTACCGAAACATCTGCAGGACTCGACAGGTCCTCATGATCGCTCCCAATCAAAAGCCAACACATCCCTGATGTCAGATGATCCCGTCTTCAGCATCAGCAATCGATCAATACCTAAAGCCACGCCACTGCAATCTGGCAGGCCGCTTGCCAATGCGGCTAACAGCTGTTCGTCTAACGCGCGCTCAACCTGACCACGCTGACGGCGCAAGACGTTATCCCGCTCGAAGCGCTGACGCTGCTCTAGGGCATCGGTAAGCTCACAGTAACCATTGGCCAGCTCCATACCGTCAACATAGAGCTCAAAGCGCTGTCCGACCCTTACATCGCCGGCCTGAACAACACAAGCGAGGGCCGCTTGAGACGCCGGATAATCATAGACAAAACAGACCCCTTCACCAGCCAGCTGTGGCTCAAGCACATGGCTCATCAATAGATCCAGCCATAGATCTCGGTCGCCGCTCAAATTGCCGGGGTCAAGATGGAGGCGAGCGACAGCTTCCAGTTCCGCAATGGTCGCGGTGAAAGGGTCGATCTGGAGACATTGCTGAAACAGCTCACGATAGCTGTACTTCTTTACGGGCCTCGGTCCCAAGCAATATTGGGCCAGATCCGCCACTTCCGCCATCAGCTGATGGTGATCAAAACCGGGGCGATACCATTCGAGTAAACTGAATTCCGGGTTGTGCCGGGAACCGGCTTCGTCACTCCGAAACGCCTTGGAAATCTGAAAGATGGGCTCTGCGAACTCGGCGAGCAGGCGTTTCATCATGTATTCAGGCGATGTTTGCAAAAGCCGCGACTGACCCGAGAATTGCGCAGCTTCGACGATCAATGGCTCAATGGAAGGATCTGTTATGCCGTTGCGACACAGCAGGGGTGTTTCTACTTCGAGGATCGAGCGATCAGAAAAAAACTGGCGCAGCCTAGCCAATACCTCTGCCCGCTGACGAATACACTGAATGTCCGCTACAGGCCGCCAATTCACGTCCGGCTATACTCTGCCACTACAATCAGGACTTGCTCGCGCGGCTCTGGTACTCACCGGTGCGCGTATCGACCCGAATCACTTCTCCCATACTAATGAATAAAGGGACCTTAACCACGGCTCCGGTGCTCAACGTCGCCGGCTTGGTGCCGCCGGTGGCTGTGTCACCCTTGAGGCCCGGATCAGTTTCTGTAATCTCCAACTCCACAAAGTTAGGCGGCGCAACGGATAAAGGCGCACCGTTGTAGAGCGTAATATCACACTTGTCCTGCGCCTTTAGCCATAAATGACTATCCGCTACAGCAGCAGCATCGGCCTGATATTGCTCAAAAGTATCGGGTTCCATGAAATACCAGAACTCGCCATCGGTATACAGATACTCCATATCCCGCTCGACAACATCTGCGCCCTCGAGTGACTCCCCGGATTTAAAGGTACGCTCCCACTGCCGCCCGGTCTTTAGGTTGCGCAGTCTTACCCGATTGAAGGCCTGGCCTTTCCCCGGTTTCACGAGCTCATTATCCATAATACTGCACGGATCACCATCGAGCATGACTTTCAGGCCAGCGCGAAATTCATTCGTAGAAAAGTTTGCCATGACGCTCTCATTTGGTTGCTGCAAAAAGCAGTTTATAATACAGCACGTCGCCCGCCAATGGCAGATTCTCGTATCCGAGTGGCGATGAGCCTCCAATTTAGTCTATTCTTGTTGCATAGGGCTGGGCACAGCTAACATCAGGAGATTGCTTATATGGAACACCCTATAACCCTCAAATTCAAGATCCCACGCCAAGACCTGCTCGCGTTGTCACTGTTTGAGCCCGATACCGAGGCCGCCAGCAGTTGGGCTCAGAGCCTACCACTCGCCAATGGCACCGCGCCGGCCCGATTACTCGTTCAGGCATTGAATGATCTCAATCGGACGCCGCTCTCACCCCAACTTCGCGACAACATCATGGAAGTTCTGCGCCCCAAGATCGATGATGCCCAGGCCAATCTATCCAAGCGATTTCTTAATCAACCGTTAGTGATGCCAGAAGCGTCGCAAACAGCAGCGAAACTCAGCGACAGGCTGCTCACCCTGAGCACTACCGCCTTCACCATCATCGCCATCGAGACGATTCAGAAGCACAAGACTGTCCACGACACCCATCCTGCACGCCTCACCTGTCAAGCCATACAGCAAGCGCTGATCTTCGCGGGACGTAAAGTCCTACAACGTTTTCAGCTCCACAGGTCCATCGATGTTCATGGCTGGGAAACATTGCACCAGCTCTATGCACTTGCCCTTAACCAGCGCCTAGCCGACCTTCCCGTACCGAAGTCACTCTCCGGCGGCGACACCATCACTGCAACTTACTTACAGGCAATAATGATCAGCTGCTGCAATCCCAATCAGTTGCTCCAGGGCGAGCTGACAGCGCTGCACCGCGGGCTACAGCAGTGGAGCAAGCTGATAAAACTTGACCCACACAAGAATGAAAACAGCCTGTTTATCGTCGACTTGGATAGCGACCACCCTCCACTGTACAGTGCCTTCTATCGCAAACCTCCGGGGCCACAATGTCGCCTTATCGATTGCACATTACTGATGGAGCAGTTGGAAATACTGAAGAAGGAAACAGGCACCCACGGCACCACTTTCGACGAGAGCATCCACGCGTCCGTCAGTTTACTCGACCACCTGATTCTGTCTCTTTGCAGTGTCAGTCCACGCAACTTTAAACGGTCAGCCTCTAGCAATCCGCTGTGGCTATGTCTGGGGCTTAGCAGCACCCATTATCACGTGGCTGGCAAACGCCTGTTCGAGGACCTGCTCGATGACGACGACAGACAGCAGGGCTCACACGCAGCAGACGACCCGTTTCCACCGTCCAATCTTACGCCCGATGAACGCTATCCCATTTTCAAGGCCCAACTCGCCGATACCAGCCCCGGTGGCTATTGTGTAGAGTGGCCTACTGATTCGCCCTGCGACATCAGGGTCGGCGAGGTTGTCGGATTGAAAGAAGACACAGGAAAAAAAGACTGGCTGATTGCCGTCATCCGCTGGTTAAGACGGATCGATAATACTAAAACTCTGATTGGAGTTGAGCTCCTTAACCCTCGAGCAGTCGCGTATGGCGCCAGCATTCAACACAAGACTGGCGAGAAAACCGCGCCCATAAGAGTGTTGCTGCTGCCGGAGGTCACGCTAGTGGGTCAACCGAATACATTGATCACCCCTAGGATCGGCTTTAGGGAGGGACAAAAACTCACGCTTGGGAACGGCATCGAAAGTCACGACATCAAGCTACTGCCAAGTATTGATTCAAGGGCGACGTTTCAACAGTTCCAGTTTAGCTACCCAAGAGAATTAGGCGATGTACTGGCTGAGGGCCAACAGGGACAATTGAACGTGTATTACGACTCGCTATGGAGCAAGATTTAGCGCCATCACATGACGCCTTTAAAACCTAGACTTTGCTCTGTTGCTTGTCAGAAATACCCAGTAAATAAAGGATCGCATCCAGGCCCAAAGTCGATATCGACTGCTCCGCTGATTTTTTCACCAGGGGTTTTGCGCGAAAAGCAATTCCCAATCCAGCGATGCTCAGCATCGGCAAATCGTTAGCGCCATCACCCACGGCAATCACCTGCTGTAAGTCTATGCCTAGATCATCCGCCAATTGCCGCAACAGTTGAGCCTTACGTGCACCATCAACAATCTCGCCCTGAATTTTGCCCGTGACCACACCTTGGGCAATATCGAGTTCGTTTGCATAAACGTAATCCATACCTAATCGCGCTTGCAGGTGCTTGGCGAAATAGGTGAAGCCTCCTGACAGTATGGCCGTCTTGTACCCCAGCGTGCGAAGCGTGGAAATCAAATGCTCCGCGCCCTCGGTTATTTTCAATTCGCTCGCCACGCGGTCCAGTGCACTCTCTTCTAGTCCTTCTAGCAGAGCGACACGGGCGCGAAAGCTCTCACTGAAATCGATCTCTCCCCGCATGGCGCGCTCGGTTATCGCGCTGACCTGCTCACCGACTCCCGCCAGTTTGGCCAACTCGTCGATAACCTCTGCCTCGATCAGTGTCGAATCCATATCGAACGCCACGAGCCTCCGGGTACGGCGGTACATATTATCCTGCTGGAATGCCAGATCAACCTCCAGCACGCCCGCGACCTCCAGTAATTCCCTGCGAAAGACGGCAGAATCGCGTATAGAACCGCGAGCTGAAAACTCCACGCAGGCCTTGCTCAGAGCAGGCGGTTCTCCGAGCGGTATACGACCTGACAAGCGGTTGATGCTATCGATATTAAGGCCATGTTTGGATATCACTGCGGTCACACGTGCGAGTTGGTCCGAGGTGATTTTGCGCGCCAACAGCGTAATGATGTAGCGCGCCAGACCCTGAGCCTCAACCCAGTAGGAATAGCTTTCGGGGGATACCACGCTGGTAACCGCGCGCAAATCTCGCTCCAATGCGAAATTACGTACCGCCTCGACCACCTGTTCGCCGGCGTAGTTCTCGGACAGCTCCACCAACAAGCCCAACGACAAAGTGGCGTGTATGACGGACTGGCCAATGTCGAGAATACTCACGGAATGGTCCGCCAGGATCGCCGTCAATCCAGCTGTGAACCCCGGCTGATCTTCGCCGGAGATAGTGATAAGGAGTATATGATTCACTTAACGGGTTCCACAGTTATCTTGGTGCGCCATTCTACCTGTTCGTGACAAGGGCTGAAAACCTCACTTTCAATAGCCTCAAATCCCATATTCAATCTCAAGGGCTCAAAAAAGGATATTTGCCGCCGTGTCTAGTTTATACTAGCCCCGTCGCAATTGGGTAAGTCAGTCATCGCGCGTGAATAATCGCTTTACTAACACTAGCCTCGGCCAACAACTGGCAATTCTCACTGCAGGTTTATGCCTGCTGATGGGGCTTGCCCTTGTCATTTTGGGCGCAATTTCCACTCGCCATATGCAAACGCTATTGCAGGAAGAATACGGCAGCGCTCTGGCCACGCTGGTAGCAACTCGTGTCAGCACCGCTATGGAAAACAGCGACCTACTCAGTGTTTCAGCCTCACTGCAGCGTATTATCGACACGTCTGCAGCGCAGGCGATTCTGATTCAGGATGTAGAAGGTAAGACACTCAGACAAATGGGTGAAACCGATGGGCAAAGCCTCTACCAGTACAGCGCACCCGTGCATATCGAAACCGATATCGCCGGCGAAGTCGTGATTACCATCAACGCAGCAAATGCCCATGCCGCACAGCTGCGCTTTATTTTAAGTATGCTGGGCCTAGCGGTACTGCTCAGTCTGGCGGTTTACGGTGTCAGTCGCCGCTTTGGGCAGCAACTGGGAAACCACCTGTCCGACCTGTCCCGCAAGATCGCACTCGAGGAGGAGGATCCTAGGGCAGGGCCGACGAATGAGCTACTGCTACTGTCCAAAAAAATTGAGGCCCTGCCAATGGATCTGCTGCGCACCCGCAGCGAACCCAGCCCGCAGGACGAGAACTACCAAACGACTGCAGTGCTGTACCTCCACCTCTCCAGTCTCGAGCACTATGTCGATACGCTCGACGAACTCTCGCTGCAACGCTATACAGACCGTCTGCATCAGACCATTTACGCCGCAGCAGGTTTTTATGCGGGAGATTTACAGGTCGCGCGTCAGTTCGGCCTGGCAGTTTACTTCAGCGGGCACAACACTGCGGGTAGCGCAGCATTTCGAGCTGCATCCTGTGCCTGGCTGGTGCAGGCCGCAAGCCTGGCGCTGGAAAAGCAGATGTCGCTGTCCCTTTCCATGTCAATGGCCATTGCACAGAGCGAACTGGGCGTGGGAAATGGCACCGATATCTATCCAGGATTGTACACGCAGCATACGCTCGATGAATTACACACCGTCTGCACCAGCAGGCCTCCTAACATTCTGCTCTCGCCCACTATCTGTGAAGACACGGATATATCAGGGCGCCTGCAATATAGACCGACCGAAGTGATGGATTACGCTGTCATCGAGGAGTTTGCCGGGCCCTATCAGGATTTACTGGAACGCCAACTGCGCCTGATGCTGAAGCGATTGACGGACCCAACGAGGCTCTAAGCTATTCCGGTTCGCTCCGCTTGATCAAGCGCTCAACACTCATACCGTCCACTTTCTGAAAGCCACGCGGTAGCTTGTTTCCGCGCCGACCCCGCTCGCCCTGATAGTGCTCGAGATCCTTCATTTTGAAGTTTTGGTGGCGCTTACCGGAATAAATCACAATGGTATCTTGTGCCGTAAATACTTGTATAGCCACTACATATTCCTCGCGAGCCAGCACCCGAGCGGAGGGAATACCTATAATTTTATTGCCTTTGCCCCTGGCCATCTGCGGCAGGTCCGCCAGCGGGAAGATCAGCAAGCGACCCTCGGTAGTGACCGCCGCAACCTGCGACTCCTCTAATGATTGAATCGCCGCGGGGTGCATCACCTGCCCCCCCTTGGGCAAACTGATAACCCCCTTACCTGCCCGATTTTTTGACTGCAGATCACCTAACTTGGCCACGAAGCCGTATCCGGCATCACTGGACAACAAATAAAGGCTGTCATCCGCACCCATCATCAAGCCACCGAAGCTCGCTCCCGAAGGCGGATTGATACGCCCCGTGACCGGCTCGCCCTGACCCCGCGCCGAAGGTAGGTTGTGGGAGGGCACAGTGTAAGCCCGCCCTGTTGAATCCAGGATGACGACAGGCTGATTACTGCGCCCATAGGCACACATTTGATAACTGTCACCGGACTTGTAACTGAGGCTAGTAGGATCAATATCGTGCCCCTTTGCCGCCCTGATCCAGCCTTTTTCTGACATCACCACCGTGATCGGATCAGCGGTGACTAGGTCAAGCTCACTAAACGCTTTGGCGTCAATCCTCACTGCCAGTGGCGAACGGCGCTCGTCCCCATATTTTTCTGCCACGGCCAGAAGCTCTTTCTTGATTAGACTCTTGAGCCGAGCTTCACTGCCTAGGACTTTTTGCAGCTGGTCACGCTCCTGCTGCAATTGCTCCTGCTCTGTGCTGATAATCATTTCTTCCAGCTTTGCCAGATTGCGCAGTTTCAGCTCTAGAATAGCCTCAGCCTGAATATCGGTGATCCCGAAACGCTCCATCAGCGCGGCTTTGGGCTTTTCCTCTGTTCGAATAATATGAATCACTTCGTCAATATTAAGGAACGCAACGAGGTAACCGTCTAGGATATGCAATCTCTTCAGTACGCGATCGAGGCGGTATTCCAGCCGACGCCGAACGGTAGAGGTGCGAAATTTCAGCCACTCCTTGAGAATTCTATCCAGCCCTTTAACCCCAGGGCGACCGTCGATACCGATCATATTGAGATTGACGCGGTAACTGCGTTCCAAATCTGTACTGGCGTACAAGTGGCTCATAAGAGCCTCAAGGTCGATGCGATTGGAGCGTGGCACCACAACCAGGCGCGTCGGGTTTTCATGATCCGACTCATCCCTAAGGTCCGCCACCATAGGCAATTTTTTTGCTTGCATCTGCTGCGCAATCTGCTCCAACACCTTTGATCCGGATACCTGATGGGGCAGGGCGGTGATCACAATATCGCCGCCTTCAGACTCCCACACCGCACGCATACGCAAACCACCACGCCCCGTTTGGTAAAGCGCGAGAATGTCCTCGCGAGGTGTGATGATTTCCGCATTGGTGGGAAAGTCGGGCGCCTGAATATGCTCACACAGCTGAGCCACCGTGGCTTTGGGTGAGTCCAACAGCAGCACCGTTGCCGCCACTACCTCTCGCAGATTGTGCGGAGGGATATCTGTGGCCATACCTACAGCAATCCCCGTTGTGCCGTTCAAAAGTACATTAGGCACCTGCGCAGGCAGCACCACCGGCTCATCAAGCGTACTGTCAAAGTTGGGTATCCAATCCACTGTGCCCTGACCCAGCTCACTGAGCAAGACGTCGGCATAGGCGGTGAGACGCGACTCTGTGTAGCGCATGGCGGCAAAAGATTTAGGGTCATCGGGTGAACCCCAATTGCCCTGTCCATCCACCAGCGGATAGCGGTAACTGAAGTCCTGCGCCATCAGTACCATAGCCTCGTAGGCGGCACTATCCCCATGCGGATGGAACTTACCGATAACATCGCCAACGGTGCGCGCCGACTTTTTGAATTTGGCAGAGGACTTCAGTCCCAGCTCACTCATGGCATAGACAATGCGCCGCTGCACAGGCTTAAGCCCATCGCCCACGTGAGGGAGCGCTCGATCGAGAATGACGTACATGGAATAATCCAAGTAAGCCTTCTCAGCGTAGAGCTTGAGTGACACCTGCTCGGTGCCGTCTTTATCGATTTCCAAAATCTCGGACATTAAACGCTGGCCTGTATAACGACTATCTGAATTGACCTCGAATGAATGATCCTATAAACGTTGCGCCAAGCGGCTCAAGGTTTATGGAAACATTAACTCCCTTTGTGATGCTCGTGGCGGTTTCCTTGCAAACCGACCAGTTGCTCATTGAGGTTGGCGATAGTATTCGCCATGTCCATCAATAAGGCTTGAACGCTTCCAGGATGATTCTTGATCAACCCGATAAATTGATCCTTGGGAACTTTCACTACAGCACAGCGTGTTTTGGCTCTCACTGACGCACTGCGATCGCCGTGCGTCAGAGCCGCCATCACCCCAAAAATTTCGCCTTCACCGATGCCCCCCACATTAACGCCATCAACCAACAGCTCTGCAACGCCGGAGCCCATATTGTAAACATGGTCTGCCCTGTCGCCTTGACGAATAATAACGTCTCCCGGCTCGTAAATATCAAATCCGAGCGTGGCTGGCGCATCCCTCTCGGAGCTTGCGGCGGTAATTCTTAGCATCAAACCGGCGTATGTAATCAATAGACGCGTCCACAGCCTAATGGCCGCCGGCTCGTCAAACACACGCTGCATAAACTCCAACGCGGAATAGCAATGTAACTGAGCCCCAGTATCGCTGCCATAAAACACCGCAATTTTTTTGTCCATACTGCCGGCGATATCGGGCATTAAAATTTCACCCACTTGCAGCGTGTAAATTGTTTTGGCCTGATATCGAGCGGCTATAGTGCCTTGTTGTACAACATAGAATTGGTCCGCATCGAAACCACGGAAATTTTCCTCAGGTGTAAAATCGACCTCAATCGGCAAGGCCGACATGTTCACTACTTCGAGTAATGCGCCCACCAGTTTTGCGAACTGCTGACTGAGTGCCGAGACATCCTGAGTGTCAACATTTACCAACATCAGCTAGACCCTGCTCTATTTTGAAGGGAATACATATTTTGCCTCAGCGCCCAAAGCCTTGTGTGCCACACGCTCTCAAAGTCAGGCCCTGTTACCACGGCCGTTGAGGGCTTATAGTATCAACTAATGCGCTGACGGAGAACGTTGCGCCCAAGTTTTGTTAAAACTACCCTACGGCTAACACGGGAATGTGATGAACCTACAGTGGCAAACCCTATCATTTGCCCGGCTGACCCTGGAGAAAATGTACGCTGTGCTACGCTTACGCCAGCAAGTTTTCGTCGTCGAACAAAAGTGTGCGTATCTGGATCTCGACAATCTTGATCAGCCGGCGGCACATATGCTCGGCATGCGAGGCACAGAACTAGTCGCCTACCAACGGTGCCTCCCGCCCGGGCTGAATTATCCGGAAAGCTCGCTGGGTAGAATCATTGTCTGTCCGACGATGCGCGGCCAGCAGCTGGGCCGAGAACTGGTACAACGCGGCGTTAAACACAACCTGCTGCATTGGCCAAATAATGATATCTGCATAAGCGCACAGGCGCATTTGCAAGATTTTTATGCTGACTGCGGGTTTATCGCCGAAGGTGACGAATATCTGGAAGACAACATACCGCATCGAAAAATGCGCTATGGCGTCTCACTAGCGGAAGGAGACTAGGCGTTCAGAAGAAATGTCACGGGGCCGTCATTGACCAGACTAACCTGCATATCGGCACCAAACACGCCGGACGCTACCAGCGGATGGTGGCGGCGCAATTGTGCTAGCGTATAGTCATAAAGCTGCTCGGCTTCGCGCGGTGGCATAGCCGACGAAAATCCCGGCCGTAGCCCCTTGCGGGTATCTGCTGACAGAGTGAACTGGGATACCAGTAGCACGCCGCCATGCACATCTACCACGCTAGCGTTCATGCGGCCTTCGCTATCGGCGAATACCCGGTACGCTAGCAGCTTATCCACCATACGATCTGCGCCAGCCCGGTCATCATCCCGATCCAGGCCCAGGAACACCAGCAGGCCGTGCTCGATCTCACCAACAGTCTCTGCGTTCACCGTTACGGTAGCGCGACTAACACGCTGCAACAGAGACTTCATCCTTCAGCTGCTGCCTTAGATGCGACCAGCGCGGCGACGCTCATGCTCCAATAGAAGCTTCTTGCGCAAACGAATGCTAGCGGGAGTCACCTCCACCAATTCATCGTCTTCTATAAATTCCAGTGCCTGTTCTAGCGAATGGCGGACCGGGGGAGTCAGCGTCAACGCCTCATCGGTTCCCGATGCACGCACGTTGGTCAGCTGCTTACCCTTAATAGGATTGACCGTCAGATCGTTGCCGCGATTGTGCAAGCCGATAACCTGCCCCTCGTAGACCTCAACATTGGGCTCGACAAACATGCGGCCCCGCTCCTGCAAATTGAACAGGGAATAGCCCAGCGCCTTGCCTTTGACCATAGACACCAGTACGCCGTTAGCACGGTGAATGATCTCCGTATTCTTGATCGGGCCATAGTGGTCGAAGACATGGGTCAAAATACCGGCGCCGGATGTCAGCGTTAAAAACAGCGACCGAAACCCAATCAACCCGCGGGCGGGAATAATAAACTCCAGTCGAATTCGGCCCTTGCCATCTGGCACCATATTCTCTAATTCGCCGCGTCGCAGGCCCAGCTCTTCCATCACTGCACCCTGATGAGCCTCTTCACAGTCGATCACCAGCTGCTCATAAGGTTCCTGCATGACGCCATCCACTTCTTTGCGAATCACCTCTGGCCGGGACACACCCAGCTCAAAGCCTTCACGACGCATCGATTCAATCAACACAGAAAGGTGTAACTCACCACGCCCAGACACTTTGAACTTGTCGGGGGTTTCACCGGGCTCTACCCGCAAAGCGACATTGTGAATCAGTTCCCGTTCGAGTCGCTCCTTGATATTTCGCGTGGTAACGTACTTGCCCTCTTTGCCCGCAAAAGGCGAATCGTTAACCTGAAATGTCATGCTCACTGTCGGCTCATCCACTGAAAGCGGTGGAAGCGGTTCCGGTGTCGCGGGGTCACACAAAGTATCGGAGATATTCAATCCCTCGATACCCGTCACACAAACGATGTCGCCCGCCTCTGCGGACTCCACATCCACTCGCTCTAGCCCCAAATAACCCATGACCTGCAGTACGCGCCCCTTGCGCACAGCACCCTCACTGTTGACCACAACAATCTGGGAATTAGGCGTCAAGGTGCCGCGTGTTATCCGACCGACACCAATAACACCGACGTAACTATTGTAATCCAGTGCACTGATCTGCATTTGCAGTGGGCCATCAGAGTTGACCAGTGGTGCAGGCACTTTGTCGATGACCGTTTGGAACAGAGGCTGCATGTCCACACCCATCTCCTCATGGTCCAGGCCCGCTATACCCTGAATAGCGGAGGTGTAGATTATCGGAAAGTCCAGCTGCTCGTCTGTCGCCCCCAGCCTGTCGAACAGATCGAATACCTGGTCAACCACCCAGTCGGGGCGCGCACCCGGGCGATCCACTTTATTGACCACTACAATCGGGTTTAGGCCCTGTTCAAATGCCTTGGACGTCACAAATCGGGTTTGCGGCATCGGGCCATCCACTGCATCAACCAGTAGTAAGACTGAATCGACCATAGACAACACCCGCTCAACCTCGCCACCAAAATCGGCATGACCGGGGGTATCAACGATATTGATGCGGTAGCCGTCCCATTCGATGGCCGTATTTTTGGCCAGAATGGTAATACCCCGCTCGCGCTCCTGATCGTTGGAGTCCATCACACGCTCGGCTCCCGCGGAGCGACGATCGAGCGTACCCGATTGCTGCAGCAGACAATCCACAAGGGTGGTTTTGCCATGGTCTACGTGGGCAATAATGGCGATATTGCGAAGTTTCTCGATCAAGGGATTACCTCTGGACGGCGGGGTGGCTTAAAAACGCGCGGAGTATAACCCATAGCAAAGCAACTGCATGCTAGGACTTGTGTGATTTGTATACTAATGTAGTGCTAGTAGGGTCAACCGCGGGGGGTGGTGTTGCGGCGCTTTACCAGCGTCACCCTACAATATTGAGCCTTATTGATGCTGCATGCTTGCGTATCAATTTGCACCGTTAAAGGCACAACAGGCTCTTTTCATCATCATTTCAGAGAAATACTTGACAACGAATTGTATAGAGGCCATAAACATTCCCTCTGTTCGGAGCTGGTATTTTACTGGCTTCGCTCCGACCACCTTGTGAAGCGATCACACGTTCGCAGCGTTAGTAATTGCACCAAAATAGAGCGAAAAACGCTTTTTTATGGTGCATATTGGCTTTGTTAGTGTGGTGGGTGATATAAATTCTTTAGATTTCAGTGCGTTACCTCAAGCACCCTTTATGGCATGGCTCTTGCTTCTGTTAAGACTGCTGATGCTACCTGTGCAACCGGCTTGTCTGGCGTCAAGAAAAAACGCTATCGGCAAGGCCGAATCAATTACTACCCTATGGAGAAAACAAGATGTCAAAGCAAACCCTGAAACTCATCACAGAAAACGAAGTCCGCTGGGTAGACCTGCGCTTCACTGACACCCACGGCAAGGAGCAGCACGTGACCGTTCCTTCCAAGGAAGTGTCTGAGGACTTCTTCGATGGGGGCAAGATGTTTGATGGCTCGTCTATCGCCGGCTGGAAAGGCATAAACGATTCTGACATGGTGCTAATGCCTGACGACAGCACATCGGTGCTGGATCCCTTCACCGACGATGCCACCGTAATCTTGCGCTGTAACGTCGCTGAGCCTACCACTATGCTGGGCTACGACCGCGATCCACGCTCCGTTGCCAAGCGCGCAGAAGACTATCTGACGTCCACCGGTATCGGCGATACCGCTTTCTTTGGCCCTGAACCAGAGTTCTTCGTTTTCGATGACATCAAGTGGCATGTCGACATGAGCGGCTGCAGTGTCAAAATCCACTCAGAAGAAGCGGCCTGGTGCTCCAACCACAATTTTGAGGAAGGCAATACTGGCCACCGTCCAGGCGTTAAAGGAGGCTATTTCCCCGTGCCACCGGTCGACTCCCTGCACGATATTCGTGGCGCCATGTGTACCGCCATGGAGCAAATGGGGCTGGATATCGAAGTGCATCACCACGAAGTGGCTACTGCAGGACAATGTGAAATCGGTGTGCGGTTCAGCACGCTGGTGAAAAAGGCCGATGAAGTGCAAGTGCTGAAATATTGCGTGCATAATGTGGCTCACGCCTACGGCAAAACAGCCACCTTTATGCCCAAGCCAATTGTCGGTGATAATGGTTCCGGCATGCATGTGCATCAATCCATCGGCAAGGACGGTGAAAACATCTTTGCTGGCGACGGCTATGCTGGCCTGTCAGAGACTGCCTTGTTTTACATTGGAGGTATCATCAAGCATGCGCGCGCACTGAATGCTTTCGCGAACGCGTCTACGAACTCCTACAAACGTCTGGTGCCTGGCTTCGAAGCTCCGGTAATGCTGGCCTACTCGGCCCGCAACCGCTCCGCGTCTATCCGCATCCCGTACGAAGCCAACCCCAAGGGCAAGCGCATTGAAATCCGCTTCCCGGATCCAACCGCCAACCCTTATCTGGCATTCGCCGCTATGTTGATGGCTGGCCTGGACGGCATCCAGAATAAGATCCACCCCGGCGACCCTGCCGACAAAGATCTTTACGACCTGCCCGCCGAAGAGGCAAAGGCTATTCCGACTGTTGCCTCCAGCTTTGAAATGGCCTTGGCGGCACTCGATGCTGACCGTGAATTCCTGACCAAAGGTGGTGTGTTCTCCGACGACATGATCGATGCATTCATTGAGCTCAAGGAAGGCGAAATCCAGCGCCTCAACATGACGACTCACCCTATCGAGTTCGAAATGTATTACTCCGTATAACGCCTAACCGGCACACGGAATAGGCCCGCTTCGGCGGGCTTTTTTTTGCCTGATTATGGCGCTCGGAATCACAATTTATGCCGATAAAACCTCTGCTGGGCTTAAGATTTCTGCTACGGTAAAGACGTTAGGAATCCTGTAAGGCGATATTCATGCCCCAATTTCTCTTTGCCCTCCTGCTGCTAATGCCCATGTGCGGTGTTGCCGACACCATTTACCGCACAACGGACGCGCGCGGGAATGCCGTATTCACAGACACACCGCCGCCCGATAGCAGTCCTTCACAACAAGTCGACATCCCGCAGATCAACACCACGCCAGCTCCACAGGCGCTGTTTATCCCTGTACCGGACAATACCGCAGGAAAAGAGCAGCGGGAGACTCCGGCTTACTCTGTGTCTATCTCAGCGCCGGCTAACGAAACCACCATACCCGCAGGGCCCGGTAACTTCTCCGTCAGCACCATTGTCAGCGCTGAGCTGGGAGTGAGTGAGCGCCTGCAGTTATTCATCAACGGCACGCCCCAGGGTGAGCCGCAGCGCGCGACCACATGGGAGCTCACCAATGTCTTTCCCGGCCAGCAGGATCTTACTGCGGCAGTCATTGACGGCTCCGGGGCGATATTAGCCATCTCGCCCGCCGTGCGCGTTTTTGTCGTTCGAATTTCTAGCATTAGGCGGAACCGTAACAAAAAGTGAAAGTGCTGGACAGCGCCTGACCATAAGCGCACCATTATGGTGCGTAAAGTGCCCGGCAGGCGTTTCTCGATACCTACCCGAATAATTCTCAGGCGTCTAAATCGCTCACTACACCACCGATATGAGCGCTTACCTTTACTGCCGGCACAATACTCGGACATTTACTCCCTTTTCACCCACTGCTGCGTCATTCTGGCCCAATTTTTGCTAGCACGGTAGAGAGAGGGGGAACGCGCAAAGACTTCCGCGTCAGCGTTGACCACTTGAACAAGCGAGAGCCGACCCAACCGTGAGGCAAGGATGAGACACATTCGGGAACTACTGGACAGTATCAGTACGGGTATCGTAGCGCTGGACGCGAATCTACAGATCGTCGCGCTCAACGCCGCCGGACAGGCCTTGCTGGAAACATCAGAGGCGCGCTGTATTGGGCAACACGCCGGGAGCCTGATATTGCACTCCGCAGACTGGCTGCAGAAGCTGAAACAGGCGCTATCCAATAATACCCCACAGGCCAGCCGCGGTGTTTCTCTGGTATTAGTCTCTGGACAGGAAGTGCGTGTCGATATCATCATCACGCCTATTGTCGATGGTGAAGGCCCATTCAGATTGGTGGTTGAGCTGACGGCCGTTGACCGTTTACTGAAAATCAGCAGGGATGAGAGCGCACAACACGCCCAGGAAACCAGCCGAGCGATCATTCGTGGTCTGGCCCATGAAATCAAAAACCCATTAGGCGGCGTGCGCGGAGCAGCCCAGTTGCTGGCCAAGGAATTACCCAACGCGGCGTTAGCCGAGTACACAGACGTTATTATCCGCGAGGCTGACCGCTTGCGTGATCTCGTCGATCGATTGCTAGGCCCCAACCGACAATTGGATGTTCAGCCACTCAATATCCACGAAATTATGGAACATGTGCGCAACCTGATTACGGCCGAGTCTGGCAATCAGGTCGTCATTAAACGCGACTATGACCCTAGCCTGCCCGAGTTTCCCTGCGATAGAGCACAGCTGATTCAAGCGGTGCTCAATATCATGCGCAACGCGCTACAAGCGGCCGCGCCAAACCTCGATCAATGCGAGATCATCCTGCGCAGTCGCTCACAGCGGCAGTTCACCGTGGGCGCAAAGCTACATCGGCTGGTTTGCCGTATAGACATCATTGATAACGGCCCGGGAATACCCGCAGATCTCATGCCTGCCGTGTTCGCCCCCATGGTGACTGGCCGCGCCGATGGCACCGGTCTAGGGTTATCCATTGCCCAGTCCATCATTTCTCTTCACGGGGGCGCACTTGAATGTGATAGCCGCCCCGGGGAAACCCGATTTACCTTTTACTTACCCATGGATACACGCGATGCCTAACCCCACAGAAGTCTGGATTGCAGACGACGACAGTTCGATCCGCTGGGTGCTGGAGCGTGCCCTCAACAAGGCAGGCATTGCAAACAGGTGCTTTGAGGATGCAGATGCACTGCTGCGGGAAATCGCCTCGCAACAACCGGATGTGATCATCAGCGATATCCGCATGCCCGGAACAGATGGACTTACGCTATTGTCTCTCCTCGGCGAAAGCTACCCCGATCTGCCGGTTATCATTACCACTGCTCACTCAGACCTGGAGAGTGCTGTTGCCTCCTACCAAAAGGGTGCGTTTGAATACCTTCCCAAACCCTTCGACCTAGACGAGGTGGTTGCGGTTACCGAGCGTGCGCTCGCCCACGCGCGAGAAAAACGCAGCAAGACCCCCACACCAGAGGAGCTACCGTTCGCTGAGATTATCGGTGAAGCACCTGCCATGCAGGAGGTTTTTCGGGCCATTGGACGATTGGCGCACAGCAATATCACCGTGCTAATAAACGGCGAGTCCGGTACCGGCAAGGAGCTAGTAGCGCGCGCATTGCATCGTCACAGCCCTCGCACCAACTCGCCTTTCATCGCTTTGAACATGGCGGCTATTCCCAAAGATCTGATGGAATCGGAGTTATTTGGTCACGAAAAAGGGGCTTTCACCGGCGCGAACGACAAGCGCGAGGGACGTTTTGAGCAGGCCGATGGCGGCACCTTGTTCCTCGATGAGATCGGAGATATGCCTGCCGATACCCAGACCCGACTGTTGCGGGTTCTTGCTGACGGAGAATTCTATCGGGTAGGCGGGCGCGTATCGGTTAAGGTCGATGTGCGCATTATTGCCGCGACCCATCAGGATCTGGAGCGTCTGGTACAACAAGGGGCTTTCAGAGAGGATCTGTTCCATCGACTGAACGTGATTCGCATCCATATTCCCAAACTGGCCGAGCGGCGAGAGGACATCCCGCGACTGATGCAATATTTTTTCCAGCAAGCGGCGAAAGAGTTGGGCGGGGAAACAAAGATTCTGCAGCCAGAGGCAGAAGCCTTTTTGTGCGGCCTCAACTGGCCCGGCAACGTGCGACAGCTCGAAAACTGCTGTCGCTGGGTCACCGTAATGGCCTCGGGCCGGGAAGTGCACCTGAGCGATTTGCCGCCAGAACTCGGCACCGGCTCGCCAGAGCCAAAGACCAGCGAACACCCCGATTGGCCCGACTTGCTATTTAACTGGGCCCGCAAGGAGCTGGTACAAGGCAAGCAAAAAATTCTGCAGGACGCAGTACCTGCGTTTGAAAAGGTCATGATACAAGTCGCGCTTGAGCACTCCCATGGACGAAAACGGGACGCTGCAGAATTACTTGGGTGGGGGCGTAATACGCTGACACGCAAAATGAAAGAACTAAAACTCTAGACGCTGACACGCACAAGGTCGCCCGCACCATGCTGAAAATCGTTCTGTTTGAGCCGGAGATTCCTCCCAACACAGGCAATATTATTCGACTGTGCGCCAATACAGGCTGCTCGCTCCATCTCATCGAACCACTGGGGTTTGACCTGGACGATAAAAAGTTGCGCCGCGCCGGACTGGACTATCGCGAATTCGCCCCTGTCCAACTCTACCCCAGCATTGAGAGCTTCCGTCAGCAACAAGGCAATCCAAGGATCTTCGCCGCTACCACCAAGGGCAACACAGCCTATCATCAGATACAGTATCAGCCTGGTGACGCCATCTTATTTGGCCCGGAAACCCGTGGACTGCCGACGACCATATTAGACAATCTGGGTGCTGAACGGACCATCCGCATTCCGATGAAGGCGGATAGCCGCAGCCTCAATCTCAGCAACGCTGCGGCCCTCGTAGTCTACGAAGGCCTACGTCAGTTGGATTTTCCAGAACTCAAGTAAGCGAGCGCTTACTCTCGGTGTAGACCAGTAAAATTAGGAACCGAAGCGGCTTAGTGCGTCGCCTCAGCAGCTGCATCAGCCTGTGTTTGCGCCTGCTGGAGAGCCTGCTGGTACAGTGCTTCAAAGCTTACCGGCGCCAACATCAGTGCAGGAAAAGCGCCTTTCACACAAATGGAATCGATCGTCTCTCTCGCATAGGGAAACAGAACATTCGGGGCTGCCGTAGCCAACATCCGCCGCAGTTGCTCACCCTCAAACCCCAGGATAGCGAAGATACCGGCCTGCTGTAATTCGATCAAAAAGGCCGTCTCCTCTTCAAGCTTAGCGGTAATAGTAATCGTGAGGACAACCTCAAAGTTGCCCTGGTCATCGATGGCTTCGCCTTTGGTGTTCAGATCAACGCTGATTTTGGGCTGCCACTGCTTTTTGAACAAAAGCGGTGTTGAAGGGGACTCAAAGGACAAATCCTTGATATAGATACGCTGCATCAAAAACTGTTGCTGAGGCGGCTGCTGCTCGCTTGCTACGGGCTCATCGGCCATAAAGTCATACTCCTATGTTTATCAAAAATCAGGGCGCGGCGAGCGCCCGCTCGATCAATCCATCCAGGCGACCCTGCCGCTCCAATAACAGCATTTCGTCACAGCCGCCTATGTGTTCTTCGCCTATCCATATCTGCGGCACAGAGGTAGCACCGCTGCGGCTCATCATTTCTCGACGCAACCCGGGGTCGTTATCGACCGCGATCTCCGTATAAATGACCCCTTTTTGGTCCAATAAAGCCTTAGCCCGGACACAGTAGGGGCAGAAACGCGTCGTATAAAGAGTGACACTGTGGCTCATATAGACAACTGAATCAGCTGACCGTGGGCAGTTGCAGGTTACCCCACTCCATCATCCCACCGGTCATTTTATAGACTTGTTCATAATTTTCAGCCTTAAGCTGCTTGCTCGCGCCACCAGACTGCTGGCCCATCTTACAGACCAGCACGATGGGTTTACCCTTTAATTTTTCAAGCTCCCCCATGCGCGCCGGCAGTTTTGTGGCGGGAATATTCATCGCGCCAACGATATGCCCTTTCTTAAATTCGGCAGCATCGCGCAGATCCAAAAACACGCCATCTTCAGCATTCACCATAGTGATCGCCTGCTGCGGCGTCACAGCCGGGCCAGACTTGCGTGACTCATTCATGATCAGCATGATGACGACGACGAGAAGCGCACCCACTAGCATCCATTGCTGTGTCAAAAATTCAAAAAATAGTGCCATGGTTTTGTTAACTGATGCCTGTTAAGAAGCATTAAGACCGTTGTGCCAAAGCTGCGCACACTGATGATGCGGTCAAACACATCTGGGTCGATTTAAAGGGCGCCAAGTATACAGGGTCTACTAAGGCGCAACCAGCCCCGAGGAGCGAACGACACTGGCCATCGTCAACCGGCCACAGAGACGATGCGCTCACTTCTCAGAAAGGTTAAAATGAGACCCATTAACATTCTGACCGGTCGAGAATCCACATGCCCGCAAGTCACAAAACACCCACTGTCTTGATTGTTCTGGATGGCTGGGGCTACCGCGAAGAGACACAAGACAATGCCATTGCCAAGGCCTCCACTCCGGTGTGGGATAGACTATGGGCGGATGCTCCACACGCGCTGATCTCTGCCTCCGGCGAAGACGTGGGCCTCCCCAGCGGACAAATGGGCAATTCCGAAGTGGGCCATATGAGTCTGGGATCAGGCCGCGTCATCTATCAGAATATTTCACGCATTGACGAGGCGATAAAAGACGGCAGTTTCAACCACAATACAGCCTTCACCAGCGCTATCGACAAGGCCACCGCCGCTGGCGGAGCGGTGCACGTGTTCGGACTGCTCTCCCCAGGCGGCGTCCACAGCCACGAGCAACAGATCTTCGCCGCCATACGCTTGGCTGCCGCGCGCGGCGCTAAACAGGTGTATCTGCACGCCTTTCTTGACGGACGCGATATGCCCCCGCGCAGCGCGGGGCCCTCTCTGGAGAAGGCAGATGCCCTATTCGCAGAGCTCGGCTGCGGCCGCACAGCTACCGTCTGTGGCCGCTATTACGCAATGGACAGGGATAACCGCTGGGATCGCATTGAATCAGCCTATGCCCTCCTCACGGAAGGTGCGTCACAATACCGTGCAGACAGCAGCAGCGATGCCCTGGCCGCGGCTTACCAGCGCGGCGAAAGTGATGAATTCGTGCTGCCCACGGTTATCTGCGATGAACAGCACAAGGCTGCCCTCGTCAGCGACAACGACGCCGTCGTATTTATGAATTTTCGCTCCGACCGGGCAAGGCAGTTAACCCAAGCATTTGTCGATAAAGACTTTGATCGATTCCCGCGCAGCACGGTGCCGGTGCTGGCGGATTTCGTGACGGCGACGGAATATGCCGCAGACATGGATGCCTGCTGCGCTTTCGCGCCGGAAACACTGGATAACGTCTTGGGCGATTATGTGGCTCAACGGCACATGACCCAATTACGCATTGCTGAGACAGAAAAGTACGCTCACGTGACGTTCTTTTTTAGCGGCGGCCGCGAGGAGGCATTTGCGGGCGAGGATCGACAGTTAATCGCCTCACCGGATGTTGCAACCTATGATCTCAAGCCAGAGATGAGCGCGCCCGAGTTGACCGACAAACTGGTGCAGGCAATTACCTCGGGCAAATACGACCTGATCGTTTGCAACTACGCGAACGGCGATATGGTGGGCCATACTGGCGTATTCGATGCTGCGGTCAAAGCCGTGGAGGCTCTGGACCTGTGCCTGGGCAGAGTAGAACACGCGCTGCTTAACGCGGGAGGCCAGGCCCTGGTGACCGCTGACCACGGTAACTGTGAGCAGATGGCCGATCATGCTTCAGGCCAAACGCACACTCAGCACACCACGGAGCTGGTGCCTCTTGTGTATATCGGGCCCAAACAAGCCCAGCTGAAACCGTCTGGTGGAATTTTGGCTGATATCGCGCCGACCCTTCTCGATTTGATGGAGCTGCCGCAGCCGTCAGAGATGACGGGCACCAGCCTCCTCACCGAGCGCACTTGACCTATAGACACCTTTGCCGGGGCTGCGTCGATGCCTGACATGCACAGGCCAGCTCTGACACTACCTGCCCCCTGGAAAATACTGTTTGCACTGCTGTTTCTCGGCGTATCATGTCAGGGCGTCGCACAATCCGATGAAGAAAAAACGCGACAACAGCTGCAACAACTTGACCTCGAAATAACACGCATCACAGCGGAAATATCCAATGCCAGTGACCGCCAGACTGCGCTACAAACACAACTGAAAAAAACCGAGATAGAACTGGGAACGCTACAGCGCGATATAGCCAAGAATCAACAAGCCTTTGAAGACAGCGCCAACAAGCTGGTCGATCTGGAAGAACAGCGCGGCCAACATGAGAAAGCTCGCGACGAGCAACAGGCGCGTATTGCCGTGGAAATGAAGACCGCTTGGCAGGTCGGCCGCCAGGGACAAGTCAAAGTGCTATTGAGCCAGAAAAGCCCACACACTGTGGCGCGGTCGCTGGGCTACTACCGCTATTTTTTCCGGGCTCGCAACACCATGATCGCAGAGTATCGTGAAAACCTACGTCAATTGGTGGCTCTGCAGCAACGCATTGATACCACTGTGGCAGAGCTGGAAGCCCGCGCTCAGACTCTGGAAGAACAGCAGGTCAATCTCACTGCAGCACAGGCCAACCGCTCACTGGCCGTGACTCAACTGGACCAAAGCATCCGCAGTAACAACGCCCAACTAAAACAGAAAGAGCAGGACCGACAGCAACTCGAAGACCTCTTACAAGCCATCGAAGAAGCCATTGTCGACCTGGAAGTCCCCGCCAACTATGCAACCTTTGACAGCGCCAAGGGCAACATGGCCTGGCCGGTAGAAGGCAAACAGAGCAATCAGTTCGGTCGCTCACGCAACGCAGGTAAAATGCAGTGGCAGGGCATCACGATAGCGGCGAAGGAAGGGACTACCGTCAAGGCTATCCATCACGGCCGCGTGGTCTATGCTGACTGGTTGCGAGGCTCTGGACTGCTGCTGATTATCGATCACGGCGACGGCTATATGAGCCTGTATGCGCATAACGAGAGTCTACTGCGGGAGGTCGGCGAGTGGGTCACTGCCGGCAGCCCCATCAGCACCGTAGGCAACAGTGGCGGCATGGAGCAGACCGCCGTGTATTTCGAAGTGCGTCATAACGGCGTGCCCACCAACCCGGCAAATTGGTGTAAACGCTAAATCTGTGGAGCGCCAACGCACATGTCATTTGTAATAGAGAATAAGGTAAACTGTCGCCTTCAAGCTACCGACTCGCAGACCACACCCATGCGCTTTAATTCTTGGCTCCGCCCTACACTGACCAGCATGACTGCCGCTCTTGCACTGGCGGTTTCCATTCCGCTGACTGCGGCAGAAGAACAGGCCGCACTGCCGCTGGATGAACTGCGCACTTTCGCCGAAGTGTTCAACCAGATTCGAACGGGCTATGTCGAAGAAATTGATGACAGCACACTGCTGGAGTTCGCCATTGAGGGCATGTTGATGGGCCTCGACCCGCACTCGATGTACCTGACAGAAGACGCTTATCAGGGCCTACAAGATTCCACGTCCGGCGAATTTACCGGGCTGGGCTTGGAGGTAGGAACGGAAAATGGCTACGTCAAAATCATCGCCCCTATCGATGGCTCGCCCGCAGCAGACGCCGGCTTGGAAAGTGGTGACATCATTCTCAAACTGGATAACGTTCCGGTGAAAGGCATGTCTCTGAACGAGGCTATCGAGATAATGCGCGGCCCCAAGGACAGCAAAATCGTGCTCTCTATCGGCCGACCCGGCAACAGCGAGCCCTTCGACGTCACCCTTGTGCGCAATGTGATTAAGGTTGCCAGCGTACGTCAGCGCATACTAGCGCCCGGTTACGGTTACATCCGCATAGCCCAGTTTCAAAGCAGCACAGGCGCGGACGTAAAAAAATCGCTGGATAAACTTCTCTCAAAAGGGGAGCTCAAAGGGCTTGTACTAGACCTGCGCAACAACCCCGGTGGCATTTTACGTGCCAGTGTCGATGTGGCTGAGCTGTTCATGGACGAGGGCAATGTCGTCTACACTGAGGGTCGTGTCAGCGGCTCGGATACACGTTATGACGCCGCTCCACTCGACGCCACTGACGGTGTGCCGATTGTTGTGCTGATCAACCAAGGCTCCGCCAGCGCTTCAGAAATTGTTGCCGGCGCCCTGCAAGATCACAGCCGCGCTGTCATTATGGGCACCCAAAGTTTTGGCAAAGGGTCCGTGCAAAGCGTGCTGCCTATGTCTGATTCCCGTGCGATCAAACTCACTACTGCACTGTACTTTACACCCAATGGCCGCTCTATTCAGGCCGAAGGCATCGTGCCCGACATTCTCGTCGAGCGCGCTATCATCACCGCCTATGACAACACGCAACGGATCAGCGAAGCGGATCTGTCAGGCCACCTCAGCAATGCCAACGGCACGCGTCAGAGCAAGCGTGACGTCGTCGTCGAAACAGAGTTACTCACCGATGATAACCAGTTATACGAAGCTCTTGCCCTATTAAAAGGCCTGAACATCCTTCGGTTGCATGAGAAAAAAGTAGCTGCCAAAGCCGCGGATACACCCTAAGCGCTAATTACCGCCGCACCTCAATGCCGTGCTGGGCCATGTAGGCTTTCGCCTGGGGCACGGTGTACTCGCCGAAGTGGAAGATACTCGCAGCCAACACCGCATCGGCACCGCCTTGAATGACACCGTCAACAAGATGATCCAACGTGCCCACACCACCAGAAGCAATCACTGGAATTTCAACGGCATCGGTAATCGCCCGCGTCACCCCTAACTCAAAACCATTTTTAGTGCCGTCTCGATCCATACTGGTCAGGAGAATTTCCCCCGCGCCCAGCTCAGCCATTCTCACCGCCCAAGCGACTGCGTCAATACCGGTAGGCTTGCGTCCACCGTGGGTGAATATTTCCCAGCGGGGCTGACCCTCCACATCGTCCACTCGCTTGGCATCAATTGCGACTATGATGCACTGAGAGCCAAAGCGCTGGGCAGATTCTCGCACCAGTTCAGGATTGTGAATGGCGGCCGTATTGATACTGACTTTGTCGGCACCCGCATTCAGCATGGTGCGAATGTCTTCTATCGCGCGAATGCCGCCGCCAACGGTCAGTGGAATGAACACGTGCTCAGCGATCTGCTCGACGGTATGGACGGTCGTATCGCGGCCTTCGTGGCTGGCGGTGATATCGAGAAAGCATAACTCGTCGGCACCCTGCTCGTTATACCGCATAGCGATTTCCACCGGATCACCGGCATCGCGAATATCCACAAAGTTCACGCCCTTTACGACGCGCCCGTTCTCGACATCGAGGCAGGGAATAATACGTTTGGCCAGACCCATGGCTAGGCGACCCCCTCATCACACAGCTGCTGTGCGTCGGCCACATCCAGCGTGCCTTCATAAATCGCTCGGCCTGTAATGGCGCCACAAATGCCCGTATGCGCCACGTTCATCAATGCCCGGATATCCTGAATATCGGTGATGCCACCAGAGGCGATCACCGGAATACTAGAGGCCTGCGCCATCGCCACAGTCGCTTCAACGTTGACGCCCTGCATCATGCCGTCGCGCGCGATATCGGTGTAGACGATGGCGGCCACGCCGTCGGATTCAAAGCGCCTGGCAAGATCGGTGGCGCGCACCTCGGACACCTCAGCCCAACCGTCGGTGGCGACAAGACCGTCTCTGGCATCCAGACCCACGATGACTTTACCGGGGAAAGCGGCGCAGGCCTCGGCCACAAATTCAGGTTCTTTGACGGCTTTGGTGCCAATAATCACGTAGCTGACACCGGCATTAATGTAGTGCTCGATGGTGTCCAGAGTGCGGATACCCCCGCCAATTTGTATTGGCAAATCAGGGTAAGCTGCAGCGATGGCCGTTACCACTGCACCGTTTACTGGCTCACCGGCAAAGGCACCGTTCAGGTCCACTAAATGCAAACGTCGGCAACCGGCCTCAACCCAACGCGCCGCCATCGCTACCGGGTCGTCAGAAAAAACTGTGCTGTCATCCATCAGGCCCTGACGCAGACGCACACACTGTCCGTCTTTTAAATCAATTGCGGGGATGATCAGCATTGTCCGTTCCACTCCAGAAAATTTTTCAGCAGTCTTAGCCCGGCAGTCGCACTTTTCTCCGGGTGAAATTGCACTGCAAACAGGTTGTCGCGGGCCAATGCCGCATCAGCGCTAACGCCATATTGGACGCTGCCTGCCAACAGGCTGCGATCCCACGCGTGCGCGTAATAGCTGTGCACAAAGTAAAAGCGGGTCATATCAGGAATGCCCGCCCACAAGGGATGATTCATGGTCTGGTGCACTTCGTTCCAACCCATGTGCGGCACCTTCAGGCGCGCGCCCTCAGCATCGGTGAGCGGGTTGCCAAAATAACGGACCTCTCCGGGAATCGTGTCGAGACAATGGACGCCGTCGTTTTCTTCCGAACGACTCATCAGGGCCTGCAGACCCACACAGATCGCCAGCACGGGCACCTGCTGCTGCGTTAGCGCCTGCGTCAGAAGTTCATCACACTTGAGGCGGCGAATTTCCGACATACAGTCACGAATGCCACCCACGCCCGGGAACACCACGCGATCAGCCTGTCGGATCACATCGGCGTCGTGCGTGACTACCACCTCACTCGCGCCAACATGCTCCAACGCGCTGGCGACGGAATGCAGGTTACCCATGCCGTAGTCAATAACGGCGACAATACCACTCATACCCTGGATCCCTGTTTACAACACGCCTTTGGTCGAGGGCATGATGCCCTCCATACGTGGATCGGCCGTCAAGGCCATGCGCAGCGCACGACCAAAGGCCTTGAAGACGGTCTCTATCTGGTGGTGGCTGTTGTCGCCGCGCAGGTTATCCACGTGCAGGGTGACGAGGGCATGGTTCACAAAGCCCTGAAAAAATTCCATAAACAAATCCACGTCGAAACCGCCCACCGAGGAGCGCGTAAACGGCACCTGAAATACGACCCCAGGGCGGCCAGAAAAATCAATGACCACCCTTGAAAGGGCCTCATCCAGCGGCACATACGCATGGCCATACCGGAGGATGCCTTTCTTATCGCCCACCGCCTGAGCGACGGCTTGCCCCAGGGTGATGCCAATATCTTCGACCGTGTGGTGGTCGTCGATGTGCAGGTCACCGTTGGCCTTGATATCCAGATCAACCATGCCGTGACGTGCAACCTGATCCAACATATGTTCTAAAAAAGGGATGCCTGTGTCGAACGCCGTTTTACCGGAGCCGTCCAGGTTCACCGAAACGGTGATCTGGGTCTCCAGCGTATCTCGCGTTACTGTGGCCTTGCGCGCAGCCATCGTTCTCTCCACTCGATTGGTTTCAAGGAAAGCCCCCGAAAAGAGGCATATTATAAGGGAACACAAGGCTTAATTCACTGGCACTATGGCAGGTGAGGCATTACTCTGTGACGCCAATCGGCACCCGATTCTTCTTCATGCCAAGTCCTGAACCTTTTTCTAAACGCGTCCTTGAATGGTTTGACCAGTGCGGCCGCAAAGACCTGCCCTGGCAACAGGACACCAGCCCCTACCGCGTATGGGTGTCAGAAATCATGCTGCAGCAAACTCAGGTGAAGACGGTCATTCCTTATTTTGAGCGTTTTATGGCTGCCTTTGGGGATGTACAAACACTCGCGGATGCGCCGGAAGATGCCGTGTTGCACCTGTGGACAGGGCTGGGCTATTACGCCAGGGCGAGAAACCTGCACAAGGCCGCAAAACAGGTGGCAAACGTGCTAGACGGACAATTTCCCGACACGATCGAAGGGCTATGTGACCTGCCCGGCGTGGGTCGCTCCACCGCCGGAGCCATTGTGAGTATTGCCTTTGGGCAGCGCGCGAGCATTCTCGATGGCAACGTCAAGCGGGTGCTAGCACGCTACCGGCGCGTGGGGGGCTGGCCCGGACAGTCTGCCGTGCACCAACGGCTATGGGATGTTGCCGAGCAATATACGCCGACCGAACGTTGCGCCGACTACACCCAAGCCATGATGGACCTGGGCGCGACCGTTTGCACCCGCTCGACGCCTGCCTGCACGCTCTGCCCGCTGGCAGCAGACTGCCAAGCACTGGCCAATGGCGATCAGCGTGACTATCCGGGCAAAAAACCGCGTAAAATTGTGCCGGTCAAAGCCACCTGCTTTCTGATCGTACGCAGTGCACAAGGCGATGTTTGGTTGGAGAAGCGCGCATCCAGCGGTATCTGGGGGGGCTTGTGGTGCTTTCCCGAGATCAGTGACCCACAGACAAGTGTGCAGCACTGTCTGGACCGATGGGGCATTGAGCCGATAACAGTAGCGCCTCAACCGGGCTTTCGTCATACGTTCAGCCACTACCACCTGGATATCACACCCATCATAGTAGCACTGGGCACCACCCCACATGCAGTGATGGAAGCCTCAGGGCAGCTCTGGTATAACCTGAGCAACCCACCACAAATCGGCCTCGCGGCCCCGGTGGCTTCGCTGCTGGAAAAGCTGGCGAGCCACCCACCACAAACGGAGTAACAAGCATGTCTCGGATGATTTTTTGCAAGAAGTACGGGGAAGAACTGGAAGGACTCGACGCGCCTCCTTATCCAGGGCCTAAAGGTCAGGACGTGTTCGACAATGTCTCTAAAAAAGCGTGGCTGGACTGGCAGGGCCACCAAACTATGCTGATCAACGAAAAGCACCTGAGCTTGGTGGATCCGGAGGCGAGGAAGTATCTGCAAACAGAGATGGATAAATACTTTTCAGGGGAAGACTATGATCGGGCAGAGGGTTACGTTCCGCCCTCAGAGTAGCCCGCCAGCCCGCGGCACACATCAGAGCAACTTGACTCGCGCTGCCCAGACGGGTTTAATACGCGCCAATTGCGGTTGCGCATATTGCCCAGATAGCTCAGTCGGTAGAGCAGGGGATTGAAAATCCCCGTGTCGGCAGTTCGATTCTGTCTCTGGGCACCACATACAAGCTCATTTCGGTCTCCTTAAAACTTCAGCCAGAGCAAACCCCGCTCTACCAACTTGTAGAGAAACACTACCCCACCCTGGTTGAGCAGTTGGAATTCCAGGGCAAAAATCTGCCAACTCATGTCCATCGAGAGTTTGAAGCGTACCTAAAATGCGGTCGCCTCGAACACGGGTTCCTGCGGGTACGTTGCGATAAGTGCCACTTCGAGCGGCTCGTAGCGTTTTCCTGCAAGAAGCGGGGATTCTGCCCGAGCTGTGGCGCCGGCCGGAACCCTATTCCTCAGTTACGAGTACATGTGTGCAGCGTCCCTGACAACTTTCACCAGGCTTTTCCTGGAGTTGGATCTAGACAGTGCTCCGGAGCAGGCTGCAGAGTTTTACTCCGAGGCAGATGCCCGCGATGCCGAAGGTTACAGCTCCGCGCTCTACGCAGACTGCTGCGCAACACATTCCAAACTGGTGAATCGGCACATTACTTAGGCGCTAGATCAGGTCTCAAGGTTGTCATCCCAGGTAGATTGTGACGAACAATCTCCGCAGTTATGGGGTCGCTCACAGGGAACTGATATCCGAGACGATCCACAACACCAAATAGTATGAGAATAACCGAGCTGAACAATCAACGCGCTGACATTAATCATGACGTGCGATTTCGCCACTTACAGTTTGGGAAGTGATTTCATCAGGTACAAGGTTCTCTCGCTATCGCGGACATTTTCGGTGCTCTCGATAGAAAAATATTCTGAAAATGCCGCCTCAAAACCCTGCGCCGTATAGTTCACAAAGATGTCTTCCCGGGTAGCAAGCAACCTGATCACCTGGGAATCAGCCTTGGGTACAAATTCAATGATCAGCCATTTGGTGATGCTCGATAACAGCTTCGCAATGTTGGACAGGGGCACATTATTATTTATGGCTAGATGATGGATCAGGGCGAGAACTAGCAAGGCATCGCACTGACTGCGTTCCAAAAAGGAAGAGCGCTCGGCGTTGCCCCACCCGATTGCTGGTGAGGGCGAGCTAAAATCCTGGATCAGAGGCAGAATGTTTTTGGGGCCGTTAGCTGAATTTTCGCGGTAGTTTAGCTCGACGGCAACGGGATCAATATCTTGGGATACCACCAGCGTGCAATGCTTTGCGGCAATACGACTAAACTCACCGGTATTTGCGCCAAAATCCTGGATGACCGTCAATGGGTCTGGAATCCTGCCCAGGAATCTGTCTACAAGAGCTCTTTTCTCTTCACCAGCTTGATCAGAGTAGTTGGTCTGAGCGTAGTAGTTTCCCCATTCTGTTTCCGGCATTTTCCAGTTCAGCTTTTCTACCGTATTGGCGAGGCTTTCAATCAAGCCTCGCATGCCCTGCTCTGACAGCTGGGCGCTTTTTGCCTTAGCTGTTGAGTCCGTTCCTGCGGCATCAGCGTGTTTTCGCTGCATTTTCGAATGCAGGTGAATGTGAGTTGCCAGGGAGTAATTCAGTCTTGTGCTAAAGGGCAGCAGCTTGCTGGCTAGTGCCAGTGGGACGCCGTCAATATGACTGATCATCAGCTTTGAAAGCTCGACGTCAGTGTGTGCCATCAGGGTCAACGGCGCGAGAAAATGCTGGCAGAACTGTTTGTAGGCTACCCAGGGGCTGCCCGGCGCGTAGGGTTCAAATGACAGTGTGTCGATGAAGATTGGTTTGGATTCGATGAATTGCACATTGAAAGCGGAAGCGTCCTTGAGGATGAAACCGTGTTTAAAGGCTTCATGTTGCACTCGAAGAGTCAACATTGCAGCCGCTTTCAACTGGCCGAAGCTCCATTCATAGGGATAGGAAATAAAAGAGATCTGCTGCGGTTTTATCAACTTGTAGCAGTCCGGTGCATTGGGGACGGTGTCATCGACTATGTCTTCGTGCGCTACCAATAAGCCCCTGTCGACAAGTTTGTCGTAAAGGCCGGACGCAATAAACGCGTCATAACTTTGGGCGAAGCTGTTGTTAATCTGGCGAAAGACCGAGCCGGCATGAGAAAAGACAAATCCGCTCGGGTCTCGAAAAGACGAGGGTAATGGTTCCATTGCAAATCCGGTTAAGGGGGGAGTAGTTGAGCGCTTTTTTGGGAAGCTAGCACTGTACAATTATAAGGGTTTTTGAGTCTCATCTTCCTCATCATCCAGAAGGCTACTGGGCGCCTCTTTGCCGAAAAATGCGCGTATCCTGTACCAATAGTTTTTTATAGTAAATCCGGCTACTGCAATACTCGCGATAATACCCTGCAGTATCATGCTCCCGGTACCCGGGTCCAGGTAAGCTGCGGCTTGCTGGGAAAAAGTGATTAGTAAAAGCGATGTAAGAAAATACTTTATCATTTGGGGAACCCATTATTTATGCGTTGAGAAGACTCTCCAATATTGCCCCAGTTGTACAATAAGGCCTGCTCCTGTTTGGCGTGAGTCTCAATACTAGCGCTTGTTTTTTTATTTGGCTGCAAAATGCGATTGCAAAAAATAAACGCAAAATACCTTCATAGCGTGCCATCACGATTTATCCGCTTTACACCAGCAGAGGATACGTCAGTTATTGGGAGACACTCTTATACCAGTGTCTATTTCACTTTAGCATGTTATTCGGACGTTGTGTATTTTCCTCCGTATCGTCTTCAGCTGTGTAGCGAATAGCCTGTGGCGGATCATGTGCGGGGTATCGATAACTTAACTGTCCGCCGTGAACTCTACTTTCAGGCTGTGGACGGAAGTTCAAACAACACTAGGCATTGCTTGTTACAGCGGATTGACGAGGGAAAGGTGGAGAAGCCTCGGGGTATATGTCACAACAATGTCTGCTGTCTGTCTAGTGAATGTTTAGTTCGACCAACTTGTCTTCTTGGACCAAAAAAGCTCTTATTTCATTCCTGTGTCTTAAAACACCGTCGGGAAGCATGGCAATAAAAGTGTTGGGTACTTCCTTGAACTCCACTAACGGGGAGCCAGTGACAAACTGGTCATTAACTGAGATAAGCACATTGTCTCCCGAGGCTTCAAATTCCAGATTACCTACGATGACACCTAGAGCCGGTCGGTCAGGAGTCGGGGTCTGTAGATTTTCCAGTTCGTCGATGATGGCTCGCCCCCCTGAGGCGTAGCTGAATTTCTCGGGTGATTGGCCAATATAGTCATCCAGTCCTAGTCTGGAGTTCAGTAGGCGAAGCGATTCCTTTCCCTGTTCTGATTTGCCAATTGATCGATTCGAAAAACGAGGGAAATGCTCTCGATCATCATACATCTGCTGCTTTCCCAAACGGATAGTGGAGAATAGTCCTCGGCTTTCTATGGCGAAGAATGTCTTGTTGTCTCCGCGGTCAGCCATTTTTACATCACCTGCCGGTAACCCATCTACAGGCCAAGGTATATCGATGCCCATTACGTTTGCCAGTGTAGGTAAAAGGTCATGGGACATTATGTTGCTGTCATCAATGCGCCCATCAACTTGACCTGGAGCCTTAACAAATAGGGGAGAGTAGGCGATGCCATCGATTGTTTTGGCGGAAAATCTTCGCCCCTCTGTCTTATATTTAAATGAACGACCGTGGTCAGCCGTGACCACTACTACAGCATCATCCCACATTCCCAGAGCCTTGAATCTTGAAAACACCTCGCCTAAAAGTGTATCTGTGTGCTGAGCCTGCTGCATAAACCTGTATTCTGACAGTGCGGCTAGCCATGCTCCTCCATCGGAATTGTTGTATGACATGGGCAATCTTGAAAAAGGTATGTCGTACACCTCGCCACTGTCATAAAAGCGCCAAGGCGCATGCGGCATCTGCAAGTGCATATAATAGAGAACGGAGGGTTGTCCGGCAGTAAATGTTCGTATGAACTTATCCAGGCGCGCCGGCTTTTCCTGCAGAGTCCCCAGCTGTTTTTCCGGACTAAAAAAATCGTCAAAATTCGGAGTCTTTAGCGCCCTCGGTGTGGCAAGATTAGTTGTGATCTTTTCCTGAAAATCATCGTAGCTCGCGCCTTTTTTACTTGAGGGCGTTATCCTTTGTAACCAGAGATTTTCAGTCTTTGACAGCAGCATGCCCAGCTCCACTGTAGGGCGCTCGATGGGCTCCCCTGGAGGGCCTTCACCACACTTAGGTAGCGCACAAAGGCCAGTTAACTCTTCATAGGCTGTGAGATGGTGGGTGGGCGCCAGAAGGGTGAATAGGTTGTTGGGGTGATTGGTGATGCTTGGTGCGAGTGATTTCGGCAGATTGCCAGTGAGAATTGATGGAACTGAATAGACGGTCTTTGGCGCAGTAACCGTGAAGTGACGATACCAGGTCGCCTGATCTGATAATTGGGCCAGGTTTGGGAAGTGACCTTTGTCGAGTAGATTATTTTCGTCCATCAGAGCCATGGTTGGGAATTCATCGAGCAATATGAAGAGGACTGTTGGGAGGTCCTTTTTTTGTGCCTGTTCAGGGTTGATGCTTCTACTTTTTGCCACGACACTTGCGGTATCTGACAAAAACAGAAAATTGCCCACAAGAATCACCGAGGCAATTGCCGCTACCTGCAAGAAGCCACCTACAGCAGGCACTTTTCTGTACGTGAGAGCACCGACTAATCCTGATGCAACTGCGAACACGACAACTAAAGCAGGTTGTTCTATCCCGGCACTCCACTTCGCTAACTGCATCACCCACAGTCCCACCAAAATTCCAACCACGATGAGATGTAGAAGACCGCCGAGTCGTCGGTGCAGTAAACTGACAGCAGCAGTTACTAGAAAAAGTGTCAAAGCGGGCAGTAGCGCGACGGTCAAGGCATAGATGCCAAGCCATACAATGCTGTCTATATTGTAAAAATAGAACAGGCTTGGATTGGAGCCAAATATTGTTAGAAGCGGTTCAGTGATGGCAAAAGCGGTCAAACCCAGCAGCACCAATAGCTGTCCGACTCCGGTGTACTCCCCAGAAACCTTTTGTTTTTTTGATTTTGTCATTGTATTAGTCTACTTCCGATTAGGTGCCAATCGAAGTGTTAAATGAGTATTCTGAATCAGGGCAAGCAAAAAGGCGTGTTGACAAGTGAATAGCCTGAAATTGTTGAAAATGAGGGTGCATATATAGGGTGTGATGCCCGATAGACAGCCCAGAAAAAGACGGGGCTTTTTGTTGCCTGGAAGTGGTCATGCCGCTGTGCACAATCTGGGTAGGCACTTGGTAAGGGCTAAGTGTAGTGGTCAACTATTTCCGGACAGTGAGTTAAGTTTTTCTTCTGCTACTGCGGGAGCCAGGCCGTCGCTAAGCGCTAAGTGTAGTCGGTTACAGAATATTTCATAACACATTTATCCGCACTTGCAGGCCAAATGAATAAACCAACAAAACCCAAAACGGCACGATGTCGCACAAAGAATTAAACAAGGTGTATACTATTTTTGTGGCTTTATTCTTTTAGGATACCCTCAAGGAGCATCTTATGAAACGCATTCTAATGATCGTCGGCATCCTCACACTAGCGGCCTGCACGACCGACCCCGGTAGCGAGAAATGGTGTGTCGCTCAGGGCGAAATGCCAAAATCGGACTGGACCGGCTCGGATGCCGCAACGTATGCGAAAAACTGTTTGATTGACGGTATGGCCGTCGGCTCCGAAGATTGGTGCGAAGATCTGAATGATAAGCCAAAAGGCGAGTGGACTGGTGACGAAGCCAAAGCCTACGCCAAAAACTGCGTGATGTAACCGTCCCGGTAAGCAGGGCCGGCGAACGAGTCTCTCGTCGTTGGCTGCTCCTGCACTTTACTTGCAACTGCGCGAAGGCCTGCGCAGGGCCACTGTATCAATGAGTGCACAGCTGTGAAGAGCGCGCGTAACAAGATTTCGATTCTGCTGCTGGCTGCAAGCCTAGCGGGCGGGTGCAGTGAACGGTCCAGCGTGCCGTTAGACAAGTATCTGACGCGTCTCGCGAACAGCCTTGATCGGCCTATCACAGTGAACGCCGACCGTTTGCCGCCACTGCCCCGCAGCCGCGATCTGCACATCGACCCGCAATCACACTCTATCGGTCTACTCGATTTGCTGGCATTGAACAGTTGCGAACTCAGTATCACAATCGGCACTATCAATAGTAGCCTCGGCAAACTGGCCAATGATTCCCAGCGACTTTTATTAGAGCTTGAATTTCTGTCGCTGGCACCGGCCTGCATCAGTGCGCTGAATCAGACCGCTGATGCTAAACTGATCGCTACGCTGCAAGCCGCCATGTCCGAAAAGCACCGGATGCTGTCTACGCGAATCTGGAATGCCACACTCGGCGGGCCGGAATTCCGCGCCTTCTGGAAACGCCCCCACCGCCTCGACAATTACCCCGCGAATACCGGAGGCCAGATAGCTCTCTCGCTGGCTCGGCTGGCGGCACTGTCAAACCAGTGGCTGAACGGAAACTATGCGGCTGGCAGCGGCGAACTTGAGCGTTTGCTGGGAGACATTCGCAGCGGCGATGGCGGCGCACTGCTGGCAGCGCTCGATTTACAGCGCTCTGCCCTCGCTGCAGCGTCACCCGCGATCCAGCAGAGGCTGGAGCACGCATCAATTTGCATTGGCAACACGCCCAGCCCTGAAGGACGAGTCGTTGACAATGTGGTGCGCAAGTTTTTCATCGGCGAGGTACAAGTCTGGTCGGTGCAGGTTGCCCGGCGCCGAAATCAGCTGATGCCGCCCGTGCTGGCTCTGGAGCAAAGCCTGCAAAAAAACATGCCTGACGCTTACCGAATCTGGGCCCGCCAACGGGACCAACTGCTGACCAGTGCGGCAGATGCGCCTCGAGAACACGCGCGTCATCTTGCCGCGTTGCTGGAAAGCTGTGGCCTTCGCCCTGGTGTGGACACCACACAAAACGGCTGATTCCCATCTGCTACAGTGCTGCTTATCGCGCTTTATTGTGCTGATCAGTGTTATCTGCAGGGCTTGCCAAAGGTTTACGCAGTGCCACAGCACTGTGCTATGGGCGGCAGAGTCGCCATGACTCAACCCCTTGTTACCTCTGCTTGCGTCTAAACATTACCGCCCCCGTGCCCGCCATCAGTAGCGGCAACAGCACGAGCAGTGGTAGCGGCAGTGTTGGAATAGAGGCGGGGCTTAGCGGGAGAGCGGGAGAGCGGGAGAGGGAGAGGATTTACCTACACCAACATCTCTTAGGTTCTGAATAGTACCGCTTGTCTGCGGCGTCCAACTGATGCCGTCGTTACTGCTCAGTATTGTTCCATCGGTACCAACGGCGACTACAGCCCAGCGTCGTATTCGACTCCCACCAGATCAACGTTGGTGCCGCTGCCACTCGTTTAAGCAAGAAGGCCTAGGACGTTAGGCCTTGCATTTGAGCAGGTGAGTTCTGTCTCTAGCAATGTTGTTTATGTCCCAGCGGTCGCACGCTGCTCCAACGCCTTTAACCCAAAAATTTTAGAACTTCGGGGACCACGACACAGATCATCGCAAGACCCAACATCCAGAAGACCAGATTGAACTTGCCTTCCATCCGTTCAAAGCGCGCACCCGTTTTTGCATCTGACTCAGCAAAACGCGCATCCATTTTTGCATCTGACTCAGCAAAACGCGCATCCAAATAATCTTTGGTGACCAGCGAATCAAAATTGTGCACGAACATAGACGTTAATCCCTGCGCTATCACCTCCGCTTGTGCGCGCGGCATGCCGGCGGCCTCAAGCTGGTGAGCATATTCTAATGAATCGAATGCAACTGCCGCCATAGTACACCCCCTCTGTGCCTTGGCCAATATTATCCAAAGCACCGAAGGTAGCGAACATCACATCTGTTCAACGCCTTGCCAACGATCTTATCGCGCGCGACAAGCGAGACTATGGGTGAAGGAAGGGTTAGGCGTTAGGCGTTAGGCGTTAGGAGGCTAATCAAACGCGCGACCAACACTACGCCAGCCAAGCGATGCCCGTTTGAATAATCGGGACGGCCACGCCTGCCATAATCACGCCGAGCATCACATAGAGTTTGCCGAGCTTGCCGTCGATTTCAGCTGAGAGAAGCCCCAGCTTTGCGTCAAATTCAGCAGAGAAAAGCCTAAACTTGCCGTCGATTTCAGCTGAGAGAAGCCCCAGCTTGGCGTCAAATTTGACATCCATCGCGTCCAGCCTGGCAGCCTGCTCGCTAAAACGCGCATCCAAATAATCTTTGGTGACCAGTGAATCAAAATTGTGCACAAACATAGACGTTAATCCCTGCGCTATCACCTCCGCTTGTGCGCGCGGCATACCGGCGGCCTCAAGCTGGTGAGCATATTCTAATGAATCAAATGCAACTGCCGCCATACTACACCTCCCCTGTGCGTTGACCAATACTCTCCAAAGCACCGAGGGTAGCGAACATCACATCCGTTCAACACTGCGATCCGAACAGATCAGAGTGACTTAGTCCTTTAGCCTGCGATTACGAAACGCGTTTATGGCTGTCGCCAGTGCGACACCACACACCACGCCCGCGGTATTGGCCAACATATCCAGCCATTCACCATAGCGATTCACATACGGTTGTATCAACTCGATTAAGCCGCTGTAGCCGATAAAAAAAATCACGAACCACAGCCACCGATTGGGTTGACGTAATGCGACAGGAAACACTAAAGCAGCATAGGCTATTAAGTGATGTATTTTATCGGAGCCAGGCGCCGAAGGAAGACTGTCTAACGGCGATAATGACAGCCCCGTAATAATGAGGAAAAGACAGGCAGTTAATAGTGCCCAGTGCTTTTCAATTGTCGGTAACACATTCATTATTTTTTTAGTCGTATTGTTAAAGCGGTGATAGGCGCCAAAAGCGAATGACGTGGAATGACTGGTGTTGGATTATATACATCTGGAGCCAGATAATTATAGGAAAAAATGCGGACTCTGGCTCGTCTTATAAAACGCCCTGGCGCCTTAAAGCTGGGCTAACAATCGGCGACTTATATGCGACTTGGATCGGCTCAATGTAGTATTATAGCGTCATTACAAAGTTCGAAATGGATTTTCTATGACTAACCGCATCTTCATCGCCGGTCATAAAGGCATGGTAGGTTCAGCTATCGCCCGCCAACTGGCCAGCAAGGCAGATGTGGCGATAGTGACCCGCAGCAGCAGTGAGCTCGATCTGTGTAACCAGCAGGCGGTGGCAGAATTTTTTGCCTGCCAAAACATTAACGAGGTATACCTGTGCGCCGCCAAGGTAGGGGGCATTCATGCCAACAATACCTACCCCGCCGAGTTCATCTATCAAAACCTGATGCTAGAAGCCAACGTGGTGCACCAGGCCTACCAACACGGCGTGGGCAAATTGCTGTTTTTAGGCAGCTCGTGTATCTACCCGCGCCTAGCCGAACAACCCATGCGCGAAGACGCCCTGCTCACCGGCCCTCTTGAGCCCACCAACGAACCCTATGCCCTGGCTAAAATTGCTGGCATCAAGCTGTGTGAAAGCTACAACCGTCAGTACGGCACCGACTACCGCAGCGTCATGCCCACCAACCTTTACGGCCCTGGCGACAACTATCACCCAGAGAACAGCCACGTCATTCCCGCCCTGCTACGTCGCTTTCACGAGGCAAAACATAGCAACGCAGAAAGCATCACTATCTGGGGCACCGGCAAGCCACTACGAGAATTCCTACATGTAGATGACATGGCCCGTGCCTCCATTCATGTGATGAACCTGCCGACCGCACATTACAGCGCCGCTACCGACCCACGGCTAAGCCATATTAACGTCGGCACGGGCAGCGACTGCTCCATTGGCGAATTGGCGCTCACCATTGGCAAGGTCACCGGCTACACAGGGGCCATTATTTATGACGCCAGTAAACCCGACGGCGCTCCCAGAAAACTGATGGACAGCAATAAGCTCACCCGCCTCGGCTGGCGCCCCCAACACTCACTGACATCCGGCCTGCAAAATGCCTACCAGTGGTACATTGAACACGCCGACACCGCGAGAACCTAAATGACGCACAAAACAGCACTTATCACCGGAATAACCGGCCAGGACGGCTCCTACCTAGCCGAATTCCTTCTGGGAAAAGGCTACGAAGTACACGGTATAAAACGCCGCGCCTCCTCGTTCAACACCGAGCGCATCGACCATATCTACGAAGGGCCCCACACCACAAATCGCAAGCTGGTACTGCACTACGGCGACCTCTCAGACGGCTCCAACATCACGCGCATTATTCAGCAGGTGCAGCCCGATGAAATATACAACCTCGCGGCACAGAGCCACGTGGCGGTGAGCTTCGAAGAACCCGAATATACCGCCGACGTAGACGGCCTCGGCACACTGCGCATACTCGAGGCCGTTCGATTGTTGGGGATGGAAAAGAAAACCCGCATCTATCAAGCCTCCACCTCAGAGTTGTATGGACTGGTGCAGGAAACACCCCAGACAGAGAAGACTCCCTTCTACCCTAGGTCGCCCTACGGCGTGGCCAAACTCTACGCCTTCTGGATAACCGTTAACTATCGCGAGGCCTACGGCATGTATGCCTGCAATGGCATTCTGTTTAACCACGAATCACCCCGCAGAGGTGAGACCTTCGTCAGTCGTAAAATCACCCGGGCCCTATGCAATATTAGCCAAGGCCTGGAGCAGTGCCTGTACATGGGCAACATGGATGCCAAACGAGACTGGGGCCACGCACGTGACTATGTGGGAATGCAGTGGCTTATGTTGCAGCAGGAGGTGGCTGAAGACTTTGTGATTGCCACCGGGCAACAAACTTCGGTGCGAGACTTTATCATCCGCGCCGCCAACGAGCTGGGCATTACAATCGCGTTTGAAGGGCAGGGACTGGAAGAGGTGGGTAAAGTGGCCGCTATAGACTCGAGCAAGGCCGACCCCAATATAACCGTGGCGTTGGGCGATGTACTAGTAGGCGTAGATGCCAAGTACTACCGGCCCACCGAGGTGGAAACGCTACTGGGCGACCCCACTAAAGCCAAAGCCAAACTGGGATGGCAGCCCACCACTACCTTAGATGAAATGATTAAAGAGATGATAGACACCGACCTCATCGCGGCGAGAAAGAACCGACTGCTGGTGCGCGAAGGTTATGAGGTGAATCAAACTCGGGAATAACGACCCCTGATTGAGAAGTTTCAAAAGTAGTGCACGCAGAATGACGTCGCGCCATTTGACTACGCCCCAGAGGATCTCTCTAGCTACGTCAAGCATTTTGCCGAGGCATCGGCCCGCTCTGCTGTCAGTCTGTTGTCTATGTGCTGCATTTTATCGGAGCGAGGCGCGGAGGGAATGTCTAGCGGCAACAATGATAACCACGTTATTATTAACAAGGGACACACCGCCACTAAACGCTAATATTTTTCAATTAACCGTAACGAAGCCACCATTTTTTAATGGAATATACAATACCGTGGATTTCGGTCGTAATTCGAGAAATTGATTTGAAGGGAGGCGCTTCAATCTCAGGCCCACTGCGTGACAAAAATCTTATGGGGTCGATTTCTCGTTAAACCGAAAACGCTGCCTCAATACATGCCAAATAAATAGAGGAGCAGAGACAGCCATTCTGCGCCATAGTCGCTTTGGTTCTTGGAGCAGCCGCGGCAGCCACTCCAGATGGAGACGCTGAAAAATCGGATGCGAGCGTTTAACCTTACCTGTATAAAAATCAAAAACCGCACCAACCGCAGCAGCGAACTTTACTTGCAAGCGTGGGCTCAGCTCGTATATCCACTTTTCCTGCTTGGGCGCTGTCATACCAACCCAGAGTACATCGGGGCAGACTGAATTAATGGCCGTCACCATCTCATCCATCTCAGACTCCGAGTAATCCTGCTTGAACGGTGGCGAGTAGGTTCCCACCACCTCGAGATTTGGATAATCATCTGCCATACGGCTGCGAATGCGATTTAAAGTATCTTCAGTTGAGCCCAGAAAAAACACCCGACCACCACCGTTTGCATTCATTGCGGCAGATAACCCCCTAAAAATGTCACTTCCAGTCACTCGCTCCTTGATGTTCCCACCCAGTATTTTTGAGGCTAGAACAACACCGCTACCATCCGGAACCAACCAATCTGCATGGCGGAGTGACTCCGAAAATAGATCATCCTTGAGCGACTCCGTATAGGAATGTGGGTTCATACAAGCCAGCCATCGACAAGCGTCACTCTGGCCCGACTGCTGTACCCAGTCTACGATACTTGAAACACAAGACTTAATGTTAGGAACATCGACCTGATACCCACCTATATTTTCCCGGAGTACCTGATTCAAAAGACTTTCCTTTGACTACTTACTTCAGTGGCTTGCCGATAGATATCCATCAATATTCGGTAATTTTCCTCTTCCGTATAAAGCGCATCGAATGAACGCCGCGCTCCACGCGCCAAGCGCTCAAGTTCACCCGGCGACTCCCAGAGTGACCTGATAGTGTTGAGCAAGGATTCCGGATTACCTGGTTCAAAAACCACACCGTTCTCTCCACTACGGATGATTGAAGGGAGAGGCCCTATCCCCGAAACCGCCGCAGGAGTACCAAATGCAAATGCCTCCCTAACGACCATAGGGAACCCTTCATAACATTCGGAAGGCAGCACCAGTAATTGTGAACTCGCTATTTCTGCTTGGGCAGCATCTCCTGCTAATTGACCCAAAAACCGAATCGGAACTTGCGGTGCTGAGCTTGCCAGCGCTTCCAACATCTGACGCAGATCTCCATCACCGATAATACGCAACTCGGGCGCCGAGACGCCCCAGCCTATCCAGGCGCGCACAAGTGACTCAACACCCTTCTCGACCGTTAGTCGGCCTGCAAAAACAACACATCGATTACGTTTATCCCATGGCACGACCGTTGGTTTTCCAGGATAGAAATTTGGCTTCACATGCACCAACTCGGCTGGCAATCCTGCATTTATCATCAATTCACGCTGAAACTCGGTTAACGCGATATATGCATCTACCTGATTTCGCCATGTACCCAGGCCGCGATGTAACGCAACATTGGTGGCCAGCGGTATCGTGGCTAATCTGCTACCCCTGTAACAGCCATGCCGAATCGAGGGCCAAACTGTTTTTCTATCGATGCACTCCGTACAAACCTGGTTATCACGCATGGGAATCGCTGCTGGGCAGAATAATCGATAATTGTGCAGCGTCAGAACTCGAGCGGCACGAGTGCCAACCGCTTTGAATACTGATGGCGAGAGCAATGGAAACGTATTGTGAACATGTAGTATGTTCGGCTTACTCTCATTCACCAATTTCCTTATGGCGCCAGCAGCAAACGGGTTCCAAGGGGTAGCAACCGCCCCCTGCAATGTTCCAGCTATCCCTTTGTCCCGTATTTCGTCGCTATGGCGATAGTACTCCACAATTTCGTGACCATTTTTGAGCAGAAGGCTGCGCTCAACTTCCAAGACCTGCGTCTCACCCGAAGGCGCGGAAGAACCGTAGAAATTATTGGCAAGCAGTATTTTCAGCATCCGTAGTCACGGGCCTGGTTAACTTCCTTAAGCTTGGCCCTGTAGATTGCGTCGACCTGTGCCGCCTTACCTTCCCAAGCGAAGTTACTCGCTCGAAGCAAGGCTCCACTTGCAAGCGACCGTCGCTTGCCCTCGTCCTGCTCCAGACTCCCAAGTGCCTCGGAAACTGCCTGCATCACTTCCCGCGGGGAAGTGACTGGGATTTTCAATCCGCAGCTCTGATCGACGACAGAGGAGAAGCCGCAATGGTCAAGCGTCACGACGGGAAGCCCCAATGCCAGCGATTCCACGGTTACCGTCGACGTCAAATCCCGCAGACTGGTGATCAACATTACATGTGCGCTTTTCATGACTTGTAAGGCATCTTCTCTTGGCATCCATCCGTGAAATGTGCAGTGTGAACCAATACCGAGAGTCTTGGACAAGCGCATCCATTTTTCGGTTTGCTCGCCTTTGCCGAGAACATGAAGTTCCCAATTTGTAGATTCTGGTAAGCGTGATAGCGCCAATAGCGCGAGGTTCAAGGCCTTCCTGGGTATATGTAACCCTGTCCAGACGATGCGCAACGGCTCTCCTTCGCATCTCTTACTAAACTCAACGGCAGGCGCCTCGGGCAAACCGATTTCGGGTATCACCTCTCCCTGTACTCCCCAATATTTGATAGCCCCACTCGCGTTTTCCGGTGTTGCGAGAATCAACCCCCTTCCCGCTTTGATCGCCGCTTTTTTGGGCCGGCGCAGCAAACGCATCTGCGCCAGATTGTACAAGTTATACCCGAGATAGTAGCAAGCACCATAAACGCCGACTACCGGTAGAAACCGCCAAGGAAACAAACCCATGCCACCCACGGGTCCCCAGACAAATGGGGCATCCAGTTTCCATAAGTAGCCTGGCTCACGAAATCCAACCATTGTCAGCTGGTGCACAAGGTCAAAACTTAGGTCTTGCTGTAACTGCTGCGCCAGCTTCAAGACTTCCCGGTGCCATTGCCGATAATACCAGTAATAGGAGGGTGGCCAGATTTTGCGCAAAAGACGATTTCGCTGCTTGCGAACAAAGATGAAATGCACTGAGCTGGCAAACTGCGAATTTTCTTCCAGGTAGCGCTCTATATCCTCCCGACACTTTTCCTCTTCTACAATGACCCAAAGATCATGGTATTCAGACAGTGCCTTAACGTACCCCCAGCCCACACCCGGCTCTGACCCTTTATATGGACTACACGCGTAAGCGGATACCAGCACTCTTAGCCGTTTATTCACTTCCATGTGGAAGCCAACCGTGCGATTAGCTGTGAATACACTGCGTGGGGCTGCATCCCCATACGGTCAAGTAGCCATAAGGACCAGTACACTCTGATATCATCAATGCCCAAGCCAGCAGCCGCTGATAGTTTACGGCCAAATGAAAGCGCTCTCATTTCAAGGTCCTTGATCGAAAGCCGGCCCGCGATCTGAACGGCAGGTGCAACCACCAAATAAAACGCATCACCCAAAGCCACGTCCCATTCCTTACTATCTTCCCAATCAAAAACAAATAGCCCCTGTTTCGTCCATGAGATATTCCAGGGAGCGAAATCACCGTGGCTTCGGTGTCCAATGATGCTGCGACCTGTAACCGCGAGGACATTCAGTTGCGCTTTGACCACAGCCACATCATCCGAAAGCTGGCTATTAATTCCTTGGGGAAATCGCGCTTCGATTTTTGAGAGAACCTCCTCAAGGCCTAACTCCTGCCTGTTCAACTTGGACAAGTCCGCCAGTAAGTCGCTAGCTGAAGTTTTTAGGCGCCTCACGGGGGCCCAAACTCTAGCGCGGTAGCTTTGATGTAACGTCACCTGACCGTTGGCATTGCTTAGCTCCAGCAATCTGGGCACTCTTGTCACCAGCGCTGTATTGCTCAAAGACTTCAATGCGGCTGCCTCGTTTAGCAGCGATTTTCGTGCAGCCACGGACTCGCCGTACTTCAATATCGAGGTCTGAGCACTACCCAGGGGCAATATCACGGTTTTTCTTTTTTTACCTTCCGCACCAAAATAGAGTGCGAAATCACCCATAGCTGCTGATGTGGCCAAATCCAAGCCCAATGAGTAGGCCCCACTCGGAAGGACATCCGCGCCCTTTACCGCTATACGCAATACCTTCTTGCGTAGTGGTTTGTCGAACCCAAATTGAGAGCACAATTTCAGCATACACATTGCCGCCCTCGCGATTATTCTGCCGGGGCGATGTAACGAAAGTGCCTCGCTAGTCCACTGCCTATCCCCAAGAGGTACAGCAAGTCGCGGATTTTTCGGCTCCAATAACCCATATTCATGAACGGTGGTAAATGTTCCCGAATCCCATCTAGCCCAAGCCGCTATAACATCGGCTGAGCCCATAACACAGTAGGATTCAACCCTATCAAGGGTGTCTTTCTGTATGAATTCCGGCAGCTGATTATCTACGATGATTGATACTTCTGCGCCGTTCGGCTCTGACGGAAAAGCATCATACTGGTGCGCCGACTGCCAAAACTCAACTTCCTTTTCCGTAAAACCATATAGTTCTTTTTTGTGCTCAAAGCATAAAGGAAGTAACCACCGCCAGGCAAAACGGTAATCCAAAAGTGCAGCGTCTTCCTCACTATTAGACAACTTGCTTTCCTCGGACGCAGTATTCAAGCAGTGCGTTCAATACTTGATCTCGCGAGTCATCTATCGAGTCATCCGTTGATACCAAAACTGCTCGTGGTTCATGCTCCGCATATTCTCGTAGCATCGCCACCTGGCGGGTGACCTCTTTGAGCGGTAATTCACGTTTTCGGTCAGCTATCTGCCCCGGATCACCTACAAGGCAAAATACAATATCTGGTTTGGGCACAAGGCGAACAACCGATTTTATTACCCAGCCAGGTAACGCTATGCGAAACCTTATCGGGTCCATCGACATATCGTATGCATACCTATCAAACAAATATACTCCAGGGCTCTTTGCTACCTTCGGTCGTACAGAGAACCAGTAGCCCCAAAAATAGTCCGTAGCCAGATAAAGAATCCGAAACATCGAACCCACTTTTCCCGACGGTACCGAGCCATGGGGGTCAGTTACCGGTCCCTGTGGAGAATTGGGCTGCCCCTTAAACCCGGATAAAGGAGGCAGAACTGTTGGTCTTAAATGTTGGACCGTGAAATCACCATGTGTTGCCGCCTCCAATACTGGCTCAACGGCTGAAATTATTGTCGACTTACCAGCACCATCGGTCCCCAACATCGCAAGCATCACACCGGGTGGTTTCAAGTATCGGCGAACCTTTGACCACTCAAACTTCGCTCTCGAGCCCATGTAGCGTGCAGGAGAACGGCGAAACGAAGCCATTTTCACGTCTTTGCGTAACTGCGCACAGACGGAAGTTACTTCAGCACTTGAGAACTCGTCTAAACACAGTTCCCTTAACAAAGACAGGGCTGGCTGGCCCATTGGATCAAGGTCCAAACGCAATTGCGGCCAATTACTGAGTACACCCTGACGAGCTGTTTCAACATACCTAGATGGGATAGAACTATTATGTAGCACCTCCTTGATAACACCTATCGTTGCAGCGAGATCTCCGGACAACATAGGGATATCATTTCTGGTATCAACACGCGTTGTCAGCACGTGACCGGCCATTAGCTCCGAACTTCCAGAGAATAAAAAGCCAAATGACAAATCCAAACGAGCCCCCCACCAATCCTCTGGAGACTGCCCGCTCCGACCAAATGCAAATACTTTGGTAAACCCGATGGTGTCCGCACAACCAATAGCAGTCCCTCCCGCTTGGCGTATCGCCTCGTTCACGTGACGAAGAACCGCTATCCGCTCCGAAGGATCAAATAAAATATCCAAATCACTCCCTCCAAGACTCATTGGCAGGGAGTCGCCGTTGCGCATTACAGCGTAACGGACGTTACCAGCGTTTAGATTTGAAAAAAGAAGCTTCAAAAAAACAGCCTCTCCAGCATCAGAGTCTACTTGGTTAAGCGAACTCATCGCTCTATTCTGCCAGCCGATATTTTTTCGACGAGACAACGGACCTGATCTACCCCGGCGTTGAACTCAGCGGTCATCAGGCTCGGCCTGAGTCTGGTAACATTTTCGTTCGATACAGGAGCGCAATGCCTCAAGTACTCTAAAACGGCACCCTTTAGCTCTCCGAAGTTAGCCGCATCAACCACTACTCCACTTTTTTTGTGCTGAATTAGCACTCTAGCCCCAGCTTTGTTTGAACAGATAACAGGCATTCCAGCCAAAAGTGCCTCATTGACAACCGCTCCAAATAGTTCGGATTCTGAGGGCAGCACAAAAACTCCACCGACGCGGTACCACGCCGCAAGAAATTCATGCTCCTGTCGCCCCGGAAAAACCACGTGTTGGTCTATGCCCAATTCCTTGGCAAGTAATTCCAGTTCTTCACGCAACGGGCCATCCCCTACCAACACTAAGCTCAATCTCTCGTTCTTGGATAATATATCCGCATAAGCGCGGATCAATCGATCTATACGCTTTTCCCTGGCTAGACGCCCCACAAAAAGCAAAACCTTTCGACCACTTAGTGAATACTTTCGAATCAGTTGCTCGACTTGGCCACTAGATGCCTCCAACTCCTCCACATATAGTTTTTCCTCACGAATAATCGGTACGGCTGCCATCAACGCCCTGCAGTTATGTCGACTTCGGTAGTCGCTAATCGCCTCCTCAGAGATCAATATCACTCCTTGAACTCTTGGAATAATTAGATATCGAAGAAGCTTTCTTGAATAACTATCTCGTAATGATGACTCAGAGTTATCGTCACTCCACACCACCTGGGCAAAGCGTCTACGCAGCAGCACGCGGCATAAGCACACCGATGCTGTAATCATTGAATATTCTGGAGTTATAACAATATCAGGGGAAAACTCGCGAATTTCTCTGCTGGCGCCAAGTCGAAAACTTTGCCCACGCAGTGTAACCCCCTTCGCAAGAAAGCTATGCTCCACATTCAGCTTACCCAGCAACGCCTTTTGATCAAACTTTTGGTTGAGAAGGTTTTTTCTAAGAAAAACAATCTTAAGATTGAACACTTCGCCAAACGCGTTAAACAGATCAAGACGGTAAGGCGCCAACGCCGGGTGAAAAATGAGCACGCGAGGTTTTTCATCCTGACTGGATGCTTTCATACGTAAATCCGGCACACCGAGAAAACCCTGTATTGCGCAAAAATTAGATTGCATCCAAGGAACAACACCCGACTCATCTGCCTGCAATCAACGAGAGATAGAGATTTTCGTAATTTTCTACAAACGTCTTTACGCTAAACAGTTTTTTTGCACGTTCTTCTGCATTCTGTGCAAACAATGCCGCTTGAGAAGGGTTTTCAATAAGACTCTTTATCGCTTCGGCCCATGCTTTATGATCATGGGGATCAACAACTAAACCAGAGACTCCATTCTCTATAAGTTCCGATAACGCGCCTGCATTCGAAACAATGAGGGGCTTACCCACCATCATCGCTTCTGCCACCGCGATACCAAAACCCTCCGCATAGGCTGGGTGCAGGTATATGTCGGTGACATCTAACAAATCACCAATGTTCGTTTGATAGCCAAGTAATGAAACATGTTCACTCAGATTGTATCTATCTGCCAATTGCTCCAAGACGCCCCTCTCCGGACCATCTCCAGCAACATTTAAATGCAGCCTTGTTATATTCTCTACGTTGACCAGTATGTTAAGCGCCTCAATTAGGACACGAATATTTTTCCAATCAACCAAGCCAGCTACGTCAAAAAGAACAATTTTTTCTGGCGAGGGTGCAACACAATTAGAACTCGTACGAATTTCTGTCCCATTGTAGATAATTTCTCCACGCTTAGAGCGAAGAATCGGAAACTGGGCTTGCTTTTCATTTTTTACATAGTTAGAAACATAGACAAATGCATCCACTCTCCTGTAGATCAGCGAAAGTAGTTTTCTCTTAAAATAGCCCGCCGAAAAAGGCCCAACGAAAGCATTTACAACTTTTACCCTAGGCCGACATAACTTTACTAGAAAAGCGAGAGTTTCTCCCATTGAGAACTGAGTGTGAATAATCTCTATCTCATTATCATCAACCAGCCTTATGAGGGACCTAAAGTGCGCATAAACGCTATTTCCATGATTACCATCGACTATGTTCGCACCAGTTTCACAAAATAGATCTTTGAACTCAGCGCCACCATTGCCGTAAACATACAAAGATGACCTGTCACCAAAACATCGCATCAAGTCCAATGTTTTTTTGGGAGTACCACCGTATATATTATACGAAGATAATATGTAAAGAATTTTCATCTTTCGTCATCCAAAATCAAATTCGCACCACCGGCATTTTTTTTAGTTTAAAGAAATAGCCAAGAGCATACCGATCTTTGTGCGCAGGTCTCAGCCGCAAAAATATCCCGTCCAATAGGTGGAATGGCAGATACATAGGCACCCTCAAAACGCGAGGTAAAGGCCACAGAAAAAAATGGCTGGCGACAGTAAAGGGCCCTCTTGAAATCGATTCAATCTCATATGAATCGACACCAGCCTCTTTAAATATTCTTTCTAAGCATTCGTGTGTGTATCTGAAGTAGTCAGAGGGATCCGCGTGGTACCACATCATAAATGGCACAAAACCAATCACGACACCACCCTCTCTCGATATTCTATAAACCTCGTTAACGATATGTTTGTGGTTGTATATATGCTCCATTACATTTAGAAAAAGCACAGTATCATAGCTCGAGTTTTCAGCCGGAAGGTTGTCGACTTCGAAGTTAATCGATTGACCGGATTTAGGATCAAAACTTTCCAGACTCACTGATTTTTCCTTTTCCATGAACTGGATATAGTCAGAGTTTCTGCCACCACCAATGTCAATTATAAGACCGCGTAGCATTTCCGTGGATAATCTCAAATTTAGAAAAGCTCTAAGAATTGTGTGTCCTTTCCATATTTCTTTGCAAATAAATATAAACTCTTTCATTTTGCCTCTATAAGATTACTAACTCATTAGTGGGTTATTTAAATTTCTAACCTAAGCTTCGGAAACCCAAGGATACGTATAGCGACTTCGTCTGACCGTACCCCTTAGCCAGTGCCATACCTGCTGTGAGAATTTCTTCATTAAGCCGCCTCCCGGGAAAAAACCGCCGGGGGTTTTTTACCCTAATGAGCAGTGCGGTCTCACATGACTTGAGTGAACCCTCCAAGTTCTCGATTTCGCCACGAGCATAATCAAGGCTCATGAACCAATTCAAGTTCAAACAACAATCTCTGAATTTTCAATTGAAGCTCTCCACATATGCATTCTGTGTCAGCTTGTCTGGACTCGGCAGGCTCGAGAAGAAAATAGAAGTGTGAGAAATATCCAAAACGACGAAAAATCCTAATTTTGTGTTTTTTTTCTAGCTTGTTGCAAGTCGCTACGAAGTAGATCGAGATAGTTCACTAAATTTTTGCTCTGCAGATTTCTTCTCCCGACACGAAAGAATTAGAAAGAGAGCTAACGACATAGGAATGATCCCATGTGCGTAGCTGAACACTGACCAAGTATAGTTAATAGCATAGTATTGGAATAAAAATATGGCCATCGCAAAAGTCAGCACGTTATCTTTCGCACCCGCTTTAAATATCCGCAACAAAAATAATCCAAAGGCGGCCAAATAGACTGTGGTGCCCAAGTACCCGAAACGAGTCAGCAGATCTACATATCCTGAATCTATCACCCCAAGACTTTCCATAAAACGGTTATTTGCGTTCATACCAATATCGGCCGTTAAGGTCGACGACTTATGTAGAAACCCGTACCCCAACAAGGGCCTTTCGTCGATTGCCCTCCATCGAAACTCGTTGTATCTATCCCTACTAGTGAGAGCGACATCTGTGCCCGCCAAAACGGATGTCATTTTTTGCTCCACTGAACTCCTCAAAGTTTCAGAAGAAAAGACGACAACTACTCCGATAAGCGCAATCATGAACGGCCGTACAATGAGATTCTGTATGATCTGGCGGCGCGTATGGCCATCAAGACTAAACAGTATGCCAATTCCCAGCGCCGTCGTAAGGCTCAGTGCGAGATATCCCGATAGAAGAACCCCGCAATACAAAACCACTGTCCAAATCAAGAAGGAGCGTCCAGTTATCCTGCGCTCAGACCATTCTGCATAAAAGATAAAAATGGAAAGGCTTATATAGGTCGGAAAATACACGCGAAAAATCGATAGAGATCCAGAATATGCAACCCGATCCTGCCCACCCATCATACTGTAGAATGGTGGGCCTATATTCAGGACCGCATAAAAGATACTAACTACTGCGAGATAGACTCCAAGCCATTTAGCAAATCTGAGGATTACCATTTCATCGATATGCGACTTTTTCACGATTACATACCACATGAAAAGGAAGTACATAAACTGCTTTGCAGCTATGACAGAATAAAGAAACGACTGATATCCCAGAAAGTATGGACTTGCAACCCCCCATACTATTAGCAAAAAAAGAACGCAAGATAAGAAGAATATTTTTTTTGATATCTTAAGCGAACGAACTGAAATCGCTGCTAATACACCCACACATAAATTAACGCTCGGAAACCCAAGATCAATCCCGCTGTATACGAGAAGACCTAAATCATAAAAACCCAAGAACTTTGTCGACGCTAGCAAATAGAATATGACTAACAGAGTAGGACGCGTAACACCAAGATATGCAACCATAGCCAAGACAGTAAGAAGCAAAAAAATTGTCATATTGCCTTACTGTGGCCACGAAGAAAATATGTGAGGAAATATAATATTGCTACAACTCCTGCGGAAAAAACTGCTGCAGCATAGCTATACACAATACTGGTAAGCGTATTTTCGGAATATATTAGTGCAAGAATCAAAATATTGAAAAGTGGTATAAGAAGTTTGAGCTGCAATGCTATTTTTAATTGACCCCGTCCGAGCATCGCTTGGTAGACGGGCTCCGCACATGCATACCCCCCTAGGCCAAAAATCAGAGTGAAACTAAGTTTGTATATTGACACGGCACTTTCAGCAGATACGTATTTAGCAATCTCCGGACCAATATAGAAGTAGGCTGATAGACCTATGACATAACCCAAAAAAATGATTCCTGACACGCGAATAGCATAAAAATAGACCTTGCCTTTCTCAAGAGCGCTACTTGAAAAAACCGCGAACAGTGGTTGAGAGATTGTATTTAGCATGGAGGAAGCCATTTGCGCTATCTTTAGCGACAGATCAAAGATAGCAAGTGCGGTGGGACTACCCGATAGAAATATCAGGAGATATTTATTTGCTGGAAGAACTATGGAGCTCACCATACTTATTTTGAAAAACCCAACCGATATCAAAACCGCATTCAGCAAGTCACTTTTACTCGTTGCACCCAGCCTTGCGTCCGTTCGGGTTTTGACCACGTACATGTAGTAGCTGCCCACAACTAGATACGCTACCAAAGGAGCCAAGATAATCAACTCCACCGAATCCGTTAGTAGGCAAAAGGCATATATCGACAAATTGAGACTCACAGAAGAAATTGCGAAACCTACATTGACATAATGTTGTAAGTAAAACGCCCCCATAATCGCCGTTAAAAAGTTATTCATGAGCGTCGCGGCAAACACCAGATAACCTGTCAGCACTATTTGATTACTTAAGGCCTGGGTTATATTCAGCTTTGAGCCGAATGGCTGAACGTTGAGAAAAATGGCAACAGCAATAATGATCCCCAGAATGAATAAAATTGCCCCATTTATTACGAGTCCACTACTGATAATTTCCCCAATTTCGGAATCTCGCTGTCGCCGACCCAACCTAAAGGTTATCGACTTTGAGATACCGAAATCTGCAACAACAACCAGCCCTCCAAATATCATGGGCATTGTTACCAGTCCGTATACATTCATACCAATCTCGCGAATTATCAACGGAAGTAAAATAAGAGTCGAAAGGATTACTACGAGATTTTTAGACATACCCGAGACAAACGATCTCTTAAGATACTTGATTAGATCTTTGCTATTCACTTATTGCCCTATGGGAACTCGATAGTCAGTACCGGTCGAATGACCATCTGATCGTTGCAGATGATAAAGTGGAAAAGCAAGAGCAAAAAAAGTTTAATAAGTATGTCTACTATCGTCATCTACCATAGTTTTCTCTCAGTACAATGTGGGTACCCAACAAACTTGCTATTTAACAACGAACTCGTACCTCGCCGATGGAGGTGCTCGCCAGTTTCAAGGAATGGATAATTTAATGAACGATAACAAGCGTTTTCACACCCCACTAACATCCGATAAGAACGCTTATCCCTTATTGAGCGCGGCAGCGATCACAAGCGTTATCTTTCCTCAGCATTGAGCGGTGTTCACCAATAACCATGACTGTAGATTCTCAAAGTTAACTCCACCGGAATCGTAAAGATCCAATAGGAATGCTTGTGAATCGTCATCGGTAGATGTGACATCTAGTCCATTGATCGCCAGGAATACAAAGGTCGCAGCAAAGGCAGTCCGTTTATTGCCATCTACAAATGGGTGGTTCTGTGAAAGGCTTTCCCACAGAGCGGCCGCCTCATCAATCAAAGTGTCGTAATAGCCTGTCTGGGGACGAAACAGTGCCGCCTCAAGAAGTCCTGGATCCCGGATGCCATGCGCCCCACCGTATCGCTCGATCTGGTCTTCGTGTATCGCGAGAATATCTTCGACCAGAATATAGTCGAAGCTCATTGCGCCAGTTTCTGATACAACCCGGGATAACGCTCAGTACTCTTGAGGTAGGCTTTCATGACGTGCTCTCGACCCTGGGGCCTCGGAGACTGTTTGGCCTCGAGGTGCTCGCGCAACGCGTCCTCTACCACTGCCTGGATCTGCCGACCTTCTGACTTAGCAAGTTCGCGCACCGACTCCAACAGCTCTGCATCAACCTGAGTCGCAAATTTTTCTCTTACTGCTGCCATAGAATAGACCCCATCATGACCTTTCTTGATTAATCATGATATATCTTGATATGCGCTTCAGCAAGCACCGCCGATATAGCTTTTCCCAACATATGAGCCGAATAATTGACTTAATTGGCTCATATCTTGAGCCAATTGGGGCTGGTAACCGTGTTGCGTCGCTATTCACAGCCGCAGCCGTGCGGTATCGGTTTAGGCTAGCGATTGACAACAAGCGTTATCGAGCATCGGCACACTCACAACCTAGCCTTCAATGCCAAAGACCCACTCAACCTAAATCCACCCCTTGCGCCACAAGGTCAGATTCCAGCTCTTCGATCTCGGCCTTGATCGCCTCGTACTCTTGCACTTTGCGGCGCAGGTAGCGCAGCGAAATAGCAGCTTTTGCCGTGATACCTTTGGGTGTTAGCAGATACGCATAGGCGGCCTTGCGCTGGGAGTTTTTGAAGTTCGTGGCTTTCACCAGGCCTTTGGCCACTAAAGCCTGCACGCAATAGTTGACCTTGCCCAGGCTTACGCCCATTTCGCTCGCAATCTCGCGCTGCGTCGCCTGTGGGTTCAGCTCAAGCAGCTTAAGGAGGGTGTATTCGGAGTCTTCTGTCATACCGGTTGATCTGCCTTTGGACACGCTACCGCCCCGCCCTGGTTCTTTTCACGGGAGCAATGTGGCATGATATCGATGTGTTCAACAGTTGAACACAGGTTGCTGGCAAAGGGAAGTGGTGCGCTAAAAAATGGGCTTAAACCAATGCTGGTGGCGCGCTACAGCGCATTCAGCGCATTGATAGGCACCTCAACAGTGTTTTGTCGGCCCAGTAGTTCAATGAGAATCATGGCCCGCGCTTCGGGCTCAGCGCCCTCAAACACGGCCGTTAATCCCGCAAAGGGGCCCTCTAACACCGCGACTTTATCGCCGGCCCGAAAAGGCCAGCTGTCTTCTCCCGGCTCAGCACCCTGCGCCGCCTCGGCCTGTTGTAAATAGTGCACGACGGCGTCCGGCACAGGCCTGAGTATGGTGCCGAAGCGCACCAGCCCCGACACGCCTACCGTTGAACGCACCGGCGCTAGGCTCTGCTGATTAACATCGGCGTGCACGAAAAGATAACGGGGAAACAGCGGCTCTATTGACGTTGTCCAGGCCGCCCGCTTGCGTTTGCGCACCGTCATCATCGGCAGATAGGCGGTATAGCCCTGGCGCTCGAGCTGTACCTTCGCGGTACACTCTTGCCGTGGCTTAGACTGCACTGCAAACCACTGCGTGCTCATTAGCGTTAGGTTTCCGAGTTTAAGGAACGGGACACCGTTAAAGGCGTGTTGCTTTGGGCCAAACAAAAACGCCCAGCAGAACCGGGCGTTTGGGGCGTTTTCAGGCTAGAACAAACCTACCTAGAAATGGGCGGATTGTCGTTGCTGTCACCAGAAGAAAATACTTCGTCTTGCGTGACCTTGACCAGGCCAGCGCCGGCAGCCATGGTGCCGGCAAATACGAGGCCACCGGTTATTGGCGCGGCCGCAGCGCCACCAGCCGCGGCGCCGCCAGCGGCAGCAGCACTACCGACAGCAAAATTAGTGCCTGCTTCAGCCAGCGTGTTGCAACTTTCCGGCGTACCGACTTGGGCGATTTCATTGTCGCTGACAGACTGCTCACAACCATTGGCATACACCACTGTGGCCGAGCCGCCGCCCATCGCCATCAGACGATCACCCGGGTATACCGTCATATTGGTCTGTGCCTCAACATACGTCCCCGTCTGATTGATCATAACGGGCAACTGTAGGCTGGTGAGCTGCGTTCCGGCGTTTTCGGCGATAACACTCAGGCTACTGCCCAAAAGTGCGCTTGCCACGACTGCAATCACTGCTATATTTTTTCTCATCGTAATATCCTTTTCACTCAAATCAGAGTCTTTAAAATCATAGCAAGAAATGATAACCCCCTTCAAACGCGGCTTCAAGGGGGGAAAACCCTACAAATTCAACTTAATCCATAAACGGGTTGCGCCCGGGCTCGCCCGCCTGGGGCAACAGGCTGACTTTGCGAAGCGCTTGCTCTGAGCGGGCTGCAGCGGATTCTGCCACGGGCTTGGTACGCTGCTTGGGCGCAGTGGGCTCCCGATAAGGGTGCAGGTACAACCCGGCGAGGAAGGCAAAATAGACCATATTGGCGGGCACAAACAGGTTGTAATCCACCAACTCGTGTAACAGCATCAGCATGAGTCCCAGGCCGGCGCCGACTTGAATATAGCGAAATTCACCCCAATCACCGCGCTTCCACAGGCTAAACCAGCGCGCCAAATACAACCCAAGAAACCCCAGTATCAATGCGAGCGCCACTATCCCGCCGCTATAGATCCACTCCAGGTAGCTGTTGTGGGCCCGATTGATCAGGTAATGGGCCTGACTGAGATCCTGAAAGCGGGCAAACGTCTGCTGAAAGGTGCCGGTGCCCGCGCCCAAAGGGAAGAACTGGCCAATACCGACAAAGACGCCATCAAATATAATCCAGCGGCCATTCGACAGCGAATCGCTTACCGTGAACCGCTCCAGCACCGTCCCCAGCCCGATGGCAATCGCCAAGGCTATCGCGCCCGACACGATCACGCCCATGCGACCAAACGCATTGCCTCCGCCGATACGATGGGAAAAGGTCGCACTGACCAACAGCACGCCCAACAACGTGAGCACGATACCCGCACGGGAACGCGTAAAAATAATCGCCAGTAGCAACAGCAGGGCCACAGCGCCATACATAAACGCACGATGCCCGTCGGCCGTTGCATAATACTGGATGCGCTCGCGGAGGCTCCGCCCCTGTTGGGTTCTGCCCGTCTGACGACCGAGGGTGGCCATGAATAACGCCAAACTCAGCATCAACGACAGGTACAAAAACCCCGCAAAATTGTTACGGCTGGTGTAGGTACCCACCGCATTGCCGGTACTGGGTAATTCGATGCCAAGATAAAACATCGGCGATGGCGACGAGCCAAATTGCATCAGGCCAAGCATTGCTTGGAGCGCCGCGACCACCAGCATCAGTGTCACCAGCTTCTGCAAGCTGCGCACCGAGGTGGCACGGGTCAGCAGGTATACTGCTATCGGCACCAACAAAACCAGCCAACCCGACAGTGTTTCACGCGGAATGATCGACAACGTCGTCGCGCCCCGATCCACCCCCGCCGCCTGCGATGCTATAAAATAATCTGTCTGCCCCGGCAGATCTAACGGACTGAGCCCGGGCAGCGGCAACAGCTGCAGCAGTGGGAAAACCGCCAACGCGGCCAGCAAAAACACCTCCAGACGCCCCAGTACCAAGCGTCGCTCACTCCACCACCACAGGGCTAAAAAGGCCGCTACCGCCAGCAGCTCCAGCAACAGTGTCGCCAGGGGAATCTTGCCGGAGCGAAACAGAGGCGCCAGTATAATCAACGCGGCCAGTAACAATGGTGGCACCCTGCTGGCAATAGACGGCGAGGCATTCATCGTTTGCGTTCAATCCTTAAAGCATCCACCCACAGTACCCCTTCTATTTCATGGTCTACGTCGCGCGCGCCCACCGACATTAGCGTCAACACCTGGCCGATACAGTCTGCGGGCACTGTGATATCAAAGGCGAAATCGCGCCAGTCTCCGGTACCGGCAAACGTGTCGCTGTTGCCCAGTGCCCCGCTAGCCCCTGCATTGCAGTCAACCCGCCACTGTAAACCACGGCGGGCCTTTAAGTTGTCGGGGCGCACCCTGCCGCTGAGCGCATAGGTGCCTTGGCCGAGGTACAGGTTTTGACTGAGGTGCCTAAACCAGATGCGCTTGCCGCTAAACGACACACGCAGGGCGGTGTCGCCTTCGACGCCGTAGGTATCTCCCGACGTGATGCGTATACCGCTGTTTCTGGGCGGGGAAGCGCGCCACTCAAAGCCAGTTTTGTAGACGATTTCGCGCTCAAACCCGCCGTCAAACAGATACCCCAAGTATTGCAAATCCTCTTTATCCAGACCATTGACCCAATAGAGATAGGCCTCGGCGATCAAGTCATCTTTACGCAAGCGGCCGATATACAGTTCGCGTTCAAGCGCACTCAACGGCACCTGCGTTGACGCCTCGCGCATGTCAACCAAGGCTGTCACGGTGGTGACATCCTGCGCATCACGCGCGGCATACCTGAAAAAACTCTCCCACCAGGGGTAGAGTGTTGGGTTTTCGGTGATGGGCAGCAGTGCGCCCCGGCCTTGCTCCAGCGCCGCAACGGCCAGTAGCTGCGGAAAGTACGTCTCCTGCAGTCTCCCCCTGCCCCCTACCAGTGCAATGGCTAAATGCTGCACCGCCTGTTCCACGTCTTCGCGCCCGGACCAGTAGAGCGCCAGGTCTAACTGCGCGGCATATTGCACTGGCATCAAGGTATTAGCCGCCGTTGCCAAGCGGTCACCCTGCTCTACCTCATCGTCTGCAGCATAGAGGGCGACCACGTCCATTTGCGGCCGTGCATCTGCCGGGTTGGAGGCAATGGCGGCGCGCAGCAGCGCCAGCGCCGCCGCGGGCTGCTCCTGCCGTATCGCATCCGCGCCCAATTGCGCCAATGCCACCGGATGGTGTTGATCCCACCATAGCGCCGTCTGCAAAGCCTCGGGGTTGCCGTAACTGGCGTCTTCTACAAAATAATCAGACAGATTGACGGTCAGAATCTGCCAGCTCACAACCGCCGCGATGACCGCCAGACCTATTCGCTTTAGGACAAGGCCCGTGCGACTGCCTACAAACCCATCGCTCACTGGTAATACATCCTTTTTATCAGCAATATCTCACCTTGGCGAGTCGCCTCCAGAGTGATGTCCACCTCGACAATGGACGCTTCACCGTCCGCCGCCAGCGTAGTAATGCGAAACCGACCAGAGCCCAAGCGTCCGTTCTCAGTGGCCTTGCGCCAAGTGAAACTCCGCAGCGTGATCTGGCGCGACACCGTCTGCGCAAAGAAATTCAAATAGTCTGCATAAATGGCGTCACGACCGTTACCGTCGGTGGTCTGCGCATCGTCAGTAAAGAGCGCCGCAAATACCGCCGCATCACCGGCCGCATAGGCCTCAGTAAAATCATCAATGAGTGCCTCCAGTTGAGGTAGGGTGATGTCGGGCCCCAGCGCCTGAACAACCTGTTCGGGCTCTGGCTCTGGCTCTGGCTCTGGCTCTGGCTCTGGCGCTGGCTCTGGCTCTGGCTCGGGCGCTGGCGCTGGCTCGGGCGCTGGCGCTGGCTCTGGCTCTGGCTCTGGCTCTGGCTCTGGCTCTGGCTCTGGCTCTGGCTCTGGCTCTGGCTCGGGTTCTGGCTCGGGCTCAGGTTCAGGCTCGGGTTCTGGCTCTGGCACGGGTTCGGGCTCAGGCTCAGGCTCTGGCTCGGGCGCTGGCTCGGGCTCGGGCTCTGGCTCTGGCTGTTGGGTTCGCGCATTCACAGCCAGTTCAACTGGCGGCTTGTCGTTAAAGCGCACCGCACCGCGTTGACCCAAAAGGTCCTGCCGAGCCACACTGATGTCAGCATCTGCAACCGGTGCACTAACAGTATCTGCAGTCGCAATTCGCAAGTTGGGCTTTTGATTTTGCCGGTACAAAAGTTGTGCCAGAAACACCAGCACCAACACTAACGCCAGCACGGTGGCTTTCTTCGCCCGTGGCGAAAATCCGCCAGCGGTCGCCGAGTACGTTGTGGCACCGCGTGGGCTTGGCGGAGCAGAGCCTGCACTCGCCGGCTGGCGCACGGCATCCGGTCGCAGTCCGTTGACAGAGGCTAGCGCGGCATCATAGGCCTTGCGTTTGGCCGCATTGCGCAGGGTGTTGTAGGCCTCGTTGATGCGGGGCGCATACACGTCATCCCAGCTATCGCCCGCAATCCCCTTGTCGGGATGAAAAATCCGTATCAGGTACTGATAATGGCGCTTAATCAGCCCGGGCGGCGCATCCGAGGCAACGCCTAAAATGCGGTAGTAATCGCGATCTGCATCCAGCATCACCTGCTTCAGAAAAAAACTGACACTGTCTGAGCATTCACCTTCTGTCGCATTCAGCGCGGCCGCAGTGGCAGTGATCTGCTCATCCGAAAGAATAGACGTGGTGGCGGCCAACAGGTCGGTCAGGCCCCCAGGCAGCGGCGCGCCGAAGTCGCGCAACTGCGGAAAGCGCGCGGGCTCGCGATAAAACGCCAGGGCCGCTACCAGAAGATCGGGAATCACTGTGTTGGAAGCACTCAGGCGCGTTGCCCATCATCGCTGTCGCCGCCGTAGGAATAGCCATAACCATAGCCATAACTATCGCCCGATTTTTTCAGATCAAACTTGGTCAATACCGTGCCCAATATGCTGGCACGTGAATGGTGCAGGCGCTTTACGCCGGCCTCGAACGCGCCCGTTCTGGTGCTGTTCGCGGCCGCAACCATAATCGTCGCCTGCACGGCATCGGCAATGATGACGGCGTCCGCCAGCCCCAGCAGCGGCGGACTGTCGATAATCACGTAGTCAAACCGTTGGGCGCCAAGCGCCACCAGCTCTATTAATTTGCCGCCTTGCAGTAATTCCGCGGGGTTGGGCGGCACGGGCCCTGCGGTCATGATGAACAGCCCGGGGATGCCCAGAGACTGAGTCACCTCTGCCGGATCAGCATTCCCGGTGAGGTAGTTGGTCAAGCCTTGTTCGTTGGGGCAGCTAAACAGTTTGTGCAGTGAGGGGTTGCGCAGGTCACCGTCAACCAGCAACACCTTGCTGCCGGTCTGGGTAAAGTTAATCGCGATATTCACCGCGGTGGTGGTTTTGCCCTCATTGGGAACGACGCTGGTGAACTGCATGACCTTGGGGGCGCCCTCGGCGGTGGAGAAAGTCAGCGCGGTGCGCATGGAGCGATAAGCCTCCGCCAGCGCCGAGGCGGGTTCTCGATAGGCCATTAAGGCTATCTCTTCGAACGCAGCCTCCTTACTGTTTATGTTGGGGATGATGCCCAGCACGGGCTTATTCAGCAGTTTTTCCAGGTCGGCACCGGATTTGATGCTGTCGTCCATCACTTCAAACAGAAACGCAATCGCCGCTCCCAACATCAAGCCCAGCACCAGTGCGAGGGCAGCATTGAGTTTCATATTTGGCTTAAACCGGTTGCGCGGGACTTCAGCGCGATCTATCACTGAAATATTGTTGTTACTGGCGCCGGCGGCAACGCCCACCTCTTTCATACGCTGCAACAGGCCGTCGTAAAGCTCTCGGTTGGTATCCACACCGCGCCTGAGTGTCTTAAAATCGACACTGTTGGCCTCCAGATCGAGGATCTCATCGCGCGTAGACGCAATACGCTCTGCCAGCATCCCCTCTTCGCGCATCTTGGCCTGATACTTCACCTTAATGCCGTCGCGGATATGCCCGATCTCCTTACTCAGCTCAAGATCAAGCTGGGTGATTTTTTCCTGCATCTGCTGCATTTTCGGATAACCCGGTTTGTAGATCTTCAGGTTCTCCTGATACTCGGAGGTTAAATCAGAGCGCTGCTGCTTCAAATTCTGGATCACGAGACTCTCCAGCATCTCGGCCAAGCTGGCCATACTTGCGCTCAGCATTTCCTGATACTGGGACTCTGCCGCGAAGCGTTCAGATTCAACTTTCACCTGCGCCCGGTTCATCTCCTTCAGCTTCTCGGTCAAAATCCCCAATTTGTCATTCTGGTTGATAATGCCGCGTTCCTGCGTGTAGGCGATCATAGCGCGCTCGGAATCCTCCAGGTCTGCCCGCACCTGTTTAAGCCGTTCTTCCAAAAAGCCCTTGGCATAAGCAGAAGCCTCAAAGCGGCGTTCCAGGCTCATATCCACAAACGACGCCGCAATGGCATTCGCCACCAAAGCGGCCTCACGCGGGTCTGGGCTTTCGTAGTACAGGCGCACCAGGCGGGAGTTACTGATGGGCGCCACAGTGAGATTAGCCAAAAATACCGACTCTAGGTTTGCGGGCAATGTTTCTTCCGGACGCTCCTGCGGGCTGCTGAAAAAACCCTTCGCACTGTTCACCATGCCGGCAATAAAACCCGGCTCTTCGTCATCTTGCGTCATAGCGCCGGATTCGTGCAGCCCCAACTGATCGATGACGCGTCGCGCCAGCGTGCGACTTTGCAGCAGCTCGTACTGGGTTTGGTAGAAATCTCTGGAACCTGACGACTCCTCACTGGTCACGCCCTGATACTCCACCACCTTGCCGGCATCCCGCTCAATCTGCAGCACAGTGGTGGCGCGAAAAATCGGTGTCATCATCGCCGTGGCGATAATCGTAGCCACTAATACAACGCCCGCCGTGATGAAGATAGTCCAACGCCGGCGCCACAGCAGGTTCCACACCTCGCGCAGGTCAATGAAATCGTCATCGACGGGGGCGGCAGCCGGCGCAGCAATCGCCTGCTCATAGCGCGCCAACTGATTTTTCAGCTCAGCGATCATCAGCTGCTGGTCAGCGGGGACCGGATTGTTAGGCGGAGAATCTGAACTCATGGGTCATTCAACTCATATTAAAAAGTGGCGAAGCCAACAAAGCCGCGCAGGGTATCCGTGATGCCCTTAATGAAAGACTTGCTGCCCGAGACGGGCACCACAACTTTGTCATTGCCTATAATTTCCGGGTCAATGGCCGTGCCGGCTAAAACGTCTTCCAGGTTAACCACATAGCCCACCACTACGCCGTATTCATCGGACCGAAACACCACAACCTCTTCTTCATTAGCCAGCGCGCCGGCGTCACCGGCCATGGCGAGGGCCTGCAGCAAGGTGGTTTTGCCCTTCAGCGGGTAGACTCCGGGGTTCGTCACATGCCCCAGCACCGTAATCTGGTGACTGACATACTCCATGATATCAATATTGACCTGCGGGTCTTGCAGGTACCCTTCAGCATACAGCTCGGTGATCAAGTCTTCGGACTGCTCCCGACTCAGGCCCGCCACCTTCACCAAGCCTATCAGCGGCATCTTGATATACCCCGCGGCATTAATACGCTCGGTACCGGAGAGTTCATCCACCTGAAAGACGTCAATTTGCAGCAGGTCTGAGGGGCCGAGAATGTAGTCGCTGGTCGACAGGGCTACTACGCCGCTACCGTCTTCTGGCGTGAGGGGCATGGGCGCAGCCGTCATTTCGGAACCGGCCGACCAGGCCAGCGATACACTACTTAAGAGTAGGCAAACAACACTGCAAAAAATTCCTATTTTCATGGTAGCGCCTGCCGAATAACACGCTGGGCATTATTACATAGGGCGGTGGGCATCGTTAGCGTGCTATACATATTAATAGCGCTGAAACCCGACAAAGCCGCGCAGCGTATCGGTTATCCCCTTAATGCCCGACGCCACACCGGCCACCGGCACGACAATCTTGTCACTGCCGATCACCTCGGGGTCACCCTGCAGGCCGCTCTCGATTTGCGCCAGATCCACCACATACCCCACGACCTTGCCGGCGGTGTTCGCCCGAAATATTATAATGCCTTCTTTATCGGGCAGGCCGTCGAGGCCCTTGGCCATCGCCAGAGCCTGCAGCAACGTGGTCCGGCCCTTCAGCGCGAACACGCCGGGTCGCTTCACCGCCCCCATCACGGTCACCTGCTGGCTGGCGTATTCTATGATGTCGATATTGACCTGCGGGTCTTCCAGATACTCTTCGCTATAGAGCCCGGTGATCAGATTTTCTGCTTCTCCCTGCGTCAGCCCCGCAACCTTCACTGAGCCAATCAGCGGCATTTTGATATAGCCTCGAGAATTTACCCGCTCCACGCCCGACAGCTCCTCGATCTGAAACACGTCTATTTCCAGCTGGTCGGAAGGGCCTATGCGATAGTCATTGGTGGATAGGGTCACTACGCCACTGCCCTCTGCCGGCGTGGCGGGCATGGCGCGTAATTCACCCGGCTCCGCATCCGCCGCAGACGCCTGTTCTGCGCTGATCACCGTGGTGAACCCCATTACCAGCACCACCAGTAATAGCAGTAGGTGGTGTAAGGTGGCACCCCTGTCGCTTCTCAACCTCAACATGATTGGATATCCTAATATAAGTGCCGCAGGGAAACCCTAACGGCGGCCGCACTCTGCGACAACAGTGGACTCAATCGATTAACACTACCCATCGATACTACAACGATTGTAGCGCAGAACTGGCCTGTTACTACCCCAGCGCTGATGCACCCACCGCATTGCACCGTTTGGGACCTAATAAGCCTGAGCAATTTGACCGCTTCACAGCACGGTTCAAGCACAACCCGACCCACGAACCGTGGCAGTGCGCGCGCAGCGCTACGAGCGTTGCAGAGCGCTTTGGCGGCCGCGACGGCGCAGAACAAACCCGCAGTGGCCGATAAAAAGGACAAAAAACGCCAGCAGACTGAGGCTTTCTGGCACGCGCTCCAGCGCCAAACCCACAACGGCGCAGACACCGGCATAGGTCAGCAACAGCACCAGGGCTTGACGCGTGCCCATGCCCTTATCCACCAGCAAATAGTGCAGATGCGAGCGGTCGGCCTTGGTCAGGCTTGCCCCATGGCGCCAGCGTCCCAGCATGGTGGCTATCATGTCCATCAACGGCACGGCCACTAGCCACAGTGCCGTTACCGGTCGAATCACCGCGTCCTCGCCCTGCGAAAAAAACACCAGTGATGCGGTGACTAAAAAGCCCAGCGTCACGCTGCCGGCGTCACCGAGAAAAACCTTGGGCAATACGGCGTTATCAGGGCCCAAGTTGAACAGCAGGAATGCCAGGCAGGGAATCAATATTAGCAGCGCAAAGTCGGCACCGTCGTGGCCTACACTGCGCGCCAAAAAAAACAGCACGGCAAGAGGCAGAACTGCGAGGCTGGCAGACAGGCCATTAATGCCATCAATCATATTGTAGGCATTGCATAGACCGGCAACAGCCAGCGCGGTAAGCGGGACGCTCAGCAACAGCAGAGGAATGTCGCCCCCTGCGAGCAGGTCTCCCACATTAGAGATGGTGATGCCGCCGGTCACGGCCAGTAAAACGCCAAAGCCGAAGTGCACTGCCAGTCGCACGATGGCATTTAGATGCTGATAGTCATCGTAAACGCTAACCACAACCAACCCGCCCGCGAGTGCCAGACTGACGGCCGTGTAAGGCGGAATGGAAAGCATGGCAACACCGAACAGTAGGGTGGCGAATATAGCGAGGCCACCCGTTAGTGGGATATCGCCTGCGTGTTTCTTGCGACCGCTGGGTCGGTCGACCAGATCGATGCGGCGTCCTAACCCGGCAGTCGCCCAGAGCGCCACCACTGCAAATAGGCTTATCGCCAGTAGCATGTCTATTTGGCCCATGGGTCGCTCACTGACAGAACATTAGAAAAGGGGTGGGCTGTCATCCGGTTCCGCCAAAAAGGCGAGCCCAAAGACTCAATGTGTGCCCTTTGCCCTCTTTTTTTATCTTGCTGGGGCGCTGCACGTGAGGTGGCGTAACCAGACCCGGCTCTAGATTGTCCAAAATGGCACGGGGGCGATCTTGGACCAGCCGCTGCGCTTCTTCTTCACCGACCCAAAGCGCTGCCGCGTCGCGTGCCTCTGACAATTCTGGCGTCCTATTTTTGAGATTGTGCCCATCTGAGGCCAAAAGGTGTACCACGCCATCTGCCAGAAAACGCTCAGAGACCGCTTTAACCCTGGGACCAAAGCGTCCCAGCAGAGAGCCACCCGTTAGTTGCAGCCACGCGCCCATGGACGCTGCTTCGAGAAATTGATCGTAATATTCCTCCACATAAGACAGTCGCTCCGGGTGCGTAACGACCGGAACGTAGCCCGATAAAATGACGTTGTGCAGTAAGTCCAGCATCCCGGGCGGGGCAATATGATGCGGAGGTTCAAACAGAAAGTATCGACTGTGATGCAATGTCGGCAGAGACCCTGTGCGCAGCCCCTGCACCAACTCGGGCGTGATCTGGATATCCGCACCGTACGTTACCTCCAGAGGAATCTTCGCTACCTGCAGGGCTTGCCTGAAATCCACAACGGCTTGCTGGATCCCCTCTACGGTATTTTCAAACAACCCCGGATAGATATGGGGAGTGCAGATCGTCGTTGTAATGCCGTCCTCAACCGCCAGGCGCGCCATGACAAGCGCCGTATTTAGGTCTCGGGCCCCGTCATCAATTCCAGGCAGCATGTGGCAGTGTATGTCTATCATCAGTTCCGTTGCAGGGGGCGTCAGTGATGGCCGCAAGCGGTCCATATCAGGTACATGCCAACCCAATTCTCCTAAAGAATACTATGCGTGCATAAGCTTGCGTGTGAATGTCGAGCCATAGTATAAAAAAAAGGCTGTGCTGGTAATAGGGGGTTTTCCCTACGTTTTAGGGGTGTTTCCCCTACCAGTGGCCTTTTACTATTTACGATTTACCGCCGTTGTCCGTTGGTAATTGGAGGAATAACGGCGAGGCGATCACGATATCTCTGATCGATTTCATCGTTTTATCTTACCTAAAACGAGGGGATTAAGAAGTAGGGAAATCCCTATAATTGGTGGGTGGCGATCGCTACGATATGCCGCCAAGCCTGATACGGCGTTGACGCAATCCGTTAATGCCTGCCGGACAACAGCGCCATGATATGGCGGCTCCTCGATCAGGCAATGATGTCGCCAATCGCCCTGAATTTATCAATGGCTGACTGAGGCAATAGCGGAGGTTCCTTCCCGACAGCAAAACAGCCTAAGATCACTTCAGCTGTGCGGTCGATGATTTGGATCATGTCACACGCCTTGCGCAAACTCCTGCCAGCACACACCACCCCATGGTTCACCATAAACACGGCCCATTCATCCACCATTATATCGGATACGGCTTCGGCCAGTTCGTCAGAGCCCGGTGTCATATAGGGGACGCGGGCAATGTCACCCCCAAAGAAGGCGGCCTCTGATGATATGGGAAGAAAAGGAATACCTGCGTTAGCGAGAATCGTAGCGAAAGGCGCGTGAGCATGAATAACGACATTGGCTTCGGGTTTTTTTGTCAGTATTTGCGTATGAAAACTTTTCTCGCTGGAGGGCGCTTTTTGCCCGGGAATGAGAGGTTTTCCATCAAGATCGATAAGCACCATTAACTCAGGCGTAAGATCACCCTTAAAAACCTGACTGGGCGTGATCCAGATTTGACCCTCGACATCGGGGTTGCGCACACTGACATTCCCGCCGGTCGCGGTAATCACGCCTTCAGCGTAAAGCTCATTTACCGTATCAAGAAGCTCCTGACGAATGTCGGCAACACCAACAATGGCCGGCGCCCCGATGATGGCTCTGCCGGGAAGCGGGATACCGGCTAGATCGCCAGGGCTGCCGAGCTCGTCAACAATGGCATTGTAAATGCGCTTCATGTCGGCTTCGAGTCGCGCAATTGTCAGGCCTTTACCCGCATCCCCAGCGAACGAAATATACCCGTCCATGACGGCCTCCATGGCGTCTTTACTCCCCGAGAGCATGCCGTCAATGTATTCTGCGCGCATTCCGAGTCGAACATCAGCACCGCCGTCTACTTTACCCAGCGCGGCAGTCACAACACCATCGTTCAACACAATGTAAAACTCTAAACCCAGATCGCCAACCTGAAACCCAAGGCTCACGTCCAGCCCTATGCTTAATGCTCTGACATACTCGTCCTCGCTCATAGCGGCACAAAAGCGCGCCAGGATGACAGACATTTTCGCTATGACATCGGGGGAGGCAGTGACCTCATTTAAGCTCATGTCGGCGACAGCAGCAGCGTCCTTGCCCTCGGCCGGCTTATCAAGGTCGGTGATGGCCGGGCCGGGCCTGTTAATCAAGGCTTCCAAGGTATTGTCATCGAGCGTTGTTCGTTCTGCGTTCCAATCAAAGTGCACCAAGACTTGCGGGTTGAGCACATTGTCTGGCGTTTCACCGCGTAACATTTTCGCCAAGGCGTCTGCGATAGCTTCACCCTGATGGCGAGCCACTTCAAACGTGTTACCTGCGCAGTGCGGGGTTGAGATGACATTCGGATGGGTAATCAGGGGATGGTCAAAGCCCGGAGGCTCTTGGTTGAACGTATCGAGAGCGGCGCCGCCAAGATGCCCAGACTCAAGGGCGGCAATCAGGGCCGGCTCATCCACCAGAGCCGCGCGCGCAGTGTTGATCAATACCGCGCCCATTTTCATTTTGCAAAATTGTGCTGCACCCAACATGCCGGTTGTTTCAGGGGTGACAGCAGCGTGCAAGCTGATGAAATCACTGTTGCCGAGCAGCGTATCAAGGTCTACCAATGCAACACCGGCAAGGGCTGCTTGCTCGTTGGAGGCGTAGGGGTCAGCCGCGAGAATGCGGGCGCCAAACCCACTTAAGCGGCGGGCGACCTCACGGCCAACGGCGCCAATGCCAATCAGGCCGATCGTTTTTCCCCACAGCTCTTGTCCTTGAAACTGCTTGAATGCCTGGCCCATCTTACCCATATTACCCGCCGTCACTGACTCGTCTTTTAAAAATACGGACGCTCCCATGAGCTTACGAGCAGAGGCCAATATAAAGGCAACGGTTAGGTCTGCTACCGCCAGTGCATTGCGACCGGGGGCATACAGAACAGGAATACCAAACGCGGTGCAGGCGTCGACATCAACATTCACCGCGCTCCCGCGGCAGGCGGCAATGACCCGCAACTCGGGCAGTAGAGAGAGACTTTTTGCATCGACAACATCCACCTCCGTCACCAGAATATTGATGCGCGCCTGCTGGAGGACGTCGACCAAACCCTGGCCACTGAGCACCCGGTTTACGGCGCGAAAATTCTCATAGGTCACATTTACTAATGTGCTCATCGTGTCGAGCGAGTCCTGATCAAACGCCGCACTGACCAAAGCCCTCAACGGTTTATCGACCTCAATCGCCTTGCGCTTTATCGCGTCATCAGTTGCGAGGTCTTTAAACATCCAGCTGAGGGTGTGATTAAAAATCGCAGGGGTAACAGTGCTCTTGCTCGCTTCGCGCAGGCCATTCCAACTGCTGTAAAGCGCAGCATTAGCATCGGCATGTTCGGCAATGGGTACCACCGGGGAGGTGGGTTTAACCCGCGCATTAACCGCCGACTTAAAATCCGTGTGTAGCCCCACCGCAACAGAGGCGCAAATGACCGCGCCTAGCGCAGACGTCAAGTGCGTGTCTGACCGAATAACATTGCGGCCGCACAGGTCAGACAGTATCTGCGCAAAAACGCCGCTGCGCGAGAAACCGCCGGTGAGATGAACCTCTTGACTAATGGGGCCTGTTACGGATTCGAGTTGCTCGATATTTGCACGCACCGCACAGGCGTAGCCCTCAATCAATGAGCGACACATCTGGCTGCGCGGATTGGCGTCCTTAGCCATCAAGGTATGGCTGAGGGTCAATTGGCCCGACGACAACACAGGCGACTTGGCGTTCATCACTTCGGCGCCAACGGTCGAAAGCATACCGCAAGACCCTACCTCTGCCGTTTGGGCTTCGGCGAGCAAGCGAAGCTCGGGGTCAGGTGCTTCGGGAAACAATAATTGCGCCATAAACGTTAACGTCTCACCCATGGGGCCGCTTGAACTTTCCAGTACCCATTGATCAGGCACGACATGCAAACCACTAAAACAGCGGCCTTCCAGATCAATGGCAGGCTTGTCACAAAGGGTCTGAATGGGGCCTGTCGTACCGCTGACAAAAGCTGTCTGACCCGGAGTGATAATGCCACCACCGAGCAGGCTACACTGGCTGTCACCGCCGCCCAAGCCCACCACAACATCGGGGTGTAAGCCCAGGTGGGCGGCTGCAGTGCGGGTCATGTTTCCTATCGCTGTACCGGAACGCCTGACCTCAGGGAAAATATCTTTGGACAAACCCAGCCTTGCAATGCGATCCCAGCTCCACTGCTGTTTGTGAATATCAAATAAGCCGGAGCTGGCGGCCTGCGTGTAGTCGGTGACATTAACGCCAGTGAGTTTAGCGTTAGCCCAGTCGCCAATACTGAAAACAGCGGCTGCGCTTTTAAGGATTTCGGGCTTTTCGCGTAACACCCACATCAGGCGCGCTGATGCGTAAATGGGCAGGGGCCAGCAGCCGGTGTCGTGCAGTATGTCATCGCCTTCAGCTTCAGCGAGCTCAAGAAACTCGCCTGCGGCTCTAGCATCACGCGTGGGAACGGCAAACAATGGGCTGCCGTCCTTATCCACGATAACCGTGCCAAAGCGAATAGCCGATACAGCGACAGACATCACGCTGTCGCCATTGATCCCTGCTTTGGCTAAGACATTTTGGGTGGTTTCACCGATGTGCCTCCAGATCCTATCAAGGTCGATATCAAACCCGGCGATGGTTGCCGGCGCTTCAGGAAACTCCCAGCCACTGCAGGCGCTGTTAAACGTGTCACCTGAGGCTGTATTGACCAGTAGGCAACGAACACCGCTACCGCCAATATCAATCCCTAAGATCCATTGCTTATTGATCACTCAATAGCCCTCTGGGTGTTCAGTGCGCTATTGATTTTACAGTACAAGCATACGCGGGGTTTTCGGCACTTAGGCGTCCTCTGGCTTCGGATCGGGGTCAAGGATATCCTGCGTGCGCAGTTCGAAGTCACTCGCGTCGTGCCGCTCTAGCAACTGTCGTGACTTATGGCCGTAAGGCCGATTCACCATTTGGCCACGCTGAACGGCGGGGCGCGCTCCCACCTCGTCGACCCAGCGAATCAGGTTCGTGTACGTCTGAGTTTGCAAAAATTCTGCCGCTTGATAGGCTTTGTTTTGCACCACTGCACCGTACCAGGCCCAAATGGCCATATCGGCAATCGTGTAATCGTCGCCACAAATATACTGACGTTCGGCCAAATTCTTATCGAGCAGGTCAAGCTGACGCTTCGCTTCCATCGCATAGCGGTCAATGGCATATTGAATTTTTATTGGCGCATACGCATAAAAATGACCGAAGCCGCCACCGAGCAGCGGCGTCGCGCCCATCTGCCAGAACAGCCACGACAAGCATTCCGCTCGATCAGATGGATCTGTCGGCACAAACTCACCAAACTTTTCTGCCAAATAGAGCAAAATCGCGCCGGACTCGAATACGCGAGTCGGTTTCGCCATGCTGTGGTCCATCAGCGCCGGAATTTTAGAATTGGGGTTCGCACTGACAAAACCGCTGTCAAACTGAGAACCGTCACCAATATTGACCAGCCATGCATCGTACTCGGCACCCGCGTGACCCTTGGCCAGCAATTCCTCGAGCATAACGGTGACTTTTACTCCGTTGGGTGTGCCTAGTGAATAGAGCTGCAGCGGGTGTTTTCCTACCTGCAATGCCTTTTCTTGCTGCGCACCCGCCGTCGGACGGTTAATATTGCTAAACGCCTGACCGTTGTTGGGATCCCACTGCCAAATTTTGGGGGGTTCGTAAGCGGCTGCATCCGTCATAACAAATAGCTCCTGTGTGTTGTCCTGGTGGGCGTCCTTCGCTTACCGGCTAGCTTACAGACAGGATCGACCTGCGTCACGCGCCTCTGCCGGCCTCTGGTCAAAATAGGGCTAAAGACGGCAAGATAAAAAATGGATTAGCTTCGGTTTTTAGAGCCCGTGTTTTCCTGTTTTTAATCGGCTTGCGTCGACCAGCGACTTGTTTTAATGTCTGCATCCCAGTTTAAAATGCTATGCGTAATAGGGTTTGAACGGGGGTCATTGAAGGCGTGATTTTCAATAGACACGGTGACAGCGATGTCAGCATAAATCTCATTGTTAGGGCACAATCCTATGAAAACTAAAATCACTGAACTGTTTGACATTGAATATCCGATCATTCAGGGCGGCATGCACTTTGTCGGTCTGGCAGAGCTCGCAGCTGCAGTCTCCAATGCGGGTGGCCTTGGTATCATTACCGGATTGACGCAGGGCACGCCGGAGAAACTTGCGGCAGAAATTAAGCGTTGTCGCGGTATGACAGATAAACCCTTCGCCGTGAATATCACTTTCCTGCCGACGCTGACCCCACCTGACTACCCCGGACTGTTCCAAGCCATTATCGATGGCGGCGTGAAGATCGTTGAAACCGCGGGCAATAACCCTGCGCAGTATCTCCCCATGCTAAAAGAGGCTGGCATCAAGGTGATCCATAAATGTACCGCTGTGCGCCATGCACTGAAAGCCCAGACTATTGGCTGCGACGCAGCATCTGTCGATGGGTTTGAATGCGGCGGGCACCCAGGTGAAGACGATATCCCCAACTTTATTTTGCTGCCCCGCGCAGCTGATGAGCTGACCATACCCTTCGTGGCCTCTGGCGGCATGGCTGACGGCCGCAGCCTGGTAGGTGCACTGGCGATGGGAGCAGATGGTATCAACATGGGCACTCGCTTTATCGCCACGAAAGAAGCGCCCGTACACGATAACGTGAAACAAGCTATCGTCGTCGCGAGTGAACTGGATACTCGCCTGGTTATGCGGCCGCTGCGAAATACAGAGCGCGTGCTGAACAACCCCGCCGTAGAGCGCTTGCTGGAAAAAGAGCGGACTCTAGGTGCAGACCTAAAGTTCGAAGACATTATTGACGAGGTCGCGGGTGTCTATCCCAAGGTTATGATTGAAGGTAAGCACGATGAAGGCGCCTGGTCATGCGGGATGGTCGCCGGATTAATTCACGATGTTCCCTCTGTGCAGGAGCTCATCGACCGCATCATGAGCGAAGCCGACAGCATTATTCATACTCGCCTTAGCGGTCTGTATTTGTAAAACGGTTGTTGTTTATCTGGTTAATATGTTCATTGTTGGCATAGTCGTCACCGGCCACTACGAATGTCTCTACCGGATTAATCGTCTTACCCCCAGGCTCCCTATGCGCCACCGCTTGCGGATCGTGCTAGGCGTGATTTTAGCCGTTACTGCGCACATCTTTGAGATATGGGTGTTTGGCATTGCATTCTATTGGATGAACAAAGCACAGGGCTGGGGTTACTTTGAGGGGAACTATAGCGGCAGTCTGATGGACTCGGTGTACTTTTCTTTCACCTCCTACACCACGTTAGGTTTTGGCGATGTTGTGCCTCACGGTGATCTGCGTTTTCTCGCAGGGCTGGAGGCCCTAACCGGATTAGTGCTGATTACGTGGACGGCCTCTTTCCTCTATCTTAAAATGGCCCACTACTGGAGCGAAGGGTGAAGCTGGACGAGCGCTGTGCTCTTGGGGTTCAGTGCCACTACCTCACCCATGATCCGAGCAGCGGCATAGCCGCTGCTTTGTAACGCTTCACACAATGCCAGCGCGCAGTGCGCAGGAATCGCGATCAGTAACCCGCCGCTAGTTTGGGGATCGAACAGCATCTGCCTGCGAGCCTCATCAACCGATGCGGTGCACTCCAAAAAAGGCTCGTTGGCACGCACATTTGACGCGTGCATAGTGCTCACAGTCCCAGCACGAATCTGCTCAATCGCGCCATTGAGAAGTGGCAGAGCTGACAAATCCAAACGCGCGGCATGCTCCTGCGCCAGCATTTCCAGTAAATGTCCCAGCAGCCCGAAACCGGTAATATCGGTGCAGGCAGTAGCGCCATGCGCCAGTGCCAATTCCGCCGCCGCGCCGTTCCCCTGTAGCATGGAAGATATCCCCGCACTCACATCACGCCCGTCCGCAGCCAACTGCATATGCCCCGCAAACAACACCCCTGTGCCTAGAGGCTTGGTCAATATCAGTTGGTCGCCCGGCGAGGCACCCGTCTTGGTCAATAGTGCCCCGTTAGAAGCCATTGGCACACCGTTTACGGTAAAGCCGAGACTGAGCTCCGGTCCCTGCATGCTGTGTCCGCCGTTCAACTGGCAGTCCACGGCGGCAAACTCGTGCAAGGCGCCGCCCAACAGCTGCTGCAGTTCCCGCTGCAACAGCGTGCTGCTGGCATAAGGCAGTATCACTGCTGCCAAAGCAGATAGGGGCCTAACACCACAGGCATAAAGATCACTGAGCGCATGATTAGCCGTGATGCGCCCCATCTGCCAAGGATCGGACACCATCTGGCGCAGGACATCCAAGCTTTGCAGCACCGGCGCTCCGGCAGGCGCAGGCACGACCACCGCATCATCATCTGTACCGCAACAATGTTGCGGATAATCCTGCCTCAGCTGCGCCAAGGCACCACGCAAAGCATCTGCGCCGACCTTCGCGCCACAACCGCCACAGACAGGCTGCAACGACGCAGAGTCCGAGGCGGGCAAGCGGTAGGACGGTGTGAGCGGCATATTCACCGGCAGTGTTTCGAAGCGTGCCATAAAGGCTCGGTCGATCCGATCCTTCCAGCGCCACGTCCACCTACCGGTCGCACAGAGCAGCCCCCACTCGGCAGTCGCACGCTTGTCACCCAGCGATATTAGGGAAAGAAACCGGCGCTGCGGCCGATGCAGACGCAGCGATGTATCGAGTAGCACCGCGCGCAGGTTGTGGGCTAAAACCGGCGCCTGACGCACGGCATAGACACCCGCCTTGGGTCTTGGATGATTCACCTGAGTGGCGATATCGCCGGCGCCGAATATATCGTCATGGTCCATGGCTTGCAGCGTGTCGCGGACTGCGAGAAACCCGTGCTCATTGGTGGCAAGCCCGCTTGCCGCAATCCAGGGCGCAGCAGAAGCACCTGTACACCAGAACAATTGGTCATACGCGGCATGCGTCCCGTCCGCAAAAGACAGGGCAGCCGATTCAACCTCTGTCACTCGGGCGTTGAGATGCACGCGTATACCGTGGCGCTGCAGCGCCATCATCACCATCCGCCTGGCTCGGGCATTGTAGTGCTGCAAAATCACCGGGGCGCCACACCACAAATCTAACACCAACGATTTGCCTTTGAGACGGTGCGCTATCGCAAGCGCTAACTCCACGCTGCCGGCACCCCCCCCGACGACGGCAATGCAGTATTCCTCCGCCCCGCGCTGTTCGTTGACTCTTTGCTGTGCTGCGAGCCAACGTTGCCATAAACCCGACACCGGTTTCACCGGCGTTGCGTGTTCTCTTGCGCCTGGCACTGAATCGAGCTCCGGCTGAGAACCAATATCAATGCTCACTACGTCATAGCTCAAAGGAGGGCGACCCGCTAAAGACAAGCGTCGATTCAATGGGTCAAGCGCGACCACTTCAGCCGCAACAAAGCGCACTCCCGCCCACTGGCATAAACGCGCCAAATCGATATGTGTCTGCTCGAAAGTATAGTGACCTGCAATCAAGCCGGGCAGCATGCCCGAATAGGGCGAGTGACTAGCGGGAGAAATTAGCGTAATTCTCAGCCCTTCGATGGGCGTCATTGCCAGCATGCGCATCGCCAGAACATGACTGTGGCCACCGCCGACCAGCACCAAGTCACGACGCAGTTCAACCGCCGCCTTCATTCTAGGCGCCCTGCTGCGCCCAGGCGATCACCGCCTGGCGATCACCGCTAAACAATTGCTTGCCGGCGCGTTTGGAGAGTTGGTATTCGTACATAGGGTCGTAATATTTTTCCAGCAAGACAGCGATCCAATGCCGATGTGCGCCGAGGTCAGCGTGTTGCCACTGTTGTTCGAAAGCCTCTGCCATCAGGGCGCTCACGTTTTGCTGCTGCTGTCCGCCAAGGCGCTTGCGTATCCTAAGAAGGTCGTTCTGCAGCCTTTCAGCGTGCAAGTGCGGACCATCTTCCCCGCACAACTCAACGTAACGCCTGCCCAGATCCAGTACATAGTCTTCAATAACAACATCAATGCGGTCATCGAGAGTCTCCTCAACCACGGCCATAGGAGCGTCCGCCATTTTCTCAAGCAATGAGCCAGGCAGAGACAGGCAGCCAATAAGCCGCCCTTCATCTTCCAAGAAAATACGCTCCGCGCCCGTCGCCAGCAATCTCATCAAGGACATAATGATGGCGTTTTCAAAATCAATCTGGCTAGGCTGTGGTGTGGTCATCTGGCCAAAGCTGGAGCCACGGTGATTGGCTAGCCCTTCGAGGTCGACCCCTCGCGCCAGACGGGTAATCACACGGGTCTTGCCGGTGCCGGTCCTACCGCTGATCAGAACAAAGGAGGCACTGGCGACTGAACGCTCCAACTCCTGCAACAGGAATTGTCGCATAGCCTTGTAGCCGCCCGTAATCAGGGGGTAATCGATGCCTTCCTCGCGCAACCACCGCTGCACGGTTTGCGAACGCAGGCCTCCGCGAAAGCAGTAGAGGTAGCCCTGGGGGTGTTGTTGTGTAAAGGCCTTCCATTGTGCCAGACGTTGCGCTTTTAAATCACCGCTAACCAATGCATGTCCCAGCGCGATCGCCGCATCCTGACCCTGCTGCTTGTAACAAATCCCCACCTGAGCGCGCTCATCATCACTCATCAAAGGCAGGCTGAGTGCAGAGGGAAACGCCCCGCGTGTAAACTCAGCCGGTGCACGCATATCCATCATCGGTGTCGGGCTGAGGAAAAGCGCTCGATAATCTGTCGTGTCAGGGCGCTCAGACATAGACGTCGTTACTCGACCTCACCGCCAAACAGCGCCAATACTCGCTCCTGCAGGCTTGTCACCGCATCTGCCATCAGGGCAAAGTCAGCATCCAGCCGAGCGGCCTGATCTGCTTCCGGGATCTCTTCGTTTTCCTTCATCAGCTCGTCCGCAAATTTGAGGCGACGCAGGCATAGGTCCTCTGCCAGCACCAGGGAGAGTCTCTCATCCCAGGTCAGTGACAGACGGGCGACCTGTTTACCCGCATGCAGATGAGTTTCCACCTCTTCACTCAACAAATCAACGCCGCGACAACGGACCACTCCGCCCTCTTCACCCAGTTCACGCAACTCGCACTCCAGCCCCAGCTCAAAATCATCGGGCAGATTACGGTGTAACAGCCAAGCCGTCATCACCGCGGACGGCGCGTTATTAACCTGCGGCAACAGCACAGGAAAGCTGCCGATACATTCACGCAGTAGATTGAGTAACTCCTCTGCCCGCGTGGCACTGGCCGCATCCACAAAAATCCAATTCGCCTTAACATCGATATAAGCGTACACATAGGTCGAGCGAGTGAATGCCCGAGGCAGGCAATCCTGCACAATCTCATCCTTCAGGTTCAGCCGTTCCTTACGATAAACCTTGCGCCCCTGCTCGGACTCAATAACGGCAACTTTCTCATCCACCTGTTCGCGCACGACAGTAGAGGGCAGTAACTTCTCTTCTCTCTTTAGCTTGAGCAGCATACGGCCAGCAGCAGCGTGCACTAGCTCTTCGGACTCCTCGCCCAGCGGTGGCACCCAGCCCGAGGACACAGCCTGGACTTTTCCGCAGGGCACAAAGCCGTGTCCGGAGAGTTTTTGCCCCAGCTGCTCAGGGGACAGGTCAAAGGGCTTGGTCAGACGATATGCTCGGATATTCTTGAACCACATGGGGGATTACTGCCTCTCGCAAAAGCCGGAGATTGTACCCCAGCCGCCCTCCATTACCAGCGCGCATCCATCAGAAGGGGTCGCTAGCGACAATCTATGCGATGTCGGGGCAAAAAGCCGCGCCGCGTACAATTTCTTAACCTCAGCAGCGACATGCGCCGTTGTAAGCCCGCGATGAAAACGCTTTAATCCCGTATCATGAGAAAAATGACTCGGGCGCCTCTTATCGCGCCCAACACCGAGGTGTGCAGAAATGTCCGACAAGTCAAAAATAAACCCCTCCAAACCGCGCAAAATCCGTGACGTAGCGCAATGGGACCTGGAAACGGATGTGGCCGTCGTCGGATTTGGCGGCGCGGGTGGCTGCGCTGCCATCGAAGCGGCAGATGCCGGCTCCAGCGTCACCCTCTTCGAAGTTGCTAGTGACAACGGTGGCTCCACCGCGATGTCCAGCGCAGAAATCTACATGGGCGGCAATGGCGGTACCCGCGTGCAGCAAGCCTGCGGGTTCGAAGACAGCACCGAGGACATGATCACCTACATGATGATGTCAGCAGGGCCGCAGGCAGATGAGGCGAAAATTCGCAACTACTGTGAAAACAGTACCGATCACTTTCAGTGGCTGGTGGATATCGGCATTCCCTTTAAAGACAGCTTTCATCAAGAGCGGGCTATCATGTGCCTGACGGATGACGGTCTGCTGTATACAGGCAGTGAAAAAGCCTACCCCTTCGCGCAACAGGCCAAGCCTTGTCCGCGCGGTCACAACCTGCATGTTGAGGGTGACAACGGTGGCCCGTTGTTTATGAAAATCGTCGCAGAAAATGTCGACCGGCGTGAAGCCATTACGGTTGCGTACGAAACGCGCGTCCTAACGTTGATCGTGGATGAAGAGGATTCGGTTGTCGGCCTAGTGATACGCCAGAACCAGAAGGAACTGAATGTGCGCACTCACCAGGGCGTCATTTTGTGCGCCGGGGGGTTCGTTATGAACGAGGAAATGATTCGCAAGTACGCCCCCATGCTGACCGCCGGTAACACGCCCATCGGCAACCCAGGGGACACCGGCACCGGCATACTGATGGGTATGTCCGTAGGCGGCGCTGCGATCAATATGCACGAGGGTTTCATAACATTGCCTTATTACCCTCCGGCCAGCATGACTAAGGGTATCGTGATTAACGATCAGGGGCAGCGCTTCATCAATGAAGATGTGTATCACGGCCGCCTCGGGGCTTTCGTCGTGCGCCAACAATCAGAACGTGTCTACTTCATCCTCTCGGTAGAGCAATATGGCGACTATGAGCGGGTCAGCTACATGGGCTCTGGGGTCGCGGGCACCGGAGAAACCGTACAAGAACTGGAAGAGGAACTGGAGCTGCGCGAGGGCACCCTGCAACAGACCATTAAGGTCTACAACGAAGACTGTGTCAGTGGTAAAGACACCCAATGCCACAAAGCGGCTGAGTGGCTGGAACCGCTGGTGCCGCCGCTGGTCGCACTGGACATCACCCCGGGACGGGGATCCTTCTTACCCTTTTTCACTTTAGGCGGACTGGACACTCTGCCTACCGGTGAAGTGGTTGATCCGCAGCGGGATGTGATCCCAGGCTTGTATGCCGCAGGTCGCACCGCGTGCGGTGTCGTGCGCAGAGCGGAGGGGTATAGCAGTGGCATGTCAGTGGGGGATGCCTCATTCTCTGGCCGCCTGGCAGGCAAGCAAGCTGCTGCGAGGGCACGCTCATGAAATTTCTGCACACCATGGTGCGGGCACGGAATCTTGATGACACGCTGAATTTTTTCTGTGACCAACTAGGGCTGGTTGAAGTCAATCGCTATGCCAGCGAAGCGGGCCGATTTACGTTGGTGTTTCTGGCCGCGCCGGATGATATCGAAAGTGCTCATCAGGGCCAGAGCCCTCTGGTGGAGATCACCTGGAACTGGGACACACAAGACTATGAAGGTGGCCGCAATTTTGGCCACTTAGCCTACCGCGTGGAGAATATCTACGCGCTGTGCCAGCGCCTAATCGATAAAGGTGTGGTGATCAATCGTCCGCCGCGGGACGGGCATATGGCCTTTGTGCGCTCTCCTGATGGCATTTCCATTGAGTTGCTGCAGGCCGGAGCGCCCCTGCCTCCGCAGGAACCCTGGGCATCCATGGAAAATATCGGCGACTGGTAATTGACTTGCGGGCAGGCTTTCTCTTTCGCGTGTCGTGTAAAAAAACGCACTCTAAGTGAGGCAGACCCAATGGACAGTGTGCATTACGCGTCCAGAAAATTGAGCACCCAACTGCCCACACGTTGACCCTGGGCAATACCGCTCAGTGAGGACACTCCCGCCGCATAAGCCGCCTCACCAATTCGCTCTCGCCTGATAGACAGGAGTTCACGTGAGTATTCGGGCACAAATTCTGGGTGGCCCTGGAAGGTCAGAATATGATCGCCGATCTGACACACCGCGTTCTCGCAGAATTCGCTTCCAGCCAATACGCGCGCACTGTGAGGCACAGCCACGACCTGATCCTGGTGACTGACCAGAATATTCAGGTCCACATCACCCTGATCATGCCAAGAGGGCACAGTAGTGAATCGATGCGTATGCAATCCCACGCCCCAGCCCTTGGCTGACCTCTCGGTTTTCCCACCCAGCGCCTGCGCGACGAGCTGATGGCCGAAACAAAACCCCAGCAGTTTTTTGTGTCGCCTGTTTAGCTCCCGGACAAACTCCATGAGCTCGACAATCCAAGGCTTGTCTTCGTAGACGCTGGATTTGCTACCGGTAATCAGATACGCATCGACCTCATCAATGTCGGCCGGGTACTGCCCAAGCTCCACATCGTAGACGGCATACTCAAGGTTGGGGTCCGAATGTCGGAGCAGCGCGATGAACATGTCCGGATACTCGCCGTACTCGAGCTTCAACTCCGGACGAACCGCATCTGTTCTTAGAATCCCCAGCTTCATAACCTATCCTCACTAACGTCCATGTTCCTGTCTCCAACTACCACGAAAGTGGCCTATAATAGGTAGCGCCCTCGAAGCTGTCCATACCCCAGGATGGCTGGTAATGTGTGCTTCCCCCCTACAGATATGGATACGGTTGCTGCTACGTGCTGCTGACAAAACTTCTTTTCACCGCAATCGTGTTATGGGCTGCTAACGCTAGCGCCTTCGTCGGTTCAGATACCTGCCAGAACTGCCATGCAGAAGAGCATGCGCAATGGCGCGGTTCCCATCATGATCTCGCGATGCAGCTACCGTCGTCCGCAACCGTGCTGGGAGACTTTGACAACACCACCTTTACGTATAACAGCATCACGACCCGATTCTTTCGCGAGGGTGAAAAATTCATGGTGAATACTGACGGTGAAGACGGACAATCACAAGATTTTGAAGTGTCGTACGTATTCGGTGTTAGTCCTTTGCAGCAGTATCTACTGCCCTTATCCCGGGGTCGACTGCAGGCGCTGAGTATCGCCTGGGATGCGCGCGCAAAAGCGGAGGGCGGCCAGCGCTGGTACCATCTTTATCCTGACGAGAAAATCGATTATAAGGATCCACTGCACTGGACCGGCACCTACCAAAACTGGAATACGAGCTGCGCGGAATGTCACAGCACGGACCTCAAGAAAAATTACAATGCACTCGACCGTTCCTTTGATACACAATTCGCGGAATTAAATGTCGGCTGCGAAGCTTGCCATGGCCCAGGCGAAAAGCATCAGGCGCTGGCCGCAGCCAACACACTGCAAGACGCAGAAAACGGCGGATTCCCTACGGCTTTGGCTCAACGCGGGCAATGGATGTTTCCAACAGATGCCAACATTGCTCGACGGACGTCGCCCTTAAAGTCCAATGCCCAGATAGACAGCTGTGCTCGCTGTCACTCCCGACGCGCTACGCTAGGCGATTACCACTACGGTGCAGAGCTGCTCGACACCCATGACCCGGTGTTGCCGCAGTGGCCTCTGTATTATCCGGATGGTCAGATCCGCGATGAAGACTATGTGCACGGCTCCTGGGTGCAAAGCAAAATGCATCAGGCCGGCGCAGTCTGCAGTAATTGTCATAATCCGCACAGCCTGAAACTACGCGCTCCCAACAATGGCGTATGCGCTCAGTGCCATGCACCGGCACATTACGATACCGCGAAACACCACCGCCACCCGACAGACTCAACTGGCGCCCTGTGCGCTAACTGCCATATGCCGGAGACAACCTACATGGGGGTTGATGACCGCCGAGATCACAGCATGCGTATTCCGCGTCCTGACCTCAGCGTCGTCATGGGCACACCCAATGCCTGCAACCAGTGTCACCTAGATGAAGACGCGCCTTGGGCCTTAGCGGCTTTACGTGAATGGGGTGTACAGTTTCGCGATACCGGCAGTCATCCCGCCCGCGCTTTTCAGCATATCGCCATGGGCGACACCCGCGCGGTACCGCAGCTGGTTAACATTGCGAGTGACCCAAGTACCGCATCGATCTGGCGCGCCACGGCCATGGACGCACTGGGACAGGTCGGCGGGCGCGATGCCTTGCAAACAGCCACGCAGCTGTTGTACGACGACAACGCGCTGCTGCGCGCCAGTACCGTCCGTGCACTTGACTTTCTACCGCTGAACCAACGCTACCCGTTGATGCAGCCACTCATCGCCGATGACGTTACGGCCGTGCGTATGGCAGTTGCCTATTCTCTTGCAGGGGTGCCGCTGGACCAGGTGTCGCCCGAACAGGCTGCGCAACTACGCGTATTATTCGACGAATACCTCAGCAACCTGCAACAGAATGCCGATATGCCCGGCGCGCAATTACAGCTAGGTGTGTTTTATATTGCGCAGGGAGACGAGAAAGCTGCGGAAGCCGCTTACCGGGAGGCCTTGTACCTCAACTCACAATTAATACCCGCTTACCTCAACCTCGCGGACCTGCTGCGCGGGCAATCTAGAGACCCCGCCGCGCGAACGATATTGCTCCAGGCTTTGGCGATCCTTCCAGAAAATGGTCCGACTCTGCATGCCCTGGGATTATTGGAAACACGCAGCGGACAGCCCGAGATCGCACTGACTTATCTGCGACAGGCCGCCGAGCTGGAAACCGAGGGCACCCGCCATCGGTTTGTCTACGCCATTGCGCTGCATGACCTAGGGCACCCTGCCAAGGCGATCGCACAGTTACAGGCGTTGTTACGCAGTGTGCCGCAGAGCGCCGAAGTACTGCTTGCGTTAACCGACTACAACACGGAGTTAGGCCAACGCAAAAAGGCGCTAGGCTACGCCAAAATATTGACGCAAATCGCACCGGGAAATCGCACTTACCAGAAGCTTTACCAAGACCTTTCCAGGGACAATCCTTAAAGGCCCTGCAAGCACTCAAGCGGCAAGTACGGCCTACTTCGCTTTGGCAGGTTTTAGGTCAAGGTTTGTGCTGTTCCACTTGCCTGTAGATGCCCATGGTGAACAGCGAACCGCCAAACTCTGTATTACTGTGTCGGCACAAACTGCATCACGACTTTTACTCCTTAGCAGTCGCTCTCTTACCAGAAGCATAGATATGCCTGTCGCCAGTACTCTTCAAAAAAGATAAACTCTTAACAAAGATTAGTCTTTTACAGGCCACGCTGTGGCGAACTTGCCCTATTAGTTATTAACAGCGAAATAACATTGAATATTCCTTTACGACACATCATCTCAATCGGCTTGCTCTTTGCCTCTTTAATCGGGAGTAGCGGAGCTTGGGCTGTGGATTTTCCGCTGAGCTTCTATACTTTTCACCCACGCGCCCAAGTTGAGACCCTCTCTCCAGATCATGATTCACCACGGCTCTCTAATTGTGCAGGATTCATACCGTGACTACGAAGGGTGTTGTAGATAGAAACATACTGACGTATACAATCGCAGTGATTGCCCTACTCACGTTTACAGCAGGTACCTTTTTTTTCCTGCTAAATATCGATATGTGGGTGCGATACCATATAAATATTCCAAGCAATGATGCAATTCTTCAAATACCACTGATAGCAAGTGCACTCGAACATGGAATCTGGTCAACCAATTTACAGGATTGGTTTTCTATCCACGCTGGCGCCCATCGCATTGCACTGATCCGGACACTAATGTTCGTAGATTATCGATTCTTCGCGGGGTACGGCTACGTGAGCTATGCCGTTGCATGGTTGTCTATTGCATTAATACTTGTAGTCTATACACGCGCTTTTAGACAGACCTATCGCTCTGAGACTGCGCTTCTAATTTTTTCCACCGGTTTGGCGCTCCTGTTTTTGTCGAGCCATACCCAGTTCGTGAATCTTATACAGATTGTCAATACTACCTGGTACATGGCCCTAGGGGCGAGCGCTCTTGCGATTCATATGATTACAAAAACGTCGGCGCCGCCAAGTTTTTTTGTTTTCTCTGTGGCTTATGTTCTCGCTATTATTGCTGGTCTCGCTAATTTTGGCGGCGTCATCGTTTGGCTGCTTTTGCCATTGGTGATTGCAATGAGGAGCATTTCTATAGGATTACTTGGGGGACTATGTTCAGGCGTTTTGCTAGCGCTCTATCTGCCCGGAATCGGGTCTAATGAAGCTAGTCTCGCAAATCATCCTATATTTATTGACACTTTGGCCACTGCGTTGAAAAATTCTCCTCTACCTGTTGAGACTTTGACCGCGTTGGACTTTCAGCCGCCTACGCTCCTTGAACAACTGAAAAATCAAGTGGTATACATGTTTTCGCAAACATATATTGGCTTAGGTTCTCCGGCGTCTCAGCACCACCCTCTAGTAGCAAACATCGCAGTTAGCGCTTCTTTACTGCTCATTATTTGCGGGTGGCTAAAGGTGTTAATCTCTAAATTTTTTGACCGCTACCGGCATAATGCGTGGTTTGAATTAGCGCTTGTTATGGCGACTTTATGCTTGGGTATCGTCCTCTCGACATACTTGGAGCCAAACTTTTTCAGAGGTCCATTGCTAGAGCGCTATCAAACTATTGTGATGGTCTACTGGCTTAGCGTGTGCAATATGCTGTTAGGCTTTGCTTGGGCGGTAAACCGCAATAAACCGTTATGGCGATTGATTTCAACCCTGTGCTGCGTTGGGATTACTGCTTTTCTGCTTGCCAACCCTGATCATTTGGTTCATAACCAAAGTGCTCACGCTAACAGGCTGATGACGGAGCGCATGTCAGTATTGAGTCCATTGGGTATTCCTGACGCCGATGTTTACCAACCTCTTTTAAGTTTTGGGCAAAAACGCGGAATGTCCGGCACACAGCTCAATAAGTTTTTATCCAGACGGCACCAAGTTAGGCATGTGGCTAATACAAAGAGGCTAAGTGGTTTTCAAGTATCAAGGGATTGTCCTGATGTAGATCTCAAGGTTAAACCGTCAAGATGGCCAGGCATATCAATGGCGACAGGGCATATCGATAATAATTCGGCTGTGCGGCACCGCCAAATTCCTATCTCTAATGACCAGGGCAGTATCATTGGATACATGTTCCCCGCAAATAGAACTGATCTAGTGTCGATGCTTGTTCGAAGAAAGGTTAGCTGGGAAGGTTATTTTATAGATTCTGAAGATCAAGATATTGTCTATCTGCACTATGGATCATCGCTTTTTACGCGTGCGTCATGTCGAATAAAAACAGATCGTTGGATAGACCCGATCGCCTGCAATACAGCAATTGCTTTCAGCGATGATGGGGCAGACAGGTATTTTGGCGCTAGAGGTCTTTCCGGCCATGGACCTCACGGCAGATGGAGTAATGGTTCAGTTGTTGAATTGTCGTTGTTGCCAGAACAAGGCTGCCACCCCGATACACTGCAGCTGGATTTATCTCCATATTTGAAACGTGAGCACCCTCAGCAAACAGCGGACATTTTCGTCAATGAGAATCTTGTAGAGGAAATAAGCTTATCCTATGGAATGGATAATCCCAAAGAGTTCTTAATCCAATTGCCAGAATTTGTATCCGGAAAAATTAAAGTGCGCTTTGAGATCAAAAAACCCATGTCCCCTCACGCATTGGGGCTCTCGGAAGACAAACGGGCTCTGGGTTTTCTTTTTAGAGGCATTAAACTGGTTTCACCTAAAGTAGACCCCGCTGTCTTATGACTACTGTTGCGCCCGCCATCTAAGGCCTAGTGCGGGTTTTTATTGCCTGCCAATCAACGCCAACGTGGCTGGATTAGGATCAATGGCCTTTCCAAGGACAATCCTTAAAGGCCCTGCAAGCACTCAAGTGGCAAGTAGGACAGCCTTCGCTCTGGCAGGCTAGGTGACGCTCTATGCTGTTCCACTAGCCTGTCGCTGCCCATGTTGAACAGCCGAGCAGGCAACGTTATATTACGGTGTCGCCGTGAACTGCAAATCAAACGTCACCGGGATAGCGCTGCTGATTGACTGCAGGCCCGCGATAGTCGTTAACGCCGCCACACCCTTTTCTAACCCAAAATCAGACGCGTTAATGATGACAGGACGCGGTGTGAAAACACGTAAACTGCCATCACCTTCTCCGACTGCCACCACGGCAATGGTCATTGTTTTTTCCTGACCGTGCAGTGCCAGTGTGACGGGCACGCTGGTGGTTATAACACCACGGTCGACTGCTGCGGCCAGCATCGTCGGATCAACGCGTGCTGTTATCTGGGCGGCCGGGAATGTGACCGTCTCAAATAATAGTCCGCGCATGCGTTCATTGCGCACCTCCACCAGCGTCTCCACACTATTGAGGTTGATCACTATCTGAACCTGACCCGTCGCGCCAATAGATCCCGCTAACGAGGTGAAACTATGCACCTCGCCCACGCTATCATTTTTAATCGAGATAAAATTGATCGCTGATTGCGTGCTGTCCAGTTCCCAATCAGCCCAGGCTGAGCCGAAAGGAATCAACAACACAATGACCAGTAACCACTGCTGAAATTTTTGTACGCTGCTCATAGTAATGCTCTCGCTCCGACCGGCCTTCGCTGAACCTAAAATATCTATCTACTTTTTATTGGCTTTTTTTTCCTTCTTTTCATTGCGCTTTTCTTTCATTGTTTTTTCAGGCTTCTTTTTAACGGCTTTTTTTGAATCTTGGCCCTTCGCCATACATTTCTCCTTCCACGTTTGCTAATAAGTTGCTAATAGAATGCTCGACGTATACTCAATGGTTTACATTGCAGACCTATGATTGCAGCGATGTTCTAGGCCCTGCACAAATCGTCTTGTTGTATGCGCTAAACGTCAGCGGCTCTTTCTGACCTGCACTCGTAGTCTCCCATCTCAAAGTCTCGACAAATTAACGGGCGCTTCTCATAGATACTGCACATCATACTGTTCCTATCTAAAGCGGAACACCACCCATCTTCCAAACGAGACATGGTTCTACCTCCCCACTCATCCTCCACAATAAACCGGCTAGGAACCCCTGTATCGGTGACAAGCATGACCTCCAACCTGCAGCAACAGGCTCTGCAATTTGAACAGCTGACGTTTTCCTCAGGCAACGTTGTCACTTCAATTTTCACAATGCAGCCTCGGCAATACCCCCCTTCTCCTCCAACCAAGCTTTGCGATCAGGTGCACGTTTTTTGGCCAACAACATATCCATCATCTCATTGGTACCATCGCCGGCGTCCAGTACCAGACGCACAAGACGTCGGGTGTCCGGATCCATGGTGGTTTCACGCAATTGCAACGGGTTCATTTCTCCAAGACCCTTGAAGCGCTGTACATTGACTTTGCCCTTTTTCTTTTCCGCCTCAATGCGATCTAGGATGCCCTGCTTCTCAGCCTCATCGAGGGCATAGAACACTTCCTTCCCAACATCGACGCGAAACAACGGCGGCATCGCAACATAGATATGACCGGCCGCTACCAGCGGTCGAAAATGGCGCACAAACAATGCACAAATTAGCGTGGCAATGTGCAGACCGTCAGAATCGGCATCTGCCAAAATACAGACCTTGTGATAGCGCAGGCCGGAGAGGTCATCGCTGGCTGGATCGACGCCAAGGGCGATTGAAATATTGTGCACCTCCTGCGAGGCGAGTATCTCCTGCGAGTCGACCTCCCACGTATTTAATATCTTTCCACGCAGAGGCAGGATCGCCTGAAACTCCCGGCTGCGCGCCTGCTTGGCAGAACCGCCGGCGGAATCCCCCTCCACCAGAAAGAGCTCACCGCGTGACGGGTCTCCCCCTGAACAATCGGCCAATTTACCCGGCAGTGCGGGGCCGGCAGTCACTTTTTTACGCGTCACCTGTTTGGCCAGACGCAATCGGCCCTGAGCGTTGGCGATGCACAACTCCGCCAGTTTCTCTGCTTCTTCTGTGTGCTGATTGAGCCACAAGCTGAAAGCGTCTTTGGCGATACCGGACACAAACGCCGCAGCCTCCCGCGAAGAGAGGCGCTCTTTGGTCTGGCCGGAGAACTGCGGGTCACCTATCTTGGAAGATAGCACATAGCAGCATCGCTCCCAGATGTCGTCTGGCGCCAGCTTAACGCCACGAGGCAGCAGGCTGCGCAGTTCACAAAATTCGCGCATCGCGTCCAACAGCCCGGTCCGCATACCGTTGACATGGGTGCCGCCCTGAATTGTGGGAATCAGGTTGACGTAGGATTCGGCCGTGATGTCACCGCCTTCTGGCAACCACTGCACGGCCCAGTCTACGCCTTCATTGCTGCCACTGAAGCTGCCCACGAAGGGCTCTTCGGGAATAACCGGAAAGTCGATGGTGGCATCCGCCAAATAGTCCTTAAGCCCGTCTTCGAAATACCACTCTTCCGTCTCGTCTTTCTTCTCATCCTTGAACTTGACTCGCAGGCCCGGGCACAGCACCGCCTTAGCCCGCAATACGTGCCGCAACCTGGATACGGAAAAGTTAACCGAATCGAAATATTGGGGATCGGGCGTAAAGGTCAGCGCCGTGCCGGTATTGCGCTTGCCACAACTGCCGACAACCACCAGCTCCGTTTTCTTTTCTCCGCCCGCGAATGTCATGCTGTAAATATTGCCGTCGCGGCGGATCACCACTTCCAGAGCGCTGGACAGCGCATTGACCACCGACACACCCACACCGTGCAGCCCGCCACTGAACTGATAGTTTTTATCCGAAAACTTACCGCCAGCATGCAGCGTGCTGAGGATGACTTCTACCCCAGGCTTTTTTTCTCCGGGATGCAGGTCGACAGGCATACCGCGACCATCGTCAGTCACCGTGACTGAGCCATCTTTGTTCAGACAGACATCAATCTCGCTGGCGTGCCCACCCAGGGCCTCATCAACGCTGTTATCGATGACCTCCTGTGCGAGATGGTTCGGGCGAGTCGTGTCTGTGTACATGCCAGGGCGCTTGCGCACCGGCTCCAACCCAGTAAGGACTTCAATGTCTTCGGCGGTATATTGGCTCATTGTGATAACTTATCGTGCGTTGCGGTGGAGTTCAGTCTAGCCATCATTGTACAGTGAGGCTCGCGCAGTGCGAGCTATAAGTAACCGCCTGAATCCAGATCGACCGTAAATTGGGTGTCCCACACCCTGGACACGCCAGTGTCAAAGCGACCATCACTGTGTAATTCCAGCCAGCGGTAACCCGGCGGCTGATCATCGACTTTAAAATGTTCACTGCCCGGTGCGAATTGGACACAGGTAGACGGTGATGCCAGCAGTCGCACACCATTGCGAATACGGTCTATTTCCTGATGGACATGGCCCCACAGCACGGCTTTGATGCCGGTGTAGCGGTCGAGCACGTTAAAAAACGCATCGGCATCGGCGACCCTCTGCTGATCCAGCCATTCACAGCCAATAGCCACCGGCTGATGATGCAGACAAACCAAAGTATGTCGCCCCTCCTTCTGCGCGGCCGCCAAAGACCGCTCCAACAGCATCAGCTCCGCCTCGCCTAATCTCCCCCCGACATGCCCGACAATTTGGGAATCCAGCAGCAAAATCTGCCAGCGGGGCAGCCTGATTTCTCTGCACAGGCGCGCAGGGCTTGCCGCAACAGCTTCCATCGCCGCTCGATCATCATGATTGCCCGGCAGCCAGTAATTGACGGGGGTCAGCTGTTCGAAATAGTCCTGCAGTCGCTCGTAAGCAGAACCTGCGCCACCATCAGACAGGTCTCCGGTACCCAGCAGCAGATCAATGACAGGGCGCTCTTTTTGCACCAGATTGATGACGGCCTGCAACGAGTGGTCGGTATCCATGCCCAGCAAAGTGCCTCCACGCAAACGACAGAGGTGCGTATCGGTCAACTGCACAAGCTGAACGGTCTCATCTTGGGTGTCGACGGTTTCGATCGGGTGTCGGGTCTGGGGCATTCTGGCGCGGCCGCGTTAGGTATCGGTCACGGTCGCGGCGACAACATCAAGCGCGGCACGCCCGTTTTGCAGACAGTGTTCCAGCCAGTCTGCCAAAAATCGATTCTGCTGGGACTTTTCATCCTGCGCAAACATTTGATCATTCGGGTACTGGTATCGGGCCGACACCTGACGATAAGACTGAAAGGCTCCGACCTCCAACATACGAGCGTCATGATAAGCCCTCACTTCGACATTTAATAAGCCCAGCCAGCGGGATTCTGCAGATTGCTGGTGGATATGAAAAATCGTGGTGTAACGACAACGCTCTACAACGCTCAGCCGCACTTTAGCGGCGCCCACCAAAAGTTCGCGGGAATTACAGTTCTCATAATCGGGAAAGAGGCGTTTCAGGCGGAGATAGTTGGCATCACAGATCGCGTGCAACTCCGTCAAATCCAGTTTAAATAATTGTCTAGTCGAATTTTGCAAAACTTTGCCCAGGCGTTCGGCCCTTGTAAGTGGATAAAAACTGCCGCGTTATGGAGAGCTTTTGACCATAAACGGCCGCAGCGCTGTTCCTAAGATGGCACAAACGACTCCGAACTGCACCCTTTGCATGACAGTTTCAATGTATGCAGAGTTCGCGAGAGGCTGGTACAATCACGTGCTCAAAAATAGCGAATTCTCTTTCAGGAATTGTTGCATGAAAAATCTGGTTATTGCGCTTTCATCTCTGGCATTCTTTCTCTCATCTGTCAGTTTACAAGCGGACTCATTGAGTGATATCTACCAGTTGGCGCTACAAAATGACGCTCAGCTGAAGTCAGAAGAAGCGGTCTATCTAGCGAGACGGGAAACCGAAAATCTTAGCCGCTCTGCACTGCTTCCGCAAGTGGGCGCCTCCTATTCCTATCAAAACTCAGACGGGGATACGGATGGCCTTGGCCCAATTTTTAGCGAAGACGGCATCATTATTGACGATACGTTCACCAACCGCGATATCAATACCGAGGGCTACGTCATTTCCCTCAATCAAACGTTATTCGATTTGTCAGCATGGTTCAGTTTTCAATCGGGCAAGCAAGTCACCAAAGAGGCGGAGGCCACTTTTGCCGCGAACCAGCAGAATCTGATCGTGAGAGTCGTAGAAGCCTACCTTCTCGTGCTGCGCGCACAGGACAATCTAGCGGCCTCACAGGCGCAGGAGCGCGCATTCGAGCGCCAGTTAGAGCAGACCCAGCAGCGCTTCGAGGTCGGCCTCATTGCCATCACCGACGTGTATGAAGCTCAGGCCGCTAGAGACCTTGCTGAGGTCGAGCGCATTGTGGACGAAAATGATGTATCCGTGGCACTGGAGCGGCTCTCGGTGCTGACTGGCCAGCGGCAAAGCAACCTCAACGTGCTGGTGGAAGACTTCAAAATTCGTCCACCAGACCCTATTGATCGTGCTGCCTGGGTCGATTTCGCGCTGCAAAATAACTTTGAGCTTCTGGCCTCTACCTACAGAGAAGAGGCGGCACGCCAAACGGCCAAGGCGAACAAAATGGAACACGCCCCCAAGGTTAACGGCGGCTATGAGTATTCTGACTTTGACGTCGACGGGAACATCTATGTCGAGCCCGATACCGGCATCAATAGTCCCCCCGATAGCAGCCTCAAAGAGCACATGTGGAGGGTAACCCTCAGCGTCCCACTCTACAGCGGTGGTGCGATCAGCGCCAACCGACGACGCGCGGCCCAGGAATTCAGCGCCGCACGGGAGCAGCGCATCAACCTCTCACGCAACACAGTCACCAACACGCGATCCCTGCATATGACGGTACTCAGTGATGTATCGCGCATCGCGGCGCGCAAACAAAGCATTATTTCTTCAAAGAGTTCTGTAGATGCTACGCAGGCCGGTTACGAAGTGGGAACGCGCAACGTGGTCGATGTACTTAATGCCCAAAATACGTTGTTCCGGGCGGAACGTGATTACGCCAACAGCCGTTACGACTACATTCTTAACCTGATGCGCCTGAACGAAAATGCCGGACTGCTCAGCCCGGCAGACATTCTCAAACTGGACGCCTTTCTCGTGCCTCCCACCTCACCATCAGCCAAATCCGTTATCGGCTCACCGTAGAAAAGGACGTTGCGCCGTATGATCCCCGACCTGCCCGCTGACATTGACCAGATCAAGGGATTCCTTGCCGCGGATGAGGCACAGGCACTGTTCGAGCAGGCCCTTCGGGCCAGCACCATGGGGCCGGTACTGGAAATCGGCAGCTACTGTGGCAAGTCCACCATTTACTTAGGGCTGGCTTGTCGCGCTAACAACAGCACAGTCTTTGCGCTAGATCATCATCGCGGCTCGGAAGAACACCAACAAGGGGAATTTTTTCACGACCCCGACCTCTACGACGCCGGCGAGGGCGTCATGGATACCTTTCGAGAGTTTCGTCGCAATATGCGTCGGGCAGGACTGGACGAAGTGGTAGTGCCGGTTGTGGCCGGCTCAGAGGCGGCGGCCAGACACTGGCAAACGCCATTGGCAATGGTCTTTATCGATGGTGGACACAGTCTAGAGGCGGCGCTCACAGACTACCGCTGCTGGATGCCACATCTGATGCGCGGTGGCGTGCTAGCGATACACGATCTGTTCGACGACCCACACAAGGGTGGCCAAGCGCCCTATGCGGTCTATCGCATGGCGCTGGCGTCTGGTCTGTTTGAAAACTTAGGGCAAGTGAATAGCCTAGGCTTGTTACTGCGCTTGTAGCGGGCGATGGGGCTCGACTTTAGTCAACTAAACTCCGACGCTCAGGAACATCGTCAGCAGGCTGATCCAACAAGCGCACACTGCAAAACAGCCCAGCGGCTCGCGTGTGCTTGGTAAGCGCATCGGCTGCTAACAAAATGGCCCCAGCGGTCCAGGTGGGCCTTTCATCCGGCCACAGCAAATCTTCGACCAGTTGATAACCCGTCCAATATGAGCCATCACTGGCACGCCACTGCTGCAGCCAGCTGTAAACCTCGACTGCGCGCGCATGATCCCCTGCGGCCAATAAAGCCATGACCAGCTCACAAGTTTCAGCAATCGTCACCCACGGCTGCTGCTTCTCACAGCGACACCCCAGCTTGTCCTCTACAAACTCATCCCAACGCGACACGAGACGAGCGCGAGCGTCGGCTCCGGTATAGACGCCGGTCAGCACCGGATAAAACCAGTCCATGGAATAGCGTGACTTAGTTTCCCATGTTCGGTCAAAACGCTCCGGCTTCTGGCGCAGGGCGTTGCCCAAACGATCGCGCGCGCTCAACCAATGGCTGCGACTTTCACCCAGCGTCACGGCAATATTGTGTGCGCACTCCAGGCTTTTGTAAATCGAACTACAACCGGTCACCAACGCATCACCTTTTGGCTTTCCGGTGCCATCCACGGCCCAATCAATTTCCCCATGCTCGGACTGCAAAGACAACACGAAGCCTATCGATTTATCGACCATCGGCCACATTGCTTGCAGAAAGTCATCATCAGCACTGATTAAGTAATGGTGCCAGACACCGGTGGCGATGTAGGCGACAAAATTCGACTCGCGCCGGCTGGCGTTGTCGATTTCCTGCCCGCGATAGGACGCCCACCAACTGCCATCTTCTAGCTGCATTTGCGCTAGCCATTGATAGGCTTTGTGAGCCGCCTCCAACTCGCCTCCGATAGACAGGCCCATCGCCGACTCCACATGATCCCAGGGATCGGTGTAACCGCCGTCAAACCAAGGAATCTCGCCGCTGTCGCGCTGGCAGCCGAGAATAAAGTCTACGGTCGGACGCAGGAATTCCTCGGGGAATAAGCCCGGGCTAAGATATAAACCACTCATGATTTGGCATCCTTGCGAAAATACATCACGACACTTTTACCCATAAACGGGTTCATGCACTTCTCCAATATCCGAGTCAGCGCTGGATTTTCCATTAAGTCCCATACCAAAAAGCGATGGTATTGAGCGACCAGCCAGTTTGTGTCCTGATTTTTCCAAAACAGGCACTTTAGCCACCAAAAGGGCACATGCAGCGCATGCGCCCAGTGATGGTGATAATGTTCAAAACCTAAATGTTCAATTTCCGTTCGCAACTCATTACTGCGGAAAATCCGCAGATGACCGCCTGGCACATTGTAATAGCCCTCACTCAACGCCCAACATATCTGCTCTGGCCACCGGCGCGGAACGCTTGCACAAAAGAGCCCACCAGGCTTAAGCACTCGCTCTATCTCGACTAATGCGCAGTGATAATCTGGGATATGCTCTAACACTTCGCTACAAATGATCTTATCAAAGGTATCGTCGGCGAAAGGCAATTCCAGTGCGCTAGCGGAAGACAGGCCAAAGGACTTGGCGTCGTTTTCGGGCTCAGCAAAACCGACAAATCGTTCACGGGTTATTTTAAGATCGTCCAGAGACAGATCCACGCCGACAGACTGCACATCACCCTCGACATAAGCCGAGATCACGTGACGACCCTCACCGCAGCCAAGGTCCAAAACGATGTCGCCCGGTTTGAGGGGCAGGTGGGCAAAATCAACCGTCTTCACGGGCCAACACCTGATTGTAATACTGCGTCATCTGTCTGGCACAGACCTGCCAGCAAAAATTCTCTTCAATGCGCTGTTTTCCTCGGGCGCCCAGCTCGGCACGGGCCTTCGGATCTTGCAACAAGGCATCAATCGCCTCTACCAGGGCATCGACATTTTTCACCGGCACGATCACTCCGGCATCACCCACCACTTCAGGTAACGCCCCGCCATCAGTGGACACCACCGGCACACCACACGCCATAGCTTCACCCGCAGGCAGGCCAAAGCCCTCATACACTGAAGGCACTATTGCGATCGCGGCCTCGGCGTAATACTGCACCATCTGCTCAGTGCTGATGCCTTTAACAAATTGCACCTTATCCGCAAGGCCCAGACGATGCACCAGTCTTTCCGTCTGGCCGCCCGGATTGGGCTTGCTGACCAGCAGCAACTCCAGATCTGGATATCGCTCGAGCAGAAGGGCATAGGCATGCAATAGATAACGCAGGCCCTTAAGCGGAGCATCTGCAGAGCAGGTGGCCATCAGGCGCAACGGATTACGCACCACTCCCGGCAAAGGCTTGAATGTGTCTATATCGATGCCATTGTGCGCCACGCTGATCCCCGCCGGCTGCAAACCGAAATCTCGGGCGATGTCCTGACGAGAACAATCCGACACCGTCACGATATTATGTAACTGCTTGATCACTTTTTTCTGCATAGTCAGGAAAGAGTGCCAACGCCGAATAAACAGTCGTTCTTTCCAGCCGCGAGCGGCGCCTAGCGCAATACGTAAATCGCTGGTGATGGGATGGTGTACCGTCGTCACCAGGGGCAGACCCATTTCCTGGATATCCAACATGCCGTAGCTCAGACTCTGGTTGTCGTGTATCAGGTCGTAATGGTGGCCGTGCTGACGTAAATATTTTGCAGCTCGACGCCCAAACGTTTGCGGCTCGGCGAAGCCGCCGGTCAATTGACTGACCCACTCAATGATATTGCTCATGGACGTCAGATGATGCGGGCGCAAAGACGTGAGTCCATTTTCAAACAAATCCAGGCTGGGTAGCTCTATAAGCCGAACGCGGGGATCCAGGTGGGGGTAGGGCGGGCCAGAAATGACATCGACGCTATGACCCGCCTCGACCAGCGCCTTACTAAGGTAACGCATATAAACGCCCTGCCCACCGGCATGGGGCTGGCTGCGATAGCCGAGCAGCGCAATACGCAATGGACCACCCAGCCCCACCGCTTTGACGGGGGTTGTTGCTCCATCTGCCGGCATTGTAGCTGCCGGCTCTGTACCTTGATGCCAGATAGTGGCGTCCTCATTATAATTACGTGTTGAAACGAATGCGGCTACCCCAGCGTATCTCGCTAGCTTAAGAGCATCAGTGCGATGTGATTACACTGATTTTCTGGGAGCCCCGCAAAAAGGGGCTAGATTTTAATCACCTACTGGTTAAAAATCCAGCCCTGATCACCGAACTACCCCCTTAAGGCCCCTCCTATTAGCCAGTGAGAGGCTTATACCGCTATAATCGACCGTCTAGACACTAGGAAAACGGTTAATGACAACTTCGGCTTATAAGGGGCTCATTCTCGCGGGCGGGTCAGGGACCCGCCTGCATCCGCTGACTAGCACCGTCAGCAAGCAACTGATGCCAATCTACGATAAACCTATGATTTACTACCCTTTGGCCACCCTCATGCTGGCCGGTATCCGCGATATCCTGATCATAACCACGCCACGCGACCAGCTGGCCTTCAGTGAGCTACTTGGAGACGGCTCCAGTTGGGGAATCAATATCAGCTATGCGGTGCAACCCAGCCCGGATGGACTGGCCCAGGCATTCATTCTGGGAGAGACCTTTATTGGCAAGTCGCCCGCCAGCTTGGTGCTAGGTGACAACATCTTCTACGGTGGGGGCTTTTCTCAAACGTTAACCCATGCTGCCAGTCGCGACTCTGGGGCTTCCGTGTTTGCTTACTATGTGCAAGACCCGGAGCGCTACGGTGTCGTCAGCTTCGACGCCAATGGCGTGGCCCAAAATATCGAAGAAAAGCCGACTATCCCCAAGTCACATTACGCTGTAACCGGTCTGTACTTCTACGATAACGATGTGGTCGATATCGCCAAAGACGTGCGCCCCTCAGCTCGAGGTGAACTCGAAATTACCGATATCAATAGAGCTTATCTCGAACGCGGCGACCTGCACGTAGAGGTCATGAGCCGCGGCACCGCCTGGCTGGATACAGGCACTCACAACTCCCTGCTGGATGCCGCCAACTTCATCCGTGTTGTCGAAGAGCGCCAGGGGCTGAAGATTTCCTGCCCCGAGGAAGTGGCCTATCGCAAGGGCTATATCAGTGCGGAGCAGCTGCTGGCGCTGGCCAAACCACTGGAAAAAAGTGGCTATGGGCTCTATCTAAAAGGCCTCCTCAACGATAATGGCGTTGTCTTCGCATGAAGTTTATTGAAACACCCTTGCAGGACGTCTACCTCGTAGAACCGACGGCCTTTGGCGACCAACGCGGGTTTTTCATGGAAACTTGGAATATTGAGACGTTTCGCGAGGCCGGATTCGACCTTAATTTTGTGCAGGACAACCACAGTCGGTCAGCCCATGGCATATTGAGAGGACTGCACTTTCAGACTGAACATACCCAAGGCAAACTGGTGCGGGTGACGTCCGGTGAGGTGTTCGATGTCGCAGTGGACCTCAGAAGCCATTCCCCCACTCTTGGGCAGTGGTTCGGGGTTAGCCTCAGCGCCGAAAACCAGCGGATGCTCTGGGTTCCACCCGGGTTTGCCCATGGCTTCTATGTCACCTCCGATTACGCCGACTTTGTGTACAAATGCACCGATATTTACCATCCTGCCAGCGAGCAGACGCTGGCCTGGGATGACCCCACCGTGGGAATCCAGTGGCCGGTACCCGCCAAGGAGACCCCGCAATTGTCGGCCAAGGATAGCGAAGGCCTGAACTGGGCCGATACACCCCGCTTCATCTGAATACAAGGCCTAAAAGCATAGCGTGCACTTACTATTGCGCTAAAGCGTCAAGCAACAAGAAGAGGCTTCCACCACGGCTCATTGGACAGATACCAGTCCAGTGTGCGCTGCAAACCGGTTTCGAAACTTTCATGGGGCGTATACCCCAGCTCTCGGGTGATTCTGCCGGCATCAATGGCATAGCGCCAATCGTGCCCAGCCCTGTCCTCTACGAAGAGGATAAGCTCGCGCGCGCTACTGCCATTGGCACCCGGTGCATCGGGAAAATGCTGCGCCAATGACGGGTCCGCGACGAAGCGCGCATCCATCTGATCACACAGCAAGTGCACGATATCCAGATTGTTCCACTCATTATTGCCGCCGATATTGTAGGTCTCACCCACCTCGCCGCTTTGCAATACCAGCTCTATACCCCGACAGTGATCCTCCACATACAACCAGTCGCGGATATTACTGCCGTCACCGTAAACCGGCAGTGGACGCCCGCGCAGAATGTTAGTGATACACAGGGGAATCAACTTTTCCGGAAAATGGTAAGGGCCGTAATTATTAGAGCAATTACTGGTGCTGACCTGCAGCCCGTAGGTGTGATGATACGCTCGCACGAGATGATCAGAGGCGGCCTTACTCGCCGAATAAGGTGAGTTCGGTTCGTACTTTTGTTCTTCATGAAAACCCGGCGCATCAATACTGAGAGAGCCGTACACTTCATCCGTGGACACATGGTGAAATCGATGTGGCTGCGACTTGCCCCCTGCCAGCCAGTGCTCGCGCGCGGCCTTAAGCAGCGAATGTGTGCCCACTATATTGGTTTCAATAAACGCATCAGGCCCGGTGATCGAGCGGTCTACATGACTCTCAGCAGCAAAATGCACCAAAGTATCGATATTATGCTCGCGCAGCGTTTGCAGCACGCGATCATCGTCGCAGATGTCAGCGTGAACAAAACTGAAGCGTTTATTCTCCCGCAACCCATCAAGGTTGGCTTGATTGCCGGCATAGGTGAGGGCGTCATAGGCCACCACGCTGTCCTCGGGATGATTGCGCATCCAGTGGTGGACAAAGTTAGCCCCGATGAATCCGGCGGCCCCCGTTACCAAGAGAGATTTACCCATTTTGTAGCGCCTTATAGTCTTCGAGCATCGCCCGCAGTTGTTGACGCCAGTGGACGCCTGCCAGGGCGAAATCTCGCCAGCTGTCGCTCTTATCCAGCACGCTGTAAGCAGGGCGGCACGCCGGCGTAGGATATTCTATTGCCGCAATGGGCCGAATGTTGACCGTTCTCGCTAATAACCCTAGCGCAAGCGCTTCCTCACAGATAGCAACGGCAAAGTCATACCAGCTGCAGACACCGGCATCACTCCAATGATAAATGCCACTCAACTGAGGCCGAGCCGCGGAGGCCCAGACCGCTTCGGCCAAGCCGTGTGCCCAGGTTGGGGTACCGACCTGATCGGCCACCACAGCAAGGTCATCCCTCTCACTCATCAGGCGCAACATGGTTTTGACGAAATTGCTGCCATAACGTGAATACACCCAGCCAGTGCGCAGGATAAGTGCTTGAGGAAGTACACTTTGCACCGCCAGCTCTCCAGCACGCTTGCTACGTCCATATTCGCCTAACGGGGCGGTGGCCGCATCGGGTTTGTAAGGCTGGGATGCGCTGCCATCGAAGACGAAGTCGGTAGAGATGTGGATCAACCTCACGCCCTGCTGGGCACAGGCCTGTGCCAAGGCGAGAGGCCCTGCAACGTTGCCGCGCTGGGCGGCATCAACTTCCGATTCCGCCTTATCGACTGCAGTATAGGCGGCAGCGTTGATCACTAGTTGCGGCGCGACAGCCGCGAGGCACTGCGTGACAACCGCCAGATCGGCTATATCAAGCTGCGCTCGAGCCATCGGCAGGCATTCAATGTCGGGCCCAGATGTGCGCTGCAGCTCTTGTCCTAACTGCCCGCCTGCGCCGACCACCAACACTTTTTTCGTCACGCTTTAATCTCTATCTGCATGTGTGATATCAACCTCTTGTCACCGCGCATCGAAGACAACACGCCCGAAATCAGACCACCGGCGCCAGCCACTGGCTGTTCTGGCTTCGATTACCGCGCACCGAATCAAAATACATGGCCTGTAGTTTTTCCGTCAAAGGACCACGACCACCGTTACCGATTATGCGGCCATCGAGTTCACGAATGGGAACCACCTCAGCAGCCGTTCCGGTAAAGAAGGCCTCGTCCGCAACATAAACCTCATCCCGAGTGATGCGTTTTTCGCGCACCTTATAGCCCAGCTCAGCGGCCAGCACAAATATTGCATCCCGGGTAATCCCTTCCAGACACGAGGTCAGCTCTGGTGTATAGATTTTATCGCCACGCACAAGGAAGAAATTTTCCCCGCTGCCCTCAGCAACATAACCTTCGTTATCCAGCAACAATGCCTCTTCTGCACCGCTATCAAGGGCCTCGCGCAACGCCAGCATAGAGTTGATGTAATTACCGTTGGCCTTGGCTTTACACATTGAGATGTTGACGTGGTGCCGCGTGAAGGACGAAGTGCGCACCTTAATGCCGCGATCTCGAGCCTCGGGGTCCATATAAGAAGGCCACTCCCATGCAGCAACCATCACGTGTGTCTCTAGCTTGTCTGCGCGCAGGCCCATGCCCTCGGCGCCATAAAAACACATGGGACGCAGGTAGCCCTCTTCAAGGCCGTTCAATCGCACCACGTCTTTTTGCGCCTGAATCAGAGTCTCCTTGTCAAAGGGCATAGCCATGCGCAGGATATGGGCTGAGTTGAACAACCGATCCGTATGTTCCTGCAAACGAAATATGCACGTGCCCTGATCCTTTGTCTTGTAAGCACGCACCCCTTCAAACACACCCAGACCGTAGTGAAACGTATGTGTCAGCACATGTACCTTGGCCTCGCGCCAAGGAACCATTTCTCCATCCATCCAGATAAGACCATCACGATCGGCCAAACTCATCACATTACTCCTGTTTATTGATCCGTTGTTTCGTCGATATAAGGCGCAAATAATTGCTGCCACTTGGCTCTAACTGCAGCCCGTTCTTGCGCAAAACTCCCCTCCGGGGCAGTCCCTGGTTGCTGTTGTAAGGAAAGTTGATGGGCGGCGGAGCGATAGATTAAATAGGCCTGCGTAAGCGCTTCACACTCCTGCTGCTCAAACAAACCTTCTTGCCCCAGGGCCTCCAGAATGCGCACATTGTCAGACCAACGTGCCAATTCAGGCACGCGATGAGACCAAGTCAAGACCGCGTATTGCACCATAAATTCAATATCAACGATACCTCCTACACCCTGTTTTAGGTGAAATTCCCCTTCTTCGGAGCGCCCATCTGACAGTAAGTGCTTACGCATATTTTCTCGCATGGCATGCACCTCGCGCGCCAGAGAAACATCATCGCGGGCCAGGGACAGAATGTCCCGGCGCACGGTATTGACCGCCGCCGCGACGTCTGGATCGCCCGCGACAAAGCGCGCTCGCACCAACGCCTGATGCTCCCAAGTCCAGGCAGAGTCCTGCTGGTAACGACTGAAGCTCTGTATTGTATTCACCAACATGCCTGAATCGCCGGAAGGTCGCAGCCGCATGTCCATCTCATACAGCTGACCCATGGCCATCTGCGTCTCGATAATTTGGATCATGCGCTGACCCAGACGCGTATAGAACACAGCATTGTCGATACTGTTCTCGCCGTCTGTTGCTCCGCCTTTGGCGGCATCGTAAATAAACACCAGGTCTAGGTCTGAGCCATAACCCAATTCAACACCACCTAGTTTGCCATAACCAAAAACGGCAAAACCCACACCCGCATGATCGCGACGGGGCTGTCCATACTTTTTCGTCAGACCCACCCAGGCGACCGCTAACACCTCCTCCAGTATGACTTCCGCAATCCAGGTCAACTTGTCGCTAACCTGCATCAATGGTAAGCGGCCTACCAGCTCACTGGCCGCAACCCGCAACACATGCGAAGCCTTGAAATAGCGCAGGGCATCCATCTGCGCCTCCAAATCGTCCGCCCCTAGACGTGCGACCTGCTGACGCAGTTCATCACGCAACAGGTCTTTGTCCGGCGCGGTGTAAAGGCTAGCCCTATCCAGAAGCTCATCAAGCAGTACCGGAGTTCGGGCTATTTGCTCGGCGATCCAGGGACTGGCGCCGCACAGCGTCACCAGATCAACAAGGGCGGGCGGATTTTCGAGCAACATGACAAGATAGGCACTGCGACGTACGACCGCGGTGACCAGAGGCAGCACTCTTTGCAACGCTAGATCTGGGTCTGCCACCTCAGCACACGCGCGCAGCAACTGGGGCATGAACTGTTGCAGGCGATCTCGACCTTGAATTTGCAGTGTTGCCACGCGGGGGCTCTGCTGCAATGCCTGTAACGCCTCGTAAGTCTCTGGCCCGTGCCGGTATCCTAGATCAGACAGCGCCTGCTCACTCAGGTCTTTGCCCCACAGCGACAACGCCTCGTCTGCCGCTTCGGCGTCCTCCTCAGGATCTGCGATCAGCTCTCTAAAGTGTCCCGCAACCGCCTGACGGTGTATCTCCAGGGCCGCTTTGTAGTCTTCCCATAAGGCATACCCCATCACTTCTGCCATCGCAGCCCGCGGCAATTCCGCCTTCGGCAAATCCTGACTCTGCTTATCCTGATAACCCTGGATGGCGTGTTCACTGTCGCGCAAAAATAGGTAGGAGGCGCGCAGTTCAGTGCCGACTGACTGCGGCAGACAACGCAAGGTGACACATTCATCTAGTACCAGAAGTAATTCGCGCTGCTGTAGACCAAGATCACGCCCACCGCGAATCAACTGAAAACACTGTGCGATAAACTCGACCTCCCGAATACCGCCGTGCCCCAGTTTTACATTGTCCTGCAACCCTCTGCGACGGACTTCGGTGTTGATCATCCGCTTCATGCCACGCAGACTTTCTATCGCGCCGAAGTCCACATAGCGCCGATAGATGAATGGGCGCAACAGCGCCGCCAGCTCGGCGGCCTGTTGCGGGTTGCCTGTCACGGGCCGCGCCTTGATCATGGCATAGCGCTCCCAATCCCGCCCCTGGTCCTGATAATAGCTCTCAAGCGCGGTGAAACTGTGCACCAGGGCGCCGCTTTCACCGTAAGGACGCAGACGCATATCCACCCGAAACACAAAACCCTCAGCAGTAACCTCATCGAGGGCACCGATCACAGCACGCCCTACCTTGGTAAAGAATTCCTCATTGCTGATAGGGTGTTCTTTACTGTCGGTCTGACCGGCCTCTGGGTAAACAAATATCAAATCAATATCGGAGGAGACATTAAGCTCCTGTGCCCCGAGCTTGCCCATGGCCAGCACAATCAGCTGCTGGGCCTCACCACTGTCTCGTCCTATGGGCGCACCGTGCCGGTTCTCCAGCGCGGCCTGAGAAATAGCCAAGGCCTCTGCGATAGCCGCCTCGGCCAGCAGTGAAGTATCTCGCACCGTCTCCAAGGTATCCGCCAGACGACAGAAGTCTCGCCACACAATTCGCAGCATATGCCATGCACGATATTGTCTTAGAAGCGGCGACAGCTCAGCACCATCGCGACACAACATACGGTGCAACTCATCGCGGAATTCAGCGTCAGGCAGGGATTCCTGCAACTGGCCACTGACGACCAGATCCAGTAGCAATTTGGGCTTGCGTCGCAACAGGTCAGCGACGAAGGGGCTGCAGGCCAAAACACGCGGTAGCTGCAGCGCTTCTGGACCCTCCGCCAACACCTCGGTTAGCCTGTCGGCCAGTGCCTCACCTGCAGACTCCAAAATATTCTGCCAAGCACGGCGGGCCTCCTCGGCGAGCAACTCCGGCAGCCCTGTGGTCGGTAAATTCATATCCGCTTAACGTTCCAACGACCGAGACTCAAGTGTCCATCTGCGGTGCGACTCGCATCACTTCCTCGATGGTGGTCTCACCCCGCGCCACACGGGCGGCGCCACTGAGGCGCAGGGTTTGCATACCTTCAGCCATCGCAGTTGCCCGAATTTTTTGGGTGTCGAGCTGTGGCATTATCTGCTCCTGCACCGTCCGACTATTCACCAACACTTCATAAATTCCCTGACGCCCCTGATAACCGGTTTCACGGCACTTGTGACAGCCCACCGGACGCGCAATCTGTGCCGGAGGCGTCACATCCCAAGGCTGTGTCAACTGCTGCCATGCACCGAGATCTAATTCGCCAAAAGCCTTACAGTGCGGACACAAAATCCGCACCAGCCGTTGCGACATGATGCCGCGCACAGTGGCTCGAATCAGGTAGGCTGGCACGCCCAACTCCAGCAGGCGCGAGATAGAGCTAGGTGAATCATTGGTGTGTAACGTGGACAGCACCAAATGCCCCGTTAACGCGGCTTGTATCGCCATATTGGCGGTTTCCAGATCGCGTATCTCTCCCACCATGATAATGTCAGGATCCTGCCGCATAAGGGCACGCACGCCGGTCGAAAAATCAAGGTTGATGCTGTGGTTCACCTGCATCTGGTTGAAGGCGCCCTCCACCATCTCGATCGGGTCCTCGATAGTACACACATTGACTTCCGGTTTTGCCAACTGGCGCAGCGTCGAATACAACGTCGTGGTTTTCCCCGATCCCGTGGGCCCGGTCACCAGCACAATACCGTGGCCATAAGAGGTCATGTCGTGCCAGTGTTGCAAGTCAGCATCGGCTAGACCCAACTGCTCAAAACTACGCTGCATAAGATCCGGGTCGAAAATGCGCATGACCAGTTTTTCACCGAACGCCGTCGGTAAAGTGGACAGGCGCAACTCAACCTCGCTGCCATTGGGTGTGCGCGTTTTTAGCCGGCCATCCTGAGGGCGGCGTTTTTCTGCCACATCCATCCGACCCAGGATTTTGACGCGACTACTGACCGCAGCGCAAACCTGCGCGGGCAGCTCGTACACGGAGTGCAGCACACCATCAATACGAAAGCGTACATTGCCCACATCACGACGCGGCTCTATATGAATATCACTGGCTCGCTGCTCAAAGGCATACTGCAGCAGCCAGTCTACAATTTTCACAATGTGCTGATCGTTGGCATCAGGTTCATTGTTAGAGCCAATCTCAAGCATCTGCTCCAGATTACCCAGACCCGCGGGGCCGGCAGGTCGATCATTGCTGCGTGCACCGCGCACGGAACCGGCCATGTTGTAGAAGTCGGCGGTGTGCCGGAGTATCTCCTGTGGGTCTGCTAACACACGGCGTATGGGCTTGCGCAACACATGCTCCAGATTACTCTCCCAAGAGCGCATGAAGGGTTCGGCACTGGCAATGACAACATCACCGTCATTGACCTCAAGCGCGAGAATATGATGCCGCTCGGCAAACGCCTTGGACATAACATCTGACACCGCTGTCACGTTTATTTTTAACGGATCTATGCGATAAACCTCCTGGCCCACTTTATTGCCCAGCCACGCCAACAATCGGTCCATTGTCAGATAGGCGCCAGAGGTCGCCGCATCGGGCAGGTTTTGATCTGCCAAAAAAACCAGCGGGTGTACTTTCACTTTGCTAGAAAGACCGATACGGATAAGATCTTCATCCGTCAGGTGGCCGTCGGCCTTCAAGTCTTGCACTAGGTCAGACAGGCTCAGGCGGCGCTCCAACAATTGCTCGCTAAACGTGTTGGTCATATTCACTACAGGCCGAATGTGAGGCGCGGATTTGCATATCAAAGTATGCTAACACAGTGTCCCGTAATCTCACGCTTTCGCGCCTTTCCCCAATCACCCCCAATCACCCCCATGTGCCCGCAGACCTCACGATGAGACTGTTTCCTGTGACAGCCACAAAGTTAACCATTACACTAGCGGCCGACCTTATAAAGGAACTCAACACATGGCAATTCTCAGCCCCCTAGGCAATCTGTTTGGGCGCTCCCCCATCGGACCCATACAGGACCACATGGCGTTGGCCGATCAGGCCGCACAGCTGGTTCCGGATTTACTGCGAGCCACGGCTGCAGACGACTGGGAGAAAGCCAGCCAAGTTCACAAAGAGATTGTGGCGGCCGAAGCCGCCGCCGACAAACTCAAACACTCCGTGCGTCGAAACCTACCTAATAGCCTCTTCCTCCCGGTGCCACGAAGTGATTTGCTCACACTTGTGGGGGTTCAGGATCACGTTGCTAATACCGCCAAAGATATTGCCGGACTGATCATAGGCCGCAGTATCCGTTTCCCCGAGAAGCTGCAGGATGCGGCGATAGAGCTGGCTATCGCCTGCGCTGCGACGTCCCATCAGGCGCTCAGTGCTGTGCAGGGACTGGACGAACTGCTTGAAGTCGGGTTTACAGGCCGTGAAGAAGTGCGCCGGGTGGAAGCCATGCTCAAAACGCTCGATAAGCTGGAGGGCACCACCGACAAAATGTCTATTAAGCTCCGGAAAAAACTTTTTAAGCTGGAGAGCGACCTCCCTCCGGTCGAAGTGATGTTCCTGTACCAGATCATTACCCTAATGTGCACCGTTGCAGACGATGCAGAGACCGTGGGTGATCGACTACAAATTTTGATGGCGAAATAAGGAGTCACCATGGAAATCATTGCTGAGTATGGCAGTTTATTTCTGATTTTGGCCTGCTTATTTGGCTTCTTCATGGCCTGGGGAATCGGTGCTAACGATGTTGCCAATGCCATGGGCACATCGGTCGGCGCCAAGGCACTGACGCTTAAGCAGGCGATTTTTGTCGCGATGATCTTTGAGTTTCTCGGCGCCTATCTCGCGGGCGGTGAAGTCACTGCCACCATTCGCAAAGGCATTATTGATCCCGATGTCATGAGCGCCGAGCCGCAGCTAATGATATATGGCATGCTGTCCGCGCTTCTCGCGGCAGGAACCTGGCTTATGATTGCCAGTGTTAACGGCTGGCCTGTCTCCACGACTCACTCCATTGTAGGAGCGATCGTCGGCTTCGCAGCCGTCGGCATCTCGGTTGATGCGGTGCATTGGGGCAAGGTGGGTACCATTGTCGCCAGCTGGGTGGTGTCGCCTGTGCTTGCCGGCACCATTTCCTTCGGCCTGTTTATCAGCGTCAAAACGATCATTCTCGATTCAGAAGACCCGTTTCAGCGGGCAAAAAAATATATCCCCATTTACATGTGGATGGTCGGCTTCATGATATCCATGGTCACACTTCTAAAAGGTCTCAAACATGTGGACCTGGATCTCGACCTGGGTCTGGGGAGCGATTTCGCAAACGCCATCCCCCTTTCGTTTGGAGTGGGCCTGCTAGTGGCGGCCCTTGGCATGATCCTCATGCGGGGTATCAAGGACATACCGGATGACATGAATCGCTTTGCCTCGGTAGAGCGGGTTTTTGGCGTGCTGATGGTTTTCACCGCCTGTGCCATGGCCTTTGCACACGGCTCTAACGATGTCGCCAATGCAGTAGGCCCGTTGGCGGCGATTGCCAGCACCGTGCAGTCCGGCGGAGAGATTCTGGCCAAATCAGCGGTGCCGTGGTGGATATTGATGGTGGGGGCACTGGGTATTGTCTTGGGTTTGGCCACTTACGGTTGGCGCGTCATTCTCACCGTGGGGAGCAAAATCACCGAGCTGACTCCCAGCAGGGGTTTTGCTGCTGAGCTGGGCGCTTCTGCCACCGTGGTCATCGCATCGGGCACAGGTCTTCCCATTTCGACCACACACACGCTCGTCGGCGCCGTGCTGGGTGTTGGCTTTGCACGCGGCATTGGTGCGCTTAATTTGCGCGTGATCGGCACTATATTTGTATCCTGGTTAGTCACCCTGCCTGCAGGCGCTGGGCTTGCAATCCTCTTTTTCTTTTTATTCAAGGCGATATTCGGTGGCTAACGTCAGCGTCCACTTGGCGGCAGGCGTTCGATTGTCTAGACTGCGCTAAGGGCCCACCCGCCGCCACAGTACCGAGAGGTCGCACCTCAATGTCCACGTCCCACAAACAGGTCTATAGTCAGCTGCGGCAACTGATAGAGACCCCGTCCGTCAGTTCTACAGATTCACGCTGGGATCAGGGCAACCGTGCGGTAATCGACTTGCTGGCCAGCTGGTTGAATGACTTGGGGTTTGAGGTTGAGATACAGGCGGTTACGGCCAACGGTGACAAGGCAAACCTGATCGCCACTCTGGGCAAGGGGCCGGGCGGTCTAGTACTTGCTGGACACACAGACACGGTACCTTTTGACGAAGGCCGCTGGAAAAGCAATCCATTAACGCTGTCTGAACGCGACAATCGGCTTTACGGTCTCGGCAGTACCGACATGAAAGGGTTTTTCCCCTTAGCCATCGCGGCCGCCAGTGCTTTTAGTGCAGACTCGCTCAAACAACCGTTGATTGTGCTGGCAACCGCCGACGAAGAAAGCTCAATGAACGGTGCACGTCAGTTGGCCGCAGCAGGACGCCCCAAAGCCCGTGCGGCGATTATTGGGGAGCCCACATCACTGGTTCCAGTGCGGATGCATAAAGGCATTATGATGGAAGCCGTGCGGGTCACCGGACAGGCCGGCCACTCCTCTGATCCGGCGCTGGGCAACAGCGCACTGGAGGGCATGCATGCAGTGATGGGGGATTTGATTGCGTATCGCAAAGAGCTCGGTGTGCGCTACCACCATGAATTTTTTAACATTGCGGTGCCCACCCTCAATCTAGGGTGCATCCACGGTGGCGACAGCCCCAATCGTATTTGCGGCAAGACCGAACTGCATTTTGATCTACGCATGACGCCCGGGGAAGACAACGCCACCGTGCGCGCTGAAATCGAGCAGCGTATGCATGTTCTGGCGCAGCAACACCATTTAGAGATCGATCTGCGTTCGCTGATTACCCCTATCGAACCTTTTGAGCAGGCCGCAGACAGCGAGCTGGTAAAGCTGGCTGAAACGTTGACCGGCCACAGTGCGGAGGCGGTCGCATTCGCCACCGAGGCGCCCTTTTTACAGCAGCTGGGTATGGAAACCATTGTGATGGGGCCTGGCTCCATCGACCGCGCCCACCAACCCGATGAATATCTGGAACTGGAGCAAATCCAGCCCTGTATCGCACTACTGCAGCAATGTATCCGCCACTACTGCCTCTGACACTGTGCAATATTGCCATTAGGTAATCAGTGCGGCTTTCGGTACCCTTAATAACTTTCTATTTATCAATGGCTTGGATGGTGACGTGACAATATCGGCGCAGGAGCATATCCGCTGGTTGAGAAACACTGCACCCTACATCAACGCACACCGGGGCAAGACCTTTGTGCTGATGTTGGGGGGCGCGGTTGCGCAACATGAAAACTTTCCCAACATCATTCACGATATCGCCCTGCTGAATAGTCTCGGTGTACGCCTTGTGCTGATTCACGGCTCGCGCCTGCAGATCGACCAGCGTCTGTCTCGCGCAGGGCTAGACAGCGTGTTTCATGAGGGCCTGCGCATCACGGACAACGCGGCGATGGAACACGTCAAAGATGCCGCTGGCTCGTTGCGTGCGCAAATCGAGGCGCTGCTGTCTATGGGTTTGCCCAACTCGCCCATGCAGGGATCGCGCATGCGCGTGTGCTCGGGTAATTTTGTCACGGCCCGGCCCATCGGTGTTGTCAATGGCATCGACTTTCATCACACCGGCAGAGTGCGCCGCGTGGATGCCAGCGGAATAAACCAGCAGCTGGCGGACGGCTCCATCGTGCTGCTATCACCCTTGGGCTATTCCCCCACTGGCGAGATTTTCAATCTGGCGCTGGAAGACATTGCGGTGCAATGCGCCGCCGCAATCGGCGCCGACAAACTGGTGCTGTTTGGCGGCCCAGCCGGTGTCCTCAGCGACGACGGGACATTAATCCGTCAGTGTGCGGCTGGCGAAATCGATGAGCTGCCCGTCGCCGACCCGCAGCAGGCCTCTCTGCTGCAGAGTGCCAAACGAGCCTGTCTTGCACAGGTAGAACGTTGCCACATTATTAGCTACGAAGACGACTGCGCCCTGTTACAGGAGCTGTTCACACACGACGGCTGCGGCACGCTGGTGGCCAATGACGATTACGAGCTGTCGTGCGAAGCCAGCATCGACGATGTCGGCGGTATACTGGAGCTGATCGAGCCTCTGGAACAACAGGGTGCGCTGGTAAAACGCTCGCGGGAATTACTGGAAACCGAAATCAGTCAGTTCCGTCTGCTGGTGCGCGATGGCCGCATTATTGCCTGCGCAGCGCTCTACCCGTTTCTCGACGACCGCTGCGGAGAAATTGCCTGCATCGTCTCGCACCCGGATTACCGGGGCGGCAAACGCGGGCAACGATTGCTAAAAACATTGGAGCAGGAAGCCCGCAGCCAGGGTTTGGATCGGGTGTTTGTGCTGACCACCCAGACAGCCCACTGGTTTGTCGAACAGGGTTTTGTCGAAGCCGATCAGGGTGCCCTGCCCAGCGCAAAACAATCTCTGTACAACCTGCAGCGCAACTCAAAGGTGTTTGTCAAAACCCTTTGAGTGCTCGACGAGCCGGCCTTACGGCCGATTGTTACTGGGTTCATCTGATTGCGCAGCGGTATCCGTTTTGCCCTGCGCGATTAACGTTTCTAGGTCTTCGCGAATGTCAGTGAGCTTGTCTTTCAGGTACCGGCTCTGCCGCTCGCTGCGAGCGTTTAATACCTGCGCAATCAGCTCATAAATCGCGTCCATATTGTGCTCATACACACGCTGATAATCAGGCGATACGGTGTCATCTCGCACGCTAATAGCGGCCCTGACGCGTTGTTGCCAGCCCGGCTCGCGCTCTAATAAAGTGGCCAGTTGGGTCAGCCACAGTGCCCGCTCCTGCAGCCATACTTGATCGGAGCGCAACAATCCGCGGCTGCTTTCATGTACCCATTGTCGCTGATCGTCGGATAACTTGCCGAGATAATCCTGAAACGTGTCGAGTGTATTGTCGTCATTGTCTTTGAAAAACTCCTCTTCATCGCGCTCCAGATACTCCTCTTCGAACTCGCGCTGTTGCTCCCACAGCGCCTCTAAAAATGCCGCTATCTGCTCATCGGACAGGCGCGCCCCCAGATCCAACAGCTGCGTCAACCCCTCACTCTGTAAACGCAGCCACGCCGACTCAAAATTAGTAAAAAGGGTCCCGACAATCTCTGCGGTCAACGGGCTATCGAGGCTGTCTTCTATGTTGTTCAAGGCTGTCAGGTAAACAGGCAGTTCCTGCGCGCGGTGCCAGGCCAAAAAGGGCACCAATAGCTCGTCGAGGTAGGCTTCCTGCTCCGCATCGAGGTCGACATAATCGTCCATATACCAGGGCAGCAGAAAGTCTAGTCGGTTGTAAACATAGGTGGTGCTGGAGCAGGCGCTGACCACAAACAGCGCGATCACAACCCACACCCGAGCCCCCCGAAATAGCACGTCAATCATCCCTATCGTCCCGCTTGATTCACCCTAGCCGAAGGCAAAGGGTAAGACCAACGGGCCATGTGTGCAACCACGCTCGCAGCAAAGCCCTCCTGAATGGACCTGCGCATCACGCTGCGACGTGCTGTTCTTCCGCGCTGGCCTTATTAATAGCACCGAGTATGCCATCGAGTGAGGCCTGTACGATATCCGAGCTGCGCCCCACCCCACAGTAGCGCTCCCCATCAATGTTGAGCTGTATGTAGCAGATGGCCTCGGCCTCGGCACTCTGGCTCAGCGCGTGCTCGTTATACTCCACCAGCACAATGTGTTTGCCGGTAAAGCCCTGCATCGCCTCCACAAACGAGGCCACGACGCCGTTACCCGTTCCGGACAACGTATGCACAGTGGACCCTTCCTGCAGCTGCGCCTCTAACTTGTCTACACCGTCCTCGCGGCTCACCTGATAGTTGCCGAGATTCCAGCGCCCCTTGGCGGCAAGATACCGATCCTGAAAAATACGGTACACCTCAGACGATCCGACCTCTGTCTCGTGCTCCTCGGCATAGGCCTGCACCGCGCCACTGAAATCGATCTGCAGCCAGCGCGGCAGCTCCAAACCGTGGTCACGCTGTAACACAAAGGCGATACCGCCCTTGCCCGACTGGCTGTTGATGCGAATGACTTCCTGATAAGAGCGGCCAATGTCCTGAGGGTCAATCGGCAGGTACGCCACCTCCCACGGTGCGTCGTCATCGCGCTTGGCCAGACACTTCTTAATCGCGTCTTGATGACTGCCAGAGAATGCCGTAAACACTAGCTCACCCGCATACGGATGACGCGGGTGCACCGGCAGCTGCGTGCACTCCTTGGTGGTCTGGATAATTTCGTCCATATGGCCCAGCTGCAGCTGCGGGTCAACGCCCTGGCTGTACAAATTCAGCGCCATGGTAATGATGTCCATGTTGCCGGTACGCTCACCGTTCCCCATCAGCGTGCCTTCTATACGGTCAGCGCCGGCCATCACGCCAAGCTCCGCCGCCGCCACGGCACAGCCGCGATCGTTGTGCGTATGCAGCGAAATAAGCAGGCTGTCTCGATTGGCCACCCGGTCGCAGAACCATTCGATCTGGTCGGCATAGACATTCGGCGTGCTCATCTCGACAGTCGCAGGAAGATTGATAATCACCGGGTGCTCGGGGGTCGGCTGCCATACTGCGGTGACGGCGTCACACGCCTCTACGGCAAAATCCAGCTCGGTACCGGTAAAGCTCTCCGGTGAATACTCAAACACCCATTCGGTGTGAGGATGACGGGCGGCACACTCTCTGACTAGCTCCGCGCCTTTCACCGCAATATCAATAATGCCTTTGCGATCCAGGCCGAACACCTGCTCGCGCTGCACCGTAGAGGTGGAGTTGTAAACGTGCACGATCACACGGCGTGCACCACTGAGCGCCTTGAAGGTCTTCTCGATCAAATCTGCCCGCGCCTGAGTGAGCACCTGAATCGTGACATCGTCAGGAATTCTGTCGTTCTCAATCAAATCGCGGACAAAATCGAAGTCATGGCTCGAGGCCGACGGGAATCCCACCTCAATTTCCTTAAAGCCAATTTTGACCAGCTGCTCCCACAGCAACAATTTCTGGTGCGCCGTCATCGGTTCTATCAGAGCCTGATTACCATCACGCAGATCAACACTGCACCAGCGCGGCGCCTGTTCAATCACCTGATCAGGCCAGCGCCGATTAGGCATGGCAATGGGCTGAAAGGGCCTGTATTTAGTGTGATCGAAGCTGTTCATAGCGTTTTACCAGTCATTCTTTAAGGGTGGCTGCTCACCTGTGGCGTCTTTGCGTACAGCCCTTGTGGGGCGGCGTACGAACCACCCTTTGAGGGGTAACCCAAGCGGCGGCCGAGTCGGCAGGTGAGTGCTCAGCCGAGGGCAAAGTATACTGCGGTTACGGGGGAGAGAGATTGCAAATAGGCAGACATTATGCGCCATCTGCGCAATTTATCGCTCTATAATGCTATTTTATTGGTGATATACGCTTTTGAAAGGCCCAAATCGCCAAGCCATGCTAAGCGACGCGCGTGCCAGAGCCCTAAAAAAACAAGCGTCCAACACAGCACCTTTGGCTCTAATTTCCCTTTTCGCATCCGAGCCTATTCAGACTTTGCTCGGCGCGCTGGTCCCATCTCATTCGAGTCAACTGCTAGTAAGCAACATTCTCTGTTACGGCCGTCGCTAGACTTGCCGTTCTTTCGCCTTAATTTAGTACATAGTTTGGATGGTCGAGGGCAAACTTCGAGACTACGGCAGAATCGCAAACAGCAGGAACAACTGTGGTAGCTCCGCAGTCATCAATGCCATGCACCGTCTTGCAATCACCCACCGAGAATGGTGCAGTCAGGTTTAACGGATCGAACTGCAAAAGTGGTGGTGGCGTTGTGGCGTCGGAGACGTTCTTCCATTTTTTTATCTGCGCGCAAGCAGACACAAGGGGAGCCGGGGGGATGCTGGCACTGCTGGGCGCAGCCTTGCACTCTAGCGGTGCCTTCAGCTTGCGAGAGTAAGGCTCAACTTTGCAGCAAATATCTTTTCCGTTAGCTCTGAGTGGACGGTACATGTAAGGGTCCTCCACACAGGAGTTAACGCGAGGGTCGGAAGGATAATCCCTACCGGTCGGATTATAATAAGCTGAAATCGTTTTCTGAGGCGTGTCCGTCGCAGGCTCAATCACGACTTCATTGTACGCCATCTGATTATTGGGCCAACCAGAGCTAAGACACTCATAAGGTGGCACCGTCAATTTCTTGTCCGCTGGCTGACACGCAATGCCGCGCTGATACACGAGCATCGCAGCAATATCTTTTGGGTTGATCGAACATTGGGGGGACGCGCCACAAGCTGCTGGGTCAACTTGAATAGTCTGCTTTGGTTGATTTATATTGCAGAGTGGGCCGCACCATTGCTGCTCAGTTTTCTGTCCGGGGGCACTCCCGCACCCCGCGGAAAATCCTGATTCAGCAGGCCTGCTATCAGTGCCGGCATCACTCCCAAAGACACAACTTACTGAAGTATCCGGTATGGATAGCACCGCCCCGCCCTGATAAACGCTATAGACGCTAACGGTTGGTCCGACTGCATCGGAGTCTATCTCCCCCTTGTCCCGGGTCGGGTATGTAACGTTATATGCATTGATGTAAGAGCTCGACCAGCGCGCGCCTCCGCCCTGCCCGTTACCTGGCATCCAAGGTTTGAGCGCATCGTCTGTGCCGTCCCACCCGTGGACAAGAACACCCGCATCCGATGGCGTGCCGGGGGAGGTGAAAATGGTCGCCTCAGTGACTGAGTTATAGCAGGCGTTCAGCTTATCCGCAAATGCAGCCGCGCACGTTTCTGGCGTTGCACATGCCCCTGCTTTTTTGAGACTAGAAGGCGTAAAGCAGCAAGCATTTGCTGGATTTTTGTTACATGCGTCAGATCCCTTGACCGCCGCAACCGTATCCTCAACCCCACTGAAGCCTTCTCTAGGCGTGGCTGACCTGATGAAAACGTTGTAGGCCCCGTCCACAAGACCGATATTATTAATCTTACATGCACCAGGGTCGCCGTCTGCTGCATAACCGCAGCTACCGAACAAACTCGAGAGTGTGCAAACATCGGGCGATTCAGCAGGGTTCACCACGTCTTTATTGCTGCACAAATAGATGTTGTTTACGCGAGTGGTCGGGCCGCTGCCGCCACCGCTGGCGGCGATATTAATGTTCGTCGCATCGCTGATGTAATCAATCTGCGTACCACCGTATCCATCTTCAGCGTCAAAGGTTTTGTCGGCCCGGGTGCCATACCACCAGTGAGAGGCGGTGCCACCCTTGGTACCGGGGGCGTCGATATTTTGAAACCAGGCAGCGCCCGCGGCAATCGGGTCGGCCTGACGAACCGTTGACTCACACGTCACTTCATCCGTGATGTCAGGGACTAGGATATCGGTGCAGGCGGCGCCGTCATGTTCACAGCCGGAGATTGCGGGTTGCACCGCACCGCTTGCGACCGTATCGGCGGCTGCCGCGGGGTTGCAAGGGGTCACTTGGCCAAGAGACGTGGGGCATTCTGGGCCCGGAGCTGTTTCTTGCGCAAGACTAGAAGAGTCCTCGATTCCGACGGTACCTTTAAAGCAAGCGTCGTTGCCATCACTGTCTGGCCCCCAATAGTAGGTCTGGTCCCAATATTGGACCTTGATGGGGTCGATAGCGCCGCTCAGGAACGGTTGAATGACTTGAATGTTAGGGTAAATGCCCGCATTGGGATCGACAGCGCCCAAACCCCCGTCAGACCCGTCAGACCCGTCAGACCCACCAGATCCCAAAGAACCGAACAAATCATTATCATCGTTGCTGCTGCCGCAGCCACTAATAACGCCTAATGACAAAAACGCCACCATCAGGGCAAAGCCCATGGCCCTGCGCATTTTGCCGCCAACTCGGTAAAGGCCATTCATCATTTTTTCCTTTTCTTTGCTTGTCTTTTTTTCTTGCCAATTCGTTTAGGGACTAAACCCCGAATAAAAATGCGGCTAACATACTTACTGTAAAACAAGCAGGCAGCCCGCGCCTCCTGAATGCCTTTAGGTGCTCGGCGACCAGTAACCCCGGGCGGAGGGCGAACCTGGCACAAATTCGTTGCAGTCGACTTCGAATCCCTTGTCAGCGTCGCATCGGTATGTTTTCCCCTCGTACGTAACACAAAAGTTTTTTGTTGTCCCGGGTACGCCGCCCTTCGCCCATTCCTTGTATGGAGCGGCATTTATACAAGCAGCGGGGGCAGGAAGTGCACATCTTGCGCTGAGGTCCAAAGGTTGGCATGCCTTTTGAGGAAACGTATTACAGTAGCTTGCATCTGTATCATCGTCGCCTCTAACGCTCATATTTCCAGTTGGATTTCCAGTCCACGGGTAAGAGCCTGCAGCCCAGTTTTTAGGTGGCGTAAAATTTCTTGGCTCGCACCCAGCCACACCCATGGGGATGTATGTTTTAAAGAACGTAGATCCTACCGGTGTATTCCACATTGTATAGCAGCCGCCTCCGTAGTCTGGATTTGGTTCGCCGTCCGCAGTTTCACAAGCTAAATCGCATGGTTTAGTGGTATAAGCGGGAACCTCCGCCGTGGATGACTTGTAGGGGGCTGGCCGGCGTAAGCTTGCATATCCTGTATAACGATCCGAGTCTATTGTGCTTTTCATTTCGCATGTAGTTGGTTTCGGAAATGGGCCATAAGGTGTTGGCGCTGTATACGGAACGCCTGCCTTTATACTCAGGACGTTTGATACCGTTACAAAACTATAACCGGCGGCGATCGCAGTATCCATCCAAGCGCCGAAATCTGGATTGGCGATTATTTCCTGGGGGTGCAATGCGATCATGGTTGCCTCGCCCAGTTTATTGCCGTTTGCTACATCTATCGCGAGATCCAGTGCCCCCCAATCTAGACACCCGACTTTCGCAGCGTTGGGGACATAGGGAAATGGGTCCTTATGGGGACATTCTGCTGCTGCAGGTATGGTGCAAACGAAATCCGTATTGCCAGCACATAATGGCAGCTCCATCGCCCCGGCCCCTGCGGCCAATACCGGTACTGTCACATTATATACCTGATATTGGACCGTCGAATTAGTGTCATTATCAATATAATTAAAGTCCGTATTACGTGTAATTGTTGTCTTACTGGATCCGCTTCCAGAACCCGGCGTTGCATAATTACTAAAGTAAAAAATACTGCTGCTCGGTGGCAACGGGTCGACGGGCCTGGTGCGCAAATAATCTAGGTAGGCCTGGTAAGCTTTCTTCCATGCAACATCGGCCTTGACCTTGATCGGGTCATTTGGTGCGGGGCTTCCCGGATAGAAAAACGGTTGCCTAAATCCTAAAACTGTTTGATGCTCCATTATCGTTGTCCAATAGTATAGGATCTCATATAAGTCTTTCATTTCGGAATACCATGCGTCTGGGGTATAAATAATACTTCGATAACTCTCTCCATCATCTGTGGCGAAGTGAGAAACCGTGTGGTTCGCTACTTCATTTCCGTCTCCTGCCCACCGATCAAAATTATTGATCGCGGAAGAATAACCAACAGTAGCAAAGTACGTCATTTTTATAGGGGTGCCGTCTTGATTTTTCCTTGTTGCTGGGTCGTAGAGTTTTTGTAGCAGATCATAATTATCGTCACCTAATGAATCATCAAAAGTCACCATAATGCATTTTGATTGATCGCTGGCGTTACAGCCTGGAGTTTGAGCCTCGGGCGTCTCTTCCCCACCAAAGCCACCGTCAGACCCGTCAGACCCGTCAGACCCTTCAGACCCACCAGATCCATCAGATCCTCCAGATCCATCAGACCCACCAGATCCCGAAGAACCGAACAAATCATTATCATCGTTGCTGCTGCCGCAGCCACTAATGGCGCCTAATGACAGAAAGGCCACCATCAGGGCAAAGCCCATGGTCCTGCGCATTTTGCCGCCAACACTGTGCTGTGAGCTCATAATTCTTCTCTCTTTTGATGGCTTTATCGTGTGTCACTTAACAAAGTGCCATAACCGCGCTAAGTGAACGACAGTAGTATAAGTATAAAAACCAATGTTAAAAAAAAAGGACTATGGCCCTGCAGACCTGAGCCGTCAAGCGGTATATACGTGTTATTACTAGGACCGCCTAACAAATGCTTTTGGCGAGGCCATTATTTTTCTGTCAAAACGCTTCACCCATTATTGAGAGATAAGTCGGCCGGCTATCTGCGCGATTTATCACTATAAAATAACTCCTTGTTAGTGATATAGTCTATTCTGTAAGCTGGAATATGCTATCAATCTATATGTCATTAAGGTGGCGCCCTGTGAAACTCGACCGCACCGACCGCAAGATATTGAAGGCTATGCAGGCCAATGCCCGTATCAGTAATCTAGAGCTGGCCGAGGCCATAGGCCTTTCACCCACGCCCTGTTCCCGCCGGGTAAAGCGACTGGAGGAGTCGGGCATTATCCGCGCACACGTCACCCTCCTGAACCAGTCCGTGCTGGGCCTGAAGCTTACCGCCTATATTGGTATCACCATGGATCGCCACACCCCAGATCGCTTCGAGGCTTTTGAGGCTGAGGTCACCGGCTACCCAGAGGTGATGGAGTGCTCGGTGGTGACTGGCCAGAGTTCGGATTATCTGCTCAAGGTGGTGGTGCCAGACATGGAATACTATGAGCGCTTTCTGCTGGGCAAGCTGACCCGCATCGCGGGCGTCACCGGCGTGCATTCTAGCTTTGAGTTACGCCGCGTAGTGCTCAAAACCACACTGCCTCTCGACCACATCTCAGACGCCCCCCAATTATAAAAGAACGGCTGGTATTCGCCTTGCGTTAAAGCCTTGCTTGCGGCGCGAAGTGACCGCAGACTATGACCCCTTGCAGTTAACAATAATAAAAGGGGGAGTGGCTATGATCGACATGTCCGACAAGGTTGCCATCGTAACAGGCGGCGCCAGTGGTATGGGCCAAATAACGGCTCGCCGTTTAGCGCAACAGGGCGCAAAGGTCGCTATCTTTGACGTCAATGATAAGGCGCTTGAGGAAACGGCCGCCGAGGCGGACAATATCACCGCCTTTCACTGCGATATCTCTGACCTGCAGGACGTGCAGGCCAAAGTTGCGCAAGTTGTTTCGGCACTGGGGCCAATCGAGCTGCTGGTGCATGCCGCCGCCCTGATGCCCGCCCACAAGCTTATAGACCACACCCATGAGGGCATGGAGCAACTGTTCCGTATCAATTACTTCGGCACCACGTATATGGTCAGAGCCGTTCTGCCGGCCATGATGGCGCGTGGCAGGGGCCGCATTATCGCGTTCGGCTCCATTGCTGGTATTGCCTTGGTGCCAAAAATGGGCGCCTACTGCGCGACGAAGGCCGCCGTCAACGCCTACATCGAAGTGCTGCAAAATGAGATCCGCGGCTCTGGCGTGCATGTCCACCTTGTGTGCCCCCCCGCGGTGAATACGCCATTAGTAGACCAAACCATCTCCGGCGACACGCCCGGAAGCATCTTGGAAGCGAAAAAGGGCGGCCGTCTTGGCGACCCCGAGAAGATGATCGACGCCATCGAGAAAGGCGTTAGGAAAAACAAAGACATCATTTATCCGAAGGAAGCAAAGCTGCTCTATCTGTGGCGCGCGCTGTTTCCAAAGCTGTGGTGGAAAGTGGTGATGAACTTTGAGAAGTAGGGTCTCAATGAAAGGCGCTCTGGTGAAGACTTTGCGTTAGTTCGCCGTATGGTCTAGCATCGCGGCGCGATGACAACTCGACAGCTACATCCCGACTCCCCCTGGTTACTGGCATTACTGGCCGCACTGGTCGCTCTTGGCCCGCTCAGCATAGATGTCTACCTGCCAGCAATGCCGATGATGACGGCTGCGCTGGACACAGACATCCAGCACATGCATCTGACATTAAGCAGCTATTTAACCGGCTTTGCCCTATTTCATTTAGCCTGCGGGCCACTCGCAGACCGCTTCGGCCGAAAGCCTATTCTTATCGGCGGAACCCTAATATTTATTGCCGCATCTATTGCCTGCAGCCTTTCTAAGACCGTTGAAGAACTGGTATTTTTCCGCTTTGTACAAGGTATCGGAGCCTGCGTAGGCCCCACGTTGGCGCGCACCGTCGCGCGAGATGTTTTTGGCCCTGTCCGAGCGGCTAGGGCATTATCCTTGATCGCGATGATGATGGCGCTGGCACCGGCTATTGCCCCGGCGATGGGCGGCTTCATGATGCTGTGGTTGCCGTGGCCCAGCATTTTTATCTTTCTTGCTGTCTACGGCATTGCAATGATAATGCTGATACATATCTTCCTCGGTGAATCACTGCCACTGCGCCAGAGTTTACACCCGCTGTCTATCCTTGCTAACTACGGCACGTTATTGCGCAGCCCGCTGTTTTTAGTTGCCACTTTTTCCAGCGGCTTCGTGTACGCCGGCTTTTTAGCCTATCTTGCGTCTTCCAGTTTTGTCTACATCGACATGCTGGGTGTGCCGATGGAATACTTTGGCTTTACCTTAATCACGTCGGTTATTGGCTATATGGTTGGCAGCGGGTTAAGCGCCCGCTTCAGCAGAAAATACACATCGGAACAACTGATGCTGGCAGGTGCCGCTCTCGCAGCAGGCGCCGCCTTCGCCATATGGATAGGGGCGAGCCTGCTACCCAACAGCATCGCAGTGATGCTGCTACCCATGATTTTCTATTCTGTCGGTATCGGGTTCATGCTGCCAAATGCGATGGCCCTCGCACTGAGCCAATTTCCCTACATTGCCGGTACCGCATCCGCGCTGTTCGGCTTTGTACAGATGTCCCTTTCCGCGTTTGCGACGGCCATCGTAGGCCGCTATCTCGTCGACTCACCTGCCCCTATGCTAGATTTCATGCTGGCGATCAGTGGCTTGGCGCTACTGTTAAGCGTGGTGTTATTTCGCGTGCGCACACACCCAAAACCCTGACCCTATGGCTTTGCTGTGGCATACTCTCATTGGAATTTTGTGGAGACTACATCGTGCATACCGCCTCTGATGTTACACAGCTGATCGGCAATACCCCGCTACTGCACCTGAAACAGGTGTCGGAGAAAACCGGTTGCACGATTCTTGGCAAAGCGGAATTCCTCAACCCGGGCGGCTCGGTTAAAGATCGTACCGCCTTGGGTATCATTCGTGCCGCACAAGCATCCGGCGAACTGCAGCCCGGAGGGCGCATCGTAGAGGGCACCGCGGGCAACACCGGTATCGGACTCACCCTGCTGGCAAATGCCATGGGCTACACCAGTACCGTAGTGATGCCCCTTACTCAGAGCAAAGAGAAAATCGATACCCTTGAATTGCTAGGGGCAGACCTGCGCCTCGTGGGCGCGACATCTTATTCCGATCCCAACCACTACACACACACGGCAGAAAAACTAGCGAAAAAATTTGCGCAGCGCGAAGAACATGGTGCCATCTGGGCACGTCAGTTCGACAATCTTGCGAATATGGATATTCACTGCCGCACGACCGGGGAGGAAATCTGGGCGCAAACCGAAGGAAAAGTAGACGGTTTCATTTGTGCGGCAGGCACCGGCGGCACCATTGCCGGGGTGTCCGTGGCGCTCAAAGAACACAACCCCGGTATCGCTATCGGGCTGGCCGATCCTGCGGGTGCAGCTTTATATGAATACGTTCGCAGCGGGGAATTGACCCCTAGCGAAGGCAGCTCCATCATGGAAGGCATAGGCATCAATCACATCACCGACAATTTTGCCCATGCGCAGGTCGATGTCGCTTTCAGAATCAGTGATGAAGAAGCGCTGCCCTATATTTTCGATCTACTAAAGCACGAGGGCCTGTGTCTCGGAGGCTCTGCAGGCATCAACATTGCAGGAGCCGTTCGACTTGCGGAACACCTCGGCCCCGGACACACGATTGTCACCATCCTTTGCGATTACGGCAATCGTTACCAGAGCAAACTTTTCAACCCCGTATTTCTTGAGAACAAGGGCCTACCCATTCCCGAGTGGCTTGTTATCTAAATCATTTAACCTTTAGTAAATAAGGATTATCCATGAAGATCGGCATCATCTGTGGCAGTCATCGCTCGAACTCTCAGAGCGGAAAAGTCGCACGCTATATTGAAAACGCACTGTTAACGCAGGGCCTCTGTGACGCCACCTGGCTCTATGATCTGGGTGGCAATCCACTGCCTCTATGGGATGAAAGTATTTGGGAAGGTGATGAGCAATGGCAACAAATACTCACGCCCTTAAGCCAGCAGCTTAAATCCTGCGACGGTTTAGTGGTGGTGTGCCCCGAGTGGCACGGGATGGCGCCTGCGGGATTGAAAAACTTTTTCCTGATGTGGACTGCCGGCGGAGAGCTAGCGCACAAGCCCGCCCTGATTGTGACCGTATCAACCGCAGACGGCGGCTCTTTCCCCATCGCCGAACTACGGATGAGCAGCTACAAGAATAGTCGTATCTGCTACCTGCCGGAGCATTTGATCATTCGCAACGTCGATACGGTGTTTAACGAAGACCCTGCGCAAAACAAGCCCGACGCCCAAGAATACTTCGACGATCGCTTGGCCTATTGTCTTGCGATGTTAAAAGAGTATGCGCTCGCCTTCAGACAAATTCGGGCAAGCGGCAAAGCATCACTGGAAACCTATACTAGCGGAATGTAGCACTAGGCCTAGGCCCGCTCGATACGGCGAGGAGTTGCCTCTTGAGCGGGAAGTCGTTGCGTCAGAAAACTAGTTGCTTGCGCTAGCGGTGCGCTCTTGCTCAACCAGGAAATCAACAACCTTCAACATGTCTGACTGACCGCCCGCCTTGCGACTACTAACATGGTATTTGCCGTTAACCATTAGGGCTGGCGTTCCCGTTATCTGGGCAGCCTTAGCAATCGCAATGCCTTGACGGACCTGACTACTCACACCAAAAGAATTAAACGCTTTATTAAAATCGTCTTCTGACACCCCGTTGGACACGAACAAGGCCGCAATGTCGGCCTGTGATGCTAGAGGCTTGCCATCAACATTCATTGCCTGAAAAATCACCGGGTTCATTGTGTCCAACACGCCCAGTGTATCGGCCGCGTAGTAGGCCTTGGCGTGCAGCTCCATTTTTTCCGCCCATACCGCAGGGATGCCGCGAAAACTAACATCGTCCGGCTGAATTTTCTTCCACTGCTCCAGCATTGGCTCAAAGGTGTAACAATGGCCACAGCCATACCAGAAAAATTCGGTGACTTCGATCTTATCGGCGTCGACGCCACGCACCGGGGGTGAAATGAGGTCATAGTCAATCCCGGCCACGTAGGTTCCGGTGACATCCTCGGCCACGGCGTAAGACATGCCAACGGCCAGCAAAGATAAACTCAGCAGCATATTTTTAATCATCATTCTCTCCACAATAAATAGTCCTCTGTATAAGACAACAGAAATAGCGAATTGTTCTATCGCTACTTCAGTCCAGCGATGTAACTGGATACCGCTTCAATATCATTGTCGCTGAGGCGAGAAGCGTTGGTTCGCATGATTTTCCCCTCACCATCGTTAGTGCGGCCCTCAGGGTCTTCATAGCCCTTACGGTAGGCGCGTAATTGATCGGCGATATATTGCGCATGCTGGCCTCCCAACGCCGGAAAGCCAGCGGGGGCATTACCCTGCCCGGTAGGCGAATGGCAGGCGATGCAGGCGGCCACATTACGGTCTGCGACACCGCTACGATAAATTTGTGCGCCCAGCTCTAGCAACTCCGGGTTGGTCTGGCCGCCCGTAGACGTTTGCACAGAATAATAGGCCGCAATGTCGGCCAAATCCTGCTCGGTCATACCATCAAGCAACCCCGCCATGGACGGCACCTTGCGCACGTCATCTTGAATGTTATTCAATTGCTTTAGGAGGTACTTCTCACCCTGGCCAGCCAGCTTAGGGAACGGCGCCATGCTATTCCCGTCGGCCCCATGACAAGCACTACAGACAACCGTCTGACTTTTACCCGCAGCCGCGTCACCGACCGGGTTAGCGTTAGCCGCAAAGCCGCTTGATGCCCAGCCCAGTGTCAGGCCGAGCAGAATTAATACTCTTTTCATGTCAATTCCAGATAGAACGTGAATAGATGTGCACTTAGTCAGCAGGAGCCGCCATGTACTCGATCATCGCCGTGTATTCTTCATCGGTGCAGTCAGCGCACAGACCTGTCGGAGGCATGGCACCAAGGCCGTTTCTCACTGACAGGATCAATGCAGGCATTCCTTTTTCCAGACGAGGTTGCCAGGCGGCAACGTCGTGCGTCTTAGGTGCACCGGCGGCACCACTTGAGTGGCACGCACCACAGGATGCTTGGTACTTCGCTGGCGCCGGGCCCGCAATGGCACCAACAGCAGAACACATCAAAATGACGGCAAAAAGCTTTTTCATTCGAAAACCTCTACTTACTAGAAAACCGATGGCCTGCACACGCATTTGATAACAGGCGAAAAAAACCTGTGGCATTATATACGAAGTACACACACCAAAAAAGGCAATCCCTTACAATGATAGAACCCGAGCACGTCCTAGCGCCCACAGCGCCCAAATACCGCGGCGCACAATTTCTGACCAGTGCCGCAAAGCTGTCTCAGTGCCCGCCCGACGTTGGTTGGGAAGTGGCCTTCGCTGGCCGCTCCAATGCCGGAAAATCGAGTGCAATCAATAGCTTAACGGACAATAAAAAGCTCGCGAAGACGTCCAAAACGCCTGGCCGTACCCAGCTGATCAACTTCTTCGAGTTATCTGACAGTCAGCGCCTGGTCGACCTCCCTGGCTACGGGTTTGCAAAAGTTCCCATCGCCGTAAAGCGAGAATGGACGAAACAGCTGGAGAATTATCTGCAAAACCGCCAGTGCCTGCGCGGCTTGATCCTACTTATGGATATTCGACACCCCCTGCAGCCCTTTGACCATCAAATGCTAAACTGGGCGCTGCAGGCCTCCATGCCTGTGCACATCCTTTTGACTAAGGCCGATAAGCTCAGTCGAGGTGCTGCCGGGACCGTCGTATTACAGGTCCGCGATGCGCTAAAACCCTTTGGCGAGCTGACCAGCGTACAGTTGTTTTCCGCCCTGAAGCACGATGGCCACAAGGCGCTTACCGCGGTGCTGGATGCATGGATGACCCAGATGCAGGAGGGGGACGCTGGTTAGCGCGGATATCGCGCTAGTGTGCCTCGTCCCAGTTATCTCCCACTCCGGCCTCAACTAACAGCGGAATCGCCAGCTCAGCGGCCTCAGACATGAGACGGCATACCTGTTCGCGAACCGGGTCCACTTCATCGTCTGCCACTTCGAACACTAGCTCATCGTGCACCTGCATAATCATGCGGGCATCGACCCTGCCCTGCTGCAGCCAGTCATCCACCGCCAGCATTGCCCGCTTAATAATGTCCGCCGCGGTGCCCTGCATCGGCGCATTGATCGCAGTGCGCTCGGCCGCCTGCACCCGCATCTTGTTGCGAGCGTTAATTTCCGGCAAATAAAGACGCCGCCCGAACAGCGTTTCTACATAGCCCTGCTCTTTGGCCAACGCTCGAGTACGGTCCATGTAATCTGCCACGCCCGGATAGCGCTCAAAGTAGCGCTCGATGTACTGTTGGGCCTCGTGTCGGCCAAGATGCAATTGCTTGGCCAACCCGAACGCAGACATGCCGTAGATGAGGCCAAAATTGATCGCCTTGGCCTTGCGTCGCTGCTCGGTAGTCACGGCGTCAAGCGCGACTTCAAAGACTTCAGAGGCGGTCGCGGTGTGCACATCTCGCCCCTCATTGAAGGCTTTGAGCAGCCCCGCATCCGAAGACAGATGGGCCATAATGCGCAGTTCGATCTGTGAGTAATCTGCCGCAAGAATTTTATAACCCGCAGGAGCGATAAAGGCTTGGCGAATACGCCTGCCCTCCTCCGTGCGGATCGGTATGTTCTGCAGATTAGGGTCCGAGGACGACAGTCTACCCGTCGCGGTCACCGCTTGGTGGTAAGACGTGTGTATTCTGCCCGTGACCGGGTTCACCATCTGCGGAAGTTTATCGGTGTAGGTGGATTTAAGTTTGCTCAGGCTACGGTGCTCGAGCAGCACCTTGGGTAACGGGTAGTCCAAGGCCAACTCTGCCAGCACCTGTTCAGCGGTAGAGGGCGCCCCCTTCGGGGTTTTTTTGATGGCCGGCAACTGTAGCTTTTCAAACAGAATGTGCCCCAACTGTTTGGGCGAGCTCAGATTAAATTCCTCCCCCGCTAACAGGTGGGCTTGCGCCTGCAGCTGTTGCAACCGCTCTCCCAACTCACCACTTTGTTGCACCAGCAGCTCCCTGGAAATCAACGCTCCCTGGCGCTCAATGCGCGACAACACCGGTATCAGCGGCACCTCTAGTGTGGTCAGGACCTCCGCAAGACGGCCCTGCTCTTCCAGTTTTGGCCACAGAGTGCGGTGCAGCCGCATCGTGATATCCGCATCCTCGGCGGCATAGGGCCCGGCCTCCTCCACGTTAACGTGGTTGAACGTCAGTTGCTTGACCCCCTTGCCCGCAACATCCTCAAAATGGATGGTCTTTTGCCCAAGATATTTGAGCGCCAGGCTATTCATGTCGTGGCGCGTAGCGATGGAATCCAGTACGTAAGATTCGAGCATGGTGTCAAAGCGGATGCCGCGCAACGTGATATCGTGATTGGCAAGTACGCTGGCGTCATACTTGAGGTTCTGGCCGACTTTAGCCCTAGTTTCATCTTCCAGCAGAGGTTTTAGCGCAGCGAGCACTGCCTCACGCTGCAGCTGCGGCGGCGCACCCAGATAGTCATGTGCCAGCGGCACATAAGCCGCCCTGCCCGGCTCTACGGCAAAGGACACACCCACAATGCGCGCCTCCATATAATTGAGGCTGGTGGTCTCGGTATCAAATGCAAACAGTTCGGCTGCCGCCAGTGTTTCCAGCCAGACGTCCAATGCAGCCTGCTCTGTCACAATGTCATAGTCCACATCCATCTGCACCGCCTCTGGAACAGGCGCCTCGCCCGCATCCAAAAGCTCGTCCAGCCACGAGCGAAACTCCATCCGCGTAAACCAGTCGACCAAAGCCTCCTGATCCGGGAGGGCGTTGGTAAGCTGCTTGGGGCCTTTTTCCAGCGCCACATCGGTTTTGATCGTCGCCAACAAATAGGACAGGTAGGCGCTGTCTTTTTCTTGGGCAAGCTTCGCGCCCATGGTCTTGGCGCCGCGAAAAGACAGCTGTGACACTTGTTCCAGATTAGCGTAGATGTCATCGAGGCTGCCCAAGCCCTGCAGCAGACCCAGCGCCGTTTTCTCTCCGACACCCGGCACACCCGGAATGTTGTCCACCTTGTCTCCCATGAGCGCTAGGAAATCGATAATCAGCGAGGGTGGGATACCGAATTTAGCTTCTACGCCGGCCTCATCCATCACCGTGTCGGTCATCGTGTTGACCAACGTGGTGTGCGCATTCACCAGCTGCGCCATATCTTTGTCGCCGGTGGAAATCACCACATGCGTCCCTTGTTCGCTCGCCTGGCGCGCTAACGTGCCGATCACATCATCGGCCTCCACGCCCGGCTCACAAATAAAGGGTAGGCCCATGGCCTTGACGATTTCGTGAATGGGTTCAATCTGCTCGCGCAATTCATCCGGCATCGGCGGCCGATGCGCCTTGTATTCTGCGAAGATAGCGTCTCTGAAGGTCTTACCTTTGGCATCAAACACCACCGCCACCGGGCTGTCGGGGTAATCCAACAGGAGACGTCGCAGCATGCTGATCACACCGCGCACCGCGCCGCTATTGAGGCCACTGGAAGTCGTCAGCATAGGCAGCGCGTGAAATGCTCGGTAGACATAGGACGAACCGTCGACCAGAACCAAGGGTGCAGTGGTGGAATCCATAATAGAACTCACTTTGTCAGGTGCCGCGCACAGAAAAGGGCAGCCAATTTAGTATTATACGCTAGCACACGCTATGGCGCTGGCTATGGCGTGATGCTATCGGTCCCAAATGAAGCGCGCAGAACGATAGGTCACTTTCATCTTAGCCAAGTCCAGGGGTGCCCTGAAAAAACCGTGGTAGTCACCTCTTGGGTTGATAAGTACTATATTAGAACTATGGTCAACCTGATAACTGCCGTCTTCGTCCATCACCTTACGAAAAGGGGTGTTGAGTTTAGTCGCAAAACGGTGAATATCGAGAAATTCGCCTGTCACACCGATAAAGTCGGGGTTAAAGTAGGGCATATAGTCCGCCAGCTGCTGCACGGTGTCCCGAGCCGGATCCACGGACACCATGACCACCTGCGGGTCCTGAGCCTCAGTACCTTCCAGACTCTCTAGGAACGTATTAAGGAACGTCATGGTGGTGGGGCATATGTCTGGGCAGTGGGTGAAGCCAAAAAACACGAGCGTCCACTGACCCTCCAAGCGGCCAGGATTGAACGGATTGCCATGATGGTCAATAAGGTCAAATTCGCCGATATTTCTCGGCGTTTCCAACAAATAGAGTCCATTTGCGCTCATTTCTGACGCGGTCATTATGCGCGGCAGCGAAACTCTATAGACAAATCCAGCGACAATAACGGTGATAAATAACAGCAGGCCTGCGATGGTCAATTTGATGTTGCGTGACTGGCTCATAGTGCGGCCACAGGAAAGACGTAATGATCGACCAGCATGATAACGAAGAGTGCCATCAAATAGAAAATCGAATATTTGAACGTCTTCATGGGGGCATTCGGGTTCTTGTCCCGCAACAGCTCAATGGCCCAGTAGAGAAAGCCAACCCCCAGGGCCACCGCGCCCAACAGGTATAGCGGTCCACTCATGCGCGTGACATAAGGCAATAGAGTAACCAAGAACAAGAGGATTGTGTACAACAGGATATGCAGCTTGGTGAACGCCACTCCGTGAGTAACAGGCAGCATCGGTATCGCGACGGCGGCATATTCCTCGCGTCGATGAATAGCTAAAGCCCAAAAGTGAGGCGGCGTCCACGCAAAAATAATCAGCACCAGCAGCAGCGCATGGCCGTGGATTTCGCCAGTGACCGCAGTCCAGCCGAGCAGGGGAGGGGCCGCACCTGCCAATCCACCAATCACGATATTTTGCGGCGTCGCACGCTTGAGAAACATGGTGTAGACAAACGCATAGCCCACCAGGGAAGCCAGTGTGAGCCAAGCGGTAAGCGGGTTAATCCAGACGATAAGGATATACAGGCCCACCCCGCCCAAGGCCATAGCAAACAGCGTCGCCTGCAGATTGGTCACCCGACCCTGAGCAATGGGTCGGTTGTGCGTGCGGGTCATTTTTTGGTCTACCTGCTGGTCGACCAGGTGATTGACCGCTGCCGCAGAGCCCGCGCAAAGGCCAATACCCAAATTGCCCAGCACCAAAATATGCAAGGGCACCATGCCAGGAACCGCCATAAACATGCCGATGGCCGAGGTGAGAATCATCAAAAGAACCACATTGGGCTTCGTGAGCTCTTTATAGTCGCGCCAAGTGGCGGCGCCTGTCTGCCCTAGGTCTGTCATTAGCCACCAGAGTTTTTGAAAAGAAATTTAAGATCTGCAATCACGTCTTTATAAGGAACCTGTTCATTGTAAGACATCATAATCCATCCTGCGGGGTCTGCCAGATACCATGTGCCCGCATCTGATGAGTATTCCTCAAACAGCGCATTATAGCCGGCGGCAGACAGCGTCAGGGCCTGCAACCCACGGTGCTCCGTCGCCAGGTATTCCAAAAAGTCTCCGGCAGCCGGAGCAGGGCGCCCATCGCTGAGCTGAGATACTACCAGCTCTGTGTCACCTGTGTGTTCCTCTTCAATATAGAAACGGCGAAGACGGCTGAAGTGCTTGCCCATGGCCACCTGAATCTGGCGCGTCACATACAGGCTCTTTTCGCAGGCCTCGTCACAATGTCCTCCCGCAGCGGGAATCAGCATCGCCCAGCGCGGCTCCATATCTGCGAATTTTAGGATTACGCCGGACTCGTCAAGCAGCGTCTGATCGTCCAGTTGTCGCGGAGGCTGTACCAGTTCACCCCGGTTTGCGGTGCCCAAAATGCTCACGATATCCAAGTCACCACGGACCACAAAATACCACAGCCAGGTGGCCACCAGAGCCACCGTTACCGGAATGCCGCCTATCAGTAGCAACACCATGCGGTTGCGTGTCATTGAATGTGTTTCTGTCATTTATTTGCCCGTTTTCCATACGCCGGAGATGACTTGCCCAAGATTACTGCTGCGCAGCAGGTAAAACACCAGCAATACCCCCGCCATCGCAAACCACTGCACCGCGTAGCCGTGGTGCTTCTGCGGGCTCATATTCACTACCTGCCAATTCACCGTCAGCGCTCCCTGCTCTCCCGCGGCAATACGAACGGGGTAGGGGAAGACACTGTCCGCGCCTTGTGCCGACATCGCGGGCTCAAGTATATTCATTTCTACTGCCTGTATAACCTTGGGCCAGCCCTGTTCCAGTTGCTGTTCCGCCAGCAAATAGGGCTTTCCTGGCGCAACATAAACCTGACCCATAACATCCACCGACCCTTCGATTACCGGCACGTCCGGCAATGCCCGCCGGCCAGAATCGCCTGCTATCCAGCCGCGATTGACCAGCACGCTACCCGCGCTATCGGAAAGCCGTAGGACATTTAACACCTGATAACCGAACTTGCCGTTGTGTATCTGGTTGTCCAACAGAAAATACTGATCAGCCAAATAATTACCGCTCACCTGCACAGGCACATACGCGAGCGACTCTGCAGATTGGTTCCATAGCTCAGAAACAGGCGCTGGCCGCTGCCGCTGACGCTCCTCAAAAGAAGACGCCAGCGCTGCTTTTTCGTCGGCACGCTGCAGCTGCCAGAGGCCCAAGCTGAACATCAACGGAACCATCACCACCGTAAACAAGGTAATGCGCCACTCAAGGTCAAAATGTAATCCGGTTTTTTCTCCAGACATTATCCTGCTCCAAGGCAAATCGGTTCGACTGGTTTATACTGCACCGAACTGTTGAGGGAGACATCCATTGTTAAAAACTACAATTGTACTACTGATGCTGGCGCTGGTCGCCAGCCTAGGAAGCGGTTTCTATTACTTGATGCTCGACCAGGGTAACAAGGAAAAGAAGCGCACCGTTCACTCTCTGGGCGTTAGACTCGGTATTGCCGCCGTGCTCCTGACACTCGTGATTTACGGCGTCGCTACTGGCCAATTAGGTCACGTCAACCCCTGGGATACCGGGCCATAACAGGCAACGGGCACCCAAGTTAGAACGCGAAAACGACCTAAAGAATGTACACAAACAGAAACAAAAATACCCACACCACGTCGACAAAGTGCCAGTACCAGCTGGACGCCTCGAAGCCAAAATGGTCTGTCGCTGTCATTTGCTTGCCAATCACAGAACGCAACAGCTGGATAAGCAGCATCGTCATGCCCATGAATACGTGAAAGCCGTGAAAGCCCGTCAACATAAAGAAGGTGGAGCCGTAGATGCCTGAATTCAGCGTCAACCCGAACTCATTATAAGCCTCATAGTATTCCATAATCTGTAGGTACACGAAGATCATCCCGAGGGCCACCGTGATACCCAGCCACAAGTTGAATTTTTTCTTGTCGCCCTTGAGGATGCCCAAGTGTGCGATATGGCAGGTGACACTGGAGGTTAACAGAACGAGGGTGTTCCACAGTGGCAGCCAATGCCACCAGACGTGTGCATCAGCAAAGGACATGCTCGTGTGGGCACTGGTGAAAGAGCCGTTATTTGCGATGAGCTGTGTTGTTGCGCCACCCATTGCTTCCTGCGGTGTCTGCATCATCGGCCATGAAAAGTCGAAACTAGGCCAAAGCAGCCCGTTCATGCGCCCGCCATCACCTTCGCCGCCAAGCCAAGGGCCTGCGAGATTGCGCACATAGAACAGCGCGCCAAAAAATGCAAAAAAGAACATGAGTTCAGAAAAAATAAACCAGAACATGCCAAGCACATACGATTTTTTCAGCTGGGCGCTATTGAGGCCCGCAATGTTTTCCCTGATGGCAGTTCGAAACCAGCTAAAAAGCGTAGCGGCAAAGAAAAACATCCCGAATAAGAAAATAGACCACGAGTTGGTGGCCTCATCCGGATCCCCGAACGTCATATCATTCATGATGCCCGAAGCGCCATAGATGCTCAGGATCAGGCCTGTAGTGGCGCATAATGCCAGCCTGCTCTTCTCTGGTACGTAATACTTCTCGTACTCCGTGGAAGTCTGACCTGTCATAGTGTTTCTCCGTTTATAGCGTGCCGGCACCCCAGCCCGCACATCAGCGTGCGGCCAAGGCGCCGCTCGCCATATCTGTTACATCAAAAATGGTGTACGACAGGGTGATGGTGCCGATGTCGCGCGGCAGGTCTTGGTCGACAATAAACTGCAGCGGCATTTCTGCCGAGCTCCCGCCATCGAGGGGCTGCTGGTTAAAACAGAAACACTCTGTTTTATGGAAATACTTCGCCGCTCTTGACGGTGAAATGCTGGGTATCGCCTGAGCAATCATCGCATCTGGCCTAGGGTTGTGCGCAAAAAACACCGTATCATTCACTGCGCCCGGATGCACCTTCATCGCCGTTTTTGTCGGCGAGAACTCCCAAGGCATACCCGCGTTGTTAGTCGCAATAAATTGTATCGTTATCGTGCGGCTTTCATCGACCCTCGCTTCGACGGCGGTGTAGGCTTGCCCATTCGTTTTGCCGTTAATGCCCAGCACATCACATAGCACGTTATACAGCGGCACCATCACCACAAAAACAAACGCAAACATGATCACCGCAGTCACGGCCAACTTGGCCGAGGTGTTGACGATGGGATTATTGCTCAGTTTCAACATCGTAATGCTTTCTACTTAACCAGTGGCGGAGTTTCAAAGGTGTGGTAGGGCACAGGCGTGGGAAGTGTCCACTCCAGGCCTTCCGCGCCGTCCCACACCTTTTCATCACTGACCGGGTCGCCGGCCACAATGGTTGCGATCACGTTGTACAAGAACAAGATCTGTGAAGCGCCATAAATAAATGCGCCAATACTGGACATCATATTGAAATCAGCGAACTGCAGGGCGTAATCGGGAATCCTACGCGGCATGCCCGCCAAGCCCACGAAGTGCTGGGGAAAGAATGCCAAATTGAAACCAATGAATGAAATCCAGAAATGGGTTTTGCCCATTGTCTCGTTGTACATACGACCACACCATTTGGGCAGCCAGAAATAAATGGCTGCCGTCATGCTGAATACCGCGCCGGCCACCATGACATAATGAAAATGGGCAACGACGAAATAAGAATCGTGATATTGGAAGTCAGCAGGTGCAATAGAAAGCATCAGACCCGTAAATCCGCCAATAGTAAACAGAATTATAAAGCCAATGGAAAACAGCATTGGTGTCTCAAAAGACAGTGCTCCGCGCCACATGGTAGAAATCCAGTTAAACACCTTCACCCCAGTTGGCACAGCAATCAACATGGTCGCGTACATAAAGAACAATTCACCCGCAATGGGCATTCCGACCGTGTACATGTGGTGCGCCCAGACAATGAACGAAAGAAAGGCGATAGACGCGGTGGCATATACCATTGAGTCATAGCCAAATAGCGGCTTGCGGGAAAACGCAGGAATAATCTGCGACACCACGCCGAATGCTGGCAGGATAATGATGTATACCTCGGGGTGCCCAAAGAACCAGAATATGTGCTGGAACAGTACCGGGTCACCGCCGCCCGCAGCGGAAAAGAAGCTAGTGCCAAAGTGTACGTCCATTAACATCATGGTCACCGCGCCCGCAAGCACCGGCATTACAGCGACTAACAGGAATGCTGTTATCAGCCAGGTCCACACAAATAACGGCATTTTCATATAGGTCATGCCAGGAGCACGCATATTCATTACCGTCGCGATGATATTGATTGAACCCATGATGGAAGAAAGCCCCAATACATGGATACAAAAAATAAAGTACGTCACCGATGGACCGGCATAAGTTGTCGACAGGGGGGCATAGAAAGTCCAGCCCGCTGCGGGCGCACCGCCTTCCATAAACAACGTAGACGCTAACAACAAAAAGGCCGGAGGAAGAATCCAGAAGCTCCAGTTGTTCATCCTCGGGAGGGCCATATCTGGCGCGCCGATCATCAGCGGAATCAACCAATTCGCCAGGCCGACAAAGGAGGGCATGATCGCCCCAAATACCATGATGAGCCCGTGCAGGGTGGTCATCTGGTTGAAGAACGCGGGCTCGATCAACTGCATGCCGGGCTGAAACAGCTCGGCACGAATGATCATGGCAAAAAAGCCACCCAGCAAAAACATCGAAAACGAAAACCACAGGTACATGGTCCCAATATCTTTGTGATTAGTGGTAAAAAGCCACCGACTAAGGCCCTTGGCAGGACCGTGATGATGATCGCCCATCGTTAACTTCTCCAGTTAGCGTTCTTTGTAGTTGTAGACATCAACGGGCTGCAAACTGTCGCCCATATTGTTGCCAAATGCGTTGCGCTGATACGTAATCACTGCCGCCATATCAACGTCGCTCAGTTGCCCGCCGAAAGCCTGCATAGACGTGCCAGGAACGCCGTTGATGCCTATTTCGAGGTGTGCGTTGATATCGCCAGTAGCCACTGCACTGCCTGCAATGGCATTGCCCACGCCACCTTCCCCGTTCGCGCCATGACAGGCTAGACAACTTGTGTCGTAAACCGATTCGCCGCGCACCATCAACTCATCTAGCGTAAAGTCTTGGGACGTCAACTGCTTAACCTCAGTGGCTTCGCTCTGTTTTGCCGCAATCCACTCGCCATATTCTTCCTTGCTGACCACATTAACGACGATAGGCATAAAACCGTGTGACTTGCCGCACAGCTCCGAGCACTGACCGCGATAAATGCCCTGCTCAGTCGGCCGCGCCCAAGTCTCGTTAATAAACCCTGGGATTGCGTCTCTCTTAACGGCCAGCGCAGGCACCCACCAAGAATGAATGACATCATTTGCCGTCACCAAAAAACGTACTTTAGTGTCAACCGGCAAGACTAGGGGCTCGTCGACCTCCAGCAGATAGTACTCACCCTTGGCCTCATCGTTGTAAATCTCGGCCTGGGGGGTGCGCAAATTACTGAAGAAGCTAACATTTTCACCTTCTTCATTTAAATATTCATACTTCCACTTCCACTGATAGCCGGTTATCAAGATGTCCAACTCAGAATCATCCGTATCATAGAGTGTGAGCAAAGTAGTAGTGGCCGGCACCGCCATGGCAATCAGGATAAAGAACGGCACCACCGTCCAAGCAATTTCCACCGTCGTACTCTCATGGAACGTTGCCGGTATGACGCCGCGTGATTTGCGATGGAAGATGATGGAGTAGAACATCACCCCGAATACAGCAACACCAATGGCCACACAGATCCAAAGAATGATCATGTGCAAATCATAAACTTCCCGGCCGAGCTCGGTGACTCCGGGTGTCATATTGATACTGCTAGCCTCGCCGCCGGCTGCCATGGCACTGACGCTCATGAACAACAGCACAGGACCCAGCGCGAGCTTACACAGCTGCTTCGCCTTAAAACCCATTTCCCGTGTCTCCATGTAGTAAAAAATGTGATGTGCTAACCAGCAATCCTGCAGACCGTCGCCCCTTGACTAGGACTAATAGCAATTACTCGGAGCCGGCGCCTAAATTATGAGGGGGACTCGAACGTACGGTTTGCTGAAAGTTGCCCGTTACTGTGCGTTTTTGAGCGCGGTAATAGTATCGCATCGACAAAAACGCGCGAATTATAGCGGATGCGGATTGTAAATCCTACTTTGTTAATCGCTTTATGAAGCTTTGGTATTTTTCACTCTGACAAGTGACAGCCTGCTGCGCGATACACCAAATCGTGTCGAAAATCGACAGGTGCGCACTGTGCAGAAAGTACACCCTTTGTGTCAAGCGCGGGCTGTACGCCCGATCGATTATCGCTTCAGCCTCTGGGGAACAGACATTACTCGCCCTGTGGCGTGTCGCCTGATGGCTGAAGGTCAATAAGCGTCACTCGCTCTGCCGGCGTTTCTACTCTTCGAGCCGCGGCACGACTTACCCGCGTGGGGAGTTCTGCCACTTTCGGGGCCATCGCTACAACGGGACTCTCTTCCGGCAAACCTGGGCGTTCTTCACTGAAACCGCAGCTCACACAAAGCCTTTGATCCGTATCCATGTCGACCAAAATCTTGTCCATCAGCGCACAACGGGGGCAAACAGCGCCCGCAATGAAGCGCCTACGAGTTTGGTCAGTGTCCATGATCGTACTCCGAATCGCGGCCAAAATAGGCTCGCATCGTGACAGGGGACTTATTATAACAGTTTCGTGCCCCTGCTTGGGCACTGCAGCCATGACGACTTCCGTGGGTTTAGGGTAGAACGCCGCCATTGGGGAACTGAAACCTGTCGTGCCGCAACCAACCGATTCAGGCGGCTTCCATCGCCTCGCGTAACTGGTCGATTACCGAGCGCGTCTCAGGACGCAATTGTCGCCAAATATAGAACGCCTCTGCGGCCTGCTCCACCAACATACCAAGGCCGTCGGACACAGCTCCAGCGGCATGGTCAGCTGACCAGCGCAGGAACGGCGTCGGCTCCGCGCCATAGACCATATCGTAACAGCAGCTACGTTCTGTCAGCATTGAGCTTGGCAACTCGGGCACCGCCCCCGACAACCCGGCACTTGTGGCATTGATAATCAAATCAAATTGGCGCGTGCCGATCAAATCGAATGCGCCGCCCTCCAATGGACCAATACCCGCAAACTCCAGCGCCAACTCCGCCGCGCGAGCAGCGGTCCGGTTGACGACTAAAAGTTCTCGTGGGCGCTCCCGCAACAGGGGCTCCAATACGCCCCGAGCGGCGCCGCCGGCGCCCACCAACAACACACGCAAGCCTTGCACGGTCCAGCCAAGATTGGCGATCAAGTCGCGTATCAGGCCGATGCCGTCCGTATTATCGCCATCGATAAGGCCATCATCGGCAAGGGTCAACACATTGACTGCGCCAGCACGAAGTGAGCGCTCACTGTTACGGTGAGCCATCGCGAATGCCTCATGCTTGAACGGCACAGTGATATTCAGTCCCGCTCCGCCACCTTCAAAAAAGCGACTTGTGGCCTGAACAAAGTCATCAAGCTCCACGTGCACGGCACGATACTCAATGTGCTGCGCGTATTGCTGCGCAAACAAGGTATGGATAATGGGCGACTTGCTCTGCTTAATCGGGTTGCCAAACACCGCGAACTTATCTTTTTCCATCAGGTCTTGCTCCTGCCATGGGCTGCTTCCGCCAGCCAGTCCCTATTCTGGAGATAATAATCTGTTAGCTCTGCCTCGGGCGTACCGGGCAGCGCATTATAGTCATAATCCCACCGCACCAGAGGAGGCAACGACATCAGAATGGCCTCCGTTCGACCACCGGACTGCAGACCAAACAAGGTGCCCCGATCAAATACTAAGTTGAACTCCACGTAGCGACCGCGCCGATAAAGCTGGAACCGCCGCTCCCGCTCACCGTAAGCTCGATTCTTGTTTCGCTGCACCAACGGGCGATACGCTCGAAGGAAGGAGTCCCCAATAGCGCGCATAAAAGCGAAGCTAGTATCGAAGCCCCATTCATTTAAGTCGTCAAAAAACAGCCCGCCGACGCCACGTGGTTCGTCGCGGTGTTTAAGGTAAAAATACTCATCACACCACGTCTTGAAGCGCGGGTAGACATCGTCGCCAAAAGGCTCGCAAGCCTCCGCCGCCACACGATGCCAGCTGACACAATCCGCCTCATTGCCATAGTAAGGCGTGAGGTCGTAACCTCCGCCGAACCACCAAATGGGTGCTTCGCCTGGCTTGCTCGCAACAAAAAAGCGCACATTGGCATGCGCGGTGGGAACGTAAGGGTTATGCGGATGAATGACCAACGAGACGCCCAAGGCTTCATAGCTGCGCCCGGCTAACTCCGGCCGGGATGCGCTGGCAGACGGGGGCAGTGCCGAGCCCTGCACGTGAGAAAAGTTAACGCCTGCCTTCTCAAAGACCGCACCTTCACCCATAACACGAGTGCGGCCGCCGCCGCCTTCGGGCCGATGCCACTGATCGTCCATAAAGACGGCCTCACCATCTTCCGCAGCCAAGACATCACAAATGGTGTCCTGCAACTGCAAAAGATACGTTTTGACCTGCTCAACTTCCATACGTGGAATTCCTACAAAATACGTCGTAGGACATTATAGGCACCCTCACCGACAAGCCCTACTAACTGCGAATGATTCGACCATTAGCAATGTCCCGAATAGGCGTCGGCCGCCCTGAGACGCCAATCCTGCCCGGCAATAGGTAGTCCAAGCCGTCGCCAAAATAGCGCCTAACCTGAAAGGCCTCCCGCGCTGGACGCGCACCCGTCCGGTTGGCCGACGTGGAGACCAGAGGGCCGCCCCAAGCCGAGCAAAGCGCACTGACTACAGGGTGGTCGCTCACGCGCACCGCCACCGAGGCGTGTTCACCACAAATCCAACCGGGTACTTGGCCCAGGTGCGGCAACAACCAGGTAGCCGGCCCCGGCCAGCTATCCGCCAATGTTGCTCGCTGCTGTACTGTAAGGCCCGCTAACAAAAACCCTATCTGGTCCTCGCTCGCCGCCACCAAAATTAGACCCTTGGCCACCGGTCGGCGCTTGAGCGCCAGCAGGTGTGCCACCGCATCAGCATTGTTAGGGTCGCAGCTAAGACCCCACACTGCCTCCGTCGGACAAGCAATCACGCCGCCGGCGCGTAGGGCGCAGACTGCTGCCTCCACACGCAGAAACCCGGACGGGGGACGCATAATAAATTAGCCTTTGAGCTTTTCCTGCAATGCCGCATCTTTCGCGTAGATCACGTCGGCATTCGCAGCACGCTCATCGCGCAGCTTTTGTGACAGCTGTGGATTTGCCAGCGACATCATTTGAACCGCCAGGTAGGCCGCATTCTTGGCGCCGGCCTTTCCGATCGCGACGGTTGCAACAGGAATGCCTGCAGGCATTTGCACCGTGGATAACAAGGCATCCATCCCATCCAACGAAGCGTTCATTGGAACCCCGATAACCGGCTTAACCGTCGCCGCAGCGACAGCGCCAGCAAGGTGGGCGGCCATGCCAGCAGCGGCAATAAAAACTGCGCAGCCGCGCTTTTCGGCGTCTTCTACATACGTTTTGGTGACTTCAGGCGTGCGATGGGCGGACGTTATACGCGCCTCAAAGGGAATTTCAAACGCGCGCAGCACATCAAAACTGGCCTCTAGAACAGGCAGGTCTGAGTCTGATCCCATCACAATGGCAACAAAAGGTTTACTCATTGATTGTCTCCAATTAACTATTACGACAACGCCGCAGATGAAAAACGCTAAAGCGTACCACCTGATGCAGACTTAGCAAGTCCCCATGCGACTAACACCGAATAAATCCTCCGGCCGTCCGCACCACCAGCCCCGACAACTCCAGAGCAGATAGCTCTGCCAACACCTGCGCCGCGGGTCGGCCGCTATATTTTACCAATTCATCCAACGCAACCGCCTCAAAGCCCACCAGGGTCAACAGCCAGGACCGACTGGACGGCGTATGGCGATTGCCGGGGGAGACTGCAGCATAACTGGCCTGCTGCAAAGCATACAAAGGGCCAAGCTCTTCGAGGATATCATTGACCTCCTGCACCATCTTCGCGCCGTCTCGAATGAGTTTGAGACAACCCCGCCCGCCATCATGGAGCATGGACCAGGGCAGGGCAAAAACTTCACGGCTTTGCTCCATCGCGGTTCCCGCGGTTATCAGAGAGCCACTGGGCAACGCCGCCTCAACAACCAGCACCCCCAAGGATAGACCGCTGATAATACGATTGCGTTTGGGAAAATTTTGCCGCAGCGGAGGCGTACCAGGAGGAAACTCCGTCACGAGGCAGCCTGCCTGCTCCAGCTGCCGCGCCAGCGCCTGATGACGCCGAGGATAAACCGCATCGATGCCTGTGGCCATCACTGCAACGCTTTTGCCGCCGGCTTCAAGCGCGCCCAGATGCGCCGCGCCATCAACACCAAGCGCCAAGCCAGAGCAGATGTGCAATCCCGTCCTCACCAATTGGCCGCTCAAAGTTTCAGCCAGCCGCATGCCAGCGGAGCTGGCGCGACGACTCCCTACCACCGCCAATTGCGCGTCTAGCAGCACCGCGGGGTCACCACGAACGTACAATAATGGAGGGGGGTCGTGAATCGCTCTCAACAGCGCAGGATAGCGCTTATCATCAATATCTAACGCTATTGCGCCAACAGCTTCAGCTGCGGCTTTTGCTTTGGTAACGTTCATACATCATCCTTGATGTTATGTCGGCGAGGTTTATGCGGGACACGAAGCCGCTAATTGCAGTGCTTTAGGTCTATTGCTGGTGCATCACGGTTGTTTAATCAGGTCAAAAATGGACAGCGGCCGGGTCGCCTTGAGTACGATAGCGAAACTGACTTTTTCATAGGACTCAAATATCATTGCTAGGCCCGCACGCGTATCCGGTAACACCACATTCGTTTGCGCTATCTTATCGAATAAATGCTTCCCTGCTTGATAGACGGCCACTACATTGCCAATTTGTAGGCCGTCCCGCTTACCCTTATTGATCACAACGATACTCATATCACCGATCTGGGTTAAGCCCCCTGCAACGGCAATCATGACACCACCGACAATATCCTGCTCCGGTGCCTGTGGGTGGTAGCTCGCGTCCAGTATGCGCTCCTCTATAGGGAACAATCGGTCGCCGATGCGGACCTCTTCTTCGATGCGAGTGACCTCCAGCTCAGTGACCTCATCCCGGTTACTGCTGAGCAATTTGGCGTTGCCAACATCAATAACCTCGTAACCCAAAAACTCTTTGGTCACCGGATCGATGTAACTCTGACCTGCGCGGTATATCGCGTAAGAACGCTCGCCATCAGGAAAGGGGCCACGACCAAAAATAGTGTCGCCAGGCCCCGCGAGCAAGGCCCGCTCGCCAGCGGCGACGATATACGCTGAGTTTTTAATCTCCTGTGCGTCCATAACCCGATTGCGCCTTAACCATGGGCCGATTTGGTCAAGAGGGATTGCAGGAATCGCTAGATTCAGAGGGCTCACACGCATATTAGGGCTGAGCTTGACCTCTCGGCCCCGACGCAGGCGCAGGCGAGGATGGCCATCAACCCACACCAAGTAGAGTTCATCCCCGGGATAAATCAGGTGCGGGTTATCGATCTGTGGGTTGGCGTCCCACAACTCAGGCCAAAGCCAAGGCTCCTTCAGGTACAGGCCAGAAATACCCCAGAGGGTGTCGCCCTTTTTAACACTATACGTTTCTGGCACGTCGTCGTTGAGCTCTACCGCCGCCTGCATCCAACTGCTAAACAGCAATGCCGCCAGAAGCAAACAAACCGATAGTGGCTTTATTTTCATTGTTTCGCGTCCCTGTCTGGCCTAGTTATTATTGACCCATTTGAAATCATCGACGCTGTAATCGCGCCGGCATTGTCTGCACAACAGTGTTATTGCGCCACTGTAGCCCTGCGATACACCGCAACAGCGATCTGCCTCCGCGGACTTTACCCACAGGTATGATATGTTGCGGCACTGCGGTGCTAGCCGGCCTTTAACGACAAGCTGTATAATAAGAACAGTTTGCTGCCGCGTTTTAGAGCTGGCAAGCCCAAATGTTATTAATTCACGCAGCCAATTTAAGCCACTTCTGACGACCAGATGGACATTCAAGCTCATGGCAGTACTGGAAATACTCGAATTCCCCGACCCTCGCCTCCGCACAAAGGCCACTCCCGTTGAGCGCGTGACTAGCGTCACTCGCAAGCTTATCGACGATATGCTCGAGACGATGTATGCCGCGCCCGGTATCGGTCTGGCAGCGACGCAAGTGAATATCCACCAGCGGTTGCTGGTGATGGATGTCTCCGAAGATAAAACAGCACCAATGGTGTTTCTCAACCCTGAGCTGTCCGTGTTGGACACCGAGCTGGATGAATATGACGAAGGCTGCCTGTCTGTTCCCGGGTTTTATGAAACGGTTAGTCGCCCCCAAAAAGTGACTGTCACCGCGCTGGGTCGTGACGGCGAACCTTTCACCTGCGAACTGGAAGGCCTCGCAGCAGTCTGCCTGCAACACGAAATTGACCACCTGAACGGAAAGTTGTTTGTCGATTATCTATCGCCCTTGAAACGACAACGTATTCGTAGGAAGCTGGAAAAAGACCAGCGCCAGCGCGTCTGAACACTATGTCAGCCTCCCCTTTGCGCATCCTCTTCGCTGGCACTCCCGGTTTTGCCGCCTCTCATCTAGAGCGTCTTATCGCGAGTAAACACCACATTCTTGCCGTGTACACGCAGCCGGACCGGCCCGCGGGAAGAGGGCGCAAGCTACACGCTAGCCCGGTAAAGCAAATGGCAGAGCTCGCTGGCCTAACCGTGTGCCAGCCAGCATCACTGAAAAACGAGGAGGCGCAACGACAGCTGGCCGCATTCAATGCCGATGTGATGGTCGTTGTCGCATACGGGCTGATTTTGCCTCAGGCCGTGCTAGACACCCCGCGCCTAGGGTGTCTCAACGTACACGCTTCACTACTACCCCGGTGGCGCGGTGCGGCACCAATACAACGTGCCATTGAAGCCGGTGATGCCACTACAGGCATTACTATTATGCAAATGAATGCCGGCCTGGATACTGGCGAGATGCTGGCCTGCGTCAGCTGCCCTATAGGCTCCCGGACCAACGCTGCCGGCCTGCATGACGAGCTGGCACTGTTGGGCCCGCCCTTACTAGGCGACGTTTTAGCCGCTATCGAAAGCCATCAGCGGCACAGCCGACCGCAAGACGATGAGCACGCCAATTACGCGTATAAAATTCTCAAACCCGAAGCACAAATTGACTGGAGGCACAGCGCCTCGGTGCTGGATCATAAAATTCGGGCGTTCAACCCGTTCCCTGTGTGTTACTGCGAACTCGACGGGCAACGCGTCAGAATCTGGCAAGCCAGTCCATTGCTGTCCACAGCCGCTACGCAAATGCCTGGAGCCATCCTGCGCGCCGACAAAGAAGGTATCACCGTACGTTGTGGTGAGGGCGAACTCACCATCGAGGTGCTGCAGTTGGAGGGCGGAAAACCACTGGAAGCAAAGCAACTCCTCAGCGCGTATCAGGCGTTGTTCGCGGCCGGCAAGCACTTCACCTTGCCCGTCGCGAGTCTCGATACATGAGCGCGGATGTGCGGGCGACTGCCGCCCGCGTTATTGGGGCTGTCATTGGGGGGCTCTCCTTGAACCAGGTCCTGCCAGAGAAACTCAACGACGTCAGCGAGCGAGACCGTGCTTTATTGCAACAGTTGAGCTATGGCACATTACGCCAGAGCCCTCGACTACAGGCTATTCTCAAGCAGTTACTAGACAAGCCTCTGCGCGACAAAGACCGCGACGTACAAGGCCTTCTGCTCTGCGGACTGTACCAATTAGACAGCACGCGGGTTCCAGACCACGCGGCTGTCGCAGCCACCGTCGATGCCACCCGTGCATTGAAAAAACATTGGGCAAAGGGCATGACCAATGCGGTATTGAGGCGTTATCTACGCGAACGCGAGCAATTAACACAAGCGCTTGATGAGGCCGCAGCCGCCAGCCATCCGGCTTGGTTGTTCCAAAAAATATTGGCGCAATGGCCTGCTGCCGCAGCCGCAATCATCGATGCCAACAATCAACAGCCTCCAATGACTCTGCGCGTAAACCGCGGCCAAGCCTCTAGGGACGACTATGTTGGCAGCCTTAAAGGTCATGGCATTGCGGCCGAGGCTGGCTGCCTGAGTAAGCATGCCATCCAGCTAGCCGTGCCACTAGATGTCTGGGATCTGCCAGAGTTCAGCGCTGGCAGGGTGAGCGTACAGGATGAGGCGGCCCAAATGGCGGCCTTACTACTACAAGCCGGAGCAGGGGAACGCGTACTGGATGCCTGTGCCGCGCCCGGTGGCAAAACGTGTCATATCTTGGAGTTACAGCCAGAACTGGCCGAGCTTGTCGCCATGGACATCGACGAACTACGCCTGCAAAAAGTGTCGGAAAACCTGCACCGGCTGAACCTGAAGGCGACTCTGATCACCGGCGATGCTGCAAGCCCTCCTGCTGCGCTGGAGCCCGCAAGTTTTGATCGTATTCTGGTGGATGCTCCCTGTTCCGCCAGCGGTGTCATTCGCCGGCACCCGGATGTGAAATTGCTGCGCCGAGAAAGCGATATTGCCCCGCTGGCAGATCAGCAACTGTGTATTCTGCGGGGCCTGTGGCCGCTGCTTAAATCAGGTGGCACATTGCTGTACGCGACCTGTTCCATCCTAGACGAAGAGAACAGCCAAGTGATACAACGCTTTCTCACCGAAGAAGCCGACGCAGCGCTATCTGACACTGAGATGGCGGGCAGCGAGTCCGTCACCAGCGGGCGCCAACTGCTGCCATCAAGCGGCGGTACTGACGGTTTATTCTATGCCACGCTAAAAAAGGTCGGATAATAGTTGTGCATAATTGCGCCTCTCCGGTGCTTACAATCATCGACCGATTTCTTTATCGTGAAAGATCACTTAAGTCCTCTTAATTCACTAGAACACATCGAGCCATGAAGATTATCATTCTCGGGGCTGGCCAAGTTGGCGGTACCCTCGCCGAGCACCTGGCCAACGAACAAAATGACATCATCGTCGTGGATACCGACGCCGATAAGTTGCGCGCCCTAACGGATCACCTCGATATTGGCACGGTGGTCGGCGGCGCATCTCACCCCAATACGCTTTACCAGGCAGGCGCTGAAGATGCTGACATGCTTGTCGCTGTCACCAATAGCGACGAGATCAACATGATGGCTTGCCAAGTCGCACACACGCTGTTTAAAACTCCCACCAAGATTTGTCGCGTTCGCTCGCCCAATTATCTGACTCACCAGGAACAGTTGTTTTCACGAGACCATATTCCTGTCGACGTCATCATTGGTCCAGAACAGCTGGTCACCCAAAACATCCAGAGACTGATAGAAAACCCCGGGGCTCTGCAAGTGCTCGATTTTGCCAAAGGCCGAGTTCAACTGGTTGCCGTGAAGGCCTACCATGGAGGGCCGATTGTTGGTCATGAGCTGAAGGAAATTCGCCGACATATGCCTAAGGTCGACACGCGCGTCGCTGCAATTTTTCGGCAGGACCGCGCCATCATCCCTGAGGGTGATACCGTGGTAGAAATCGATGACGATGTTTTTTTCATTGCGGCCAAAGAAAACATCAAAGCGGTCATGTCTGAGTTGCGCAAGGTCGACAAGCCCTACAAGCGAGTAATGATCGCCGGTGGCGGCAACATAGGCGCAACTCTGGCGCAGAACCTCGAAAACAAGTATCAAGTAAAGCTCATCGAGAAGTCCTACGCCCTTTGCCGAACGCTGTCTGAGCGACTCAAGCACTGTATCGTTCTGCACGGCAGCGGCTCCGAGCCACAACTCCTTGCCTCCGAAAACATCGAGGCTACAGACGTATTTTGCGCCCTCACGAATAGCGACGAAGCCAATATTATGATGTCGATGCTGGCCAAACGTATGGGCGCTAAGAAGGTTATCACGCTGATCACTAATGCTGCCTATGCCGAACTGGTCGGTGATGAAATCGATATCGCCATATCACCACAACAAATTACCATCGGCAGCCTACTGACGCATGTGCGCAAGGGAGATATCAGCAACGTTCACTCGCTACGGCGCGGGGCGGCAGAGGCTATTGAGGTAACAGCCCACGGTGATCCCCGCTCCTCTAAGGTTGTCGGCAGGCGCTTGGACGACATCACCCTGCCAAAAGGCGTGACCATAGGAGCCATTGTGCGTGATGAAAAGGTTCTTATCGCACACAGGCATGTCGTCGTAGAAACCGATGACCATGTCATCATATTCCTGCTCGATCGCAAGCAAATCGGAGCTGTCGAAAAACTGTTTGCCGTTGGCTTCGGATTTTTTTCCTAGACGATGCACTTCTCAGTCTCATTTCGGATTCTCGGCATCCTGCTAATGTTGTTCAGCTCTATCCAGCTGGTGCCTCTGACGCTTGCACTAATGGAAAAAGATGGCAGTGCTGCGGGCTTTGTGTCCGCGATATGCATTACTTTTTTTTCCGGCCTGTTGATGTGGTTCCCCCTGCGTAATGCCAGTCATGAATTGCGAATCCGTGATGGTTTCCTGATCACCTCAATGTTCTGGACAGTGCTGGGGTTATTCGGTGCGCTGCCCTTTGCCCTCGCCGACACACTAGACTTGACGCCTGTAAGCGCAATATTTGAGTCTCTTTCGGGCCTTACCGCCACTGGCGCCACGGTTATTGTGGGACTCGACACCCTACCTCACTCTATTCTCATCTACCGTCAGCTACTCCAGTGGCTAGGCGGCATCGGCATTATCGTGGTCGCTGTGGCAATACTGCCAATGCTGGGCGTGGGCGGAATGCAGCTGTACCGAGCCGAGACACCTGGACCGTCTAAGGACAGCAAACTGACGCCCAGAATCACCGAGACAGCCAAGGCTCTATTTAGCGTCTATTTACTTCTCACCATCGCCTGTGCCATCGCCTATTACGCCGTCGGCATGTCGGCCTTTGATGCTATCGCCCACTCTTTTTCTACGGTATCTCTAGCGGGATTTTCAACTCACGATGAGAGCCTTGGTTTCTTCAAAAGTGATGCTGTCCTCATTGTTGCTTCGGTATTTATGTTTATTTCGAGTATTAATTTCGGCTTGCACTTCATGGCTTGGCGGCGGGGATCAGTCGCATCGTACCGTAAAGATTCGGAGACGCGCTTCTATACTGCGGCGGTGTTGGCATGCATGCTGATTACTATTTACTGCCTGATCATCTGGGATATACACGGGCATAAAGACAGTATTCTTCACGGTGTATTTCAGGTCCTGTCTATTATCACCACGACGGGATTCTCCACTGGCAATCTTTCTGTTTGGCCTATAGCCCTGCCAATTATGGCGATCTTTTTCTCTTGCATGGGCGGTTGCGTTGGCTCAACAACGGGCGGCATTAAGGCCATGCGTGTCATGCTAATTTATAAACAAGGGCTGCGAGAACTTAAGCAACTGGTGCACCCCCAGGCGGTGATTCCACTAAAAGTCGGAGGGCGCCGAGTAGAAGCGACGGTGGTCAGTGCCGTGTGGAGCTTTTTTGCCGTCTATACATCGTCGTATATCATTTTATTACTCATGCTAATGCTAACGGGAATGGACTTCATAACCGCCTTCTCATCGGTCGCGGCAGCGCTTAACAACCTGGGGATAGGCATCGCCGGCGTCGCGAATGGGTTCAGCGACATCAGTGAAACGGCCAAGGGGATCATGTGCTTTGCCATGCTGCTCGGGCGTCTAGAGATCTTTACGCTGCTGGTGTTATTTACCCCGGCATTCTGGCGCACCTAGCCTTCGCGATTGACTGGTTTCGTTTAGGCTCAGCGTATATCCGGTCGCGTTTTCTTGATCATTTCATACGCTGCCTGAATCTCCTGCGCGCGTGCCGTTGCCAGTTTTATCATGTCTTCAGGAACACCTTTTGCGATCAGTTTGTCTGGATGATTTTGGCTCATCAGTTTGCGATAGGCGCGCTTCAATTCCTTGTCGCCGATAGTCCTGTCAACACCCAGCGCCGAGTAGGCGTCTTCTAAACTATGTTCTGAGCGGGCCGCAGAACCGCCTTGGTGGAAGTGCTCTTGCGCGCGCGCCATGCGCAACATCAGTTCCAATTGTGCAGCGCTCAAGCCCATCAGGCCGGCAATGCGCATTAGCGCCGCGTGTTCAGATGGTTCGATACCCTTATCCACCTGCGCCAGAGAGATCAGGAACAACAACAAGGTCTGTTGCAGTTGCCGTCGAGGGCCACAGGTCTTCAAAAACGCGGCGACCACCGGTTCAATTTCAAAACCGACGACGGACCCCTGTCGAAATAGGTCAATGGCCCGTTCGCGCTGATCGCCGCTCAAGCCCATCTGGGCAATGAAGCTCTCGGTATGGTCTATTTCTGAGCGAGAAACATGACCATCTACCTTCGCCAAATAGCCCGCTAGTAGGAAAGTCGTCTCGAAAAAGCTATTTTTCACACGCTCGACATTCTCCGGCGAACCGAAACGAAGCGCGTTATGCAGACCCCTGTCAAAAGTATGGCCTACCAATACACCCAAGATAAGGCCGGGCATGTGCCAGACCGAGTACCCGATTAATCCACCAATGATCTTTCCAAAAAACATACGCCTCCTCAACCTTGAGCCACATTCCAATCTGTCGTTTACACCAACCCTGCAAAAGCACGGTGCCGGAACGCAGGGCCACCCAGATCAGTATAAAACGCCGTAAATTTACAGAAGAATTTTACTTTCGGGGAAAGCGCGTATTATGACGCTAAAAGAGGCTGTATAATAGCCAGCTTTTTGCAGCGACATGATGAGCGAACCGGTGGCACAAACCAAAAGCGAAACTCTTACATTTCAGCAGCTGATCTTCAAGCTTCAACAGTTCTGGGCAGAGCAGGGCTGCGTGGTACTGCAGCCGCTGGATATGGAAGTCGGTGCAGGGACATTTCACCCAGCGACCTTCCTGCGCGCAATAGGGCCTGAAAGCTGGAGCGCTGCCTACGTTCAGCCCTGCCGCCGTCCGACGGACGGGCGTTACGGAGAGAACCCTAACCGCCTCCAGCAGTACTACCAGTTCCAAGTCATCATGAAGCCCTCCCCAAAGAACTTTCAAGATTTGTATCTCCAGTCTTTGACGACATTGGGCGTTGATACCTCCATTCACGACGTGCGCTTTGTTGAAGACAATTGGGAATCCCCCACCCTCGGGGCATGGGGCTTAGGCTGGGAGGTCTGGTTGAACGGCATGGAAGTGACGCAGTTCACCTACTTTCAGCAAGCGGGTGGTCTTGAGTGCTATCCGGTCACCGGCGAAATTACTTACGGCATCGAGCGTATTGCGATGTACCTGCAAGGCGTAGACAGCATTTACGATTTGGTGTGGTCTGATGGGCCTGCGGGCAAGGTGACCTATGGCGATGTGTTCCACCAGAACGAGGTGGAAATGTCCCGCTATAACTTCGAAGAGGCTGACATCAAACACCTGTTCGCCAGCTTCGATCACTGCGAGCACGAGGCCATGCGACTGGTTGAAAAAGACCTGTCTCTACCTGCCTATGAAATGGTAATGAAAGCGTCCCACGTCTTTAACCTGCTCGATGCTCGGCACGCTATTTCTGTTACCGAGCGCCAGCGCTTTATACTCCGGGTGAGGACTCTGGCGCGGGCGGTTGCAAAGGCTTACTTCAACACCCGCGCCGCACTGGGTTTCCCGCTAGCCACCGAGGCCCTGCGTATAGAGGCCCTAGACCGGATTCAGGCAGAGGCAAAATAGCGCATGAGCACTGACACGCTGCTAGTAGAATTGGGCACAGAAGAATTGCCCCCAAAGACATTGAAGCCTCTGAGCTTGGCGTTTCGGGACGGCATCGTAGACGGCCTGAAGCAACGCGAGTTACGTTATGGCCAAGTGCAGTGTTTCGCCACTCCGCGCCGTTTGGCCGTCCTCATTTTTGACGTCCAGTTAAAAGCACCCGAGAAAACAGTCGAAGTTCTGGGGCCTCCGCTAGATCGCGCGCGAGACGAAGCGGGGAACTGGTCGAACGCCAGCAGCGGTTTCGCTAAAAAACAGGGCGTAGCGCCAGAGCAACTGCAGACTATCGATACTCCTAAGGGGCCGCGGTTGGGTCTTCAAAAAACCGTCCCCGGCGTAGCTGCGCGGGATGCTCTCAACGCTATAATACAGAGCAGCATTGCGGGCTTGCCTATTGCACGGCGTATGCGCTGGGGCGCGAGTCGAGAAGAGTTTGTCAGACCGGTACATTGGGTGGTTGCCATGCTGGGCCAGGATTGCGATCACGGTAAAATTTTTAACCTGAGCACCGGCAACACAACGCGCGGACATCGCTTCCTTGGCAGCGCTTTGATTACCTTAAACCACGCTGAGGATTACGAGTCTGCACTGGCCAAAGCCAACGTGGTCGCCTCTTTTGAGCAGCGCCAACAGATCATTCGTGAGCAGGTAGAGGCGCAGGCCCTCGCCCTGGGTGCTAACGCTGTTATCGCGACAGATTTACTGGACGAGGTCACAGGCCTGGTGGAATGGCCGGTCGCACTCACTGGGTCCTTCGAGGAGCGCTATTTGCAAGTGCCGCCGGAGGCACTGATTTCTTCTATGAAAGAGCATCAGAAATATTTTCATCTGGTCGACAGCAAGGGTGAGCTTCTGCCCCACTTCATCACCGTAGCGAATATTGAAAGTTCTGATCCACAGCAAGTCATAGCAGGTAATGAGCGGGTCATTCGTCCTCGGCTGTCAGATGCCGCCTTTTTCTTTGAAACGGATAAAAAAACTCCACTTGCCGAGCGGGTCGCAAGCCTGAGCAATATCGTCTTTCAACAAAAGCTGGGCACCCTGCTGGATAAGACCGTGCGCATAAGCCAGCTAGCCGCTTTGCTGGCACCGGACGTCGGCGCGTCAGTTGCGTTTGCGCAACGGGCTGCGGAACTGAGCAAGGCCGACCTGGTGACCGATATGGTGCTGGAATTTGCCGATATGCAGGGCATTGCCGGATCCTACTATGCTTTGCACGACGGCGAAGAGGGAGAGGTTGCTGCGGCTCTGGCGCAACAATATTGGCCGAAATTTGCCGGCGACCGTCTTCCTGAAACAGCAACTGCCTGCACTCTGGGGCTCGCAGATCGACTGGACACACTGGTCGGAATTTTCGGAATTGGACAGCCGCCCACGGGCTCCAAAGATCCTTTTGCGCTGCGCAGAGCATCATTAGCGGTGTTGCGCATTTTAGTGGAAAAGCGTCTAGACCTGGACTTAATGGAATGCCTGGATCAGGCCGTGGCGCAGTATCCGGCAAGCACTCTCGCCGACCGGACTGCAGAGCAGGTGTTTGACTATATGATCGAACGCTTTCGCGCCTGGTATGAAGAAGAGAATATTCCTGCCGAAGTGTTCAAGTCTGTCAGCGCCCGAAATCTATCCCGCCCGCTGGATATTCAGCGCCGCGTAGAGGCCGTACACGCCTTTTCACTGTTGCCCCAGGCGCAGGCTCTGGCCGCCGCCAACAAGCGGGTTTCCAATATCCTTGGCAAGTTAGATAGTGCCCATTCTTTCGGAGATGTGAGCACTAACTTACTTGTTGAGCCACAGGAGAAGAGGCTTTTGGGCTGCCTCGAAGACCTTAGCAATATCTGTCGCAAGCACTTGGAGCACGATGAATACACTGAAGCATTGTCATGTCTGGCCGCCTTGCGTGAGCCTGTAGATGCTTTTTTCGATGACGTAATGGTCAACGTGGAAGATGCCCCGTTACGTGACAACCGCCTTAACTTACTAAAGCGCCTGCGTGATCTTTTCTTAGAAGTAGCTGATATCTCCCTGTTAGCGGTCAGCAAATAGCGTTAGGGGCCAGGAACATCGGCGTGCTGTTGGCAAAAAGGGTCAGATGCGCAACAGGTCTTTCCCCGTAGCGGATTTATCTCCTTAACGGACCCTTCTTGATCTACACTGACGACCTGTGACAGGGAATACTCGATGGCACTAACCGAGAATCATTTCATTATTATCGCCGCCGTATTGGCCGCGACGATACTCACCGCACTGTTCATCAGTATCTGGCAAGGCGTCTCCAGCAGGCGGTCACTGACCGAGTGCCGAGGGCAGTTACGGATACGCGAAGAGGCGCTAGCAGAAGCGAGCGCACAACAGCGTGGTCAGGCCGTTGGGCTGGAGCAATCACAGCTGCAATTGCAGGCTAAGTCCTCAGAGCTCTCGGCCTTAACGGACGACCTCACCCAGATTCGAGCCCAACTCAATGCTTCCTTACAGGAAAATACCCAACTGCAAACACAGCAAGACGAACGAGAGGACCGGCACCTAGAGCAAATTAAGTTGTTGAATGAAACCCGCGAAAACCTCAAAAAAGAGTTCGAAAATCTCGCCAACAAAATTTTTGAAGACAAAGGCAAGAGCTTTACAACAACGAGTCAGGCGTCACTGGAGGTCCTGCTAAAACCGTTTCGCGAGCAAATCACTGGTTTCCAAACGCGCATAAACGAGGTGCATTCGGAATCTATCAAGGGCAATACCGCTCTTGAAAAGGAGATTCAAAAAGTACTGGAGGTTGGTCTGGAAATGAACAGCCAGGCCAGCAATCTGACGGTAGCATTGAAAGGCGATAAAAAAGCCGTCGGCAACTGGGGGGAGGCCCAGTTGGAACGTACGCTAGAGCTGGCGGGGTTGCAGGCAGGGGAGCACTATGAGGCACAAGCCGTGTATCGAGACGGGGAGGGGAAGCGTAAACTCCCTGACTTTATTATTAAACTGCCGGATAATAAAAACCTGATCATCGACAGCAAAGTCTCTCTAATTGACTATGACCGGGCCATCGGAGCGACCACCGATGAGGAGCGGGTGGACGCCCTGAATGCCCACGCACAGGCGGTCCGCAATCATATCGACGACCTAGCATCGAAGGATTACGCCAACCTTCCCGGCATTGGTAGCCCAGACTTTGTACTCATGTTTATGCCCATCGAGCCCGCCTACATTGAGGCCATGAAACACAACAAGGGCCTGTTTAATTATGGCTATCAAAAAGGCGTGGTGATGGTTTCTCATACCACCCTTATGCCTATTCTGCGCACGGTGGCAAACCTATGGATGGTTGAACACAGTAATCAGGAGGCGAAAGAGATTAGCAGCAGAGCGGGGGACATTTATAATCAGGTCTGCCTTGTCGCAGATCGGCTACACAAATTAGGTAACACCCTAAAGGCCGCCAACAACCACTATAATGACGCCGTAACAGGCCTAGCCGGTAAGCAGGGGCTGCACGGCAAAGTCGAGCGTTTCCAACTACTGTCGACCCGTGCAAATAAAGACATGGCTATGCTAGAACCTATTCACGATGACATTGAAAATGGTCGCTTAGAGTCTGTGACAGAAACAACGGATAACAAAAGCCAGCAACCGCCACAGCTAGAGAACTAAGCCGTCAAATATCAAGGTTGGCCACTGACAGCGCATTATCTTCGATAAACTCACGCCGCGGTTCGACCTGATCACCCATTAGTGTGGTGAACATTTGGTCCGCCGCGATGGCATCTTCTACTGTCACTTTGAGCATGCGCCTAACATCTGGATCCATGGTCGTTTCCCACAGCTGTTCCGGATTCATTTCTCCCAGGCCCTTGTAGCGCTGAATGTTATAGCCCTTGCGTGCCTCCGTCATTAACCAGTTCAGGCCATCCGCGAACACTCGGGTTTGCAGCACCTTTTCGCCACGCTGAAAATAACCGTCCTCTTCGATCAGGCTATTGAGCGTTTCACCCAGCGCTATCAGGCTACGATACTCGCCGGAAGAGAAAAACTCGTGGTGATATTCTGTTTCCGACTCTACCCCGTGAGAAAGTAATTTCACCACGGGGAAATAGAGCTGACGCTCCTGATCTTTTCTGACCACAACAGAATATCTGGATCCTTTGGCTGACACTGAAAGTAAGCGCTCACTAAGCTGGTCGCAAAACACGTTAACGGCAGACTCCTCTCTCATCTGCTCAAGGGTCAGCGATAAGCCATATACCATTTCCCAAAGCACCATTTCCGAATACAACCGGCTAAGGCGATTAATCGTTACTGCAACGGCACGGTAATCATTAACCAGTTGCTCCAAGCCGCTGCCAGAGATAGCAGGCGCCTCAGGATTAACGACGATCGAAGCCGATTCCAGCGCGGATTGTGTCAAAAACTGATCGAGGGCTTCGTCATCCTTCAGATACTGGTGCTGTTTTCCCTTGGCAATCTTGTACAGTGGTGGCTGAGCGATGAAAATATGGCCGCGGTCGACCAGTTCACGCATCTGACGGAAAAAGAAGGTTAAGAGCAGGGTTCTAATATGGGACCCATCGACATCCGCATCGGTCATAATGATGATACTGTGGTAGCGTAATTTATCCGGGCTGAACTCTTCTTTTCCGATGCCACAGCCTAGAGCTGTCACAATATTGCCAACTTCTGCCGATTCGAGCATCTTGTCAAATCGAGCTTTTTCGACATTAAGAATCTTGCCTTTTAAAGGCAGGATCGCCTGATATTTGCGATTACGCCCCTGTTTTGCAGAACCTCCTGCAGAATCACCCTCCACTAGATATATCTCAGACAACGCGGGGTCTTTTTCCTGACAGTCGGCCAGCTTTCCAGGCAGCCCCGCGATATCCAATGCACCCTTGCGTCGGGTCATCTCTCTGGCCTTGCGCGCGGCTTCACGGGCCCGCGCAGCGTCAAGCATTTTTCCGACAACCGCCTTAGCTTCTAAAGGATTTTCCATTAAGTAATCATTTAATTGCGCGCTCATCGCCTGATCGACAGCGGGCTGCACCTCTGAAGACACCATTTTATCTTTGGTCTGGGAAGAAAACTTAGGGTCAGGCACTTTCACTGAAACAACCGCTGTCAGGCCTTCTCGTGCATCTTCACCGGTTGTGTCCACTTTGGCTTTCTTCGACAGCCCTTCACGCTCAATATAGGCATTAAGGCATCGGGTTAGCGCCGTCCTGAAGCCGGTCAGATGGGTACCGCCATCACGCTGAGGTATGTTATTGGTATAACAAAGAACGTTTTCTTGAAAACCGTCGTTCCACTGCAGCGCGACCTCCACCTCAATGCCATCTTCATACTGATGCTGGAAGTAAAACGGCTTGTTTACCGGCTTTTTATTCAAATTAAGGTAGTCAACGAAGGCCAATAAACCGCCCTCATACTCATAGGCCTCTTCCTTCCCGCCGCTGCGCGCATCCTTCAGCAAGATACACACCCCAGAATTCAAAAAAGCGAGTTCCCGTAAGCGTTTGGCCAGCTGCTCAAAATGGAACTTTATGTTGGTAAAGGTATTCGGTGAGGGCTTAAAGCGGACCGTCGTGCCACTTGTCTCTGTAGTGCCTATTTCTGCCAGCGGCGCTTGCGGTATACCGTGAACATAAACCTGCTCATACAGTTTACCGCCTCGTCTAATCGTCAACACCAACTCTTCAGAGAGCGCGTTGACCACGGAGACCCCTACGCCGTGAAGCCCTCCAGAGACCTTATAGGCGTTTTCATCGAATTTACCTCCGGCGTGCAGTACCGTCATCACAATTTCGGCAGCGGAAACCCCGTCCTCATGCATCTCTGTCGGAATACCTCGCCCATCATCACTGACGGATACCGACTCGTCAGGATGAATGACGATGTTGATTTTTTTGCAGTGGCCGGCAAGCGCCTCATCTATTGAATTATCGACCAGCTCGAAGACCATATGGTGCAGGCCAGAACCGTCATCCGTGTCGCCAATATACATTCCAGGGCGCTTGCGGACCGCATCCAAGCCCTTCAGCACTTTGATGTTATCTGAGTTATACGTATTTATGTCGTCGCTCATGGATTCTCACTCTTAATGCATGTTTTATGTATAAGGGGTGCCGTCACTCTTCCGAATGACGCCTCACAACACCCTGTTCCACGTGGAACATTGCCAGTTCTTCACTTTCAGGCCACACCGACCTAATTTCCCGCTGGTCGATACAGGTGACAAATACCTGCGCATCCATAGACGCCAACAGCTCGCAGACCAACAGGCTATGGGCGTTATCGAGCTCTGAGGGCAGGTCATCGATAAGATACGTACATTTGCCGCGCCCTAGCTGAGCCATCAGTCGGCCCTGCGCCAACTTTAACCCACACACAACGAGTTTTTGCTGCCCTCGGGACAATGTCTCTGCCGCCAAATGGCCACCTGACATCACCCTGATATCCGCACGCTGCGGGCCCGAATGTGTATACCCCTGCTCTGTGTCAGCAGTAAAGCCCTGCGCCAACGCTTCACTATAGCTTAGCTGCCGGTCCCATCCTTGCTGATATCGCAGCTCCAGCGCACCTAGAGATGGCGCCAATCTTGCCATGATCTCCTTGAAACAGGGCGCTAAAATCTGGAAATAGCCTTTTCTATACTCGCTTATGGCGGTGCCTGTTTGCGCCAAGTCTCGGGTCCACGCGGTCAGCTCCTGGTCAGATATTTTACCACGCCGCAGCAGGTTGTTGCGCTGTTTTATACTTCTTTGAAATCGCTGCCACTGGCCGAAAAACTGGTGTTCCACGTGGAACACTCCCCAGTCCAAATATTGGCGCCGCGCGCCAGGTGCGCCCGTCAGCAGCCCAAAACTCTCGGCCGTGATAACCTGCAACGGCAACTGCTCTGCCAGCTCAGCAACCGTTCGGACGGCTCTTCCTCCTATCTTAATTTGCGCCTCACCACTGCGGTTGCGCTGCACGCCCACCGGCGTCCCCACTCCAACCCCAGCGGCACCCTCGTCCGCAACAGGCGGCGGCAAATCAAGCACTGTTGTCCCGAACACCGTACAGCTGGGCGACTCATGGTTGATCAGCGACTTAACACTGCTGCCGCGAAAGGAACGAGCCATTCCCAGCAGGTGTATTGACTCCAGCACACTGGTTTTTCCACTGCCATTGCAGCCGAAAAACACATTTACGCCTTTCAAACCCTGCAGCCTCACCTGTTGCAGGTTTCTTACGTTGCTTATTTGTAACTGGGTCAGCGCCACAACTACTCGGGAATATCGGGCATAAGCCGAAAAAAACCCACTAAAACTTCACGCATAATCAGAATACGCTCAATTAGAGCCGCATCGGCATGACGACATAGAGTGAGTCGCCCTCGTCAGACTCCTCCAGCAGCGCGCTACTATTAGGGTCCGCCAGCGACAACTTAATCTGGTCCCCACTCAGTACCCCAAGAACATCCAGCAAATAACTGACGTTAAAGCCAATTTCCAGCGTCTCACCGGAATAATCAACCGGAACCGTTTCTTCGGCCTCCTCCTGTTCCGGGTTATTCGCAACGATATCCAGGGTATTGGCCGTCAGCTTCAAACGAACGCCTCTAAACTTCTCATTAGACAGGATCGCAGTTCGCGTAAATGCCTGCCTCAACTCCTGACGAGAGCCCTTCAGAATATTAGTCGGCGACCGTGGCACCACTTTCTCATAATCGGGAAACTTACCGTCAACAAGCTTTGAGGTGAAGGTAAAGTCACCTGTCGTTGCCCTAATGTGGTTGCTACCGATGTTAATCTGGATCTCTGCCTTGTCGTCCACCAATAAACGGGCGAGCTCCAAAACACCCTTGCGAGGGAGAATCATCTGTACGCCCCCCTCTCCAGTGACGCTTATTTTGTCTTTCAACGTACACATGGCCAAACGGTGTCCGTCGGTCGCCACGACACGCAGCTGCTTGCTGTCGAGCTCCCACAACATCCCATTTAAATAGTAGCGCACGTCCTGCTGGGCCATGGCAAAGCCGGTACGATCAATCAAACGCTTCAACTGGCCCTGCTTGAGGGTAAGCTGGTGTGTTCCAATACTGTTTTCAACATTCGGGAACTCTCTCGCTGGCAGCGTGGAAAGCGTAAAGCGGCTACTGCCTGACCTCACCGCCACTTTGTTTTCTTTAGCGCTGAACTTGATATCACTACCCTCGGGCAGCGATTTACAGATATCCAACAACTTTCGAGCGGGGACCGTAACCTCACCAGACTCCTCGCCCGCAACCGCAAGCTGTATGCGGCCCACCAGCTCCACCTCTAAGTCTGTTCCTGTCAGCGACAGCCAGTCCTCCTTCAGCACCAGCAATACATTCGCCAAAATAGGCAATGTCTGCCTGCGCTCAACAACACCCGCCACAAGGTTTAACGATCTGACCAGGCTATCCCGTGAAATACTGAACTTCATATTGGTGTTTTCCCTTCCCTAACAATAATACGATCTGGTGCAGCCAGACAGGTTATGACACACAAACAAAACTTGGTTTCGTTTGTGTGTTCAGGTCGTCAACGTTCTTAACAAATTTTTGTAATCTTCTCGAATATCCGAGTTTGTTTCACGAAGCTCCTTGATTTTACGGCATGCATGGAGAACTGTCGTGTGGTCTCTACCGCCAAAACTGTCTCCAATCTCTGGCAAACTATGATTGGTCAATTCCTTTGATAAGGCCATCGCCATTTGGCGCGGCCTGGCAACGGAACGACTGCGCCGGCGCGACATCATGTCCGCAATTTTAATTTTATAATACTCCGCAGCGGTTCGCTGAATATTGTCCATACTAACCTGCCTATCCTGCAATGCCAGTAAATCCTTGAGGCTCTCCTTGATCAACTCTATATCGATGGGTCGCGCCAAGAAGCGAGCACTCGCTATCACCCTCTTAAGCGCACCTTCGAGCTCTCTGACATTCGACCGAATCCGCTGTGCGATAAAAAATGCCGAATCAGGGGGCAAATCAATACGAACTTCACTCGCTTTCTTCATCAATATCGCGACTCGAGTCTCAAGCTCTGGAGGCTCCACGGCAACCGTAAGACCCCACCCAAAGCGTGACTTCAGCCTCTCCTCAAGGCCGTCAATTTCCTTGGGGTAACGATCACACGTTAAGATCATCTGTTGGCCCCCTTCGAGCAGGGCATTGAATGTGTGGAAGAATTCTTCTTGTGAGCGGTCTTTCTTTGCAAAAAACTGTATGTCGTCTATCAACAATGCGTTAACGGACCGATAGTAGCGCTTAAAATCAGTTATCGCGTTTAGTTGCAGCGCCTTGACCATGTCCGCAACAAACCGCTCCGAGTGAAGATACACAACTTTAGCCTCTGGATTGCGCGCCTTCAAAGCATTCCCGACTGCGTGCATTAGATGCGTTTTACCAAGACCTACACCGCCATATAAAAACAACGGATTATAGGAAGTGCCGGGGTTTTCGGCGACCTGCCGGGCCGCCGCTAACGCTAGCTGATTGGACTTACCCTCTACAAAACTATCAAAGGTGTAGTTCTCGAACAGGTGGTGCTGATGGTCCACCGGGGCGCCACCTTCAAGCACGCTAGGCGGCCTTCTCTGGGCCAACAACGGCGCAGCTCGCGCGGCGCTTGGCGCCCGCTCCATGATGCCGCTGCCATCAAACAACCCTTGTTTACTGCCAGCCAAGGGGGAGGCCTCCGGCTCTATAGGAGTAGGTACTGCAACACTAATGGGCCCAATTTCGAGAGCAATTTGTAGCGCGTCGTCCGGCTGGAGTTCGCGTACGAGCGCAAATATCCGCTCCGAATACTTCTCTGCCACAAAATCCTTAATAAACCTGTTCGGAGCAAAAAGTGTCAGTGAACGGCTGCCTGTACTGGCTTTTAATGGCCGAATCCAGGTATTAAATTGTTGCGACGGCAGCTCATCACGCAAGCGATTGACGCATTTCTGCCACACGGCATCAGGCAAGGAAAACCCCTTAAAGCCAGGCAAGAAACCCGGACTTCTGAAAAAAGTAACGAATGATAGTTGTTTTAATTTGCCGAGTGTTTTTACCTAGCAAGTCGAC